>NZ_CP039255.1:2140000-4727871 GCF_004795795.1 Stenotrophomonas sp. PAMC25021 | reverse complement strand
GCCGGACGACACCAGCGACGCCGACTTCGTGGCGCAGTGCGAGCACGTGACCAAGCTGCTGGCGCAGGTGCTGGCCCGCTTCGATGGCAGCATCTCGGCCGAGCACGGCATCGGACTGGTCAAGAAGGGCTACCTGGACAGCACCCGCGGCCCCGCCGAGATCGCGCTCATGAAGGCGGTCAAACGCGCGTTCGATCCCCAAGCGCGGCTGAATCCCGGCAAGCTGTTCGACGCCTGAGCCGGGCAAATCCTTCACGTACCCGTTACGCTCCACGCACCTTCACAACCGGCTTCGAACCGATGACCCGTCCGCTTCTGCTGCTCGCCCTGCTGTCCCTGCCGCTGGCCGGCTTCGCTTCCAGCTTCGCTGGCACCTCGGCCGGTTCGGCGACCGGTGCCTCCTCCGGTTCCTCGGGCAGCAGCTCGGGCGACGACAAGGTGGTGCGAGCCGCGCGCGACGATGCCGCTGCGTTCGTCGCCAGCGACGGCCAGATCCGTGGCGCCCGCCTGCAGGCCGCGCTGGTCCACCTGCGCGAGCAGAGCGCTGCCGCACAGCAACAGAGCGACCTGGAACTGGCCCGCGCGCTGCTGGCGCGTTGATGCGGGCTGCATGACCTCGGCGTCATCGCGTTCTGCAGAGCCGAGCCATGCCCGGCTGGATGCCCGGCGCACCCGGATCGCAACAGCAGCCGAGCATGGCTCGGCTCTACGGAAGCACAGCGTGCGGTGCGGGTGGATCGCCGCATTGGCATGGCTGCTCATCCCTTCCGTCCACGCGGCTGATCGGCTGCAGCTCGATCCCTCCGGTCTCGATCCGGCGCAGCAGCAGCTCGCCAGCCAGACCCTGGCCGACGTGCAGTCCCTGCTGCCGGAAGGCCTGCTGCGCGCTTTGCCGGCTCAGGTGCAGGTGCGCTGGAGTGATGACCTTCCCGCCGAGGTGCACGGGCGCGCTTTCGCCGGCCGCATTACGTTGCGCCGCACCCTGCTGGATGACGGCATGCCCGGCAACCGCCGTGCGCGCCGCAGTGCGCTGGTGCATGAACTGACCCACGTCGCCGACCGTGGCGGTGCGAACTGGTCGCAGAGCGTGCGATGGCGTGACCTTGCGGGCTGGCAGCGCAGGCCCTGGCACCTCGGCCGGGGCGACAACGATTTCCGTGATCGCAGCCCGGATGTCTATGAACTGGCGAACCCGGCCGAGTACCTGGCCGTGAATGCCGAGCATTTCGTGCTCGACGGCGAGTTCGCCTGCCGGCGGCCCGCGTTGGCGCAGTGGTACCAGGCGCATTTCGGAACACCACCGTCGCTGCCACGGCCGCGGTGCGCCACGACGCTGCCCCTGCTGCAGGCCGAATCGGAGGAGGGCGCTGCATCGCTGCTGCAGTTCGACCCGGCGCGCGTCTACGCGGTGGACTACCTGTTCGCCGAAGGCAGTGCGCAGCCGATGAGTCGCTGGGGCCACAGCATGCTGCGGCTGGTGGTCTGCAAGCCGGGCCGCGTACCTGGGCCGGACTGCCGCCTGGACCTGGAGTACCACCGCGTGCTGTCGTTCCGCGCGTTCGTGGGCGACGTGCAGATATCCAACTGGCGTGGCCTGACCGGCGGCTATCCGTCGCGGCTGTTCGTGCTGCCCCTGCAGCAGGTGGTGGACGAGTACACCAAGGTCGAGCTGCGCGGGCTGCAGTCGCTGCCGCTGCAGCTGGGCCGCAGCGAAATCGCCAGCCTGCTCGAGCGCACCGCGCAGGTGCACTGGAGCTATGACGGGCGCTATTACTTCGTCAGCAACAACTGCGCGGTGGAAACCGCCAAGCTGCTGCAGGCCGGGGTGCCGCGCCTTGGCGAGGCGGGCCTGGCCCAACTGAGTCCGCGCGGCCTGAAGCGGCGACTGGTGCGGCTAGATGTGCTCGACGAGAGGGTACTGGCGGACCGCACTGCAGCGCAGGCGCAGGGCTACTACTTCGCCTCGGCGCGCGACCACTACCAGCAGTTGTTCGCAGTGGCCGCGGCTCAGCTGGCCTTGCCCGCTCGTGATGTGCGCGGCTGGTTGAAGCTGTCTGCACAGCAACGCGCACCGTGGCTGCTGCAGGGTGACCTGCGTGCCAGTGCCGGCCTGTTGCTGCTGGAACAGGCCGCGCAGCGGCGCGCCGAGCTGCGCGCACGCGATGTGCTCAAGCGGCAGCTGCTGGCCGCACCGGACAGCGCTGAAACGCGCAGCCTGCGCGGGTTGCTGGAGCAGAGCGGGCAGTGGCTGCGCCCGGGGACGCTGCTGCAGGATGACGGCTATGGATTGCCGCTGGGCGACGAGCAGGCGCTGCTGTCCGCGGCCGTGGCCACTGCCAGTGCGCAGGCGGTCCCGGCGTGGCAGGCATTGCGTGGCCAGCTGCGCCAGCAGCTGCCGATCCGCCAGCGCGAGGAAATGGATGCGATCGACGCCAATCTGGCCGCACTCGGTGCACACCTGCGTACGCAGGCAGCCCGCCCGGCTACTGGCGCGGCAGTTCGATGACGAAGCGGCTGCCGCCGGCGCTGCCCGGGATGCAGTAGACGCGGCCACCGTGCGCGTCGGCGATGGCCTTGACCACCGCCAGGCCGAGCCCGCTGCCGCCGCCCTGTCGCGAACGCGAACCGTCGCCACGCATGAACGGGGTGAAGATATCCGCGTGCAGTTCCGGGTCGATGCCCGGACCCTCGTCTTCGATCGCCACCTGCACGTGGCCGGGCGTGTCATGCACTGCAATCCGCACCTTGCCCGGGCTGGCATAGCGCCGCGCGTTCTCCAGCAGCGCCAGCAATGCCTGGCGCAGGCGGGTCGGGTCGCAGTGCGCGTTGTGTTCCTCGCGGCTGGTTTCCAGCTCCAGCACGAAGCCGGCGGCGCGGAACTGTGGATCGACCAGGGTCATCACCGAATGCACCTCGGCCACCACGTCGGTGCGCGCGCGACGCACGTCCAGCCGCGCGTTGTCGGACAGGCTCAGCACGCGCAGGTCCTCGATCAGCCGTGACAGCCCTTCGACCTGGGCCAGCAGGCTGCGGAACTGCGACTCGTCTGGCTGGAACACACCCTCTGCCAGCCCCTGCAGGCGGCCACGCAGGATCGTCACCGGCGTGCGCAGCTCATGGGCGATGGCCGCGTGCCACATCGCGCGCTCGCTCTCCATGTGCTGCAGGCGGCGCGCCATCGCATTGAAGTCCTCGACCAGGGTCGCCACTTCGCCCGGCGAATTTTCCTCGACGCTGGCGCGTGCACCCAGGTCGCCGCCCGCGAGCGCACGCACGCTGTCCACCAGCGAATTCAGCGGCGACAGGATGCGGTGGGCGAGGCGGAACGAGGCGGCGATGGCCAGCGCCAGCCCGGTCAGGATCACGCCCACCATCCATGCCAGTTCCGGGCCGGTCGGCAGCCAGCTTTCCGGCTCCTCTGCACTGCCGGGGAAGAACTCGACCAGCACCGCGTACAGCAGCCACGATGACAGGATCATCATCACGATGACGCCGATCACCATCAGCGACATCGAAACGATGATGTGGCGGCTCAGCCCGGAGCGGCGCAGGGAGGGCATCAGCGATCGGCCATCAGCCGGTAGCCGACGCCACGCACGCTGGCTGGGACGTTGACCATGCCCACTTCATCCAGCTTGCGGCGCAGCTTGCTGACATGGCTGTCGACGGTGCGCTCCAGTGCTTCGCTTTCCGGCAGGCATTCGTGCATCAGCTCGCTGCGGCTGAAGATGCGCGTCGGCGCCAGCGCCATGCAGTGCAGCAGCTTGAACTCGGTGAGGGTGAGCAGCACTTCGTGGCTGTAGCCTTCGCCCTCCACGTGCACCGCGTGGGTGGCCGAGTCGATCAGCAGCGGGCCGACGCGCAACGCGGTGGGTGCGTCCACGCGCGCGGCGCGCAGCGTGCGCCGCAGTACGGCGCGCACGCGCGCGGCCACCTCGGCCGGGTTGAAGGGCTTGACCACGTAGTCATCAGCGCCCATCCGCAGCGCGGTCAGCTTGTCCAGGTCCTGGTCCAGTGCGGTCAGCATGATCACCGGCGTCTCGCCGCGCTGGCGCAGCTGGGTCAGCACGCTCCAGCCGTCCAGGCGCGGCAGCTGCACATCGAGCAGGACCAGGTCGGGCCGGGCGCTGCGGTGCAGGTCCAGTGCGCTGTGGCCATCGGCGGCGCGCAGCGTGCGCAGTCCTTCGCGTTCCAGGTAGGCGCAGAGAATGTCAGCGATCTCGGCCTCATCCTCGACGATCAGGACGAGGGCGGCGAGGGCAGGGGAGGCATGCATGCAGGGGCGGGGCCGTAAGGTGCTTGCCTCCATCGTATCTCCACAGTTCCTCCATCGAAACCCCATCATCGCCACGCAGACTGCGCGCTTCAGAACCTATCCGCCGCCTGCGCGGCATTGTGCACAGCAATGAGAACCTTCAGGACTCCGGTCGCGTTGATCGCGGCCCTCGCCTTGGCCATGACGGCCTGCTCCACTCCCGAAGCCACCCCCGAGGCGGCGCCGCGCGTCAGCGTGATCAGCGTCGGCCCGCAGGTGGTGCAACGTGACGACGAACTGCCAGGCCGCGTCGCGGCGGTGCGCACCGCGCAGATCCGCGCACAGGTGGGCGGCATCGTGCAGAGGCGCCTGTTCGACCAGGGGGCGGAAGTCAGGGCAGGCCAGGCCTTGTTCCAGATTGACCCGGCAGCGTTCCGGGCCGACGTCGATTCGGCGCTGGCCGCACTGCAGCGCAGTGAGGCGGCGTTGGGCCGCAGTCGCGTGCAGTCGCAGCGCCTGCACGCCCTGGCTGCCGCGCAGGCGGTCAGCCAGCAGCATCGGGACGACGCCAGCGCCGAGTACGAGCAGGCACGCGCGGCAGTGAATGAAGCGCGCGCGATCCTGTCCCGTCGCCAGCTCGACCTGCGCTACGCCACGGTCAGCGCACCGATTGCCGGTCGTATCGATCAGGCATTGGTGACCGAAGGTGCGCTGGTCGGCGTGGCCGATGCCGAGCCGATGGCCGTGGTACAGCAGATCGACCAGGTCTACGTGGATGTGCGCCAGCCGGCGGCGCAGCTGGAGTCGCTGCAGCGCAGTGCGGCCGGCGGCGACAAGCTGCCGGTGACCATCATCGGTGCCGCCGGCAAGCCGCTGCCCGAGCGTGGCCAGCTGCTGTTCTCCGGTATCAATGTCGATGCACGGACGGGTGATGTGATCCTGCGCATCCTGGCGGACAACCCGCGGCGGCAGCTGCTGCCCGGCATGTATGTGCGCGCGAGGGTGCCGCGGGGTGCCCCGGCCAGCGCGTTGACCGTGCCACAGCAGGCCGTGCTGCGCAGCGCCGGTGGCCAGGCCTATGCCTGGGTGATAGGCGCCGACGGCAGGGCGGTGATCCGCACGCTGGAGGTGGACGGCAGCGTCGATCGCCAGTGGCTGGTGCGCGCGGGCCTGAAGGCCGGCGAGAAAGTGGTGGTCGAGGGCCAGGAGCGCCTGCAGGAAGGCGTGGTGGTCGATGCGCGCGACTGGCAGAAGCCGGTCGCCAGCGCCGGTGCGGTGCAGGCCGGCAGCAAGGGCTGAGCCTTTCCCGGGACAGCCCCTCCAGGAAAATCCAACATGGCACGTTTCTTCATCGATCGCCCGGTGTTCGCCTGGGTGCTGGCGATCTTCATCATCCTGGCCGGCGCGCTGGCGATTCCGCGCCTGGCCGTGGAGCGCTATCCGGCGGTCGCGCCGCCCAGCGTCAGCATCTATGCCAGCTACCCGGGTGCGAGCCCGCAGACGTTGAACGATGCGGTGGTCGGCCTGATCGAGCGCGAGCTGTCCAGCGTCAAGCATCTGCTTTACTTCGAATCGTCGGTGGACACCTCCGGCGAAGCCTCGATCACCGCCACCTTCAAGCCCGGCACCAATCCGGAACTGGCGCAGGTGGACGTGCAGAACCGGATCAAGGCGATCGAGCCGCGCCTTCCGCGCAGCGTGCGGCAGAACGGCCTGTTCGTGGAGGCCGCCGATTCCGGCTTCCTGATGCTGGTCGGCCTGCGTTCGCCGGATGCCAGCGTCAGCGAGGCCGCGCTGGGCGATTTCATGGCGCGCAACATCATCGAAGAGCTGCGCCGCATCGATGGCGTCGGTCGCGTGCAGTTATTCGGTGCCGAGCAGGCGATGCGCGTGTGGCTGGACCCGACCCGGTTGACCGGCTACGGCCTGACCATGGGCGATGTGGCCACTGCCATCGAGCAGCAGAACCTGGAGATCTCGCCGGGGCGCATCGGTGATTCGCCGGGTGTTCCAGGCCAGCGCATCACCGTGCCGCTCAGCGCCGACGGCCAGTTGTCCACGCCGGAACAGTTCGCGGCGATCGTACTGCGCGCCGGGGCCGACGGTTCACGGGTGGTGCTGGGTGATGTCGCCCGCGTCGAACTGGGCGCGCAGAGCTATGCCTGGGGCACCCGCGAGGATGGCCATCCGGCCACCGCCGCCGGGGTGCAGCTGCGGCCGGGCGCGAATGCGGTGCGCACGGCGTCGGCGGTCCGTGAGCGCATGGCGGAACTGGCGCCGCTGTTGCCGCGCGGCGTGGAGGCGAGCATCCCGTTCGACACCGCGCCGTTCGTGAAGATCTCGATCCAGAAGGTGGTGCAGACGCTGCTGGAGGCGATGCTGCTGGTGTTCGCGGTGATGTACCTGTTCCTGCAGAACTGGCGCTACACGCTGATTCCTGCGCTGGTCGCACCGATCGCGCTGCTCGGTACCTTCGCGGTGATGCTGGCGCTGGGCTTCTCGATCAACGTGCTGACCATGTTCGGCATGGTGCTGGCGATCGGCATCATCGTCGACGACGCGATCGTGGTGGTCGAGGGCGTGGAGCGGATCATGGCCGAGGAGGGCCTGCCGCCGCGCGAGGCGACCATCAAGGCGATGCGCGAGCTGACCGGCGCGGTGATCGGCATCACCCTGGTGCTGACCGCGGTGTTCATTCCGATGGCCTTGGCCAGCGGCTCGGTGGGCGCGATCTACCGCCAGTTCACCGTGGCGATGGCGGTGTCGATCCTGTTCTCGGCGCTGCTGGCACTGAGCCTGACACCGGCGCTGTGCGCGACCCTGCTGCGCCCGAACACCCACGGCCATCATGGTCGTGGCGGGCTGTTCGGCGCCTTCAATCGTGGCTTCGAGGCGTTGACCGGGCGCTACCAGCGTGGCGTGGCCTCCGTGCTGCGGCGAAGCGGCCGGGTGATGGGCGTGTTCGCCGCGCTGGTGGCGGCGCTGCTGCTGGGCCTGCACTGGCTGCCGGGCGCGTTCCTGCCGGAAGAGGACCAGGGCTATTTCATGACCTCGATCCAGCTGCCGGCCGAAGCCACCGCCGAACGCACGCTGGCGGTGGTCGAAGCCTACGAACGGCACGTGGCCTCGCGCCCGGGCATCGGCTCCAACCAGTCGATCCTCGGTTACAGCTTCTCCGGTTCCGGCCCGAGCGCGGCGCTGACCTACACCATGCTGAAGGACTGGGGCGAGCGTGCTGGCGCCACCGCGGCCGGCGAGGTGGAGGCCGCGCAGCAGGCGATGGCCACGGTTGCCGAGGGCGAGGTGATGAGCGTGATGCCGCCGGCGATCGACAGCCTGGGCCGTTCGTCCGGGTTCTCGCTGGCCCTGCAGGCGCGTACCGGGCAGAGCCAGGCCGAGCTGCGCGCGGCCCTGCAGCAGCTGCTGAAGCTGGCCGACGCCAGTCCGCTGCTGTCGGAGGTGCATGCCGATGGCCTGCCGGCAGGTACCAGCGTGCGGCTGGACATTGATCGCGCCAAGGCCGAGGCGATGGGCGTGGGCTTCGAGCACATCAGCAGCACGCTGTCAGCGGCGATGGGCTCGCAGTACGTCAATGATTTCCCCAACAAGGGCCGGTTGCAGCAGGTGATCCTGCAGGCCGACGCGCCGCATCGCATGGAACTGGAGGACGTGCTGAAACTGTACGTGCGCAACAGCGAGGGCGGCATGGTGGCGTTGTCGGAACTGGTGACCCCGCACTGGACCGAGGCGCCGCTGCAGCTGCAGCGCTACCTCGGCTTCCCGGCGTTGAATCTGTCCGGCGCACCGGCCTCCGGCGTGTCGACCGGCCAGGCCATGGCGGAGATGGAGCGGTTGGCCGGGAAGCTGCCGTCCGGTTTTGCCCTGCAGTGGACCAGCCAGTCGCTGCAGGAGCGTGAGTCGGGGGCGCAGGCGCCGTGGCTGCTGCTGTTGTCGATGCTGGTGGTGTTCCTGGTACTGGCGGCGCTGTACGAGAGCTGGTCGATTCCGCTGGCGGTGATGCTGGTGGTGCCGTTGGGCCTGCTCGGCGCGGTCGCCGCCGTATTGTTGCGCGGCATGCCCAACGACGTGTTCTTCAAGGTCGGCATGATCACTGTGATCGGGCTGTCGGCGAAGAACGCGATCCTCATTGTCGAGTTCGCGCGGCAGCTGCAGCAGCAGGGGCGCGGCCTGGTCGAGGCGGCATTGGAGGCGGCCAGGCTGCGCCTGCGCCCGATCGTGATGACCTCGCTGGCATTCGCGCTGGGCGTGGTGCCGCTGATGCTGGCGCAGGGCGCGTCGAAGGAAACCCAGCAGGCGATTGGAACCGGTGTGTTCGGCGGCATGGTCAGTGCGACCGTGCTGGCCGTGTTCTTCGTGCCGGTCTTCTATGTAGTGGTGCAGGGCGCGCGGCAGTGGATCGCGCAGCGCCTGCGCAGGCGCCGGCCGATGCCGGGAGGAACCGTGGATGGAACGGAACATCGTTGAAGATCTGCATGAGCAACAGTTGATGGCGCTGGAGCAGCGCCTGTGCGCGGCGCTGCTGGAAAATGACCACGATGCGTTGAACGCGCTGGTATCCCCGGCCTTGTTCATGATGGAATGCCACGGCGGCCGCATGCTCGATCTGCCATGGCTGGGCGATTGGCTGGCCGGCAGCCTGCAGGTGCGAAGCCTGCAGCTGCACGCGGTGGAGGCGCTGCTGTGTGGCCGCCTGGCGTTGCTGTCCAGCGACGTGCGGTTGTCCGTGTGGCGGCAGGGCCGGGAGCGTGAAGTGAAGCTGCGCCTGCTGCGGGTCTGGACCTGCAGTTCCGCCGGCAGCGGTGCGCAGCTGTTGTCGATGGCGGTACTGGCCGCGTGAGTACGGTCAGGCCGCTTTCAGGCCGCGCTCACCGGCAGGTGGTAGGGTCGAAGGTCTATGTAGTGTCGACAAGGAGTCGAGCCATGCGTGTAGTTCCCAGTCTGTTGGCAGCCTCGCTCGGGTTGGTGCTGGCCGCGTGCCAGCCGGCCCAGGCACCCGCTGCGGGCGGCACCGATGCCGCGCCGCCGGCGGCGCCCGAACCGGCTGCCAGCACCAGCGCCGGTACCGGCAGCGAGACCACGTACCAGTGTGGTGATCTGAGCGTGCGCGCGGCCTTCAATGGCGAGGATGCGGCCACGGTGGTGATCGGCGAACGTACCTTCGCCATGACCTCCGAACGTGCGGCGTCGGGTGCCAGGTACGGTGATGGCCAGGGCAACAGCTTCTGGACCAAGGGCAGCGATGACGGCCTGTTGAGCCTGAAGGGCGAGGCGGACCGCGAGTGCCATGCGGTCGAAGCGACCGAAGGCGATGGCAGTGCGGGCACGGCCGCGTTCCGCGCCACGGGCAACGAGCCGGGCTGGTTGGCGGTCGTCGATGGCGACGCGCCGGGCCTGCGGGTGGAAGTTGACTATGGCGAGCGTCGCTTCGACGTCGCCACGCCCACCGAAGGTGCTGACGGTTGGAGTGGCAAGGCGTCCGACGGTACCGACGTCAAGCTCAGCTTCCAGCGCACCACCTGCCAGGACGACATGAGCGGCGAGGCGTTCGATGCCAAGGTGAACCTGACCATCGGCACCCGCCAGTATCACGGCTGCGGCAACTTCGGCGCGAAGCAGCGGTAAGCCTTCTGTAGAGCCGAGCCCACGCTCGGCTCTACACGATCGCTACATCCGATGCGCTGCCCGCTGCCTGCGGCGAGCACGCCGCAAGCAGGGACAGGCAGCCGATCAGCGCAAGGCGCTTAGTCGGCACGGCCGGCGAATTCGCCGGTGGCGGTGTTCACCAGCACGCGTTCGCCGTTGACGATGTACTCCGGCACCATGATCTCGATGCCGGTGTTGAGCTTGGCCGGCTTCGGGCGCTTGGTGGCAGTGCCGCCCTTCAGTTCCGGCGGGGTCTCGATCACTTCCAGCACCACCGAGGCCGGCAGCTGGATCGCCACCGGCTGCTCGTCGATCACCTGCACGTAGATGCCGGTCAGGCCGTCGGTGATGTAGCCGGCGTCGTCGCCGATCACGTCCGCGTCCAAGGTGTAGGGCGTGTAGTCCTCGTCATCGAGGAACACGAAGGCATCGCCGTCCTTGTACGAATAGGTGGACTGGCGGCGCAGCAGTTCGACCTCGACCAGGTTGTCGTCGGCATCGAAGCTGGCGTCGAGCTTGTTGCCGCCCGGCACGCTGTACATGATGAAGCGGAAGCGGACGTTGCCGCCGCGACCCTGCGGCGAGCTGCGCTCGATGTCGCGGATCTGGTACACGCCGTTGTTGTACTCGACGACGTTGCCCTTCTTGATGTCGTTGGCTTTCATGGTGATCTAGGTCGTTGGGGGAGGGCGCCGTCCCGGCGCCCGGGGGGAATCACTTCGGAGCGAGGCGGGTAGCGCCGTCCAGGCGGATGGTCTCGCCGTTGAGGTAGGTGTTGCCGAGGATGAAGCCGACCAGGCTGGCGAAGTCTTCCGGCTTGCCCAGGCGCGACGGGAACGGGATCGAGGCGGCCAGCGACTGCTGCACGGCTTCGGGCATGCCATCGACCATCGGCGTCCAGAACACGCCAGGAGCAATCGTATTGACGCGGATGCCGAAGCGCGACAGTTCGCGCGCCATCGGCAGCGTCATCGACACCACGCCGCCCTTGCTGGCGGCATACGCGGCCTGGCCGATCTGTCCTTCATAGGCAGCGATGCTGGCGGTGTTGATGATCACGCCGCGCTCGCCGTCTTCGCCGGCGTCGTTGTGCTGCATGCGGTTGGCCGCGGCCTTGGCCACGTTGAAGCTGCCGACCAGATTGACCATCACCGTGCCCTGGAAGCCGGCCAGCGGCATCGGGCCTTCCTTGCCGAGCACGCGACCGGCGCCGAGGATGCCGGCGCAGTTCATCGCCACGTTCAGGCCGCCGAGGAAATCGTGGGCCTGGTCGATGGCTGCAGCCACGGCCGCCTCATCGCTGACGTTGACATTGAAATAGCGGGCCTTGTCGGCACCCAGCCCGGCAACGGCAGCTGCACCCTTGTCGTCGTTGAGGTCGAACAGAGCCACCTTGCCGCCCTGGGCGACGAGGTGCTGGGCCACGGCCAGGCCGAGGCCGGAGACGCCGCCAGTGATCACGGCACGTACGGAAGACAGCTGCATTGAACGGTCCTGCAGGTTCGAGAACCGCCGATTCTAACGGAAGCGGCGACCGTCGCCGTTGTGCGCTGCGCCGCCCGAGCGGGAGCGGCGCAGCGGGGTGCTCAGCCGGTCGCTGCGAGCGCCTGGCCGGTGCGGCTGGCGGTGGCGCGGCCGAGCAGGCCGGCCAGCCAGCGGCCGGTCTCGGCCAGTGCCGGCAGGTCCACGCCACTGTCCAGGCCCAGGCCCTGCAGCAGGTAGACCACGTCCTCGCTGGCGACGTTGCCGCTGGCCCCCTTCGCGTACGGGCAGCCACCGGCGCCCGAGACTGCACTGTCGACCACGCGCACGCCTGCTTCCAGGCAGGTGGCGATGTTGGCGATGGCCTGGCCGTAGGTGTCGTGGAAGTGCACGGCCAAGGCTTCCATCGGGATCTCGGCAGCGACCGCCTGCAGCATCGCCCGTGCCTTGCGTGGGGTGCCGACGCCGATGGTGTCGCCCAGCGAGATTTCGTAACAGCCCATCTGGTGCAGCGCGCGCGCCACCCGCACCACGTCGGCCAGCGGCACCTCGCCCTGGTAGGGGCAGCCGAGCACGGTGGAGACGTAGCCGCGCACGCGCACGCCATCGGCGGCGGCGCGGCGCAGGATCGGCTCGAACCGGGCCAGCGATTCGTCGATGCCGGCATTGGTGTTGGTGCGGTTGAAGGCCTCGGACGCAGCGGTGAACACCGCCACTTCCTCCACGCCCACCGCGCGGGCGCGGTCGTAGCCCTGTTCGTTCGGCACCAGTACCGGGTAGTGGATGCCCGGCCGGCGCTGGATGCCGGCGTAGACCTCGGCGGCATCGGCCAGCTGCGGAATCCACTTCGGGCTGACGAAACTGGTCGCCTCGATGCTGCGCAGGCCGGTGGCCGACAAGCGGTTGATCAGTTCGATCTTGTCGGCGGTGGACACCGATTGCTTTTCGTTCTGAAGGCCGTCACGCGGGCCGACCTCGACGATGCGGACGTAGTCGCTCATGCAGCCACCTCGCCGATGGGGCGATGGCAGACCGCTTCGATGTTGTTGCCGTCCGGGTCGAGCACGAAGGCGGCGTAGTAATCCGGGTGGTACCACGGGCGCAGGCCCGGCGCGCCGTTGTCGCGGCCACCGGCGGCGAGGGCGGCGGCGTGGAAGGCGTCCACCTGCGCGCGGCTGGCGCAGGCGAAGGCCACGTGCACGCCGTGGCTGGCGGTGCCGCCATTGCCGAGCCAGAAGAACGGCTTGCCGTCGCTGCCGAAGCCGATGTGGTCGTGGTCGCCGGTCTGTTCGGCGCTCACTTCCATCACCACGCCGATCTGCAGCGGCGCCAGCGCCTGCAGGAAGAAGGTCTTGCTGCGCGCCAGGTCGGCGCTGGTCAAACCAAGATGATCGAGCATGTTCAGGCTTCCGTGACCCAATGGGGGGCGCGCTTGTCGAGGAAGGCGCCCAGGCCTTCCTGGCCCTCGGCGGACACCCGCAGGCGCGCGATCAGGGCGGCATTATCCCGATCCAGCGCGTCGCGGTCATGGCTGTCGCGGACCTGCCGGACCAGCTGCTTGGCGGTGGACGAGGCGATCGGGCCGGCCTTGTCGAGCAGGGCCAGCTGGCGCTCCAGCGCTTCGTCCAGGCGCTCGGGCTCGACCAGCTGGTGGACCAGGCCGATGCGCAGTGCGGTATCGGCGTCGAAGTGCTCGCCGGTGGCGAACCAGCGCCGCGCCTGGCGCGGGCCGATGGCCTCGATCACGTAAGGCGAGATCACCGCCGGCAGCAGGCCAAGGCGGCTTTCGGTCAGGCCGAAGCGGGCCGAGGTGCTGGCGATGGCAATGTCGCAGCAGGCAACCAGGCCGACGCCGCCACCGAAGGCCGCGCCGTGGACCCGGGCCAGGGTCGGCTTGGGCAGCTCGTCCAGGGTGCGCATCAGCCGTGCCAGTGCCAGCGAGTCCTCGCGGTTGTCGGCCTCGCTGGCCGCCGCCATGCCGCGCATCCACTGCATGTCGGCACCGGCCGAGAAGGAGGCGCCGTGACCGGCCACCACCACGGCCCGGACCGAATCATCGCGGCCGGCGGCTTCCAGCGCGGCGGTCAGCCGGGCGATCAGGCTGGCGTCAAAGGCGTTGTGCAGCTCCGGCCGGTTCAGCCAGAGGGTGAGGACGGCGCCACGGCGCTCGATCTGCAAAGCATCGTTCATGGGATTCCAGGGTCACTCCATACCTGTATGGATCATAGCGGGCCATTGGTCATGGGCCATGACGCGACGCGGGAATGTTAGAATCGAGAACCATTTACATCCAGCAGAGAACACGCTAGATGACGCTGTCCGAACTGCCGCTGCACACCTCGGCCGTGGTCGAGTCCGTGCAGGACCTGCATGCCAACGATGCCATTGCCCGTCGCCTGCGCGAGCTGGGTTTCGTGAACGGCGAGGAAGTGCGCCTGGTGGCCAAGGGCCCGGTGGGCGGCGAGCCGCTGCTGGTGCAGGTCGGGTTCACCCGGTTCGCGCTGCGGATCAGTGAAGCCAAGCGGGTCGTGGTCGACGCCGCCAGCCAGGAACGACGTGCATGACCGCAATCGCCGCCACCGCCCCCCTGCGCATCGCGCTGGTCGGTAACCCCAACAGCGGCAAGACCGCGCTGTTCAACCAGCTGACCGGCAGCCGGCAGAAGGTCGCCAACTACACCGGCGTCACCGTCGAGCGCAAGGAGGGCCGCCTGCGCGCGCCGTCCGGCCGTGAATTCGCCGTGCTTGACCTGCCGGGCGCCTACAGCCTGCATCCGGCCAGCCTGGACGAGGCGATCACCCGTGACCTGTGCCGGGGCTTCTACCCGGGCGAGGCCGCGCCGGACGTGCTGCTGTGCGTGATCGACGCCACCAACCTGCGCCTGCACCTGCGCTTCGCGCTGGAACTGCGCGAGCTGGGCAAGCCGATGGTGGTGGCCCTGAACATGGTCGACGCGGCCCAGCGCCGCGGCATCCAGGTGGATGTGGCCGCGCTGGAACGCGAGCTGGGCGTGCCGGTGGTGGAGACCGTGGCGGTGCGCAAGCAGGGCGCCAAGGCCCTGGTCGAGCGCCTGGACGCCATGGTGCCGCACCTGGATGCGCCGGTGCCGGGCCCGGAAGGTGGCATCGATTACCACGCCAAGGTGCGCGGGATCCTGTCGGTCGCCGTGCGCATGCCGGCACGGACCGCGAAGATCGACGACGCGCTGGACCGCTGGCTGCTGCACCCGGTGTTCGGCCTGGTCAGCCTGGCGGTGGTGATGTTCCTGATCTTCCAGGCGGTGTACGCCTGGGCGACGCCGCTGATGGACGGCATCGAGGCTGGCTTCGCCTGGCTCGGCACCTTTGTTGGCAGCGTGCTGCCGGAAGGCCCGCTGGCCAGCCTGCTGACCGACGGCATCATCGCAGGCGTCGGCGGCGTGGTGGTGTTCCTGCCGCAGATCCTGATCCTGTTCTTCTTCATCCTGGTGCTGGAGGAGTCCGGCTACCTGCCGCGTGCGGCGTTCCTGCTCGACCGCATGATGGCGGCCGCCGGCCTGTCCGGTCGCTCGTTCATCCCGCTGCTGTCCAGCTTCGCCTGCGCGGTGCCGGGCATCATGTCCACGCGCAGCATCCAGGACCCGCGTGACCGCCTGGCCACGATCCTGGTGGCGCCGCTGATGACCTGCTCGGCGCGCCTGCCGGTGTACGCGCTGCTGATCGGTGCGTTCATTCCGCAGAAGACGGTGTGGGGCGTGTTCAACCAGCAGGGCCTGGTGCTGTTCGGCCTGTATGCGGCGGGCATTCTCAGCGCGCTGGCGATGTCGTGGATCATGAAGAAGTGGCGTCGCGACAAGAGCGAGCACCCGCTGATGCTGGAGCTGCCGTCGTACCGCCTGCCGCATGTGCGCGACCTGGCGGTGGGGCTGTACGAGCGCGGCATGATCTTCCTCAAGCGCGTCGGCGGCATCATCCTGGCGCTGACCATCCTGCTGTGGGTGCTGCTGTCGTTCCCGGCGGCACCGGCCGACGCCACGATGCCAGCCATCGACTACAGCTACGCCGGCCAGATCGGCCATGCGATGGCGGTGTTCTTCGCGCCGCTGGGCTTCAACTGGCAGATCTGCATCGCGCTGATCCCGGGCCTGGCCGCGCGCGAGGTGGCGGTGTCTTCGCTGGCCACCGTGTATGCGCTGTCGGCCGCCGATGACGATGCCGCCAGCCAGGCGCTGACCCCGCTGATCAGCGATGGCTGGTCGCTGGCGACCGCGCTGTCGCTGCTGGTCTGGTACATCTACGCCCCGATGTGCATCTCGACGCTGGCCACCATCAAGCGCGAGACCAATTCGTGGAAGCAGATGGGCTTTGCCGCGTTCTACCTGTTCGCAGCGGCTTATGTGGCCGCACTGATCACCTACCAGGTGACCAGGGCGCTGGGAGGCGGCTGATGGATACCGGCCTGCTGATCCAGTACCTGATCATCGCGGTGGCTGTGCTGGTCAGTGCCTGGGTGGTGCTGAAGAAGCAGTTCCCGGGCACCGTGCGCACGCTGCGCGGTGCGTTGGCGTTGGCCCTGTTGAAGCCGGGCCGCGCCGCCTGGCTGCAGGCGCTGGGGCGGAAGATCGCGCCGCCGGCAACGGGCGGTGGTGGTGCCTGTGGCGGTTGCGACAGCTGCGGGCCGAGCAAGAAGTGAAGTAGCGTCGAGCCTGTTCGGCTGCGGCCGCCTGGTGGGCGCGAACCTTCGGCCGGTGGGTGCGGGCCTTCGCCCTGTGGGTGCGAACCTTGGTTCGCACGCTCTCGGGGTTCAGACTTCTCTGCGGATGATTGCCCGGAAGCTCCCGTCCCGGTTCAATCGCCGCACCGATTCCCTGTTCCCATGGGCTGCCGCGAAACCCGCCACGTCGGCCAGGGCATCGAGCAGCAGGGCCTTCAACGCGTCGCGGTTACCGGCCTCCAGCAGATCTTCAAGATCCTGCTGGATGAAGGTGCGGCGCAGGCCCGGCGTTTCTTCGATCCGCCAGTCGACATGGGGCGTGGGGATGCTGGAGCGGTACCGGAAAGCCGTTTCAAGATCGTCAGGCGCGAGGGGATACGCGAGCAGTTCCGGAAAGTAGAGTCCAGCATTCACATAGAAGCCCCGGCTTTCGCTGGCGCGCTGGTGATTCACGACAAGCAGCGCGGCGTCCAGCAAGCGGTAGCGGGTCGTCGACGTCCCGGCAAAGCCGGTCTTCCTGGCGCACTTGCTGAAGACAGTCGAGGATTTCATGGGCTTTGCCTGGGCCGTAACAAGGGCCCACAGCCTTGAGGCGCAGTGCCTGACGGTCAATTGGCAAACGCGACACCCGCAACGAGCGCCCCATGTGGGTGCGAACGCTCCAGGTGGGTGCGAACCTTGGTTCGCACGCTCCTCTAGCTAGTTGGCCCGTGAGCCCAGCTCCGCTGCCAACGCCAGCCACCGGTTGCGTTGCTCCGGCGAGCTGCTGCGCACCGCACCGAGTCGGCTGACCCGCACCGGGCGGATGCCGCAGAATTCCAGAATAGTGGCGCGGATCTGGGTGATGCCCGGGTCGCGGTAGATCCAGCGGTAATACCAGGGCGGCGTATCCAGCGTGGTGATCACCCGTGCGCTGCGACCGGCCAGCAGCCGGTCCCACCAGACTGAATCGCGCCGGTAGCGGAAGGCGTACCCCGGCAGCAGCACGCGATCGAAGAAGCCCTTCAGCAGCGCCGGCATCGCGCCCCACCAGGTGGGATAGACCAGCACCAGATGGTCGCAGGCCTCGATCGCATCCGCAGTGTCCTGCAGGTCGGCTTCCAGCGGCTGGATCTGGCGGTAGCCATGGCGCAGCACCGGATCGAACTCGAGTTCGCCCAGTGCGATCAGGCGCACCCGATGGCCAGCATTCTCGGCGGCGGTGGCGTAGCGCTGGGCGAGGGCACCGCACAGGCTGTCGCGGTCGGGATGGCCGAGCAGGATCAGGATGGAACGGGACACGGCAACCTCGGGCAATGGAAAGTGCGCGAGGTTGGGCTATGCCCTTGGGGCAGAGTCAACCACCAGCGGCGCAGCCGCTGGGTTCCAGGATGCAGTCACCGCTACCGGAGTGCAGCCACTGCCGCAGTTCGTCGCTGACCTGCTGCAGGTCGAGCTCGACCTGCGCCAGCCGTGCCCGCTCGCTGGCGATGCGGCTGCGTTGTTGCTCAAGCAGGGCCAGCACCGCGGGCCAGTCGAGCCGTCCGTCGCGGCCCTGCAGGCGGGAGATCGCGGCCAGGGTGATGCCCAGCGCCAACGCCTGGCGGATCAGCTGCACCCAGGCCACATCCTGTTCGCTGTAGTCGCGATAGCGGTTCAGCCGAGGCACCGGCGGCAGTAGTCCGTGCGCCTCGTACAGGCGGATGGCCTTGGCGCTGGCGCCGGTCAGGCGGCTGACCTCGGAAATGCGCATTGGCTCAGTCCCGCACCAGCCCGCCATCGACCACCAGGTTCTGCCCGGTCACCGCGCGCGACCAGGGGCTGGCGAAGAACAGCGCGGCATCGGCGAATTCTGCTGGCGTGGTAACGCTGCGCAGTGGCGTGTTGGCGGCGATGTAGTCGAACACTGCCTCCGGCGTGGCAGCGCTGGCATCGGTGGTGCGCAGCAGGCCGCCGGACAGCATGTTCACGGTGATGCCATGCGGGCCGAGGTCGCCGGCCAGCGTGCGCGTGAGGGACAGTAGCGCGGCCTTGGCGGCGGTGTAGTCGTGGTAGGGCACGACCGGGTTCTGGAACAGGTTGGTGCCGATGTTGATGATGCGGCCGAAGCGGCGGGCCTGCATGCCGGGCAGGGCGGCCTGCACGGTGTTCAGCGCGCCGCGCACGCTGCCCTCGAACTGCGCCTGGAACGCCGACCAGCCGATATCGGCGGCGCCGTCGCGGGCATCACCATTGAACGAGAACGCGGCGAGCGCGTTGTTGACCACCGTGGTGACACCCTGGCCGAAGTGGGCCAGGGCGTGCTGCAGCATTGCATCGACCTGGCTGCGGTCGGTGACGTCGGCCGGCAGCGCGATCGCCTGTCCGCCCAGCTCGGCGGCCAGCGCCCGTGCGGGGCCTTCGCTGCGGTGGTAGTTGACGATGACGCGCGCACCCTGCGCCGCGAACGCGCGGGCGATGTGCTGGCCAAGGCCGCGGCCGGCGCCGGTGATCAGCACCAGCTGTTCGCTGATCTGCATGAGGGAGCTGCCATCCATTGCATGAAAGGGCATGCAGCGTAGCAGCGATGGCGCTTGCCGGAGCGGGCGTGCTGCCGCTAGCCTGCAGGCATGAACCAGACTCCTCTGCGATTGCTCATTCACGGTGCCTCCGGGCGCATGGGCCAGGCCCTGCTGCGGCTGGCCGCCGAACATCCTGAAACCCTGCAGATCGTGGCCGCAGTGACCGGCCGTGCGCCGGCACAGCGCGTGGTCGACGGCGTGCCGTTCTTCGGCGCCAGTGAGCTGCCCGGCGCGCCGGTGTTCGATGTGGCGATCGACTTCAGCCTGCCGGAGGGCTTCGACCCGATGCTGGCGCTGTGCGTGGAGCGGGGTGCCGGGCTGGTGTCGGGCACCACCGGTATCTCCAGCACGCAGCGCCAGGCGCTGGAGGCCGCGGCGGCGAAGATCCCGCTGGTATGGGCCTCGAACTTCAGCCTGGGCGTGGCGGTACTGGACGAGCTGGTGGAGCGCGCGGCGCAGGCGCTGGCCGGCTGGGACTGCGACATCGTCGAATCGCACCACACCCAGAAGAAGGACGCGCCGTCGGGCACCGCGCTGACCCTGGGCGCGGCCGCGCAGCGGGGCGGGGCGGAGCCGCACTACGCCAGCCTGCGTGCCGGTGACATCGTGGGCGAGCACCTGGTGCAGTTCACCGGTCTGGGCGAGCGCATCGAGCTGGTGCATCGGGCCACCAACCGCGACATCTTCGCCCGCGGCGCCCTGTTCGCCGCCCGCCAGCTGCAGGGGCGGGCGCCGGGCAGCTACCGGGTGCGGGACCTGCTGCAGTAGGGCGGGCTGATTCGTGGGGTCGGATCCCTTTCCTGCGGAAAGGGCTCTGACCCCATCCGAGGGCGCCTGGGGTCAGAGCCTTTCCCATTCGGGAAAGTATCCGACCCCGCCTCCGGCCTGCATACGCCGCCGGATTGAAATGAATGCGCAATCGCCTGTTCATGAAGCGCGATAACCGCTGGCGCGAGCGCCCCGGCAGCGCTACAATTCGCACTCGCCGAATCACGAAAGCCGGACCGGTCCCAGACCGTACGTCCGCGCTTTTTTGCAACCGGATTTCCGTGAAGCGCAGGCGTGACTTCGGCAGCCCCCTCGGTAGCCAAAGTGAGATTCCCGTGACCCAAGCCGCAATCCTCGTCCTCGAAGACGGCACCGTATTCGAGGGCGAATCCGTAGGCGCGCCCGGCCTGTCCGTCGGTGAGGTGGTGTTCAACACCGCCATGACCGGCTATCAGGAAGTGCTGACCGACCCGTCCTACGCCCGGCAGATGGTCACGCTGACCTATCCGCATATCGGTAACACCGGCATGACCGACCAGGACAACGAAGCGTCCAAGGTGTGGTCGGCCGGCCTGATCGTGCGCGACGTTCCGCGCCGCCCCAGCAACTGGCGCAGCCAGGTGTCGCTGCAGGACTGGCTGATCCAGCGTGGCGTGGTCGCCATCGCCGGCATCGACACCCGCAAGCTGACCCGCATCCTGCGCGAGAAGGGCGCGCAGAACGGTGCGCTGATGGCCGGCGACATCGACGTGGAAAAGGCACTGGAAGCCGCCCGCAAGTTCCCGGGGCTGAAGGGCATGGATCTGGCCAAGGTCGTCACTACCGAGAAGACCTACACCTGGACCGAGGGCCAGCTGGACCTGGATGCCAACGCTTTCGTCAGCGTGCCGGCCCGGTTCAAGGTCGTGGCCTACGACTTCGGCGTGAAGACCAACATCCTGCGCATGCTGGCCGAGCGTGGCTGCGAAGTGACCGTGGTACCGGCGCAGACCCCGGCCGCCGAAGTGCTGGCCCTGAAGCCGGACGGCGTGTTCCTGTCCAACGGCCCGGGTGACCCGGAGCCGTGTGACTACGCCATCGAAGCGATCAAGACCTTCATCGATGTGAAGATCCCGACCTTCGGCATCTGCCTGGGCCACCAGCTGCTGGGCCTGGCCTCGGGCGCGCAGACCATGAAGATGGGCCATGGCCACCACGGTGCCAATCACCCGGTGCAGGACCTGGACAGCGGCCGGGTGATGATCACCTCGCAGAACCACGGCTTCGCGATCGATGAAGCGACCCTGCCGCCGACCCTGCGCGTGACCCACCGTTCGCTGTTCGACGGCACCAACCAGGGTGTCGCCCGCACCGACGTGCCGGCGTTCTCGTTCCAGGGCCACCCGGAAGCGTCGCCGGGCCCGACCGATGTCGGTCCGCTGTTCGACCGCTTCGTGGTGCTGATGGAGCAGGCCAAGGCGTGATCAGTACGCCGCCGGCCCCCCGGTGGCGTCGCGATGGACCGTAAACCCCGCATCGCTGCTGCCCCCGGCGCGGCGCTGCGGATCAAGATTCCTGATCGACAGCGTGCGATCACTCCCCCTTGTCACGCTGTACTGACTTAGAGAAGAAAATGCCCAAGCGCACTGACCTCAAGACCATCCTCATCATCGGTGCTGGCCCGATCGTCATCGGCCAGGCCTGCGAGTTCGACTACTCCGGCGCCCAGGCCTGCAAGGCCCTGCGTGACGAGGGTTACCGCGTGGTGCTGGTCAACAGCAACCCGGCCACGATCATGACCGACCCGGAGATGGCCGACGCCGTCTACATCGAGCCGATCAACTGGCAGACGGTCGAGAAGATCATCGCCAAGGAAAAGCCCGATGCGCTGCTGCCGACCATGGGTGGCCAGACCGCGCTGAACTGCGCGCTGGACCTGGCCGACAACGGCGTGCTGGAGAAGTACAACGTCGAACTGATCGGCGCCAAGCGCGAAGCGATCCGCATGGCCGAAGACCGCGAGCTGTTCCGCGTGGCCATGGGTGAGATCGGCCTGGAATGCCCGACCGCCGCCGTCGCCCACACCCTGGACGAAGCGCTGGAGATCCAGACCCGCGTCGGCTACCCGACCATCATCCGCCCCAGCTTCACTCTGGGCGGCAGCGGTGGCGGCATCGCCTACAACCGCGAAGAGCTGGTCGAGATCGTCAGCCGCGGCCTGGAACTGTCGCCGACCACCGAGGTGCTGGTGGAAGAGTCGGTGCTGGGCTGGAAGGAATTCGAGATGGAAGTGGTCCGCGATACCGCGGACAACTGCATCATCGTCTGCTCGATCGAGAACCTGGACCCGATGGGCGTGCACACCGGTGACTCGATCACCGTGGCGCCGGCACAGACCCTCACCGACAAGGAATACCAGCGCCTGCGCGATGCCTCCATCGCCGTGCTGCGCAAGATCGGCGTCGATACCGGTGGCTCGAACGTGCAGTTCGGCATCAACCCGAAGACCGGCCGCGTGGTCGTCATCGAGATGAATCCGCGCGTGTCACGTTCCTCGGCGCTGGCCTCCAAGGCCACCGGCTTCCCGATCGCCAAGGTCGCCGCCAAGCTCGCCGTGGGTTACACCCTGGACGAACTGAAGAACGAGATCACCGGCGGCCTGACCCCGGCCTCGTTCGAGCCGTCCATCGATTACGTCGTCACCAAGATCCCGCGCTTCGCCTTCGAGAAGTTCCCGGCCGCCGACGCCCGCCTGACCACCCAGATGAAGTCGGTGGGCGAGGTGATGGCGATGGGCCGCACCTTCCAGGAGTCGGTGCAGAAGGCCCTGCGTGGCCTGGAAACCGGCAAGGTCGGCTTCGACCCGACCGGCCTGGACCTGGCCAACGAAGACGACCTGCAGACCCTGCGTCGCGAGCTGAAGGCGCCGGGCCCGGAGCGCCTGTTCTTCGTCGCCGATGCGTTCCGCGCCGGCATGAGCGTGGAAGAGATCTACGCACTGTCGTTCATCGACCACTGGTTCCTGGACCAGATCGAGGAAATCATCGCTGCAGAAGGCGAAGTCGCGGCCGGTGGCATCGACGCGCTGGACGCCGCACGCCTGCGCAAGCTGAAGCGTGCTGGCTTCTCCGATGCGCGCCTGGCGCAGCTGACCGGCACCAATGAAGCCGCCATCCGCGCGCTGCGTCGTGCGCACAAGGTGCGCCCGGTCTACAAGCGCGTGGACTCCTGTGCGGGTGAATTCTCCACCGGTACCGCCTACCTGTACTCGACCTACGAGGACGAGTGCGAGGCCGCGCCGAGCAACCGCGACAAGATCATGATCCTGGGCGGTGGCCCGAACCGCATCGGCCAGGGCATCGAGTTCGACTACTGCTGCGTGCACGCCGCACTGGCGCTGCGCGAGGATGGCTATGAAACCATCATGGTCAACTGCAACCCGGAAACCGTGTCGACCGACTACGACACCTCCGACCGCCTGTACTTCGAACCGCTGACCCTGGAAGACGTGCTGGAGATCGTCGAACTGGAACAGCCGAAGGGCGTGATCGTGCAGTACGGCGGCCAGACCCCGCTGAAGCTGGCGCGCGCGCTGGAAGCCAATGGCGTGCCGGTGATCGGCACCAGCCCGGACTCGATCGACCTGGCCGAAGACCGCGAGCGCTTCCAGCAGCTGGTCGACACGCTGGGCCTGAAGCAGCCGCCGAACCGCATCGCCCGCAACGACCAGGAAGCCCTGCTGCTGGCCCGCGAGATCGGCTACCCGCTGGTGGTGCGCCCGAGCTACGTGCTGGGTGGCCGTGCGATGGAAATCGTCTATGGCGAAGCCGACCTGGCCCGCTACGTGCGCGACGCGGTGAAGGTGTCCAACGATTCGCCGGTGCTGCTGGACCGCTTCCTCGACAACGCCGTGGAGTGCGACGTCGACATCATTGCCGATGCCCAGGGCAACGTCCTGATCGGTGGCGTGATGGAGCACATCGAAGAAGCCGGCGTGCACTCGGGCGATTCCTCGTGCTCGCTGCCGCCGTACTCGCTGTCGGCTGAAACCCAGGCCGAGCTGCGCCGCCAGGTGGTGGAGCTGGCCAAGGCCCTGAACGTGGTCGGCCTGATGAACACCCAGTTCGCGATCCAGACCAGTGACGAGGGTGCCGACACCATCTACCTGCTGGAAGTGAACCCGCGTGCCTCGCGCACCGTGCCGTTCGTGTCCAAGGCCACCGGCATGCCGCTGGCCAAGATCGCCGCCCGCTGCATGGCCGGCAAGACGCTGGCGGAGCAGGGCGCGACCAAGGAAATCGTGCCGGACTACTACTCGGTGAAGGAAGCGATCTTCCCGTTCGCCAAGTTCCAGGGCGTCGACCCGATCCTCGGGCCGGAGATGCGCTCCACCGGTGAGGTGATGGGCGTGGGCCGCACCTTCAACGCCGCCTTCGCGCGGGCGCAGGAAGCCGGCGGCATCAAGGCCCCGCCGGTTGGCAAGGCCTTCGTCTCGGTGCGTGATCCGGACAAGAAGCGCGTGCTGCCGGTGGCCAAGGCGCTGCTGGCGCGTGGCTATAGCCTGGTCGCCACCCGTGGCACCGCCGCCTGGCTGCAGCAGCACGGCATGGACTGCGAGATCATCAACAAGGTGGTCGAAGGCCGTCCGCACATCGTCGACTCGATCAAGAACGGCGAGATCGTCTACATCGTCAACACGACCGAAGGTCGTTCGGCGATCAACGACTCGTTCTCGATCCGTCGCGAGGCGCTGCAGCATCGCGTCACCTACTCGACCACCATTGCCGGCGCCAAGGCGCTGGTGGATTCACTGGAATTCCGCGGCACCGGTCCCGTCTGGTCGCTGCAGGAGCTGCACAAGGAGTTGAATGCATGAGAGCCCCCATCACCATGAAGGGCGCGCAGAAGCTGCGCGACGAACTGGATCACCTGAAGTCGGTCAAGCGCCCGAAGGTGATCGCCGCCATCGCCGAAGCGCGTGAGCATGGCGACCTGAAGGAGAACGCCGAGTACCACGCCGCGCGCGAGGAACAGGGCTTCATCGAAGGCCGCATCAAGCAGCTGGAAGGCGAGCTGTCGCACGCCGAGATCATCGACGTGAGCAAGCTCAACGCCGGCTCCAAGGTGGTGTTCGGCGCCAGCGTGACGCTGGCCGACGTGGAAACCGACGAAGAGAAGAAGTACCAGATCGTCGGTGACCTGGAAGCGGACATCAAGCTGGGCCTGATCGCGATTTCCTCGCCGGTGGCGCGCGCGATGATCGGCAAGCTGGAAGGCGATTCGATCGTGATCGACGCCCCGGCCGGCCAGCGCGAGTACGAGATCGTCAGCGTCAGCTACGTGGACTGACACGGTGGCAACGGCGACCCTGCTGTTGCCGGCCCGCAGCCGCTTTGCCGCGGCTGCGTTGCCGGACGATGTGGCACGTGCGCTCGGCCGTGCCACGACCGTGCAGGTCGCGCCGGGCGAACGCGCGCAGCTGACGCGCCATTTTGCGGTTGCCGCGCCGCACTGGCCGGTGGCCGCGTTGACCCGCCAGCGCGACGTCGGCGATGCCGCCGGCGCCAGCTGGCTGCGTGCCGATCCGGCCTGCATGGTGCCGGACATGCATGGCGCGCGGATGATGGCCTACGGCGAAACGCTGCGGCCGACGCTGGCCGACAGCCTGGCCCTGCTGCCGGTGCTGCAGCCCTTGTTTGCCGATGCCGGGTTCGTGCTTGACGCACCGGACCCGTCGCGCTGGTACCTGCGGCTTCCAATCGACCTGGTGCTGCCGGACTTCAATAGTCCGGACGAGGTGCTGGGCGATGACCTGTTCTCGCATCTGCCGGAGGGCGAGGGCGGCCGTCGCTGGCGGGCGCTGATGACCGAAGCGCAGGTACTGCTGCACAACCATTCCTGGAACCAGCAGCGCGCCGCTCAGGGACAACAGCCGATCAATTCGCTGTGGTTCTGGGGCGGTGGCGTGATGCCGGTGTCGGTCAGCACGCCGCACGCACAGGTGCGCAGCCGCGATGCCCTGCTGCAGGGCCTGGCCCTGGCGGCTGGCGTAGCCGTGGATGGCGAACAGGCGGTGGATGCACTGGTCGACCTGCGCCAGCTGCGTTCGCTGCAGCAGCTCGGCAATGATGCAATCCGGCCGCTGCTGGCCGCGCTCAAGCGTGGCGAGCTGCAGCGGCTGGTGCTCGATTTCGAGGACGGCCTGCAGTTCCAGCTGGACCGCGGCCAGCGCTGGCAGTTCTGGAAGAAGCCGCGGCAGCTTCACGATTGATCGGGGTCGACCGATCGGGGTCGGATCCGTTTTCCATCGGAAAACGGCTCTGACTCCCAGGGTTTGTCGGGGTTGCCGACCAGCGGCCGGCACTACCGCAGGTAGCGGCGCCTCAACGGACCTCGCTGACCACCGTCGGCAGTGTCCAGTGCCCGCCGAGCATATTGCGACACTGGCCCGTCGTGAAATCGCTGCTCTTCACGAAGCGCTCCCCGTCCCACACCCAGTCATTGGCGGAGATGCAATCGCCGACACCGCGGCCTCGGGAGCGGCCTCGCAGCGTAGCGTCATCGCGGTCAAAATCTTCGGCCAGGTTGGTGACAAAGGTCGCCTGGTAAGGCGATCTGTCTCGCACCACCCAGTAGGCGTTGCTCATGTTGTAGGCACCCACGAAGCAACTGGTGCTTGCCAGTACATGCTGGGCGTCCAGTCGCTGGATCTCGATCTCATCTGTCCCGCCATCGCTCAGGCGGCCGCACTCATCCGGCTTCGGCAGGCTGGCGATCAGCGCCTTGCGCAGGCCCGGTGCCTTGGCCAGCGCCGCGTCCGAGGCGCGCGGTGCCATCAGCGTGCCGCGCACGATCACTGGCACCGGCAACGCCGCAGGCACGCTCGCTTCGGGCTTGTCGCCACGCCGCACCAGCGCACCGGGCGTGCCCAGCCGGCCCTGGGCCTCGTCCATCTTCAGCAGTACGGCCGCTGCGCCGCTGTCGGAGATCGGCCACGCCTTGCCCTTGCCGTCGATGATCTCGATGCGTGCCTGGCGCGGCAGTGCGGCGACCAGTGCATCGGTCTGTGCCTGCTGCAACAACACGTTGTCCCCGTCGCCGGTGTCGTGCACCGGGCCCAGGTCCTTGCCGTTCAGGCGCAGGCGCAGCGCCCCGGTCGGCGTCGGGCTTTCGCCATCCTCGCCATTGCGCAGCCGCGCGAGCACCTTCGTACCCGGGCCGCCCGCGCGTTCCAGCATCAGGCTGAGCAGATTGCCGGGTTCTTCCGGGCTGTAGCCGGCGGCGCGGCAGGTGCGGGTGCTGTCACAGGCTAGCGACCAGTCGTTGTGCTGGAACTGCACGCCGGCCTTCGGTTCGGGCGTGGCGGCGTGGGCGGCCGGGGCCAGGGCGAGGCCCAGCAGCGCGGGAAGGAGCGTGCGATGCATGCGTTGAAGTCCATTTCAGGGCCGACAAGCATGGAAGATATGCTGGCAGATTCCAAATGCTCGCGATCAGGGGGGGAGCCTCCTGCGGGCAGAGAGATCCGACCCCGCGCTATCATGGGGATGTCTTCCGCAACCCGGCGATGCCGATGTCCCTTGCCGCCGATGCTGTGCAGCCATTCCCTGATACGCCGACGATCCGCCGCCGCGATGCGGTTGCGCCCGGCAGCTGGCCGGAGGGCACGCTGCCGCTGCTGGCGCGTCTCTATGCCAACCGGGGCGCGGGTACACCGGAGTTGGCGCAGCCGAAACTGGGCAATCTGCACGCCCCCGAGCTGCTGACCGGCATCGATGATGCGGTGGGCCTGCTGATCGAGGCCATCGCCAATGACAAGCGCATCCTGGTGGTCGGCGATTTCGATTGCGATGGCGCCACCGCCTGTGCGGTCGGCGTGCGTGGCCTGCGCATGCTCGGCGCGCAGCATGTCTTCCACGCGGTGCCGAACCGAATGGTGCACGGCTACGGCCTGTCACCTTCTCTGGTGGAGGAGCTGGCCGAGCTGCAGCCGGACCTGCTGGTCACGGTCGACCACGGCATCGCCTGCCATGCGGGTGTGACCGCGGCCAAGGCGCGGGGCTGGCAGGTGCTGGTCACCGACCATCACCTACCCGGGCCGCAGCTGCCGCCGGCCGATGTCATCGTCGATCCCAATCTCGACGGTGATGCCTTCCCCAGCAAGTCGCTGGCCGGCGTCGGCGTGATCTTCTACGTGCTGATGGCGCTGCGCCGGCACATGCGCGAGGCCGGCGTCTTCGCCGATGGCAAGGGGCCGGACCTGACCACGCTGCTGGACCTGGTGGCGGTCGGCACCGTCGCCGACCTGGTGGCGCTGGATCCGAACAACCGGGCACTGGTCAGCGCGGGCCTGCGGCGTCTGCGCGCGGGGCAGGGCTGTGTCGGCCTGCGTGCGCTGATCGAAGCCAGCGGCCGTGATGCCGCGCGGCTCACAGCCACCGACATCGGCTTCGCGCTCGGCCCGCGCCTGAATGCCGCGGGCCGGCTGGAAGACATGGCGCTGGGCATCGCGCTGCTGCTGACCGAAGACCCGCGCCAGGCGCGCGAGATCGCGCAGACGCTGGAGCAGATCAATTCGGAACGGCGCGCCGTGCAGCAGTCGATGACCGACGATGCCGAGCAGGCGTTGACCCGCGTGGTGCTCGACATGTCGGGGCAGCGACCGGTGGCGGCCTGCCTGTTCGATGCCGACTGGCATCCGGGTGTGGTTGGCCTGGTCGCATCGAAGATGAAGGATCGCCTGCATCGCCCGGTGATCGCCTTTGCCCCGGCCGAACCGGGCGCCGACACCCTGCGTGGCTCGGCGCGCTCGATTCCCGGCCTGCACATCCGTGACGCCCTGGCGCTGGTCGACGCGCGCCATCCGGGCCTGATCGAACGCTTCGGCGGCCACGCCATGGCGGCCGGGCTCAGCCTGCGGCGTGACCACGTCGATGACTTCAAGGCCGCCTTCGTCGCCGTGGTGCTGGAAATGCTCGATCCGGCGGCACTGCAGCAGCAGGTCCTCAGTGATGGCGAACTGGCGGCGGACGAGCTGGACCATCGCCACGCCGATGCGTTGCGCCTGGCCGGGCCGTGGGGCCAGGGTTTCCCCGAGCCACTGTTCGACGGCCACTTCGAAGTGGCCAACTGGCGCGTGCTGAAGGAGCGTCACCTGAAGCTGGAACTGCGCCTGCCCGGCGTACCCGGCACGATCAACGCCATCCATTTCGGCGGCTGGCACGGCAACGCGCCCGGTCGCCATGTGCATCTCGCCTATCGCCTCGCCTGCGACGACTATCGCGGCGGCAGCGCCATCCAGCTGATCGTGGAGCACTGCCTGCCCGCATAGAAAAAGGGGACGGAGGGGATTAAGTCGCTTGTGCCTCGTTTGCCAATTGCGACTTAATCCCCTCCGTCCCCTTTTTGGGGGCGCCAACCCCATTACGGTTGCTGGTGCGTTCAAAGGTTCACGATCCCACTGGAGTCCGCTCATGGTCTTCGTCCGTTGCTGCACTGTGTTGTTGCTGGCCCTCGCGGCCTGGCCCGCTGGCGCGCAGTCGCCGCCGATCTCCCGGCCGCAGGCCAGCATGCCTTTGCTGATTGCCCCGGCCGCCGAGCAGGCGGTGCAGCTGCGACACGCCCGCATCGAAGGCGAAGTCCAGGCCGGCATCGCCCAGACCCGGATCACACTGGAATTCCACAACCCGAACCGGCGCGTGCTGGAGGGCGAGCTGCAGTTCCCGCTGGCCGACGGTCAGCAGGTCAGCGGCTTCGCGCTGGATATCAACGGCGAGATGCGTGACGCGGTGCCGGTGCCCAAGGATCGCGGCCGCCAGGTGTTCGAGGAGATCGCCCGTCGCGGGGTCGACCCGGGCCTGCTGGAACAGACCGCCGGCAACCAGTTCCGGTTGCGCATCTACCCGCTGCCGGCCGGCGGTAGCCGGCGCGTGGAGCTGGTGATTCGCGAGCCGTTGGCCTTCGCCGGACAAGGCTGGCAGTGGACGCTGCCGCTGCAGTTCGCCGCCGGCGCGGCCTCGGTTGAACTGAAACTGCAGACACCCGGCGCGACCACTGCAGGTACGGCACCCTTCCGCATCAGCGCGGGCCAACTGCTGTGGCAGGGCAAGGGCGCGCAGTTGCCGCAGCAGCTGCAGTGGAACCTGCCGGCAGCACGTCAGGCGCAGGTCCAGGTGGCGCCCTGGCAGGATGGGCACTACCTGCTGGCACAACTGCCGGTGGCGGCCAGCAGTAAGCCGCGCACGCTGCCCAGCGAGATCGGCCTGCTGTGGGACGGCTCCGGATCGGCGGGACAGCGCGATCGCTCACGGGAGTTCGCCCTGCTGGATCGCTACTTCGCTGCGCTGGGTGACGGCACCGTGGCCTTGACCGTGCTGCGGGATCGCGCCGAGCCGGTAAGGCGCTTCCGCATCCGCGCCGGTAACTGGAGTGAGCTGCGTGCGGCACTGCAGGCCGTACGCCCGGACGGTGCCAGCGCGCTGGCGCAGTGGCAGCCGCAATCGAGCGTGAAGGAATACCTGCTGTTCAGCGATGGCCTGCTGACCTATGGGCCGGAACAGCTGCCGGCGATGGCGCCGGACCAACGCCTGTTTGCGGTCAGCAGCGCCGGCGCGCGCACCGATGCCGTGCGACTGCGTGGATGGAGCGAAGCGCATGGCGGTCGCTTCGTAGCGCTGGGGAAGGATGTCGAATTGGCCGCCCGTGAGCTGCTGTCGTCGCCGCTGGATGTGCAGGTCGATGCAGGGCGCGGCGTGCAGGACGTGGTGATCGATCGTCGCAGTGAAGCCCAGGGCTGGTTGTGGCTGCATGCACGACTGGCGGCCGACGGCGTGCCGATGCGGGTGCGCGTGGGTGGCGGCGAATGGCAGGCGCTGCCCGCCACGCAGAAGAGCAAAGACGGTGAACTGCTGGCAGGCTTGTGGGCGCAGGCGCGCCTGCAGCAGCTGGCCGCCGACCGCCGTGGCAACCGTGAGGCGATGCAGCGCCTGTCACAACAGTTCGGCCTGGTCGGGCCGGATACCTCGCTGATCGTGCTGGAGACGCTGGAGGACTACCTGCGCTATGCGATCCGCCCTTCGGGCACGTTGCGCGCCGAGTACGACGCCAGGTTTGCAGTGCAGGTAAGTGATCGCGCCGCAGCCGATCGCCAGCGCCTGGATGAAGTGGCCGCTCGCTGGAAGGAGCGCCAGCAGTGGTGGAACCGCAGCTGGCCGAAGGGTGTGCCGCCGCAGCCGAAGGGCGGGGCACTCGAAGTGGCCTCCGCGGACTACGCGATGGAATCAGCGCCGGTGGCGATGCTCGCCGCGCCGGCGCCGGCGGCACCACCCGCCCCGGCACCGATGGCCGCCGCCGCCGAGCAGCGCATGGAAGCCAGCAGCGCGCGTGCGCGTCGCTCAGCGCCTGCATCGAACAATGCCCTGGATTCAATCACGGTCACTGGTGGCCGTGTCGCTGCGCCCGCTGCTGCCAACGACGGCCAACTCGGCATCCAGCTGGCGGCCTGGCAGCCGGACTCGGCCATCGCCCGGCGCCTGCGCGAGGGCCCGCCGTCGCAACTCTACGACCGCTATCTGGCCGAGCGCGATGCCCACGCCGACAGCAGCGCGTTCTTCCTCGATGTGGCCGACCTGCTGCTGGAGCAGGGCCAGCGCGAACTGGCACTGCGGGTACTGTCGAACCTGGCCGAGATGGATCTGGACAACCGGCATCTGCTGCGCGTGCTCGGCTACCGGCTGATGCAGGCTGATGCCCCGGCACTGGCGGTGCCGGTGTTCGAGCAGGTGCTGGCGATGGGCCAGGAAGAACCGCAGAGCTTCCGCGACCTGGGCCTGGCGCTGGCAGCGGCCGGCAAGCCGCAGCAGGCGCTGGCGCCGCTGTACCAGGTGGTGGTGCGGCCGTGGGACAGCCGCTTCGATGGCATCGCCCTGATCGCATTGGATGAGCTGACCAACCTGGTGGCGCGCAGCACGCCACGGCTGGATACCTCGGCCATCGACCCGCGCCTGCTGCAGGCAATGCCGCTGGACCTGCGCGTGGTGCTGTCCTGGGATGCCGACAACAGCGACATGGACCTGTGGGTGACCGACCCGAACGGCGAGCGTGCCTACTACGGCAACCGCCAGACCTACCAGGGCGGGCGGATGTCGCAGGACTTCACCGGCGGCTATGGCCCCGAGCAGTTCTCGCTGCGCAACGCCAAGCCGGGCAAGTACAAGGTCGAGGCGAACTATTTCGGCAGTCGCCAGCAGCTGGTGACCGGTGCGACGACGCTGATGCTGCGCCTGACCACCCATTGGGGCACGGCCAAGCAGAAGGACCAGATGGTGACGATGCGGCTGAAGGATCGCGCCGAAACCGTGCTGGTGGGCGAGTTCGAGGTGCGTTGATCGCTCGGGCACCCGTGTAGAGTCGAGCTGGCTCGACTGCCTCAATGTAGAGCCGAGCCTGCGCTCGGCTCATGGCAGAAGCAGCCGAGCGTGGGCTCGGCTCTACACTACTGCGGTGCGCGCCATTGGCGCCGCCGGCGGATTCGCACGCAGGCCGAACAGGGGCCGCAGCCAACGCACGCGACGGATCAGCAACTCATGGATCAGCAGGCAGCCGCCGACAGTACCGGCCAGCAGCAGGGCCGGTTCCATCCACGGGCCCAACTGAAGTGGCTTGAGCCAGAACAGCAGCACGATGATCAGGCTCTGGTGCAGCATGTACCAGGGATAGATCGCCTCGGTGCAGTACGGCAGCCAGCGGAACGGGCGATCGAGGAAGACCTTTCCCCAGCCGAGGATGGCCAGCAGCGCGGTCCATACGTAAAGCGACTGGCTGGCCCGGCCCTGCAGGTCCCAGAACGGTTCGGGCCATTGCCGCAGCTGGGAATCGGCGGGCAATACCTGGCCGAGGATGCGCAACCCCAGATACCAGCCGACGGCAGCCAGCGCCAGCCATAGCGTGGTGCGGCGCAGGGCGACCACGCGCTCCCAGAACACCGGTTCACGACCCAGCAGGTAGCCGGCCAGGAACACCGTCGCGTACTTCGCGTGCTGGTACCAGTCGCCGAGCAGGGCATTGGTGGACGGGTAGATCGGCTCCAGCCAGATCACCCAGGCCAGCAGCAGGGCGGACGGAAGGCCGATCAGCAGCATCGGCGATGCTGCGCAGAGCGCCATCGCGCGGCGAACCACCGCCGTTCCCAGCAATGGCATCAACAGGGCCAAGGCCAGCGTGTAGTTCCACAGATAGGCCAGGTACCACAGGTGGTTCCAGGTGATGCCGTACTGCCAGCCGGCGAAGCTGCCTTCCGGCCACGGCCGCACCTGCCAGTAGCGCAGCAGGAACTGGCCGAAGCCGGGTGCCACGTGGCCGTTGGCCACGCCTTCGCAATAGGGCTGGATCGGCACGATCACGAACATGCCGAACAGCAGCGGCAGCAGCAGCCGCCAGGTGCGCAGGCCGGCGAAGCGCAGCAACCTGCCTTCCGGCCGCATCAGCGCGATGGCGATACCCGAGATCAGGAACAGCAGCGACATCCGCCAGCGGTTGACGAACAGCATCGGCCACTGCAGCCATTCGGCGGTATGCACGCTCTTGAGGTGAAAGCCCCAGTCGTCCACGTAGGCCATGGCGGTGTGGTAGAGGATCAGCAGGGCGAAGGCGAACACGCGCAGGGCGTCGATGTCGTAGCGTCGGGTCATGGTGGTGGTGTGCCGGAGAGTCGAGCCAAGGTGACGCCGCCCGGTCCGTGCGGCGACTGGCAAGGGGCCGCTGGAACCGACGCAGTGACCAATGGCGGGGGTGGTGGGATCAATGGAGCCGCTACCCTTTGTCCCTTGAGGCAGGCTGGAGCACCGCAACGACATGGATGCAGCAATGACTCAGGGCCGACCATCGCGCTGGCGTACTTCAACCCGGCTGCTGGTATGGGCGGCGATCCTGTCGGCCTCGGCAGTGACCAATGCGCTGGTGGAAGTGATGGACGCCAGTCGCCGCGGCGCCGATCTCGGGCTGTGGGAGCCGATGATCTGGGAGTTCAGCAGCCTCGGCCTGGTCCTGTTGACCCTGCCGCTGCTGTGGTGGGGCTGCGAGCGCTGGCCGCTGCATGCCGATACCTGGAAGCGGCGATTGCCGCTGTATCTGCTGGCCAGCGTCGGCTGGTCGCTGCTGCACGTGGTGGGGATGGTGCTGCTGCGGCACCTGGCCTACGGGTCGCTGGGCCATCGCTACCAGGATGATGCCGGCTGGCTGGAGCGTTTTGCCTACGAATACCTGAAGGATGTACGCACGTTTGCGATGTTCGTGGCACTGGAGCACTTTGCCAGCTGGTTCGGCCGGCGCAGGCAGGGCGAGGCGAGCCTGCTGGCCGAGCCGGACGTCGGCCCGCCGGTGGAGCCGGTCGAGCGCCCCCAGCACTTCCTGGTGCGCAAGCTGGGCAAGGAGTTCCTGGTCGCCACGGCGGACGTGGAGTATGCCCAGGCCGCGGGGAACTATGTGAACCTGCGGGTACGCGGCCACGACTATCCGCTGCGGATCACCATGGCGGTGCTGGAGCAGCGGCTCGACCCGGGCGAGTTCCTGCGCCCGCACCGCAGCTGGCTGATCCATCGGGGCCAGCTGCGCTCGATCGAGCCGCTGGACGGTGGCGAGGCCCTGCTGCACATGGCCGACGGGGCGAAAGTGCCGTGCAGCCGGCGCCAGCTGCCGCTGCTGCGGCAGGCGCTGGGGGCAGGGTGAGGCCCTCATTCCGGGCACCCGCAGCCTGCGGTATCATTACCAGTCATCTTTTGAATGCATAACCGCCGACATGATCGAACTGAATCCTGTCCGCCAGCGCATCACCGATCTGACCGATCGCGTGCTGTCGCTTCGGGGGTATCTTTGACTACGACGCCAAGAAAGAGCGTCTTGAAGAAGTAACGCGGGAGCTGGAAAGCCCCGACGTCTGGAACAACGCCGAGTACGCCCAGAACCTGGGCCGCGAACGTTCCAGCCTGGAAAAGACCGTGGGCGGCATCGCCTCGGTGCTCGATGGCCTGAACGATGCCACCGAGCTGCTGGAGCTGGCCGAGTCCGAGCAGGACGAGGACACCGCCCTGGCCGTGGTCGCCGACCTGGACAAGCACCAGGCCCACGTGGAGAAGCTGGAGTTCCAGCGCATGTTCTCCGGCGAGATGGACAATGCGGCGGCGTTCGTCGACATCCAAGCCGGTGCCGGCGGCACTGAAGCCCAGGACTGGGCCGAGATCCTGCTGCGCATGTACCTGCGCTGGTGCGAGTCGCGCGGCTGGAAGACCGAACTGATGGAAGTGTCCGGTGGCGACGTTGCCGGCATCAAGTCGGCCACGCTGCGCGTGGAAGGCGACTATGCCTATGGCTGGCTGAAGACCGAGACCGGCGTGCACCGCCTGGTGCGCAAGTCGCCGTTCGACTCGGACAACCGCCGCCACACCAGCTTCACATCGGTGTTCGTGTCGCCGGAAATCGACGACAACATCGACATCACCATCAACCCGGCCGACCTGCGTACCGACGTGTACCGTTCGTCCGGTGCCGGTGGCCAGCACGTGAACAAGACCGAGTCGGCGGTGCGTATCACCCACATCCCGACCAACATCGTCGTGGCCTGCCAGACCGGCCGCAGCCAGCACCAGAACCGCGACAACGCGATGAAGATGCTGGCCGCCAAGCTGTATGAACTGGAGATCCAGAAGCGCAACGCCGAGAAGGACGCGGTGGAAGCCACCAAGTCCGACATCGGCTGGGGCAGCCAGATCCGCAACTACGTGCTGGACCAGAGCCGCATCAAGGACCTGCGCACCGGCATCGAACGGTCGGACACGCAGAAGGTGCTGGACGGCGACCTGGACGAGTTCGTCGAGGCCAGCCTGAAGGCCGGCCTGGCCGTGGGCTCCAAGCGCGTCGATGCCTGATCGGCGCGCCTGCGCGGATATCGTCACCCTCGTGCGCAACGCCGAGGGTGGCTGATCACGCTTCCGATGTGGGGCCGAGCCCATGCTCGGCTGCTGTTGGCGCAGTAGCAGATGCGTCGAGCATGGCTCGACGCTACAACGGGTACGGCGGTAGCGATGATGCGCAGCGAAAGTGAACGCAAGGAACTCGGCGGCTTTCTCAAGGCCTGCCGCGCCCGTGTCGATCCTGCCACGCTCGGCCTGCCGGCCGGGCGCCGGCGTACCCCGGGCCTGAAGCGCGAGGAAGTCGCGCTGGCGATCGGGGTGAGCGTCAGCTGGTACACCTGGATCGAGCAGGGCCGTGAAGTGCGCGCCTCGCCCGAGGTGCTGGAGCGCCTGGCGCAGGTGCTGCGCATGAGCGACGACGAACGCGCCTACGCGTTCGCGCTGTCCGGCTACGGCGTGCCGCTGGAATCACCGGACGAGAGCGTGACCGACGGCTTGCGCCAGCTGGTGGAGGCGATGCAGCCGATCCCGGCCTATGTGCGCAACACCCGCTTCGACATCCTGGCCTGGAACCCGGCCATCGCCGATCTGTTCGTGGACTACAGCCAACTGGCGCCGCATGAGCGCAACACGCTGCGGCTGATGTTCCTGTACCCGCCCTACCGCACGCTGATCCTCAACTGGGAAGAAATGACCCGCGGCCTGCTGGCAGGCTTCCGTGCGGCGATGGCGCAGGCGCCGGACAAGGCGCCGTTCCTGGCGCTGGTGGAGGACATCGCGGCGCATAGCGAGGAGTTCCGCCAGTGGTGGCCGGAGCACGACGTGCGCCGGTTCGATGAGGGTGCGAAGAAGCTGAACCATCCCACGCGCGGGCTGCTGGACCTGCAGTACGTGGCGCTGGTGCCGGAGAGCCGGCACGATCTTTCCCTGGTCACTTACCTGCCGCGTAGGTAGGTTGGTCGGCAGGGCTTGCAGCCCTGCACCTGCTCAATGCAACGGCCAAAGCCAGAGCCAGAGCTAGAGCTGGATTCCGTGGGTTGGCGGGGCGGTGTCGGAGTGCGGGGACGCCGTAAACCCGTCCCTGGGGGCTTGGCAGCCGCATCCATGCGGCTGACACCCCGCACTCCGACACCGCCCCACCTTTGAAAGGTTCACGCGGCTGTTGGTAGGTGTCGACCTTGGTCGACACATCTGTCAGATATCGAAAGAAATTCCGGGGTCAGATCCGTTTTCCTATGGAAAACGGATCTGACCCCAAGAGCATTTCCGACAGATCGCGGAAAACCGTCGAAGGCGGGGTGGGTCCGGTTGCGGGAGTGTCCGCGGCATGGATGCCGCGGCCAAGCCCCCAAGGACGGGTTTACGGCGTCTCCCGCAACCGGACCCACCTCGCCATCCCACGGATAGCCCGCTGTTGCTGCTGCTTCGGCTGTTGCCGTTGCCTCTGCGGGTGCAGGGCGCAGCCCTGCAAGAGCCCCCATTCAGACAGGTAAGTGCAGGTCACAGGATAAGCAGACGCCTTGTTGCCTCCGCCAATCGGGTCCACATTCCTGTGCAGGAGACGGGCCGCCGCCCGTCGACGAGACACCAGGAGACCTGCATGTCCGCTGCCCCCACCACCGCCATTTCCCGCGATCCGGCCACCGGCCAGCAGATCGCCAGCCATCCCTTCGCCACGGATGCCGAGCTGGAAGCGATCCTCGATCGCGGTCAGGCCGGTTTCGCCGCCTGGAGCGCCCGCAGCCTGGAACAGCGAGCGCAGGTGTTGCGTGCGATGGCGGGCGTACTGCGCCGTGACCGCGAGACGCTGGCCGCGCTGGCCACTGCCGAAATGGGCAAGGTCCAGGCCGAAGCACTGGCCGAGATCGAGAAGTGTGCCGTGCTGTGCGACTGGTACGCCGACCACGGTGCGCAGTTCCTGCGCGACGAGCCGACCCAGGTGCCCGACGACAAGGCTTACGTGTCCTACCTGCCGCTGGGCGTGGTGCTGGGCATCATGCCGTGGAATTTCCCGTACTGGCAGGTGATGCGCGCGGCGGTACCGATCCTGATGGGCGGCAACGGCTTCCTGCTGAAGCCGGCCGAGAACATCGTCGGCACCGCGCAGCTGCTCGATGCCGCCTGGCGTGATGCCGGGCTGCCGGAAGGCACCTTCATCGCCGCCAACATCAGCCGCGAGGGTACCAGCCGTGCGATCGCCGATGACCGCATCGCCGCCGTCACCCTGACCGGCAGCGTGGCCGCAGGCCGCAGCATCGCTGCCCAGGCCGGGCAGGCGCTGAAGAAGGTGGTGCTGGAACTGGGCGGCTCGGATCCGTTCATCGTGCTGGCTGACGCTGACCTGGATGCGGCCGTCGATGCGGCGGTGACCTCGCGCTTCCAGAACACCGGGCAGGTCTGCATTGCCGGCAAGCGCATCATCGTTGAAGACGCGGTGTACGGCCGCTTCGTGGCGCAGTTCTGCCAGAAAGTGCAGGCGCTGACCATCGGTGATGGCCGTGAAGCGGGCAATCGCGTTGGTCCGATGGCACGCCAGGACCTGCTGGAACAGTTGGACGCGCAGGTGCGCGCCTCGGTGGACGCAGGCGCGAAGCTGCTCGTCGGCGGCCATCAGCTCGATCGCCCGGGCGCGTTCTACGCGCCCACCGTACTGGCGGACGTGGAGCCGGGCATGCAGGCCTTTGACACGGAAACGTTCGGGCCGGTGGCCTCGATCAGCCGCGCCCGCGATGCCGACCACGCGGTGGAACTGGCCAACCAGAGCGAGTTCGGCCTCAGCGGCAACCTGTGGACCGGTGACCGCGCGCGGGCCATGCAGCTGGCGCGCCGGCTGCAGACCGGCGGTGTGTTCGTCAACGGCTTCTCCGCTTCCGACCCTCGCGTGCCGATCGGCGGTGTGAAGAAGAGTGGCTTCGGCCGCGAGCTCTCGCACTTCGGCATCCGTGAATTCGTCAACGCGCAGACAGTGTGGTTCGACAAGCATTGACGCGCGGCTCTCATCCTTCCTGCAACGATCCACCATCAGTCCAGCACAAAGGACGGCATCCGATGTCCAAGGGTTCAGATCTGCTCGTCGCCGCACTTGAGAACGAAGGCGTCGAGCGCATTTTCGGCATTCCCGGCGAAGAAAACCTCGACGTGGTCGAGTCGCTCCGCCATTCCAGCATCGAACTGGTCATCACCCGCCACGAACAGGCGGCGGTGTTCATGGCGGCCACTTACGGCCGCCTGACCGGCAAGCCGGGCGTATGCCTGGCCACGCTCGGCCCGGGCGCGCTCAACTTCACCACCGGCGCCGCCTATGCGCTGCTGGGTGCGTGGCCGGTGATCATGATCACCGGCCAGAAGGGCATCGTCGCCAGCAAGCAGGCGCGCTTCCAGATCGTCGACATCGTCGGCACGATGAAGCCGCTGACCAAACAGGCGCGGCAGATCGTCTCGGCACGCACCATTCCGACCATCGTCCGCGAGGCGTTCCGTGTCGCCCAGGAAGAGCGCCCGGGCCCGGTGTTGCTGGAGCTGCCCGAAGACATTGCTGCCGATGAGGTCGAGGGCGTGGCGCTGATTCCGCCGCACGCGGTGGACCGTCCCATTGCCAGCCCGGAGGCGCTGGATCGGGCAGCAGAGCTCATCCGCAATGCAAAGCGGCCGCTGCTGATGATCGCTTCGGCGGCCTCGCGGCCGCAGTCCAGCGACGCGCTGTCCGCGTTCGTGCTGCGCGCCGGCATCCCGTTCTTCACCACGCAGATGGGCAAGGGCGCGGTGGCCGGTGGTTCAGGCCTGTACATGGGCACCGCGGCGCTGACCGAGCGCGATTACGTGCACATGGCGATCGACCAGGCCGACGTGATCGTGACCATCGGCCACGAGGTCACCGAGAAGCCGCCATTCGTGATGCGCCCGGGTGGGCCGACGGTGATCCATATCGGGTACTCGCAGGCGGCGGTGGAACAGGTGTATTTCCCGCAGGTGGAGGTGATCGGCGATATCGGTCGTTCGCTGACCCAGCTGGCCGACCGCATCGAGGGCGCGGTGCCGAATGCCGCTGCGCTGCTGCCGCTGCGCGCGACCATCCTCGAACACCTGGCCGACCGGGCCGAAGAGGTCGGGTTCACCCCGCAGCGGCTGGTGCACGACGTGCGCCAGGTGATGCCGCCGGATGGCATCGTGGCGCTGGACAACGGCATGTACAAGATCTGGTTCGCGCGCAACTACCGCACCCAGGTGGCCAACACGCTGCTGCTGGACAACGCGCTGGCGACGATGGGCGCGGGCCTGCCGTCGGCGATCATGGCCTCGATCCTGTATCCGCAGCGGCGGGTGCTGGCGGTGTGCGGCGACGGCGGTTTCATGATGAACAGCCAGGAGCTGGAGACGGCCCGCCGGCTGGGCCTGAACCTGGTGGTGCTGATCCTCAACGACGGTGCCTACGGCATGATCCGCTGGAAGCAGGCCGTGGACGGATTCACCGACTACGGCATGACCTTCAGCAACCCCGATTTCGTGAAGTACGCCGAGGCCTATGGCTGCAAGGGCCACGAGGTGACGGCCATCGAGCAGTTCATCCCGACCCTGGAAGCGGCCTTCAACGAGGGCGGGGTGCACCTGGTGTCGGTGCCGGTGGACTATTCGGAGAACCAGCGGGTGCTGGTGGATGAGTTGCGCCAGGCGTTCCCCGGCAACAGGTAGCGGCGGAGCAGGGCCGGCCGATCCGCCCGGTAGGTGTCGACCTTGGTCGACACGCACGGCGCCAACCAAGGTTGGCGGCTACCGGGGCGGGCCCGGCCCAGGGCTGGGGCTGGGCGGTTTTGGTATGCTGGGCAACCGGCTGTGCCGGGCGCTGCATCCCCCCTCACTACACGATTCCCGCAGATCCATGAGCGAAGCTACCGATACCCCCCCCGTCGACGAAAACAAGTTGATCGCCGAGCGCCGTGAGAAACTCAAAGCGCTGCGTGGGCAGGGCATCGCGTACCCGAACGACTTCCGTCGCGAGGACTTCGCCGGCCGCCTGCAGGAAGAATTCGCAGATGCCGAAACCTGGACCGCCGAGGCCCTGGAAGGCAACGGCCGCCAGGTGAAGATGGCGGGCCGCCTGATGGCCAAGCGCATCATGGGCAAGGCCAGCTTCGCGCAGATCCAGGACGAGTCCGGCCGCATCCAGCTGTTCCTGCAGGGCGCGGTGCTGGGCGATGCCTATACCGCCTTCAAGGGCTGGGACGTGGGCGACATCATCGCCGTCGAAGGCGGCCTGACCCGTACCAAGACCGGCGAGCTGTCGGTCAAGGCCGAATCGATCCGCCTGCTGACCAAGTCGCTGCGCCCGCTGCCGGACAAGTGGCATGGCCTGGCCGACGTCGAGCAGCGTTACCGCCAGCGTTACGTCGACCTGATCGTGACCCCGGAGTCGCGCGCGGTGTTCATCAAGCGCTCGAAGATCATCCGCGCCATGCGCGCGTGGCTGGACAACCGCGACTTCCTGGAAGTCGAGACGCCGATGATGCACTACATCCCCGGCGGCGCGGCGGCCAAGCCGTTCACCACCCACCACAATGCGCTGGACCTGGACCTGTACCTGCGCGTGGCGCCGGAGCTGTACCTCAAGCGCCTGACCGTGGGTGGCCTTGAGCGCGTGTACGAGATCAACCGCAACTTCCGCAATGAAGGCGTCAGCACCCGCCACAACCCGGAATTCACCATGATGGAGCTGTACGAGGCCTATGCCACGTACAACGAGATCATGGACCTGACCGAAGGCGTGATCCGTGACGTGGCCAAGGCGGTCAACGGTGGCACCGAGGTCGAATGGGACGGCGCGAAGATCGACCTGGGCCCGGCATTCCGCCGCTGGCGCATGGACGAGGCAGTCCGCCACCACAACCCGGAAATCTCCGTCGCCGATTGCACCGACCGCGATGCGCTGCTGCGTCATTGCGAGCGCCTGAAGATCCGCGTCAAGCCGTCCTACGGCTGGGGCAAGCTGCTGCTGGAGATCTTCGAGGCCACCGTTGAGCACACCCTGATCCAGCCGACCTTCATCACTGACCATCCGGTGGAGGTCTCGCCGCTGGCCCGTGCCAACGACAATGACCCGGGCTACACCGACCGCTTCGAGCTGTTCGTCAACGGCAAGGAGCTGGCCAACGGCTTCTCCGAGCTGAACGATCCGGAAGACCAGGCCCAGCGCTTCCAGGCCCAGGTGGCGGCGAAGGAAGGTGGCGATGACGAGGCCATGCACTACGACGCCGACTACATCCGTGCGCTGGAGTACGGCATGGCACCGACCGGCGGCCTCGGCATCGGCGTGGATCGCCTGGTGATGCTGCTGACCGGCAGCAGCTCGATCCGCGATGTACTGCTGTTCCCGTACATGCGTCCGGAGCAGTAAGTCGTCTTTTTGACTCCCGATTGTGCGCGCCGTCCCGAAACGAGACGGCGCGATTGACGCGTCCCGCACTCGGCGTATCGTAATTGCACTACCTTGACGCCTGTTATGGCTTGATCGGCGCCAGGGGGAGGGCACGGTGTGGGGAGTCCGCTTCACATTGTGATGACGATCATGAATCGGGACGCATGACACGGGAGTCAGGCCGATGCAGGGTGCGAGCGTTCGCAGCGGCAGAGTATCCTCGCCTGCTGATGATCCAGCGTGGTCGAGAAACCAGGCAGAGTACGCGTTGAACATCGTCATCGTTGACGACCAGACTTCGGCCCGGACGATGCTGCGTCACGTCATCGAAGACATCGCGCCGGAACTGAGCGTGTATGACTTCGGAGACCCGCTGACCGCATTGGCCTGGTGCGAAGCCCATCCGGTCGACCTGCTGCTGCTCGATTACCGCATGCCGGAGATGGATGGGCTGGAATTCGCCCGTCGTTTCCGTCGCCTGCCCAAGCACCGTGACATTCCGGTGATCCTGATCACCGTGGTCGGTGACGAGCCGATCCGGCAAGCGGCACTGGAAGCAGGCGTCATCGACTTTCTGGTCAAGCCGATCCGCCCGCGCGAGCTGCGGGCGCGCTGCTACAACCTGCTGCAGCTGCGCCAGCAGACCGAGAACGTGAAGCAGCGGGCGCTGTCGCTGGAGCAGCGCCTGCTGGCGAGCATGCATGAGGTCGAAGAGCGCGAGCGCGAGACGCTGTCGCGGCTGGCACGCGCGATCGAGTTCCGTGATGCCGGCACCAGCGCCTACCTGGAGCGCATGGCGCGCGTGGCCGGACTGATCGCCGAACAGCTCGGGCTGCCCGAAGAGGAGGTGCGCCTGATCGAAATGGCTGCGCCGCTGCATGACATGGGCAAGATCGCCATTCCCGATGCGGTGCTGCTCAAGCAGGGCAAGCTCAACGAGGAAGAACTGGCGATCATGCGCCGGCACCCGCGGATTGGCCATGAACTGCTGAGCGGCAGCCAGAATCGCTTCATCCAGGTTGGCGCGTTGATCGCACTGCGTCATCATGAGCGCTACGACGGCAGTGGCTATCCCGATGGGCTGGTCGGCGACGCGATTCCGCTGGAAGCGCGCATCGTGGCCGTCGCCGATGTCTTCGACGCCCTGATTTCGCCCCGTCCGTACAAGGAAGCATGGACCATGGAAGCCACTCTGGCTTATCTCTACGCCCAGCGTGGCCGCCTATTCGATCCCCGATGCGTGGACGCGCTGCTGCGCGGCCGCGAACAGCTCGACCAGATCTGCGCCGAGCATTCGATGGCGTCCGCGCGCCCGGGGCTGGGCGCGTGAAACGCCTGTTGTCGCAGCTGCGGCTGCGCCTGTCCCAGCGCCAGGACAGCGAGCACGGCCAGCAGATCGTCCGCATCGTGCTGATCAGCCTGATCCTGGCCTACGTACTGTTGCCGGCACCGCGCCACGATCTGCCGCACACCCAGTACGTCGGTGTGCTGGCGATCGTGCTGACCGGCCTGAGCCTGTCACTGTTGCTGTTCGGCTGGCTGCTGTGGCGGCCGGCGCGTTCCGATCCCCGCCGCGTGCTGGGCATGCTGGCTGACTACGGCCTCATTGCTGCCGGCATGGTGCAGATGGGTGAGCCGCTGGCCTGGGTCTACATCGTGGTGATGTGGGTGACGGTCGGCAATGGCATGCGCTTTGGCAACCACTATCTGTACGTGGCGGTGGCCATGGCGATGGTGAGCTTCGGCTGCACCGTGATGCTGACGCCTTACTGGCAACAGAATTTCCGCCTGGCCATTGGCCTCTGGCTGGGCCTGGCAGCGGTGCCGCTGTACTTCTCGACATTGCTGCGGCAGCTGACCGAAGCGATGGCCGAGGCGCGCCGCGCCAGCGAGGCCAAGAGCCGGTTCCTGGCCAACATGAGCCATGAGTTCCGCACGCCGTTGAACGGTCTCAACGGCATGACCGAAGTGCTGGCCACCACGCGCCTGGATGACGAGCAGCGCGAGTGCCTCAACACCATCCAGGCGTCCTCGCGCAGCCTGCTGGCACTGGTGGAGGAAGTGCTGGACATCTCGGCCATCGAGGCCGGCAAGCTGCGCGTGGTGGCCGAGGACTTCGCCGTGGCCGACGTGATCCAGGCGATCGGTCTGATCCTGTTGCCACAGGCCAAGGCCAAACGGCTGGATTACCGGGTGAAGGTGGCCGATGGTGTGCCGCCACGCGTGCGCGGCGATGTCGGGCACCTGCGGCAGATCCTGCTGAACCTGGCCGGCAACGCGGTCAAGTTCACCGACCATGGCCGGGTCGAGATACGTGTCGGCGTGGTGCAGGCCGATGCCAGCGGGGCGGTGCGGTTGCGCTTCGACATCCTCGACACCGGCATCGGCGTGCCACCTGCCATGCGTGCACGGCTGTTCGACGCGTTCGAGCAGGCCGATGTCAGCATGGCGCGCCGCCACGAGGGGACGGGGCTGGGCACGACCATCGCCAAAGGCCTGGTCGAGGCGATGGACGGTGACATCGGCTATCTGGAATACCCGCCGCGCGGCAGCCACTTCTGGGTCGAGCTGCCGTTCGCGCCGCCGCAGCCGCAGGTGCCGGGCGCGGTGCCGAGCCTGAGCGGCGACGAAGACGCGGGCCCGGGCGGCAACGTGATCGCTTTTGCCGATCCGTTCCTGCGCCATCGCGCCCGCGTGCGCAGCATGCAGATCCTGGTGGCCGACGACCACGAGGCCAACCGCATGGTCCTGCAGCGCCTGCTGCAGAAGGCCGGCCATCGCGTGCTGTGCGTGGACGGCGGTGAGGCGGTGCTGGATGCGTTGGCCGACAGCGAGTTCGACGCGGTCATCGTCGATCTGCACATGCCGGGCATGAGCGGGCTGGACATGCTCAAGGAACTGCGGGTGATGCAGGCCGGCGGCGGTCCGCGCACGCCGGTACTGGTACTCAGTGCGGATGTAACGCCCGAGGCGATCCAGCGCTGTACCCAGGCCGGCGCACATGCCTTCCTGGCCAAGCCCGTCGTTGCGGTGCGCCTGCTCGATACGCTGGCCGAGATCGCCAGCAATGCCCAGCTGAAGACCATGGCCGCACCGGTGGTGCGACCGGCGGCGCCGCTGCAGGATGGCGTGCTCGACAGCAGCGTGCTGGACGAACTGGCTTCGCTGGGCATGGGCGAGGGCTTCGAACGTGAGTTCATCCGCCAGTGCCTGGAGGACGTGGCGAGCTGCATGGGCAAGGCCGAGCAGGCCGGCGAGGCTACGCAGTGGGATGTGTTCCGCGAACAATCCCACGCGATCAAGGGCGTGGCCAGCAACCTCGGCCTGATGCGCGCGTCCAACCGTGCCGGCGAGCTGATGCGGATGGCCGACTGGCAGCTCAAGACCGAATGGCGTCAGCGCCTGGGCATCCTGCAGGAGGCGATCAAGGAAGGCCGGCGCGCGCTGGACGCGCGGGCCGAACGCCGCATGCGCGGCGCCGCCGATGATGGTGAAGCGCGCTGAGGCGTGGCGTGGACCCAAAAAAAGCCCGGTGGCCAGCCGGGCTTGAACCCATCCTGGGGGAGGGGAGGAATCAGGCCGCGTCGAGACTGGCGCGACGGGTCTGGGCCTTGATCAGGCGATCCATGGTGCGCAGCGAGCGGTCGCCGAGTGCAAGGGCGGAATCGACCCATACCTTGGTGATCTCCAGCAGTTCGTCGTAGCTGACCGGCTGGGCGATGGCGCGTGCGGCATTCATCGCCAGATAGGACTGCGGCGTGCGCTGCTGCTGGCGGATCAGTTCCTCGACCGCCGCCCGGCCTTCGCCCTTCTTCACCAGCACGTCGACCACGCCCATGGCATGCATCTCCTCGGCACTGTAGACCCGGCCGTCGAGGATGATCTTCTCGGCCAGGTGGGGGGACACGCGCCGGCACAGGAAGGAGTACGCACCCATGCCCGGGAACAGGCCGAACAGCACCTCCGGCAGGCCCAGTCCGCTGCCTTCCTCGGCGACGATGGTGTGGCAGGCCAGGGCCATTTCCAGGCCGCCGCCGAGGGCGTCACCCTGGATCAGCGCGATCGAACGGACATCGCCACCGAACCCGGTATGCAGGTGGTGCACGCCCTCCACGCAGCGCTGGGCGTAATTCAGCAGGAGGTCGCGGTTGCCTTCGCGGATCAGGCGGGTGAACAGGTCCAGGTCGCCGCCCAGATTGTAGGCGACGGCATCGGAGGCCAGCACGAAATGCCGCAATGTCCCGTTGTGGCGTTCGGCAGGGCTGCGGGTGATGGCCGCCATGTAGCTCCACATTTCGTCGAGCATGTCCTTGCGGCAGCAGGGACGGATCCCGGTGGCGGCATCGGCGTGCATGAACAGCCAGTGGGCAGCGCCGTCGGCGCTGTCTTCGGTACGGATGGTGGCGAACGGTGAGCCGCTTGAAGGCAGCTTTTCGATGGTACTCATGGAAGGGTCCTCGGCATGCGGCCCGCAGTGTCAGGTGGGTGGCCGGCGGGCCGAACGGTCCACACACGCGGCGATGCTACACCGCCTCAGCGGCGTCGCATGCGAAAGGGCCCGGGACGTTTCCGCCCCGGGCCCTGCACTGTCCAGATTGCCGCAAACCCTTACTGGGCGGGCGTATCGCGGAGTTCGCGACGGAGGATCTTGCCGACGTTGGTCTTCGGCAGCTCCTTTCGGAATTCAACGATTTTGGGGTGCTTGTAGCCGGTCAGGTTGGCCCGGGCATGCTCCTTGACCATTTCGGCGGTCAGGTTCGGGTCCTTCTTCACGATGACCACCTTCACCACCTCGCCGGACTTGTCGTCCGGGACGCCGACCGCGGCCACTTCCAGCACGCCCGGCATCATCGCGATCACGTCCTCGACTTCGTTCGGGTACACGTTGAAGCCGGACACCAGGATCATGTCCTTCTTGCGGTCGACGATGTAGAAGAAGCCGTGTTCGTCCATCTTGGCCATGTCGCCGGTATGCAGCCAGCCGTCCGCGTCGATGGCCTTGGCCGTTTCCTCCGGGCGCTGCCAGTAGCCCTTCATCACCTGCGGGCCCTTGATGCAGAGCTCGCCGACCTCGCCCAGCGGCAGGATGGCACTGTTGTCATCCTTGATGCAGGCATCGGTGGAGGGGATCGGCAGGCCGATCGAGCCGTTGTACTCGGTCAGGGTAAGCGGGTTGATGCAGGCTGCCGGCGAGGTCTCAGTCAGGCCATAGGCCTCGACCAGGGTCACGCCGGTGACCTTCTTCCAGCGCTCGGCGACGGCGCGCTGCACCGCCATGCCGCCGCCCAGGGTGACCTTCAGCGAGGAGAAGTCGACCGTGTCGAAACCGGGGGTGTTGAGCAGGCCGTTGAACAGCGTGTTGACGCCGGTGATGGCGGTGAAACGCACCGACTTGAGCTCCTTGACGAAGCCCTTCATGTCGCGCGGGTTGGTGATCAGGTGATTGCAGCCACCGAACTTCATGAAGACCAGCCCGTTCGCGGTCAGCGCGAAGATGTGGTACAGCGGCAGGGCGGTGATGATCCACTCCTTGCCCATCTCGATGCCGGACGCACTGATCCAGGCCGAGGCCTGCTGCATGTTGGCGATCAGGTTGCGGTTGGTCAGCATCGCGCCCTTGGCCACGCCGGTGGTGCCGCCGGTGTACTGCAGGAACGCGATGTCGTCGTGGTCGATCTCGACCTTGGGCAGGCTGTGGCGGCTGCCGAGCTTGAGCGCCTGGCGGAAGCGCACCGCGCCCTTGAGATGGTAGTTGGGCACCATCTTCTTGATGTACTTCAGCACGAAGTTGACGATCACGCCCTTGGCGCCGAGCAGGTCGCCCAGGCCGGTGGTGACCACATGCTTGACCGGCGTATCGGCGATGACCTGCTCGACGGTGTCGCCGAAGTTGTCGACCACCACCAGCGCGGTCACGCCGGCATCGACCAGCTGGTGCTTGAGCTCGCGGGCGGTGTACAGCGGGTTGACGTTGACCACGGTCAGGCCGGCGCGCAGCACGCCGAAGGTGGCCACCGGGTACTGCAGGCAGTTGGGCATCATCAGGGCGACGCGGTCACCCTTCTTGAGCTTGAGCTCACCGAGCAGGTAGGCCGCGAACTGTTCGACCAGCGCGTCGGTCTCGCCGTAGGTGAGGACCTTGCCGAAGCTGGAGTAGGCGGGACGGTCGCGGAATTTCGCGACGGAAGCGTCGAAGACCGAAGCTACCGAATGGAACTCGTTGACGTCGATCTCGGCGGGAACGCCTTTCGGATAGCTCTGCAGCCAGGGACGATCCAGACTCATATTCCCCCTCCAGGAATCGTGATGTATTAGGTCCGGCCCTGAGCGTATCGACAACGGCCGGTCATTGCAGCATACCCCGCCGTAGGGAAAACGCGAAGAGGCCCCGAAGAGCCTCCTTGCTGGGTAGTGCCGGCCGCTGGCCGGCATCTGCGCTGGACGGACCATACGATGGATGCCGGCCAGCGGCCGGCACTACCGTGGCCCCAAGCGGGCCGGCTGCGTCAACCCTGCTTGCGAACGGGTGCGCCGTTGGCCTTGTAGTACGGCGCGGTGCTACGGGCGAGCGGGGTGCGGCCGCGGATCACGTCGGCCAGCTTCTCGGCCATCATGATGGTCGGCGCGTTGAGGTTGCCGGTCACCACCTGCGGCATGATCGAGGCATCGACGATGCGCAGGCCTTCCAGCCCGTGTACGCGGCCTTGGCCATCGACCACCGCCATCGGATCGTCGGCATGGCCCATCTTGTTCGAGCACGACGGGTGATAGGCAGTCTCGGCGTGCTCGCGCACGAACGCATCGATCTGCGCGTCGGTCTGCAGCGCGCTTCCCGGCGAGATCTCGCGGCCGCTGTACGGGGCCAGCGCCGGCTGCGCGAAGATCTCGCGGGTGATGCGGATCGCCGCACGGAACTCGCGCCAGTCCTGGTCGTGCGACATGTAGTTGAACAGGATGCTCGGATGTTCGCGCGGGTCCTTCGAGCGCACGTGGATGCGGCCGCGGCTGGGTGAGCGCATCGAACCGACGTGCATCTGGAAGCTGTGCGCCTTGATCGGGTTGGAGCCGTTGTAATTGATCGCCACCGGCAGGAAGTGGTACTGCAGGTTCGGCCAGTCGAATTCGGCGTCGCTGCGGATGAAGCCACCGGCCTCGAACTGGTTGCTGGCGCCGATGCCGGTGCCCAGGAACAGCCACTCGGCACCGATCGCCGGCTGGTTGTACAGCTTCAGTGCCGGCGCCAGCGACACCGGCTTCTTGCACTCGTACTGCAGGTACATCTCAAGGTGGTCCTGCAGGTTGGCGCCGACGCCCGGCAGGTGGTGCACCAGGTCGATGTCCAGGCTGCGCAGCAGGTCGGCCGGGCCGACGCCCGAGCGCTGCAGGATCTGCGGCGAGGCGATGGCGCCGCCGCACAGCAGCACTTCGCGGCGGGCGGTGGCGCGCTGCGGCTGGTCGCTGTGCAGCCACTGCACGCCCACGGCGCGCTTGCCCGAGAACAGGATGCGGTCGGTCAGCGCGTGGGTGACGATGGTCAGGTTCGGGCGCGGCTTGGCCAGGTCCAGGTAGCCGCGGGCGGTGCTGGAACGACGGCCCTTCGGGGTCACCGTGCGGTCCATCGGGCCGAAACCTTCCTGCTGGTAGCCGTTGAGGTCGTCGGTGCGCGGGTAGCCGGCCTGCACGCCGGCTTCGACCATCGCAGCGAACAGCTCGTTGTTGCCGGCCTTCGGCGTGGTAACGCGCAGCGGGCCGTCGCCACCGTGGTAGTCATTGGGGCCGATATCACGGGTTTCGGCCTTGCGGAAGTAGGGCAGGCAGTCCAGGTAGGTCCAGTCTTCCAGGCCCGGCATGCTGGCCCAGTTGTCATAGTCCATCGCGTTGCCGCGGATGTAGCACATGCCGTTGATCAGCGACGAGCCGCCCAGGCCCTTGCCGCGGCCGCAGTCCATGCGGCGGTTGTTCATGAAGGGCTCCGGATCGGTCTTGTACGCCCAGTTGTAGCGCTTGCCCTGCAGTGGGAAGGCCAGTGCCGCCGGCATCTGGGTACGGAAGTCGAGCCGGTAGTCCGGGCCACCGGCTTCCAGCAGCAGCACGCTGACATCGGCATCTTCGGTGAGGCGGGTAGCCAGCACGTTGCCGGCCGAACCGGCGCCGATGATGATGTAGTCGTACTCGTTGTGGGTGCTCATGGGTGTCTCCTGCAGGCCGGGGCGCGCTGCATGCAGGCGTCCCGGCGGGATGTCGGATCGGCGCGGTGGCCGGACGATGGGGCGTGCTGGCGGCGCGCCGGTCAGAACACGCTGGCGTAGTCGCCCAGCTCGACCTGCACCGACTTGATGCGGGTGTAGTGGCCGAGGGTCGAGATGCCGTTCTCGCGGCCGACGCCGGATTCCTTGTAGCCACCGACGGGCATTTCGGCCGGCGATTCGCCCCAGGTGTTGATCCAGCAGATGCCGGCTTCCAGGCGGTGGATGATGCGGTGGGCGCGGCTGACGTCCTTGCTGACCACGCCGGCGGCGAGGCCGAAGGTGGTGTCGTTGGCACGACGCACCACTTCGTCTTCGTCGTCGTAGGCGAGGATGCTCATCACCGGCCCGAAGATCTCTTCCCGGACAATCGTCATGTCATCGCGGCAGTCGGAGAACACGGTCGGCAGCACGTACGCGCCATTGGCCAGCGCGCCTTCGGTGGCACGGCCGCCGCCGGTCAGCAGGCGGGCGCCTTCGGCCTTGCCGCTTTCGATGTAGCGCAGCACGTTTTCCATGTGCGGGAAGCTGGTCAGCGGGCCGAAGTTGGTCTCGGCGGCCATCGGGTCGCCGATGCGGATGCGCTTGACGCGCTCGACAACGGCGGCCTCGAACGCGGCCAGCATGCTGCGCGGCACGAACACGCGAGTGCCGTTGGTGCAGACCTGGCCGGAGCTGAAGAAGTTGGCCATCACCGCGATGTCGGCGGCGCGGTCCAGATCGGCGTCATCGCAGATCACCAGCGGCGACTTGCCGCCCAGCTCCATGGTCACTTCCTTCAGCGACGAGGACGCCGCGCTGGCCATGACCTTCTTGCCGGTGGCGACGCCGCCGGTGAAGGAAATCTTCTCGATCACCGGGTGCTCGGTCAGCCACTGCCCGATCTCGCGGCCCGGGCCCTGCACGACGTTGAACACGCCGGCCGGCACGCCGGCTTCGGTGTAGATCTCGGCCAGCCGGATCGCGGTCAACGGGGTCACTTCGGACGGCTTGAACACCATCGCATTGCCGGCGGCCAGGGCCGGGGCCGACTTCCACATGGCGATCTGGATCGGGTAGTTCCAGGCGCCGATGCCGGCCACCACGCCCAGCGGTTCGCGGCGGGTGTAGAAGAAGCTCGATTCGCGCAGCGGCAGCTGGATGCCTTCGATGGCGGTGGCCAGGCCAGCGTAGTACTCGACCACGTCGGCGCCGGTGACGATGTCCACGGTGGTGGTCTCGGCCAGCGCCTTGCCGGTGTCCAGGGTTTCCAGGTGGGCCAGTTCGTCGTTGCGCTCGCGCAGGAGCTCGACGGCGCGGCGCAGGATGCGCGAGCGCTCCATGGCCGTCATCGCGGCCCACACCTTCTGGCCTTCGGCCGCGCTCTGCACGGCGCGCTCGACGTCGGCCTGGCTGGCAACCTGCACTTCGGCGATCACCTCACCGGTGGCCGGGTTGACGGTCTTGAAGGTCTTGCCGCTGGTGGCATCGACGCGCTGGCCGTGGATGTAGAGCTGTTGGACGGGCAGGGTGGTCATGGGGCGTACTCCTTGGAAGGGGGCGGGTGCTGAAGCGCTTATAGCGCGGCAGCCTGCAACTGGAAGTCGATGTAGCCGTAGGCGATGCGCCGCGACTTGTCGGCGTTGAACTGGCCGCCGACCAGGCTGCCACGCAGCCACAGGCCGTCGATCATCGCGGCCAGGCCACGGGCGGCCAGGCGGGCCTGCGGGTGGGGCAGCAGGCGGTTGAACTGGTGGCACAGGTTGGAGAACAGGCGCTGGTCGTTGGCGCGCTGCAGCCGGGCCAGTTCCGGCTGGTGCATGCTGGCGGCCCAGAACGTGAGCCAGACGCGCATTGCCGTACCGTTGATCTGGCTGTCGTCGAAGTTGCCATCGACGATGGCACGCAACTGCTCGCGGGGGTCATCGCTGGCCTCGGCGCGGTAGCGGGCGACGGCGTCCTTCAGTTCGCGCAGGATCTGCCGCATTGCAGCATTGAGCAGGCCGTCCTTGTCGCCAAAGTAGTGGGCGACGATGCCGCTGGACAGCCCTGCCTTCTTCGCGATGGTGGCGACGGTCGCGTCGGCCATGCCGATCTCGTCGATGGTCTGGAAAGTGGCCCGGATCAGCTGTTCGCGCCGTACCGGTTCCACGCCTTTCTTCGGCATTGTCTCTCCACGGATTGCGACCCGAAGGATCGGCTGCCCGCCATTATGCTTTTTATTGATTGAACGTTCAATCAATAAACCCTAGGATGCGCTCGCGCCCCACGCCATGGGCCCGGTTTACCGGTCCGGCCCCGCCCATGTGCTCCCCCGGACTGATGAGACGATCCCATGTCTTCCCTGGCTCATCCCAAGCGTTCGCCCCTGCGCTTGAACCGTTTTGTCTTTCTCAGCTCCTCGGTGTCGATCGGCATCCTCGGGCTGCTCACCGTTCTCTATCCCGAAGGCAGCGAGCACTGGCTGCAATGGGCGCAGGCCGAGGTGTCGGCCGCGTTCGGCTGGTGGTACATGCTGCTGATCGTGCTGTGCCTGGGCTTCGTGCTGTGGCTGGCGTTCTCGCCGTATGGCCGCATCCGCCTGGGCCACAACGAGGAGTCACCGGCGTTTGGCTACGTTGCCTGGGTCTCGATGCTGTTCTCGGCCGGCATCGGCATCGCGCTGCTGTACTACGGTGCCTACGAGCCGCTGGACCATTTCCTGCATCCGCCCGGGCAACCCGGCGGGACCGTGGCCGCCGGCCGCGAAGCGATGGTGCTGACCTTCCTGCACTGGGGCCTGCACGGCTGGGCGCTGTACGCGCTGGTCGGCGTGGCGCTGGGCTACTTCGCGTACCGCCGCGACCTGCCGCTGGCGCTGCGCTCGGCCCTGTACCCGATCTTCGGTGAGCGCATCCACGGCCGCATCGGCGACATGGTCGATGGTTTCGGCATCCTGGCCACGCTGATCTCGATGGTGACCAACCTCGGCATCGGCGCGCTGGTGGTGCAGTCCGGCCTGGTCTACCTGTTCCACATCCCGGATACGCCGCAGGTGCTGGTGGCCATCGTGCTGGTGATGATGGTGGTGGCCACCATCGGCGTGGTCGCCGGTGTGGAAAAGGGCATTGCCTGGCTGTCCAACCTCAACGTGCGCCTGCTGTGTGGCCTGCTGCTGTTCGTGCTGGTCACCGGCCCGACCCTGCACCTGTTCGACGGCCTGATCCAGAACACCGGCGATTACCTTGGCGCGTTCGTGCGCAAGAGCTTCGACATGTACCTCAACGACCCGAAGGGCCGTGAGTGGATGGGCTCGTGGACGCTGTTCTACTGGGCCTGGTGGATCGCCTGGGCGCCGTTCGTCGGCCTTTTCGTGGCGCGCATCTCGCGCGGCCGCACCATCCGCGAAGTGATCATGGGCGTGCTGCTGATCCCGCTCGGCTTCACCCTGGCCTGGCTGTCGATCTTCGGCAACACCGCCATCGACCTGGTGCTCAACCACGGCCAGGCGATCCTGGGTGAGGTGGCCCAGCACGATGCGGCGATGACGCTGTTCAAGCTGCTGGAATACCTGCCCGGCGCGCCGTACGTTGCCGGTGCGGCGGTGGTGATCGGCTTCGTGCTGTTCCTGACCCCGGTCGACTCGGGCACGCTGATGATCGCCAACCTGTGCACCCGTCGCGTTGACGATGGTGTGGAAGACGGCCATGACGCGCCGATCTGGCTGCGCGTGTTCTGGGCGGCCGGCATTACCGTGGCCAGCGTCGGCCTGCTGCTGGCCGGCAATTTCAGTGCGATGCAGACGGCGGTGGTGCTGTGTGGCCTGCCGTTCTCGTTCACCCTGGCGTTCTACATGTGGGGCCTGCTGAAGGCGCTGCGCACCGACCCGGACGCACCCCGCCGCTGAGCGCGTCTGTAGAGCCGAGCCCATGCTCGGCTGCTGTTGGCGCAGAAGCAGCCGAGCGCAGGCTCGGCTCTACAGGGGGGGCATCGCAGACGGAAAGGGCCGGACCCGCAAGGATCCGGCCCTTTTCCGTTACTTGGCTGCCAGCTGGCGCAGCACGTACTGCAGCAGGCCGCCATGACGGAAGTACTCGACTTCCTTCGGGGTCAGCAGCATCACCGAGACCTCGAAGGTCTTCTTCGTGCCATCGGCCTTGGTCGCGGTGACCGTGGCGCGCTTGCTGGCACCGTCCTGCAGGCCGGTGATGTCGATCACTTCCGAGCCGTCCAGGCCCAGGCTCTGCGCGTTCTCGCCGTTGCGGAACTGCAGCGGCAGCACGCCCATGCCGACCAGGTTGGAGCGGTGGATGCGCTCGAAGCTTTCGGCGATGACCGCCTTCACCCCCAGCAGCAGGGTGCCCTTGGCCGCCCAGTCGCGCGACGAACCGGTGCCGTATTCCTTGCCGGCCAGCACCACCAGCGGCACCTTGTCGGCCTTGTACTTCATGGCCGCATCGTAGATCGCCAGCTTCTCCGGCTGGCCACCACCGGCGGGGTAGTACAGGGTGTTGCCGCCTTCCTCGCCACCGAACATCAGGTTCTTGATGCGGATGTTGGCGAAGGTGCCGCGGACCATGACGTCGTCGTTGCCGCGGCGGCTGCCGTAGCTGTTGAAGTCGGCCGGCTGCACGCCGCGTTCCTGCAGGAAGCGGCCCGCCGGCGAGTCCTTCTTGATGTTGCCGGCCGGGGAGATGTGGTCGGTGGTGATCGAATCGCCGAACAGGCCCATCACGCGTGCGCCGTGCACGTCGTCGATGCTGCCGGTCTGCATGGTCATGCCATCGAAGTACGGCGGGTTCTTGATGTAGGTGGAGGCATCGCTCCACGCGTACAGGTTGCCGTCCGGCGAGGCGATGGTGTTCCAGCGGGTGTCGCCCTTGAACACGTCGGCGTAGTTCTGCTTGAACATCTCCGGGCCGATGGTGGCGGCGATGACATCGCCGATTTCCTTGTTGCTCGGCCAGATGTCGCGCAGGAACACCGGCTGGCCATCGCTGCCGGTGCCCAGCGGCTGGGTGGTCAGGTCGATGTCGGTGGTGCCGGCGATGGCATAGGCCACCACCAGCGGCGGGCTTGCCAGGTAGTTCATCTTCACTTCGGGGTGCACGCGACCCTCGAAGTTGCGGTTGCCCGACAGCACCGAGGTGACCACCAGGTCGCCGGTGGCGATGCCGGCGCTGACTTCGGTCGGCAGCGGGCCGGAGTTGCCGATGCAGGTGGTGCAGCCGTAGCCGACCACGTAGAAGCCGATCTTCTCCAGCTCCTTCAGCACGCCGGCCTTTTCCAGGTAGTCCGTGACCACGCGCGAGCCCGGCCCGAGCGAGGTCTTCACCCACGGCTGGCGGTTCAGGCCCTTGGCGGCCGCATTGCGGGCCAGCAGGCCGGCACCGATCATCACCGCCGGGTTGGAGGTATTGGTGCAGGAGGTGATGGCGGCGATGACCACCGCGCCATCCTTCAGCCGCACCTTGCGGCCTTCGATCTCGATGTCGGCGAAGCCCTTGGCCAGCTGCTCGTTGCCGACCGCCGCGCCGCCGCCTTCATTGACGAACGAGGAAACATCATCACTGCGCTTGTCGCGGTTGCTGGTCATGCCAACCAGTGCTTCGCGGTAGTTCTTCTGCACGTCCTCCAGCAGCACGCGGTCCTGCGGACGCTTCGGGCCGGCCAGCGACGGCTTCACCGTGCCCATGTCCAGTTCCAGCGTGGTGCTGTACTGGGCATGCGGGCTGCCCGGTTCGTGCCACAGGCCCTGTGCCTTGGCATAGGCTTCGACCAGGTCGATCTGCTCTTCGCTGCGGCCGGACAGGCGCAGGTAGTTCAGCGATTCGGCGTCGATCGGGAAGATGCCGCAGGTGGCGCCGTACTCCGGGGCCATGTTGCCGATGGTGGCTCGGTCGGCCAGCGGCAGGTGCTGCAGGCCGTCACCGTAGAACTCGACGAACTTGCCGACGACGCCCAGCTTGCGCAGCATCTGGGTGACGGTCAGCACCAGGTCCGTAGCGGTGGCACCCTCGGGCAGCTTGCCGGTCAGCTTGAAGCCGACCACCTGCGGAATCAGCATCGACGACGGTTGGCCGAGCATGGCGGCCTCGGCTTCGATGCCGCCCACGCCCCAGCCAAGCACGCCGATGCCGTTGATCATGGTGGTGTGGCTGTCGGTACCGAACACGGTATCGGGGTAGGCGACCGCCTTGCCGTCCCTGTCGGCGGTCATCACTACGCGGGCCAGGTTCTCCAGGTTTACCTGGTGGACGATGCCGGTGTTCGGCGGCACCACCTTGAAGTTGTCGAAGGCCTTCTGGCCCCAGCGCAGGAAGCCGTAGCGTTCCTGGTTGCGCTGGAACTCGATCTTGCCGTTGAGGTCCAGCGCGTCCGGCTTGCCGAACACATCGACCTGCACCGAGTGGTCGATGACCAGTTCGGAGGGGATCTGCGGGTTGATCTGCTCCGGCGAGCCGCCCAGCTTGACGACCGCGTCGCGCATCGCGGCCAGGTCGACCACGCAGGGCACGCCGGTGAAGTCCTGCAGGACCACGCGCGCCGGCATGAAGGCGATCTCGGTGTCCGGCTCGGCCGCCGGGTTCCAGCGGGCCACGGCTTCGATGTGGTCCTTGCCGACGGTGATACCGCCGTCCTCGTGCCGGAGCAGGTTCTCCAGCAGGATCTTCATCGAGTAGGGCAGGTGGGAGATATCGAAGCGCTGGCCCAGCGTGGGCAGGCTGAAGTAGTCGTAGGTCTTGCCGCCGACGTTCAGCTGGCTGCGGGTGGAGAACGAATCGCTCATGCGGGGTAACTCCTTCTTGCGGATGGCTTGCAGTGGCCCGCGCATGGGCGGGCCTGCTTGCGGTCGCCGCGGGCCTGACGGCCCCGGTCGTCCCAGTATGAACCTCAGACTGAATGGATTCATCCGGGCCGGGTTCCGGCCTGCGGCAGCGGTTCCAGACTACAGGGGAAGGTGTATGGCGTATGTCACGTTTGTGGCCGATCCTTTGCGAGGCAAGGGCTGGCGGGGCGCCGGTCCTGTTCAGGGTGGAAGTATGCCCGGGGAAGTATGTATAATTTGTGCATACTCTGGAGGGCCTACCGATGGAAGCCACTGTTGCAGAACGCGGACAGATCACCCTGCCCAAGGCGGTGCGTGATGCCCTCGGCCTGACCAAGGGCACGCTGCTGAAGGTCGAGCTGGACGGCAGCCGCATCATCCTGCGCAAGAGTGTTGACGATGCGATTTCACGGGCGCGCGGCAAGTTTGCGCTGGACGGCTTCGAATCGTCCGACGCAGCGGTACGCGCGGTGCGTGACGAGGAATAAGCCGTGATGATCGCCGTCGATTCACCGGTGCTGGTCGAGCTGCTCAGCAATGGTCCGCAGGCCGATGCCGTGGAAGCCATCCTCCGGCAGAGCCTGGTCGGTGGCCGCGTGGTGGTCTGTGGCGCGACCCTGGCCGAGGTCTGCGCATCGCTGCGCGGCGGCGCCGAGGTGCTCGAAGCGCTGGAAGAAATGGGCGTGCACTTCAACCCGATGGAAGCCAAGTCGGCGCTGCGCGCCGGCGAGATGCACCGCCGTCATCGCCAGCGTGGCGGCAGCCGCCGCAGCCTGGACGAATTCATGGTCGGCGCCCACGCACTGCTGCAGTGTGACGGCCTGATCACCTGGAACGACACGTTTTACCGCGACTACTTCAAGGGCCTGAAGCTGATCGTGCCGCACGCCTGAGCCCACTTTGTTATTTCAACCTACGCATTACCCGGGAGTTGTCATGTTGGAAGCCTACCGCCACCACGTCGCCGAGCGCGCTGCGCTTGGCATCCCGCCGCTGCCGCTGAGCGCGCAGCAGACGGCCGATGTCATCGAACTGCTGAAGAACCCGCCGCAGGGCGAGGCCGAGTTCCTGCTCGACCTGCTGACCCATCGCGTGCCGGCCGGTGTCGATGACGCGGCCAAGGTCAAGGCCTCGTACCTGGCGGCGATCGCCCTGGGCAGCGAGCAGAACCCGCTGATCAGCCGCGAGCGCGCCACCGAACTGCTGGGCACCATGCTCGGCGGTTACAACGTCGCCCCGCTGGTGCAGTTGCTGGACGACGCCAGCGTCGGCACCATCGCCGCCAACGGCCTGAAGAAGACCCTGCTGGTGTTCGATGCGTTCCATGACGTGCAGGAAAAGGCCAAGGCCGGCAACGCCAACGCCCAGGCCGTGCTGCAGAGCTGGGCCGATGCCGAGTGGTTCACCAGCAATCCGGAAGTGCCGCAGAGCCTGACCGTCACCGTGTTCAAGGTGCCGGGCGAGACCAATACCGACGACCTGTCGCCGGCACCGGACGCGACCACCCGCCCGGACATTCCGATGCACGCCCTGGCGATGCTGAAGAACAAGCGCGACGACGCGCCGTTCACCCCGGAAGAAGACGGCAAGCGCGGTCCGATCCAGCAGATCCTCGACCTGAAGGACAAGGGCCATCTGGTCGCCTACGTCGGCGACGTGGTCGGCACCGGTTCCTCGCGCAAGTCGGCCACCAACAGCGTGCTGTGGTGGACCGGCGACGACATTCCGTTCATCCCGAACAAGCGCGCCGGTGGCGTCTGCCTGGGTTCGAAGATCGCCCCGATCTTCTACAACACCATGGAAGATGCCGGCGCGCTGCCGATCGAGCTGGACGTGTCGAAGATGGAACACGGCGATGTGGTCGAGCTGCGTCCGTATGAAGGCAAGGCGCTGAAGAACGGTGAAGTGATCGCCGAGTTCCAGGTCAAGTCCGACGTGCTGTTCGACGAAGTGCGTGCCGGTGGCCGCATTCCGCTGATCATCGGCCGTGGCCTGACCGGCAAGGCGCGCGAAGCGCTGGGCCTGGCCCCGACCGATCTGTTCCGCCTGCCGGTGCAGCCGGTCGACACCGGCAAGGGCTTCTCGCTGGCGCAGAAGATGGTCGGCCGCGCCTGTGGCCTGCCGGAAGGCCAGGGCATGCGCCCGGGCACCTACTGCGAACCGAAGATGACCTCGGTGGGCTCGCAGGACACCACCGGCCCGATGACCCGCGACGAGCTGAAGGACCTGGCGTGCCTGGGCTTCTCGGCCGACCTGGTGATGCAGTCGTTCTGCCATACCGCCGCGTACCCGAAGCCGGTGGACGTGAAGACCCACCACACCCTGCCGGAGTTCATCTCCACCCGTGGCGGCGTTTCGCTGCGCCCGGGCGACGGCGTGATCCACAGCTGGCTCAACCGCATGCTGCTGCCGGACACCGTCGGCACCGGTGGTGACTCGCACACCCGTTTCCCGGTGGGTATTTCGTTCCCGGCCGGTTCGGGCCTGGTCGCCTTCGCCGCGGCCACCGGCGTGATGCCGCTGGACATGCCGGAGTCGGTGCTGGTGCGCTTCAAGGGCAAGATGCAGCCGGGCGTGACCCTGCGTGACCTGGTCAACGCGATCCCGCTGTACGCGATCAAGTCGGGCCTGCTGACCGTGGCCAAGGCGGGCAAGAAGAACATCTTCTCCGGTCGCATCCTGGAAATCGAAGGCCTGCCGGAGCTGAAGGTCGAACAGGCGTTCGAGCTGTCCGATGCCTCGGCCGAGCGTTCGGCGGCCGGTTGCTCGGTGCGCCTGAACAAGGAACCGATCATCGAGTACCTGACCAGCAACATCACGCTGCTGAAGTGGATGATTGCCGAGGGTTACCAGGACCCGCGTTCGCTGCAGCGTCGCATCGAGAAGATGGAAGCTTGGCTGGCCAACCCGCAGCTGCTGGAGCCGGATGCCGACGCCGAATACGCCGCCGTCATCGAGATCGACCTGGCCGACATCCACGAGCCGATCGTGGCCTGCCCGAACGACCCGGACGACGTGAAGACCCTGTCCGAAGTGGCCGGTGCCAAGATCGACGAAGTGTTCATCGGTTCGTGCATGACCAACATCGGTCACTTCCGCGCCGCTGCGAAGCTGCTGGAAGGCAAGCGTGACCTGCCGACCCGCCTGTGGGTGGCCCCGCCGACCAAGATGGATGCTTCGGAGCTGACCAAGGAAGGCGTGTACGGCACCTTCGGCGCTACCGGCGCGCGCATGGAAATGCCGGGCTGCTCTCTGTGCATGGGCAACCAGGCGCAGATCCGCGAAGGCTCCACCGCGATGTCGACCTCGACCCGCAACTTCCCGAACCGCTTGGGCCGCAACACCAACGTGTACCTGGGTTCGGCGGAACTGGCGGCGATCTGCTCGCGCCTGGGCCGCATCCCGACCAAGGAGGAGTACATGGCGGACATCGGCGTGATCAACGCCAATGGCGCGGAGATCTACCGCTACATGAACTTCGACCAGATCGAGGAATACCAGGACGTGGCCAAGACGGTCGCTGCCTGATGCGGTAACTGAAAACCCCCGGCTCGCGCCGGGGGTTTTTTTGTGGGCGGATGACGCATGGTAGTGCCGGCCGCTGGCCGACAACCCGTTGAAACGAAGAACCTCCGGTGAAAGCCGGGTTTTTATTGTGCCCGGCCAGGTGGCCTAGCCCATGCGCATCGCGGTTCGGGTCTGCTCCTGGGCGTGGTCTTGCTGACCGACCTGCTGTGCCTGCGCAATCTGTTCGGCCTTGGCGATCGACTGCTCCACCGGCGTATTGATTGCCTCGCTGATCGGAACCGACGCCCGCAGGTGTGCCGGATTGCCCGGTGCTCCCTGCACAACGAACAGGCGAGGGCCCGAGCCATCGCTGGGTGGAATGCCCAGGACCACATGATCAACGCGTTCGAGGCCGCTGCTCTTGGCCGTCGCAAGCAGGCTGGCCGTCATGCGCTCACTGGTTTCATCGAAGCTGCGCCCGTGCCTGGCATCCACGGCGGATACACCATCGCGGATCTGCTGGTAGAGCACATGGTCTGGATGGCCTTCCTTCCTGGGATCCAAGCCTGCCTTGTCCAAGGTTGACTCAATGCTCTCCTGCAATGGACTCCTGGGAGAGAAGCCGGGATTGCCGAGAGAGGGCGAGCCCTTGTCGGTTGCATCCTGGGTCAGTTGCTCCCCCGGCCTGAGCGCATTCTGGGCCCGCTGCTCCGCTTCAGCCTCGCGGCGGGCATATGCACCGGCTTCCTCAATACCGCGCAGGTAATTGACCCCGTCGCGCAGCAGGCCAGGTCCGCCGCCGACAAGCATGGTCGCGCCTGCGCGCAACTGATGAACATCACTGCGGTAGTCGGCAATCCGGCGCAGGTCTTCGGGATCTGTGATCCGGGCCTGGGGATTGTCCAGTACAGACTGCACCGGGCCCTTGTCGGTCACGCGATCAAGGAAATGAACCAATCGATGGGAGTCGCCCAACTGGACCGCCACTGCGGCGGACATGACATGGCCGCTTTTCATCCCAGGTGTTCCAAGCGAGGCGATGCGCTGGCCGTGCTCGGCGTTGCGCAGGACCTCCAGTTCCGTGGGCAGCGCATACATCTCGACCTTGCCGTAATGAGGACCGCCCGCGCTGACCAGGTCGCCTGCCATCACATGGTTGGTGAAGGGCGCCGCGTTGGCCGGCTGGCCCTCAGGAAGGCGATACGCCAGCCCGGCAGCAGCGTAAGGATTGAATGCGTCGCCGGGGAGGTTGTAGTGGTGTGCAGTGATCTGGGCGAGCGCGCCGCCCAGCGAGTGGCCGGTGACGTACACCGGACCATACCCATTCTCTTTAGCCAGATCGATCGCCTGCTTGGTGAGTGCGAGGGCATCGCCGAGTTGTGCGTTGACTCTTGACGCCTTGGTAGCCGGTGGCGGAGTTTAGGCTGGCCAACACACGATATTCCGTCCCGGCAATGGTAACAATGGCCTTGGGCGCAGGGAGCGGATCCTTGTAGACATGATCTGAGAGGGCTGCATTTGCTCCAGGATTCATTGGGCTGTTCCTTCAGTCCGTGTGGAGATTTCGATTGGGAAGTAATCCTTTCGCTTATCTTGAGGCATCTTCTCGTACCAAGTCGAAGGCTCGGTAGGCGTCCACTCTGGCGATCCCCCTGAAGTCATGGGGCGCAAGGCGCGATGTACGTAGGTAGTAGCGAGTTTCTCGGTTTCAAGCTTTGTGAATGAAGTCCATGCGGTTGCTTGGATAGGGCGATCATCGATGATGAAGGCGAATGAAGCTTCCACGAGCACGGGCGTCCAAGTGCACGGGCCACGACCGTAATAGTCGGCAACTTCCATACCGTCGTTGAAAACAACACTGCTGAATTCAGTTGCACTGAGGCGCTGCGCCTGAAGCTCAACCTTGTGCTGGTTCGGCTCGTACTGCACCCCCTCCCAATTGTTGACCGGAGGGAGACAGAGTGGGTCTATCTCATACGTGACGAAGACCGAAGGAACGGGGACATCCACGGGTGCATCATGGACCCGAATCACAATCGGCAGCGCATCCTTTGGCGCCGGATTCTCGCGATAGACCGGGTATGAGCGTTCCTTGTTGCAGCCCGGAACGGCCAGTGTGATCGAGGCGATCAACGCAACGTGAGCAAGGGGCGGGAGAACTTTCAGCATGAGCGGTCCATGTCGCTGCAGGATTTTCCTTGATCCTTGGAACATGCGGTCTCATCACGAACGACGGCGCCCCATCCGGGCAAATGCGACAGGTTGCGCAGTGGGTATTGCCCGTTACCCGGACCTCCCTCCCTGCGTACCCGAGCAGCGCGGCCTTGCGGGGTAACGTTCATCGGCGTTCCATTGCTGTGCGATACCTGACTATACGACCCGCTCCAGCCGCGCTCCAAGTCGGTGTCCTGCGGGCCTCCCGTTTGGCGCGCATGGCTTGCGGCAGGGTCCAGCCTCGAGCAGCGCCGTTGAAACATCAATGGTCGAAGGTGCTGCCGGCGGATCGGCAATTGCGCCTGACGTCTCTTGGAGGTGTTCAGCAGGGTGCAGAGCCGAGCATGGGCTCGGCTCTACAGGGACCTGTCAGCCGCGGGCGAGGGCGAGCAATCGCTCGGCGATCCGCTCCAGCGGCACCTGTTCCTCGGCCGCGCCCAGCTTGAACGCGGCACCCGGCATGCCCCAGACCACGCTGGTGGCTTCGTCCTGCACCAACGTCGGCGCGCCGGCCTGGCGCATTTCCAGCAGGCCGCGTGCGCCGTCGTCGCCCATGCCGGTGAGGATGGCGCCGATGGCGTTGCCACCGGCGTTCTGCGCGACCGAACGGAACAGCACGTCCACTGCCGGCTTGTGGCGGTTCACTGCCGGGCCATCGTCGACGCGGCAGCGCCAGCGCGCACCGTCGCGGATGATCCGCAGGTGCTTGCCGCCCGGCGGCAGGTAGGCGTGGCCGGGCAGCACCGCTTCGCCGTCGCTGGCCTCACGTACCGCCATCGCCGAGTGGCGGTCCAGGCGTTCGGCGAAGGCACTGCTGAAGCTGGCCGGCAGGTGCTGGGTCATCACCACGGCGGGCGCGTCGGCAGGCATGCCTTCCAGCACCACGCGCAGCGCTTCGGTGCCGCCCGCCGAGGAACCGATCGCGATCAGCCGGTCGGTGGTGCGGAACTGCGGCGCGGCCGGGCGTATCGCGGGCGCGGCGTCCAGCATGAGCTTCGGCGCGGCAGCGCGCACCAGCGGACGTACCCGCGAGCGCGCCGCCATCTTGACCTTGGCGATGATCTCGTCGGCGTAGCCCTGCAGGCCGCGGGCCACGTCCAACTTCGGCTTGGACACAAAATCCACGGCGCCCAGCGCCAGTGCCTGCAGGGTGGTGTCGGCGCCGCGCTCGGTGAGCGAGGAGATCATCACCACCGGCAACGGGTGCAGGCGCATCAGGTTTTCCAGGAACGCCAGCCCGTCCATGCGCGGCATTTCCACGTCCAAGGTGATCACGTCCGGGGCCAGTCGCTTGATCTTTTCACGGGCCAGCAGCGGGTCGGCGGCGGTGCCGACCACGTCGATGGCGGGATCGCTGGACAGGATCTCGGTGAGCATCTGGCGCACGACGGCAGAGTCGTCGACGATCAGCACCCGGCAGGGGGCGTTGCCGGTAAAGGTCATTCGAACAGCTCCACGCCACCGGTGACCGGCGCCTTGGACAGGCGCGCACGCACCGCCGATTCGGTGGCGGCCACTTCGGCCTCATGCGCATGCGGCAGGCGCTGCACCACCACGCGGCCGGTGTCAGCGAAGAACCAGATCTTGCGCGGATGGATGCCGCACAGGTCCTCGGCGATGATCGGGATGTGCTCGGCCTGCAGGTACTGGCGCACGAACTCGGCGTTGCGGGTGCCCACTGGATTGCTGGTGAAGCCCTTGAGCACGTTGGCGCCGCCGAACACCTTGGCTTCGATGCGCTTGCGGTGGGCGCCCCGCTTGAGCATGTCGTTGATCAGCAGTTCCATCGCATAGCTGCCGTAGCGTGCGGGTGCGCCGTCACCGGCGTTGCCCTCCGGCAGCAGGAAGTGGTTCATGCCGCCGATCTTCAGCACCGGGTCGCGCAGGCACGCCGCCACGCAGGAGCCCAGCGTGGTGGTCAGCGCAGTGGTGTCATCGACCACCAGGTATTGGGTCGGCAGCAGCTTGGCGGCGATGGTCTGGAAGCGCGCATCCTGGTAGCGCATCACATCGTCGGTACGCAGCGAGGCATTCATGCGCCGGCCTTTGCCGCACGGCGGTACAGGGTGCGGCCGCAGGGCTGGATCAGGTCGGCGGCGTGCAGGTAGTTCTCCGAATGGCCGGTGTAGAGCAGGCCGTCATCGGCCAGGTGCTGGACCAGGCGACCGAGGATGGCGCGCTGGGTCGGCTTGTCGAAGTAGATCATCACGTTGCGGCAGAACAGCGCGTCGAACGGGCCGCCGACGTCGTAGCGCGGGGCGAGCAGGTTCAATGGGCGGAACTCGATCAGTTCGCGCAGCGCCGGCAGCACGCGGCACTGGCCCTCGTTGGGGCCGCTGCCGCGCTGGAAGTAGCGGCGGCGCAGGTCCGGATCGAGGCTGGCGACGCGATCGATGTTGTAGACGCCGCGGCCGGCGGTGGCCAGCACCTGGGTATCGACGTCGGTGGCAATGATGCGTACCGGCGGCTTCAACGTGCCGAAGGCCTCGCAGGCGGTGATCGCCATCGAGTAGGGCTCTTCGCCGGTGGACGCCGCGCACGACCACAGCAGCAGTGGGGCGCGGCTGGAGCGCTGTTGGAGTTCCTCGCGCAGCTTGTCGAAGTGATGCGGTTCGCGGAAGAACGAGGTCAGGTTGGTGGTCAGCGCGTTGGTGAACGCCTGCCATTCGTCACCATCTTCCTGCTCCAGATGGTCCAGGTACTGCTGGAAGCTGCGCATGCCCAGCGTGCGCAGGCGGCGCGACAGGCGGCCATAGACCATGTCGCGCTTTGCCGGCGCGAGGGCGATGCCCACGCGCTGGTAGATCAGGTCGCAGACGCGGCGGAAATCGCGGTCGGCGAACTCGAATTCGCGCGGGCCGGTGACGATGGGGGTAGGACTTTGCACGGGGGACGTGTCCATCGGCAGAGGCGGCGGCCGCAGCCGCCGCGGGTGGGTCTCAGAATTCCTGCCAGTCGCTGTCGCTGGCGGCGAAGGTGCTGGCGTTGCTGCTGCGGCGGACCGGAGCGGGCGTGCTGGTCGGCTGCGGGCGTGCCACGGTGGTGATACGGGCCGGCTCCGCGCGCGCGGCCACGGCCTTCACTGCGGCGGACACCTGGTTGTCGAGGCGGAAGATCGCCACGGCGTCAGCCAGCTGGCCGGCCTGGTCCTCCATCGCGCGTGCCGCAGCAGTGGCTTCTTCCACCAACGCAGCATTCTGCTGGGTGGTTTCGTCCATCTGCACCACGGTCTGGTTGACCTGCTCGATGCCCGCCGACTGTTCCTGCGAGGCCGCAGAGATCTCGGCCATGATGTCGGTCACGCGCTGCACCGAGGCGACGATCTCGCCCATGGTCGCGCCGGCCTTGTGTACCAGCGCCGAGCCTTCGGCAACCTTGCCGACCGAGTCGTCGATCAGGCCCTTGATCTCCTTGGCGGCGGCGGCCGAGCGCTGGGCAAGGGTGCGCACTTCGCTGGCGACCACGGCGAAGCCGCGACCCTGTTCACCGGCACGGGCGGCTTCCACTGCGGCATTCAGTGCCAGGATGTTGGTCTGGAAGGCAATGCCGTCGATGACCGAGATGATCTCGGCGATCTTCTTCGACGAGGCTTCGATGGCCGACATGGTGGTGACCACCTGGCCGACCACGTCACCGCCCTGCGAGGCGACACCGTGCGCGCCGATGGCGAGCTGGTTGGCCTGGCGTGCGTGCTCGGCGTTCTGGCGCACGGTGGAGGTCAGTTCCTCCATCGAGGCGGCGGTTTCTTCCAGATTGGCGGCCTGCTGCTCGGTGCGGCGCGACAGGTCGCTGTTGCCGGAGGCGATCTCGCCGGCGGCCAGGGTGATGCTGGAGGCGCTGGCCTGGATCTGGCCGACGATCTGGGTCAGCTGTGCAACGGTGGTGTTGGCATCGTCGCGCATGCGTGCGAACACGCCCTGGTAATCACCGTGCATGCGTGCGGTCAGGTCACCTTCGGCGATGGCCGACAGCAGCTGCGAGAGCTTGCCGAGGTTGTCATCGCTGACCGCCATCATCGCGTTGAGGTTCTCCAGCATCAGGCGGAAATCGTGATCGAAGCGCTGCGCATCGCCACGGAGGCTGAAGTCGCCGGCGGCGGCGGCGCTGGCCAGCTGCTTGATCTCGGCATTGATGCGGCCGAGGTTGGCCTTGACCGTATCAACGGTGGTTGTCATCGCGGCCTTTTCGCCCGGGTAGCGTGCAATGTCGCGGCTGAGATCGCCAACCGCGTACTGCTGCACCACGTCCAGCACGTCGTGCAGGGTCTGCACGTGGCCGCCGACCAGGGCGTTGGTTTCCTGCACCATCAGCCCGTACTCGCCGGGGAAGGCGCTGGCGTCGATGCGGTAGCTCAGTTCGCCGCCGTCATGACGGCGCGCCATTTCGCGCTGGCCGGTGATGACTGCATGCAGCTGCTGCTGCATGCCGGCCATGGCCTCCAGCAGGCGGCCGGTTTCGTCGTGCGGCTGCGGGCCGATGTGGCTGTCCAGCTTGCCGCCGGCGATGCCTTCGGCCACGGCGGTGGCCTGCTTCAGCGGCACGGCGATGCGGTTGCCGATGACCCAGCTCAGGGCCAGCACGATCAGCACCAGTACGCCACCAGAGACCGCCATGATGGCGGTGAACACCAGCGCCTGTTTCTGCACGTCGTCCATGTAGACGCCGCTGCTGACCACCCAGTTCCAGGGCGCGAACAGGCCGGCATAGGCGACCTTCTCGACCTCGCCCTTGCTGCCCGGCTTGGCCCAGCGGTAGTTGACGAAGCCGCCGCCGGCGCGAGCCGCTTCGACCTGGTCGTAGTAGATCCGTACGCCGTCGTCGGTACGGAAGTCCTTCATGTCCTTGCCGACCAGGTCCTTGCGGAACGGGTGCATCAGCAGGCGGTAGCCGGTGTCGTAGATGTTGAAGTAGTAGGTATCGTTCCCGGCGCGCATGACCTCCAGCGCCTGCAGCGCGGCGCTCTTGGCGGCCTCTTCGCTGAGCTCGCCGGTACCGGCCAGGCGGTGGTAGTGCTGCAGGATGCCGTAGCTCAGTTGGACCTGGGTCTTCAGCGCGCTCTTGCGGGTTTCGGTCAGGTCCAGGTACTGCATGCGGGCGGCGATCACCGAGAGCGCGATCACGCCGAGCGCGATGAGCAGCGTCAGCAGGTTGAGCTTGCGCCGGACGGAAAGATTGCGGAAGTAGTGTTGCCAGCGATGCAGGAGATTCATCGAGCAGGACCAGGTCGAAGCGGGCGGGCGGCGCCGTGCCGGTCAGCGGCGGGATACGCCGTGACAACCCCGTTATCGGCCGCGCGGGCGGGGGATTGAGGTGCGGTGTCCGAACGTATTCAGGTTTCCTTGCAGCGGCGGCTGCGGCGCTGCCTGCGGCAGGCTTTTGAAGCAACGGCAACGGCAACGGCAACGGCAACGGCAACGGCAGGTCATGGCGATGGGTAGCTACGGGTTGGCCGGGTCGGGGTGGGCAGGCAGGACACGCCGTGAACCCATCCATGGGGGCTCGATGGCGCCATCCATGGCGCCAACGGTCCTGCCTGCCCACCCCGACCCGGCCCGCCAGGGCTTCACTTCGGCGGACGGCAAGAGCATTGGGTTTCCAGGTGGAAAGAGGGGTCAGATCCGTTTTCCTGCGGAAAACGGATCTGACCCCGGAAGCAACGCGGATGTTGCTCTTGCTCTTCTTTCTTCAATCCGGGGTGGACGCGCACGGGAAGTGTCCGTGGCCGGGAGGGTGGGTTGCGCAGGGGCGTGAGCCGCATGGGGTCGAGGCATGCCTCGGGCGGGTTGGGCAGGACGCCCAACCCCGGTCTTGCCGTGTGCGCAGGACAGTGCACACGTGCAAGCGGCGACCGAGCTTACAGAGACGTACTTGCAGCGTCCCCTGCGCAACCCATCCTCCCGGCCCAAACGAAGGAAGTCCGCCGCTCTCAGCGACCACCCCGAGGGGCTTCGCCGTTGGCTGGATAATCAGATACCCCGTAAACAAAAACGCCCCAGCACAGGGCCAGGGCGTTCTCGTAACTCAGGTCAGGCAGGCATCAGAACTCCTGCCAGTCCCCGTCGGCCAGTTCGGTGGCCATCGGGCGACCACCCGCCGTGCGGCGGGCCGGCGGGGCAGCCGGGGCCGGGGCAGCCGGTGCAGCGGCGCGCGGCGCCGGGGCGGTGACGCGCGGGGCGGCGACGACCTCGGCTTCGTCCACCACGAAGATCGACACGGCCTCGCTGAGGTGGCCGGCCTGTTCTTCCATCGCACGTGCGGCGGCGGTGGCTTCTTCCACCAGCGCGGCGTTCTGCTGCGTGGTTTCGTCCATCTGCACCACGGTCTGGTTGACCTGCTCGATGCCGGCGCTCTGTTCCTGCGAGGCGGCGGAGATCTCGGCCATGATGTCGGTCACGCGCTGCACCGAGGCGACGATCTCGCCCATGGTCGCGCCGGCCTTGTGCACCAGCGCCGAGCCGTCGTTGACCTTGCCGACCGAGTCGTCGATCAGGCCCTTGATCTCCTTGGCGGCCGCGGCCGAGCGCTGGGCGAGGGTGCGCACTTCGCTGGCGACCACGGCAAAGCCGCGGCCCTGTTCGCCGGCACGCGCGGCTTCCACTGCGGCGTTCAGCGCCAGGATGTTGGTCTGGAAGGCAATGCCGTCGATGACCGAGATGATCTCGGCGATCTTCTTCGACGAGGCTTCGATGGCCGACATGGTGGTGACCACCTGGCCGACCACGTCACCGCCCTGCGAGGCGACACCGTGCGCGCCGATGGCGAGCTGGTTGGCCTGGCGTGCGTGCTCGGCGTTCTGGCGCACGGTGGAGGTCAGTTCCTCCATCGAGGCGGCGGTTTCTTCCAGGTTGGCGGCCTGCTGCTCAGTGCGGCGCGACAGGTCGCTGTTGCCGGAGGCGATTTCACCGGCAGCGGAGCTGATCGCGCGGCTGGACTGCTTGATGCGGGTGACGATCTCGCTCAGCTGCGCGGCGGTGGCGTTGGCGTCGTCGCGCATGCGGGCGAACACGCCCTGGTAATCGCCGTGCATGCGCACGGTCAGGTCGCCCTGCGACAGCGCGGCCAGCAGGCCGGAGATCTGCTCGATGCTGCCGGCGTTGGCGTCCAGCAGGCCGTTGATCTGCTGGGCCAGCTGCAGGAAGAAGCCTTCCTTGTCGCTGGCATCGATGCGGCCGGACAGGTCGCCAGCGGCGGCCTGGGCGATCACGCGGGCCACTTCGGCTTCGACCTGCGCTTCCTGGGTACGGTCGCGCCATTCCACCACGTAGCCGACGGTGTCGCCGCCTTCATTGCGGATGGTCGAGACCACCTGGGCGAACTGGGCATCGCCGTACTGCATCGGGCGACGGGCGACGCCGTGTGCCTTCAGGTTGCCCAGCAGGGTCTGGTCCATCTCGCCGCGGTGTTCGAGCACGGTGACCGGCTTGCCGATCAGCGAAGCCTGCGCATCGAAGTCCGGCAGGTCGCGGCGCAGTTCGTCCTGGTACTGGCTCAGGGTCTGCTGCAGGGCGCGGTTGCTGTAGACGATGGTGTTGCTGGTGTCGGTCAGGTAGACGCCGGTCGAGCTGTAGTCCAGCGCGGTACGGATGCGCAGGTTCTCGCGGGCGATGGCCTGGTCGGTCTCGATGCGCTCGCGCAGGTCGCGCTGCATGCGCTGCATGGCCTGCATCAGTTCGCCCACTTCATCCTGGCGGCTGACGTCGATGTGGCCATCGAGCTTGCCGCCGGCCACGTCGTTGGCCACCGAGACGGCGCCACGCACGCTGCCGACCAGGGCGCGGGCAAACAGCCACACCAGCACCAGGCCGAGCGCGGCGCCGCCCAGCAGGGCGATCACGGTCAGCACGGCCGAGGCGGAGTAGGTGGATGCGGCCTCTTCGCGCGAGGCGCGGGCGAGGCGGTTGTCTTCGGCGATCAGCGCCTCCAGCGCGGAGGCGGCCTTGCGGTGCTTGGTGCGGGTTTCGCCGACGAAGGTATCGATGGCGTCGTCCGGCAGGTCCAGTTCCAGCATCTCGGTAACGCTGTCATAGGATGCCAGGGCGTCCTTCCATTCCTTGGCGAAGGCGTCGAACAGCTTCTTCTGCTGCGGGTTGTCGACCAGCTTCGGATACTCCTTGATCGACTTGTCCATGCTGGCGCGCAGGTCGACGCCCTGCTTGCGCGCATCGGACTTGACGTCATCGCTGGCGCGGATCAGCTGCTGGTAGGCGGCATTGCGGTACTCGCCCAGCATGCCGCGCATCTCGCCGGCCATGCGGATGCTCTCCATGCGTGAACCGGCCAGCTCGGTGGTCACGTTGTTCAGCGAATGCAGGCCGCGATAGGCGACGATGCCCTGCAGCAGCATCACCAGCAGGAGGACGCCGAAGGTCAGCAGCAGTTTCGGCATCAGTTTCAGGTTGTTGATCCACGGCATGGGCGTTGCGAGCTCCTAAGGCAGACGCGCCCGGGCATCGGGCCCGGTTGCAGCAGAAACCACGCCAGGACCAGGCCCGGCGTGGTCCGACGAACGGCGGATTACTTGATGTTGGCCAGCTTCAGCCCGGCCGGCGAGCTGACTTCGATTTCCGCACGCGAGGCGTCGCGCTGGATCTTGCCGATCACGCACACGGTCTTGCCTTCCAGGGTTTCCAGCGGGAAGGAGAACTTGCCGCGGTTCTCGCCGGCGATACGCGCCGAGAAGGTGTGGCGCGGGAAGGCGCCGCCCATGTACAGGAAGGTCGGCTGGCCTTCGGAGCCTTCTGCGTAACGGGCCTTTTCGACCTTGCCACAGACCATGCCGTCCTTGCCGACCGAACGCGGCGCCATTTCCGGCGGGATCATGTCGGCCGACTGGGCGAAAGCGGAGGCGGCGGTGGTGGCCAGGACAGCGGCCGAGACGAACGCAAACAGGGACTTCATCGAGGGTATCTCCGGGGATGGTAACGATCGGGCCGGTCCTGCGCGCTCCTGCGCGACCGGCTTCTGTCCCCCTATCGGCACCGCCGAAGGGAACTGAAGGGTTTTGTGACTGGAACGTGAAGCAGTTCCGGTTGCTCAGGCAGCGACGTCTTCGGCGAGGTTGGCCTGGCCCATGTCGGCGCTGTCGAGCAGGGTCTCGATGTCCAGCAGGATCAGCATGCGATCGTCGTGGGTACCGATGCCGGAGATGAAGCGGGTGTCGACGGCGGCGCCGAATTCCGGGGTCGGGCGGATCTGCTCGGCCGACAGCGGGATCACGTCGGAGACGCTGTCGACGACGATGCCGACCACGCGGTCTTCCACGTTCAGCACGATCATCACGGTGAAGGCATCGTAGCGGGCGTTGTCCAGGCGCAGCTTCAGGCGCAGGTCGATGACCGGGACGATGGTGCCGCGCAGGTTGATCACGCCCTTGATGTAGTCCGGGGCGTCCGGCACGCGGGTGACGGCGTCGTAGCCGCGGATTTCCTGCACCTTGAGGATGTCCACGCCGTAGTGCTCATCACCAAGGGTGAAGCTGAGAAATTCGCCACCGGCGCTGGCGGCGGAGCTGGTCTTGTCGTTCATCGAGGGGTCCTGGTTCTGCCGGAAGTCCCGGTGTCAGGCTCGATATCGGCCCCGCCGGGGGGGACTTTAGGTGCCGGGCAGTGCCGTGGATGGGGTCAGATCCCTTTTCAGGGAAAAGGGATCTGACCCCGGCACGCGTTCCAGGGTTGCCGGCCGGCGGCCGGCACTACCGGTCGGACGGCCTCAGAGCTCGCCGTTGCGGCGGGCCTTGCGCTGGCGGTCGATGCGGAAGATGTAGCGCTGGATGGCGCTGTCGGCGCCGCGTGGCAGGCATTCAAAGCGCATTCCCACGCGCTTGACCTCGATGCCATTGGGCTGACGCTGCGGCAGCAGGTTGCAGACCACCAGTTCGATATCCAGGTCGGGGCCGTCCGGCAGCGACAGCCGCGCCGGATAGCGCTTCTGCAGACCAAAAACCGCGCAGTCATTGGGCACCACCACGGCCAGGCCGCCACCGCTGATGTCCACTACGCGCATCGACAGGGCTTCGGCGCGCGCTTCGCCAGGCGGCAGCAGCAGGTGGGGCGAGTCGGTGACCGGCGTCTCCAGCCGGTACAGCTCGCGGCGCTGCAGGTGCACCAGTTCGTCAGGCAGCGGCGCACGGAAGGCCACATGGCCGTCGTTGTCCACGCGCTGCAGTTCGTGCAGCCGGAACCGTACCAGCACGCGTTCGAGCTGGGCGAAGCACAGCAGGTGATCGGCCTGCTCGGCGGCGCGGTTGGAGGCTTCCTGTGGGCTGCCATCGAGCAGCAGGAAGTCCTCGTCTTCGTCGAGGTCGAGCAGGGCGGTCGGGAAGGAACGGTCGCGGCCGTCGATATGGGCGTTGATCAGCGATCGCTGGTCGATCAGCGAGCGCAGCAGCTGGCGCAGCTGGCGCGGGTTGCGGACCAGGAATCGTTCGTCCGCGGCATCAGCCGCGTGGACATCATGCACTGCAGTGTCGTTGCCGTCGGACATGGAATCTACGGTCAGGGGCGGGCGCCAGCACGCATTGGCGCGAGGCTCGATGGGGATATCGGCTCCTGCACCGGATTATGAAGTGGGATTTGCATCACTTTCCACGCGTAAGGGGTCAGATCCCTTTCCCACAGGAAAGGGATCTGACCCCGTGCTTCTGTCAGAATTCCTGCCAGTCGCCGTCCGTGGCCAGCGCCGGCTGGGCCGTTGCCGTGCGCAGCGCACGTGCCGGGGCCGGCTTTGCCGCAGGCGCGGCGGCTGCGACCTGTCGCGGTACCGGTGCGGCCAGCGGGCGTGCCGGGATGGCCATCGTGCCCTGCGATGCCAGCCGGAAGCGGGCCACGGCTTCACCCAGCTGCACGGCCTGGTCTTCCATCGCGCGTGCCGCAGCAGTGGCTTCTTCCACCAGCGCAGCATTCTGCTGGGTGGTTTCGTCCATCTGCACCACGGTCTGGTTGACCTGCTCGATGCCCGCCGACTGTTCCTGCGAGGCCGCGGAGATCTCGGCCATGATGTCGGTCACGCGCTGCACCGAGGCGACGATCTCGCCCATGGTGCTGCCGGCCTGGTGGACCAGGCTGGAGCCTTCGGCAACCTTGCCGACCGAGTCGTCGATCAGGCCCTTGATCTCCTTGGCGGCGGCGGCCGAGCGCTGGGCAAGGGTGCGCACTTCGCTGGCGACCACGGCGAAGCCGCGGCCCTGTTCGCCGGCACGGGCGGCTTCCACTGCGGCATTCAGCGCCAGGATGTTGGTCTGGAAGGCAATGCCGTCGATGACCGAGATGATCTCGGCGATCTTCTTCGACGAGGCTTCGATGGCCGACATGGTGGTGACCACCTGGCCGACCACGTCACCGCCCTGCGAGGCGACACCGTGCGCACCGATGGCGAGCTGGTTGGCCTGGCGTGCGTGCTCGGCGTTCTGGCGCACGGTGGAGGTCAGTTCCTCCATCGAGGCGGCGGTTTCTTCCAGGTTGGCGGCCTGCTGCTCGGTGCGGCGCGACAGGTCGCTGTTGCCGGAGGCGATCTCGCCGGCGGCCAGGGTGATGCTGGAGGCGCTGGCCTGGATCTGGCCGACGATCTGGGTCAGCTGTGCAACGGTGGTGTTGGCATCATCCCGCATGCGCGCGAACACGCCATTGAACTGGCCTTCCATGCGCGCGGTCAGGTCGCCGGCGGCGATCGACTGCAGCAGCTGCGAGAGCTGGCCGAGGTTGCCGTCGGCCACCTGCATCATGGTGTTGAGATGCTCGATCATCAGCTTGAAGTCATGCTGGAAACGCTGTGCGTCGCCACGCTGGCTGAAGTCACCGGCAGCGGCCGCCGCGGCCAGCTGCTGGATCTGCGAATTGATCGCCAGCAGGCTGGCCTTGGCCGCGTCCATCGATTCGTGCAGGATCGCGCGGCTGCCGGGCAGGCGGCGTGCATCCGGGGTGAGATTGCCGATGGCGTACTGGTTGAGCACGTCGATGGCATCGCGGATCGCATCCAGGTGCTCGAAGATCACCGTATTGATGCCGCCGGCCAGCTGGCCATAGACACCCGGGAAATCTTCCGGAATGCGATGGCTGATGTCCGGTCCCGCGTGCATCTGTGCCATCAGCTGGGTCTGCTCGCTGAAGCGGCGGAGCATTGCGGTCATCTCGGTCGTGGCGGCCAGCATCCTGCCGGCTTCGTCCTTGCTGGTGGCCTGGGTGCTGACGCTGAGGTCGCCGCGGGCAACCGCCTGGATGGCATGCACGGCCTTGCCCAGCGGGCCAGTAACGGCGCGCGAGATGACGATGGCCAGCGCGGCGGCCACCAGCGACAGCAGCACGATGCAGCCGATGATGGCGATCATGCTGGTGCGATGGGTGGCGTTGGCGTCGGCGATCTTGCCGTCCATCTGCCCGGCGATGTGGGTGCCCAGTGCCTTCATCGCAGCGAACAGGTCGCGGCGCGCCGGGCGTGACTGCTCATCGGAGATCTGCTGGGCCTGCGCGCCATCACCGGCGGCCACGGCGTCGCGCATCGCCTTGTTGGCGGCGAAGTAGCGATCCAGCTGGTTGCTGGCGGCGCGATACAGTTCGCGCTCCTTGTCCAGCGCCGGCAGCGCCGCGTACGCCGCCAGTTCGTCATGTACGGCCTTGGCGGTGTCGTCCATGCGCTTGTTGTAGTCGGCGACCTTCTCCGGCTGGTCGAGCATGCTCAGCTGGGCCAGTTCGTAGGTGCGGAACTCACCGAGCTGCGAGCGCGCCTCGCCCAGGTGCTGGACCGAGGGGATATCGTTGCCGGCCATCTCGCGCAGCTGCGCGTTGGCTTCGCTCAGTCGCAGCAGGGCGAACGCGCCGAGGACCAGGGTCATCAGGGTGGTAAGGGTGAACCCCACGGCCAGCTTGCGGGCGATGGGCAGATCTTGGAACCACTTCATGCAGGGTGCTCCAGGTGGGCAGAGTGCCGGCGTCTGTGCGCCGGTTTGGGGGTGGTTGCAGAGCGAACGGTGGTGCCCGGTGGGGTTCGGTGACGGCCGTCAAAGCGAAATAGCGGCGCAGTCCGGATGGACTTTATGGACGCATGTCACATTCGGTGGCGTAGGGATGACGGCGCGGAAGTGGCGCAGCGGCGGGGCTTTCGCTTGCATGGCGTAGTTGCATGCGAAAGCACGGCGCCGACGGAGTTCACGGAAGAGGTGGGGTCAGATCCCTTTCCGCAGGAAAGGGATCTGACCCCACCGCCGGGGAGCGCGCAAACAAAAACCGCCGCCCCGAAGGGCGGCGGTCCAGTACACGCATGCAGTGTGGATCAGGCGGCCTGCGGCATCCGCAGTGAACGCACCAGCCCGCCGATGTCGACGATCAATGCGACGCGGCCGTCGCCGAGAATGGTCGCACCGGACACCCCGCCGATGCGGCGGTAGTTGTTCTCGATGTTCTTCACCACCACCTGCTGCTGGCCGACCAGTTCGTCCACTTCCAGGGCGATCTTCTGGCCATCGCCTTCGACCACCACCACCAGCGATTCGCTGCCGGGTGCACGGTTGCCGTAGCCGTAGTACTCGCTCAGCGACAGGATCGGCAGGTACTCACCGCGCACGCGCAGCACGCGGCCTTCGCCGGCCATGCTGCGGATGTCCTCGGCTTGCGGCTGCAACGCCTCAAGCACATAGGCCAACGGCAGGATCAGGGTCTCACCGGCTACCGCCACGGTCATGCCATCGAGGATGGCCAGGGTGAGCGGCAGGCGGATCAGCGTGCGGGTGCCAGCGCCGAGGCTGCTTTCAATCTGCACCTCGCCCCCCAGCGCCTGGATGTTGCGGCGGACCACGTCCATGCCGACGCCACGACCGGACAGGTCAGTGACCGCATCGGCCGTGGAAAAGCCGGGCTGGAAGATCAGGTCCCAGACCTGCGAATCGGTCGGGTTGTCCGGCACCGCCAGGCCGCGCTCGCTGGCCTTGGCCAGGATCTTGGCGCGGTCCAGGCCGCGACCGTCGTCGCTGACTTCGATGACGATGTGGCCGCCCTGGTGCGAGGCCGCCAGGGTGATCGTGCCGGTTTCGTCCTTGCCTGCACCGCGGCGCACGTCGGGCATTTCCAGGCCGTGGTCGATCGAGTTGCGCACCAGATGCACCAGCGGATCGGCGATCTTCTCGATCAGGCCCTTGTCCAGCTCGGTACCTTCGCCGACGGTGCGCAGCCGCACCTGCTTGCCGAGGCGGCTGGACAGGTCGCGGACCAGGCGCGGGAAGCGACGGAACACCGCATCGACCGGCAGCATGCGCACGCCGATCACCGCTTCCTGCAGGTCGCGGGTGTTGCGTTCAAGCTGGTCCAGGCCAGCGAACAGGCTCTCGGCGTGGACCGGGTCCAGCGCATGCGAGACCTGCTTGAGCATGGCCTGGGTGATGACCAGTTCGCCGACCAGGTTGATCAGCGCGTCGACCTTGTCGACGCTGACGCGGATGGAGGTTTCCGCTTCCTGGCTGGCGCCACCGCTGGCGGCAGGCGCGGCGGGTGCCGACGGCGACGCTGCCGCCGGAGCGGGAGCAGCCGCGGCCGGCGCCTGGGTGGCCAGGCTCGGCGGTGCGGCCGGACGGATGTCCAGCTCGCAGTCGTCCAGTACCCACGCGAAGGTGTCTTCGATCTTGCTGCGCGGCACCTTGCCGACCAGACCCAGGTCCCACGCCAGGTGGGCTTCGAGCGGATCGAGCTGCGCGAAGCCCGGCAGGCGGTCCATGCGCGCGGCGACCTGCAGCGAACCGAGGTGTTCCAGTTCGCGGATGATGCGCAGCGGGTCGTTGCCGCTCATGAACAGCGACGGCGCCGGGGTGAAGCCGATCTGCCAGGCTTCCGGCGTATCGTCCACCTTGGCTGCGGCGGCCGCCGGGGCGCTCGCTGCGGCCTGGCCGGACAGAACCGCTTCCAGGCGTGCCTTCACCGCAGCGACGGCAGCCGGATCGGCAGCCTGGCCATGTTCGGCTTCGCGCAGCAGGGCGCGCAGCACGTCCACCGAAGACAGCATGGCGTCGACGGCGTGGCCTTCCAGTGCCCGCTTGCCGGCGCGCAGCTCATCGAGCAGCGTTTCCAGCACGTGGGTCAGGCCGGCGATCGCGTCGAAGCCGAAGGTGCCGGCGCCGCCCTTGATCGAATGGGCAGCGCGGAACACCGAATTGATGATCTCCGCGTCCTGCTGCCCCGATTCCAGGGCCAGCAGGCCAGCCTCCATCGCGTCGAGGCCTTCGCGGCTCTCCTCGAAGAAGGTGGCGTGGAAGCGTTGCAGGTCCATGCTCATGGCAGTGGTGGTCCGGAAGCGAAGAGGGGGAGCGGTGCCGGGCGATCAGCCCAGCACTTTCTGCACGGTGGCGACCAGCTGTTCGGGATTGAACGGCTTGACCAGCCAACCCGTGGCGCCAGCGGCCTTGCCTTCGGACTTCTTGTCGGCGGCAGATTCGGTGGTCAGCATCAGCAGCGGGGTGAACTTGTAGTCCGGCAGCTGGCGCAGTTCGCGGATCAGCGCGATGCCATCCATGTTCGGCATGTTGACGTCGGTAACCACCGCATTGAAGCGCTGGCCCTTGGCGCGACCGAGCGCGACCGCGCCGTCTTCAGCTTCTTCGACGGCAAAACCGGCCGAGGTGAGGGCGAAGGACACCATCTGGCGCATCGACGCCGAATCGTCCACCACCAAGATACGTGCGCTCATGCAGCGTTCTCCACAGATTTCAGGTTGTCATGGGTTACGTCCAGGCCGAGGGCCTGGGTGACGCCCAGCAGGCGCGCGGCGTCACGGAAGGTTGCAGTGCAACCGTGGAAGCCGGTGCCCAGGCCTGCCTCGCGGCGGGCCTGCACGAACGCACACAGCACCTGCACGGCGGCCGTGTGGATGCGGGCGACCTGGCTGGCATCCAGGGTCAGCTCGCCTGCCTGCTCCACCAGGGGGGCAAGGCGGTTCTTGAGCTCGGTAGTGCTCTCGATGCCGAGATCCCCACCCAGTTCGACAGTGCTCATCGTTGCTCCGGACAAACGGTTCCGTGATCCATAACGGCACCCCGGTGGGGTTCTTTAGAAGAATCGACGTGGTGCGTCGATGCGGTCGCTGTTGAAAAGGGGACGGAGGGGATTAAGTCGCAAGCGACCTGGCTCTGCCGCAGCCCCCTCGGCAACGTCGACCGCGCAGTGGGGATGTAAGGTGTTGATCCAACGGATCAACCCCTTGCGTCCCCGACAGGCACCGCTTCGGCGCCAAGCGCCGAGCCACTTGCGACTTAATCCCCTCCGTCCCCTTTTTGGGGGTCAGCTCAACAGCCGTGTGGCGTCGAGCAGGATCATCGGGCGCTGGCTGACGCGGGCCACGCCGCGGAACAGGTCGTTGGAAATCTGGCAGATGCGTGCGGTATCGGGAGGTTCGATCTGTGAATCGGTGAGGTTGGCGACATCTTCCACCGCCGACACGCGCAGGCCGATGGTCTCGCCGTCTTCTTCCAGCACCACGATGCGGGTCTGGGCGTCGTCCTCGGCGGCAGCCGCGCCCAGGTGCAGGCCCAGATCCATCACCGGAACCACCTGGCCGCGCAGGTTCATGATGCCCAGCATGGCGGCAGCGGTGCCGCGCAACGGCAGCAGCGGCACCGGCAGCACGACCTCCTGGACCTTCAGCAGTTCCAGCGCATAGGCCTGGGTGCCGCAGCGCAGGCGCAGCCAGCGCGAGGTGCGTTCACCGGCGCGACGGTTCTGCGGATGCGGGCTGCGGGCCGGTTGGTGGGCCTGCGCCTGCAGCTCCTGCCAGGTGCCGGGGCGGTTGCCTGCGGGTGCATCGACGGCGACGCGCGGCGGCGGCGTAGCGGCGCGTGCGGCCGGGGCCGGTGCAGGGCGTGCCGCCGGGGGGGCCACCGGCGCTGCGACCACGGCGGGCGGCGGCGCAGGCACGTCTTCGCCACCAGCGGCTGCCTCGAAGGCGGCCTGCAGGCCGGGGCTGTCGGTGTGGGCGAGACGATGGCTGTCCGCCGGGTCGGTCTCGTAGATCACTTCGTCCGGCAGATCGTCCCAGGTGGGTTCCGGGCCGGTGTTCGCAGCGGCCGCAGCGGGTGCCGGCGCGGTTTCGTGGATGACCTCGTCGGGCAGGTCATCCCAGGTCGGCTCGCGTTCGGTGGACGAGGCGCTGGCCGGCGCGGCGGCGGCCTCGAAGGCGGCCTCCAGTGCAGACTCATCCTCGGCCGGGGCCGCGACGACGGCATCCGTTTCGTAGACCACTTCAGCGGGCAGGTCGTCCCACGTGGGTTCGCGTTCGGCATCGATCACGCTGACGGGCGCGGACGCAGCATCGAAAGCGGCTTCCAGTGCGGCATTGTCCACGGCAGGGGCAGCGGCAACGCTCTCGGTTTCGGTTTCGTAGATCACCTCGGCCGGCAGGTCATCCCAGGTGGGTTCGCGTTCGGCGGCGGCTTCGGTGGCCGTGGCCGGGGCGGTGCTGATCGGCGCGGGGAGGGGAGCGGCGGCCGGGGCGATCGCCTCGCCCAGCAGTTCGTCCAGGTAGTCGTCGAGGATGCCGGTGCTGTTCATGCGGCCTGCTCCAGGGCGCGGGCATCCTCGCCGAGGATCCAGTTCAAGGCGCGCCGGTAGGCAGCCAGGCCACGCCCCGGGTAGTCTTCGCCGACGCTCGGCAGGGTCAGCCCGGCGGCGTTGCTGATGCGGGTGTCGATCGGAATCGCATCTTCCCAGACGCGGCTGCCATGGCGGTCCTGCATGGTGCGCAGCGACTCGTTGCCGGCGCGGGTGCGGCGGTCGAACAGGGTTGGCAGGATCGAGATCGGCAGCGGCCGGCGGCGCGAACGCTCGACCATCTCGCCGGTGCGGACCATGCCATCCAGGCCGTGCAGGGCCAGTGGCTCGGCCTGGGTCGGAATGATGAGACGGTCCGCTGCGGCCAGTGCGTTGATCATCAGCAGGCCGAGCGTCGGTGCGCAGTCCAGCAGGATGTAGTCGTGCTGGCCCTGGTGGCGCGCCAGCGCGTTCTGCAGGGCCAGGCCGAGGCCGGGTTGGTTGGCGCTACGGCGTTCCAGCGTGGCCAGCGCGGACTGCGCGCAGACGTAGTCCAGGCCCTGGATGTTGCTGGCATGGCACAGGCCGGACAGGTCCGCCGGCGGTGCGCCGAACAGCTCCAGCACGCCGGCCGGCGGCGGGTCCACCGGCACCCCGAAGGCGCGGCTGAGCGAAGCATGCGGATCGAGGTCGATCAGCAGCACGCGATGGCCGAGCGCGGCCAGGCCGCGGCCGAGGGCGAGGGTGGTGGTGGTCTTGCCGACTCCGCCCTTCTGGTTGGCGACTGCCCAGATGCGCATCGGATTACTCCTTCATTGCCGGGGGAACGGCGGCGCCGACGCGGCTGCCAGCCGGCACCGGTGGCAACGTCACCGGTGCGATGGGGGAGGTGGGTGCGCTGGCCGGCGTTGCGGCGGCCTGTTCGGTGACGGTGCTGCCGGTGGCGCCGGTGGCTGCGTTCAGGCGCTGGCCGAGCGGGTCCACCGAATGCGAGGTGTCGGCCAGGATGATGACCATCACCCGGCGGTTGCGGTTGCGGCCCTGTGCGCTGTCGTTCTCTTCGCGCGGGCGGAACTGGCCATAGCCGACCATCGCCAGCCGCGACGGCTGCACACCCTGGTCGGCGAACAGATGCACCACGCTGGCGGCGCGTCCGGCCGACAGCTCCCAGTTCGACGGGAAGGTGGCGGTGGCGATCGGCACGTTGTCGGTGTGGCCTTCCACGCGCACGCTGTTGGGCACGTCGCGCAGCACCTCGGCCAGGCTGGCCAGGGTCTGCCGCGCATGTACGTCCAGTGCGGCCGAGCCGGTGGGGAACAGGATGTCGCTGTTGATCTCGACCTCGATCCACAGTTCCGTGCGGCGCACGCTGATCATGCCGCGGTCGATCAGCGGCGCCAGTGCGGCGGTGAGGCGGTCGGCAATCGTGTTGAGCTGGCGCTCGGCACGGGCGATCTGCTCCTGGTTGTGCACCGACACCGGCATGCGCATCTGCGAGGCCATCGACGGCAGCAGCGTCGGGTCGTGCGAGGGCGCCGGCGCGGACGGTCCGATCTTGGTGCCGGACTTGATCACCGACGGGCTGTCCCAGCCGCCACCCTGCACCTGCTTGTTGCCCACCTGCACCGGATTGATCGTGCGCGGCGCGCCACCGAAGGCATCGGTGAGCGCGTCGGCCATGATCCGGTACTTGCCCTCGTTCACCGACGAGATCGCGTACATGACCACGAAGAAGGCGAGCAGCAGCGTCATCAGGTCGGCATAGGGGATCGCCCATGCTTCGTGGTTGGCGTGCTCTTCGTGGTGCTTGCGGCGGGCCATGTCAGTGCAGGAAGCCGGAGAGGTTGGTTTCGATGTTGCGCGGGTTCTCGCCCTGGGCGATCGAGATCAGACCTTCGATGACCATTTCGCGGTCGCGCGTGTTGTGCGAGATCACGCTCTTGAGCTTGGCGGCGATCGGCAGGAACAGCAGGTTGGCCGAGGCGATGCCGTAGATCGTGGCGGTGAACGCCGCAGCGATGCCGTGGCCGAGCTTGCTCGGGTCGGCCAGGTTCTTCATCACCGCGATCAGGCCCAGCACGGCGCCGATGATGCCGAGCGTCGGTGCGTAGATGCCCATCGCTTCGAACACCTTGGCGCCGGCCTGGTCCTGGTGTTCCTGGCTGCCCAGTTCGATTTCCAGCATGTGCCGCATCGATTCGGGCTCGACACCGTCCACCAGCAACTGCAGGCCCTTGCGCAGGAACGGGTCCTGCTGCGCTTCCACCTGCGATTCCAGGCCGAGCAGGCCCTGGCGGCGGGCGATGTTGCTCCACTCGACGATCTGCTGGATCAGTTCGCGGCGATCGCTGTGCGGCGGGCGCACGACCCAGCGCACGATCTTGAACGCATGCTTGAACACCGCCGGCGAGGTGTGCAGCAGGATCGCGGCAACGGTGCCGACGATGACGATCACGAACGCCGCAGGCGACCACAACGACGCCAGGCCGGCGCCCTTGAGGATGCTGCCACCGACCAGCGAGGCCAGGGCGAGAAAGAGTCCAATGAGGCTGAGTCTATCCATGGATCCGGTATCGGCTTGTATGAATGGGACTTGAGACACCGGTACGGGCTACTGGTGCGACTTCACGGTTTTACGGGTTCAGCAAGCGGGTCAGTCGTGCGGGCTGCGCAGGCCATCCACATCCAGGATCAGCGCCATGCGACCATCGCCGATCAAGGTTGCACCGGCGTAACCGCGCAGGCCGCGCAGGGCCTTCGGCAGTGGCTTGATGACCACTTCCTCGCGCCCACGGACCTGGTCCACGACCAGGCCGAAGCGCGCTTCGCCGGCCTGCAGCACCACGATGGTCAGCAGGGTCGATGCGGCCGGCGTCACATCCAGCCACTGCCGCAGATCGACCAGCGGCAGCGTGTGCGAACGGCGGTCGAGCACGGCACGGCCATCGAACCAGCCCAGCGAGGTGCGCGGCGCGTGCAGTACCTCCATCACGCGCGCCAGCGGCAGCGCATAGACGTCCTCGCCGGCCTGCACCAGCAGGGTCGGCAGGATCGCCAGGGTCAGCGGCACGCGGATCAGGAAGCGGCTGCCGCGGCCCAGCTCCGACTGGATCTGGATCTGCCCGCTGAGTTCGCGGATGCGCGACTGCACCACGTCCATGCCGACGCCGCGCCCGGAAATATCCGTGACCTGCTGCTTGGTCGAGAAGCCGGGCAGGAACACCAGGTGCAGGCACTCCTCGCTGCTCAGGCGGGCGGCGGCTTCCGGATCGATCAGGCCCTTCTCGCGTGCCTTCGCGCGCAGCTTTTCCGGATCGATGCCGGCGCCATCGTCCTGCACCTCGATGCTGACGTAGTCACCTTCCTGCTGCGCCGACAACCGCACATGGCCCATCCGCGGCTTGCCCTGCGCTTCGCGCAGGTCGGGCATTTCCACGCCATGGTCAATGGCGTTGCGGACCAGGTGCACCAGCGGGTCGGCCAGCGCTTCGACCAGGTTGCGGTCGAGCTCGGTCTCGGCGCCGATCAGCTCCAGGTCCACTTCCTTCTTCAGCGAGCGGGCGACGTCGCGGGCGACCTTGGGGAAGCGCGAGAATACCTTGCCCACCGGCTGCATGCGGGTGCGCATCACCGCCGACTGCAGGCGCGCGGTGGCGATGTCCAGGGTGGACACGGCGCGGTCCAGCTCCTCGTCGCGCAGGCGCGCACGCAGGGTCTTGAGCCGGTTGCGCGACAGCACCAGTTCGCCGATCAGGTTGACGATCGCATCCAGGCGCTTGGTGTCCACGCGCACGGTGTGTTCGGCTTCGGCCAGCGGCTTGGCGGCCGGCTTGGCCACCGGTGCCGGTGCGGCGGCCGGGCGCGGGGCGGCGATCGGTGCCGGCGCCACCGCAGCCGCGGGCCTGGCGCCGGGTGCGGCGCCACCGTGCAGCTGGTCGAGCAGGGCTTCGAACTCATCTTCGCTGATCAGGCCGTCGTCGGCCTTCTTTGCCGGCGCCACCGCAGTCGGTGCGTTGCCACCGTGCAGCTGGTCGAGCAGCGCCTCGAACTCGTCGTCGGTGATCAGGTCGCCGGCACCGGCCGCCGGTGCGGCGGCAGCGGCGGCAGGTGCTGCTGCACCGCCATGCACGTCGAACTGGGCGATCAGGTCCGGCGGTGCATAGCCCGGCTCGGTGCCGGAAGACACGGCATCGAGCATCGACTGCAGGTAGTCCAGCGATTGCTGGGCGGCGTCGAAGTGATGGGCCTGCAGCACGGCCTGGCCGGCACGTGCAGCGCCCAGTGCCTCTTCAGCGGCGTGGCACAGCTCGACCATGGCGGTGACACCGAGGAAACCCGCGCCGCCCTTGAGCGTGTGGTAGCCCCGGAACACCGCGTTGAGCTGTTCGGTGTCCTGCGGTGCCTGCTCCAGCGACACCAGCTGTTCGCCGAGGCGATCCAGGATTTCCTGTGCCTCGATGATGAAATCGGCAGTGATGTCGTCGGATACCGCGCTCATGCTTACAGCCCCAGATCCGACAACAGGTCGTCGGCGTCGTTCTGCGAGACCGCGTGGCGGTCCAGTCCCTTCAGTGCCGGCCCGGCCAGTTCCGGGTCGGTGCGATGCTGTTCCGGCGGCAGGCCGAGCGCGCCGAAGCCTTCATGCACGCGGCGGACGATGCCGACCACGCGACGGATGATCTGCCCGGTCAGGTCCTGGTAGCTCTGGGTCAGGGCGATCTCGGTCAGGTTGTGGCGGATGCGCTCGAGCTGCGCGTCCTGGCCTGGCTGCAGGCCTTCGGCGCGCAGCTGCTCGGTCAGGCTGCGGCATTCCTCGGCCAGGTCCAGGGTGCGGTGGGTGGCCTGTTCGGTCATCGCCACCACGTGGTCCAGGCGTGCGCACGCATCGTCCAGTTCGCCGGCCTCGCTGGGCACGGTCGGCAGTTCGCCCAGGGCCTGCCCCAGCTCTCGGGCCAGCCGCGAGAGGCCGCTCATCATCGGCTGCGTGCGCAGCGCGACCAGTCCGTCGATGCGTTGCCGCCAGGCGGCTTCGTCACCGGACTCCAGGGCATCCAGGGCTTCCTGCAGGCGCAGGGCGAGGGCGTTCTTGTCGACCGTGGTATCCATCAGGCGCTGGCCGCCAGGCGTTCGAAGATCTTGCCCAGCTTCTCTTCCAGCGTCTGCGCGGTGAACGGCTTGATGATGTAGCCGTTCACGCCGTTCTGGGCCGCTTCGATGATCTGCTCGCGCTTGGCTTCGGCGGTGACCATCAGCACCGGCAGGGTCTTCAGCTTGGCGTCGGCACGGATCGCCTTGAGCAGTTCGATGCCGGTCATCACCGGCATGTTCCAGTCGGTGACGACGAAATCGAAGGGCTGGCTCTGCAGCAGCGACAGCGCGGCATGCCCGTCCTCGGCTTCGGCGGTGTTGGTGAAGCCCAGATCGCCCAGCAGGTTCTTGACGATTCGACGCATGGTCGAGAAGTCGTCGACGATGAGGATGCGCATGTTCTTGTTCAAAGCAGAGTTCCTTTGTTGTTCATTCCGGGCGGCCGGGGGCAGTCGCCTCGGGGATGTTCATTCTTCCAGGCCGGCGTCGACGGCCTCGAAAATCTTCAGGCGGCCGCGCAGGCGCAGCACGGCCTGGCCATGGATCTGGCAGACCCGCGACTCGCTCACGCCGAGCACCGCGCCGATCTCCTTCAGGTTCAGCTCCTGCTCGTAGTACAGCGAGAGCACCAGCTGTTCGCGCTCGGGCAGGTGGCCGATGGCCTTGCCCAGCTCACGGCCGAACTCGCCGCGCTCCAGCACCTGTTGTGGAGTCGGGCCGCCCTGGGCGACGGTATCCAGTTCGCCCTGGTCTTCGATGCGCGACTCCAGGCTCAGCACCTGGCCACGTGCGGCGTCTTCCATCAGGCGCAGGTATTCCGGCAGCGGCATCTCCATCGCGGCGGCCACTTCGGTGGCGCTGGCGGCACGGCCCGTGCTCTGTTCCAGGCGGCGGATGGTGGCGGCGGCGTCGCGTGCACGGCGGTGCACCGAGCGCGGCACCCAGTCGCCACGGCGGATCTCGTCGATCATCGAGCCGCGGATGCGGATCGAGGCATAGGTCTCGAACGAGGCGCCCTGGTCGGCGTCGTAGCTGCGCGAGGCTTCGATCAGGCCCATCATGCCGGCCTGGATCAGATCATCGACTTCGACGCTGGCCGGCAGGCGCGCGGCCAGGTGGTGGGCGATGCGTCGCACCAGGTCCGAATGCTGGGCGATGACCTCGTTGGCCGCCGAGCGCTGGACTTCCCTGTACTGGTGGGCTGCGCCTTTCATGCGGCCACCCCACGCTGCTTGAGGATGCGTTCGAGGAAGAACTCGACGCCACCGCGCGGTTCGGTCGGTGCCTGCCAGCGCGCGGTGCGGCGTGCGATCTCGGTGATCGCCAGCGCCGACGGGCTGGACGGATAGGCCTTCACCACCGGCTGCTGGCGCTGCACCGACAGGCGCAGCCAGTCATCCTGCGGCACGCAGCCCAGGTAGTTCAGCGAGACATCGGCGAGGAACTTCTCGCAGACGCGGGTCAGCTTCTCGTACAGCACGCGGCCCTCGTTCGGGTCGCGCACCATGTTGGCCACCACCTGGATGCGGTCCACGCCGCGCTCGCGCGACAGCACCTTGATCAGTGCGTAGGCGTCGGTGATCGAGGCTGGTTCGTCACAGACCACCACCACGGTGTCCTGCGCGGCCTGGCAGAAGGTCAGCACGCCGTCGGTGATGCCGGCGGCGGTATCGACCACCATGATGTCCAGCTCGCGTTCCAGTTCGGAGAACACGTTGACCAGGCCGACATGCTCGGCCGGGGCAAGCTCGGCCATGTGCCGGCGGCCGGAAGCGGCCGGGACCACCAGCACGCCGTTCGGGCCTTCGACGATGACGTCGTCCAGCGAGCAGCGGCCGGCCACCAGGTCGGCCAGCGTAAAGGTGGGGTTCAAGCCCAGGATCACGTCGATGTTGGCCAGGCCCAGGTCGGCGTCCAGCAGCAGCGTGCGCTTGCCCATGCCGGCCAGCGCCACCGCCAGGTTGGCGGACACATTCGTCTTGCCCACGCCGCCCTTGCCGCCGGTCACCGCGATGGTGCGCACAGGGCCGAGCGGCTCGCTGCGGGTGGCCGACAGCGGGAAGGTCTTGGTCAGCTTGGCGTACTCACGCGACGGCATGGTTCAACTCCGGGTTGCAGGGCATATCGGCCGCTCGGCGCAAATCTTCAAGGCGAAGTACAAGATTGGCTGCACTGGCCCGGTGCAGGTCCTCCGGGACGTCCTGGCCATCGGTCACCCAGGTGATCGGCAGGGCGTGGTCCACGGCCACCGACAGGGCGTTGCCGAAGCGGCCGGTCTCGTCCAGCTTGCTCAGCACCAGGCCCTGCAGGTTGGCCGCACCGAAGCGGCGCACCACCTCGTCCATGTCGCCGAAGCTGGTGTTGGCCGGCAGCACCAGCAGGGTGCGCACCTGGCGCGCGGCGCGCAGCCACTGCAGCTGGGCGGCCAGGGCACGGTCGCGCGGGCCCAGGCCGGCGGTATCGATCAGCACCAGCTTGTAGTCCTTCAAGCGTTCCAGCAGCTGGTCCAGGTCGGTGCCGCTGTTGGCCTCGTGCACGGCGATGCCGAGCTGGCGGCCGTAGCCATACAGCTGTTCACGGGCGCCGATGCGGGTGGTGTCGGTGGTGACCAGGGCGACGTCACGCGGGGCGTGCTTCTCGGCGAAGCGCGAGGCCAGCTTGGCGATGGTGGTGGTCTTGCCGGCGCCGGTCGGGCCGACCAGCGCGATCACGCCGCCTTCCTCCAGCGGGTCGACCGGGGCGATCGGCAGCTTGCGCGAGATCAGCCCCAGCATCAGGCCGCGGCCACGATGGGCTTCGGTTTCCAGCGGGATCTGCATGGCCACGTCGCGGGCCAGCCCGGCGTCGAAACCGTACTCGTCCATCAGGTCCAGCGCGGTGGCGCGCACCGGGCTGCCACGCAGGCGCTCGTCGGTGAAGCGGTTCATCTCGCGCTCGATCACCTGGCGCATGCCGGCCACTTCCTGGCGCAGCTGGCGGATCTCGGCGTCGTCCTGGGCAACCACGGTCAGCGTCGGTGCCGGGGCCAGCATGGGGGCCGGGCTGGCTTCGATAGCGGCTTCGACCGCTGCCGGTTCGCTGGCGGCGATCCCGGGCTGCGCGTCGATCACGGCAGCGGTCGGCAGCGGCGGCGGCTGCACGGCCGGGGCCACGCTTTCGTGATGCGCCTCGTGCGGCGGGTCGATCTGGAAGCGCGCGCGGTTGGCCGGCACGGTGGCGGCCGGTGCAACGATGGCCTCGGCGAACGGGGCGAAGATCTGGTCCGGCGGTGCCGGTTCGTTGACGGCGGCGCGGGCCAGGGTGGCGGCGAAGCCGGTGCTGCCCCGGGTCGGCACGATCTCGTCGGCGCTGTCCAGGGTGCGGCCGGTGGCACCGACGGCGGCGCGGGCGAGGGCGGCCACTGCCGAGGTGGTGGCCGCGACCGGTTCCGGCGCCGGGGTGCTGCTGCGGCGGCGGGTGACGGCGGCGATCACCGCGTCGGCGGCGGTGCGCGGCTTGGGTGCCGGCGGCGGTGCGACGTCACGGCGCGAGGCTTCCAGTGCACGCTGCACGGCGCTCTCGTCGTAGTTGGCGGCGGCGACGATCTCGATGCCTTCCTCGATCCGGCGGTTGGACAGGATCACGGCGTCAGGACCATGTTCCTTGCGCACCAGGTTCATGGCCGAGCGCATGTCGGCGGCGACGAATCGTTTGATTTTCATGCTGTGGTCACGGGGCGAAGACGGCGGGGTGGCGGTCGGAGAACTCGGGTGGTCGGTGGTCTGCACGGTGCGGGTTCCCCTTGGTATCTGTCTGTTGCGTTGGTTCGAAAGTGGTGTCTGTTTTCTGGCGCATCGCAGGGCGGCGTCAGCTGATCGTTCCGACCAGCTTCAGGCGCTTGTCCTCCGGCACCTCGCTGTAGGCCAGGACCGACAGCGACGGAACGCTGTGGCGGACCAGGCGGGCCAGCGCGGCGCGCACCGGGCCAGGTACCAGCACGACCGCGGGCTCGTTGCGGGCTTCCTGCTTGCTGACACATTCGGCCAGGCTCTGGTGCAGTCGCTCAGCGAGTCCGGGTTCCAGCGCGGCGCCGTTGCCCTGCGTGGACTCCTGCAAGACACGTTCCAATTGCGGGTTGAGGGTGAATACCGGCAGCTCCGCCGACATTCCGGCGATCTCCTGCACGATGAAGCGGCCCAGTGCGGTGCGAACAGCGGCGGTCAGCACGGCCGGGTCCTGGCTGCTGGGCGCATGTTCGACCAGTGCCTCGGCGATCTTGCGCAGCTGGCGGATCGGAATGCGCTCGACCAGCAGGTTCTGCAGCACGCGCACCACCGCCGACAGCGGCAACGCCTTCGGCGTCAGATCTTCGACGAGCTTGGGCGCGCTCTTGGCAAGGTTGGCCAGCAGGTGCTGCACTTCTTCGTGGCCGAGCAGTTCCGGCGCGTGCTCACGGATCAGGTGCGACAGATGGGTGGCGACCACGGTGGCCGGATCGACCACGGTGTAGCCCAGCGTTTCGGCCTGGGCGCGCTGGTGCGGCTGGATCCAGGTGGCGTCCAGGCCGAACGCGGGGTCCTTGCCGGCGATGCCTTCCAGCGCGCCGAGCGCGCTGCCCGGGTCCAGCGCCAGCTCGCGGTCGGGGTGGATCTCGGCGGTGGCCACCGGCACGCCGTGCACCAGCACGCGGTAGCCGTTGGCCGGCAGTTCCAGGTTGTCGCGGATGTGCACCGACGGGATCAGGAAGCCGACATCCTGGGTCAGCTTGCGGCGCACGCCCTTGATGCGCGCCATCAGTTCGCCGCCCTGGTTGCTGTCCACCAGCGGGATCAGCCGGTAGCCGACCTCCAGGCCCAGCGGATCGACCGGGCGCAGTTCGTCCCAGCTCAGTTCGGCAGTCGGTGCCGGTGCGGCCGGGCGGCCGAGTGCGTTGAGTGCGGCGGCATCGGTGCCACCGCCTGCCGCATCGGCAGCCGGCGCCTTGCCCTTGCGGTACAGCTTCCAGGCGATGAAGCCGAGGATCGCGGCCAGCGTCAGGAAAGCGACGTTGGGCATGCCCGGCACCAGGCCGACCACGCCGATGATGCCGGCGGTGATCGCCAGCGCACGGTACTGGCCGAACACCTGGCCGGTCATGGCCTGGGCCATGTCCTGCGAGCGCGAGGCGCGGGTAACCAGCATGGCCACGGCGCTGGAGACCAGCAGGGCCGGCAGCTGCGCTACCAGGCCGTCACCGATCGACAGCAGGGTGTAGGTGGCGGCGGCTTCGCCGAACGGCATGCCATGCTGCAGCACGCCCACGGCCAGGCCGCCGAGCATGTTGATGAACAGGATCAGGATGCCGGCAATGGCATCGCCGCGGATGAACTTGCTGGCGCCGTCCATCGCACCGTAGAAGTCGGCTTCCTCACGCACTTCCTCGCGGCGCAGCTTGGCTTCTTCACGCGTCAGCAAACCGGCGTTGAGGTCGGCGTCGATCGCCATCTGCTTGCCGGGCATCGCGTCCAGGATGAAGCGCGCGGTCACTTCCGAAACGCGGCCGGCACCCTTGGTAATGACCACGAAATTGATGATGGTCAGGATCGCGAACACCACGATGCCGACCGCGTAGTTGCCGCCGATCACGAATTCGCCGAAGGCGGCGATGACCTTGCCCGCGGCATCGTGGCCGTTCTGGCCGTTCAGCAGGATCACGCGGGTGGAGGCCACGTTCAGCGCCAGCCGCAGCATGGTGGTGATCAGCAGCACGATCGGGAAGATGGTGAAGTCCAGCGGGCGCTTCACGTAGACCACCGCCAGCAGCACCATCAGCGAGATGGCGATGTTGAAGGTGAACAGCGCATCGAGCACCGGCGCGGCCAGCGGCACCACGACCATGGCCAGCAGGGCCAGCACGATCAGCGGCGCGCCAAGGCCCTGGCGGATCATTTCCAGGGCGCGGCGGGTGTTGAAACCGGCGGAGGGCTGGGCGCTCACGGGCGGCCTCCCTTGCCGAATTCATCCACCTGGATGTGCGGGGCGTCCGGCATCGGGCCAGTGCGCCAGGCGCGCAGCTGGTAGACGTAGGACAGGACCTGGGCGACGGCCGAATACAGTCTCACGGGGATTTCCTTTCCGAGTTGGCCTTCCCGATACAAGGCGCGTGCCAAAGGCGGGGCGGAGACGATCGCCACCTTGTTGCCGTCGGCCACTTCACGGATGCGCAGGGCGGTTTCGTCCACGCCCAGCGCGACCACGGTGGGGGCGTTCATGGCGCCGCCCTCGTACTTCAGGGCCACCGCGTAGTGGGTGGGGTTGACCACCACCACGTCGGCAGTGGGCACCGCCTCCATCATCCGGCGGTTGGCCATCTGCTGCTGCAGCTGGCGGATGCGGCCCTTCACCTCGGGGCTGCCCTCGCTTTCCTTCATTTCCCGGCGCAGTTCCTCGCGGGTCATCTTCAGCTTGCGCATCCAGTTCCAGCGCTGGTACGGCGCATCGATGGCGGCCAGCACCAGCATCGCGCCGGCGGTCGCCAGCAGCAGGCGCAGGGTGAAGCCAAGGCCATCGGTGATGGCGGTTTCCAGCGGGTGGTGGATCAGCCCGCGCAGGGTGTCGAAGCCGGTCCAGACCACCAGCCCGGCGGCGACGCCGACGAAGGCCACGCGCAGCAGCGATTTGGTGAATTCGGCAATCGCCTCCGGGCCATACAGGCGCTTGAGCCCGCTCATCGGGTTCATGCGGTTGATGTCGGGCAGCAACGCCTTCTGCGACCAGCGCAGGCCGCCCATCACCAGCGGGGCGACGAAGCTGGCCAGCAGGCAGACCAGCACCAGCGGTGCGATCACCAGCATGAACTGCAGCAGCAGGTCGCCGAAGTGGCCGAACAGTTCCTTCGGGTTCTGCCGCAGGCTCTGTTCGGGGCTGAGCGCGTGCTTCATCCAGGCCGTGGCGCCACGGCCGATCGAGCCGCTCATGGCCATCACCGCCAGCACGCCGGCGCCGAACACGGCGGCGGTGCCAAGTTCGCGCGAGCGCGGCAGGTTGCCCTGTTCACGGGCATCGCGCAGGCGTTTTTCGGTCGGTTGTTCGGTCTTTTCGCCGGCGGATTCGTTCTCGGACATCACGGGCACTGCGGCAGGGGTTGCCGGGGTGCGTGCAAGAACCGTTCCACGCCTGGCGTGGATCTACCGACGGCCCGTTCTGTAGAGCCGAGCCCACGCTCGGCTACGGTTGGGGCCAGGCGCGAAGCACAGCCGGGCATGAGCTCGGCTCTACAGGAGAGTGCCGCAGGAATCGTTCCGTGATGGCGGGCGCGCGTGGCCCGGTGTCAGCCGGGCGGGTATTGCGGCGGTGGGCTCTGCGCCAGTTCCACCCGCGGCCGGGGCAGGTCGTGCAGCTGCATGAAGCGCGCCGCATCCACCGGGCGGCCCAGCAGGTATCCCTGCAGGAAGTCGCAGCCCAGGCGCTCCAGGTAGGCACGCTGCGCGGCGGTCTCCACGCCCTCGGCGACGATGTCCATGTCCAGCGCATGGCCCAGCGCCACGATCGCCGAGACGATCACCACGTCTTCGGCACTGTGTTCCAGGTCGCGCACGAACGCATGGTCGATCTTGATCTCGGTGGCCGGCAGCCGCTTCAGGTACAGCAGGCTGGAATAGCCGGTTCCGAAATCATCGATGGAGATGCCCACGCCCAGCGCCGACAGCGCCTGCAGCAGGCGAAGACTGGTATCGGTATCGCGCATGACGGTGCTTTCGGTGATCTCCAGCACCAGGTGGCGCGGGGCAATGCCATGGCGCTCGATCACCTCGCGCACATCCTGCAGCAGGTGCGGCGAACTGAACTGCACCGGCGACAGGTTCACCGACATCGACCAGCTTTCATGCCCGGCGTCGTGCCAGCGCCGCAGCTGCTGGCAGGCCTGGTCCAGCGCCCAGCGCCCGATCTCGTTGATCGCACCGCTGCGCTCGGCCAGGCGGATGAAGCGGTCGGGGGGAATCAGGCCGTGTTCCGGATGGCGCCAGCGGATCAGCGCTTCGGCGCCGGCCACCTTCTGCGTGGCCACGCGGATCTTCGGCTGATAGTGCAGGAACAGCTGCTCGCTGCCGATGGCGCGGCGCAGGTCGGCCAGCAGCCGGAACTGCTGCTCGGCACTGTCGTTCATCCAGTCGGCGAACAGCACGAAGGCGTTGCGACCGGACTCCTTGGCCTGGTACATCGCCGCGTCGGCGAAGGCCATCAACTGGCGCTCGCTGGCGGCATGGTCCGGGCAGATCGCCACGCCGATGCTGGCGGTCACCTGCAGTTCGTTGTCCGGCAGCAACGGGCCGCTGCCCACCGCCTGCAGGATGCGCCGGGCCAGGGTCGGCAGGTCCTCGTCGTGCTCGATGCGCACCACCAGCACGAACTCGTCGCCGCCCAGCCGTGCCAGCATATCGTGCGGGCGCAGCAGCTGGCGGGTGCGTTCGGCCACCGCCACCAGCAGCGCATCACCGGCCTGATGGCCATAGGCATCATTGACCTGCTTGAAGCCGTCCAGGTCCATGAACATCACCGCGAAGCGGTTGCCGCCCTGTTCGGCCTCGGCCAGTGCCTGCACGATGCGCCGCTGCAGCAGCAGGCGGTTGGGCAGGCGGGTGAGAGGATCGTGCAGCGCGGCCTGGGTCAGTTCCTGCTGCGCGTCGGTCAACGAGGTGCTCAGCATCGAATTGCGCAGCCGCAGCAGTTGCGCTTCCACGCGCTGGTCCAGCCATGAGACCACCAGCACCACGGCCAGGATCGCCACGGTCAGCACTACCACCAGCATCGCCAGCCACTCGTTCTGCAGGCCATCGCCGACCGCCGCGCCGCAGACGCTGCCTTCCGGGAAGCGCGCAGCGGCCATGCCGGTGTAATGCATGCCGACGATGGCCAGGCCGAGCAGGCCCGCCGCCGCCAGTCGATCACCGATGCGGGTGCGCTGGGCGCGCAGCCGGAACGCCACGTACAGCGCGGTCCAGGAGGCAGCCACCGCCACCATCAGCGAGAACAGCAGCCAACCCGGGTCGTAGTCGATGCCCGGCTGCATGCGCATTGCAGCCATGCCAACGTAATGCATGCCGGCGATGCCGGTGCCCATCAGCAGGGCGCCGACCGCCAATCGCGGGTGGGGCAGGGTGCGCAGCGAGACCAGCCACAGCGCGAACACCGATGAGGCGATGGCAAGCGCAAGCGAGAGCAGGGTGATGGGAAGGTCGTAGCCCAATGGAATGGGCAGGTCGAAAGCCAGCATGCCGATGAAATGCATCGACCAGATGCCCAGGCCCATGGCGAAGCCGCCGCCCAGCCGCCACCACCAGGCCGCGCCCCTGCCCGGGGCGGTCACCGTGCGCCCGGCCATCGCCAGCGCGGTGTATGAAGCCATCACGGCGACCAGCAGCGAGATCGCCACCAGCCACGGGTTGTACGTGCCTACCAGCATTCGTCAGTCTCCCGGACCTGCCTGTCGACGGAAACCACGGTGGGGCATGCATGAGGCAGGCCGACGCACGACGCCGGCCATGTGCGGCATCCCCCCGGTTGCCGCGCATTCACTCTAACGCGCAGACCGGGGGGGACTTCAAGCGGCAATACGTGAAATTGCGCCTCTGTAGAGCCGAGCCCATGCTCGGCTGCCTTCGGCAGGAGCGGCAGCCGAGCATGGGCTCGGCTCTACAGAAACAATTGCATGGCAAGCAGTAGAACGTGATGATCGGGTCAGTGTGTGACCGCGTCCGCAGCCTGGAAGGCGGCGTCGAACAGGCGCTGTACCGGCGGCCCCATTTCCCCGGCCAGCAGGGCCAGCAGGAACAGGCCCAGCAGCAGCGAGACCGGCAGGCCCAGCTGGATCGGATTCAGCGCAGGGGCGGCACGCGCCAGTACGCCGAAGGCCAGGTTCACCGCCAGCATCGCCACGGTGAGCGGAATGGCCAGCGTCAGCGCGCCGCGCAGCACGGTCAGCAGGAAGGTCGGGGCGATGCTGAAGAAGGCGTGCGGGTCCGGCAGCGGGGCGCCGATCGGCAGTGCGCGGTAGCTGTCGACCAGCAGCGAAATCAACGCCAGGTGGCCGTTGGCGGTGAAGAACAGCAGGCCGAACAGCAGGTAGAACCACTGGCCGATCACACCCGAAGTGCCACCGCGCAGCGGGTCGCTCATCTGCGCGAAGGCCAGGCCGGTGCCCTGCGCGATCAGTTCGCCGGCCATCGCACCGGCTTCGAATACCAGCCGCAGCATGAAACCGATGGAAACGCCGATGGCCAGTTCGCGCGCGATGGTCAGCACCGTAGCCGCGTCGAAGCCGGTCCAGTCCGGTACCGGTGGCAGCAGCGGCGCCAGTGCAATGGCCAGGGTGCCGGCCAGTACCACGCGCACCCGCGACGGCACCGCACGCGTGCCGACCATGGGCATGGCCATGGCCACCGCGCCGATGCGCAGCATGGTCCACAGCACGGTGCCGATCATGCCGAAGGCCTGCAGGCCGTCGGCCGCCATCTGTGTCGCGGCGTCCATCGAAGCGCGTGTCCTAGCCGATCAGGTGCGGAATGCGCTGGAACAGCAGCGTGGTGAATTCAACCAGGTGGCCGATCAGCAGGCTCCCCAGCGCGAACAGCACTGCGGTCAGCGCCGCCGCCTTGGCGACGAAGGCGATGGTCGGTTCATTGAGCTGGGTTGCAGCCTGCACGACACCGACCACCACGCCCACCACCAGTACGGTGAGCAGCAGCGGGCCGGCCACCCACAGCACGGTGATCAGGCCGCCACGCAGTTCGGTCAAGGCAAGTTCGGGAGACATTCGGGTTTCACCTTCTTATATAGAGTCGAGCCATGCTCGACTGTCTTTCAATCGCGCCGGATCGCGTCACGCGGGATTGAAGCTGGCCGCCAGCGTGCCCACGGTCAGCACCCAGCCATCCACCAGCACGAACAGCAGGATCTTGAACGGCGCCGACACCAGCATCGGCGACAGCATCATCATGCCCATGGACATCAGCACGCTGGCGACGACCAGATCGATGATCACGAACGGAATGAAGATCAGGAAGCCGATCTCGAAAGCGGTCTTCAGTTCGCTGGTGACGAACGAAGCGACCAGCACCGGGAACGGGATCGCATCGGGGCTGGCGTAGGTGCCGTGCCCGGCGATGCCGGCGAAGGTCATCAGGTCGGTCTCGCGGATCTGCGCCAGCATGAACCCGCGCAGCGGCTGCGTGGTCAATGTCCAGGCGGTCTGGAAGTCAATGTCGCCGTTGAGATAGGGCGCCATGCCCGTGCTCCACGCCTTGTCCCAGGTCGGCATCATCACCATCGCGGTGAGGAACAGGGCCAGGCCCAGCAGTACCTGGTTGGACGGCGTCTGGCCGGTACCCAGTGCCTGGCGCAGCAGGCCCAGCACGATGATGATGCGGGTGAACGAGGTCAGCACCAGCAGCATCGACGGGATCAGGGTGATCGCGGTCATCAGCAGCAGAGTCTGCAGCGGCAGGCTGACCGGCTGGCCGCCGATCTTGCCGACGTTGACGTCCGGCAGCGGGGTGGCCGGGGCGCCGGGCGCGGCGAACGCCAGCACCGGCAACAGGCACAGGGCAAGCAACAGCAGCCACGGCATCAGGGTGGCAACACGGGTTCGGGTGACACGCATGTCAGGGGTCCTTGCGCAGCCGCTGCTGCAGCAGCTGGGCGAAATTCGGCAGGTTCTTGAAATCCGGCACGCGCACCGGCGCCGGTGGCGGCAACGGTTCGGGCAGGGTATGCAGGGTGTTGATGCCGCCGGCAGTGACGCCCAGCAGCAATTGCTGGCCGTTGACCTCCACCACCACCACGCGCTCCTTGGCGCCGACGCTGAGGCTGGCCACCAGCTTCATGCCTTCGGCCGGGCGGAAGCCGCTGCCGGGCATGCGCTTGAGCAGCCAGCCCAGGCCGATCACCAGCGCCAGCACCGCCAGCAGCGCCAGCACCGCACCGAACAGGCTGGGTGCGGCGGCCGCGTGCTGGCCGACCTGCGGGCCGATCGGCGCTGCGGTCTTGCCGACCGCCAGCAGGGTGGAGGCCAGCAGGCTCAACGCAGTCTCCGGATCCGCTCGCTCGGGCTGACCACGTCGGTCAGGCGCACGCCGAAGCGGTCATTGATCACCACCACTTCGCCGTGGGCGATCAGGGTGCCGTTGACGAACACGTCCAGCGATTCGCCGGCACCGCGCTCCAGTTCCACCACTGAACCCTGGTTGAGCTGCAGCAGGTTGCGGATCGGCAGGCGGGCACGACCGACTTCCAGCGACAGGGTCACCGGCACATCGAGGATCACGTCCAGGTTCAGGTCCGGACCGTTGGCCTCGTCGGCCTGCAGGCTGCTGAACTGGGCCGGGGTCGGTTCGAGGGCGTCGATATCGTTCATTGCGGGTCTTCCTGGATGACGGGTACGCGCGGGCGGGTGCCCGGCGGATGGGTAGCGGTGATCTTCACGGCGTTCATGCCGTTGGCGATGCCGAACTCGCCGGTGAACACAGGGATGTTCTCCACGCACAGCGGCACCTGCGGGCTCAGCTCGATCGGCAGGATGTCGCCGACCTTCAGCTGGGTCAGGTCGCGCAGGGTCATGCGCTTGCTGGCCAGTACGCTGGACAGGGTGACTTCGGCGATGTTGAGCTGCTCGCGCAGGGTCTTGCCCCAGCTCTCGTCGCGGTCGTTGCGGTCGCTCTGGATGCCGGCGTCGAGCAGTTCGCGGATCGGTTCCAGCATCGAGTAGGGCAGGGTGACGTGGATGTCACCGCCGCCGCCGTCGAGCTCGACGTGCAGGCGGCACACCACCACGTACTCGCGCGGGGTCACGATGTTGGCGAAATGCGGGTTGATCTCCGAGTTAATGTACTCGAAGTCGACGTCCATCACCGGTGCCCACGCTTCGCGCAGGTCGGCGAAGGTCTGCTTCAGCAGCAGGTGGATCACCCGCATTTCGGTGGCCGTGAATTCGCGGCCCTCGATGCGGGTCGGGTAGCGCCCGTCGCCGCCGAAGAAGTTGTCGACGATGGCGAACACCAGGGTCGGCTCGAACACGATCAGGCCGGTACCGCGCAGCGGCTTGAAGCGGATCAGGTTCAGGTTGGTCGGCACATACAGCGAGTGCATGTAGTCGTTGAACTTGATCAGTTCGATGCCGCGCACCGACAGCTCGGCCGAGCGCCGGATCAGATTGAACAGGCCGATCCGCCACAGGCGCGCGAAGCGCTCGTGGACCATTTCCAGGGTCGGCATGCGACCACGGATGATGCGGTCCTGGCTGGCGAAGTCGTACGAGCGCGCTTCGCCTGACGGGGGTTCCGCATCGGTCTCGACCGCGCCGCTGTCCACGCCGTGGAGCAGGGCATCGATCTCGTCCTGGGACAGCAGATCATTCATCGGGGGGCCTTACTGGGTCACGAAGCTGGTGAACAGCAGATCGTCGGCGCCGTTGCTGCCGGTCTCGGCCTTGAGCACCTTCTGCACCTCGGCCAGCGAACTGGCCTGCAGCTTCTGCTTGCCGGCGACATCGGCGATCTGGTCCGGGCTGACCTGCGAGAACAGCATCAGCAGGCGCGCGCGGATGGCCGGGGCATGGGTCTTGATCGCTTCCAGCGCGGCCGGGTCGCGGGTCATCAGCTGGACCTCCAGCTGCAGGTAGCGCGGGCCGTCGACCGGGCCATTGAGGTTGACCACGAACGCCGGGTCCAGCGCGAAGTACTGTGCCGGGGCCGGCGTCGCGCTCTTCTTCGGCGCCTGCGCGGTCTTCTCTTCGTGCTTGGACTGGGTGAAGAACCACACGCCGCCACCAGCGGCAGCGGCGGCCAGTACGGCCACCAGTGCGGTGATCAGGATCGGACTACGCGGCTTGGCGGCCTTGTCCTTCTCGGCGGTCTTCTTGGTTTTGTCAGCGGCTGCGGCCACGGGGTGAAGCTCCTGAGGGTTGCTTCACCGGGATATGCAAGGGGTGTGCCGAAGGCTGGGCCCGCAGCGTGCGACGGAATTCCGTCGGGGTGCAGGTAGGGCCGTGCGGAGCAAGCTCAGCACCCACCAACGCAATACGGGGAGGTGGACCGCCTGCCCTGGTGGGTGCCAATTGCCCCGCTCCGGTAGGTGCCAACCTTGGTTGGCACACCTGTCAGGCGTAGGCGTCCAGCAAGCCGCGCTGGCGGATCAACTGCGCGGACGACACGCTGGCATCGCCCGGCGTCGGTTCTCCGTCGCCGGTCATGCCGCCGCCACCGGGTTGTCCCGACGCATTGCCGTCACCACCAGACGCGTGGTGGCCGACATCGGCGTGAGCCAGCTGGAAGCCCTGTTCGCCCAGCAGCTCGCGCAGGCGCGGCAGGCTGCTTTCCAGTGCCTGGCGCACGTCCACGTGCGGGCTGCTGAAGCTGGCATGCACCTTGTCGCCGTTCAACTGCAGGCGCACGTCGACCGGCCCCATGTCGTCCGGGCTCAGGCGGATGTGGGCATGGCCGATCTTCTGGTCGGCCAGCCAGCCCAGGCGTGCGCCGATGGCCTGGTCGAAGCCATCGTCACCCAGAACGGGCTTAGGCGTGGGTTCGCCATTGAAGATCGCGTTGCCGGTGGCGAGCGCCGCCTTCAGGTCCTGCACGGCGGCCGCTGCCGGTGCGTGCAGCAACGGTGTATTTGCGCGGTCGCCAACGGCGGCCACGTCACTGCCTTCGCCGCGCTCGCTGCGCTTGCCGGGCAGGATCATCGCCGGCAATGGCAGCGCGGTGGCATCCTCCGCGCTGGTCGCCGCCGGTTTGCCGTCGGCCGCCACGGGGGCTGCGGTTGCCGCTGCCGGCGCGGCTGCAGGCAGTGTCGGGGTCGCGGCGGGGGCAGTGGTGGGTAGCGCCGTACCGTCGTTGGCCAGTGACGGTGCAGCGCTGCCCGCCAGAGCGACGGCCGGATCGGCAGGCGTCGGCATCGCCAGCACCAGGCCGGCCAGGCCGATCGGTGGCCACGGGGCGTCCTCGGTCGCGGCGGGCTTGTCCTTGTCGGTGCCGGGTCCAGCCGGGGGCAGGGCAACGGGCGGTAGCGGCGGGGTTTCGGCAGTTGCCGCTTCCGCGTCCGCGCTGCGTTCGCCCGGTGCCTGGCCATTGCTGTCGGCGGTCGATGGCTGGCTGGGCGGGGACGGCGTCGGTGTGGTAGCGCTGCCGGCAGGCGCGGGCGCGGAGGGCGCACCGCCCTGCAGCAGCTGGCTGAAGTCCTTTGCGCCTTCGCTGCGCGCGGCGCGCGCGGCACTGTTGCTGGTGGCGGGCGTGGCCGGGTTGGCGCTGCTGGCGAGCGGGGCGGGCATCACGGGCGGCCTCCCTGCTCGGAGCCGTCCTGGTCTTCGGCCTGCACCAGGCGCGCGCGCCGCGCGCCAATGTCGTCCATCTCGCGTTGGTCGCGGCGGTCGGTCACCACCTTTTCCTGCGCGCGGTAGCTGGCGGCCAGCTGCTCCAGCACCGCCTTGTCACGGCTGGCCAGGATCAGCCGCGCGCGCTCGGCCTCCACTTTTTCGCGGTTGCCGTTGACCGTGGCCTGCTGCTGCTCGACCGCACTGTCCAGGCGATCAAGGAAGGCGCGGCGGTTCAGCAGCTGTGCCGGGCTGGTCGCTGCCATCTGGGCGTTGGCGTACTCCTCGGCATAGCGGCGCAGTTCGTCCAGGCGCGACAGATGGGTGTCGAGCACGCGCTGGCGTTCGGCCAGGTCGCGGGCGACCGCGTCCTCGTGTTCCTGGGCCCGCTTGAGCAGGGGATCGATGCGCTTGGACTGGTTCATGGCTTAACTCTCTTGTTCCACCAGGCGCTGCAGCGCCGCCTGGCTGTGCGGGAGATCTGCGGCCTTTGCAACGTCCTGGCCGAGGAACTCCATGATTTCCGGCCAGCGCTCCAGGGCTTCGTCGGTGGCCGCGTCGTTACCACGCTGGTAGGCACCGATCGCGATCAGGTCACGGTTGGCCGAGTAGGCCGAGACCAGTCGCTTCAACTTGCGGATGCGCAGGCGCCACGGCTCGTCGGCGATTTCCGTGACCACGCGGCTGACCGACGATTCGACGTCGATGGCCGGGTACAGGCCGCTGTCGGCCACCCGGCGCGAGAGCAGGATGTGGCCGTCGAGGATCGCGCGTGCGGCGTCGGCGATCGGATCCTGCGGATCATCGCCTTCGGTCAGTACGGTGTAGAACGCGGTGATCGAGCCGCGGCCCTTTGCGCCGTTGCCAGCGCGTTCGACCAGCGCCGGCAGCTTGGCGAACACCGAGGGCGGGTAACCGCGGGTGGTCGGTGGTTCACCGACCGACAAGCCGATCTCGCGCTGCGCCTGGGCGAAGCGGGTCAGCGAGTCCATCAGCAGCAGCACGTTCAGGCCCTGGTCGCGGAACCACTCGGCGATGGCGGTGGCACGGTAGGCACCGTGCAGGCGCGCCAAGGGTGGCCGGTCGGCGGGGCTGGCCACCACCACGGCGCGGCGCAGGCCTTCCTCGCCCAGCGTGGTCTCGACGAAATCGCGTACTTCGCGGCCTCGTTCACCAATCAGGCCGACCACGATCACGTCGGCAGCGGTGTAGCGGGTCATCATGCCCAGCAGCGTCGACTTGCCGACGCCGGAACCGGCGAACAGGCCGACACGCTGGCCGCGGCCGATCGGCAACAGCGCGTTGATCGCGCGCACGCCCACGTCCAGCGGCTGGGTGATCGGTTCACGCGCCAACGGATTGATCGACACGCCGGCCATGCCGACATGCCCTTCTGCGCGGATCGGGCCCTTGCCATCCAGCGGCACGCCGTCGCTGTCGATGACGCGGCCGAGCAGGCCTTCACCCACTTCCACCCCGCCACGCCGCGCCGACGGTACCACGCGGGCGTTGGGCAGCAGGCCGTGCAGTTCGGCGCTGGGCATCAGGTAGGTGCGCTCACCGGCAAAGCCGACCACTTCGGCATCGACCCAGCCACCATCGACCACTTCCACCTTGCAGCTGGCGCCCAGCGGCGCCTCGCAGCCGACCGCTTCCAGGGTGAGCCCGACCGCGCGGCGCAGCACGCCCTCGCGGATCAGCCCACGGCCATGCGCGGTATCCACGCGCAGGCCGTCCAGGCGGCGGGCCAGGCGCAGGTTGCGGGCCACGGCCCAGTCGGCCGGCGGTGGCGTCGTTTGCGGTGCGGCGCTCATGCCGTCGCTCCGGTCTGGCGGATCACCGCATCCAGCGCGCCGCGCAGGCGGGCCTCCAGGGTGCCGTCGATGCGTACGGCTTCGGCGTGCACGCGCAGGTCGCCACGGCTGAGGCTGGTATCCGGTACCAGGCGCTGCGCCGGCGACAGGTTCAGCAGCGGGGCAAGCGCGGCGATGTCATCCGGGTGCAGCCGCACTTCCACCTCGCGGGTGCTGCCGCCCACGGCGTCAATCGCTTCGCCGACCAGCTGCGCCAGCAGTGCCGGCTCGGCCTCGTAGGCGCGGCCGACCAGCGCGCCGGCGATGCGCACCGCCAGTTCACCAAGGGCGCCGACCACTTCGTTCTCCAGCCGCACCAGCGGCCGGCTGAAGTTGTCGAGGATGCCTTCGATCTGCGCGGCGAGGCGACGCACCTCCGCCTGGCCCTGGCCGTACCCTTCGGCATGGCCCTGATCGAATCCTTCCTTCTCCGCGCTGTCCTGGATCGCCTGGATTTCCTCCAGGGTCGGCAGCTGCAGCGGCGGCTCCGGTTCGTGTTCCGGGTCCGGCTCGGTGAGTTCGAACGCGTCCTCCTGCTCCAGCGCCGGTTCGGGCTGGGCCAGCAGGTCCGGGGCAAGCCAGCGCACGACGTTGCTCACAGCATGGCCTCCGCGCTGCCGCCGATGGTGACGGTGCCTTCATCGGCCATGCGCTTGACGATGGCCAGGATCTCGCGCTGCGCGCCTTCCACGTCGGACAGGCGCACCGGCCCGCGGGCTTCCATGTCTTCCAGCAGGATCTCGGCCGCGCGCTGCGACATGTTGCGGGTGATCTTGTCGCGCACCTTGATGTCGGCGCCGCGCAGGGCCAGGCCCAGGCGCTCGCCGCTCACCTCGCGCAGCACCAGCTGCATCTCGCGGTCGTCCAGGTCGACCAGATCGTCGAACACGAACATCAGGTCCTGGATGCGGTTGCTCAACGGCGCATCGATGCGGGCGATTTCGCCCAGGATCGCCTGGTCCTGGCCGCTGTCCATGAAGTTCAGGATGTTGGCCGCGCACTGCACGCCACCGATGTTCGACGACTTCAGGTTCTGGTTGCCGGCGAACTGGCGCTCCATGATCTCGTTGAGTTCATTGAGCGCGTTCGGCGGAATGCCGTCGAGGGTAGCGATGCGCAGCAGCACGTCCACGCGGGTACGGTCCGGCAGCAGCTTCAGCGCGTCGGCGGCCTGGTCGGTTTCCAGGTGCGCCATCACGATGGCGATGATCTGCGGGTGCTCGTTGCGCACCAGGTCGGCCACCGCACGCGGGTCCATCCACTTCAGCGCGTCCAGGCCGGTGGTGTTGCGGCCGAGCAGGATGCGGTCGATCAGGTTGCCGGCCTTCTCGCTGCCCAGCGCCTGCACCAGCATGTTGCGGATGTAGTCGTCCGAGCCAACGCCGAGTGAGGTCTTCGAGCCCAGCTCCTGGCCGAACTGGTCCATCACCCGCTCCACCTGCTCGCGGGTGATGTCGGTCATGGTGGCCATGGCGATGCCGATTTTCTGCACCTCCTTGGGTTCCATGTGGCGCAGCACTTCGGCCGCGTCCAGCTCACCCAGCGAAAGCAGCAGTACGGCGGCGCGCTGCACGCCAGTCAGTGCGGCCTCAGTCATTTGCCACCCAACCCTTGACCACCTGGGCCACGCGCTTGGAGTCGGTCTTCACGGCTTCACGCGCCATCCGCAATCGTTCCTCATATGAATCCACCGGCAGGGCCAGTGCTTCCGGCCCGCCCAGGCTGGCCCGGTCAGCGCCCAGCGCCGGCAGCGGCATGCCATCGTCATCGACCAGCTGCACGTCCGCGGTATGCGGCTCGAGTGCCTGTTCGTCGTTCTTCCTGCTCTGGCCGGTGATCGCGCGCAGCGCCGGACGCAGCACGCCGAACAGCAGCGCCAGCACCACCACCGCGCCAAGCAGCATGCGGCCGGCATCGTGCACCCACGGCAGCTCCCACCACGACGGGCCTTCGACCGGCGTGGTGTCACGCACGAACGGGGCATTCATCACCGACACGGTGTCGCCACGCTCGGCGTTGAAGCCGACGGCCTGCTTGACCAGCGCTTCGACGCGGGTCAGTTCGGCAGCCGACAGCGGCTGCGGGCTCATCTTGCCGTTGGCGCCGGCGCGCGGCACGTTGTCCACCAGCACCGCCACCGAGACGCGCTTGATGCGGCCGGCCGGCTGGCGGGTGTGCTGCAGGGTGCGGTCCAGCTCGTAGTTGCGGGTCGCGTTCTTGCTGCTTTCGGTCGGGGCCTGCGCGGTGGCCGGTGCGGCCTGCTGGCCCGGCGGGCTGTTGCTGGTCGCACCCGGCACGCCCTGCGGGCCCGGCGTGCTGGTGGTGTTCTCGCTCATCTGCTCGCTGCGCAGCTTCTGCGGCTCGCCGTTGTAGAGCTCGCGGGCTTCCTCGGTCACCGAGAAATCCATGTCCACGCTCACTTCCGGGTTGACGCGGCCGGGGCCAGTCATCGGTTCCAGCAGTTCGCGGATGCGCTGGTTGAACGAAGTTTCCTGGCGGCGCACCTGCTCGAACTGGGCCGCGTTGACCGCCGCCTCGCTGTTCGGGTCGGTAATGCTGAGCATGCGCCCGCTCTGGTCGACCACGGTCACCCGTTCCGGCGCGAGGTCCGGAATGCTGGCGGCGACCATGTGCACGATGGCATCGACCTGGCTGCGTTCCAGCTGCTGGCCGCCACGCAGTTCCAGGGTGACCGAGGCGCTGGCCACGTCACGCTGGCGGGTGAACGCGCTGGGCTTGGGAATGGCCAGGTGCACGCGCGAATCGCGCACCGGGCGCAGCGTGTTGATGGTGCGCGACAGCTCGGTTTCCAGCGCGTGCTGGTAGCGCGCGCTTTCCACGAACTGGCTGACACCAAAGCCCGGGTCGCGTTCCATCAGCTCGAAGCCCAGCTTGCCGCTGTCGGTCAGGCCGGAGCCGGCGAGCTTCAGGCGGGCATCGTGCAGGTTCTTTTCCGGCACGGTGATGCCACCGGTGGCCGGGTCGAGCGCGAACGGAATCTGCGCGGCGCGCAGCAGGTCGGTCGCTTCAGCGGTCGCCTTCTGGTCCAGGCCGGTGTACAGCGGGACCATGCCCGGCTTCTGTGACCAGAAGAACACGGACAGGCCTGCCGCCACCGCCACCGCGATCATCGCCATCAGGCCCAGCCGACGGGTGATCTGCAGACTCTGCAGGCGGTCGAACCATTGCCCGGCCTTCTCGGCGTTCAGGCTGTCCTTGGAGAGCGTCAGTGCCATGCGTCAACGTTCCTTACAGCGGCATGTTCATCACGTCCTGGTAGGCCTGGACGAGACGGTTGCGGACTTCCACGGTGGCGCGGAAGGCGATCTGGGACTGCTGCGAGGCGACCATCACCTTGGCCAGGTCGGCGCTGGGGTCGCCCATCTCGAAGGCCTTGGCGAGGGCGCCGGATTTCTGTTGCGCATCGTTGACGCCGGCAATCGCACCACGCAGGGTTTCGGTGAAGCTGGCCGGCTGCACCTGCGGCGCATCCAGCACCGTGCCCGGCAGGGCATTGCTGCGCGGCGTTTCGCCCAGCGGGTTGAGCGCCGGCTGTCCCATCTGGGTCTGATAGGAGCGGATCTGCGAAAGGATCGAAGTGACGGAGTGGGACATCTGCAACGGTTCCAGAAACAGGGATGGGGTTGTCTGCTGGAGCCAGTGCAAGTGCCGTGCCGAAACCGGTTTTCGATTCAGTGAAGTGAGGAGGTTGGGTGTGCGTGCGGGGTTGCACCCCGCGCCCCGCGGTAGTGCCGGCCGCTGGCCGGCAACCTCAACGGCAACGGCCGAAGCCGAAGCCGGAGCCGGAGCAACAGCAGAAGCGGGTCTACTGAGGGATGGCGGGGTGGGTCCGGTTACGGGGGACGCCATAAATCCGTCCATGGAGGCTCGGTCGCGCCATCCATGGCGCTCACGCCCCCGCAACCGGACCCACCCCGCCTTCGACAGGTGGCCGCGATCTGTTGGAACCTGCTGTTGATGGTGGATGCCGACCGTTGGTCGGCACGGGGCCTGACCCCATTGGCGGCGCCATTTAACCGGCGTCGGTTTTCTGGCCTATGGCTGCAGGGTCCATCGGCCGGAATTCTGGCGCTGGCGCGGTGCGATGGGGCCGTCATGCTGGGTGTAGATGAAGCGGCCCTGGCGGTCGCTCTGGCAGGTCAGCAGCAGGGTGTAGTGGGCGAGGCCGGCCGGATGGGCCTCGGTCATCTGGATTTCCGCGATATGCGGGGCCAGGCGCTGGTAGCGGTAGCTGCCGGCGATGCGGAGGTCGGTGCCGAGGATGTCCAGCACGTACTGGCTGCCAGCAAAGCCGAGCTGCACCATGCGTCCGGCGTTGGGGTTGTCCGGCGCGTACAACGGGTCGCTGAGGTTGGTGAACTGGCGTTGGTCGAGCGTGGCGGGCAGGGTGCAGTTGGCCGCGGTGGCCAGGGCCGGGCAGAGCAGGACGGCGAGCAGGATCAGGTGATGCATGGTGGGACCTCCTTGGGGTGTCCTTGCCAATGCACCGCAGTTCGGCGCTGCTGTCTTCAAATGCAATGGGGTCAGATCCCTTTCCGCAGGAAAGGGATCTGACCCCGGGCACCAGAAACACCAACGCCCGGGCAAGCCCAGGCGTTCGTGCCCCCTTCATGCGGGTCGCGCGCTTCAGCCGGCCAGTTCGGCCTGCTCGCGCTCGATGCCGTACTTGCGCAGCTTTTCCACCAGGGTGGTGCGGCGCAGGCCAAGCAGCTGGGCGGCGTGGGCGACCACGCCCTGGGTGCGTTCCAGTGCTTCGTTGATCAGCCCCAGTTCGATGTTGGCCATGTGGTTGCGCAGGTCCAGGCCATCGTCGGGCAGTGCCGCCGGGGCGGCTGCGCGATTGACGGCGATGCCGTGCTCCAGCGCCGGCTGGTTGCCGCTGCCGGGCGTGTGGAACGAGAAGCTGCGCAGGTCCAGGCGTTCTTCGCTGGCAACCGGAGCTGCCGGTACCGCTGCGGCCACCGCTGCCAGCGCGGCATCGCCACGATAGCGGGCCGGCAGGTCCTGCACGCGCACCGAGCCGCCCGGATGCAGCACCGCCAGGCGCTCGACCAGGTTGGTCAGCTCGCGCACGTTGCCCGGCCACTCGTAGCCGGCCAGGGCCTGCAGGGCTTCCGGGGTGAAGCGCACTTCGCCACGGCCGGTGCGGGCCAGCTGCGCGGCGATGGTTTCCACCAGCGCCGGCAGGTCTTCGCGCCGTTCGCGCAGCGCGGGCACGTCGATCGGGAACACGTTGAGGCGGTAGAACAGGTCCTCGCGGAACTTGCCCTCGGCGATGCGGGTCTCCAGGTCGCGGTGGGTCGCGGCCACCACGCGCACGTTGCAGCGGATGGTCTGGTTGCCGCCAACGCGCTCGAAACTGCGTTCCTGCAGCACGCGCAGCAGCTTCACCTGCATCGGCAGGCTCATGTCGCCGATTTCGTCGAGCAGCAGGGTGCCGCCCTCGGCCATTTCAAACCGGCCCTTGCGCGCGGTCAGTGCGCCGGTGAAGGCGCCCTTCTCGTGGCCGAACAGTTCGCTTTCCAGCAGGTCGGCCGGAATGGCGCCACAGTTGATCGCCACGAACGGGCCATCACGGCGCGGCGAGCGCTGGTGGATGGCGCGCGATACCACTTCCTTGCCGGTGCCGGATTCGCCCAGCACCAGCACGGTGGTGTCGAACGCGGCCACCTGCTCGATCATGGTGCGCAGCGCGGTGACCGCCGGGCCGTTGCCGGTCGGCCCCTGGTCCTGCGCGGCGCCGGCCTGGTGCTCGGCATCCAGGCGCTTGAGGCTGGCGCGGCGCAGCAGGGCTTCCATCTGCGCATGACGCAGCGGCGTTTCCAGTGGCCAGATGTTGGCCTCGTGCAGCCCGTGCTGCTGGGCAAACGCTGCAGCATCACCATCGGCCAGCAGCACCGGCGGCGGCAGGCTGCTGCCGCCCAGCCAGTGGTACAGCGCAGTGCTGGCGGCGCTGTCGTCCAGGCTGCCGACGATCACCGCCATCCAGTCGTTCTGGCGCTGGCGGCCCAGGTCGAAGTCGGCCGCGTCGGACACCCAGCGCGGGTTGAAGTCCATGAATTCCAGCAGGGCAACGGTGCGCTCTGCGCGCACGGCGTCGTTGTCCAGCACCAGGATGCGCGATTCGCTCACGATCGATCCTCCCTGAGGCCTTCCAGGATCGGCATGACTTCCTGGATGTAGGACAGCTTGCTGACAAAGTTGTCGGCGCCGGCGCGCAGCGCGTGTTCGCGGTGCTCGGCGTCGTCGAAGTGGCTGGCGATCACGATGTACGGTGCATCGTCCTGCGACTTGATCAGGCGGGTGGCCTGCAGGCCGCCCATTTCCGGCATCGCCAGGTCCATCAGCACCACCTGCGGGCGCAGCGTTTCCGAGCGCTCGATCGCTTCCAGGCCGTTGCCGGCACTGCCGACGATCTGCAGCCAGTCGATCTTGCGGAAATGGCGCATCGCCGCGTTGATGAAGCCCTCGTGGTCATCGACCAGCAGGACCGTGAGCTTGTTCATGTCCAACATCCTTTTCAGCCCACCCGGGCCAGCTGGGGTTGCCTGGCGCTGAGCCGGCGCCGTTCGCGGGCCGGGGCGATATCCAGTTGTTCTCGGTATTTTGCGACGGTTCGGCGGGCAATGTTCACCCCCTGGCGTGACAGCAGGCCGGCAATGGCCTCATCGGCCAGCGGGCGGCCGGCCGGTTCGGCGTCGATCAGGCGGCGGACCATGGCCTTCACCGCCTGGCCGGAGACGCTGGCGCCTTCCAGGCGCACGGCGAAGAAGTGCTTCAGTTCGAAGGTGCCGCGCGGGGTCTGCAGGAACTTGCCGGTGGTGATGCGCGAGACGGTGGACTCGTGCATGCCGATCTCCTCGGCCACTTCCTTCAGGGTCAACGGCGCCATGGCCTCTTCGCCACGGACCAGGAAGGCGGCCTGGCGCTCGACGATCACCCGCGCGGTGCGCAGCAGGGTGTCGTAGCGCATCGACAGGCCGCGGCTGAACCAGCGCGCCTCCTGCAGCATTTCGCGCAGTGCCGGGGCGGCGTCGCTGGTCTCGGCCAGGGCCTGTTCGTACTGGCTGTTGATCGACACGCGACGACTGGTGGCCGGGTTCAGGGCGACCTTCCACTGCCCGTCGGCGTGCCAGGCGACCACGTCCGGCACCACCACCGCGTTGCGTTCGGGCAGCAGGCTGTCGCCGGGGCGCGGCTGCAGCGAGAGGATCAGGCGCACCGCCTCGCGCACGTCGTCGATCTCGGCGTCGTGCTGGCGGGCGAGGGCGGGGTAGTCGTGGGCCGCGAGCGCGTCGAGCGCTCCATCGAGAATGCGTGCAGCCAGGTGGCGGGCCGGCACCACGCCATGCAGGCTGCGCAGCTGCGCCTGCAGGCCTTCGCGCAGATCCTGCGCGGCCATGCCGGCGGGCTCGCCATGCAGCAGCTGCTGGCGGATGGCTTCCACGCCGTCGGCGGTGATGTCGAACTGGGCACTGGCCAGCAGCTGCAGCTGTGCCAGCGGCGCCTGCAGGTAGCCGGCTTCATCGCAGTGGTCCAGCCAGAACGCGGCCACCGCCAGCTGATGGTCGTCCATGTCCAGCGCCAGGCGCTGCAGCACGCGCAGCTGCGGGTCGGTCGACTCGCCAGCGGCGATGCGCGCCATGCGATCGTCGTCGCCATCCTGCCAACTGGCGCCGGCCACGTCCCACATCGACGGCTCGGGCAGTTCGTCGAAGGCGGCGGTGTCGAGGGTGGTGGCACTCGCTTCGGTGGCTTCAGCAGCGGGCGCTTCGGCCTCCTCGATCTCCAGCAGCGGGTTGGAGTCCAGCAGGCGCTGGATTTCCTGCTCCAGGTGCAGGCCATCGAGCTGCAGCAGCCGGATCGACTGCAGCAGTTGCGGGGTGAGGTGGAGTTGCTGGCCCAGCTGGGTCGAGAGTGCAGCCTTCATCGTGGTTCCCCGGCACCGCTCCCCGGCGCCTTGTGGAACGCATCTTGCTTTTGATCCGGCGGGGGCGGAATCGGGGGGTTCCTGATGCATTTCGTGGAACTCCCGACAGGGTGTAGGGGAATTCCCTACACCGACGCGGGAAATTGACGAAATGCGCCGCCAAGTCATTGATTCGTCGTGGCGAAGCCGCTGAGCGCGCGGCGGTCGGGGTACGGATTCCTGTCAGGGAATGTCGGGGTGACGGGATGTCGTCGCCGCTGCAGGGTGTCGCGGGGTCAGATCCGTTTCCGCGGGAAAGGGATCTGACCCCGATACCGGCGCCTACTCGAGCTCGTGCTGATGGCGTGCGGCCAGCAGAAGCAGGTCATTGGCGCGGCGGCAGCCCAGCGATTCCATCATCCGCGCGCGGTGGGTCTCCACCGTCTTGACGCTGATGCCGAGATCGGCGGCGATTTCCTTGTTGCTCTCGCCCTTGCCGATGCGGCGCAGGATCTCGCGCTGCCGTGGTGAGAGTGCGGCGATGCCGGTGGGTTTCTCGCGGCCCAGCATCGGCGCCAGCATCTTGGCCGAGATCTGCGGGCTCAGGAACACCTGGCCGGCGTGCGCGGCCCGCAGTGCCAGTTCCAGTTCCTGCGGTGCGGCGTCCTTCACCACGAACCCGACCGCGCCACGATCCAGTGCATCGCGCACGTGGGCGGCATCGTCGTGCATGGTCATCATCACCACCCGGGTACCGGGGGCACGCAGGCGGATGTCGCTGAGCGCTTCCAGGCCGGTGCGGCCCGGCAGCGAGAGGTCCATCAGCACCACATCCGGTGCGTGCTGCAGGGACAGTTGCAGTGCCTGTTCGGCGTTGCTGGCCTCGGCCACGAGCTGCACGTCGGCAAACCCCTGCAGCAGCCGCGCCAGGCCGGCGCGGACAAGGGTGTGATCGTCGACGATGAGAACTCGCACAGGCACGCAGCAGATCCGTGTAGGGGCATCCACCTTAACTTAGCTGAACGGGCGCGCCAAGGGTCGGCCGTACAGCGCCAAGGGGGCGGGTTTCACCGTGCGCGGCGTGCCTCGGCCACCTGGCGGCGGTGCAGGCGGAACAGGTGCCGCTCCATCGCCATCTCCAGGCCATCGCCCAAACGCTGGAAGCGCAGCCACAGGAAGTGCCCGCCGCTACCGTCGGCGGCTTCTGCGACGACCTCCACCGGCAGGTCGATGTGGTCGGGCAGCCAGTCGCTGGGCTGCAGGCGCACCACGCCGGCCTGGCCGGGGCTTGCGCCACTGCGCGGGCCCAGCTGCAGGCGGATGCCACGGCGCGACCAGCGCACCGGTCGCAGGGTCAGCTCCTGGCCCTGCTGGCGCACCAGCCGGCCGAGCAGCACCATCGCCAGGTCCAGCTTGGCTTCCAGGCGCTGCAGCTGCAGGCTGGCTTCGTTGCGTTCGTCGTGCTCGTCGCCGCGGCTGTCCTCGACCAGTGCCAGGCTGCGCAGCAGGCCTTCGGCGCTGCTGGTGCGGCCGGCCGCGCTGCCCGCCTGGAACTCGGCCGGCAGGGCCAGTTCGCAGCTGAGCGTCTCGTCGAACAGCTCGCTTTCGGCCGGGTGATGCAGCGAGGTGGTCGGCAGCGAGGTCATGCCAGCGATTCTGCCTGCAGATAGGCATGCGCCGCGCGAAGGGAGCGCTGGCCGTCGTTCATCAGTGCGGCCACGGCATCACGGCGCTGGCGCAGCAGGCCGAGCAGACTCTGCTGGCGCTCGAACAGGGCGCTCAGCGGCGCGTGGTCCGCAGCGGTCAGCGGCTGGCTGAGCAGGGCGTGCAGGGTGCTGTCGTGGCCGTCGAGCAGGCTGTCGGCCTGGTCGAGGGCATCATCGCCCAGTGCCTTCTCGAAGGCATCCAGCTGCGCATGCAGTTCCTGCAGGCTCATGGCGCCACCGCGGCCGGGCGGCGCTGTTCGTGCGGGATCGCGTTCCAGGCGCTGTCGATCTCGCCCAGCAGCTGCAGCGATTCATCCAGCGCGGCACGGTCGTTGTGCAGGTTGGCCTCGGTCAGGCGCTGCAGCACGTAGTCGTACAGCGCAGACAGATTTCCGGCGATCTCGCCACCGGCCTCATGGTCCAGCGAGCCGTTGAGGTGGCCGACGATCGCGCAGACTTCGCCGATCGCCTTGCCCTTGCCGGCCTGGTCACCGCGTTCAAGGCTGGCCAGGGCGCGGCGCACGCGCTCCAGCGCGCCGGCCAGCAGCATCGCCACCAGCTTGTGTGGATCGGCATCGGCGACCGCACTGGTCACCCCCACCTGGCGGTACTGCTCGGCATATTGACGGCTGGAACCGTACATTCGTGATTCTCCTTGCGCGGGGTGCCGTCGGGTGATCGCGGGGACCGGTGCCGACGGCGCGGCGATGATTGCTGTTGCGTCCGTTATCGGTGCATTGCGCGGCAAACTTGAGTGCCGTGCATGTTCCGTCAGCGGTTCAACTGGGCCAGCTGCTGCTGCAGCGCGGTGTTGCTCTGCTGCAGCTTGCCCATCAGGCTGTCCAGCGCCAGGAACTGCTTCTTGTAGCGCTCTTCCACGCTCTTCATGCGCGTGTCGAGGTCCTTGCGGCGCTTGTCGATGTTGTCCAGCGTGGTGTTCAGGCCCTTGGTGCGGGCAACGAAGGCGCCTTCCTTGCCGACCGTGGTGCTGACATAGCCGTCGACCAGCGTGTACAGCTTGCCGGCACCGCCGGTATCACCGGTGATCGCCTGGCGCATCTTCTCCGGCTGGCTGGCCAGTGCGGCGGCGAACTTGGTGGTGTCCAGGATCAGCGTGCCGTCGGCATTGGGATAGCCACGGGTATCCAGGCCGATCGCCTTGGCATCGAGCTTGTCACCGGCCAGGTCCTTGAGCACGCTCGACATCACCGAGCGCAGCTGGCTGGTGGCGCCGCGCATCTGCGCATCGCCGGTCAGCGTGGAGGCTTCCTTGGTCTTGGCGTCGTACTTGGTTTCGGTGTTGATCGCCGCCAGTGCAGCGTTGTAGGCGGTGACGAACTCCTGCATCACCTTGGTGGCTGCCGCAGTGTCCGTGCTGATGGTCACCGTGCTGGTGCCCGGCATCTTCAGGTTCAGGGTCAGGCCCGGAACCGCATCGGCCACGGTGTTGCTGGCGCTGACGACCTTCACACCATCGATGGTCAGCTCGGCGTCGGCGGCGGCGGTGTTCTGCTTGAGGCTGTTGACCAGGCCGCCCAGTTTGGCGTCGCTGCCGGCGTATTCGAGCTTGATCGCGTTGGCGGCACCGGTCTTCTCCTGGGCGATCGACAGGTACTGGTTGTCGCCGGAGCTGATCAGGGTGGCCTGCACGCCTTCCTTGCGGCCGGCCGCATCGATCTTGTTGCGGATGGTGGTCAGCGTGTCGCCGTCCTCCACCTCCACGTTCATGGTCTTGGCCTTGTCGCCCACGCCAACGGTCAGCGTCAAGGTTCCGGCAGCAAACGTGTCGGTCTTGGGTACCGAGGTATCGGCGATCAGTTTGTGCGCTGTCGCCAGCGAGGTGACATTGACCACGTGCGTGCCGTTGGAGGCCGCAGCCTTGGTGGTGCCAACGTCATACAGCGCGACCGACGCCGTCAGGATCTCGTCGGTGCCCTTGTCGCCGCCCTTGCTGGCGGTCACCGTGCGCGTGTCGAACGCCGTGGTGGCCTTCAGTGCGGTCAGCGCCGTCTTCAGCTTGTCGAAGGCAGAGGTGATGGTGCCGATCGACGACAACTGCATCTTGGCCTTGGACTGCTGCAGGTTCAGCGCATTGTCGGCGGGCTTGCGGTCAGCTGCGACCAGCTGGTTGACGATGCTGGAAATATCCAGTCCCGAGCCAATGCCACCGTATCCAAAGTCTGCCACGTCGTTTCTCCTGGTATCCGGGCCCGGCCGTCGTGCGGTGGCCCGTCGTCAACGAAAATAGCGGCCTGCGCCGCTGGGTCTTGAGGACTTCGTCGATGCACGTGCCGTGCCAATCGCCTGGCGCGGGTTCTGGCACGCGGGTTGCAGGAGGGCTGGGGCAGGGTGCGGGTAGGTTCACCGCGGGCTGCCGGGAGTCTGCAAAAAGCCCTCCCCCAATGCAGGGGAGGGATCAGGCTACTGACAATCGGGGGGAGACGAAGCCGCCCGGTACGTACAGTCAAAGGTACAGCGCTGAAAGATAGGTCCGCAGGAGCGGGCGATGCCAAGCCGGTTCGGGAGTGATCCCGGGCCGGGCATGGCCCGCGCCTTCGTGCATCGTGGCTTCCCGGTTACCGCTACCGTCGGTTCGATCCGACGGTAGCGGCGCCTTCTTGCCGTGGATCAGCGCAGCAGGCTGAGCACGCCCTGCGGCACCTGGTTGGCCTGGGCCAGCATGGCCGTACCGGCCTGCTGCAGGATCTGGGTGCGGGTCAGTTCGGCGGTTTCCTTGGCGAAGTCGGTGTCCTTGATGCGGCTGCGCGACGCCGACAGGTTTTCCGACGAGGTCTGCAGGTTGGCCACGACCGAGGTGAAGCGGTTCTGGATCGCACCGAGGTCGGCGCGGGTGCTGTTGATCGCACCCAGGGCCTTGTCGACCACTTCCAGCGCCTGCTGGGCGCCGAGCACGGTGCTCACGTCCAGCTTCTGCACGTTGGCCGAGGTATCGGTACCGGCAGTGTAGGCGCCCGCAGCTGCCGCGGTGCCCCAGGTCTTGGCGGTCGCGTCGTAGTCGCTGCGCATCAGGGCGATATCGGCGGCGGCGACAGCCTTGCCTTCCTTCACCGAGCTCAGCTTCAGGGTGCCGTCGGCATTGGCTTCGGCGTAGATGCCGGCCTCGCCGATCTTGGCGTTGATGGCGGTGGCGACGGCCTTGGAGGCATCGGCCGTGGTGGCGCCGGCCTTCACTTCAACCGTGCCGATGTCCACGCCCATCACGGTGCCGGAGAAACGGGCGCCGTCGGTGCTGGCAGCCAGGGCAGCAGTCGCGCCGGTGGCGAAGGTCGAGGTGCCCAGCGAGCCGGCCTTGGCATCGATGGTCTTGTCGATGGCGATGGCCTGGCCGGCATTGGCGCCGACCTGGAACAGCTGGCTGGAGAAGGTGCCGTCCAGCAGCTTGGTGCCGTTGAAGTCCGACTGCTTGGCGACGCGGTCGATTTCCGAGACCAGCTGGGTCACTTCGGCCTGCAGCGCCTTGCGGTCGCTGGCCGAGTTGGTGGCGTTGGAGGCCTGCACCGACAGCTCGCGGACGCGCTGCAGGTTGTTGCCGATTTCGGTCAGCGAACCTTCGGCGACCTGGGCCAGCGAGATGCCGTCGTTGGCATTGCGGATGGCGACGTCGGTACCGCGGATCTGGGTGCCGAAGCGCTCGGAGATCGCCAGGCCGGCGGCGTCGTCCTTGGCGCTGTTGATGCGCGAACCGGAGGACAGGCGCTGGATGGTGGTAGCCAGCGAGCTGCCGCTGGTGCTCAGGTTGCGCTGAGCATTCAGGGACATGGTGTTGGTGTTGATGACTTGTGCCATGGTGCTTTTCCTTTGGCGAAGGTGGAACGTGTTTCAGGATCCGGGCGCCGCGTCATGCAGCGCCCGGAGGTCGATCATCGAGCGGATCAGCGCAGCAGGCTGAGCACGCCCTGCGGCACCTGGTTGGCCTGGGCCAGCATGGCCGTACCGGCCTGCTGCAGGATCTGGGTGCGGGTCAGTTCGGCGGTTTCCTTGGCGAAGTCGGTGTCCTTGATGCGGCTGCGCGACGCCGACAGGTTTTCCGACGAGGTCTGCAGGTTGGCCACGACCGAGGTGAAGCGGTTCTGGATCGCACCGAGGTCGGCGCGGGTGCTGTTGATCGCACCCAGGGCCTTGTCGACGATTTCCATCGCCTGCTGGGCACCCTTCACGGTGCTGACGTCCAGGTCGCTGGCGTACTTGGCGGCCGGCGCGGCCGTCGAGGCGGTGAAGGTCGGCGCGGTAGCGCCGGTCCAGGTGCCCGGGGTCGCGGTGATGGCCTTGAACGAGCCATCGGCGTTGACGCTGTCCTTGACCGAGGTCAGGGTCACGCCAGCGGTGCCGTTCACTTCCGCGAACACGCCGGTCTCGCCGATCTTGGCGTTGATCGCGGTCACCAGTGCTTCACGCGAGGCCTTGCCGGTGGCAGCGGCGTCGGCGCCCTGCTTGACCGAGACATCGGCAATGGCAACGCCATTGATCTGCAGGCCGCTGGTGCTGAAATCAGCGTTGGTGCCCGGGTCGGCCAGGGCCAGCGCGTTGGTGTCGAACTTGGCGCCGCCCAGGGCGTTGGCCTTGGCATCGATGGTCTTGTCGATGGCGATGGCCTGGCCGGCGTTGGCACCGACCTGGAACAGCTGGCTGGAGAACGAACCGTCCAGCAGCTTGGTGCCGTTGAAGTCCGACTGCTTGGCGACGCGGTCGATTTCCGAGACCAGCTGGGTCACTTCGGCCTGCAGCGCCTTGCGGTCGCTGGCCGAGTTGGTGGCGTTGGAGGCCTGCACCGACAGCTCGCGGACGCGCTGCAGGTTGTTGCCGATTTCGGTCAGCGAACCTTCGGCGACCTGGGCCAGCGAGATACCGTCGTTGGCATTGCGGATGGCGACGTCGGTACCGCGGATCTGCGTGCCGAAGCGCTCGGAGATCGCCAGGCCGGCGGCGTCGTCCTTGGCGCTGTTGATGCGCGAACCGGAGGACAGGCGCTGGATGGTGGTAGCCAGCGAGCTGCCGCTGGTGCTCAGGTTACGCTGAGCATTCAACGACATCGTATTGGTGTTGATGACTTGTGCCATGAGGAGAGGTCCTTGAGCGGTTGCACGTGAGTTGGGTTAGACGCCCCCGACGTGCCCCGGGGGCGGCTCATGTCAGCGCTGCAACAGGCTGAGCACGTTCTGCGGTACCTGGTTGGCCTGGGCCAGCATGGCCGTACCGGCCTGCTGCAGGATCTGGGTGCGGGTCAGTTCGGCGGTTTCCTTGGCGAAGTCGGTATCGCGGATGCGGCTGCGCGACGCGGACAGGTTCTCCGAGGAGGTCTGCAGGTTGGCCACCACCGAGGTGAAGCGGTTCTGGATCGCGCCGAGGTCGGCGCGGACGCTGTTGACCGATTCCAGGGCCTTGTCGACGATCGACATCGCCTTCTGTGCGCCTTCGGCGGTAGTGACGTTCAGGTCCTTGACGAAGCTGGCCGCTGCACCGGTCAGGGTGCCGCCGTTGGTGCTGGTCTCGGTCAGGCCCAGGCCGGCGAGGGTCGCGGCGGTGGCGCCGGCCGGCGGAGTCGCCGCGCTGACACCCAGCGCGAAGGTCTGGCCATCCTTGACCGAGGCCAGGCTGACGACGCCGGCATTGACCGAGGCAACCACGCCGGTTTCGCCCAGCTTGTTGTTGATCGCCGCGGCGGTGGCCGAGGTGATCGATTCGCCGGCCTTCACCGTGAAGTCGCTGATGGTGACCGTGGTGGCGGTGCCGCCCGGCGGGGTGACCGAGACCTGCAGGCCGGAGTAGGTGGTGTCGGCCGTCGCCTTGTCCACCGCCAGTGCGGTGCCGGTATAACCGTTGGCGAAGGTGGCCGCGCCCAGCGAATCGGCCTTGGCGTTGACCACGCTGTTGATGGCGATGGCCTGGCCGGCGTTGGCACCCACCTGGAACAGCTGGCTGGTGAAGCTGCCGTCCAGCAGCTTGGTGCCGTTGAAGTCGGCCTGCTTGGCGACGCGGTCGATCTCGCTGACCAGCTGGGTCACTTCAGCCTGCAGGGCCTTGCGGTCGCTGGCCGAGTTGGTGGCATTGGAGGCCTGCACACCCAGTTCGCGGATGCGCTGCAGGTTGTTGCCGACTTCGTTCAGCGAACCCTCGGCGACCTGGGCCAGCGAGATGCCGTCGTTGGCATTGCGGATGGCCACGTCCAGACCACGGATCTGGGTGGTGAAGCGCTCGCTGATGGCCAGGCCGGCCGCGTCGTCCTTCGCGCTGTTGATGCGCAGGCCGGACGAGAGGCGCTGGATGGTGGTGGCGAGCGAGCTGCCGCTGGTGCTCAGGTTGCGCTGAGCGTTGAGCGACATCGTATTGGTGTTGATTACCTGTGCCATGGGGTCGTCTCCTCTTATATGGAACCCGTTGGTGAATGAAACGAAGCGCCGCCTGTTTTTTTGTGTGGCTGTGTGCTTCGCCGTTGCCAAATGAATAACGGCGCTTTGTCAACAACCTTTAGCCGTGAATTCCGTTGAAGCCAGAATTCGTTGCCTGAAGCTGTTTTCCCGGGGTTTTCAGCCCTGTTGCCAGGGTGGAAGCGGCCCCGGGAGGGGCGGTCGGGCAAGGCCTGACCAGCGCTGATGAAGGTATCGGCGGGGTCGGGCCGGGCTTGATGGAGAATCACGGAAAATCGGTCGGCGACGGCCAGGTGGCCGCGCAGCGGCGGGCAGGCGCGCAAACGAAAAAGGCCGCGATGCAGGGCATCGCGGCCTTTCGGGACTGACGCGGGCGGCGCGTCAGCGCAGCTTGTTGAACAGCGACATCGACTGCATCTGCGAGAAGATCGTCTGCGCCGCCTGCAGCGCGGTGCTCTGCAGCTGGTACTGGCTCAGCGCATCGGCGTAATCCAGGTCGCGCATCTGCGACAGCGTGGTCTTCAGGGTCACGCCATTGGCCTCGCGCATGTCGGCGGCATTGTCCAGCGCCTTCAACTGCGCACCGCCTGCGGCACGCGAATCGATCATCCGCTCGGAAGCGCGCGCCACGTCGCGCAGTGCGCTCTGCAGCTGGTTCTGCTGCGCGGTCATCTGCGCGGTGGTACCGGTGTCGGCACCCAGCGCCGCCACCAGGTTGTCAATGGTGGAGAAGATGTCGCGGCTGCTGGCGGCCTGTACGCTGAAGCTGTCACCCGCCGCCGGTGCGCCGGTGATGCGCAGGCGCACACCGTTCACTTCCAGATCGTCGCCGGCCTTGTAGGTGCCGGTTCCGGTCACGTTGCCCGCACCATCCACCACCTCGTACTGGTTGCCAGTGGTGAAGCGCACGCTGAAGCCCTGGCCGTTCCAGCTGTCGCTGCCGTCGCGGGTGATGTTGGTCAGCACGCCGTTGCCGGTGTTGCCGGCCGCGGCGCTGCCGTCGACGAAGCCATCGCCGGTGGGAATGCGCATGAAGATCTCGCTGCCGGGCAGCGCGTCCTTCACGTAGGTATCCGGACCGACTTCGACTTGGCGCTGGGTCTGGTCGCCACGGTAGACCACTTTGCCGTTGATCTTGGCAAACGGCGGGTCGCCGTCGTTGGTGCCACCGAACACGTAGCGGCCGGTGCCATCATCGGCGTTGGCCAGCGACAGCAGGCCGTCGCGGATCTGGTTGACCTCGGTGATCAGCGTCTTCTTGTCCGCCGCGCTCAGCGCCGGATTGCTGGCCTGGATGGTCAGATCGTTGACGCGTGCCATCAGGTCGTTGACCTGAGCCAGGGTGTTTTCCTGCACGCCCAGGCGGTTCTGCACGTTGCCGGCATTGAGCTTCATGCGGTCCAGTGCAGCCAGGCTGCGGTCAAGGCCGACCGCGGTGCCGGCGGCAACCGGATCGTCCTTGGCGCTGACGATCTTGCTGCCGGTGGCAATCTGCTGCTCCAGGTGGCTGAGCTTGGCCTGCTTGGCCATCATCAGCGACACCGACTGGTTGAACATCATGCTGGTGGAGATGCGGCTGCTCATCGGCGGACGGCTCCCAGGATGGTCTGGAACATGCTGTCGGCGGTCGAGATCAGCTGCGAGGCGGCCTGGTAGGCCTGCTGCAGGCGCAGCATGTCCGCCGCTTCCTCGTCCAGGTTCACGCCGGAGACTTCGTCGCGGGCTTCCTGCGCCTTGTCATTGATCACCAGCTGCGCGTCGAGCGAGTACTCGGCCGAGCGGGCGGCGGCGCCGACCTGGGTGGTCAGGCCACCCAGCGCGCCGTTCAGTGTCACCGTTCCGGCGTTGAACGCCTTCGCGCTTTCCACCTTGGCCAGCTTCGACGCGTTGCTGTTGTCCGACGAACCGGCCGGGGTCGGGGTGATGTTGAAGGTATCGCCCACCTTCGGTGCACCGTCCAGCACGAAGCTCCAGCCGTTGGCGCTGATGGTCTGGCCGGGCGTGTAGGTCTGCGGCGGCCCACCGTCGATGGTGTAGGTGGTGGCCGAGGTGAACACGATCGCCGACGGATTGCGCAGGTTGGCGTTGGTCGAATCGGTGACGGTGACACCGCTCAGCTTGCCGGTACCGGTGTTGGCGGTGGCGGCCGCGCCCTTCACCGCTGCAGCGGCGGCGATGCGCGACGGATCGGTGATTGCCACTTCCATGCTGCCGGCCACGCCCGCGGTCGGCTGCAGCAGGAAGCGGTCATTTGCAGCCGGCGTACCGCCGACGACCAGCTTGACGCCGTTGATCACCAGCGGATCGGCGGCGGTGCCGGTGCCGGTCAGCGGGATGCTGGCGCCGGTGTCGGCGCGGCTGGCCTTCCAGTTGGTGCCATCGAACTGCAGCACCACGTTCTGCGCGTCCAGCTTGCCCAGGTCGCCGTAGGTTGCGCTGAGGCTGGCGGTGCCGGTATTGCTGTTGTTGCCGATGACGCGCGGGTTGCCGATGGTGAAGAAGTCCCCGCCCAGCTGGCCATACAGGTCCACGCCCTGGTGGTGCGCCTGGTTGAAGCTCTCGGCCAGGCCCACCGCCAGCTTGCCCAGTTCAGCCTGGGCAGGGGTCAGCACGGTGTCGCGGAATTCCAGCAGGCCACCGATCTGGCCGCCGACCGCCTTCGGGTCGAGGCGGATGGTGTTGCCCTGGGTCTCCAGCGCCAACTGCAGGCGTTCGGGCTGGTACGGGTCGGCCACGGTGGTGACCTTGGTCGCCGTGGTACCCACCACCAGCGCGTTGCCGCCGGCGGTGTAGACATTCATGATGCCGCCGTCCTGGATCACCGCCGTGCCACCGGTGAAGCCGATCAGCTGGGTGATCAGCTGGTCGCGGCGGTCGAGCAGATCGGGCGCCGCGGTGGCGACGTTGGTGCCGATGGCGCCGTTGATCTGCGCGATTTCCTGCGCCAGGCGGTTGACCTCGGTGGCACCGGCCAGCAGGCCGTTGTTGACCTCGCTGTTGAGGTTGTTCAAGTGCGTGTTGAGCTGCACGAAGCGGTTGGCCAACGCCTTGCCGCCGTCGAGCATGTTCTGGCGGTCGGCGGTGCCGGCCGCGTTGGACGACAGGCCACTGACCGAATCGAAGAAGTTCGACCAGACGCCGGCCACATTGGTGGCCGCATCGGAGAACAGCGCGTTGACCCGGTCGGCCATGCCCGAAAGCTGTTTCAGGCGCGCCAGTTCACCGCTGCTGTCGAGCAGGCGCGAGATCGCCAGCTGGTCGGCAGTGCGGCGGATGTCAGTGATCCGGGTGCCGTTGCCGACCGTGCCATAGCCGTAGTTCTGCGGGTCGGCGGTTGCGAAGTTGACCTTCTGCCGGCTGTAGCCGGGCGTATTGAGGTTGGCCACGTTGTGGCTGGTGGTCGCCAACGCACGCTGGAAGGCGAGCAGGGCACCGGTACCGGTGGAAAGTACGCTGGACATGGGGTTCCTCAACGACGGGTGATACCCAGCGCCGCGGTCGCGGTGCTGGCGAAGGTCTGGCCAAGGCGCGCGCCGGCGTCGGTCACGGCCGCTACGGCACGCTCGATGGTCGGGCCGCCGGCGATCGCGGCGATCTTGGCCGCATAGCGCGGGTCGGTGGCATAGCCGGCGCGCTGCAGGCCACGGGCGAAGCCCTGCACGTCGGTGCCGGCCTGCAGGGCCTGCTGGTAGCGCGGGCTGGTCTTCAGCAGGCGCACGTAGTCGGCGAAGCTTTCGGCCGGCGAGCTGTAGGCGCGGAAGCTGGCGGTTTCGTTGCGGCGTACGCCATCCACGTATTCGTGGGTGCCGGCTTCAACGCGCTGGCCGCTCCAGCCGGTGGCCTTGATGCCGAACAGATTGTGCGAGGTACTGCCGTCGGACTGGCGGATGTGGCGCTTGCCCCAGCCGGTTTCCAACGCGGCCTGGGCGACCAGCGCACGGGCATCCACGCCCAGTTCCCTGGCCGCGCTCTGCGCGTGCTGCCAGATGCTGGCGACGAAACCTTCCGGCGTGTGCGGCCCCAGCTGGGCCACGGCGGTGCGGGTAGCCATCGCATCGGCTTGGCTCATGGCCGTACCGCGGTTACTGGCCGTCGCCGACCACTGGTCGTTGTTGGTGGACCAGTCCTCGCCCTGCAGGTTGCCGATGTACGGATCCTCGGTGCCCAGCGAGCGGTGCAGGCTGCTGCTTTCGCGACCGGCGATCAGGTCCAGTGCCTGTTCCATCGGTGCCAGCGCGGCCTGCGCGCCGTGCTGTGCGCCGGCCGCCATCTGCTGCAGCATGCGCACGGCCTGGCTGCCATCTTCCAACGGCAGCGACGGTGCCGGCTTGTCCGGCGCGTTGAGCTGGTAGGCGCGGCTGGCCTTGGCCGGAGCCACGCGGGTATCCAGCGCCGGGCCGTCGGCGGCCTGGCCGGACAGCTGGCGGCTGATCATGCCGGACAGGCCCAGCCCCTTGCCGCGGGTCATCGCCTCGGCGATCTTCTGGTCGTACATGTCGCGGAACATCTTGTTCTCGCCGGGAAACAGCGAGTCGCCGAAACTGGCATCACGCATGCTCTTGACCAGCATCTGTGCGAACTGGCCTTCCAGCTGGCGTGCGACCTTGTCGATCTTCGCCGGGTCGTTCTGCTGCGCCGGGTGCAGGTCGAATGCGGGATTGATGCGCATGTCAGATCACCTCGAGCTCGGCACTCAATGCGCCGGCCTGCTTCAGGGCTTCCAGGATCGCGATCAGGTCGCCCGGCGCCGCGCCCACGGCGTTCACCGCGTGCACGATCTCGTCCAGGGTGGTGCCGCCGCTGAACTTGAACATGCGGCTGCCGTCGTTGGTGGCGGTGATGGTCGACTGTGGGCTGGCCACGGTACGGCCACCGGACAGGGCATTGGGCTGGCTGACGTTGGTGTTCTCCTGGATCGTCACCGTCAGCGAACCATGCGAGATCGCGGCAGGGCCGACCCGCACCTGCTGGCCGATGACCACGGTGCCGGTGCGGGAATTGACCACGACCTTGGCCGGGGCGCTGCCCGGGGTCAGCTCCAGGTTCTCGATGCGGGCCAGCAGGCCGATGCGTGCGCCCGGATCGGTCGGCGCAGTCACGGCCACGGTCACGCCGTCGACCGCACGCGCGGCGCCTTCGCCGAACGCGTTGTTGAGTGCGGCGACCATGCGCGAAACGGTGGTGAAATCGTTGTTGTGCAGATTCAGCGTGATGTCGCCGCCATTGGCCAGCGGGTCGGGCAGGGCACGCTCGACCGTGGCGCCATTGGGAATGCGGCCCACGCTCGGTACGTTCACCGAAACCCGCGAACCATCCTTGCCCTGCGCACCAAAGCCGCCGACGATCAGGTTGCCCTGCGCGATCGCATAGATCTGGCCGTCGGCGCCGCGCAGCGGGGCCATCAGCAGCGAGCCGCCGCGCAGCGAGACGGCGTTGCCGATCGACGACACGGTGATGTCGATCGGCTGGCCCGGCTTGGCGAACGGCGGCAGCTCGGCATGGATCGCGACGGCCGCAACATTCTTCAGCTGCGGATTGACGTTGGCCGGTACGTTTACGCCCAGCTCGCCGAGCAGGTTCTTCAGGCTCTGCACGGTGAAGGGCGCCTGGCTGGTGCGGTCGCCGCTGCCATCCAGGCCGACCACCAGGCCGTAGCCCACCAGGGCGTTACCACGCACGCCGCCGACCTGGGCCAGGTCCTTGATGCGCTCGGCGCTGGCCGGGGCTGCCACGACCAGCAGCATCAGCGCGACGAACGACGCCACGCGGCGCTGCCAGGAAGAAGAGGGGAGGAGTTTCATGGCCATACTCAGAACGGCGTCAGGCCGGAATTGAAGAAGCGGCTCAGCCAGCCCATCGCGTTGGACTGCGCGACCGGGCCGCGGCCGCCGTAGACGATGCGGGCTTCGGCCACGCGGCTGGAAGGAATGGTGTTGTCCTGGCTGATGTCGCCCGGACGCACGATGCCCTGCACCTGCACCAGTTCATCACCCTGGTTCAGTCGCAGGTTCTTCTGCCCCTGTACCACCAGGTTGCCATTGGGCAGGCGCTGGATCACCGTGACGGTGACACTGCCCTGCAGGCGGTTGCTCTGCGCGCTGTTGCCCTTGCCGGTGAAGTCACGCGCGCCCTTGGCCGTCGCACTGAGGATGTCCTTGCCGCCCAGGGTGACCGGCGCACCGAGGATGGACGGCGTGCCCAGGCTCAGGTTGGATTCCTTGTTGGTGGCCGTGTTGGCGCTGGTCTGCGCGGTAGTGTTTTCCAGCAGGGTGATGGTCAGCAGGTCGCCGACATCGCGTGCGCGGCGGTCCGAGTACAGCTGCAGGGTCGGGCCGGCAGCGTAGATCGCACCGGCGGTCGGCGCGGCCTGCGGCGGCATGATCGGCTGGATCGGTGCCATCGCCGCGTAGGGGCGCACGTCGCCGGCGATCACGCAGCCACCGAGCAGGGCGACCACGGCGCAGGCGAGGGCAGTGCGGGTGAATCTGGAAATGGGCGACATGGCGGTTTCCCGGTTGGGCCGGTCAGAGCTTGTTGTTGAGATAGCCGAGCATCGAATCGGTGGTGGAGATTGCCTTGGCGTTCATTTCGTAGGCGCGCTGGGTTTCGATCATCGACACCAGCTCTTCGACCACATTGACGTTGCTGCCTTCCAGCGCGCCCTGCACCACGGTGCCGAGGCCGTTGAGCCCGGGATTGCCGTTCTGTGCCGGACCGGAAGCGGTGGTTTCCAGGAACAGGTTCTCGCCGCGCGCCTGCAGGCCGGCCGGATTGACGAAGTCGGTCAGGGTCAGCGCACCCACTTCCACTGACGCCGCGCCGTCGGCCATCTTCACGCTGATGGTGCCGTCGGTACCGATGGTCACCGACTGTGCGCCCTCGGGAATCTGGATGCCCGGCTGCACCGGGTAGCCGCTGTTGGTGACCAGCTCGCTGTCCTGGTTGATCTTGAACGAGCCATCACGGGTGTAGGCCGAGCTGCCGTCGGGCATCTGCACTTCGAAGAAGCCGCGGCCGTTGACCATCACGTCCAGCGCACGGCCGGTCTGCTGCTGGCCACCCTGCTCAAAATTCTTGGCGGTGGCGACCACGCGTACGCCGGTACCCAGCTGCAGGCCGGTCGGCAGCTGGGTCTGCGCCGACGAAGAGCCGCCGGGCTGGCGCACCTGCTGGTACAGCAGGTCCTCGAAGCTGGCACGGTCCTGCTTGAAGCCGGTGGTGTTGGTGTTGGCGAGGTTGTTGGAAACCACCGACATGCGCATCTGCTGCGCATCCAGTCCGGTTTTCGCGATCCACAATGCCTGGTTCATCTTCGGTGTCCTGTCTGGGTAAAGCCGGCCGCGCGATGCGGCCCCTGGTAACGGGTGTGCAAGCGGTGTGCCAGCGCCGCGCCCGGGCGGCGCCGGAATTCCGTCAGCTGCCCAGGCGCAGCAGGCTGTTGGCACTGCGCGCGTTGTCGTCGCCGTGCTTGATCACCTGCACCTGCATTTCGTACTGGCGCTGCAGCTGGATCATCTGCACCAGTGCACCGGCGGCATCGACGTTGCTGCCTTCCAGCTGGCCGCTGTGCACGGCCGTGCCCTGTGCCGGTGCGAACGGCTGCAGTGGGTCGGTGTTGCGGAACAGGCCATCCAGGCCACGCTCGAGGCGCTCGTCCGGCGCCTGTACCACCTTGATCCGGCCGATCTGCGCCATGGTCTGCGGGCCTTCGCCCTGCGGGATGATCGAGAGCGTGCCGTCGGCACCGATTTCCATCGCCTGGTAGGGCGGAATGGCGATCGGGTTGTTGTTGTCATCCAGTACCGGACGGCCGCTGGAGGTCACCAGCTGGCCGTTCGGGGTGACCGACAATGCAGCGCCGCGCGTGTACGCCTCACTGCCGTCGCTGGACTGCACGGCCAGCCAGGTGCCGGTCTGCAGGGACAGATCCAGCGGCTTGCCGGTGATGTGCTGCGAGCCGGGCGTACGGTTGAAGCCGGCGTCGACGTGCAGCGCATCCACCCGCGAGGCAAAGCCCGGGCCCTTGATCGGGAACGCTTCGGTGTTGGCCAGCGCTTCCTTGAAGCCAGGGGTGTCCGAGTTGGCGAGGTTGTGGCTGAGCGTTCCCTGCGCCTGCAGGGAGGCGCGGGCACCGGTCATCGCCACGTAAAGAGCTTTATCCATGCGGGGAGTTCCGTGACAGGGTCAGCAGCTCATCAACGGATGTTGATGACGGTCTGGGTGATCTGGTCCTGCGTGGTGATCATCTGCGCGTTGGCCTGGAAGTTGCGCTGCGCGGTGATCATGTTGACCAGCTGCTCGGTGAGATCGACGGTGGACGCTTCCAGCGAGCCGGCCTGGATCTTGCCGAGGTTGGAGGTGTCCGGCATGCCGGTGCGCGGCGTGCCCGATTCGAAGGTCTCCACCCACAGGTTGTTGCCCTTCGATTCCAGGCCCTGCGTGTTGTTGAAGGTGGTCAGGGCGACCTGGCCCAGCGGCTTGTCGTCGCCGTTGGAATAGCGGGCGTAAACCACGCCGGATTCGGACACGGTCACTTCGTTGAGCTTGCCGGCGGCATAGCCGTCCTGCTGGGTATTGCGCAGGGCGAACTTCTCGCCGTACTGGGTGGAGCCGCTGATGTCCAGCGTCATGTTCAACTGGCCGGCACCGGTGGTCGGGGTGAAGGTGCCGAGGCTGACCTTGCCGTTGGCAGGTGCGACCAGCTTGCCGCTGTTGTCGAAGGTGACCGGGGTCGGTGCGCCGGCCGGCTGGCCATCGACGTAATTGCGCACGGTCCATTCGTTGGGGTTGGCGCCCTTGACGAAGTACGAGACCTGGATGTGGCTCACGCCCAGCGAGTCGTACACGGTGATGCCACCGCTGGAGTGGTTGTAGCTGTTCGAATCGGCCGGGTCGAAGGTCGCCACCGTCGGTTGCTTGGCGTTGGCCGGCAGGGTGAAGCCAACCTTCACTTCGCTGGTCTGCTTCGGCGGGCTGTCGGTGGTCAGCAGCTGCAGGTCGACCAGGCGGCCTGCATCGAAGTTGGTGCCATCGGCATTCGGCGCGAACACCTGCAGGCGCGCACCCTGCGGGTTGACCACGTAGCCGGCCGAGTCGGTCTGGAAGTTGCCGGCGCGCGAGTACACGCGCGAACCATTCATGTTCATGGTGAAGAAGCCTTCACCGGAAATGGCCATGTCCAGGCTGCGCCCGGTCTGCTCGTTATGGCCCTGGATGAACTGCTGGGCGACGTTGGAAACGCGCACGCCCGAGCCGGTCTGGTTCTTCGACAGGCCGTAGCTGGTCGAAGCGAACAGGTCGGCGAACTCCGCGCGTGACTGCTTGAAGCCGGTAGTGTTGACGTTGGCGACGTTGTTGGCGGTGACGCTCAGGTCGGTGTTGGCGGCGTTGATGCCGGACAGCGAGACATTGAAGCCCATGGGATGCTCCTGGTTGATGCGGAAGGTGCGGCTCAGCTGACGCGGAGCACGTAGTCGATCGGGGCCGTGCCCAGGCCCTTGAGGTTCAGGTACAGGCCGTCGGAACCAACGGTCACGCTCTCCACCGGCGCCTGTACGTAGGTGGACAGCTTGGTGCTCTTGCCGGCGGTGTCGACATGGTTGGCAACGATGGAGTACTTGCCCGGCTCCATGCGCTTGCCGTTGGCATCCTTGCCGTCCCACTGGAAGGCGGTTTCGCCGGCAGCCTTGGCTTCCACGCTCAGCGAGGTGACCTTGGCGCCGTTGGCATCGGTGATGTCCACGGTGATGATGCCGGCCGACGGTGCAGCCACCGTGCCTTCGACATTGCCTTCCTTCTCCAGCACCAGCTTTTCCGACGGCACCAGCACCTGGTGGCCGACCAGCGCAGCGCCACGCAGCACCTGGTCGCTGGCCATCGACTCCTGGAAGCCCTTCACCGTCTTGTTCAGATCGGTGATGCCCTGCACGGTGGACATCTGCGCCATCTGCGCGACCATCTGCGTGTTGTCCATCGGCTTCAGCGGATCCTGGTGCTGCAGCTGCTCGGTCATCAGGCGCAGGAAGTCGGCCTGGTCCAGCGTGTTCTTCTTTTTCGTGGCGTTGCTGTTGGGGGCGTTCAGGCCCAGCGCGGAATAGACGTCCTGGCTGGTCTGGTTGTTGACGGCGGTGGTCATGGCGGTATCCGGTGCTGCGGGCCTCAGCGGCCCATGGTCAGGGTGGCCAGGGCCAGTTCCTTGGCGGTGGTCAACATCTCCACGCCGGCCTGGTAATTGCGCGAGGTCGAGATCAGGTTGACCATCTGCGCCACCGGATCGACATCGGGCTGGTAGATGTAGCCATCGGCGTCGGCCAGCGGGTGGCCCGGCTCGTAGCGCTTGATCGGCGCGGCCTCGCTCTGGGTGATCTCCTTCACCTTCACCGAGGTGATGTTGGGATCGTTCTTGCTGGTGACGGCCTGGAAGATCGGTTCCAGCGGCTTGTACACGGCGTCGGCGGAACCGGCGACGGTGTCGGCATTGGAGAGGTTGGAGGCGATGGTGCTCATGCGCACCGACTGCGCCTGCAGCGCGGAGCCGGCGATGTCGAAGATCGGCAGGTTGCTCATGGCTTATTGCCCCGTGATCGCGGTCAGCATGGAACGCACCTTGCTCTCGACGAAGCTGAGCGAGGCGCGGTATTCCAGTGCGGCGCGGCCATAGGCGGCACGCTCGGCATCGGGGTCGACGGTGTTGCCGTCCAGGCTGGGCTGCACGCCTTCGCGCGCGATCTGGAACGGGTTCAGGCCACTACTGATCTCGTAGTGCTGCTCATGGGTGGTGGCCATCAGGCCATTGGCATCCTGCCCCTGGGCGTGGCGCAGGGCGGCATCGAAGTCCAGGTCCTGGGCCTTGTAGCCGGGAGTGTCGGCATTGCCGAGGTTGCTGGCGATCAGCTTCATCCGCTGTTCGCGCAACGGCATGGCCTGGGCGTGGACGCCCAGGTAGTCGGTAATCAGGTTGCGCACGGTGCACTCCCACGGGAACGTTGCCCGGGAAGCTGCAAGGGGTGTGCCAAATGGAGAGGGGGTCAGATCCCCGCAGGGGCTCTGACCCCGTGGTTGACGCGTTGCGATGCGGGGTCGGAGCCCGTTCCGGGATCCGACCCCTCGGCGGGCCTTACGCCGCCAGCGCCACCTTGCGCAGGCGGTCCAGCACGAAGTCGGCCAGCTCGTGCGGCGAGTACTTGGCGACGAACGCATTGGCGCCGACGCGCTCGACCATGGCGTTGTTGAAGACGCCCGACAGTGAGGTGTGCAGCAGCACGTACAGGCCGGCCAGGCCCGGGTGGCGCCGGATTTCCGTCGTCAGCGTGTAGCCATCCATGGCCGGCATCTCGATGTCCGAGATGACCATGGCATAGCGCTCGGCCGGGTTTTCCCCCGAGGCGTGGACCTGCAGCAGGTGGTCCAGCGCCTGCTTGCCGTCGGAAAGCAGGGTGGCACCCACGCCCAGCTGGTCCAGCACGCTGCGGATCTGCTGGCGGGCCACGCGCGAGTCGTCCACCACCAGCACCTGCAGCTGCGGGCCGTCGGCGGGCATGGCCATTGCCGGGTCGAGTACCGCTTCTCCGCGCACCTGGGCGATATCGGCCAGCACGCTCTCAACGTCGATCACCTGGATCAGCTCGCCCTGGAAGCGGGTCACCGCGGTCAGGTAGCTCGACTCGGCGCCCAGCTCCGGTGGCGGGTGGATGTCTTCCACCGCGATGTTGACGATGCGTTCGACGCCACTGACCAGGAAGCCCTGGATCGAGCGGTTGAATTCGGTGACGACCAGGTAGCCGGGCGAGGTGTCCGCGTCCGGTTCGCGCTCGGGGTGGCCGATCGCCAGGCCCAGGTCCAGTACCGGCACCGAGCGGCCGCGCACGTCGGCCACGCCGGAGAACTGGCTGGGCAGGCCGGGCACCTGGAACAGCTCCGGGCGGCGCAGGACTTCCTGCACCTTGAAGACATTGACGCCAAAAAGCTGACGTCCGCCGAGGCGGAACAGCAGCAGCGCCAGGCGGTTGTGGCCGGCCAGTCGGGTCCGCTGGTCGATCCGGTTGAGCAGGTCATGGGACATGGCTGCTGTATCGGCGTGGTGGGGGCGGAACTTGAGGGCGCTCTGTCGTCCGCGCGCTCCACACCGCGTTTGTAGAGTCGACTGTCAGTCGACTGCTCTTCGATCCGATCACGGGAAACCCCGCGCTTCGCGCGAAAGTCGACTGGCAGTCGACTCTACCCATCCGGTCGAATCCCCATCCCGGATCCGATCAACGGGACCCGGTCTCTGGCACACCCCTTGCACGCTGCTGGGCCAGATCCCATCGACAGGAGGCGCCATGCGCCGGGTCACATCGCTGTTCGCCATCGCGCTCGCCCTGGCCGCGCCGTGGGCGGGCGCCACGGACTGGCAGCCGGTGGCCAGCATCCGCACTGCGGCGCTGTCGACGCTGCCTGCCGGCAGTGAAGGCGAGGCGCAGGTGGCCGATGCGCTGCGCCTGCCGAAATGCGGCAGCGCGTTGCAGGTGCAGCCCACCGCCAACACCACGGTGGAGGTGAGCTGTCCCGATGCGGGCGGCTGGCGCCTGTTCGTGCCGGTGAAGGTGCGGCGCAACCAGACCGTGCTGGTGCTCAACCGCGGAATCGGCACTGGAGAAACCCTCACGGCCGCCGATATCACCACTGCCCAGCGTGACGCTGCCCGGATTGCCGGCGCGGTGCTGTCCGATCCCAATGCAGCGATCGGCCGCATCGCCCGCCGTCCGTTGCAGGCCGGAGCCCTGCTGTCGAACAACGATCTGGTGGTCCAGCGTCTCATCAAGCGAGGAGACAATGTAGCCCTGGTGTCGCGTCGCGGCTCGGTCGAGGTGCGCATTGCCGGCCGTGCGATGGGTGATGCCGGTGAGAACGAGCGGGTCTCGGTCGAGAACCTGTCCTCGCGGCGGATCGTGCAGGGCACGGTCGACGCCGCAGGTGACGTAATCGTGGCGCGTTGATTTACCGCAAAATATCCCTAAAGATCACGGCCCTGCGGCCGTTATCCCTTGTGAACGGCAACTCCAGGACACCCCATGAGCCAGAAAATCGACGGCAACCTGCAGGTCCCCCAGGCACTGCGCAGCGTGACGACCCCGGCCAGCAAGCCCGGCGTCAGCACCGATGCGGCGGCGCGCCCGGTCGAGGCGGCCGACAGCCTGCGCCTGACCGGCGAGGCCACCAATCTGCAGGCCATCGAGCGTGAGCTGACCACCGCCCCGGCGATCGACGCCCAGCGCGTGGCGGCCGTGCGCGAGTCACTGCAGAACGGCACCTACAAGATCAATCCGGACGCGATCGCATCGCGCATGCTCGATCTGGACCAGCAGCTGCACGGATGACTGCGGCGATGAGCGAGCCGCTGCAGCGCCTCGCCCAGGCCCTGGACGTTGAGCGCCAGGCCCTGGTCGAGCACGACGTGCACGCCCTGATCCGGGCCACCGGCGCCAAGCTGGAAGCGCTGCGTGCGCTGGAAGGCGCGCCGCCGGTGGGCGAGGGCGAACAGCTGCAGGAACTGGCCGAGCGCAACCGCGCCAACGGCGTGCTGCTGTCGCGCCGTCGCCGCGAGGTGAACTGGGCGCTGCGCCAGCTCGGCCGTACCGAAGATGCCTCGGCCTACGATGCCAAGGGCCAGTCGCACACGGTCAGCATCGGCCGGCCACTCGCCGTCGCCTGACGCGACGGCGGTCGCACACCCCCTCCCGGTGGGCTGAAGCCCGCTGCATGACCGCGTATATTGGGCGCCTGTTCGAACGCCCCGAGTCGCCGTGTCCGCTGCCAACGCCCTGGTTACCGCCCCCCTTCCGCCGCAGCCGGTGCTGCAGGCCCTGCTTGAGCGCCTGCGCGAAGGCCTGCTGCTGTTCACTGAAGACGGGCAGGTGGCCCTGGCCAACCCGGCCGCGCAGAACCTGCTGGCCAGTGGCTCGGACGGCGGATTGCCGCCGCCGCAGCGGCTGCGCGAGCTGCTCCCCCCTGATGCACTGGAGCAGGCCCGCCAGCATGGCCACTGGAATGGCAGCCTGCCGCTGGGCGAGGGCGTGGTCATCGCCCACCTGTACCACCATGGTCCGGTCGGCGAAGGGCATTTCCTTGCGTTGTTCCGCCACATCGAAGGGCAGGAAGACTACGAGCGCGAACTGCAGCAGCGCCACGCCGAGCTGCGCCAGGCCTACCTGCGCCTCAATGGCACCCAGGAAAAGCTGCTGCAGTCGGAGAAGATGGCCTCGATCGGCCAGCTCGCCGCCGGCGTCGCGCACGAGATCAACAACCCGATCGGTTACGTGCACTCCAACCTGGGCAGCCTGCAGGAGTACCTGCGCAGCCTATTCACCGTGATCGAAGCCTACGAGCGCGCCCTGCGCGCGCCGGACCCGAAGGCACTGATTCCGGAAATCGATGACATCCGTGACCGCCTGGACATCGACTTCATCAGCCGCGACCTGCCGCAGCTGATGGCGGAATCGCGCGAAGGCATCGAGCGCGTTACCCGCATCGTGCGCGACCTGAAGGACTTCTCGTATTCCGGTCGCGACGAATCGTGGAAGCTGGTCGACCTGCACGCGGGCCTGGAATCGACCATCAACATCATCTGGAACGAACTCAAGTACAAGGTCACCCTGGTACGCGAATTCGGCCAGTTGCCGCTGGTGGAGTGCCTGCCGTCGGAGTTGAACCAGGTCTACATGAACCTGCTGCTCAACGCTGGCCATGCCATCGCCGAGCGCGGCACGATCACCGTGCGCACCGGCGTTGATGGCGATCACGTGTGGGTTGAATTCGAAGACACCGGCGGCGGCATCTCGCCGGAACTGCGCCAGCGCATCTTCGATCCGTTCTTCACCACCAAGCCGGTCGGCAGTGGCACCGGTCTGGGCCTGTCGATCTCCTACAGCATCATCAACAAGCATCACGGCCGCATCGACCTGGACAGCACCCCGGGCGTGGGCTCGCGCTTCCGCGTGGTGCTGCCGGTGAAGCAGCCGCGCTGACCGCTTCCGAAGTGGAACCGGACACCCAGAGCAGCCGGCCAGCGGCCGGCTCTACCGGGGCCCATCGATGGTAGTGCCGGCCGCTGGCCGGCAACCTCATTGAACCCGGCCACCCAGGGCAGCCGGCCAGCGGCCGGCTCTACCGGGGCCTATCGATGGTAGTGCCGGCCGCTGGCCGGCAACCTCATTGAACCCGGCCACCCAGGGCAGCCGGCCAGCGGCCGGCTCTACCGGGGCCAATCGACGGTAGTGCCGGCCGCTGGCCGGCAACCTCATTGAAGCCGGGCACCCAAGGCAGCCGGCCAGCGGCCGGCTCTACCGGGGCCCATCGATGGTAGTGCCGGCCGCTGGCCGGCAACCTCATTGAAGCCGGGCACCCAAGGCAGCCGGCCAGCGGCCGGCTCTACCCGATCGTCATCGCAGCGGCCGATCCTCGCCACCATCCCCGGTTTCCACCGGTGCCGGGCCGGCATTGCTACGGCGCTGTTCTTCGTACGTGCGGAATGCCTGGTGGATGTGCTTGCGCAGCTCGTCGTCGTTCCACGGCTTGGTCAGGAAGCGATAGATCGCGCCGCGGTTGATCGCATCGGTCACCGTGTTCAGATCGGTGTAGCCCGACAGCACCAGGCGGATCGTATCCGGATACAGCATCTTCACCCGGCCCAGGAACTCGGTGCCGCTCATGTCGCTCATGCGCTGGTCGGACAGGATCACCTGCACGTCGTTGATCGCCAGCAGATCAAAGGCGTCACGCACGTTGCCAGCGGCCAGGATGCGGTAGCCGTCGCGGCGGAACAGGCGCACCAGCGAGCGCAGCACGTTCTCCTCGTCATCCAGCAGCAGCAGCGTCCGGTCCGGGCGCGTTTCGGCGAAGGCTTCCGGGCGCAGGTAGCGGCGGCGCAGGGTCATGCCGGCGGCATCGGCCGACATCGGCTCGCCGAACAGGTAGCCCTGGAACACATCGCAGTCGTTGCGGCGCAGGAACCCCAGTTGGGCCTGCGATTCCACGCCGTTGGCAATCACGGTCATGCCCAGCTGGTGGCCCATGGCAATGATCGCGCGGGCAATGGCTGCTTCGCGATTTCCAGCCGGTGCGCTCTTGATGAAGCTGCGGTCGATCTTCAGCTTGTCCACCGGGTAGCGCACCAGCGCGCTGAGGCTGGAATCGCCGGTGCCGAAGTTGTCCAGGCTCAGGCTGATGCCTTCGTTGCGCAGGTTGGCCAGCGTTTCATGGACGAAATTGACGTTGTTGGTCAGCGCGCTCTCGTTGATCTCCAGTGTCAGCATGTGCGCCGGCACGCCCGCGGCCTGCAGCAGGGACATCACCTCGGCGAAGAAGTTCGGCCGCAGCAGCTGCAGGGTGGACACGTTCACCGCGATGGTGAAGTCATCAAAGCCCTGGTCGCGCCACAACCGCGCCTGCTTCAATGCGCCTTCCAGCACCCAGGTGCCGATCTGCACGATGATGCCCAGGCGCTCGGCGGTGCGCATGAAGCGCTCCGGCACCAGCATGCCCAGGGTCGGCGACTGCCAGCGCAGCAGCGCTTCCATGCCGACCACGTGGCCGTCGCGGGCGCTCACCAGCGGCTGGTAACGCAGCTTCAGCTCGCCATTGGGAATGGCATCGACGATCTGGCGCGCGATGATGCTCTCGCTGTGCGCGCTCGGCGGGGTATCCACGGCATGGATGCGCACGGCATTGCCGCCTTCGCGGGCGGCCTGGTACAGCGCATCTTCGGCATGGTCGAGCAGGCGCGAGGCGCTGCTGGCATGTTCCGGGCACAGGCTCACGCCCAGCTTGCCGGTCATGAACAGCGTGTATGGAAGCACCGACAGCGGCAGTTCCATCTGCTGGCGGATCTCTTCAGCGAAGTCCTCCGGCAGCGGCAGGTCCGCGGTGCGGGGCACCGCGATCAGGAACTCGTCGCTGCCATGCCGCCACAGCTTGCCACGCCCGCGCAGGTAGGACTGCAGGCGCTGCGCCACCAGTACCAGCGCCTGATCGCCCACTTCGGCACTCATGTTCTCGTTGACCGATGCGAAGTGGTCGATGTCCACGTGCATCAGCATCAGCGCGATGCCGCCGGAGGCCGCCTCGGCAACCATCGCCTGCAGCTCGGGGTTGCCGGCGCCAAGGCGGTCGGGGGCATCATCGATGCTGACCGGGGGCAGGTTGGGATTCCACATAGGCTCAGTATTCCGGTGAATCGACGGCGGCCATGCTGGTCGCCTGGTAGGGGAGGTGGACGTCGATCAGGGTGCCTTCGCCATGCGCGGATTCGATCCGCACGTGGCCACCGACGCTCTGCGCGCGCTCGCGCATCACGATCAGGCCGAGGCCACGTGGGCCGTCCGGATCGAAGCCTTCACCATCATCGCGGATCTGCAGGTGCAGGCCACGCTGGCTGACGTCGCGCAGCTGCAGCAGGACCTGGCTGGCGCGCGCATGGCGCAGCGCATTGGTCAGGCTTTCCTGTGCGATGCGGAAGCAGGCTTGTTCGATGCTGTTGTCGGGGCGGTGCGGCAGCGGCTCGATCTCGGCCAGCAGCTCCACCGGCGAAGAGCGGAACAGCACCCGCGCCTGCCAGCTCAGCGCCGCCTCCAGGCCCAGTGCATCCAGCTGCGGCGGGCGCAGCAGGGTGGAGATGTCGCGCAGCTTGGCCACGGTGGTGTCGGCCAGGCTGACGATCTGCGCCAGATCCTCGCCACGACGCTTCGGATCGTCCTCATCCTGCGCCGCATGCGCCGACAGCTTGATCGCGGTAATGGCCTGGCCGATGTCATCGTGCAGGTCGCGCGAGATCGCGCGACGCTCGTCCTCCTGCAGCGAGAACAGCCGCCCGGCCATCGCCTGCAGCTCGCGATTGCTGGTTTCCAGCGCCCTGCGGGTGCGTTCGGAATCGCTCAGGTCGCGTACGATCAGCAGCTTGCAGTCACGACCGCCGTAGCGCACTTCGCCCACCGCCAGGCCGGCATGGAAGCTGCGGCCGTCCGCACGCTGCATGGCCACCACGCTGCTGTGGCCCGGCCCCAGGTGGGGCTGGCCGGCGCGCAGCTGGCTGCGCACCCGTGGCAGGTCGGCGGCAGCGACCAGTGCCGACAGCGGCTCGCCCAGCAGGGTGTGGCTGCCGTAGCCGAACAGGCCGGCGGCCCAGGCGTTGGCGTACAGCACGTGCTCGTCGGAGAGGATCACCACGCCGTCGGGCAGTACCCGCACCAGCTCGCGGAACTGTTCCTCGCGCTCGCGCAGCAGGCGCCGCGACTGCTCGCGCTCGGTCACGTCCTGCAGCGTCCCCAGCACGCGGCTGCGGCCGGCTTCGTCGATACCGCTGGCCGCCCGCAGGTGCACCATCAATGCACGGCCGTCCATCGACAGCAGCGGCAGCAGCACGTCCACCTGTACCGGCTCGCCGGAGCACAGTTCGGCCAGCAGCTGTTCGGTCTGGGTGGCGGTGGCCGGGTCGGCCGGCACCAGCAGCTCATCGAAGCGGTGCCAGCGCCGGGCCTCGGGCGGGCGGCGGCCGAGCAGGCGATAGACCTGGTTGGAATAGCGGCCCAGCCCGGTGGACGGGTCCAGTTCCCAGGCGCCGATGCGGGCCAGCTCATGGGCTTCCTCCACCCGGGCCAACGCCTGGTCGCGGCGCAGCTGGGCCAGATCCTCGGCGGTGCGGTCGATGGCGATCAGCAGGCGGGCGTTGTGGCCGTCGTAGCTGATGGCGTTGGAGCGCAGCTCCATCTGCCGCAGCGCGCCATCGCGCAGCTGCAGCTGAGCGCGCAGGATGCACAGCTCCTCGGGCGCCTCGCGGATCGCCTCCAGCTTGGTCTGCAGGGCCTGATCCTGGCCCGGCGGCCACAAGGCGTCGATGGTCTGTTCCAGCAGCTCGTCGCGGTCCCAGCCGAAGGCGCTGCAGGCGGCGGGGTTGGCATCGAGGATCGCCAGCGTGTCCAGGTCGTAGACGAGGATCGGCCCGGGGTTGCCCTCGAACATCTGCCGCAGGCGCAGCTCGGAGGCCTGCTGGCGCGCATGGGTATGCAGCACGTGTTCGGCCAGCGGGCGCAGCAGCAGATAGAGCAGGCCCGCGCTGGCCAGCGCGAAGAACGAGCCCTTCAGGCCCTGCCACAGGGCCGCCTGCTGCGGATCGGGCACCAGCGCCTGCACCACGCTGTCGGTGGAGATCATCCAGGCCAGCGCCATCACCAGGTAGCTCAGCACCACCCGGCGCCGGTCACGGCTCAGCGCCTGCGCCATCCGCGGGTCGGGAACTGGGGCGTTGCCGGTCGGTTCTGCGGGCATGGACGGGGCGGGTGACAGGGGCGCCGGTCATCTTACCCCGCAGCGTGCCGTGACCACTCAATTATCCGCCGCAGGCGCCGTTAACCACTGCGTGCCCCGCTGACGGGCGTGTCATCCGGAGCAAGATCGCGTGGACCAAGGGATCATCGCCAGCCTGCTGCAGCACCCGCTTGCGTCGGCGCTGGTCATCGTCGACCGTGCCGGGCGCCCGCTGGCGGCCAATCCGGCCGCGCGCGAGCATGGCCTGCCGGCCACCGTGGCGGCCTATGCGCCGATGCTGGAAGATCTGCGCCTGATGGCCGCCGATGGTGGCATCGTTGCCTGCACGCTGCCGGGCGGCCCACGGGGGCACTATGACGGCCACCTGCGTGCGGTGCACGACGGTGCCGGCAACCTGCTGGCGTTCACCCTGAGCATTCCCGAGCCGGTGCCGGTCGATGGGGGCGGGCGCTGGGAGCTGGCACTGGACAGCGCCGGCCACAGCCTGTGGGACTGGGACATCCCCAGTGACCGGGTGGCGCGCACGCCGGCGCCGGGCGACGAGACCGCCACTGAATTGCTGTCTCGCGTGCACGGCGAGGACATCGCCCAGGTGCGCGCCGCGCTCGACGAGCACCTGCGCGGGCACAGCGAGCAGTACAGCGCACAGTTCCGTTTCCGCCAGGCCGATGGCCAGTGGCGTTGGGTGCTCGATCGTGGCCGCGTGGTCGCTCGCACCGCCGATGGCCAGCCCCTGCGCATGGTCGGCACGCATACCGATATCGAGCAGCAGAAGCAGCTCGAATCGCTGCTGCAGGAACAGCAGCTGCACCTGAGCGAGGCCCAGCGCATCGCCAGCATGGGCAGCTGGTCGTTTGATCCCAACAGCGGGCATTTCTGGTGGTCGCCGGAACTGCGTTCGCTGCTGGCCCTGGAGCAGGGCGCCGTTCCAGGCCAGCGGCGGTGGCTGAAGCAGCTGCATCCACGCTCCCGCGGCGCGCTGCGCGCGGCATGGCGGCGGTTGTGGCGCGATGGCCGCGCTGCCAACCTCGAGCTGGAGCTGACCCGCGGCCATGAGCCTTCGCAGCACCTGCGCCTGTGGATGCAGCCGCTGCTGGACATGGACGGGCAACCCAAGCGCCTGCTCGGCCAGGTACAGAACATCACCGAACAGCACCAGACCGATGCGTTGATCCGCTGGCGCACCGAACTGCTGAACCGGGTCTCCGCGCTGGGCCGCATCGGCGGCTGCGAGATCGAAGTGCAGACCCGCAGCATGCAATGGACCGAGGAGTGCTACCGCATCCATGGCCTGCGCAAGGAACCGATCACCCTCGACCAGGCGCTGGCGCTGTACACGGAGGACTCGCGCAACGCGTTCGAGGCGGCGCTCGCCCGTATCGCCAACGGCGGCCTGCCCGAGCAGCTGGACCTGTGCTTCTACCGCCAGTCCGGCCTGCGCGTCTGGGTGCAGGTGCTGATCGAACTGGACCGCCGTGACGGCCTGCCGCCGCGGTTCGTTGTCCTGTTCCGTGACATCACCCGCGAGCGCGAAGCCAACGAACGCATCGAACTGCTGGCCCACTACGACCTGCTGACCGGCCTGCCCAATCGCGTACTGCTCGGCGAACAGACCGCCGAAGCCATCGAGGAAGCACGCGACCGCGGAACCTCGCTGGCCATGCTGTTCATCGACCTGGACGGCTTCAAGACCATCAACGACAGCTTCGGCCACGCCACCGGCGATGCGCTGCTGAAGGCCGCAGCCACCCGCCTGCACCAGAACCTGCGCAACAACGACCTGTTCGGCCGCTTCAGTGGCGATGAGTTCATCGTGGTGCTGCGCGACCTGGCCGAGCCGGAAGATGCCGGTCATGTCGCCCGCAAGCTGATTGCCTCGCTGGCTGAGCCGCTGCGCCGTGGCGAGACCACGTTGAAAGTCGGCGCCAGCGTCGGCATCGCGATGCTGGGCGATGCGCAGACCGATTTCGACTCACTGCTGCGCGCGGCCGACGCCGCGATGTATGCGGCCAAGGAAGCCGGGCGCAACACCTACCAGTACTACAGCCAGGACGCCCTGGCCCGCATCCAGCGCCGGCTGGACGTCGAGCATGCCCTGCATGGGGCGATCGAGCGCGACGAGTTCAGCCTGGCCTACCAGCCGCTGCTGCACGCCCACCACGGCGAGCCACCGGCGATCGAGGCACTGTTGCGCTGGCACCGCCCCGGCATCGGCTACTGCAGCCCGGCCGAGTTCATTCCCATTGCCGAAAAGTGCGGCGAGATCGTGCGCATCGGCGACTGGGTGCTGAACGAGGCCTGCCGCCAGGCGACCGCCTGGGACCGTGCCGGACTGCACTTTGATCGCATCGCGGTCAACGTGTCGGCGGTGCAGCTGCGTGATCGCGGCTTCGCCGAGCGCGTGATCGAGATCTGCCATGCCCATGGCTGGCCGCCGCAACGGCTGGAACTGGAGCTGACCGAGTCGGCGCTGATCCGTGATACCGACATCCTGCGCCATTGCTTCGACGTGCTGGAACGGCATGGCGTGCCGCTGGCGGTGGATGACTTCGGCACCGGCTTCTCCAACCTCAATTACCTCAATCGCTTCCCGGTGGGGCGCCTGAAGATCGACCGCAGTTTCGTGCAGGGCATGCTGCATGATTCGGGCACGGCCGAAGTCACCCAGGCCATCGTCCACCTGGGCCACGCGCTGGGCATGAAGGTGGTGGCCGAAGGCGTGGAAACCCACCAGGAAGAAGACATGCTGCGCCGCCAGGGCTGCGACGAGATCCAGGGCTACCTGTACTCGCGCCCGCTCAGCCCGCGTGATCTGGCGCAGTGGCTGCGCCAGCAGCGCCCGGCGCCAATGCGCACCGACGCCAGCGGCGAAGCGGTGCTGGTGCGCTGAGGGTCTGCGCTGGCGGATGCCGGCGCGGTGTGGCCTGACTCTGGTGCGCCCAGCCCTGGTGGGTGCCGACCGTTGGCCGGCACGGATGCCCTGGCGCTCGCGATCATCCACGCATGGCGTGGAACTACCTGGGAAACTCCGCCTTCAACTGCATGCGCAGGGCCTCGACGATGGCCGCATAGCGCCGCTTCTGGACCAGGTAGCTGGCCAGGAACAGCGGCAGCACCAGCAGCATCGGTGCCACCATCGGGCGCATCGCCACCAGTGGCAACAGCAGCAGTGACAGGATTGCCACGAACCAGCTGCACAGGCCGATCACCCGCACCTCGTGCCGTCGCGCGTTGAGAACGATGCGTCCACGCATCACCGGGAAGTAGCGCAGGCCGAAGCTCGGTGCGAAGCTCTCGCGGAACGCCATGCTGCCATCGGGCAGCGCATGGAAGGCCAGCCGCAGCCACTTGTCCTGCGGCAGGTCACGTTCCAGGCTGCCCAGCGAGAGCCGGGCCTGCATGGCCGGTGACGCCGCGATGCGTTCGTTGAACAGGGTGATGCCCCAGCTGAAATAGCCGGCCACCCAGGCCATCAGAAGGACGGCTTCGAACAGGAGCACTGCGATCAGGGCGATGGCCATCGGTCTTCCATGAACGGGACCGGTGGATCATGCCATGCGGGACGGCCCATCCACGCAGGACGTGGATCTACTTCAGGGCTTCGCCATCCAGGCCCAGGTCCCATGCCAGGCCCAGCAGTTCATCGTCGGCTCGGGAGGGGGTGGGGCGCGCATCGGCCAGCTGCTGCAGTTCGAGCAGTTCCTCGCGGGCCACGTCTTCCAGCCGCTGCAGCTGCTCACGCACGCTCGCGTTGCGCGGGCGCTCGGTGTCGGTGAGGGCGGGCAGGGCGCGGATCAGGGTCATGGTGCGCGTACAGGATGCATCCAATGGCAGGTTACAGGCAAAGGCCCCGGACGAACCGGGGCCTTGCGGGCTGCCGGCGAGGGCAGCGGACATCAGGATCAGAACAGCTCGACGGTGCCGGCGCCCATGCTCTGCTGGGCGACGGGCTTGTGCGGCGGGCGTTCCCATTCGCTGCGCAGCTCGCGCAGGCGGTTGCCGGTGCGCTGCAGCGCGGTGGCAATCTCTTCGTCGAACACGCCGCCATTGCGGTGCAGCAGTTCCTGCAGGGCCACCGCTTCGCGGTTGATGGCAGTCAGGCGGTCCAGGTGGGTGTGCACGCCGCCCAGCGCCTGGGTGGCGATGTCTTCGAACTGCAGGGCACGCACGGCTTCGGCCACGCTGCCATCGATCGCACGGGCGCACTCGGACACTTCGCGCATGCCGTCGCCCAGCGAGGCGTTGATCTGCGCGACGTTGTCGAGCATCGCTGCCGCTTCCTGGCGGGCTTCGCGGGAGCGGTCCATATCGCGCGAGGCCATGTGCGAGACCGTCTCGCGCACCTTGGCAATGGCGTCCTTGGAGCTGTGCGCCAGCTTGCGGATCTGCTCGTTGAAGGTGGTCGAGCGCTCGGACAGGTTGCGCACTTCGTCGGCGACCACGGCGAAGCCACGACCGGCTTCACCGGCGCGCGCCGCTTCGATGGCCGCGTTCAGCGCCAGAAGGTTGGTCTGGTCGGCGATCGACTTGACGTCTTCCAGCAGCGCGAAGATGCCATCCAGGTGCTGCGCCATCTGGTCGATGTGCTGCACGGTGGTGCTGCTCTGGCCGCTCACCTGCTCCAGCGCTTCCACCAGCTGTTCCATGCGGTGGCTGGCGTGCTGGGCGAAACGGGCAACGTCGAGGCCGGCATTGCCTTCATCACCGGCGCGGTCGACGATGCGCGACAGGGCCTGGCTCTGCTGGCGCGACTTGCGGTTCATGGCATCGAAGCTGCCGCCCAGGCTGGAGACGGCCTGGCGGATCAGGTCACGGGCGCGTTCCACTTCGCCACGCGAACCGTCGATCTCGTTGCCGACGAAGTTGCGCAGCTCGGTCAGCAGCTGGTCCTGTTCGCGCAGGACACGGGCGTGCTCGGGGGAACGATGTGCCTGGGCGCGGGTGGTCCACCACGCAAAGCCGAGCCAGCTCAGCGTCATCGTGGTCAGGATCGCCCAGCGCAGGGCGGCCGGCCATTCGAAACCGATGGCGAAGGGGAGCAGCAGGGTCAGAGCCAGGGGGGCGGCCAGACGGATGAAAATGCGTGAGTACATGGACGTTCTCGGGAGGTGCACGGAGGATGTATCGGCCGTACCCCCTTTCTCTTTAACGTCGATGTGCCTCGAAGTGCATTCTGAATGCGCCGGTTTTCCGGCGCCTTGGCGGCCTCGGGGTCAGAGCCCTTTCCGTGCCGGAAAGGGATCCGACCCCTTGGGCAGGCGCAACGGGGTCGGATCCCTTTTCCATGGAAAAGGGCTCTGACCCCACACCCTCAGGCCAGCAGGCGGTCCACGGCCTCGATCATCGCCTTGCGGCTGAACAGGAAGTCCCAGTAGCTGCCGCCCAGCTGGCGCCACAACACCGCCGAACGCACCGCGGCCAGCAGCAAGGCACGGATCTCCGCCACCACGCCGGCCTGGCCCAGGTAGTGCGGGTTGCCCTGCACCATCACCCGCGGTTTCAGGTGGCTGATGGTGTCGGCATACAGGCCGCCGAGGTTGGCCAGTACGTCCGGGTGGCCACTGTCGCCCAGTTCGGTGGCCTGGCGCTGGGCGCGCTCGATGCCCGAGGCGACCTTGTTCACGGTCGCCCCATCCTGCACGAAGCGGCGCTCCAGCTGCAGCACCGACAGGGCCAGCTTGGGCAGCATCGGGTCCTGGCCCTGGCTGCGGAAGTAGTTGTGCAGCAGGCGCAGGCCGGACTTCAGTGCATGACGGTCACCGAACACCGCCTGCGGCGAGGACGCATCCACGCGGAACACGCTGTCCACGGCGGTGCGCACGGCGGCGGCGTCGGAATGGCCGGTATCGGCGATGCGGCGCACCTGCTGCAGGGCCTGGGCAATGCCGGCCAAGGCCAGGACGCGGTCGTCGACAGTGAAACTCATGCAGCGATTACCTCAAAAGGGGAGGGGGGTGGTGCGCAGGCGTTGTTCCAGCGGCGCATCGGTGGCGGCGATCACCGCGCCGCCCAGGCACACATCACCGTCATACAGCACCAGCGATTGACCGGGGGTAACGGCACGCTGCGGGCGCGCAAAGGTGACCAGCACGCTGCCATCGTCCAGCACCTGGACCGTACACGGCTCGTCGGGCTGGCGGTAGCGGGTCTGGGCGGTGCATTCGAAGCGCCGTGCCGGCGGTGAGCCGGCGATCCAGTGCGCGGTTTCCGAACGCAGGCGGTCGGACAGCATCCACTTGCTGTCGCGGTCCTGGTCCACGTACAGCACGTTGCTGGCCACATCCTTGCCAACCACGTACCACGGCGCGGCCGGGCGGCCACGCACGCCGCCGATGTTCAGGCCCTCGCGCTGGCCCAGGGTGAAATAGAACACGCCCGGGTGTTCGGCAATCACGCTGCCGTCGGCCGGGTCGAGGATCTGGCCGGGCTTGGCCGGCAGGTAGCGGCCGAGGAATTCGCGGAAGTCGCGCTCGCCGATGAAACAGATGCCGGTGGAGTCCTTCTTGGCGTGGGTCGGCAGGCCGACGTCGCGCGCGATCCGGCGCAGGTCGCTCTTTTCCAGGTCGCCGATCGGGAACAGGGTGGCTGCCAGCTGTTCCTGGCCCAGTTGATGCAGGAAGTAGCTCTGGTCCTTGGATCGATCGGCGCCGCGCAGCAGCAGCCACTGGTGGCCGCGCTGGGTCACCCGTGCGTAATGGCCGGTGGCGATGCGCTCGGCGCCCAGCTCGCGGGCGGCGTCCAGGAAATGCTTGAACTTCACTTCACGGTTGCACAGCACGTCCGGGTTCGGGGTGCGGCCGGCCGCGTACTCGGCCAGGAAGTGCTCGAACACGCCCTGCCAGTACTCGCTGGAGAAGTCCCGGAAGTGGAACGGGATGCCCAGCAGGCCGCACACGGCCACCGCGTCGCGACGGTCATCCTCGGCACGGCAATCACCGCTGCCATCGTCGGCCCAGTTCTGCATGAACAGGCCGGCCACGGCCTCGCCCTGCTGTACCAGGCGCCAGGCGGCGACCGAGGAATCGACGCCGCCGGAGACGCCCACCATCACACGCGGAGTGCTCATGCGACCTCCCGGACCAGCGAAAGCGGGTGGCGCTGGCCACCCAGGTAATCCGCCACCACCTGCCACACCAGCGGGCTGCGCTGGCGCTCGCCGGCGGCCTGCAGCTCGGCCGGGGTCAGCCACAGCGCGCGGTCGATGCCGGTGTCCAGCGGCTGCGCCGGATCGTGCGAAACCGGGCGCGCCGCGTAGCAGAAGCGCAGGAAGGCCGTGCCGTCGCCGGCAGTCCACTGGTAGCAGCCAATGAAGTGGGTCAGCTGCACCGTCCAGCCGGTTTCCTCGCGGGTCTCGCGCAGGGCGGCCTCGGCCAGGCTTTCGCCCGGCTCGAGGTGGCCGGCCGGCTGGTTCAGCACCTGGCGGCCGTCAATGGTCTCCTCGACCAGCAGCACGCGGCCGCCGTCGATCACCACGGTGGCAACGGTGGCGTGCGGTGCCCAGCGCGGGTCCGGCGTGGCGTTCAACTCAGAACTCGTCCTTCTTGGTCAGTTCCAGCTCCATCGCGTCGGCGGTGCGGATGGCCGCATCGATGGCGTCGCTGAGCTGGTCGGCGGTGGCATCGGCGTCGATCTTCACCACGAACATGGCAGTGGTGTCCTGCTTTACCCAGCCGCCCATCTTGGCGTCCTGCGAATCTTCCAGCAGGCGGTTGGCCACGGCCACCGGGAACTGCTTGGTCTTGGCGCTGTAGGCCGGCGACCAGATCTCGCGGATGTTGTGGCTGCCGAAGTCTTCCACCGCCGAGCGCACGTAGACCATCTGGGTGCGGTCACCCTCGACGTCGAAGACCATGCGGTAGTCGCCATCCTCGTCGACCTCGTAGGTGTAACCCAGCTTGTCCAGGTGGCGGGCCACGGACTTGTCGGCCTGGGGCGCGGCGGTGGCAGCACCGGCAGCGGCCAGGGTGATCAGCAGGGCGGGCAGAAGGGTCCTTTTCATGAAGATCCTGTGAAGCAGTGTTGAAAGAAGCTGCAATTGTGACGTTGGGCGTGCGTGCCGTCCAATCTGCGGCGGGCCGACGCAGGCGCGGTGCAACCTCTATAATGGATGGATGCCCCATGAGTCCTCCCCCGATTCCCATCACGAGCACGGCGTTGCCGTGGAGCCCGCGCGCCCGGAAGTGGCGCCGCCGCCGTTCTACCAGGTGATGCTGCTCAACGACGACTACACCCCGATGGATTTCGTGGTGGATGTACTGCAGCAGTTCTTCAGCATGGACCTGGACAAGGCCACGCAGGTGATGCTGCACGTCCATACCCGCGGCCGCGGGGTCTGCGGCGTGTTCACCCGCGAGGTCGCCGAGACCAAGGTTGCCCAGGTCAACGAGTATTCGCGGATGAACCAGCACCCGCTGCTGTGCACGATGGAAAAGGCCTGACCGGCTGCCGATCCTCGTCCGGGTACATCGACTCCGAACACGGCGTGCCCACCAAGGTGGGCACCTACCAAGGCAGAAACCTGTAGAGCCGAGCCCATGCTCGGCTGCTTTTCGTCCCGGCGCAATGATCCCGGATGGAGTGCGCCCACCACGCGCGGAGGTCACGCCTCCGCCAACGCCTCCAGCGCCATCCGCGCCACCGCTTCGTCGATGTCGGCGGGGTCGCCATCGTCCCGGAACCACACGGCCGACAGTGCCGCGCTGGCGGCGATCCAGCGCAGCAGGCGCGCCCGTTCCAGCCCAGCCAGCGCGCTGACCTGTTCCAGCCGGGCGGCAAACCGCTCGGGCCGGGTGGCCACATGGATGCCCGGGCCACAGAGGTCCGGGTTGCTGAACATTGTCGTGTAGTCGAACGCGCGGTCGCCCAGCAGCCGCTTCGGGTCGATCGCCAGCCAGCCACGCGCGCCGAAATCCAGCACGTTGTCGTGGTGCAGGTCGCCGTGCAGCGGCCGGATCTCGTGTTCTTCCTGCAACACCCGCTCCGCCAGTGATCTGCACTGTTCCAGCAGTGGCGGCAGCGCGGCCCTTGGCTGCAGCAGGTCGGCGAACCATGTACGCAGGCAGACCAGTTCCGCTGGTGGCGCGCTCCGTGGCCGGTGCAGCTGCCGCAGGACCTGGCACAGGATCGTGGTACAGGCGTCATCGTCGCCCTCGATCGAACGTTGCCGCAGCGAATCGCCGCCGGCACGCTCGATCAGGATCGCCGGCCCCTCGTGGGCCAGCAGGCGGGCGGCACCATCGCCGTCCCACCAGCGCAGCAGGCGATGGCTGTTCTGCTCCTCGGTTTCGCTGCTGACCTTCAGCATCGCCGGTTCGCCGTCGGCGGTCAGCACAGGCCAGAGCTGGGCGTGGGGCGTCTCGATGGCCGCGCCATCACGCCGCAATCGCCAGCGGCTCAGGTAGGGTTCGCTCATGCTGGGTGGGCTGTCTTGGAGTGAATGAAGATCAAGCGATCTGCACTGCTAACGCCATCTGAACGCAGCAATCCGCTAGGGTGATGGAAATCGCGTAGTCAGGCCGCATATTGTCCCCATCTGCCGCCGGAGTAATCCATGTTCAGCAAAGACCTCGAACACACCATCGGCCAGTGCTACAAGCGCGCCCGTGAGGCCCGGCATGAATTCATGACGGTCGAACACCTGCTGTTGGCACTGCTCGACAACCCGTCCGCCCAGGCCGTACTGAAGGCCTGTGGTGCCGACGCCGAACGCCTGCGCCAGGAGCTGGAGCAGGCCATCGAGGCTTCCGTGTCCCGCCTGGCCGAAGATGACGGCCGTGATACCCAGCCGACCCTGGGCTTCCAGCGCGTGCTGCAGCGGGCCGTGTACCACGTGCAGTCCTCGGGCAAGAAGGAGGTCACCGGCGCCAACGTGCTGGTCGCCATCTTCGGCGAAAAGGACTCCCATGCCGTCTATTACCTCAACCAGCAGGACGTGACCCGGCTGGACGTTGTCAATTACCTGTCCCACGGCATCGCCAAGCTGGGCGAGGAAGGCGAGCAGCCGTCCTCCTCCTCCGAGGGCGAAGGCCGCATCGAAGGTGGGGAGGGCGAGCCGAAGGGTGATGCCCTGACCGAGTTCGCCAGCAACCTCAACGAACAGGCGCGGTCCGGCCGCATCGATCCGCTGGTCGGCCGTGCCGACGAGATCGAGCGCACCATCCAGGTCCTGTGCCGCCGCCGCAAGAACAACCCGCTGTACGTGGGCGAGGCCGGCGTGGGCAAGACCGCGATTGCCGAGGGCCTGGCCCGCCGCATCGTCGAGGGCTCGGTGCCCGACGTGCTGGCCGACGCGGTGATCTACTCGCTCGACCTGGGCGCGCTGGTGGCCGGCACCAAGTACCGCGGCGACTTCGAGAAGCGCCTGAAGAGCGTGCTGACCGCACTGAAGAAGGTCCCCAATGCGGTGCTGTTCATCGACGAGATCCATACCATCATCGGTGCCGGTTCGGCCTCGGGCGGCACCATGGATGCGTCCAACCTGATCAAGCCGGCGCTGGCCTCCGGCGAGCTGCGCTGCATCGGCTCGACCACCTTCCAGGAGTACCGCGGCATCTTCGAGAAGGACCGGGCGCTGGCCCGCCGCTTCCAGAAGATCGACATCGTCGAGCCGACCGTGGGCGAGACCTACGAGATCCTGCAGGGCCTGAAGTCCAAGTACGAGCTGCACCACGGCGTGACCTATTCGGACGAAGCGCTGCAGGCGGCGGTGGATCTGTCGGTGAAGCACATCGGCGACCGCCTGCTTCCGGACAAGGCCATCGACGTGATCGACGAGGCCGGTGCCCGCCAGCGGCTGCTGCCGGAAGGCCAGCGCAAGGAGCTGATCGACGTCGAGGAAGTGGAGGCGATCGTGGCCAAGATGGCGCGCATCCCGACCAAGCAGGTCAGTGCCACCGACAAGGATGTGCTGCAGCACCTGGAGCGCAACCTGAAGATGGTGATCTTCGGTCAGGACCCGGCCATCGAGACGCTGTCCTCGGCGATCAAGCTGGCCCGCTCGGGCCTGGGCAATCCGGAAAAGCCGATCGGCAACTTCCTGTTCGCCGGCCCGACCGGTGTCGGCAAGACCGAGGTGACCAAGCAGCTGGCGCTGCAGCTGGGCATCGAGCTGGTCCGCTTCGACATGTCCGAGTACATGGAGCCGCATTCGATCAGCCGCCTGATCGGTGCCCCTCCGGGCTATGTCGGCTTCGACCAGGGCGGCCTGCTGACCGAAAAGATCGTCAAGACGCCGCACTGCGTGCTGCTGCTGGACGAAATCGAAAAGGCGCACCCGGATATCTTCAACATCCTGTTGCAGGTGATGGACCGCGGCGTGCTGACCGATACCAACGGGCGTGAGGCCAACTTCAAGAACGTGGTGCTGGTGATGACCACCAATGCCGGCGCGGCGCAGGCCTCGCGGCGCTCGATCGGCTTCACCAAGCAGGACCATGCCACCGACGCGATGGAGACCATCCGCCGCAGCTTCACCCCGGAATTCCGCAACCGACTCGATGCGGTGGTGCAGTTCCAGGCGCTGGGCTTCGAGCACATCCTGCGCGTGGTCGACAAGTTCCTGATCGAGCTGGAGATGCTGCTGCAGGACAAGCACGTCAGCCTGTCGGCCACGCCGACCGCGCGCGACTGGCTGGCCCACCACGGCTTCGACCCGCTGATGGGTGCGCGCCCGATGGCCCGCGTGATCCAGGACAAGATCAAGCGTCCTCTGGCCGACGAGCTGCTGTTCGGCAAACTGGTCAACGGCGGCAAGGTGAACATCGATGTCCGCGACGACGAGCTGGTCGTCGAGACCCAGGCCGAGCCGGAGCGCCTGCTGCCGGTCACGGTGGAGTGAGCTGACGCCGGGCCTGGCCCGGCGGACCTGAAATGACAAGGGCGGCTTAGGCCGCCCTTGTCATGTGTGCCATCAACGGCCGCGCTGGCGGGCCTTCTTCTGGAAGGTGGCCGCGTCGATCGGTTCGATCTGCGCCACCCGGCAGTGGTCGGCATCGGTGCGCAGCTGGCTGCGGCCGGCGCTGCACAGCAGGCCCTGCTGGCCTTCGGTGATGAAGCTCAGTTTCCGCGAGTAGCCGGCAGTGGAGCAGTCGTTCTGGAAATGCACCACATAGTGGTCCTGGCCATTGCGCAGCAGGATGTTCCGCGAAACGCCGGCGCGCACGATCTGCTGGTCGCTGCCCAGCTGGATGCAGTCACTGGCCGTGGAGGGGGGCTCGGCGGCGCGCACAGGCGATGCGCTGGCGGACGTGGCAACGGCGACGAGCAGGGCGGTCAACGTGAGCATGTTCATGGCGAGGCAGGGGAATGGCGATCCGGACTGGATCGGGTCCCACGATGCCGCCACGGATGAAGATGCGAATCTGCCGCAAGCAGGGCTGACCGACGCCACGGTGCGTTCGGTCACGATGACCTCCGGCAGGGCCGGATTGCAGGCATGACAAAAGGCCAGCAACCAGGGCTGGCCTTGTCGAAGTGGCGCAACGCGCCGACCGCTTACTTCATGCGGTAGGTGATACGACCCTTGGTCAGGTCGTACGGGGTCATTTCAACCTTGACCCGGTCACCGGTGAGGATGCGGATGTAGTTCTTGCGCATGCGGCCGGAAATGTGGGCGATGATTTCGTGCCCATTTTCCAGGCGAACGCGGAAAGTGGTGTTCGGCAGCGTCTCGCTGACGGTGCCCTCGAACTCGATGGAATCGTCTTTCGACATGTAGTCCTGTGCGGTTCAGAAAACGGCCACGCTGGGCCTAAGGCGCAGTATTTTACGCGTGACCGGCCCAGCTTGCAAAGTTTGTGTTAACCCCCGGCCAAACGCTGTGCCGGCAGGCGTCCGACCGCCTGCGTCCAGGGGCCTTCACGGCCGTCATGGCGCACCGCGTGGCGCACGTGCTGCAGGAACGCCGCGCGCGGCAGGTGCTCGGCGCCCATCCGCAGCAAGTGCGGATTCTCCACCTGGGCATCGATCAGCGCCCAGCCCCAGCCGTGAAGCGTGGATGCCAGCGCGGCCAGGGCGATTTTGGAGCCGCCGCTGGCGCCACTGAACATGCTCTCGCCGAAGAACATCGTCCCGATCGCCACCCCGTAGATGCCGCCGACCAGCGTCTGCCGGTCCCAGACCTCGAAGGAGTGGGCAAAGCCGAGGTCATGCAGCTGGCTGTAGGCCTCGACCATGTCGGGGCTGATCCAGGTGCCGTCCTGGCCGGGCCGCGGTGCCGCCGCACAGGCGCGCATCACCCGGCTGAAGGCGGTGTCGGCGGTGACCTCCCATGTGCTGCCGCGCAACTGGCGCCGGAAGCGGCTGGACAGATGCACGCCATCGGTACGGAACACCATGCGCGGGTCGGGCGACCACCACAGGATCGGCTCGCCCTCGCTGAACCATGGAAAGATGCCGCCCGCATACGCGTTGAGCAGGCGCGCCGGGTGCAGGTCGCCGCCCACGGCGAGCAGGCCGTCGGGCTGGCGCAGGGCAGTCTCGGCCGGCGGGAAGGGGGCGTCCGGCGCGTCGGCCAGGCGCCAGGGCAGCTGGCGGGTCATGCCGCCATTGTATTCGCCGTGGTGATGGATGATGTCTGGCACCATCACGCTTCACCGGCAAGGAGCCTGCGAATGAGCGACCCGATCTCAGCCATCCTCGACCTGCATGACACCCCGCGCACGCGCAACGACAGCCAGGGCATGCTGCTGTCGCTGGCCACCGAGCATCCGCACCAGCTGGGTGAGTTGATGCTGCAGGCCATGGCGCGTCGCTCGCCGGGCTCGGCCTTCCTCGATATGGCGCTGGACCTGCTGCCGGACGAGGCGGTGCCCGCAGTCGCGGCCGAGGCCTGGCGCCGCTATCGCGAGGGCGAGCGAGGTGAACTGCTGGCCAGCGTGATGGAGTTCGCCAGCTACCAGGCGCCGCAGGTGCTGCAAGACGATTGGGAGGCGTTGCTGGTGGTGGCCCATGAGGATGAGGTGCAGTTGGCCTCGCAGGTCTGGCGGGGCTTGCCCGGCGCGATTGCCGCGCACTGGGCGCAGTTGCTGGCCGAGGCCGGGGACGATCGGGAGATGGTGCGCGCGAGGGTGCTGCTGCTCGCTGCTCAGCCCGAAACCTATGCCGTTGCCCGGGGCTACCTCGTCGACTGGGGCCAGCTGGATGCCGACATCTGGGCGCACTGGGCTGGCGTGGCCAACGGTCCGCGGCCGCGTCGCCTGCACGGCGAGAAGCCGCTGCACATCCGCTTCGGCCGTGAGCAGCACCGCGCGCAGTTGGCCGACGAGCCAAGCTGGCGCAAGCGCATCTGGCACCTGCACCCGACCTGGAATGGCGGACAGGTGCAGCACGCCGGCCACATGGGCGGACCGCTGGAAGCGCTGTGTGGCAGCTGCCATGCGCCGCTGCAGCGCCTGCTGCGAACCGATGCTGCCGCGCTGCAGCCGGGCGCGGCGGGTGAGATCACGCTGGGCCTGTGCCTGGACTGCTGCGGTTGGGAAGATCCGCCTGTGCGTTTCTATCGCCACGATGCTGCCGGCCTGCCCAGCTGCCACCCCAGCCAGCGTCTGGAGGTGCCGGCCACGCCGACCGACAGCGGTGATCTGATGCAGGCCGAGGTGGGTCTGGCCGCCATGGACGGTGCGCGCTGGCAGCAACAGGACTGGGGCCAGTCCAACCATCGGCAGAACCTGTCGCGTGTGGGCGGCGCGCCCAGCTGGGTGCAGAGCGCCTGGTATCCGGCATGCATCGACTGTGGCGAGGAGATGCCCTTCGTGATGCAGCTCGATTCGACGCTGCCGACCACGGGTGAGGGCACCCTGCTGTGGGGCAACGGCGGCATGCTCTATACGTTCTGGTGCGCGACGTGCCGGGTGAGCGGACACTTCTGGCAGTGCACCTGAGCCTGGCGCGCGCCATTGCTCTGGCAGACGCCAACGTTGTCCCCGCCCAATGCACTGGTGGGTGCCAACCTTGGTTGGCACGCCTTCCCGCTACGGCTCTACGCGGAACGGCCCATGCCCCTGCAGCTCCTGCTGGTAGCGCCGCACATCGCGCCGTTCCTGCCGGCACCAGTCCTGCAACGCCTCGGCGAACTCCGGATCGGCTACCCAGTGCCGGCTGCGCACCAGTGTAGGCAGGAAGCCGCGCGCCAGCTTGTGCTCGCCCTGTGCGCCGGGTTCGAAACGGCTCAGGCCTTCGCGCAGGCAGTACTCGATGCCCTGGTAGTAACAGGCTTCGAAGTGCAGGCCGGGCAGGGTGGCGCCGCCCCAGTAGCGGCCGTACAGCGTGTCACCGCCGCGCAGGCACAGCGCGCCGGCAATCGGCTGGCCTTCCTGCTCGGCCAGGAACAGCACCAGCCCGCGTCCCAATGAAATGGCCAGATGGCGCAGGAAGGGCTCGGTCAGCGCCGGGGCATTGCCGTATTCCAGGAAGGTCTGCAGGTAGAAGCGGTACATCGCCTGCAGGTCGGCGCGACTGGCCTCGTCGCCGTGCACCACGCGGAAGCTGATGCCCTGGCGGGTGACCTTGGCCCGTTCCTGGCGGATGTTCTTGCGGTGCTTGTGGTTCATCGCGCCGAGGAGCTGGTCGAATGTCGCCCAGTCACCCGGGTTCTGCCACTGGAACTGCACGTCCTCGCGCAGCAGCCAGTCATCGCCGAACAGCGCTTCGTCCGCTGCGGTGTGGAAGTTGATATGGGCCGATGACACCTCCAGTGCCGGCAGTGCATCGCGCAACGCCGACAGCAGCGTAGTGCGCTCTGAATCGTGACGGGCCAGCAGGCGCGGCCCGGTGACCGGCGAGTACGGCACCGCGCCCAGCCACTTCGGGTAGTAGTCGCGGCCATGGCGGGCATAGGCATTGGCCCAGGCGTGATCGAACACGAATTCGCCGTGGGAGTTGGTCTTCAGGTAGCCCGGAATTGCGCCGATCAGGCGCTCGCCCTCCCACAGCGTGAAGTGCCGGGGTTGCCAGCCCCAGTCCTCGCGCAGGCAGCCGTGCTCTTCCAGGCCTGAGAGGAAGGCGTGGCTGATAAACGGATTCTGGCCGTCGTGCAGGGCATCCCAGTCGGTGGCGGGAATGGACTGAAGGGAGTGGAGGAAGCGGGTGGAGGGCATGGTTGGCAAGGATAGGCCAGGTGGATCGCGAACGGTGTTGGCGGAGCTGGGTTGGTTTGTTTCGGTTGGAGGTGAGGAAAATTTGAATTCTCCATCCGTGTGCGCTGTGTTGCGGAATCGCCGTCGCGCGGCTGGGCAGGGTGGCGGGACGCCGCATGAGCGGCGTGTGTCCCACCACATGGAGGAATCAACAATGAAGGGATTGAAGCTTGCAACTGCCGCGGTCGCGTGCGGCCTGATCTTTGTGCCGCCCGTGTTGGCTTCTGGAGATCAGCCGGCGAAAGTGCTTGAGGATGCAGGTGCTCACGCGGAGGCGGTTGCGCTGTTGGAGCGTGAAGCTTCGAACCAGCTGACGCGTCATTTGCAGGAGAGGGGTGAACTGCGACAAATCAGCGTCAGCATCCGTCTGGATGTGAAGGCAAGATCGATGGTGATCAGCTTTGGGCCTGGATACCTTCCCGGCCCGGATCGCGGTTATGACGAGCTCTTCCTGATTCCGATGGCGTCTACGTTGAGGTACTACGCCGAGAAGTCGGGACTGGATGTGAATGATATTGACTTCCTGTTTGACGGAAAAACCCTTGAGGAATACTACCCCGAGGATCTGGCCGTTCCGCCGAAGACGAACGAGAAGTCGACGCATACATCAGCTTTGGTGTCAGCAAGCCATGGCTACATCAGCTTGCATCCCAGCAGAGAATGGAAGTTTCAGCGCCCAGCGCCTCTCGGCATTCAGGAAGACACGCTGAGTCCACTGTTTGGTGACGAACTGCAAGGATTGATCGAACAACGTAGCGGTTTGACGGTGCGCCGGGCACGCAGCCGCTCCACGGAACTCCATCCGGAGTCCGGGAAGCCATGGGAGCACATGTCATCCCGCTACCACCTCAAGGCGCTTTTCCCCGAACGCACCGACATGTGGAATGAGTTTCCGAACAGCCCAGAGTCTGCTCGCGAAAAGGAAGAGGACATACGGGCTCGCCCCAACTACGCAAACCATCTGGGTGTGGATGTGATGCTGAGCCTGCACACCAATGGCAGCGATTCAGCCAGTCTGCGTGGAACCGAGGTCTACTATCATCAGGACAAACCGCAGGACAAGGCGCTGGCGGATAGCATTCTCTGTGGGATGCGTGAAATCATCCGAGCGCAACCGGGCTATCGGGATTTCCCGATTCGCGAGAGTTCGACCTCGGCCAGGCACGGCGAGAACCGCATCGGGAAGATGCCCTCGGTGATCATCGAAACCGCCTACCACTCCAATCCTGACGATGTGGCCGCCTTGCAGGACCCCGTCTTCCGCTCGGCGTCGATGAAAGGGGTGGAGAAGGGCTATCGCCTGTGGGCAACGGGAAAGTCGTGTGAGCCGCTGTCCGGGCAGCCGATCGCAGATGTCGACGTTCCATCCGGCGACTCGCGCGAGGTGGACGTGGCGTTTGCGGGCCATCCGCAATTCCCGATCAGCCTGATCACCCGCAATACGCTGTGCCCATCAGGGTGGAGCTGCAGCGGACGGACGGTGGTCATCGATTCGCCTGACCAGCCCAGCAGGATGCAACTCAGCTGCGGTCGCGACAGCGTGGGGACGCTCGGCTGGGAGACGCATGTGTTGGATGCGGATGGGGTCAAGTCGCAGCCCGTGCCTCACACCGTTCGTTGTGTTCCCGATGCGGCCGGCCCTGATCGAAATGGCTTGCCTGAGAATACGGCTGCCGCAGGGATGTAACGAGAAAGGCCGACGCTTTCGCGTCGGCCTTTCTCCTGAGTCGAGCATGGCTCGACTCTACAGAGCATAATCAGCGCTTCAGCTGGCCTTGCCCTGCGCGTCCAGATAGCGCTCGGCGTCCAGAGCGGCCATGCAGCCGAAGCCGGCCGAGGTGATCGCCTGGCGGTAGTGCTGGTCGGCCACGTCGCCGGCGGCGAACACGCCTTCCACCGAGGTCTGGGTAGCGTTGCCGCCCAGGCCCGAACGGATTTCCAGGTAGCCGTTGTTCATCGCCAGCTGGCCGTCGAACAGGGTGGTGTTCGGGTGGTGGCCGATGGCCACGAAGAAGCCGTGGGCATCGATGTCGCGGGTGCCGCCGTCCAGGGTGGACTTCACGCGCACGCCGGTCACGCCGGCGTCGTTGCCCAGCACTTCCTCCACCTGGTGGTGCCAGACGGTCTCGATCTTGCCTTCGGCCACCTTCCTGAACAGCTTGTCCTGCATGATCTTCTCCGCCTTCAGGGTGTCGCGGCGGTGGACCAGGTAGACCTTGCGGGCGATGTTGGACAGGTACAGGGCCTCTTCCACCGCGGTGTTGCCGCCGCCGACCACGACCACGTCCTGGTCGCGGTAGAAGAAGCCGTCACAGGTGGCACAGGCGGACACGCCGCGGCCCTTGAACTCGTCTTCGGTCGGGATGCCCAGGTACTTGGCGGTGGCGCCGGTGGCGATGATCAGCGCGTCGCAGGTGTACTCGTGGCTGTCGCCGATCAGCTTGAACGGGCGCTGCGACAGGTCGGCGGTGTGGATGTGGTCGAAGATGACCTCGGTCTCGAAGCGCTCGGCGTGGGCCTGCATGCGCGCCATCAGGTCCGGGCCCATCAGGCCGTGGGCGTCACCCGGCCAGTTGTCCACCTCGGTGGTGGTCATCAGCTGGCCGCCCTGCTGCAGGCCGGTGATGACGACCGGCTTCAGGTTGGCACGGGCGGCGTAGACGGCGGCGGTCCAGCCGGCCGGTCCGGAACCGAGGATGACGAGGCGCTGGTGGCGGGAGGGCAGGCTGGTGCTCATGTAGACTCGCGAAAAGGTAGATGGGACAAGGCGCTGGCGATGTTTGCGCAGCATCCGTGGCTGGTCATAGAGTGGCGGCTGGGGCAGGGCGATTCAAGCCGATGAACAGAACGCCGTCATCCAGCGGTGGTTTCGGCCCTGTCCGGGCCCGGTCAGAAGTCGCATAACTGAAAACTGACGCCGTCTCATTTATTATCAATCACTAACAGCGCATTCCAAAGGTATGGTCTAAGGTGGCGAAGCAGGTCCCTGAACGCTCCAAGTCGGACGACAGCAAGGCGTCACGTCGCACGGCCGCGGCGGCGACGACCGACAATCCACGCCGCCAGCGCCTCTGGCGCGACCTGGGCCTGATCGCGATCGCGCCGGCCCTGCTCTATCTGGCGGCGAGTCTTTTCACCTATTCAGCGACGGATCCGGGCTGGTCGCATACCGGCAGCGTGGTCGCGCCGGTGCACAACCTCGGTGGTCGCGCGGGCGCCTGGATCGCCGACGTGCTGCTGCAGTTGTTCGGCTACATCGCCTTCCTGCTGCCGGTGGTGCTCGGTGCGCTGTCGTGGATTGCCATGTTCGGCCTCAAGCGCGAGAGCAAGGGCGAGAACGACCTGGACCCGGCGCTGCGCCTGGTCGGCCTGGTCGGTTTCCTGATTGCTGGCACCGGCTTCCTGCATGTACGCCTGTTCAGTGGCGATGTCTCCAGCGCCGGCGGCATTCTCGGCAAGCTGGTTGGCAATTCGCTCACGGTGGGCTTCGGTGCGCTGGGCGCGAACCTGTTCGTGCTGGTGCTGCTGCTGGCCTCGATTACCCTGGCCACCGGGCTGTCCTGGTTCACGGTGATGGAAAAGATCGGCCGTGGCGTGATGTCGCTGGCACCGTTGCTGGCGCGCAAGAAGGAAGAAGTCACCGAGTGGCAGCAGACCCGGGTGATGCGCGAGGAGCGCCAGGAAGTGCGCAAGGCCGATGCCGAGGTCCGCGCCAAGCGCGAGCCGGTGAAGATCGAGCCGCGCCCGGAACCGGTGATCGAGAAGAGTGACCGGGCCAAGCGCGACACGCAGATCCCGATGTTCCGTGGCGTCAACGGCGACGGCTCGGACCTGCCGCCGCTGGCCCTGCTGGACGACCCCAAGCCGCAGCCGGTGGGCTACGACAAGGAAACCCTGGACGCGCTGTCACGGCAGATCGAGTTCAAGCTGAAGGATTTCCGCATCGACGCCCAGGTGGTCGGCGCCAACCCCGGGCCGGTCATCACCCGCTTCGAGATCGAGCCCGCGCCGGGCATCAAGGTCAGCCAGATCAGTTCGCTGGACAAGGACATCGCGCGCGGCCTGTCGGTGAAGTCGGTGCGCGTGGTCGACGTGATTCCGGGCAAGTCGGTGATCGGCCTGGAAATTCCCAACGTCACCCGCGAGATGATCTACCTGTCCGAGCTGTTGCGCTCGAAGGAATACGACAAGTCGGCCAGCGTGCTGACCCTGGCGCTGGGCAAGGACATTGCCGGGCGCTCGACCGTGGCCGATCTGGCGCGCATGCCGCACCTGCTGGTGGCCGGTACCACCGGTTCGGGCAAGTCGGTGGCGGTCAACGCGATGGTGCTGAGCCTGCTGTTCAAGGCCTCGCCGAAAGACCTGCGGATGCTGATGATCGACCCGAAGATGCTCGAACTGAGCGTCTACCAGGGCATTCCGCACCTGCTGGCACCGGTGGTCACCGACATGAAGGAGGCCGCCAACGGCCTGCGCTGGTGCGTGGCCGAGATGGAGCGCCGCTACAAGCTGATGAGCGCGGTGGGCGTGCGCAACCTGGCCGGCTTCAACAAGAAGGTGAAGGAAGCGCAGGATGCCGGCCAGCCGCTGATGGACCCGCTGTTCAAGCCGAACCCGGAGCTGGGCGAGGCGCCGCGTCCATTGGAGACGCTGCCGTTCATCGTCATCTTCATCGACGAATTCGCCGACATGATGATGATCGTCGGCAAGAAGGTGGAAGAGCTGATCGCGCGCCTGGCACAGAAGGCGCGTGCGGCCGGCATCCACCTGATCCTGGCCACGCAGCGCCCGTCGGTGGACGTGATCACCGGCCTGATCAAGGCCAACATCCCGACCCGTATCGCGTTCCAGGTCAGCTCCAAGATCGACTCGCGCACCATCCTCGACCAGTCCGGCGCGGAGACCCTGCTGGGCCACGGCGACATGCTGTACCTGCCGCCGGGCACCGCGCTGCCCGAGCGCGTGCATGGTGCGTTCGTGTCCGATGACGAAGTGCACCGCGTGGTCGAGCACCTCAAGGCGATGGGCCCGGCCGACTATATCGACGGGGTGCTGGACGAGGTGCAGACGATGGGCGACGGCGTGGTCGTCGGTGCCACCGGCCTGCCCGAGACCAGTGCGGCCGGCGACGAGTCCGACCCGCTGTATGACGAAGCGCTGCGGGTGGTCACCGAGACCCGCCGCGCCTCGATTTCCGGCGTGCAGCGCCGGCTGAAGATCGGCTACAACCGTGCAGCGCGACTGATCGAGGCCATGGAAGCGGCCGGCGTGGTCAGCCCGCCCGAGCACAACGGCGACCGCACGGTGCTGGCACCGCCGCCGCCGAAGTAAGGCCCGACGTATCCCCCACGACGTCCAAGGAACCGACGCATGCTTCACCCCGTACCAAGCGCGCTGGCGCTGGCGCTGGCAGCCTTCCTGGCTGCCGGCCCGGCACTGGCAGAATCCGCCACCTCCGCGCCCGCCACGGCGCCGCCTTCCACCAGCGGCGATACGGAAGCCAGCAATAATTTCAGCATTGTCCGTTACCGCGCCGACTACCAGGTGCGGCCGGATGCGGGCAATGTGCAGACCGAAACCTACGAAGTCCTGCTCAAGACCAAGGCCTCGGTCGAGCAGTTCAGCCAGGTGCGGCTGAGCTACAGCGAGAAGATGGAAACCCTGGAGGTGCTTGGCGCCTACACCATCACCGCCGACGGCCAGCGCCGCGACGTGCCGGCCGATCGCATCTACACCCAGGAGAGCTACTCCAGCGCCTCGGCGGCGATGTATGCCGACCGCAAGGTGCGGGTGATCGTGTTCCCGAACCTGGCCCCGGGCACGCGCCTGTACTACCAGGTGCGCCGCACCCAGGCCACGCCGTACTTCCCGGGCTATTTCGGCCTGTGGGAGACCTTCAACGTCTTCACCGAGTACGAAGACGCCGAGGTCACCCTGACTGCGCCGGCCAACCTGCCGATGTTCGTCGACAGCCGCGGCGTGCAGGGCAGCGATCGCCCGACGGTGAAGAACGGCCAGGCACAGTGGCGCTGGCGCTACCAGCGGCGCGAAGCCATGCCGGCACAGAACTGGTCGGCGGCGGGCTGGGAGTTCGGCCCGAACATCATGGCCAGCACCTATCGTGACTGGTCGCAGATGGGACGCGCCTACCAGCTCAAGGCCGGCCCGGCGGCCGACGTGACCCCGGCGCTGCAGGCGCTGGCTGATGAGATCACCGCTGGCATCAGCGACCGGCGCGAGCAGGCCGATGCGCTTTACCGCTGGGTGGCGCAGAACATCCGCTATGTGGCGGTGTACCTGGGCAATGGCGGCCTGGAGCCGAACAGCGCGCAGAGCATCCTCGACAACCACTACGGTGACTGCAAGGACCATGTGACGATCCTGGAGGCGCTGCTGGCGGCCAAGGGCATCGCCAGCTCGCCGGTGCTGATCGGTGCCGGCGGCGGCCCCACGCTGCCGAAGATTCCGGTGCTGGGCCGCTTCAACCACGCCATCACCTACATCCCCGAGTTCGATCTGTATCTGGATTCGACCACCGCGTGGGCGCGCTTCGGGCAGCTGCCGGAAGGCGACCTCGGCGCACCGGTGATGCGTACCCGCGACGCCTCGTTGGCGCGCACCCCGGCCAACACGCCGGAGCGCAACGCCACCTCGATGGAAGTGCGTTTCACCTTCGACGCCAACGGCAACCTGCGCGGCGAGACCATTCCGAAGCTGGGCGAGAACGCCGAGATCGGCATGCGCGCCCAGTTCTCCCAGCTCAACGCGCAGAACCGTGCGCGCGCCGAGGAGCAGATCATGGCCGCGTCCGGTTTCGACGGGCGAGGGCAGCTGCAGATCCAGGGCGTGCCGGTCGACCTGACCCGGCCGTTCGGCTATCGCATGGCCTTCCAGGCCGAGGACTACGCCGACTTCAGCGTGGCCGGCGGCATGGCCGTGCCGGATCCGCCGGGCGGCGAGTCGGTGCGTGGCCTGTACGCCACCGCTTCTGCGCCGGCCAACGAGACGCCGTTCTACTGCAATGCCAGCCTGCGCGAGGAAACCTATCGCCTGCAGTTCCCGGCCAATGCGCCGATCATCGCCATCCCGGCCAACCAGCGTTTCACCAACGCCGCTGGCGAGTACCGCGTGGACTGGAGCCGCGAGGGGCAGGACGTGATCGTGCGCCATCGCTTGCAGCAGAACGCGGTGCGTGGCCCGGAGGCGCTGTGCCAGCCGCAGGACTACACCGCGTTCCGCGCGTTGTATCGCGAAGTGCGGCGTGGCTTCCGTGGCCAGGTGCTGTACGGCAAGCTGCCGGGCTCGGGCGGCTGAATCGCCGATGGACGTTCAGGGCGGCATAATGTCGCCCTGATCGCCCATTCATCTTTCCCCGGGCACACTGGCAACCACCTTTCCTGGCGCCCGCGCCCACAGGATTCCCGCATGAACTTCCGCTTCCGTCGTTTCCTTGCCACCACCACCCTGGCCGTGGCCTGCGCCGCCGCCGGCAGCGCCTGGGCAGGCGCCCGCGATGACCTGAAGACCTTCACCAGTGGCCTGAAGGGCCTGGATGGCCAGTTCAGCCAGCAGGTGTTCGACAGCCGCGGCAAGGTGAAGGAATCGACCAGTGGCCGCGTGGCCCTGTCGGCGCCGCGCCTGTTCCGCTGGGAATACGTGCGCCCGCACGAGCAGTTGATCGTGGCCGACGGCAAGAAGGTCTGGATGTATGAGCCGGACCTGGAACAGGCCACCGTGCGCGAGCAGGGCAAGGAAGAGCAGAACAGCCCGCTGACCGCGCTGATCAACCCAGCGCTGCTGGAACAGCAGTACGACGTCAGTGAAGAGGCTGCGCAGCGCGACGGCCTGCAGTGGCTGTCGCTGTCGCCGAAGCGCGAGACCGAAGCCAGCTTCCAGTACGCCGCGCTGGGCTTCAATGCCCAGGGCCTGGCCAAGATGGAAATCACCGATGCGGTTGGCCAGCGCACCGTGATCAGCTTCAGCGGCTGGAAGCGCAACCCGGGCTTTGCCGCCGGTACCTTCAGCTTCACCCCGCCGAAGGGCACCGACGTCATCGGTAATTGACCTGTGGGCGGAGGCGCCTTGGTGGGTGTCAACCTTGGTTGACATGCCTTTGATCTGCCGGCCAGCGGCCGGCACTACCGATCCTGTGGCCTGATCTGCCGGGCAGGGTTCGGTGCTGTCTGCTCTGGCGGGTGTCAACCGGCACCGTCATGGTGGGTGTCAACCTTGGTTGACACGCTCTTGATCTGCCGGCCAGCGGCCGGCACTACCACCCGTGCGGCCTGATCGCCGGCATGGCCCGGCGCTTTCTGCTCTGGTGGGTTTCAACCGGGACCGCCTTGGTGGGTGTCAACCGTTGGTTGGCACGCTTGGGATATGCCGGCCAGCGGCCGGCACTACCAGACATCGCGTCCCGCCGCCGGGCACGGCCCGGCGCTACCGTTGGGCGCCGCGGTACAATGACCGGGTGGCAAGACATCGTTCAACTTCCTTCCCTGGTCCCGATCTGCTGAGCGTCGATCGGGAACACCTGCGCCCGCTGGCCGAGCGCATGCGGCCGCGCACTCTCGACGAAATGGTTGGGCAGAAGCGCCTGCTGGCGCCGGACAGCGCGCTGCGTCGCGCGGTTGAATCCGGTCGCGTGCATTCAATGATCCTGTGGGGGCCGCCGGGCTGCGGCAAGACCACGCTGGCGCTGCTGCTGGCCGAGTACGCCGATGCGGAATTCCGTGCCATCTCTGCCGTGCTGTCCGGGCTGCCGGAGGTGCGCCAGGTGCTGGCCGAGGCCGCGCAACGCTTCGCGGAGGGCCGGCGCACCGTGCTGTTCGTGGATGAGGTGCATCGCTTCAACAAGGCGCAGCAGGACGCCTTCCTGCCGCACATCGAGCGCGGCACGATCCTGTTCGTCGGTGCCACCACCGAGAATCCGTCGTTCGAGTTGAATTCCGCATTGCTGTCGCGTTGCCGCGTGCATGTCCTGGAAGGCGTTTCGCCCACCGACATCGTCGAGGCGCTGGAACGTGCGCTGGGTGATCGCGAGCGCGGCCTGGGCGAAGAGGGTATCGAGGTCGCCCCCGAACTGCTTCTGGAAATCGCCACCGCTGCCGATGGTGATGTGCGCCGTGCGCTGACCCTGTTGGAAATCGCCGCGGAACTGGCGGGCGGGGAGGGAGGGCGCATCACGCCGCAGACCCTGACCCAGGTGCTGGCCGATCGCACCCGTCGCTTCGACAAGGGCGGCGAGCAGTTCTACGACCAGATCTCGGCGCTGCACAAGTCGGTACGCAGCTCCAACCCGGATGCCGCGCTGTACTGGCTGACCCGCATGCTCGATGGTGGCTGCGACCCGTCCTACCTGGCGCGCCGGCTGACCCGCATGGCCATCGAGGATATCGGCCTGGCCGATCCGCGCGCGCAGAGCATGGCGCTGGAAGCCTGGGACATCTACGAGCGGCTGGGCAGCCCGGAAGGCGAGCTGGCGTTCGCCCAGCTGGTGCTTTACCTGGCCAGCACCGCCAAGTCGAACGCCGGCTATGCCGCCTTCAACCAGGCCAAGGCCGACGTGCGCGAGAGTGGTACCGAAGAAGTGCCGCTGCACCTGCGCAATGCACCGACCAAGCTGATGAAGGAGCTCGGCTACGGCGCCGAGTACCAGTACGACCATGACGCCGAGGGTGGCATCGCGCTGGACCAGACGGGTTTCCCGGATGCGATGGGCGAACGGGTGTACTACAACCCGGTGCCGCGTGGCCTGGAAATCAAGCTGAAGGAAAAGCTGGACCGGCTGCGTGCCGAGCGCGAAGCGGCGAGGGCGGCAAAGGGTCGCTGACCCGGCTTATGTAGCGTCGAGCCGCGCTCGACTCCGCTCTGGACCGGGCCAGCAGCGCCTGCGGCAACGGCAGCCGAGCATGGGCTCGGCTCTACAGGGCCAATGGCAGCCGAGCATGGGCTCGGCTCTACAGGGCCAATGGCAGCCGAGCATGGCTCGGCTCCACATTGTTCCCGGCGCCGGTCTTTGGCACACTGCGCGGCCACTTTTTCAAGGATTGATGCCGTGCAGGAAATGATTCTGCCGTTGCAGCGCTACGCCCAGTTCGAGGGGCGTGCCAACCGTCGTGAGTACTGGATGTTCCAGCTGTTCATGCTGATCGTCTCCGCCGTCCTGATGGTGCCGCTCGTTGCCGGGCTGGTGATGCAGTCCGACGTCCTGGGCATCGCGTCGATCATCCTGTTTGTCGTGTTCTGGCTGGCCACGTTCGTGCCGGTCATCGCCGTCACCGTGCGCCGCCTGCACGACTGCAACCAGTCGGGCTGGATGTACCTGCTGGCCTTCGTTCCGTTCGGCGGCCTGGTGATCTTCGTATTCGCGCTGCTGCCGGGCACGCCGCAGGAAAATGCTTATGGTCCGGTGCCTTCGGGGCCGTGACATTTCGCGAGTCGAGCATGGCTCGACTCCACAAGAGGCAAAGAAAAGAAGCCGGCATTTCGCCGGCTTCGTCTTTACTTGATGGTGCAGTCGCCGAAGGACAGGTAGTCCGTGCCGGAACTGAACTGCAGCGTGCAGCTGGCGGTGAACGTCGCGCCTTCTTCCAGTGCGCCCAGCTTGGCCGCCTGCTGTTCGTCGTCGCTGGTCAGTCGGGCCAGGACATTGCCCTGGTCGTCGCCGGCCTCGATCAGCGGCTCGCCCGCCAGGTTGCTGGAAACGCTCAGGGCTACGGCAGTGAATGTCACCGTCTGGTTGAGTTGGTCCATGCCCAGTGACGAATTGCCGGCTTCTTCAAAGGCCTGGTAGAGCGTTGGCAGGTCCTGTGCGGCATGGGCGGCCAGCGGCGCAAGCAGGCCGAGGGAGAGGGCGATCAGGGTGGTGTGCTTCAAGGGAGTCTCACAATCATGGGATCCAATCCCATGCCGGTTGTGTGCAGATGAACGCGACCCGGATGGCGGCAAGTGCCCGCCATCCATGGCTGCGCTGGAAGCGGGGCGATCCAATGCCCCGATGGGCGGCAAAATAGGGGAATTGCTGCCCCTTGCGCAACCCGGGCATGCGCGCGCGTGATACACAGCGTGACGTTTGATCGATGTGATAATCATTCGCGTTTAAGGTAGACTGCGGTCCCTTGTGAACCGGCGGCCCTGGGCCGCTTCTGCCGCCGCTGATGAAGCACTTTGTTCCGCCTTCGCGCCGTGGTCCGCTGGCCCGCGGCTTGGCCGCCTTGATGATGGGTCTGCTCCTGGTCACCCCATATGCCCATGCACAGCAGCGCAACCCGCTGCAGAAGATCGGCCGCACCGTGCTCGACGAGCCGGCGGCCAGCTATCGCTTCGAGCATTTCGTGGTGGACAGCCCGGACCAGCAGCGCCGTTGGCGGGTGAACCTGGCGATCCCGGCCAAGGCCGGCAAGGTGCCCTCTCCGGTGCTGTACGCGCTGGACGGCAACGCCGTCGCGATGGTCCTGGATCAGCCGTTGCTGGCCGAGCTGGCCGCGCGCAAGGCGCCGCCGGTGCTGGTGCTGATCGGCTACGACAACGACCTGCGCATCGATTCCAAGGCGCGCACCCGCGACTACACCGCATGGATCGACCGTGCCGACGATGAGAGCGGTACGACCCAGGCGGTCGGCGGTGGTGCTGCGGCCTTCCTGGATGTGATCGAACGCCGCATCAAGCCGGAAGTCGAGCGTCGCGCACGCATCGATACGCAGCAGCAAGCGCTGTGGGGCCACTCGCTGGGTGGATTGTTCGTGCTCAATGCGCTGTACACGCGTCCGGCCGCCTTCCAGTCCTATCTGGCCGCCAGCCCGTCGCTGTGGTGGAGCCAGGGTGCGGCGCTGGGGGATCCGGAACAACAGTTCGTGCAGAACGTGCACGGCCAACCGGCAAGGCTCTGGCTGATGCTGGGCGGTGCCGAGCGTGTCGGTGATCGCGGCAAGCGCGACATGAACAATCCGCGCGTGGTCGCGCACCTGCGCCGCATCGGTGGCGCCACCCCGGATGCGGCGATGCAGCTGTCCGAGCGCTTGGGCAAGGTGCCGGGCCTGAGCGTGCAGTACCGCGAGTTCCCCGGCCTTGGCCACGGCCCGATGCTGCCGGCGTCCTTCCATGCGGCGCTGCATGAGCTGTACGGCGTGACCGATCGCAGCGCCGGCGATGGCGCGCCCAATGGCGGTGACAACGCCGCCGAATGAATCCCTTCGCACGCGCTGCCGTGCGACCCCACTACCCAGGCGAGGCTGCCGACGTGCAGCGGCCCAGGCAACCGATGACCCCCGCGCCACGTGGCGCGGCCTACGTGTGCAAGGAGCCTGCCATGTCGTTCCGTCCGTCTCTCCGTCTTACCTCTCTCGCTGCCGGCGTGCTGCTGACAGTGACCGCCACCGCGCAGCCGGTGTTCGACCAGCCGGCCAACGCCACCTTCAAGGGTGAGGTCGTCTCACGCGGTGAGAACGTGGTTCCCGGCAGCACCGCCGACGTGGTCGGCCGTGGTTTCGTGCCGGGCCAGAAGGTCAGCCTGCTGCGTGGCGACAGCGTGCTCAACGCACAGCCGGTGGTGGTCGATGCCGATGGCAACTTCAAGACCCAGCTGAGCATTCCGGCCGACGCGGTGCCGGGCACCCACCCGGTGGTGGTGCGCGCCAGCCAGCCGGCTGCGGCCACGGTGCTGAAGCTGCGCGTGTCGCCGCAGTTGCCGCTGTCCGGCCAGGCGCAGTTCGCCACCCGGTCCAGCAAGCTGGTGCCGGGCCTGTACCAGTCCGCCTACAGTGCCGCCAGCAACGCAGTGTTCGTGACCTCGGCGGTGGGTCGCCCGCCGGTGACCCAGTCACAGCTGCTGAAGCTGGACCCGACGTCGCTGAAGGTGACCAAGGCGATCACCCCGGCGCAGGTACCGGGCAGCACCAATGGCGCGGTCTATGCGGTCTACGGCGTGGGCGTGGATGACACCAACGGCAATGTCTGGGTGACCAACACCCGCCAGAACTCGATCGCGGTCTACCGGCAGAAGGACCTGTCGCTGGTCCACCAGTTCCCGGCCGACACTGTGCCGCACGCGCGCGACGTGGTGGTCGATGGCACCCGCGGCAAGGTGTTCGCCTCGGCCACGGGCGAGGACCACCTGTCGGTGTTCGACGCCAGGACCTTCAAGGAGCTGCCGGCAGTGACGCTGGAATCCGGCGTGGACGACGGCACGTTCACCCCGATGAGCCTGGTGCTGGACGAGAAGGGCGGCAAGCTGTTCACCGTCAGCATCGGCACCCCGGAAGCGGCGGTGATCGATGTGGCCAGCGGCAAGGTCGAGAAGGTCATCGATCTGGGCAATTCGATCAGTGCCTCGGGCGTGGCCTTCGATGCGGCACGCAACCGCCTTTACGTCGCCTCGCAGGGCACCGACAACCTGCTGATCGTCGACGTGGCTGCCGGCAAGGTGCTGCATGACGTGCCGGTCGGCGCCGGTGCGCTGAACGTCGCCTTCGATGATGCCTCCGGCCTGGCCTATGTCAGCAACCGTGGCGCTGGCACGGTCACCGTGGTGAATGGTGACGGCAAGGTGGTCGCCAATCTTGATGGCGGCACGCTGCCGAACCACGTCCGCGCCGATGGCAAGGGCAACGTGTTCGCGGTGAACAAGTCGCGCGGCGCTGAGGACCCGAAGGGTGACCGCATCACCCGCATCACCCCGAAGCAGTAAGTCACACGGTGGGGCGGCGTGCGCGCCGCCCTGCCAGCAAGGAGAACGAGCATGAACATCGCGTCCCGTCTGCGCCTGTGTGCGCTTCCGTTGGCTGTTTCGCTGGTACTGGCCGCCTGTGGCGGCGCGTCGACACCGCCTGATGGCCAGAAGGCCGCCGAGCCGCCCGCCGCACCGGCCGCTGCCGAAACCGCGTTGCCGGCAGGCTGGCAGCGCGTGGCCGGTGCCGAGCTGCCGGCCGTGCATGACCAGAAGGCGATGCTGCCGGCCAAGGTGCATTCCGATGACGGCGCCGATATCGAGGTGACCGATACCAGCCGGATCATTGCCGGTGGCGACGACGTCATCGCGGTGATCGAAGCACTGGGGCTGGGCACGCAGGTATTCGCCGCGCCGACCAACACCACCACCCAGGCCGGCCTGGCCGCGCCGCACCAGTTCCTGTTCAACCGCACCACCGGCGTGGAGGGCGTGCTGAGCCTGCAGGGCTCGCTGTTCCTCGGCAACAGCCTGCGCCGCCACACCGAGCTGGCCAAAAAGCTGCGCGAAGTCGGTGAGCCGGCGGTGGTCATCGATGATCTGCAGCCGGCCCCGGACAAGGTGCGCAAGGTCGCCGCCGCACTAGGGCTGGCCGAAGCGGGGCAAACATTGGCCACGCAGGTGCAGCGCCAGCTCGACGAGGCTGCAGCGATTGGCAAGGGCCTGGGCCATGCGCCACGACTGATCCACGTATCGGCCACCGGCGCTGGCGGCTCGCCCACTGTTGCCGGTGCCGACAGCGCGTCAGCGCAGCTGATCGCGCTGGCCGGCGGCATCAACATCGGCACCGAGGCCGGGGTGAAGAACTACTCGCAGCTGAGCAACGAGGGCGTGGTCGCCGCGGCACCGGAGGTGATCCTGGTGACCGAGCATGACCTGCGGCTGTTCGGCGGTGCCGAAGGCCTGTGGAAGGCGTACCCGACGCTGAGGCAGACGCCGGCCGGGCAGGCCAATCGGGTCTGGGTGATGCCGGATGTGCAGCTGAAGTACACCAGCGTGGGTTCTGGTGCGGGCGCGCTGGCGCTGGCCAAGGCCCTGGCGGCGTTGCCGGAGGCATGAGTCCGGCGGATCGGCGCCGCCGTCGCGGGCGGACGATGTTGATGGTGGCGTTGCTGGCGCTGCTGGGGGCAGTGCTGGCGTCGTTCGCCGTGGGTCCGTTGCGGTTGCCGCCGCTGGAGGTGATGCAGGCGCTGGCGGTGAAGCTGGGCCTGCTTGACCCAGGGGCAGTTAGCAGCCGTGATCTGGCCGTGGTCTGGCAGCTGCGCATTCCGCGCGCCCTGTTGGGCGCGATGGTCGGTGCGTCGCTGGCGATGGCCGGTGCCAGCCTGCAGGGCCTGTTTGGCAATCCGCTGGCCGACCCCGGCATCGTCGGTGTCAGCCAGGGTGCTGCGCTGGGTGCGGTGGCTGCCATTGTTCTCGGCGCTGCCGGTGCGGCCGGCTGGCTGGTGCCGGTGGCAGCCTTCGTCGGCGGCGCGCTGGCGATCGGCCTGACCTATGCGCTGGCCCGGCCCGGCAAAGGCAGTGGGAATGCCACGCTGCTGCTGGTCGGCATCGCGATGGCCGCGTTCTGCTCGGCGCTGATCGGTTTCCTTACTTACATCGCCAGCGAAAGCGAGCTGCAGTCGCTGGTGTTCTGGCAGATGGGCTCGCTGGCGCGCGCCAACTGGGCCGACGTGGCCGCGGTGGTGCCGCTGTTTGCGCTCGGCGTGTTTGCGCTGCAGCGACTGGCCACGCCGCTGGACATGCTGGCGCTGGGTGAGCGCCAGGCGCAGCACCTGGGGCTGGACGTGACCCGTACGCGGCGTCGCCTGGTCGCGTTCAGTGCGCTGCTGGTGGGCGCAGCGGTGGCGTTCGCGGGCTCGATCAGCTTCGTCGGCCTGGTGGTGCCGCACGTGGCGCGACTGCTGGTCGGCCCGGGTCATCGCTGGCTGCTGCCGTTGTCCGGGCTGCTCGGTGCGCTGCTGATCGTGGTGGCCGACACCGCCGCACGCACGCTCGATCCACCTGCGGAGATTCCGCTGGGCCTGTTCTCGGCCGCGCTGGGTGCGCCGTTCTTCCTGTGGCTGGTGCTGCAGCAGCGCCGCAAGGCGGCGCCATGAGCGTGCTGCTGAAGCTGCACGAGGTGGTGGTGCGCCGCCAGCAGCGCGAGATCCTGCATGGCATCTCGCTGGCGTTCGAGCCGGGCACGGTGACCGCGCTGGTTGGCCCGAACGGCGCGGGCAAGTCTACGTTGCTGGCGGTGGCGGCCGGTGACCTGCGCGCCGATGCGGGGGAGGTGAGCCTGCTGGGCAAGCCGTTGGCCAGTTACAAGGCGGGGCCGCTGGCACGCGAGCGCGCGGTGATGCCGCAGGAACATGGCGTGCGCTTCGCCTTCAGCGTGGAAGAAGTGGTGGCGATGGGACGGTTGCCGCATTCGCCGGATCCGCGTGTGGACGATGCACGGGTGGAAGCTGCCATCGATGCCGCCGAACTGCAGGCGCTACGCCTGCGCGAAGTGCAGCAGCTGTCCGGTGGCGAGTCCGCCCGGACCACGTTCGCGCGCGTGCTGGCGCAGGACACGCCGCTGCTGTTGCTTGATGAACCGACCGCGGCGCTGGATCTGCGCCACCAGGAGCGTACGTTGCGCAGTGTGCGTGCCTGTGCCGAAGCCGGTGCGTGCGTGATCGTTGTGCTGCACGATCTGAACCTGGCCGCCGGCTATGCCGACCGCATCGTGTTGCTGGAACAGGGCAGGGTGGCCGCCGATGGCACGCCGCTGCAGGTGCTCACCGAAGACAACCTGCAGCGGGTCTATCAGCAGGATGTGGTGGTGCTGGAGCATCCGCGGCGCGGGGTGCCGTTGGTGGTGGTGACGTAGTCCGGATCTGCTGCCGTCGCCGCGTATCATGTCTGACCGGTATTCCCTCAATGGACTGATGCAATGATCTGTAGCATTTCGCGCGGCACGCTGCTGGCCGTGTTGGTTGGCTTCGCAGGCGCTGCGACTGCGGCTTCCACCTCTCCGGTTTCGCTGACCGATGCGGCGGAGAATGCCTCGCTGATCGAGATACGGCATTCCGCTGGCGCGGGTTCTCCTGTTGCGTCCATCCGGACGCAGTACTTCGCCAGCGAGGAAATGTCCGTGAGTTGGGATGACCAGCAGGTGCTGGTGCTTTGCAAGGAGGCGGCATACCTGCAGATTCCCGCTGCCAAGCTCAAGGCCGCTGCGTTGAGCACCGAGCAGCGGCAGATGATCGTCTACCAGGCGCTGATGTCCGGCCTGGGTGCTGTCGCGGGCGTGGTCGGGCCGGCGGGCGAGGTGGTGGCTGTGGCGGATGACGGAAGCGAGACCCGCAGCATTGGTGAAAGCCATTGGGCGTACGGTATCGAGCGCTACGACGTCACCACCCAGCGCATGCCGGGCGGCGCGCTGCGTGTGCATTCCCGCAAGACCGAGACCGTGAACATGACGCCCCCGGCGAGCCCGGACGACACGTTCAGCACCGAGGATGACCAGGCGGCACGCCTGTCCGAACTGGCGCCGGTGGGGAGCTGGACCGAGGTGCTGATCCATGGTGGCCCGCGGCTGCCGCACATTGACCCGGCGACGTCGCTGAAGGGGTGGATTCCGATGGGGGATGACCAGGCGGCGACCGTGGCCGAGGCGCGCACGCTGCACGGCTGCAAGTAAAGGCTGAGAGGTCAGAACCCTTTGCCCAAGGGAAAGAGATCTGACCCCGATCATTGTCGGCCTCATCGTTCCATTTATGTTTGCAATATTCACTTGCGCGCCAGATTGGCAGGTCTAGAATGCGCCCCATGAATCGGATGCCGCTCCTGAAGTTTTTCACCCTGACCCGCGCCAACGCGGAACGGGCGTGTCTGCCTGGAGCCCCACGAGGCCGTTGAAGCGGCCATCGCTGGACCTTCGACAGAGCGCCCCCCGGGCGCTCTTTTTGTTTTTGTTAGTCGACTAACAGTCGACTCTACCCAGTCGACGCTACCCAGCCGACGCTACCCAGCACCGCAAAGGAGAACGTGCCATGCACCAGATCGCCGAGACCGAACGCTAGCCGCGCACCCTGTCGCCAACCGGGGTGCGCGGCCCCTGAAGTTGGCCTTGCAGGAACCTCTTTATGAACACCCAGACCCTTTCCCGTCGTCGCAACCTTGGCATCATTGCCCACATCGACGCCGGCAAGACCACGCTGACCGAACGCCTGCTGTGGAAAAGCGGCGAGATCCACCGCGTCGGTGAAGTGCACGACGGCAACGCGACCACCGATTTCTCGGCGATCGAACGCGAACGCGGCATCACCATCGGCGCTGCCGCCGTGCAGGCGCAGTGGGCGCCGCGCGACCTGCCGCCGCATCGGCTGACCCTGATCGACACCCCTGGCCACATCGACTTCGCCATCGAGGTCGAGCGTTCATTGCGCGTGCTCGACGGCGCCGTGGCCGTGTTCTCGGCCGTGGATGGCGTGCAGCCGCAGTCCGAAACCGTGTGGCGCCAGGCGCGTCGCCATCGCGTGCCGCTGATCGCCTTCGTCAACAAGATGGACCGCGTCGGCGCTTCGTTCGAGCGCGTGCTGGAGCAGCTGCAGGACAAACTGCGGGCGCGGCCGTGGGCGCTGGGCGTGCCGTTGGGCAGCGAAAGTGGCTTCAACGGCTGGGTCGATCTGGTCGATGAGCGCGTGCTGCAGTGGCAGGATGGTGCCGCAACCACGGTGACCCCGTGGGACCAAGCGGCGCGGGCCCAGTGGCAAGCCCAACGCGATGCGCTGGTCGAGGCCGTGGCCGATCACGATGAGCAACTGGCCGATGCCTGGCTGGAAGGTCGCGTGATCGATGCCGGGCAGCTGCGCGCGGCGATCCGCCGGGCGACGCTGGCGGGTGCGGGCGTGCCCGTGCTGGCCGGTGCTGCGTTCAAGGACAAGGGTATCGAGACGCTGCTGGACGCCGTGGTCGATTACCTGCCGTCGCCGCTGGATCGCCCTGCCGTCAGCGCCGAAAGCGATGAGGGCGAGGTCGTGCTGCCGCCGGACCCGGACGGTCCGCTGGCCGGCCTGCTGTTCAAGATCACCCACCAGCAGCACGGCGCGTTGAGCTTCGTGCGGCTGTACTCGGGCACCTTGAAGGTGGGTGATGCGGTGGCCAGTTCGCAGCATCCGCAGGGGCGGCGTGTCAGTCGCCTGGTGCGGGTGCAGGCCGACCAGACCCACGACATCGAACAGGCCGTGGCCGGTGACATCGTTGCAGTGCTGGGCTGGAAGGATGCGGTCAGTGGTGAAACGCTGAGCGGTCGTGCGCAGCCGCTGCGCCTGGAGAACATCCAGGCACAGGCACCGGTGCTGGCGTGGCGGTTGGAGCCGGCGCGTGCGGGCGACCTGATCCGGATGGCACAGGGTTTGGCCAGTCTGGCCCAGGAAGATCCCTCGTTCCGCGTCGAAACCGATCGCGACACGGCGGAGACCCTGGTCTGGGGCATGGGCGAACTGCACCTGGAGGTGATGGTCGAGCGCCTGCGCAGCGAATGGAAGGTCGACGTAGGCGTAGGTGCGCCGCGCGTGGCCTACCAGGAGACGCCGATGCGTGCGATGACCGGCGTCGTCGGGCGGCTGGTCAAGCAGACCGGCGGCCAGGGCCAGTTCGCGCACGTGGTGCTGGATGTATCGCCGCGCGAGGACGACCAGGTCGTATTCAACGACCGCATCGTCGGTGGCGTGGTGCCGCGCAGCTTCATCGCGGCGGTGGAGAAAGGTGTGCGTGCTGCGCTGTCGGAAGGCCCCCAGGGCCATCCGGTGGTCGGCATCGAGGTCAGTCTTGTCGATGGCCAGACCCATGCCAAGGACTCCTCGGAGATGGCGTTCCATCGCGCAGGCGCCGAGGCGATCAAGGCGGCGCTGGCCGAAGGCGGCACGCAGCTGCTGGAGCCGGTGATGGCGGTGACGGTGCATTCGCCGTCAGCGTCGGTGGGTGATGTGGTCGGCGACCTCAACCGCCGCCATGGTCGCATTGCCCGCATCGACGATCAGGATGGTCGCGCCGAGGTCAGTGGCTTCGCACCGCTGGCGCAGCTGGTGGGCTATACCACCTCGCTGCGTTCGCTCAGCCAGGGGCGGGCCAGCAGCGAGGCGCACCTGCATGGCTACGAGCCGGTGCGCGCTGCATGAAGAAGGTGAGGGGAGCCCGTTCGCGGGCTCCCTTTTCTGTGGGTTCGGGTTTCCGCATCCATGCATGGCGTGGATCTACCGGGTGATCGGGTCGCGAGCTCTGCACTAGATCCACGCCATGCGTGGATGGGGCCCTCGCGATGCGTTTTTTTGCATTGCGATGCAACAAAACTGCAGAAAAAGCTGGATTAAAGTGATGCCTCACGATAAATTGCGCACCCCCCGTTGCTCGCCGCCGCCCGCACCCCTCTCATGCGTGATGACAAAGACCCCGGAACCCTGGAGCTGACCCTGCCGCGCAAGCGCGGTCGTCCGCCCAAGTTCGGGTATGCGATGAGCGATGCGCAGCGGGCCGCACGCTATCGTGCGCGCCGGGCAGGGCAGGCCAACCACGCCGATGTGCGCTCCTGCAGCGACATGGTGCTGCTGGACAAGATCCGTGCAGCGGTGAGCGCGCGCGACACCGAACTGGCCGGATTCCTGGTCCACGTGCTCTGGCAGCGCTACCCCCTGCAGCTGAAATAGTTCGCTGGCGGGGTGGCCGTTGTCATCGAGCTTGTTGATAATGCGGGATTCAGGTTGTTCCCGCTGGCGTGCCCGGGATGGCAGGCGCGCATGATCGAACGGTTCCCAAGATGACCACCACCAGCGACACCACCACCGAAGCGGCGCCGAGCGGCGCTCCCCTGTTCTATACCCGTCCGGTGCCGCTGCAGGCCGATGTGCACGCCGATCTGCGCATCCTGCCGGGCAAGCTCGAGTTCGCCGCCGGCAACAACGCCATTCCGCTGGTGCTGGGCGAGTTCTCGCTGGCGCTGCATCATTTCCCGATCCTGTTCGCCGGCCCCGGTGCGGTTCCGATGGCTGCCGTCGGCGTGTCCGACCAGAACCTGTTCATCAAGGACGGCCTGTGGGAAGACGAGGCCTATATTCCGGCCTACCTGCGCCGCCACCCCTTCATCTTCATCGACACCGGCGCGGAGAATGACTTCCTGCTGGGCATCGACGAAGAAAGCCCGCGCGTGGTCAAGGGCGGCGAGGAAGGCCAGCCGCTGTTCGTTGACGGCAAGGCCACCGAAATGGTGCAGCAGGCGCTGGAGTTCTGCGGCCAGTACACCCGCGAGCACGAACAGACCCTGGCCTTCTCCAAGGCCCTGACCGACAACGGCCTGCTGGTCGAGCGCAACGCCACCGTGCGTACCCCGGATGGCCGCGAGTTCAACCTCAATGGCTTCCTGGTGGTGGACGTCGAGAAGTTCGTTGCGCTGCCGGAAGCCACCGTGGTCGAGTGGCACCGCAGCGGCTGGCTGGCACTGATCCACCAGCACCTGATGTCGCTGGGTCGCTTCAATGACCTGACCCGTCGCCAGGTCGAGCGCCTGGCCGCCTGATCAAGGCATTGGCAGGGTTCCCGCTGGGCGGGAGCCCTGTCCGGCCTTCAGCACGTCCAGCAGGCGCCGCGCATCGGCCCAGTCCGGCGCGGCGTCATGCGCCAGGTCGACCAGCTCCGCCGCGATGGCCGCATGCTCGCATTGGCCCAGCATCTGCAGCGTGCCCTGCAATCGGTGCGCGTGATGGCCCAGTGCCGATGCATCCGCTCGATCAATAACCCGCTCCATGTTGCCGAGCTCATCGTGGATGTCGGCGATGTAGGCCGCGTCCATGTCAATCGTCTGCGCGGCTGCGCCCAGGCCCTCTGGTCGCGCAATGCCGAGCGCAGGCAGCAGCTGGGCGGCGCGCAGCGGCTTGGCCAGCACCGCGTCGAAGCCCGAGCGGTGGCAGCGTGCGCGATGACGCCGTCCGGTGCGGGCAGACAATGCGATCAGGCGAACGGTGCGCCCGGCAGACCCGCGTAGCTCGCGCGCCAGCACGTGACCATCGGCGCCAGGCAACCCAATGTCGATCAGAGCAACGGAGCGGGGCTGTCGTGCCTGTTCGGCCAGGGCACTGGCCGCATCTTTCACGGCGCACACCTCTGCGCCCCAGCGCCGCAGCTGTTCGGCGATCACGTGGCGATTGAGCTCGTGGTCCTCGACCAGCAGCAGGTGCAGTCCGGCCAGTGGCGTATCGCCCACGGGCATGTCCTGGGCATCCACGCCGGTGCCAGCCGGGCACACCGGCAGGCGCAGGATGAAGCGACTGCCACGGCCCAGCACGCTGTGCACGGTGAGGTCGCCGCCCATTGCGCGGGCCAGCTCGCGCGCGATGGAAAGCCCCAGCCCACTTCCGCCACGCCGCTGTCCGCTGCTGCCTTGCTGGAAAGGCTGGAACAGGGTGGCTACCTGCGCCGGCGCGATGCCGATGCCGCTGTCGATCACCTCCAGCAGCAGCGCCCGAGGACGCGCCGCCGGCATCAGTTGCAGGCGCAGCTCGATGCGGCCGGAATCGCTGAACTTCACTGCGTTCGCCAACAGATTGCTGGCAATCTGGCGTAGCGCATCGGCGTCCACCAGGATGTTCGACGGGGATGCGCCCTGGGCATCGAGATGCAGCTGCAGGCCTTTCCGCTGGGCCTGTGGCCGGATCGCCTCCAGAGCCTGCCGGCACAGCTGGGTTGCATCGCAGGGTTGCGCATGCGGCTTGAAAGCGCCGCTCGCAAGGCGCGAAAAATCCAGTGCGCGATTCAACAGGCTGCGCAGGGATTGGCTGGCGCTGCTGGCAGCGGCGAGCAGGTCACGCTCGCCCTTGGGCAATGTCGATTGCCCCAGCAGCTCGATCGAGGTCAGCACGGCCTGCGCCGAGTTGCGCATCTCGTGGCTGATCACGCCGATGGCATGCGCGCTGCTTCGGTCACCGCGCGCCCGCAGGTGGCGCATTGCGAGCCACAGCAGCGGCAGGGCAATCAGCAGTGGGCCCAGCAGCAGCCACCCGCGCGGGGGCGACGCCTGCATCCAGTCCAGTGCATTCCCGGCCGCGGCAGGCAGGGTCTGGCCTGCCCATAGGTGGAGCAGGCCTGCGTGCTCTTCCAGTGTGATCTCCCGCAATGCCTGTTCGATGCGCCCAAGCAGTTGCTGGTCTTCCCGGCGAACCAGCAGGTAAAGGTCGGTGGAGAAACCGCTATCGAACGGCTGCAGGCGCAGGCTGCCATTGAAATGGCGTCGAACCAGGGGGCGCAGCGTGGGCTCCAGGCCAATCGCCACGTCCGCCAGCCCGCTTTCGACTGCCGCCAGTGCTGCATGCCGGTCTGGCAGCTGCCGCAGCCGGACCTGCGGGTGATGCGCGTGCAGCCAGCTGGCGTAGGGCCCGCCTTCAACGACGGCGATGACCCGGCCGTCGAGTTCGCGCATCTCCCGTGGCAGCCACTCGCCGGCGCGTCCGGCCAACAGGGTGGCGCCGCCACGGAATGCGGTGGACGCGGCAAGGCCGGGGCAGGGCAGCGGCTGGTGCCTTGCGCCGCCAAACACCATGACCAGGTCAGCCTCGTGATGGCATACAGCGAGGATTGATGCGGCGGTTGTCGGGTAGGGGTGTTCCAGGAAACGGAATTGGGCGTGCCGCGCCACCAGGTTGGCATAGCCATGGGCGAGCGTTGGCGGTGATGACGGATCGGCCAGGGCCGCGGGCAGGGGGCGCAGGGAGGGAGTCGTGGCGACCCGTACAGTGCTGCCCGGCAGCCAGCGTGGCGAGCGGATATCTTCGGCCGAGGCAGCCGGCAGGAGAAGGAGCGCCAGCAGCCCCGTGGACAGGAAGCGGCGGCGCAACGGCGGCTGGCGCCTCACGGTGTCTCCAGTCGTTCGCGCAGTGCGTAGATTTCCACGTCGCTGCGCAATCCCAGCTTGCGCAGCACAGCAACCTTCTGCGTGCTGACAGTCTTGATGCTGCGGTGCCGCCGCAATGCGATCTCGGAGACCGTCAAGCCTTCCAGCAGCAGGCCCAGCACTTCGCGCTCGTTGCGGCTGAGCTCGCCGCGGTCGCCGGCCAGCCTGACGTCCGGTGGAACCCGGGTCAGGCCCTGGGAAACACGTACGATGGCGTCGGACAATGCAGCAAGCGGTTCGGCCTTGCTGACGAATCCGTTGAGTCCGGCATCGATCAGGCTGTTGAGGTTGGTGGTGGGGCAGAGCGTGGCGAAGGCCAGCAATGGCGTGCGCGGGAATTCCCGGCGGAGCAGCGCAACCAGCTCGAGGCTACCCAGGTCGTCACGGGCAAGCGTGAGATCGATGATGGCCACATCCACTGGTGTGCGTTGCAGGCTGCAGAGCAGTTCGTTGCTGCAACCGTGGCTGGCGACGATGTCGAAGCGGAGATCGCCTGACAGGTGCAGGGCGGTGCCGCGACGGACGACTTCGTGATCGTCCAGGAGCGCCAGGCGAAGCCGACGCGGTGCAGGAAATCCATTCATGCGCGGGAGGTGGTCGGCGCCCATGGGCGTGGCCGCCATTCTGGCGCCGCTGTCGCGTCGAACATCGAATTCGTTGCGTTTTTACGACTATTCCTAAAGATCGATGGATGCAGTTGATCGGCCGAGGCTTACGCATTCGTGACGTAAATGGATGGGGTGCTGCAGGCGTCCCGTCGTGGCTGCCGGAACCATTAATGTGACGCGTCACGCCGGCGTGACCCTGCGCCCCTGACCTGACTGGTTGACGCCGTCAGGGCAGGGCAGGGCTATCGAGTCTGCACGCGGGGGATCGACATGCGACCCAGGAACTGCGCCGGGGTGATGCGGGGCAACTGTTTGGCATGGGCGTCTGAGAAGTGGCGCAGGCCGCCCCAGAGTGCGGTGTCTCCGATCAGGAAGCAGCGGTGCTGGGCACGGGTGACGGCGACGTTGAGCAGATTGAGCTTGCTGGAGGCCCAGTGCGCCGCGCCCACCGTGTCCGTGTCGCAGCCCAGGACCATCCAGACAATGCTTTCCTCCTTGCCCTGGAAGGTGTGCACGGTGCCGACGCGCTCCCTGCACCACGTGCGCAGTTCGGTGGTGCGTGGCGCCTGCGTGCCGGGTGGGGCATCCGGGCCAAGCCAGGCGTCCTGGCTCCGCAGTCGCTCGAGCAGGGCATTCTTGATGCGCTTGAAGGGCGAAATGATGTAGACCGGGGGAAGGCTTCCGGTGCTGTGATAGAGCGCGGCCAACGCCTGCTGCACCAGGTCGATCTGGCACGGCACGACCTGCTTGTCGCTGGTGCGGCCGGGGGCGTGTACCCAGGCGCTGCTGCCGATGTCCAGGCTGTCGGCGGGTGGCCGCGCCGCACTGGGTTCCCAGGGGTTGGAGAAGATCATCTTCCCCTCGTAGGCAATCGTGTTGGCAATGGAGAACATCGGTTCGACGCAGCGACGATGCACGCGCAGCGGACTGCCGATCCAGAGCGGCGAGCCGCCGGACTCCATGCGGGCACCGAGCGGGTTGGCCTCGTCGGCCAGTACCTGTACGGAGGTCTTGTCGGGCGAGACGTTCACGCCTGCGGGCAGTGCGCTGGTTCGGCCCAGCGCCTGCAGCAGCTTGACCGGCACGGTGAACACCGGCTCGATCTGCAGCGGATCACCCACCACGACCGCGCGCCTGGAGCGCAGCAGTGCACCGACTGCCGCCTGCGGCACGGCCTGGCCAGCTTCATCGATGAACAGCCAGCCGATCGAGTCCGGCCCCAGATGTCGGAACTGGCGTGCGACCGAGGCGAACGTGCTGGAGACAACCGGCACGATCATGAACAGGCTCTGCCAGATGGCCAGCGCATCGCGTGGCTCCTGCAGCCGCTTGCCACTCAGCAGGTGGCACAGTGCAATGACGTTCTGGGCGAAGCCGCCGCCCTTCTGCACGACTTCGTGCAGCCAGGCCTGGTGAAGCTGCAGTGCCGCCACGAAGAGGTTGGCGCGCTGCTCGTTGAGCTGCTCGCTGTTCCAGACTCCCTTGATCTGCCAGTCCTGATCTTCCAGTTCGGCCGCGTTGGCGGGATGGGACGCGGTGCCGAATTCGGCTTTCAGTTGTTCGAGCTGTTGCGTCATTCCAGCCCATTGCTGCGCCCGTGCCTGCGCGGCGGCCGATGCCTCGGCCAGGGTGCTCGCGGTTCGGCCCAGGTGCTGTTGCGCCGTATCACATTGCGTCCCGAGTTCGAGCCCGCGCTGGGTCCATCGGTGCTGATGATCTGCGTTCTGCACCATTGCGGCCGCATGGCTGTGCGCGCGCTGCCGGTCGAAGATGCGGGCCCACCAGCCAGGCTTCTCTTCCCTGAGCAGGATGCGTTGCGCCTTGAGCAGGGCGAGCTGTTCATCGGATCTGCTGCGCTGGCCCTCGAGTGCACGGCACTGCTGTGCAGCTTCCTCATGCGCGCGCTGTGCATCGCGAAGCTGAGAAGTCGTTTGCCGGCAGAAGCTCTCCTCATCGTTGCCGCTGATCTCACGGCTGAGCGAGGCGAGCCGATCAAGCTTTTCGACCAGGCCATTGACGATCGCATCGGCCTTGCCGAACGCCTGCCTGGCCTGCTGGAAGCTCATGGCTGCTGGGTTGTCCCGCCACTCCCAGAGCGACTGGTGGCGGGCGCGGTCGTAGCCCTTCGGTGCGGGGGTTTTGCCATCTTTTGGGGCGCTCCTGCTGATGGCCCGCACAAGTGCCTCGCGGTTGGCCTTCCTGCCCAGCGCGCAGCTGATCAACCCCCAGGCATCGCTGTCTGCCGCCGGTCGTTCATAGGCGCCCCTGCCGTTCCATTCGAGCAGGTTGCGGGCCAGTGGCCGCAGGTAGTCGAAGGTCACGTCCCCTGTGCTGTTGCGCCAGCGCGACCCTCCGGGCTTGCCCAGTGACCGGCTCTTCGGCAGGTCACGCGAAATATTCTCCACGGCGGCATTGTTCGACGATGCGACCACCATCTCGAAGCCGGTCAGGTCGGCCTTCAGTGGCGAGACCCTGCACGGCTTCTCACCTTCGAAGTTCACTTCGCGGGCTGGGCCGAGCGCAGCGGCTGGCGTCGCGTACTGTGACAATGCACGTGCACGCCGCACGATGTTCTCAGCGAAGACCTCACGCAACAGCGTGGTCTTCCCGGTTCCGGGCGGGCCATTGACCGAGAAGATGCCTGAATCGCGCACCTGCTCGAAGATGCTGTTCACAGCGAACTGCTGCATCAGGCTCATCGTGTGTGCAGGATCGCCGGGCCAGTGGCCCCGATTGATGTGGCGCGGGCGCAGCCGGTCGGCAATCAGCGCATGGCCTTCTGGGGTGTAAAGGTCTTCGCGTCGGCTTTCAGGCAATGGGCTCAGATAGGCGCGTAGGGGCGCACTGGCCTTGCCCTGGTCGAGTGCGCCGATGGCCCGCGCGATATCCTCGACGAAGAAACTGTTGAGAATGCTGATCTCCGCGTCCTCTTCGGGCTGGGCCTCGTCGTCCTCGGCGTCGTCCGCTTCCGCCGTTGGCTCGTTGTCCGGCTCTGGGGGTGTGGCTTTTGCTGCCCGTTCCGGCTTCGGCTTGTCTTCAACGCTTTTCGCCCGGATGACCAGCAGCGGAGCGGACGCGTCGCCCGCGGAAGGGTCATGACCCGACCAGTTGCACAGGATGTCGAGCAGGCGCAACAGGTCGTCGGGGCTGCAGGGCGTTGGGCCCTCACCCTGTTCGGCGGGGGTGGCAGCGGCGCTGCGGAACGTTGCTACGTCGCGCTTGAGTGCTTCAAGGCTTGCCTGGAAGGCGTCGAAGTCCAGGCCCTGCAAGCCACGCCTGGAGATCGTGCCCAGTGCCCACGGAACGGTCGATACCGAGATTTCACCCAGCTGCAGCACGCCCTCGGCGCTTGCCCGCAGGCTGGCCGCGCAGGTCAGGCCTTCCAGCTCGGCCCGTTCGTCCTGTTCCAGCGACTCGTCTCCGCTTGGCGTCTCAGCCAGTACCCGCTGGGTGATATCGGCCAGCTGGGCTTTGTCGAATATGCCGAGGTAGACATCGAATCCGCTCAGCCTGCGACCGAATGGCAGGGGTGGGGACCACAGATCCTTCGGGTCCAATCGCTCGAGCTGATCCCTGGACAGCTGCCGTACGCTCCAGTCCGCGTCCTTCGACTCAAGGACCTGGCCCTGCAGATCGTAGGGTATGAAGAACTCAACCCTGTGCCAGAAGCTGAGGATCGCGCGATGACTGGCCTGCAACGTGTTGCGTCGTTCTTCCTTCAACTGCCTGTTCCTTCCATTGTGAAATCGGCCACGACCGGAATGCACCCTTCGTCGGCCATTGTGGCCGGCGCGCACAGCCCTGCATTGGCCATTAGCGGCCGCCGCGGTCGAGTCTTGAGTGTTCGCGACCCCAGCGCCAGCTACTGCAGGCAGGGCAGGTGCGGCGTCGCTGTACGCACGGGTCCGGCAGCGGCTGCGCGCGTGCCGGATGAACAATGCGGCAGCGGTGATGAATGCGACATCCGGCGCAAGCAGATGTCGACACGCCCTGCCGTCAGCAGGTGCTGCGTGGGGATGACCGATGGCTCAGCGCACCGACTGCGGCACGCGCCTCAGCTTTGCGGTGTCGTAACCCATGGCCGCGATGCGCTGCACGGCCTGCTGGTAGTCGCTCTCGGACACCTGTGGCGTGCGTGCCATGTACCACACGTAGTCGCGCTTGCTGCGCGCGACGATGGTCTGGCCGTAGTCATCGCGCAGCCAGGCAATCACATACTCGGCCTGGATCGGCCAGATGAACTGCATGCCCCAGATGGCGCCGTTGCCGTCCTTCTCGACCCGTCCCACAGGGTGCATCGACTTCTGGGGGGCGTCGAAGCTGCCCTTGCGATAGGTGAAGGTGGTCTGGATGCGCCCGTCGGGCTTCAATGCGTAGCTCTCCACCGCGTCGAAAGCTTTGCGCTCCGGCCATGAGGGGATGTGGGCGATCACATACCAGTCGCCCATGAAGCGTGGCACGTCCACTGAGGGCGGGCGGGGCAGGGGACGGGTATCGGTGGAACTGCAGCCGGAACCAAACAGGCTCAATGCCAGCAGGGGAAGCAGCGAGCGCATGCGCATGTCACACCTCAACGGGGGCGGAACAGATAGTGGGCGACCAGCCACTGCTGGCCGTCGTCGTAGCCGAACAGCTCGGCGCATGCCATCCAGAACATGCGCCAGCGCTGCCACCAGATCTTCGCGGCGGCCTGGCCGTAGGTCGCGACCAGCACCGGCATCACCGCCTCGCGTGCTGCATCCTGGTTGGCCAGCCAGTGGTCGGCCGTGCGCTGGTAGTGGGTGCCGTCCAGCAACCAGCGCTGGTCAAGCCGCAGGTCGCGCTGGAAATGCAGCAGCGTGTCGGCCGCCGGCATCAGGCCACCAGTGAAGAAATGGCGGCCCATCCAGTTGTCGCCGCCCTCGGTCTCGAACGGGTACATCAGCGTGCGGTGGGCGAAGATGTGCACGAACAGCGCGCCGTCGGGCTTCAGCCACTGGCTGATGCGCGCCAGCAGGCGCTCGTAGTTGCGCACATGCTCGAACATTTCCACCGAGACGCAGCGGTCGAAGCGTGCGGTTGGCAGCTCGAGCTGGTTGACGTCGCGGGTGATCACCTCGACGTTGTGCAGCCCCCGGGCCTGGCACTGCGCCATGATGTGCTGGCGCTGGCTGTGCGAATTGGACACGGCGGTGATCGCGGCGGCGGGATAGTGCTCGGCCATCCACAGGGTCAGCGAACCCCAGCCGCAGCCCAGTTCGAGGATCTGCTGGCCATCGGCCAGTCCGGCGCGCTGGCCGTACAGCTCCAGCATGGCGTCCTCCGCCTGGTCCAGCGTTTCGCGCCCGGTGGGGTAGTAGCAGCTGCTGTACTTCAGGCGCCTGCCCAGGCAGGCCTGGAAGAAGGCCGCCGGAACCTCATAGTGCTGGCGGTTGGCCGCGTCGGTATGCAGCGCGAGCGGGCTGTCGGCCAGCTCGGCGATGCGACGGCCGAAGCGTGCGGACTGTGCTTCGATACCGCCCAGCATTTCCTCGTGCAGGCGTTGCGCGCACAGGCGACGGATGCCGGCGCGCAGCGCGGCATCGGGAACCAGGCCGCGTTCGGCCCAGGCGATCAGCCCAGTTTCCGCGTCGTCGGCCGGGGTCAGTGACGGAATCGCGCTCATGCGGAATGCTCCTTGGAAGGACGAGGGAACCAGGGGAAGAACATCGGCGTGCTGCGCTGGTAGGCGCGGTAATCGTCGCCGCGGCTGCGCAGCGCCTGCTTTTCGGTGAACGGAATGCCGCTCAGGTAGCGCAGGAACACATACATCAGCAGCGGGCCGGACCACGCCAGCCACCACAGCGGCGAGCCGACCGCGAGCAGGACATAGCTGAACCAGTGCAGCCACTCGAAGAAGTAGTTGGGGTGGCGGGAGTAACGCCAGAGCCCGGCGCGGCAGGTGCGACCCTGGTTTGCAGGATCCGCGCGGAACCGGGCCAGCTGATGGTCGGCCAGGCTCTCGCCACCGACGCTCAGCAGCCAGACGAGTGCGGCGGCCACGACCCACAACGTCATGCTGGTCTGTGGATTGGCAGCCACCGCGACGAAGGGCAGGGCGAACAGCACGACCAGCAGTGCCTGGGCCATGAAGAAGCCGAAGATCTTGGCTTGATGCCCTTGCCAGTACTCGCGCAGATAACGGTAGCGACCGTCTTCCTGTTCATGGCGGACCCGATGCCACAGGTGCAGTGCCAGTCGGCTGCCCCACAGGCCACCGAGCACGCCCAGTGCAATCCGTGGCGCCGCCGCACCATCGCCGAGCCACGCCAGCAACAGGGCCGAAGCACCCACGCCCTTGGCCCAGAGCACATCGACCACGCCGATGTTGCGGTGGCGCCGCTGCCAGGCCCAGCCCCAGCTCATCACAAGCACGGCATACAGCAGTACCCACACCAGATTGATCATGACGGCGCTCCGGCCAAGGGCGGCGGGATGGTGCGGGAGCCGCGACGAGCGGCCATGCACAGCAGCGAAAGCGCGATGCTCCAGCCCACCCCCAGTACCAGCAGGCCTTGCCACAGCGGCGTAGTGAATCGAACCGCATCGAAACCGCGCGCTGCGGAGAGATAGGCCAGCGGGGCCAGCAGCAGGCCGAACGCGGCTGGCAGGGCAGGGTGGCGAAGCAGGAAGCGCATCGAAGTGGTCAGCGTCATCGCAAACGCGGCCCACAACGCCATGATCCAAAGGGGTGGCGTCCAGCCCAGCGGGGCCGCGGCGTAGCGTACGGTGCCGCTGGCGGCGGCACTGGCGTCGACCAGCCACGCGCAGGCCAGCGCCAACAGCATCAGCCGAAGATCCAGCCGAGGTTGCGGCGAGGTCAGCAGCTGGCTGCCGATGTAGAGCGACGCTGCCAGCAGCGCCGGCCATTGCCAGCCGCGCCCGGCGCCGGCCACGGCGCACAGCCAGACCAGCTGGTTGCCAAGCAGATTGGCCCAGAACCGGCGCACCTCAGCCGCCTTGACCCGATGCGCCAGCGGGACGATGCCCGGGGCGCGCCAGCAGCAGATGCGAAACGCCGATCGAACGCTCCAGGAAGCCGCCCTCGCAATAGGCCAGGTAGAACTCCCACATCCGGCAGAAGCGCGTATCAAAGCCCTGTGCCTGCACAGCGGGCAGCTGGGCAAGGAAGCGTTGGCGCCAGGCGCGCAGGGTCAGTGCGTAGGAGTGGCCGAAATCCTGCTGGGCGACCAGCTGCAGGTCACTGGATCGGGTCTTGGCCGCCATGATCGCGTTGATCGACGGAATGAAGCTGCCCGGAAACACATAGCGCTTGATGTAGTCGACGCTGCGCCGTGCCTGCTCGTAGCGGTGATCTTCGATGGTGATGGCCTGCAGCAGGGCGACACCATCGGGCTTGAGCAGGCGCTGCAGCGTTGCCATGTAGGTGTCCAGGTATTCGGCGCCGATGGCTTCGATCATCTCGATCGATACCAGCTTGTCAAACTGGCCCTGCAGGTCGCGGTAGTCCTGCATCAACAGCGTGACCTTGTCCTGCAGCCCGGCGACGCGGACGCGCTCTCTGGCCAGTGCATGCTGCTCGGCGGAGATCGTGGTTGTGGTGACGTGGCAGCCGTAGTGCTGCGCCGCGTGCAGCGCAAAACCACCCCAGCCGGTACCGATCTCCACCACGCGGTCGCCCGGCTTGAGCTGCAGCTGTTGGCAGATGCGGTCCAGCTTGCGCCGCGAGGCGGATTCCAGCGATTCGCCCTCTTCGGCGAACAGGGCCGAGGAGTACATCAGGTCCGGTGACAGGAACAGGGCGAAGAAGTCGTTGCCGAGGTCGTAGTGCGCGGCGATGTTGCGGCGGCTGCCTTCACGGCTGTTGCGGCGCAGGCGGTTCCAGCCGCGCAGCAGCCAGCCTCCCACGCGCGCCGGGCCGTGTTCCATGCTGTCGAGCAGATCGCGGTTGCGCACGAGCAGCCGTATCAGGGCGACCAGGTCGTCACAGCGCCATTCGCCATGGATGTAGCTTTCGCCGGCGCCGACGCTGCCCTGGGCCGCCACCTTGCGATAGAACGCCGGGTCCTCGATGGTGACGGTGACATGCAGCTCACCGCGGGCATCGCCCAACCAGACTTCGCCCAGCGCGTCGCGCACGCACAGGCGGCCGTCGCGCATCGGGGCGAGCTGGGCCAGCAGGCGGCGGCGCAGGAAGGCATCCAATGCGCCGGGGCGCGGCAGCGCGACCGAAGGAATCATCGAATTCATCGCGGTTTCTCGGCAAGGGTAGGGTGGTCGTGTACGGGATTGCGTTTCAGCCACAGCCGCAACGCATGCCAGTGGATGGCGGCCACCACCTGGGTGGTCATCAGTGGATAGCAGGCCAGGACGCGGGCCAGCCCGCGGCCATCCAGGGGGTGTCGTTGCATGACCTGGGTGGCATCAAACTGGCGCGCGCCGTCGCGCCAGACCTGCATGTGCACGCGCAGGTCCTCATCAGGGCAGTTGAACCGCCAGTCGTAATGACAATCCATCGGCATGAAGGGCGAGACATGGAAGCATTTGTCGAACCGCCAGCGCAGCGAGGTGCCTTCCTGCGTGGCCGTTGCGACCGGCAGCACGTAGGCGTGACGTTCCTTCCAGGGTGTGTTGGTGATCTCGGCGACGATGCAGTCCAGCGTGCTGCCATCGGCCCGGTAGCAGTAGTAGAAGCTGACCGGGTTGAACACGTGACCGGCGAAGCGCAGATGGGTGAGCAGGCGGACCGGGCCGGTGGGCCGGTAGCCCAGGGTTGATGCAGCGTGGTCGCGCACTGCATCGGCCAAGGGCCGCGCGGGATCGCCGAAGTAATCGCTGCGACGGAACTCGGCCAGATTGCGGCGATTGATCGACCACAGCCAGCGCCCGGCGAACACGCTGTCGAGTTCATCCAGGTCGAGCAGCAGCTGTGCGATCGGATAGCGGAACGCATGCGGGTGTGGCAGGTGCCTGCGGTGCGCCACCTGCCCGAAGTAGAGCGCACTGGCGCTCATGCGGCCACCTCGCCGGGAGCCGCCATGACGTGGTGCGGTTCACAGGTGCGCAGTGCATCGACCACGCGGCGGGCGCTGCGGATGCCGTCCTCATGGAAGCCCCAGCCCCAATAGGCGCCTGCGAACCAGGTGTGGCGGCGGCCCTGCAGCTCGGCCCAGCGCTGTTGCGCGCGCACTGCGGCATGGTCGTGCACCGGGTGCGCATAATGCAGGGTGCGCAGCACCTTGCCGGGGTCGATTGCTTCGCTGCGGTTGAGCGTGACCACCAGGGGCGTGCTGCCGGGCAGGCCCTGCAGCTGGTTCATGCAGTAGCTGACCGTGCAGGGCGCAGCAGGGTCGCGGGGCACATGGGCATTCCATGCCGCCCACGCCTTGCGGTTGCGCGGCAGCAATGACGCGTCGGTGTGCAGCACCGCTTCGTTGGCCTGGTAGCGGATGGCGCCGAGCACGTCGCGTTCGATGGGGTCGGCGTCACGCAGCAGCGCCAGGGCCTGGTCGCTGTGGCAGGCCAGGATGACCTCATCGAAGCCTTCCACGCCGGCCGCGCTGTGCACGCGAGCGCCCCACGGCATCCGCTCGACCGACTGTACTGGGCACTCCAGCCGCTCATGCACCCGCCAGCGGGCGCGCAGGGCGTCGACATAGCGGGCCGATCCACCGCTCACCACCCGCCACGGTGCACGCCCGGTCATCTGCAGCATCTGGTGGTTGGCCATGAACTGGGCCAGATAGCGCGCCGGGAAGTCCATCACCGTGGCCGTCGGGGACGACCACAGCGCGGAGGCCATCGGCAGCAGGTGCTCGTCGATGAAGGCATCGCCGTAGCGCTGGCTGCGCAGGTACTGCCCCAACGTTGGGCCCTCGTCTTCTGCCAGCAACAGGGGGGCATCGCGGTAGAACCGGCGCAGGTCGGCCAGCATGCCCCAGAACCGCGGCGACACCAGGTTGCGGCGCTGGCAGAACAGGCCATCCAGCGAGGTGGCGTTGTACTCCACGCCGCTGCGCTCGCTGTGCATCGAGAAGCTCATCGTGGTCGGCTGCGAGGCGACGCCCAGCTCGTCGAACAGTGCGGTCAGCAGCGGGTAGTGCTGGGGATTGAACACGATGAAGCCGGTGTCCACCGCCATGCGGACGCCATCCACCTGCACGTCGTGGGTGTGGGTATGGCCGCCCAGATAGTCGTTGGCCTCGAACAGCGTGACGTCGTGTTCGCCGTCCAGCCACCAGGCGCTGGCCAGTCCGGCAATGCCCGAACCGATGATCGCGATGCGCATGTCAGTACCTCGCCTTGGCCAGCACCCACTCGGGAATCGGCTTGAGCCCTTTGACCAGCCCAAGCGCCGCCATCGCGCGCAGTCCATACCAGGTCAGGTCCACTTCCCACCAGCGGAAGCCCTGGCGGACGGTGCCCGGGAAGAAGTGGTGGTTGTTGTGCCAGCCTTCGCCGAAGGTGAGCAGCGCCAGCCAGAGATTGTTGCGGCTGTCATCGCGGGTCTCGAAGCGGCGGCGACCGAAGCGATGGGCCAGCGAATTGATGGTGACCGTGGCGTGGAACAGCACGATCGTGGAGATGAAGAAGCCCCACACCAGCAATTGCGAGCCGGAGGTATGCAAGCCTGGCGCCCAGCGCTCCAACCCGGCGCCCAGTGCATACAGCGCTGCGGCCAGCAGTACCGGCACAGCCGTATCGAAGCGGTCCAGCCAGCGCAGCTCCGGGTAGCGCGCCAGGTCGGGCACCCGCGACAGGTCGGTGGCAAAGGCCTCGCGGGTGAGGAACCAGCCCATGTGGCTGCGCCAGAAGCCGCCCTCACGGGGGGAGTGCGGGTCCAGCGGCTGGTCGGCGTGACGGTGGTGGTGGCGATGGTGGGCGGCCCACCACAGCGGCCCGCGCTGTACGCTGGAGGCGCCTATCACCGCGAACACGAACTGCACCGGCCGCGATGCCTGGAAGGTGCGATGCGAGAAGTAGCGGTGGTAGAACGCCGTGATGGCGAACATGCGCACCGCATAGAGTGCTGCAGCCACGATCACCGCTGTCCACGAGATGCCCACCCAGATCACTGCGATGCAGGCCAGGTGCATCAGCGCGAAGGGCACGGCGCGCACCCAGTCGATCCGCCCCGGCCGCTCGCCGGTGGCCTCTGCGGCGTTGCCGGTATCGAACCAGCGCTGCAGCGTGCGCAGCAGGCGCCAGCGTCGACGGGGGAGGGGCGCTACAGAGGCCATGGCGGATCTCGGCGGGTTTCGTGTCTTCCTCTACGCGGCAGAAGGCCCACTGGATGCGGAGCGCGGCAGGAAATTTAGATTTCACCTGGCCGTAACGGTGCAGCGATCTGTCAGCGGCTGCGCCCAGGCCTGCTGCCATTCGCTGGCGGGGCGACCAGCCGCTGCGGCGATGAAGCGCACCGTCACCTGTGGATAGGCACCGCGTTGATCGCGCAGGTTGCTGGTGCCACGGAACTCCAGCAGGCGCTGGTCAGCGCTGGCATATACCAGCGCAAGGCGTGGCGCGATGCCGCCGTACCAGGTGTCCAGGCTGACCTCGATCGACTGCGCATCGATCCCCTGCCAGCGCTGCGGGCCGGTGCGCCTTACCTGCACCGGGAAGTAGCGCTGCCGCGCTGGGACCAGGAAGGGCAGGGTCACACGCTCGCCGCGCATGAGCGCCTGCCAATGCAGGCGCACCGCCGCGTCGAACCCTGCGTCGATGACCGCGCCGGTCGGCAGGTCGAGCTCGCGCTGCACCGGTGGGCTGCCGGCATCCTCCTTCCACGCGATCGAGACCCTGCCGCTGGCGGCCTCGACGTCGGCCTTCTGGCCGCTGCGCCGGTCCTCCAGGGTATAGCCGCGCGCCTGTGGGTCCGCGCTGGCCGGCAGGTGCTTGCGGGCGAAAGGCCGCCCGTCCGCGCATTGGTACAGCACCCAGCGCTCGGCACCCTCGGCCGCATCGCGTCGCCAGTGCACCTCGCGGTAGAGCAGGTCGCCGCGCGACGACGTTGCTACCCCCTCGCTTCGCAGCCAGGGCGCGGCCAGCGCGGCATGGGGCAGGCACAGCAGCAGCCAGGCGGTACGCATCGCGTTCATCCGGGAAAGGAGGGCTGAGGTCATACGGCGGGGATGGGCGGTTGGATGCGTCTGCAGCGGCTGCATCCAATCACGGCCCCTGCGCGTACAGAGGACAGACCTTCACCCGCCCGCCGCGAACGCCGATGTACCCTGACGCCGCCAGCAACCCCCTCAACTTCGATACCGCACGCATCGTGTCCAGTTCCCAGCAGCCGAGCAGCGAGCCGACGAACTGGGCCGGTGACATGGACGGCGTGGCACGGCTTCGTGACCGCGACTGTTTCATGCGGATCTATGATTACTTCATGCCGCGGCTGTGCGTATACCTGCGGGGCCTGGGCGTGCCTGACGCGGTGGCCGAGGAACTGGCGCAGGAGAGCCTGCTGCGGCTATGGCTGCGCGCGGCCGACTTCGATCCCGCGCAGGGTGCGCTGAGCACGTGGCTGTATCGCATCGCCCGTAACCTGCACATTGACCGCATCCGCCGCGAGCGCGCCTGGATGCAGGTGCAGGCAGCCGTCGAGGACGCAGCAACCCTGGATGTGATCGAACGCAGCAGCGCCGAACAGTTTGCCGACCAGGCCCGGCTGCGCCAGCGCATCAACGAACTGCCCGCCGTGCAGGCGCGCTTGGTGCGCATGTCCTATTTCGAGGCCAAGAGCCACAGCGAGATCGCCGAGGCGATCGGCATGCCCTTGGGCACGGTCAAGTCGCATCTGCGGCGCGCGTTCCTGCAGCTGCAGGCCAAAGTGGGAGGTGCGCTGTGAACCCGCGCCACCACCTGCACGAATCGACGTTGATGAGCTATGCCGCAGGCGCGCTGCCCGCGCCACTGAGCGTGGTCGCTGGTACGCATCTGGAGCAGTGCCCGCACTGCCGCCAGCGCCTGCGCGAGGCCGAGGCGATCGGCTCGGTGCTGCTCGAGCAGACCCAGCCGCCCGCGCCTGATCCACGCCGCGAACAGCTGCGCGAGGCCATGCTGATGCAGCTGGCTGCGGAAATGCCGATTGCCATGGACCAGGCCGCGCGTCCCGTGCCGAAGGAGCGGCCCGAGGCCGACCCGGACCATCTGCCTGCCTCGCTGCACCCCTACTTCGGGGCATCGCTCAGTGGGTTGCGTTGGCGCTGGATGGCACCCGGCGTGCAATGCATCCGTGCCGAGCAGATGCCTTCGCTGATCATGCTGAGGATCGCCCCGGGCAAATGCCTGCCCATGCACAGCCATGGCCGCAGCGAGCTGACCCAGATCCTGCGCGGTTCCTACAACGATGCGCTGGGGCTGTTCGCACCCGGCGACGTGGCGGACCTGGATGAAGACGTGGAGCATCAGCCGGTGACCGCGCCGGGGGTGCCGTGCATCTGCGTGTCGGCGCTGGATGCACCGCTGGTGTTCAGCGGGTGGCTGGCGCGCAAGATCCAGCGGTTCGTGAAACTCTAGTGCGGCCCTGGCCATGGCTCAGGCACGGACATTGCGGATTCTCCTGACCGGCGCTGCAGGCCTGGTGGGGCAGGGCGTTGCCCTGGCCTGCCAGCGTTCGCCGCAGGTTGCCGGCTTGACCGCGCTGGTGCGGCGCCCGGGCAGCCTGCGCGGACCCGGCAGCGAACGGGTGGTCCCGGACTTCCTGCACATCGACGCGCAGCGTGATGAACTGGCCGGGTACGACGCATGCTTCTATTGTGCCGGTGCGCCACCGGTTGGCACTGCCGAGGCCGAGTACCGGCGCGTGACCCTGGACACCACACTGGCAGTGGCCCGCGCCTGGGCTGCGGTGAATCCGCAGGGGTCCTTCCTGTATGTCTCCGGCGCAGGCGCGGACCCGCAAAGCCGGCTGATGCCGCTGCGGGTGAAGGGCGAGACCGAGCGGGCGTTGCAGGCGCTGCCGCTGCGCGCGGTGATGCTGCGTCCGGGCGGGGTCCGGCCGGTGCCGGGGACAGGTACCCGGCATGCCCTGTTGAAACCCCTGTACTGGGGCGGCGCACCGTTGATGAAACTGGCCGGTGCGCTCGCGCCCTCGCTGATGACCAGCAACCTGGCGCTGGGCATGGCCATGATCGCCCTGGCCGGAAGAGAAAACCCGCCGGCCACGATCGAGTGCGCGGATATCAACCGGATCGCGGCAGGCATGCGCGATGCGTCCGCCTGACCTCAGCGCGGCGCAGCCTCCAGCGCGGTGCGCACTGCCAGCGCAAGGTCACTGCGGGTAAATGGCTTTGGCAGCAGGGCGGCTGCACGCCCCTGCGCGCCAACCGCATCGTGGTCGCGTGGATAGCCTGACGTGAACAGGACCGCGATTGCCGGCCAGCGTTCACGCACCTCACGCACCAGCTCCCAGCCGGACATGCCCGGCATCACCACGTCCGAGAACAGCAGGTCGACCTTGGTGTCCGGCCGTTCCAGCAGCCGCAACGCCGAGGGGCCGTCGTGCGCTTCCAGCACGCGGTAGCCCAGCAGGCGCAGCGCATCGACTGTATGCGCACGGACATCGTCGTTGTCCTCGGCCACCAGCACGGTTTCCTCGCGTGGCGAGTAGCCGGCCAGGCCCGTCTGCGGGACGCGAGCCTCGCAAGGCAGCGCCAGAGGCGTGCGCGGGAACATCATGGTGATGCTGGTACCGCCGCCTTCCACCGAATCGATCAGCACGTGGCCACCGGACTGCTTCACGAAGCCGTGCACCATCGACAGGCCGAGCCCGGTGCCGCGGCCGACCTGCTTGGTGGTGAAGAACGGCTCGAACACGCGCGCCAGGGTGGCCGCGTCCATGCCGTGGCCGTTGTCGCGCACCCGCAGCATCACATACTCGCCGGGGGAAGCATCCGGGAACAATGCGGCGTAGTCGTGGTCGAGGTGGCTGTTGTCGACTTCGATCACCAGGCGGCCGCCGTGCGGCATCGCGTCGCGCGCATTGACCGCCAGGTTCAGCACCGACGCTTCCAGTTGGCTGATGTCGATCTCCACGCACCAGATGTCCTCGGCGGTGCGGATGTCCAGTTGCACCAGTTCGCCCAGCGCCCGCCGCAGCATGTCCTGCATGTCCAGCAGGCACTCGTTGAGGTTGGCTGCCTGGCTGTGCAGCGGCTGGCGCCGGGCAAAGGCGAGCAGGCGCTGGGTGAGGCTGGCGGCACGGCCAACCCCCTTCAGGGCATTGTCCAGGGCACGGCTGGCCATCGCGCCGGCTTCGCCGGCCCGTTCGCTGAGCAGCATGGCGTGCTCGATGTTGCCCGAGATCACCGTCAGGATGTTGTTGAAATCATGCGCGATGCCGCCGGTGAGCTGGCCGACCGCCTCGATCTTCTGCGACTGGCGAAGCGCATGCTCGGCCTGCCGCCGCGCAGTGGTTTCCACCGCCTCCGATACCACGGCAGTGGCCACGCCGTCGGCGTCCAGCAGCGGGCGCAGCGAGACGTCGAAGCTGCGCCGGCCGGTGGGCAGTTCCAGCTCGAGGGAATGCAGCGAGTTGCGACCCTGCGCCGCCGCGGCGACGGCCTGGTCAACCACCGCGCCGACGCCGTCGGTGTTGGCGAACCACAGGGATTCGCCGAAGCGCTGGCCGACAATGTCCTTCTTGTCCGCCAGCACGGCGGCCAATGAAGCGTCATTGGCATCGACCACGCGCCCGGACAGATCCAGCAGCACCTGATGCTGGAAGCTGGATTCAAAGATTGCCTGCAGCCGCCGTTTGCTGGCCCGCAGTTCGGCGGTGCGCGCCTGCACCTGCTGCTCCAGGGCCTGGTTGTCCTCACGCAGGGCCAGTTCGGCCTGCTTCAACACCGATACGTCGCTGCCCATGCAGATGTAGCCGGCCACGCTGCCATCGGCGGCATGCTCCGGCACGCAGTCCATCTGCACGAATCGTGACTGGCCGCTGCGATGCACGAGCTCGACCTGGAAGCTGGTGCGCTCGCCCTGCAGCACGCGTTCCAGGCTGGGGAGGGCACGTTCGAAGGCGCTGATGCCGCTGACATCGCGGGCAAGGCGTCCCAGCAATTCGGCCTGGCTCACGCCATGCCAATCCAGGAACGCCTTGTTCGCGAAGCGGTAGCGGTGGTCCTTGTCGAGCCGGGCGATCAGCGCCGGAACGGCGTCGGTCACCTGCTGCAGCTGCGCCTGGCTCTCATTGAGCGCAGCCTGCGCCTGCACCAGCTGGTTGCGCTCGTGGGCTTCCTGCCGCGCGCGACGGATGGCATCCGGCAAGCGCTGCAGGCGCTGCTTCACCACATAGTCGCGTGCGCCGCGGGTCAAGGCCTGCACGGCCAGCTCTTCGGTCAGGGTGCCGGAGACGAAGATGAAAGGCGTGTGCGGGATGCGCTCGCGCGCCAGCGCAAGGGCGGCATCGCCATCGAATCCGGGCAGTACGTGGTCGGCCAGGATGATGTCGAAGGGGCGATTGTCGATCGCCTCGATGAACGCATTGCGGGTCCACAGCCGCTCGGCCTCGAAGTCGAGGCCTGCGCGCTGCAGCTGTGCGCTGATCAGCTCCGCGTCAAGCGCGCTGTCCTCCAGCATGAGGATGCGCAGGCGCTCACTGCGGCGCGATCCATCACGCATGGTGCTGCCCCGAACCGTTGGGCCGGTGCGGCGGTGGCTGGTTGGTGATGCCCCAGAACATGCCCAGCCCCTGGATGGCATCGAAGAATTCCTTGAAATCGACCGGCTTGACCACGAATGCATTGACGCCCAGTTCGTAGCTCCGCACCAGGTCCTGTTCCTCGCGCGAGGAGGTCAGCATCACGATCGGGGTGCTGCTCAGCTGCGCGTCGCCACGGACCTGTTCGAGCACTTCCAGGCCATTGACCTTGGGCAGCTTCAGGTCCAGCAGCACCACGACCGGGCCGCCGTGCATGGCGCCGGCGAACTTGCCTTCGCAGCGCAGGTAGTCCAGCGCCTCGGCGCCATCGCGCACGTGGATGACGTCGTTCAGCAGCTGGCAGCGTGACAACGCGGCCATCGTCAGCTCGGCGTCTTTGGGGCTGTCCTCGACCAGGAGGATCGGCCGCAGGTCCCTCATGGGTGATCTCCTGTGGAACGGGGTAGGGTGAAATGGATCGTGGCGCCCTTGCCGGGTTCGCCCTCGGCCCAGGTGCGGCCGCCGTGGCGGCCGATGATGCGGCGCACATTGGCCAGGCCGATGCCGGTGCCTTCGAATTCCTCGACGTGATGCAGGCGCTGGAACACGCCGAACAGCTTGTCCACGTAGCGCATGTCGAAGCCGCAGCCGTTGTCGCGCACGAAGAAATGGTCTTCGTCGTCGTTGCGTTCGTGGCCGACCTCGATAACCGCCTGCTCGCGCTCGCGGGTGAACTTGATCGCGTTGCCCAGCAGGTTCTGCCAGACCAGGCGCAGCATGGTCGGATCGGCCTCGACTTCCGGCAGCGGCGCCAGCGTCCACTGCACCTCGCGGCCGGCATAGTCCAGGGCCAACGTCCTGCGTACGTCCTCGGCCAGCGCAGCCATGTCCAGCCGCACCCTGCCCACCGTCGAGCGGCCCATCTGCGAGAAGCTGAGCAGGTCATCCACCAACGTGCCGGCAGATTTCGCCGATTCCACGATGGTGTCGAGGAAGCGGCGTTCGGTGTCGTTGAGGCGCTCGCCCGCAGAGCTGCCCAGCAGCTCCGAGTAGCCGACGATGTGGCGGAAGGGAGCGCGCAGGTCGTGGCTGACCGAATAGGAGAACGCTTCCAGTTCCTTGTTGCTGCGCACCAGCTGTTCGTTCAGCTCCGCCATTTCCTCGGCCTTGCGCAGCACGATGTCGACAATGGCGGTGCGCATTTCGTGCGCGGCATCGCAGTCGGCATCACTCCAGGGCAGGCTGCGCTGCTGCACGGTCTCCTTCCACGCCTCGAACGAGTTCCGCGGCGACAGGGCCACGCCGGGTGCCTCGGTCTTGCGCGGGTCGCCCCCCCAGCGCACGGTGCGCACGACCTCCGGCCGGAACCACATCAGGTAGCTGTGATGGAGCTGCGAGATCGACACCGCCAGCAGGCCACTGGCCACGTCGGTCAGGTGCGCGGCAGGCGACCAGTCGCCGGCGAGATGATCGGTGCAGTACATTTCCTGCCCGGCGTGCTGGTTGGCCAGCCAGTCGGCCAGGGCCAGCACCTCGCTGGGGGGCGGGCACTGCCCCACGCGCATGCAGTCCCCCTTGTGCACGATGGCCGCGCCGGCCGCGCCGGTCAGGGACAGCAGGCTGGCCTCATCGTGGCGCAGCGCCGCCATGAACTCTTCGTCCCCGGCCATGCGTGCCAGCAGCTTGACCAGCACCGAGCGACGGGCCACGCGTTCCTCGATCGCGCGCGCGCGCTCCTTCAGCGCGATCTGCAGCGACAGGATCTGGCCCATGAACTCACAGGCCGTACGCACGTGGTACGGCAGGCGGCGCGGCTGCACCGCGTGGCAGGACACCAGGCCCCACAGCTGCCCTTCGTGCACCAGCGACACCGACATTGATGCCCCGGTGCCCATGTTGCGCATGTACTGCAGGTGCACCGGCGAGACGCTGCGCAGCACGGCCAGGCTCAGGTCGGTGGGAGGCGCGTCGCGATGCGCTTCCGCGCGCAACAGCGGCGCAGGGGTGTAATCGCTGTCCGCAATCAGGCGCACCCGGTTGCGGCGGTACAGCTCACGCGCCTGGGCGGGGATGTCCGATTCGGGGAAGCGCAGGTCCAGATAGGATGGCAGCAGGCCGTTGCCGTCCTCGGCCACCACCGTGCCATTCCAGCCTGCATCGAACTGGTAGACCAGGGTGCGGTCGAAGCCGGTGAGGCGTCGCACATGCGCGGCGGCCAGCCTGCACAGGTCTTCCACCGTCGTGGCGGTCTCGATGCCGGACATCAGCTCGCGGATCGCCGGGTACAGCTCTTCCAGCGAACCGGGCTGGCCCGGAACCGGCGCCTCCAGTTCAACCAGAAGGTCGGTTGCAGACCGGTGCACGAGCAGCTGGTGGCGGCCATGGCCATCCAGATGCACCGCGCCCACGTGTGCGCTGCTGCCGACCGTGGCCTGCTGCAACACCGCCTGGAACGGCGCCAGCACGCCACCCAGCACCTCGGCGACGTGTTGCATCAATGGCTCGCCGAACTGCTGCAGCAGGGCGGGGTGGCTGATGGCGCGCTCACGCACCTGCAGCGAGTGCGGTTCCACCACCAGAAGCACACCGTACGGCTGGATCGCGCCGGGGGTATGGATCGGTTCGCGCGCGCAACGCGACAGGGCAGCGTCGTGCGTGGGCTCAGCAGAAGGCATCAAGGGCGGGACTCATGATTCGTGAAGGGCAGGAACGACCCAGCGGTGTATCCGGTAACCATGGATGGTGAAGCAAAAGAGCGTATCCGCCTACCTCCCTGTGCATGTGGCGTGTCCTCCATCTGAAACTGAATTCTTCATACAAGCAGCGATGCGCATTCGGCAGGCGTCTCTGCCGGCTTCGCGGCCAGTGCATCTGCGCTGCACGCCGGCTCGACAGCGGCTGCCCTAGGGTGGCTCGACTTCCGTCGGATACCACGCCCGTGAACCTGCAGACCCTGCCTTCTACGCCGTACCGCATGCTGGCTGACAGTTGCCAGTTCGAACTGCTGGATGTGGATGCACTGCAGGACCCCGCCAGTGGCCGGTTGCTGCACCTGTATTCGCTGGTGGCCCGTTGCCTGTCCTGCGAGACGGTGTTCAAGGCCGAAGAAGGACAAGGCCTGGTCAGCCATTCGTCGGCGCGTGTGGTGCGTTGCCCCGCCGGCTGCGGGCAGCAGGCGTTCAAGCCGGCACTGTTGAGGAACTGGCGCCCACAGGTCGTGGCCCAGGCGTAAGCGATGCGGCGCGCTATCACAGCAGCCCGGGGTTGGCACGCCAGACTGCGAAGTTGAGCGCCGAGGCGAAGCAAATCCAGGCCAGATAGGGCAGCAGCAGTACGGCTGCCATCGTGCGGACGCGCACGAACGCGAGCATCGTCGCGCACACCAGCGCCACCAGCACCAGGATGTCGGCGAAGGCGAGGGCGCCCAGCTTCCAGCCGAAGAACAGCCAGCTCCACAGTGCATTGATGGCCAGCTGCACCAGATAGAGCCACAGCGCAGGCCGCGCGCCGCGCCAGCCGCGCTCCCGCCAGACCAGCCACGCCGCAATCGCCATCATGGCGTACAGCAGGGTCCATGCCGGGCCAAACACACCGGCAGGCGGCGCCCATGCAGGCAGGACGAGGGTGGCATAGAAGCTGGCGGCGGACGTCGAGGCCCACGCGCCCAGTGCGGCGGCAGCGAAGGTGATCGCCACCCATCCCAGAAGGCCATAGGCCTGTGTGCGCTTGTTCATTGCGTGCAACTCGTCAATTGGGGCGTCGGTGTATACGCACCGGGGCCGGCAATGGATGCAGACGGTTGCCTTCAGTGCGACGAGCCTGCAGCACCCGTGCCCTGGCCCGCTGGCAGCAGCGAAGGCTGCTGGTCAAACCACTCGCGTGCCTTGGCCAGATGCCATTGGCGCTGGTCGCCGTCCAGCTCGATGCCCGCACCCAGCAGCCCCCACCGTAGATAGAGATCACCGCGCTTGCGCTGTTCCAGCAGATCCAGCCGCGCGCGTACCGACAGGCGGTCGTTCTCGGCCTGCAGGCCATCGATGACCAGATGGCCAGGGCGCCAGCGCAGCGTCGCCTGCGCCTGTACCTGTCCGGAATCCAGCAGGGACAAGGTCCAGCGCGGGTAGTCGGTGCGCTCTGCGAACAGCGCCAGCAACGGTCGCGCATCGCTGAGATCGAGGTCCGTGGTGGCATCCACCTGGAACGGCGACTGCGCATCGATGCGCCCACGCCTGAAGTCCACGCGGCCTTTCCATGCCGTCGAGCCCTGCGTGCCCGCCACCTGCACGTTGCGTAGCTCGACCGTGGTGCCGGACAGATCGAAATGACGCTGGTTGAAGTCTCCCCGGCGCAGTGTTGCGTTCACGTCGATATCGCCGCCCATGTCCAGCCCTGCCACCTTTGCACTGGCGTTGCGCCCCAACAGCCGGGCCGTGCCATGGCCGACGCGCCCGTCGGTATCGAGGGTCGCATCACCACTCACGGTGCCGGTGCCACGGAGCAGTCGCACCTGGGGCGAACCCAGGTAGCGGTTGTAGGCGGTCAGATCAGGGATGGTGGCTTCACTGAAGCGCAGCTGCGCGCGGACGCCTTTGCGCAGTTCCTGCAGGCGGCCATCGCCGGTCAGGTCCAGGGCCAGATCCCGGCCGTCGAACAGGCGTACGTCCTTGGCATCGCCTGGCCGCGCGGTGAAGCGGGGCAACCGGACGGCCAGCCGCGCCTGGCTGGGCGTGCCGGCCTTCAGTTCGCCGTGGGCACTGGCCGTGCCCGCCAAGCGCACACCCGCCACCTCGGCCACGGCTTCGGCTGCAGGAATGTCCACGGTGCTGCCTTCGGTCAGCTCGCCGTTGCGAAGGCGCAGGTCCGCCTTCAGCGTGCCGCCGCCATCCAGCTGCAGCCACGGCTTGCGCACGAACAGGGCAGGGATCCAGTTGAGCGAGGTGAACGTCCATTCGCCGCGCACTGTGCCAGAACTGCGTTCCAGCAGCTGTGCGGGCTGTTGGAAGGGAATGTCCCGGCCACTGATATGCAGATCGGCATCCACCTCGCTGCCTGAACCGGACTTTGGCGGCAAGCGGGCCTGCAGGCGCAGGTCCTTGGCCACATTGAGTTGCAGCGCCAGCATGCCGCGATCGGGGGCGCCGTCGCCCAGGTAGAGCGGCACCTGCCACAGCGCTTGGTCGCCGGGCTGCAGTTGGCCATCGATCAGGTGGAGTGCGGCCTGCAGCCGTCCGGGCACTGGTGCGCTGGAGATCTTCGGCGTTGTGGCATTGGTGTCCATGCGCAGGCCCTGGCTGCGGGCATCGACCTCGAGCTGGGCATGCAGCAGCTTCAACTTGGCCAGGCCGGGCGCCTGGTCCCGATAATGGCGCGGATAGCTGAAGCGCGCGGTGAGATCCATGTCGCCCAACAGCTGCACGCCGTCAAAACTGGTGTCCGCATCGCTGAATGCAACCTCGGATTCGAACAGTTCCGACGGCCCGCCGCGCAGCTGCTTGAGGAAGCCCACCGTGCCCTGGCCCTGGCCGATGATCAGCAGCCTGCCGAAACGTGCGCTGCGGATACTATCGCTGTGGATGGCGTCGAAGCGCAGGGTCCAGCCGCGGTCGCTGCGCGGCGGTGGCGGGATGGCCTCTTCCACGCGGCTGATCTCGGCCGAAACCCCGGTGGCCTGCAGCCGGGGCACCCGCACCTCGCGCTGGAACAGGGGCAGCACCGCCAGACGAGCGCTGGCGCGGTCGGCGTGCAGCACGTAGACCGTGTGGTTCACATGGCCGCGCATGTGCACGTTCCAGGCGATGACATGGCCTGGCAGCACGGTAATGGCCGGCCCAGTGGTCATCACGAACTTGTGCGGCTTGCGGTTGGTGACCTGGTCAAACAGCGGTGTGTTGAGGAAGATGTTGCCGGCCAGCAGGTACAGCAGGTAGATGCCCAGCAGGACGCAGGCAGGAACACGCCACCGTCGAAGCCGGTGCGGGATATGCGCGGAAACAGGGGACATCTACTGCTCTGAAGGCCGGAATATCTGCAACTATTGCCGAGCCGATGGCGGTGGCGCGTGAAGCAGCTACGGAGCAGGCGTTGGATTCTGGTAGTGTCCGGCCTAGTCACCACCACAGATCTGCAGGAGTCGCATGGATATCCGGCCCGCCCGTGCAGGCGATTTCGACGTGATGTGGGGCATGTTCGAGCAAGCCATTGCGACGCAGGATGCGCTGCCCTTTGCTGGCTCTTTCGCCGTCGAGACGTTTCGCGCGCATTGGTTCCAGGCCCAGGCACCTCATGTAGCTGTGCTGGAGGGCCGGGTTGTGGGCATGTACAAGATGGGCCCGAATTTCCCTGACCTTGGGGCGCATGTGGCCAGCGCCACGTATGTGGTCGACGCCGCGACACAGGGGCGGGGCGTGGGCCGAGCCCTGGTGGAACACAGCCTGGAGCGGGCGAGGGCGGAAGGGTTCCTGGCCATGCAGTTCAATTACGTGGTCAGCACCAACGGCCCGGCGGTGGCGCTGTACCGGAAGCTGGGGTTTGCGGTGGTTGGAACGCTGCCAGAGGCCTTCCGGCATGGCAGGCGCGGGTTGGTCGATGTCTTCGTAATGCACAGGTTCCTGTAGTGCCGTCGCCAGGTCGGCCGCATCAATCAGCATTCTTCGGGAGCGTGATGACGAATGAGGTGCGGCCATCACGCCATCGTCCACGAACAGTGCCGCGGTGCGCGTGGCAGATTTCCCGCACCAGGAACAGGCCGAGGCCAAGGCTCGCGTGTTCTCCCTGTGACGCGTTGTGCGAGCCTCGGCGCAAGGGATCGAACAGGCTGTTGAACGCTTCGTCCGACAGTTCGGCCCCCGCGTTGCTCACCGTGATCAGGGTCTGGTCGGCGAGGCTCTCAAGGCTGATCCGCACATCGGTGCCGTGTTCGCCGTACTTTGCGGCGTTGGTCGTGAGGTTGTGAACCGCCTCGCGCAACGAAGAGGCATCGAAGCAACCGCGGGCATCGCCTTCAACCTCATACGTGATAGGGACGTGGGGCAGGGCAGCGCGAAGCAATTCGACTTCCTCGCCAAGCGATTGGGCAAGATCGCAGTCCACCGGATGAATGGCCATCCCATCGCCCAGCTTGCTGCGGCTGTAAGCCAGCAGGTCGTCCAGCAGCTTTTTCATGCGCATGCTGCCGTTGATGATCCGCTCGGCCTGCTTGGCCAAAGCTGGGTCCTGCAGCCCACTGTCCAGGGTGTCTGCCGAGAAGATGATCGCTGCCAAGGGGCCTCGGAGATCATGCCCGAGCGCCGCGAGGAAGATCTGCCGCCAGGATTCGACCTCGGCAGAGAACTGAGCAAGGGATTCGGCCACCGCCTGGTCGATGGCCTCATTGAAACGAAGGATGTCATCGATCGATGAAGTGACCAGCCGCTGGTCGGATGCCCATCGCCGAAGTACCGAAGCCCGAAGCGCTCGATACTCAGCCACCATCTGGTTGAGGCCAAAGCCGGCGATGGCGCGGGTTCGGCCATGATAGGACGCGGCGGACTCGGGGCCGGGTTTCAACGGTGCAAGCCCGTGGGACTTTGCGAGCTGCTGGGAGTCTGTCTGCGGCGATCTGAGATCGTCTATGACCGCCTGAAGAATCTGGGGAAGATGATTCCGAAGTTGCTTTGCGCTGAACTCGACGGTATCGGGTGCCTGCGTTTCGGCGAATGCCACCGCGTCGTCGAGGATTTCCCGCGCATTCTGTTCGATAAAATCAGCCAGGCGCATCGCCAAACCCGTCCTTAAGTGGTGCGCCGAGCCTACACGAGGGCGTTTGGATACGGGGTGAGAAAGGCTCGGCCTGTGGGGCGCGGTTCTGCCGGTGTTGGGGCGGCCATATGAAGGGGGAGCCTGCAGCGCGGGTCGGGCCCGGGCGACGGTCGCCCGGGCCAGTCTGGCTAGAACATAATATACATTATGCGAAATGTCGTATCCGTCAAATCTGGGCCTTTGTTGGCTCTGCATGGCAATGGTGATTGACGGGGAGAAGTCGCCCCACCTACTACGAAAAGTCGCCCCATTTTCTACGGAAAGTCGCCCCACATTTGACGGAACTCCCATCAAGGCGCCCCTAATTCGACGAAGCTACGAAACTGATGCCCCAGATTTGATCGAACGGCAGACAAGTTGCCCCAAGAGTCTCGGTTGGTGGTTGCTCAATTTAACCTGCGAGTGAACCCTTGTGCCACCGGCGAAGATCGCGGTCTGCGTATCGGTGATTCTGGGCGCTGGGGGAGCAAGCCTTGGCAAATCGCGCGCCGCTCCGCGTGCGGCTAATCTGGGCCTGCAGGCCCGCGCTTCCTGCCCTGATTAAACCGAGATCTGCAGGGGCGCGCTCTTTGATTTTGAGTTTGTCCGATGGCGGGCTCGGGGCTGCATGACTGATGGCAGATGTACGTCACGCTACGGCAGTCTCCAAGGCCAGCATCTTCTTTTGCCGGGATCGCGATAGTTCCAGCTGTGGCGAGGACCATAGTGGTGCCTTGGGAGGCGCCACTGAATACGTCCCTCAGGGTCACAGCCGCTGATTGATCCATGCCCAGGTCGTGTTGGATAGGTAGCCTTGGTGGCTGCCTGTGTAGACATGGGTGACAAAGATCCGGTCGTTCCCATCAAGACGCTGCCTGAGATCGGTGCATAGAGCGTCGGCGGATAGGCTCGTTGAGATCCATCGCACGGTCTCAAGGCCGGGATCGGCGACGTTTTCGTGCCGATTCAGGTGGTTCAGAAACGCTGTCCGCTTTGCTTCGTAGTTCGCTTCGCGGTTCAAGTTCCAGGTCACTACATAGACGGCCATTTCGATCCTTCGAGTGTGACACTCAGTGTGTCGGCGCGATCATAGCAAGTGTGATACACGTCGCGAAAATGGCTGCCCCGCCCTATTCTTTGATGGTTCCGATAAGATATATTTATCGGAACTCGGGAGATTTTTGCGCTATATTTTCAATCACTTATGAGCGACCTCCTGCCAACTCTGACCACCGCGGCTCCTGCCAAACCGACCGTGGCGCAGCTCTCGCAGTCCTCGGCGGACGCGGTACGCGAAGTCTTCGCCGAAGCGGCCTCGGCCAACACCACGCGCAGTTACGCCACCGCATTGCGCTACTGGGCGGCCTGGTACCAAGGCCGCTACGGAGTGGTCATCGCCATGCCGGTCGACGCGTCTTGCGTGATCCAGTTCATCATCGATCATCTGGCCCGGCGCTCAGGCGACGCCCTGACCTGGGAGCTGCCGCCGACACTGGATGCGCTTTTGGTAGAAGGCAAATTCAAGCAGCGCCAAGGACCGCTCAAGCTGTCGACCATCGTCCACCGCGTTGCGGTGCTCTCCAGCGCCCATCAATTGCTCAAGCTGGCCAATCCCTGCGAAAGCAGCGAGGTTCGGCAGCTGTTGGCCAAGGGCCGTCGCGCCGCACATAAGCGCGGCGAGCGGCCGAGCAAGAAGACGGCGATCACTGCGACCGAATTGATGGCGATGATTGCGACCTGTGAGGACGATCTTGTTGGGAAACGTGATCGTGCCCTGCTCTACTTTGCCTTCGCCAGTGGTGGGCGCCGGCGGAGCGAGACGGCCCATGCCGCCTTGAGCAAGCTTGCGCCGATCGACGGCGGGTACCTCTACCACCTGGATGTCGGTAAAACGCTTCAGGAGGGCGTCAAAGCAGGCGGCTCGCCGGACAAGCCCTTGTTAGGTCCACCGGCCGAAGCGCTTCGCACCTGGATCGAAGCGGCTGGACTGCAGGAGGGTGCCCTCTTCCGCCAATTAACACGCGGGAAAGTTGGGGCCGGCTTGTCACCGAAGTCGGTGGCCACCATCATCCAGAATCGCGCACGCGCTGCCGGGTTGGTGGGGAGCTTTGGCGGTCACAGCCTACGATCGGGTTTCGTGACGGAAGGTGCTAGGCAAGGAATTGCCCTGCCAGCCATCATGGCAATGACCGATCACCGATCGGTGGTGAGTGTAATTGGCTACTATCAAGCCGGTGCAGCCGAAACGAATCCGGCGGCCCGAATGCTGGAACGCTCAATAAAGTCAACTTCGGATTGACTGCCTTGGCAGTCGCGGCGAAAGCCGCCCTGCCCGTCAGGGCATCGTCCCGCCCGCCTTGATGACCATGACCGACCATGGGCTGCGGTCAGCGGTCGACCACCTCCGGGCCGGCGCCGTCAACACCAACGCGGCCGCGGGCCTGCTTGATAGTCGCGGGCCGGCCCTTGGTCCTCGATGCCACTACGACTGGGGCGCGCAATTCCTATTGGACGATCACATGCTCCACCGCGCGTCGACTGTTCTCCAGGCTGGGGGATTCCTGCATGTACAGGGTCGAATCCTGTTCCCGCGCCACCTGCCGCAACAGCTTGTCCATCTCCATTGATAGTCGCCACAGCGCGGCAGCTTTCTCGGGCGTATCCAGGATGCGCCGCGAACCATCGGGCGTCATCAGCGCTTGAGCCTCGGTGGGATTGTGATAGCACCAATCCAAGTGCCGTTGCGCCTCCGTCAGGATTGCCAGCTCCCATTGCGCGCCGGCGCGCAGTGCGGCCAGGTCCGCGTGATAGAGCAAGCCGGCGATCTCAAAGCTGGATAAGCCGATCATCGTGCCCTCCTCTTCTGCGTCGGCTTTGACGTTCTTGCATAGCCGGATCGCTTTGCGGAGGCCGCCGAACGCCACAATATCTCGGTCTGACACCCGCTTAATATGGAGAAATGGCAAGTTGTCGATCGTAACGTGGTCGAACTTGTGGTAGATAGAGACGCCACGATCGTATTCCAGTCCACTAAGCTGGTACTGCAACGTATCCCACCACACCGCAGGGACGACATCGACAGGACGAGCTAGCGAGCCGCCGCTGAGCTTGACGGCCTTTGCATTGGTCGCATCTACGTCGACTGCCGGAAAGGCGGCGCGCAAGGCAGACTCGCTCGTGCGACGTAGATCGCGCAGCAACAGCAGGGTGTCGCGAACCGGCGGGGAGTAAGCTCCGCGCTGGGCCCGAACACCGCCTGGCGCGTAATACAACGAACCCAGCCCAATCGTCAGCAGATCCACATCGCTGACGCCCCGAATATGCACATTTAATGGCACCGAACCCTGCAAACGATAGGTGGTGCCGAGTCCTTCGGCCGCCAACCGCTGTCGCAGTTGGTTCTCGACCCGGCTGGCGGTCTCGACGCTGATGCGCGTGTAGTCGGGATCGACCTCCTGCATGGCGCCCAAGGCGTAGCGGGTGGATGGTTTGCCCCCGGCCCGCCGCTCATAGGCCTCCCCCAAGAGCTGCTTGCGGAGGATCTCGACCTGTTGATCCGCGGCAACTGCGGCGGAGCGGTCAGCACCCGATCGCCGGGCGCGCAGCTTCTGGAGCCGATGATCGATTGCGGTCATGATTGGCGCCTCCAGCGCATTCGACCGTAGGTCGCACGCCCTCGACCATTGAAATAGTCACCTTCGGCCTGCTGTTGGTCCGCGCTGACAGTCATGTCGCAGAAGCCTACGTGATTGGCAAGATTAGGTTGATCGATACGCGCATCATTGCGATAGTTATAAAACAACCGGTAGCCACCAGCTTCATCGTGCATCAGTGCCGCGACCACGCTATCGGACCCGGATTGCTCGGTGGTCAAGCGAATTCGTAATCGATCCCAGCTCTGGGCAATAGACACCGTACCGGTCCAGTCTCGCGCCGACGCATCGTCCGCCCCGCCATACGAAGTCCCCTCGCAGCGCCACTGCCCCTGCAGATCGGGGACTTTCAGCAGCCGTGACAGCCAAGGAATTCGCCAGAGGTGGCGGTCGAATAGCCAATAGAGGATCAGGTACACGGCCCCCGCACCGATGAGCGCCATTACCGAGGGCGTCAGGTGCGCAGGTAGGCCGTACCTTGCGGCCAGATCGATCACCCGCAGGACCAAGTAGACAATGCCCGCTGAAATGGCGGCTGCCGCAGTCCCCAAGTAACGGCCGATCTTCGCTCGACTGATCCCGTCCAGCAGGACGTACTCATGACTCCTCATGCCTTCTGCCCCATTGCTTGAGTCACTAATGTGCCGCGCCATATCGGGCGCCCCTAGCGTCATTCACTATAGCCCCGGTCAGTCGCACTGACTGAGACAGGCACCAAGGCTATGGCTTCGGCATCGAATTGCCTATGCGATCTTACGGACATGACTGCTCGCCACCTCTAGAGCAACGCCGTCACGCCCGCACTTCTGGCGTGCAATAATCGTGAAGCGGAACTTGCGCCCAGTTGAGCATTTTGTCATTCATTCTTGTTGATATGAGTGATGTATGCATCAACTTTTCTTATAAGGCCATGAAGGTTTATGGTCGCACGATGAATGAAGTCGTCAATTGAATTCGGGCTGAGCGACAATTCGTCGCCATCGGGCCTAAATAACCTGCCAATTCTTTCGCGGTGCGCCGGCTTTTTCACCATCCCGCCGAAATGGACTATGGTGTGCCGAATCGTAAACATCTCGTCCAACATGCGTGGGCACTGCGTAGTTTCCCAGTTGGACGTTTCAAACTTTAGTGCCAGCTTGAGATGCTTGTAGATGTAATAGATCTTCCTGAGCACCTTGTTGCCGTTTTGCACATCAACATTAAATTCCTTTGCGAACTCGCCATACCTTTCTCCATCTGACTCTTCTAGCCCCATGATTGGGAACAGCGAGCTTACGAAAGCCTCTGTGCATGCGCAGATGCTTACAACGCACTGCCTGCGTACCATCTCGCCATACTCTCCGCCTCGAAGATACGCACTGAGGTCATCAGCGCTTATGATGGTTGTGTAGCCATCAGGAAAATCGTCGCTTAGCCTAGCGAACCCGCTGAGTTCGACCAGCGACAAAAGTTCTTGCGTGTATGTGCTGCCAATTGCAACTTTGGCTACCTGGTCGAGGCTTCTATAGAAATCTTCGCACAGAGAGAGCAAGTCATTGTTTTCGATGTGGATCGAAGTTGCGATGTTTGCCATTGCTGTTTTGCCCGATTTTTCGGCCGAATAGGCGGCCCCGTGAGTCTGACTGCTGATGGTCGATACGATTAAGGGGTTTTACCTAGACTCATGCCTGGGTGAGGCCTGCCACTGCGGCCAAATGCCCTTAGCGTCACGACTTAACTTGGAACGCATTCCCGGCCGCACATCGGTCGCGCCAGGAGTTACCTCAACTATTTCATTGGAGGTCAGTTCCACGATTCCGGCAGAGATGGGGTGAGGCAGGACCGGATCGCAGCCCGAGCCAGTGCGGTGCCACTACCTAAATCCCTCCCAAATCCTTGAGTACGGCCTGCCCTTTCTGCAGGAATCCAACGAGCAGCCGCCCTCCTGCCACCTGCCTCCCCAACTGCTCGTTGAGGTAGCTGGCCTGCAAACGCGCATGGGCCAGGAGATCCGTCTGGGCCATGCTGGGCGTTACGGCTCGGAGCGGTTCGCCTGGCGACGCCAGCTGCCCCCCGATCGACTGGACCACGCAAGGTCGCTGGCTGTCATTTTTGGCATATGCCGTTGCCATCATCCGACGGTTCTTCGGCGACCAGCCACCAAGCACCAACTCGGTTCCGAGCTGCTCGATCGGTAATCCCGCCTCGACGGCCGCCCTCTCGTAGTTCGGCCACAGCTGGTCCACCACCAGCCCCAACTCAGCAGATAGCTGTTCCATTGTGAAATCTGCCCGGAAGCTGGCCTGGAGTACCAGTTCATAAATTCGGAGGAAGAATTGCGTAGAACCTCGCGTAGCAAGCATTAGGTTGTGCTGAGGGATCAGCAGCAGCTTTGCCCCTGCGGAATGTGCCCCTGTGATCGCGTCCTCTGCAAGGGTATCCACTGCGACGACAAGGTGGTCACGAGTGAGCAGAAGGTTGAGGATGCTCATAGCGGGCTCGCTTAGATGTTCGCAGACTATCGCCTTCCACTCCCCTTCCTGTCCAGACTGCCATGACCTCCGAAATCACAGAAATCCTTGATCGCCTCCGTGCATGCGAGGCCGTGCTTGAGATGCACCGCGGCTACCTAAAGGCAATGGAGTATGCGCTGCGGGTTTCGTTTCTAACACACCAAGATCCGGGGGTTCTGCTCGACACGTGGACCAGATTGCTCCCCTCGATCGCTCAAAGTCACGAGAGAGACGGCGGCCAGGAATTTGCGGCCGCATTTCAGCAATCCCTTACAGTTCTCACTGAGCAGATCGGCGCCGAGTGCAATATGCCCTAGGCACCCAAAGCGTAGGGCTCAACGAGGCCGGCAACGTCCGCTCTCGCTCAGCGGCGAGCATTAAAATGGCGCGAGGGCTTCAACCTTTACTACCCTCGCGTCACTCCTTCGTCGTTGTACGACACGCGGGCCATGCTTCTCCAATCACTTCCAGTGCAGATTTGATGAATAGCAGGGCGATCACCGCGCCAGCTACGATGTCCGGCCAGCCGCGTCCGGTCAGCGCAACGACAACGGCAGCCACTAGTACACCGAAGTTGGCTGCGACATCATTGCGGGAGCACTCGAAGGTGCTTTTCATGTTGATGTTGAGCGCGCGGAACCGCCACAGCAATGTCAGGCACACCAGATTGGCCATCAGCGCGATGGCTCCGAACCCCAGCATCAAGCCGCTGGAAGGCGGCACGCCGTGGACCAGCTTGCTGACCACCTCCACCACGATGAAGACAAAAAAGGCCAGGATCAGTAGCCCCTTGGCGAGGACTGCGCCAGCTTCCCAACGCGCCCCCCGGTTCACCGCCCACAGGCTCAGGCCCTATACGATTGCGTCACCCAGCATATCCACCGCATCAGCCTGCAGAGTACTGGAGCGCGCCACGATGCCCGCGCGGAACTCGATGAGGAACATCACCAGATTGATGACGAGCACCGCCACTAGTACGCGTCGCTGCGCACTATGGAGAGCCAAGGCTTCCAGTTCCTGGCGCTTGTGGCCGCAGCAGTGGTCCATGGATGACTCCCGCCAAGCTGTGGCCTGGCTTGAGAAAGGTTCGGACCATCGTTATCAACCCTGTAGCCACTACAAGGTCAAGCCCATGTCCAACCACCTAACCATCGGCCAGCTGGCCCGCGAGACCGGCAGCAAGGCCGAAACCATCCGTTACTACGAAAATATCGGCCTGCTGCAGCCGCCGCTACGGTCCGTGGGCAACTACCGCTACTACGGCGCCCAGGACCAGAGGCGCCTGTCGTTCGTTCGCCGGGCGCGGGAACTGGGCTTCTCCATCGAGCAGATCCGCGAGTTGATTGCCTTTGGTGAACAGCGCGAGCACGAGTGCAGTTCAGTGGATGACGTGGTGAAGGCGCATATCGCCGACATCACACGCCGGATTCGCGACCTGCAGGCGCTGCAGGGCAAACTGAAGCGGATGATCGGCAATTGCCCGGGCGGCCGCGTAGCCGATTGCAGGGTGCTGGAAGCCCTTCAGTCGCAGCCATGACCCTGCTGACCCATCCACATCAGAACGAAACCTGCGCTCGCACGCCCATGGTATTGCCGGAATCAGGCCCCTGGGCGTTGCCGACCTTGTTGTCGGTCTTCCAGTGAACATAGTTCAGCATCAGGCGCGACCAGTTGTTGAGGTACCAGTTCACCCCGAGCGTCCATGCGGTGCCCTCGCCGCCCCGGGCCGCATCGAGAAAGTCGTAGCGGTCATAACGCGCAGCCAGCTCGAAGGCGCCAACGCCACCTTCCTGCACCGGGCGCAATACCCGTGTGGTGCCCCATACCCCGGAGCGGCTGCTGAATCCGGGGCGCTCGCCGGTGATCAGCCAGCCTGCGTAGATCGATGTCGCCCGCTGGTCGACCGAGTCGACCGTACGTGACTCGATGGTGCGGGTGGTTTGTTCGGCGAAGGCCCAGACCGGACCATACACTCCGCCCAGCTCCAGCCCCCAGGCGCGGTTGTCGGTGACGTTGGCGATGGAGCTGGCCGACACGCGCACGTTGCCGTTCCAGCCCAGCGCGATCGGAGAGGTCTTGTTGATGCTGCCCACGTCCTGGCCGAGATTCTCGTACCAGTACCAGCCCCCCAGATGCACGAAGCCTGCCTGCCCGCGTAGTGGGTTCCAGTGTGCGCGCAGCAGATACGCAACGGTGTCGCTGGCCGTGCTGTCATTGCCGATATCGTCGCCGGTCACCGCCACACTGGCGTGCCAGCCATCACCGATCACCTTCGTGGTGACGCCCAGCCCGTAGTACCCGCTCTGCTGGGCTCCGACCGACGCCACCGCATTGCGCTGCATGAAAGGCGTATTGACGCCGCTGGTGCTGCCATCGAGGCCACGGTCCTTGAGCTTGTTGCCCACGTAGATTTCCGTTGGCAGGCCACTCACCCGCGTGTCCCAGGACAGATAGGTGTCCTTCAGCGAGACATCGTTGCCCGCAAAGTCCGCATCGATCTTGTAACCCAGCGGTCCCATCCGGCCTTCGGCACCGAGGCGGCCGCTGGCCAGGTCGGTGCCGGTGATGTTGCGTGCGTCGAACGCGGATCCGTGGGTACTGCTGAAATCGACCATCACCCGGCCGCGGGGGTGGAAGGTGAACTGGCCATCACTGCTGCGGAACTCAGGGCCGCCCTTGCGCCAGCGCACATTGCCACCCCCTCCTCCACCGGTTGCGGCGAGCTGTGCCACCTGTGCCTGCAGAATGGCCATGTCGTCCTGGCGGGTGTCAGCGATGGCCGCAGCCAGCTGCGCATCGACGCCCGCACCGCTGCTGGGTGCCGCGCCGGTACTTTGAGCGGTCCCCTCCAGTGCAGCCAGGCGTGCGCTCAGCTGCTCCAGCAGTGATGCCTGCTCGCGCAGTTGCTTTGCCTGCTGCTGCACCTGCGCACGCAATCCGGCTTCGGTATCGCCAGCCGCGGCCAGCACAGAGGGGGAGGCCAGCAACAGGCAGCCGCCGGCAGCCGCGCCAAGCGCGGCACGATTCAGTGAATTCATGCAGTTCTCCCGAATGAAATACGGTGCGCGGCTCAGTCGCCCGCGCCATCATCGTCAAGCTGAGCTGCAGCGGCGGGTATCGCGCTGGCATCGTGCGGCTGCAGCCGCGCAAGCGGCGGCCCGAGGTAGCCGTGGCTGCGCGCCCAGTTGGCAAAAAGCCGCGGCCACTGCGCCACCAATGTTCCGGGCTTGCCCAGCCCCCAGCTATGGCCTCCGGCTTCGAACAGATGCAGCTCCACCGGAATGCCTGCCGCATGCGTGGCCTGGTACATCGCCACGCTGTGGCCGACATCGACGGTGCGATCGTCCACGGCCTGGGCCAGGAACACCGGCGGCATGTCCTTGCGGACGTGTTGTTCGACCGAATAGGCCTGCTGCGCGTCGCCTTGGCTGGCCAGTTCCCGCTTCGACCGGGTGTGGTCCAGCGGCGCGCGCATTGAAACGACCGGATAGATCATGCCAAGGAAGTCCGGACGCGCGGACAGCTGGTCGGCTGCATCCACCGGCGGATACAACGGCGCATCGAAGCGCGTGGCAACGATCCCGGCGAGATTGCCGCCGGCGGAAAAGCCCAATGCGCCGATGCGCTCCGGATCAACCCGCAGGCTTGCGGCCTGCGCGCGCAGCAGCCGCATGGCGCGCTGGCCATCCTGGAACGGCGAAACCGGTGCCCATCCATCGGCAGGCAGCCGGTAGTACACCACGGCTGCGGTGACACCCAGCGATTGCAGCCACTGCGCGGTCGGCTTGGCGGCGCTGCCGATCTGGATGCGGAAGTAACCCCCGCCGCCGAAGATCACCACGGCTGTTCCGTTCGGTTTCAGCGGTCGGTAGATCTCCATGCGCGCGTCGCTGATTCCCGAGACCGCGCCCTTCGCGCTGCCTTCGACGCCGGTCCGTTCCGGTCCACGCGCGCGTTGCTGCCAGTGGTCCTGCGGCCACAGCGGAACCACCTCGGGTGCCAGTGCAGGCGGCGCCGCTGGCACCGCGCCGGCAAGCAATGGATTCAGCAGGATCAGAAGCACTGCCAGCCCGCGCAGCTTCCCCGCATGCAGACTCATATCACGCCCTCCCGTCGGCCTCTACGGGGGGAAGTGTGCGTCGAGTTGCGCTGGCGACCTATAGCCGGATGGGACTAGCTGGGCCGTGCTCTTCTGTGTGCGCCGCAACATCAAAGTGGACACCTTTGGCTGGAGAGTCGCCATAGGATTTGCCATGACAATACTGTAAGGCTTCCTGGTCTTCTTACCCCTCCCCGCTCCGGCAACTGGCTCTCTACTGCTGATGACAGCGCTGCTGTCCATGGCAAGCGACTCGCGCGATGTTTGGCAGATTATGGCTCGGCTCTACCCGGGCCACTGCGGCGGGATGCCCTCGTAAGCGATACATGCCCCCGCGCTCTTCAAAGCATCTCTGCAGTTCTGTGACAGAGTGCCGATACATCTTAAGCAGCAATGCGATTCTGATTCAGCGCCGGAGGCAGTTCCGTTCAAGGGGGAGCCGATTGACCGCCACCAGCAACCGCACTCGATTCCTGTTGACAATTCTAGGGCCTGTAGCTCTGTCCATGCTAGCGATGCTGATCGTCGCCCAGGCCGTTCTTTACGTGGAGGACAGCGAGTCCACAGAGACCATTGCTGAAGCCGTCGTGGTCCGGGCAGAGACTGTCTCGCAGGCAAGAAGGGTCGCTTCAGACGCGGCGCTAAGGTCTACCTTCGCGTTGTGTTCCGACGCCGACATTCGAGCACTCAAGGAAGTCGCTTTCGATTCCAGTTATATGAGTGACGTGGGCCGGATCCAGGATGATCACCTGCTGTGCAGTGCGCTTTGGGGAAGGATCGTTCCGTTCAAGCTTCCTGCGCCGCACTATTCATCGGGCGATACCAAGCTATGGAATACGTCCGATCTCGTTGGCTCGCCTTACGGAGGCACCAACCTGATCGCCCAGGGCCGGACATTCACGGTGTCATCGCCCTCGTCCTTCGATGGCTTGGACCCGGCGAGAACCAGCACATTCACTGTCGAAACGCGTGATCGCTCCTATGTGTTCCGGAGTGTGGAGCCTGCAGCGGACGCCAGTGAAGCCACATCATCCCGCATACGGCTGAGCCGATGCAGCAACAAGGCAAACGTCTGTGCATTCGTATCACGGCCCCGGCGGGGCATCTGGGACCTTGCCCCCTCTCTGCTCTACACCATCATCGGCATAGGTGCCGCGCTTGGCATTACCTTCTCGTACCTCCTAATTCGTCGAAACAGGACCGCAAGGCAGACGCTCCAGCAGCGCTTCAGCCTTGCCATGCGCCGAAACGAGATCGAGTTGGTGTATCAGCCTCTATACACCGTTGTGGATAGGCACCTTGTCGGGTTCGAAGTGCTAAGCCGCTGGAGCCCAGTTGGCGAAGGCGAAATATCTCCTGGCATCTTCGTACCAATGGCCCGCCAACTTGGCCTGAGTTCAGATCTTTTCCGGTACGTACTGTCGAAGGCGCTGAGAGAGATGGCACCGGCCCTCGCCGGCGAGAATGCACCATACCTGAGCATAAACGCTGAGCCCGTTGACATGGCTTCGGAGGACACTGTTCGTTTCGTCGTAAGCGTCACGCAGCAGGCCGGTGTTCTACCGGATCAGGTCAGGATCGAGATCACCGAACGTGAGGAACTGGTCTGCCCTGGCGTAACCGCACACATGGCAGCGTTGGCAGCATTGGGATTCCGATTCCTCATTGATGACTTCGGAACTGGCAGCTCCAACTTCTCACACTTTGCCCAGTCCCCCTTCATCGGTATCAAGATTGACCGCATGTTCGTATCGGCCATCACCGAGGAATCACCCTTGCGCCCGGTGTTGCCGGGCATATACCAGATCGCTCGCCAGCTCGGCCTGGAGGTGATCGTGGAAGGAGTGGAGACTGCAGAGCAGGATGCATTGCTGCAGCAGATCGCGCCTTCTGCAGTAGGCCAAGGATGGCTATACGGCATGCCTGTCCCGGCTGAAGCCGCCGCTGTCCTGGCCAAATCACACAATGGCGACGAGCCATTCACTGACCCGTGAATGGCTCCTGTTCCACTATGTACCCGCGCCGAGGAATGGCGCAGCAAGACGAAAGACCACTGTTACATGCACGAGCCTTCCCCACTCAGTGCAACCGAACGGTTGATGGTGTTCACACCCATCGCTGTTGACGCCCCGAAAGGGCATCGTCGAGATCGGATCTGAGTCGAACCTATGCGGCCTGCACGTAGGGGGCTACAGCTGCGGCCAGCACATCAATTCCCCACACCGATCCAGCAATTTCCTCAGGCTCACTCTTCTTGAAGCGCGACCAATCGGCCCTTGCCAGCTTGCCCACGAGCAGCTGATCGGCGGGAAGCCGATGCATTGACCAGTAGGGGAACTGCCTCGTAGATACGCGGCCTCTCGCCAGTTCTACGACGCCCGTGTGGCTCGTCGATTGCAGCACGCGCTCATAGACGCTGGCGACCCCATCTTCCGGGCCTTCAAAGTACTGCACGAATCTAGCTCCGTCGTACAGCAGAACTCCCGTCACGCCTGCAACTTTGTTGAACCTCGCAGCATCGGCTACGAGCGCTTCCAGCTGATCAATCGAAAGACCTTCAACTGCTTCGCTTGCGTATACAACGGCCCGAATGGGCATGGTCTTTGCCTTGAAAGAGGGCCACATCGGCACCTATTCACACTCTACCACTCGGCACAAGTAGGGGCCGGGATGCGCATTCTTAACTCTTCAGAATCTGCTGCTCCCATCAACGAACCTAACGCCCGAGCAAGCCGCATTATGGGCGCCCCACGTTCAGGACTTCGTTCATCTTCATGCGCGACATCGGACAGTTCTATGTAACAAGCGTCGAAGGAGTGACCCGTGCAGATGGCACCTTGCTTCAGGTAACCCGCATTGATTGCTCCTGCTTGAAATGCTCACGGCAGTTCAGAGCGACCCCCGGGCATGGACTGGTTGACCTCAATGGTGCTGCAGCTCTCGACTGCCCTGGCTGCGGGAACCACCAGTCGGTCAGTCGTGCCAGGCTTGAGGAATTCAGCTCACAGGGCAGCGAGTAGGCGGCGGCGCTACGGCGCCTCAACATCACGCCCACGTTCCCGATATCTCCTTAGCCGTATCTTTCCGCAATAGACCTACTTCGATGCCCCGATGAGTCACACCGGCATATTCAAGATCACTGATCTCACCTATAGGCTTGGCGCAGAGGGTGGCTTGGCCCGTGCCCTGCAGATTGAAGCCACCTGCACTGCCTGCGGGGCAGCCGGCGTGTGGAACGAGCAAGAGATGGAGCATGTCAAAGGGGGAACCGTGTTGTCCTGCCCCGTCTGCGGTAAGCGCCAAGCAATCAGCAACGCCCGCCTGATTGCCTGTCCATCAGATATCCGTCACCCCCGAAGCTGAACGAGACGTGGTTCACATTTTCCATCGTCTGGCGCGACAATCGTGACAGGGGCCTGTCGGCCCCCGCCACGGGGAGTGGAGCCATGTTCAAGCGAGGGGAAGACGCGTTCCTGGTGCTGGAGCTGCGTGTAAGGGAGTGCGAGCGCCGTATTGCAAAGTCCGATGGCCGAACCAGGGCATTGGAATGCGCCATGCGGGCGGTTGTCTCCAGCGCTTCCAATCCCGCGGCCTTGCGCGCCGCGTGGGCGCAACTGATTCCGATGGTCGTGGAGAGCCATGCCGACGAGCGTAGAGAAGCGACCAACGACTACCTCGATGGACTACGCCAAGGCCTCAAGTTCGTTGCTGAGCAGATTGACGCGGCCGCAGAACGACCCTGCCCTCCTCGGAGATAGTTCCGAAGGCCGATCTAATCCTCGGTCACTTGATCGCGCCCTGCCCTAGGGCGAATTCCCTTCGATGGCCCAAACGCTGTCCTTGTGGCCGACCTTTGCGCGCTTCCTGGATTGCCTCGCCAGTTGCCAGAGAATGGCAGCAGCGACAAACGCGGTCGCGTCCACCGCCACCCCCGCACTTGAATGGTTCCAGGTGCCGGGGACGCCGGCCAAAGCCGCAAGGCTGCCGACCGGGATCAGTGCCGTCACTATCGCGCCAACGTACAGCAGCTCATAAGCGGAGCGCGCGGCCCCACGCAGGAATGCCCAGGCCACTGCCAGCAGGAAGGCCACATAGTAGATGCCTTCGTGCCATGCCGGGACATTGGCAACCAGCCCAGGGAGCCACTTGGTAGCGGCCAGTGTTGCCGAGACGCCGATGACACAGCCTAGGGACACTCCGATGGTCAGAGATCCCAGCACCCGGGTGGATCGCTTCTGCTCCGGCAGGTTGGCATCGCGCTGCTTCTTGCGCCGTGACTCGATCCATAGCAGGTTGCCGGTGTAGAACACGATCGCGCCGCCAAGCCCAAGCAGCAGGTACATCCAGCGCACTGGGTTTCCGCCAAAGCTGCCGAAGTGAAGCATGAAGAAGGCATTGACCGCCGTATCCCAACCGCCCATGTGGCCGGGGAGATCATGCGCATCCACCTCGCCGGTGTAAGGATCCAGATGAGTGCTCATGTAGGTGCGGGCGCGGGTGCCGTAGCGGATATCCAGGCCGGTGACCCGCCCCTCGACCACACTGCCCTTCTGCTGGAAGCCCAGGCTGTAGACCTCGAAACCTGGCAGCTGTGCCTCTACCTTTTCCAGCAGTGCCGGCGCAGGCAGAGGCTGGGCGCCCGGAGCGGGCCCGGCGTCATGCTCCTCGCCCCATTGGATGCCGTTGGGGTAAACCACCTTGTCCTGGATGTCGTAGATCTGATCGTGGAACGCGAATACCACGCAGGTCACAGCCATGATCAGGTGGAACGGCAGGCTGACAATGCCCAGCGCGTTGTGCACATCCAGCCACATGCGCTTGATGTTCCTGCCTACCCTTACGGCGAAGAAGTCTTTCACCAGCGTTGGCAGCAGCACGATGACGCCGGAGATCAATGCCACGGCATACATCAGCGCAATGATGCCCATGATGGGGCGCGAAACCGCATCCGGGAACGGCAGGCCGACAAACTGGTGCAGCGTATCAACAAGCTGCGCCACGGGCGCCTTGCGCAGCTGCTCCACCTGAAGCCGCCCCTTCGCGTCGAAGCTTGCGCCAAATTCGGTGAACTGCCGCGGCTTGTCGCCACGTACTCGCCAGATCACCCGGGCAGGTGCCTCCGGCGAGGTCTGCACCATCACGCTGTAGTTCTTCGCCGCCTCGGGGTGCGCCTTCAGCACGGCCACCAACAGGTCCGGCGCGCGTGCCATCGGCACGGGTGCAGACAGTGTTGAAGGCGGTGTGGCCCATCGCTCCAGCGGCTTCTCGAACATGGTGATCGAGCCGGCATAGAAGGCAACGAACAGCATCAGGCCAGCAAGGATGCCGACCCAGATGTGCACGTCCTTGTAGACCTTGATGATGTCGTTGCGGATTTTCATGTGAGGTCTCAGCCCAGATGGCTTCGCGCCAGCCAGAGCGCGCCAAAGGCCACAGCGTTGGCAGCGCCCAGCCACAGCCAGGCGCGTGCGCTGCTACGGAAAAGGAAAACGAATGACAGGATGGGTGCCCACAGCAGCGCAACCAGCCACATGTTGAACTGGGCTTTGCCACCGCCGCCATCAATGCCGCCGGGCCCGAACCAGGCAAAGAGGCCGGACAAGGCCAGGGAGAGCCCGAAGCCCAGCAGTACGCCGGCGCAGGTCTTTCCGAACCAGTGCCGGCTCTGCAGCTTGTCAGGGCTGGCCATGGGCACCTCCACGCTTTCGTGCGCGCCAGACACCCAGGAAGGGCGCGGCCGACCAGACCAGCATCAGGATCGTCAACCAGGTGAAGAAGGCCGCACCGCTTCCCATCAAAGACAGGAACAACGCCAGCGAGACCAGCGACAAGGTGCTGCCGGGAATCCATTTCCCGCGGACAGGCCAAGGTCCGGCGCGCCGCCACTGCTGCTTCGGTGACGCCAGATAGAACAGCCATGCCCCAGCCACACCCGTGGCTGAAGCCAGCAACGCTATCACGACTGACATTGTGGAAGTCTCATACGAAAGCCCCGTGACCTGGCTGGCCGGTCACGGGGCAGAAGGGTTACCAGGTGAACCGGGCGGTGGCCGTGACGGTACGTCCCGTGCCGAAGAAGCACGAGGAGACACCGCTGCACGTGGTCACGAAACGCTTGTCGGTCAGGTTGCTGACGTTGAGCGCGAACTGCGTGCCGACGCTTCCGATCGCGCCCACGTCGTAACGGATGGCCGCATCCCACATCGTGTAGGACGGAATCAGGTAGACGTTGGCGCTGTCACCGTAGCTTTCGCCGTTATAGCGGACGCCTGCGGCAAGGCTCAGGCCTGCGAGTGCCCCGCCCTGGAAGGTGTAGTCGCCCCACAGCGCGGCAGTCCAGTCCGGGACCATCGCCAACTGCTTGCCCTGATAGCCGTTGTTGCTCTTGGTGACTTCCGAGTCCATCCAGGATGCGGCGCCGATCACGCTGAATCCATCCAGCGGGGTGATGCGGCCTTCCAGTTCAACGCCGCGCACGCGACCTTCGCCATCCTGCACCTGGCACTGGCTGGACCCGGTGGTGCCACAGGTGTTGTGGCTAGGATCCGGATCGTTGGTCAGGATGTTCTGCTGGCGCAGATCGTAGGCCGAAAGCGTGATCAGGCCATCGAATCCAGACGGCTGATATTTCACGCCCACTTCCCACTGCTTGCCGGTGATCGGGTCGAAGGGCGCCCGGTCGAAGGACTGGGTAGCCGTGCTGCCGGCCGGCTGGAACGACTCGGCGTAGCTCAGATACGGGGTCAGGCCGTTGTCAGCCACGAACAGGATGCCCGCGTTGCCGCTGAAGGCTTCGTTCTTGATGCGGCTGGGCGTGCGTGCGCCGTAGCGGTCCGTGGCGACGGTGTACGACTGCGTCCAGGTATCGTCCTTGGTCCAGTCATAACGGCCACCCACGGTGAAGCGCCACTTGTCCAGCGCGATCTGGTCCTGCAGATAGGCGCCGGTCTGGCGGTTCACGCCACCGGAATAACTGATGCTGTTGGTGACCGGAACATAGCCGGTGTAGATGGGATTGAAGATGTCGATCGGCGCCGGATCACGCATCGCACCGCGCGCCGCATCCCAATCGGCCTTCTGCCAGTCCACACCCACCAGCAGCGTGTGTTCGGCCGAGCCGGTCTGGAACTTGCCGGTAATGCGGGTGTCGATCGTGTCGCCTTGGGAGTCGCCCTCGCCCCAGGTGGCGCGCCGCTTCTGGGTGCGTCCGTCCGGGTTCAGGCCGCCATTGGTCACTACGGTGCGGAAGGTCGATTCAACGTTGGTGTGGCGAGCGCCCTGGCTCAGGGTCCAGTTCTCATTGAAGGCATGCTCGAACAGCCAGCCGGCCGTCCAGATCGTGCGGTCGTAGGTGTTCCAGTTCGGTTCGCCAATGAAGGTCCTGTTCTTCATGCGCCCATAGGGGGTGGCCTTGAGCGTTCCGTCCATCGGCAGGAACTGGTAGGTCGAGCCGCCGTCGTCGCGCTGATAGAGGCCCAACACCGTCAGACGGGTGCGCTCGGCGATCTGGAAGGTATAGCTGGGAGCCAGGAACCAATGCTCCTGCTGGGTGTGCTTGATCTGCGTATCACCGTCGCGATACAGGCCCACCAGACGACCCAGATGGCGCTTGTCGTCCGACGCTGCGCCCACATCGAACGCGCTGCTGTACTGACCGTTCCCGTCCAGGCCCAACTGCAGCACCTGCTGCTGGTCGGGGGTCGGGGTCTTGCTGACTTGGTTGACCATGCCACCCGGAGCCACCTGGCCATACATCACGGCCGACGGCCCCTTCAGCACCTCGACGCGCTCCAGGTTCCAGCTGTCCACCATGGTCCGGTTCCACTGGCCACCCTGCGGCGCCCGCATGCCGTCGATGGTGACGTTGTTGCTCCAGCTGCCGGCATCGAAGCCACGGATGCGGAAGTCGTCGACCCGGTTGTCGATGCCGCCGCTTTCCAGGACAACGCCGGCCACGTAGCGCATTGCCTCGTTGAGGTTCTGCACGCCGCGGGCGTCGAGCTCCTCGCGGGCAATGACCGAAACCGATTTGGCCATTTCGGCAACAGGGGTATCGGTCTTGGTCGCGCCGGAGGTGTGGGTGGTCGTTCGATAAGCGTTGACCCGCACGGCATCCAGCGTGGTGGCACTGCCATCGGGTGTCTGCGGTGATGAATCTTCAGCGTGCCCCACCAGCGGCAACGCCAGCATCAGGGCAACGGAAGTGGACAACAGGGTGCGCATGGGCACTCGGGAGGTAAGGGTGATCTTGGACATTGGAGGGCCTACGGTAGGAAGTGCGCCCTAGGCGGCAGCTGCGGCGGCGTTAATTTCGCGTTAAATAATACCAAATGCAAATCGTTCGCACTAGCATCCGGATTCACCTCACCCTTCTCGCGCTCTCCGCTCCTTCGCCCCGGATCGAACCGCGGCGCACCAGCAAGTGCGCGAGGACGCTTCCCAACTACCCCGGCTTAGCTGCGCCCTTCTCCGTACCGGGGTGCCCAATATGTCCACAACGACGGCCACCAACACAACGAAGCTCAGCACTGAACTTGCCGACGGCTGCAATCTGGCCGTGGTCATCAATGTCCGGGCCCTGCAGTTGCGGGGCTGCGCTGTCTCCGAGCAAATGACCGGGAACTGGTACTCGTAGCTTTGCCAACGCCTGGGCCCTCCGTTCGCGACTGCCTGCATTGATTCCCTTTTCGGATCGCGGCGGGCAGGATTGGGGCAATGAGCTTCTCCAGCTTCTGCAGTCCTGCGGATTGGTCCAAAGCATGAGCCGCTTCGCAAATGCTGGCCCAATGCAGTTGCAGAGAGCTTCATGGGCACCCTTAAGACGGAAAAGGCTGCCGATCCGCACTCCCCCGAGAGCGAGCCAGTCAATCCACCGCGGCCTACCCAAGGCCTCTACAATCCACCGGCTGGTCTGTCGGGTGCCAATCCCCCAACACCCATACTTCCGGGCTCATGGTCGTTGCCTTAAGTTGCTTCATGGCGTCCGTTCTGAGGGAGCACGGTCACGTCGCCATGGCGAAGCAACCACCTGTCGCTGCCGCGATCATGCAGCCTACTCAGTACCCGTTGATGTCGAACATCATGGATGCATTTCCAAGTCAGCTACGGTGGAGCAAGCTTGTGTCCTATGTTCCTTAGGGAATTGACTTATGTGGTGCGCCCGGCGGGTAGCTGTCGTGTTGTCTGGTCTAATGCCTTCCTAGGCTAGGACCCTACCCCATCGGAGAAACAGCCCCATGACCACTACGTCCCCTCCTCGCTTGCTGACAGCCACAGAAGTTGGCGTCTGCATCCGCCAGCTCCGTGAGCAGCGCCGCTGGTCACAGGAGCAACTGGCTGTGATAGCAGGACTGAATGTGCGCGCCATTCAGCGGGTTGAACAGGGCAAATCGGCCAGTTTCGACATTCGACGCGCGTTAGCTCACGCCCCTGAACTCAGCGACATCGACGCAATCAGTAAGCCCTTCCGGCTGCCCACGACCGAGGAACTGCAGGCGATGCAGGCACAGGTCGAGGACCGAGTTCGCCACTCTGATTGACTAATATCATGAGTACCGCGACTGCCAAGACTTGTACTCGGAAACCGAGAGGCTCGTTGTCTAACGGACGGCTCGACAATCGCGAATGAAACCACCTCACGAAACTCTCGGGACGGCCCTGGGCAGTTGACGAGCGTGCAGCAAGGGTTGACGCGGCGATTGGCATAGCGCTGGCCAAAGCGAGGGGTGCCGACTAAACGCAGCACTGGCCGGGGGCATTCATGGTTGGTCGGTCACATCAGATCCGTAATTCTGAGATCATCTGGGTCCGATCTTCTGAACCAGGCACGCTTGCGCGCCAAAGGCCGATGCTCGAATGATCGCGCACCTCGTCGAACTATCTCTCGCCCAAGGAGCTCAATAGCTGACTGCTTCCATGATCCTCTGGATGTAGTGACTAGTACGACCTTTTTCCCAGGGAACATGTTGCTCCTAACAAACTCCCAAGCCGGCGGCGCTGGGCAACCACGCCAGATGGGTGTTCCCAAATAGATAGCGTCATAGGGAGCTAGATCCATCCACGCGGGATTTATCCACGCGTCATCAAGCCCCCCATCAGCCATAGCATTCACCCACCCGGCCAAGCCTAATGAGTAGTCAAATGCTTCGACAGCACGCAGATCGGCGTGTAACTGGTCCGCCAGATAACTAGAGGCTAAGGCGGTGTGCCCAGAGCGAGAGTAGTAGACCACCAGGGCATCGGGTAAAGGAGATCTCGATGGGGCCGGCGCCTTTAGCTTCTGAAGTTTCTCCAGCCTTCGTCGCGCTGCCCACACGACACAGCAATCAATCACCTTGATCCCAGCGGCAAGCGCGACGATGACTACGACGAGCTTAGTGATTAGTATCATTCAGTACTCTCCATCATGCACTCCCCCGTTACTTCTGTAGTCGCTCTGCGAGGTACTGCACTCAAGGACATTGCATGGTCGAACACCCGCGATCGTCGCCATCCACTATAGCGAGCGGCTAATAGTGAAGCTTCCGAACACCGGCGACTGGCGCTGGCCATAGAACTCGCGGGTGCTGTGGTAACGCGCCATTGCGAATTTCCAGCGCCCGCGCATCACCGCGATGCCGTAGCCGCCTTGGGCGACCACGTGGCGCTTGTCCACGCTGTGGCTGTTGCGGAAGGTGTTGCCATCCAGGGTGATGTCGCGGATCACCCATGCCGCGTCGGTGGTCGCAAACAGGTGCCAGGACCAGGCGCTGAGGCGGCCGCCACGGGTGGGCGCGGTGTTCTCGCCGGCCGGGCGCAGCGGAGTGCTGCCGAAATCGTCCGGCAGCTTCCAGCCGAAGCGCACTTCGCCACCGGCATTGGCCTTGGTTTCCAGGTTGCCGATCGCACCACCATAGTGGCTGATCGCATCCCAGCCCCAACCACTGGCATTGACGCTGGCATCGGCAGGCCAGCGGCGCATGCGCTCGTGGGTCAGCATGAACACCGGCTCGTTGTGCAGCTGGTTGTCCCAACCCTTGAACTTCTCGTCCCCCAGCGCGTCGTGCACGGCGTTCTGCACCTGCCTGCCCTGGGCCCAGGGCCCGACCACGCCCACGGCCAGCTGGATGGTCTGCAGGCGGTCGCCGCTGCGTGCGTTGAAGCCGAAGCTGGCCAGCAGCACGCCGGCATACGGCCGGTCATCCTCGATCAGGTCGCGGCGGGTCGGGTCGGTGGGGGTGAAGATGGCCTGGCCGATGCTGAAGATCATGTTCTGCTGCTCGAACCTGCCGGGGTGCAGGCCTTCCAGGTACTGGTTCACCCAGCGCGCCATGCGCGGCAGGCACGGGTCGGCGGTGTAGTCGACCAGGTTCGGCGAGACCAGGGTCAGCTGCGCGCCGTTGGTATAGCCCTGGTCTTGGTGGCGGCCACCGAACAGGTCGTTGTCGACGCGGAAGCTGATCTGCGGCGGGTGGTCGCGCATCGCGTCCGGGCCACATTGTTCGGCCGCCTGGGCCACCGGGGCTCGGGCAGCGGCCAGGAACACGAGTGCCGCCATCACAGACAACCGACTAAGCGCCAGTCTTTTCATGGGCTTGCTGCCATTTGACTCAATGTGAGGTTCAATTGAAGATCTAATGCGCTGTCGCAGTAGACCCGGAGGAAGGGGTTTGAGCCATACACCAGGCCATCAGCCGGCCGCACGCCAATTGCTTTCAAAGGCGGCGCATCCCTGCAGCAGTATCTAGCGCTCTTGGGCTCGCCAAGACGTTCGCCTGAGCAAGAGATCGTCCAGGCCCTCCCTAAGTGCCGCAACAGCCGGCGCCCCAGGTGCTGACCTAGACTGAAGGGCACGTCACCTCGCTGCGAAGCAACGTCAGCCGCTCAAGATGGACGTTTCAGAATCACAGTCAGTTTGTTGATCTCTGACTGAGAGAATGGCCACCCCGCCAGCAACTCCGCATCATGTGAGGTGGGGCATATGCGCTCGGCGGGCTCGCCAGATGCGTCCAGGAATGACTCCGGTCGCAGCGAGTTTTGTGGAAGGCTCCCAATCGCAGGGCTAGCCTCCGTGCTGAGCACGGAGGCACCACCGCACTAGCTACTTACGCCGACCTGTCCACGCCGAAATGGAGCTACGAAGCAATCTAATGGCCCAGACTGCGACAACCGACGCGCCGATGAGGCCTGTGATTGAGTCCAGCCATGTCACGTCCCAGATCATTCCCACGACAAGTGCAGTAATTGCGAGTGCCGTTACAGCGGTGTCCGTAGCGACGTGAAGATAGGCCGCACGAAGATTGGGACTCCTGCGCGCACCGGGCCCCTTCTCGTCAGCATGGCGCTCATGCGGAACGTGGCAGTGATCAACCGCAGCACCTTCGCGATGGTAGGCAGAATGTAGCCACCGCGCTGAGAATATATTTGTAATCAAACCCGCAACGGCGATGGCAAGCGCTTCTGAGTACTGAACAGCCTCTGGCGCATGGAGACGCTCCGTCGATTCATAGGCCATCGAAGCGGCAATCCAAAGCATGATCATCGCGCTTACGCTCGCCGCGATGAGCTCAACCGCTAGCACCCGAGCCGCGCGCTCTGGGCGGCTCTGATTCCGCTCAGCGTACCAAGCGATAGAAAGTGCGAACAGGAGCACCAGCACGTGAGAGCTCATGTGCCAGCCATCTGCGAGAAGAGCCATCGAGTTGAAGGCCCATCCTCCAGCAATTTCGACGGACATCATGACCGCAGTGAGAGTCGCGGCCTTCGTAATTGCCCGTGCGTTGCCGGTGCTCTGTACGCCCTGCAGAGTCCGCTCGTGCATTGCGTTGGGGGGAAGCAAGGACATGGTCGAAGACTCCAGGCTCTGAGCGAAAATGTATACGCCGGTGGCGTACTGTCAGGAAGTACCGCCCCTTGCATGCAAGGGGCGGCATTTACACTACTTAGGAGAGAACGCCGCTGAGTCGTGCAGCATGCGCGGACAGCGCATCCATGAGCGGCGGGTTCAACACGTCGTACGGCTCCAGGGACAGAGCCTTCAGGCGGCTACGGACGCCGTCCATCTGTTCCGGCCTTGCGCCGCCGCCTTCGATGATCGAAGACACGAATGCGGCGAAGCGCGGTTCTTCCCAGCCCTTCTGTTCGGACAGTTCAACGTGAATGAAATCCAGGCCGTAGAAGGCATGGGACTTGTTCTCGATGCGGCCAAACATGTGGACACCGCAGTCCTTGCACGCGTGGCGCTGGATGGTCGCAGCCGGATCGACAATCGCCAGCTTGTCGGCGTTCGCCGTGATCGAAACGGTATCGCGGGGAACGACACCGACCACGGAGAAGATGGCGCCTTCCGGCTTCCAGCACTTGGTGCAACCACAGGCGTGGTTGTGGGCCACATTGCTTGCGACGGAGATCTCAACCGGCTTGTCAGAGCACAGGCACTTCAGCGTGCCGCCCTTGAAGCCGGCGGTTCCGGCAACGACGCCGGAATCGACCGAGGGATGGATAGTTTGGTGTTGCATGGACTTAAACTCCTATTGTTGGAAGTGCAGCACCGGTTGCCCGGTGCTGCGGTGCATCAGTAGTTGATGACAGTACGAATGGACTTGCCTTCGTGCATGAGTTCGAAGGCTTCGTTGATTGCTTCCAGGCCCATCGTATGGGTCACGAACGGAGCCAGATCGATCTCACCCCGCATGGCGTCTTCGACCATGCCAGGCAGCTGGCTACGGCCCTTCACACCACCGAAGGCACTGCCAATCCAGCGACGACCGGTCACGAGCTGGAACGGACGGGTGGAGATCTCCTGACCAGCACCGGCCACACCGATGACAACGCTCTGGCCCCAGCCGCGGTGTGCACACTCCAGCGCAGAACGCATCACATTGACGTTGCCGATGCACTCGAAGCTGTGATCGACGCCCCAGCCGGTCATCTCAACGATGACTTCTTGAACCGGACGGTCGTAATCCTTCGGGTTCACGAATTCGGTTGCGCCGAACTGCTTGGCCAACTCGAACTTGGACGGGTTGGTGTCCACTGCGATGATGCGACCAGCCTTCGCCTGACGAGCACCCTGGATCACCGCCAGGCCGATGCCACCGAGGCCGAACACGGCCACGCTGTCACCTTCCTGCACCTTGGCCGTGTTGTGCACCGCACCAATGCCAGTGGTGACACCGCAACCGAGCAGGCAGACGTGCTCCGGATTCGCTTCCGGATTGATCTTGGCCAGAGAGACTTCGGCCACGACGGTGTACTCGCTGAAGGTCGAGCAGCCCATGTAGTGATACAGCGGCTGGCCGTTGTAGCTGAAGCGGCTGGTGCCATCAGGCATCACGCCCTTACCCTGGGTGGCGCGTACGGCAACGCACAGGTTGGTCTTGCCGCTCTTGCAGAACAGACACTCACCGCATTCTGCGGTGTACAGCGGGATGACGTGATCGCCGGGCTTCACACTGGTCACGCCCTCGCCCACTTCGACAACGATGCCGGCGCCTTCATGGCCCAGCACCACCGGGAACAGGCCTTCAGGGTCATTGCCCGACAGGGTGAATGCGTCGGTATGGCAGACACCGGTGCTGGTGATCTTCACCAGTACTTCGCCCTTCTTCGGCGGAGCAACATCGATTTCGACGATCTCGAGCGGTTGACCGGGACCGAATGCAACGGCTGCACGGGATTTCATGTGAGTTCTCCTTGGGTGTAACGAGATAAGTGCGACAACGGTCTTTGGGGCGAGCTTGATCAGTGGAACATCGGGCGCGCCGCCCCTGGCGCCGGCTCTAGAACGCGTTTCAATCAGGTCGAATGCGCCTACAGCATTCTTCTTGGCGAGCTGTTGGGACCAAGTATTGGACTTCGATGGATTGCTGTATATGGAATAGATTGGATTTCATAATTCCTATCCATGGAATTATTAACTCACAGCTCCGCCCCCCAGCTCGCCCGCATCAATGCAACTTGAGGCGAGGCTCCGTACTCCGTCCCAATGCGTCTGCCAGCATGCGAGCAACCACCCGGCGTGTACCGAACAGGCTCCTCTGATGCATGCGATACAGTGAGATGTAGAACATCCTGGCCAGCCAGCCCTCGACCTTGAATGACCCCATGAGGTTGCCCATCAGCGTGCCAACGGCGCCCTCCCTCGACAGGGACACCAGCGATCCATAGTCCCGATAGGTGAAGCTGGGCAGCGGGCGCCCCTCGATACGGCGGGCAATTGCCAGCGCAAGGAAGTGAGCCTGCTGATGAGCGGCCTGTGCCCTTGGAGGCACGTTTGTACCGCTGTGTCCATTCGGGCAGGCTGCACAATCCCCGAATGCGAAGATGTTCGGATCCTGCGTTGTCTGCAGCGTTTCAGATACCTCGAGCTGGTTGATGCGATTGGTCTTGAGGTTCCCGAGGGATGCAAGGAAGACGGGAGCACGGATGCCCGCCGCCCATACCTTCAGCCTCGCAGCAACCTTGATGCCATTGGCGAGTTGCAGGCCCTCTTCATCCACCAGGGTGACAGCCGAGCCACACATGACACGAACGCCTTCATGTACAAGTCGCTCGGCTACCGGCAGGCTCACGCGCTCTGGCAGAGCTGGCAGCACTCGCGGACCAGCCTCGATAAGCGTGATCTTCAGATTCTCGGGAGAGATCTTGTCCAGCCCATAAGCGCTAAATTGCCTCGCAGCATCACGCAACTCGGCAGCCAGCTCGACACCGGTGGCACCGGCGCCGACGATCGCAACCTCCAGTGTTTCTGACTTGCCACGCGCTTGCGCGCCCATGTACTCGCTCAGCAGCCGCTTCTGGAAAGCAATGGCGGCATCGGGATCGTCCAGGAACAGGCAATGATCCGCTGCACCGGGAGTTCCAAAGTCGTTCGTTCCGCTACCCACGCTGATCACCAGGGTGTCGTAGGAGATCGAGCGACGGGGCGCAATAACGTTGCCCTCCTCATCGTACAGTGGGGCAAGCTCGATCTTTCTGGACTTCTGATCCAAACCCGTCATCCGCCCCAACTGAAACTGGAAGTGATTCCAGCTAGCCTGGGCGAGATAGTTGAGCTCACTTTCTGCGGCATCCAACGCGCCTGAGGCAACCTCGTGAAGAAGTGGCTTCCACAGATGCGTCATCCGAGCATCGACAAGAGTGACTTTTGCTCGCCCTGAGCGCCCGAGCTTCCGGCCCAGCTGCGTAGCCAGCTCCAGCCCTCCGGCCCCACCACCAACAATGACAATACGATGCATTTTGATTCCCCAGGTATTTGAGTTGCCAGCGACGCCCACGAGCACTTCATGGCTCAGGCATCTAGACGTTGGTTAGTTCAGGACCTCAACGGAATGGAAGCGGAGCTGACCATCCCAATCCTTGTCGACGGCTACCTGCGCTCGTGCACGGCTTGCTTCGAGCGCTGCGAAGTCAATGTCAGCAATCGCCCACTCCTGATCGTCGGAGGTCGCTGCGAGCACGCCGTCACTGGGGAAGCCATGGTCCATCGGTGAGAGGATCATTGCTTCACCGGTGTTGATATCAAGCGCTTCACTCCAGTCGGCGACGCCGGCGGTGACCGCCTTTGCCACAAACATCCGATTCTCAAGCGCTCGCGCTCGGCACCCAACATCGACACGGGTGGCACCGGCGTCGGTGTCGGTGCAACTTGGCACCAACAGCAAGCGCACCCCTGCCTCCTGCTGGAGGCGAACAGGAAGCGGAAATTCGCTGTCATAGCAAACCGCAATCCCGACACGCTTTCCGTCCTGCTCAAACGCCGCGATGCGATCGCCAGGCTCGATGACAACTGCCTGCTTCTCGAAGCCAGTAAGCTGAAGCTTGTCCTGCCATCCGCTGCGACCATCAGCTGTGAACCACCAGGCACGGTTGCGATACATCCCATGGGATGTTGCGGTGAGGAACGTTCCTGCCTGGATGGTCATTCCCAGTTCGACAGCCAAGGTGCTATAGAGCTCACACCATGCGCTCTGATAGATCTGGAGCGACTCCAGGGTGGACCTCAGGCTAAGCTGAAGAGCTTCTGGAAGAGTCGAACCCAGTTCCAGCGACAGGTATTCCGGAAGTACTGCAAGCTCAACTCCTTGTTCCCTTGCGTCATTCAGAATTCGGCGCTGGCGCGCAGCGAACTCGGCAAAGGTCTTCGGACGACCGATCACGTACTTAGCTGCTGCAATCTTCATGTAACGTCCTCCAAGGAACGGAGCCAAAGTGAAAGTGTCTGCTCGGTTTCGTGCGTGGCCCCATGCTGCCGCCAGGGAAGAGCGACCTTCATCGCGCTCTGTTGTGCATACCCACGGCGAGTCCAGAAGCCTTCATTGCTTCGATATCCAGGTGGCCTAAGCGGATCAGTCTCCGACCGAACCACCGACGCGAAAGAAGACCACTTGAAGCCCTTTCGTCGGGCTTGCTCCTCTCTTCGATCAAAGAAGACGTGGCCCAAGCCAGCTCCTCTGTACTCCGGCCTCAGTACGGACTCCCCGCAGTAGAAGACTTCTTCTGGCCGGGGACCGTGCTCCTGGAAGGGACGAATGAAAGCGGCATCGGCGCTCAACAAAGGAAGGCCAGTCGATGCACCTACAACGTCCCTTCCATCCCTGGCCAGGACAACGATGCCCCCGTCAGACGTCGCATAGTTGCGGAGGTAGTGACGCTCATAGTCCATGTCTCCTTCGTACAGGTAGGGATAGCTACTGAATATCTCGATCCGCAGCTGAGCGACGCGATCGAGCCAGTCCTCGATTTCGGTGCCGACCAGTACCTCTACTCGCACGTTGGTAGCCATTTCAGGGCGCCTTGTGGACCTGGGAAATCCAGTCCTCCAGGTTGTAGTAGTTGGTAACGCGCGCAATCTTTCCATCACGGATGTCAAAGAACGCGCCACCGGGAAGAACATAGATCTGCCCTGCCGCTGCAGGGAGACCTTCGTCCGTGTGGTGGTAGAGTCCGTGCACCACGTACTCCGCGCCGGCACGCGCACCATCGCTGCTGTACATCACCACGATGTCGTGAAGCTGCTCGCTGTAGCAGGAATCCATGCGGCTCAGGAACGCGCGGAATGCGTCGATCCCTACTTCGCGATTCCCCTGATTTAGATCGTGCACAACGTCATCAGTGAGCATCGAGAGCATCGCGTCGCGATCACCGCGGTTGAATGCCTGGTAGTACTCTTCGATGTAGTTGAACTTGCTCATCAGGTTCTCCGGTCAGGTGAGGGTGTGGAGGAATTCTGGAGACCTGAAGAATTGTTGTATATGGAATTGATAGGATTTCATAATTCCCTAAAATGGAATAATATGAGCCCAACGACCACGGGGGCCTTGAGATGAACAGCGAGCTGGATCTTCTAAAGACGTTTAGGGCCGCGGCTGAGGCGCCGAGCTTTCGTGAGGCCGCTGTTCGACTGGGAAGCTCTCCTCAGGCCATCACCCGAGCGATACAGGCCCTTGAAAGTCATTACGGGGAGCTGTTGTTCCACCGAAGCACACGCCAGGTTCGCATCACGGCCTTTGGGGAGGATCTCTTACATCAGCTGCGGCCGGCGCTTGAGGGCTTAGACAAGCTGTGGCGCCCGCGAACCAAGGCGACGGCCTCACAGATTGTGGGCACAGTCCGAATTAGTGCCCCTCACAGCATGGGCTCCAGGGCAGTTCTTGCCGCCTTGGATACAGTGACCCAAAGTCACCCGGGAATTGTCTTGGACGTTCGCTTAAGCGATCGGGTTGCAGACGCTGTCGATGAAGGGATCGATGTCGGAATCCGCGTCGGCTTCATGCGTGATAGCAGATTCATTGCGAAGAAGGCAGGAGAGATGCGACTGCACATCGTTGGCTCCCCCGCACTTGTAGAGAGAATCGGAGCACCAGCGGAGACTAGCGAGCTCTCGCGGTTTCCACTGGTTGCGTCGGTGGACATCAATACAGGCAGGCCCTGGCCCTGGTACCTGGCTGGAGGCGTACAGGTGGCGCCGACAGCACCGGCCTTCATTGCAGACAATGCCGACATGGAGATGGCAGGGGTCATTGCGGGCTTGGGGTTTGCCCAACTTGCTGATTACATGGCTGCCCCACTCATTCAGTCAGGTGTTCTGCAGCGTGTGATGGAAGAATTCGATCCTGCCCCGTGGGGCTTGTACGTCTATCGGCCACAACGCGGCCCAGTCTCACCTCGCGTCAGAGTAGTTTTCGATGCACTCCATTCCGCCGTCGGAGCACTACCGAGCCTTATGCAGATGACGCCCTCCCCCACCTCGGCCCTAACGCCATCCAAAGCAGGGAAGCGCTAACGCCGAGTCGCTTGGCCGCTCTCTGATACGGGATCTGGCCACCATGAGCGCCAGGGACGCTCATGGTGGCCAAAAGAGCGTCGGGTCAACCCGCGCGGGCGAGTTCCTCAGCCAAGAAGGGGGCGGTACGGCTTCTCTTCACGCGAGCGACCTGTTTTGGAGTTCCTGCCGCCACGATCTGCCCGCCCGCGTCACCGGCACCTGGACCCACGTCGATTACCCAATCCGCCTGAGCAACGGCACGCATGTCGTGCTCGATCATGACCACCGTATTGCCGGAATCAACGAGCCGCTGGAGCTGCACAAGCAGCCTATCCGCGTCCGAGGCATGGAGGCCCGTAGTAGGTTCATCCAGGACATACAGTGTCCGCCCGCGCTGGCTCCGTTGAAGCTCTGTGGCCAGCTTGATTCGCTGCGCTTCACCACCCGATAGCTCGGTAGCCGGCTGGCCCAGTCGAAGGTATCCAAGGCCGATCTCCTTCAGCAACTGAAGTGGGCGAGCGATCGCGTCCTCATCGCCAAAGAATTCACGTGCATCCTCCACAGTCATCCGCAGAACGTCTGCAATGTTCTTACCGTTCCAAAGCACCTTCAGCGTAGCCTCGTTGTATCGCGCACCGTGGCACGTTGGGCACGGTGCATAGACGCTAGGCATAAACAGCAGCTCGACGCTCACGAATCCCTCCCCTTCGCACGTCTCACAACGTCCCTTGGCCACGTTGAAGGAGAATCGACCTGCGTCGTAACGTCGACGCCGCGCATCTGGTGTTGCGGCAAAAAGCTTTCGAACATGATCGAAAAGGCCGGTGTAAGTCGCGAGATTCGATCGCGGCGTCCGTCCGATTGGCTTCTGATCAACCTGGACGAGACGCTGAATAGCATCGACATCTCCGCCGAGGTGTCCCCCTGTCGTCTCGATGACGGTTGGCCCGTCTGCTGCCCCCGTTTCCACCGCGTCGTCCTCAGGCTCGTGCCCAAGTTGAAGCATCATCAGCTCCGGCAACGCCTGGGCGACGAGGCTGGACTTGCCCGATCCCGAAATCCCGGTCACCGCGGTGAGGATGCCCAAAGGTATCTTTGCATCAATGCGCTTCAGGTTGTGACGCTGGATGCCCTGAAGTTCCAGCCAACCACTCGCTTGACGCTCTTGGCCACTAGGGGGCGGGACCTTGTCAAAGAGGTACAACGCGGTACGTGACTCGTCGATGTCACGAAGACCATCCGGCTCTCCACTGTAGAGCACTTTGCCGCCCCGCTCTCCCGCCTCAGGCCCAACATCCACCAACCACTGGGCACGGCGCATCAGCTCCAGATCGTGCTCCACAACAAATACGGAATTACCACCGTCGCGGAGGCGGTCCAAGGCGTCATAGAGAGCCTGGCTGTCGGAGGGATGAAGGCCTGCCGACGGCTCGTCCAACACGTACACCACGCCAAAGAGCAGCGAGCTCAACTGCGTGGCGAGTCTCAATCGCTGCAACTCGCCAGCGGACAATGTCGGCGTAGCGCGATCCAAAGTTAGATAACCAAGCCCAAGGCCACGCAACTGACTGATTCGGCTCATCACTCCACTAGCGAGGCGCTGCGCGGCCAGGCGCTTCTCCTCCGACAGCGCTGAGGTGCGGCGGACGTCAGGAGACACCGCGTGGACCGCCCGCCCACTGGCCGCCCTATCGGCGCGATCACGACGGGTGGCCTCCTTGTTCGCCTTCCCCCCGCCAGCATGAGCACTGAAGTCTCCTCGAGAAATGGGCTCGAGCAGGGACGCCAGTTGGTCAAGAGGCATCTGCATGAATTGACCAATGTCCACACCCGCAAATGTCACTGACAGCGACTCTGCCTTAAGGCGCTTGCCATGGCAGGTGGGACAAAGCTTTCCCTCCATGTATCGCGATACGCGGCGCCTCATCAGGGCACTTTGCGTGTTAGCAAACGTGTGCAGGACATACCTACGGGCGCCAGTGAAGGTTCCCATGTAGCTTGGCTCAGTCTTACGCTTCAGGGCCGCACGCGTCTCCGCTGGCGTGAACCCAGCATAGACCGGCACAGTGGGCGACTCCTCGGTAAACAGAATCCAATCGCGGTCCTTCTTGGGAAGGTCCTTCCAAGGTCTATCAATGTCGTAGCCCAGCGTCACCAGAATGTCGCGAAGGTTCTGCCCGTGCCATGCAGGTGGCCACGAAGCAATGGCACGCTCACGGATGCTCAGCTTTGGATCCGGCACCATGAGGGCCTCTGTCACCTCGTACACATGGCCAAGGCCATGGCAGGTCGCGCATGCGCCCTGGGGAGTATTGGGTGAGAAGTCCTCGGCATAGAGCATAGGCTGATCAGCCGGATATGCTCCCGCGCGGGAATACATCATACGAATGAGGCTGGATAGCGTGGTGACGCTACCCACCGAAGATCGCGCATTGCTGGCACCACGCTGCTGCTGCAGTGCTACCGCTGGCGGGAGTCCATCGATGGAGTCAACATCAGGGACGCCTGCTTGATCGATTAGGCGTCGAGCATAGGGAGCAACGGACTCAAAGTACCTCCTTTGAGCTTCCGCATAGATTGTCCCGAATGCAAGAGATGACTTCCCGGAACCGGATACACCGGAAAAGACGACCAGTGCGTTGCGAGGAATTGAGACATCAACGTCTCTAAGGTTGTTCTCACGCGCACCGCGCACCTCTACAAGGCCGCTTGCTGCGACACTGCAGGAAGCTTCACCGAATGTGGCGTTTGGCATGTGCATGTCTCTGTAGGTTGTAGACGTTAAGTTCAGCTGGATCACTGGCCCGAAGAGGGATCGGCTTCGGTTTGCGATGCCTCTTCATCCAAGGCTCGCTGCCATGCCTGTCTCTCAGCCAAGGCGCGCTCAGCTCCCCGATCAGTGGGCCGATACCAGTTCGGCCTCTCCACACCCTCCGGCAGGTACGTCTGTCCAGCTGCGTAGCCGTCTGGCTCATGATGCGCGTAGCGATATGCTTGTCGATACCCCATCTGCCTCATAAGCTTCGCTGGAGCATTCCGAAGATGCATGGGAACTGGTAATGATCCGTGCTCCTTGACGAAGGCCCTTGCTAGATCCCAAGCCGCATAGGACGCATTCGACTTGGGGGAGAGCGCCAGATAGGTCGCAGCCTGGGCCAAGACAATTTCACCTTCAGGAGAGCCAAGTCGCTCATACGCCTGCGCAGCGTGGATGGCCAAGTGCAGAGCGCCCGGATCAGCATTTCCGATATCTTCGCTTGCCATAACAATCATTCGACGTGTGACCTGGCTCACGTCCCCGCCCCCATCCAGAATGCGCGCTAGCCAGTAGAGGGAGGCGTCGGGATCAGAGCCACGCAGTGATTTGTGAAACGCGGAGAGCTGCCAATAGAACTCGTCCCCACCCTTATCGAATCGACGCAGTGACGGGCTGGTGGAGCGCTTGGCAAACTCAAGATCCACCTCTTCCACCCGCTTCTCAGAGGCCGCAGTTGAGACCTGCTCGAGAAGATTCAGGAATCTGCGGCCATCACCATCAGCGAAGCCCTTCAGCAGCTGCAATGCGGGATCGGAGAGGTCAACGCCTCGCAAGTGAGGTCTGGCGCGTTCGTAGAGCTTCTCAAGATCTGCGTCAGACAGAGGCTCAAGTGTGTACACCTGCGCGCGCGAAAGCAGCGCCGAGTTAACGGCCAGTCCTGGATGCTCTGTGGTGCCGCCCACCAGCGTGAGTAGCCCTGATTCAACGTGAGGTAGCAGCGCATCCTGCTGGGCCTTGTTGAACCGGTGAATTTCGTCGACGAAAAGTACCGTGGAGCGACCGCGTACGTCGAGTTCGGCCCGCGCATCATCAATGGCCTGCCTGATGTCCTTTACCCCGGCGAGTACGGCGGAGATCGCAATGAAGTGACTGTCAGTCACCATCGCTGCGAGGCGCCCCAGGGTGGTCTTACCGACGCCCGGGGGCCCCCACATGATGAAGGAGTGCAGACTTCTTGCTTCAAAGGCAAGACGCAAAGGCTTCCCCGGCCCCAGCAGGTGCTGCTGCCCAACAAACTCGTCGAGAGACTTCGGTCGTAGCAGTTCGGCCAGGGGTGCCCTTGGTTTCGCTGTGAATAGATCTGCCAAGGTGTTCTCCTTCGGGAAGTCAGTTGCGAGTATGCATTCGGAGCTTCTTGGCCCCTATTTCAGCTTCCCATCCAATGAGCCGCTTGTGGCATTGCTTGCTTTATCACGGAGGATGATGCGAGCTCCTCTGTATCCAACGCTATGATTCCATACCCAGCTCATTGCGACGCTCAGGCGATTTCGCACTCCGATAAGGAAGTAGATGTGAGCGAGCTTCCAGATCCACCATGCGATTCCTCCGCTCAGCTTTAGCTTCCCCATATCGATTACTGCAAGGCTGCGTCCAATCGTGGCGAGGTTGCCCTGGTGCCGGTACTTGAATGCAGCGGTCCTCCGCGCCCCTGTTATCAGCCCTTCAATCTGGCCCGCGACGTACTTGCCTTGTTGCTTGGCCGCCGGCGCGATTCCAGGAACGGTCTTTCCGTCCGCAGTGGCTGATGAAGCAGTGTCCCCAATCACGAAGATGTTGGGGGAACCAGGCACCGTTAGATCAGGGCCGACGATTGCGCGCCCCGCCCGATCTGATTCGGTGTCGAGCCAACGTGCGGCTGGAGACGCCTGAACTCCGGCTGCCCAGACGATTGTGGATGCCGCCAGCTTCTTGCCATTGAGCATCACCCCATCAGAGGCGCACTCTGTGACAGGTGCCCCCAACAAAACGGATACCCCAAGCTTCTCGAGGGCGCGCCTCGTGTACTCGGAGAGCTTTTCAGGAAAGACAGGAAGCAGCCGCGGACCCGCTTCAATGAGAAATACCCGGGTTTTGCTGGGATCAACTGACCGAAAGTCATCCTGCAGCGTGCCTCGCGCCAGCTCCGCGATGGTTCCGGCAAGCTCGACACCTGTAGGCCCGCCACCAATGATCACAAAGGTTTGAAGGGCTTCTCGAACCTCGGGATCATTGCAGAGCTCCGCTTGCTCGAACGCGCTCAGGATCCTGCCTCGAATGGTTGTTGCGTCCTCCAGGCTCTTCAGGCCTGGAGCGTACTTCGACCATTCGTCATGCCCAAAGTAGGCATGTGTCGCTCCCGTAGCGAGCACAAGGGTGTCGTAAGGGTATCGAGTGCCGTCCTGAAGGATCACTTGGCGGGCAGCTTTATCCACACCCTCGACCTCCGCCATGAGGGTCCTCACCTCCGGGCGGTCACGGAACAGATAGCGGATCGGCCATGCAATCTCCGACGGTGACAGTGACGCACCAGCTACCTGGTAGAGCAGCGGCTGGAACAAGTGATAGTTCCGCCGGTCAATGATTGTTACATCGACATCCACTCCTTCAAGGTGCGTGGCGGCCTCCAGTCCGCCGAAGCCCGCCCCAACGATCACAACTTGATGACGATTTCTGGAGGTCTTGATCACGGCAGCACTCCCTAATTAGGTGCTCAGTGCCGATGCGTGGTGCTTGAGGTGATCGGCAATGAAGCTGGAGATGAAGTAGTAGCTATGGTCGTAACCATCGCGAAGGTTCAGCGAAAGCGGATGATTCGCCTTGGCGCATGCATCTCGAAGCAGTTCAGGGCGAAGCTGATTCTGCAAGAAGTCATCACTGAGCCCTTGATCCACCAGTAGGGGCAGGCGCTCCTTTGCATCTGCAATCAGCTCCACGGCGTCATACTGCCGCCACTGCTCCTGATCTCCCCCCAGGTAGGCCGAAAACGCCTTCTGGCCCCAAGGAACCTGGGTGGGCGCCACTATCGGAGAGAAGGCGGATACGCTGCGATAGCGACCTGGGTTTCGCAAAGCGATGACCAAGGCACCGTGGCCGCCCATTGAGTGGCCGCTAATTGAGCGAGCCTGGCTAACAGGGAAGTTCTTCTCAACGAGAGCAGGCAGCTCACTTACAACGTAGTCATACATGCGGTAGTGGTCAGACCACGGTGCCTCGGTGGCATTGACGTAGAACCCCGCGCCTTGGCCGAGATCGTAAGCTGGATCATCCGCGACGGACTCTCCGCGCGGACTTGTATCCGGAGCAACGATGGCAATGCCATGCTCAGCAGCGAGCTGCTGCACTGCAGACTTGGTGATGAAGTTCTGCTCTGTGCACGTCAGGCCAGAGAGCCAGTAGAGAACAGGTACCGGGCCGCTGGACGCCTGTGGAGGGAGATAGACTCCAAACTTCATGGTGCAACCAAGGCTGGATGATTCATGCTGGTAGACGTCCTGCCATCCACCGAAGCTTGCGTGACGCTCAATGCGTTCCATTGTTCTTTCCTCTGAATTGAATTTGATAGGCCATCTATCGCGAATCGAATGTGGCCTTAAGCGAGGCTTTAGGCCTTGTCCTCGACTGCCGAGTCACCGTGTGCATGCCTAATCCTTCGGACAATCCACCAAATCAGCAGCAATACAGCGGGAACCAAGATCGCAGTGACGGTTGCTGCGATGTCATGCGTCCCAGGCAAACCCTTGAGCAGGTATGCGAGAAGACTCACGACGTAGTACGAGATGGCGGCCACCGACAAACCTTCCACCGTCTGCTGCAGGCGCAGCTGAACCTTCGCCCGTTCATTCATGGACGCCAGTAGGTCGCGGTTCTGCCGCTCGAGCTCAACATCAATCCACGACCGAAGGAGCGAGATTGAGCGCGTCAACTTGTCTGAGAGCTTCCCCTGTCGCTCCTTCACTGACTGGCAAGTTCGCATGGCCGGTGCAATCCTTCGATACAAGAAGTCCGCCCAGGTGCTATAGCCGGCAACTTGATCCTCCGCCAACGCATCCAGTCGCTCTTCAACAATTTCGTAGTAAGCCCGACTTGCACCAAACCTATAGAGATTTGCCGCGGCGTCCGCCTCCAACTCTGCAGCCAAGCTGGTCAAATCCGAGAGGAGTACGTCACTGTCACGACGTCCACCGGAGGCCCTGCGCATCTCTTCAGTAATTGCAGCCAGACGCGCCTCCATGCGACGAAGATTCGACGTCATGGAGCGAGTCAGCGGTAGCGCTAGCAGGGCAAGCGTTCGGTATGTCTCGACCTCGAGCAGTCGTTGTGCCAGCGCCCCTGCCCGCGCCGGAGTCAGGCCGCGATCAAGGATGAGCATGTGGGTTAGCCCTTCCTCGTCTTGCCGGAAGTCGGTCACAATGGCCGCGGCACCGTTCTCAACCAGCGAATAGCAGCGGCTGACGGGATCAAAGCAATCTATTTCCTTCTCCGCCTCCGCGGTCCAAGGCAAAAGCCTGACGCTAACAGCCGAGATCACGGGTCCTGGCGGCTTGAACCCCTGTCTAAACGGGTTGTCCCCACAAGGCTCACCTGTTTCTGAGCTCAGTGGTGCGCTCCAGAGGTAGGAAGAGAACTCAGTGTGCTTCTCGCAGTGCAGATCGCCCTCATTCCACGTAAGCGCGTGATGAGGTGTGGTGTGATCCTCGACTGCAGCCCCCATACGACCTGAAAGATCGTCGATCGCGGCACGATCTCGACTCATGTCCCCTTCTGTCATGAAGGAGAGCTGGAGAAGGCTTCGCGGAGACTGGGTGAGCAGGTGCGGTCGCGCATGGACTTCCTCAACGGCGGCGCGGCGGTCCGCGTGCGCCGGCATCCCATATACGTAGCCTTCTGCTGGCGTGCCTGCAGCTTGGCTCAGGCCGGATGGGTCATTCATACATAGCCTCAAGAATGGATGATCTTCTAAACACCGCTCACGGGAGGTCTATCACTTGCTTGTGCGATAGCTCAGCGAAAGGTCGCGTGGTGGAACCGGCTCTGGTGTAGGGCGGTAGTGGGAACCACAACAAGCTGGGAGGACGGCACCGCATAGATCGCAGGCCCTTGCTCTCCCACCTTCCAAGCCAGGCGCGGACCACATGGGAGTCGCAACGAGGCTGGAAGCTCACTTCAAAGGGCCTGCCATGACTCAGTCAGATGCGGAAAGCAACGATGCCGACAGAGATTGCCCGCTCCAAGAAATACAGACAGGCGCAACTCGACTGACATCATCCAGCATGCCTTGGAGCCTCCTGGAAAGGCCTCAACGTCCTAGTCGTGACGCCCTAACCCACGAAGGGGTTAGGAATGGCGGGTTCTACTTGGAAATGAAGTAGTTCGGACACCCATAGATTGCCTCCTCTACTTAGTACTAGCGCCATCAAGCAATGTCGCGAACTGACTAACGGAGATAGGAGCGGACAATAGAGATGGTCTCGTCAATCGACTTCCTTTGAGAGTCGGTGTGGGTGTCGCTATGCGGGAACTCTTCACGCAGATAGCTCTCCAGAACCGTCGCCATCAAACCATTGACCGCCCCGCGCACAGCAGCAAGCTGCTGAAGTACTGCAGCACATTCCGCCCCGCTCTCCAGAGCCTGCTCCAATGCAGCCACCTGTCCGCTGATCCGACGTACGCGGGTAAGGGCCTGCTTTTTCTCCCGAGGGCTGTGAGGCATTGCGCACCTGTCCGTATCACATGAGGGGACGATACTATACTCCCCGATAGTATGCAAGCTAGCAATCTGGGAGGGTCTTTAGCTCCGTCAACTGAGTCTGCGCCTGATTTCGAGCAGCCGCCAGAGGCCAGTGAAAGGCCCCTCTCGCCCCACCCGCACACCAGAAAAGGCGGGCTCCTGCAGGAGCCACGCCCCACCACTCGGGAGAGTGGTTACATGTAGATGAATTGGCGGTATAGCTTGTCTAGCTCCAGCCGGACGAACTCGATCTCCTCCTCGTCCCCGGCATCAGAGAGATCCAGAAGCTGTCGCTCCTTTGATGTAATTCGATCACAGAGATCTTCTAGGCTGGCGCAGAACTCCGCTGAATGGGCTTGCGACCGGTCAGGGCGAGCCTCTGTTGATCCCAACATTCCGCGAGACGTTGACGGGGTGATGCCGAACTCCTCATTGAACGCGATCTGATGCTGTCGCCTGTCATCAGTCTCAGAAATGGCCTGCCGCATCGCACTGGTGATCGTATCGGCATACATGATCGCCTTACCGCGCGAGTTTCTTGCAGCTCGTCCAATCATCTGAATGAGGGCCTGGCTCGACCGAAGGAAGCCCGCCTGGTCCGCATCAACGATAGCGACCAGAGAGGCCTCGGGAATATCGAGCCCCTCTCTCAGCAGGCTGATACCCACTAGCACATCGAACTCGCCGGCCCTCAGCCCATTGATGATCTCAACTCGATCCTCTGCCTTGATATCCGAGTGCATGTACTTCGCACGCACCCCTTGATCCTCGAGGAACTCGCACAGCTCCTCAGCAGACACCTTTGTCAGCGTGGTCACCAAGACCCTGTCGCCCTCTCGTACACAACGGGCGATCTCTGACAGAAGATCGCACCTGTAGCCCTCCCTAGGCCTCACCTCTACCAGCGGATCGAGCAAGCCAGTGGGCCTGATGAGCTGGTCAATCAATCTTCCCTTGGATCTCCCAATCTCATAGGCGCCAGGCGTAGCCGAAACGAAGATCGTCTGGGGCTTGATGGCTTCAAACTCAGAGAAGCTAAGCGGTCTGTTGTTCATTGCCGAAGGTAGACGGAACCCGTACTCGATTAGAGTCTCCTTCCTGCTCTGATCGCTCCTGAACATTGCCGCGATCTGAGGAACCATGACGTGCGACTCGTCAACAAATAGCAGGCCATCCTTCGGGAGGTAGTCCATGAGCGTCGTCGGCCTAGCTCCTGACGGCTTTGAGTTCAGGTAACTGGAGTAGTTCTCCATGCCAGAGCAATATCCCAGCTCCCTCATCATCTCCACGTCGTTCGTGATCTTCTCGTAAAGCCTATTTGCCTCAACGATTCGACCAGATGCGTTGAGCTCCGCCACCCTGGCCTCCAAATCCTTGAGGATGGCCTTCGTAGCCTCATTGATTTCTGTTTTGGGGCTTGCGAAGAGTGTCTTTGGAGAAACGAGGTAGCGCGTCTCATCGCCAAGCTTCTTCCCTGTAACCGCATCAATCCAGATGAGCGACTGCACTCTCCCCTCGTCCGTGAGCTCTACTCTAATTGCCTTGTACTCAGAGTCGGCGGGAAAAATATCGACCACATCGCCAGACACACGGAACGTGCCACGCTTCAGGGTCCGCTCAGTCCTGTCGTACTGAAGCGATGCAAGCCGACGCAGGAAGTCCCTCTGATCCAGCTCGATTCCAAGCGCAAGCTCAACCTGCAGATCCCGGTAGCTCTGTGGGTCTCCCAGTCCATAGATTGAGGACACCGAAGCGACAACAATCACGTCTCTACGCTCAATCAGAGACTTCGTAGTCGATAGTCGAAGCCTCTCAAGGTGATCATTGATGGCTGAGTCTTTCTGGATGTAACGATCGCTACCTGGGATATAGACCTCTGGCTGGAAGAAGTCGTAGTAGGAAACGAAATACTCCACGGCGTTCTCGGGGAACAGCGCCTTCATCTCCCCGTAGAGCTGAGCAGTCAACGTCTTGTTTGGCGCAAGAATGAGCGTGGGTCGCTTCAGCCGATGGATCACATTGGCCATCGTGAAGGTCTTCCCTGACCCTGTAATTCCCTTCAAGGTCTGATGTGTTGCTCCCTCCTCGATGCCAGCAATCAGCCTGGCAATCGCCTCGGGCTGATCCCCCGCCGGCGTATGATCCGAATGCATCACGAACATATCTGTTGACATCACTCTTGCTCCTGCTAGCTCAATTTTTGATCGTTATGGAAGTTAAAGCCGTCTAGAATATTCCGCCGCATACGTGCGGACAGAATCGGATGAGCGACACGAATGCTACCTTTGGGCAAGTTCTTTCCAGGTGAGCCTCGTAATCCATGGCTGACTGACGCTAGGGCATGAGCTTGCCTGCTGGAAAATGCCGGAGCGGCCTCACAAGTGCACCGACCTTCCTCCGCTCACACCTCACTCCTCCCTACGTGGCTGCTGCACTGGCTGCTGTACCGACTCCTGATCGACCACAGTCAGGGCCAGCGTAGACATTAGCTCTGTCTCGATCGTCCTCTGCATTGAGTAGATCGGGAGCGCGTTCGGCGCGGAACTGAATGGCTCCTCCAGCTGACGGCCCAGCGCATCGAGACCAAAAAACGTGTACGCCACAATGAGCACCGGTAGAAAGGTCCACCACCCCAATGTTCCTGCCAGCGCAAAAGGAAGCGTTGTGCAGAATACGATCGCAGTCCGGTGAAGCAGCAGCGAATACGAGAATGGAATCGGAGTATTGAGTATCCTCTCGCACCCACCTTGGATACGAGCCAAGTTGGCAAGCTGCTTATCCAGCACCGAGTACTGAATCGAGTCGATCCTTCCCTCATGAGCCAGATGGGCAAGCTTCAAGCCAATGCCCTGGAGCACAGCGTCCGTCGGATTCGGGCCTTGTGATGCCTTGCCAATATCCCACCAAGGTGCGATCGCATGGGCTTCGTCGGCTCGGCGCAGTCGAGAATAGAGGCCCGCACTGAAGCCACACAGGCCTCGCAGGATCTGTGCTCGGCTGTTTGGATCCAGCAGGGACGTCTGCCTGGCTATCGAGCGACACGCTATGACCAGGTCACCCCAAAGGTGCCTCGCCTCCCACCATCTGGAGTAGCAAGCGTTGTTTCGAAAGCTCATGAATACGGAAAGTGCGATACCAATGAGCGTGAACGGAACGCCACTGAAGCGAGCAAAGATTCCTGGATGCTCCGTTGATGCGAGCACCGCTCCTGCGGTCACAATGCTAATCAGTAGTAGATGCAATGCGATCCTGGGCAGGATGGTACCCCTGACGGCAAACGCAACGTCCCACAACGTCGGCTGCCTTCGCATTCTCGTTTCAACATCTGGGAGACGGTGTGTCATGCCAACCTCTGATTCATTGATCGACTGCTGGCGTCGATACGCCCAGGCAACAAATTCCTTCCACTTGAGTTCGAAATGCGAATGACATCACGCCGTTCGCATGACACTGCTACAGCAGGTCTAATGCAGTTCATCGTCGGCAGCCTCGGGCATCCATAGTTCAATGACCGTCCCTGTCAGGCCGGTTCTCTCCACAGACAGGCTGCCACCGTAGCGGTTGGCAAGCATCTGACTGATGGAAAGACCCAGCCCGGTACCTTGACGATGTTTGGTCGTAAAGAATGGCTCAAAAATTCGGACCAGAATATCCTGAGGAATGCCGCTTCCAGTATCTGAGACTCGCAAAGCGACGCCAGGGTGACCATGAACGTCGTCAACGTCCAACGTCGCCAATCCCAGCGTTCCGCCCTTCTGCATCACATAGATTGCATTGATCATGAGGTTCACAAGAATTTGCTGCAGCTCGCCCCGATTGCCCGTTACGAGCCGTGTGGACAGGAAGTTCTCCTCTATCTTCACGGGATGGCGCTTGATGAGGTGTTGAATCAGGGGCAGCGTCTCCAACATCAGCGTGGCAGGCTCTAGCAGCTCACTATGACCGGAGTACTCACTGGGCTTGGAGAACTGCAGCAACTTGGAAACAATGGTGCTGATACGCCCAATCTGATCCTCAATGAGGTCAATCTCTTCTCCAAACCGCTGACCCTCGGGCTCCCTGATCGAGTCACGCAGAAGCTCGAGGTTCCCCTGCATGACGGCAAGCGGATTGTTGATCTCGTGCGCTATTCCTGCTGCGATCTCGCCAATTGTTGCCAGCTTCTCAGTGACAATCAGGTGCTGGGTCGTCTCTTCCAACCGTCTATTGGCTAGTGCGAGACCAGCAGTTCGCTCCTCTACCCTGGAATTGAGCTCCTCGTTCCAGGCGACCAGCTGTCGTTCCTTCTCTTCCAGCTGACAGAGCAGCTGGTCCAAGTGCGAAGCGACACGTCCGATTTCATCATTGGATGCCCCTGCTCCGGAGCGAGCACTGCGGTCACCCGCCTTGACCCGTCCAATTGCCTGATCCATCCGCTCAAGTGGCTTGAACACGCCGCGAGCGATGTACAGAAAAAGGGGTACGGTGATGACTGCAACAAGCAGGCAACCGAACACGATCGCTCCGATGGAATTTCGACGGGCGGTGGTGAATGGCTCCTCCAGAAAGCCCACGAAGAGCATACCAATGGGTACGCCCCGGCCATTGAGAATGGGCATATAGCCGGCAATGTACCAATCATTGACTACGTAGGCTCTTGCCTGCCAGGTCTTTCCCTGGCCCAGCACGGCCTCGGCCACTTCAGAAGACACCCGTGTCCCCGACGCTGGGTTCCCTCCCGCCAACAACGCGTTGGTGCTGATGCGGGTATCACCAAGGAAGATGGAGGCTATCCCTGTTGCGCCAGTACGCAGGGCCTTATCTCGGTAGACAAGATCAGTGATCTGCTTGATGAATTCGGTGTTGTGGTTCAGCAGGGTACCCGCAATCAAGACGCCGACCTGATTGTTTGGCAGTGCAACCGGCGTTGCAGCTTGAATCATTAGGCCCCGCTTCTCACTCTGGGCCGAATCGACAGGATTCCTTGCGTTATGCGGACGAATGACCTCGGCCCGTGCAGCGAGCTTTGGGGAGATCTCCATCAGATCGTCCCGGCTTACCACCCCCACCTCCACGCTGGACGCCCCCTTCAGGGCCTTTTCGATGACTGACCAGTCCAAGTCAAGCTCAGCTGGCGAGGCCGGCTCGCTACTAGCCAACAAGCGACCGTTTGAATCCAACAGTGCGATGAAGTCTAGTGAACCACCTTGGGCTTTCGACGCTAGTAGGCTGCCAAGCTCTGCATTCTTGTTGACCCCCTGGCTAATGACGCCATGGAAGCTCTGCGAATCAGCAATCGCAGCCAGCGTCGCGCGGTCGTTGACGAGCAGCTGGTTCATGTACTGTCCCGCAACTTTCAGGTCCCCGCCAACCTTCGAGGCGAGCAGTCGGTCGAAGCGCAAATCCCATTGGTAGATGAGTCCGCCGACGATAGCCGGCAGGATCACAAACATTGGAAGGATCGCGATTAGAAGCAGGCGGAAGCGAACTGATCGCGCTCGGTTCATTGCAGATTCCTAGGCTGATACATTCCAACTGGAGCACTTACGATCAATCGTCTTTCGCGATATGCCCAAGATCGTGGCCGCTCTTTCGCGATCTCCGCCAGTCTCTCGAAGCACTGCAAGGATGTGCCTGCGCTCGACCTCCGAGAGCAGCCGGCTTCGTGGGTCAGAGAGTGACTCCAACCGCTCAAGCTGAGTCGGAAAGTGTCCGAGTATCAGGCTACGCTCAACGTAGTTGTGAAGCTCGCGGACGTTCCCGGGCCACGAGTAGCTCTGAAGATATGCCCGGGTCCTTTCGTCGATCGGAATCGGTTGAAGGCCAAGCTGCAGCCCCAGCTCACGCATGAAGCCCGCCGCCAGCTCCAACACATCAGCGCCGCGGTCATGAAGGCGAGGAAGCGACACCTCGAGAACGTTGATGCGATAGTAGAGATCCGACCGGAATGTTCCATTCTTCACTTCCGCAACCAAATTCTTGTTGGTTGAGAAGATGAATCTGACATCGATCGGAATCTCCCGATCTGCGCCAACTGGTCGTATCCGTCTATCTTCAAGCATCCTTAGCAGCTTTCCTTGGAGAGCCAAGGGAAGATCAGCGACTTCGTCAAACAGCAATGTTCCGCCTTCTGCATAGGCGACCAGTCCTTGGCGAGGCGAGTTCGCTCCACTGAACGTTCCTTTGAGACTCCCGAACAGTTCAACGTCAATCAACTCGCTGGGAACAGCTGCACAATTTATTGGAATGAAAGGATGAGATGCCCGTGCGGACAACGCGTGCAGCGATCTTGCGGCAACCTCCTTTCCAGAGCCGGATTCTCCAGTGAACAGCACGCTACTGGGCAGTGGTGCGACCTTCGCGATCAGATCCTTGGTGGCCTGAATCGCACGCGAGCTACCTGTGAGCCTGTCTCGAAGCGCAGCTGGTGCACCGGAGCCATGTAGCTCGTGACGGAGAATGGCATTCTCCCGCCGTAGGCGACCGCGTTCCAGGCAGCGCGATATAGCGGCCAGCAACTGATTGGTTCTGAAAGGCTTGAGAAGAAAATCAGCCGCTCCCGCGCGGATAGCGCCGATAGCGGAATCCAAGTCTGCGTACGCAGTAATCAGAATGAAGTCGGCCAAGACCCCTCCCCTGCGCTGGTCCTCCAGCCACGCGATGCCACTCTTCCCTGGCAACACGTTGTCCACAATCACGATGTCAAAGTGGCGCTCCGTCAGATGCTGCTCCGCTTCAATGGTGTCAGCTGCAGCTTCCACAGCTTTGCATCGCGGTCGCAAGGCACGAACCAAGAAGCTACGCATGCCAGGTTCGTCGTCAACGATCAGTATCGATGAGCGCGCAAGGTCCGGCCATGCAAGATCGCCGTTTGCGCGCTCTTCGGAAGATTGGTTGGCGCTCTTTGGCGTCATGTTTCCCTCAGTACAATTGAAGCGTGGCTAGTTCCGTCGATTCGTGGTCGAGTTCATTTCGATCTTTCGACCGCTAGATGACGGGTGACATATCGAACAAAACACCCCCTCTCACGACGTAGGACGTTGTGCACCAAAGGCCAGTCTGAGACGTTCAATGCTGTCGACCTCAGTCATATGCCAATCCGGAATTCTTGCCCTATGAGCCTCGTATCGACCTCTTGGTGGCCAAACGGACCGGGGGCTCCTCGCCATATTGCCCAGAGCGCCAATGGCCTCCGTGCCCCTCCAAGCCCCTTGGCGGTCGGCCGCCACGGGAGGCTGGAGAAGTCTCGCTCCCTTCGAGCGGATCATTACGCCAATTCGGCCATATGGGAAGCGCTGGGTGCGCGTTGTCCCCGCCTCGGCCGGAGCCACGCAGCGCGGCCAAGCGCGGGCGAGTCGATTCGCCTTGCAAGAAGGTTCAGGCCCTACCGCTCGCCTACCGGCATAGAGATGCCTATGCACCAGGGTCGTCTCCCATTTGCGCGGCTCGCGGGCAGATGTATCGTGGCTTTGGGCTCTCTGAGTCTCCGACCGACTGATAGTTGCTCTTCCCCTCAAGACCCGGGCTTGTTGGGGAGCTGACTAAGGATGGTAGAAGGCGGGGCTGACGGGTCGGCCTCTGACGCGAGCCGGGAGGAGAGGTCAGTCGCCCATTTTCGATGCAGGCGATCTGGCCCCCAAATATCTCAATGTCGTTGGGATCATGGCTGATCAGCAGCAGTGGAATACCGGCCCCGTCCAGCACGGCCTCCAGCTCCTGCCGCAGGTGCTGGCGAAGATCATGGTCCAGCGCGGAGAACGGTTCATCCAGCAGCAGCGCCTGCGGCTGCGTCACCAGGGCGCGTGCCAAGGCGGTACGCTGGCGTTGGCCACCGGAGACCTGCGAGGGCAGCAGATCGCCCACCGTGTCGATGCGGAATGCGTGCAACCACTGCTCCACCGCATCGAAGCGCTGGCCGATCCGCGGATTCAACCACCCCTTCTCCAGACCGAACGCCACGTTCTGGCGCACGCTCAGATGCGGGAACAACGCGTAATCCTGGAACACGTAGCCCAGCCGGCGGCGTTGCGGCGGCAGATCCACGCCGGTGGCCGCATCAAACAGGGTCTGCCCCTGCAGCCGTACATGACCCTGGCCCGGCCGTAGCAGCCCAGCCACCGCCTTCAAAGTCAGGCTCTTGCCGGCGCCTGAAGGCCCGAACAGCACCACCTGCCGCTGCGTGCACTGCAGCGATACGTCCAACACAAAATCCTGGCCGGCCCCCTGCAGGCCGCGCTGCACCTGCAGGTCAAGCCACATCGCGCAGCTCCCGGCGACGCCCGCCCACCAGCCGCGCGGCCAGCAACAGGATCACGATACAGACCACCGAAGTCAGGATCACCAGCGCATTTGCCTTGCCATCCTGGCCGGCCTGCACCGCCTCGTAGATGGCGATCGACAACGTCTGCGTGCGGCCCGGAATGCTGCCCGCCACCATCAGTGTCGCGCCGAACTCGCCCATCGCGCGTGCAAACGCCAGCAACAGGCCAGCGAGTATGCCGCGCCAGGCCAGTGGCAGCGTGATGCGGAAAAACACCGCCGCTTCGGACACACCCAGCGTGCGTGCGGCCTGTTCCAGCTGACCGTCCACTTCCTCGAACGCCGCGCGTGCCGGCTTGAACACCAGCGGCAGCGAGGCCACCGCCGCAGCAATCACTGCAGCCTGCCAGGTGAATACCAGGTTGATGCCGAACCACGACTGCAACCACGCGCCGATCGGGCCGTTGCGACCGATCAGCACCAGCAGGTAATAACCCAGCACGGTCGGTGGCAGCACCATCGGAAGGGTGAGCAGTGAATCCAGCAGCTCACGGCCGGGAAATCGCCGACGCGCCAGCAGCGCGCCCAGTGCCACGCCCAGCACCAGATTGATCGCAGTGGCCCAGCCGGCCACCTTCAGCGACAACCACAGTGCGCTCCAGTCGAGATCCATGCCTCAGGGCTTGCCGAACCCGTGCTTGGCCAGGATCGCCTGGCCCTGTGCCGAACGCACGAAGGCGGTGAAGCGCTTTGCTTCAGCCGGTTGCGCGCTGGCCTTGGTCACCGCCAACGGATAGGCAATGCGCCCCGCCACCGGCACCGCGAAGGCACAGCGCACCCGGTCGGGCATCGCCTGTGCGTCGGTGGCATAGACGAAGCCGGCATCCACTTCACCGCGCGCCACGTAATCCAGCGACTGGCGTACGTTCTGCGTGGTGATGGTCTTGCCCTGCACTGACGGCCACAGGCCTGCCGCTTCCAGCGCGCCCTTGGCATAGCGTCCGACCGGCACGCTGTCCGGGTTGCCCAGCGCGATGCGCTGCACGCCGGCACCGGCCAGATCCTTCAGGGTACGCGGCGAGGCCTTGGCCTGCGGCGGCACCACCACCCACAGCGCATTCACCGCGAACACCTCGCGGGTACCGGCCGCCAGCAGGTCCTGCTGCTGGGCCTGGTCCATCGTGGTTTCGTCGGCCGACGCGAACACATCCACCGGTGCGCCGCGGCTGATCTGCTGCAGCAGTACGCCAGACGCGGCGAAGTTGAAGTCGACCTTGGTCCCCGGGTGCGCCTTCTCATAGGCGGCGCCCAGCTCGCGGAAGCTCTCGGTCAGGCTCGATGCCGCCGACACCGTCAGCTCGGCCGCCCAGGCCGGCACCGTGGCCAGCAGTCCCAGCAACAACAGTCCAGCTCGTTTCATCATTGGTTTCCCCGTTTGGTTGGGTTTAGATCGGTTTCACCGCCTATCCTTGGCATCGCAGGCGCTACATAGGTGGCCCGCCCAGAGCTAGGCAGAGGGTGCACGACGGTGCGGACCTCGTTGGCGCAGGCTGTCTCGTACATCCACATCGAATTGAAGCTGCAGCGAGATGTCATCACCCAGCGCGATGCCAAAACCAAGACCATCACGACAGGGCAAACGTGATGCCAAGGACTGAACCGCTTCGCGAGGAAGCATCAACCGGCAGTACTCGCTCCCCTCCAGAAGCACCGCCTGTTGCCCTGCATGCAGTGATAGCACCATGCCCCAGCCGCGATCGCCGCCGAACCGCGTCAGGTTCTCCACCGATTCGCCGGCCAGCAACTGCGCTAGCTCCTCTTCATCAACGCGCAGACGAACTGCCTGCCGCTGTAGCTGGACTTTCATGATGCAATGAACTCGAGCTCGGTTGAGGTGTTGCAGTTGAGTAGCTGGTCGTATTCGCTATCCGCCAGTGGCAGCTCGATTGCGCCCAAGCGTTCTCGCAGGGCGCGTAGCGAGCGGTGCGCCGCCGGATTCTCGATCAATTCCCGCAACACATGCCGGCAATGGTCATCAATCTGCAACCGCATCGGCAGGGGTTCTTCCGCAAACAGCACACAGGCAGCCGAAGGCGCATCACGTAACCGTTGTAGTAACGCCGGGGTCACATTGGGCGTATCCACCGGAAGCACCAGAGCGGCAGCGTCCGGCATGCACATGGCCACACTGTAGAGCCCGCCCAACGGGCCGCAGCGTGCCACGCGATCAGGAATGCCACCGAAGGCCGGGTAGTTGCCACTCACCCATACCCTTTCCGCACCTGCCTGTCGCAGCAGGCCACGCATGTGCTCTAGCAGGGTTCGCCCGTGCCACGGTAGCAGCGCCTTGTCACGGCCCATCCTGCTGGAAAGACCACCGGCCAGCACGATGCCGTCAGTGGGAATGTTCGTGATCGTGTGCACATTCATGGGCATTGTCATGAGCTTGCGTGGGTTCGTTATCCGCATGGCAGAGACTGCAGCCTTCGGTCCACTCGCTGTCGCCGTCCTCGTAATGCTCCTGCTTCCAGATCGGGCACTGGTGCTTCACCGCCTCGATCAACTGCCGGCAGGCCCGGAACGCCTCGTCTCGATGCGGGCTGCCGGCAGCCACCACCACCGCCACATCGCCAATGCCCAACCGGCCCTTGGCGTGGGCCACATACAGCTTCAGCTTCGGACCGAACGTCGCCTCGACCTCGGCGGCCAGGCGCTTGAACTCGTTCAACACCAACGGCTCGAACAGGTCGTAGGTGATCCCGGTCACCGGCCGGCCGATGTTGACGTCGCGCACCTTGCCGATGAACACGTCGATGCCACCGAAGCCCGGATCAGATACCGCCGCGATGCCTTCGGCCGGATCGATCGCCGCCTGCGCGCGGTCCACCACCTTCGCGATGATCTTCCCGCTCATCGCTCAGCCCCCGCTCACGGGCGGCAGGATCGCCACCCGGCCATCGTCGGGCAGCGCCTCGTGGTCACGCAGCACGCGTTGCTGGTCGGCGAACGCCGAATAATCCAGCAGGCCGGCACGGAAATCCGGCCAGCGCAGCGGCAGCAGTTCGCGCAACGCCTGGCGCAGGTCGGCCACGGTGCCACCGGCCACATCGACGGCGATTTCGCGGCTGGCATCCAGATCGGAAAACGCACCGAACAATTGCAGATTCACCTGTTTCATCATGACTCCTGGCTCACCAGCTGCAGCGGTTCGTGGTGACCCCAGCCCTGCACGCGCACGTAGGTGCCGGCGCTGGCCAGGTCACCCTCGGCCTCCAGCACCACCCAGGCGTTGGCCTGCAGCATGGACATCAAACGGAACGACTCCTGCCCGGACAGCACACGCGCACTCAGGCGCCCCTGCCCGTCCATTTCCACCCGCGCACGCGCGTGGAAGCGCAGGCCCGGCGGCTTTCGCACGTCGGCCTGCAGCGGCAGCTGCAACATGACTTCCGGCGCCAGCCCCAACAGGCGGCGTAGCACCGGCTCGACGAAGAAGCGCTGGCCCACGGCAGCGGAGACCGGGTTGCCCGGCAGGCCGAAGTACAGTGCGCCATTGGGCAGCACCGCGAACAGCAGCGGCTTGCCCGGGCGGATCGCCACCTTGTGGAATACGATGCGTGCACCACGCTCGCGCAGCGCATCCGGAACGAAGTCGTAGCGACCGGCCGAGACCGCGCCGGTACTGATCAACACCTGCGCGCCGGCGGCCAACGCCTCATCCAGCACGGCATTGAACGCGGCCACCTCATCACCCACCGTGCCCTGCCAGACCACCTCGGCACCGGCCGCCTGCAGGCGGCCCACCAGGTAGGGGCGATTGCTGTCACGGATCTGGCCCGATTCCAGCGCCTGCGCCGCCTCGGTCACCAGTTCCTTGCCGGTGGCGATCACCGCCGCCCTCGGCCGCGCCACCACCGCCACCTCACCCACGCCCAGGGCGTGCAGCAGGGTGCGCGCATTGATATCCAGCACCTGCCCGGCCTGCAGCACACGCTCGCCTTCGCTCACGTCCTGGCCGCGCAGGCGCACGTTCTGGCCCGGCTTCACCGTCGCGGTCAGCGCGATGCGGGTCGGCCGGCCCGCGTCGCTGGCAAGGACCTGCACATTCTCGACTGGCACCACCGTATCCAGCCCGGATGGCATGCGTGCGCCGGTCATGATTTCCCACGCACCCTCGCCGCCTTCTGCGCTGGCATCACCGGCGGCCTGCCAGCCCTGCACCGCGAATTCGGTACCCGGCTCGAACACCCGGCCCTCGGCGCGCAGCGCGAAGCCGTCCATCGCCGAGTTGTCGAACGGCGGCAGCGACTGCCCACTGTGGATGTCGGCAGCCAGCGTCCGGCCCGCGGCCTCATGCAGGCGCAGGGTCTCGGCCGGCAGCGCCGTGGCCGCGTCCAGCAGGTGTTGCAGGGCGTCGCTGTAGGCAATCATGCCGCGCCCCCATGGGCATGGCCGCCGCCATCGACCATCGCCAGTGCGTGGCCGAGCACCGGCGCCAGGATGTCCAGGCACTGTGCCGCCGCCTTCGGGCTGCCCGGCAGCGCGAACACCAGCATGCCGCCCAGTTGCACCACCTCGGCGCGGCTCAGCCAGGCCATCGGCGTGTGCTGTGCACTCAGTGCCCGCACCATCTGCGCCAGGCCATGTACCGGCCGCGCGTTCAAGGAACGCAACGCCTCCGGGGTCAAATCACGCGGGCCCAGCCCGGTACCGCCGGTACACAGGCACAGGCGCACGCCCTCGGCGGCCAAGGCCTGCAGGCGGCCCGCCAATGGCTCGATGCCATCGGGCAACACCTCAGCGGCCACCACCTCGCCGCCCAGCTTTTTCAGGCCGGTCACCAGGGTCGGGCCAGAGATATCCTCATAGGTGCCGTCGCTGGCGCGATCGCTCAGCGTGATCACCGCGCAGGCCGCGCCCTCCAGGCCCTTCGGCGCACGCGGCTTGAAACGCGTGCGCTCGGCATCGTCCATGCCGTCGGGGTGCAGCCAGACACCGCGCTTGCCGCCTTCCTTGAACAGCAGGCGGATGCCTTCGATGCGCAGCGCCGGCTCCACCGGCTTGCTCAGGTCGTACAGGGTCAGCAGCGCCGCGTTGACGCCGGCCAGTGCCTCCATCTCCACGCCGGTGCGCGCCTCGCTGGCGCACTCGCACCACACTCGGATCGCCTGCCGTTCCGGTACCGGCGCGCAGAACACCTGCACCAGTTCCAGCGGCAGCGGGTGGCACAGTGGCATCAGCGTCGAGGCCATCTTGGCGCCCTGCAGGCCGGCAATCTCGGCCATCACCAGCGCATCGCCCTTGGGCAGGCGGCGCTCGACGATCAGCGGATAGGCCACCGGACCGGCGTGCAGCTCGCCCACCGCCACCGCCCGTCGGCGGGTGATGCGCTTGTCGCGGACATCGGCCATATGGAAGGCCGCATTCAATTCCCCACTCATCGTGTTGCTCATCCTCCGATGGAGGCCAGGTGCGGGGTCAGCCCGGTCTGGCCCTGGTGCAGTCCATGCCCGGCCGCTTTCAGGCCAAGCTGGGTGGTGATGCGTGCCAGCAGCGCGTCATGGTCGTCGTCGTTCTGCAGCAGCGGCCGCAGCGGCACGCCGAACTCGCCGAACAGGCACAGCCGCAGGTCGCCCTTGGCGGTCACCCGCAGGCGGTTGCAGCCCTTGCAGAAATCACGCGAATACGGCGCGATGATGCCGATGCGGCCGCGATGGTCGGGGTGGCCGAATTCGCGCGCCGGGCCGGCGTCGGCCGCGCGCGGGCGTTCGTGCCAGCCGGCAGCCAGCAGCTGCTCGATCACCACGTCGGCGCGCAGGTGATGGCGCTGGAAATAGGCTTCGTTGTCGCCGGTGCGCATCAGTTCGATGAAGCGCACGCTGAAGGGGCGCTCGCGCAGGTAGTCCATCCACTGCGGCAGCTCATCATCATTCAGGCCACGCAGCAGCACCGCATTGAGCTTGATGGCCGGCAGGCCCAGTGCCTGCGCCAAGGCCAGGCCCTGCTCGATTTCCGGCAACCGGTCATGCCCGGTGATGGTTGCGAAGCGCTCGCGCTGCAGGCTGTCCATGCTCACGTTCAACGCCGTCAGCCCGGCGCGGTGCCAGCCCGGCAGGCGCCGCGGCAGCAGCGTGCCATTGGTGGTGATAGCCACCTTGGCGATGCCCGGCACCGCCGCCACGGTGGCGATGATCTCGTCCAGATCCTTGCGCAGGCTCGGCTCACCGCCGGTCAGGCGGATCTTGCTCATGCCCAGCGCCGCGAACGCACGCACCAGGCGCGCGATTTCATCCACCTGCAGGAAGCGCGGGCGGCCGTCGGCCTGGTAACCGTCGGGCAGGCAGTAGCTGCAACGGAAGTTGCAGGCTTCGGTCAACGACAGGCGCAGGTACGGAAAGCTGCGTCCGAAACCGTCGGTGAGTTGGCGGGGATGACCTGCCAGTGCGCCCTCACCTACCGGCTCTGGCGCCCGAATGAGCTCGGCTGACATTCTTAGTCCTCCCTACGACATGCCGGCGCAATCACTGTGAAATGACCACCCTGACCGGGATCGACTTCGCCGCGGGGGTACCACTGATGCGATCGAAGTAATCCAGAGGTAGCAGTGGATTGAGTTCAGGGTAGTAGCCCGCAATCGCGCCACGCGGCATCGGATAGTCAAGCACAGTCAACCCATCGACCCGCCGGCAGACGCCATCACTGGAGATCGTCTCGAGGCTCACCTGTTCCTCCTTCCCAATCCCTCGTGCTACTCGATCTTCCAGGTTCATGAAGAGGATCATTCGATCGTTGTACACACCGCGATAGCGATCGTTGTAGCTGTAGATTGTCGTGTTGTACTGGTCATGGGAGCGAACCGTGGCCAGCCGAAGCATAGTGGGATCCTCGACCAGGTCGTTCACTTCAAGACCCGGCAACACCAGAATATTGGCCTTCCCGTTAGGTGTCGGCCACTCACGGCGGCGCGGCGGAATGTCCAAGTGGAAGCCACGCGGCGCCTGGATCCGTTCATTGAAGTCTGCGTAGATGCCGGGATAGACCGCCGCGATCAGCTCACGAACATGGTTGTAATCGTGCATGCAAGCTGCCCAGTCGACCTTGCTGTCCGGCAGTGTTGCCATTGCCATGCGGCACACGATCTCAACTTCCGGAAGAACATGTTCACTCACAGGCTCCAGCACTCCACGGGATGCGGTGACATTCGACATGGCATCCTCGATGGTGACAAACTGCTCACCTAGCGGGGTATGGATCCACTCCGAGCGCGCCACCACCGGTAGGATCAGCGCCTCCTTGCCATGCACTAGGTGGCCACGGTTGAGTTTGGTGGCGATGCCAACCGTAAGCTCAAGACCACGCATTGCCCTGTAGGCAATTTCGGTATCAGGAACAGCATGGATGAAGTTCCCGCCCATGCCGATGAAGACCTTGGCGGTTCCAGCCAGCATCGCCTCAATAGACTCAACCACATGGTGCCCATGTTCGCGCGGCGGTTCGAACCCGAACACGTCGCGAACTTGGTCCAGGTAGCGTTGCGTCGGCTTCTCATCAATGCCGACGGTACGGTCGCCTTGCACGTTGGAATGGCCGCGAATAGGAGCAATGCCCGCCCCGGGCTTTCCGAAGTTGCCGCGCAGCATCAGCAGATTGGCAACCTGCTGCAAAAGGCGAGATCCTTGCTGGTGCTGGGTCAGGCCCATGCCATAGCAGATAATGGTCGCACGGGAACGGATGTAGATCTCTGCACAACGCAGAATCTGCTCCTTCTTGATCCCGGACACTTGGAGGATCTGGCTCCACTCCAGGGACATCACTTCTTCACGCAATGCCTCCAGCCCGACGGTGTGCTCGGTCAGGAATTCGTGATCGAGAACAGACTCGCCGGCCGCTTCCCGCTCGAACATAGCCTTCATGATGCCCTTGATCAGGGCCAGGTCACCGCCGATGCGAATGTGTACAAATTCACTGGAAATCGCGGTGGAGCCAAACGTGGCCATTTGCACGACGTCTTGGGGCTCGGCAAAGCGAATCAGCGCACGTTCCGGCATAGGATTGACCGCGACAATTGGAGCATTACGCTTCCGCGCCTCCACCAGGTTGGACATCATTCGTGGTGAGTTGGTGCCTGTGTTCTGGCCGATGACGAAGATGGCCTCAGCATGCTCAAAGTCATCGAGCACGATAGTGCCCTTGCCGACGCCAATTGCCGGCGGCAACCCCCGGCTGGTCGGCTCGTGGCACATGTTCGAGCAGTCCGGGAAGTTGTTGGTTCCGAACTCGCGCACGAAGATCGAGTACAGGAACGCGGCTTCGTTCGGCGTCCTCCCCGAGGTGTAGAACTCAGCCTCATGCGGGCTGGACAGGGCCTGCAGGTGTCGCCCGATCAGCGCGAAGGCTTCATCCCAGCTACAAGGAACGTAATGGTCGGTTACCGGGTCATATCGCATCGGCTCGGTCAATCGACCCTGCATCTCCAGCCAATAGTCGGACTGCGCCATCAGCTCCTGGACAGTGTGCTCCGCGAAGAACTCACGCGTGGCGCGATGCTTGGTTGCCTCCCATGCCAAGGCCTTCGCACCGTTTTCGCAGAACTCCAGCTTCTTGGTGTGATCTGCATCCGGGAAAGCGCAACTGGGGCACTTGAATCCCCCAGGCTGATTCATCGACAAGAGCGCTTTAGATCCCTTGGCAATGACGCTCTGCTGCATCAGAACCTTGGCGGTTGCACCGGCGGCACCCCAACCACCGGCAGGATGGTCGTAGGCTTTGTAACGGGGGATCTTCTGCTCTGACATGACAGGCACTCGCAGCATGCAATTGGGAGTGGGAAAAGTTAAGCACGCGACGGCCTCCCCTTCCACGGACAGTATGTCCACCCTGCCCAGACAAGACGTCCGGCGTACACGCCGGGGATCGAATCGAGGCACTGGTGTCCGATACGAGTGCCTCAACGGACCCGAAGCGCTCATCCTGGCCCTCACCACGAACAGGTCTTCACGCCACCCGCCATCGATTGTAACCATCTAATTTATCGGGCGTTTTCTAGCTACAGACACCTGTAGCGGACAGGCGGACCACAGCCCCTCGAACAGAATGTCGGATCAACTCAGCCAAACTGTCCATCTGCGAACATTTGTAAATTTTGACCGCAGCGGGGTGTACGCCTTGGGATACTCTCCGCACTGTCAAACCACTAAGAAGTCCCCGACCCGAGGGACCCTGCACGCCCAGATCATCGTTACCGGCTTCCCTCCCCGCCAGGCCTCATCTCCATGCAAGCGCCCAGCCCAGTACCTGCCAACGAGCCCTGCGGCATCGCATATCGAAGAACCCTTCGGTGGCGTGGTGGCGAGCGCGGCTCAATCATGGACAGCGTTGCCGAAGAAGTGCCTGTCGCGATGCTCTACAACGACAATCCTTTCTCGGTGATGATGGCCAGCCCAACGGATCTGGAAGACTTTGCGCTGGGCTTTTCCATGACGGAGGGAACAATTTCTGATCCCTCCCAACTTCTCCGGATTGAAGTGAGGCCATCGCTGGAAGGCATTGAGCTGGCGATGGAAGTCACAGATAGTGCGCCCATCGTGTCAATGCCCAAGGACGCCACCCGCAACCTACCCGGGCGTAGCGGTTGCGGGCTATGTGGAGCTAGTCGACTGGAGCAAGTGCTCAGAATGCCTTTGCCAATCGACCGACCCACCACCTACTCCGCCTTGGCGCTACGCGTAGCGCTGTCCTCGCTAGAAGGGCTACAGCCAATGAACGAGGCTGCCGGCTCAACCCACGCAGCAGCGTGGGCTCTCCCGGACGGAGCTATCGAAGTGGTACGCGAAGACGTAGGCAGGCACAACGCACTAGATAAGCTCATTGGTGCAATGAGGCGCTCATCGACTTCAACCAACGAAGGTCTCGTGCTTCTATCTAGCCGTGCTAGCTACGAAATGGTGAGTAAGGCCGCCTATGCAGGCATGGCGATCGTTGCAGCGGTATCGGCACCCACAGCCTTAGCCATAGATCTCGCAAAGGCAGCAGGAATCTGTCTTGTCGGCTTCGCGCGCTCGGATGGCTTCAATATCTATTCACACCCCCAGCGCCTACTCGATTTGGAAGCTGCACACCTAGCAGCCGTATGACACCAGATGACGCCTGCCGTGCAATAAGCAAGGATCTCCGCCGATGAAATTGCCAAGCACGATCGGAACTTGAGCCGCTAGCCACCACCCACCCCCTATTGGGATCGTTATGGACGCCTTCCTCCTTTCCCGAATTCAGTTCGGCTTTCTCATCAGCTTCCATGTGCTCTTCCCTGCCTTCACCATTGGCTTGGCCAGTTGGCTTGGTTTCGTGGAATGGCGCTGGCTTCGAACCCGCAACCCGGTGTGGCGGGATCTGTTCTTCTTCTGGCAGAAGATCTTTGCCGTGTCCTTCGGCATGGGCGTGGTAAGCGGTATCGTCATGGCGTTCCAGTTCGGCACAAACTGGCCTCGTTTGAGCCAGATCGCCGGAACCGTAATCGGCCCCCTACTGACTTACGAGGTCCTGACAGCCTTCTTCCTGGAGGCAAGTTTCCTCGGAGTGATGATGTTCGGCTGGGGGCGAGTATCACCACGCCTGCACTTCTTTTCCACATGCATGGTCGCACTTGGAACGCTCTTTTCAACGTTCTGGATTCTTGCCTCCAACAGCTGGTTGCATACGCCTGCGGGCTACGAAACGATCAACGGAGTGGTCCATCCGGTTGACTGGTTCGAGGTTGTGTTCAATCCATCGTTCCCCTATCGACTGGCCCATATGGCAATAGGGTCATTCATAACAACCTGCTTCGTGGTGGGTGGTGTTGGCGCCTGGTACCTGCGGCGTAAGGAGCACGTCGAAGCCGGCCGCAAGATGCTTGGGGCGGCTGTGATATTTGCGGCCATTACCGTTCCTGTTCATATTTTCGTGGGTGACATGCATGGTCTGAACACCCTCAAGCACCAGCCGATGAAGATCGCAGCGGTAGAGGCTCACTGGCATCAGGGCCAAGAAGGTGAAGGAGTTCCGCTGGTCGTCTTCGCTGTACCAAATGAGAAGGAAGAGCGGAACGATCTTGAGATCGCGATTCCGCGTGTTGGCAGCCTCATCCTGACTCACTCCATGGATGGAACCTTCGCACCGCTGACATCCGTACCGGCGAGCGAACGGCCTCCGGTCACGCCTGTGTTCTTCGCATTCCGGATCATGGTTGGGATAGGCACCCTCATGCTACTGCTCGCCTGGCTTTCTGCTTTCACCCTGGCCCGCCGTAAGCTGTTCGATTCCGGGGCCCTGCTGCGCGCTTGGAACTGGATGCTTCCAAGTGGGTTCGTTGCTTTGGTGGCCGGCTGGTTTGTCACCGAGATGGGGCGCCAGCCTTGGATTGTCTATGGCGTTTTGCGAACGGCTGATGCCGTGGGACCGCAAACGGCCTGGATGACAGCGATCTCACTCGCGGTCTATGTCGCTGGATATGCGTTCGTATTTGGTTGGGGCATCTGGTATCTGGTCAAGATCCTCCGACATGGCCCACATGCCCAAGACGGAAGTCCGTCGCTAGAGGGTGGTGATCGCACACCTGCACGGCCTATCTCGGCCGCTGATCAATCTCTCTGAGGAACGCTGACATGGACTCGATGACCTGGTTGCCCATCGCCTGGTTCGCCGTCATCAGCTTCGGCGTCCTGATGTACGTCGTCCTCGACGGCTTCGTACTCGGTATTGGCATTCTCGCGCCCTTTGCCGAGGATGAAGAGCAGCTCGATGTGATGATGAACACCGCTGCCCCAATATGGGATGGCAACGAAACCTGGCTGGTGCTCGGCGGAGCCGGATTGCTAGCAGCGTTTCCAACAGCCTATGCAGCGCTTCTTTCGGCCCTGTACCTTCCAGTACTTCTGCTGCTTGTATCATTGGTTTTCCGGGGGGTCGCCTTTGAGTTCAGGTTCAAAGCCCATCGCTCCAAGAGGCTTTGGAGCGTGGCTTTCGGCCTTGGCTCGCTTCTGGCCGCGTTCTCTCAAGGAGTGATTCTTGGCACGGTGGTGCAAGGCGTGCCAATGACTGGTGACACCTACGCTGGCGGACCATTCCTATGGTTCAGCCCCTTTGCCATGCTTACCGGAGCAGCCTTGGTTGCCGGCTACGCCTTGCTTGGAGGCACCTGGCTAATCTTGAAGACCGAGGGGCGAACCCAGGCACTTGCCAGGCGCCTGACCCGCCCCCTGGTGGTCGCCGTGATCGTGGCCATGGGGCTCGTGAGCAGCTGGCTGCCGTTCCTTGATCTGCGACTAATGACTCGCTGGTTCAGTGACGGGAATTTCTGGTGGCTGTCCCCCGTCCCCCTTCTTACGCTCGCCGTGGCAGTGGCGCTGTGGCGCGCGGAGAAACGCCCCACTCATGATCTTGCCCCTTTCCTACTGAGCCTGTCGTTGTTTGTCCTGGGCTACCTAGGTCTCGTACTCGGCATGTGGCCGTACCTGCTCCCGCCCGGATTGACGATCTGGGATGCAGCAGCGCCAGTGTCGTCGCTTGGCTTCAGCCTGGTCGGCTTGGCGGTCATGCTTCCGGTCATCCTGGGCTACACCGCCTGGTCATACCGCGTTTTCCGCGGCAAGGTGAGTGCGAGCACGAGCTATCATTGAGCGTGATATACCACCCATTCGCCTGATTAGCCAATACGCCCGGCCTCCCAGAATCGTGTATCGCCCTAAGACACACAGGATGTGATGAATGAGGCCTTCAGCCGACCCTGAATCGTATGCCTTCGGATCGAACTGACTTGAAGGAAAGTCGATGATTCACGGTGAGGTGGTAGAAGAACGCCTCACACCAACGAAGCCGCCTAGAAAGAAGGACTACATCATGTATGGGGCCGCTACGAGATAGCCACCTGACAAGAGTGAGTGGGTCCCTTCCCGACAGCATGGGGCTAAGTAGCTCAACAGTAGAGCCTCTGGCCAACGTGCAAACCCACGGCCGTACGGATCTTAACCATAGGTGGAAGCCCTCCCGCTCAAGCCTACGCCTTTCAGCAAGCTCCGCTCTGAGCTGACGCCGGCGAACTTGGCGGGCTATCTCCAAGTGTGGCGAGTACTCCCCCTTGCCATGATAGGCAACCTTCAGGACGTAGCCCCGGGCCCTGGTAGGAATCGGTGAGTACGAAGCTCGAACACGCGCAAAGAAGTACCCCGCGAAAACGGCAGTTGCGACGAGAACAACATGAAGTTCGCTCGGGGCGATACGGTATCCACTCGCGGTGAAGAACTGGACGCAAACAAGTCCATCACAACCCGTAGGAATCAACGTTCGATACAACGTCGTCCCGGGAACATACAAGAGAAAAATGAAGCCATAGGCGCACCATTTCCAGCAATGAACTCGCTGATCCAGCACCGGCTCCCAACTGAGCTCTCTTTTGGGGCGGCGCAGAACGTAAGCGCCAATGAAGAGCAGCGAAGGAACGCCCAATAGCAGCAGCAGGTCGATGATCTTCTGAATTGAGTACATGGCAGGGTACTTAGAACGTCGCTCCGGAGCTCCTGGGCAAACGGGATGCCATCGACTGGATTCGTGGCCGGGACGACCCGCCAGGAGTCTGGACAGAGCTGTATCGGCCGCGCGACATGGAACTTGAACCACTGATTCGTCCATGCTCAATGGCCTACTCGCGCTCCTCGGCATAGCACGGCTCCCCAAAGAACCTAGAACGCCGCTGGAGGAAGCGACGGGACTTTCACTCACAACTCCAGCGCAGCCACGGACAGCAGTGTGGTGATATCTGAAGATCAGATGGACGCGAACTCGCCTCGCTGCTATGCTGGTGAACTAGGCGAGCGATCTGAGAGACAAGTGGCCTATGTTGTCACCCAACCGACCCTCATTTCGCATTGGCCAGAGTTGGACGATTTCGTTCGTTCAATCGGCCCGTTCTTAGCCTGCGCCTGGTGCGCACTGGAGCGCTCAAGGACCGTAAGCGGGCCTGTTGCCGCCGAGGGCTTGGCCTCAGCCGCACTCGATACGCTTGCCTCACTTCGCGTACTGCAGCGCATTCCCATCGCAGCCCCCAATTCCGGGGCGAGGTCCTTGTATGAGCCTCTGGCATGGACCTATCAGGCCGCTTGGTCACGTCAGGACGTGAGTCTGGAGGCCAGGTTGACCAGTACGCTTACCCGATGGGCTGCCGAATGCCCGTCCACTGCCAAACGGACCTTGGGAACCTCGCTCGCAGAGAGCGAAGCCCGTGCATACCTGGCCAACCTGCTACGCAAGTATCGGCTATCTCCCACGCTGGGCAATGGCCTGAGATCGACCCAGCTCCCGGAGTGGAATGCACTGAGCTTGGGACGCAAGAGGTATGTACTGTGGGCCGGCATGCGCAACGTTGCGTCGGAGTTCCTGAAAGCTCATCTGGACGAGGAGGCCGCCCGTCGGGTACTTGATCGAGAGATCAGCAGGAGATGCACTTGGCTCGTTAGCCGAGTTCAATCGGGAGCACTTGACCCGACTGACTTTTGCTTCGTGCCAGGCCATGGCTGGCGTCAGCCGTTGATCTTGGACGTGGCAATGGAGACCTTTATCCCTCTGGGCAGACAGTACTGGCTGCAGCCAAGTAGCGACTGGAGGCTTTAGCGGATACTCTCCGCGCCGCGTCCACTAGTGGGCGCGCGACCCAGCGAATCCGGTGTCAGCGGTCAACTAGATCGCGTAGGTATCGGTGGCGCCAATAGCCAGGGCCTGGCCTTGAACGACTGATGAGCTCGCCACGCGTTTGATCTGGAAGGGCAACTACGAGCGCAGTCCCTGTGCCCATTGCTGCAGGAACTCCTCCTGGACAGCGGTCTCGATGGCACCCGGCCTGACACGTCGCACCGAGCCAATGGCAGCCTGCGCTGTTCGCTCAGCCCCTGACTGCAGTAGAAGCATCGCTGCGACAGTGCCGGCTCGCCCCAGCCCACCCTTGCAGTGGACCACAATGCGCAGGCCCGAATGCAAACTCCGAACGAGCATTGACCCCAGTACTGGCCATCGTTCGAGCAACCTCTGGTCAGGCGCTGCGCCATCCGTGATTGGAAGGCCATGCCATGAGATGCCCTGCCCTTCAACCACTTGAGGCAAGCACTCGATCCGCAACTCACTGAACTCCCACGGCTCGAGTAGCGTAATCAGGTGGCTGGCTCCCCAACGCTGAATCACAGAGACATCCACATCGATGTCTCTCGCCCATGCCCCCGTCATCGCAACTTCTTGGTACTTACCTGGCGCGAAGGTCACACCAATTGCCCCTCCCCTTTCGCCAACCGGGAGTTCCGCGATAGCTAAAGGGTGGGTCAAACTTGTTCGAATCATGTCGGATCTCCTGAACGACAGCCCATTCCTATGCAGCAACCGGCGCTGCTGGCTGGAAGAGCTGCACCCGCCAACCCACTCACTAAGCACACCAACTACAACGGAACAACCAATCGTTCCTTCAGCATCTCAAGGGCCACTTCCAGGCCGGCGTCATCCGCGTCATATGGAGCGCCGAACAAAGAGACCTCAATCCAATAGCGCTCCTGCCCCGGATGGATGTAGTCCGAGTGATCGTCCAGCAACAGCGCTGCACCCAGGATCGGAGACACATACCGGAGGTCCTTCGTTGCCCCTCCCCAGAATGTATATGGCAACTCAGCGAACCAGCCTGGCGCGCTCCCTTCCTCGACCAGCAGCCGCGAAATCCTGCGGAAAGCTGCCTCAGGGACCGTGGTGTAGATGACCAGATGCTCGAAGAGTTCATGAGCGACCTCAAGGAACTGATAAAGCCCTGGGCGTGGAATCTGGCTGACAGCATTTGAGATCAGCGTCCCCTCGAGATCGAGAGCAAGGATGGTCGGTCGCATTGAGCGCTAGAATCCTCATCAGTAGTTGGACACTTGGATCTGGAGCGTTCCGCGCTGCGCTTGGTCATCGGACGCAGTTGCTGAACGCCAATGAGTCAGATATCTGAGAACTTCTCGGCTTGCTTAAGCTGATTCTCCAGAGAATGGATCTTTTCCCTATAGTTGGCAGCTATGTAGGGCTTGTCATTGAAGTCCAAAGCCGTCTGAGGAATTAGTTCGAGCTCGACTCGCGTTGAAGACGCTTGTCGAATTGCCAGTGTCGACCACGCATCATCACCTTTTACGAAGCCAACATTGAAGCGCGCCGTGACGCCGTGGTTCGGCTTGAGGCCATCAATCGATCGGAAGTCGCTGTGCACCCGCGACTTTGCCGTGGGCTGAGCTTCGCCATTGATGTAGAGCGTCGCCGCCCAGCTGGCCTGGCTGAGCGCCAAAGTTGAGCTATTGGCAATTCGCGCCTCAATGACCGGCTTCGGGCCAAAGAAGCTGTCCTCGATCCGTAACGTTGCGCCACTCGCACGCACTCTTTCTAGTTCGGTGATCGTCGGACGCTGTGTGTTGGCCTGCTCCTGCAGAGCAAGAATTTCTTTTGGATGGGCATCCCTAATCTGCTTGATGTGCCCCCTAACCACCTGTCTTATAGATGCATTCGGGTAGGCCTTGTTCAGCTCAGCCAGATCAAGGTCGGCAACGGCCCAGTTGAAGGCATCCCGCTCATGGGCACTCAGCTCGGCGTCAATCGCGTCAATCGACGCTCTGTATTGCTCCTGCGTGCCGTCAGTGACCAACTTCCTGTCTACTGGACCGCTGCAGGCGGCAACTAGGACCGTCAGAGCAAGCAGCAAGCCCTGCCTGCCCCAGCCAGCTGCGTCGCGTCGACGTTGTTCTTTGATCATGCCCTTCCCCTGTCAATGAGAAGCACAGGATATCTGGTTTTTAGATATCGGAGAACTGGATATAGCTTCTGAAGCCGCTCAACCAGGGTGCGGCCGTGGCCAAGACAATCCATCGCAAGGAATACGCCGCCCTGATTGAGACCGTCAGAGACGCGCGCTTGGCTGCTGGCCTTACCCAAGTACAAGTGTCCAGCAAGCTGGGGCGCAGCCAGTCGTTCATTAGCGATGTTGAGACAGGGAAGCGCAGGGTTGACGTCGTGGAGCTTAGGGACATAGCGCGCCTGACAGGCCTATCCCTGGGCAAGCTCATTGCCGACTTTGAGAAGCGACTCAAAGACTGACTTTACTGAGCTATGGCTCAGTCTTCTTCAGATGCGTACCACTAGGCTCACACATAGTGCCCAGCGGCCGTACCATCACCGCCAATGCGCGCTGGACCTGGTGACCCCGAAAAGCCCTTCCATCGTCGCGGAGGAGGAGCATGCCATCACGAGAACGATGCCATGACCGCTTTGCTTGCCATCCTGGCAATGCTTTCCGGCAGCGCTGCCGCGTGGCTTTGCTACCTGGCCTCACCGCAACAGCAGTACGCGGCCACCTGCCGGCATTGTCCCGAGGAGAGGCTCGTCGACCGTTGTGCCAGACATTTAATGATCGGGCGCCGGCGCGATGGGTCATCTCCGCCCCCTCCCCCTGCCGCGCTCGTCCCGTTCATTCGGCCACTGCAAGGCGCTGAACCTAGGATCTTGGGTAAGGAATACGGAGCTTGTTCAGTGCCCGCCTCCGCGGTGGACATGAGTGATTACAACGATCTACGCACTCTCCATCGGATGGGAGTGCGCCTTGGCGCCACCTGGCTCTTCGTGGGCAGCCATCAAGCGAATAATCGCGTCTTCGGGCAGCAGAGCTTGCCTTCTTCCCGTTGCTAGTACCGAGGTTGCCCACTCCCAGGCAACGTTATTGAAACTGACGGACCGTCGCACGTCTTCGCTGGCGTCTTCGAACGGCACCTTCAGTTTGATTCTCGGCCCCAATCCAAAGCGAAGGTCAAAGCCGTAGTCGACCGAGAGCAGTCGGCGAAGCTCCCGCGTTGGGCCGCCGGGGACGTAGCCCGTCCAGCCATTGGCTTTCATGTGAAGGATGGTGCTGCGCAGCCAATCTGCCTGGGCATTGAGCACTCCCCGGTCCAGTTCGAACTCAACGAACGTGTCAGAGGCCATTGGGAAAACATATCGGATAAGGTACTCGAAAAGTTCCGGTGCGATCGCTCGCAAGCCCGTCACAGTGGCGGCCATCAGCATGATTCCATGCAATGAACGTCCGATGTCAAACGCACGCGACGCATCACCCGCTTCATGGGCTTCCCGAACGAGTACGACGGCAGCAGCGATCGCCTGCAGGTCTGCCTGCCCCTCAAGGCGGATTAGCGGCTGGACCGGGGCGGTGCGCCGAACATAGCGCCCCATCGCCAATGCCCGTTCTTCGAATAGGGCACTTTGGATCGATGGCCGCAGTCGCTTCAGCAGCTTGTCACCGTCGCCACCGATCGGCCGACTCACATCCAGCAGGTCCCAGCTCGGATCCTCCAGCAGGTAGCTAGAACGCGGGACCTGCTGTTCACAGGCATAGACCGTCTCAGCACTTGGGAGGTGCTTCCCCACAGCGTACTTGGCCCACACGTTGTGGTGATACAAGCCATCACGGTAGGTGTGTGGCTGCAGTCGCTGTCCGACGCCGTAGGCGGTGGATTGGTGCAGGCGTATGCGTAGCCCTTCAAACCAAACGCCAGCTCTAAGGACGTTCAACGCCTTCTTCAATGATCTGGGGCGATCGGATTGGGCAAAACACAGCATGTTTTCTAGCCGGGCTTCGTGATAAGGCTTTATCCTTTTCAATGGCTTAGCAGACATCTTGGTGTGGAAATAGAGTAACGATTTACTCCAGCTTGCCATCTGTGCAAAAGCCAATGCAATGACTACGCTAGTGCCATGACTGAGCGTGACACGATCGTGGACCCACTGGCTCGCTTGCTGGAGCAGGATTTGCTGCAGCGCTATGGACCAATGATTGGCCAGGATGATCTGCGGCAAGCCTTGGGCTACAGCTCTTCCGACGCCTTCCGCCAGGCCCTCGCTCGAGGGGTCTTGCCCGTTCCTGTTTTTGCCATCGCACATCGGCGCGGCAAGTTCGCGCTGTGCAAGGATGTCGCGCAGTGGTTGGCCCAATTACGACATCACGCACAAGGCGTTGAGTCGGCAGGATGCTAGTAGCCACAGTTTCGCGCCCAGTCGGGGCTGACTGCGTTGTTCGCGCCGACGCCTGCTGCACTTGTCGGCGTCGATGACCCTGTCGGCGTCGTTTACGTAACTGTTGCAGATGGATGCAGCAGAGCCTCGCGCCCGGAGCCGCCCCCCAGTTGCTGACGGTAAGGAGAACATCCTCGCAGACCTAGTTCAGAACTCCGGACCATAGAAATGAAAAATGCCCCCGTTGGCGCGGAGGCATTTGGCCTCTCGTCGGAGCGAGAGGTGGTGAGCACTAGTAGAAGCTGACATCAGGCTCGCGCATTTCTCCCCCCAAGTCAAGTCGCCCAATGCCGGCGGCTGGGCACTCGTGTGCGCTCGCTCGGGCCAGTCGACCCCGGCAGACAAGAGGCGTGCTGAGTTTCCCTGGCCGCGCATGGTGCGAAGCAGCGCACACATGCGCCGCAACAGGAGAAACCAATGACTGCAGGAGCAGCGGCCACCGCCTCGGGCGTGGCCACGTCACATCACGTTGACGCTTCACTGAACTACACACCCCGTCCGCTCAAGCGAGGCCAGCGTAGCCGGCGCGAGGTTTTCGTGTTCCAGTCCCCGCGCAATGGCCGCGTGGTCACCGTCGCCGACGCCAGTGCGTTTGCCTACGCCCTTCTGCTCGAGTTCGATCCAACCGTGCGAACCTACGTGGAAAGGCCGCGGCAGCTTCAAGTAACGAGCAAGAGCCGCATAGACCTGAGCTTCTGGTCGGAGCGAAATGACGGCACCGAGCGATTTGATCTGATCATACCGGCCGCCCGTACTCTGCAGAGCACCACAGGCTCAATGGCGCTGCCGGGAAAGCAGGAGCTCATCGAGATTGGGACTCGCAACGGGGTCAATCTGACACTGGTTACCGAGCACGAGCTGACCTCCCAGTTGTCCCAGATCGCCGTTGCCTACGAGCTGTTGCCACTGGTATGGGATAGCGCCCGTATAAGCGCGCGGGCTGCGATCGCTGAGCAGGTAAAAGAGCTGCTTAAGCGCGCCGCTCGTCTGAGCCTGCTCAGCGTTGCAGCTGCCCTGCCCTATACCTCCAACCAGGTGCGAGCCACGGTGGCCTGGATGGTTCACCAGGGCGTGGTCCACCTGATCGACCATACCCCCGGCGCTTCGGACGCCGTACTGGAGCTCGTCCGTGGCTAATCCTCCCTATCTCTACGATGCCCAGGAGCTGGCCACGTGGTACCGGCCGAATGTGAATGAGGTGCGGGAAGAAGACCGCGACTCCTATCGCCGTGCTGAGGCCGCGCTGCTCGGGGTGGTCACCGGGCAGCTCTCCCTTGCGCGGGCGGCCAAGCTGCACGGACTGTGTCGTAAACGCCTAAGGCGGATGGTAGCCCATGCGCCGGGCGTCCATGCCGACGGCATGGCCAACGGATTTCGCGTATGTGTGCCCTACGGCACCTATCAGCGCATGCCAGGAGCATCAGGCGAGGTGTCTGTTCCTAGCAGTGGCGGGCCCGGAAGCATCGCTCAGCTGCTTCAGGCGCTGCCTGCAGTGCGTGACCTGGTGGAGCGCTTCACAGACCCATTGCCGCCAGGGCGTGCACCAAGGGCATTCTCCCGCCTACATGAGCGCATTTGCGCGGAACTGCGTCGACTGGATCTCTCTGACCACTACCCCCTGAACACGCCTGACCATGGGCGCAGAGCCCTGCTCGACTACCTGCGTCGTGACCGGCTTGCCGCGGTCGTGCCGGGGACGCTGGAGCTGGAGCCTATGGCTGTCCATAAGCTGGAAGACGCCTTCCGAGGCAGGCTGTTTGATCGTACGGAGTTCGACGCGCACCGCATCGATGTCGAAGGCACCTTGAGTGTTGAGCTTCCGGATGGCGGGGTTGCAGAGCGGCCCATCACTACCCTGTGGCTTCTGGTAGAGGTGGAGGTGCGCTCCAGAGCCATTGTCTCGTGGTCCCTGCGCGTTGGTCGTGGCTACAACAACCTCGATGTGGCCACCTGCCTGGCATCGGGACTTCGCCCGTGGTCGCCTCGCGAGCTCACCATTCCTGATCTGGCCTATGCGCCCGGTGCGGGAATGCCAACGGGACTGGAGCCGGCATTGGCCTCCAGGCGCTCGCGCTCGATCGCCCTGGACAACGCCTTGGCCCACTCAGCCCTGGAGCTGGAAGCTTCGATGTGTCGCTCCCGCGGTGGCGTGATCATCTTCGGCCGCGCCCACGAGCCCCGATCTCGGCCTATTGTCGAGCAGCTGTTCTCGCGCTTGGAGCGCGGAGCACTGCGCCGGATCCCTGGCGGCTTTGAGCCTGCCAAGTCCCTAAATGAAAGCAGGCGACGGATAAGCAAAGTCCCTGGGAATGAGCACTACTTCAATCTGGGCGCATTCGAAGAGCTGCTTGACGTCATCATCGCAAACTACAACGCTACGCCGCACCCAGCGCTGGGGAGCCTGTCTCCTCTTCAGTTCCTCAGGACCCAGCCCTGCTCGGCCTTTGCTTTCAGTCCCGATGTCGCCGAGCAGGACGCCGCGGACCTGTGCACGGTCCTGGTTCCGTTGGTCGTGCATGGCAACAGGCCCCAGGGTGTGATGCCCCACGTCAACTACAAATATGTCAAATACCGTGGACCCGGCCTGGATGGGCGCTGGGAGCTGATCGGCAAGACGGTGCTCGCTCGCGTCAATCGCAATGACCTACGTACGTTGACATTGATGAAGAGCGTCACCGCTCCGTTGTGCGGTGTACGCGCTGCAGACCCTTGGGCCCGCACGGCACACGATGAGACGACCCGATCTTTGATCATGCGATGGATCAAGAATCGCGACGGGTTCAGCGTTGCCGGTGCTGATTGCGCAGTTGTGGCCTATGTGGGCTTCCTCAAAAGCAGGATGCAGACCTCACAGCTGGCGGTCGATCAATTGGCGCGCATGGACGCGGCGACACGCCCAGTGTCTCGCCAGGCTGTTGAGCCTGACTGCTACAGCACGGCTATCACGATGGCAACCGACGGCTGGATCAGCCTGGATGAATAGTGCGACGCCTGATCGCCTCCTCGCCAGCTCTGCCACCGCCAACTTCCAGACCTTGCCATGAAACACACCCACAGCAATCCGCTGATTGCCTCCCACCATCCGTTGCTGGTCCCCGATGGTTACCAGATCAACACCAAGCCCACCGAGCGGCTGGCCAATTTCATTCGTAAGAACATCTTTGAAGGACACCACGGGTGCTCGGCCTATGGAGGCGGCGGCGTGGGGAAAACCACCGCCATTGCCTACCTCACCGACAATGCACCGCGCTGGCTGATTGACAGCGACAAATCCCCGATGGGTGTGGCGATGCGGATGGTCATGGCCAGCGGCATTCGTCGCACGGACCGCGCCTTCTGGTCGACCATGAATGATCGGATGGGGATCGGTAGCTCAAGCGCAACCTCAGCAGCGGCAGGGATGGCCAAGCTCAGGAACCTGATCAGCAGCCGCTGCGGCCAAGCCGGCGTGAGCAGGATGGTCCTGTTCATCGACAATGCGCAGCGGATCACCGAGGCCGAGTACGAGTACCTGGAGGATCTGGACAGTATGGTCAGAGAGGACCGGCTGAGCCTGTTCTTGGTGCTGATGCGCCAGAGTGACGCCGAAGGCGTGGACGTGGGCGATGACTGGCGTGATCGTGCAACCCACAGCATCCGGCGCTGGTTCATGGCCACCGCCCCCTTTGGCCCATTGATGGGCCTGGATGAGGCCAAGCATGCCTTGGGCGGTTACGACAGCAGTTGGTGGCCAACGCCTGACATGCCCTACAGCCGCTACTTCGCCCGCTCCGCCTTCGACGGCGGCTGGCGCCTGGCGATGGAGGCCCCGCTGATCTGGCAGGTGATGGGAGAGCTTCGAAAGAAGGGAAAGTTGCCGGAGAGCCAGGCCTGGCCGATGGCAACGTTCACCTTGATGGTGCGTCATTTGCTCCACGACATTGCATTTCGGCAGAAGGACTTCACAGGCTTCACCGCCGACCAGGTGGCCACCGCCCTGCAGAACTGCGGCTATCTGCGGTTGGAGTACGTCCGGGCGCGCATGCGTATGCCTCTGACGAGCTGACGGAAGGAGCACGTAATGGCCTGGAACGACGATATCCAAGGGCAGCCGGCAGTGCCACGCATGATAGGGGCTGACCTCAGCCCCTATCCCTACATCTCCGGCTACGGATTGGCTCAACGCATCACGGCGTTTGCCCTCCCCGCCGGTGTGGAGCTGACGGCCCTTGGCTTCAGGAATCGAAAGGGGATGGATGTTCTGATTGCGACCCAGCGATTGGGCAAGCCCCGATCGAACTTCCTTTGGAGCTTGGCGTTGACCGACACGAAGGTGGGGGCATATTGGGCCCCGGAAGTCTGGTCGCCAACCGACTGCCCAGGATTGTTCTCTCGGCATCCGAGACCGCTTCGGCAATGCTGGGAGTGCGCTGAGCACGGATACCACAGTGCGCTGTTCCAGCTTCCCTCCATCACTCGTTGCCCCTGGCATGGGCTGCGGCTCAGCTGTACCTGCCCGCAGTGCGGTCAAACCCAGTTCGCCCGCTTCAATGATAAAAATGCGCTGGGTGTCTGTGCCTGTGGATACATCGCGATGAACGCCCGGACTGCGCTTGCAGGCATGCGCAGCTTCCCAACGTATCAATGCGCTTCGTGGGCCGAGGTCTACTTGGAGTGGGCCCAGCGTCAGCGGGAAAGACGAGTTCTCTATGTGCCCGAATCCAACCAGGCATGGGATCAGGCCTATGCCGCAGTGGCTGCCCCGCCTGCCTATCTTGTCACTCGGGAGCTGCCTGCCTCTAGAACGGCACCGACACATTTCGTGTTTGAAGGCGTTGGCGCAGATCCTGACCACGATTGCCTGTGGGGCTTCTCGCACCTGGGTGGCCCCCAAGTCTTCCGCTTGACGCCTTTGCCCAAAGGCGTCATTGACCGGCTGGCGGCCATCACGGATCAGGCCGTTGCGGAAGTGGCGAAACAGGAGCGCGAAATGGTGCCAAGCGAAGGTCACGCTCGCCCGCTCGATTCAACGTCAGCGTCGCCGGCCAGAGATCGCACATTCCTTATCGGCCCCTATGGCCTGTCGGAGAGCGGTCATGCTTGGCTCAGCCTGGCGGTAGTGGACAAGGAGCTGACGATTGCCTGCGGAAACGCCCTACTGCACTTTTCTGAGAAACTGCGCACGTCTCTTGAACTGCATCTGTCTCCGCAGGCGAGCGTGGCGTCGGTGCTTGGTTCCATCGGCGGCCGCAGGCACCTTGTGGACGCAATGATGGATTGCGTATGTCGTGCTTATGACCAAGGTCTTAGATCGCGGCTGTGCCACCCCACACAGAAGCCGAAGAATGCGCAGGCCAGCACTCTGGAGGTTCCACTGATTGAACTGCAGATCCGTGATGGGGCCATTGCCAGGGTTCAGGTGGCGTGGGCGCCCTCTCCTTCGGAAAAACGGGCGCCAAGCCTGCCGGCGCCCTGTGACATTCGCGAGGTTTCACCGAGGTCGAAACCGAATTCGGCGTAGAGAAGGGAACGGGAGGGTCTGCGACGACGTGGGTCACATGATCCTTGGAGAAGGTAATCTCTGTCTCTTCGGCCGACAAGGGTGCTCAGAAGCGGAGGCGAGCAGCGACTCGTGCAATTTCAAGCGCTAGGGCTGCGCCTGCGGTCGACTCGCGGCGACGGGGGCGATGGGTCCAGTGTTCGGGACGGTAGTGAGCCTACGCAGGTTTGGTGCATATTCAGGCGTAGCGAAAGCGCTACCTGGTGGCATTTGAGCCAAGATTGGACCGAATTCGGTGAGGCTATGCAAGCTGTTCCGACGGGTGCAGGAAGGGGGCTGTACGTGACGGCCGGAATTTCGACGTTGTCCGATAGCACAGAGACTGGCGATTCTGGATCATCGCGTCACCCCTAGGAATGGCAAATAGAACCGTGAGTGCCGTTTAGCTAGGGAGTTCCTTCTGAACCTACGGATTCCACCATGACCACTGCCTGCCTCGTTTTGACCCAGCCGCCGAGCTGGCGCATGGTGAGCGCCCAGACCAGATTCAGCTGCGCCGCACCGGAGTGGCGAATAGCAGCCCTCGATTGCGTCATGTCCAGCGGGAGCCACTCAGGCAAATGCCCGGCCAGAACCATGGGATCGGCCTCGCTAATCTGGACGATCTGAACCGGAAGCGGACGTCCCAGTATTTCCCGTCCGTAGTCACTTGCCCCTTGGAGCGTGAGAGTTCCTCCGAGCAGGGGGCGCAGTTGCTGCTCAGCCTCTTGGACCGAAACTGGGCCAAGGCCGGCGCATGCCTCAACCAGTGCCTCGAAGCACGCAGCCTCCAAAGGGGTATTCCCCAAGAAGGACAGCTGCCTAGATACAATCTGGCGGATTCTCTCTCGAGTAATCCCGTGCACCTCGCCAATTGCACGCAGGGTGCTCTCATCCTCGCCCTGCCCGCCATAGCGAGCCCTGAAGACCAGGGCATTTCTCTCTGCACGCGATGGTGCATGGGCGCGCCGTGTCAGAATGCTGGCGAGGCCGCATCTCTGGGGAAGTTCAATGGCGACGATTGATTACACGCAAGCGGTCAAATACGACGTTGAGCGGGCTCTCCTCAACAGCCGTCGCACCGTTCTATCGGCGCGGCTGAGTCATGAACGCAACTGCGCTCAGCCCTATGCTCACGCAATAAGCAAACTTCAGGCTGAGATGCGTGATGTTGCCGTGCTTGTTCGCCGGCTCAGTGTCCGGCTGGAGCCAAAACGCTGAGACAGTGACACCGTGCGCCGCTGGCCCGCCCAGTACATGTCAGCGGCGAGGACTCGATGCCAATCTCATCGGAAGAGACGCTGGGGCCGTAGGCTGGAAGAAGTAGACGTAACGACCCCAAGGAGCTTTGCCGTGAGCACAATCACCACTACACCGCCCAAAATCACCATTGCGGTGCGTCGTCTGACCGATTCCGTCGTACTTGGCGCAGAGCCGATCTATCTCCCCGTCCGGCCTGAAGCCGACGCGATCGTGCATGAGTGCTTTCCCAATGTGCAGGCCAAGATCGCCCGGGATGGCGGCCAGATGCTGTGCGGTTGGCAGCTTTGGGAGTGGCCGGATGTGCTGGTGGAGGCAGAGTTCCATGCTGTGTGGGTCAGCCCGTGCGGGGAGCCGATCGACGTCTCGCCAAAGCCCGAAGGTGAAACGCGCATACTGTTCGTTCCGGACCCGGGCAGGCGCTACGAGGGCTTGGCCATCGATAACGTCCGAATGCCGCTGAGCGACGATCTGCTGATCAGGCATTTCATCCAAATGTCCGAGGCCATCGTGGGGGTCATGAATCGAGGCAAGCGAGCAACGCAGTACGGCCACGTCAGCGTTCCCGCCAATGAGATTCAGCCGCTTCTGCAGGCAAGAGCTTTCCTGGGGCAATCACTCGCCGCAGGGCTCCGCGAGCATACGCCGTGCCTATGCGGCAGCGGCCGCAAGTATGCGCGTTGCCATGGTAGCCACGTAGAGGCCTTCTTTGGCTCTTGATGGTGGCGTTCTTGGCTCATTTGAATTGTCGTCAATCCAAAGCAACGCCGTTGCTTCTAGCGCAGCGTCGGTAGCTGGAATCAGTGCGCCCCAAGCGAACTCAGGCCTGGTGGCGACTGATTGCACTCTTCCTAGCGGCGCCCTGGGAACACGAACAATCACCCGCATCGCTCGTTAATTACGACGTGCCCTCCAGGCAAGAGGTGAGTGCTGCATTGCAGCATCCGACCGCGCTGGCACCGAGATCAAGCGGCCACAGCAGATGTCGCCGTTCGAGCGGCCGGACCGCGTTTTTGGCGCTCAGGCCTTGCACTTAAAGGCCTAGTGCAGGAGAACTGCGTCCTGCCAGTTGCCTGCCGTACCCGAAAGGTGTATTAGTAGCAATACTACTAACCGCGCTCTTGGAGGCAATGATGTCTTCTGATTTCGCTCCAGTCCCGCCACGGCCGAAGGGTTGGGACGACCTCTTTGAGATTACCCATGGGCTTCATGGAATCCCTATCGAGGAGATAGAACGCGGGAGAGTCGATTATGAGTACACATTCAGCTCCAACGATCTTCGCCCCTGTGGCCGGCTGGGGTGCGAGCAAAAGCACTGTCATGGCTGGCTTGTCGCCTTGGCTGGAGGGCGTTTCGTCAACATTGGGAACGACTGCGCGTTGAAGTACGCCCAGGCGGGTTTATGGTCGTCAAGCATCAGGAACTATAGAGAGCAGGAAGCCTCCAGAGCTCGGGCGGTCGCGCTTGTAGAGGTGAGAGAGCAAGCGCAGGGGAAGCAGTATTGGTTGGACAATTCTCCTGAAGTTGATCGTGCAATCGCGCTGCTCCAGTCATTCTCAGTTCAAGCCCGCGGCGGGCTTCTTAAGGAGCTTGAACGGCGCGCCGAGCGTGGGCACGTAGACATAGAGAGCGAACGACGGCTGACCGATGATGAAGTTCAGTTGCGACGGGCGATGCTTGCTGGCCGCCGAACAGAAGATGAGCCAATGCCGTATTTGCCCACTGTGGAGAGGGTCGTTGTAGGGCGCATTGAGGGGCTCGAGTGCTTCAAGGGCAACGGAAATCCGGAACGGTTAAGGATGGACCTTCAGCGGTTGGTCGAGACATTGTTGAAGTGGTCTCCCGCACAGAAGGATCGCAGCGCCCAACGCGCCCTGCTTCAAGCGACCCGTGATCTGGCGCCACTGAGCAATCGCTTGAATTCCAGCATTGTTGCAGCTGGGCGATTCTTTACCGAATCCAATCTTGAGACGCTGATGCGCCTGGAAATTATCAGATCTCAGGGCATTCAGTCGATCAAACTTGATGGAGTCGGCGGCGTTATCATTTCTCGCCTGCCGCACTGGAGACAGGCCGCCTAGGCTCCGCGCCAAGTCTCGTAGGTTTGATAGTTCGATTCCGGTGGGCAAGGCGCATGCCAGCCTGGCTAGATCCCTAGCGAAAGCTCGGCGCCCCTCCCCTCAGCCCCCCTTTCCCCGAGTCTTGATCAGTGGGTGAACTGCGAAGGAGCTCGCCTAAACAGCCCAATGTTGTTTCCGAGAGCGATTGGTAAGGCCGCAACCTCTGAGTGAGCTTCAGTTACCCTCTTCAAACTCATCCTCTGTCGCCCCCATGACTTCGACGAGCGCCCTTCTGGTCCTGCCATTGGCGGTTACTTTGTATGCCGTCCCGGCAGTGCCTCCCAACGAAACCACATACTTGATCAAGCCAACCATCCTGGTCTCGGTCAGTGTGAGCATGATGCCACCTGCATCATAGTCGCCCTCTCCCAAATGCAGGAAGGCCTTGGCGGGCACGCCGGCGTAGAGGTTACTCAGCGAGCTCTTGCTAACCGTGTTGACCCAGCTAACGTCGCCGGAGCTGGAGACGCTGACCTCCCGATGGTTGACCAGTGGTCCACTACTAGTTCCTACCCGGCCCTGCGCCTCGGTCAGGCGTGCAGCGTTAATCGGCCAGCCTCGAATTGCAAAGATGCCTCGATCAACTTGGCGCAAGAGGGGCGAGCAAGCCAAGGCAACAGAGAAGGAGATGGCGTTGAGTCCAAGATTTACGACCAATGATTGATGAAGTTCGCTGCGAGAGGCCAGCCCGCCTCGAAGCTTGAGTTCCTCAACGATTGATTGTGCAACTCCCTTCTTGCCCTCACGAGGCGCACCAGGGTTAGCCAGCCGGAAGTCGTCGCCTTGTTGGCAGACTAGAACAGGCGTCTTGGCGAGAACCCTTTGAACGACCTCCATTGGCGGCCAAATGCCGGCATCTTCTGCAACATCAGATGAGGCGCCACGTGAATAGCGTGTTACGCCGCTATAAATGACCTCGATGTCAAGTGCACCCTTTGCATTGGAGAGGATATCGATCGCCCGGTTCACGACTCGATTCGCGCTCCCGTCAACACCAAACCAATACCAGGCTTGATCGTCATCGACCCACTCGAATCCTGGGGCATGAGCGATGATTGAGCGGAACTCATCAGGAGCGATCCAATCTCCGTGCTGGCGCATGGTCAAGGCCCAGACGAGATTGATCTGGGCGGCACCACAATGCCGGATCGCCGCCTTGGACTGCGAAATCCCCGCCACAAACCACGTGGGCAGCTGCCCAGGAAGGACCACCGGATCTCCCTTCTTGATCTGAATGATCTGAACGGGAAGAGATCGCCCGAGCACCTCGCGCCCGTAGTCAATTGCGCCCTGCAAGCTCAGTGTCCCACCCAAGAGACTCCGCAACCGCTCTTCAGCCTCTGGAACTGCAACAGCTCCCAGCTCCTGACACGCCTCTGCTAGTGCATCGAACTGCGCTGTTAGGACGGTGGTCGTCGGAAGGAAGGACAGCTGCTTGTCCACGATCTGACGGATGCGCTCGCGGGTGATTCCATGAATCTCCCCTATGGCACTCAATGTGCTCTCGGAATCTCCCTGCCCGCCATAGCGGGCCCTGAAGACCTGCGCATTTCGCTCGGCATGGGAGGGCGCATGCGCGCGCCGGCTTAACAGACAACCGTTGAATAGAATCTCCTCGTATAGATCCGTCGGAGAAGCCATGGACGCTATCACTTCAGCTTGAATGGCCCGCCCCTGGCGCACGTCGAAATCGGGACCAGGGGGTTCAACGCAGCATGCCTCAGCGATGGCACAGATATCCTTGTACTTAGGAATTCTGCTGATTCCCGGGTTCTCCCATGCTGCCACTGACATATGCGATCGTCCTATGCGGTCCGCCAGCTCCATCTGGGTTAAGCGGCCTCTTGGATTATCGCGGCGCGCGGAGCGGAGCCAAAGCTTCAGCGCATTGCGCGATGCTCGGGGAAGTACAACCGTTTTTTCTGAAGGAGTGAGGTCCAGCACAGTTGGGCAAAGGTAGTCGGCCGCCTGTACTACAAGATCGTGGGCAGGATAGCCGGTAGCGGCGGAGATCTTTTTGATTTCCTCTGGCAGAGGAGTGTCTTGACAATGCAAGCTGAAGAGCTTGACGAGTCGCTTCCTCTGTATCCCTGTCTTTGCATGGATATCCGAGATGCCCTCGGATCGCTGTAACGAGAGCGACATCCAGTTTTTGATGATCTCAACCGCGGACTCGTCTGAAAGCTCTCCTGCTTCGGTACCGATCCACCCGTCCAGCATCTCCCCCTCCCTGCCTTTTACGGCGTTCCTTGGAGATGAATATCGCGTTCCAGCCACCGACTGTCCACTCTGCTGTCGATTGCGCCGTTCAAGAGCGTCAGACTCGGCAACAATAGAGCGCCACGAGGAGCAGCTCTATGATCCGACGGACCTAGCACCCGGGAGAAGGAAGGTGCCGCCGGCCAGCATCACTCGCTCAATTGAGCCCCCTCTCGCGAAATCTGGGGCACATTGCCCGGGGTTCTAGCGCAAGCGGGACACCTTTTCCGGAGTTCGCGGACGATGGGGCGCTTTTTCCGTAGTTCACTAAGAACGGGGCGCATTTATCGTAGTTCGAACTACGGACAGTTCACCCAATCCATGTCGCCAAACTATAAGAATCAATGGCTTGCAGATGGGGGACATCGTCCCCGTCAATCAAATGGCTGGGCCTCTGGCTCGGCTCTTTGACTGCCACAACGGAAACGCCCCAGATCCCACAGCTGTCCGCCCGTATTTCCCCACAAGGACGCCCGCGATTTCCAGATCTCCCCCAAAGATGCCCTTGATTCCTGGATCCGCACCTAAGACGCCCTCGATTTCTGGCTCCACATCCAGCTCGCCCTTGAGTTCCCAACTGCGCACCTGATCGGTCAGAGCTTGTCGCCTGCACTTCCCAGTTCCGCCAGTCGCGACATTGGTCGCAAGAACAATTAGACGAGATCTCGGGCCTGAACGTGCGAACAGTTCAGCGGGTTGAGCAGGACTACAACACCGCGACTTCCCTGGGTGACGCGCCACGCCCCGCTCCACCTGCTCAAGCGCGTCGCTCGCCCCCTGACCAAGCTTTGACCTTAACTGGGCGTCGGTGACTCCCTCCCGTTCTGGTCGGCATCTGGGCCTTGTAGCGGCTCAAGCGCTGAGCTATAACGCCTTAGCCAGTCGCTATAAAGCGCCGGTGTTGTGCCCGCATAGCCAATAGGCTCCGGGTGCCCGAGGTCCACCCAATGGGGGCACGGGAATCCTTCGATTCCGGAGCCATCCATGACCGCCAAACGCCGCAGATCCCTTCGCACTTCTGCCTTCTACGCCCAATCGGGCCGTTGCTTCTATTGCGGCCTGCCGATGTGGCTCACTGCACCCTCAGAGCTCGGGCTGAAGGCCAGTAAGGCCCGAGCCTTTCAATGCACCGCCGAGCACCTGGTGGCCCAACAGGACGGGGGCAGAGACGTGTCCGGGAACGTGGTGGCCGCGCATAGCCGGTGCAACCAGGGCAGGCACCAGCGGAAGGGACCAGCCCCTTCCGCTGAAGCGTTCCGGGCGCTGGTTCAGACGCGGCTGGCAATGGGGAGATGGTGGTCCCGACTGCCATCAGGGATTGCACGTGCTTCCGTATGGCCAATTGAATTGAATCTTTGCAAGGAATCGGCAGCTGCTTGCCTGATTCGCTAGTCCACACTAGTGGCGCCCGGTTGCGGTGCTAGAACGGCGAGTCTGCTGCGAAATGGTCGCGCATTGGGCCTAACAAGGTCTGCGACCCTGTCAACACGTCCGAGAATTCCACCTGTCGCCACCTTCTCGTTCCAATATCGTTCCATCCACTCGGCTTTATCCAGGATCTTACCCGGAGCGCCTAGCAGCCTCTTGGCGATGAAATGCCGGATGAGAGCGGCCTGGCTATCGAGAATCACGACGCCCGCCCTTGGATTAGAGTCATAAGCGCTGTACGAGATCAGATAGTGGACATAGTGGCGGTCTGGCTCTTCGTCATCCCACGTCAACAGGTTGCTTAACCCCGCAGCGCGAGCATCCGATCGCACCTCTTCGCTCACGAGCACCATGGGATTGCGTGCTTCCTTACATTCCATGCGATAGGCGTCCAGCATCGCCGGTCCGAAGATCATCTGAGAATCATGATGAATGCTTCCAACTGTGAGCCCTCCACGTATCAATATATCAACCACTAGCAGGTTCTCGGCCAACATTCTGATGTAGCTCAGGATGTCGGCAAGGCCAGCAGGAGAGCGGCTGCTTGATATGACGATGCAGTCGCTGAAGTAAGTGAACAAAAGTGCTGTTGCTGGGTTGCAGCACGCTGTGTTCTTTAGTCTGTCGATGGCCTCTGCTATTTCATCAAGCTTGCTCATGTCGGCTGCCGACTCTTGGACAAGTGCGGAGAACCCGAGCATGTCGATGAAGGCGACGTACTTATCTTGGTAGAGCATGAAGAACTCCTTAGATGGTCGTGCCCATGGTGCCGAGGGCGGTTCCATTTGACCAGCGGGTGCGGGGCACGTCATAGGCCATGGAGCAATGTCAGCGACCTGGCTCGCGCACTAGTCTCGCAGAGGCTTGTTACGGCGCATCTTCGCATCGGATAGAAGCGAGCGAACGAGAGAGTTGAAGTCCATCCTGGCCCTAAAAGTTTCCTTCACCCTTGGTTAAACGAATGTCCGCTTTCGGTCAGAAGCGGACCAAAGTAGCCGGTGCTCTTCGCAGCCCGTACGCGACTTGGAGTCATATCATCAATCTGTATCAGGGCTCAGACCTAAGTGCCTGATGGTCCAATTCAGCGACACTATCCAGCTTCGGCGTCATCGCACACTTCGGGATACAGCCAGCGCGATCCGCTTATGGAACCAAACCGCACTGTGCCTTACTCTTAAGGAACATTGCCAACGGCAACCTTCGGCAATTGAATTTAGAGAATCCGGGCGGTTCATCCCGCGCGGCCCGTTAATGTCTACAGCTGTGGAGTTGTGAATGGCAGAAGATCAAGGTGGTGAAGAGGTAATTAGGGAGATAGGGAAGGCGCTAGCCCTTGCGTCTGAGCTTGATCCACAAATTGTTAGATCGCTTCGCTCCGCGATTGTTCAGGCGATGTCTGATTACGAGGACGACACGAATGCACAAGCTGCAGCCGCACTTGCGGCGGTTCTCGATTTTAGACCTGTGACGACCCAAGACGCCCTCTCGCAAACCTTGGGTGAGATCGGGAAGCTGGTCCAAGGTCTCACCGGACTGGAGGACGTTCATTACACTGTTGAGACACCAGAAGGTCGCCGAGTTCGCTCAATCCGGTCACATCTACCAACTGTATCACCCCAGCGTTTGACGGATCACGAGCAGGCAGATCTTGAGGCCTATATCGCTCGATATCTGCCACCGGACGACCCTCGCGAGGAACACGCGCCACGAGGACCGCGACTGTGACGATCAGTAAGTTAGCAATCCTCAACGCTGTGAAAGCAGCCATTTCGCGTGCTAAGGCGAGCGGGTCTCCCTACGCGCAAGGAAAGGCTTACGAACTTCGGGTGCTGCTTAGGCTTCTGCGAATCATCGATAGTGCGGGCTACAAGCTCACGTGTACCCCCAAGATGGCAGGCGTCCTGACGTTTGGAGGATCTCCATGCAAAGCAAACCATCCGGATCACGATTACATCAGTGGATCTACGTCTACTGAGAAGCTCGAGATTAGGATTTCAGTGCAGGTCACCACACTAAGCCATAGCTGGAAAGGCACGACGGTGGTCAAAGCGGCTGACCGTCACGAGATTGACGTCGGTGTATATCGTCCGATTAAGACCCGTCGCTATCCCGCATTTACGGAGTTACTACTTGGGGTCTCGTGCAAGACTGGCGGCTGGAACAAGGCGTACGTCCGCGAGGCGCTAGGTATGCGTAGGGAGCTAGGATTCCTCACATCACCTAGGACGAGCTTGACGAGCTCAGCTCCGTGGTTCATCGCAACAGTTCCCTGCGATCCTCCGGTTCCCTTTGCCTTGTACGCGACCAACGCTGGGTCCGCCGTGTATGCGTCGTTGGCAGCTTTGGGGCTCTACGTCGAGCACTACAAGGGGTAGCGGAAACAGGCTTTGGAGTACGGATCAACTCAGGTGTGTCGAGAACGATGCCCGCTTTGGGTCGAAGGCGGATGCCATCACCGGGCCGGTCGCCGCCCAATGTCCGCTTCCGGCCAGAAGCGGACATCCACCCTGCCCTCGATAAACATCCCAAATCCACGGACGACCTTGGTCTGCTTTGGCCTTCTGCCTTAGGGCCAGACCTGAACTTCGATTTCAGCCCCTAGCGTATTTGACTCCCGCGACCTAGATCTCTCCTAGATCCTTGAGCAGGGCTTGCCCCTTCTGCAGAAACCCAACTAGCAGTCGACCTCCTGCTACTTTCCGGCCCAATTGCCCATTGAGGTAGCTGACCTGGAGACGCGCATGGGCCAGCAGATCCACCTGGGCCATGCTAGGGGTCGCGGCCTGGAGCGGTTCGCCCGGCGACGCCATCTGCCCCCCGATCGGCTGGACAACGCAAGGGCGCCGGCTGTCACTCTTCGCATACGCCGTGGCCATCATCCGGCCGTTCTTCAACGACCATCCACCAAGCACCAACTCGGTCCCGAGTTGCTCGATCGGCAATCCCGCTTCGCTAACCGCTTTCTCAAAGTTCGGCCAGAGTTGGTCCACCACCAGCCCTAGCTCGGCAGATAGCTGTTCTATTGTGAAATCTGCGCGGAAGCTGGCCTGCAGTGCAAGCTCGTAGATGCGGAGGAAGGGGGAACCGCAGAATTCGGAAAAAATCGTACGCTAAGCTAACGGTGTTCTCGTGACAGCTCTTTGACTAGGCTTTCTAAGGGGTCGTCTCAGAAAACGGAAAATAAAGCACGCTAAGGCATAGCCGAACCTGCCAAGCTTGCTCCACCCTGTAGTGACGCGATCAGCGGGCAGGAAACGTTCCCCCTTCGCGCATGGCAGGCGCGCACCAACTCAGACAGCACGGCCTCCATGCGCGCCAGGTCAGCCATTTTCTCGCGCACGTCCTTGAGCTTGTGCTCGGCCAGACTGCTGGCTTCCTCGCAATGGGTGCCATCCTCCAGCCGCAGCAGCTCGGCGATCTCATCCAGGCTGAAGCCCAGCCGCTGGGCTGATTTCACGAAGCGCACCCGCGTTACATTCGCCTCGCCATAGCGGCGGATGCTGCCATAGGGCTTGTCAGGCTCCAGCAACAAGCCCTTGCGCTGATAGAAACGGATGGTCTCCACATTGACCCCGGCCGCCTTGGCGAAAACGCCAATGGTCAGGTTCTCCAAATTGTTTTCCATATCGCTTGACTCCGTACATGAGTACGGAAGTAAGGTTACGCTATCCAATTTCAATTCGAAAGGACAAGCGCATGTCTGAACCAAAAACCGGGCGCGGCGCGCTCTTCACTGGAGGGCTTGCCGCCATCCTCGCCTCGGCTTGCTGCCTCGGGCCGTTGGTTCTGATCGCCTTGGGGTTCAGCGGCGCTTGGATCGGCAACTTGGCGGTGTTGGAACCCTATCGCCCCATCTTTATCGGCGTGGCGCTGGTGGCGTTGTTCTTCGCCTGGCGGCGCATCTACCGGCAGGCAGCGGCCTGCAAACCGGGTGAGGTCTGCGCGATTCCCCAAGTGCGAGCTACTTACAAGCTCATTTTCTGGATCGTGGCCGCGCTGGTTCTGGTCGCGCTCGGATTTCCCTACGTCATGCCATTTTTCTACTGATCGGAGTTCACCATGAAGAAACTGTTTGCCTCCCTCGCCCTCGCCGCCGTTGTTGCCCCCGTCTGGGCCGCCACCCAGACCGTCACGCTGTCCGTACCGGGCATGACCTGCTCCGCCTGCCCGATCACTGTCAAGAAGGCGATTTCCAAGGTCGAAGGCGTCAGCAAAGTTGACGTGACTTTCGAGACACGCCAAGCGGTCGTCACCTTCGACGATGCCAAGACCAGCGTGCAGAAGCTGACCAAGGCAACCGCAGACGCGGGCTATCCGTCCAGCGTCAAGCAGTGAGTCACTGAAAACGGCACCGCAGCACAACGGACGTCATTGTCTGGCGCCACAAACGATAAAGGATCTGTTGCATGACCCATCTAAAAATCACCGGCATGACTTGCGACTCGTGCGCGGCGCACGTCAAGGAAGCGCTGGAAAAAGTGCCAGGCGTGCAGTCGGCGCTGGTGTCCTATCCGAAGGGCACAGCGCAACTCGCCATCGTGCCGGGCACATCGCCGGACGCGCTGACTGCCGCCGTGGCCGGACTGGGCTACAAGGCAACGCTAGCCGATGCGCCACTGGCGGACAACCGCGTCGGACTGCTCGACAAGGTGCGGGGATGGATGGCCGCCGCCGAAAAGCACAGTGGCAACGAGCCCCCGGTGCAGGTAGCGGTCATTGGCAGCGGTGGAGCCGCGATGGCGGCGGCGCTGAAGGCCGTCGAGCAAGGCGCGCAGGTCACGCTGATCGAGCGCGGCACCATCGGCGGCACCTGCGTCAATGTCGGCTGTGTGCCGTCCAAGATCATGATCCGCGCCGCCCACATCGCCCATCTGCGCCGGGAAAGCCCGTTCGATGGCGGTATTGCGGCAACTGTGCCTACGATTGACCGCAGTAAGCTGCTGGCCCAGCAGCAGGCCCGCGTCGACGAACTGCGGCACGCCAAGTACGAAGGCATCCTGGGCGGTAATCCGGCCATCACCGTTGTGCACGGTGAGGCGCGCTTCAAGGACGACCAGAGCCTTACCGTCCGTTTGAACGAGGGTGGCGAGCGCGTCGTGATGTTCGACCGCTGCCTGGTCGCCACGGGTGCCAGCCCGGCGGTCCCGCCGATTCCGGGCTTGAAAGAGTCACCCTACTGGACTTCCACCGAGGCCCTGGCGAGCGACACCATTCCCGAACGCCTTGCCGTAATCGGCTCGTCGGTGGTGGCGCTGGAGCTGGCGCAAGCCTTTGCCCGGCTGGGCAGCAAGGTCACGGTCCTGGCGCGCAATACCTTGTTCTTCCGTGAAGACCCGGCCATCGGCGAGGCGGTGACAGCCGCTTTCCGTGCCGAGGGCATCGAGGTGCTGGAGCACACGCAAGCCAGCCAGGTCGCCCATATGGACGGTGAATTCGTGCTGACCACCACGCACGGTGAATTGCGCGCCGACAAACTGCTGGTTGCCACCGGTCGGACACCGAACACGCGCAGCCTCGCGCTGGACGCAGCGGGGGTCACTGTCAATGCGCAAGGTGCCATCGTCATCGACCAAGGCATGCGCACGAGCAACCCGAACATCTACGCGGCCGGCGACTGCACCGACCAGCCGCAGTTCGTCTATGTGGCGGCAGCGGCCGGCACCCGTGCCGCGATCAACATGACCGGCGGCGATGCGGCGCTCGACCTGACCGCAATGCCGGCCGTGGTGTTCACCGATCCGCAAGTGGCGACCGTGGGCTACAGCGAGGCGGAAGCCCACCACGACGGGATCGAGACCGACAGCCGCACCTTGACCTTGGACAACGTGCCGCGTGCGCTCGCCAACTTCGACACACGCGGCTTCATCAAGTTGGTTATCGAGGAAGGCAGCCATCGGCTGATCGGCGTACAGGCGGTCGCGCCGGAAGCGGGTGAACTGATCCAGACGGCGGCTCTGGCCATTCGCAACCGCATGACGGTGCAGGAACTGGCCGACCAGTTGTTCCCCTACCTGACGATGGTCGAGGGGTTGAAGCTCGCGGCGCAGACCTTCAACAAGGATGTGAAGCAGCTTTCCTGCTGCGCCGGGTGAGAAAAAGGAGGTGTTCAATGAACGCCTACACGGTGTCCCGGCTGGCTCTTGATGCCGGGGTGAGCGTGCATATCGTGCGCGACTACCTGCTGCGCGGATTGCTGCGCCCGGTGGCGTGCACACCAGGCGGCTACGGCTTGTTCGATGACGCCGCCTTGCAACGGCTGTGCTTCGTGCGGGCGGCCTTCGAGGCGGGCATCGGCCTCGACGCGCTGGCGCGGCTGTGCCGGGCGCTGGATGCGGCGGACGGCGACGAAGCGGCCGCGCAGCTTGCCCTGCTGCGTCAGTTCGTCGAGCGTCGGCGCGAAGCGTTGGCCGATCTGGAAGTGCAGTTGGCCACCCTGCCGACCGAGCCGGCACAGCACGCGGAGAGTCTGCCATGAACAACCCCGAGCGCTTGCCGTCCGAGACGCACAAACCGATCACCGGCTACCTGTGGGGCGGACTGGCTGTGCTGACTTGCCCCTGCCACCTGCCCATCCTCGCTGTCGTGCTGGCCGGCACAACCGCCGGTGCTTTCCTCGGCGAGCATTGGGTCATCGCGGCGCTCGGTTTGACCGGCCTGTTCCTTCTGTCCCTGTCGCGGGCGTTGCGGGCATTCAGGGAAAGAGAATGAGCGCTTTCCGGCCGGATGGATGGACGACGCCGGAACTGGCCCAAGCGGTCGAGCGCGGGCAGCTTGAACTGCACTACCAGCCCGTCGTCGATCTGCGCAGTGGTGGGATTGTCGGCGCGGAAGCCCTGTTGCGCTGGCGTCATCCGACGCTTGGACTATTGCCACCGGGCCAGTTCCTGCCCGTGGTCGAATCGTCCGGCCTGATGCCTGAAATCGGCGCTTGGGTGCTGGGCGAAGCCTGCCGCCAGATGCGTGACTGGCGAATGCTGGCATGGCGACCGTTCCGGCTGGCCGTCAATGTTTCGGCGAGCCAAGTGGGACCGGACTTCGACGGGTGGGTAAAGGGCGTGCTGGCTGATGCCGAGTTGCCCGCCGAGTATCTCGAAATCGAGCTGACCGAATCGGTCGCGTTTGGTGATCCGGCGATCTTCCCCGCCCTGGACGCCTTGCGGCAGATCGGTGTGCGCTTCGCCGCCGATGACTTCGGGACGGGGTATTCCTGTCTGCAACATCTGAAGTGCTGCCCAATCAGCACGCTCAAGATCGACCAATCGTTTGTCGCCGGGCTCGCCAACGACCGCCGCGACCAAACCATCGTGCACACCGTGATTCAGCTTGCGCACGGGCTGGGCATGGATGTGGTGGCTGAAGGCGTGGAAACATCGGCGAGTCTTGATCTATTGCGACAAGCGGACTGCGACACAGGACAAGGCTTCCTGTTCGCGAAGCCAATGCCGGCGGCGGCATTCGCCGTCTTCGTCAGTCAATGGAGGGGTGCCACCATGAATGCAAGTGACTCGACCACCACCAGTTGCTGCGTGTGCTGCAAGGAAATCCCGCTCGATGCCGCCTTCACCCCGGAAGGCGCGGAATACGTCGAGCACTTCTGCGGGTTGGAGTGTTATCAACGCTTCGAAGCGCGTGCCAAGACAGGGAACGAAACCGATGCCGATCCGAACGCCTGCGACTCGCTACCGTCAGATTGAGGCATACCCTAACTGGATGTCAGGCAGGGCCGCGCCGCTTAGTCAGAATAGAGTCATCTTTCGCATTTTTTGACACATGCCTGCGAAGGTCATAGATTTCAGCCTGACAGAAACGGGGTTTGAGGCACAACGGAACAGAAGGAGCACTTAAGCCGCCTTCAACCAAGGAGACATCGTGCAGGGGCACCGCATCGGCTACGTCCGGGTCAGCAGCTTCGACCAGAACCCGGAACGCCAGCTGGAACAGACACAGGTGAGCAAGGTGTTCACCGACAAGGCATCGGGCAAGGACACCCAGCGCCCCCAGCTCGAAGCGCTGCTGAGCTTCGTCCGCGAAGGCGATACAGTGGTGGTGCACAGCATGGACCGGCTGGCCCGCAACCTCGATGACCTGCGTCGCTTGGTACAGAAGCTGACTCAACGCGGCGTGCGCATCGAGTTCCTGAAGGAGGGCCTGGTGTTCACTGGCGAGGACTCGCCGATGGCCAACCTGATGCTGTCGGTGATGGGGGCCTTCGCTGAGTTCGAGCGCGCCCTGATCCGCGAGCGGCAGCGTGAGGGCATCACCTTGGCCAAGCAGCGTGGCGCGTACCGGGGCCGCAAGAAAGCCCTGTCCGATGAGCAGGCTGCTACCCTGCGGCAGCGAGCGACGGCCGGCGAGCCCAAGGCGCAGCTTGCCCGCGAGTTCAACATCAGCCGGGAAACCCTCTACCAGTACCTCCGCACGGACGACTGACACATGCCGCGTCGCTTGATCCTCTCGGCCACGGAGCGGGGCACCCTGCTCGCGTTGCCAGAAAGCCAGGATGACCTGATCCGCTACTACACCTTCAACGACTCCGACCTGTCGCTGATCCGTCAGCGGCGCGGCGACGCCAACCGCCTCGGCTTCGCCGTGCAACTCTGCCTGCTGCGCTACCCCGGCTATGCGTTGGGCACTGACAGCGAGCTGCCCGAACCGGTCATCCTGTGGGTGGCCAAGCAAGTCCAGACCGATCCGGCGAGTTGGACGAAGTACGGCGAGCGCGATGTGACCCGTCGCGAGCACGCCCAGGAACTGCGCACCTACCTTCAACTGGCCCCGTTCGGCCTGTCCGACTTCCGCGCCCTGGTGCGCGAGCTGACCGAACTGGCCCAGCAGACCGACAAGGGCTTGCTGCTGGCCGGCCAGGCGCTGGAGAGCCTGCGGCAGAAGCGACGCATCCTGCCGGCGTTGAGCGTGATCGACCGGGCTTGCTCGGAGGCCATTGCACGGGCCAATCGGCGGGTCTACCGCGCCCTGGTTGAACCGCTCACGGACTCGCATCGGGCCAAGCTGGACGAGCTGTTGAAGCTCAAGGCCGGCAGCAGCATCACCTGGTTGACCTGGCTGCGCCAGGCACCGCTGAAACCCAACTCTCGGCACATGCTTGAGCACATCGAGCGGCTGAAGACATTTCAGCTGGTGGACTTGCCCGAAGTCCTGGGCCGGCACATCCACCAGAACCGCCTGCTCAAGCTGGCCCGCGAGGGTGGGCAGATGACGCCCAAAGACCTCGGCAAGTTCGAGCCGCAGCGGCGCTATGCGACCCTGGCCGCCGTGGTGCTGGAGAGCACTGCAACCGTGATTGATGAGCTGGTGGATCTGCACGATCGCATCCTAGTCAAGCTGTTCAGCGGCGCGAAGCACAAGCATCAGCAGCAGTTCCAGAAGCAGGGCAAGGCGATCAACGACAAGGTGCGCCTGTACTCCAAGATCGGCCAGGCGCTGCTGGAGGCCAAGGAAGCCGGCAGCGACCCCTATGCCGCCATCGAGGCGGTGATCCCCTGGGACGAGTTCACCGAGAGCGTCAGCGAAGCCGAGCTGCTGGCCCGGCCGGAGGGCTTCGACCACCTGCACCTGGTCGGCGAGAACTTCGCCACCCTGCGCCGCTACACGCCGGCTCTGCTGGAGGTATTGGAGCTGCGCGCCGCCCCGGCCGCGCAGGGCGTGCTGGCAGCCGTGCAGACGCTGCGCGAGATGAACGCCGACAACCTGCGCAAGGTGCCGGCCGATGCTCCCACCGCCTTCATCAAGCCGCGCTGGAAGCCACTGGTGATCACCCCGGAAGGCCTCGACCGGCGCTTCTACGAAATCTGCGCCCTGTCCGAGCTGAAGAACGCCCTGCGCTCCGGCGACATCTGGGTCAAGGGCTCGCGGCAGTTCCGCGACTTCGACGACTACCTGCTGCCGGCCGAGAAGTTCGCCGCGCTCAAGCGGGAACAGGCCCTGCCGCTGGCGATCAACCCGAACAGCGACCAGTATCTGGAAGAGCGCTTGCAGCTGCTGGACGAGCAGTTGGCCACTGTCGCCCGCCTGGCCAAGGACAACGAGCTGCCCGATGCCATCCTCACCGAGTCCGGGTTGAAGATCACCCCGCTGGATGCGGCGGTGCCGGATCGGGCGCAGGCGCTGATCGACCAGACCAGTCAGTTACTGCCGCGCATCAAGATCACCGAACTGCTGATGGACGTGGACGACTGGACGGGCTTCAGCCGCCACTTCACCCACCTGAAGGACGGGGCCGAGGCCAAAGACCGGACGTTGCTGCTGTCCGCGATCCTCGGTGATGCGATCAACCTCGGGCTGACCAAGATGGCCGAGTCGAGCCCCGGTCTGACCTACGCCAAGCTGTCCTGGCTGCAAGCCTGGCACATCCGCGACGAGACCTATTCGGCGGCCCTGGCCGAGCTGGTCAACCACCAGTACCAGCATGCCTTCGCCGCCCACTGGGGCGACGGCACCACCTCATCCTCCGATGGCCAGCGTTTCCGGGCTGGCGGCCGGGGCGAGAGCACCAGACACGTCAACCCGAAGTACGGCAGTGAGCCGGGACGGCTGTTCTACACCCATATCTCCGACCAGTACGCGCCGTTCAGCACCCGCGTGGTGAATGTCGGCGTGCGCGATTCCACCTATGTGCTCGACGGCCTGCTGTACCACGAGTCCGACCTGCGGATCGAGGAGCACTACACCGACACGGCCGGCTTCACCGATCACGTCTTCGCCCTGATGCACCTGCTGGGCTTCCGTTTCGCGCCGCGCATCCGCGACCTCGGCGAAACCAAGCTGTACGTGCCGCAGGGCGTGCAGACCTACCCGACGCTGCGGCCGCTGATCGGCGGCACCCTGAACATCAAGCACGTCCGCGCCCATTGGGACGACATCCTGCGCCTGGCCAGCTCGATCAAACAGGGCACCGTCACTGCCTCGCTGATGCTGCGCAAGCTCGGCAGCTATCCGCGCCAGAACGGCCTGGCCGTGGCCCTGCGCGAGCTGGGCCGGATCGAACGCACGCTGTTCATCCTAGACTGGCTGCAAAGTGTTGAGCTGCGCCGCCGCGTGCATGCCGGCCTGAACAAAGGTGAGGCGCGCAACTCGCTGGCCAGGGCGGTGTTCTTCAACCGCCTTGGGGAAATCAGGGATCGGAGCTTCGAGCAGCAGCGCTACCGGGCCAGCGGCCTCAACCTGGTGACGGCGGCTATCGTGCTGTGGAACACGGTGTACCTGGAGCGCGCCACCCAGGGGTTGGTCGAGGCCGGCAAGCCGGTGGACGGCGAGCTGCTGCAATTCCTGTCGCCGCTGGGCTGGGAGCACATCAACCTCACCGGCGATTACGTCTGGCGGCAGAGCCGCAGACTGGAAGACGGGAAGTTTCGGCCCCTACGGATGCCCGGAAAACCTTAGCGTACGATTTTTTCCGAATTCTGCGAGCCCCCCAGGAAGAATTGCGTAGACCCGCGCGCAGCAAGCACTACGTTGTGCTGAGGGATCAGCAGCAGCTTTGCCCCCGCGGAATACGCCCCTGTGAGAGCATCCTCTGCCAGGGTATCCGCTGCGACGACGAGGTGGTCACGAGTGAGGAGAACGTTGAGGATGCTCATTGCGGGATCGTCTAGACGTTTGCAGACTATCGCCTTCCCCTCCCCTCCTGTCCAGACTGCTATGGCCTCCGCGATCACACAAATTCTTGGTCGCCCCAATGCTTGCGAGAACGCACTTGAGATACGCCGCGGCTACCTCAAGGCGATGGAAGATGCGCTGCGGGTTTCGCTTCTGATCCACCAAGATCCAAGGCTTCTGTTCGACACGTGGGCCAGACTGCTCCCCTTGATCGCTCAAAGCCACGAGAGTGACGGCAGCCAGCCATTTGCGACCGGGATCGTCCGCTCGCGCGATCATGGATCCCGGCGGTTGGCTGGCTGAGCGTATGGTTGCAATATAGGAAGCAATCGCGCGCGGACCAGAACGCTGTTCATCGCAGACATTCTTAGGGTGCCATTGCAGAGATTTCAGCTTTTGAGGAATAAAATTTCAGTGCAAGACGGTCCATTGCAGAAAAATTTGACTTGCGACTGACGCAACGCAGAAATTGCTGATGCACGGATGATGCAATGCAGAGATTACCGGCTAACAGATGCTGCAGCCCAGCCGGCCAACTGAGGGCTTTGCCCGATGGACGAGCCGTTACTCTTGCCTGCAGATCACGATTCTAGGATGACTTGTGCCTCAATCGGCTGACCAGGATCGGGCGTCTGTGCTGGAGGGCTCCTTAGAGCTCTTGGGTGAAATTCGAGCCGCTTGGATGGAGATAGAGCATGGACGTGACCGAAGATCGACGGCGGTGGCGGCACTTTGCCAGATGTCCCTTGATCACGCCGTGGCAGTACAGTCCCTGATCGCTACTCTGCCCCAGTCAGCAATCTCGCTGGTCCGGCCCCAGTATGAGGCCCTCGTGCGTGCAACCTGGGCATGTTATGCAGCTACCGACACCGACATCGAGAAGCTTCTTGCGCCCCTGACTCTGGAGAGTCAGCAAGCGGCAAAGAGGCTCCCTGGCGTTCAGGACATGCTCGTAAAGCTTGAGTCCTCTGGGCCCCGAGGAGCATCACAGTTGTTGGGCAGAGCCAGACAATGCCTTTATGTCGGCTTGAACTCCTATCTCCATGCCGGGATTCACCCCTTGGCAAGGCAGTTAAATGGCTACCCGGGCGCGCTTCTGGCGGGGGTGGCCATGAACAGCAATGCGCTTGCCATGCTAACCCTTCTGAATCTGGCGCACCTGTGGCCAGGCGAACCAGTTCTGGCATGGATGAATGCACTGCATCATCAATTTGGGGGTGTTTTGCCAGAGCTGGAGCCATTGACCCCCCATCAGCCCTCGCCATAGAGCTGTCCCGGATCGCCTGCGCGTCTAGGGTGGGGTCTGTGGTGAGTGACTAGGCAGTTGGGCCTCGCCCCCCTCTGGGGGCACGGGGAGAACATCACGGGCGCATAAGCAGTTGCCCCGGATTTCTCGTTGGGGCAAGTCCTGGCAGTTGATCTGTGTCGGGGGCCTGTCGGGCGACTGTCATGTTTCCAAGTTCGGCACCCTCCTAATCTGGGCTCCCTACCCCTCCGGAGTTATCTTCTATGACCACCAAGACCCCGCCTCGCCTGCTTACCGCTGCTGAGGTTGGCGCCTGCATTCGCCAGTTCCGCCAGTTGCGTCATTGGTCGCAAGAACAATTGGCCGAGATCTCGGGCCTGAACGTGCGAACAGTTCAGCGGGTTGAGCAGGGTGACTCGGCCAGTTTCGACACCCGTCGCGCACTGGCGCGCGCCTTCGATTTCAATGACATCGATGCACTCAACAAGCCTTTCTCGCTGCCGACAGACGAGGAACTGCAGGCGGCGCAAGCGCAGTTTGAGCGCGACTACATCACCCTGGCGGTGTCCCCGCTTGCTGCTGGGCGCGAGCTGGCCAGCCTGATCGTTTCGTGCGACATGGATCTGTCCGAACCGGCTTTCGAGCTGTCGCGCGAGGCGGCGAGCGAGTTTGCTGCACTGGTCGACTACTACCGTTAGTATCGCGACTGCCAAGACCTGTATTCAGAAGTCGACAAGCTAGACATCTACGACGGGCTGCAGCAGCGCATTGAGGTCCTGCGGGAACTGGGAGTATCACTGTCGCACGGTCAGCGTAAGGTCGTCATTCGGATGGGCTCAGGTATGCCGATGGATGCCACGGTCCTGTACGTCGTGGCGTTTCGCCTCGGCCACGAGTGCAGTCAGATCGTAACTCCTAAGGCAGCACGCATCGGCTGAGTCAGCATTCATTAGATCGATAGTGGTGGCGATACATCTGACAGATGTCTATTGATCGCGCCGTCGCAGTACAGTCCCTGGAGGTTGCCCTGCCTTAGTCAGCGATAGCGCTGGTCCGGCCCCAGCACAAGACCCTGATTCGTGCGACAGCAAGGTTCTTAGCTTTCGAGGCAGCGAATTTTTGATGTGCCCTGAACCCTCGCGAAGATCCACTATGGAGACGCCGTCGATTTCTGGATCCAGACCTAAGAAGCCCTCGAGTTCTGGATCCACAGGCAACTCGTCCTTGAGTTCCTGACTGCGCACCTGAGTGGTCAAGCTCCGCCCGGGTGAAGGCTCTGCGCCCAGTACTCTAGGAACTCCTCTTGAGCAATCGTTTCGATTGCGCCTGGCCTGGCATGCCGCACCATGTGGATGGCATCCGATGCCCGCTTGGCCTCGCCAGACTGCAGCAAAAGCATGGCAGCGACCGTTCCCGCGCGTCCCAACCCCCCCTTGCAGTGGACCACGATCCTTTGACCGCTCAGCATGTCAGCGACGAGCTCAGCACTTAGCTGTAGCCAATCTTTGAGGAGTCTGTCGTCTGGTGCGGCTCCATCAGTGATTGGCAGTCCATGCCAAGAGATGCCCTTCCCCGCCACTATCGCCGGTAAGCTCTCGATTCGAAGGTCCTTGAGCTCCCAAGGCTCAAGCAAGGTGACTAGGTGAGTGGCACCCCAGTCCTGAATAGCCGAGACGTCCACATCTAGGTCTCTCGCCCATGCTCCAGTCATGGCGACTTCCTGGTACTTGCCTGGCGCAAATGTCACCCCTATGCCGCCTCCATGGGCTCCAACAGGCAACTCTGCAATCAGTAACGGGTGGCTAGCGCTGGTGCGCATCATTTCGGCTCTCCCAACATGCGGTAACGTTCTGCGTCGTGCGCCGGGGCGCTCCCCGCTCATTCGCTGCACGGCTAGGATATCGGATGTTCAGATATCGTTGAACTGGAGAGAACACCTAAGGGTCAATATCGGAAAGTCAGATAGACAGTCTGTGGGCAGGTTGATATCCTGACAACTGGTATCGCGATTTGAGGGCTGTGTGGCCTATGTCGTTAGCCAACCGACCCTCATCGCGCCCTGGCCAGAACTGGACAATTTCGTTCGTTCAATAGGTCCCTTTCTTGCGTGCGCGTGGTGCGCGCTAGAGCGCTCAAGAACGGCTAGTTCGCCGGTAGCTGCTGAGGGGTTGGCCTCGCAGGCACTTGACACGCTTGCGACGCTGCGCGTCCTCCATCGCGAACCAGTCGAATGTTCTCGGCTTGCCGCAAGATCTCTGTATGAGCCCCTGGCTTGGTCCTACAAATCTCCGTGGTCTCGCAGTGACTTGAACCTTGAGTCGGCATTGACCCGGTCGCTCACCCAGTGGGCGGCTGAGTGCACGCCCAGTGCGAGGCGGAATCTCGGAATTTCACTGGCATCCACCGAAGCTCGAGCGTACTTGGCAAACCTTCTGCGGAAGCATCGGTTGGACCCGAAGCTAGGCGACGGGCTTCAGTCGATTGGATCGCCTGAATGGAATGCGCTCAGCTTGGGGCGTAAGCGCTACGTGCTGTGGGCGAGCATGCGAAATTCTGCCTCGGAGTTCATACAAAGCGGTTTGGATGAGCATGCCGCGAGGCGAGCACTTGATCGCGAGATAAAACGCAGATGCATCTGGTTAGCTGGACGCGAGCAAGCTGGAACCCTCGCCCGGAAGGATTTTTGCTTCTTGCCTGGTCAGGGTTGGCGTCAGCCGTTGATCCTGGACGTTGCAATGGAGACTTTCCTGCCGCTGGGCATGGCGTACTGGCTGGAACCTAGCGGCAGTTGGCAGCTTTAGCTTCTAGTCTGAGTAGACCGACCAGCTGCCACGGGTCCATGAGATGGTTTGAGGGGGCTCAGGACTCTATCGCGGTAAACGCCCCCCCAGGTCTATATCGACGGTTCTCCAACGAAGCGCTGGACCTTGGTTGACCGGCGAGCCTGTGGCCCATTGGACGCTGGCCGAGAGATGGCCCTCTAGTACTCGTTCAGTCGCTTACGGATTGCCTCGATGGCATCGTCCAGTCCCGCGTCGTCCTCGGGGTAAGGAGAACAAAACAGTTGAACCGGGACCCAGCAATGTTCCTGTCCCGGTTGTACATAGGGGGCGTAATCATCTAGTAGCCATGCAGAGCCGATGGGCTGGGAAACGTTGGCAAGATCCTTCGTCGGCCCAGTCCAGTCTATGTATGGCAAGCGGGCAAACCAACCCGGGGCCGCTCCTTCGCAAGCCAATAGGTCGGCAATCTCGCGAAATCTAGGCTCCGGAACTGTGGTGAAGATGACTAGACCCTCAAAGAGCGACTTTGCCGACTCCAGAAATTCGTAGAGGCCCGGGCGCGGGATCTGGCTTACAGCGTTGGAAATCAGCGTTCCTTCTAAGTCCAAGGCGAGGATGGACGGGCGCATTGTGTAATGGTCCTCTTTGGCGGGGGTGAACGTCGGTACCGCTACCAAGCCCCGCCGGAGGGTGATCCGCCGGCGGGGCTTGGTAGCATCAGACATCTTCGAACTCGCTCGCTTGCTTGAGTTGGTTCTCAAGGAAATCAATGCGCTTCTGAAGATCGGCACTTAGATAGGCTTTGTCCGTAAAGTCCATTGCTGTCTCAGGGATCATCTCCAGCTCGACGCGTGTGGATGTAGCTTGACGAATTGCCAAGGTGGTCCAGGCCTTATCGCCCTTGACGAATCCGACAGTGAATCGAGCCGTAACATGGTGTTCGGGCTTGAGGCCTTCGATGGAACGGAAATCGCTGCGCACCTTCGACGTGGCTACAGGCTGTACATCGCCATTGATGTACAGCGCCGCATTCCAGCTCGCTTCGCTCAATGGCAGTGTTGAGCGGTTGATGATGCGGGCGGTGATGACTGGCTTGGGCCCAAAGAAGCTGTTTTCCATCCGGAACTCTGGATCAACCGCACTGACCCTCTTTAGCTCGGCGATAGTAGGAAGTTGATCGTTGGCCTCCTGTCGTAGCGCTTCTATCTCCTTGGGATTGCTATCCCTGATGTGCTTAACCTGCCCTCTCACCACCTGCCTTACGGAAGCGTTTGGGTAGGTCTGGTTCAGTTTTTCAAGAAGGTCGGCAGGGATTCGTGAGAAAAACAGCCGAATCGTCTCTAACACCATGATTCAACGAGGAAACACCCCTCGACGTCAGGCAGTTCGTGGATTACAGACCTAGGCTTGATTGAACCAGAAGCCGCGTGACACAGGCATTCCTGGAGTACTGCTCAGGCACGCGTGCCCTTCTTGAATATTGGATTCAAGAGTTTCCACGCTCCTGACCCAACGGAAACCTTCAAGAAGGCTCTGACCGTCGCCTGATCCATTGCAGTAGTTCCTCGTGCGGGATCGTACGTCCAGCGTCGACGTCGGCCATACCCTCGCGGGTCCGCCGTTCCTTCTCTTCCTCGGTCAATCCCGGAAGGAGTGCTAGTAGCTTATCTTCAGGGCTCATAGGCCGATGAGCTGTGCTCAAGTTGGCTTGATTCTCGTGAAAAAATATGGGCAGGATCTGGGGATCATCCAAGCCCGCCGGCAAAGGCAGCGATACGTCGTGGACCGCCAAGTCGATGATGACGTCCAAATCTGAGCATAAGGGCTGTATGGCGGTGGTCACCAGACGAGCCGCCCGCTCGGCGAAAGCCAGGTCCACCACCAGCCAGATCAACAGACCGGGAGGCTGTTCGACGCCCCCTGACGAGTGAGTTTCCAGGAGATAGGCCGACGAGACGAAGTCGGCGTGCTCAAGGCTGCCGCTGATGGCCGGAGCGAGCCAAGCCGGCGCGGCCTGGGCAGGTCTCACCGCGAACTCCGCCGGCGCCAGACGTTCCACCCTGGCCAGAAAGCCCGTATCCAACAATGTCGCAACCTCTTCCGGGTACAGGACAACGCCGCCGTAGTTGGGATTGAGCATCAACGTCGCGCCGCGAGTACCGGTTAGCAGCTCACGGCCTGAAACTCCCAGAATTCTGACAGCAGACGAGCTGGCCGCCTGCGCCTTGTCGAGCGAGGTAAAGAAAGGGATCGCATCGAAACCGTCAGGATGGCGGAACTGGACCAGCCGCAGTGTCTGCGCGTCGTCCGAGATGGGCGCATGCACGTACACGATCGCATCCATCAGTCGCTTGAAGAATGCGCGTTCCTCGGCCGCACTGTCGCGGGCCCGTTCAAAGGAAGCCTCCAGCGCTGTCTCCGCAGACGTAGTCCCTCTTCCACGCGGCCTGCTCGGTTGCTTCATGGTCAGATGCGATGAGGGCCGAGCGGGTACCCGGAGAACCAATCCGCCTCGATCTCGCTGCTCAGGTAGGGTCGTACGAAGGCCGACTGGGTCAGCGCTCGCAGCCGCTCTTCGTGCTCAGCAATCGCCTCGATGTCGCTGACGGTTGGATAGTGCCGCAGCAGTCGATATGCCTCTTGCCGCACCTCTTTAGGCACGGCTTGGCTGGCCGCTAGCTGCCTGAGGAACGCGCCCGCCTGCAGCACATTGCGGGTGCGCTCAGATGGCATCGTCATGACATCAAGAATGACTAGCACTAAGGAATGCTTAGCTTATCGCGTTTGTGGCCGGCCAGGGCACGGTGCAACTACAGACCTTGCGATTCCTGTATTAATGTAATATAATCAATAACTTAATTCGCATAAGTGAGCGTTATGTCCATGGAGTGAGGGCCAATAGGAACGAGCAGGTAGCCTGAGCCTTCCCATGATGGGAAGGTCAACAACGCGGGACGGATTACCACTCAACTTGCCTGTCGTTTGACCTTCCCACCGTGGGAAGGCTCATCGTCACGCCGTCGGCAAACCGCCGATGCTTTTGGAGGGTTGTCCATGAATCTCGTTGTTGAAGGTATGACCTGTGGTCACTGTGTCCGAACGGTCACCCAAGCCATTCAGGCCCTTGACCCCCACGCCCAGGTGGACGTCGATCTGGGCAGTGGCGTGGTCAAGATCGAGGGCCTGCTTGCCGTAGAACAGGCGGTTGAGGCTATCCAGCGGCAAGGCTATGTGATCGCTGCGGTGCTCCCTTCTGAGGCTGGTACGCCGGCCGCCCCGGCCGTCGCATCCTCCTGCTGCGGCGGATGCCACCGCTGAGTCCGCGCGAGGGCTTGATCCTGATCAATGACAGTCGGCCCCAAGAGGGCTAGACTGGCCATCATGAGAGCTCGCACGTCCCCTGCCCTGATCTGCCCAGCGTCCGCAGGCGCTGCTTCGGGCGTGCGGGAGCTGTCATGGTGAGGCTGCTGAGGCGATGGCGGCGACCCCGTTCTCGTGCCCGACTGGCATGGCTGGGACTGTGGGCGCTGCTGCTGCAGCAACTCGCGCTGGTGGCTTACGCCTGTCCGCTGGAATCGGTGGAAGCTGGACAAGCGACCCTGATGGTCGGTTGCGAAGAGATGTCCACGCCGGATCCCGATGCTCCGGCGTTGTGCGACCAGCATTGCCAGCGCGATCACATCGCCACGGCCGATGCGAAGGCCCCTCAAGTGCCTTACCAGCCCGCGCTGGCCGCCTTCGCGCTGGTGCAGGCTCTGTTGCCACCGGTACACGCGCAGTTGTATCGGGATGTTCCGGTGTGCGTGTCCGATCCGCCTCCCCTGCAGCGCTTCTGTAGCCTGCTGATTTAAGCCCCCTCCTGGATTGACCCGTGCTCGTGCTGCATGCGTTGCAGCGCGCTCGTTGTCGTTTCCCGGAGGTCTTATGGAGATGTCTTTCTTCTTGCGTGCAAGGCGCAAGATGGCGTGTGGGTTCGTGTTTGCCCTGGCGCTCAGTGGTCCTGTGCTGGCGGCATCGCGCGCTATCCCGATCAGCTACACAGAAGCCCTACAACGGGCGCTTGCTAACGCCCCAACCCTGCAGGTGCGCCGATCGCAGATCGATGCCAGTACCGAAGAAGCCGCGCGTGCTGGCGCGCTTCCCGACCCACGTTTGATCGTGGGGCTGGCGAACTGGCCCGTCAGCGGACCCGATGCCTTCAGCTTGCGGGCCGATGAGATGACCACCCAGCAAATCGGTCTGATGCAGGAGTTTCCTGCGCGTGCGAAACGACGTGCCGAGCACGCGTTGGCGCAAGCGACGCTGGCGCAAGCGCGCTCACTGTCGATGGCCGAACAGCAGATGGTGGCCCAAGCGGCCGCGCTGGCCTGGATCGAGCTGTGGAGTACGCAGCAAGCCGTAGATGCGTTGGAAGGTCTGCGCGAGCCGGCCCGTATAGCCGAGCGTGCGGCGCGTGCTCGCTTGGCAGGCGGCACGGCCGGGGCCAGTGATGTGCTTGCCGCCCAGGCCGCCCTACTGCAGTTGGACAATCGCCTGGAGCAGGTACATGCGGAGCACGCCGCCGCGCAGGCCGGCCTGGCGCGGTGGTTGGGTATTGCACCAGAGGCGATCTTGGCCAGTGGTGCGGCACCGGATTTTTCGCAGTTGCCATTGGAGCCCACCCAACTGCTGGCCAAACTGGACCAACACACGCCACTACTGGGCTGGGAGGCACGCGAGAGCTTAGCCCAGGCCCAGGTGGATGCGGCCGTGGCCGAAACCCGCCCGGATTGGAGTGTGGAGCTCACCTACGGACGTCGCGAGCGCGCACCCGACGGCATGGCGCGCAGCGACATGCTCATGGTGGAAGTGGGTGTGGGCCTGCCGCTGTTCCAGAAGAACCGCCAAGCACGAGGCATCGCGGCACGGCGGGCCGAGCTGGAGGCGGTGTCCGCAGAGCGCGATGAGGCCCGGCGCATCCAAGCCGAGTCGGTGCAACGCGCGATAGCGCGATGGCGCGGGTTAACCGGCCAGTTGGAGCGCCAGAACACGCAGAGCCTGCCTTTGGCGCGCGATCGTGCACGCACGGCGTTGGCCGCCTACGGCGCCGGTGCCGACCTGCAGCCGTGGCTGGAAGCGCGGCGCGATGAGATCGAATTGCACCTGGAGAACGCCCGTCTGCTGGGCGAACAGGGCCGTGCCTGGGCGGCACTGGCCTATCTGCTACCCCATGAGGAGAACACGCCATGAGCCCGACCAAGACGCGTCTCACACAGCTCGCCGTGGCCCTCGGGTTGCTGGCGCTCGGCTTTGCCGGCGGCTACGCCTGGATGACTCGAACCTCTGATACCACCCCGCCCCCCGGCACGAGCGTCGCAGATCAAGCACGCAAGGTGCTGTACTGGTACGACCCCATGGCGCCGGAGCAGCGATTCGACAAGCCGGGCAAATCTCCGTTCATGGATATGGAGTTGCTGCCCAAATACGCAGATGAGGCCATAGGGGGCGGAACGCAGATCGATCCGCGCCTGCAGCAGAACGTGGGCATACGCACTCAGGAAGTGACGGTAGAGTTACTAGGGACTGCCGTACGCGTGCCGGGCACACTGACGTGGGATCTGACCCAGGAAAGCGTGATCAGTGCGCGCATGGAAGGCTTGATCACCCACGTGCAGGTAAAGGCGCCGTTTACCGAGGTTCGTCGTGGTCAAACGCTGGCCACCGTGCAGGCCCCGGCATGGAACGCGGCCATCGCCGAAGCACATGCCCTGAGCCAAGCTCAGTCCGCGGGCGCGCGTGAGCTGCAGGGTGCGGCGCAACAACGGTTGCGTTCGTTGGGTGTTCCTTCTGGCGCCTCGGCCAGAAGTGGCGTCGTGCTTAGCGCAGACCACAGTGGTGTCGTGACCGAGATCCTGGCACGCGAGGGACAGACGGTGATGCCCGGTACGCCACTGTTCAAGATCAATGGGCTGGACACGTTGTGGCTGGAGGCCTCGGTACCCCAGGCAGCGCTGGGCACCTTGCGGCCGGGGACCTCAGTGCAGGCCACGGTCAGTGCCTGGCCGGCAGAGCGCTTTGCCGGACAGATCCAGGCGTTGCTTCCCCAGGTCGACATGGCTAGTCGCACGCAGCGGGCGCGAATTGTGCTGCGCAACCCGCAGCGTCGGCTGGTGCCGGGCATGTTCGCCGAGGTTCTGGTGCAGCCCGACGCCGAGCAGGCCCTGCCAGTCGTTCCCACGGAGGCGCTGATCGCCACCGGGCGGGACAGCCGGGTCATCGTGCAGGATCCGGACGGGAGCTTCCGGCCAGTGCGGGTGAGTGTGGGACGTAGCGTGCAAGGGCGCACGCAGATCGTGGCAGGCTTGGCCGGTGGTGAACGCGTGGTCGTCTCGGGTCAGTTCTTGCTCGACTCCGAAGCCAGTCTCTCCGGTGCGTTGGAGCGCCTGGGTGCTGCACAACCGACACGCCCTGCCAGCGCATCAGGTGTGCACGAGCGCCATGACGCCGGGCACGAACCACGCACTGTCGTGCCGTCACCGTCCAGACAGCCGGCGCCTGTCGCGCCAGACACCTCCACCTCTACGCCGCCGCGCTGCCCGGTGCAGTACTGGTATGACCCGATGGTGCCGGAGAAGCATTTCGACAAGCCGGGCAAGTCACCGTTCATGGATATGCAGTTGGTACCCAAGTTCGGCCCCGCCGCAGCCGCTGATTGCCAGGCAAGCGAGGTCATGTCCGAAGCGATGGAGGGCACACCATGATCGCGCGCCTGATCCATGCTTGCATCGCCAATCGCGTGCTGGTGCTGGTTGCCGCCGCGCTGCTGGCGGTGGTCGGTATCTGGTCGGTAAAGAACACGCCGCTGGATGCGCTGCCGGACCTGTCCGATACCCAGGTCATCATCCGCACGCAATGGGCGGGGCAAACCCCGCGCATCATCGAAGACCAGGTCACCTACCCGTTGGCCACCACGATGTTGTCCGTGCCGGGCGTGAAGGCGGTACGCGGCTTCTCCTTCTTCGGTGATTCATTCGTCTACATCCTGTTTGACGATGCCACTGATCTTTACTGGGCGCGCTCTCGAGTGCTCGAGTACTTGAGCCAGGTACGCGATCGACTTCCGCCGAATGTGAATCCGGCGCTGGGTCCTGATGCGACAGGACTGGGCTGGATCTACCAGTACGCCTTGGTGGATCGGACAGGTCAACGTGATGTGGGGCAGCTGCGTGCTTTGCAGGACTGGTTTCTTCGTTATGAGCTAAAAACCGTGCCGGACGTGGCTGAAGTAGCCAGTGTGGGCGGTGCGGTGCGCGCCTGGCAGATCCAGCCCGATCCGCAGGCGTTGGCGGCCCGTGGACTGACGGTGGCCGAGCTCATCGAGGCGGTGGATGCGGCCAACGGCGCTACCGGGGGCTCGGTGATCGAACAAGGCGAAGCCGAACTGATGGTGCGCAGCGAAGGCTACCTGCGCACACAGGAGGCGTTCGAACAGGTGCCGGTAACCGGCAACGACGGCATCCCCGTCCTGCTCGGCGAGGTGGCCACGATCAGTCGCGGGCCGGTCTTCCGTCGTGGTATCGCAGAGTTGGATGGTCAAGGTGAGGTGGCCGGCGGCGTGATCGTCCTGCGGACCGGCAAGGATGCCTTGGGGGCCATTTGGAACGTCAAAGCGCGACTGCAGGCGTTGCAATCCAGCTTGCCCGAGGGCGTGGAAGTGGTGCCGGTGTACGACCGCTCCGAGCTGATCCAGGATGCGGTACGCAACCTCACCCACAAGCTTGGCGAAGAGTTTCTGGTCGTAGCGCTGGTATGCCTGCTGTTCCTGTGGCACCTACGCTCGGCGTTGGTGGCCGTCATCACCCTGCCTTTGGGTATCCTGGCGGCCTTCATCGTGATGCACGCCCAGGGGATCTCCGCCAACTTGCTGTCATTAGGCGGCATCGCCATCGCCATTGGTGCGATGGTCGATGCAGCGGTGGTGATGATCGAAAATGCACACAAGCATCTGGAGCACTGGCGGGAGGCGCACGGCCGGGAACCTCAGGGTGAGGAGCGCTGGCAGCTGATGGCCCGCTCGGCGGCCGAGGTCGGACCGGCCCTGTTCGCCAGCTTGCTGGTCATCACCCTGTCTTTCGTGCCGGTTTTTGCCCTGCAGGCGCAGGAAGGGCGATTGTTCTCGCCTCTGGCCTACACCAAGACCTACGCGATGGCCGCCGCAGCAGGGTTGTCGGTGACCTTGATCCCCGTCTTGATGGGCTACCTGATCCGCGGCCGCATCCGCCCGGAACAGCAGAACCCCATCAATCGCATCCTGATCGCTGGCTATCGGCCCATCCTGCTGTGGGTCCTCAAACATCCCGGTGTCACCTTGCTGCTCAGCGGCCTGCTGCTAGTGCTCACCTTGATCCCCTTTAGCCGGTTGGGCAGTGAGTTCATGCCGCCCTTGGAAGAAGGCAGCCTGTTGTACATGCCCACGGCCCTGCCCGGCCTGTCCGCCGACAAGGCCCGTCAGTTGCTCCAGCTCTCGGGCCGGATGATCAAGACCGTACCGGAGGTTGAGCACGTGTTCGGCAAGGCGGGCCGTGCCGAAAGTGCGACCGATCCGGCACCGATCGAAATGTTTGAGACCACCGTGACCTTCAAGCCGCGGGATCAATGGCGCCCGGGCATGACCCCCCAGAAGCTACGCCAGGAGTTGGACGCAGCGGTCAAGATTCCCGGTCTGACCAACCTATGGGTCCCGCCCATTCGCAATCGCATCGATATGTTGGCCACCGGCATCAAGAGCCCGATTGGGATCAAGGTCTCCGGACCCGATGTGGAGCAGATCGAGCGCCTGAGCCAGCAGATCGAGCAGGTGGCCAAGACTGTGCCCGGCGTGAGTTCGGCACTGGCCGAACGCGTCACGGGTGGGCGCTATGTCGATGTACAGGTGCGCCCGGAAATCGCTGCACGTTACGGATTCACTCAAGGCCAACTCCAGCAACTGATTGCCACGGTCGTTGGCGGTGATCCAATCGGGGAAACGATCGAGGGGCGCGAACGCTATCCCATCGTCTTGCGCTACCCCCGTGGCCAGCGTGACTCGTTGCAGGCCTTGCAGGATCTGCCGCTGATCGCGCCAGGCGGTGTGCAACTGACCTTGAGCCAGGTGGCGGAGCTGTCAATCAGCCCAGGCCCGCCGATGCTCAAGAGCGATAACGGCCGGTTGGTGGGCTACATCTACGTGGATGTGGCCGATCGCGACTTGGGATCGGTGGTCCAGGACCTGCAAGCCGCGGTGCAGACCCAGGTGAGTTTGCCTGCCGGCTATGGTCTGGCGTGGTCGGGGCAGTACGAGTATCTGCAACGGGCTTTGGCACGCCTGCAATGGGTGGTGCCCGCGGCGTTGGCGATCATCTTCCTGGTCATCTGGATGGTGTTTCGCCGGCTTAGCGATGTATCCATCATCCTGCTCAGCTTGCCCTTGGCGTTGGTGGGCGGTTTCTGGTTGATCTGGGGGCTGGGCCATGCGATTTCGGTGGCCAGCGTGATCGGATTCATCGCCCTGGGCGGCGTTGCGGCTGAGTTCGGCGTCATCATGCTGCTGTACCTGCGTCATGCCTGGGAGCAGCGCTTGGCCAGCGGTGCGCCGGAAGATGTGTCTACCCTGCAAGAGGCTATCTACGAAGGCGCCGTGCAACGGGTGCGCCCGAAGGCGATGACGGTAGCCGTCATCCTGGCCGGGTTGTTTCCGCTTTTCGTCGGTGCCGGTGCCGGCTCGGAGGTCATGCAACGTATCGCCGCGCCGATGCTGGGTGGCATGCTCACCGCACCGGTGCTCTCTATGGTGGTGATTCCCGCAGCGTTCTATCTAGTGCGGCGACGTGGATTGCGCGCGGCGCGGGGCGACCAATGAGAGACAGACTGAGCACTTGAGGTAAGTCCCCACAAAAAGACGCCAGTCATGGAAGAAGTCATGACTGGCGTCAAAGGGGAGAGTACCGCCTACATGCTTACTTATCAGTGCCCGGCGTGCGGGGAAATCTCAAAGCTCAGCGACGCCCGATCCGACACAAAATCCAAACCCTTTTGTGTAGAGGGCACAATGTGATTGGTGTGGATGTACCAGGTCTTGGCGGTGGTCACCTGGAAACTGGCTTGGCCTTGGGCATCGGTGCGCAGGAGCGTAGCGCTACCGTGCCCACCCTTGACCGGTGCGTCAGCACGATGACCGACGTACACGCGTAGGTTGGGCACTGGCGTGCCCTGCTGCAGCACCTGGAACGACAGCTGTTCGCCGACCTTCACGCTTCCAGGATTGCGGGCCAAGCGGATCTCCAGCGGATAGCCCAGCGAGGCAGCGAAATCGTCGGTCAGTTTTGTGCCCACCTGTCCAATGGTACGAGCATGCTTGGTATAGCTATAGGTGACCCCTTTGGGAAACTTGCTCGCATCATAGGTGGCCAGGGTATCGGGCAAGTCTTCCAACTCCAGGTACTTGCCGAACTCGCTGGCCGTACGCGTGCTGGTGGAGGCCATCGTCGAGACCCCCAGCAGATAGGTGCCCTCGCCCGCCGGATGCACGGTGAGCTGGCTCTGCTTGCCGACCTCTTTCCAACTGGCCAAGTCCGGTGCAGCCTTAGCGCCGCCCTGACTCAGCGAAACGTCCTGTAGACGCGCTCGGGTGACTGCACCTGCACTTTCATCGAAGGTGCCATTGTTCACCAACGCTGTGTTCGCCTCGCCCGCTGCGGTGCCAGGCTTGGAGAAAGCGACAAACAGGTCGTGCGCACCGGCACTGCCGGCCACAGCGAACAGCAGTAGTGTGGCGGATAGTTGCGTGTTTCTCATGATGTGTAGCTCCTCGTGATCGTGGCTTACCAGTGGTAACCAAAGCGGACATTCCAGCGACGACCCAGCAAGTCGTACGTCATGGTGTCGGTGTCGGTGTTGGGGTTGTTCTTCACGAACGGCGCCTTCTTATCGAGCACTTTTTCAACGCCGGCGGAGATATCCCACTTCTTCTTGATGCCGTAGCTCAGTTGCAGGCTGTGGTACACCACGCTGGACACATGCGAGCCGATCGTGTCGGGCACGGCGATGATGTCGTCCGCGCTGCCGATGTACTGCGCCGAATAGACGCCGGTCCAACGGTTCTTGCCCATACGCAGTGAGCCCAAGCCACGCCACTGGGTGTAGCTACCCAAGCCGCTGGTGATCTTGCCGGCGTACTCAATGGTGGTGGCCCCGGGCGTGAGCGCCCCCAACCCACGCGGGGTGAGTCTGGAGGTCCTGGAAGCCCTGCTGGATCTGGTCATGGCCTCGGGCAAGGTACGTGTGGTCGACGTGGCGGAACTGTGTCCGCCCCTGGATCCGGATCAAGCCACCGCACGTGTGGCCGCGCGTTTGATCCACCGAATGGTCAGTGCGCAGGCTCAGTGAAGTGATATCGGCTGGCAAAAGGCAGTGAGCTAATGGGAACGCTCAGCCAGCAACTGCTTCATTTGCGCGATCTCCTGTGTCTGCGAGGTAATAATGTCCTGGCAGAGCTTCACCAACTCAGGATCCTTCAGACGATTCTCCTCACACATCAGGATGGCGCCAGCGTGGTGGGGAATCATCGAACGGATGAACTGTTTGTCAGTGACCGCTGCTTGAGTGCGAATGCCCCACCAGCAGAACAGCATGAACGCCACCGTCAGACCAGCCAGAATCAGATTGCGTCGGCGATCGGGGTACATGCTGGACATTAGCCACAGCTCGATCAGCAGCATGGGAGCGGCCATCAGGCCCGCCATGTAGAACTGGTTCACGTTGTTATAGACGTTAGCCCACTGATCGACCATTGCGTACATCAATGCGTACATGGCCACGAAAGACAGGCCCATCATCAACAACAGGCGGCCGTAATGGCCTTGATGCCCTTGTTGTGCCTGGTGGGCAGGTTGGTGTGAGGCGTGCGGTTTTGCGTGCTGGGACTGCGGGTCTTGCGCGTTTTCGTGCGTACCGTGCGAAGAGGACATAACAATCTCCGTGGGAATGGCAGAACGGCGGAAGAACCCGCGAACTGTTGGAACAGCTCCCGGGCTGAGAACACTTACATACCCTTGCCGGCAGCGAATTCCTGCGGGCTCAGCTTGCCATCTTTGTTGCTATCGAGCATGCCAAAGTGCGGCGCCAGCTTGTGCTTGGCCAGTTCTTCCTTGGACAGCGAGCCGTCCTTGTTGGCATCGAGCTTGGTGAAATCGGCATCGGCCGCCGCCGGCTTGTGCTGACCGTGGTCGGTGGTGGGCGTGGTGGTCTGGCCGCCGGCGAAGGCCGCGCCCGCCATCAGGAACAAGGCCATCATCGAGAGGGAGGCATAACGCTTCATTGCAGTACTCCTTGTGGGATATGAGCCATCAGTGACAGGAATGGCCGCGCGCAGGCTCATCGGCGCGGTCAGGGTGGGGGGTGGCAACAACGGTGGAGCCGGACAAACGCAGGGCATTGGTGACCACCGAAACCGAGCTCAGGCTCATGGCCAGGGCCGCCATCATCGGACTGAGCAAAAGGCCGAAGCTGGGATACAGCAAGCCGGCGGCGATAGGCACGCCGATGGCGTTGTAGACGAAGGCGAAGCCCAGGTTCTGCTTCATATTGGCCACCGTCAAAGACGAGATGGCACGGGCTTGCACGATGCGCCTCAAATCACCCTTGACCAGGGTGAGCTGGGCGCTGGACATGGCCACATCCGTGCCCGTCCCCATCGCGATGCCCACATCGGCTGCCGCCAGGGCCGGCGCATCGTTGATGCCATCGCCAGCCATGGCCACGCGACGACCCTGGGCTTTGAGTTGCTGGACCAGGTCGGCCTTGTCCTGCGGCTTGACGCCACCACGCACATCCTCGATGCCCAGCGTGCGCCCCACGGCCTCGGCCGTCGCCTGTGCGTCACCGGAGGCCATCACCACGTGCAGGCCATCGGCACGTAGCAGGTTCAAGGCAGGCAAGGTCGTGGCTTTGATGGGATCAGCCACCGCAATGGCGCCGGCCAACCGACCATTGACCGCCAGGAACATCACGCTAGCGCCTTCTTTCCGAAGACGCTCGGCGCTGCTTTGCAAAGGTGCTACATCGGCGCCAACCGACGCCATCAGGCTTTGGTTGCCGAGCACGACATCCTGATCGGACACGCGCCCGCGGACGCCTTGGCCGGTGAGCGAATCAAAATCTTGGGCGGCCACCAGGTTCAAGCCACGTCGCTGGGCTTCAGCCACGATGGCCTCGGCCAAGGGGTGCTCACTGCCCTGCTCCAAGCTGCCGGCCAAACAAAGGATCTGATCGGCGTCGAAGCCGGCGTTGGAGAGCGTGTCGCGAAAGGCTGGACGCCCCTCGGTCAACGTACCGGTCTTGTCCACGATCAACGTGTCGATCAGACGTAGCTGCTCGATCGCCTGAGCATCGCGGAACAGGACCCCGACCTGCGCAGCGCGGCCAGTGGCGACCATGATCGACATGGGGGTAGCCAAACCCAAGGCACACGGGCAAGCAATGATCAGAACCGATACGGCATTGAGGACGGCAAAGGTCCAGGACGGTTCGGGTCCAAACAGACCCCATCCGAAGAACGTGAGCACCGCCGTGGCCAGCACGGCCAGGACAAACCAGTACGCCACCTTGTCCGCCATACGCTGCATCGGCGCGCGGGAGCGCTGGGCTTGGGCTACCAACTGCACAATCTGCGCCAGTACCGTCCCGGATCCGACTTTGTCCGCCCGGATGACTAAGGCGCCCGTCCCGTTGAGCGTGGCGCCTATAACGTGATCACCGACAGCCTTCTCCACCGGAATGGGTTCACCGGTCAGCATCGACTCATCGACACTGGCGCGGCCTTCGATGACTTCCCCATCGACCGGCACCTTCTCGCCCGGTCGTACGCGAAGCAGATCACCCACGTGCACGTGATCCAGCGCAACGTCCTCTTCGCCCCCATCGGGTTTGACGCGGCGAGCCGTCTTGGGCGCCAATCCCAGCAGGGACTTGATGGCCGCCGAGGTTTTGGAACGCGCCCGCAGTTCCAGCAGCTGTCCGAGCAGGGTGAGCGAGACGATGACCGCTGCCGCCTCGAAGTAGACCCCTACCCGTCCATGCTCGCGGAAAGAGTCCGGAAACAGGTCCGGTGCCACGGTGGCCACCACGCTGTAGCCAAACGCGGCGGCCACGCCGATGCCGATCAGCGTCCACATGTTGGGGCTGCGATTGCCGATGGACTGTAGGCAGCGCTCAAAGAAAGGCCACCCCGCCCAGAGCACCACCGGGGCGCTCAGCACGAGCTCAATCCAGGTGCGCGCCTGCGTGGACAAGCCGGGCAGACGGTGTCCCAGCATGGCCAAGACCAGGACGATCAACGTCAAAGGCAACGTCCACCAGAACCTTCGGGTGAAATCGCGTAACTCTGGATTGTCGTCCTCCTCCAGCGAGGGCATCTCCGGCTCCAGCGCCATGCCGCAGATCGGACAGGTGCCGGGACCTGGCTGACGAATCTGCGGATGCATCGGGCAGGTGTAGACCGTGGCGTGGGTACCGCTGGGTTGGGCCACCGCTGCTGGGGCGGTCACTTCAACTTGCTGGGGAGCATCGTCCGTATAGCGGACGGGATTGGTGATGACCCGTCCATCCGCAGCCTCGACAGGGGCTGCGCCTGCAGAATGGTGATGGTCATGGGACGACGGTGAGTTCATGCCGATGCTCGCTTTAGTGGGGATGGACTGCCAAGGCAGTGTGCCATTGCGGGTTACACAGCTATTCGGGGCTGAGCGTCCCGAGCACTGAAACAACAATCAGGATCAAGATGGCCAGCGCGGCCTCAGCCGTAACACTCTGCCGCAAAGCCCGCACCTCCTGCGCGGGATCTCCGCTGGTCAGCGCTCGTTCCAAGCGCGGCACCAGCGTCCATCGGTGCAGCGCTCCCAAACCCAGCATTCCAGCGAACAGGGCCAGTTTGAAAAGCAGCAACTTCCCGTAGGTGCTCTGGAACAGGGCCGAAAACGACCACGCGGTGAGATCCCCGTAGTGCGCGATGCCGGACACGATGAGCGCACCAACGAAGATCGTTCCCAGCGTCGAAAAACCATGCAGAAAGTCATGCGTTGATCGCAGACGCCCGCTGCCGTTCGTCTCTTTGCCGCGCAGCAGCATGGCAAGGAACATCAGGACCGCTGCGATCCAGCCGCCTGCCGCGAGAAGATGGACGATGCCTGCAGCAAGCCGGACCGCGCCTGCCAAGCCCTCGCCAGCGGCGGCGTGGCCGTTCCATGCCAGCGAAGCGAGTGCGCCGCCCGCCAGCATCGCCCCCAGCGGGAAGGCGGTCTCCACCTTCCCGCGGCGACGATGCCATCCGAGCACGAACATCAGGGCGACCAGCAGCGCGCCTCTCGCCATGGCTGCCCGGCCCGCGGACGTCTCGAGCAGATACCAGCCAAGCGATGCGCGATCAACCTCGGCAAGCGGCATTCCCATGATGCCCGCGGTCTTGAAGACGACATCGAGCCCGGTGAGCACGAGACCGGCTACGGCACCCGCCAATAGAACGCCCATGAGTGACCACCCGGCCAAGGCGTCGGCGAGTGCCGATCGACGCGACCCGTACCAACCGAAGAGTGGAACCCCGAAAAGAACCATGATGACAAGGTATTCCAAGAATCTCAGTGCATAAGCCGACAGGTCGAACATTCGCGACTCCTCAGCGCACCGTGAAGCTGAAGCTGCCCGGCATGGGGTGGTTGTCACCACCGACGGCGCGGTATTCCACGGTATAGACGCCCGGAGCCAGCGGTCCAGGCAACTTGGCACGCAGGGTCTTGCCGTTGTTGACGATCTCGGTCGTGAAATTCTCGATCGGCATGGTGGAACTGCCGTGCTTCATGAGCAACTTGAGACGCGACGCCCGCGGAATCAATGTCTCGTTGAACACGAGATCGATCTGGCCTGGCGAGGCCACCACCGCATTTGCCGCCGGTGTGGACTGCTGCAGCGCGGCGTGGGCGTGCGCGACCTGCAGCGAAAACTGCCCGGCCGCGATTGCGAGGACGAGCGCGAAGGAGCGAATGACGTTGGACGACTTCATATGGATAAATCCTCATTGGAATGTGATGCAAAGCCCGTTCGGGAGGGGCCGCGCTGTGTTCGATGCGACAAGCGTTAGATGTCGGACTGTCACTGAAACCACGATTTGTCGGATTTTCTTGATACTTCCGCTTTCGCGAGACGAGGATCCCACCGGCTCAGGCGGGATCCTCGACGCATTACGCTGCCATGGCGCTGCAGCTTTCCGCGCAGCGGCGACAAACTTCGGCGCAGCGCGTCATCTCAGGGTCGTTCATGGCGTCGCATGCATCGGCGCACTGGCGGCAGATCTCCGCGCAGGCACCGCAAACCACGTCGTGAACGCTGGCACCGCGCAGCATCGCGTCGGCACTGGTTGCGCAGGTATCGGCACACGTCGCCAACAGGGCGATGTGCTCCGGGGCCGCGTGAACACCTCCTTTGGTCAGGCAGTAGTTGATGGTCTCCAGGCAGATCGCATGGCATTGCGTGCAGTTGTCGATGCACTCGTTCATGGCCTGGGGCCGGTGTGCTGCGGAATGGTGAGTCATGTAGTTCTCCTTCTTCCTCGCGGGCGAGAATCGGCGCGCCCGCAACACCGTCCCCTGTTGCTGCGACGGATCAGTGCTGTGCGAACGGTTCGGTGGTTCCGTCGCGATGTATCAGCTCGACCGTGAACGGCTGCTGGCGTCCCTCCGGGACCTCCATGCCCGGAGAACCAAGCGGCATCCCTGGGAGGACCAGGCCGCGTGCGTTCGGCTTTTCTTCGAGGAGACGCTTGATGTCCGCGGCCGGAACGTGGCCTTCGATGACGTATCCGCCGATCTCGGCCGTGTGGCAGGAGCCCTTTGCATAGGGGACACCCAACCGCTCCTTGACCAGACCCAGGTCATCCATGTCGTGCACATCCACGGTGAATCCCGCCTTCTGCACGTGGTCGATCCAGACACCGCAGCACCCGCAGGTCGGGGTCTTGTGGACGGTCATGCGTGGCAGGGCTGCTGGAGTCGCGTCGGCTGATTGGACGACAACCTGTGCGGAGGGCGAGGTTGTGGGTTGCGCGGATGAAGCATCCTGGGTGCAAGCACCCAGACCAGCCACGGCAAGGACCACAAAAGTCAGACGGTGCAATGTGAGCGTAGTCATTTCAATCTCTCGACTCAGCGCTTGGTCCGCGAGGACCAGTGGATGTGGACGATCCGCCAGCCGTCCGCGGTCTCCTTCAGCACCATCGTCTCGTCGCTCTGGACGGTCAGTGGCTGGCCGTCCTTCTGGGCATGCAACTCGCTTTCGGTTCCGACCCACGCGAACTCGCCAGCGGCTCGTGCGCGCTGACGGAGCAGCTGGCGATGGGCGCCCTTGAGGAACGCCGCATCGCTGACTGCGTGATGGCCCATGTATTCCTCGCGGCTGCGTTCGGCGCCCCCGGACTCGAGGATGAGAACGTCGGCAGCGAGCAGGGCTTCGACCGTGGCCAGATCGCCGCTAGACAGGGCCCTGTTGAAACGCTCCGCTACGGCGACCGCGGCCTCTGCAGTGACTGGGACGTCGACGTCCGCAGATGCCGCGGCAGCGGGGTGATGTGCGTGCGGCTGTGTCGCCTGCGCCATTGCGGGGGACACGACGGCCAGTGCCAGTGCGAGGGTGAACGAGATTGCTGTTGCGTTCATTGCGTGGGCTCCAAGAAGATCAATGGGGGTGCGCATGGCCGTCATCGGCCACGGGCGTGTGTGGTGCAGGGTGCGACTCCACCTTGCCGTCGGGATGGCCGTGGCTCACCAACCCGACTTCCGTGTCGCTGGGTGTCGGGCCGTGGTGATCGTCGTCCACGCCCGGCGGGTGCGCATGCGGCATGGAGTTGTTGCCCGGCTCGAATAAGGCAGGGTGATCCTCGGCCTTTTCGTCGTCATGGTGGCCTTGCGTCTCGCCGCCGCCATGCGAATGGCCCTCGCTGCTGTCGACAAGTTCCTTGTACGCAGTCGCGTCCAGCGTGGGCAACTTCTGCAGGAAGGCCGACATGTTCCATATGAACTCATCGTCCATGCTGCCGCCCCAAGCGGGCATGCCGCTGGCCTTGATGCCGTGCTTGATCACCCAGAACGCCTCAGCTGGAGCGACCGGCTGTTTGCTTAGGTTCGGTGGCGCGGGGTACAGGCCCTTGCTCATCTCGGTGGCCGCCGCGTCTGGTGAAAGATGGCAGGTCACGCACATGGCGTTGTAGTTGCCCGCACCCTGGCGGATACGCTCAGGATCATCAAGGTTCGTGGGTAGCTGAAGCTTGGCGGCGCGCACCTCAATGGAACGCTCGCGCGCCGTTTCAAGTAGCGCATACACCGGGCGACTATGCGGATCGTCGGCGGCCACGTTGTACACGCCCAGAGAGAGCGTGGCGGTTGCGACCACCGCAACCAATGCCACGCCGGCACCGAGCCATACCCACATCTTTTTGTTGGATTTCATTGTCAGTTCCCCTTAGAACCAGGTACGAAGGCCGATGACCAAGCGCGTGTCTTCAAAGGACTCGCCATGCTCGCGTCGCATGTCTGCGGTATTGCCAAACGCGCGCTCGTACACCACGCCGATGTAGGGAGCGAACTTTCGGGTGAACTCATAGCGAAGTCGTAGCCCCGCCTCAGCGGCACTCAGACCCGAACCTATCCCGCGCAATGGATCGTTCTTGCCATAGGCGGTGACTTCCACCAGCGGCTGCAAGATCAGCCGGTTGGTTAGCAGCAATTCGTACTCGGCCTCGACATTGGCGGCAGTCTGGCCCCCTTCGCCGAGATAGGCTGTGGCGGACACTTCGAACTTCATCGGCGCCAAGCCCTGTACACCGATAGCGGCGAAGTTCTGCGATGCCCCAGGCTTGAAGTCATGACGCACACCGGCCACCACATCCCACCACGTGGAGATACTGCGGCCGTAAAGCACTTCCAGATCAGCCGACTCGGTCTGACCATCCGTGCGTTCGCCTTCACTGCGGAGCCAGACGCGATTGAGGTCCGTACCGATCCAGCCCTGGCCCTCCCAGCCCAGCCCGGTGCCCGGATCGGCATCCCAGGTTTCCAGGCGATTGAGCAGCACGTAGCTCTTGATCGAGTTGTCATGCACCGGATGCGCGTGTTCCGGCGCGATGGCCGCCTTGCGATCCGCGTCCGTCACCGCGGGAATCGGGGTGCGCGGCTGCGTTGGCGCTGCAGGCCCGTGTCCCATCTGACTGTGGTCCATGCCCTCCATCGATTGCATTCCCGCTTCTGGTGTAGCGGGCGCGGGCGAATCATGGCCCATCTGCGAATGGTCCATCCCCTGCATCGCAGGCGTGGCCGTGCCGGAGGTGTCGGCTGCAGCGGGCTGTGCCATCTGACTGTGATCCATGCCCTGCATCGACTGCGCCTGCGCTGTGGGCGCCGCAGGTGTGCTCGCGGGCGAGCCGTGCCCCATCTGCGAATGGTCCATGCCCTGCATGGCAGGCTCGGCTGCGTTAGCCTGCGGCTCGGCGTGGCCCATCGCCGCATGATCGATCGTCGCTTCGCTCGTCTTGGCCGGTGTTGCAGGCTTTTGGGCTGGCGCAGGTTTTGATGTCGGTGCCTGATGTGCAGAGTGATCCTGAGTCTGGGTCTGCGCGCCCTGCTCCATCTGCATGGAGCCGTGCTGCATAGATTGGGCGCTGGCCGCATTGGCCAGGGCCAGCGAGATAGCCGTCAGCGCAGTCAGGGTGGTATCGCGTCTATTGATGTTCATTCGTCGACCCTCACCGTGCGCATCATTCCGGCTTCCATGTGATAAAGCAGGTGGCAATGGAACGCCCAGCTGCCCAACGCATCGGCACGCACGCGATACGTGCGTCGGCTACCTGGCGGCATATCCACCGTGTGCTTGCGCACCATGAAGTTGCCGTTGTCGTCCTCCACGTCACTCCACATGCCGTGCAAATGGATGGGATGGGTCATCATCGTGTCGTTAACCAATACGATGCGCATACGCTCGCCGTAGTTCAGCCGCAGCGGCTCGACATCGGAAAACTTCTGACCGTTGAAGCCCCAGGAGAATTTCTCCATGTGTCCGGTCAGATGCAGCTCGATCTCGCGACCGGGGTCGCGTCCGTCAGGGTCTTCAAAGGTGCTCTTGAGCATGGAATACGTCAGCACATGACGGCCGTTATCGCGCAGGCCATTGCCCGGATCATCCAAGCGCGAACTCACGCTCATGGCTTGGTTGTCCAACAGGGGATTGTTGGTCTCGCTAGCAGGGTGTGATTGCATGCCCCCGTGCTGCATGCCTGCCATGGCACCATCGCCGGCGGCGGGCATCGCATGGCCTGCATGGGCCGAGGTCGCGTTACCGCTGACAGGTGGGGTCATGCCAGGCATGCCCATGGCCGCACCACAGCCGCCTTCCATGCCCTTGCTGCCGCCAGACATATCCATCGACCCATGATCCATGCCCATGTCTGCCATCGTCAGCAGCGGCCGGGGATCCACAGACGGAACGGGCGCGCGTAATCCTTCGCGCACAGCGAGCGTGCCGCTGATGTAGCCGGTGCGACCGGAGTCTTGGGCAAAGATGGTGAATGCGTCCTGCCCGGAGGGCTCCACGATCACATCGAAGGTTTCTGCTACCGCGATGCGGAACTCGTCGACGGAAACCGGATGGACATACAAGCCATCTGCCGCCACCACGGTCATCTTCAGCCCCGGAATACGCACATCGAAGTACGTCATGGCAGAGCCATTGATGAAACGCAGGCGCACCTTCTCGCCACTGCGGAACAAACCGGTCCAGTTGCCCAGTGAGGTCGTGCCGTTCATCAGGTAGGTGTAGGTGTTGGCGTTGACGTCGGACAGGTCCGTGGGCGTCATCCGCATCACGCCCCACATCTTGCGATCTTCCAACGTGGCCGACAGGCCGTTGCGCTTCACATCGCGCGCAAAATCGCCGACCGTGCGCTTGTAGTAATTGTCATGGCCCGGCATCTTCTTCAAACGATCGAACAGGGCCGTCGGGTCCAGGTCTGTCCAATCGCTCAGCATCACGACGTAGTCGCGATCGAAACTGAAGGGCTCCGGCTCCAATGGGTCGATGACGATCGGGCCATAGAGCCCGGCTTGTTCCTGGAACCCTGAGTGGCTGTGGTACCAGTAGGTTCCGCCCTGATGCAGGGTGAACCGGTAGTGGTAGGTCTCACCACGTCCGATACCGTCAAAGCTCAGACCCGGCACGCCGTCCATGTTGGCCGGCAAAATGATGCCGTGCCAATGGATGGAGGTGTCCGCGCCATGGATGGAGTTAGCGGGCAATGCATTAGAGACGCGCAAGTTGACCGTGGTGCCTTCCCGCCACCGCAGCAACGGCGCCGGAACGGACCCGTTGACCGTGATCGCGGTGCGGGTCTTGCCGGTGAAGTTCATCGGCGTCTCGCCAATGGTCAGGTCAAACTCAGTGCCCGATAGTACGTTGGGTTGTCCCGGCCCCTTGAGCGCCCAACTGGCTTTGGGCCAGAAACCTAATCCTGCGACTGCGCCTCCCAAGGCCAAGCCTTGGACAAATCGCCGCCGCGAAGGCAGCAGCGGTCCACCGCGTGGACCACGAAAATCATCATGCGACATGAAAATGCTCCAAGCGTCGTGTTGCCACCGGCGGGCGGTGGTACAGAGCGGGCGGCTGGCCTAAACAGGCATGCAAGCCACACCAACGGCGCCATTGCGGCGCCTAGGGACGCTTAGCCGATCGGTGGTCGGATCAGATGAGGCAAGGCAGGTGCCGCATGCCCTAGGGGCAGCGGCATGACATCCAGGCCCAAGGCCAGTTGCACCGAAACATGCAGGCGCGCAGGAAGTGCGCTCGCGCAAGCGTGTACGCAGGCGCACCGGCACGCAGAAGACTTGCAACAGTCGGGACCGGCATGGTCGCCATGCCCAGTGCCAGCCTTTTCAATCGATGTGGCATCGGGATGATGCTCAGCACTGTGATGGGCGAAGCAGTCTTCGTCGACTTGCACCGCGGCAGCCACTTCGCTGGCCTGCTCTTCCATGACCGGGTTCATACTGACGGACGCAAACGCCGACCACGCGCCGTTAAGCACGAGCATGGCGATCAGGAACAGTCGCAGTAGAAGTGAGGAGGCTGACACGGGCGACATGGTATATCACTTTAGACAAGGCGCGTGTGTATCGGTCGTGAACAAAATCTCAAGTAAGCCTGAGATGTCGCGACTTGTCAGTCGCACTAGCCGCGGACACTGCAGCTCCCTCCAGAAGCGCCCAAAGGGCGGGTTGAGGCGAAGAGTTGCCCATAGGGCGAGCGCTTGTTCGGTTTACTTCTCGGGCGTGGCCTCGATCAGCTTCACCAACTCGCGCTTCTGCTGCTTGCTTAGCGAGCCCCAGCGCAGGAGCAACTTGGCCAGCAGATCATCGTCGGTGTAAAGGAAGGCGGCGGGGATCCCCAACGCTTGGGCCAACCGCTCAGCAATCTCCAGCATGGGCTCGTGCTTGCCACGCTCGTACTGGTTGATTCGGGGGCTGGCCACGTGAGGATCCAGACCGGCCCGGATGCCCAACTCCTTCTGCGACAAACCCGTGTGCAGGCGGGCTTGTTTGAGGCGTCGAGCGAAGGTCGGTGTTGAGTCGACGGACAAAGTCACGCGCGCACCCCATGGAGACCCCATAAGGATGGCGGATGTACCCAGCCTTGCATACTAAGATATTCTTAGCTTTGAGGCAACCGGCGACACCGGTAGCGCCGCCCCCCCCCCAGGAGCCACGCCGCTCCCTCATCCCCGGAAACCGCATGCCCGGAACCTCGTCAATGACGCCATCTGGGGTCGCCAGCATCGAGGAGTTGGGCCTTCGTGGCACCCTTTTCCTAGCCGCACTGTTAGCCGCGCAGCTACGACGCCTACCGGTGGCGCCCACACGCCGCTCCACCTTGCTGGTGCTGGACACGCTGCGAGACTTGGCCTTGATCCAAGTTCCCTGGCCAGCGGATCGATGGCAGATCCGCCCCGATGCCGAGGTCACGCCCATCGAAGATCTGCAATGGGCTTTCGCCTGGTCTACCCACGAGCGCAGGCACCTGCTCCCGGTGCTGGAAGACCAACTCGGCGATATGGCACACGATGTAGACTTGGCGGACGCGAAACTGGAGCTGTGGGATGAACTTGCACTCTGGGAGACCGAGCAGTTTCTGGAGCAGCAATTGCTCAAACATCACTTCGACCCAGGCTGGGCACGTGATGTGGGGTTCGTCTTTCAATCCGGACCGCGGGGCTTGCCGATCGCGCGGTGGCGTTACTGCTGCTGGGCGGCGGTACGCCAAGGTGCCTCGGTGGCGATGCGTCTTGGCGTGCACGACAGCGCCCATGTGCGGGAAGCCATCTTTCAGGAGGTCCAGAAGCGCCTGCGCTACCTGATGACCAGTTCGCCCGAGCAAGGCATGTTCAAGCCCTATCATTTGGCACCGGAGTCCTCAGTAGCCAAACTGTTTGTAGATTGGGTCGTCCCTATGGAATGGGCGTACTGGACAGGTGAGCGCCACCCCAGCCGCTAGCAGACAAACGAGCAGCCTCGTCAGTCGGCTCCCCCATCTTGCGCATGGCCGCGCCGAGTTTTCTTCACCGCATTTTGTGCTGGCGTCAGTTGATTCAGTAGAGGCTCTAGCGCTTCAAGACGTGCATTGGCACGCAACGCATCGGCTTCAGCGCTCTCGCGGCGCTCACGCTCCCGCGCAAGGGTGTCTTGAACTTGAGCTAGCTCGTTGCGCATGGTATCCAAGGTCTTGGCGTCAGTCTTCCAGCGCTCCTGCAGTGCCAAATAGTCCGTCGCGGTCTGGCGCAACGCCACGACCTCGCTGTGTTGGCCTTCGTGGGCCTGTCGTAGCTGGGCAAGCTCACGCTCAATCCGCCCGTGGCGCTCCAGCCATTGACCATTGTCGCGGTTCAGCACCAACAGCTCCTGATTCTTCGCGCCCAAGGCTTCATTGGCCTGACGTAAGGCTACTTGCAGCTCTTGGACCTGATGCTCGTGACGGCGAAGCTCTTGCTCACGCTGCTCTTTGGTTGAAGTGCGGTAGTGCTCAAGCGCTTCCCGGGCATGGGCATGCTTGTCCTCCAGAGAACGCGTATGCGCCTCATGATCAGCCAGCCGCACCGTCATGCCAGCGATGCGCTCGTTCAACTGGGCGATTTCCGCGATCCTGTCACCTAGATTCTGTTGAAGGAGGGCGTGAGCAGCTTGCTCTTGGTGCAGGCTTGCTTCGGTGCGCTGCAGCCGACTGCTCAAGGCGGCAGCCTCCTCTTGGGCACCGGAAAGCGCCTGTTGCCGACTGTGGAGCTCAGCCTGATGGCGCTCACGCTCCTGGGTGAGGATGGCCTCTGCTTCCTCCTGGAGCCGCGAGGCCAAGCGCGCAACCAAGTCCTGCAAAGCATCACTAACGGCTACCGTCCTCGCCGGACCGCCGCCTTCCTCTCCTTCCAGTTCACGCAAGTAGCGGTGGATCGTGGTCTTGGAGCCCGTGTTGCCCAAGGCCACTCGCACCGCGTCGACTGACGGCTTCTTGCGTTGGGCCAGCAGCGCGTCGCGCGCCTTCTGGACGTCACTCTTATAGAGTCCTGCGCGCGCCATCGTGCCACCTCACTTTATTTCGTAATGTATTACATACCATGTAATTACATACTATTAAAGCAGGTAGACGACCGCTCGTCGGCGAAAATAGTTATACGGGATAATATTGAATTATCCCGCGTAAGGCGGATTCTGACCCTTCCCGGCGTCCCAAGCAGTACGAAACCGCCCAGGGCCGGCGATCGCTGGGTAGTATGGCCCAGAGCGGAAAGGAGGCCAGCCAGGGTGCAGGCAGGCTCCGCCACCGAGCCCGTTGGCCATCATAGGACTGTGCATGCCGATCGAACGTATCGTCATCGACAACTTCAAGTCGTTTCGCCATCTGGACCTGCCCCTCAATGCCCACATGAACCTGGTGGTGGGCGACAACGAGGTCGGTAAATCCACCCTGCTGGAGGCCATCCACGCGGTGGTCACCGGCCAGCTGCATGGGCGCAATCTTGCCTACGAGCTCACGCCCTACCTGTTCCACCAGCCCACGGTGCAGGAGTACTTGGGAGCGCTTGCCACGGGCACGCCGGCCTCGCCGCCACGGATCTCCATCGAAGCCTATCTGGGCGCCGACGCCGCGCTGGCGTCGTTACGCGGCACCAACAACTCCCTGCGTCTGGATACCGCCGGCATCCGGCTGCTGGTCGAGCTCAACGACGACTACCGCGAGGAGTTCAACGCCTACCTGCAGCAGCACCAGGGCGCGGTCAGCCTGCCGGTGGAGTACTACACGGTGCGCTGGTACTCCTTCGCCAACAATGGCGTCACCGCCCGTAGTATTCCGTTCGACTCGACCATCATCGACACGCACGGCATCAAGACCTTGTCCGGTGCCGATCGCTATATCGCCGGCATCATCGAGCAGGCACTGACGCCTGCGCAGCGCGTCTCGCTGTCGCTGAGCTTCCGCCGCATGCGGCAGAGCTTTTCCGAAGAAGCGGATGTGGCAGCGATCAATGCCTACTTGACCGAGCACACCGGGGACATCAGCCACAGGGCATTGACGGTAGGCGTGGACACATCGCCGCGCTCAACGTGGGAAACCAGCCTGTCACCCTACCTGGATGAGCTCCCGTTCACCCAGGCCGGCAAGGGCGAGCAAAGCGCGGTGAAGATGAAGCTGGCGATGCACGCGGCCGGCGCGGCTCACGTGCTGCTGATCGAGGAGCCGGAGAACCATCTGTCCTATTCCAGCATGACCCAGCTGATCGACAAGATTGCGGCCCTCTCCACCGCCCAGCAGGTGATCATCGCCACCCACAGCAGCTTCGTGTTGAACAAGCTGGGCGTGGACAACGTGATCCTGTTCAGCGCGCAAGGCCAGATGAAGCTGGACCAGCTGCCCAGCGATACCCACGACTATTTCATGAAGCTGCCGGGCCACGACACGCTGCGGTTGATCCTGGCCAAGCAGGCGATCCTGGTGGAAGGCCCTTCCGACGAACTGATCGTGCAGCGTGCCTACAGTGACCATCACGGCGTGGCGCCGATGGCTCACGGCGTAGACATCATTTCGGTCAAGTCGTTGGCATTCAAACGCTTCTTGCAGATTGCCGATCGACTGAGGATTCAGGCCAAGGTGATCACCGACAACGACGGTGATATCGCAGCTGTGCAAGAGCGCTATGCCGAGCACATCAACGCGATCTATTACGATTCCGACGAGAGCGCCCCTTCGCTGGAAGAGCAGCTGATCAAAGCCAACTCGCTGGCCGAACTCAATACCGTGCTGGGCAAGGCCTTTGCCGATGAGGTGGCGCTGCTCAAGTACATGAAGGGCCATAAGACCGATACGGCCTTGGCGATTTTCAATAGCCCGCACTCGATCAGGTTCCCGGACTATGTCCAGCGTGCCATCACCTAACCGGGTCCTGCTCTCGGCAGCCGGCTCGGGCAAGACCACGTTGCTGGTCCGGCAGGCCTTGGAGCGACCTGAGCGCCGCATCGCGATTGTCACCTACACGCTGGAAAACCTGGAAGAGATCCGGCGCTCGTTTGAGGCCCACGCAGGCGCGGTCCCCGCGCATGTCACCTTGCACAGCTGGTATGGCTTTCTGCTGCGCCAGTGCATTCGCCCGTACCAGGCTGCGCTTTGCCCTGAGCCTCGCATCGAGACCATCCTGTTCGTAGAAGGTGTCACCAACAACCGCGCCCCACGCACCCAGGTGGCGCGCCACTACCTGGCGGGCAACCGGATGTATTCGGACCGAGCGGCCGATTTCGCTGTGCGCTGCGATGAGCTGACCCAAGGCCAGGTCGTGGCGCGATTGGCGGCGATGTACGACGAGCTCTACATCGACGAAGTCCAGGATCTGGCCGGCTTTGATCTGGATCTGGTCGAACGGCTGTTGAAGAGCGAGATTGCCATCACGTTGGTAGGCGATACGCGCCAAGCCACGTATGCGACCAACTATGCGCAAAGGTACAGCCAATACCGTGGTCCGAATCTGGCAGCGCTGTTTCAGATTTGGGAGGCCGACGGCTTATGCCGGCTGGATCACCGCCTCACCAGTCTGCGCTGCGTCCAGGCTCTGTGCGATATGGCTGACACGCTCTATCCGCAGATGCCGCGGACCCAATCAGGCAATGGCGAGGTCACCGGACACGATGGCATCTACCTCGTCGCTCCAGGGGATGTGGCCGCGTACATGCAGGAGTTCGCCCCCACCGTGCTCCGGCATGACCGGCGGCAGGCGTGCGACGGACTGCCGGCGGTGAACTTTGGGCAGTGCAAGGGCCGCACCTACAGTCGGGTCCTCATCTTTCCGAACGGGCCGTTGACGCAGTACCTGCGCACGGCCGATGCAGCGCGTATCACCGCGCCGCCGAAATACTACGTGGCCTTCACCCGGGCGCGGCAAAGCGTGGCCTTTGTGTATGCCGGCGCGTGCGCGTTGCCGGGTCATCAGCTCTATGCGCCTGCCAGCGCAGACGCATAGAGCCAGGGGCTGCGATCACATCTTCTTTAACGGCGCCGCGGTGGGCGGCGGCGGTACCGGGCCCGGGTCGTTGAAACACAGCATGATCTGATCGATGCCGAATTGATCGGCCAGGACCTGGGCAATCACAGCATGCACCAGGTCCAGGTCGACCGAGGGCGCCGCGACCGTGATGGTGGCCGCGATCGCACGGCCATGCTCACCGGCGACCAGGCGCAGGTCGTCCACCGCTTTCACGCCCGGGTCGGTAAACATCGCCGCACGGACCTGTTCCAGGTTGAGCTCGTTCATGGGGACTCCAAAGCAGTGCTACCGGCGCGGGGAGCTCGGTCGCGATGCAGCCAACGATAGAGCACCGGCAGCACCAACAAGGTCAATGCGGTGGATGAGACGATGCCGCCGATGACGACAGTGGCCAGCGGCCGCTGCACTTCCGAGCCAGCACCGACATTCAAGGCCATGGGTAGGAAGCCCAGCGAGGCTACCAGGGCGGTCATCAACACCGGTCGCAGGCGTCCAAGGGCGCCGTCGCGCACAGCGTCGTCTAGCGGATCGCCCTGTTCGCGCAGACGGCGGATGAAGGCGATCATGACCAGCCCGTTGAGTACGGCCACGCCCGACAGCGCGATGAAGCCCACGCCGGCAGAGATCGACAACGGAATCCCGCGCAGAGCCAGTGCCAGCACACCGCCGGTCAGCGCCAGCGGCACGCCACTGAACACAATGGCCGCATCCTTGGCCGAGCCGAAGGCCATGAATAGCAGAGCGAAGATCAACGCCAGTGTCACCGGAACGACCACGCCCAGGCGTTGGGTGGCCGAGATCAGCTGCTCGAAGGTGCCGCCGTAATCGATCCAGTAGCCCTCTGGAAGCGCGACATCCTGGCCGATGCGTGTGCGCAACTCGCCGACGAACCCGCCCAGATCGCGCTCGCGCACGTTGGCGGTGATCACCACGCGGCGCTTGCCGTTCTCGCGGTTGATCTGATTGGGCCCGCGCTCTACCTGGATCTTCGCCACTTCCCGCAGCGGCACCGTGCGAGGCCCCCCATTGGCGCCGGCGGCCAGACGGCTGGACTCATCGACACTGGTGCTTGCCGGCAGCGGAATGGGCAGATCTGCCAGCACAGCGGGGTCTTGGCGCTGCGCTTCGGGCAGGCGCACGACCAGGTCGAAGCGGCGGTCGCCCTCGATCAACTGGCCGGCAACACTGCCCCCAATGGCGGTGGCCACCGTTTCCTGCACATCGCCCGGGTTCAGGCCATACCGTGCCAATGCCGCCGGATCTGGCGTGATGGTCAGCAGCGGCAGGCCGGAGACCTGCTCGGCCTTGACGTCTTCGGCGCCGGGGACGCTACGCATGACCCGCTCGACCCGGCTGGCCAGGCGCGTCAACTGGTCAAGGTTGTCGCCGTAGACCTTGACCGCCACGTCCGAACGGACGCCGGAGATCAACTCGTTGGTGCGCATCTGGATGGGCTGGGTGAACTCGTAGTTGCTGCCCGGGATTTCCTTGGCCGCCGCCTCCAGCTCTTCCACCAGCTCGGCCTTGGGCTTGCGCGGGTCGGGCCACTGGTCGCGGGGCTTGAGCATCAGGAAGGTGTCGGCCATCGACGGCGGCATAGGATCGGTGGCCACCTCGGCGGTGCCGATCTTTGAGAAGATGTTGGCCACCTCCGGGAACTGGGCCAGGCGCTTCTCCAGCGTTTCCTGCATGGCCACCGACTGCTCCAAGCTGGTGCCGGGAATACGCATGGGCTGCAAGGTGATGTCGCCCTCATCCAGGCTCGGCACGAACTCCGAACCCAAGCGGGTGGCCAGCACGCCACAGCCCACCACCAGCACGGCCGCGCCGGCCAGCACCACCACGCGCCGACGCAGGGCCCAATCCAGCAGCGGCGTATAACGGGCACGCGACCAGCGCATCAGGCGGTTGTCGTGCTCAGCCACACGGCCGCGCAGGAAGCTGGCGATCGCCGCCGGCACGAAGGTCAGCGACAACACCATGGCGCCGGTCAGGGCCAGCACCACCGTGATCGCCATCGGGTGGAACATTTTTCCTTCTACCCCGGACAGCGAGAAGATCGGCAGGTAGACCGCGGCGATGATGCCCAGGCCAAACAGGCTGGGACGGATCACCTCGGCGGTGGCCGAGGCGGTCAGGTCATAGCGCTCTTCATCGTTGAGCTGGCGGCCTAGCGCGTGCTGCGCCTCGCCGAACCGGCGCAGACAGTTCTCGATGATGATCACCGCCCCGTCCACGATCAGGCCGAAGTCCAGCGCGCCCAGGCTCATCAGGTTGCCCGACACGCCGCCACGCACCATGCCGATGATGGTGAACAGCATCGCCAACGGGATCACCGCCGCGGTGATCAACGAGGCGCGCACATTGCCCAGCAGCAGGAACAGCACCACCACCACCAGCAGCGCGCCCTCGATCAGGTTCTTGGACACCGTGCCGATGGTGCGATCCACCAGCGCGGTGCGGTCATAGACGGCCTTGGCATGGACGCCGGCAGGCAGGCTGGCGTTGGCGGCATCCAGCTTGGCCGCGGCCGCCTGGGAGACTTCCCGGCTGTTGGCGCCGAACAACATGAAGGCGGTACCGACCACGACCTCGTGGCCATTCTGGGTGGCCGCGCCCGTGCGCAGCTCCTTGCCTTCGCCCACGCTAGCGACGTCGCGCACCCGAATGGGCACGCCATCGCGCCGGTCCAGCACGATGTTGCCGATTGCCTCCAGATTGGCTAGCTGGCCCGGCACGCGCACCAGGAACTGCTGTCCGTTGCGCTCGATGTAGCCGGCGCCGATGTTCTGGTTGTTGCGCATGACCGCGGCGACCACGTCGTTCAACGTGAAGCCCAGCGCCACCAACTGAGCTGGATCGGGAGTGATGTGGATCTGCCGCTCGAAGCCGCCGATGGTGTTGACCTCGGTGACGCCGGGCGTGGTGCGCAGCTGCGGCCGGATCACCCAGTCCTGCAGGGTGCGCAGGTCCGTGGCCGTGTACGGGGTGCCGTCGGGCTTGCGAGCGTTGGGCTCGGCCTCCACGGTGTACATGAAGATCTCGCCCAACCCGGTGGAGATCGGCCCCATTTCCGGGTCCAACCCTTCGGGAAGCTGGGAGGCGATCTGCTGCAGGCGCTCGGCGACCTGCTGGCGGGCAAAGTACAGGTCGGTGCCGTCCTTGAAGACGACGGTGACCTGCGAAAGCCCGTAGCGCGACAGCGAGCGGCTGTAGTCCAGCTTGGGCAGACCGGCCATGGCCGTTTCGATGGCAAAGGTGACCCGTTGTTCGGCCTCCAGCGGCGAGTAACCCGGGGCCTGGGTGTTGATCTGGACCTGGACGTTGGTGATGTCGGGCGTGGCGTCAATGGAAAGGTGACGGTAGCTCCACACGCCCAGCGCAACCAGCGCAGCGGTGAGCACTAGCGTCAGCCAGCGATGGCGGATGGACAGCCCAATGAGGCGTTCGAGCATGGCGGGCCTCATTCTTCTTCCACGGTGGACTTTTCGATGTCGGCCTTGATCAGGAAGCTTTGGGCCACCACCACCTGTTCACCGGCCTTGAGGCCTTCCAGCACTTCGGCGCGTTCGGCGTCGCGGCGCCCCAGCTTCACCGGCCGGGTGTGGTAGGTTTCGCCCTGCTGCACGTAGACCACGTCCTGGTCTTCTGCGGTCTGCAGCGCCGTGATCGGCACCACCAACGCTGCCGATTGGCGATCCACGGTGACCCGCGCCTTGACCGCCGACCCCGGCCGCCACAGGCCATCGGTGTTGGCCACCGTGCCGCGCGCAATGGTGCTTTGGCTGGCGGTGGCGGTGCCGGGCAGGACGCGCTCCAAGGTGGTCTGTGCGGTGACGCCATCGCTCAAGCGGGTAACCGTCACCGGCACGCCAGCACCGATGTGCTGGGCGTCGGCGCCGAAGATGTGAAGGTCCACCCACAGCGTGGACAGGTCGGCGACCTCAAACAGCGGCGCGCCCTCAGCGGCGGCCATGCCTACGGCGGCCGTGCGCGCCATGACCACGCCACTGATCGGCGCGGTGACGGTATAGGTGGTCAGGCTCAGGTTGCTCTCTACCGTGGCCAGTGCCTGGCCGGCCCGTACCTGATCACCCACGCCCGCACGCACGGAGCGGACCGGTCCGGGGAAGCGTGCCGTGACCTGCGCGATGCGACCGTCAATCGGGGTCAACAGCCCTTGCACCTCATGCTCGTCAGCAATCTCACCGGGGCCTGCCGGTGCGACCTGGATACCCGCTGCCTGCGCAGCTTTGGCGGCAATCTTGGTTTCCAGCGGCGCTTCCTCGTGCTCGCCGTGCTCTTCGCCCTCAGCGGCGGCGCCGCCTTCGGACGCTTCGTTGGGGGCCGACGCGTTGCAGGCGGCCAGCATCATCAGGGCCATGCCCAGTGCGGTCCAAGAAAAGCGATTCATGGGGTCTCTCCGGTGGAAGCAGCCGCCGGCGGCGCGACAAGCGCTTGGCCGGTCAGGCGTTGAATTTCGATCAGGGCGCGCTGCGCATCGAGCGCCACGTCCAGCTGCTGCTGGGCCATGGCCGTGCGTTCGGACTGCAGCTGTGCCCATTCCAGGTAGCTGATCGCGCCGGCGCGATAGGCGCGCTCGGCGGCCTTCTCAGCCCGGGCCAACTTCGGCAGCACCTCGCCTTGCAGCCGTGCCACCTCGGCCTGCGCCACGGTGTAGCGACCATGGGCTTCGACCAGCGTGGAATACAGCGACAGGCCCTTGGCCTCGCGCTCGATCGTCAGAACCTCCAGCTCGGCTTCGCCGGCGCGGATCTCCGGCTGCGCGCGGCTGCGGCTGCCCAGTGGCATGGACAGGCTGGCCACCAGCGCGGTGTCGTCAGTCTCCTGCAGGCGGCGCACGCCCAGCTGCCACGACAAGTCCGGCGAGGCCGCCGAACGCGCCAGCTGCAGTCGTGCCTGCGCGATCCGGCGGGCATCGGCAAACTGCGCCAACTCGGGAGTGCGCTCCAATTCCTCGGCCAGCGACTGCATGGACGCGATCGCCGGCAGGGTCATGGGATCCGCCGCGGCCACCTCGAAGCTCGGAGCACGTTCGCCCCAGAGGGCAGCAAGGTGCTGCCGGGCGGCAATGCGCTGCTGCTCGGCCCGATCACGGGTCAACTCTGCTCTCGCCAGTGCTGCTTGTGCGGTGAGCATCACCGATTCGGGAGACGCGCCAGCCTGCAGGCGCTGCCGGGCAGCGGCGACGGTCCGCTGGCGCTGGCCGACATCCATGTTCGTCAGGCTGCGTTGCCGGTCGGCACCGACAACGGCCAAATAGCGCTGCGCCGTCTCGGCGAGCAGGTCCAGCCGCCTGGTCTCGCGCTGCACGGCCAGTGCATCAATCCGGCTTTGGGCCAAGGTGCGGCGGGCGTCGAGCTTGCCGCCGCGCTCCAGGACCGAGCTCAGGCTCAAGGTCAACTCCGCGCTGTCCAGGCCACGGGCCGCGCCCGTGCCCAGCGCATTTTCAACCTCCGCCCCCAACGTCCACGGTGGCCGCTGCACGGCCTGGTCGCGCTCGGCAGCGAGCACCGTGGCTCGCGCATCGACCAGGCGCAGCTCGGGGTGGGTTTGGGCCACGCGTGCAAACGCGTCGTCCAAGGTCATCAGCTCTTCTGCTGTCGCCGGCGTTGCCGCCGCGCTCAACAGTAGCCACGCGGCCAGGGCCGCCAATCGCACATGCATGAAGTACTCCAGAATTTTCGATAGCCAACAGGGATCCGGCGCACGCCGGCGCGCATCACCCTGCGATCGGCGGCCGGAACGGCGCGAGCAGGTGCTCATGCCGATATCTGTCCGCATGGGCTGTCGCCGACGGCCAATGCCGGCCGATATGAGCAATGGCCAACACTATTTCTGGAGCCGGCGCGGCCTGGCTACAGCACAGCACCAGCTGCTGTAGCCGGTGCAGCGCGGCGTCTACGCCACGCTCGGAAGCTGGTGATGCCACTGCCGGGTCATGGTCGGCCGCGGCCAGATGGGTTTGAGCATGGAGCTCGCCAACCACTGCCAGCACCGGCTGCGTCACAAGGCCCACGGCCAAGTGCGCCAGCAGCAGCCAGCGCAGGCCACAGCTCAGCCGGCCAAGCGCTGTCATGCAGGCGTTTTGCGCGCGTCGGCACGCGCCCGGCGAGCATCACCCAAGATCTCGAAAGCCTCCTTGATCACATACAGGCCGATCAGGGCGCCGATCACGAAATCCGGGTAGGGGCTGGCCAGCCACCACACCAACAGGCCGGCCAGAATCACCCCAACGTTGGCCACCACATCGGCGCGGGTAAACAGCCAGGTCGCTCGCAGATGCACTTCGCCAGACTTCAAGGGGGCGAGCATACGGAGCACCTTCAGGTTCACGGCCAGCGAGACCAGAGCGGTACCGATCATCCAACCGCTGACCGGCTCGGCGCCGTACATCACCCGGCGGCCGACTTCGACCAGCACGCCTACGCCCAGCACCAGCAGCACGCTGCCACTGACCCACGCGGCGTTGGCCTTGAAGCGCGCCGTGCGCCCGATAGCGACCAGGCCAATGGCATAGGCGGTGGCGTCAGACAGCATGTCCAGCGCGTCAGCCAGCAGCCCGGTGGAATGGGCAATCCAGCCGGCAATGCCGCCGATCACGGCCATCGCTGCATTCAGGACCAAGGCGATCCAGAGGATGCGTCGCTCCTCCTTGTTCTTGGCTTCGTGGTGGCACCCGCAATCACTCATGTCTTGGTCCTCTGCTGTGTTGTTTCATTGCTTGTTTGCGCCTGGCTGTCTACGCACACCGGAACGGGCATTGGCGAGGAACCCCACGATGGCGGCGGTGCCTACCAATACCTGCGCCAGCAGCGACTGCCAGGTGGGATACAGGCCGATCCACTCGATGCGCGGCAACGCGAGCGGTGTTTGAGAGATCCAGCCCGCTTCCTGCAACGCGGCCACGCCTTTACCGATCAGGATGACCGCCATCACCGCGATGAGAATCGAGCTGATCGAAAAGAACCGGCCAATCGGCAGCCGCCTGCTCATGCGCAGCATCCAGTACGCCACCGCAGCCAACACCGCGATTCCCGCCGCCAGGCCTGCGAGGATGGCGGTGGACGCCTGATCGCTCCACATCGCGATGTAGAACAAGATCGTCTCAAACACCTCGCGGTACACCGCGACAAAGGCCAGCATGAACAGGAAAACAGCCGAGCGCCGTGTCAGCGCAGTCGTCAGCTTGGCGTGCAGGTACTCCTGCCACCGCCCTGCAAGGCTCTTTTGGTGCATCCAGATGCCTACGCTGAGCAGGACAGCGGCAGCGAACAAGGCCGAGACGCCCTCAGTGACTTCCCGGTTCGCACCGCTGATATCAACAAAGTAAGTGGCCACCGCCCAGGTAGCTGCGCCTGCCAACAACGCGCAGATCCAACCCGCATGCACATACGGCAACACATCAGACCGCTCGGCTTTACGCAAGAACGCCACGATACCAATCACGATCAGCAGCGCTTCCAGTCCTTCGCGTACCAAGATGGTAAAGCTGCCTAGAAACGCGGTGCTGGCGCCTATTCGGGTGTCCTGCAGCGCCACGTCCGCGCGATCAAACAGCTGGGCAATTTGCGCTGCCTGCCCGGCAACGTCAGCCGCGGGCGCATGCTGATCCAGCTGCGCGCGGTAGCCTGCCATGGCCGTCTCGATCTCTCGCAGCAATGACGGATTGCGCGTGGCCAGCGTGGGTTCAAGCGGCTCTACACCATCCAGATAGGACGAGAGCGCAAGCTTTTTGGCTTGAGCCAGGTCCTCATCAGCGTAAGCGCGCTGGCTGGCGGCCAGTCGCTGCCGCGCCACCGCAAAGCGATCGGCTCCTGGTACCGCTTCGTTTACTACCTGTGGCTGCGAACGCAGGTAGGCGATGATCGCGTTTGCCTGATCGGCGGGCATCGTGGTGGCAAGATCGGCCTCTCGCGTGCGTGTCAGCGCTTCGAGCGAGGGAATGTGCGTATGGGCCTCGGCACTGGTGCGCCATAACGCCTCACCTTGAGCCTTGGCTTGCGAGGAGTACCCCAAGCTGCCCACATAGAATGCCAACGCCCAGCGATCACTTTCTGACAGCCCAGAGAAGCTGACCATGCCGGTACCCGGCACACCCTGGGAAATGACCTCGTACAACGACAGCGGCGTTCGCTGCGCGGCGCGAGTGGCATCGGTGAACGCGATCGGCGGCGGACTTAACGCTTGCGCGGCGGGGCCATCACCGTGACCTGTGGGGCCGTGACAGGCCGCGCACTGCTGGCTGTAGATGGACGCGGCCTGGGAGGTCTTCGGCGCGCTCGCCGGAACAGCGCCGATCGGGTAGCGGGCCAACAGCGTCGTGCCGAGCCCGCGCGCCAACGTTGCCACTTGCGCCGGGTCGGCCTTCTCTGCCACCGCCTGGACCAGGCGGTCGGCCTGGGCCGTCAGCTCCTGCTGGTTCTGGCCACTGGGCAATGCTGCCAGCTGACTGCGCACGGCGCCGGCAAACTCGCTCATTTCGGCGTATTCGTTGGGGGCAATTACGCGACCGGCCTGGACCGCGCCGGGGTAGTCGACCGCGATGTAATCGAGCATCTGCCAGGTTTGGCGCAGGTCTGCTGCGGCAGGCTCCGCCTGAGCAGAAGCGGGCAGAACCCAGCCGATCAGCAAGGCAATCAGGCAGTAGCGAATCAAGGCGATGGGCAGTGGCATGGTCGTCACATGCAGCGCCGCGGCCGGAGTGGCGGCGGATACGGGTTCAGCGTAAAGTCCGTAGCTACTACGGAGTCAAGCGTACTACGAATGAAAATCAGTGAGGCTGCCGACGCCAGCGGATGCCACTTGGAGACGATTCGCTATTACGAGCGGATCGGGTTGCTGCCGCGCCCGGGGCGCACGGGCAACGGCTACCGGGTCTATGGCCCGGCCGACATCGAGCGGCTGCGCTTCATTGCGCGTGGCCGGGACCTGGGCTTCAGCCTGGAGGAGGTCCGCAGCCTGCTGCAGCTGGCCGGCGATGAGGAGCTTTCGTGCGGGGACGTGGACCGGTTGGCCCGCAGCCATCTGGCCGACGTGCGCGCCCGCATGGCCGACCTGCAGCGCATGGCCAGCGAGCTGGAACGGGTGATTGCCAGTTGCCATGGCGGGCAGCGGGCGGAATGCACCATCCTGTCGACGCTGCGCCAGACGACCTCGGTGGAGGCCACGCGCCAGTGACCGAACTGGACCGCTACCTCGATGCGGCCACGCGCCAGAACACGGTGCGCAGCTATGCGTCGGCGCTGCGGCACTTCGAGGTTGAATGGCAAGGCCACCTCCCAGCGACACCTGACAGCGTGGCCCGGTACCTGGCCGCTTATGCGCAGACCTTGGCGACCAGCACCCTCCGCCAACGTCTGGCGGCCATCGCCTCTTGGCACCGCGACCACGGCTTTGTCGACCCGACCCGATCGCCGCTGGTGCGCAAGGTGCTCAAAGGCATCCAGACCCTGCACCCGGGCCAGGTCAAGCAAGCCGCGCCGCTCCAGATTCGGCGGCTGGTCGAGCTCGATGACTGGCTGGCCGCGGCGATCGCTGCGGCACATGCCCGGGGCGATGGGCCGGCGGCGCTGCGCCATCAACGAGACCGAGCGCTGGTGCTGCTCGGGTTCTGGCGGGGATTCCGTGGCGATGAACTGCTGCGTCTGGACGTGGCCCATCTCACGCTGGTGCCGGGACAGGGGATGACCTGCTTCTTGCCACGCAGCAAGGGTGATCGCCAAGCAGCCGGCGTCACCTACAAGGTGCCGGCGCTGTCGCGGTTATGTCCGGTGGAGGCGACCCAGGCGTGGCTGCAGGCGGCCGACCTGCAAGAAGGGCCGGTGTTTCGGGCAGTCAACCAATGGGGCCAGGTGAGCGCCGAAGGCCTGCATCCCAACAGCTTGGTGCGCCTGCTGCGCGAGTTGCTGACCAGTGCAGGCTTTGCCGATGCGGGGCTCCACAGCAGCCATTCGTTGCGCCGCGGCTTTGCCAGCTGGGCCAACGACCAAGGCTGGGACATGAAGGCCTTGATGGAGTACGTGGGCTGGCGCGATGTGCAGTCGGCCATGCGTTACCTGGACGGGCGTGACCCGTTTGCCCGGGACCGCATTGAAGCAAGCCTGCCCAGTCCAACCGTGCCGGTACCGGCGATGGCACTGCCGGCGCCGGAGGGCAAATCGGCCCTGCAGCTGCGCCTGCGCATGGTGCTGACCCCGTTTGCCCGCACGGGCCGCGGCGCGGCCAAGGCCCGAGGCCGAATTGAAGAGATCTGCTTGGCCCCGTTCCAGGCTGTGCGCCTGAACACCGCCAGCAGCGAGTACCAGTTGACTGCTCCCACCGATCCCGAAAGGGATCTGGATGAAATCCTGGCCACGTTGCTCGATGACATGCACCGCATGGCCGATACGCACCAGTGCTTCCTGGAAGCGTCGCTCAGTACAGACGACGGCCGGCACTGGGACTGATCCCCCTCACACCCTCCGGATCCAATGGCTACCCTTCACGAGACCGCCTACCCGCGACTGAAGCCTGATCCCACCGCCAAGGAACTGGAGGAGATCTATACCCCGACCGCCGCTGAGATTGCATTCGCCAAGCAGCTGACCACCCAGCCGGGTCCGCAGCTGGCGGTACTGATTCATCTCAAGCTCTTCCAACGCTTGGGCTACTTCACGCTGTTGGCCGACGTACCCGAGCGGATCCGGAAGCACATCGCCAAGGCCGCCCGACTCGGGCGCGTATTGGACACCGACCAGCTCGAACGCTACGACGCTTCCGGCAGCCAGCGCCGGCATATGCCGCAGCTTCGGCAATTCATCGGGGTACGTCCCCTGGATAAATCGGGCTTGGCTTGGCTGGACACAGTGGCCACCGGAGCAGCCCAGACCAAGCACACCATCCCGGACATCGTGAACGTCCTGCTCGAAGAGCTGGTGCACCATCGCTACGAACTACCCGGTTTCCGCACTCTGGAGCTGGCCGCCATCGGCGCCCGTGAGGGGGTCAATCTGGGCTACTACCGCAGCATCAGCCACGCGCTGACGCCTGCCACGCGCACGCTCATCGACGAACTGCTGCGCGCACCGGAAGGGTCCAGGTTCACCGGCTGGCAATCACTCAAGCGCGAGCCCGGCCGGCCCACCAACAAGGAAGTTCGGTTCTACCTGCAGCACATCCGCATGCTGCAGCAGTTGGCCGACCAGCTGCCTCCCATCGATGTGCCGGTGCCCAAGCTCAAGCAGTTCCGTGCAATGGCTCGGGCCTATGACGCCAGCGAGCTGGCCGAACTGGCTCCGGACAAGCGCTATGCGCTGGCCACCATCTTCATTCGCGCCCAGCATGCCAAGACACTGGATGATGCAGCCGAGTTGTTCATCAAGCAGGTGCGCGGGCTGGAGAACACGGCCCAGCAGAAATTGCTGGCCTACCAGCTCGAACATGCCAAACGGGCCGACTTCCTCATCGGCCAGCTCAAGGAAATCCTGCAGGCCTATCAGCTAGACGGCAGCGATAGTCAGCGCGTGGATGCCATCGACAACAGCCTGGAAGCGGAAGTGTCGACCTTGCTGGCCGAATGCGAAGAACATATGGCCTACGCCGGGAAGAACTACCTGCCTTTCATGCTGCAGCCCTATGGCGCGGTCAGGCCGCTGCTGTTCAATGGGCTGGAGCTGATGAAACTTCGGGCGACCAGCCACGACGCCGGCATGGAGCCGCTGATCGCAGCGGTGCTCTCGCTGCGCAACCAGCGCCGTGAGCTGATCGAGGTCGCCTCCCTCGGTTTGGACCCGGAAAAGGACTTTGACTGGATGTCCAAGCTCTGGTGTCAGCACGTGTTCGGCAAGCGGGCCAGTGCAGCCGGCGCCGGCTGGATGCACCGTAAGTACTTCGAGCTGGCCGTGCTGGTGCAGGTCAAGGACGAACTGAAGTCCGGAGATCTCTTCATTCCCAGCAGCGAACGGTTTGATGACTACCGTGAGCAGCTGGTCGATGAAGCCACCTTGGCCCAGGAACTGGAAGCCTACGGCCAGGTGTCAGGCCTGCCCACCGACGCCGAGTCTTTCGTGGCGGGATTACGTGCACAACTGACCTCCCTGGCCGATGAGGTCGACGCGCGTTTCCCGGAGAACGTACATGCGGACATCCTGGATGGGCGCCTGGTGCTGCGGAAGGGGCAACGCGCCGAAGTCTCCAGCGCGATTACCACGGTGGATCGCCTCATCGCCGAACGGCTTCCAGAATCCAGCATCGTCGATGTCCTGATCGATGCCAGCCAATGGCTGGATCTGCACCGTTTCTTCCGCCCGATCGCCGGCACCGAGAGCCAGGTCGAAGATCTGCCCCGACGTGTGATCACCACGCTATTCTGCTATGGCTGCAACCTGGGGCCGACGCAGACGGCGCGGTCGATCAAGGGCTTCAGCCGGCGCCAAGTCGCTTGGCTCAACCTGAAATACGTGACCGAGGATGTGCTTGAGAAGGCCATCGTGGAGGTCATCAATACCTACAACAGATTCGACCTGCCTGGCTATTGGGGCAGCGGCAAGAGCGCATCAGCTGATGGCACGAAGTGGAGCGTCTACGAGGACAACCTGCTGTCGGAGTATCACATCCGCTACGGCGGCTACGGTGGCATCGGCTACTGCCACGTGTCCGACAAATACGTAGCGCCGTTCAGCCACTTCATTCCCTGTGGCGTGCACGAGGGCATCTACATCCTCGACGGTCTGTTGGCCAACACTTCCGACATCCAGCCTGAGATCGTCCATGGCGACACGCAGGCCCAAAGCTATCCGGTCTTCGGCCTGGCCCACATGCTGGGCATCCAGCTGATGCCCCGGATCCGGAACATCAAGGACCTGACATTCTTTCGGCCCGAACCGGGTAGGGCTTATAAGAACATCCAGGCACTGTTCGGGGACAGCATCGACTGGCAACTGATCGCCACCCATCTCCACGACATGCTGCGGGTGGTGATCTCAATCCGATTGGGCAAGATCACCGCGTCCTCGATCCTGCGCCGGCTGGGCACCTACAGCCGGAAGAACAAGCTGTACTTCGCCTTCCGGGAACTTGGCAAGGCCGTTCGAACGCTGTTCTTGCTGCGCTACATTGATGACAATGAGATCCGCAAAACGATCCATGCTGCCACCAACAAGAGCGAGGAATACAACGGCTTCGTGAAATGGGTGTTCTTTGGCAGCCAGGGGATCATTGCTGAGAACGTCCAACACGAGCAGCGCAAGATCATCAAGTACAGCCAGCTGGTGGCCAACATGATCATCCTCCACAACGTGGAAGGCATGAGCCGGACCTTGGCCGAGATGAGGAAGGAGGGGATTGAACTGACGCCCGAGATCCTGGCCGGCCTGTCGCCTTATCGGACCAGCCACATCAATCGCTTCGGCGACTACCACCTGGATCTTGAAAGGGAAGTGGCGCCGCTGAGCTACACAGCCAAGGTGCTTGAACAGACCCCATAGATGGGGAGAACCTGATCGAGAGACGAGCAATCAACTTTGAAATTCAGTCGCTTAGGCAGCTTTTGGCCCTGTACGTAATGATTCCCTGCCGACCCTCTTCAAGGTTCATCCCAGCGACTGCCCAGTTGAAGGCCGCTCTTTCGTGGGCATTGAGTTCCGCGTCGATAGCGTCAATTGACTGCCGGTATTGCTGCTGGGTTCCATTCGTAACCATCTTCTTGTCTGTCGGACCGCTGCAGGCAGCTAGCAGTGCTGATGCTGCCAGGATCAGTGTTGCTCTGCTTCTGGCCGCGGTGATGAAGCGGTATGGCTGTTCGCTCATGCGTCCCCCTGTCAATGAAGAAGACAGAATATCTGGTTTTTAGATATCGGAGAACTGGATATAGCTTTCTAGGCCGCTCAGCCAAGGCGCGGTCGTGTCGAAGTCCATCCATCGAAAAGAGTACGCTGCCCTCATTGAGGCTGTTCGCGAGGCGCGGCTAGCTGCCGGTCTGACCCAGGCCCAGGTGTCCAGCATGCTGGGCCGCAGCCAGTCATTCATCAGCGACGTCGAAACAGGCAAGAGAAGGGTTGATGTGGTGGAGCTGAGAGATATCGCCCGCCTGACAGGCCTTTCGCTGGGCAAGTTGATCACAAACTTTGAGAAGCGAATCAAAGACTAAAGCCCCTTAGGGTGTAGCGGTAGGTTCGCGCTTCTTGCCGGCCGGTCGGGACCAGGCGCACACGCCAGTGACAGACGGCCAACCGGATGGAAGGGGCACGCCCTGCCGGAAATCCGTGACGTAGATCGGCCTCGGCGTGCCGGGTCGAAACTTTAGGCTGTTTTGTGGAACCGTGGGGTCTGAACCCTCGTGTAGATCCGGGTGAAGCGACGTCTTTACAGTTGTTGATGTGAAGACATTTCTCCGGCCCACTCCACAGCAGCTCCACAGGTCGCTAAAGCGAACCCCTAAATGCCTCCGATGGGCTTGTCGCGGGGCCTATACCCTTTCGGCGCGACTGTCTGACGTGGAGGATTGCGCCCTACACAAGCTTCGAGACGCAAAGGCTATCGCTTGGCGGCGGCAGCGCAAGATGCGCAGCTGGGCCGCGAAGCATCCCCGGTTCCTACTGTTAGCCTTTCCGCTTTGGGGTGATCCCCGGTCATTCGCTGAGTTACCGGAACAGAAGCTTTGGCCGCGCATTCTTGGCGTTTTCGCGCTTGTTAGCCCCCATCATCGATGCGCTACAAGCCGATCCAGGAAGTGGCCAGTCACTAGTTCAATGGGCAGAAGTTGCTGGCGTATCCTCTCGGACTCCTGCAAGACGCTGGGTTGCCGCTACTGGCCTGGGATGTTGTGAGTGGCGCCAGAGGCTGAAGCTTGCTGCGTCCCTCCCTCTCCTCCAGAGCGACTGCAAAGTTGGTGATGTTGCCAAGCGGCTGGGCTATAGCGGCCCCTCCCCTTTTATTGCAATGTTTCGCCGACTAACCGGCATGTGCCCAACTCAGCTGAAGAGCGCTGTCTAGATGCAACTTCACCTTGAGGAGAGGGCCCTTTGAACCTGGCTAGCCGAAGAAGCGTTCCCCGAACAAGGAGAACGGGCCTCAAGCGGCCCGTTTTCATTTGAACTGCAGCTATGCAATTGTCTTTCAGCGCTTGGTCGAGGTGTCATCCACGACCATGACCTCGTCAGGCTTCTTGCGAGCTGCGTACTCCGCCAGTACCACACCAAATACTGCCATCAAACCGCCACCCACGACCCAGGTGCTCAGAGACTCTTTGAGGACCACCACCGCAAGCAATGCAGTGACGATCGGGACGAGATTGAAGAACCCGGCCACGCGAGCAGAGCCCAGCCGATGCAGGCCGGTCATCCATGCCAACGGTGCCATGATCGAAGCGCCGATTGCTGCGAATGCAATGCAGCCGATGGCTGCGCCACCCTGGACGCCAGTGCCTGCGACAAGGAAAAGAGGTAGCAGCAGGATCGTTGCAGACATGGCTTGAAGAAACAGGGATTCGATCAGCGTTACGGGAATGCGCCACTTGTGCATCAGCAAATTGTAGGTGGCAAAAGCCAAAGCGCCCAGCAGCATCAGGGCGTCACCTTTGTTGATTCCATGGGAAACCAAGGCTTCAAAGTCACCATGGGACACTACCGCTATCACCCCAACCAAGGAGATGATCGAACCAATCACTGCGCCACCGCGGACTGCGTGACCCATGAAGATGCGCGACAAGGCAAGAGCGATCAACGGGATGAGTGCCTGGATAACGCCCATGTTGGTCGCAGAAGTGAAATGTGCGGCGTAGTACGCCAGGCATTGGAACATGACACCGCCCAAAGCACCGAGCACGAGGAAGCGTGCCCAATTGGCTTTCAGGACCGCTAGGTTCGACTTCAGGCGCGGCAGGGCGAATGGGAGCAAGATGATGGCCGCAGCAAGCCATCGCCAGAAGCTAATATCGACCGGGCCGACGGTCCCTGCAGCGAGCTTTGTAACGATGGTGTTGGCGCCCCAGAGAAGGCAGGCCAGGAGGGGGAGCAGGTAGTACATGGCATCCTCAGATACTGGATATCAACAGCCAGTAGCGTAGACTTGGCGGAATTTCGTTACATCCATAATTTGCGCCAATCTTCATCTTGAATGCGACATGGCAATGGACCCCGTCCCCTCGTTCAGCTCCATCCCTGGAGACATCTACGTTCGGCAAGGGACTTTGCCTCCCTCCGACTGGGATGCTCGTGTGCATCCGTGGGGGCAGTTCAACTATGTTGCGCAGGGTGTCATGGAGTTACAGGTAGGCGAGGACTGGATGGTGTCCCCTACCCACTATGCGATATGGATTCCGCCTGGTGTTCACCACTCATCCCGAAACCGTGGTGCGGTTGCTTATCGATCCGCATACCTTTCGGTCGGCGCGTCGGCGCAGATGCCCAGCATTCCGACTGCGTTAGCGGTTAGCTCGTTGCTTAGGGAGATCTTGGACGAACTGGCCCGTCGTGACATCGGCGAGGCCGTTAAGCCAGAAGACCGGCGACTCTCCGCGGTCGCCCTTGACCTGATTCTGGCCGCGCCGGTGATGTCGAGCTTCCTGCCGCTGGCCAGCGGTGACGTGCTAAAGCGGATTCTGAGCTATGCCGAGACCTCCCTTCAGGACTCTCCGTCGGCACTTGAGGTCGCAGAGCGCCACCACATTAGTGTTCGATCACTTGAGCGCTTGGCAAAGCGCGAGCTAGGGATGGGGTTCGGAGAGTGGCGCAGTCGGCTTCGTTTTCTGAGGGCAATTGATGCCTTGGGTTCAGACCGATCAATTACGCAGATTGCAGACGATCTGGGCTATGCAAACTCAACGTCTTTCAGTGAGATGTTCAAGCGACACTCTGGCCGGACCCCAGACCAGTATAGAAGGGGCCTCAGTCCGCTCCAGCGAGAGGTGGAGCCCTCCTCCCGCTGAATCGAGGCAGGCCTCGAAGCTGTTGGGTCAACCATTTAGCTGGCCCAGACAGTGGCCATTCGGATCGATGGATCATCCAGAGGGTGTCAACCACCGGAGATCCACAGTCAACCACCTCAATTGCGTCTTGCCGAGCGAAGGATTCACGGGCGTGTCGCGGAATGACAGTGAATCCCAGCCCGAGCGATACCGGCTCAAGGATGAGCGCAACCTGATTGGTGAAGCCGTGTATAGGAAGCGCGCGTACGCCTGGATTTCCTGGGAACTTGCGGGCGAGAAGGCGGGTGGCCATAGCCTGGCCATCTGGATGATCAACGAAACCCAACTTTTGAAGATCCGCCCAGCTGTCCGCGCAGGCACCTCTCGGAACTACCAGCTCAAGCGCCTCCTCGGTGAAGGGCTCAGCCCGCAGCCGAGGGTCATCCGGCCGAAGTGCAAGTAGACCCACCTCGTACTTCTTCTCCAGTACCGCCGATAGGATTTCTGGGTCCGGCGAGAAGCGATGACGAATGATCAAGCCGGGATGGGTGCGCTGGAAGTCCAGCAACACCGGGTAAAGAGCAAGGCCAACACTCCCGGGGGTTATCAGCGCAAACTCCCCCTGATCGCTGTCCGCGCTCGCGAGCTTGGCTTGAAGCCGGCGATCGGCCGAATCCATCTCTTGGCAGTACTGCAATAGAGCCATTCCCGCCGGCGTCAGCTCAATAAATCGTGGTCTGCGCAGAAACAGGGCACCCAGCTGTTGCTCAAGATGACGTACATGCTGACTGACCGCAGCCTGGGTGAGCTGCAGCTGGCCTGCGGCCCTGGTAAAGCTCCCGACCTCTGCGATAGCCCGAAAGGATCGGAGCCAATGCTCATTCAGCATAAGAATATTTTATCAATCTGATAAAAATGGATCAGATCATGGTTGAGTTGCAGGGTCTAATCTTGCGGCTACCCCTCTCTTCAGTGGTGTGCCGTGCCTGCCCTACCCCCTCCCTACCCTCGCGCCTTCTCCCACATCGGCCTGTCTGTTACCGATCTCGATGCCGCGGTTTCCTTCTATACAGAAGTCTTGGGCTGGTACCTCGTCATGCCGCCGACCAGGATTGCTGAAGACGAAAGCGCAATTGGCGTGATGTGCACGGATGTGTTTGGGCCTGGATGGGGCAGCTTCCGCATTGCACATCTATCCACTGGTGACCGGGTTGGAGTCGAAATCTTCCAGTTCAATAACGCCGAGCGTCCCGCGAACAACTTCGAGTACTGGAAGTCGGGCGTCTTCCACTTCTGTATTCAGGATCCGGACGTTGAAGGCCTGGCCGCTCGGATTGTGGCAGCTGGTGGAAAGCAGCGAATGCCGGTTCGAGAGTACTTCCCAGGGGAGAAGCCCTATCGGATGGTTTACATGGAGGATCCGCTGGGCAACATCCTGGAGATCTACAGCCACAGCTACGAGCTTACGTATTCAGCTGGCGCGTACGTCTAGCTCCACGCACACCCTCAGCCAGCTTTCGACTGCCAGGCAGTCCTCGCCAAACTGAGACACGACGGTACGGAGCAAGTGTCTCGGCTGTAGAAGTCAGAGGTCTGCAAGTTAGAAGCTGGCGAACGTAATTTTAACGATTCATCGGCGAGCCGCGCCGCTAGCCCTAAGGAGCATATGATGAAAATGAACGGCATTCGTTGGCCGGAAGGCTACCTTCCTGGTTACACCGAAAACTTTGTCTCGAATGAGCTGATCGTCCTCGGCCTTGCCGCAGCTGATGTTTGGCCGTTGCTTGAAGAGCCACGTCTGTGGCCGACCTACTACGGAAATTCAGCCAATGTGCGCTTCCACGATGGCGCCGGCCCTCTGTTGCGAAACGGGGATCGATTCTACTTTGAAACCTTTGGCTTCCCCGTGGAGGCTCAATGCGTCGAGCATGAGGCTCCTACCTCCGAGGGTCCGGGCCGGATCGCTTGGCATGGCTGGGCCGGTGAGCCCGGGTCTGCCGATCGACTTGACGTTCATCATGCGTGGATTGTCGAAGACCTTGATGGTGGCCGAGTGCGGATCCTCACGCAGGAGACGCAGAAGGGACAGCCTGCAGAAGCCCTGCGTCTGGCCAAGCCGAATCCAATGATCAATGGTCACCAGGATTGGCTGGACGGCCTGGTGGAAGCAGCTCGAGCCGCCAAGTCAACGTCCTAAGCCGGAGTAAATCCCCGTGCTTGCTCCTCTTGCTCTCCCCAAAGCCCCGTTTATGTCTGCCCTGTTTAGCCCATTCGAGCTCAAAGGTGTCACTCTTAAGAATCGTATCGCGGTGCCGCCCATGTGCCAGTACAGTGCGGAGGACGGCCGTATCAACGATTGGCATCTCAGCCACTATGCCGCGCTTGCGCGCGGAGGCGCTGGGCTCGTGATTGTCGAGGCTACCGCCGTGTCTCCGGAAGGACGCATCACCCCGGGATGTGCTGGCCTGTGGGGTGATGAGCAAATTCCAGGAATGGCAGCCATCGCTTCTGCCATCAAGCAAGGCGGTGCCGTAGCTGGCATCCAGATCGGCCACGCAGGGCGCAAGGCTAGTGCAAATCGGCCATGGCAAGGCGATGACCACATCGCAGCCGATGATCCCGCAGGATGGGCGATCCTTGGTCCCTCGCCGATCGCCTTTGGCGGCTCGCTCGATAGAGTTCCCAACGAGATGACGGTTGAGGACATTCATCGCGTTCAAGCGGATTTCGTCGCTGCAGCCAAGCGTGCGCTTGCTGCAGGATTTGAATGGCTGGAGCTTCACTTCGCTCATGGCTATCTGGCGCAGAGCTTCTTCAGCCCCGACAGCAACAAGCGGGAGGATCGCTACGGTGGCAGTGCGGAGAACAGAGCACGCTTCCTGCTGGAGACATTGGCGGCCGTCCGTAAGGTTTGGCCCGAGCATCTGCCGCTGACCGCGCGCTTTGGAGTTGTGGAGTACAACTCGCGCGATGGCCAAGCACTGGTCGACTCCATTGAGATTGGCAAAGAAATGCGAGAGTTGGGGCTTGATCTGCTCAACGTGAGCATTGGCTTCAGTGCTCTTGGTGGCCGCGTCCCATGGGGTACACAGGCGTTCCTGGCACCCCTTGCTGAGCGATTTGCTAATGAAACTGGGCTTCCGGTGGCCACAGGTTGGTGCATCGATGATCCACAGACTGCCGAGCGCGTTGTAGCGGACTGTCAGGTTGACCTAGTGATGATCGGGCGGGCCCACCTATCCAATCCGCACTATCCGTACCAAATGGCCATTGCGCTTGGCCAGGAGCTCCCAGCCAGCGTGCTACCCACGCCTTACAGCTATTGGCTGAGCAGATACAAAGGCCCGGGCAAGGCGTCGGCTCAATAGGAGCGAGCCAGCCCCCTCCTCCATCGAGCAATAGGGGCAAATGATCTGGCTCCCATCGAGAATCCCTAACGCCATTGCAAGCTGCTACCCCGCCTCAACACAGGCGGGGACAGGCACCATTAAAGTTGCTCCGCCTTGTCCGCCAGGGGTCACCGAAGCGGCTGCGTGAGCGAGACGGGATGGGAGGTCTGACTAGGCGCCGAAGAAGACTCGAGCTAGCGAGAGGCACTTGGCCGACGCTGCCTTGCCGGCATGCTCAAGCGCGAGCGCTCCGCCGCCGACAAGATGACCATCAGCACAAAGGGGTTGGCTACCTGAATCATGACTACGGACGTCTCTGAGATTGCACCTTGCAGCAGGAGAATCATCGGAATAGTGAGTAGGGCATGGAACAACACTCCCGCACCAACCAAAAGGGCTAGTGCTCGATAGCTCATACGACCCGCGCCAAAGGATGTGTAGATCATCCAAGCGCAGAGGGGGATGAAGATGATGATCGCAGTTAGCGTTCCCGCGCCGTAGCCGACCCCGAGAATCAGCGGGATCACGTGGAAGACAACGTTGATCATGATGATGCTGTAGATCGCATAGCCCCTTGAGCCAGGGCAAGGCTGGAAAGATTGAAGGCGGCGATCGCCTGCCCTGGGTGAAGACGCGTGGTGAGGACAACTACGCGATCTCAGAGCAAATCGGCTGGCAGGTCCATGTCTATGGACGAGCCAGTACTGAACTAAAGGGCTGGTGCGACAGCCGCGGCATGGCTCTTCGCGAGTTTACCTGGCACGAAGAACATGGCCGCGCTGGACGTCAGCAGGACGCTGTCTACGTTCTGCGGCCTGACACTTGGGTGGGATTGGCACAGCCAACGCAGTCCCTAGACGAGCTGCAGCGCTATTGGGATTCCCGCATGGGCAAGAGATTGAGCACGTGAGCGAGATGCAACCTAAGTGGAGTCGTCGCAAGGAGGCGCGGCCGCTCGAGATTGTAGACGCTGCGGTAGATGTTTTCCTTGAGAACGGCTTTGCTGCCGCAAAGCTCTCTGATATCGCGAAGCGCGCACGAGTCGCGAAGGGCACGATCTACCTCTACTTTGAAACCAAGGAAGAGCTGTTTCGAGCCGCAGCGCGCCAGTTGATCTCCACAAATCTGGAAGGCCTTGAGACGGCACAGGCGACCTTCGACGGGTCGATTGAGGAGCTAATCCCGACGCTCCTCCAGCGAGCGGTCTCATCAGGTGGCGATGCCCGCTTGTCTGCAGCATTGCGAATGGTGCTATCGGAGAGCCGAATGTTTCCTGAGCTTGCGAGGATCTGGCATGACGAAGTTGCATCTCGCATGATCCGGCTGGTGGCAAGCGCTGTCGAGCGGGCGCAGGCCAAGGGGACCGTCCGCGCCGGCGACTCAAATCTCATGGCCTTTTCAATCATGGCTCCGATCGTAATGGGTGTGCTGTTCCACGAGCTGTTCGGGACCTCGAGTCCGCATGCACCTGCGCTGGACAAACTTGCGTCCCAGCATGCTTCAATGATCCTTCATGGCATCACTGTGGATGCGATGTAAGCCGCCCTCACGGAGTTGTTAAGGGTTGGGCCACATCTATCCCTCCATGATTGAGATCAGTTGTCCTAGCCCTGCGACTTCGAGGGTGATCGTCTGCCGGCCAGAAGCAGATTCAGCGCGGCACAATCCTAGCCAGCGCATGCGCCCAAGGCATTGCTACTTGAAGGATGGGCAGCCATTGGCAAGCCACCAGCAGGCTACCGTCCTTCGTCGCCCCATGCGCACCGTCACGCAGTTCGAGCAGGGCATCCGGCCCGGGTTAGTCGTCCATCCCGCTGCAGACGATCAGGTCGAAACGACCCGTCGGCCACTCCTGCAGTTTCTGGGCGCAGGCCGCCGGAAGCGATAGAACGTTGAGTGTCGGTCCGAGGGCTGGCGCACCTCGTAGCCGCTGCCTCGATATCCCCCCGAGAACCGCTGGCCGAACGCAAGCGTCAGCGCCTCCACGCTCAGCACCACGTTCCAGATCCTTCGTGGCCCCACTTGCCGCTTCGCTTCCTGCGTTACGACGGCCAGCGCAACGGCCCCGATGACCGCGGACTGGTACCGGAGTTCAGGCACCACTCGCCGAGCTCCCGCGCGCCTGCGATCAGACGAAGACCTCATCGAGCAGGTCCCGCAGCGCGCCGTTCAGCCTCGGGTCGCCCTGTCCCTGCAAGGACAGGTACAGCGACAACGGGTCCACGACGGTGCCCGCGCCACCCAGGCGGGTGGAGTACGCCCAATGCTGCACGTCTGCATAGCCCTCGCCGGCCACGGGAAACCATTCCGGCTCCGGATGCCGACGGAAGCAGTCTCGTCCGATCGCAGCGATCGGACGCGATGGCGCCGCCAGTTCGGTGAGAACGGACAGGCCGGTTTCTCCCGCAGCACGACAATGATCGGCCAGCAGCATGTCCAAGCCACTTTTGCCGATGCAAGTGGTGCGCAGCACCGGCGAGCGCAGCCGCGGCAGCGCGACCGCCCACAAGGAGCGGCGCGCTTTCAAGAACCGTAGCTTCGTCTCCCGCCCCTCGCGCTGGGCGCTGACGAGGTTAGCCGCCACCAGTTCACGGGCGACCCGCGAGGCAGTCATGCGTGAGTAGCCTGCCTCGCGCGCCAGGTCGAGCGGCACCCACGGGACGCTGCCAGGGATGCCGCGCTCCTCCAAGTCGGGCCGCAACAGGGCCGCGATCAGAACCGCTTGTGCCGGATGGCTCAACCGCTCCCCAGCGGATGTGAGCACCCTTGGAGACGAATCGCGCTCGCGTAAGCTCATCAGGAAGCTCGGAGCGAACAGTTGGCTACCAGGCACAACGAAATCCACCCGAGACTCGATGAGCTTGGAGCGAATGTAGGGCGAAACGCCGGAGAGCACGAGAATGACCCTCAAGCCGGCCTTTTCCGCCAATCGATGCACCTGCGCGATCAGCCGCAAAGGTGGCAACGGTTCCGTCTGCGCCGGGACGGTGGCCAGCAGCACCCTGTGGCCGAGCAGGTCAAGCTCGGCCAGGCCGAATAGGGTGGCGAGGAAGTGGGGTAAGCCGCGCGTCTTGGAGCTGGGCCAGGGCTCGAGCTCACCGACCATGTCGGGTAGTAGACCCTGAAGATAGCGGGCTGCGGCGTCGAGGTCGTTCATAGCAGCGAATGTAACGGAGGTTCTTTACCGTAACAAGGCGCGGTGACAGTGAAACTGCTCTGTTACAGTCCAGTGCACCAGGCCCCTGCTACATCGCCAGGCGAGTTCCCCCGTTCAGACGCCAGCTACTCCCTCCGACTCCGCACGATTTGCCGGATAGCCCTCGGCAGTGGATTACTAGAGAGAGGTTTGTGACTATTACCGCGTAGTTGTAACGAACAGCATTTGCATGGGCTATTCATTAGGCAGCACGATTGTGTCGTAGTTGAAGTCTCGAGGCCGCTGACCGGTTGCCTTGATTGCTTCTTCGACGGCTCTATCGAGCATGAGCAGGTACTTTTTAACGATCTCGCTCCCCCGCCCCTTTTTCATCTCTTCTTTTCTCAGAAAGAGTTCCTGGATCTCCTTAAGTGCACTCACAGCCGTTGCTGATTGCTGCAGCGCAATCGCCAAGGATCGGTTCGGCACGTCAACATAGTTGACTGAATCGAAAGCCTTATGAAGCTGGGTCAGATGCGCCAAGATCAGCCGGGGGCCGCCGAATCCTCCCTCGAACTGCGCCAGCATCAGTGTCGCTGGAAATCGCGCATAGGAAATCAGCTCTATGAGGGACTGTGTGACCTCCCGTCTCCTGACTCTGGCGTGCCAAAGGGGGATCAGTCCCGCGGCGATGATGGCTGCGATGCTGCCGATCGCTTGCACCCACGCCGGCCAGTCAAGCGCTAACGTGGCGGATTTGGGACTCGGCTTGCTCATGAGTGCCCAAGTCAAGACGGCTCCTGCGGCAAAGGTCATCACAGCGACCACCGCCCAATCTCTGTCAGTTCTTCCCTGCTTCATGGCGTTCCTCCTCCGGCGTGCTGGTTTCTACCGTTCGTACGGGGCCTGTCGCGCCGTGCTCTCGGGCGCGGTCGAGGATGAACTTTGGGGGGGGCGTGTACGTCCTCCAAGTCTTTCGGGGAAAGAAGCCTTGATCGAATGGATGGCCTCAAGTCTTAGATTTCCTGCTATTGGGTTCTTGTGTCGGCTCGCCCACTCTTCTGGGCGCGGTGCGGCGTGGCTTGCTTTGCCTGCTTGGCGTTGCCGTGTTCGCTCTCCCTTGTCGGAGTGCCTCGGTAACTTGCCGAGTGGTTTCCTTCAGTGACGTCAGCTGCGCCTCCAAGCCATCAGCCCGCGCGTTCACGCCTTCCAGTCGGCGCAATGCCTGTTGCTCGCGGTTGGCAGCAGCAATGGCTTGTTGCTCGCTCTCTCGCAATGAGGTGGCCAAGGCCATGCGCTCCCGCCCCCACTCCTGCTCGGCTGACCGCAACGCCTGGCGATGCCGGTCAACCTCCGTATGGGCACGATCCTCCACTGCCCTGACGTGCGCCTGGAGCGCCCTCCTCTCTTCTTCGTGAGCGGCCGCGGCCTCGCCCAGACTGCGGCGTACGGCATCCAGTTCCTGCTCGAGTCGCTCCGCCCGTCCATAGGCTCCATCGCGTTGGCGCAGCAGGTCTTGTACTTGTGCCGTCATCTGGGAGACCTGTGCCGCCAACTGCTCCGCGGTGGTGGCGGCGGCCTGAGTCTGGACCTGAGCCTCCCTTTCGCGCTTCTGGCTGGCCTCAATCGCCAGCGTCAGGGCCACCCGGTCCTCCTCCAGCAGGCGCTCGCGTTCCTCCAGTGCGTGCCTGGTCGACTCCAGCTGGGTCTGAGCGAGCTCGCCGGCATCCTGCAGCGCGGCCTGCCACAAACGCTGGCTCAGGTGAGCTACCCGCTCTGGGATGCCTGGAACCGCCGCCTCAATGGCGCGCTGGCGCAGGCGAAAGCCTACGGTCTGCCACCAGGTCTCCAGCCAACGCGTGACGGTGTTGGGCGAGCCGGTGCCCAAGTGGGCTCGGATTCGCTCGACGGTGGGACGTTCGCCGGCGGCGATGATGTCGTCCGCTGCCTGGTGCACATCCAGTTCGCTGATGCCCTTGGCCATTGGGTGTCCTTCTGCGGAACGGTGAGAATTGGCAGGCCATGTCTGATAAGGCATATTTATCAGATGTAGCTCAACCTAATCATAGTGCACAATACATAGTACATATGAATAATATCACTGCTGCGTCAGGGGAACTCGTTTCGGGGCTGGTTCCGGAGCGGCTGGCCACTTCCGCCGCAGAAGCGGTGCGAGACATCCTGCAGGAGGCCGAAGCGCCTAACACCATTCGCAGCTACGCCGGCGCCCTGCGCTATTGGGCGGGCTGGTTCGAAGGGCGCTATGGCAGGCCCATCGCCCTACCCGTCCCCCCGGCGGCAGTGGTTCAGTTCATCGTGGATCACATGGGGCGCTCAGGCGATTTGGGGCTTCGTTGGGATCTGCCTGCAGACTTGGATAGTGCCTTGGTGCATGCGGGCCTGAAGAAGAAGCCTGGGCCGCTGGCGTTCTCCAGCCTGGTCCACCGGGTGGCGGTCTTGTCGGCGGCCCACAAGCAGGCCCGCCAAGACAACCCTTGCGAGGATCGCGCCGTGAGGACCCTACTGTCCAAGGGGCGCAGGGCTTCTCACAAACGAGGCGAGCGCCCGGCCAAGAAGACCGCGCTGTCAGCCGCAGATCTGCGCGCAATGGCGGCCACCTGCGACACCTCGCTCAAGGGGAAGCGCGATCGCGCCCTGCTCTACTTTGCCTTTGCTAGCGGCGGGCGCCGCCGCAGCGAAGTCGCCGAGGCGACGGTGAATCACCTCACCCGACTGCCCGAAGGCGGCTACACCTATCGCTTGGATCACGGAAAAACCTTGCAGTCCGGGCCAGTGGTTGGCAGCAGCCCCGACAAGCCCATCCTGGGAGAGGCAGCCACCGCACTGCAGGACTGGCTGGACGTGGCCGAGATTACCGACGGCCCCCTGTTCCGGCGCGTCTGGCCACGGTCATTGGGCGGCGCGCTCAGCGGCAAGGCGGTCGCCGCCATCGTTAAGGACCGGGCGCGGTTGGCCGGTCTGGACGGGGACTTTGCCGGCCACAGCCTGCGCTCGGGCTTTGTTACCGAAGGTGCGCGGCGTGGGGTGGCCCTGCCGGCGCTGATGGCGATGACCGATCACCGCTCCGTGGCCAGCGTGATCGGATATTTCCAGCAGGGCGGCGTCGGCAGCAACCCCGCCGCGCGCCTGATGGATGAGGACTGAGCCTCCGGCCCGAGCGGCCAGCAGTGCGCGTTGAATGTGCCCCGCTCGGGCCCTATCCTGCACAAGACGCGCACCATCCACGGCAGGAATCAGGGGGCAGCATGAAGCTAGTCAAGGCACGGATCCGAAACTTCCGTTCTGCAGAGGATTCCGGAACGTTCGATGTCGGAGAGCTGACCTGCTTGGTCGGTAAGAACGAGGCGGGCAAGACTGCAATTCTCACGGCGTTGTTTGGTACCCGTCCCATCGCCGACCAGTTTGCTTACGACACGGTGCGCGATTACCCCCGCCGCTTCCTCACGCGGTATGAGGAACGCCACGACGACGAACCCGCACCGGTTGCCACCCTGACCTGGGAGCTCAGCCACGAAGACCAAAAGGCGGTCGCCGACGTCCTGGGTGCCGGCGCGTTAAGTAGTACGACCGTTGACGTAACGACAGATTACAGTGGCCACAGCACTTGGAGCATTCACGTCGATCCCAACGTGGTGCGCGCGTTTCTGCTCGACCAGCACGGTGTGGCAGGCGAAGAGCGGGAGAAGTTTTCCAAGATATTGCTGGATCGACTCGTGGTCGAGATAGATGCGCACCCCGAGCCGTCTGACCAATTGCAGGCGGTCAAGCGGTCCATCAGCGGCTTCCGCAAGGGGAAACCAGTGCTGGCGGCCATCGATATCCTGCAGAAAAGGATGCCGGCGTTCTTCTATACCTCTCACTTTGATCGCATGTCCGGGGAGATATCGCTGGACAAGCTGTCTCGTGACACCCAAAGCGGCGCGACGATCTCCCCGGGTGACCAGATTTTCCTCGACTTCCTCGAGTACGCCGGGACGTCGGTCAGCGAATTGCAGTCCAGCACACGCCTGGAAGAGCTCAACGCACGTTGCCAAGCCGCCTCCAATGAAATTACCGATGAGATCTTCGAGTTTTGGAGTCAGAACGACGCGCTCAGTGTAGAGATAGCGCTTGCCCAAGGCCTCTCCGAGGATCCCGCCCCCTTCAATAGCGGGACTGTTGCCAAAATCCGCATTCGGAATGACAACCACAAGGTTTCGGTGCCCCTGTCTGAGCGCAGCGCCGGATTCGTCTGGTTCTTCTCCTTCCTGTCGCAGTTCAAGCAGATGCGAAAGAGGAACCCCGGTGCGATCATCCTTCTGGATGAGCCTGGATTGACGCTACATGGAAAGGCGCAAGCTGATCTGCTCCGCTACATCATTGAGCGTCTACTCCCCGACCACCAGGTCATCTACAGCACCCACTCGCCCTTTATGGTGCCGGCCGATCGTCTTGCGGACGTTCGCGTCGTCGAGGACGTTGTCACCTACGACCAGCGTCGCCGCCCCACCGTTAAGGGCACACAGGTCTCCGCGGACGTCCTGAGCGTCGATCAGGACACGCTGTTCCCCCTTCAGGCCCATCTCGGTTACGAGGTTACCCAAAGCCTGTTTGTGGGAGCGCATACCCTGTTGGTCGAAGGACCTTCGGATGTGCTCTATCTTCAGGCGGCATCGCACGCGCTCAAGCAACGCAAGCGCCAAGGCTTGGACAGCCGGTGGGTGATCTGCCCCACAGGCGGCATAGACAAAGTGCAATCGTTCGCCTCGCTCTTCTCTGGCAAGGGCATCCACATGGTCGCCTTGTGTGACTACGGCAATGGCGATAAAGGCAAGGTGCAGCGGCTGAGGGAGTCTCAGATCATGAAGACTTCCGGCGTCTTGGTAGCCACGGATTTCACCGGAAAGGCGGAGAGCGACATTGAGGACTTCTTCGCACCCGCCGTCTTCGCCGACATCCTCAACGGTGCCTACGGTCTGAAGGGAAAAGGGCAAATTTCCGCCCGGCAGTTCAGCCAAGACGGTGCCCTGACGCGCCAGGTCAAACAGGCCGAAGCACTGTTTAATGTCATGGGGGCTTCCGTTCCGCCCCTGGATCATTTCACTCCCGCCAACTGGCTCATCCAGAATCAGCACGTGCTGGCCGCGGAAACTACGGCCATCAATGAAACGCTGGAGCGCTTTGAGAAGGCCTTCGCTGAGATCAATGCGGCGCTAGGGGCCGGTGCGTAGATGAACCTCTGCCAGAGCTCCGCAATGGCAGCGGGTTCCTCTCCCGGCGCGCACTCATCGGAGGGCAGGACTCGGCTGCCTGACTCCCGCGCCATGAAATCGGCCTCTAACAGTGCGCCCTTTCCCTGCCATGCTGGCCCTGCGAATGCCGGGTCCGCAGAGGGCGCTTTAGACGCGCCAAGCCCAGTCTGATCCGTGAATGCGGCGACCACCCTGCCGGTTCCAGCGGAACGCCTCCCACATCAGAGTCGGCGGCGTTCCACCGTACTTCAACTCATCAGCCAACCGGATGAACACCTCATCGGTAATCCAGGTTGACGGGGCAAGGTCCAGGTCCGTGAGCTTGGCCGCATGATTGGCCGCGCGTCCAACCCAGACGATGTCGTTGCCGCCTCGAATGCCCGTGCGAGCAGCTCGGATTGGGCTGCTGTCGATTCCGACGACATGCCTCACGGTACCTGTCCAGTCGGGGTACTGCTGTTTCAACGCTGGCATGACGATCATCTTGACCGCATAGTTGATTTTCAACCCGGCCTTAGCCGCCGGCGTGGCTTGCCGGTCACCCACCCAGATGCCCATGAAACGATCTCCGTCGTAGGAGGTGATCTTGCCGCCCTCTTTCCTGATGATCGTCGCTGCACAGTGCAGGAACGCTTTGTAGATCTCTGCACTCAACTGCCAGGCTTCGGTGTCGACCATATTCGTTGAGCCGTTCAGGTCCGCGTACAAAACAGTGGCACGATCAAACTCCACTGCGTCATTGCCCAATCGCAGATCTTCTGGATCGGGTACAACTTGACCTCTCCGTGTAGACCATCGGGTTTGTGCTATCGCCTGCACGGCGGCCGTCATCTCTTCCAGCAGTGCCACCGTCAGTCCCTCGGCCCAGCTTCGAGAATGCGGGAGCGAATTTGTTCGCATGCCGGTGCAATCAAAGCCCGGGCGTCCGGGCCAGGGGTGTATCGGTAGGGGACGGTCGTGAGCCCCGTGAGATCACTGGGAAGCTTCAGCTTGTCTTCGCGCGGCTCCATCAAGAAGGCGCGCCGACGCCCCAGGAATCCAATGAACATACCCAGTTCAAAGACGACGTTGTCGCGCATGACAGGCCACTCGTCACCGCGGCTGATGACCATGTCATCCGCGTGGGCCACGGCAATGGCAAAGTCTGCCTGTTCCAGCTGGCGCTCGAGCTCGTCAAGTGTGTAGTTGGCGGCGCGGAACACCCCGTGGTCCCATACCACCGTCAGGAACGGGTCGTGCTCGAAGTGCTGTACCAGCAACCGCGTGACAGGGAGCGCCTCCACCGACGACATCACAAAGACCCGGACCTGTCCGCGAGGTTGGGTAATCATGTGATTGCGCTCTTTTAGACGGCGCGAAAGGGTCGCGGCCAGCCGCCGCCAGATGACGGGGTGTGAATCCGCAATCCTGCTGAAATCGATTTCCGGCACCTTTAGCACTACGGTCGGCTCGCGTGCAGTAACAGTTGCCGCCCGCAGTTGCGCCGGTTCGATGGCTGCCATTTCGCCGACGTGGTCCCCAGCCCTTCGGGTATTAACCACTTTGCCGTTGACCAGCACGTCCACGGAGCCGGAGACAATGAAGAAAACGTCGGTCTCTGGGGCGTCCTGAGTGATAAAGGCCTGCCCTGTCCCCACGTCGAGCAATTCCCCGGCCTGTGCCAGCTGGGCTGCGGCCGCGTCCAAGCCGGCCAGCAGGCGGAACTCAGCCAAGGCGGCGATCAGTCGCCTGCCATCATCCGCCGCGAGGCGCTCGACGATCCCAGTCCCCATACTGCCCCCTTGAAAGTGTGAACTGGGTCCCAATATACGCCCAAAGGAGCTGGAATGAATCCGGCTGCCAGCCACGCCGTAGGCGACGCGACCCGCCCGGCCTGGCCTCCTCTTGGGCGCAGGGAGTAGCACGATGGGACACAGCTGGAAAAAAGATCGCACCAAGAAGCGCATTGCCACCCGTTACGCCGAAGTCCGCGACGTGGACATCCGCGATTACAAGCGGGAAACCTCGCTGGTGGATATTCCAGTCAATCGCGCCTATCGCGTCCAAGGGGCGCATGTCTACATCGACATCGTCAATCTGGCGGACATGCTTAGCTGCACTGACATCGAAGGTGAAACCTGCCACAAGCGGGCCCTTCGATTCCTGAATCAGCACTACCGCGCCGTCCATCGCATCCTCGTTGAAAGTGATGCCATCCGTGTGGACTTTCACAACCAGCGGCTGCATGCGGTTGTGACCAAGCCGTACGGCGATGCCAACGAACGCGCCCGGATCGAGCGCGCGGTTGCGATCGCCCAGCTCGCCATCGATGTGCTGGCTGAAACGGGCGACTCGGACGCGCACATCCCCAATGCCCAGGTTCGTGTCGGCATTGACAGCGGGATGGCGTTGGCCGTCAACAATGGTCGTCGCGCCAGCCGAGAACCTCTTTTCTTAGGCTCCCCAGCCAATCAGGCGGCCAAGTGTGCCGGGCATGGAGGGGCTGAAGGCATCTACCTGACGCACGGCGCACGTGCCGTGCTTGAACTGCCTACCTTGACCGGCAACAAGGACCGCACCACTTCGCTGACCGATGCTCAGATTTCCGCATGCGTCGAGGCCGCTGCACTCGGCATTTCCAAGTCGCGCATCATCGAACTCTGGAAAGATGAACAGGCCGAGCTCCCTATCGGCGAATTCAAGTTCAGTCGACCGACGCCTCCGCTTTCTGATCTGGACTTCTCCCTGCTCAGCGCGGCGAACTCAAGGCGATTTGATGGCGTTTCGATCTATGCCGACATTGACGGATTCACCGACTTCGTGGACAAGCACTTAGAGGAGGATCCCGAACATCTGGTTCGAACACTGCACGTATTGCGCTCTGAGCTGGATGCGGTCGTACACGAGGATTTTGGCGGGCGTCGTGTCCGTTTTATTGGCGACTGCCTTCATGGGGTGCTGCTGGAGGGCACGTCACGGACGACAGATGCGCAGGACACGGTCAGCACCGCTGCCCAGTGCGCGGGTGCATTGCGCAGCAGTTTCTCCACTGCCCTGGAGCAACTGAGCGCCGAAGGCGCGGAAGTGGCAGAGCTGGGATTGGCCATTGGCTTCGAACTTGGCCCCCTTGCCATTTCCCGCCTGGGCATGAAGGGGAGCCTTCTGCGGTGTGCCACGGGGCGAGCGGTGTTGGAATCTGAAGCCCAACAACGACTCTGCGACGGTGTGGAGACGGCCATTGGTGAAAATGCCTACAAGGCCGCCAGCGCCGCGATACGGACCGTCTTTACCGACAAGCGAAAGGCGGCGAACCTAGACTATGCCGCAGCGGTGGAGGAACTCGCCGCATCCGGGGACCGCGTGGCGAAGGCAACACTGGAGGCACACTACGCTGAAGTGGCACCCGCAGTGGCTCCTGCGCTCGCGCAGCCGATCCGTCCTCATGTGGCCGCGACGTGACGCCAAGGCCTTTGGAGCTGCTGCAGCGCGTGGCACCGGACTACGGTGCCACGTTGATCGTAGACCCTGTCGGGGGGCTGGTTGGGATCACAGTGGTTCGGGCCGGCGGAGCCGAGTACGCATTTAGATTGCTCGTCTCCGTTGCAGGCGAGCACGTCTCAGTGCGCGAGATCGCCGACCCCGGCATGCTGCCGGGGTTCTGTCCCGATCGGCATATCAACGGTGACCGTAGCTTCTGCCTCGGCTGGGGAGAAGACAATCCGAGCCGGATCCAAGACGAAGCAGCAGCGAGGCATTGGTGGGCCACGGTCTACCAGTACCTGACCTACCAGATCGGCGCGAACGCCCGCCGGGTCTTTCCTGGAGCGGAGAACGGCCGCGCGCACGGTCGTGCTGCGCAGCATCAGGCCAATGCTGAGCAGGCAGCCGAACGACTGGGTCCGGCATTCAAGGCAGATGTGCTCGCGGGGCAGTTCATGGTCCGCAAGGATTCGCGCCCTCAGAAGCGGAGGCTCGAGCTCTGGCACGGCAAACTACTCCTTGCTCGGGTGTCGACGCGCACTGAAACCTTGGTCGGGAGACCCCCAGTCTGCCCATGTGGCCGCGATCCTGACGGTGCGATCACTGCATGTGGCGACCACGCTGCGGCCCTGGTCACTTTCATCTTGGAACAGCACCGATGTGCGCTGGCCGACACAGCTTTCCTTGAGGATTGTGCGGCTGCAGGAGCGCGCTGCTGCGGAACGCTGGACATCTGCGGTCTTCGATCTGCCATCAAACGAACACAAACCGTATCCCTCAAGACAGAGAACTCACCCCGTGCAAGAACCTCAAAATTCTGGCGGCCACCCGCCAAATCAAAGCGACCGCGTTAGTGCCGCTTGGCAGCAGCTGAATTTGGTCTTGGGCTTCTTCTCCCGTGTAGACACAAAACTCTCGGTCGGCCTGGGTATCAACCTGGGCATGCTTGCCATGATCGCGACGCGGCTGCCGAAACTTGATGAACTAACGGCCCTGATCTCGGTTGTGGGCGTTTTGTTCCTTACACCGCTTACTGTTAGCTTCTGGCACCTGTGGTACGGATATTTTCCGGAACTGCGAGGCGGGTCAAATTCGCTCATCTTCTTTGAACGGGTGTCGAGCATGGCCGAGCACGAGTTCTTGCAGAAGTGCGCGGAGCGTACGCTGATGGAGTTCGAGGAAGACCTCCTGGGTCAATGTTGGCGCAATTCCAAGATTCTCTCGTCAAAATTCAGCTGTTTGAAGTACGCGTACATTGCCACTGTTCTGGCAATCGCCCCATGGATGGCACTCATCGTTGTGCTGCCTCCGCCGGCAAAGTGACACACAAGTGGCTTCTGCTCATCCAGTTGTTGAGCCGGAGCCCCGGGCAGCGCTGACAGGGCCGGGCCTTCCGGCCCAAGTCGGCCCAAGGTGAGAAACGGTGCTGGCCATTGCCGGAGTTTGGCCATCGGCTATCACACGCACGTCGCAGTTAGCTCCCTTTCGGAAGGGGATGCCAGCCTAGACGTGCAGCAAACTCACGACGATAGACGGTGTCAATCTGGGGCGGGGCTCGCCGGACGTACTCTTCTGCGAGCGTCGCAGTTTGCCCTGAGAGGCTTGCGAGGTAGGCAACTGCTTCTTCCACTGATGGGACGCGTTGATTTTCCCCGTTGAACTTCGGTGGCAGCGCCGTCCATAGCACAGTGGTAATCCCGCGAGCAGCGGCCCAGTCAGCGAGCCCAGGAATACTCGCCGGTGCTGGACAGCCATGTGTCCAGACCCCCAAGTGTCGCTCCATGTTCTTTGAGGGAATGGCTTCCCGCTCACGCAAGGCTCGCTTGGCGTCGCCCTCGTCGTCGGTACCAGCCTCAACCCAGAAGGAGGTGACAGCAGACGCGGCCGCATGCATGACCAACGTAAGCCGTCCATTGCCGGATTGCCTTAAAAACTCTACGCAAACCGTTGGCCCGTCTGCCAGCCACTGTCCACGAACCGGTAGACCGTCGGGTTGCCATACCAGCGACCCCCAACCAAGATAGGCAATCATCTTGAGCCTCTACTCGACTGCGACAGCCGTGCCGCCCACCACAAGCGGCTCATTTCGTAATCGGTCGAGCCTTTAGTCTCTGCGCTCACCATCCTGGATGCCTCCTCGTCTCAACAAGACTCTGTATTGATAGCGCTACCGCGCCATCTGCCGCGATGTTGCGCTGCAGGGTCCGACGCCGGGCGAGAAGAAGCGCGAAGACGGAGCATGCTGCTGATTGCGGACTACCCGCAAGAGCGGGTGACGCATGCCTGGGAGATAGTCGAACCCGCTGTCTTCAAGCTCAAGTACGAGGCGGGAGAGAACCTCATGCTGCAGGAGCAAGCGGCGTCGCGACGATGCAATCCGAACACCCCGGCACCCTGTGAAAGGAAGCACGAAATGGCTGAAGTACCAGAACAGCTCTTCGGCAATAAGCTGGATGGGACTATCCTGCCCCACCAGTAGCAGGCAATCGTGCAGTGCACGCCCCAAGGCAAAGCAGTCATGCCGTCTGCCCTGCTCATGGGCGACCCTCAACATCACCACTAGTGCCGCCAGGCTATCCAGAGTGCCCAGCCCGCACAAGCCCTCGGTGATCTCTCGTAACCGACGGTCTCGGCGGACAAACATGCCGGCTCGCAAGCTCGCTCCGCTGAACACTTCCAGTTGCACAGGTGCACTGAGCGACATGAGTATTGATTCTCCACAACCGCCAAGTGCCTCGTGGACATTCAGAGCGGCCCAGACCGGTGAACATAGAACCATGCGGGAGCCGGGATAGCGCGCCTCGGCTGCTGCCTGCGTCGCCTGGGACGGGACGTGTTCCGCATGGGCATATTTCACCCACACATTGGAGTGGCAGCCGGGACGCTCCGGGGATATCGACTGTCCGAGCGCGTATGCGCTGGATAGGCCCATTCGGCTTCGCAAGCATTCAAACCACAATCCGACACTGAGTGATCGCAGGCAGTACGACACGGCTCGGTTGGCGGGAAGTATGCTCGTGCTTGCACGCATGCGGGCAAGTCGCGCCTCGCCGTAAAAGGGTATCTCTTTGAGCGCCATGGCCGTGCCCCTCCCCATTCACCTTTGATGGGTAACGAAACGCGAGTTTGTTACTCCTTCCACCATCCGTATTAGAGGGGCAGAATCAGGAGGACACAAGCGACGGGGTGTGACCACGCCATGACGGAGCGGACCAACGAATCAATCCTGGCCCCGGAACGCCGTGAGATCGAAAGAGAATTGACCTTTCATTTCGGGCCTCTCATCGGCTATGAAAACTTGCCGCGAGCTCTTGGCTATCGCTCCAGCCACGCGCTCCGCCAAGCAGAGGCACGCGGAACCTTGCCCGTGAAGATATTCAAAGTGCCCGGCCGCCGCGGCAAATTTGCCTTTGCGATGGACATCGCCGACTGGATGGTTGGGCTGAGGGCCGCAATCAGTCCGCCGGCAGTATCTGGCACCCCGCAAGATGAAGCGGCTGCTCTGAAGCCCAACCAGGAATGACGCCCCACAACCCAAACTCAAGGGGCCGGGCTTGTAGCGTTTCAAGAACAGACTCAAGACGTCCCCGAAGATGCGCTCGCCGAGCGCCGAGGAGAGTACCAAGAGCCGGAAACTAACATCTCCGAACCCTGGAAATGACTTGCCCCCGTTGGCGCGGGGGCAAGTGACATCTGTTGGAGCAGATGGTGGTGAAACTCAGCCTGTACCCTGAGGCTCACCCTTTTCCTTGACAAAGTCAAGCGACTTCCCGTTCGCGCGGAGGGGTGCGCCCATTTCCTCCCCATCTCATATGGCGGAGGCGAACCTGAATGGGCACCTTGTTCCAATCTCGAGACCGGGCAGACGTTCGCAAGCCGACGGCTGAGGAGCAGGATGATGACCGCAGGAAAAAGCGCGACCGCCAAACCGACGGACGAAGACCGCCGTGAGGGGCATCTGCCCCATTCCCCTCTCGAGCTAGCACGCGGCAAGCGCGACCGCCGCGAAATCTTTGTATTTCAGTCCCCGAAGAATGGGCGGACCGTAACGGTGGCCGACCTGGTCAACTTTTGCCAGGCGCTGATGCTCGAATTTGACCCCCAGGTGGAGATGTATGTTGAGAGGCCGCGTCGAATCACGGTAGGCGAGAAGCGCGACCTTGAGTTGAGCTTCTGGGTCGGGCGGAGGGATGGCACCCAGCACTACCAGTTTGTAATCCCTACAAAACGGGTGGCTTCACTGAGCGTTGGCTTAGTCAAGCTTCCCGCAGATGACGAGCTCATCCACATGGCCTTGAATCAAGGGCTCGTATTGCGACTTGTCCACGAAAACTCTCTGGCATCTCGCGCCAGCGAGGTCGCTGTTGCCTACGAACTACTTCCGCTTGTCTGGGCCAATGCAAAGATCGCGGGGGCCAGGCAGTTGGAAGTGAGGATTGAGGACATGCTCCAGAACGTTGAGCGCCTCACCATGAGCGCATTACAACTGCAGACGGGCCAGGCCCGGTTCGCAGTGGCTTGCGCAGTGGCAAGCCTCGTCTACACCGGCCGCGTACAACTCGTGGACTATCGCCCAGGGGATCCGGATGCCCTCGTGGAGGTGCGTCATGGCTAGGTACGAAATCTATGATCAGGCGACACTCGACGAGTGGTACTCCCCACATCCGGTTGATATTGCACCAGATCATCTCTCCAAGTTCCGCGTGGCCAAGGAAGCACTCACCGCCTTGCTTCTGGGCCGTTCCACCATCACCGCTATATCCCGGAGATATGGAATCTGCCACAAACGCCTGAAGCGCATGGCAATGAAAGCGCCCACGATAGCCCACGATGGCATGCCGCACGGATTTCGCGTATGCATTCCATGGGGCAGTTACTCGACTGAGCTTTCCTTCGAACCCGCGGAATTGCCGCTGGTTCCAGGAAGATTTGCGTGGCACAAAGTCTCCGAAGCTGTGCCGAGTGTTAAAGCCTTGATCGATGGCTTTGCAACCCATCTGCCGCCGGGCCGCCCTCCAAGCGCGTTCGTAAAATTGCACCAACGAGTCCTTGCGGAGCTGAAGCAGCACAACCTGGAGGACAAATTCCCCCTGAACGATCCTGGCAAGGGGAAGCGCTCGCTGCTTGCTTTGCTCAAGCGGCGGCAGTCGGCAGTAGCCGACGTGGACCTTTATGAACCTCAATCGGCATCGAACGCTCCTGTCGCTTTGGAGCAAGCAGTACGGATGGGCCTGTTCGCCAGAACGGAGTTTGACGCGCACCAAATCGATGTTGAATGCAAGATCTCCATCGATATGCCCAATGGCGCGCGTGTTACGCGCAAAGTGTCACGGCTATGGCTTCTCATCGAAATAGGGACTGAATCCAGGGCGGTAACGGGATGGCTTCTCTGTGTCGGCCAGAGCTATGACAATCTTGATGTAGCGCTCTGCTTGTCCAAGTCAATGGAACCCTGGGCTCCCAGGGACCTGACGATCCCGGACCTCTTCTACGCACCTGGCGCTGGAATGCCCGTCTATCAGGCAGCAACGCCGATAGTCACGCGCTCGGCCGCTGTCGCACTGGACAACTTCCTTGCGCACTCGGCCCATGCACTCGAAGCAGCATTCTGCAGGGCTCGGGGAGGTGTGATGATCTTCGGAAAGTCGCACACACCGCGCTCACGACCCATTGTAGAGCAATTCTTCTCGCGCTTGGAACGTGGTGCGCTGCGTAAGATCCCCGGCGGTTTTGAGCCCGCCAAACGGCTGGGGGAAACAAGATCAGGATCAGCAACTTCTCTCCGGATGCCCATCCCATCCAGATGCACCTTCTCGAGGAGCTCCTGGACGTCATCATAGCCAACTACAACGCGACGCCTCACTCCGCACTCGGACAGATGACGCCGCTAGCGTATCTCACGAATCGCAAAGAGTCAGCGTTTGCGTTTGCGCCGGAAACCTGTGGCCTGGATGCTGCAGATATGGCTTCGACAATCGTAAGCCTGCCCGTAAAAGGCAACAAGGATAATGGGGAGTTGCCCCATGTCACCTACTTGTATGCGGACTACCGATCCCCTTCCCTTAACGATAAATGGGGACTGATTGGCACCAGGATTCTTGCGCGCGTGAATAGGCGCGATCTTCGTTCAATCGTGCTACTTCAAAGTGCCACCGTGCCATTCGGAGTGGCTACCGCGCGAGCGCCTTGGTCGCGCGCGCCGCATGACGAGAGGACGCGAAGGATCATCTGTCGTTGGTCCAAACAGCGCAGTGATTTCTCAATCGCTGGCGTGGAGTGTGCAATTGAAGCCTTCATAGCGCATCTTCGATCTACTGCAGACACGTCCCAACCCGCAGTCGACCAACTTGCGCGCTTGCAGCAGTTGCACTTCGGCCGTCTGCCCGACATTCGGTCCCAGCCAGCTCACATCCCGGTAAGAGTCCCCCGGGGAGGCAAGGTGAATCTTGATGACTAGATCGGACCTTGCGGAGGCCATCATGGCCGTCCGTCGCCTTGACCCCGACCATCCACTTTTCATTGAGTCTGGCTACCGTATCAACACGAAGCCTGTCGAACGCATGGCGGATTTCGTTCTGTACAACATTCAGCAGGGTCATCATGGATGCTCTCTTTATTCAGAGAGCGGGGTTGGCAAATCCACGGCGCAAGACTATCTAGTCGAAACCGACTGGCGCTGGCTCGTGGAGGACGGACGCCGCGCAGGTGTGGCCAGGGCAATCGTCGCAACCTCAGATGCATGCAGGAGCCCGCTGAGCTTCTGGCACGCGCTTTCACATCAACTGGGAATGCCGCGCTGGTCATCGGCCAGGCCTCACGAGCTGAGGGCACGAGTACACAATCACATGCGCGCCGCGTGTGGGCACGCCGACGTACGCAGGTACGTATTGTTCATCGACAGTGCTCAACGGCTCACCAATCTTGAGTTTCAGTGCTTAGAAGATCTTGATAACTTGATGAGCAAGGACAGGCTTACTCTCTTTTTGGTCTTTGTGTACCAAAGTGACCAGCAGGGCATCGAGCTTGGCGACATGTGGCAGCACCATCCGTCACATGTTGTTCGCCGGTGGTTTCTGGACTCAGCCCCATTTCTTCCTCTTGCGGCGCGAGATGAAGTCAGGCATGCCCTGTCGCGCTACGACGGCGCAGCATGGTGGCCGACAGAGGACATGCCATTTTCTAGATACTTCGCCACCGACGCATTTGATCGCGGATGGCGGCTGGAATCTGAAACGGAGATGATTTGCGATGCTGTGTCCGCCCTCCGGAGGGAGGTGGGACTTCCCGAACATAGTGGCTGGCCGATGTGCTCCTTCACATCGACCGTGCGGAATCTGCTAACGAACGCTTGGTTTCAGCAGAGTTTCGAACGCTTCACTCCATCTGACGTCCGTGCTGCGCTTGTGCATGTCGGGTACCTGCGAACCGAGTTCATTCGCATGCGCGAGAAGATGTCCGACAAGGCAATCGCCATCATTGAGAAGATACAGAATACGGCAAACCAGGTAGGGGGAAGCAATGAATAGCTCTCGCGCCGTAAATCCTTCTACGCCTCGGATTGTCGGCGCAGAGCATGAGTTCTATCCATACATATCGGGCTACGGCGTGCTGCAGCGGATCGTTGCACTGGGCATGCCAACAAGTGAGCAACTCATGATCATGGGGGTGAGGCGTAAGACTGGGCGCTCCATGCTCCGCCCTTTGCTTCTGCCGGGCCGGGTGCAGGATACTTTTGCGTCAGCCATCGAAGTCCGTGACGTCACAACGAAGAATCTATGGAATCCGGCCGCGTGGCTTCCAGTTCAATCACTTCGACTTCTCGCGGGTAGTGAGCTTCCATATATGCGGTGCCCCGCATGCGCACTTCACGGCTACCATTGTTCACTATTTCTCCTTCCTTCCATCTCTGCGTGCCCTTGGCATGGCGAGAAGCTCATCAGCCACTGCGAGGCATGCGGAAGGACGCTGGGCACCAGTTTTGACCACTCCGGTGGTCTCGGGACTTGTACTTGTGGATTTCAGCCAATCGACGCCCACACAGCGCTACTGGACGTCAGGCAATTTCCCGCTCGTGAAGTGTCGCAGTGGGTGGATGACTACCTTCATTGGGCATCACGCCAGCGGGCAGGCCGAGTGATTCACTTCCCCAGTGATGCGCAAAGCTGGCCTTCAGCTCTGGCGCGCCTGATTGATAGAACGACTCCTATGCCGCCCGTCCACCAGGACGATGGCAATGCTCACGTAAGGTATGAGGCTTTCCAGCCATCCGCTGACGATCCGGAGCCAGGGGCGTTCTGGGGCTGGGCAATGATTGGCGGCAACTCGGGCCTCATGTGCGCTCCGCTCCCATTGATGGCCTACGATGCTTTGACGCGGGCCACTGCAGCGGCATGCGCCAGGGTCGGACTTGAAGGCCTATCTGTCCTGAGCTTCCGCTCAACGCACTACGACACCCAAGGACCCACTGAGGTAGAGCGGCACGAGTCGTTCCTAGCTCCCTATGGTGTTTCTGCCAGCGGCGCGACTTGGCTCAATCTCTCGGTTGTCGACCCGATGGTAACGTTAGCGTGCGGCACAGCGCTGGAGCTGGCCGCTGCGGCCTTTGGTATCGCGAACGACAAGCCGGATAGGTCCCCTTCCGTAATCGTCGCTTCGGTATTGGACAGCATTAAGGGAAGATCCGCCTTGGTCGACGCGCTTGTGTGGGTTCTGGCAACCGCTTATGAGGAAGGCTTGGCGTTGACGCTTGCAAGGGTGTTCAAGCTGAATCCGAAGGATGTACTGCCTTCAGGTGGGTATCCGGTCATCGAGCTTCAGGGTTCCGCCCGTTCCTTGAGAGAAGTCCGGGTCGCCTGGGTGACACCTCGAAAAACAGCTAGAATCCAGCAGAAATCCTAAGGCAGGCAGTTCTTAGCAATTTTTGCCATCATTGGGGCAACGGCACTGTCTCGTGCCGGACTGCGAACGGCAGTAGCCTTCATGCGAGTACGCAACACAAGGGGAGGCTTTGCCGCCGCGTGGGCTAATTGGCAATTCTAATGAACCCCCGGCAGTCGTGGGCGTGTTTTATGGGCTTCCGGAACTGTTGGGCGTTATTTATGTACTTCTGGAAATGCCGGGCGTCTTTGGTGAACTTCCGGGAATATCGGGCATCTTTGGTGGACTTCCGGAAATATCGGGCATCTTTGGTGGACGGAAGCTGCCAGGAAGAGGCTAAGCTCACCCCATCCATATCTTCTAAAATCAATGCGTTAGAGGCCGGGCGTTTTCGGTGCGGCAGACACTCTTGCCTGCGTCCTCAGTCCCCGGCCAAGGATGAGATCGCGGCATGATTGAGTTCGACCCGCGCCACCGTATTGACCTGACCGGCCCTTGGGCCGGTTTTTCTTTCCTCGGTGATCGTCTGATCACGCCTGAAGGCCGCGAGCTGCTTCCTGAAGATTTGGCCTGGCTGTCGCTCACCGCCTGCCAAGCGCAGGAATGGCGCCGGATGATGGAAGCTGCACGCTCGGCGCCAGATTCCCATTGCTCAATACTTGGGAACAATCGTGCTGCAGTCGCGTGGGCCTGACGCCGAGCCACCAGCGGCAGTCCTACCAGGATCGGGGCCGAGGCCTCGCCAGCGCGGATGAGGCGTTTTCCGTAGGGGCGCCCGCCCCTACACCCCAGTCATGTCCTCTGACAGTTGTCCGCCATGCGTGCGAGAGAGCCGCAAATGAGGGCTACTGAGATCTTCATCCGATCGAGTCTCGTTTGAGCATTGAGTAATTGCTCGACGCGTCTAAGCGGCATAGCTGCGATGAGAGAATCGATCTTACGCTCCAGGTGTGCAGCGTCTCTCCCATGGGCGAGCTCATTACGAGCAGAATTTAGCTTCTCAACAGCCTTCCACAACTGAGGGTCTCCCCCGACTACCGCCATCGCGAGCTTCGTCTTCGTCCAAAAATTCAATCTTGCGTCGATCACGCAATCTGGATGATCGAAAACTGAAAGAACGATGCTTTCAAGTTGCTCCTCGGCGTAAAGATGACCTTGGAGCAGCGGGATCGCGTACTCATTCTGCCGATTGAATCGGGCAAAGAATTCTTTGGCGCGATCCTCAGCGTGTTCGAGACGTTCGTCTATGTCTTTCATTTCTCACTCTCCAATACGAAGAGCTCTTCAGTGGTTGGCTATTTGCAGGCCGACCAAACCATATCATCCATGCGGCGACCAACCATGTAGGGCCGGTTGGAGCCGTACATGCGGAAAACGCGCTCACGCTCAGCCTTGGCGGCCTCGCATGCGTCAGGGTCCTTGTACTGGGAAATGCTGTGGAGGCGTCCGCCACCACCGCCATTTCGATACACAGGACGCGTTGGTGCAGGTCGAGGCGCGATAGACGCTGAATTCTGCTGTCGAATGGCGTCGAGGCGACGCTCATTCTCAATGACGCCCTCAGATCGAGGCGCTACCTCGACGGCCCACGTCTTCGCCGCCTCACCATTGGCGCACGGCGTTGACTGGTATTCGGTCCCTGCCTTGGTAACGCACTTGTAAATCTGCTGGGCGACCGCAGGCGCGGCGAGTGCACACAGCAGCAATCCGGCTGCAATCCTTGTGAACATGGCATCCCCCTGATGCTTGAGCACCAAGGAAATGGCTGGCGCTCACGGCGGCAGTATAAGCGCCACAAGCCCAAGGCAAGCCAGATGGCCCACGTAGTAGCCGTAGAAGGCCCACCGGCCACGTGGTACCGGCCACGCCACCTGAGACAGGCCAAGCGCCACCGGAACCGCCGCGAGCGCCCACAGGTTTATGCGCATGGGTGCGGCGCACTTGCCAAGTTCGGAGATTGAAGCCGCTTTCGCATTGGTAGGCATCAACCCGGCCACCGACGAGCTCGTCCAATACCTAGGTGAGTTATCTCCTAAATAGTTCGAGTCGGCGGCGGCTTCATCCTTTGGATATGCACCGGGACTTCTTGCGCCCCCGCCCGCTCCATCACGGCGTTCACCATGCCTTGCACATAGACATCCAACAGCTCCGGCTGCGTGAGTGCAGCAAATTGGTCGCCGTGTTCTCCCATGAATTGAAGCAGCTTCTCTTTCGGGGTGTGGATGTAAGTAGCTTTCAATCTGTCATAGAGTTCAATAGGATCGTTGATCGGGCCAGGTCCTTGGCGGATCTGCCCGAAGAACGTCTCTGGATAGCGCTTCCAAGCAGCAAATTCCTCAGGCGAAAGCTGGTTGGTGTAGATCGCTTGTCCGCCTTCATCCCGAGCAATAATCAACGCGACCTCCCCGTTGTCGCTCATCACACAGGCGTCTTTCAACGTGCCCACCACGCCATCGTCCATCTGATATCGGTGGCCGATGAGCAGGCGGTTTGACGGCAGCCCAGGAATTTCCCCCTCAAACGTGGAAGGCAGGTCGATATGTTCCTGGATCGATGCTACGAGTGCCTCGATCTCAGGATTACGTACACGCATCCCTATCTTCTGCGACAGGGTCAGGATCTCACCGGTCCGATAGTCATCGATCTTGAAGCCCTCAATGGCGGCTCCAGCATCAGGAACCTGAGTATCAAGGTGGTGATGGTCAGGATAGTTGGTGATGAACACCACGGCGGGGGGCAGGGTCGCCGCCTTTGGTTGTGCCTCGAACCTTCGAAGCGTGTTGATGCCGATCGTTCGCCAATCATGTGGTCCGCCCGGAACATAGGGATAGGCGTGCATGTTCAGATCGACGAAGATCAAACGGTCATGAGGGGTTGTCTTCTTCAGCGCATCACTTACCAGCCCAGCAAACCTCCCAAGATGCTGGTTCGCCTGCTTCGCAGTGTCCTGGTTTCGGATCTTGCACTCCACGCCAAAAGCTTTGCCGGTGCGCGGATAGGTGGCTGTGTATTCCACATGCTTGGTTCGGCGATCGGTTTCGTCTTCCCATTCCAGCTCGAATCCCGCTCTCAAAAGTATGGCCGCAACACGGATCTCATAACGCACCCCGATGAACTGATCTTGGCACTTCAAGCGACCGATCAGTAACTTCCGCAGCTGTGGGGTGCGCGTTTGGACGTTGTTGTGCTCTAGGATGTAGAGGTCATACGCCAGCGTTAGAAATGCGCTGATTGCGCCGGTCATCAGCGTCTGGCGTGTCTCGCCTGGCGCCAGGTCGGCGGCTTTCGACGCCAGCAGGAACCTTTCATGCCACTGAATGACAGGGTGACGTTCGTTGTGTTCCAGTTGCGTCTGGGCTTCGAACCAGTCATGCCCCAGAACGTCAAGGATGTAGCTATAGAGGAAGTCATGAAAGGTTGGCCATTCGCCTTGAAATAGGCGATGGCCCACAGCGACGATCCGCTTGCCGGCAGTCTGGTCGGCGATGATTGGGCGACCTAGGCCTTGCTGTCGCTGCTGCTGTATCCGATTGATCTCAGCCCTGCGCTTGGCTTCCTCCGCACCTCGCGAGATCATCTCTTCGTAATTGACATTGAGGCCGCCGTGGCAGCGCTTGAACTTCTTGTCGCTTCCACACGGACAAAGTTCATTCCTGCCTGGCTTAGTTCCGCCCATAGATCGCTCGTTCGCTGTTCTTCCTTGAGGGAGACCACCTCAGTCGCACATTCAGTTATTTAAATGCCCGTATAGAGCAGAAATCACTTCGATGTAGCCTCGCCGCTACTTTACAGCCTCCGCATCGGGGCGGGAACAGCCCTCCCCTACCCTCGATAAATCTTCCTAATCTCCGTCCCTGCTCAAGGCCCGCACTCGGCCAGAAGCGGTCTATCCAGTTGCCGAGCTAGCAAATAAGTCTGACGGCCATGCACTCAAAGAAGGATCGACAGTTCCCTGCGGGTGCCCAGGATCCTTGGCGAGAGGCTGTGTGCAGCATGAACAAACCTATGCACATTGACAGCCAGTTACATAGTCTCGGACTTAAGCCTTTCTAGCAAGAGCTGGAAGGCCTTTTGCTCTAGAGCTCCCTTCGATGCTTCCAGATAGGGTAGCCATTGGGCGGTCACTACGTCCTCACGAAACACATTGTTATGAGTCAGCAATGCGCTACGAATTTGACACAGCTGAGGATGCTCCTTGACGAAGCCAGATTTTCCGGCGGCGCCAAACAGATCGTCCTTCGCCAGAAAACGTATGCCGCCGTCTGGAATATACCTAACCCACTCATCTTCTTCTGAAATAGTATTCAAGACTCGTCCTACGATGCCTCGATCAATGAAATCACCCCAATCGAAATTAGTTGTGAGTATCGAACCGCACAGGATTACGCACTCGAATTTCTCCGAAATATCACCGGCATTGGACAGGTAACGACCCACTATGTAGCTCCCGAAAGAGTGCGCCACGATGGAAATTGGACCCTCATATTCCTTTCGGACATCAATCAGCCAGGATCTAAACCCCTCAACGATTTCAGCCTTCTCCTCCTCATTGCGAAGGACGTTTGCAGATCGATACCCGTACACATAGGGAGCAACAGCCCATCCTGACGTGCTCGCAGATAGACACAGGCGTGGTAGCCATCCGTCCGCATGCGTTCGAATCCCGTGCAACGGTACGATAACCCCCTTCGTTGTCTGCTGTTTCGACCAGCGCCGGCCCAAGTATGCAACCTTGACTATCTCAAGGCTCTGTGACGACTGCTCAGGCCTGTAGAAGGTTTGCACAGAGCTGTGCATCTTTACCTGGACCAAGCCGTGCCTAGCGCCGGATCGGGTGGTCCCCAGTAATTCAAGGTATGCACTAGCGATCTCGGGCTGGTCCTCCGCAAGAAGTTGCACATCGAGCATGAGGCCATCTATGTCGTAGCGTTCCCGGCCGTGTGGGACCTGCGAAGATGTGGCGAAAAAGATCACTACATCCAGGTCATTGGGATCATTTTTGCGCGATACGAATGACCCTCCGACGACAATTGACGTTGCCCCAGCCTCCTCGGCCCATTCGTAAATATCCAGGAATGGCTTGAGGAATTTCGAGCGAGCCATCTCTTGATAATGGCCGAAGGTCTTCTCGGGACTGCTACAGAACTCCGCAATGAAGTCTTCCTTGCTTATGATGTAAGTTCCCGGCAGCAACAGGCCCTCTTCAAACTTGAGCGAAATCTTATCCATCAATTCAATCTCCAACAAAGCAATGGAATTGTCGTGAGCCGCGAAGAGAATTATACCTTGGTCTCGTTGATCGCGGCCGGAAGTTCGCGAGTTTATTCAAGCACTGGGTGCGGTCCTTAGTTCGGGGAAGGATGCTGCTCGGCAAGAAGGGTGTAACTGAAGAGCCCTGCTCCCGACATGGACGGTGGTGGATAGCAGGTGCTTCCTAGAAGAAGCGTAAGCGTCCGAAATGGCCACTCTCGCCCGTAAGTGCACACCCCTCTACTCCCGATAAACATCCCTTATCGCGACTGGACTGACTTGTCAGGCAAAACGTTTTTTTGCGCAATCACCAGCCTTCTCACGCCGCCCACAGGCACAAGAACTGCAGTCTTCTGTGCCATGTCCCAGAACACATAGTTGTCCCCCAAGCGCCCCACCAAACCCAGGCTACCTTGCACCTTCTCATCAATGGTCACATTGACCGTGTACTCGCTGCTGCCAGAAGTAATCGCCTTGGCGCGTTCGAAGCCAAGCCAGTTTGAAGAGATCGGGACATAGACAATCATCACGAGCGCATAGACCAGCCACGGCGAGTTCTTCACGGCGGCCGGCAACACTGGGGACAGGCGTACTGCCATTGCACATATGCCCGTCAGCGCCACACCTATCAAAATTGGCCAGGCATTGGACCACCAAAGCAAGGCGCCCATTCCAACAAGACAAAGAGCCAGGGTCAGCCACATCAGCAGATTGGCTGGGGACGGCGTCGCTGTCACCTTCCCCTCGACCCACCCTCCAAGCAGCAGCGCAATCAGTATGAAGAACAACACCATGCCGATCCCCGCAAGCCCTGCCAGCGCAAGCTCGCTTACGGCGACAAACTGAAAGGGATCCAGGCCGAAGTGCCCCAATACGCCTTCAGATAAAAGGCCCCTTGAATCAACCCGAACGTGACGAGCGCCGAACCCCATCCAGCAACATCAGCCATCGTTAGCGTCTTCTGCGTACGTTCCATGTATCCCCTTCCATCAATGCAGCCCCGCCACATAGTGGCATGCAGCGCTCCGTCCTGCAGAACCCACCCTATTAACGTGACGCGTCACGCCCGATCACCCCGCCCATTGGCGCCCCACCCCTCCCCCACTATAGTTCCACCCCTCACAAGGAACGAGGCGGCACACATGCCCTATATCGGAATCGGACTCCACGTACTGGCGGCCATCTACTTCGCGGTGCACGCCATCCGCTCGGGCCAGAGCCTCTATTGGCTCATCCTGCTCTTCTCCTTCCCACTGCTAGGCAGCATCGTCTACTTCCTGGCGATCTACTTCCCGGAAGCCCGCAACTCGCGCGGCGCGCGGCAGGCAATCCGCTCCGCCAAGCAGCTCATGGACCCGGGCCAGGACCTGCGCAACGCGCGTGCCGAACTGGCGCGTACGCCCACCGTGCAGAATCGGGTTCGCCTGGGCATGACGCTGCTGGATGCCGGCCAGGCCGAGGAAGCCAGAACCCTGCTGGAGCAGGCGGCCAGCTCGCCGCTGGGCGACGATCCCTACATCCTGACCGGCCTTGCCCGTGCCCGCCTCGATTCCGGGCAGCCCGCGCTTGCGGCGGAGACGCTGGACGGCCTGTTCGCCCGCCATCCGGATGGGCGCCGCAAGCCGGAACAGACCCTGCTTTACGCGCAGGCACTGGCGGCTGCCCAAGCGCCCGGCACCCGTACCGCGTTCGAGCGCGCCGTGGAATGCGGAAACGATGCCGCCGCCCGCTGCCTGTACGCCGAGTGGTTGATGGCACAGCCGCAGCCCGACGATCGTGAGCAGGCCCGCAGCCTGTTCGCCAGCATCATCGATGATGCCCAGCACTGGTCGCGTCACGCACGCAGCCACAATGCCGCATGGCTGGAACGGACCAAGGTCGCGTTGAAGGGCTACTGACGCCTGGCGGCCTTTGGCAACCCTGTCGCATCCGCCTCGTTCACGGCCCCGCCGGGCGGATGCCGACACTCGTCAGGCGTGCACCGCCGACATCGACAACAGCCTTGCGGCGCAAGGCTCCAGGTCCGTTGCGCCATATGCAACGATTCTGAAAATGTTGAATGTGGTGACGGCATCGGCCTTACTGCATTGGCATCGCGCACAGCCGGGCGTATTCCTCTCCGTGCCACCGGAAACAGGTGGCCGGGATTCGAAACCCCGGTAGTTCGCTGAAGTAAACGCTTGCCAGCCGGCATCACCCTGTGTGGTGCCGGCTGGCAATCCGTCGGCCGGCTATGGCGGGCGGTGCGTGGAGGCCTTGTGCCTGCCGGTTTAGCGAACACCGGGTTTCGAACCTCGCACCGTCCGCCACCTTTATCGGTGGCGGCTTCTGCATGCACGCAAGGAGCCCAGCCATGACCCAGCCCCACTCCCCTGCCCCGCACCCGATTCGCGACACGCCTGCGAATGGCCCTGCGCTGGACCCGAACACCCTCATCGCCCTGCTGCACAGCATCGGCTCGGGCGCCGCCTCCGATGGCCAGCCGTGGCCGGAACGCCATCAGATGCCCGGCCGACGCATCGCCCTGGCAGATACCGATTGCTCTCTGGCGGGCCTTCGGGTGGTGCTGGAGATCCTGCTGGCCGCACAGCGCGCCCGCGAGAACGGCGAGCTGGAGCAGTATGTTGGCCCTCGCGTCATGGAGGGCCTGATCATGGCCGGAATCGGCCTTACCGCACACGCCAGTACCCGACTGCATCCGGAGGGGTGAGTGGCGTGGTGCCGCTGGGCGGCCAACGCGCTCTGTCTTGTGGTGGTGGTTGCGGCACAGGCGCAGTGGCCGGCGACGCCGGCGCCCTCGCCTGTCGCGTTCCAAAGCATCAACGACGATCGATTCTCACAACTGCGCCGCCAGGCGATGCAGTTCGTGGACTCTCGGCCACGACAGGGCTTCCAGTTCGTCGAGCGGCACCGAGATGCCGAGTTCCAGGTTCTTTGCCGGGGCATACCCGTGCTGTGGCTGGAGGGGCGCTCGCACCAATCTGCTGTTGCAGGTCTCACTGGACGCGGAGCAGCGGGCGCCCGCCATTGTGCAGCTTGGTACGTTGCTTCAATGGCAGCTGGAGCCGTTGGATTACCTGGAGCAGGTACTGGCTGGCGTGCCGGAGCCTGTTCTGTTGGATCGTGTGCTGCAGATTCTTGCTAGTGATGTGCCTGATGGGGCGCGATGTGGCGTGCCGTAGTCGAGCATGGCTCGACTCTACAGGGCTCGGGCAGCAAGGGTTAGGGCTCCAGCCCTGCCGCTCGTCACCTGCGCGACAGGCATTGGCCCAGTGATCATGCAGGTCACCTCCCGGCATCGATCCAGCCCGCATCGCGCGCACGCGCGAGATCTTCTGGCGTATCGATATCCAGGCCGAGTTCCGGTGCCTGCAGGACATGCACTGTATCGACAGGAAGTTGCCGCAGGCGCGCTCCGAAGCCGCGGTCACCGGATGCACCGACAGGGGTGAACCAGGCGCGCGGCACGACTGCGGGAACGCCAAGCGCATTTCCGTGGCGGGTGCCCGCGCACGTTGACGCTGCGGCGCGGGCACCGGAAAGCAGCGCCTGCAGATTGGAGCGCTCGATTGCGGGCTGGTCGCATGCCACGATCATCACCGCGGTCACCGTGGGCAGCAGGTGTGCGCCGGCAACCTGCAGACTGCTCGCCAGGCCACGCTCCCAGTGGTGATTGGTTACCGGAGTGGCATCCAGCCCGGCAACGCTGGATGTCACGGCCTGTGCGTTCGCGCCCACCACGACCAGGACCTGCGCTGGCGCGAGCTCCAGCGCTAGCCGCACTACGCGGTGTACCAGGGTCTCGCCCTGCCGGGTCAGAAGCTGCTTGGGCTGGCCAAGTCGGGTGCTCCCGCCGGCAGCAAGCACGACGATCGCATGCGCGTCAGTCACCTGCCGTGCGCGCCTCGCCATTGCTGCAGCTGCGCGGCGATGCTGAGCGAAATCGCCTCTGGCCCTCGGCCGCCGATGTTCAGGCCGACCGGTGATCGAAGTCTCGGGGAAAGGCGGTGGCGCTGATCCGGTGTCAGCAGCTTGAACAGGTCCTCGCGCCTTCGCCCCGGACCCAGCAGTCCAATGAACGCGACGTTGGTATCAGCCAGGGCCACCAGCGCCTCCCGGTCCAGTTCGAAATCGTGATGCATCACCAGTGCCGCGTCGCACGGGGCGCCATGAAGGGCCTCGGCCGGGCTGGTCTGAAGATGCGTATCCGCGCACTGCCCGGCTGGGGCCCAGCGCGCTCGCCGTTCGGCCACGCTGACCCGCCACCCCAGGCCGCGCAGCAGCGGAACCAGGAAGGGCGTTTCGGGACCGCCCCCCAACACCAGGGCCCGCGGAAGCCGGGGCAACGGCAAACGCCACGCGCCCTCGCCAAAGGGCTGTGTACCCTCCATCGGATGCAGCTGCCACGCCTGCTCGCGATGGCCGGCACGGAAAACGACCTGCCCCGACGTGCGAAGGTCGCGCTGGAGTGACACGCCCTCGCGCAACCAAGCCTCGATAACGTCGTCGATGCCGGCCATGGCACGCAACGGCAGCAGCGCAATCCGAAGCCGGCCGCGGCAGCCGAGCGCGGACCCGCTCAACAGGTCGTCGTCACTGCGGGTGTCGATCTCGATCCAGTCGACCCGCCCTGCCGCGCTCACCTGCTCCGCGCGTCGCGCGAGCTCGGGCTCCAGGCATCCGCCGCTCAGCCAGCCGACCTGGCTGCCGTTGCAGAACAGCACCATGTCGCCGGCACCGGCGTAGGTGGAGCCATCGGTTTCCAGCACCAGCGCGAGCACGGCGTGCTCCCCCGCGCGCACGCGCGTCAAGGCCGTCTCGAGTACGCCGCGCGGGCTGCCTTCGGCGAGGAAGCCCGGCGCTGCGGACAGGTCCTCGGCAAGATCGCCGGGCTCCCCTCCGCCTGCGGCGGAGACCTCCAGAGTGGGCGAGGCTACGGGTCGGTCCATGCGCAACGTCAGCCTATGTCGGGCAAGCCGGGCAACAGCTTGTCCAGGGTGATGGGATAGCTGCGCACGCGCACGCCGGTTGCGTTGTAGATCGCATTGGCGATCGCGGCGCCAACCCCGCAGATGCCCAGTTCACCCACACCCTTGGCCTTCATCGGCGAGATCACCGGATCCAGCGTGTCGAGGAAGACCACCTCCTGGTACGGGATGTCGGCGTGCACGGGAACCTCGTAGCCGGCCAGGTCGTGGTTGATGAACAAACCAAGCCGTTTGTCGACCACCAGCTCCTCCATCAGGGTCGCGCCCGCACCCATCACCATCCCGCCGATGACCTGGCTGCGTGCGGAGAGCGGATTGAGGATCCGGCCGCCATCGCATACGGCAAGCATGCGGCGAATGCGCGTTTCTCCAGTGTAGGCATGCACGGCGACCTCGCAGAAATGTCCTGCATAGGTGCCGACGTCGTAGCCTTGTTTGAAGTCGCCGAAGGCAATGCCGTCCTCCGCCGACAGGGTTCCCGCCTCCGCCAGCGTGATGGTCCGCCCATCCGCCTGGATGCGGCCATTGGCGAAGTTTGCGGTGTCGCCGTCGAAGCCGAGTTTCTCGCCCACCTTGCGGCGCAGGCTGACGCACGCCGCGTACACGCCCGCGGTGGAGCTTGCCGCGCCCCACTGGCCGCCGGAACCGGCGGAGGCGGGATGACGGGAGTCACCGAGGGTGACCTGGACCTGGTCCAGCGGCACGCCCATGGTCTCGGCTGCCGTCTGCGCGATGATCGTGTAGGAGCCGGTGCCGATGTCGGTCATGTCGGTCTCGACAACCACCCCGCCCTGGCCGTCAAGCCGGACCCGCGCCGCCGACTTCATTGTCGGTGCGCCGCGGTAGCCCGCGGACACGCCCATGCCGACCAGCCAATGCCCTTCCCTGACCTGCGCCGGCCGGGCGTTGCGCTTGTTCCAGTTGAAGCGCTCCGCGCCTTCGCGCAGGCAGCGCACCAGGTTGCGGTCGGAGAATTTCTTGGACGGATCGCCGGGCACGACCTCGGGCTCGTTGAGGATGCGGAACGCGATCGGATCGAGGCCCAGCTTCTCGGCCATTTCGTCCATCGCCACTTCCAGCGCCATGTGGCCCGGTGCTTCACCCGGTGCGCGCATCGCATTGCCTTCGGGCATGTCGAGCGTGGCGATGTAGTTGGCCACCAGGCGGTTGGCGCCCGCATAGAGCTTGGGCGTCTGCAGGGTACCGTTTTCGCCATCCTCGCCGTTGATGTTGCCCGACCAGTTCTCATGGGCGATGGCGGAGATCCGGCCATCCTTTCCGCAGCCGATCCGCACGCGCTGGAGGGTGGCGTGCCGGTGCGTGGTGTTGTTGGGCATCAACGGGCGTTGCAGCGCGATCTTCACCGGTCGCCCGACCTGCTTGGCCGCCAACGCGGCCAGCACCGCGTCGGCGCGGATGAACAGCTTGCCGCCGAAGCCGCCGCCGATATAGGGCGAGTCCACGCGCACCTTGGCAGGATCGATGCCGAGGATCGCCGCCATGCCCTGCCTGGCCCAGTCGATCATCTGGTTCGCCGTCCACAGCGTGAGCGTGTCACCCTCCCAGGCGGCGATGGTGGCGTGCGGCTCCATCATCGAATGACTTTCGTCGGAGGTGTGATAAGTCTCGTCGAGCTTGACCGCGGCGCTCGCGTAGGCGGTGTCGAAATCGCCCAGCGCCTGCCGGTCGGGCTTGCCGTCACGCCCCTTTGCCAGCGGCGCGGACGGTGCCAGGGCCGGGAAATCGAAGCGGCCCTTGCTGCGCTCGTAGCGGGTGCGGATCAGCGCCGCGGCGGCGCGGGCCTGCTCGAAGGTCTCTGCCACCACGCAGGCGATGGCCTGGTGGTAGTGGGCCACTTCGGGTCCGCCGAACAACGGCGCGTTGTTCCAGTTCGATTTGCCGACCGGCTTGGTTTCCGGTGCGGTGATGACCGCCAGTACGCCGGGCGCGGCACGTGCGCGGGAGGCATCCATCGAAATGATGCGCCCCTTGCCGATGCCCGCACCGACGATGTAACCGTAGGCCTGGTTCGGCGCCACGTCATGGCGCTCGTAGGCGTAGGGGGCGGTGCCGGTGGTCTTGCGTGGACCGTCGATGCGCGGCGTCGACTTGCCGACGACCTTGGCCTTGTCGAACAGGTTGTCGCCGGCGGGGGCGTTGAATTCAAGGGGCATCAGCGCTCTCCTTCCGCCAGCACGGCTGCGAGGGTGCGCTCGGCGAGAGCGATCTTGAACGCATTCTCCCGCGTCGGACGGGCGCCGGCGAACACCTGCCGGGCCGCGGCCTTTACGCCGTCGCGCAGCAGTGGTTCGGCTGCCTCGACGCGCCACGGCTTCGGCGCAACCCCACCGAAGGCGAACCGCGCCGAGCCGTCTCGTTGCACGACCGCGGCGACGGACACCAGTGCGAACGCATAGGACGCGCGGTCACGTACCTTGTGGTACACGTGCCGACCGCCCAGGGGCTTCGGCAGCGTGACGTGGGTGATCAGCTCACCGCGCTGCAGCACGTTGTCCTGCTGCGGCCTGTCGCCGGGGGAACGATGGAAATCGGCAATCGGGATGCTGCGCGTACTGCCGTCACCGCTGACGGTCTGGATCGAGGCGTCCAGCACCCGCAGGGCCACCGCCATGTCGCCCGGATAGGTCGCGATGCAGCTGTCCGATGTGCCGATCACGCCCATCTGCCGGGAGAACCCCTCGAGTGCGCCGCAGCCCGACCCGGGCAGGCGCTTGTTGCAGGGCAGATGGGGATCGTAGAAATACGGGCAGCGCGTGCGCTGCAGCAGGTTGCCGCCGGTGGTGGCTTTGTTGCGCAGCTGCCCGGAGGCGCCTGCCACGATCGCGCGGGTCAGCACCGCGTAGTCGCGGCGCACGCGCTCATGCGAGGCCAGCGCGGTATTGGTGACCAACGTGCCGATGCGCAGGCCGCCCTCGTCGGTGGGTTCGATCCTGTCCAGGCCGATGTCCTGCACATCGACCAGGTGCGCTGGCGTCTCGACCTCCAGCTTCATCAGGTCGAGCAGGTTGGTCCCTCCGGCCAGGAACTTCGCGCCCTCGATACCGGCGACGGCCTTGGCGGCCTCGGCCGGGGATTTGGCGCGTTCGTAACTGAAGGCCCTCATGCGCGCCTCCCTGCAGGGGTCACGCCTGCAACCTCTTCCATCGCCTCGGCAATATTGGAATAGGCCCCGCAGCGGCAGAGGTTGCCGCTCATGCGTTCGCGCATCTCCATGTTGGTGGCCCGGGGCCGTGCGCTGACGTCTGCCTGCACATGACTGGGGACACCCCGCTTGATCTCGTCCAGTACCGCCACCGCCGAGCAGATCTGCCCCGGCGTGCAGTACCCGCACTGGTAGCCGTCATGCTTGATGAAGGCGGCCTGCATCGGATGCAGGTCATCGGGGGTTCCGAGTCCTTCGATGGTGGTGATGGCATCGCCCTGGTGCTGCACCGCCAGGCTGAGGCAGGCATTGATGCGCTCACCGTTGACCAGCACGGTACAGGCACCGCATTGACCGTGATCGCAGCCCTTCTTGGTCCCGGTCAGCTTCAGATGTTCGCGCAGGGCATCGAGCAGCGTAGTCCGCGTGTCGAGCTCAAGCTCCCGCCGCTTGCCGTTGACGGTCAACGCCACCGTGCTGATGACCGGCGGCCTGGGCGGCGGGGGCGTCGCCAGTTCGGCGGCGAGCGATGACGCCCCCGGTGCGGCGGACATTGCCACGGTCGTGACGCCGCCGGCGATCACCTGGCGACGCGTCAACTTCATTCCTTCATCACAACTTGGCACAGTGACCTCCTGGCGTTCGGGAAAATCCCGTGGCTGGATGGACGCGCTCACACTACCCAAGGGGCACTATGCCCATCTGCGGGGTACAGGCCTGTGAAGTCGGCGACATGTACGATCCGACCAATGCAGGCAACCGCGACTTTTACTCTTCAGCGCGGCACTCTTGAGCCATGCGTATGCTTCACTGGATGGCTCACAGTTCTGTTTATCCCTCACGGCGCTGGCTTCGAGGGTTCGGGCTCGTGGATAGAGCCCTCCAACAATGCCACGTAGGTATCCAGCCTGGTGCGAAGGCCGATCAGCATCCAGCCCAGCAGGTACAGCAGCACCATGGCGAAGATAAGCAGTGCGCCTAGCAATCCAACATCGAAAGCGCCCGCCCAGTCGCCCCATTTCCATCCGCGGAACTGCAGGTAGAGGGCAATCAACAGCGGGAATGGTCCAAGCCGCTGCAGCCCGCCATACATCATGCCCATGCGCTCAATCATGTTTGTGCGCAGGTGACTGACGTACTTGAGGCGCCGCTCGCGCTGGACGCGCGGAAATCCGCGAAGCTCGGTCACCACCGCTTGCCAGTGCGCGAAATCGCCATCCATCTCCCGCGCGTGCGAGAGCCGAGGCTGGCTGAACTGGCGAATGCCCCTGCGGGCGGCCAGGACGCCCCCGGCAATGAACCCTCCAATTTCGATTGCCAGGCAGGCAACAACCACCTGCAGCACTGCGCCGACAGGCAGCCATCGATCCGGAAGCTGGCCAGTGAGAATGCCGACGATCGCCGCACCCATGCCGATGCGAAACGCCCACGTCTCCACCCTGCCCGCCTTCGGATAGATGCTGTGCTCAACCAGCCCCTGCACCCGCTGATAGAGCCAGTGGAATGTCAGTTCCTGCGAATCGGTCGTTGCCGGCGGATCGACTCCGCCCCTTGCCTGCATGTCCATTGCGCCCCTGCCCCGGCCGGCGCAGATGCCGGCCGCCCCCTCGTGCCTGAGCGCGCTTCGGAAGGCGCCTCAGCGGGAATCACATACCCAGTTCCGACAACCCCGGATGATCGTCCGGGCGAAGCCCCAACGGCCAATGGAACTTGCGGTCGCTTTCCTTGATCGGCAGGTCGTTGATGCACGAGAAGCGGCGCTGCATCAGGCCATCCTCTCCGAATTCCCAGTTTTCGTTGCCATAGGAACGGAACCAGTTGCCGGAGTCGTCGTGCCATTCGTAGGCATAGCGGACCGCAATGCGGTTTTCGGTAAAAGCCCAGAGCTCCTTGATCAGGCGGTACTCGAGTTCCTTGTTCCATTTGCGTGCCAGGAACTGCCGGGCTTCCTCCCGGCCGTTGGTGAATTCGGCACGGTTACGCCACTGGGTGTCGAGCGAATAGGCAAGCGACACCTTGTCGGCATCGCGGGAATTCCAGCCATCCTCGGCAAGACGCACCTTCTGCATGGCCGATTCAAGGGTGAACGGAGGAAGCGGCGGACGGGGCTGTTCTGCGGACACGGGGAGACCTCCAATCGAAATGGATATACGGGTTGCTTCAAAGGATCTGGCGTACCCAGACGCTAACGCTTGGCCTGTTCCAACAACAGCTTCGCGACATCCTTCGCGGTGTCTGCGGCGCTGTAATCACCCATCACACGCGACAGGGTGATGGCGCCTTCCATCAGGATCAGCAGCTGACGGGCCAGGTCCGCCGGCTGCTCAACATCCAGTTGCCCGGTAAGTTCCAGCGTGTAATCGAGCAGCTTCTGTTTGTGATCACGCGCGATCTGCCTGATCGGATCGGTAGGATCGCCGACCTCGCCCGCGGTATTGATGAACGCACACCCGCGATAGCCCTCGGACTGGAACCAGTTCTTGAGCACGGTGAACATGCCGAGGATCCGTGCTTCCGGGGTATCCGCCTTCTCACACTCCTGCCGGAACCAGGCCAGCCAACGCACGTCGCGCGCCTTCAATGCAGCGGCGGCCACGTCGTCCTTGTTCTCGAAGTGGCGGTAGATGCTCTTCCGCGCCACGCCCGAGGTCTTCACCAGCAGGTCCATGCCGGTGGCGTGGATCCCGTTCTGGTAGATCAGCGCCTCGGCCGTGGCCAGGATCTTCTGTTGGGTGTCGGTGGTGAGCTTGCTCATGGCTGCAAGGTAGAACGCTCGTTCTACTCTGTCAACAGGCGATCGCGAGCGATTGGTGTGCGCACATCCATGCAAGACGATCTATCAAGAAATCCGGACACTTCATCACCCGGACGCCTGATTGCAGGCGCAAAGTACGTCTCACCACCCACCCATGAGAGTTTCCGCATGAACACCTTCGCCCGTACCCTGGCCGTTGCCGCCCTCGCCCTCTCGGTCCAGGCCGGCCTGTCCGCGCAGGCCGCCGAACCGGCCAAGCCGGCTCCGGTCACCGCCATCGCGCGCACTGCCAGCTACATCACCACCGCCGACGGCGTGCAGCTGTACTACAAGGACTGGGGCCCGAAGGACGGCCCGGTCGTGACCTTCAGCCATGGCTGGCCGTTGAATTCGGACAGCTGGGAGTCGCAGATGATCTTCCTGGCCAACCACGGCTACCGCGTCATCGCGCATGACCGTCGCGGCCACGGGCGCTCCAGCCAGCCGTGGGACGGCAACGACATGGATCACTACGCCGATGACCTGGCCACGGTGATCAACACACTGGACCTGCACGATGTGACCCTGGTGGGCTTCTCCACCGGTGGTGGCGAAGTGGCGCGCTACATCGGCCGGCATGGCACCGGCCGGGTCAAGAAGGCCGTGCTGATCAGCTCGGTGCCGCCGTTCATGCTGAAGACCGCCGACAACCCCAACGGCCTGCCGATCGAAGTGTTCGATGGCATCCGCAAGGCGCAGATGGATAACCGCGCGCAGCTGTATCGGGACATTCCGTCGGGCCCGTTCTATGGCTTCAACCGCCCCGGTGCGAAGGTGTCGCAGGGGCTGATCGATGCGTGGTGGGCGCAGGGCATGCAGGGCGGCCACAAGAACACCTACGATTCGATCGCCGCGTTCTCGGCCACCGATTTCCGCGCCGACCTGAAGAAGTTCGATGTCCCCACCCTGGTGATCCACGGTGACGACGACCAGATCGTGCCGATCGATATCTCTGGCCGCCAGTCAGCGAAACTGATCAAGGGCGCCAGGCTGATTGTCTACCCGGGTGCGCCGCATGGCCTGACCGACACCCACAAGGACAAGGTCAACCAGGACCTGCTGACGTTCCTGCAGGAAAAGTGAGTGGCCAGGGCTCCGGCGCGGTGCCGGAGCCCTTCTGTTGCCTGGCGCCCACCTTCATGGACGCGCCGCGGTCGGCATCTGGAATGTGAACACGGTGCCGTCGCTCTCACTCGACTGCACGTCCAGTGTTCCGCCGTGGGACTTGGCAATTTCCGATGCAATGTAGATGCCCAGGCCAAGCCCTGGCCTGGGCAGCTCGCCCTGCTCACGCGAAAACGGGCTGAAAATCGTCCCTAGCCGCTCAGGCGCAATGCAGCCGGCGTTATGCACATCCAGCGTGAGGCGATGGGATGCGGCCTGAACCCTCAGCGTGACTGGGGCGGAGCGCTCGCCGTGCTGGGCTGCGTTGGTCAGCAGGTTGGCCAGCAGCTGCGACAGCCTGCCGGTGTCGCAGACCACGCCACCTTCGATCCGCATCTGGACGTTGATGTCCTGCCGACCGGTAGCGATCGCCACTTCTTCTGCAACCTGTTCAAGCGCCGCCTGCAAGGTGTGGCTTTCCTGGAGCGAGACCGGAATGCCTCCTCCCAGCCGCCCCCTGGCGAAATCAAGAACATCACCGATGAGGCCATCCATCCGGGTGACGCTGGCGGCGATGTGCGCGAGCATCCGCTGCTGGCGCTCGGATGTTGCCTCAAGTTCCAGTGAATCGGCGGCCACGCTGATGGCCTGCAGCGGGCTGCGGAGGTCATGGCCCAGCACCGCGATGAACTGATCGCGCAGATCGGAAACACGCTGTGCCGTTGAAAGGGCTGTCTCTGCCTCCAGCAGCTGATCCTCTTTGTCGAGGTAGTTGCCAACGAGGTCGGCAAGCAGCTCCATGGATCGTTGGACATGCGCCTCATCGAAGTTGCCCGGCGACGAATCAATGGCACACAGGGTGCCGAAGAAACTGCCATCCGGCCGATGGATCGGCACGGAGGCGTAACTCTCCAGCCCATAGATCCTGGGCGTATGGTGTTTGGAATACAGCGGATGTGCACTGGCGTGCGCGAACACCACGGAGGTCGATGACTGCCTGATCTCGTCACATAGGGTGGTTTCGAGGACCAGCTGCCCGCCCGGAACGAGCCCGAACCCCAAGGTGTCCAGGGTGGCGCAGGCGGTCCACGTGGTTTCTGTCACCCTGGCAATCGCGGTGAATCTTGAGCCTGTGATATGGGCGACAGTTTCAAGGATGCGCGGCACTGCTTCAATACGGCCGATCTTAGCGATGTCATTCAGCAGGTGGGGATCGGTCAGTGTGTGCATGTAGTGGCAGTCGGGCGCAGTGGTGCATCATCCCATGAATCCAGCCATGAACACTCAGTCCGCCCCGCCCCGTGCGTTGCGCCGCAGCGATTGCGGCGGCTGGCCGAAGGCGCGCAGGAAGGCACGTCGCATGCGTTCGGTATCACCGAAGCCCGTTTCAGTCGCCACTTCATCCATCGTGTAGCGGCTCTGCTCGATCAACACGCGAGCGGCCTCCACCCGCAGGCCCTCCACTGCCTTGGCGGGGGATTGCCCGGTTTCCTCGCGGAACGCGCGACTGAACTGGCGGGTGCTCAGATGCGCGGCCTGCGCCAGTTCTTCAACCGACAAGGTGGCGCGCAGATTGCGGCGTGCAAAGGTCAGCGCGTTCTGGATGCGATCAGACCGGGCATCCAGCTCGAGCAGCACCGAATGCTGGGACTGCCCGCCTCCGCGCCGATGGTAGATCACCAGCTTCCGGGCCACCGCCCTGCACAGATCCGCACCGAAGTCCTGCTCGATCATGCCAAGCGCCAGGTCCAGCCCCGCGCTCATGCCGGCGGAGGTCCAGATCGGGCCATCGGTGATGAAGATGCGGTCTTCCTCCACCTGCGCGGCGGGAAAGCGCTGCCTGAGCGCACGTGCGTGGAACCAGTGCGTAGTGGCGCGGCGCCCGTCCAGCAACCCCGCTTCGCCGAGAAGGAACGCGCCGGTGCACACCGACGCGGTCCTGCGCGTGCGTGCGGCCGCGTGACGGATCGGATCGATCAGCGCGCCGCTGGACGGGGCTGGCTCCAGCAGGCCGGCCACGATCATGGTATCCAGCGGCTGCTGCGCAAGCGGCGCTGTCTGCATGGCCATGCCAAGCGAGCTGGGCACCAGCCCGCCCTGTTCGGACAGCATGTGCAGATCGTAAAGGCGCGCGCCTTCGGTGGCATTGGCCAGTTCGAAGGCGGACGCCGCGGCGATCGCCATGGTCTGGAATCCGGCGGGCAGGACAAATCCAACACTGAGCATGACGGTTTTTCAGGGGTGGCCGTAAACGAGGTATATACGACATTTACGACACGTACAAGCCGGCCTAGATTTCCCCTGACCCCGGCGACGTTCGCCGGTTCGGACTGACCTCTGTGAACGACCCTACCCATCACGGCACCGCACTCATCACTGGCGCATCGTCCGGCATCGGGGCGATCTATGCTGATCGCCTGGCCCACGCCGGCCATGACCTGATCCTGGTCGCGCGACGCGCCGACCGCCTGCGCCAACTGGCCGAAGCGCTGGCCCGCAGCACCGGCCGCACGGTGGACATCGTCGCCGCGGACCTGACCACCTCCGACGGGCGTGCCGAAGTTGAAAAGGTCATTCAAGGCCGAGCGGATATCCAGGTGCTGGTCAACAATGCCGGTATCGGCGCTACGGCGCCCCTGCTGCAGTCGGATATCGGCGAGATGGAGCGCATGATCACGCTCAACGTGAACGCCGCGATGCGCCTGGCCTATGCTGCAGCGCCGGTGTTTGTGGCACGTGGCCGGGGCACGATCATCAACATCGCCTCCATCGTCGCGCTGGCACCGGAGCTGCTCAACGGGGTCTACGCGGGAAGCAAGGCGTTCGTGCTGGCGTTCTCGCAGTCGCTCCACCATGAGCTGGCCGACAAGGGCGTGCGTGTCCAGGTCGTCCTGCCGGGCGCCACCGCAACCGACTTCTGGCACCTTTCCGGCCTGCCGGTGGAGCACCTGCCACAGGGCATCGTGATGAGCGCCGAAGACATGGTGGACGCGTCCCTGGCCGGGCTGGCGCAGGGTGAACTTGTGACCATTCCCGCGCTTCCGGACATCGCTGAGTGGGACGCCTTCGAGCAGGCACGCAAGGCAATGGCACCGGGCCTTTCGCGTGCGCAGCCGGCGCCGCGCTATGTGAGCGGCGCCTGATCGGCGAACGGCTTGCAGATGCCCGGCGTGGTGGAGTGCGATAGCCGGGGATGACGTCGCTACAGCGCCAGTTCCCTGGCGAGGAACGGCGCCGTCCTGCTGCCCTTGGCGCGGGCCACCTGGCGTGGCGTACCCTTCGCCACGATGGTTCCACCTGCGCCGCCTGCGCCCGGGCCGACGTCAATCACCCAGTCGGCCTGTGCGACAGACCGCATGTCGTGCTCGATCATCACCACGGTGTTTCCCGTGTCCACCAGCCGCTGCAACTGCACCAGCAGCCTGTCTGCGTCCAATGCATGCAGGCCGGTGGTGGGTTCGTCCAGTACGTAGAGCGTGCGGCCGCGTTGGCTGCGCTGCAGCTCGGTCGCCAGCTTGATGCGCTGCGCCTCGCCCCCTGAAAGCTCCGTGGCCGGCTGGCCGAGCCTGAGATAGCCCAGGCCGATCTCGTGCAGCAGCTGCAGCGGCCGCGCGATGGCTTCCTCACCGGCGAAAAATGTCTGTGCCTGGTCGACCGTCATCTGCAGGACTTCGGCAATGTTGCGGCCGTTCCACAACACCTTCAGCGTGGCCTCGTTGTAGCGGGCGCCATGGCAGGCGGGGCATGGCGCATAGACACTGGGCATGAACAGCAGTTCGACGCTTACGAAACCCTCGCCTTCGCAGGTCTCGCACCGGCCCTTGGCCACGTTGAACGAAAAGCGGCCGGCGTCAAAGCGGCGGCGTCGCGCGTCGGGGGTCGCAGCGAACAGCTTGCGCACGTGATCGAACAGGCCGGTATAGGTGGCCAGGTTGGAGCGTGGCGTGCGGCCGATCGGTTTCTGGTCCACCTGCACCACGCGCTGGATGGCGTCCACGGCTCCGGCAAGCTGGCCCCGCGTCGCTTCGATCACGGTTGGCCCGTCCTCGGGCGTGCTGTCGGCGCTGTCGTCTACGGGCTCGTGCCCCAGGTGCAGCAGCATCAGCTCGGGCAGCGCCTGCGCCATCAGGCTGGACTTGCCCGATCCGGAAATGCCGGTCACTGCGGTCAGCACTCCCAGCGGCAGCTGCGCGTCCACGCCCTGCAGGTTGTGGCGGTGGATGCCCTTCAGCTCCAGCCAGCGGTCGGCGCTGCGTTGCCGGCTGGCAGGCGCAGGCACCTGGTCGAACAGGTACCGCGCGGTGCGCGAGTCCTCGATGCGGCGCAGGCCGTCGGGCTCGCCACTGTAGAGAACGCGCCCGCCGTGCTCGCCCGCTTGCGGTCCCACGTCCACCAGCCACTGTGCACGTCGCATCAGGTCCAGATCGTGTTCAACGACGAACACCGAGTTGCCGCCATCGCGCAGCCGGTCCAGCGCGTCGTACAGCGCCTGGCTGTCGGCCGGATGCAGGCCGGCCGAGGGCTCATCGAGCACGTACAGCACACCAAACAGCAACGAGCTGAGCTGTGTGGCCAGCCGCAGGCGCTGCAGTTCGCCGGCCGACAGCGTGGGCGTGGCGCGATCCAGCGAGAGATACCCCAGGCCCAGCTCGCGCAGCTGCCGTACCCGCGCCATGACCCCACCCGCCAGTCGCTGCGCGGCCAGGCGTTTCTCCTCCGACAGGGCCGAGGTCAGCCGCACATCGGGCGCGCCCTCGTGGGTCGCACGGCCAGTGGCTGCCCGCTTGGCGCGATCGCGGGGCGTCGCACTCCTGCGGGTGCGTGCGCCGTGGCTGTGTGCACTGAAGTCGCCCTGCGCGATGGGCTCGAGCAGCCCGGCCAGTTGATCCAGCGGCAGCCGCATGAACTCGCCGATGTCCACGCCGGCGAAGGTGACCGAAAGCGCTTCGGGCTTCAGTCGCTTGCCCTTGCAGGCGGGGCACAGCTTGCCTTCCATGTAGCGCGAGACACGCTTGCGCATCAGCGCGCTCTGGGTGTTGGCGAAGGTGTGCAGCACGTAGCGGCGGGCGCCGGTGTAGGTGCCCATGTAACTGGGCTCCAGCTTGCGCTTGAGTGCGGCACGCGTCTCGGCAGGCGTGAAGCCGGCATAGACGGGCACGGTCGGCGTGTCCTCGGTGAACAGGATCCACTCCCGGTCCTTCTTCGGCAGCTTCTTCCACGGCACGTCGATGTCGTAGCCCAGGGTGACCAGGATGTCGCGCAGGTTCTGGCCATGCCAGGCCGGCGGCCAGGAGGCGATGGCGCGCTCGCGGATGCTCAGCGACGGGTCCGGCACCATCAGCGCTTCGGTCACTTCGTAGACGTGGCCCAACCCATGGCAGGTGCTGCAGGCCCCCTGCGGCGTATTGGGCGAGAAGTCCTCGGCGTACAGCATGGGCTGGTGGGCCGGGTACGCGCCTGCACGCGAATACATCATGCGTACCAGGCTGGACAGCGTGGTCACGCTGCCCACCGATGAACGTGCGTTGCTGGCACCGCGCTGCTGCTGCAGGGCCACCGCCGGCGGCAGGCCGTCGATGGCATCCACGTCGGGCACGCCCGCTTGGTCGATCAGGCGGCGCGCATACGGTGCGACGGATTCGAAGTAGCGCCGCTGGGCCTCGGCGAAGACCGTGCCGAACGCCAGCGAGGATTTGCCCGAACCCGATACCCCGGAGAACACCACCAGCGCATTGCGCGGAATGGAGACGTCGACGTTCTTCAGGTTGTGCTCGCGTGCGCCGCGGACCTCGATGCAGCCGCTGGCTGCGGCAGCGCATGACGACTCGCCAAAGGGGGTGTTGGACATCTTCGCGATCCTGCTACCAATGAGTGGAATACATGCATGCGCACACGGGCGGCTATTGTCGCTGCTGCAGGGTGAATGGAGTGAGGGGATGTTGATTGCGTGCAGCGTCGGAACACCAGGTGGCCGACGCCAACCGCGCTATACGGCTGATTGTTAACCTGCATTGGCTGAAGGCTTGACGCCACGTTGCCGCACCCTTGATGCAGCCGCTCACAGTGCGGCTCCTATGCTGGGCCCGCCACTACGGCAGTGGGACCCAACCTGGAGATTCACCATGCAACGCGATCAGAAAGACCTGCCCCACCCGGACCCGGAAGCACAGCGCACCGATCCGGTCAGCCCGCTTCAGGCCAAGCTGCATAACCATCGCAATCATGACGAGGCGTTGCAGGAGACGTTCCCGGCCAGTGACCCGATCTCGCCCTTCGTCGCAGCCCCGACGCCCGACGAGCAGGCCGCGCGTCTGGGTGAGCGGGTCAAACTGCCAGACCGCCGGACGGATAAGGAGGCCGGCGGAGGTGAGCAGTGATCCGGCGCGGCTTTGCGCGCGTCGCGGCGGCCACGGCGCGGTTGTCCGGCAGTCTTGGGGCGTTCGTCGCGGCACTGGGGGTGATCATCGCCTGGGCCGCCAGCGGGCCGGCCTTCCACTTCAATGACACCTGGCAGCTGGTGGTCAACACGGGCACCACCATCGTGACGTTCCTGATGGTATTCCTGATCCAGCATACCCAGAACGCTGACACCGCTGCGCTGCACATCAAGCTGGATGAGCTGATCCGGGTCAGCAAGGACGCCAACCAGGAGCTGCTGAACCTGGAATCGATGGAGCCGGCCCATCTTGAAGAGATACGCCAGCGCTACGAGGCACTGGCGAAGACCGCTGCAGACATCAAGTCCAAGAAGGAGCGCTGCATGCCCTGCGAAGCGGATGCAACCGCCGAAGCCTGAGGTCACCGCTGCGGCGGCGGCCTACAGCGCCGCCGGTGTGAGGCCCTGCCTGGCGGGGCCCTCCAGCAGGGCCCCGGTGGCGGAAAAGCGGCTGCCGTGGCACGGGCAGTCCCATGTGCGTTCATGGCCATTCCATTGGACGACGCACTTGAGGTGCGGGCACAGCGCCGACATTGCGTGCAGCTGGCCATCATCATCGCGGTAGATCGCGGTGCGCTCTCCGCCCACGTCCAGCAGCGCACCGCACCCGCGGCCCAGCTCGCTGGGAGCGCGCGACGACGCGGTTCCAAGGCGATCGCCCACCATGTGCCGCGCAACCGTGGCGTTGGTGCGGGCCCAGCCTGCAGCCGAGCGCAGCGGAGTAAAGCGCATGGGGCTGAGCAGCTGCTCGATCTCGCTGGTCGTTCCCGTGATTCCCTCCGTGATCGCGCGCGCGGCCACGCCCGCCCAGGTCAATCCGTCCGGCCCATAGCCGGTAGCGACCCATACATTGTCGTGCGCGCTGCTGCCGATGTAGGGCAGCTGATCCGCGGCCCGGAACTGCTGCGCGGACCAGCACAGCGGCTCGCCCTGCACGCTGAAGTTGCGACGCGCGTCGGCGACCAGATGCTGGGCCGGATCCATCGCCGGGGTTTCGCCAGTGCGATGTGTCTCCCCGACCAGCACCAGCCAGTCGCGGCCATCAGCGCCATGCACCCCGCGCAGCGAGCGGTGACGGTCGGCGATCCAGTGAATGCCTGCCGCTGGCGGATTGGCCACCGGTACCGCTACGCCGTATTCGCGGTACACCTCCATTTCGGCCTGCACCAGGTTGAATCCTGCTGGCGAGTGGGTGGCCAGCACAAAGTGCCTGGCATGAATGCGGGCACCAGGGGCCGTCGCCATTCCGGCTGAAGCCTCGATGCGGGTGATCCGGGTCCAGTCGTGGATGCGCACGCGGCCCACCAGATGACGGGCCAGTTCCCTGCAGAACGCCGCCGGATGCAACTGCGCCTGGTCGGGAACGCGGAAAGCGTGGGCCAAGGTGAACGGCAGCCCGGATTGGCGGTGCTCGCAATGCAGGCCAACGCGTTGGTAGGCCTGCAGCTCGCGTTCGGACTGCGCCGTGGCCTCGCGCGAACGCTCCTGCACGCCGTACTGCATGGCCACGCGCTCGAAGCCACAGTGCAGATCGTAGCGGTGGACCAGTGTTTCGATGGAACGCACCGCGTGTTGCCGCCACTGCACCACACGACGTGCCGTGTCACCGCCCCAACGCGCGATCAGGTCTGCCAGCCGGGACACGGGAGCGTAAAGATTGCCGGTTGACATCACCGTGTTGCGTCCGCCGATCGGGCCGGCATCCACCACCACCACATCCAGGCCGCTGTCGGCCAAGCGGGCGGCGGTCAACAGGCCCGTCATGCCTGCACCGACCACGAGCACGTCCGCGCGCGTGGTCCCGGCGAGCGGGCGGAAGCCGTGCGGATCGGAATCAGCTGACCATAAGCTGGCGCGCGGGGACGGGTCGGCCATGAAAAGGATCCTTGCAGGTTCAATGGAGAGCCTTCCCTGATACGCCCTGCCGGGTGAAACGACGGTGGCGTGCCCGTGCAGGAAATGCTCACGTGCGTGGCACTGCCGCGGTGAGGATCAAGACGGGGTGAGTGCCGCATGGACACGATGCCAGCGTCGCCTGTGCGAACCGCGACCCTCTGCTTGCAGCGTGATTGCTAACGTGGCTGCATGGAGGGCCAGGCAGTGAGCACGCACCTGGAAATCGACCTGATGATCGCGCAACTGGAGGAAATGCTGCCCACCTGGGCGGCGTTCTATCCCGAGCCGCAGTTCATCCGCATGCTCGCCGAGGCGCTGGACTACATCGCTGCCAGTGCGGACCCGGATGCCCGCCTGTACTGCGTGATGCGCACCGGGCACCTCGATTCGTGCAGCGGCGAGATGCCCTGGGCGGCGCGCTATGGGGGCCGCTAGGCCGATCAATCACGCCGCGACGGCATAGGGTTCCACCAACCTGGCCAGGACATCCATCGCCGTCTCGGTTGGCGCATCGTCACCGGTCCGCTGGGCGAACCCTGACCAGTCCGCGCGGGCAAGACTCTTCAACTGCTCGGGTTGCGTCGGCAGCCAGCGCATCGGCCAGAACGGGAGACGCCGGTTGCCTACCCTGCCGCGCTGCAGTTCGATCAGTCCCGTGTGGCTTGTAGCACCGAGTACCCGCGAGTACGCCACATTCAGGCCATCTTCGGGTCCCTCCATGTACTGCAGGAAGCGGGCGCCATCGAACAGCAGTACGCCGGTAACGCCGGCATTCCGGTTGAAGCGCGCGGCATCATCGACCAGGTCGTCCAGCTTCCCGCTGCGCAGGCCCAAAGGATCACCCGCAACGGCCGGGCCCGCTTCACTTATGTATGCGACTGCCCTGATCGGCATTGGCTGCTCCTGTAGCGAATCCCCCCAGATTCCGTACCGCAAGCATAGGCCAACCGCGCCGACGATATGTTCCGGCCCTGTGTATTCTGCGAATCAGTTGGGTTCGGGCTGACAGACGGTACGCAGCACGGGCCTGGCCTACGGGTCTGCCTGGGCCCATCGGGCGAGATTCTGCTTCACTTCCGCGATGCCGGCCCAAGGGTCCTTGCGGCGACGTCTGAGCTTTGCGGGCACGTCCTTGATCGTGAAGGCGTCGGCGCGCTTGAGTTTCGCCAGATCACCCCAGGCGATCGGCAGTGCCACCGGTGCGCCCGGCCGGGCGCGCAACGAATAGGACGCGACCGCCGTTGCACCGCGCCCATTGCGCAGATAGTCGACGAAGATCCGCTTGTTGCGCAGGCTCTTGGTGGCGGTTGCCAGGAACCGCTGCGGTTCGGACTGTGCCAATGCATCGGCGAAACCCTTCGCAAAACGCTTGGTCAGGTCCCAATCGCACCCTGGGTTGAGCGGCACGACCACGTGCAGGCCCTTGCCGCCGGAGACTCGCAGGAACGATTCCAGCTCCAGCTGCGCCAGCAGTTTCCGGATGTCGGTTGCCGCTTTCTTGACTTCGGCAAAGGGCACATCCGGTCCGGGATCCAGATCGAACACCACCCGGTCGGCCCTGTCGGGCGCCTCGGCGTGGCTGCCCCAAGGGTGGAACTCCAACGCGTTGAACTGCACCAGTTCCAGCAGGCTGGCTGCGTCCCGCACCACCAGGTAATGGGCGTTGATGCCGCTTTCCTCCTTCAGCCTTACCGAATCGACCAGCGCCAGCCCGGCCGTATGGTGTTTCTGGAAGAAGCAGGGCTTTGCGGTGCCACTCGGGCAGCGGATGATCGACAGCGGACGATCCACCACCTCGGGCAGGAGGTGCTCCATCACTGCTGCGTAGTAATCCCACACGTCCTGCTTGGTGTAGCCGTCGCCGGGAAACAGGATCTTGCCTGGGGACGACAGCACGGGGGGCGCGCGATCCGTTGCCGGCGCCCTTTCCACCCGGCGCCCACGCCGCGCGGGCGCTTGCGACCGCGCAGCGGCCGGGGCCGCTCCGGCGCGATCGGAATCGGCGAGGTCGGCGATATCCTTGTCCGCCCGCACCGCCTTCAGCGACGCCTGGCGCAACAGTTGCTGCCCACCGATTCCGCGGTAGAAGACCTCCACCACGAAACGCGGTTCGAACCAGGTCGCAGCGCGCAGATCGGTGTCTTGCGTGGGCACGTACGCGGTTGGCTTGCGGCTGCCGCCGCCCTTGATGCGCTTGCTGATGTCGCCAATCAGTTCATCCGAGAACCCGGACCCGACGCGCCCTGCGTAGAGCCAGCCATGCGTTGCGTCTGGCCGGGCCAGCAGCAGCGAACCAAAGCCGGTGCGGCTGCCTTTGGGTGCGGTGTAGCCCACCACCGCGAACTCGTCGCTGGCCAGCTGCTTCGTCTTGCGCCAGTCCTCGCTGCGGCCGCTGTGGTAGCTGCGATCGGCGCGCTTGGAGATGATGCCCTCGAAGTGCTGCTTACCGGCCAAGCGGTAGGCCTCCTCACCATCTCCCTGCACATGCGAACTGAAGGCCAATGGGCTGCCCTGCCCCTCCAGCACCGATTGCAGCAAGGCCTTGCGCTCAAGCAGGGGCGCATCGGCCACATCCACGCCATCAAGATGCAGCAGATCGAACAGCGCATACGTCAGGACGCCTTGCTTCTCGCCGGAAAGCGTGGCCTGCAGCAGGTTGAAGTCTTCCTTGGTGCCGGCGCCGGCGATCAGCTCGCCGTCCAGTGCCGCCGAAGTCAGGCCCAGGGCCGCGATCGCATCACGTATTTCGGGAAGTTTGGCGGTCCATTCCAGCGCGTTCCGTGACCACAGCTGCACGTTGCCCTCAGCCACCGTAGCAAGGATGCGGTACCCGTCCCATTTGATCTCATGCACCCACTGCCCGCCCTGGGGCGGCGCTTCGCCCAGCTTGGCCAACTGCGGCTCAAACGGCCCGGACGGCGCTGCCGCCCTTTTCGCCTTGCTGAGCGCCAGGGCCTTCTTCGCCCAGTTCTTTCGCCGGGCGCGTCTGGCAGGTACCGCCGTCAGCCGCTTCTTCCCGGCCTTGCCGGCGCCGGCTCGCTTCAGATCCTCCGGTGGCGCTTCAGCGACGTCCCCCAGCAGATCGTCTGCCTCGATATCGCTGGCAAATTCGTCGTCGTCCTTGAACAGCAGCCACTGTGGCTGGCGCGCGGGCTTTCCCGACCGGACCAGATGCCAGCCGCCTTTCAACTTGGTACCGAACAGCTCGAAGCGCAGATGGCCCTTGGCGAGCTGGGCTTCCGGATCGCCCTGCGTGGCCCATACACCGTGGTCAAACTGGGCGACATGGCCGCCGCCGTACTGGCCCTTGGGAATATCACCCTCGAACGCCGCGTAGTCCACCGGGTGGTCTTCCACTTCCACCGCCATGCGCTTGACCTTCGGGTCGTAACTGGGGCCTTTGGGCACCGCCCAGCTCTTCAGCGCATCGCCAACCTGCAGGCGGAAGTCATAGTGCCTGCGGCTGGCATGATGCAGCTGCACCACGAAAATGGCGCGCTGGCCTTTCGGCAGCGCCTTGCCCGGCTCGGGCTCCTTGGTCTGGTCAAAACGACGCTTGCGGCGATACTCGACCAGGGACATGGCCAGCTCCGCGCTATTTGCCCAGGTGCTTCCGGACAGCAACCGCCGTGGGCCCGACTGCCGCGACGGCCGCGCGAAGTTCGTCGGCGGACACGCCCAGCGTCGTGGTCCAGTACCGCAGTTCGTAATCCTCATTGACGTTGATGCGGTCCCGGTCCGGGCTGCCGGCGTTGTTCTTGTCATCGCTCATGGGAGTCTCCAGCGTGATCGGGGGTGAACTGACCGTACCGGCCATTCCATGGGCACGGAGCGATGCCACTGTGAAGCCATGGCGAAGGCCGCCGGCACGGCGTCCTGCCGATGCGCGAAAGACGCTGCTTCGTGAAGGCAGCGCGCAGGGTCCGCGTGGGAATTCACATGCCGCCTTCACTCCTTCCCCGCCTGATCGCAACCGGACGGGACCTACTCTGAGCACTCCATTCACAGCGGAGCCCAGCATGGCTATCAAGACGGCGGAAGATCTGTTCATCCACGAGCTCTCGGACATCTACAGCGCCGAGAAGCAGCTGACCAAGGCGCTTCCGCGCCTGGCCCGTGCGGCCGAGAATCCGGATCTGGCCGCAGCGTTCGAAACGCACCTGGAAGAAACCCAGGGGCAGATCGAACGCATCGACCAGGTGGTCGAGGTGCTCGGCATCCGCCTGAAGCGCATCAAGTGCGCGGCGATGGAAGGCCTGGTCGAGGAAGGCAAGGAGGTGATCGACAGCATCGACAAGGGGCCGGTGCGCGATGCTGCCCTGATCGGTGGCGCGCAGAAGGTCGAGCATTATGAAATTGCCTCCTACGGCACCATCGCCGCGCTGGCCAAGCAGCTGGGCTACAAGGATGCCCTGCCGTTGCTGCTGGAGACGCTGGAGGAAGAAAAGGCGACCGATGAGAAGCTGACCCTGCTGGCCAAGGGCGGCGGCAATGCCAAGGACGCGCAGGCCGCCTGAGTCGAATCGCATGCCCCTCGGCCGCCATGGAAGGCGGCCTCAGGGTGGGTAGAGCACCTGATCGTTTGGGCAGAAGAACGTGCGTCGCCGCGTCGTACCCATGTACAGCTTGCTGATGGGGCCACCGCAGAGCGGGCACACCTTTCGCGTATGCACCTGCCAGTGCTTCTTCAATTCGAAGCGCCGTTTCCATTCCAGGAAGTCGAAGCTGTAGGCACGGGCCTGGTTGATCAGGGCGGTGAGCTTGCGCGGTGGCAGGTCGCCCAGTCGCGTGGCCGGATGCACGCGGATGCGGAACAGCACCTCATTCTTGATGATATTGCCGACGCCCGCGAAGATCGTCTGGTCCAGAAGCGCATCACAGACCAGGGTGTCCGGGAGTGCCTTCAGCTTGCGCCGGGCCAGTTTTGGATCCCAGGCGTCGTTCATCACGTCCGCCCGCCAGTCGTAGACGTCGTCCAACGGCTGGTCGATCAGCCGGACGGAACACGCATAGAAATTCAGTTCCCCGTTGTCGAATGCCAGCGACACCCGTGCAGGAACTGGCTTCCGTTCGTCGATGCGCCAGCTGCCGAACATCATCAGATGGATGCGCAGCGTGTGGTGGCTGAACTCCAGCAGGAAGTGCTTGCCCCAGCTGCGAACCGCCTTGACCCTGCGTCCCTGCAGCGGTGACAGGTCGATGCGGCTGTTGCCGGAGACGCCGCGCACGACGTGACCCTTGAAGCGGCTGGCGGCTTCGCGCAGCAGGACAATGGACGGGCCCTCAGGCATGCGCGTTCTCCTGCAGCAGTGCCTGCAGGTGCAGGGCGTTGCCGGTCGCGTGGCCCAGCGCGGTGTTGTCCAGTACGCACCAGGCGCGGCGCTGCGCAGCGGCTTCACGCTGCAGGTGCTGGGCCAGCCCCGCCAGCGCCTGTTCGCTGTAGGGGCTGCGATAGATCTGCGGCTGCCCGTGCCAGCGCCAGTAGCTCCACGTGCGGTCACCGCCCGGGACAGCTGCTGCCGGTACCCGGGCCGGGTCAGCCGCGACCCGTGCGATGCCATGGTCGCTCAGCAGCGTATCGACGTCCGCAGTGAACCAGCTGGGATGGCGCGGTTCGCAGGCGACATCAACCGAGGTGCGTGCGCGCAGTCCGTGCAGGAATGCCTTTACGGTTGCCGGCTCATACGCCAGGCTGGGCGGCAGCTGGAGCAGCAGCGGCCCCAGCCTGTCCCCCAGCGCGATCACGCCATCAAGGAACAGCGCCAGCGGCTGCATCGCGTCGCGCAGCCGGCGTTCATGGCTGATCACGCGCGGCAGTTTCACCGCGAAGCGGAAACCCGCGGGCACGCTCGCCGCCCACCGGGCGTAGGTCGCCGCCTGGTGGGGGCGGTAGAACGAGGAATTGATCTCGACCATCGGCAGGCGGGTGGCATAGCGCTGCAGTACGCTGTCGCCTGCGCCGAACGCCGCCTGCGCCGCGCGCGACAGCGACCAGCCTGCGCAGCCGATCCGTACACGTCCTGGCGTGCCCGGGGCGTCGGCTGCGCTCATCGTGCTACCGGTCCGTCCGGCTCCAGCAACCGGCCATCGCCGGCGCCTGGCGGCGCCTGCGCCACCGATTGCAGTCGATCAAGCGCACTGGTGCCAGGAGCGAGCGCGGAGGCGCTGCGCACGAAGCCGGTCCAGTCGGAGATCGCGATCTTTCCCAGCGCCAGCTCATCCACGCGCACGCTGTGCATGCGCCAGTGCGGGAACTGACGCCGCCCCACCCTGCCCCGGTTGAGTTCGACCAGACCGTTGTGGCTGCCGGCCGCCAGGATGCGGGTGTACGCCGCACTGACGCCGGCCTCCGGACCTTCGAGGTATTGCAGGAAGCGCGTGCCGTCGAACAGGAGGACGCCGGTCACATCAACCGACTCGTTGAACAGCATCGCGTCCGCGACAAGCTGCTGCAGCCGTTCTGCAGTCAGGTTTCGGGTGGCTTCACTTACATATGCAATGGCACGAAGAGGCATGACAGCACCGGGTTGTTGCAGATGGCTCTACCTTAGCGGTGCGGATCAAACGCGCGGTGACACCTGCGTGGAGGCGGCGTTGAACCTGTACGTGCCAACGCCGCGCTGCGTTGACACCCGGCTCGAGCACCACGACCGGCATGCCGTGTCTTCCGCCGATGGATTTGCTTTCGTGGAGAATGCATGAGGAAGCGCGTGCCTGCGCATGACATCACGTTGGCGGTGGTGCCACCGCCGTCTAGCGGCGGATCTGGAAGATGGTCGCTGCCGCCAATCGGGCGGCTCACTCCAAGGAGACTTTCCATGGCCAACCAGAACCAGAACCAGGGCAGCAGCAACCGCGGCTTCGCTTCGATGGACGAAGACAAGCAGCGCGAGATCGCCGCCAAGGGCGGCCGCGCCGCGCATGAGTCGGGCAACGCCCATGAATTCAGCTCTGAAGAAGCGCGCGAAGCCGGTCGCAAGGGCGGCGAAGCGGTGAGCCAGGATCGCCAGCACATGGCCGACATCGGCCGCGAAGGCGGCCAGAACAGCCATGGCGGCGGCAACCAGGGTGGCAACCAGGGCGGTCGGCAGCAACAGCAGGAACGTGGCGGCAACAACAACCGCGGTGGCCAGCAGCGTTGATCGAGACTGACCAGTTGCACCCCATGTGGGCGGACAGCGTGTCCGCCCACTTTTTTTCACGCGAAACGTGGGGCGGAGGCCCGCCCCGGCCTGTCCCGCGTCAAGGCTCCCGTGGCGGCAGGTCGAGCGCACCGGCGCCCGGCCCGGCGCCCAGTTCGGCACCGGTTGTCGGCCGTGCTTCGGGATCGGAAAGCGTTCGCAGGGTCATGGCCTGCACCGCCGCCTGCTCGCGTGGGTCCAGGCCCACCGTGGCGCTGCCGTCACCGCCGTCCACAGCGGTCTGGGCCTCGCGGTCGCTGACCCGCTCCCACAGCTCGCCGCTGTTCCAGCTGCCCAGCAGGTCATCGGCGCCGTCGCCCTGCGACATGTCCATGTACAGGTCGGTAAAGGCGGGGTCACCCGGCTGCTTGCCCGGCGGGAAGTTGGGCTGGATGCTGTGCAATGCCTTTTCGAAGGACTTCTGGTGGGCGATTTCGCGCGTCATCAGGAAGCGCAGTGCGTCCTTGATGCCTGGATCATCGGTCACCGTGATCAGTCGTTCGTAGACCAGCTTGGCGCGGGCTTCGGCGGCGATGTTCGAGCGCAGGTCGGCGGTGGGCTCCCCGATCGAATCGACGTAGGCCGCCGTCCACGGCACCCCGCTGGAATTGACCAGCGCCGGGCCGCCCCCATACAGGATCTGTTCGGTATGGCTGGTGCTGTTCTGGCCCAGCAGCCGCATGTCCTCGGCTTCGGCAAGACCCTCGGACTGGATGGCCTTCGGGCCGCGGTTGAGCATGGCGATGATGGTGCCGATGATCTCCAGGTGGCTGATCTCTTCGGTGGCAATGTCCATCAGCAGGTCCTTGCGGCCCGGATCGCATTCACCGAGTCCCTGGGTGAAGTAACGCATTGCAGCCGCCAGTTCGCCTTGGGGGCCGCCAAACTGTTCCAGCATGAGGCTGGCAAGCTGCGGGTTGGATTCGCGCACGCGCACGGTGTACATCAGCTTCCTGTGGTGGAAGAACATGGGACTGTCTCCTGTGTATGGCAGGCGGGACCGGGATCAACGCTTGGCTTCGGCGCCAGGCGTTTCGTCACGGTTGAGGAAGGCGCCGACCAGGCTGTCCTGGTGCTCTTCCAGCCAGCGCGCCATGGCGATCTCTTCCTGCAGGATCTGGCCGCACACGGCCGCGATATCCGGCGCAGCGGCCCGCTCGGCCGCGATCACCAGCGCCCGGTAGGTGGCGATTTCGGTGTTCTCGAAGCCAAAGGAGATGCCGATGCTCTTGACGACCTCGTCCTCCATCAGGGTGTTGCCGGCAGCGTGGATCGCTGCGGTCATGCTCGCGAACAGCCCCTTGGCGGTGGGCACGCTTCCGCCGAGCGCTTCAATGCACTCGCGCAGGGAGGCGGCCTGCTGCTGCGTCTCCAGCACGTGCTGGCCGATGCGTGCGGCAAGATGGGGATAGTTCTGGATGCGCGAAGCCATGGCCTTCATCATGGTCTCCGCCTCCTGCTCCATGGCGTAGGCATCCTGCAGCCATTTCAGCAGGCGCTCGCTGCGGACGGTGTTCTGGTCTGCCATCACGGTCTCCGGTAGTGGGGCGACATGCCTCCGGAGACCATGGTGGCGAGGCAGCAATCACTGCCCCGTCGGCCGGCGTGAGCCGGCGGGCGTGCGCGCTGCACCTGGCGCTGATGCGGCCATAACATCCGCCGTTGCGTGGCAACGCCTGCCGCGAACTCAGGCGGGCATCGCGCCGGACACTACAGCGCTGCCGGCGTCGCGACGGGGGCTTGCTGCGGGTGCGCGCGCGCCTGCGGAGGCCTTCAACGCCTGGATCACCCGGTGCTGCGCACGGTGCGCGCCCCCTTCCACGCCCACGACGTAGACAAAGCGGCCATCGAACTTGGCCTGGGCACCCTCCAGCACGTCATCCTCCTGCAGGGCGCGCTTGAGCGACTTCATCCATGCCCGTTCGGGGGTGCGATCCAGCTCCACGACGATCGCAGCGCCGCCGCAATCCAGGGACATGCACTCCACGCGCAATGCGCAGGGGGCGGTGGGGTCGGTGGCGGATCGAGGCATGGTCATGGCTCCAGTGCTGGGGGACGGCGGCAGTATCCATGGCCGCCGCCAACGCGCCGTCAAAAAAGGCGCACCGCCTTCCACGCCGCATCTACGGCATGGACCACCTGCGCGGGGCGGCTTCGCGCTGGGCTGACACGGCCCACGCGCGCCGTTGATGCAATACAGCACACACTGCAGTTCCCAAGGCAACACAGGCATGCGCGCATGCAATCGGAAATGGACCAGCGCAGGTGCAACCTGCTGCTGGTTGAAGACCAGCTCGACCTGGCTGCACTGATGGAACAGGCGCTGGAAGACGGCGGCGGCCGGGTGACCCACGCCTACAGCGTGTTCGATGCGCTGGGGCTGCTGGATACGCAACGTTTCGATGGCGCGGTTCTGGATGTGGAGCTCCGCGATGGCGTGGTGTTCCCGGTGGCCGATCGACTGGCGGAACTCGGCATTCCCTACCTGTTCGTCTCTGCGGTCTATGACCAGCTGGTGCCGCTGCGCCACCGCCGCGCAACCTTCGTGGCCAAGCCGTTCCACATCGACCAGTTGCAGGAAGCCGTCCAGCAGGTCGTGGGAGACGCCTGCGCGCCCCCCTGCCACGCATTGAGCGGCAGACGCCGGGATTACGCCAGGTGTGGGGCTACCACCTGCCCCAGCTGGCGCAGCGCACCACCGCGGGAGAGCCCGCTCCAGTTGCCACGAGCGACGCTGCGGATGTCGGCAGGGTCGGTCCAGAGCAGCCGCATCGACCAATAGGGAAAGAACCGGCCGGACACCCTGCCCCGGCCCAGCTCAAGCAGTTCGCAATGGCTGCGGGCACCGAGGATACGGCTGTACACCACGTTGATGCTGTCTTCCGGTCCCTCGATGTACTGGAGGAAGCGGTGCCCATCGTAAAGAAGCACACCCGTCACGCCTGCTTCGAAGTTGAAGCGGGCAGCGGCCCTGGCGAGGTCGTCCACAGGGTCCATGGAAAGCCCCGGTATCGCCTCACTTGCGTAAGCGATTGCGCGGAGGGGCACGTTGATTCCTTCTGACGCAGGAAGTGTCCTGCCCTTCCATGATGCTGCCCTTGCCGTAGAGCCAAATGAGGCGGGTCACAACCTGCCTCGCTCCATCCTCTCCCCTGCGGCACACTGCAGTAACAGGTTTCCGGCTCAGGCGGCCTTTGCGTAGGGCTCGACAATCAGCAGCAGCTTGTCCATCGCCGTGGCATCGGCCTGTCCGGTCGCTGCCCGCTGGATGAAGCTGGTCCAGTCGGCACAGGCGATCTCGCGCAGCTCATCTGCAGTGACGGACAGGCAACGCATGGGCCAGAACGGCAGCCGCCGCTGGCCGACACGCCCCCGCGCAAGTTCGATCAGGTGGATGTGACTGCTGGCGCCGGTGACACGGGAGAAGGCCACATCCAGTCCATCGGCAGGGCCCTCCATGTACTGCAGGAAGCGTTCGCCGTCGAACAGCAGCACCCCGGTCACCCCTGCGCCCCGATTGAAGCGCGCGGCATCGCCCATCAGCGCTTTCAGACGTTCCGGCGAGAATCCACTGACGGCCTCGCTGACGTAGGCGATGGCTCGATTCGGCATGGTGCCACTCCTGCTCTTCCAGCGCTTCACTCTAGGACGGGCATCGTGGCGAAACCGTAAACGCCAGCCGGGAAAACATCACATCATGCCCAATTCAGCGTGGTTTCCGAGGCGCTTCCAGGTACCGCCATCCGCCGATCTGCCGCCGTGGCGGGGCGCGCACCCTCCATTCCGGCCAGGTAGGCCGAGAACCCTCCGGTCGCGCGTCCCACCAGGCGGGCACTGGTCATGACGATGGGAGCGCCGGCCCACCTTACGGTAGCGCCGAGGCGTTGCAGCCTCCTCACCAGTGCAACATCCTCTCCACAGCGCAGGGGAGCAAATCCCCCGGCCGCCAGATAGGCCTGGGCGGAGACGCCGAAATTGGCACCGTGGATGCGCCCATGATCGTCGCCCCACTGCTGCCGTTTCTGGAACGCGCGTCGCAGGCGCTTCTCCGTCCTGGAGGTGGTTGCTATGTCCACCAGTCCGCAGAAGGCGTCGCACCGGCCCTCAAGCTGGGCAACCAGCCATTCGGGAGGTACCTCGCTGTCGGCATCGGTGCTCGCCAGCCATCTCGCACCGCGTCCGAGCAGCTCAGCGGCGGCCGCTGCCCTGGCAACGCCGACGCAGCGTGCTTCCAGGCGCACCGTATCGACCCGCTGCTGCTGGCAGATGGACGCGGTGGCATCCGAGCAGCTGTCCAGTGCAACCACCACCTGCACTGCTTCGCCGTGCAGCTCGGGATGCAGGGCTGCCCTTCGGATCGATTGCAGGCAGCGCTCCACGCTGGCTGCCTCGTCATGGGCCGGAACCAGGATGCCGATCATCGCAGGCCCTCGTTGCGGGCCAGCGACAGCGAGCTGCGCGTCCAGCCCTGCAGCACGAAGTCCGCATCACGATAGTGGAAGGCTTCGTGCAGGCCTTGGCCAAGGCACCGATGCACGACGTCGGTGCGACTTGCGCGCCTCTGGAACGAAGGCAACCAATGGCAGGCGACCAGCAGTCCGTCGTCGCGAAGGGCCGAATCGATGCCGGCGCGCAGCTCGTGCAGAGCTGCTGCACCCAGGTAGTAGCCCATTTCCCCGCAGACGATCAGGTCGAAGCGGCCCGGCGGCCATTGCTCGGGATGGCTGGCGCAATGGACCTGCACATGCGGCAGGTGGGCCAGGTTGCGGCGGGCCCGGAACGCTGCGCGTGGGCTGATGTCGGTGGCCAGCAGGCGCTCGCAGCGGGCGGCCAAGGCCTCGGTCAGCACGCCGTTGGAGCATCCCAGCTCCCAGCCCCGAATGAACTGGCGCTGGCTCAGGCTGGCCAGCAGCAGCGCACGCTTGCGTTCTTCATACCATCGGCTGCGATAGCCGAAGGGATCCTCCTGCTCATGCAGTTCATCGAAGTACGGTTGCGCGCTCATGCCAGGAATACCTCGTAGTTCCGGAAGAATCGGGTAAGTACATGTGCGGGCAGCACCGGCGGGCTGTTCAGTTCCGGCACCTCGCCGGTCTGGGTCCGGAAGTGCGCGATGGCGTTTCGTTTTGCGGCAGCCACTGCTGAAATGTCGATCAGCCTGGGAACCTCCCACGCCATATGTGCGCAGGCGGGGTCAAGCCAGTGCCAGCCCCACACCGGGTACTCCAGGCGTCGGCAGCCCACTGCCCGCACCGCCCTGCAGGCAGCACGCCCTGCGGCTTCATGATCGGGATGCCCATCAAAGCGCCAGGGTGCCAGGACCAGGTCGCTCGGCTGGAGGTGCTGCTGCAGCCAGTCTTCCAGGCCCTGTTCGTGCGCACTGACCGCGCCGTCGGCGATGCCGAGATGAAACGCGGATCCAGGCCGGATACCGAGTTCGCCCAGCGCTGCGGCAAGCTCGGCGCGTCGCGCCGAGCGCAGGCGTTCTGGCGTCCACCAGTGCTCGTCCGGATAGCACGCTTCGCCATCGGTCACGGCGACGACGCGTACCTCCATGCCCTGCTCCGCAGCGTGACGGAGCAGTCCACCACAGCCGAGGATCTCGTCGTCTGGATGGGGTGCGACCACCACGACGCGATCATGGCCGGCGCAGAGGGCATTGGCCGATGTTGCCGGCCGCTGCCACAGCCAATCGCAGCGCAGCCATGCCTGCTCCTGCGTTCCTTCCCCCTGCAGGGGTGTCCTGGCTACAGCGCCCATGTCGCCTCCTGGCTCGCCCGCTGGCCGCCCAGCCATTCCCAATCGCGATCTGCGTGGTTCTGCCGAAGGAACACGGTCAGGTCCGCGCAGCGACGGGCGTGGGCATCCTCCAGGCACATCGGCGCCGGGCCCAATGCGCGCCCCGCCAGATCCAGGACACGCGTCGCCGCGCGCTCGACCACGCAGCGCAGGCGCACGACCTCTTCGCGATGCGCCGATTCCGGCGCGGCGTCGATGCGTGCCGCCACTTCGCGAAGCAGCGCCGCCGCCGGGCCCAAGGCGAGGTCCACTTCACCCAGTAATCGCGCGCGATTCCCCTCGCTGCAGGCTGGCCGCATGCGCTCGGCCAAGGCGGCCGCCGCGCCGAACCAGACTGCCGCGATGCCCGCACCGCCGTGCCAGAAGCCCGGTCGCTGCAGGTACTCATCGCGCGTTCCCAGAAGCGCCATCGGTGCGCCGTCGAATCGCACCGTGGTGGACGGAACGCCGGCCATGCCAACGGCCGGCCAGGGCTCATCTGCAAGCGTGCGCCAGTGTTTCGCCGCGACCTGGCACAGCCACACGCCCTGCGCGTTGCGGACGGTTACCAATGCCGCATCCACCCACGCGCTGCCGGAACACCAGGGCTTGTCACCATGGAGCTGGCCGTGGGCATCGAAGCGGAGTGTGTTGGCTGGACCTTCCGCGGCCCAGACCGCCAGTAGCTGGCCTTCAGCCAGTTCGGGCGCGTTCAGTTCGGCGATGATCGCCTGGGCGTCGTAGTGCGCCTCAAGCACTTTGGCCAGGCACAGGTCTTCCGCCCCCCATGCCGCCAGCGCCTGCCACCGCCGCAGCGTGCGGCCGCTTCCGGGCAATGGCAGGTCGGGCCGCTGGACCACTACCTCGCGAGCGCGGCCCTCCAGCGGGGATGGCGACGTCACATGCTGCATGAAGGAGCCTGAAATGGAGAGACATGTCGAACGTAGGCGGCAAGCGGTCACATCACTGTCTGGGAGGCGTAGCCGGCGCATGAATTCTCTGCGCGATCATCCTCACGCGCTCGCTTGCCGGCGCTGCCGCCGTGCGCGCAGGCACTGCCGCAGCTCCCACAACCATGGCAGCACGACCACGCCCAGCGCCGGCAGCAGGACCAGCCACCAGACGCCCGGTGCTGCAGGCTTCACGTCGAGCGACCACCGGGGGTGGGCCTGCCAGCCCACCCAGCCCAGCAGGACCCACGGCGCGGCATCGAGCACGCTGTGCACATGCTGCTCTGCCGGGCTGATGCGTCGTCTGCCGTCCGCGCTGACGGTGTCGAAGTAGCCGGCGATTGCGTGCGCGAGGACCAGAAGTGCCAGAAACGTGACGAGCGACAGCGTGTTTTCCAGCAGGAGCCATGCGAGCACTCCGCTGCCGATCAGCAGCAACTGCACCCCATGCAACAGGCTTTCGCGCATCGCGGAGGTGTGTGGAAGGTCGGTCCGCCGGTGAAAATGGAAGTCCAGCCAGCCGGCAGCCAGCCACAGTGCGTAGACACCGGCGGCAATCGCGCTCATGGCAGCATGCTCAGGGTGTCAGCACGATCTTGCGGCAGTCGTCATCCTTGGCATCGAATATCGCGTAGCCCTGCGCAGCGTCGGCCAGGCGCATCCGGTGCGAGATGATGTCACCCGGATCCAGCTTTCCTTCCATGATTGCGTCGAGCAGTTCCGGCATCAGCCCCTGCACATGGGTCTGGCCCATCTTGAATGTCAGTCCTTTGTCGAACGCATCACCCAGCAGAAAACCATGGATGAAGCCGGCATAGACGCCTGGAATGCTGACCACGCCGCCACGGCGCGTTGCCGCGATGCATTGCCGTATCGCCACGCCACTGCTGCCTTCCAGCTTTACAGCGGTCAACGCTGACTCCAACGCACTGCCCTCGGCCTCGAAGCCTACGGCCTCGATGCAGGCGTCTACGCCCCGCCCACTGGTCTGGGTAAGGATGTAATCGGCCGGGTCTTCTATCTCCTTGAAGTCGATGGGGGTCACGCCGTAAGCACGGCGTGCATAGTCCAGGCGGTAACGGAGGTGGTCGACCATGAAGATGGTCTCTGCTCCCAGCAGTCGGCAACAGGCCGCGCTCATCAGCCCAACCGGACCGGCGCCGAAGATGGCCACCGTCGAGCCGGGCTTCACACCCGCGTTCAGCGCGGCCTGATAGCCGGTCGGGAGAATGTCAGACAGGAACAGCACCTGCTCATCGGCCACGCCTTCCGGAATGCGCAACGGGCCCACGTTGGCCTTCGGCACGCGTACGAATTCGGCTTGGCCACCGGCTACGCCGCCATACAGATGGCTGTATCCGAACAAAGCAGCTGGAGGCAGCAGCCCTTTCTGGTTGAGCGCCGCGCCCTTGCCAGAATTGGTGGTCTCGCATGCGGCATATTCGGCCAGCCTGCAGTGGAAACACTCGCCACAGGCGATCACGAAGGGAATCACCACGCGATCGCCCGGCTTCACCTGGGTCACGCCGCTGCCGACCTCTTCCACCACGCCCATGAATTCGTGGCCCAGTACATCGCCATCGTGCAGATCAGGAATCTTGCCGCGGTAGAGGTGCAGGTCTGAACCGCAGATGGCGGTGGCGGTCACCCGCAGTATCAGATCGTCATCCGCCGCCAGTACCGGGTCGGGCACAGTCTCGACGCGCACATCCCTGCGGCCGTGATAGGTCAATGCCTGCATCGTGCTGCTCCAGGAGCTCGGGCCTTCAGCATCGCAAGGCCGCCATCCGGCTGCAGTGACATCCCGGTGTGCGCGGCGTTCATTCTGCAGCGTCGTGGCGTTAACCCGGCGCGGCGCAGGCTTCACTCTCTCGCCGCAGGAGCTGCCCATGAACGACAAACTGCCCTTCAATCCAACGACGGATGTGGACGATCAGTCAAAGGCGCACACGCCGGACAAACGGCGCAATGATCGAGCCAGATGGAAGGAGCACGACATGCCCGACGACGGCGATGGCCCCAAGGCGGTACCGGAGGACTACGAGCGCCCTGATCCCGATCCGACGGGGAAGCGTTGAGTCCGCCTCACATTCCGGATGCGCAGCAATCACGAGGCATGGCTCTTTGTCGGCGCAAGCTTCATGGACGGTCTTTGGAGCAGCCTCAACGAGGTCTTGCATGTGGAAACGCAACGGTCTCTCGCTGGTGCTGCTTGCGCTCACGTTGGTGTTCATTGTGGGGCAGGCAGTTGCGGGGCATCACGTGCACAACCAGGAACTGGTCGAGCACGGACGCATGCCGATCGATTTCTCGCACTACCTGGCTACCGGGCACTTCGTCAGCGCTACGTTCGAGAACTGGGAGAGCGAATTCCTGCAGATGGGGATGTACGTTCTGCTGACGGTCAGCCTGCGCCAGCGCGGTTCGGCCGAATCGCGGCCGCTGGACCCCGCGCAGGAACAGAATCGCATCGAACCCGGCCGCACGCCCTGGCCGGTCAGGCGCGGTGGCCTGTGGAAGGTTCTTTACGGTCATTCGCTGGCGATTGCGTTCGGGCTGTTGTTCCTGTTCAGCTTTACGCTGCATGCATTGGGAAGCTGGCGCGCCGAGGAGGCCGAACAGCAGTTGAAGGGATTGCCGCCGCCAGGCTTTGTGGAGCACCTCGCCAGCAGCACATTCTGGTTCGAATCCATGCAGAACTGGCAAAGCGAGTTCCTGGCCGTGCTGTCTCTGGTGGTGCTGACGATCTTCCTGCGCCAGAAGGATTCGCCGCAGTCCAAGCCGGTCGAGGCGCCGCATACCCAGACAGGAGATTGAACCATGGCAGATGATCCGTCGACGGCCTTGCTGATCATCGACATGTTCAGCCGTTTCGATTTCCCGGGCGCGCAGGAGCTGGCGCCCGCGGCAGAGCGGGCGGCCCGGCAGATCCGGCGCCTGAGAGATCACTTCGACGAACGCGGGTGGCCGGTCATCTACGCCAATGACAATTTCTCGGATTGGAAGCGCGATTTCCGCCAGCAGGTGGAACAGTGCCGGCGCGACGGCGGTCCGGCGGGACGAACTGCCAGCCTTCTCTCGCCCTTGCCCGGTCATTACTTCGTGCTCAAGCCCAAGCACTCGGCGTTCCTGGCCAGTCCCTTGCCGATTCTGCTGGCCAAACTGGGCGTGCGCCGCCTGTGCCTGAGTGGCATGACGGCCGATTCGTGCGTTCTGGCCACCGCGCTGGATGCCAACGCCAGAGAGTTCGACGTCGTGCTGGCATCGGAGGTCGTGGCGGGGCTGCCATCCCGGAAGCGGCGCGCACTGGCGCTGCTGGCTGATTCGGGTGCAGCCCGGATCGCGCGGCTTTCTTCGCTTGTCTCTGGGCAGGAAGCAGGAGGGCGCTGAAGGCAGCTCAGGCCCGGTCGGCTATACCCTGTACGCCGGCATGACCGGCGCAATGTGCACAGCAGAAGATCTGGCCATTTCCTTCAACGCCATGCCCAATGACCGCGCATTTGCAGTGTGCGCAGCGGGGTGCGAATGCGTGGATCGCGCACTCGAACGAATCGAACGTGCCGCTGCGCCCGCCCTGCTGCAGGGTAAAGCTCTTGTCGTAGTTGTTGCCGCAGACATCACAGGTAGCCATGGGGCACCTCGTGCTGTGGAAGGAACATGCAGTGTGGCGAGCGCGAATGTCGGTGGCCGTGAATGCACCGTGTCGTGAGGGTGTAGGACGTCCGCATCGTCGCCAAGCGGGCGCGGCGTGCTTCATTGGTCATTGCCGGGCTCGGCACTGTTGCCACGTGGTGTGCCGCGACCACAGGGAAACGCCGTGCGCAGCCCTTCGACAACCAGTGGCGACGCATCCTGCTGCAATCGCTCGCGGGGCAGTTGCCGGAGATGGGAAGACACATGGTCGACCAGTTCATGCGGAAGGATCTGGCGCTGCCCGCACCACTGTCCGCGGCTGGCATCGGCGACGCCCAGGATATAGCCGCTGGCGCGAGCGCTGGACAGGATCCGGCACTGTTCACCGTCGCAGAACCCGTCATCGCCTTTCCCCTGCAGGAGGGTAATGAGTTCCGTGCCGCTGACAAGCCAGGTCCGTACCGGCTGCATTGTTCCGGCCAAAGCGGACCCAGCCAGCGCGCAGAGGCCGAGTGCGAGGAGCCGACGCATGACGCGGCGCGCCTGGGGTTGGTGATGTCTCTTCATGTTGAGGCCCTGGCTGTTGCTTTCATGGACGCCACGCGGCAGAGGTCAAAGCCGATCAAGCTGGTTGCGCGGACGAAACTCCGGGTCGTCCTCGGCTTCCAGCATGGCCTCCACCAATGTTTCGAAGGGCTCGGTGGCGGCATCCAGGTCTGCGGATGACAGGAATCCGGATTCCCCGGGGCCGGCCAGCCCAATCGCAGCAACCGTCTCCTGCTCACCTTCCTCGGCCCAGAGATAGTCGTGGATCAGTGCCACGCCTTCGTCGCCCCCCTTCAGGAAGTCGGCGGCGCCTCGTGCCACGGCAAGAAACGCGATGAGATCGTAAAGGCTCTCCGAATACGTCAGCGATCCTGCGACAAAGTGCGTAGCAGTGCGGTCATAGGCGGCAATCTGGATATTCCCGGCCTGTGCAGAGGCAAGGAAAGCCTTCAATGCGGCGCGATTGTCGGGGTAGCGGGCCAACAGCGCCTGGCAATCCGCGAGCAGGTGGTCCAACGCCTCGTCGCTGCACGAGGCAAGGTATTGACCGTTTTCCATGCGCCACTGCCCGGAGATGCCTCGCCAGTCGGACCAACGGGATGATGAAGGCACGGGCGCTGCCAGCCATCTGGAAAGATCGTGGTGGGAAATCTTCAGGCGGAGCAGTGCTGAATAGGGCTCTGACAAGGCGATCCTCCACTGTGTCTGCGTACAGTTGGCTTGTAGCAGACAACGCATGACCCGCCAACATCTGGCGGCTGCCGCAGGCCGGTGCCGGACTATCGCCCAGCCGTCGACCCTCTCACCACGCACCTTCCCGTCATCACCAGCCTGCGCACGGGCAGCTCCGGCATGCGCAGGCGTTCCAGCAACAGCGACATCGCAGCGCGCCCCATGTCTTCAACCGGCTGCTCGACCACGGTAATGCCAGGTTCGACCAGCTCGGTCCAGCGCTCGTTGTCGAACCCTGCCAGCGCCAGCTCTCCTGGAATGGCGAGACCGGCGCTGCGTGCCGCCTTCAATGCACCCATGAGCAGCAGGCTGTTGCTGGTGACCAGCGCGTCGGGACGCGAAGGGCCGGCCAGCCATTGGTCGACCGTTGCGATGGCGGCCTCGGCCGTTGGCTCGACTTCACGGTAATCCGGCTCCAATCCGTGCGTGCGCATCGCAGCAAGATAGCCGTCGCGGCGCTCGGCCGCCGTGGTGCTGGTGCTGCCGAACAGGCCGCCGATGCGGCGATAGCCACGCTCGACGAGATGCTCGACCAGGGCGCCCATTGCCGCGGGATTGTCCAGCACCACGCTGTCGATCGACCCGCTGGCCGCGGCGCGGTCCACCAGTACCGTCGGGAAGTCCAGCGTGAGCCGTTCCAGCCGCCCCACCGTGGTCCGTGTGGGCGCAAAGATCAGTCCACTGATGCGCTCCTCGTGCATCAACTGCAGGTACAGCGCCTCGCGCTCGGGGTCTTCGTCGGTGTTGCAGAGCGTGACGCGCAGGCCTTCGCGATAGGCGACCTCCTCCACCGCACGGATAAGCGCAGTGAAGAACGGGTTGCGGATATCCGCAACGATCAACCCGATGATGCCGGTGTGCCGGGAGCGCAGCCGCCTTGCCTGCAGGTTCGGCCGATAGCCGGTCTGGCGGATCGCCACCTCGACCCGGCCGCGAACCTCTTCGCTGACCGGGCCGCCCCCGAGCACCCGCGACACGGTGGACTTGGATACCCCCGCTACACGCGCGACGTCATTGATGCTGATACTCATTGGAAACGTTCCCGGAAAAGTGCGCCTGCCATGGCCCGGCGGCTGTTCAGGACAATGCTAACGCCAAAGAGCTATTGGCATTTTGTGCAGTGCACATTGAAATAGGCGGTGGGAACGTTCCCAATATGCCCAGCCATCCTTTTGCCGGAGCCGCCCTTTGTCGCCCCAGACCTTCCCCTCCCCCGTCAGCCGGGAACTGATCCGCCTGGACGCGCGGGCGCAGGACAAGACCGATGCGATCGCCCAGGTCGCGCAGATGCTGGTCGCGGCCGGCTGCGTGGCGCCGGGGTACGAGGCCAGCATGGGACGGCGCGAAGCGCTGGCCAACACCTTCCTCGGCCATGGCGTGGCAATCCCGCACGGGCTTGGCGAGGACCGCCATCTGGTGCGCCGCGATGGCATTGCCGTGCTGCAGTTGCCGGAAGGCGTGGAATGGAATCCGGGGCAGGTCACCCGTCTGGTGGTTGGCATCGCTGCCCAGTCCGATACCCACATTACCCTGCTGCGCCGCCTGACCCGGCTGATCCAGGATGAGGCAACGCTGCAGCGCCTGTTTGCGACCACCGATGCGGGTGAGATCGTCAACGCGCTGACCGGCGACATTGCGATCACGACCGCCCAGGTACCGGCCACCGATCTGGCCGAGCGCTTTGACTGGACCATTGCCTACCCCAGCGGCCTGCACGCGCGCCCGGCCACGCGCTGGGCAGAGACGGCGCGCCGCTTTGCGGCCCGCGCCCAGGTGCGTGCCGGCGACCAGGCAGCGGACGCCAAGAGTCTGGTCGCGCTGCTGCAACTTGGCCTGCGTCATGGCGATGCCGTCAGCGTGTCTGCCGAGGGGGCGGATGCCCCTGCCCTGCTGACCGCGCTGCGCAGGGTCATGGAGGACCTGGTGGCACAGGAAAAGGCCGACGCCGAACGCGCAGCACAACGCAAGGCCACGCCGGTGGCAGGCTGGAATCCGCCCGAGGCACAGGCTGCCATCGTCGGCATCGGTGCCAGCCCTGGGCTGGCAATCGGCCCGGTGCATGTATTGGCCAGCACGCAGGTCGAGGTCGCCGATCGCCCGGCCCCGCTCGGCGAAGGCGGGGCGCGTCTGCAGGACGCGCTCGCACGTACCCGCCAGCAGTTGGCCGCGCTGCAGGATGACACCCAGCGCCGGCTTGGCGCCTCGGACGCCGCCATCTTCAAGGCCCATGCCGCGCTGTTGGACGACACCGACCTGATTACCCGTACCTGCCAGCTGATGGTCGAAGGCCATGGCGTCGCATGGTCCTGGCACCAGGCCATCGAACACATCGCCTCGGGCCTGGCCGCGCTGGGCAACCCGGTGCTGGCCGGGCGCGCCGCCGACCTGCGTGACGTTGGCCGCCGAGTGCTGGCGCAGCTTGATCCGTCGGCCGCCGGTGGCGGCCTGGCCGACCTGCCCGCGCACCCGTGCATCCTGATCGCGGCGGACCTGTCGCCGTCCGACACGGCCAACCTCGACACTACCCGCGTGATTGGCCTGGCCACCGCGCAGGGCGGGCCGACCTCGCACACCGCCATCCTCTCGCGCACCCTCGGCCTGCCGGCGCTGGTCGCCGGGGGGGGCGAGCTGCTCGCGATCAGCGCCGGTCGCGAGGCGATCATCGACGGCAGCAGCGGGCGGCTCTACCTGTCTCCGTCCGAGGCCGACCTCGCCTCGGCGCGCGCGTGGATCGCCGAACAGCAGCAGATCCGCGAGCGTGAAGCGGCGCAACGTGCGCAGCCGGCACAGACGCCGGACGGCCACCGCATCGACATCGGCGCCAACGTCAACCTGCCCGAGCAGGTGCCGCTGGCACTGGAGCAAGGCGCGGAAGGCGTCGGCCTGATGCGTACCGAATTCCTGTTCCTTGAACGTGGCAGTACGCCCAGCGAGGATGAGCAGTACACCACGTATGTGGCGATGGCCAAGGCACTCGGCGGCCGCCCGCTGATCGTGCGTGCGCTCGATATCGGTGGCGACAAGCAGGTGGCGCACCTGGAGCTGCCGCATGAAGAAAACCCGTTCCTGGGCGTGCGCGGCGCGCGCCTGCTGCTGCGCCGGCCGGACCTGCTGGAACCGCAGCTGCGTGCGCTGTACCGCGCGGCGAAAGACGGCGCGCGCCTGTCCATCATGTTCCCGATGATCACCTCGGTGAGCGAGCTGGTCGCACTGCGCGCCATCTGCGAGCGCCAGCGCGCAGCACTGCAGGCGCCCGCGGTACCGATCGGCATCATGATTGAAGTGCCGGCCGCTGCGGCGCAGAGCGATGTGCTGGCCCGCCACGCCGACTTCTTCTCGATCGGTACCAACGACCTGACCCAGTACGTGCTGGCGATCGACCGCCAGAATCCGGAGCTGGCCGCCGAGGCCGACAGCCTGCATCCGGCCGTGCTGCGCGCGATCCGCGCCACGGTGGAAGGCGCACGACTGCATGGGCGCTGGGTGGGCGTCTGTGGCGGGCTGGCCGGCGATCCGTTCGGCGCACTGCTGTTGGCCGGCCTGGGCGTGGACGAACTGTCGATGACCCCGAACGACATCCCGGCCGTGAAAGCACGCCTGCGTGGCAGCGCGCTGGCCGATCTGCGAACGCTGGCTGCGACGGCGCTGGACTGCGAAACCGCTGAGCAGGTGCGTGCCCTCGATGGAGTGCGCGCATGAGCGCCCGCGCCGTCACCATTACCCTGAACCCGGCAATCGACCAGACCGTGCGGCTGGCGCACCTGCAACCGGGTCACGTGCATCGCGCCCGCAGTTCCCGCGACGACGCCGGCGGCAAAGGCATCAACGTGGCCGCTTGCCTGGCAGACTGGGGCGTGCCGACCACTGCGCTGGGCGTGCTCGGCGATGGCAACGACGGCGTGTTCAGCGCACTGTTTTCCGATCGGGGCATCGCAGACGCGTGTCTGCGCATTCCGGGCCGTACCCGCACCAACATCAAGCTGGTGGAAGATGCCAACGGCGAGACCACCGACATCAACCTGCCCGGCCTGTCACTGTGCGACGCCGATCTGGACGCGGTATCGCGCCGACTCGACGCACTGCTCCAGCCGCAGCTGCCGGTGGTGCTGTCCGGCAGCCTTCCGTCCGGGCTGCAAGCCGATGCATGGGCCCGACTGCAGGCGCAGGTGCGCGCCGCCGGCGCGCGCGTACTGCTGGATACCAGTGGCGACGCGCTTGCCGCCGCGTTGAGTGGTGCACAGGGTGCACTGCCCTACGCGGCCAAGCCCAACCGCCATGAACTGGAGGCCTGGGCCGGCACGCCGCTGCTGGATCGCAGCGCCCTGCGCGCCGCGGGCCGGGCCCTGGTCGAACGCGGAGTTGCACTCGTAGCGATCTCGATGGGCGCCGACGGCGCGCTGTTCATTGATCGCAGCGGCGCCCTGGTTGCACGGCCGGCGCGACTGGCGCAGGGCAGTACGGTCGGTGCCGGCGACGCCATGGTCGCCGGCATCGCCGCCGCCTTGTTGGAGCCCTCCCCCGACCTGGCCGGTTGTGCGCGACTGGCCACGGCGTTCTCGATGAGCCGGCTGGAGAGTGGCGACGCGCGGCGGCTGGACCCGGCGCAGGTGCGCGCGTGGACCGGCGATGTACTGATCGAGCGGTTGGATTGAAACCCCTGCAGAGGGGGCTGCGGCTGGCCTTGGGCCACCGATGGCCCCTGCTGCAAGGACGAACCCGAAGAATTCCAGGAGTTGCCATGCAAGCTTCCACCGTAGTCATCGCCGCTGGCGAACGCAGCATCGAGGCCGTTCTTGCCGCCGAAGCGCTGCGCCGCGCCGCACGCCAGCAAAGGGTCGAATTGGCGATCGAAATCCGCAGCAATCAGGGCGTGACCGGGGCACTGTCCGACGCGCAGGCTGCCGCCGCAACGCAGCTGCTGCTGGTGGGTGACGGCGAGGCGGACAGCGCCCGCTTCGGCAATGCCCAGATCGTGCGCGCCGGCCTCGGTGAAGTGCTGGACGACCCGCTCGCCGTGCTGGCGCAGCTCGCCGCAGCATCGGCACCCCCTTCCAGGGATGACGCGGGCAAGCGCATCGTCGCCGTCACCTCCTGCCCGACCGGCATCGCCCACACGTTCATGGCGGCCGAAGGCCTGCAGCAGGCGGCCAAGGCACTGGGCCACGCGATCCGGGTGGAAACCCAGGGCTCGGTCGGCGCCCAGGACGCGTTGAGCGACGACGAAATCGCCGCCGCCGACCTGGTGCTGATCGCCGCCGACCGCGAAGTCGATCTGTCGCGCTTTTCTGGCAAACGCCTGTTCAAGAGCGGCACCAAGCCGGCGATCAATGACGGCCAGAACCTGATCCGCAAGGCGCTGGCCGAGGCTGGCGTGCAGACCGGCACGGTGGCTTCAGGTCGCACCACCGAGAAGGCCAGGGTCACCGGCCCCTACAAGCACCTGATGACCGGCGTGTCGTTCATGCTGCCGTTCGTCACTGCCGGCGGCCTGCTGATCGCACTGGCGTTCGCGCTCGGCGGCATCTATGCCTTCGACGATGCACACAAGGGCACGCTGGCCTGGTCGCTGTTCCAGATCGGCGCCAAGTCCGGCTTCATGCTGATGGTGCCGGCACTGGCCGGCTACATCGCCTACTCCATCGCCGATCGCCCGGGCATCGCCCCGGGCATGATCGGGGGATTGGTGGCAGTCAACATGGATGCGGGCTTCATCGGCGGCATCCTGGCCGGTTTCATCGCCGGCTACGGCGTGCATTGGATCAACCGTGCGCTGCGGCTGCCGCGCAGCCTGGAAGGCCTCAAGCCGGTGCTGATCCTGCCGGTGCTGGGCACGCTGCTGGTCGGCCTGTTGATGATGTATGTAATCGGTACGCCGGTGGCCGGGCTGCTGGCCTGGCTGACCGACTGGCTGCGCGGCATGCAAGGCAGCAGCGCGATCCTGCTTGGCCTGCTGCTGGGCGGCATGATGGCGGTGGACATGGGCGGACCCGTCAACAAGGCGTCCTACGCCTTCTCCACCGCATTGATTTCCAGCCAGGTCTACACGCCGATGGCGGCGACGATGATCGGCGGCATGACGCCGCCGCTGGGTATCGCACTGGCGACATGGCTGTTCAGGAACCGCTTCACTGCCGAGGAGCGTGGCACGGCCGGTGCCGCTGGCGTGCTTGGCCTCAGTTTCGTGACCGAAGGCGCGATCCCCTATGCCGCGCGTGATCCGCTGCGCACCATTCCGGCGCTGATCCTTGGTTCTGCCGTGGCCGGTGCGATTTCGATGGCCGCAGGCGTCGAACTGAAGGTGCCGCATGGCGGCGTGTTCGTGCTGCCGATCCCGAACGCAGTCACCCACCTTGGCATCTACCTGCTGGCACTCGTGGCCGGCGTGGCCGTCACCGCGGTCGCGCTGCGCGTGCTCAAGAAGCCGGTCACGGCTCCCACCCTGTAAAAGGAACCCGCCCATGACCTCCCCTTCCCGCCGCCTGCTGCCGACAGTGATCCTGCTGGCCCTGCCATCACTGGCCGCAGCCGCCGACGCGAGCGACGTCTTCGCTCCGAAGCTCGCCTACACCGGCGAAGCGGCCGCCAAGCTCGACGGTGGCAAGCGCAGCGGCACGGCCTATGCCGGCCAACTGATGTTCGGTGCCGACGTGGACCTGGACGCGGCGTTTGGCTGGCGAGGTGCGACGGTCAAGGCCTACGGCATCAACCGCCATGGCACCAATCTCGCCAACAGCAGTACGGGCAACAGCACCTCGGTGCAGGAAATCTACGGCGGCCAGGGCACGCGCCTGGCCAACCTGACCCTCGAACAGAAGTTCTTCAACGACCGGTTGGTGCTGGAAGCAGGGCGCAGCGTCGCCAACATCCATCACCTGGGTTCGGACCTGTGCCGGTACTTCCAGGGCAACTCGGCCTGTGGCAACCCGACCTACGTATTCCGCACCAGCAGTTTCACCTGGTGGCCGGTGTCGAGCTGGATGGCCGATGCCACGGCCTGGGTGACGCCCGATGTCTATGTCCGCGTCGGCGCCTACCAGGTTGATCCCAGCCAGGCCGAGGATGGCCAGCATGGCCTGAAGTGGAATACGAACCAGGCCACCGGCTGGATCGTGCCCTACACGATCGGCTGGCGCAGCCCTGCTTCGGCACGACTGAAAGCCCGCTACGAACTCGGTGGTTGGCAGGACAACTCGACCTATCGCGATCCGCTGCGCGATGCCAACGGCATTCCCGCGCTGCTCAGTGGCCAGGAGTACGCGACGCGTCACGGTCGCTCCGGTGCGTTCGCCCGCTTCGAGCAGCAACTCACCAGTGATGGTGCCGGCCGCGGCCTGACCCTTTTCGGTGCGGCGCTCAAGGGCACCTCCGGCCAGTTGATCGAGGATCATTTCCTGCAGGCCGGGCTGGTGCAGAAAGGCACGTTCGCCCGGCGGCCGCAGGACAGCATCGCTTTCGTCGTGACCCAGCAGAAGTACAGCAGCATCGCGCTGGAAGACCTGCGCCTCGCCCGCGCCGCAGCCGGTGGCAGCGGCACCCCGCACGGGAGCCAGGTGATGATGGAGCTGAGCTATGGCATCCAGCTCACCCCGCAGCTTCGTGTTGCACCGAACCTGCACTACATCGTGCACCCCGACCAGTTCAATGAGCCCGCACGCCAGCACGACCTGCCGGATGCGCTGATCGCGGGCATGCGGATCGACTGGAACCTGTAGGAAATGTCAGGTGGTCCTGGGGCGCGGCCCGTGTCAGGCACCGGGTCCACGGCCGGTCCAGGCGGCGTACCGACCGCCCGGCACCCGGGTGATCGCCTGCCCTGGCCGGGGTTTCAGGTGCTGTCCGCCGCCCACGCCAGTTCGAATGTCAACGCGAGGCGCTGGCCGGGCTCCAGCCGGTGCGGTGCCAGGGTGTAGCCATCTGGCGGGCCGCTCTGCGGTTCGACACAGGTGGCGTGCGGCGTACCATCGTAGACCACCCAGTGGTCGTGGTCCGACCTCAGCCGCAGGTGCTGGCCTTCGCGTATCAGCGTGACGTCACCGTCGGCGATGAAGCAGTCATCCCAGGGGCCGGTGGTGGGCTCCACGCGGGGCAGCGTGGCAATACCTTCCCTGTCCCGCGGATACATCGAGCGAGGACTGAACAGCAGTCGTTCCGGCTTCCGGAACCAGGGGTGCCAGCCCAGCACCGCCGGCATCGCCTGGCCGCCGGCCTGGACCGAGAGGTCCATCTGCAGGCTGTGAGCCTGCAACTGCAGGTCCAGCACGGCAGCGCCACCGAAAGGCCAGTAGCCGTCGCTCGGCAGCTCCAGCGACAACCGGGCTGCCGCCGCGTCCAAGCGGTCGATCCGCCAGGGTCGCGAGAAACCCACCCCATGGATGGCGTGCCCGTCGAAGTTGAGCGGCAGCCGATGCGGCCTGCCGTCAAAATGGAACTGTCCACGGCGGATGCGCCCGGCCCACGGCACCATCGGGTAGCAGCCCCACGCGATCGCCGCCGGGCCTGCCTGCTGCGCATCCACCAGCCATTCCACGCCCTGGTAGCGCAGGTGCGCCACGCGCCCGCCCGCCCCTGCGGCGAACGCAACCTCCAGTTCGCCGCACCTCAGCCAGTGCAGCTCGCCGGCTGGCAGCGGAGCCAGCGCATCATCCACCGGCAGCATCCGCTCAGGCCCCATACGGGTTGATCGTGCGGATGCTTCCGTCCGGCTCAATGTGCAGCGGCGTGCACTTGGCCGAGCGCAGGTGGGTGATGCCGCCGGACATCAGTGCATCGTGATAGAACAGGTACCACTGTCCTTCGAACTGGCAGATGGAGTGGTGGGTGGTCCAACCGACCACGGGGGTGAGGATCACGCCAGCGTAGGTGAACGGTCCATACGGGCTGTCGCCGATGGCGTAGCACAGCTGGTGGGTGTTGCCAGTGGAGTACGACAGGTAGTAGCGACCCTGGTACCGGTGCAGCCACGGACCTTCGAAGAAGCGGCGCGCATGGTCGTCCGCGCGCAGCGGCTGGCCATGCTCATCCAGGATCTGCACTTCGCGGGTGGGTTCGGCCAGCTCGGTCATGCCGGCATCCAGGCGGCCCACGCGCGGGCCCAGCGCCGGTGCGCTGCCCTCGGGCTCCTCGTGGGCCTCGCTGTACTGGTTGTCACGATACTTCTGCAGCTGCCCGCCCCATATGCCGCCGAAGTACAGGTAGTGGCTGCCATCCTCGTCTTCGAACACGGCCGGGTCGATCGAGTACGCACCCTTGATCGGCTCCGGCTGGGGCACGAACGGGCCCTCCGGCCGCGTACCGATCGCCACGCCGATGCGGAACCGGCCCTCGGCATCCTTGGCCGGGAAGTAGAGGTAGTAGCGGCCATCACGGCAGGCGGCATCGGGGGCCCACATCTGTTTCCGGGCCCAGGGCACATCGCGCACATGCAACGCCATGCCGCAATCGACGGCCGTGCCGTCGGGCGTATCCATCTTCAGCACATGATAATCCTGCATGCCGAAGTGGCCACCTTCGTCGTCGAATGGCTGGCCGCCGTCGATGTCGTGCGACGGATAGATGTACAGGCGCCCCTCGAACACATGCGCCGAAGGGTCGGCGGTATAGATGTGGGTCACCAGCGGTTGCGAAATGGCGTGCGCGGTGAGCTGCGCAAGACGGGCTTCGCTGGCCTGGCCGTCTTCGCCGGCAGAGAGGTCGATCATGGTCGTCATCTTGGAGTTACACGGAGGCGTCGGCGGAACGGCGACGCAGGTGGAGGTCCTGCTCGATGCGGGTTTCGGTGCGCTTGTCGATCCTGTAGAAGACCAGCAGCGCCACGGCGAGCAGGAAAGGAAGGGAGCAGTAGACGCTTACTGTCAGGCGGATGCCCTGCACCACGGCCTCAGGCTGCTGCGCCAGGCCGGCCTGGTAGCCGTAGTGGGCGAGGATCGCGGCGACCAGCGCGCCGCCCACGCTGAGGCCGATCTTCAGCCCGCACAGCATCGCCGAGAAGATGATCGCGGTTGCCCGCCGATGGTTCTTCCACTCCGAATAGTCCGCGACGTCGGCGATCATCGCCCACAGCAACGGGATGGTGATGCCGTAGCAGAAGCCATGCAGCATGAAGGCGCCGAACGCCACCGCCACCGCCGTGGGTGGAAACAGGTAGAAGGCAAGCAGGAACAGGGTCGAGACAAACAGGGCGCCACCGAAGACGTCGCGCTTGCCGAAGCGGTCCGCCAACCGTCGCGATGCGCCGATACCCAGGATCATGCAGAGGATGCCGCACGCGTTGAACAGGCTGAACGCCGAGGTGGCCGCGTCCTTCGGCCAGGTGAACGCCGCGAAGCCGGCGCTGGCCAGCGCAGCATTCAACGCGCTGACCAAGCCGTTGAACCCCGAGTTTTCAAGGAAGCCGGCCAGCGCCGCTTCACTCATGTAGTACTGGAAGTAATAGATGTAGGTACCGCCCTTCAATGCCAGGTTGATGAACACCAGCACGGTCAGGGCCAGCATCACCTGCCACGGGCGGTTGTGCAGCAGGTCCGACAGGTCCTGCACTATGCCGCCGGTCTGTTCGCGCGTCGGCACGATGCGTTCGCGGGTGGTGGCGAACGTGATCAGGAAGAACGCCGTGCCGATGATGGCGAATGCGGTCATGACCTGCTCGAAGCCGCGCACCCGGTCGCCGTCACCCAGGATCAGCACCAGCGGCATCAGCAGCACCTGGATGATGAACTGCGCGATCATCACGGCCACGAAGCGGTAGGCCGAAAGGCTGTTGCGCTGGGCCATGCTGCCGGTCAGCACGCCGCTCAGCGCCGAGTACGGCAGGTTGTTCGCTGCGTACACGCACACCAGCAGCGCGTAGGTGGCCAGTGCATAGATCACCTTTCCGCGCTCGCCCAGGTCCGGCGTGCTGAACGCCAGCAGGGACAGTACGCCAAAGGGAATGGCCGTCCACAGGATCCACGGCCGGAAGCGGCCCCAACGGGTGGACGTCCGGTCAGCCGCGATGCCGATCAACGGCGTGAACACGAACGCACCCAGCAGGCCCACCACGAAGATGATCGTGGCCGCGGTCGCAGCTGGCAGGCGGTAGACGTCGGTGTAGAAGAACGCCAGGTAGGTGATCAGGGTCTGGAAGATCAGGTTGGCGGCGAGATCGCCCAGGCTGTAGCCGAGCTTCTCGCGTACCGATAGCGCGTGTTCAGTGCTTGCCATGCAGCGGACGTCCTGGAAAAGGGATCTGGGCGGAGGGAAATCGATGCCGGCGAGAGCGATCAGTCATGCGCGGACACCACCGTGAACCTGCCCTGCGCGCGTGCATCGGCACTGGACGCCCCCACCCTGACCTCGTAGGCACCGGGCCGCACCTCATACGCGGCGCGCGCTTCGTCATAGTGGCGCAGGGCCTGCGCTGCCTCCAGGGTGAACGTCACCGTGCGGTGTTCGCCCGGGGCCAGATGGATCCGCTGGAAGCCACGCAGCTCCTGCACGGCATCGCCGCTGCCAGCGTGCTCGCGCCGCACGTACAGCTGCACCACTTCGTCACCGCTGCGCGTGCCTGCGTTGGTCACATCGACCGCAATGCCCAGGCGGCCATCGGCCCGGAGCCTGGCTGCATCGAGGCGGAGCGTTCCATAGTCGAACCGCGTATACGACAGGCCGTGACCGAACGGATAAAGCGGCGTGCCGCGGAAGTAGCGATAGGTGCGGCCCTCCATGGCGTAGTCGTCGAATGCCGGCAACGCTTCGCTGGCCTTGTAGAACGTCACTGGCAACCGGCCGGCGGGATTGATGTCGCCGAACAGCGCCTGGCCGACGGCGGTGCCGCCGCGCTGCCCGGGGTACCAGCTCATCAGGATCGCCGGCAGATGCGACTGCGCCCAGTCCACGGCAATGGCCGAGCCGCCGGTGAGCACCATCACCACCGGCTTGCCGGTAGCGTGCAGGGCCTCCAGCAGGGTGCGCTGCGGCGCGGGCAACCGCAGGTCGGTACGGTCGCCACCGGCAAAGCCTGGATAGTTGACCGTCATTTCCTCGCCTTCGACATCGCCGGTAAGGCCACCGACGAACACCACCACATCGGCTTCGCGTGCGGCATCGAGCGCTTCATCGAACGGCGCCTTGGCGCCGGGCATGCGCCAGCCCAGGCGCACGCCGGCATCGCGCTCGTCGTCGTAGTACTCCAGCGTCATCGCGTAGGCACGCCCGGCCTGCAGCTCCAGTTCGATGCCCTCGGCATGCAGGCGATCTGTGTTCACCCAGTGATCGATCACGCGCTTCCCGTCCAGGTACAGGCGGTAGCCATCGTCGCCGGCCACCTCCAGCCGGTAGCGGCCGGACACGGGTGGCAGCAGTTGGCCGCTCCAGCGGATGCTGAAGCGGTCGTTCGGGATCCCCTGCCCCGGTGCCGCTTCGCCGCGTGCCAGCAGGTTGTCGGTCGGCGAGCCGCGGTCCCAGCGGAAGCCGATCTGCGCGTCGGTACGCACCAGGGCCGGCGTACCGGACAGGTCGGGCGTGCGGAAGTACTCGCCACGCAGGCCACGCTCGGGCGAGTCCGCCGAAGGCCGCAGGAAGGTCGGCTCGATCAACGGCGTGGCACCGGGATCGTCGCGGCCCTCCACCAGGTCCACGCCGCGGGCATAGCGAACCTCGACGCCCTTGGCCGCCTCGCGTATGCCCTGCAGGATCGTGACCGGCGCGGCCGGTGTGCCGAAGTAGTTGCCGAGCAGCGCCATGGTGTCGTCGGCAGTGGGTCCGACCACGGCAATGCGCTTGATGTCGCGTGACAGCGGCAGGATGCCGTCGTTCTTCAGCAGCACCAGCGACGCCTGCGCGGCCTTGAGCGCCAGCGCATCATGTGCCGGGGCCTGGTTCACCGAGGCCGGAATGCGCGCCCAGCGCACCCGCTCCGGCGGGTCGAACATGCCCAGGCGCATCCGTGCGGTGAACAGACGGGTCACCGCATCGTCGATCTCCGCTTCGCTGATCAAACCCTGACGCACGGCCGACGGAAGCGTGGCGTACTCCTGGCCGCATTCCAGCTCGGTGCCATTCCTGACCGCCAGCGCCGCAGCGGCTTCGCGCGTGGTCACGATATGGTGGTGCTTCCAGATGTCGACGATGGCCCAGCAGTCCGAGACCACGTAGCCCTTGAAGCCCCAGTCGCGTCGCAGCACATCGCGCAGCAGGAAACGGCTGGCACTGGCGGACTCGCCGTACACGCGGTTGTAGGCGCCCATCACAGCATCGACGTCGCCCTCCTTGACCAGCGCCTCGAATGCCGGCAGGTAGGTGTCATACAGGTCGCGCCGGCTGGGCCGTGCATCGAAGTGATGGCGGTCGGCCTCCGGCCCGCTGTGCACGGCCAGATGCTTGGCGGTGGCGTCCAGCTTGCGGTAGACGGGGTCGTCGCCCTGCAGGCCACGTACGAAGGCCACGCCCATGCGCGCGGTGAGGTACGGGTCCTCGCCATAGGTTTCCTGTCCGCGGCCCCAGCGCGGGTCGCGGAAGATGTTGACGTTCGGCGACCAGAAGGTCAGCCCCTGGTAACGGCCGTGCGCGCCTTCGCGGAGGAACTGGTGGTGCTTTGCGCGGGCCTCATCGCTGATCGTCGTGGCCACCTGCCCCATCAACGGCACATCGAAGGTCGCGGCCAGGCCGATCGCCTGCGGAAAGACCGTGGCCTGCCCTGCCCGTGCCACGCCATGCAGTCCCTCATTCCACCAGTCGTAGGCGGGCACACCCAGGCGTTCGATTGCCGGCGCGGCGTTCTGCATCTGCGCGGCTTTCTCTTCCAGCGTCATCTGCGCGACGAGTGAGGCAGCCCGTTGCTCGAAGCTGGCCGAAACGTCCAGCCAGGGCCGCGGCGCGGCTGCGGATGCGGCCGCCGCGATGCAGGTCAGAACGAACACAGTGAGCCCGCGGCGCAACGTGCGGCGACGGGCGTTGGACGACAGCGACAGCCTCATTTGCTTCTCCCGGTGCGCTCATCGCGCGCGAAGGGACCCAGCAGTGCGCCTACGAAGCCGCCCGCCCGGTCCGTGCTCAGAACGGTGCCATCCACCTTGCCTGCAAGCAGTTGCCAGCCCTGCCCGTCGCCGGTATCGAACGAGAACGCGTAGTCGCCCTCGTTGCCGTCGATCTTCAGGCGCAACGCGTCCGGTGCCCGCACCTCGCGGGTCGCCACGATGCGCGTACTGCCACCGCCATCACGAACTTCCAGGAAGAGCGAAAGTCGCTCGTCCGGAAGGCTGCGAACGCCAAGGAAGTACCAGTACGCCTCGCTCTGGAACGCCGCCAGGCCGGCCGCCACGCCAGGCCCCGGCCGGCTCATCGCGGCGCTCGCCTCGAAGCGCAGGTGCTGCTGGCGTCGGCCAAGGAACGCGGGATTGCGCAGCGTGTCCAGATCCTCGGCAAGCGGGTGCACGGCCAGCATTCCCGGGCGCGTGGCCAGGTCGGCCCAGGCGTGCTTGGGCACCCGCACGCGCAGCCACTGGCGATCGAGCCTCGGTCCATCGAAGTTGTCGCGCTCGACGAAGTTGCCGGTCGAGGGGGCCTGGGATGCCTCGCCCTGCATCCACGACGGCGCCTTGACCACGTAGGGGATGGGCTGGTCGGCCGGCAGGATCCGTGGCCAGCCGTCCTGCCAGCGCACCGGCAGCAGATAGGTCTCGCGCCCGGTGTTGTAGTGCCGCGTCTGATAGTTGCGGCTGGCCAGGAACACCGCCCACCACGAACCGTCCGGGCCTTCGACCAGGTCGGCATGGCCGGCATTGGTGATCGGTAGCGGTCGGTCGTCGGGCAGCTCGCGCTGGGTCAGGATCGGATTGCCCGCGTAGGGGTCATACGGGCCCCACACGGCGCGGCTGCGCAGCACCACCTGGGAGTGCTGCGGCCCGGTGCCCCCTTCGGCATCGGACAGGTAATACCAGCCCTGGCGCTTGTAGATGTGGGGTCCTTCGATCCAGATCGGGTTCTTCGCCGGCTCCACGCCCGCGTCGACCAGCACCCGGCGCGGCCCGACCGGCTTGAAGGCAGCCAGATCGATCTGCTGCATCCAGATGGCGCGGTGCCCGTCGTAGCGCGGCGGGCCGGGCGGTGCATCGTTGTTGACCAGGTACACCTTGCCGTCGTCATCGAAGAACAGTGATGGATCGATGCCATCGATGCCGGGCAGCCAGTGCGGATCGGACCACGGACCGGCCGGGTCGCGCGCGGTGGCAATGAAGTTGCCGCCACTGTCGGTGGCCGTGGTCACCACGTAGAAGACCCCATCGTGGTATTCGATGGTGGGCGCGAAGATGCCGCGCGAGACGCTCAGTCCGTCGAAATCCAGCTGCGTGGCGCGGTCGATCACGTTGCCGATCTGCTTCCAGTGAACCAGGTCGGCACTCTCGAACACCGGAATGCCCGGGAAATAGGTGAAGCTGGAATTGACCAGGTAGAACCGGCCGTTCGCGCTCACGATGCTGGGATCGGCATGGAAGCCGGCCAGCACCGGATTGCGGTAGTGGCCGGCCGGCAGCGGCGTGTCGAAGGCCGCGTCGTTGCCGCGGTATTCGAACCAGTCGAAGTACACCGGCGGTGCGTCCGGCGGCGCGCTGGCCGGGCTGGTTGCGGCCGACAGCAGGAGTGCCGCCGCCAGCAGGTGGCGCGCCATCGACCTCAGGCCGGCCCTGTCGCGGACCGGAGGGGACTGCTTGGACAACGTCATCATCGTCGCGTCTCGGCTTCGGCAATGGGAAGTTCGAACGGGCCTGCCGGTGCCCCGCTGCGGTCGCGTAGCGTGCACACCGGGCCATCGGCCCAGCAATAGCGGACATGCGTTGCGTGCGTCGACAGCGGGCCGCGCAGCAGGATCCGGCGCCCATCCAGTTCGGCGTCGCCGTAGTCGCAGTGGCGGGTATCACCCCTGGTCCCGCACAGTTCAAAACCAATCGGACGCAGCGCGCCGGTCGCGGTGAGCACGCCTTCGACATCCTCGAACGCAATGGCCACGCCAGCGGGCGTCCGCACGGCCGTTACCGCTCGCGGACCCGACGGCGCCACGTCCTGCTTGCCGTACACCACGTGGCGCGCCACGCGCGCCAGGCGGCGCCCGAGCTCCTGCTTGTTCGGCGGATGGATGTCGTAGGCGTCGCCGATGTCGATGGCAATGGCGAGCCCGCTCCGCGCATCCTCGGCGGCGACGCGCCGCTGCGCCTCACGCACCTGCGCCCAACCGCTGGCGGCGGGCACCACCGGCGGCTGGCCGTAGCCGGCCAGCTGCACCAGCAGCAGTGGCGTGCGCGCACCGAACTGCCGCCGCCAGTCCTCGCGCAGCGCACGCAACCGCATCGCATACGCCGCACCATCGCTGGTGTTCGATTCACCTTGATACCAGAGCATGCCGCGCAGCCCGAAGCCCCCGAGCGGTGCGATCATCCCGTTGTACAGCGTCGACAGCCCGGTGGCGGCCTGCCATGGCGCGAAAGGCGGCGCCTGCTGGCCCGCCGCCACCCGGTATTTCCAGAGGCCCTGCAGTGCCACGCGCTCGCCGTTGTCGAACTGCAGGCCGTATGCCGTTGAGGGGCCGGCCAGGCCGCCTTCGCCGTAGGTGTCCAGCACGTTGACCGCAATGCTGTTGGATCCCGCCTTCAACAGGCCACTCGGCAACGGATAGCGCCTCTGGCCGGCGCCGTACTGGCTGCCGACGGCGACCCCGTTCACCCAGGTCACGTCCACCTCGTCGGCCGATGCCAGCTCCAGGGTCGCGCCGCGTGCAGCCTGTTCAGCGCTCAGCACCACCTGCGTGCGATACCAGACCATGCCGTTGTAATCGGCAAGCGCGGGCTCGTTCCACCGCTCCCATGCGCCCAGTGTGGCCGGTGCGTGCGACCATGCGCGGTCATCGGTATCCGCGCGCCAAGGTGCGTCGCCCGGCAGCGCCCCTTCGCGCGTCTCCCACCAGTGCTGCCAGTGGCGGCCCCAGGCTACGCGTGCCTCCAGCGGATCACGGGCAGAGCGCGCGAGAATATCGAGGGCCTCGTCCATGCCACCTTGCCCGCGCAGGGCATCGGTACTGGTCCAGGCCTCGATCCGCGAGCCGCCCCACGCTGCTTGGATCAACCCCATCGGTACGGTAACCGTGCGCTGCAGTTCGCGGGCGAAATAGAAGCAGGCTGCAGAGAAACCGCGCACCGAATCGGGCGTTGCCCGCGTCCATCCAGGGTCACCCTTGAAGCTCTCCTGCGCCTGCACGGCCGCGTCCTGCGGCACGCTGAACAGCCGGATCCGTGGCAGCGTGGCCGAGGCGATCTCGCTGGCTGCGTTGAGCGAGCGCCAGACCGGCAGCTCCATGTTCGACTGCCCCGCGCACAACCAGACGTCGCCGACCAGAAGATCCCGCGCCGTCTCACGCCGGGTCCCGGCGGTTGCCTCGAGGGTGTACGGGCCGCCTGCGGCGATGGCGGGGAACATGGCCTGCCAGCGGCCTGCCCTATCGGCCTGTGTGGCCACCGCCTGGCCCGCGAAGGTGGCCGATACCGCCTGCCCAGGGCTTGCCTGGCCCCAGACGGTGATCGGCCGGTCGCGCTGCAGGACCGCATGGTCCTGGAACAGCGGGTGCAGCAAACCCGTCGTTTCGCCGGCCGCCACCGGTGCGGCAAGCCACGCCAGCACCATCAACGCCGCCGCGCGCGCGGACCATCCGAACCGGTTCATCGTCCATCTCCGGGTGCGAAAGGAAACTGCAACGCCTGGTAGTACGACAACGGCTGTGGCGGTGGCCGTTCTCCCGCCGGCAGCGGTCGGCCGCTGACTGACTGGAAGTACGCCACACTGGCATCGCGCCACCACTGCGCTTCCTCGCGCTGGATCTGCAGGAACGCCGCCACCTGCTGGTGCCGCTGCGGATCGATCCGATCGCGCAGGCCCGCCCAGGTCGCCTGCATCGACTGCACCTGGCGCACACCCCGCGAATAGCGCCCGACCAGTTCGTCCCACAGCGTCCTGCCCGAGCGCATGCGGCGGTCCCACGGCACGTGATGGAACCACAGCAGCAGCGACTCGGGCACCCGCGCCGGATCGCCATAAACCCCGGCAACCGGCGGGAAGTACTGCCCCACGGCGTTGCTTCCGCTTGCGCTGCGGTCAAAACCGATGCCGTTGCGGTCTGCACGGTGGTAGTAGACCGACGTCCAGTCCGCACGCGGGCCGCCGTCCACCCAGGGGCCGGGACCGTAGTGATGGCCGCGTGCCATGAGGTGATGCAACCCGAGCGGCGTCATGTAGTCCACTGCCGCCTCGCGCGAGTCCATCATCATCCGCACGATCGGGCCGGTCACCTGCGGGTCGGGCGAGAAGGTCAGCGCGGCCCAGTCCTCGGCAATGCCGCGCGCGGACTGCTGCGGATTCCATGCCAGTCGCCCGAACGCGTACCAGTTGGCCTGGTCGAAATGCGAGCCGCTCCAGGTGCGGTCTACGCCAATGTTCGCAACGCCGGCGATGCCGGTCAGTGCATGACCTTCCAACGAGCCGTCGACCACGCGGGCGACCGTGGAGCCCTCGCCACGTGCATGGGTGTCGGCCTGCAGCACTTCTTCGTAAAGCGTTCCCAGGTACACCAGGTGCGTCGCAAAACCCAGGTACTCCTTGGTGATCTGCAGTTCCATCATCAGCGGCGTGCGTGGCATGGCGCCGAACAGCGGATGGAACGGCTCGCGCGGCTGGAAGTCGATGGGACCGTTCTTCACCTGCACGATCACGTTGGGGCGGAAGGCACCGTCCAGCCCGACAAACTCGCTGTACGCCTGCTTGGCGCGATCTTCGGGAACCTGGTGCGAGTACACGAAGGCGCGCCACATCACTACGCCGTTGTAGGGCGCCAGTGCCTCGGCCAGCAGGTTGGCGCCGTCGGCATGGGAACGACCGTAATCCTGCGGGCCGGGTTGCCCCTCCGAGTTCGCCTTGACCAGGAAACCGCCGAAATCCGGAATGCGCGCATGGATCTCATCGACCTTGTCGCGCCACCAGCGCCGCACAGCCGGATCCAGCGGATCAGCCGTTGCCAGGCCGCCAAGCTCGATGGGCGCACTGAAGCGCGCGCTCAGGTAGACCCGGATGCCATAGGGCCGGAACAGGTCGGCCAGCGCGGCGGCCTTGGCCAGATAGGCCGGCGACAGGCTCAGCGCACTGGCATTGACGTTGTTGAGGACGGTGCCGTTGATGCCGAGCGAGGCGTTGGCACGGGCGTAGTCGGTGTAACGCGGGTCACGCCACTGCGGCAACGTCTGCCAGTCCCACAGCGAGCTGCCCGCATAGCCACGCTCGACGTAACGATCCAGGTTGTCCCAATGGTTGAGCACACGCAGTGCGACCTGCGGCGACTCACGCACATCCAGCGCCTGCAGCGGGGTGCCACGCTGCAGCAGGCGCAGCAGATGGAACATGCCATACAGCACGCCGACATCCTGGCGTGCCGCCACAAGCAGCACATCGCGCCCCTCGATCCGGACCCGCCGGATCAGGAACCCCTCGTTGCCCAACGTGGCGATCTCGTTGCCGTACGCGGCGACGAGTGTCGAAGATTGCGGCGTGCCCAGCACCAGGGCACGCTCGGTACTGATTGCCGTTCGCATTGGCGGCGCCGCTCCCAGCAATCCAGGGAGGCTGCGCGCAAGCTCGTCGCGGGTGGCGCGCTGCATCGGCGTGCGATCCGGGGCCACCACTTCGGCCAGTTGCCGGCGGTAATCGGCAGCGACCGTTGCGGCAACCGGCTGGTAGCGCATCCACAGCGCATAGCCATCCTCCGCCCGTGCCCCGCCAACACAGGCCAGCAGCACGAGCAGGGCCCACAGCTGCGTGCCGACAGCGCGCAACAACGGCGTTAACATGCGCCTTTGTAGACTACGTCCGGGCCCGGGGCAGCGCATCATCGTCCTTCGCACCCGCGCGGCAGCGCCACCAAGAACAAAGGGATCGTGCATTGGACAAGCCGAAGAAATCGGTTCGCCGCAGAACCGCAGGCGTGACGATCGACGAGGTTGCGGCCCTTGCCGGCGTTTCGCCGATGACCGTGTCGCGGGTAATCAACCAGGGCAAGGTGCGCGACGTCACCCGCGAGCGCGTGCTGCGCGCCGTGCGTGAGCTGGGCTATACGCCCAATCTTGCCGCCAGTTCGCTGGCCGCTGCACAGCACACGCGCATTGCGCTGATCTACACCAACCCCAGCGGCGCCTACCTGCGCGAACTGCTGGTGGGCCTGCTGCGCGTCGCCTCCAGTTCCGCCATCCAGCTGGTCATCGACTACTGGGACAACCTGGATGCCGAATCCGAACGCAGGGCGGCGCGTGCGCTCGCCGGACGCGTCGACGGCGTGATCCTGCCGCCGCCGCTGTGCGAATCGCAGGCCGCCGTAAGCGAACTGGTCAAGGCTGGCATTCCGGTGGTGGCCATCGCATCGGGTCGCCTGAGCGAGGCCCTGTCCTGCGTCCGCATCGACGATTTCAGTGCGGGCAGGGAAATGACCGATCACCTGCTCCGGCAGGGACACACCCGCATCGGTTTCATCCGTGGGCGCGATGACCTGAGCGCAAGTGCGCTCCGCTACGACGGCTTCGTCACCGCCCTGCGCGAGGCCGGGCTGGCGGTGGAGCCCGGCCTGGTCCAGCACGGTGACTACACCTACCGGTCCGGCCTGGCAGCGGCCGAGAAGCTGCTGTCCCAGCGCCGGCCACCGACCGCGATTTTCGCCAGCAACGACGACATGGGCGCCGCCGCCATCTCCGTGGCGCATCGGCGCGGGCTGGAAGTGCCACGCGACCTGTCGGTGGTGGGTTTCGATGACACCTCGGCCGCCACCACCGTGTGGCCGGAACTGACCACGATCCACCAGCCCATCGCCTCGATGGCCAACGCGGCCATCGACATCCTGCTGCGCACCATCCGCCGGCCTGCGGGGGACGCAACGGTGCTGCGCGAACATGTGATGCCGCATCGGCTGATCGCACGCGGTTCGGTAGCCGCACCGCCCACGCGCCGGTAGCGAAGGCCCCGCCCTCATGCCTGCGCCTGCGCAGTAGGCGGCAGGGTGCCGGTCAGGCCGGCAGCAATCATGCGCCGCATCCAAGGGCGACCTCGGCTTCGTTCAGTGCGCCCAGCGCGACGCGTGACACGGAGATCGTCATCGCATCGGCCGTCACCACCGACCACGGTCGGTCGATCGCGTCCAGCTTTGCACCCGCCTTGGCCAGGCACTTCAGCGGCACGCCAACGCGCTTCCACTGGCCTTGTGGAAGGGCCGCCAGCGACGGCCCGATGGCGATGCGTGCCGAGCAGCCCACGCCGCAACCGACCGACAGCCACGCCTCACCCTCCGGCGCAGCGTCCACGCGCAGCGTGGTCAGCAGCATCAGGTCACCGTTGGATTCGCGCTGCAGGTCCAGCGCCGTGTGCGACTGCAGTGCAGCAACGGCCTCGCCCTTGCCCGACCAGGCCAGGCGTCGCCCATCCTCCTGCGCCAGATGATCCACGCCGGTGATCTTCAGCCGATCATCGGGCAACGCGTCCGGCACGCGGGTCACGGTCAGGCCCTGGCCTGCGGCCTGCTCAAGGCGCAGCGCCATGCCGGGGCCTGCATCACCGCGCGCGAAGAACACGCCGGTCGCGCCCTCGTTGCCGGTCACGCCCGATGCCTCCGGCAGCGCGGCCAGGTCGCCGTTGTCGGCGTAGGTCAGGCCGAAGCCGAACGCAAACAACGGATCGTAGTCCTTCTGGCCGACGTTGTTGGCGTACTGGGTGGCGGTGCGCGGCCAGCTGAAACTGAGCTTGCCCTTGAAATCGTGCTGCACCCCGCCATCGCTTCCGCGCAGCAGTACATCGGCAATGCCGGCGCCTTCCGAGCCCGGCAGCCACGCGGCCACGAAGGCATCGGCGGCATTGATTTCCCGGTTCACCCAGAGCGGCCGCCCGCTCAGGAAGACCGCGACGACCGGTATGCCATCGGCCTTGAGTCGCTTGAGCAGCGCCAGATCCGTTTCGTTGCCCGGCTTGTAGGCCAAGGTGGGCCGGTCCCCCTGGAACTCGGCATAGGGGTCTTCGCCAAACACCACCACCGCCACGTCGGGTTTCACTGCATAGCGACCGTCAACGGCAAGCACGGCTTCACCACCGGCCGCCCTGGCCTGGCGCGCGATGCCCTCGTAGATGGAGTCCGCATTGGGGAAGTCCTTGCGCGTGGTGCCGGTGCCCTGCCAGTTGAGCGTCCAGCCACCGGCCTGCTTGCCGACATCGTTGGCGCCGTCGCCGGCCACGAGGATCCGCTGCTTCGGCGACAGCGGCAGGACGCCGTTCTGGTTCTTCAGCAGGACCAGCGATTCGCGCACGGCCTGCCGGGCCACCGCGCGATGTGCCGGCGCGCCGATCAGTGCGAACTGCCCGCCAACGGCCCGCGTGGACGGCCTGCCGGCCTCGAACAACCCCAGGCGGAACTTGACCCGCAGGATCCGGTGCACCGCATCGTCCAGGCGCTGAGGCGTTATCCGGCCGTCCTTCACCGCAGCCAGCGTCGTCTCGTAGAAGCCTTTCCAGCTGTCCGAGGCCATCGCCATGTCCAGGCCCGCGTTGATCGTGGCCGGGCAGTCCGTGGTGGTGCAGCCCTTGACCTGGCCATGACCATTCCAGTCGCCCACCACGAAGCCACCGAAGTTCATGCGTCCCTTGAGCACATCGGTGAGGTAGTGCCGGTGCCCGTGCATCTTTTCACCGTTGACGCTGTTGAACGATGCCATCGCGGTCTGCGCGCCGGCGGCGATGGCCGGCGGGTATCCGGCGGCGTGGATGCGCACCAGGTCCGGCTCACTGATGCGGGTGTCGCCCTGGTCCTTGCCGTCGGTGGTCCCGCCATCACCGAGAAAGTGCTTCACCGAGGCGATCACATGGCGGCCATCGAGGAACTCCGGTGTTCCCACCCTGCCCTGCAATCCCTCCACCATGGCGCCGGCATAGCTGGCCACCACCTCGGGCGATTCCGAGTAGCCCTCGTAGCTGCGGCCCCAGCGATCATCCTGGGGTACCGCAACGGTCGGTGCGAACGTCCACTCCATGCCGGTGACGCGGGTTTCCAGCGCGGTGATGCCACCGATCTGCCGCAGCAGCTCCGGATTGCGTGTGGCGCCCAGCCCGATGTTGTGCGGGAACAACGTGGCGCCAATGATGTTGCTCTGCCCATGCACGGCATCGATGCCGAACAGCAGCGGAATGGCCTTGCCGCCTTTCGACGTGTCCATGGAGGCGTCGTAGAAGGCGTCTGCCAGCGCCAGCCACTCGGCTGGCGACGCATCGTAGCGGCCACCGGGGTCGGAATTGCCACCGGCCAGGATCGAACCAAGGCGGTAGCGCCGCACGTCATCGGGGGTGAGGCTGGCAATGTCGCCCTGCACGAGCTGGCCGACCTTTTCCTCCACCGTCATGCCGGCCATCAGGTCGGTGATCCGCTTCTCCAGCGCAGGATCCGCGGCCAGTGGCCAGGTGACCTGCGGCCACGGGTCGCTGGCGGCTCCCGCAGTGGCGGCGGGCCGGTCCTGGCCGTGGCAGCCCAGCAACGCCAGCGTCAGCACGGCGACCAGCACGCCGCTGCGGGATACGGAGGTCTGCGATGTCATGGCGCTCATCCTTCCATCTGCTCCAGTTCCTTGCCCTTGGTCTCGTGCACATGCCGGACCACGAAAATCACCGAGATGATCGCCGCCACCAGGTAGATGCCGTAGGTGGCCGCCAGCCCTGCCGCGGCCAGCAGCATCGGGAACGTCACCGTGACCACGAAGTTGGAGGTCCATTGCGCTGCGCCGGCGACCGCCAGTGCCGAACCGCGGATCTGGTTCGGGAACATCTCGCCCAGCATCACCCACATCACCGGCCCCCACGACAGGTTGAAGAACACGACATAGGCATTGGCCGCCACCAGCGCCAGCGTGCCCATGCGCCCGGGTAGCTGCAGATGCCCGTCGGCCAGTGAACCACTTGCAAACGCGACCACCACCAGTGCAAGCGACAGCGACATCCCGGCCGAGCCGAACCACAGCAGGGGCTTGCGGCCGATCCGGTCGATCAGCAGCACCGTGACCACGCAGGCACCGATGCTCAGCGCGCCGGACAGCACGTTGATCAGCAGCGCGTCGTTTTCGGAAAAGCCGACCGCCTGCCACAGCACGGCGCCGTAATAGAACACCACGTTGATGCCGACCAGCTGCTGGAAGCAGGCCAGCCCGACGCCGACCCACACAATCGGGCGGATCCGCCCGGTCGCCCGGCTCTTCAGATCGGACAGGCGCGGGCGATGGTGGTCGTTGGACAGCGAGGCATCGATCTCTTCGAGCGTGGCGCGGGCCTTGTCGTTGCCGAGCAGCCGGGTCAGCACGCGCAGCGCGTCGTCCTTGCGCCGCTTGACCACCAGGTAGCGCGGGCTCTCAGGAATGGTCAGCAACAGCAGCAGGAACACCAGCGATGGCGCGGCCTGCATCCAGAACATCCAGCGCCAGGCAGCCTGCCCGGCCCACAGCGGCTCGGTCGACGCGCCCGCTGCGGCCGCCAGCAGGTAGTTGGACAGGAAGGCAGCGGTGAGCCCGGTGATGATCGCGATCTGCTGCACCGTGGCCAGGCGGCCGCGATAGCGGGCCGGAGCGACCTCGGCAATGTAGGCCGGCGAGATCACGCTCGCCGCGCCTACCGCGAACCCACCCACCACCCGCGCCGCAATGAACCAGCCCGACGAGGCCGCCGCCCCGGCACCGAGTGCCGACAGCAGGAACATCACCGCCGACAGGATCAGCACGTTGCGACGGCCGAGGCGGTCGGCCAGGCGGCCGGCACTGAACGCGCCCACCGCACAGCCCAGCAGCATCGACGCGATCTCGAACCCCTGCATCCATTCACCGGACCGGAACGCCTGGTGCAGGCCGTCCTGGGTGCCGTTGATCACGCCGCTGTCGAAGCCGAACAGAAAACCGCCAATCGTCGCTACCACGCTGATCAGTACGATCAGCCGGGTGTTCTCACCGCTGCCTGCTGCCTGGTTCATTCCCGTCCCCTCGAGTGCACCGTTGCCGCGCTCAGCGCAGCAGGTACTGGTTGAGCAGGTTTTCGTAACGCTCCTGCTTGCCGCTGGCCTGGTGCGGTTCGCCGAGGCGGGCGGCCAGGCCCGCCAGGTCCGGCAGGCTGAGCGCGCCACGCTCGAACTCCTGGCCGGCGCCGCTGTCGAAACTCGCGTAGCGCTCCTTGCGCCATTGCTCCCAGGGCGACTCGGTCAGCAGTGCATGGGCAACCTCCAGCCCGCGTGCGAACGCATCCATGCCGCCGATATGGGCAATGAACAGATCCTCCAGGTCGGTCGACTCACGGCGCACTTTGGCATCGAAGTTCAACCCGCCCTCCAGCCCGCCCTGGCGCAGCACGACCAGCATTGCACCCACCGTGTCGTACAGATCGCTGGGGAACTGGTCGGTGTCCCAGCCGTTCTGCGCGTTGCCGCGGTTGGCATCGATGCTGCCGAGCAGGCCATGGTCGGACGCAACCTGCAGGTCGTGCTCGAAGGTGTGCCCGGACAACGTGGCGTGGTTGGCTTCGATGTTGAGCTTGAAGTCCTTGTCCAGCCCATGCTCCTTCAGGAAGCCCACCACCGTGGCACTGTCGAAGTCATACTGGTGCTTCATCGGCTCCATCGGCTTGGGCTCGATCAGGAAGTTGCCCTTCAGGCCGATGCTGCGGCCGTAGTCGCGGGCCATGGTGAGGAAGCGCGCGAAATGTTCGATCTCGCGCTTCATCTGGGTATTGGCCAGCGACGCATAACCTTCGCGTCCGCCCCAGAACACGTAGTGCTCGCCGCCGAGTTCGACCGTGGCCTCCAGCGCGGCCTTGACCTGCACCGCTGCGCGCGCGACCACCGCGAAGTCGGGGTTGGTCGATGCGCCGTTCATGTAACGCGGGTGCGAGAACAGGTTGGCCGTGCCCCACAGCAGCTTGACGCCGGTGGCCTCCTGGCGCGCCTTGGCCAGGGCCACCATGTGCGAGAGGTTCTTCTGGTACTGGCCGATGTCGTCGGCATCCGGCGCCAGGTCGATATCGTGGAAGCACCAGTACGGCACGCCCAGCTTGGTGAAGAACTCGAACGCCGCGTCCACCTTCGCTTCGGCCGTGGCCAGTGGCGAGGCTGCCTCCCACGGGAACTGTCGGGTACCCGGGCCGAACGGATCGTGCCCGGCATTGCAGAAGGTGTGCCAGTAGCACACGGCGAAGCGCAGATGCTCCTGCATGGTCTTGCCACCGATGACCCGGTTTGCATCGTAGACCTTGAAGGCAAGCGGATTGTCCGAGCCCTTGCCCTCGAACGGAATGCGGCCGACGCCGGGGAAGTACTCCTTGGCGCCGATGAAGGGCTGCGTGCTCATGGTGCGTGCTCCTGTCGTTGTACGGGGTGTCGTGGAGGAGCCATCAGCCGCGCTGCAGCGGCGTGATGGCATCAAGATGGCTGAGGAAGCGTGCGTAGGCCCGTGCATAGGCAGCGCTGCGATCCGGATCCGGCCGTGCGGACTGCGCGGGATCGACGGTGACGTGGCGCGCGGTGATGTCGCTGATCGAGGCGGCGTCTCCCTGCGCCCGGGCGAGCGCCCACAGCGCCTGCAGTGCCGCACCAAACGCCGCGCCTTCGGCCTGCACCGGGACGTCCACCGGCAGGCCGAACACATCAGCCACCAGCTGACGCCAGGCCGCGCTGTTGCTGCCGCCGCCGGTGAGCACGATGCGATCGAACTGCATGCCCGCGCGGACGAAGGCGTCGTAGCCGTACTTCAGGCTGTAGGTCGCGCCCTCCACGGCGGCGCGGTACACGTGCGCCGGGGTGAAATTGGCAATGTCCAGGCCAGCCAGCACGCCCTTGCCCAGCGGCAGGTCGGGGGTGCGTTCGCCATTGAGGAACGGCAGCATCACCAGCCCCCCTGCGCCCGGCGGCGTCGCGTGGAGGTGCGCATCGCCGTCGCGGGTGCTGAAACCGAAGGCGCTGGCCACGCGTTCGGTGGCTACGGTGCAGTTCATGGTGCAGATCAGCGGCAGCCAGCCACCGGTGGACGAGCAGAACGCCGCCCACGCGCCGTCCGGATCGATCATTGGCGAGCCGGAATAGGCGAACAGCGTTCCGGAGGTTCCCAGGCTCATCGCCAGTCGACCTTCCGTGACGCAGCCGGTGCCGATCGCCGCCATCATGTTGTCGCCGCCGCCAACGGCCACCTTCACCGCCGCTGCAAGCCCGAGCGCGGCCGCGGCCTTCGGCGCGATATCGAACAGGGCGTCGGGTGCGGCGATCGGCGGCAGGCAGGCGGCAAGATCACGATCAGGATCGGTGGCGCGCAGCAGTTCCTGCGACCAGGTGCGTGTGCGCACGTCCAGCCAGCCGGTTCCGGACGCATCGCCAAGCTCGCAGAACCGCTGCCCGGTCAACACGAAATTCAGGTAGTCGTGTGGCAGCAGGATGGTCGCCAGCCGCGCATAGGCGTCGGCACGGTGGATCCGGGTCCAGGGCAGCTTGGACGCTGTGTAGCCGGCCAGGATCGGGTTGCCCGCCAGCGCGATGGTCCGTTGGAACCCGCCCACGGCGTCCATGATCTGGATGCATTCGGCCGAGGTGCTGGTGTCGCACCACAGCTTGGCCGGCGCCAGTACCTCGCCAGCATCATCAACCGGCACAAACCCATGCTGCTGCCCCGATACCGCCAGTGCGACGATGCGAGCGCGCAGCGAGGGGTCGATCTTGGCAAAGCAGTCGCGCAGGGCCGACACCCAGCCGGCAGGCGCCTGTTCACGGCTGCCGTCGGCACCGCTGTCCAGCGCGAGCGGCACGCTGGCCGAGGCCACCACCACCTGCGTCCGCGGGTCATAGACCAGCACCTTCAGGCTCTGCGTCCCTGCATCGATCCCTGCAACCAGACCCATCGAAACCGCCTCCGATCAAAAAAGGTAGCGCTAACATTCCGTGGACTCAAAAAGGGGGCGTGGTGTCCGGCCCCCTCGTTGCCACCGCGCGCGTCATCGCCAGCGGTGTTGCCGCACTGTAACCAGCTGCAGCGGAAAAAGCGTGCTGCAACGCAAAACCCTGTTACGCGCCTGCTGCCGTCGAACGCCACACGTCCACGCCGGACCTGCAGTACTGCGCGATGAACTCCGCCTGCGCCGGCATCTGCGCGGCAGCCTGCTGCACGGGCTGCTGGATGCCCTTCAACAGGGTGCGCAGATCGGCGTCGCTCACGGCCCGCGCCAGCGGGTGGGCGGGACCGGGTGCGATGCCCTGCCCGAGCAGCACGCTGGTCCAGGATTCCACGCGGAAAACCTCGCCGGGGTCCTGCCACGCATGTGCACGCTCGCGCCACGCGCTCAGCCGCTGCTGCAGCGATTCGGGCACGCACATTTCGCGACACGCCTTCCACATCGGTTCGGGGCGCTGGGTTGCGTGGTAGTGCAGGATGATGAAGTCGCGCACGTGCTCCATTTCCTGGCGGCTGACATCGTTGTACAGCTTCACCAGCGACGCACTGATGCCATCGAACGGGAACAGCTGGATCAGGCGCACTACCGCGCTGATCGTCAGATGGATGCTGGTCGACTCCAGCGGTTCGATGAAGCCGCTGGCCAGCCCGAGCGACACCACGTTCCTGTTCCAGGCCTTCAGCCGGCGCCCGCTGCGGAACGGCACCTTCCATGGATCGCGCAAGGGTGGAGCCCCGGCATCGCGCAGCAGCTTCGCTGCGGCCTCGTCATCGGACAGGTGGCGGCTGTCATACACCAGCCCGCAGCCAACGCGGTGCTGCAGCGCGATGTGCCAGCGCCACCCCGCTTCGTGGGCGATCGCCCGGGTATAGGGCACCGGCGGCGCCACCGCTTCGGTCTGCACCGCCACGGCGCGGTCGCACGGCAGCCATTGGTGCCAGTCCTCGTAGCCGGTGCCCAGCGTCTGCTCGATCAGCAGGCCACGGAAGCCGGTGCAGTCGATGAACAGGTCGCCCTCGATCACCTGGCCGTCGTCCAGTACCAGCGCCTGCACCGAACCGTCGTGCGCGTTCTGCCTGACCTGGGCGATCCTGCCTTCGATCCGGCGCAGGCCGTGGGCCTCGGCCCTGCGGCGCAGGAACCGCGCATACAGGCTCGCATCGAAATGATACGCATAGCTGGCCTGCGGCTGGGTGTGCAGCGAGAAGCGGTCGCCATGCGATGCGATGCTCTCCAGGCTGAAGTCGCCAAGCTCCGAGGGCATGCCGCGGCGCAGGCTGTCCAGCCAGAAGTGATGGAAGGGTGCCGCCCAGGTGCCGTGGCCGATGGTGCCGAACGGATGGAAGAAGCGATCCCCCGACAGGTGCCAGTTCTCGAACGAGATCGACAGCTTGAAGGTGCCGGCCACCGCGCGCAGGAACTCCTGCTCGTCGATCTGCAGGAAGCGATGGAAGGTGCGGATCGGCGGCACGGTGGACTCACCGACGCCGACCGTGCCGATCTGCTCGGACTCGACCAGCGTGATCTGCAGCTGGTCACGGAACTGATGCGCCAGCGCGCAGCCGGCCAGCCATCCCGCCGTACCGCCACCGGCAATGACCACCTTGCGGATGCGCCCTGCAGGCGTGCTCTGGGTATCCAACACGGTGCCCTCTCTCAACGGTTGAGCCTGCCCAGCAGCATCGCGCGCATGCGGCGGGCGCGCTGCTCGTCGAACGGTGCCAGATCCCCGCGCGCCGTCTCAGGCAGGTGCTGACCGGCGCGCTCGCCGGGGCCGAATACGTAGTAACGGAAGAGCCCTTCCCAGGCCTGCTTCTCACGCGCTGGCAGGTCGCGCACGGACCACATCGCGTGCTGCAGCGCCGCCAGCGGCGACCCCAGCCAGGCCGGTGAGCTTCGCCACCAGTAGTTCACCAGCACGTTGAACGGTTCCAGGCTGCGTACATGGTGCCACCACATGCTGGGAATGAAGATCGCATCGCCGGGCCCAAGTACCGCGCTGCGTGCATGCGCCAGCGCCTCGCGGAAACGTGGATGCCGATCGAAGTCGGGGCGCTCGAAGTCCACCACGCTGACCACCTGTCCGCCCGGCGTGGGATCGAGCGGGCCCGGATACAGGTTGTCGACCTGGGCGGGCGGGAACAGCGTGAACTCGCGCTGCCCCACCGCGCAGCAGGCGAGGTTGTCGGGTGTGTCGAAATGGCACGAGGCCGTCACCCGGTTGCCGATCCAGATGCTGGCTGTGGCGTCGATGCCCTGCTTCGCCAGCCCGGCATCGTTGGCCTGCGCGAATGCCGGCAGCAGTGCCCGCGTGATCGGCAGCGAGGCCACGTAATAGGTTGGCGGCCGCGGCGCATGCAACGTCGCGGCGATCTCTTCCAGCACCTGGGCGAGTACACCGCGCCGCACTTCGAAGTTCAGCCGGGTGAAGTCCGCGCTGTAGAACGGGCGACCCGCGATCTCGGCGCCGCCGAACGAGTACTGGATGGGCGCACCCGCATCGACGCTGCACAGGTACGCCATCGCGTCACGCGCGCTACCCAGTCCGGCCTGGACCAGTGGCCAACCGCTGGCGATGCCGCGCAGTACGACCGGCTCACCGGCCTCCACCAGGGCGGCCAATGGCAAGCCAGCAGGATCGATGCCTTCCAGGATCCGTATCGGCAGGCGGGCTTGCACCGGTCAGTTCCTGACCGCCTGCGCGGTGCCGTCCTGGACGCGGAGACGGCGCTGCTTCTCGGCGATCAGGCGGCGCATGTTATGCAGCGACGCAAGCATCAGGTACGCACCTTCCAGGTAACCGGCGCGGTTCAACGCCGCCAGGCGTGAACTGTCCAGCGCCGCCAGTCGCTCGCGGTCGATGCCGTGCAATCCGCTCACGCCCACGCGGTGATGCGGCGCGAGCTGCACATCAAGCGTGACCGGCTGGATGAGGCCACAGTCGTCGAGCATCGTGAACATGCCGGCCGCGAAGGCACTGCCCTCGTGGATGCCGCGCAGCACGCCAGCGATGTGGTCCAGGTAAGGCGTGTTTCCACCCTGCGGCAGGAACACCGGCTCACCGGCGCCGGAGGTGACACGCGGATGGTCCAGGTCGACGTGCATCACCGCGTCCTGGGTGAGCAGGCCGTCCACGTAGTGCTCCTGGAAGCCGATCAGGAACGGCCCTTTTGCGGCCGCGCCGGGCAGGTAGGAGGCATTCCAGCGTCCGTCCTGCAGGTACAGGTTCTCGTGCTGCTCGAAACCCAGCAGGGCCACGGACTGCCACGCCCCGGTCCCGGCCTCCCGGCGCAGGAAGATCGGATACTCGCGCTGCAGTTCGGCGAACTCGCTGGGATAGGCCGGCACCATGCCCACCGCATCGCCGAACTGCGGCCCGAATCCGATGGCGACCTTCAGGTCCCGATGCGCGATGTTGTTGAGCATTTCATAGCGGGCCATCGAGGTATCCAGTCCAGTGCGGGGTGGCTGGCCAGCAGGGTAGCGCAGGCGCGGCAGGTGCGGCGACACCGTCCCGGCACGGCACCGCTGGCGGGCAGCGGTACCGTGCCGGACGCATCGGCAACCAGGCTCAGAACTTGTAACGGACGCCCAGCATGTAGCGCGGGCTCTGGTCTGCCAGCTTGACGATCATCTGCGAGGTGCGCGAGCGCCACCGCACATCCTCGCCGGTCAGGTTGATCGCCTCCAGGCTGAAGGACCAGTGGTCATCCAGCGCGTAGTTGACGCTGAGATCCCACTGCTCGTACGGCTCCACGTAGTACGGATTGCGGCTGGAACCCTGGTTGGCCAGGATCAGGTACTGGTCGCGCCAGTTCCATGCCAGGCGCACCGACCACCCGTACTTCTCGTACATCAGCATGGCGTTGGCAGTGTCGCTCAGGCCGGTGAGCGAGAACTGGTCGATACCCGGATCGCCGCCATTGTTGTAGCCGACATCACCTTTGACCACGGTGTAGTTGGCCAGCACGCCGAAGCCGGTGTCACCGAAGAAGTACTGGCCGCCCAGTTCCCAGCCATGCAGCTTGGACTTGTTCTGGTTGATCGGGCGATTGACGTTGAACTGGTAAAGCGGGTCGTTGGCCTGCCCATACAGATCGTAGGCCGCTTCGGTGGCCAGTACCTGCGCATCGGTGCCGTTGTAGGCGCCCAGGCCAGCTGGATTGTTGCGCAGCAGCGCCAGTGCGGTGAACAGCGAGGTGTCGTTGGCTGAGCAGGCGGCCGCATTGGCCGGCCCGACCTGGGCCACGCAGGCGCCGCTGGTCAGGAAGTCCAACGCCGCCCGCGCATCCGGCCCGGAGGTCGGGTCGGTGAGGCCGTACAGGCTCTCCTGGACGACCGTGTTGCCGATGAAGTTGCTGACCGACTTGTTCCAGTAGGTCAATGACACATAGCTGGCATCGGCGAAGTACCACTCCAGCCCCAGGTCGAGGTTGTCCGATTCCAGCGGCTTCAAGCTCGGGTTCTGCGAATTGCCGCTGGCGCGCGACGAGGGATCGATCAGCACCGAGCCGAACGGCTGCTGGGCACCGGGCCCTGCATACAGGTTGCCGTACGGCGCTCGGGCAATGCTCTTGCCGAACGAAACGCGACCCTTCAGTTCCTCGGTGAGGTCGATGCTGAAATCAAGGTTGGGCAGGATGTAGCTGTACCTGGCCTTCTCGGTGAAGGGCTGCTGCTCATCGGACAGCACGATGCGGAAATCGTTGTTGGCCTGCCACTCGATGGACTCGGGAACGGCAATGACCGAGGTCGACACCACGTCGGTGGTTTCATAGCGCACGCCCAGGCGGGTATTGGTGCGCATGCCGCCCAGCTCCCCGTCCAGCTCCACCTGGAAGTACGCCGCCTTGGTCTTCTCTTCCACGAAGTTGTCGGCTGCGCGTTGCGGATCCACGCCCAGGCCGACGCCGTACTCGCGCGACGCCCATTGCGCGAGCTGCCCGGCATTGCCGCGCCAGGCCGGCCAGCTGTTGGCACTGTAGTCATCGAACAGGCCGACGATGCTGACCGGCTGCAGCAGGTCCATCAGGCCGGCGGCGGTATCCCGGTCCACGTTGGCCACGCCCCAGTCGCCCAGTGTCGAATAGGCCTCGGCGGCCTGGATGCGGTGGGTGGTGGACTTGTTCGTATCCACGCCGAACTGGAAGCGGCCGTGGTCGAAGTTCCATTCGCCGTCGACACGCGCCTGCTTGATCTTGCTGATCTGGGTCTGCGCGTTGACGCGCAGCACCTGGGTGCCGATCTCGCCTTCCTGGAAGCCCGGATTGACCACGCCATTGGTCCCGGCGATCGCATCGGCAGTACTGGGATACCAGACCTGGGTGCCGACCGGCAGGCCATTGTTGAAGTTCAACTCCTGTACCCAGGAGCCACCGCAATGCGGGCCACGGGTGCAGTTGTTGGTGCCGGCAATGCTCATGAAGATGGAGCCGCCGCCGGTCAGTGGGTCATTGGGGCGGCTTTCATTCTTCGAATTGTGCGCATCGAAGCTGAGCTTGAAACGGTCGCTGACATTCCAGACCGCGTTGAAGCCCAGCGAGCCCAGCTTGTACTCCTGCATGCTGCGCTGCTGTTCCAGCCCGAAGTCCTTGGTGCCGGCGATCTCGCGGATGTAGACCGGGGTGGCGACCGCACCGGAGGTGTCGAACTGGACATTGGTGTAGTTGCTGTTCTGCAGCCACATGCCCTGCTCGCCACGATTCTCGGTGATCTCGTTGGTCGAGTAGGTGTAATCCATGGTCAGGGTCAGGCTGTCCGTCGGTGCGAACTGCAGCACGGCCTGGCCATTGACTCGCTCGCGCTCGAATTCGGAGAACGCGTAGCGCAGGTCGTTGGGCCGCGCATAGAGCTGGCCGACGGCCGGGGCGTTCACCACGGTCGGGTTGCCCGGCATCGACCCCGTCCAGGGCTGCACGTTCCAGTAGTTCTCCGTGGCCTGCACCGAGCCGCCCTTGCGCTTCTGCTGGCTCGCGCTGAGGCTGACGCCAAAGGTCTTTTCCGGATTGCTGTAACTGAAGATGCCCGACAGCTCCGGCGTCAGGTCGTTGTCGAACGGCTGGCTCTGGTCGGAGACCAGCTTTGCCCCGGCATTGGCCACGATGCCGGCGTGGTCGAGCGGGCGCGAGGTCAGGATGTTGATCGTCGCGCCGATGCCACCGCTGGGCACCTGTGCCTGGCTGGTCTTGTAGACCTCGATGCCATTGATGGCCTCGGCGGCCAGCTGCGCGAAATTGAAGGCGCGAGTGCCGCCGTCGACACCGCCGATGGCCACCTGCCCGGAGGCACCGAATGCATCGGCGCCGGGCATCTGGCGACCATTGAGCGTGACCATGTTGAACTGCGGACCAAAGCCACGCGCGGTCACCTGCGCGCCCTCGCCGTCACGGCGCTCGATGGAGATGCCGGTGATGCGCTGCAACGACTCGGCAAGATTGGTATCGGGGAACTTGCCGATGTCCTCGGCGCTGATCGCGTCGACCACGCCCGCCGAGTCGCGCTTGATGTCCATGGCCTGGCTCAGGCTGTTGCGTATGCCCGTGACCTGCACTGCATCGAGCTGGGTGGGCTGCGACTGGCTCTGCGGCTGCTGCCCGGTTGCCGTTGCTGCGTCCTGCGCAAACGCAGGATTGATGACCAGGGCGCCACCCACGAAGGTGAACATGGCCCGGGACCGGAACTTCGCCAACGCGCGGCTCATGAACCGGACCTCGGGCCCGGGGTGCCACGGAAACTGCAAGTGCTCATGAAAGTCCCCTCTGACATACGATCGAATGGATGTACCGCCCCCTCCCAGGGGCACGCACGGGCGTGGCCCGCATTCCAAACCGAACAGCACGGCTGCTGGAGCACGCCGCGACTTACACTTGCTTTTCAAGCCTGCCAGGACAAACACGCGGCAAAGAAGGCAGCCCCTGGACCCTGGATCCCCGTCCGACTGGTAGCGCTACCATCGCGTTGCAGCGGAGAGTAATCACCCGGGTTCGCGCTTGTCACCATGCAGCGCAGCAAATCGGCAGCGCGCGTAGCGGCGCTGGAATCACCCCGCTACTGATGACCGGGCTGCTGCTGCATCCGGTCACCGCTCACCCGCCGCAGGAAAGATGCCCGCGCCTGCGGGTCATCCAGAAAGGAACGCACCGTGAACGCTCTCCAGCGCATCGCCGCCGCAGTCGGCTCGCCGTACTCGTTCCGTCCGGCTCCGCCGTTTCCGCGGCCAACGCCGTGATCGTGGACGGAGCAGATGAGCCGCTCACCGTGGCGCTACGCAGGGGCTACCACTCCGGTCCCAGCAGCTTCATCACTTCGGCCTCCAGTTTCTGCGCGGCCTCGTCCTGGGAGGCGACCTTGATGCACAGCCCCGACTGCGCCGGCCCGGGCATCAGCTGGTATCGGTTGATGGTGCCGCCCCCGTCGCCGTCCAGCGCCACGCGCGCCACCACCGTGCGCCCATTGGCGTGGAAGGTCCAGTCCTGGTAATCAAACATGCTTCAGTATCCCGGCGGCCAAGGGGTCATCCCACCTTAGGCGGCACGACAGTGAAGAAGGCTCCAGGAAGTTGTTCAGAGCGCGTGGACATGATGATGGCAGCACCTACTGCAGTGCCCGCGCCAATTGCAGGACATCGGCGAAGAAGGACGCGTAGTCGTCCTGTGGGGCGTGGTGGCTCTCGCGCCGATGGATCAGGCGCACTGCGACGACGCGTTGTTCCGGAACGATCATCAGGTATTGGCCCAGGTAGCCGTTGGCGGCAAAGCCGACGACCGGTCCCCGTGTGATGTCGTAGAGATCGGCGAGCTTCAGGCCGCGCGCGGCGATCTGGCTGGCGTAACGCTGCGGCCCGTCCGCACCCAACCGTTCGGTGAGGAATGCGATCAACTGCCCCCGGCTGTCGAACGTGCGCCCCGCGCTGGCCTGCACGGCGCGGCGCACGTCATCGTCAACGCCGTGCCCGGCCAGCAGGTCATCCAGCCGGGGTTTGAGCTGATAGCGTTCCCACGCTGGTATCCGCCACCACAACAGGCCCACGTCAGGCGAACGGGCACTTTCAGCAGTGATCAATGCCACTGACCGTTCACTCAACAGTCGTTTGCCATCCGGCGCCACGCCTCCATCCAGCAACAGTTGCCCGATGGCGGCAAGATCGGCGGCACGCAGGGACAGGCCCGCCATTCCCAGCGGAGTGCCTGCCTCATCCTTCATCCAGGTGTGGTGGGCAATGCCCAGCGGCTTGAACAGGCGCGCATCCAGGTAGGCATCCAGCGGCTCGCCCGCCAGGCGCTCGACAATGCCGGGCAGCAGGTTGGTGGCCTTGTTGTTGTAGGAAAACACGGCGCCCGGGTCGTCACTCAGCTCGGCTGCCAGTGCCAGTTTGACCAGGTCCGGGGCCCCTTCCAGTTCGGCGCCCGCGTTGGCCACGTTCTGCAGGCCGGAGGTGTGGTCCAGCAGCATGCGCACGGTGATGCGGCTCTTCCTGCCCTGTTTCCATTCCGGATAGATCTGGCTGACCGGTACGTCGATCGAAGCCAGCTTCCCTTCGTCCAGCAGCAACGCAATGCCCAGCGCGACGACGGACTTGGTTGCCGACATCAGGTGCACGGATTCCTGCGCTGGGGCGGGCTTCAGCTCAAGCAGCGTGTCCCGGTCGTGCATCACGAGCACCGCATCGGTATGCGAAGCACGCGCGTTGCGCTCGATCGTGGCGAGGGCGTCGGCACGCGGCGTCGCATGGGTGGGCCCCGCGATGCCGATCACGAGGGCCAGGGCGCAGGACAACCAGCAGGACGTTGGCATTGCGTTCTCTTCCAGTGAGTGTGCCCGCAGTTTGACTACACATGTAGTCAAACTGCAGTGCCTGAAGTCATACCGCGCTTGATTGCCCATCCGCACTGGACGCCGGGTTCGTCACTAACCCGCCCGGCCCCCCAGCAGTCGCCATGCCAGTGCGCACGGTATGATGCGGCGATCCCGGAACCTGCGATGATTGCAGCGGCCGCCCATCCGCTGATCGCGTGCGCCAGGAGCACCTGCGCCGGGGTCGCTGCCGGTGCCGCTGAAGCCCCCACTCCATGCTCGCCCCCCATTCCCCCCTCGTGATCTGGGCAGCGGTCGCCGTTGCCACCATCGGCCTGCTGTTCCGTCCCTTCCGCATCCCCGAGTATGTGTGGGCGCTGGGTGCTGCCGCCCTGTTGCCGCTGCTGGGCGCGGTATCGCTGCAGACCGCATGGGGCGCGGTAGCCGAAGGCCGCGACGTCTACCTGTTCCTGGTCGGCATGATGGTGCTGGCCGAACTGGCGCGGCGCGAAGGCCTGTTCGATTGGCTGGCGTTGTACGCGGTGCGGCATGCGGGCGGATCGGGGCGACGCCTGTTCGACCTGGTGTTCCTGGTCGGCACGCTGGTGACGGTGTTCCTGTCCAACGATGCAACGGCCGTGGTGCTGACACCGGCGGTCTACGCGGCCTGCAAGGCGGCGCGCGCCAATCCCCTGCCCTACCTGTTCGTCTGCGCCTTCATTGCCAATGCGGCCAGCTTCGTGCTGCCCATCTCCAACCCGGCCAACCTGGTGGTGTACGGCCAGCACATGCCGCCACTGCTGCAGTGGCTGGCGCAGTTCGCGCTGCCGTCGGCGGCGGCGATCGGTGCCACCTACCTGGTGCTGCGCTGGGTACACCGGCGCGAAATCGCGCAGCCGCTGGTCGCCGCACCGGAACATCGCCCGCTGAGCGAGGGTGGCCGACTGAGTGCGTTGGGCGTGCTGTTCACCGGCAGCGTACTGCTGGTGACGTCCGCGCTGAACGGACCGCTGGGCCTGGCCACGTTCTGCGCCGGCGCGCTGAGCGTGGCGGTCGTGGTGATACGCCAGCGCCATAGCCCGCTGCCGCTGCTGCGGCATGTCGCCTGGGGCGTGCTGCCGCTGGTGGCCGGTCTGTTCGTGCTGGTGGAGGCGGTGGCGCAGACCGGCGTCATCCAGACTGCGGCAAGCGCGCTGCAGGCCATGGCGCAGGCTTCTCCCCACCAGGCCAGCTGGCTGGCCGGTGGCGCCGCTGCACTGCTGAGCAACGTAGCCAACAATCTGCCGGTCGGCCTGGCCGCCGGTTCGCTGGGCCAGATGGCTGAACTGCCCGCACAGACCCGTGCCGCACTGCTGATCGGCGTGGACCTGGGCCCGAACCTGTCGGTGACCGGCTCACTGGCCACGATGCTGTGGCTGGTGGCGCTGCGCCGCGAGGGCGAGCATGTCAGCGCGCTCGACTTCCTGCGCGTCGGCGCGCTGGTGATGCCGCCTGCACTCATCGCTGCGTTGTTGCTGCTGTGACCAGAATGCAGGCGGCGGCCCGGCCCTAGAAGACCAGCTGCAGACGGGTATTGAAGGTGGTGCCTTCATCCCTGCCCGCAGCACTGCCGCTGCGGTGGCGGGTCTGCCAACGCACGGCTTCGAACATCACCCGGCTGAAATCGTTGAGGTACCAGTTCGCGCCCAGTGTCCACGCGTGACCGGTACCACCACTGGGCAGTTCGGCATAGTCCACGTCCTCATAGCGGCCCTTCAGCTCCCACGCACCGCTGCCGCCGCGCGTCACCGGATCGGCCACCTTCACCTTGCCCCACGTGCCGGCCTTGCCCGAGTAGGACGGCAGCGCGCCCGCCAGGAACCAGCCGGCCGAGATCGCCCACGCTTCGTGGTCGCGATCATAGCGCCCGCTGGCATCGGCCCCGCGCAGGCTTCGCGTACCCCACTCGCCGGTTGCCCACGCCGGGCCGAAGAAGCCGGCCAGTTCCGCGCCGTAGGCGGTGCTGCGCTCGGCGCCCACCAGCGTGCCCGGTGTGATCCTGACCAGATCGTTGAAATGCCCCGCGATGGCCGAACTGCGCACCACGCCGCTGGCCCCGGCGGGAATCTTCTCGTGGAAGGCCCATGCGCCCAGATGCACCGTGGCGTCGGCGGTGTCCAGCGGATTCCAGTGGACGCGGGTGGCCCAGGTCTGGCTGTCGTTGTCGGTGCCGGCGTTGTTGAGGTCGTTGCCGGCCACCGACAGGCTGGCATGCCAGCCCCTTCCATACACCCGCTCGGTGAGCCCGATACCAAACAGGCCGCGCTGCGGCAGCAGCAGCGTGCCGACCACGTTGCGCTCCTGGAACGGCGTGTTGGAGGTGCTGCTTGAGCCATCGATACCGCGATCGTTCAAGCGGTTGCCGATCGTGAGATCGGCCGGCAGGCCGAACAGCGTGTGGTCCAGCGTGGCGTAGACCGACTTCCACGCCACCGCGTTGTCGGCGAAGTCGCCCTCCACGACCCAGCCCAGGGTGCCGTAGCGCCCCTCGGCCCCCAGGCGCACCGAACGGATCTCGGTACCCGAAACGTTGCGGTCGGCGACCGCCGAACCGTCGGTGCTCGAGGCATCGACGAACAGGCGGCCACGGGGGCGGAACACCGTCGTGCCGTCGGCACTGCTGAACTCCGGTGCACCCTTGGCCCAGGAGACCTTCGGCAGCCTGGACTGGCTGGTTTCCAGTGCGGCCACCCGCGTTTCCAGCGCAGGCGCGGGCGGCGTTGACGGTGCCCTCGCACTGCCCTGCCCGCCCTCGACGGCGCGGAGGCGTGCTTCCAGTTGCTGGATCTGCAGTGCCTGCTGCTGCACCAGGCGTGACAGCTCGGCCTGGCTCAGCGGCGCGGGCAGCGAGGACGTGGACTGTGCGTCGGCATGGCCACTGGCCAACAGCAGGCCGAGCGCGACCGACAGCGCTGCCAGCGGCAGCACGTTGGAATGGTTCATGGGCTCTCTCCGGCCAGCCGGCCCCCTGGCCTGGCGCTGGCCCGTTGCGGTGGTGCGGGGGAAGATCGGGGAAGGAAGCGCGCGCCGCCGGATCGGCCCGGCGGCGCGGCAGGCGGGCTCAGCCCGTCCGGGTCAGCTGGTGGCCTGTGCCTGGGCGTTGGGACGCCAGGTGATCAGCTTGTTCTCGACCACGTCCAGCAGCGCGTCGATGACCAGCACGAAGGCGGCCAGGATGATGATGCCGGCGAACACGCCCACAGCGTTGAAGTTGCCTTCTGCCTGCGCGATCAGGTAGCCCAGGCCCGCCGAGGCGCCGAGGTATTCGCCGATGATCGCACCGACCACGGCAAAGCCGACCGAAGTACGCAGCGAAGACAGGATCCAGCTCGCCGCTGCGGGGAAGTAGACATGGCGCAGCAGGTCACTGCGGCTCGCCCCCAGGATGCGGGCATTGGCCAGCACCACCGGATTCACCTCGCGCACGCCCTGCATGGCATTGAAGAACGTGGTGAAGAACACCAGCGTGACCGCCAGCGCCACCTTCGACCACAGCCCCAGGCCCAGCCACAGCACGAAAATCGGCGCCAGCACCACGCGCGGAATCGCGTTGAAGCCCTTGATGAAGGGATCGAGGATGCGTGCCGAGCGGCGGCTCAGGCCGAGCCAGACGCCGCCGGCCACACCCAGGCCGGTGCCGATGATGTAGCCCAGCGCGGTTTCGGTCAGCGTGATGTAGACATGCTGATAGAACGACGTATCGGACAGCCAGGTCCAGGCCTGCTGCACGATGGCGGTTGGCGATGGGAAGAAGAACGGATCGATCACGCCCAGCGCGATGCCGCCTTCCCAGCCACCGAACACGGCGACCACCAGCGCGAGCTGGATGAACTTGTCAGTCTTGGCGTGCATAGCTCTTCTCCACTTCGCCGCGCAGGCAGGCCCAGATGTCGCGGTACAGGTCGGTGAAACGGTCATCCAGCTTGATTTCGGCCACGTTCCTCGGCCGTTCCAGATCCACATCGAAACTGCGCACCACGCGGCTGGCCGGGCCGGAGGACAGCACCACCACGCGGTCGCCCAGGGCGATCGCTTCTTCCAGATCGTGGGTGATCAGGATCACCGAGCGCCGGTCTTCCTGCCACAACCTCAGCAGCTCGTTCTGCATGAGGTGGCGGGTATGGATGTCCAGCGCCGAGAACGGCTCATCCATCAGGATCACCTTCGGCTCGACGATCAACGCCTGGGCCATCTGCACGCGCTTGCGCTGGCCACCGGACAGCTGGTGCGGGTAGCGATGCTCGAAGCCGGCCAGGCCGACCTTGGCCAGCCACGCGTTGGCCTTGGCCTTGCGTTCGGCCTCGGGCACACCACGGAAGCGCAGGCCGAGTTCAACATTCTGGTACGCGGTCTTCCACGGCAGCAGCGCGTCCTGCTGGAACAGGTAGCCGACCGACTCCTGCACGCCGCTGACGGCACGGCCATCGATGCTGACCTGGCCCGACGACGGCTTCAGCAGGCCCGCCACGGAATTGAGGATGGTGCTCTTGCCGCAGCCGGTGGGTCCGACGATGGCAAGGAACTCGCCGTCACCCACCTGGATGTCGACATCGCGTACGGCGGTGAATTCGCCGAAGGACATGGTCACCTTGTTGATGGCGACCATGGTCTGTGCAGGCTCCAGCTGCGGCGCGCCATTGAACTGGCGCACAGTGGCATTGAGGGCCATGGTTTACCTCCGCTTACGGTTGGGCAGCCGGCGCCGCAGCGTTGGCACGCTCGACGAAGGCATTGGTATAGGTCCGGGACAGATCGATATCGGCCTTGGCGACATCCGTGTTGAACTCACGCAGCACCTTCAGCGGTGTTTCCAGATCGGCAGGCGTGAAGTGACCGTCCCGGGTGAAGATCGCGCGCGCGTTCTCCACCGCGCGGGCATAGGTGGCGCGGTCACCGGAGACGTAGCTGTCCGGCAGCGCGGCCACGATGTCTTCAGCACTGTTGTCGGCGATGAACTTCAAGGCCATCTGCTCGGCGCGGGCGATCTTCTCGGCCGCTTCGGGACGCGTGTCCAGGAAGCTCTGGTTGGCGTACATCACCGAGGTCGGGTACAGGCCGCCATAGACCTGGCGGGCGCCGTCGTCGCTGCGCGCGTCGAGGATGATCCTGCCGACGTTGCGCTCGGTGATCAGGGTGGCGGCAGGATCATAGTTGACGAGCAGGTCGATCTTGCCCTGCTCGAGCGCGGCCACCGCTGCGGCGCCCGAGCCGACGCCGATCAACGAGATGCTGTCGGCCGGAATATCGTGCTGGGCGAGGAAGTGACGGACGAAGAAGTCGGACGAGGAGCCCGGCGCGGTGATCCCGACCTTCTGGCCCTTGATGGTCTCCGGGCGCGCCGGATCGAAGGTGGCATCCTCGCGGCCGGCCATCACCAGGCCGGAGTTGCGCGAGAGCAGTACGAAGGCCACCACGTCCTTGCCCTTGGCCTGCATCTGGATGGTGTGGTCGTAGAAGCCGACGGCCACGTCGGTGGAATTGGCCACCAGCGCCTGCAATACCTTGGAGCCGCCCTGGGCAAAGTTCTCGGTCTTCACCTGCAGGCCGACGTCCTTGAAGTACCCCTTGGCGTCGGCGATGAAGAACGGCAGGTTGTTGAGGTTGTAGGAGCCGACGCTGATGCGTACCGGGGCATTGTCGCCACCGCCGGCGGATGCGCCTTCGCTGCGCCCGCTGTTGCTGCATCCGGCCGCGGCCAGACCGGCCGCGCACAGCGCGGCCAAGAAGAACTGCTTGTACATCATCCCTCCCAGGAGTGAAGCATCTACGTTGTAATGGCGGGCATGCGCGTCTACGCAGGCCCGTCCGGGTTCAGATCATGCCGCTGACGTCCATTGGCGGGCTTGGGTGGCACTGGCCGTGGCGGGCGCGGGCGAAGTCGCGTACACGCGCCCCTCGAACAAGCGGCGTGCGGTGCGGACCACGCTGGCAATCACCGGCGAATCGCCCGAGCTGCGACTGAGGCCCACCTCCAGGGCCCCACTCGGATGTTCGAGGGTAATGCTGCCGGGAACGGACCGGCATCCGACCAAAGTGTGGGCCAGCGTGCCCGGCGTGACGGCGGCGGTGGCCAGGCCGACCGCACCGGTGATGGCCAGTGCGGTGTGGCATTGGTGCGGCATGAAATAGCGCACCTGCAGATCGCCGCCCTGTTGCGGCGCCGACAGCAGCACCGGCTTGGGAATGACCTTGTTGCCGGCGTCGGCGATGCCCATGCGGGCGCCCGCCTCGATGCGCAGCGCTTCCAGCCGGCGCATGAACGCCGCGTCCGCGTTCAGTTCGGCGGGCGAGGCATCACCGCGCACGCCCAGGTCTTCGGCACGCACCAGCATCATCGGCATGGCGCAGTCCACCAGGCTGGCCGGCACGCCATTGATGGTTTCCTGCGCATGCCCGCTGGGCAGCAGCTTGCCGGTGCGGGTGCCTGCCGCATCAAGGAAGGAGAGCCTGACCGGCGCGGCTGAGCCCGGCGCGCCGGCAATGCGCGTATCACCGCGGTAGGCCACATTGCCGCCCGGCGTTTCCACCGTGGCGATGATCAGCTTGCCGGTGTTGACGTTGTGGATGCGCACCTCGGTCTGCGGATCCTGCGCCTGCACCAGCCCACGCTCGATAGCATACGGGCCCACGGCCGCCAGCATGTTGCCGCAGTTGGGCGAGGTATCCACCACCTGCTGCTCCACCCGGACCTGGGCGAACAGGTAGTCCACGTCGGCGTCCGCCCGGCTCGAGCGGTCGATGATCGCCACCTTGCTGGTCAGTGCGTTGCCACCGCCGATGCCGTCGATCTGCAACGGATGGCCCGAGCCCATCACTTCCAGCAGCAGGCGATCCCGTTCGGCGGTGTCCGCCGGCAGGTCGCTGGCCAGGAAGAACGGGCCCTTGGAGGTGCCGCCGCGCATGAGCACGCAGGGAATGCTGAGCAGATCGTTGGACATACGTGTGCTAGATTGATGCGTATAGGGGATGAATGACCCCTCTGTGATTCGATACTGGCATGACCCTAATTGATCTGTGAATTGCTGATTTTTGGATGATTGATACCCAATGAGCATCAATTGCGAAATCCTGGATCTACGCGCGTTCCTGCTGGTATCGGAGACACGCAGCTTCCATCGCGCCGCTGAAATCCTGCACGTCTCCCAGCCGGCGCTCAGCCGACGGATACAGAAGCTGGAGCAGGCCGTGGGTTCGCCGCTGCTGGAGCGCACCACGCGCAGCGTCAGTACCACCGCTGTCGGCGAGAACCTGCTGCCACTGGTGCGCCGCATGCTGGAGGAATTCGATGGCTCGCTGTTCTCGCTGCGCGGCCGCGAAGACACCCGCGGCGCCACCGTGACCATCGCGTGCCTGCCGACGGCGGCGTTCTACTTCCTGCCCAGCGTGATGGCGCGTTTCCACGAAGCACACCCGAACGTGCGCTTCCGCATTCTGGATATCCCGGCCACGGAGGGTCTGCAGGCAGTGGAACGTGGTGAAGTCGAGTTCGGCATCAACTTCATGGGCGCCAACGATCCGAATCTCGACTTCGACGTGCTGGCCGAGGACCCCTTCGTCCTCGCCTGCCGGCGCGATCATCCGCTGGCCCGCAAGCGCAAAGTGGAATGGGCTGATCTGGCCGAGCACCAGCTGATCACCGTGCATCGCACCAGCGGTAACCGCACGCTGCTGGACGGCGCGCTGGCGCGCGAGAACCTCAAGTTGAGCTGGCACTACGAGGTGACGCACCTGTCGACGTCACTGGGCATGGTCGAGGCCGGCATCGGCGTGTCGGTGCTACCGAAGATGGCCACGCCGGACGGGGATCACCCCACCCTGGTGACGCGCGCGATCGGCAACCCGGTGGTGTCGCGCACGATCGGCATCGTCCGCCGACGGGGTGCCCTGCTCTCGCCCACCGCAGAGCGATTCCTTCAGATGCTGATGAGCCAGTGGCGTGGGGAGGCGTGAGCAACCGCGCGGTTCACGCGCTTGTGCTGTCCTGACTCCAGGCGAATGTGCTGCTGCCACCCATCAATCGGGCCGTCTGCATCGACCATTCCTGCAGAAGCTGCCGCGCGCCTGATTCGCCACCTCGCCCGATTGCCTCCAGCATCCTGTCCAGTCTTCCGCGGATCGCGCTGGACACCGGCAGTGCGAGCAGATTCTTCAGTGCAGCGTCTGCGGCCGGGAAATCGCCCAGGCGAATGGTGGACAGGTACTTCACCCATTGGCAGTAATCGCCCTCGAAACCGGCCTCTTCAACATACATCAGAAGGTCCGCAGCTGTTCTCACCCCTTCGAGCATTGCGAGGTGAGCCTCGTGCGTGCCGCGGAAAAAGTCCTTTGGATCTTCCGGGCAAGCGACCCTCTGGCCGAGAGACATATGCAGGTGTGGCAGGCCGTCATAGACCGGAAGTGCGAAGGTCCATACATAGATGGAGGACGGCGCTGGGTCCATGGCAAACCCGGAGATCACATCGCGCGTGTACGAAACAATCAGAAAGTTGCCAACCACCCGCAACCCAGCCTTCCTGGCGTTCCGTTTCATTGTCCACAGATCAATGGATCTCATGCGTGCGCCCGACGGTTGGCGAGGACGCAGGACGTTCGATGTTCAACTGGATGCCCTGCACCATTCGCCTTCCGTCGCGCAGGACAACAAGGGCTCGATCCAGATCGCGCCTTGCAATGGAAATCGATCTCAGACCAAGCGATTGAGCGACCTCGCACTGCGAAAAGAAGATGTCATAGGTCTCCATCAACTCGGCATGAAACAGCTGATTGGGGGCGTTGTCGATCACCCTGGAGAGGTCCGTCATGAAATTCCATGCATCCACGACCTCCCCGGGGTCGACCTCCCGCCCTGAATCTACAGACGAGATCAGCGAGTCGAGGTCAATGACGGACTCTCCTTCCCAGTCCAGGACTCGGCCGCGCGCGGCAACCTGACCCTCCAGCCCTTCCTTGCTGCTGTCGCAGACAGGCCTTCCATTGCTGGACATCACCCGATCATGGTCACCTGATACCCAGGCAAACCAGATGATCCGCATTCCCCCTGCAACGCCGACCGGATATATCGCTTCCACTATCGATTCCTGCTCAGATGGTTCCATCCATCCCGGGCTCTCACGGGAGGTGCAGCCGCTCCGATGGTAACGCCAAACTCGATTACCGATGACCTGCGGAGCCTCCAGCGACCGGCACTACCAGGTCAATCAACCTGCGGTTTCCAGTCCCTTCCCCGCCGCATCCATCCGCAGCGAGGCCAGGTAGCGACAGTACTTGCCCACGAAGACGCCAGTGAACCCGCCGGTCAGCAGCAGGTAGGCGGCGCTGAAGCCGGCACTGGCGGTCAGCGTCGACGACACCGCAAATGCGACCTCGAAGGCGTACTTCACCAGGAAGGTGACCAGCAGCAGCGGCAGCAGGCTGAAGTCCGCGCTGCGCCAGAGCTTGCCGGTGCTGCGGTCCAGCGTCAGCTTCAATCGACTCAACAGCAGCCAGGCAAGCGCGGCCCCCGTGGCGATGCCGGCCAGCCACTCGCTCCAGGCGATCAGCGACGCGCCGAAACGATGGCTGATCGACCACGCGCCCCAGACGGCAAACAGGCCGGGCACGATCGCCAGCTTCTGCAGCGAGGTCTGGGCCGGCTTCATGGCGGCAATGCCACGGGTGACCAGGAAGGCCAGGAGCAGCCAGACCCAGATCGGCGTCTGCGAGGCGAGTTGCTGGAGCATGTTCATGAGCGGTCCCCCTGGTGAGTGGTGGCTGAGTGGTGGCGAGGTGTCCTCGCCTTGGCGCTCACTATTCGCTTCCGCCCGGGTTGCAGCCAGTGACAGCTGTCAGCCATCGCCGGTTACGCCGTGGCGAGCACGCCCTGGCCTGACCCGGCCGGGGCGGGCCGGGCCGGGCACATGCTGTTGACGGCCCGGCCCTATGCTGGGGCACTCATTGGAGACCTGCCAGGTAAAAACCATGACGAAGCTGCACACCCTGATACTGACCGGCGCCCTGCTTGCGCTGAGCCCCCTGGCCTCGGCCGAGACCGTGAATCTGACCAACAGTGCCGAGGGTGCCAACCGCGATGTCGGCATCACTGCGGTCAAGAAGAAGCTGCAGGACGCGTGTACCGAGCGCAAGGGCTCGCCCGACACCGCCTCGTTCGAGGTGGTCTTCGAGAAGACCAACCCGAACCCGAGAGTGCCCAAGCCCTACTACGTGGACGGAAAGATGAAGTGCGACCTGCCGGGCTGAGGCGATTCAACCATCGGTGCCGGAAATGCGCCGCCGGTACTGCGCCACCCACTCCAGCGACGGCGCAATACCGCCGAACGGGAAGAAATGCGGGCTGACCTGGCCATGGGCGCGGGTCAGCCCCTTCACCAGGCAATCGACGAACACCTCCGGCCCTGCCGTGCCGAGCAGCCGGCCGATCGAGATGCCATACCGGGCCAGCATCGATGCACTGGCGCCCACGCCGCACATCGCGGCGTAGCGCAGCAGGCGAGAGACGCTGGCCGGGCCCGGCACGCCGACCAGCACCGGGACGCTGATGCCACGCGCGCGCAGTGCATCCAGCCAGGCCAGCACGGCATCGGCATCGAAGGCGAACTGGGTGACGATCAAGGGGGCCATGCCACGCGCTTCGATGCTCTGGCATTTACGCTCAAGCGCCTGCCAGCGTTCGTCAGTGCTCATTACCGGATGCCCTTCCGGGTGTCCGCCGATACCAACGACCTTGATCCCGGAGTGCTCCAGAAGACCGGTCTGGATGATCGAAGCACTGTCGGCAAACGGCCCAGCGGGCGTGGCCAGGTCGCCCGCGATCAGCAGGCAACGCGCGACCCCGGCGTCGCCGGCCGCACGCTCCAGGAAGCGCGCAAGCGATGCGGCTGACCGGATGCGGCGGGCAGAGAGATGCGGCATCGGCTCCAATCCGAGCGCGCGCACGGTGCGCACGGCGGCCAGGCGGGCGTCGTCATCCTCGCTGGCCAGCCAGGGAATGGAGATGACCGTACCGCGCGGGATCCGATCCGCCTCGGCGCGCAGCGCAGGCATGGCCTTCGCGCTGACTTCCAGTGAAAAGGCGTTGATGAAGGCTTCCGCGTGCGCTGAGGTACCGGCCGGCATCAGCGCGCCTCGCGTGCATTGCCGGCAAGCGGCGAGCTGTTGCGGGCCAGTTCGATGAAGGCCTGCAGGTAGTCGATACCGGTATCGGCCTCGCGCGCACCCAGGTAGATCTGCTTGGGGATGCCCTTGGCGCCCAGCCGTACGGGCACCACGTCCATGCGCGTGGCGTACTCCTCCACCAGCCAGCGCGGCATGGCAGCCACGCCGCGGCCGCTGGCCACCATCTGCATCATGATGTCGGTGGTTTCGATGGCCTTGTGGCGCCGCGGGGTGATGCCGGCCGGCAGCAGGAACTGGTTGTAGATGTCCAGGCGCTCGAACGGCACCGGGTAGCTGATCAGCACTTCCTGGCCGAGCTGGCGCGGCTTTACGTGGTCCACCTTGGCCAGGGCGTGGTTGCTGGCCACTACCAGCACCTGCTCGTAATCGAACACGGGGATGAACTTCAGGCCCGGCTTCAGCAGTGGATCGGGCGTGACCAGCAGGTCGATCTCGTAACCGAACAATGCGCCGATGCCACCGAACTGGAACTTCTGCTTGACGTCCACATCCACGTCCGGCCACGCCGCCAGGTAGGGAGAGACGATCTTCAGCAGCCACTGGTAGCACGGATGGCATTCCATGCCGATGCGCAGCGCGCCGCGCTCGCCCTGCGCGAACTGGCCCAACCGCTCCTCGGCCAGGTCCAGCTGCGGCAGTACCCGGTTGGCGACCGCCAGCAGGTACTGCCCGGCCTGGGTCAGGCGCAGGCTGCGGCCCTCGCGCAGCCAGACATCGGTGCCCAGCTGCTGCTCCAGCTTTTTCATGCTGTGGCTGAGCGCCGACTGGGTCAGGTTGAGCACGCCGGCGGCCGCGGTGAGCGAGCCCTGCTGTTCGACCTGCTGCACGATGCTGAGGTGGATCCGTTCCAACATGACGATGAATCTCATTCATGGATTGGTGAAGTAATACCATTTTACGTCATGGAAGGGCATGGCTAGGATCGGGTCATGCCTTCGGTTGCCTGCCAGCCTGCTGACCCAGCCGGCCTGCAGGGCTGCGCACCTGCAGATGCCCGAAGGCGCTCCCCTCCCCCGCTGATAGCGAACAGATGACCCGCCCCCTCCGTATCGTCGCCGTTTCCGGCGGACTGCAACGCCCCTCCCGGGCCGCCGCCCTGGCCGAGCATCTGCTGGACCTGATCGGCGAGGACATCCACAGCGAACAGCAGCTGATCGAACTCGGTGAGCTGGCACCGCAGCTGGCCGGTGCGCTGTGGCGCTCGCAGCTGCCCGAGGCCGTGGAGCGGCAGCCGGTTGCGGTTGAACAGGCCGACGTCCTGGTGGTGGCCACGCCGGTCTACCGCGGCTCCTACACCGGCCTGTTCAAGCACTTCTTCGACTTCATCGACCAGGATGCGCTGGTCGACACCCCGATCCTGCTGGCCGCCACCGGCGGGAGCGAGCGCCATGCCCTTGTGATCGACCACCAGCTGCGCCCGCTCTTCAGCTTCTTCCAGGCCCGCACCCTGCCCCTGGGCGTCTACGCCACCGACCGCGATTTCTCCGAGGGCCGCGTGCACAACGACGCACTGATCCAGCGTGCGCGACTGGCCGTGCAGCGGGCGATGCCCCTGCTGGCGCTGTCCCATCGCGCCGCGCCTCCCGCTACCGCAGAGGCCACCGCAACGCTTTGAATGCCAGACGCCGCCGACCTGCATCTGGATGTCACCCCGCAACCCGGAACGCCGCCATGACGACCGATACCTTCACCTTCAGCATCACGCACATCCCCTTCAACGAGGATTACCAGCCGGCCGAGGGCACGCGCATCACCACCAACTTCGCCAACCTGGCCCGTGGCGCGTCGCGGCGGGAGAACCTGCGCAACACGATCAGCATGATCAACAACCGCTTCAACGACCTGGCACATTGGGACAACCCGAATGCGGACCGCTATGCGGTCGAGCTGGACATCATCACCGTGGAGATGCACATCGACGGCGCCGACGGCAGCGATCCGTTCCCGTTGATCGAAGTGCTGCGGCCGACCATCGTCGATACGCAGACCGGCGTGCGTAGCGAGGGCATCGTTGGCAACAACTTCTCGTCCTACGTGCGCGACTACGACTTCAGCGTCGTGCTGCCGGCCAGCAACGAGGGCAAGGACACCTTCGGCATTCCGGAGGGCTTTGGCGACCTGCACGGCAAGCTGTTCCAGCACTTCCTGCGCTCGGACGCCTACCGCGCCAACTTCAGCAAGGGGCCGGTGATCTGCATCAGTGTTTCCAGCAGCAGGACCTACCACCGCACCGAGAACCATCACCCGATCCTGGGCGTGGAATACCGCCAAGGTGAGTTCTCCCCCACCGACCAGTACTTCGACAAGATGGGCCTGCAGGTGCGCTATTTCATGCCACCGGGCAGCGTCGCGCCGCTGGCGTTCTACTTCCAGGGCGACCTGCTGGGCGATTACTCGAACCTGGAACTGATCGGCACCATCAGCACCATGGAAGCCTTCCAGAAGATCTACCGCCCGGAGATCTACAACGCCAATTCCGTGGCCGGCAAGGTCTACCAGCCCAGCCTGAAGCACCAGGACTACTCCTCCACCCGCATCGTCTACGACCGCGAAGAGCGCAGCCAGCTGGCGGTCAAGCAGGGCAGGTTCACCGAAGAGCACTTCATCAAGCCGTACCGCGCCGTGCTTGAGCAGTGGGCCGCCCGCTGATCCATCGATTTACCAACCGCCCCAGGACACACGACACAATGCCGACGAAGACGCTGCTCCCCACCTCCACCGCAGGCAGCCTGCCCAAACCCTCCTGGCTGGCAGAGCCCGAAACACTCTGGTCACCCTGGAAGCTGCAGGACGAAGCGCTGCTTGAAGGCAAGCAGGACGCCCTTCGCCTGTCCCTGCAGGAACAGCAGCACGCCGGCATTGATATCGTCAGCGACGGCGAGCAGACCCGGCAGCATTTCGTCACCACCTTCATCGAGCATCTCAGCGGCGTCGACTTCGAGAAGCGCGAAACCGTGCGCATCCGCAACCGCTACGACGCCAGCGTGCCGACCGTGGTTGGCGCGGTGAGCCGCCCGAAGCCGGTGTTCGTGGAGGATGCGAAGTTCCTGCGCCGCCAGACCACGCAGCCGATCAAGTGGGCGCTGCCGGGCCCGATGACGATGATCGACACGCTGTACGACGCGCACTACAGGAGCCGCGAAAAGCTGGCCTGGGAGTTCGCGAAGATCCTCAATGAGGAAGCGAAGGAACTGGAGGCCGCCGGCGTTGACATCATCCAGTTCGATGAGCCGGCCTTCAATGTGTTCTTCGACGAGGTGAACGACTGGGGCGTGGCCGCCCTGGAGCGTGCGATCGAAGGGCTGAAGTGCGAGACGGCGGTGCACATCTGCTACGGCTACGGCATCAAGGCCAACACCGACTGGAAGCAGACGCTGGGTTCGGAATGGCGCCAGTACGAGGAGTCGTTCCCGAAGCTGCAGACCTCCAGCCTCGACATCATCTCGCTGGAATGCCACAACTCCCATGTGCCGATCGACCTGATCGAGCTGGTGCGCGGCAAGAAGGTGATGGTCGGTGCCATCGACGTGGCCTCCACCACGGTGGAAACCCCGGAGGACGTGGCCAACACCCTGCGCAGGGCGCTGCAGTTCGTGGACGCCGACAAGCTCTACCCGAGCACCAACTGTGGCATGGCGCCACTGGCGCGCGACGTGGCCAGGGGCAAGCTGCGCGCACTCAGCGCGGGAGCGAGGATCGTTCGCGAAGAACTCTCGGCATAACCCTGGCTGGGGAGGAATTGTTGTTCGAATGTCGGTTTGACGGAGCCTGGCCGGGTATCGACCAGGCTCCACCCCGCCCCTGCACTTCCGGTCGGGTCTTCATCGCGGGCTGTCGCGGCGCCAGTGCCTGCTTGATCCGTACCACCTCCCCCGCCCCGGCCTCGGCCAGGCGGCGGGCCTGCTGCCGTTGTTCCCGCGAAAGCGCGGGCGACGGCGCAGCGCCTGTTTCCGGCGCTACGTCCACCAGGCGTGCCACTGCCTCGCGCAGCCGCAGCTGTGGGCAGAGCCGCGCAGCACACCAGCGCTCGGCGTAGCGCCTGGCCTGCCGCACATTCGTGGCGGCCACCACCTTGGTCTGGGACATCCTGCGTGCATCCAGGTAGACCCGGAAGCCAAGTTCGGCATGCGGCACGATGTTGGCCACCGAGCGCCCGTTCCACCACAGGTCCCAGCGCTCGCCGCTCCGTACCCAGCCGGAGGGCCGGGTGACCGTCATGAACTCTGGAAGATCGAAGGGAGGACTCATGTCGGGAAGGATACGAGCGCCCGTCGCACCGGCTGAGATCCGCACCGTGCGCTTGTTCGAGACCATGAATCGTTAAGGCGCGCTTGCTTCCGCTACGCCTGCTCCGCACCGCCGGGCTACGGGAACAAGAACTAAAGTGACGCGTCACGCTCGATGATGCTTTCGATCCAGTCGATGTAGCGGGACACACGCACGTTGTAGACCACCTGCCCATAGAAACCCGCTTCCAGCGCATGCTCGGGTACGGCGGTGATCCAGGAACCGAGGCCCACCAGCTGCCAGGCCCCATCTTTCTCGATCACCAGCGGGCCGCCGCTGTCGCCGTTGCCGAGCACGCCTTCAAGGGGAAGGCCCTGCGGAGGCGGATCAAACCGGTACCAGAGATAGCGCGTGTTGCCGCCTGTGATCGCGTTGCAGGCCCGCCGCAGCGTTGTACGATGCGGCCCGCCGGGCATCAGGCCAGTCGCACCATTGCCGGTGGCGCCTCTCCCTATCAGGGCGGCGACCTGCGTGACCTCGTCGGCGCCCCGGTAGAGTGCGACCGGCGGCACATCGCTCACCGGTGCGGCAAGTCTGATCAACGCAATGTCATCCGATGCTGCCAGGAACGCGTGGATTTTCGACGCGCTCCCGGTTGCCATCGCTTCCTTGCCCAGCGCCTCGGGCATCTTCCGGTAGCCGGGGTGCAGGAAGACACGCTCGACGCCGTAGCCGTTCCCATTGATGGTGATGGTGGCGCCCCTCCCTTCCATCGGCGCGGCATGCGCGGCGGTCAGCACCCAGCGCGGCGCGATCAGGACGCCGTGCCCCTCGCCCGGCATGTCGGCCAGCGCGGGGAAGGCCGATGCATCGATCTGATACCGGGCGTCGTCCACATCATCACGGATGACCACGGCACCGGCAGTGAACGGGAGCGTGGCCAATGCCAGGAAAATCCAGCGGTTCATGGTTGCTTGCATCCCAGCAGTTCAATCCCAACAGCCTAGGGCATGGCCCTGCCATACGGGGAGATCGTGCGACCGATCCCCGGCGATTGCCGACGAATGCGGGGAAACGGGAGTTGAAGCCAGGCGGGCCATGCCCTACCTGCGGCCGCGATAGGGTTCGCAGCCCACGCCATCATTGTCACGATCGAGGTGCGGGCCATAGCCCGGATCACCACGCCGTACCGGCGCCGCCCCGGCGGCGCGGGCCTCCGCGCAGTTGGCAAACACCCGGGAACTGCGCGCGGGCGCGGGGGCGAAACTGCTGCGCGGAGTGTCGACGTATCGAGGTGCCGCTGGAGCGCCTCGATGACAGTGATACTCACCCGTTTTCCGGTTGGTGTGGCACCCCTGCTTGTCGAGCCCGCCCGGATGCGCGAGCGCATTGGCGGACAGTGCCAGTGCGAGCATGCCGGATGCAGTCAATACGCTGGAAACGCGGCGTCGTGTGTCCATGCCTTCCCCCTGTCAGGCACTCCTGCCAAGGGGAAGGCTAGCATGGTGTCTCGACCGCCAGGCTTGACGCTGCAGCGGCTGCCACTCAACGCAGGTAGTCCTTCAGGAACAGCCAGGTGATCAGCGTCGGCAAGATCAACAAGAAGAAGCTGCGCGTGGTGCACGACCCGGAGGCAGGCGCCGGCAGTCGCTGATCCCTGGGCGGCCACGGGCTCTGCGCCAACGCGGGGAAATCAATGCACCCGCGCTCCTGTTCCGTCGGTTCCGCCGCATACATCGTGGCTGGCGCCGATCCTCCCTCGCCCCTCGCTCCTACAGTGGATTCGCGGCGACGCACGGCCTGCACCCCCGATGGCAACGTCGCCGCCCCCACCTTTCGAGCCCACAGGAGCGAGACATGGCATGCCTTTCCCGGACTATCGATGGCACAGCGGCAATGCGCCCAGCCCCCTCCACGCAGGTTGAACGGGGGGGTGCACCATGAACCAGGTCTACGTCGCAGTCTGGGATGGAGCCCACTATCTGGTCGTCCGCAAACGGGTGCTCAACAGCTGGTGGGGCAGCAATTCCGTTGTCGTACTTTCTGCCGAGGCGATGGCCGCTGTGCTGGCCATCCGCAACGCGTCCGGCGGTGGCACAGAGCAGGACTGGGATCTGGTGAAGAAGCTGCTTTCCGGCGCCTGGCGCGCCGCAGGGTCAGTCGCCTACCGCGGCGAACGCACGCTGCCCCGCACCATGGACGCACTGGACCGGGCGCTTGAAAGCGCCGAACGCACGCATCCGCAGACCGATGACATCGCCATGGAGACGCTGGCCGCTCTGCAGAGCCTGTTCCGCGAGGACGCAAGAACCCCTCCCCCGTTCAGCGCTGCGCGAGCAACCTTGCGGGAGCTCTCCATCGCGTTGCCGCCGCCCACCCGGGGTGCGCCGAACTGGGCCGCTGCGTTGATACTGGCACAACGCCTGGTGGCGGAAGTCGGGGCGTGGTCGGATGGCCTGCCCCCGGCGCTGGTGAACCAGGCGGGGCAATGGGCCCTGCCCGGCGGCGGCCGCCTGAACAACGAACGCAAGGAGCGCGCCGCGCGCCGCGAGTTCGAGGAGGAGCTTGGCATCTGGCTTGGGCAGGGTCGCGCCGCATGCGATCTGCGTGCCCGGCTGTTTCCGGATGGGGGAGGCAGCTTCTCCCTGGTTCGCTTCCGCACCACGGCCGAGGAGCTCCTGCGGATGGCGCAGGAGGCCGAGAACAACGTCCAGGCCAGTGCCAGCAGCCCTGCGCGCCCCCAGTCCTGCCTGGTGACCGACTGGGAGGTGGCGAGCATCGGACGGGTACCGGTGACCGAACTGCGCAACATCCTGGGAGCAAGGGTGGAGGTTCCGGGCGCAGGAACACCGGAGGTTGACGAGGCCCTGGCCGGCGCCAGGCCCGGTAGCCAGGAGATCGGCTGGTACCGGGAGATCGCCGCCCTGCTGTCACCCGCCTGAGCCTCCAGCGCGAACCCATGTGATCCCCTGCAACCCCAGCGAGGCCCCTCCATGAAAGAGAGCACGCCCGAGCGCGAGGCCCGGCGCCACATCAGCAAGCAGCTCACCGCGCAGATCAACAACGCGCAGGCGTATCCCGACGTCCGCTCGGTCGTGGTGAAGGCCCTGTCGGACATCAAGGACCAGCTGCGCAGCCTGTCCAGCAAGGTACGGCGCGACTACAGTCTGAAGCCCGACGAGCCGCTGATGTTCTTCTACGTCAAGGGCGGCAACGCACTGGACGCACTGCTTGAACGCCCGGCCCAGCCGCCACCGACGCTGTTCGATTTCGGCCGGTCCGACTGGGATACGCAGGTGGTGATCAATCCCTGGATTCCGATCCCGGCCCAGGACGCCCTGCACGGCGGCGTGGAGGACATCGTGATCGAGGTGATGCTCGGCGCCGGCCTCAACATCGCATTGGAGATCAGTGTCTTCCCACCCAACCAGAATCCGCTGGCCGGCCAAGTGGTGGATCTTGCACCGGTGGACATCCATGTGCCGCCCGGCCAGCAGTGCCTGGTGACCTGTGACACTCCGCAGGCGTTCCGGAAGGTCTACCAGCGTGACCGCGCGGGCCTGCATCTGTTCACCAGCGAACCGCTGAAGGGCATCGGCACCTCCACGGCCTTGGCCAGCCCGTCCGTGCTGCCCCCGCCGCAGCCGCCACTGCCCGTGCAGCCGCCACCTGCCCCTCCGCCGCCACCCGGCATCATCCTCAACGACGGCATCAAGCCGTTCGTGCTGTACCGCATGGGCTACACCTGGCACGCGCGATGGGTGAAGGATCCGAAGGCGCCTGTCGGCGACGACCCGGTGACGCCGCGACCGATCCTGATGGAACTGATCGATGTGACCACGCCGCGCCGCGATACCGTGGAGGCCGTGACAGTGTGGTCGGACATCATCCGCAACCATCTGGTGATTGCCGAGGATGCCGGCGCGGAAGAGCGCTGGCGGCTGCCCCTGCCCAGCATGGAGTACCACCTGTGGGAAGGCCTGACCATGCTGTGCGAGATCGCTGCCTATCCCGGCTGGCCGGGTGCGGACAAGCTGGAGAAGCGTCGCCGCAATGTGCAGCGCATCCACGACTGGTACCACGACCAGCAGGGCGACCTGGCGACGTTCGGCAGGGTGATCGATGGCATCTCGGCGGCGCCGGTGTTCGCCGATGACAGGGACTGCATGCAGCAGGTCGATGCCTGCATGCGTGAGGTCAAAATGCGCATGCAGGCGTCATCTTCGGGATTCGATCACGGCGCCCTGTCGGCCACCCACACGCATCGCCTGCGGCAGGGGCGGCAGTGGGTCGCGCAGCGGGTCGCAACGCTGCTGCAACGCCTGCAGACATCTGCCGCATCCTGTGGCTACAGCGACGATCTGGCGTTGATCGGGACGCTGGCACAGAACCCCTACCTGGATGTTACCCAGGTACCGATCTCCGGCGTCGACTGCGCGATGATCATCCGCACCGACCCTGCAACGCTGCGCAGGGCGACGGCGGCCAACTGCTTGAATGCGCTTGCCGAGGATCTCGGCGCGCACATGACCATCGAGGATTCCCTGCACTCGACCGTACGTGCGACGGGTATCAGTTACGAGCGAACGCTGGTGATCTTCGATGCGCCGCGTTCGCCGTCGGCGCGCGTGGCCAAGGCGATCCTGACATTCACCACGGCTGGCCCGGTCGGTTGCCCGTTCCGGGACAGCCCCGACGGTTCCGGGCAGGCCATCGCACCGTTGCTGGACATGGACAACCAGCGCAAGGTGGCAGCCTCGATCGTCCAGGGTTTCGTGCAACGGGCGAATCTGTCCAGGCAGCACGAGATGATCCGGGTGTTGCTGCCGCAGGGGGAATGATCCTCCATCAGCGCAGCGCGGGCGGCGGGTTCCGATCAGGTCCGATCAGTCCCTGCCCTCCAGGATCCATGCCTCCAGCGCCTGCGTGTCCCGCATGGCCCCCGCGTAGCGGCGATCCGGCACGTAGGGCTCGTTCGAACCGCGCCCGCGACCGCGGTAGACCTTCATGGGCACCGAAATCCGGCTCAGCCCACTGGGCAATGGCTGAGGCCTGATATCCATGTAGACACTGAGGGCGCCGTCCATCTGGGCGACGAAGCCGGGATTGTGCGGGTCAACCACCCCGGGATGGCTGTCGCGCAGGGCCGCGTCAGCAGCCTCCAGATCCATCAACAGCGTGCTCGGCCAATCTGTGGCAGAGCCTTGGGTGCCTGCTGCCAGTACCGCACCGACCAGCAACGATGAGAGCGCCATCGATTCACCTCTCTACTGGATTGCGTTCCAAGCTGGCAGCTTTCAGGTCTGTCGTGCCGCGCCCGCCGCAACGGGCGCGGCGCCACGTCAATGCAGGGGCACCTTCAGCACCGAAGGCGCGTTGGCCGGTGAGCTGAAGGTCACCGCACCGCCCAGCTGGCTGATGCCTGCATAGCGCAGGTCCACGGTATCGACCACCAGGGTCAGGCGGCTGCCGGCCGGGAGGTTCCAGCTGCTGGCTTCCAGGCGGAGATCGATTGTTTTCGGCTGGCCGGGCACGGCCCCGCGCAGGGTGTAGGGCTTGTGGCTGACCAGCTGGCCGTTGCCCAGCACGTCTTCGGCATACAGGTAGGCATACAGCGTGGTATTGGCGCGGCTGGGCGTCACCGTCACCCGCACTTCCGGTGCGCCATCCAGGCGACGTGCGCTCCAGTAGATCGGGCCCTGCCAGACGCCGGCGGCGTTGCGGCCGACGAACGGTACATAGGCGCCGGGCGGCAGGTTGATCATCTGCAGTGCACCGGAGGCCATCACCACGCCGGAACTGGCAGCCGTCAGCAGCCCGCTGCCGATGCGGTAGCTCCAGCCGGTAGCGCCACCGTTCTCCGCCAGGCCGCCGGTGGGCAGCAGCAAACCGGAGGGTGCGGTCAGGCCGTAGCTGACGGCGCCCGCATTGGTGGCCTGCCAGTCCGGATAGCGGCTCCAGCTGCCCTTCTGCGACTTCAGCTGTACCGCTGCCTGGCGATCGATGCCATTGTCCACGCCCTTCAGGTAGTGGTCGAACCAGTCGCCTACGGCGGCATAGACCTCATTGGGAATGCCGAACGCACCGAAGGCCTCGTTGAGGGCATGGTCGCCGTGGCGCAACTGCAGCTGCTTGGGCCCCTTCAGGCGGTTGAAGAAATCGACCAGCTGGCCCGGCGGGAACAGGCTGTCATTGAAGGCATTGGCGAGGAATACTGCCGGCTGGTTGGCGTTGATCTCTTCAAGGCTGCTGGCCGGGCTGCGCTGTGCGGCCACCGGCAGCAGCGAGTCCACCGCCCCCTGGTAATTGCCGACCAGCACATTGCGGTTGATGGTGGCCAGCTCCGCGCCGGGGCGGCCGGTGGCCAGACCCGCCGCCACCAGCAGGGCGATGCCCTGGGCGCTGGGTGTGTCATGGCTGTACAGCGACGCCTGCAGGTCGGCCCAGCCACTGAGTGCGGCAACGGCCTTGATGCGGGGGTCGCGCGCCGCCGCCAGCAGGCTGGTGCCGGCGCCATAGGAGATGCCCGAGACCCCGATCCTGGCCGGATCGGCGCGGGTGTTGTCCAGCGCCCAGTCGATCAGCGCGCTGACATCCTCGACCGTGGCGGGCCCGGCGATGTCGATGCTGCCACCCGACTCCCAGAAGCCGCGCGAGCTGTAGCTGATGACCACATAGCCGCGCTGCGCCAGCGACTGTGCCACGCCCACGTACTCCACGCTGGGCACCGCCCAGCTGCTGGGCATGACCAGCAGCGGATAGCGCCCGCTGCCGGCATCCTGCGGTTCGATGACGAAGGCCCCGAGAGGCGTGCCATCCCAGCTGGGAATGGTGCGATGGGTGGTCTTGACCGTGGCGGCCCAGGCGGTGGGCGCCAGGCCGGCCAGCAGGATCAACAGCAGCAAAAGCTTGCGCATCGTCGTCTCTCCCCGTCGGTGGTGGTGCAACGGGTCGGACCGTACCAGTGCGAATGGTGGCTGGCACCTTGCGACGCAGCATGGCGCTTTCGGAGCCGACAGCCCAGGCGGATCGATGCGAAACCAGATTCAGGCGCGGTGGACAACCCATACCAGCAGGCCCGCCAGCGGTATCAATGCCAGCATGCCAACCACGCCCAGGCACCCGGATTGCCCGCGGCGCGACCTGGAATCCTGTGGGTGTGATCGCAACCAGTCTGCATGACACCCGCTGCAGTAGAAGCGCTGCTTCCCGTCTCGCCAGGCGCCGATGGTACGTGTGTCGTGCAGCGCCGCGCTGCCGCAGCGCCCACACTTGAAACTGCGGTATGGCGGACGCTTCTGTCGACGCAGCGCAGCCACGATCGCCATTCCGACGACGGCAACAACAGCGGCCCACGCAAAGACATCACTGCTCATCATTCCCCACATGCCAGGCCAGGGCTTTCCCAGATGCCGGCTATGGTACCGAGTCGCGCAGCCACTGCGGCACGACGCCCTATCACGCGCGCATGTCAGCCACGGACCGCGTGATCTGACACATCACCAGTGCTTGCACCCGGTCACAGCTTCGCGTTCTCGTCGTTGACCAAAAGACGACAGCTTGTGACGCTTGCGACACCGCGCGGCCCTCCGGGCCTCCTCATCGCGGCCTCGCTCTACTGCACTCCGCATCACCCGTATCCGCAACGCCTTCACATGACACAGGCCCGGCCTGGTCGTGGCGGGCAGCTGCGTCCTGCACTCTTTGCTGGAGAATCGCAATGCGCCTTGCAAGCTTCGTCTTTGCCTTCGTCCTCAGCGCCTTTGCCGGCGCAGCCCAGGCCCAGGCAGTCACCCTCAACAAGGGCGGCTTCGTGCTCACCTACGACTGCGGCATCCACAGCGCCACCCGTTACGAGTACACGCTCACCGCCGATACCGGTTCGGCCGCACGGCCGTCCAGCTTCTACAAGGACCCGGACCTGCCGGCCGGTTGCCTGGGCCAGACCAGCACCGCGTCCTACGCCAGCATCAAATCCGGCTATGACCGTGGCCATCTGGTCACGTCCAACCACATGGATTACGACGCGACCTACATCCGTCGCGCCAACTACATGACCAACATCGTGCCGCAGGTGTCCAGCTTCAACCAGGGCATCTGGGTGAAGGCCGAGAACGTGGCCGAGTGCTACCGCGACATCGCGCCGGTGGACGTCTACGGTGGCGTGGTCTACGGCGATGCCGCCAACGATTATTTCCTGGCCAGCCATGGCATTCCGACGCCGGAGTTCTTCTGGAAGACGATCATCACCCGCGACCCGAACACCGGAACCGCCAAGGCGATCAGCTGGATCATCCCCAACGAGGCCAACCTGGGCAGCCTGGACAACTACCTGGTGACGATTTCCGATCTGGAGGAACTGCTGGGCGCCAGCTACGTGGCGATCAACGCGCCGGCCTCGCTGAAGAACATGCTGCCGGCCACCACCTGGCCGCAGCCGGCCGGGTGTGACCTGGGCTGATCGGGGGTCAGAGGAACGTCACGATGCCTGTGCGCGCAGCCATCGTGACGCCAGCACTCTGGCCAGCAGGAACTGCACTGCGGCGCCGACGACGGTGGCAACGACAAGCCCGCGACTTGTCGTCGGCGCCCCAGCGGACAGCGCTCGCAGAAGATAAGCCGTGCTGGCCAGGATGATCAGCAGCGCCGTGGCAAGCAGGATCAGCGACACCACCATCGTGCGCGCCGTCGATGCGGGTTCCGGCGACGGAGCGCCGGCCCATAGGCCGGCAAACGTGGCCAGCGCGCAGGCCACCAGCAGGATCAGGCTCGCAATCTGCAGCTGCGCGGCGCCGTCGGCAACGGGCATGATGAACTCGCCGGGCGAGAATCCCACCGGCAGCTGCGCCACCAGGATGGGAAGCAGGCAGCTGCCGGCCACCAGCGTCACCGCGCCGGCGATGCTGGCACTGATGAGGTGATGGTGCCCGCCCTCGGCAGGAATGCGCCGCTGCATCAGCAGCGCCGGCACCAAGGCCAGCAGCGTGAGGACCAGTGCATGCGCAAGCGGCATCAGACTGATGGCTGCGACGCTGTAGACTGGAAACGGCAACTGCGCCATCGGAATGCGCATGGCGCGATCCAGCACGACGAGCAACCCGAAAAAGGCGATCGAAGCGATCACCGGGTGGCGGATCCGCAGCGCGCCGCGACGCCCGAACAGCAGCATCGACACCAGTACCGCCGCTCCGGCGAAGAGACTCAGCCTGAAACCGAGCTCCGCCAGCGCGTAGCCGATTTCACGTGAGGCCTCGGGCGGGCCCAGACGGCGCCCGAATTCGACCAGGCGGAGGGCTACGGGCAGATACAGGCAGAGCACGTAAAGCTTGGCGGCCATCGCGAACTTGATGGGGTACGCACTGAAGAATGATCGCAATCGGTTCAAGGCGTATTCCCGTGCAGGCGCTGGGCGGGCTGACCTGGCAGTCTAGCGTTCCTGTGGCCCGCGTGCCCCGCCCGACCCGCTATGGGAAAATGGCGGGCACGTCGCCCCCTTGGCTGTTCCCGGAGTAGTAGATGTCCCGTTTCCCCTTCGATGCCGTGCTGTTCGACTGCGACGGCGTACTGGTCGATTCCGAGCCGCTGGTGGCCCGTGTGCTCTCGGAAATGCTGACCGCACGCGGCTGGCCGCTGACCCCGGCGCAGGCGGGCGAGGTCTTCCTCGGCCAGTCCGTGGCTCATCTGGCTGGGCTGATCGCAGAGCGCACCGGCAAGCCGTTCACCGAGCAATGGCTGGAGGAATTCCGCCAGCAGCGCAACCGTGCGCTGGAGCAGGACCTAGAGGCGATCCAGGGGGCGCCCGAGGCCGTGCGTGCGATTGCCGCGGCCACCGGCGGGCGGATTGCCTGCGCCTCCGGTGCCGACCTGTTCAAGGTGAAGCTGCAGCTGGGCAAGGTCGGCATCCTTGATGCCTTCGGTGCCCATGTGTTCAGTGGCCAGGACATGCCGAACACCAAGCCTCACCCGGATGTCTATCTGGCCGCCGCCGCAGCGCTGGGCGTGGACCCGAAGCGCTGCGCGGTGATCGAAGACACCGTGACCGGCGCCACCGCCGGCGTCGCGGCAGGTGCGACCGTGTTTGGTTTCAGCGAGGGCGGCCCGCACCACAGCACGCCGGAGGCCCTGCGCGCTGCGGGCGCGAAGGTGATCTTCCAGCGCATGGAGCAGCTGCCGGCAGTGCTGGCGGCCTACGCCGCCGACGCAGCCGCCTGAGGCGGCCTCAGCCCGCAGCGCCCAGTGCGGCGCCGCGGCGTTTCCCGGCGTAATGCAGCACGAACAGGTACAGGCCGGTGAACAGCTGCAGGAACAGTGGCGGCAACGGCGAATAGGTGATCCACGCTGCAGGCTCGCCCTGCCCCAGCCCGCGAACGACGAAGTTGGCGATCACCGCCAGGGTGAAGACGATCGAGGTCCAGCGATGTACGGGCCGCGCCCAGCCACCGCGGCTCATTGACGGCGCCTCGCTTCGGAGCGCGCTTCGATCATCTTCCAGCCATTGCCGGACGGGTCGCGGAACCCCGCATCGATGGCGCCGTAGCGTTCGACCGGCGCCTGGGTGAACTCCACGCCCTGCGCCAGCCATTGCGTGTAGCGCGCCTGGCAGTCATCCACGGCCAGCACCAGCGGCGGCATTGCGCCCTTGGCCACCAGCTGCTGCAGCGCCTGCGCGGTGGCCGCATCGTGGGTGGGCGGACCGGGCACGAACAGGCCCAGCTGGAATCCGTCCTGGCCGGGGCTGCGCACCGTCAGCCAGCGGTAGCTGCCATTGCGCACGTCGGTATGCACTTCGAAGCCGAGCGTGCCGACGTAGAACGCGAGCGCCTCATCCTGGTCGCGCACATACAGGCCGACCGTGTTCACAGTGTCTGTCATGGGACCTCCCTCAGGTGGGATCCACGTTAGCAACCGCCTCGCGGCGGCGCTTCTCCAAAACTGCGATGTTCAGGTCCGGTCGCTGCGCGGCACGTGCGTGGCATTCCGGCACGCTGGCCGGCGTCGCCTCGCCGGCGCGCTCGCGCTGGCGCACATTGCCCGGGCTGTCGCCGGTGATGTCACGAAAGATGCGCCCGAAGGTGCCCAGGCTGCTCCAGCCGGTCTGCGCGGCGATCTCGGTGACCGGCAGCTCGGTGTCACGCAGCATCGCCACGGCCCGTTCGATGCGGCGGCTGAGCAGGTAGCGGTGCGGCGGCAGGCCGAATGCCTGCTTGAACGAACGCGCGAAATGCGCAGGCGATACCGCACTGACCTCGGCCAGGCGGGCCACCGGCCAGTCCTCGTGACTGGCGTGGTCCATCCGGTCCTTGGCACGCAGCAGGCGCCGCAACAGTTCCGGGCTCTGGTTCATGGCGTCACCGCGTGTGCCAGATGATGTCGCGACGCACGCCTGGCCTGCGCGGCCTGCTCGCCCAGCCAGTCACCGAATGCGATGACCTTGGTGCTGCGGCTGCGCGCCGTCGGTGCCACGAACCAGAAACCACGCCCGTCGCTGGCCACACCGGGATGTGCCTGCACCAGGCGCCCACTGTCCAGTTCGGCCTGGAACAGGATCGGCGAGCCGATGGCGATGCCCTGCCCGGCAATGGCAGCACCGACATCCAGATGCTCCATCGCAAAGGGGGTGACGAAGCTCTCCGGGTCCGGTGGCGGAACAGCACCATGTGCGGAAAACCACAGCGCCCACCAGTCAGGCCTGCCGAGCAGTGGAACCTCCAACGCCCGCCGACCGAGCCCGTCTGCCGCCGGCAGCAGCGCTGGCGCGCACAGCGGAGTGAAAATGCTGGGGAACAGGGGCGTGGCCTGCAGCCCGGGCCACGCACCATGCCCGTTGCGGATGGCGGCATCGAAACGCCCGGCGGCCAGGTCCTGCGGCTCTGCCGACAGGTCCAGTTCCAGCACGATGCTTGGATGGCGCGCGCGGAAACTGCCCAGGCGCGGCGTCAACCAGCTGGTGCCCAGCGTCGGTAGAACGGACAGGCGCAGTCGTGCCGCATCCATGTCAGCGGCGCGCATGAAACTGGCGCGCAGCGCGTCGAAGGCCCGGGTGGCCTCCACTGCGACGCTCGCACCGGCGGCGGTCAATTCCACATGCTGGGCGTGGCGCAGGAACAGGCAGGTCCCGGTCTGGGCCTCCAGCCGGCGCACGTGGTAACTCACCGATGCCGCACTGGTGTCGAGCTCCTCGGCGGCGCGGGCGAAGCTGCCCAGCCGTGCCGCCGCCTCGAAGGCGCGGATGGCGACAAGCGATGGCAGCTGGCGTTGGGTCACCATAAGTGTGGCTTAGCCTGAGCCCCGATTTCCGCGTGGTCAATCCCCCTCGCACGCGCAACGATGGAGGCACCTCCGGCACGGGATAACGCACATGGATCGACGGCAGTTCCTGGCCACCCTGGCCGCCACGGCAGCGTCCACCGCCCTGCCCTCCGGGTGGGCCCTGGCCAGCCCCAGCGCAGACTGGAAATGGTTGCAGGGCAACTGGCAGGTCCGGCACCAACGCCTGAAGGAGCGCCTGGTGGGCGATACCCGCTGGGACGCCTTCACCGGCGCCAGCGCGGTCTGGCTCACCCTGGGCGGGCTCGGCACCATCGATGACAACGTCATGGCACCGCCTTCGGGCCCCTACAGGGGCCTGGGCGTGCGTGCCTTCGATCCGGTGTCTTCCACCTGGTCGATCTGGTGGATCGATGGGCGCACCCCTGCCCATATCGAAGCGCCCGTGCGCGGCGCCTTCGCAGGCGATGGCGGCAGCTTCCGTGGTCGCGATGACTTCAAGGGACGCCCCATCGAGGTCTGGTTCCGCTGGCATGACATCCACGGCGATGAGCCGTGGTGGGAGCAGGCGTTCTCCGACGATGCCGGTGCCCATTGGGAAGTGAACTGGCGCAACTGGTTCCGCCGCACTGCTGCGATCCCCACTCCGCTTCCGAAGCTGCCGGATGCACCGGGCGATTTTGATTTCCTGGTGGGCCATTGGAACGTGCGCCATCGCCGCCTGCGCGCTCGGCTGGCAGGCAGCGATGCGTGGGACGCGTTCAACGGCACCCTGCACAACTGGCCGGTACTGGGCGGATTCGGCAACGTGGGCGACAACCTGATGGACGTGCCTGGAGCACCGCTGCGCGGCATGGGCATCCGCGCCTGGAATGCGGCCGAGCGGCACTGGCTCAGCTGGTGGCTGGATGGCCGCGCGCCGACCCGGATCGGCGCGCCACTGCGCGGGGGGTTCGAGGCCGGTGTCGGCCGCTTCTTCGGCGAGGACCAGCACGAGGGACGGGCAATCCAGACGCGGGTGATCTGGTCACGCATCACCCCGCGTTCGGCGCGCTGGGAACAGGCGGCCTCCGCCGATGGTGGACGCAGTTGGGAAACCAACTGGGTCAGCGACTTCGAGCGACAGGCATGAAGGCGCTGCTGGCCGTGATGCTGCTGGCATCGGCATTGCCCGTGCCCTCCCCGCCCGTGGTGCTGCGGATCATCGGCCCCGCCGAGCGCTTCGCCCCCGGCATTGCCTCCACACAGCATGACGAGATCCGGCTGACCCTGAGTCCGGACGGCAATACCGCCCTGTGGTTCAGCCGCAACCGGCCGGGGGGGCCTGGGGGCTACGACATCTGGATCTCGCACCGCGAAGGTGACCGCTGGCGGCCGGCCACGCCAGTGCCGTTCAACACGCCGGGGCGCGACTTCGATCCCGCATTTTCCGCAGATGGGCGCGTCGTGTATTTCTGCTCGGACCGCGCAGGCGGCCAGGGCGGTGACGATCTGTATCGGGTCAGCATGGGGAGCGACGGTCGATTCGGGGAGCCAGTCAATCTTGGCCCCGCAGTGAACAGCGCGGCCGATGAGTTCGCGCCGATGCTCTCGCCCGACGGTCGTACGCTGTTGTTCTCCAGCGATCGTGCGGGCGGTGCTGGCGGCCATGACCTCTACAGCGCGGCGATGATCGGCGGCGTCGCGCCGCCGGCACGGCCGCTGGCGGGAGACCTCAATACCGCAGCGCAGGAGTTCGATGCCACCTTCCTGGGCGACGGCCGAACGGTGGTATTTGCCCGCGCCCAGGACTTCGGCAGCGCACCGGTGCGCCAGTTCATTGCCTACGAACGTGGAGGCTGCTATGACGCAGGCCATGCCTTGCCATCGCCCGTGAACGCGCCCAGCGGCGACAGCTACGGCGCGATGCTGGATGGCTCGCGCCGCGACACGCTGACCTACTCGGCGCGACGCGCCGGTGGTGAGGGACTGGACCTGTACCGCGTCCGCTACCGGATGATGCCGCCCTGAAGGCAGTGGGTGTCGATTTCCCACGCGCCCGTTCGTCGAGAGGTTGAGTACCCCAGGAGAAAATGCAGATGCCTTCCCAACAGTCCCTTGCCTGCGCCTGCGGCCAGGTCCGCCTGACCACCACCGGCAGCCCCATCGCCAGCGTCGAATGCTGCTGCGACAGCTGCCGCAGGGCCGGCGTCCGGATGCAGGCGATGCCCGGCGTACCGCAGGTGCTGGGGCCTCAGGGCCAGACGCATTTCGTAATGCAGCGCAAGGATCGCGTCCGCATCGATGCCGGGCATTCCCGGCTGCACGCGTGGCGGTTGTCCAGCACGGCCGGCAGCCGCCGCGTCGTGGCGGGCTGCTGCAATACGCCGCTCTTCCTGGAGTTCAGCGGTGGCCATTGGCTGAGCCTGTATGGGCTGTTGTGGCCGGACGCGATACGCCCCGCCGTGGAGATGCGGACGATGGTCAACGATCTTCCCGACGCGTCTGTCCTTCCCGGCGACGTGCCCAACCTGAAGACCCACTCGCTGCGGTTCCATGCCCGGCTGTTGAAGGCGTGGATCTCCATGGGCTTCCGCAGCCCACGCATCGAGATCACGGGAGACAGCCATGCCTGAGCCCGAGCGGATCGAGATCGAGAGCATCACCACGCCCGGGCACATCCAGCGCGTGGATCGCGCCAAGTACATGGCCATGCGCGCGGCCCTGCTGCGTGCCTTGCCCAGGCAACCTCCCGGGATGACGGTGGCGCAGGCGAAGCAGGCGCTGTTGCCGCACCTGCCCGCATCGCTGTTTCCGCAAGGCGCCACGGCCGGTTGGTGGCTGAAAGCCGTGCAGCTGGACCTGGAGGCCAAGAGCGTGATCGAGCGTCTTCCAGGCACGCCATTGCGCCTGTTCAAGCACGTGCCGGCCGGCTGATCAGCGCTGCGCCGGCAGCTCCAGCCGATGCTTGCGGCACAGCCGATACACGGTCACCCGCGAGATCTGCATCTGCCGCGCGCACTCGGAGACGTTGTAGCCGGTCTGCCGCAGCGTCTGCAGCAGCACATCACGTTCGGCCTGGCCGCGGGCATCGTGCAGCATCGCCCCCGGCGGCGCATGCACGGGCCCTCCCAGTTCGAGGTCACGCTCGCTGATCAGCTCGCCTTCGGCCATGATCGCCGCCCGCTGCACCCGGTTCAGCAGTTCGCGCACGTTGCCGGGCCATTCGAAACGCCGCATCGCCTGCAGCGCAGCGGGTGCAAAGCCACGTGCACGCACGCTGTGGCGCAGGCGGAAGCAGCGCAGGAAATGCTCGGCCAGCAGCTGCACATCAGCGCCGCGCTCGCGCAGCGGTGGCATCAGCAGGCGCAGCACGTTGAGGCGATAGTAGAGATCGCTGCGGAACCGCCCCTGCGCCACCGCGTGCTCCAGTTCCACATGGGTGGCAGCCAGTACGCGCACGTCCGCCCGCAGCGGCTGGCTGCTGCCGACCCGCTCGAACGTACCTTCCTGCAGCACGCGCAACAGGCTGGTCTGCGCTTCGGCCGGCAGGTCGCCCACCTCGTCAAGGAACACGGTGCCGCCGGATGCGGCTTCGAATACGCCGATCTGGCGCTTGTCAGCACCGGTGAACGAGCCACGCTCGTGGCCGAACAGCTCCGACTGCACCAGGTTCGCAGGGATGGCACCGCAGTTGACCGCGATGAACGGCTTGCCTGCACGGCCGGACAACGCGTGCAGTGCATGTGCAGCCAACTCCTTGCCGGTGCCGGTCTCGCCGGTGACCAGCACCGGCAGATCGACCGGCGCGAACTTGTGCAGTACGGTGCGCACCGCATGCAGCGCAGGACTCTCGCCGATCAATGCGCGCGGCCCCTGCCCGCTGCACACTTCGTCGGCAGACGTATCCTCCGCGTCGAACTGCTGGCGCATCGCCGCCACCAGGTCCTGCAGGCCGAAAGGCAGCGTGAACCGCGAGATGCAACGCTGCAACAAGGGCAGCCACGCGGCAGGCGTGGGCCCTGCGCCAGGCGGCAGCACCGCCAGCCACGTCAGATGCGCGTGCTGTTCGATCCACGGCGCCAGCAATTGCAGGGCCGGCGCATCCAGATGGCGAAGATCCAGCACGGCGAGCAGCCGGTCGCGCCCGCGCAGGCCGATGGCCATCGCCGGGTCGGGATGGATGCGACGCACGTACCAGCCTGCGGCTGCCAGCGCGCTGCGCTCGTTCGCCAGCGGCTCGCCGAACCAGAGCACGCATCGTGACGCAGAAGCCTCCGGGACCGCTGCCATGCTTCCCCCAGCATCCGGACACCGTTGGCGGACTGTCAGGCAATCACCGGCGTGCCGCCCCTCCGCCGGGACCTCTACGGCCACCGCGGCGGCCTTTGTTGCGCGGATCCTAGCGCTGCGCTAAATGGCGGCGCAATGAGCGGCGCGTCAAGAAAGCACTGGCTGAAGCGGCATCGTTACAGTCCGCGGCGGCACCTGTAACACCCGTGCGACAGTCGGGCGCCCGCCTTGCCCTGCGGCGCTTGGCGCTGCGCAATCCCAACATTTTTCCCACGCTGCTGTAACGATATGGCAGCAACGCCCCACGCCTGCCAGTGCCCGCCCCCCTGGCTGCCAAGACTTTCAGGGTTGGCACGGTTGATGCGTGGTTCCGCCGCACCCATCACGGGAGATCGGCATGGACGGCATCACCCCCATTCGCGGCCTGCTGGCAATGCTGGCCGTGGCCCTGCTGTCGGGCGCCGCGGGCGCCTCTGCCTCCGGTGCCCGCCAGGGCGTGAAGGCACAACCGGGCGAAATCGTCCTGTTGCGGGATGTGGCCGCGCGGCCGGCCTATCGCATGGCGCCCCCGGGCATGGCGCTGATCGCCGACCCGAAACCGCAGCGCGAGATTGCGACGGCGCTCGGTGCGGGTACCCCGGCAAACGCGATGGACGAGCTGAGCGATGAGGACTATGCCGGCATGGGGGCGGGGCACACGGCTGCGACCGCGACCCCCACGGGCACCACCGTCGAACGGGTCGCCCAGCAGGCCCTGGGCGGCACGCTGGGACGCAGCAGTGACGGCATGCTCGGCAGCAGCCTCGGTGGCGCACTGGGTGGCCCACTGGGCGCGGTCGGGAACAGCACCCGCGGCATCGGCGATACCGTGCGCGGCGCGCTCGCCCAGTTCCCGTTGCAGGGCCCGGCCCCGGCAGGTGGCAAGTGAAGCGGGCACGTTGGCTGCTGCTGGTCCTGTTTGCCACGCCGTTGATGGCGCAGGCCGACGACTACAGCGGCATGCTCGCCTACCTCGACGTGGCCCGCATCGACGGTCACGCCCTGGCGGGTGCAAACGGCGCCATCGCGTTGAACCAGGCGGCCGGTGACCTCAACCTGCAGGCCAACCTGCATGGCATCGCCACCGGCGAACGCGCCGACGTGTTGATCGGCAACCGGCAACTGCGGGCCGGCAACCGCGTGCTGAGCGCACCGGCGCACGCCACCGCCGTCATCGACGGCAACGCGCTGGCCGGTGCCAGCGGCATCGCATCCATCAACCAGGCCAGCGGCATCGCCAACACGACGCTCAACGTCGTCAGCGCGACGCTGGCTCGACAGGGCATACGCGAATCCGACGATACGGCCTTGGCCGCCGAAGGTTCCGCGTTGGCAGGGGGGCGGGACGACGCCGGTCGCGGCGTCGCGACCGGCACCCGCAGCGCCGGTGTCACCAGCACCGCGCTGCGGGGATTCGACGGGGTCCTGCAACTCAATCAGATCGCGGGCAGCGGCAACGACACGGCCAATGTGCTGGGCCTGGTCGTGCAGGACCGCCCGTGACAACCACCCAACCGATGCACCACCCGATGAGAGAGAGGGCACCATGAAAGCGACCGTCAAACGGACCATGCTCGCCATGGCGATTGCCACTGCCTCGACCGCCGCTGCGGCCAATGGCTGGGACAACCAGAACGCCAACGCGAACATCAACCACAACCACACCGTCAGCGAAACCCGCAACGACACCCACAACCACACCGACAACGACGTACGCAACCGCACCGTCAACGTCAATGTGCAGAAGCACAGCACCATCCAGGCCGACGAGCGCAAGGAAAAGAACAACCACGGCGTCGACGTGAACCTGGAGAAGGACCTGCGCCTCAGCACCGACGTCAATTTCTCCGGCGACCCCACCATCACCGGCGACATCGACCTCGACTCGGCGGCCATTGCGGTGATCGACAACCGCCAGTCGATCAGCAACAACGCCACCAGCAACAGCCTGGTCACCAACAGTGCGTCCATCGGTGACAGCGTGGGTGCCGGCGCCTCCGGCAACCTCGGCTTCAACGTGGTATCGGGGGACAACAACGCCCAGGACAATGCCGCGTCATTGTCCGCTGCCGATGCGTCCTTCAGCTTCGGCATGGCCGACGCCGAGGTGTTCGTCAACCAGGCCGGCTTCGGCAACGCGACCATGAACTCCGGCGTCACCAATGCCGCAGGTCTCGGTGGCAATGCCTTCGGCGGTGCGTCAGGCAACATCGGTGTCAACATTGCTTCGGGCAACAACAACGAGCAGAAGAACGCGCTCGCGGCCTCGGTCGCAACCACGGCGGTGGCGCAGTCGAGCATCAGCTCCAACCAGGTCTCCACCGGCAACACGGTCAGCAATGCCGGCTTCGTGCAGTCCTACACCGATACCGTGCAGGTCGGCCTGCATGGCGGCGTCAGCGGCCTGACGTGGGGCTATGGCGCCGGCACCTACCGCGGCACCGGCAATGCCTACCAGATGGCCAACTATTACCTGGATACGTGGAACGGCGCACTGCCGCACCCGGGTGGCAACAGTACCGGCCACATCGACCTGGACAACGAGATCCAGAACGCCACGATGAACCCCAACCGGCCGGGGGTGGGCGGCCTGGGCTTCGATACGCGTGAAAGCGGCACCAGCCAGTTCGTCGAACTGGGCGTGGCCGATCTGTACGCCAGCCTGAGCGGCACGGTCAGCACCACGCGCTGGGTGAACGTCAACGCCACCAACACGTCGGCCTTGTCCGGCAGTGCCTTCTCCGGCGCCTCCGGCAACATCGGCGTGAACGTGGCGGCGGGCACCGGCAACCTGCAGGCCAACAGCCTGGCCCTGGCCGTAGCCCAGCCCAGCACCGGCGGTGGTGGCGGCAACGGCGAGTAAGTGCACCACCCCGGCCGTCCGCCAATGGCCGGGTTCCCGGGAGCCCCTGTTCCTCCTCCCCCTTGGGGCAGGGGCTCCCTCCTGCTGCTGGAGAACGTGATGATCGGCCACCGTCTCTCGATATGCCTGCTGGCCTGCCTGCTGTTGCTGGGCGGTGCATCGGCGCGGGCGGGCGACGTCGGCTTCGCCAGCGTGCTACCCAATGGCGCACTGCTGCAGCAGAAGGTGGAAAGCATGCAGGAACGGCGCTACCGCAACGTGGTGCGCCAGCACACCGATTACAGCTGCGGGGCGGCCGCACTGGCAACCATCCTGCGCCATGCCTATCACCTGCAGACCGACGAAGCGACGGTGATCGAAGGAATGATGGGGGTGTCCGATCCAGCACTGGTGGCCGAGCGTGGTTTCTCGCTGCTCGACATCAAGCGCTACGTGGAATCGCTGGGCATGCGCGGGCGCGGCTATCGTATCGATGAAACACGCCTGCGCACGCTTCGCGTTCCCGGTCTTGTGCTGATGGACGTGCGCGGCTTCCGCCACTTCGTGGTGCTCAAGCAGGTGCGCGACGGTGTGGTCGAGGTGGCTGATCCCATCCTCGGCAACCGCAGCCTGGCGCTGCCTGAATTCCTCGCTGCGTGGCCATCGCGTGCCGTCTTCGTGGTGATCGGCAGCGATTTCGATCGCAACACGGTTCTGCTGCAACCCAGCGAACGGCCCAGTGCCCGCGCGCTCTACGCGCGACAGGGGCCGATCACCGATGCCGAACTGGTCGACTTCGGCTTCAGCCACGCCGACCTGTTCTGAAGGAGGTTCCGCCATGTTCCGTCACCGCCTGTTGATGGTCCTGCTGCTGGCCTGCCCCGCCCTGCCCCTGCAGGCGGCGGACGCGGCGCCCGGGCGCGGCCTGAAGGAAATCCCGGATCCCGAACTGAACCTGATGCGGGGCCGTTACACCGTGGGCGGCAATACTGTCGCCTGGTTCGGGGTGACGATGGTCTCGCAGTGGCAGGCCAGCAACGGAAGCGTGTTGCAGGGTGCGTTGACCCTGGGCATGGACTTCCGCGGCGGGGGCAGCCCGAAACTGAGCTTCCAGCCCAGCGTGCACGTCACCGCCGCAGATGCGCCGCTGCCGGACACGCAGGGTCGCCGCATCGACAGCAGCGGCCTGGCCAACGCCAGCGGCGTGGTGCAAAGCGTGCAGGTGGCCGGCGATGGCAACGTCGCCCGCAATGCGACCACGCTGGTGGTACGCAATGGCGCGGTGCCGGCCCTGCCGGGTGACGGTGCCCATTCGATCAGCGCACAGGCCGAAGGCGTCTCGGCCTCCGCGGTGCTCGACGGCAACCAGGCACGCCTGCTGTTGCAGGTAGATGGCCAGGGCCTGGTCCAGCAATGGATACGCAACGGCAGCGTCGGCCAGGGCATCGCCCTGGCCGGTGACGGCCAGATCGCCAGCAACCAGCTGCGGCTGGAGCTGGTGCGGGATACCGCGGGCGGCAACCTGCCGTTGAGCCAGAACGTGGCCCAGGCGATTGCGATGAACCGCGGCATGGGGCCGGGCCGGTAGTACCACGGCACGGCGTTGGGGGAAGCGTTCCACAACGCAGGACACGAACATGCACACCCTGATGAGGATCACCCCGTTGGCGCTGGCGGCGCTGGCGGGCACCGCCTTCGCCGCGCCACCCGCGGCGGATGATGGCGCCGACGTGCAGGCGCTGGCCAACCAGCTGGAGCAGCTCAAATCCAACTACGCGCAGGAAGTGCGGCGGCTGCGCGAACTGGACATGCAGGTGCAGGCGATGCAGGCGCGCCTGAGTGGGAAGGTTGGCCCGATGGCCCCGTCTACGACTGCGCCCGTCGAGCATGGCTCGACCCTACAGACGTCACCGGGCAGCGAAGGCTATGCCAGCAGTGCCGCCGAGGCGCAGCAGGCAAAGCAGGAATCGCGGCGCAGCGTGGATGATGTGAAACAGCAGCAGTCGGCGCTGTTCTCGCGCCGCTTCACCGTCGAGAACAGCCTCACCTACGCCCGCTACGACCGCAAGCAGCTCACCCTCAATGGCTTCCTGGCGCTGGATGCGATCTTCCTCGGCAACATCGCCATCGAGAACGTCGAGTCCGATTCGCTCACCTACAATCTGGCCGCGCGCTGGGGCGTCAGCCCGAACCTGACGCTCAACCTGGACGTGCCATACCTGGCGCGGCGCACCGTCTACCAGAAGGGCGGTGCCGGCGGTGCGGCGGCCGCGATCGCGCAGGAAGAAACCAATGGCAACGGCCTGGGCGATATCGGCCTGAGTGCGAATTACCGCTTGTTCGGCGAGCGCGGCTGGCGCCCGGAAGCCGTACTCACCGCCGGAGTGACCGCGCCCACCGGGCGTGCGCCTTACGGCCTGGACTGGAAAGTGATCGAGCGCGATGACGATGACTACATCCGCTTCGCCGTGCCCAAGGAACAACCGACCGGCAATGGCGTGTGGCAGGCCAACGTCGGGCTGTCGATGGTCAAGACAGCCGATCCGGCGATCCTGTTCGCCAACCTCGGCTACGTGCATTCGTTCCCGCGTGGTTTCAGTGACATTGACAGCAACCCCGACACGGTCAACCCGGGTGACGTGAAGCTCGGCGGCTCAGTCTACTTCGGCGCCGGCGTGGCCTTTGCGTTCAACGAGCGCACCAGTCTCAGCCTGTCCTTCAGCGACCGCATCAGCGCCCGCGCTTCCACCCGTTTCCAGGGCGGGAAGTGGATGAAAGTGATTGGCAGCGACGCCAACGCGGCGTCACTGAATCTGGGTGTGACGTATGCGCTCAACCAGCACACCACGCTGGTGACCCTGCTGGGCATCGGGCTGACCCCGGATGCACCGGACTTCACGCTGGCGTTCAAGATCCCTTACATGCTCTGACCCGCCCGATCCGGCGACGCTGTGGCCGACAGCCCCTCGCCGCCGGATCGCGCTGCCCACGCGCAGGCCCTGTGTGTGCTCCAGGGCAACGCGCCAGCGCTGGCGACGACGGCGATGATCATCAGTTCCGCCGTATTCACGCCGCACCTTCACGGTGATCCCACCGCATTCTCCGTCGATTCCGCCAATCCGGCGGCGGCGCCATTTCCTACTCTGGCCCCACGGTGAAGCCCAGGCCGCTGCAGGCAACGCACCGTGACACTGGATACCACGCACTTCCACCCTTTCGCAGGAGCAGGACATGGCATTTCCAACCGCGGTAAACGACCAGATCACCGATTCGGTCACCCAGGCCAACACCAAGGTGCTGGGCGACGCGCCCGCCGTGGCAGTGGGCAATCTGTACCAGGCCACCGCACAGGCGCTGGCCAATGCCGCCCACAACGCCACCAACGCGCAGCAGCAGTCCTACGTCACCGCGCAGTCGGCCACCACCATGGGCGTGGCCACTCTGTACTCGATCGATACCGCCACCGCGGCGGTAGCGAGCAAGGAAATCCTCAGCACCCGCGTCCGCGGCCTGGGCTCCTGATCTGTCGTTCCATCGCTGACCCGCCAACCTCAAGGAGATCGACATGGCATTCCCGACCGCTGTAAACGACCAGATCACCGATTCGGTCACCCAGGCCAACACGAAGGTGCTGGGCGACGCGCCCGCCGTGGCCATGGGCAATCTGTACCAGGCCACTGCGCAGGCGCTGGCCAACGCCGCCCACAATGCCACCAATGCGCAGCAGCAGTCCTATGTGACGGCGCAGGCAGCCACCACCATGGGCGTGGCCACGCTGTACTCGATCGACACCGCCACCACCGGCGTGGCCACCAAGCAGATCCTCGGCGCGTGATGCGCCGGCAGGCAAGGAGCTGAGCCATGGCATTTCCCACGGCCGTCAACGACCAGATCACCGACTCGGTCAGCCAGGCCAACCTGCAGGTGCTGGGCGTGGCGCCTGCCACGGCAATGGGCACGCTGTACCAGGCCACCGCGCAGGCGCTGGCCAATGCCGCCCACAACGCGACGCTCGCCCAGCAGCAGATGTATGTCACGGCGCAGGCCGCGACCACGATGGGCGTCGCGCTGCTCTACGCCGTCGATACCGGCGCCACCGGCGCCGCCACCCGGAAGATTCTCGGCTGATTCCATTGAGTGCCGGCAATCTCCGTTCCTGTAGTGCTGTCCACCCTAGGAGCTTCCACCATGGCATTTCCCACCGCCGTCAACAGCCAGATCACCGATTCGGTCTCGCAGGTCAACACCAAGGTGCTTGGTGATGCGCCGGCCATCGCAATGGGCAACCTGTTCGTGGCCACCAGCCAGGCGCTGTCCAACGCCGCGCACAACGCCACCAACAACCAGCAGCAGTCCTACGTGACCATGCAGGCGTCGACCACCCAGGGGGTGTCCACGCTGTATGCGATCGACACCGCCTCCAACGGCGTGGCCACCCGCGAAATCCTGGGCCTGCGCTGACGTGTCGGCCCGGCGTGACGCCAACCACCGCGCCCCCGCCCAGGGCGGCGTCACGTCGGGCCCCTGATCGATGGCCGCATCGCCTGCCACCGGCTACCTGCTGGCAACCACCAGCGCCGGATCCGGTGTGGCGATCGCCCTTGCCCCCTCGTTCGCGATGTCCGCCACCTACCTGGCGATGGCCGACAGCCTCGGCCTGGCAATGCAGAACGCGGTGGCCAACCAGCAACGCGGCCAGGTGACCGCCGGCGCAAGCCTGGCCCAGGTCCTGGCCCTGATCATCCAGAAGGGAGCCGTTCCGTCATGAGCAGTGAGAACACCGTCAACAGCCAGATCGTCGACAGCGTCAGCGCCGCCTCGACGTTGCTGGTGGCCCAGGGTCCGGCGCAGTCCTTCAGCATGCTGGACATGGTGATGCTGGAGACGCTGGGCACCGCCATGCACAACGCCGTCGCGCGCCAGCAGGGTGCAGGCATGGTCAGCAACGCAGCGGTGACCGCCACCTGCGCGAAGATGATCAACGCTCCCTGGCCGGTGCCGCCGCCCGCTCCGGAACCCCCTCCGCCGCCACCACCGCAGGTCATCCCCCTGCCCGGCCCGGTGCCGGCGCCCCCTTCGCCTGCGGCGGTGATCGCCGCGGCCACCGCAGAAGGAAAGACCGCCATCAGAGTCCTGCAGGCACAGACCCACGGTGCCACTGCCGACGCTGCGGCCGCTACCAGCAGCCTGCATGCACTCCAAACGCTTGCAGGCAATGCGGCAGCGCCCGCGCCCGGTCCTGCGCCCGGCCCCGCGTCCGGTCCGGATCCGGACGCAGGTCCCGCCCAGGATCCCGCGCCAGACTCCCCTTCCCCTTCCCCTTCCCCTTCCCCTTCCCCTTCCCCTTCCCCTTCCCCTTCCCCTTCCCCTTCCCCGGCAGACGACGCTGACGCCGGGGCCTGACAGACTGCAGGCCGCCTGCGGCCCCACCCGCCCATCAAGGAGCCCGTATGGACCCGAGGAACGTCAACGCCCAGATCATCGATGTGATCAACCAGGTGCAGACGGCCACCATGTCAGCGACCGTCGTGACGACCAGTGGTGCCGGCAAGGCCTACCAGTCGGTGGCCCAGTCTGCGGCGATCGCCGTACAGGATGCCGCCGACGCCCTGCGCAATGTCTCAACCATCGCGACCACCGCGGCCGGCGTGGCCATGGCCCAGTACCTGGCGACGGGGGACGAAAAGTACGCGAGGGTGCTCACGCAGGCGCAGAACATGATGCAGGGGGCCACCGCCGACTTCAACCGCGTCGGCAATGCCGCTGCGACCGTCCTCAAGGAATTTCCGGCCCAGTGAGGCCGCCAGGAGATCCACGCATGAGCATTTTCATTGCCGGTCGTTCCATCCCCCAGGCCAACCTGATCAGTCAATCCTGCAGGCAGGTCCTTCAGTTCATCGACGGCGGCGAGCACTGGTTGAAGTGGGCCATGGAATCGCACGAGCACCGCTACGCCTTCTCCGACGAGGGCACGATGCTCGATGGGGTGCAACAGGGCCTGCACGGTTCGCGCATGACATGGTTGCCGCGCACCGGGTTGCAGATCGGCCCGGTCAAGCTGCTCAGCCTTGGTGCCAGCGACCTCGGTGCCCTGCGCAACATGGAGTTTGATGACGAGACACGCCTGTCGCACATCGAGGCACAGCGAGTGCTGGAAAAACACCGGCTGCTGACCAACGCCGAGCTCGGCGCCTCGCGCGCGTTCCTGGCTTCGATCGGCGCGGCCGACGCACCCCTGCTGCAGCAGCTGGACTTTCGCGAATCGGTGGCGCTCCACCAGCTGGCCGGTGAGGTGGGCATGTCCGCCGCAGGGCGCGACGACCTGGCCGACGCTGCCGGCTTCGCGCTGCTGCACGCGCGCAGGCCCATCGAGTTTGCCGACTACTTCCGCTTCTACCAGCGGGTGAGCGCAGGAGGTGGCAGCCGCGAGCATCGGCTGACGCGTGCCACCCGTGCGTTGCAGCAGGTGCTGCCGATCCTGTTCGGCTTCCTGGACGGGCCGCAGCTGCCACAGTTGCCGTCGCCAGAGCAGGTGCGCGAGGCGATCGACGCAAGCCTGGCCGCGCACCGGCAGATCGGCTATGCCCGCATCTCGCTGGCCGCTCAGCAGATGGCGGCCTGCTTCGACGACGAACCCGAACTGCTGCAGGATGACAGCCGGTTGCGCGAGGCCGCGCGGTGGCAGCTGCGCGATGCGCAGGAATTCCTCAACGAACATCCGGTTTCCCGTGGCCGGCTCGGCCAGGACGGTGCCAGCGTGCAGTTCGCGATCGATGGTTCCAGAGCGAAGGCGCTGATACAGGTAGAGGACAATGTGATCACCCTGCAGGATTACCGCCGAACCCGCCGCTACCTGGGCGATGAAGCGCGGGTGGATTATCAGAAGGATGCAGTGTGAACCCGGCTCCGGCGCCAGATGGCGATGGCGTGCAGGCAGCAACAGAGGCCTTTGCTTCGGCAGCCGGCGCGGCCGTTGCTGCCGGACGCCTGGCGGCCCGGCAACAGGCGCAGAAGATCCTGGCCGATGCCCAGGCGGCATTGCGCCACATCCTGGGGGAGCGCAGCGACGGTGTTCCCCCCTCATCCCCAGCAGGAGCACCGACGATGACCTTCCCGACCCCGCTTCCCGGCAAGCCCACTCCCGCCCATCCGGCGGGCAGAACCCCGATGGAGATCGCCCAGGAACTGGCGGACGCCGCAATGGCTGCCAGTGAAGAAGGCATCCGCGCCGCGATGAAGGTTTCGCAACGCGCGGTCGAGGCCGCCGCCGAGGCCGCGCGACGCGCGGACGAAGCGGCCGAACAGGCCGTGCAGCGCGCTGCTGAAGCCAACGCGCGCTGACGCCGCATCTGCCATCCCAACGCCCCGGGCAGGCCCGCGCCTGCACCGGGGCAATGTTTTTACTGGTGCGGGCTTCGCCGGTAGCTACGCGGGCTGACCCCTACCGCGCGCCGGAAGCTCTTTTCGAAGTGGCTCAGGTCACCGAAGCCGACCTGCAGTGCGACATCGGTAATGCGCAGGCGCTGCCCATCCCGCAGCAGCTGCTTGGCGTGCTCGATGCGCAGTTGCTGCAGCAGCAGCTTGAACGTCGTGCCCAGCTCGCTGCGGAACAGGAATCCCAGGTGTGACTGGCTCACATGGGCCTGACGGGCAAGGTCGCCCAGCGTGAGCGGCTCTGCGGCATGGTCCTTCAGGTAGGCCAGGGCGCGTTTCAGACCGTCGTGCAGGCCTTCATGCGCTGCCCGCGGCGTATCCGGCTGCGCGGGCGCAGGACCGACGGTCTGCTCAACCGCGGGCAGCCGTTGCGGGGCGCGCCCGGCATCGCTGGCAACGTGGCCTGCAGCCAGATCCGGCGCGTGGCGTGCAAGATCCTCACGACGGATGCATCGGCCACCGGTCATCACCGCCAGCCGGACCACCACCCGCTCCATTTCCAGCAGATTGCCGGGCCAGTCGTGCGCGCACAGGGCTTCCAGCACATCGTCGCCCAGCACGCGGGGATTGAATCCATGCAGCTCCAGCGAACGCGCCGCCAGCGCGCCGATGTCCTCCACCCGTTCGCGCAGCGGCGGAATATCCACGGTCAGGAACTCCAGCCCGGCCAGCAGGGCGCGCGAGAACTGCTTCTCTCTCACCCGTTGTTCCAGGTCCGCGCTGGTCGACGCGATCACCCGTATCGGGCCGGCCACCAGCGCTTCAGCTTGAGCGGCAGGCAGCCCACGCATGCGATGTGACAGCTGCCCCTGCAGCGGCACCGGCAGTTCGTCGACTTCGTGGAAGTACAGCGTCCCGCCCTGTGCGCGCGCGAACCAGTCGCTGGCTTCGCCCAGCGGGTGAACACAGTTCACTTCGACAAACGGGCCCTGCCGGGAAGGGCCGCCACTGTGCAGGGCGGCGGCCAGCTCCATCTTCTCGGTACCAAACTCGCCGCGCAGCAGGACCGGCAACGGGCTGGCCGCCGCGCGCTCCACGAATTCATCCATCTGCTTCAGCGCCTCGCCGGCGCCGACCAGCAACAGCGGCCGGCTCAATGCCTGTTCGGCCCAGGCCTTGGCTTCGTAGCGCTTGATCAGATGCGCGCAACGCTGGGCAAACTGCTCCCCCAGCGCCAGGGCACTACCATCCAGCCGGCCCTTCTCGCCTTCCAGGTGCAGCTCGCCCAGCACCTCGCCGCCATAGCGGATGGGAACCCGCTGCAAGGAAACCTCTTGCCCGGACGCAGCTGGCAACCCCGCAGCTGCCCCTGCCACCGCACCACGCAACCGCACTTGGCCACCCCGCATCACCTTGTGCTGGGACAGCTCCTTCACGAACGCGCCCAGCAGCTCGGGCAATGACGGATAGGGCCGATAAGCGCGCTGCAGCATCTCACTGACTTGCCTGTGCATCGAAACTCCCCTTTGGAATGGCGACCCGATGCATCTGCAACGGGCGATCTCGCGATGCAGGCCCTCCGGCATCATCGCGGGATGCTGCGACGTCCACGCCGCATGCCGTGCCCGCTGGTCGCACCGCTGGTGCCGTGCACGCTGTCCGCTCCCGCAGTGCCGGGAACTGCCATCGCTGCTGGAGGTCGGCAAGGCGGACGTCGTCCAGGCCGGGGTCGTGCGCCACAGGGCGGCACTGCCTGTGACGCGGCGCTCCCTGTGTTCCGGCCATCGCGTCCCTGGATTATGGGAAACGAGTTTCCAGAAAATAAGCATGATAATGACGTGAATATCTGCGCCGGATATTTGTCGCCCGCGTTTCCGTGCACCGCGCACCGCAAAGCAGGTGAAGGCAAGGCGCCGGGATTCCATCCACGCTGATGATCAACGCGTCTGAGCGAACCAGGGACGGGAACGTATTGCGCCGCCGCGACGGCTGCACCGCCTGCTCGCCCAGGCCCGCAGGCCACCGCGCCTGCCTGCCGCGGCGCCGCCCCCGATCAATGACCCATCGACCAGCAGAAGATTGCGCACCACGCACGGGTGGCATGCCTTCCGCTGCACCTGGCCTGTCGGCATACTCGCGCTCCCGACCGCAGCACGATCAAGGAGATCGACCGCATGGACCGCACCCCGCCACCCGTGCCCCCCAGGAACTACCTGATGTGGGCCATCCTGAGCATCATCGCCGGCTTCTGGCCGTTCGGCATCGTCGCCACCGTCTACGCCAACCGCAGCACGTCATTGGTCGCCAGCGGCCAGATCGGCGCGGCCACCGAGGCTTCGCGCAAGGCGCTGCGCTGGATGATCGCCTCCTTCCTCACCCTGCCACTGTGCCTGGCACTGATGATCGGCTATGCCCTGATCGCGCGCGGCATGGCCTGAAAGCCTGCCGTCGCCGTCGCGCCATGATGAATGGCAGGCGCGCGCGGCGGTGGCGGCGGCCCATCCCGCTCCTCTATAGTCAGTCCAGCTCGGCAGGCATGGTGCCTGCCCTCGAATCACAGGGAGTTGGACATGGGTCTGGTACAGGCGGTGAAGGGTGCGGTGGGTGGTGTGCTGGCCGACCAGTGGAAGGACTTCTACACCGTGCCCACGGGCCTGCCCTCGACGGCGGCCCTGTTCGCGGCGGTACCGCGCGGCACCAATGCCGGCCGCGGCTCCAATACCAGCGGCTCGTCCAACATCATCACCAACGGCTCGAAGATCATCGTGCCGGAGGGCTACGGCCTGCTGCTGTTCCAGGACGGCGCGATCACCGCGTTCGTCGCCGAACCGGGTGGCTACGAGTGGCGTTCGGACGATCTGAACTCGCAGTCGATCTTCGCCGGCGACGGCCTGGTCAGCACGTTCATCAAGCAGAGCTGGGAGCGCTTCAAGTTCGGCGGCCAGCCGGGTTCGCAGCAGGCGGCGTATTTCGTGTCGCTGAAGGAACTGCCGGACAACCGCTTCGGTACCCAGTCGGAAATCTACTGGGACGACGGCTTCCTCAACACCCAGGTGGGTGCGGTCACGCGCGGCTCCTACACGCTCAAGATCGTCGACCCGATCCTGTTCGTGAAGAACTTCGTGCCGGCCAGCTACCTGCAACCTGGCCAGGTGTTCGACTTCACCGACCTGGACAACGCCGCCGCCAGCCAACTGTTCAATGAAGTGGTCGGTTCGCTGGCCCCGGCCTTCAGCCTGTACACGAACGACCCGGGCAAGGGCAACCGCATCACCAAGCTGCAGCAGGATTCGCTGGGCTTTGCACAGAGCCTGTCTGCCGCCGTCGAGCAGGGCTACCAGTGGAAGTCCGACCGCGGTCTGGCCATCGTCAAGACCGCCATCGTCTCGATCGAGTACGACGCCAACACGCGCGAACTGCTGAAGACCGTGCAGCGCGCCGATGCCCTGTCGGGTTCGCGCGGCAATTCCAACCTGCAGGCCAGCGTCGCCCAGGGCATCCAGTCGGCCGGCGAGAACGGCGGAGCGGCTGGCCTGGTCGGTGTCGGCATGGCCTCGGGCATGTTCGGTGTCGGCGGCATGCAGCAGCCGGTCGCCCCGGCTGCCGACGACCCGGTGGCCAAGCTGAAGAAGGCCAAGGAAATGCTGGATCTGGGCCTGATCACCCAGGGCGACTATGACGCCCTGAAGGCCAAGGCACTGGGCCTGTAACAGCAGGACGCACAACGAACATGTCCGATCCCCGAAACGGCCCGCCGCCGCTGCCCGGATCCGCGCCCGCGACGCCGCCGCCCTTGCCGGCGGCGTCGTTGGATGGGCCCGGTTCGCCGCAGGACGTCCCTCCCCTGTCCGGCAGCTTCCCGCTGGACACCTCGAAACTGCCACAGGCCATCCGTGATGAAGTGGAAGCGCCCGACCCGGTGGCCATCGATACGTCGGCCAGCGAGCTGAAGGACGGCCTCAACCGCTGCCCGAAGTGCGGTGCCACCGACATCCGGCCCAAGGCCGGCACCGACATCCTGGTCTGCCTGTACTGCCGTCACGAATGGCATGGCGCACGCGTCGAGGAAGAGTTCGGCCTGGGCGAGGCCATCGACCAGCTGCGCGGTACGGTCATTGCCTCTGGCGCACGTGACATCGACGCCGACACCTCGGCACTGATGACGTTCAAATGCACCGGGTGCGGCGCTGAAGTCACGGTCAATACCGAGAGTACGATGACGGCGCGCTGCCACTGGTGCCGCCATGTGTTCGGCGTCAACGAGCAGATCGCCAACGGCGCGGTGCCCGATGCAGTGCTGCCCTTCCATATCAGGAAGGACGATGCGGTCGCGCGCATCCGCCAGTTCGTCGACAAGCGCCGCATGTTCGCGCTGAAGGCATTCAAGGACCAGTTCACCCCGGAAAACGTGGTGGGCGTGTTCCTGCCCTACATGATCGTCGACAGCAATGTCAGCGCGGCCGTGGCCGGCAAGGGTGAGATCCAGACCCGGCAGTACACCGTGGGCAGCGAGAAGAACAAGCGCACCCTGTACGACGCCGATGTCTACCAGGTCGAGCGCCAGGTCGACTTCACGGTCGATGACCTGCCACTGGAATCCTCGGCCGAGCGCGGGAATCTCGATACCCGCGCCAACACCAACAACATCATCAACACCATCCTGCCGTTCGATACCAAGAACGCGGTGAAATGGAACGCCTCGTACCTGGCCGGCTTCACCTCCGAAAAGCGCAACCTGGATGTGGAAAAGCTGCGGCCGCGGCTGGAAGACCAGCTGCTGTCGATCGCCCGCGCACAGGTGGAAGGTTCGGTGAAGCGCTACAACCGTGGCGTGCGCTGGGAACAGGAGCAGCTGGAGGTGCATGGCACCCGCTGGGTGTCGATGTACCTGCCGGTGTGGTTGTACTCCTACCACCAGCCCGGCAAGAACGGCGGCATGCTGCACTACATCGCGGTGAACGGCCGTACCGGCGAAACCATGGGCAGCGTACCCGTGCAGCAATGGAAGATGCTGCTGGCGGCACTGGCCACCGGCACCGTCATTGAAGCCCTCGCAATTGCCTTCCTGGTGGCATCGACATGAGCGACGACAGTGGCCTCTGGCTGTTGGCGGCAGGTCCGGCCGGCGCAACCGCGCTGTACTGGGCGCTGTACCGCTATTACCGCAACACCGACAAATCGCACTCCTTCGAGCACGAGACCGCCATCGAGGCCAAGCCGGTCACCGGCTCGGACCAGCAGGTAGGCCGGGTTACCGGTACCGAGGAAAAGCGTATCCGCGGTGACAATGTGTATGAGTACCGGAAACGGGTGGTGCGGGTAAAGCCCGACCCGTAGCGCCAGGCTCCGCCTGGCTGCGGGTAGTGCCGGCCGCTGGCCGGCATTCCTTCGGTTTCTGGGCGCCAAGTGGGAGCCGGCCAGCGGCCGGCACTACCCTTCGCTGGGCTGCCGCCGCGCACACCCTCACACCGTCTCCCGCCCCACCGGTTCGATACTCGCGCGGTCCACCCTTCCGAGGATGCTGCAATGGCTGCCGTGCTCGCCCGTACCTGCCTGTCCGCGTTGTGCTGCCTGGCCCTGCCCGCCCTGGCCCAGGACGCCTCGTTCGGCTTCGGCGAACAGACCACCCACACCGACCAGACCACGCAATCCAGCAGCACCCAGACCCAGAGCAGTGGCGCGGTGACCACCCAGACCACCACCAGCGGCAGCTCGCAGTCCGGGTCACGCAGCGAAAGCAAAGAGATCGACGTGGGCTTCGGTTTCCACGACGACAACGACGACTGGGGCCGCGACCGCCACCGTGGCGGCCGCGATGTGCGCGACAGCGATCTGTTCGGCAGCTGGACGCTGGGCCAGGAGAACGGCAACACCTGCTCCATCGAGCTGAAGAACATCGAGTGGTTCGGCGGCTACAGTGCCTACGTGCCCGCCGGCTGCCCGGATGGCTTCTTCTCGGCCAACCGTTGGGTACTGTCGGGCAACCAGCTGCTGCTCACCGACACCAGCAACACCGTGTTCGGGCGCTTCCGCGCGTCAGGCGGTGGGCGCTGGACGGGCTACCGTGAATCGGATGGGGCGCGTTTGTACCTCAATCCCAAGGGGCACTGATCGCGCCGTGCACGCAATGGGCACGCGCTGATCGGGAAGATCAGGCGTCCGCCCCGCCCCGCCGCCGAAATGTCCGCTCCCACCGGTTCCCGTCTGGTCATCTATGCCGCCCTCGCGGGCAACCTGGCCATTGCCATCGCAAAGTTCATCGCTGCCGGCATCTCCGGCAGCTCGGCCATGCTCAGCGAGGGCGTGCATTCGCTGGTCGACACATTGAATGAACTCCTGCTGCTGTATGGGCTGCGCCGTGCCGGCAAGGCGCCAGACCCGGTACATCCATTCGGCTATGGCCGCGAACTGTACTTCTGGAGCTTCATCGTCGCCCTGCTGGTGTTCGCCGCTGGCGCCGGCGTCTCGGCGTACGAGGGCATCCAGCACATCCGCCGGCCGGAGCCGGCCACCAACCACGCGTTGAGCTACAGCGTGCTGGGCATATCCATCCTGTTCGAGGGGGCCTCCTGGTGGGTGGCGCTGCGCGAGTTCCGGCGTACCAAAGGCAAACTTGGCTACTTCGAAGCCTTCCGCCGCAGCAAGGATCCGTCCACCTTCACCGTACTGCTGGAAGACAGCGCTGCGTTGCTCGGGCTGGGCTTCGCGTTGATCGGCCTGGTGGCCGCGCAGGTGCTGGATATGCCGGTGCTTGATGGTGTGGCGTCGCTGTGCATCGCCGGCGTGCTGGCCGCAACCGCCTTCCTCCTGGCCCGTGAAACCAAGGGCCTGCTGGTTGGAGAGCCTGCCCACCCTGCGGTGGCCGAGCGGATCATGGCGGTAGCCGAAACCGATCCGGATCTGCGTCGCGCGAACGGCGTGACCACCATGCAGATGGGACCGGAACAGGTCGTGGCCATGCTCAGCGCCGAGTTCGAGGACGATCGGCAGACCCCACAGATTGAAGCCTGCATCACCCGCATCGAAACGGCGGTAAAGCGCGAGTATCCGGAGCTGGTGGCACTGTTCATCAAGCCGCAGACGCCCGAGGTCTACGCCGCCCGGCGCGCCACGCTGGCGGCACCGCCCGCGCCGGAATGACGCTGCGTCTGCGCCCGTTTCACCAGTCCAATGCCACAGTGCCACCAACATCTGCCCGAACCTGCCTCTACCGTGCCGGATTGGTTGCCCGCCTCTCTCCAGATCCTCCCGCGCAGCTTCTACCGGCGCCCGCCCGTCGAGGTTGCGCCCGAGCTGCTCAACAAACTTCTGGTCCGTGACGATGGCCGAACGGGTCGCATCGTTGAAGTCGAAGCGTACGCAGGCAGCGTCGATCCGGCGGCGCACTCCTATCGCGGGCAGACGCCGCGCACGGCCAGCATGTTCGGTGAGGCCGGCCACCTGTATGTCTATTTCACCTACGGCATGCACTGGGGCAGCAACGTGGTCTGCGGAGAGGTCGGTGAAGGCGTGGCGGTGCTGCTGCGGGCCATCGAGCCGCTGGCGGGCCTTGAGCGCATGCACGAGCTGCGCCCCGCCGCGCGCCGGGATCACGATCTGGCCAGCGGCCCCGGCAAGCTCTCGCAGGCATTCGGACTGGACCGCAGTTTCGACGGCGCCGACCTGGTGACTGGCAGCCATGGCATCGTGATCGCAAGCGATGGGACCCCGCCTCCGTCCGACCCGCTAATTGGTCCACGCATCGGCATCACCCGCGCTGTCGATTTCCCTTGGCGCTGGCACATCCGTGACAATCGTCACGTATCGATTCAGCCACGGCGTACTCCCGCCCCTGCGAGGAAACGATGATGACCCCGCTCGACAAACCACTGCGACGCGAACTGGACATCGATGGCCGGCCCCATACCCTCACCGTGGACCCCGAAGGCCTCAAGCTGGTCGAAAAGGGGCGACGCAAGGGCATCACGCTACGCTGGCAGGACCTGGTATCCGGTGATGCCGCACTGGCCACCGCCCTGCAGGCATCGCTCCAGCAACACTGAGCGGGCGCGGCCACCTCACATCGGCATCACTCTGCCATGGCGATACATAACGCCGTGCGCACTAGCGTAGCGCCAGCCAGCTGCCGCAACCGCCCTCGCTACCCAGCCCTGAAAAGCGCCATGGACGAAGCCGAACGTCTGCTCGAAATCGAACGACTGCACCTGCTGGATACGCCTCCCGAGCCGGTGTTCGATGCCATCGTCGCCGCCGCCCGCGCCGCGACCGGCATGACCATGGGGCTGATCACCGTGGTGGCCGAAGACCGGCAGTGGTTCAAGGCCAATATCGGGCTGGAGGCCGTCACCGGAACGGCCCGCGAGATCTCCTTCTGCACGCATGCGATCCGCCACGACGAGCTGTTCGAGATACCCGACGCGCGCCAGGACCCTCGCTTCTCGACCAATCCCCTGGTGACCGCCGGGCCGCGCATCCGGCATTACGCCGGCATCCCGCTGGGCTCGGCCCATGGTGCACGCATTGGCACGCTGTGCCTGCTCGACCCGATGCCCGGCGTGCTGTCCCCCTCCCAGCGCGAACTGATGGTGCATCTGGCGCGGGTCACCACCCAGGTGCTGGAACAGCGCAGTACCCTGATGGCGCAGGTTGGCCAGGCGAAAGCGCTGCATCGCGAGCTGAAACGCAGCGAAGACTTCCTGGAGCGGACCAACCGCGCCGCCCGGGTGGGCGGCTGGGAGATGGACCTGGTCACCAACGAAGTGCGCTGGACCCGCGAGACCAAACAGCTGCACGGCGTGCGCAGCAACTTTGAACCGACGCTCGACACCGCGCTGTCGTTCTACCGCGAAGACAGCCGCAACATCATCCGCGCGGCCGTGCAGCGTTGCATCGACGAAGGCACGTCCTGGGAGGTGCAGCTGCCAATGACCACCGCCGACGGGCGCGCGATCTGGACCCGGGTGGTCGGCAGCCGGCAACAGGTCGACGGCCATCCGCGCCTGGTCGGGGCGATCCAGGACATCACGGACGAGCGAGCCGCGCTCGACGCGCTGGAAGCGAGCGAGACCCGCTACCGGCGGCTGTTCCACTACAGCCTGGGCCTGATCTGCACCCACACGCTGGACGGGACATTGACCTCGGTGAATCCCGCGGCGGTGCAGTCGCTGGGCTTCGAGGAAAGCCAGATGGTCGGGCGCAGCCTGTGCGACCTGATGCCACCGGAAAAACGCGAGGGCTTCAAGGCCTACCTCGCTCGGATCCAGGCAAACCACACCGACGCTGGCGTGATCGAGCTGATTGCCGCCGACGGTACGCGCCACTACTGGGCGTACCACAACGTGCTCGACAGCGAGGCCAGCCCGCCCTACGTGCTGGGGCATGCACAGGACGTCACCGCGCTGAGGATGCAGGAGCAGCAGCTGCGCGAAATGTCCTTCAAGGATCCGCTCACGCAGTGCTACAACCGGCGTTACCTGCACCGGCTGGATGAACTGATTGATGAGCGCTGGGCCTGCGTGATGTTCGATCTGGACCACTTCAAGCACATCAACGACACCCAGGGCCACCGCCGCGGCGACGCCGTCCTGGTCGAGTTCGCCACCTTCCTGCGCTCGCCGCTGGGCAAGGAGGAGACGGTGGTGCGGCTGGGCGGCGACGAATTCATGGTGGTACTGGTCGCGCCCGCGGATGGCCGGTTGAGCGAACTGGAGCACTGGTACCAGGACCACGCTGCGCTGTCGCCCAGCGCTTTCTCGATGGGTGCAGCCATCAATACGGCCGGTGAGCCCGTGGCCAACACCATCCAGAAGGCGGACAGCCGCCTCTACCGGACCCGCGCGCGCGTGCGCCGCGAGCGGCGCGAAGGCCCCGCCGCGCGTTGATCACGCCGGCCGCACCGTCACCCACGTCGGCGCGTGGTCGCTGGCCTTCTCCTGCAGACGCACCCAACGGTCGACGCCAGCGTCCTTCAGTCGCTCCGCCAGTACGGGATTCAACAGCAGATGATCGATGCGCAGCCCACGGTCGCGCTCGGCATGTCGGCGGAAATAGTCCCAGAAGGTGTAGATCGTGGCGTCGCCGTGCACCTTCCGCAGCGCATCGGTCCAGCCCTGCGCGAGCAGCCGCTCGAAGGCATCGCGAACCTCGGGCTGGAACAGCGCATCGCGGCGCCAGGCCTTGGGGTCGTAGACGTCGGCTTCGGTGGGAATCACGTTGAAATCACCCAGCAGCAGCGCCGGGTGCGGCAGCTCGACCAGGCTGCGCGCGTGCCGGATCAGGCGTTCCATCCAGCGCAGCTTGTAGTCGAACCTGGGCCCGGGCTGCGGGTTGCCGTTGGGCAGGTAGAGGGCACCCACGATGACCCCGTGCACCGCCGCCTCCAGGTAGCGGCTCTGCGTGTCGCTGGGCTCGCCGGGCAATCGGCGGCGGCTCTCGACCGGCGTGGTCCCCCGAGCCAGCAACGCCACGCCGTTCCAGCGCGCCTCACCTTGCCAGAGCGCACCGTACCCAGCCTCCTCCAATGACGCAGCCGGAAACGCCGCGTCGGTCGCCTTCAGTTCCTGCAGGGCAACCACGTCCGGCGATTCCCTGTGCAGCCAGTCCAGCAGCTGTGGCAGGCGCGTGCCGATGCCGTTGACGTTGAACGTGGCAATACGAAGCGTCTTGCGTCGGGCCATGCAGGAAGCCTCCTCGGTGCCGGGAATGAGCATTCACTCTGCGCGCCCGGGCATGCACGGGCCGTGGATGCCACGTCATGATGCGGTGCCATTCGTTTCACGAACCGCTGCCACGCGCGACAGCAGGCTGGTCATCCGTGAACAGTGCCGGAGAAGCCCATGGCGGTGCGTCCGCTGCGCGCCATCTACCAGATCGACCCCTACCTGTTCCGCGACAGCGACGGCCGCGGCTGGGGCACGCTGGATGGCATCACGGAAAAGCTGGACTACCTGCAGTGGCTTGGCATCAGCCATGTCTGGCTGCTGCCGTTCTACTGCAACGCCGGCCGCGATGGTGGCTACGATGTCACCGATCACTACCGTATCGATCCACGCCTGGGCGACCAGGCCGCGTTCCAGCGCCTGGTCGATGCCGCCGACGCATGTGGCATCGGCATCATCGTCGAACTGGTGATGCAGCACACCGCCAGCGCGCACCCGTGGTTCGTCGCCGCGCAGCAGGGTGACCCGGCCTGGCGCCGCTGGTACCTGTGGAGCGACCACATGCCTGACGACGGCCTGCAGCCGATGTTCCCGCCGATCGAGGCCTCTGTCTGGACCTGGGATGCCGAGGCCGGCGCGTTCAACCGGCACATGTTCTACCGGCACGAGCCGGACCTCGACCTGGCCCATGCGCCGGTGCGCGAGGAACTGCTGCAGGTAATGACGTTCTGGCTGCAGCGCGGCGTGGCCGGCTTCCGCGTCGACGCGGTCCCGTACATGGTCGAGCGCGCGCGCCACGCGGACCCGCGCGACGACGGGCTGTGGCTGCTGGAGGCGATGCGCGCCACGGCAGACGCACAGCAGCCAGGGCTGCCGTTGATCGGCGAAGCGGATGTCCGCGCGTCCCGCTACGGTGACTTCCTGTGCCAGGGGCGGCGGCTTTCGCACCTGCTCGATTTCCACCTCAACAATCACTTCTTCCTGGCACTGGCACGCGGCGATGCCAGCGAAGTGGCGCGGGTCATGGCCGAGTACGGCCCGCACGCGCCGCCGGACACACGCATTGCCTGGCTGCGCAACAATGATGAACTGGACCTGGAGCAGCTGGAGCCGGATGAGCGCGAAGCGGTGATGGAACGTTTCGCTCCTGAGCGTGGCATGCGCATCTATGGCCGTGGCGTCCGCCGCCGGCTGGCACCGATGCTGGACGGCGACATCGCATGGCAGGCAATGGCCTGGGCGGCGCTGCTGTCGCTGGGCCAGGTGCCGGTGATCCGCTATGGCGAAGAGATCGGCCTCGGTGATTGCCTGGAGCTGCCCGAACGCAATGCTGTGCGCATGCCGATGCACTGGCATGACGGCCCAGGGGCTGGGTTCACCGACCAATCGCGGCATGCCTGGCGCGCGCCACCGGCGGACGGCCCCTACGGTTACCGCACGGTGAATGTCGAGGCGCAACGCGCGATGCCGGACTCACTGCTGCTGCGGGTGCGCGAGCTGCTGCAGCAACGCAATGCCCATCCCGTGCTGCAGCAGGGGCCACACACGCTCGACCCACCCTCACCCGCGCTGCTGATGCTCCGCTTCGGTGAGGCACCCCATCAGGCACTGGCACTGATCAACTTCGGCGACAACCCGGTTGAGGTGGACGTACCCCTGCACGGCCCGCTGCACACGCTGGTGGGCCACGGCGCCAAACTGCAGGGTCGTCGCTGCTACCTGCAGGGCCATGGCTATACGTGGCTGGCTGCCGAGGGTGCCTGAGTGCGCAGCGCAGGCAGTACGTGTTCGGCGAAGTCGTCGATGAAGCGTTCCTGCTCGCGGTTCACGTTGTGCAGGTAGATGCGATCGAACCCCAGGGACTGCAGCTCCTGCAGCCAAGCCCGATGCTGGCCCAGGTCTGCCGAGACATGCACGTGCTCGCGCACCACCTCGGCGCTGACCGATCGGGCCTGTGCTTCGAACTGTTCGGGCTGGTCCAGGCCTTCGGCCAGTTCCGGCGGCAGCACGTTGGCGCTCCACTGCTCCATCGCGCCTTCCAGCGCCGCCTGTTCGGCGCGCGCGTAGGAGAGCTTGGCCTGCAGGTACATCGGCTTGCCCCTGCCGCCGCCGTCCTCGAACGCCGCCACCACACGCCGCAACTGCGCCAGTGGCTGGCTGATGGTGATCAGGCCATCGGCCCAGCCCCCCATCCAGCGTGCGGTTTCCTCGGTGACGGCCGCCCCCAGCAGCGGCAGGGGAAGCGCCGGGCGACTGTAGAGCCGTGCCTGGCGCACCCGGAAGCCACCGTCGTGGTCGACCTGCTCGCCGCCCCACAGCCGCCGCATCACCTCGGCCGCATCGCGCAATGCCTTCTGCCGCTCGCGCTTGGCTGGCCACGGCTGGCCGGTGATGCGCTCGTTCAGGGCCTCACCGGTACCCAGCGCCAGCCAGATCCGGCCCGGCGCCAACTGCTCCAGCGTCGCCGCTGCCTGTGCCACCAATGCCGGGTGCTGGCGCAGCATCGGGCAGGTCACCATGCCCAGGGTCAATGCGCTCTGCACCGCCAGCGCGCCGGCCCATACCCAGCTGTGGCCGGACTGCCCTTGCGCAGTCGTCCACGGGTGGAAATGGTCCGAGCACATCAAAGCCTCGAATCCCGCCTGTTCGGCGCGCAGCGCCAGGCCCAGCAAGGTGGCGGGCGGGAACTGCTCATGCGATGCGTGGTAGCCGATGGTCATCACGGATTCCGTGCGGGGACTGGACACGATGGCAACACCCCTCCAGCTAAAACGGCGTCATGGAAACGAACACCTCCTGCATCGGGCATCGACGCTGGGCTATCGCCGAAGGCTACATTCCAGCCTGGAGCAACGGCCCGTCGCCGGAGATGCAGAGTCACGAAACCTGCTGCGTCCTCAATGCGGGCAACGAGGACGCGCATGTCACGCTGACCCTCTACTTCGAGGACCGCGATCCTGTCGGTCCCTACCGGATCACCGTGCCAGCACGACGCACCTGCCACCTGCGCTTCAACGACCTGCAGGATCCGGCGCAGGTGCCACGCGGCACCGGCTTCGCCACCCTCATCGAATCCGACCAGCCGATCATCGTGCAGCACACGCGGCTGGATTCACGGCAGCCGGCCAACAGCATCATGACCACGATCGCCCATCCGTTGTGAAGCACCGTGCGCAGTCGTCCACGCTGCCACGACACCGCGCCCTCCGGCCGTTTACCCGCGCCGAGCGAGACTGCCGCCAGGTTCCCTTTCGGAGAGTGACGATGGCCCTGCCCGACTACCCACGTCCGCCCTTCCCGGCGCAGCAGCAATCCTTCCCCGGCAAGACCGCGCAGATGCAGCCCCGGCCGGACCACGGCGAGGACAGCTACCGCGGCCATGGCCTGCTGCAGGGCAAGAAGGCACTGATCACCGGCGGTGACAGCGGCATCGGCGCAGCGGTGGCCATCGCTTTCGCGCGCGATGGTGCCGACGTCGCCATCGCCTTTCTTGATGGCGAGCAGGACGACGCCCGCCATGTGCAGCAGCAGATCGAACAGGCCGGGCGCAAGGCCGTGCTGGTACCGTGTGACATCAGCGACCCGGCGCAGGCGCGCTCGCTGGTCGACCGCGTGGCCAGCGAGCTGGACGGTCTCGACATCCTGGTCAACAACGCGGCCTACCAGCGCTACTACGAGCACTTCGACGACATCACCCTGGATGACTGGAAGCGGACGTTCGATACCAATGTCCATGCCGTGTTCAATCTGACGCGGTTGTGCGTGCCACACCTGCGCGGTGGCGGCGCGATCATCAACACCGCATCGGTCAATTCCAAGCGACCGACCCCGAACATCCTTCCGTACTCTGCGACCAAGGGCGCCGTCGCCAACCTGACGCTGGGGCTGGCGGGCCTGCTGGCCGAGCACCAGATACGCGTCAACGCCGTGCTGCCCGGCCCGATCTGGACACCGTTCATTCCGGCAGGCATGGCCTCCGAAGAGGTCGAGCAATTCGGCTCGCAGACGCCGTTCGGCCGCCCCGGGCAGCCCGCGGAACTGGCCTCGGCCTACGTGATGCTGGCTTCGGACAGCGCCAGTTATACCTCCGGTGCCTTGCTGACCATCTCCGGCGGCGCGGCAACGCTGTGACCGCCCATGGCCGGACTGCCTGGCTGGATCGCGGATTGGCTGCTGGTGGTGGTACCGGTGGCCGAGGTGCTGGTCATTCTCGGGGTGGCCTGGCTGATGGTGCGTGCACTGGCGTGGCTGCTCGTGCAGGCCCGGCAGCGCGGCAGGCTGGCTCCAGAGCTTCATGTGGGCCTGCGCCGCGGCGGTGCATTGCTGCTGTATCTGGCGGCCACGCTGCTGATACTGGAGCGGCTGGGCGTTTCGCGCTCGGTGCTGTGGACCGCGCTGACCGGGTTCATGGCGGTCGGTGCGGTGGCGTTCTTTGCCGCGTGGAGCGTGTTGTCCAACCTGTTCTGTTCGTTCCTGATCGTGGCTACGCGACCGTTCCGCATCAACGACACGATCGAAGTGCTGGAAAGCGTGGACAAGCCGGGCCTGTGCGGCCAGGTGGTGGACATCAACCTGATCTACACCACGCTGAGTGACCGTGGCGAAGGCGCGCGCGGTTGCCTGCTGCGCGTGCCGAACTCGTTGTTCTTCCAGCGCATCACCCGGCACTGGGGTGACAGCGGCTATTCGCAGCTGCCGGGCAGCCTGCCGATAAAGGGCAAGGTACGCTGAGTCGCTGTAGAGCCGAGCCCATGCTCGGCTCGCTGCGCGCAGCGCAGGGTGCGTCGCGGCCGAACGGAGCGCAGCCGAGCGTGGGCTCGGCTCAAGGTGCCACAGCGGGCGACCCTACTCCGCTGCCAATGCCTGGATCGGGTCCAGCCGTGCGGCGTTGCGTGCCGGGAAGTAGCCGAAACCGAGCCCGGTCGCAGACGAACATGCCAGCGCGGCGAGCACCGGCCCTGGCGTGAACAGGAAGGGCACCCCCAGCGACAGCAGGCTGGACAGCGCACCCACGGCGAAGGCCAGCAGTACGCCCAGCACGCCACCGGACAGGCAGATCAGCACCGCCTCGATCAGGAACTGGCGCAGGATGTCGCCCTGCCTCGCCCCCACCGCCAGCCGCACGCCGATCTCGCGCACGCGCTCCTTCACCGACACCAGCATGATGTTCATCACGCCCACGCCGCCAACCACCAGCGCCACCGCCGCGATCGCCGAAACCAGCGCCGCCATGGTCTGGCTGGATTTCATCACCGCCTTGCGGATCTGGTCCGAGTTGTAGATGAAGAAATCGCGACGACCATGCAGGCGCTCCAGCTCGGCGCCCAGCGAGGCCTCGGCAGCATTGGTGGGTACGTTGTCGCGTACGCGCACGGTGATGCTCTCCAGGCGCTGGCTGCCCAGCAGCCGGGAGGCAGCCGACGTATAGGGAACGTAGACGGTTGGCGTGGCCCCACCGGCGAATGCATTGGCACCCACCACGCCGATCACCTCGACCGGCATGCCGCCCAGCAGCACCGTGCTGCCGATAGGGTTGCCAGCGAACAGTGCCTTCGCTGCCTTCTGGTCGACCACGCCCACTGCCCGATGCGCCTCCACCTCGGCATCGGTGAAGAACCGGCCGGCCCTCAGGCGCAGCCCGCGCACGCGCGGCAGATCCGCACCGGCGCCCAGTACCTGCGTATTGGCTCGTCGGCCGCCCTGCAGTGCTGCTACCGAACCGCTGAGGTTGGGGCTGACACTGTCCACGTAACTCAGGGCGGCCAGGTGATCGGCATCGCCTACCACCAGCGTCTCGATCTCCGCCGAGCGCGGGTCACCGAAATCGGCGCCCGGGAAGATCTCCAGCGTGCTGGCGCCCAGCGCGTTTATCTGCGCCTCGACCTGCGCCTGCGCGCCTTTGCCCAGCGCAACCACGGTCACCACCGCGGCCACGCCGATGATGATGCCGAGCATGGTCAGCAGGGTGCGCAGGCGATGGGCCAGCATCGAACGCACCGCCATGCGCGTCGCCTCGCGCACGGCATCGATGCGGGCGCGCCGCTCGGTAGCCGCCGTGGATGTGCGCGCCGGTGCGTCCGCACCCTGCCGCACCGAAGGGCCTCGCTCCTGGCGATCCGCCACCACACGCCCATCGGCGATCTCGATCACCCGTGACGCGTGGGCAGCAATCGCCGCATCATGGGTGACCAGGATCACGGTATGGCCCTGCGCATGCAGGCGCTCGAGCTCGGCCATCACCTGCCTGCCACTGGCATGATCCAGCGCGCCGGTCGGCTCATCGGCCAGCACGATCGCGCCGCCGTTCATCAGCGAGCGTGCGATGGAGACGCGCTGCTGCTGGCCGCCGGACAACTGGCTGGGCCGGTTCGCGGTCCGCTCGCCCAGGCCGAGCGTTTCCAGCAGCAGGCGGGCACGCGTGGTGCGCGCATCGGCCTCCACCCCGGCATAGACGGCGGGCAAGGCCACGTTCTCGGTGGCACTGAGGTTCTCCATCAGGTTGTAGCGCTGGAAGATGAAGCCGAAGTGCTCGCGGCGCAGGCGCGCCAGCTGGTCAGGCGACATCTGCTCGGTCGCAGCCCCCTCCACGCGGTAGCTGCCTTCGGTCGGCCGATCCAGGCAGCCCAGGATGTTCATCAGCGTGGACTTGCCCGAACCCGAGGGGCCGATGATGGCGATGAACTCGCCGGCATCGATGCGCAACGAGACCTCCTTCAGCACCACCACCTCGCCGGCGGCCGAGCGATAGGCGCGCGATACGCCCTTCAATTCCAGCAGTGCGTCGGCCATGCTCACATCCCCAGCAGGCTGGTGGGTTCGGCATCGCCACCGCTGGGCGCCTGGCCGACCACCACGTTCTCGCCCGCTTCCAGGCCAGAGAGGATCTGCACGGCGGTGGCGGTGCGCAGGCCGGTAGTCACAGCGCGCTCGTGGGCGCGGCCTTTCGCATCGACTACCCGCACGGTTGCGCCGTTGCCGTTCTTGTCGTCGGACTCGCTCAGGGCGGTCAGTGGCACCTGCAGTGCATTGGCCACGCGTGCCAGCTGGATCGTCACTTTCACCGTCATCGAAGGCTTCAGCATCAAGCCCGGATTGGCCACGTCGAACAGCCCCGCGTAGTACACCGCTTTCGGCGTCTGCGCCGATCCGCCGCTGTTGCCGCTGGACGCGTCGGCAATCGACGACGGCGCTGGCTCAAGCTGCTGCAGGTGCGATTCATAGCGGCGCCCGCTCGGTCCCAGCGTCGAGAACCACAACGGTTGGCCGGGTGCGATCAGTTCCACGTCAGCCTCGGCGATCTCGGCGCGCACCGTCATCGTGTCCATCTGTGCCAGCATCACGATGGTCGGCGTGGTCTGCATCGAGTTCAGCGTCTGCCCCGCCTTGGTGACGATGGCCACGATGTAGCCCTCGGACGGCGACACGATACGCGTGTAGCCCAGGTTGATGCGGGCGGTTTCCACCTGGGTCACCGCCTGGTCGATCTGCGCCTGCAACGCAGCGGCATCCGCGCGCGCCGCATCGCGCGCCACACGTGCCGCTTCGAAGCCTTCCTGCGAGACCAGCCGCGACGCCACCAGCTGCGATTGGCGATCGTACGTGCGAAGGGCCTGGCGGTAGCGCGCCTGGCTGGCCGCATGTTGCGCACGCAGCGCGTTGGCGGCGGCTTCGGCACTGCGCAGGGCAATGCGCTGCGGTTGTGAATCCACTTCGGCAATCAGGTCGCCGGCCTGCACGTGCTGGCCCAGCACCACATGCAGGCGCGTGACCTGCCCGGAGACCTGCGCGCCCACGGCCACCAGTTCTTTCGGATTGACCCGGCCGACCGCCTGCACGGTCTTTTCCAGACCGGCGACCCTTGCCGGTGCGGTGATCAACGCGGCATCCTCGCCATCGGCAGTGGAGATTGGATGGAGACGCGACCGCCGTTCAGGGACCGCGTCGGCCGCTGAATCCATGGCGCGGCTCCACGCAATCTCGACACAATCTCGACCAAGTCTCCATCAACGGTCGCTAGCCTCGGCGGCCTCGCCGACTGCCAGCCTGCCGTGCCCCTTTCCTACCCGGACCTGCCACCCCTCGATGTGCGCCGTGCCTACTTGGCGTGGTGTGCGCCTTCGCCGTGGTTGATCGCACTGGTGCTGGCATCGACCAGCACATGGATGTGGGTCGCACCGTATCCGCGACTGCCGTTGCTGGCCGGCTTCGGGGCCGCCGCCCTGCTGGGGTTCCGCAGTGACGGGCCCGGACGCACCCGCCGCTCCGGGTCGCTCGCATCGCTGGCCTTGATCGGCCTGGCGTTCTGGTCGGCAACACCTCCGGCCGCCAACGTCAACCTGCATCTGCTGCTTGCGCCCGCCACCGCCGTGGTCGCCGCCCTGCTGGCAGTGCGCCTGCGCGCCATCGTGGGCATGGCCTCGCGGCTGCAGGCCCGGGTGAACGCCACCCCCATGGCCTTGCGCTGGAACGCGCTGCCTGCCGCGGTGTCTACCCTGACGCTGCAGCAGCTGCGCGGCGCGGGTTCGGTGGACCCCAGCCTGCAGCGCTCGCTGGTGCTGGCCACGCTGGCCTGGGCGGCCAACGAAGAGGCGCAGGCCAGGGAACGCCGACGATGACCCCGTCCCTGTCCCGCCCTGCCCGCCCTTGGCCTCGAACCTGCCGCTCGCAATGAAACACCAACTCCGTAACCGACAGCCGCCCTTGGTGCTGATTGCCGAAGATGAGGGCGAGATCGCCGACATCCTCGGTGCCTACCTGGCCCGTTCGGGCCTGCGCAGCGCACGCGCCGCCGACGGTGAGGCGGCGCTTGCCAGCCACCGCCAGCTGCGCCCGGACCTGGTACTGCTGGATGTGCAGATGCCCAAGCTGGATGGCTGGCAGGTGCTGAGCGAACTGCGGCGTCGCGGCAACACGCCGGTGATCATGCTCACCGCGCTCGACCAGGACGTGGACAAGCTGACCGGCCTGCGTGTGGGCGCTGACGACTACGTGGCCAAACCATTCAATCCCGCTGAGATCGTTGCACGCATCCAGGCCGTGCTGCGCCGCAGTGCCCGCAGCGTGGCCGAAGAACCCACCGGGCTGATCCGCCAGGGCCCGTTCGAGATCGACCTGCGCAGCCACGAAGTGACGGTCCGCAACGGCGAGCAGGCGCACGCACTGAACTTCACCCTCACCGAATTCCGGCTGTTGGTGCACATGGCGCGCGCGCCGCGCCAGGTGCATGCGCGGGTGGACCTGCTGCACGCCTGCCTGCCCGAGGGCGATGCGCAGGAGCGCACCGTCGACAGCCACGTCAGCAAGCTGCGGCGCAAGCTCGAGGATGTCGGCGTGATCGGCATTCCCGCCACCATCCGTGGCGTCGGCTACCGCTTCCTGGACTGAATGATGACTGCGAAAGGCAAGAGCATCGGCCGCCAGATCAGCCTGTCGATCACCGTGGCCTCGCTGTGTTCGACGGTGCTGTCGATCAGCGGCTTCTATCTGTTCTACTACCTGCTGGAGGTGTTCTATCCGCGCTGGTATGACGAGCCGAAGTCCATGATGCCCTCCGGGCTGGAGTGGCTGTGGATCGGCCTGACCGCCACCGTGGTGGTGGCGTTGGCCACCCTGATCGCGTCTCGCCTGACCCGGCGCATCATCACCCCGTTGAATTCGGTGGCCGCAAGCCTGCGTCGCGTGGCCAGCGGTGACCTGGAGGCGCGCGCACGCGGCGGCGACACCTCGATGGCCGAGGCCGCCACGCTGGTCAACGACTTCAATTCCATGGCCGAGCGGCTCAGCCGGATGTCCGAGAACCGCGTGTTCTGGAATGCGGCCATCGCACACGAACTGCGCACGCCGATGACCATCCTGCGTGGCCGCCTGCAAGGCATCGCCGAAGGTGTATTCGAGCCGGGCCCCGAGCAGTTCAACAGCATGCTCACCCAGCTGGAGGGACTGACCCGCATCATCGAGGACCTGCGCGTGGTCAGTCTGGCCGAGAGTGGCCACCTGGATCTGCGCCTGCAACGCAGCGACGTCAGCGTGCAGGTGGCGGCGGTGGTGGAGGCGATGTCCGAGGCGCTGACCGAAAGTGGCTTCTCGGTGAGCCTGGACGCGCGGCCGTCGCTGGCGGACTGCGATCCGGCCCGCATCCGCCAGGCGGTGCTGGCATTGCTGGAGAACGCCCGTCGCCATGCCATCCCCTGCCCGCTGCGGGTGCGCGTCACCCTCGCTGAGGGGCACTGCGCGGTGGCCGTGGAAGATGGTGGCCCCGGCGTGCCGGACGACCTGCGCGACAGCATTTTCGAAGCCTTCCAGCGCACCGATGTGTCGCGCTCGCGGCAGAGCGGGGGCTCAGGTCTCGGCCTGGCGGTCGTGCGTGCGATTGCCGTGGCCCATCACGGAACGGCGCAGTGCCGCGCTACCGAGCGTGGCGGCAGTTCGTTCGAGATCCGCTGGCCGGTGCACGTGCGCCGTTGAGGCCGTAGACGCTGCCCTGGTAGCAGCCCACCTTGGTGGGCACCACGCGCGTGGCTGAACGCCGCCGATTTCTCCACGCAATCTCCATCATCCCTCCATGCCCGCTCCAAAGGGCTGCAGATACTGGGCGCGACCCGGCAGATGGCAGGCATCCGTCCCCTGCCCTGTCCCCGAACCCCCCAGGCATCCCATGCAACACCCCCACGATCCAGCGGCCGCCGCCGGCAGCATCGGCCAGCAGAATGCGGCCGCCACGCTCAAGGCCATCCTGCGCACCTACCCCTGGCAGCTGACCGGCACGTTCTCGCTGGTGGCGCTGGAGAACACCCTGCTGCTGGCCTATCCGTTGTTCGCCGGCTTCGCGGTAGACGCGATCATCAGCGGCAACATCGGCCATGCCATCTCCTATGCCGGCGTGGTACTGCTGTTCTGGCTGGTGGGTGCCGCCCGTCGGGCGGTGGATACGCGCACCTTCACCCGCATCTATGCCGATCTGGCAGTGAGCGTGGTGCAGGCGCAGCGCCGGTTGGGCCAGGCGACGTCCACTTCGGCGGCACGCGTGGTGCTGGCCCGCGAGTTCGTCGACTTCTTTGAAAAGCACGTGCCGATCATCGCCACCGCGCTGGCATCGATGTTCGGTGCAGTGGCCATGCTGCTGGCGATCGAGCCGATGGTCGGTGCCGCTGGCCTGGCCACCCTGCTCGGCGCCCTGCTGGTGCTGCCCTGGTTCGCACGTCGCAACGAGCAGTTGCACGGCCGACTGAACAACCGCCTGGAACACGAAATCCGGCTGGTCGACCGGGTCAGCCCCTCGGTGCTGCGCCGCCACTACACCACGCTGTCGCGCCTGCGCATCCTGCTGTCCGACCGCGAAGCCGGCGCCTATGTGGTGATCGGGCTGGCTGCCGCGGCATTGTTCGCGCTGACCATCGGCCGCCTTGCCACCAGTGAAGGCGTTACACCGGGCCACGTCTACGCGGTGATGACCTACCTGTGGACCTTCGTCGGCAGCCTGGACGATGCGCCTTCAATGGTGGATCAGCTTGCGCGGCTGAAGGATATCGGCCGCCGCGTCAGCCCCGGCATGGACGATGCGGACCACAAGGGCGCCGCTTGACCGGTCGCTGCCCACCTTGGTGGGCACCGACGAGAGCAGCGCCAACCAAGGTTGGCGGCTACCAGGCCTGAGCAGTGTTGCCCTGGTAGCTGCCCACCTTGGTGGGCACCGACGGAAGCCAGCGCCAACCAAGGTTGGCGGCTACCGGGCCTGAGCGGTGTTGCCCTGGTAGCTGCCCACCCTGGTGGGCACCGATGGAAGCCAGCGCCAACCAAGGTTGGCGGCTACCGGGCCTGAGCGGTGTTGCTCTGGTAGCTGCCCACCTTGGTGGGCACCGACGGAAGCCAGCGCCAACCAAGGTTGGCGGCTACCAGGCCTGAGCGGTGTTGCCCTGGTAGCTGCCCACCCTGGTGGGCACCGACGGAAGCCAGCGCCAACCAAGGTTGGCGGCTACCAAACCTGAGCGGTGCTGCCCTGGTAGCTGCCCACCTTGGTGGGCACCGATGGAAGCCAGCGCCAACCAAGGTTGGCGGCTACCAGGCCTGAGCGGTGTTGCCCTGGTAGCTGCCCACCTTGGTGGGCACCGACGGAAGCCAGCGCCAACCAAGGTTGGCGGCTACCGGGCCTGAGCGGTGTTGCTCTGGTAGCTGCCCACCTTGGTGGGCACCGATGGAAGCCAGCGCCAACCAAGGTTGGCGGCTACCAGGCCTGAGCGGTGTTGCTCTGGTAGCTGCCCACCTTGGTGGGCACCGATGGAAGCCAGCGCCAACCAAGGTGGGCGGCTACCGGGATCGATAGATACCCATGCGCCGCTTGGCGCTACAGGAACTCCGCCATGCGCTGCAGCTCGTCGTCCAGCGCGCCACGAAATACCTTGTCGCGGGCCAGCGACTTGCCGGCATAGCCCACGCTCGACACCAACTCACCCTCGCGCACGCTCAAGTTGGCCCAGCCCACCACCTGCTCATGCCACAACACCGGCAGTGCGTAGTAGCCGTACTGGCGTTTCGGTGCAGGCGTGTAGGCCTCGAACTTGTACACCCAATCCCACAACAGCTCGAAGCGGCGGCGGTCCCACACCACTGGGTCGAACGGCGCCAGCAGGCGCACCTGCTCATCCGGTGCATGGCGGCGCGAGCGCGGATTCTCGTCCGCCGGCCAGTACCAGGTGGTGCCTTCCAGCGTGCAGCTGGCCAGTTGTTGCTTGGCCAGCGCCAATGCCTTGCGGGTCTGCTCGGCCAGGTGCGGCGCGCCATAGCCCAGCAGGCGCACCAGATAGGTCAGGCTGGCCGAGGGCAGCGGCGCGTACTTGCGCACCACCAGGTCGATCAGGGCGGCGGCACGTTCGATCTGCGCCTGTTCGCTGGAGTCGGGCTCGGCATGATCGGCCACCGCATAGATGCGCGTACCGCTGTCGCGCCGTTGCACCCGCAGCAGGCCGCGGTAGTGCATGCCATCCAGCAGATGCGTGCTGGCGTTGCTGGTGCCGCCCCAGTAGTTGGTCACCCGCCCATGCGCGAACGCCTGGTCGACCTCGCGCGGGTGCACGCTGCCACGCTCGCGCACAAAGGCCAGCACGTCGGCCGCACGGCGATGGGTCTCGGCATCCCACTCGCGCTTGGAAACCCGTGGGTGCATCAGCGCCAGATGCTCGCGCGGCAGGAAGCCGTAGTTCACCAGGCAATCCTCTTCCACCGGCAGACGCGTGTAGCGGCGCTCAAGATCGCCCGCGCGGTAGTCCTTCACCCGGTGGCGCAGGGTCAGGTCCTGCGCGCGAGCGGGTGCGCGGATCGGGTCGGCCTGCACGAAGCCCAACCGCCGGATCGCGGTCAGCAGCGTGGTCGGCTTGAACAAGGTGCGCGCCACCGCGTAGCGGCGAAGGTCATCGAGAGTGGGCGTGGCAGGCATGGCCGCATTGTATTCTCGACACTACGCGATCCGTCCAGTAGAGCCAGGCCACGCCTGGCTGGCGTCATGGTGAACGGCCGCGATCATCCACGCATGGCGTGCATCTACCGAAGCCGCGATACCTCCAGCGAACCGATCACCAGGGCCCGCATGCCCTGCTTGAACTCGGTGATCACCTGCCCTTCTTCGTCATCCGCAATCGCGTAGATGGTGTCGGCACCGGCGATGCAGTAGAACGCGATCGTGGCCAGCAGCCAGCGCGCCTTGTCCACCGGCAGGCCGAACACCTCGGCCACGTGCGCCTGGTGCGAGGCGATCTTTTCCAGCATCGGCGCGGTCGCCACCGTGCGCCGCAGCAGGTAGGGCGGTAGCCCGGGATGCGCCTTCACCACTTCGCACAGCGACTCCACGAACCCCATCAGATAGGCCTCCAGCCCACCCGGTGCGTCGACCGACGCGCGCGGAATCTGCCAGCGCTGGAACACCGCCTCCGCCACCAGGCGCTTCAACGCCTCCAGGTTGGCCACGCGCTTGTACAGCGCTGCCTGGGTCACCGCCAGTTCGGCGGCCACGTTGGCCATGGTCAGGTTGGGCAGGCCCAGGCGGATGCCGATGTCGGCCAGACGCTCCGGGGTGATGGTGGGCGGGCGGCCACGGGTCGGCGCCGTTGGATCGGGGTGCGTGCTCATACGGTGCCTGCTCTTACGGTGCGCGTCCATACCCTGCTGAGGGTGCCAGCAAAGGGACCCTCTTGTCCGCTTCGATTGATTTAGTTTAATTTACTCAACTAATTCGGAAGGCGTCCAGCACGCTGCCCGTGATCGAGCCCATGGCTCACCTCCCGCCAGGTCCCCACCCAGCCAACAACCCTGCGCTGCGCCCTTTCCCCGTGCTTGCCGTCGGCAGCGCGCCAGGCGCGCTCGCGCCTGCGATTCACAGGACTCTGGCATGACCGTTTTCAACTTCACTTCTGCACAGCATCGCGCTGCCGCCGCATCCTCCGGCCTGATGTATTCGCCGGGCATGGTCCGGCGCTACCGGGTGTCCGCCCTCGCGCTGGGGCTGCTGGCCTCGTTCGCCGCGCTGGCCGACGCCGCGCCGTCCACCCTTCCGTCGGTACAGGTGCAGGAACAACGCCGGGTCACTGCAGACTATGCGGGCGGGCAAGTGGCTGCCGGCAGCCGCGTCGGCCTGCTCGGCGACAAGGATTTCATGGACACGCCGTTCAATACGATCAGCTACACCGAGTCCTTCATCCGCGATCGCCAGGCCAAGGACCTGACCGACGTCATTGCCGCCACCGACCCCACGGTGTTCAGCAACGGCGTCACCGGTGCATGGAGCGAGAACTACGCGATCCGCGGCTTTGCCTCCAACACCAGCGACACCACGTTCAATGGCCTCAGCGGCATGGCGCCCTACTACCGCACCTCGCCGGAAATGTTCGAGCGCATCGAGGTGCTGAAGGGACCGTCTGCGCTGCTCAACGGCATGCCGCCGGGCGGCTCGGTCGGTGGCAGCGTCAACCTGGTGCCCAAGCGCGCAAGCGAGCAACCGCTGCTGCGGGTCAGTGCCAACTTCGCCTCCGATGCGCAGTTCGGCACTCACGTGGATATGGGCCGTCGCCTCGGCGCCGACAGGCAGTTCGGCATCCGCTTCAACGGTGCCTACCGTGATGGTGACGGCGCCGTCGGCAAGCAGCGCAAGAAGGTACAGCTCGGTTCGCTGGCACTGGACTGGCGCGGCGAACGTATGCGGCTGTCGGCCGATCTGTACAGCGCCGACGACCGCGTTGACGGCCCGGCGCGTGGCGTCGGCCTGGCACCGGGCGTGGCCATTCCGCGCCCGCCACGCGGCGATACGCTGATCAACCCGGATTGGGCCTACGTGGACAGCCAGGACAAGGGCGCGATGGTGCGCGGAGAACTGGATGTCAACGATAGCCTGATGGCCTACCTCGCGTACGGCACCAGCAGGACCGACTACCGCTACAACGGTTCGATCAGCGCGCAGATCCTCAATCCAGCCGGCAACTTCACCACGGTGATCGGCCAGCTCGCCTTCGACATCAGGAAGCAGTCCGCAGATGCCGGCCTGCGCGGTTCCTTCCACACCGGCAACGTCGGCCACCAGTGGGCCGCCAACGTGACCCACTACCAGCACACCCAGAACGACTACGGCCGGCGCAGCGTACCCGGCTGGGACTGGACCACCAATCTGTACAACCCAGTGTGGGGCCCGGCGGCGCCGTTCGTGGCACCGCACATCTCGCATACCGAGCTGACGCTGGACAGCCTCGGCTTCGCCGACACCCTCGCCTTCGCCGATGACCGCGTGCAGCTGACGCTGGGCGTGCGCCGCCAGCAGGTGGTCAGCGAGACCTTCAACGTGTCCGCGGGTGCACGCACCTCGCGCTACGACGAGAGCGCCACCACGCCGGCAGCGGCCCTGCTGGTGAAAGCCACCGACGCGATCTCCCTCTACACCAACTACATCGAAGGCCTCAGCCAGGGCGCCACCGCGCCGATGACCGCCGCCAATGCCGGCGATGTGTTCGCACCGTTCCGCACCAGGCAGAAGGAGCTGGGCCTGAAGCTGGACCTGGGCAGCTTCGCGCACACCTTCAGCGTGTACGAGATCAAGCGACCGAACAGCTACACCGACCCGGTCACGAATATCTTCTCGTTTGGCGGCGAGCAACGTAACCGGGGCGTGGAATGGGGCTTCTTCGGCGCACCAATGGACGGCGTGCGCCTGCTCGGTGGAGCGGCCTATGTGCAGCCGAAGCTGACCCGCACGGCCGGTGGCGTGAATGAAGGACGCATCGCCACCGCCGTGGCGCAGCGGCAGGCCAAGCTGGGCGTGGAATGGGATGTGCCGACCTTGCAGGGCCTGACCCTGACCGGCAATGCCACGGCGATGTCGAGGCAGTACATCAGTGCCGACAATAGCCTGTCGGTGCCGGGGCGTACGTTGTTCGACGTGGGGGCGCGCTACAGCACCACCGTGGCGGGTCGATCGCTTGCGCTGCGGGCCAGCGTGAACAACGTGACCAACAAGTCGTATTGGGGCATGCCGTTGTTGTCGAGCCTGGCGCTGGGTGCACCGAGGACGGTGCTGGTGTCGGCAACGATGGATTTCTAAGCTGGCGTGGAACCCCTGTAGAGCCGAGCCATGCTCGGCTCCGTTTCGTCCGCTGAGCCGAGCATAGGCTCGGCTCTACAGGACGTCGGGCAATCCGCGAACGGCATCCACGCATGGCGTGGATCTACGTGTCATTCCGGATGCAGGCGATAGATGGCGTGGCTGGTCAACGCCAATGCCGCCAGCTTCAGCCCTTCCATTACGCGATCGCCCACGTACTGTTCCGGGCCGCCATTCTGGCGGGCGCGTTCGGCCGCCAGCAGGATCTCCTGCACGATACGCAGCCCGGCCAGTGCACCGTCGGCGTCGGCCAACGCCAGGCACCGGCCCGGCAGCTGATGGCGCTCGGGCCAGGGCTGGCCGTCGGCAGCCGCGCCCAACCCGATGCGATGCAGCAGGGCCGTCAGGTTGTTGGGATCGGGCGGGATGTCGTGCCCCTCATCGGCATTGGCCGGGGCGCGCTGATGGGGAAACTCCGATGCGTTCATGGCAGGTCTCCGTGCAAGGCATGCGGGACCATCACCCTTAAAAATCAAGGCGGCGGACGGTGCGTGGCTGGAAATCCCGTGAGTCAGTGCTATACCCGGGCGGTGGGCTTGCGCCCACCTCCACGCACCGCCCGCCATGGAACGCGAACGGAATGCCAGCCGACGCCGCGCAAGGCGACGCCGGCTGGCAAGCGTAAACAGCACTTACTCAACGGGGTTTCCAGGCCCCGGCCACCCTTTTTCGGTGGCACCCCATCATGTGCACAACGGGGTGGCAGGCGCCAACAACCCAAGTGCAAAGACAGCAACGTTCACGCAGTGGCCGCATTGTCGCATATCGACAATCGAGCCGAAGATTCAACAACTTGCGCCACGCCAACGGCGGCGTTCCCCACCCGCATCGGCACCACGCGTTCCTTGACCGCATCCGGCTTTCAAGACGCGCGACACGCCAGTTCCGACATTACACAAGCAGATGGGCAATCAACGCCAGCACCGCCAGATGTCCCACGTAGTACCCATAGAACACCCAGCGCCAGCGCGGCAGTTGCCACGGCACCCGCGTCGCCAGCACGACCACCGGAACGGCCAGCAGTGCCCAGCCGTTGTGGTTGGCCCAGCACGCCGCCGCAAGCGCGACCAGCAGCGGCCACCACGCCCGATGCCGGAACGCGATCCAGGCCAGCAGCACGGCGCCAACGCCGGCCCACTGGTAGTCCACGAACATCGGCAGCACACCGGCAGCCAGCAACAGCAGCACAGGCCGATGGCTCGCAAGCGCATGCACGGCCACCGCCGCCAAGGTGAAGGTGAGCAGGATGTTGAGCGGCAGCCAGGAACCGAACGCGAAGGCGTGCAACGGCTGCGCGATCAGCCCCCATAGCGCGAGCCGGCGCATCGATTTGCGCAGGTCGGCGCCCGGCTGGGCCAGGTTGCAGGCCATCACCAGCGCGAACAGCGGGAAGGCGATACGCCCCAGTTCGCTGACCACCGGCACGTAGCCCCCGAACACCACCTTGGCCACGTGGTCGCCGGTCATGGCCAGCAGCGCGATCCACTTCAACAGCTCGCGCGCGCCGCTGCCGAGGCTGAGTTTGAACGTGCACGTCCCGGTCGTGGTCGCTTGCATCGCGGAAGCTTATGCGCATCGGCCAGCGCATTTCCAGCGCCGCGCAGGAGCTCGCCACTGCAAGCCGTAGATGGCGGCGCTATGCTGGCCGCCCCTGCTTGTGAGACACCCGCCATGCGCACCCTGTACCCGGCCATCGAGCCCTACCGCGAATTCGCCCTGCCGGTGAGCGATCTGCACACGCTGCATATCGAAGAGTGCGGCACGCCGGAGGGCATTCCGGTGGTGTACCTGCACGGTGGCCCGGGCGCCGGTATCTCGCCGACCCATCGGCGCTTCTTCGACCCGGCGCGCTACCGCATCGTGCTGATCGACCAGCGCGGCAGCGGCCGTTCCACGCCGTTCGGCGAGCTGCGCGACAACACCACGCAGGACCTGGTGGCGGACATCGAAAAGGTGCGTGAGCACCTGGGCATCGAGCGCTGGCTGGTCTATGGCGGCTCCTGGGGCTCCACGCTGTCGCTGGCCTACGCGCAGGCGCATCCGGAACGCGCCACCGGCCTGATCGTGCGTGGCGTGTTCCTCGGTCGTGAGATCGAGAACCGCTGGTTCGCCGAGGCCGATGGCGGTGCGCGCTGGATCTTCCCGGAGCGCTGGGACCGCTACGAGGCTTATATCCCGGAAGCCGAGCGTGGCGACATGATCGCGGCCTACTGGGCGCGCATGGATGGCCCGGATCAATCAACCCGCATCGAAGCCGCGCAGGCCTGGTTGGGCTGGGAAGACAATGCGGCCACCCTGCAGCACGACGTGGATGCCGAATCCACCGATGATCCGCTGGATACCCTGGCGAAGGCCCGCATCGAAGCGCACTACTTCCGCAACGGCATCTTCCTGGAGCCGGACCAGCTGCTGCGCAACATCGATCGCATCCGCCACCTGCCCGGCGTGATCGTGCAGGGGCGCTACGACATCATCTGCCCGCCGCGCAGCGCGTGGGACCTGGCCAAGGCTTGGCCGGAAGCGCGCCTGGAGATGGTGACCTCCGGCCACAGCGCCAACGAGCCGGCCACGGTCGATGCGCTGGTGCGGGCGACGGATGCCTTTGCCGACCGGTTCTGAACGCCTGGGGTAGTGCCGGCCGCTGGCCGGCACCCCGCAACACACTCCCGCGTGCGACTACGGGTTGGCGTCAAACACCACGGTCATGTTGCCCTCCCAATGCGAGCCTGGCGCCTTCAGCATCTCTGTTACGGCGTCCCGTCCTGCGGTGAACCGCAAGGTCGACCGCCGCTGCATCAGATAGCCATCCGGTGTGAAGCGCGGCGCCTGTTCGTCGTCGGGCGACAGCGGTGTGTCCTGCGCCGGGCGCCCGTCGCGCAGATTGCGCATGCCGGGCAGGGTGACGTCCACATCCACCGGTACAACCTCCCCAAGCGTCTGATTGCGAATGCCGCAGCGATTGCCTGCGTCGTGCTCACAGCGCAGCTTCATGCTGAAGTCCATCGAGCTGGTCAGATGGAATGGCAGCTCCTGATAGAGGCGTATCGGGGCACGGCCCTGATCGGTCCACTGCGCCCAACCTGCCTCCGGCGCCAGGTGCACCTGCGGATTGTCGCTGGGGAACCGTACCTGGAACTGGTGCGACACCGTGAAGCGGAACTTCAACGTGATCGGCTCGGTCGTGACGTCATCACCAAAGTCGATATCGCTGCCCGCGCCTCCCGCACTGTAGGTCAATTCTCCTTCATACACACCGTCGTTCAGCGACAATGGCGACGGCGCGGTTATGAGAAGGCCCAGACCAATCCACGGCATCGCATAGTTGGCCGGCTGTGATAGCGGCTTATCTCCCTGAGAGTTGCACGGCTGCGGCATCTCAGGATTCTTCACTGTCCAGCCGAACCTGATATATGACCCGTAGCTGACCGTCTGAACGTAGCTGCATCCTCCACGCACCGTTCGAGTGAACACTGGATTGGTAACGCCTCCCGGTGTCATTTGACCACTGACGGTAGCAATCGTGATGCGGACCTCCGCTTCGCCACCCGTGGTGGTGTTTTGCAACATGACGTTGCGAGGGGCAGGCAAGCCAAGATAGAAGCGCTTGCGGACGTCGCCGTTATACTCGTAGGTCTTGTTCCACGACATCGGGACATCGACAGAGTAGGCACCATCCTCCGTGCAGAATTCTGGACGCCACGAACAGTAGATGCCAGGCGGCGTCGTGTTCCGGAAGACCATCCGGCCCGGGTCCAGGGCTGACGGGGCAAACTCTGCCGTGACCAGCACTTCTGCCGCACATGCACTTGCGGCCGCGCCAAGCCCAATCACGACCAGCCCTGCGCCTCGCAGCGCCGCCATCAGCGAGCGGATTCTCATTTCGTATGCTCCTCGGTTCTCGCGATCGACGGCGGGCATCCCGTCGCCCCCACCATCAACACATCTCCTTCCCTGGGGTAGCGCCCCTCCTCCATCGTCAGCGTGCAGCTGACCAGGTTGGGGTAGCGCAACTCCACCACCGGCGCACGGGCGCTCAGTTCAAGGGTAAAGAATCCATCCTCCTGGCTGACGCTGCGGCCGGCGTGGTTGATCACCTGCACGCCGCGCACACCGTTGCCGTCTGCATCCAGTACCTGGCCCATGACGGTGAAGGTGCGCAGCACGTCCAGCGTGGCATGCATCACGCCCCCCTTGTTGAGGTGATAGCTGACGACCGAGGGCTGCAGCGTTGCCGACGGCGCATGCCGCCCCTGGAAGTCGAACTGCACGTGGCCTGCGCGATACGCGGCCACCGGGACGAAGTTGCGGCCCGGGCGCAGCGCAACGCCGCCGCCGTGGCTGTCGTCCGCACGCAGGGCAAGATCGGGATAATCGCTGCGGACATCGACAATCAGCCCGGTGTCGGCGCTTCTGCCGCGCCCCTGCCCCAGCACGGCGGCGCGCCCACCGCCAATGACCACGGTGCTGTCGAGGTTGGCGGTGCCGCTGATGCGGCCCGACGCCGCGCCGCGGTAGACCTGCATGTCACCCTCCACAAACGCGCTCTGCAGCGAGGCACCCGCGCCTGCGCCCAGCCCGCCCCGTTCGGCGGTGACCGTGCCATTCACGCTCTGCAGTACGGCGCCGTCCACGCGCTGTGTGGAGGAGGCGGTCACATAGGTATCGCGGCGACCGGCATCGCCGGTGCGGCTGCCCAGACTGCCGCTGTAGCTGCGTTGATCGCTGCCCAGCGAGACGCTCACCGTCAGGTCGATCCCGCGTTGCCGCCGATAGCCCGTGTAGCGGGCGCCGGGGCGGTCATAGGCGGAAACGCGCCAGTTGACATCGTGCTTGCCGAACACCGTCTCCCGGCGCCCGTAAGAGACATCGATGCCGGTCCCGCGGGTGAAGCCCGAACTGCGGGCCACGCGCAGGCTGGCAGTATCACGGTGCCCGAAACGATGCGTGATCGAGACGGCCGTCGTGTCCTGCCAGCCGCCGCGGGTCTCCCAGCGTGGGGCGCCGCTGTCGTCTGCCACGACGCGCTCGCGCTGCTCCACCCAACCGCGCGCATGGTTGGCCACCACCGAGCCGGCACGATAGCGGTACAGGCCCTGCAGGTCCACGCCGCGCCCGGCGTCGCTGGAGGTATAGACATTGGTGTACGTGCTGAAGCGGTCACTGGCCTGCCAGTCCATCGACACACCCGCCGAATGCCGCGCGCCGATCCGCTGCACGGTGGCCCCGGCCACCGCACGGGAGTGCAACAGGTAATTGACCACGGCACCGGCCGCGGCGCCGCCCTCGCGGGCGCTTCCGGCGCTGGCCAGCAACCCGCGCTGCTGCCCTGCGAACGCGCTGTAGCGCCACCGCCGGCTGGGATCCTGCCAGCGGCTGGGCTTGTGGATGGAGGCGCTTTCGCGGGACGCTTCGCGGCCGTCCTGGACCACCCGCAGTTCCACATCGTAGATCCCGCCGGGTAGCCGGCGCGTATCGATTTCCTGGATGCCGGGCTTGACGGCCTGCGTGGACAGCAGGTTCCCGTCACGATAGATCTCCACCACGCCTTCGCCACTGGCGGTGACATAGACGGGATAGACACTGGGGCTTCGCGTATCGGCCAGCAGTACGTCCGAGGATCCGAACATCAGGCCCAGCGCCGTATCGTTCTGCGTACCCGGTGCCCGGGGCTGGCGCACAATGCCCTCGAAGGTGGGCAGGAAGTAGCCGGCGCGAACGAAATGATCGCCCAGTTCGCGCTGGGCATACAGGGCACTGAGGTAGTGCTCGCTGCTGCCGGGCTGGGCGTAGTACTGGTAGCTGCCAACCGTGCTCCAGTGGCCGGCACTGCCGCGCAGTTCGGCGCTGTAGCGTACGGTGGCCTGCTGTTCCTGGCCGCCGTGCACGGCAAGACTGTTGCGCACGATCAGCCCCCGGCTGCCCGCGTCCGGCAAGGCGATGTGGCGCCCCTCCTTCTGCGCGCCGGCAGGCGTCAGTACACTCAGCAGCGAGTTGGACAGACTGTAGTGCAGCGCTGCCATGCCCCGGCACTGATGCCTGCATACGCCCAGCGCCATCGGTTCAGCGAGTTGCTCGCCCCAACGGGCACGCTCGGTCTGTGCCAACCGGCTTTCGTGGCTGTCGCCAAAGCCGATCACCTGCACCCGGTTGTCTTCGTGCAGCAGAACCTCGGCGTCACCCAGATACTGCCCATCCAGCTCCACGCGCACGGTGAGCGGGTTGCCAAACAGGTGCTCGCGGAATTCGGCCGGCATGCGTTCGCGCTGCTGCAGCAGGCTGGGCAGCTCGCCCGGCGCGAGGCCGGCCGCCTGCGTTGACGTGGCAAGGACCACGGCACCGATCGCGGTCGCGAGCTGGGCCAGGCGGAATCGACGTTGGTTGGAGGACGAGAGCATGGGCGCTGTTCCGGCGTCCCCGCCGCGTCATTGGATGCGACGGGGCGCCTGAAAGGACTCAGGGAGTGATGTCGCTTTCGAAGATCATGTGGAACTGGCCACCGTAGCTGCCCTGCTTGTAGCCACCCGACGGCGCGGTCGGCGCGATGGCGAAGGCCAGCGACTTGCCCGCGGCGGCCTGGGACGCGTTGGCAACAGTGATCTTGGCCGCGGCCGTTGCCGGAACCTCCACGTTGTCCAGCTTCACCACCAGGTCCACGACGTCTGCGGCCGACGCCATCTGTGCCGGCGACGTCAGGTAGGCGGTGATGGCAGCCGGCGACTTGATGTTGATGACGCGCCCGGTCAGTTCGCCCAGCGTTTCGCGCGCGGTGTCCCACGGCAGGTTCTGCGGCAGGCCTTCCCAGCCGTCAGGCGTGGACACCTGCAGGCCAGCGGTGTTCGGGACGTCGGCGGTCACGTTGACGGTGATCGACTTGGATTCGGTGGCTGCCAGGCTGACAGCCGGTGCGATGAGGGCTGCAGCGGCTGCAGCCAGGGCGTACTTCTTCAGGGACATGGAAATGCTCCGGGATCGGTGGATGGATACGATGGGATACGACGCCAGGACGAAGACACAGCCTCCCCGCCGGGCGCCTGGCGAACCCGGTGGAGACGTTGCAGAAAGGGGAGATGGGCAGACGATCAGCGGCGCGAGTCGATACTGCGCCGGTCGTCGCCCTCCCTCAGGTCGTAGCGGGCGAACCGGCTGTCGTCGGCCTGCAGCGCATAGGTTCGCCCGGGCCGGACATGGACGATGATGCCGGGCGTGCAGGCATCCGGACTGCTTCGCTCGCAGTACCGCAGGTTGTCCAGCACCACCGTGGCGTTGCCACCGTTGTGCACGTGACCGTCCTGCACACGGGTGTCATAGCGCGTGTTCCGCGGTGCCACGAACAGGATGGTGCCGTAGCCGGTGAACACGCGAACTGCCGAGGTCAGCCCGGTGATCTCCTGCACCTGCGCATCGCTGAGTGAGAATTCCTCGGCGCTGGGCACCACCGGAATGAAGCGGAGCCGGTAGTAGCGCTCCTCATCACGGTCACCGCGATAGACCAGGCGCGTCGCCTGTTGGCCGTTGGCGGCAATGATCAGGCGGCTGGGGCTGGCGATCACCCCGTGCGCGCCAGGTGCATTGCGTACCAGCGCCACGGTGTCCACTGGCGTTTCGACAACCTTGCCGTCTGCATCGAAGTGCATCTGGGTGACCTCAACGCGCACGTATGCGGTCACATCACCGGTATTGCGTATGCGCTTGAGCAGGTTGCTGTGCGCGGGCGCAAGATGATCGAACAGGAGACCCACGTTGATCTGTGGTGTCGTGGCATGAGCGCTGCTGGCGAACAGGGCCAGCAGGAGGAGAAGGAGTGCGCGTTGCATGACGAACCCGCGGGGAGAGGCGAGCGGTTAGTTTCACGGCAGATTTACAATCAGGCCATGCAACAACTTGCAAAAAGGTCAGATATTTCCGACCTCGCAAAGTGGCTCCGGCCAGGTCAACCCGGAAATCCTGTCCGCGCACTCGGCCGCGGCGGTCTGGCCCGTTGCACATCGCGACGGCACGCCCTGGAACAGCATCGGCGGCTGGTACACGCATGGGGCGTGCGGGTGAACGGGCGCCCACCGCCATCTGGCGACCCGGTCGGTTCTTCGCAGCTCGCTTACAGATCCGGGCCGAATATCCGGCCGTGGCCATCCAGACCCATGGCCCGCGTCCCCACTTCTGGAGCCTGTCATGACCGGTATTCGCTACGTTCCTGCTGTCCTCGTCATCACCATCGGCCTGCTGTTGGGCGCCTGTTCCAGAACCCAGGAGGCGAGCAAGGCCACCGCCGCCGAGGACGTCACCGAAGTGAAGCTGATACCGCCGTATGAGTCGCTGGACAAGAACAAGGACGGCATCGTCACGCTGGCCGAAGTGGATGCCGTGGCACCCGACTGGGCCGAGCGCCTGCATGCCTGCGATACCGACCGTGACAAGACGTTGACCCGTGGCGAGTACGACGTCTGCAAGCAGACCAGCGGCGCGCATTGACCCATCACTGAACCCTCGATCGGCACCGCATACGCCCGGCTATACCAAGGTATAGCCGGGCTAACCCACGGGCCTCTAGGCCTGCCCCATTCAGGGGCGGACAATAGCGCCACTGGCCAGGGCAACCCTGGCTGGCACCCTCCCCTCATGGAGACGCAGATGGACCCCGACCCTGCCGGGCGCACCGCGCCCCGGATGACCGCTTGTTGCCTGTTCCTGGCGCCTGCCCGCCGGTCCCTGCCTGCCTGAGTGACGGGGGATCGCCAGGCGCCGCCTGCCTGGAGATCACCCCCATGTCCTACAAGATCCTCTACATCACCCTGCGCCGCCTGATTGGCGAGCGCGATGCTGCCGCCCTGCGCAGCCAGCTGCTGCAGCACGGCCCGGTCATGTTCGGCCGTTCGCTGTCGCTCGGTTCGCCGCGCGTGGTGGCTGACGCGCTGTCGCTGCTGCCGATCAGCGAACGCATCACCGTGCTGCGCCATCTGCCCTACCCGCTGCGCGATGCGATGAAGCCGCTATGCATCGGCGGCAGCCAGCGCCTGCACATGCAGCCGTGGTCGCCGGCGGTGCTGGCCATGCGCCACGCCTGATCTGTCTCACCCATTCCGTTCGTGTTCCGGCTGCGGCCGGCTCTGACATTCGAGGAGCGTCCCATGAGCCTGCTCAACGCCTGGTTCAACGCCTTCCTGCGCAGCCGTCGCGCAGGCAACCTGTTCCGCCGTCGTGCGATGCCCGAAGCCGGCTTTGGCCCGGGCAGCGCCGAAGCGGCGCCGTTCGCGCTTACCACCGGCCTGGTCACCCTTGCCCAGCAGGAAGAAGCCGAGCTGCTGGCCACGCTGGAGTCGCATGCCGATGGCCTGAGCCCGCATGAAGCCGAGGAGCGGCTGGCCACGCTCGGCCCCAACGAGGTGGATCACGAAAAGCCGCTGCCGTGGTGGCGGCACCTGTGGCAGTGCTACCGCAATCCGTTCAACCTGCTGCTGACCGTACTGGCGGCGGTGTCCTGGCTGACCGAGGACATCAAGGCCACGATCGTGATTGGTGCGATGGTACTGCTGTCCACGCTGATCCGCTTCGTGCAGGAAGGCCGCTCCAACCGTGCCGCCGAGCGGCTGAAGGCGCTGGTCGGCAACACCGCGCGCGTGCTGCGCCGCAATCCGGGCACCGAGGCCGCCGATGTGGCCGACCAGTACTTCGGCGCGCACCTGCACAGCCGTCGTCCGGCTCGCCTGCTGGACCTGCCGATCCGTGAGCTGGTGCCCGGTGACCACATCGTGCTGTCGGCCGGCGACATGATTCCGGCCGATTGCCGCATACTGACCGCCAAGGACCTGTTCGTGGCACAGGCCGCAATGACCGGCGAGTCGCTGCCGGTGGAAAAGTTCGCGCACCCCGGCGACGGCCTGGCTGGCCTGCTGGAGCAGCACAACCTGCTGTTCATGGGCACCAACGTGGTGTCAGGCACCGCCACCGCCGTGGTGCTGGCCACCGGCAACCGCACCTACTTCGGCACGCTGGCCCAGCGCAGCACAGCCACCGACCGTGCGCCCACCGCGTTCCAGGCCGGCGTCAACAGTGTCAGCTGGCTGCTGATCCGCTTCGCGCTGGTGATGGTGCCGTTCGTCCTGCTGATCAACGGCTGGACCAAGGGCGACTGGACCGAGGCGTTCCTGTTCGCGCTGTCGGTGGCGGTGGGCTTGACGCCGGAAATGCTGCCGATGATCGTCACCTCCACCCTGGCCAAGGGCGCGGTGCTGCTGTCGCGGCGCAAGGTGATCGTCAAGCGCCTGGATGCGATCCAGAACTTCGGCGCGATGGAAGTGCTGTGCACCGACAAGACCGGCACGCTCACCCAGGACAGGATCGCGCTGGAGCGCCACACCGATGTGTTCGGTCACGATTCGGAAGACGTGCTGAAGTTCGCTTACCTCAACAGCCACTTCCAGACCGGGCTGATCAACCTGCTGGACCGCGCGGTGCTGGAGCACGTGGAGCTGCAGAGTTCGCTGCGGCTGTCGCAGGACTACCACAAGGTGGACGAGATTCCGTTCGACTTCGAGCGCCGCCGCATGTCGGTGGTGGTGTCCGAGCGCGAGGACCACCATGAGCTGATCTGCAAGGGCGCGGTGGAAGAGATGCTGGCGGTGTGCAGCACCGTGCGCGAGAACGGCCAGGACATGCCACTGGACGAGCGCCGCCTGGCGCGGGTGCGGCAGACCACCGAGGAACTGAACGAACAGGGCCTGCGCGTGGTGGCGGTGGCGATGAAGGAGACCGCGGCCAGTCAGAGCGCCTACTCGCAAGCGGACGAGTGCGGTTTGACGCTGGTCGGCTACGTGGCCTTCCTGGACCCGCCGAAGGAGTCGGCTGCGCAGGCGCTGCAGGCGCTGGCCGCACACGGTGTCGAGGTCAAGGTCTTCACTGGCGACAACGAACTGGTGACCGCCCGTGTCTGCGCACAGGTGGGGCTGGACGCGGACACCATCCTGACCGGCCCGCAGATCGAGCGCATGGACGACGGCGCGCTGTCGCGGGCGCTGCACCACCATCGCGTGTTTGCCCGGCTGACGCCGCTGCACAAGGAGCGGCTGGTACGCGAGCTGCGGGCGCAGGGCAAGGTGGTCGGCTTCCTCGGTGACGGCATCAACGATGCGCCGGCGCTGCGCGCAGCCGATATCGGCATCAGCGTGGACAGCGCGGTGGACATCGCCAAGGAGGCGGCCGACATCATCCTGCTGGAAAAGAACCTGATGGTGCTGGAGGAAGGCGTCATCCAGGGCCGGCGCACGTTCAACAACATGCTGAAGTACATCCGCATGACCGCCAGCTCCAACTTCGGCAATGTGTTCTCGGTGCTGGTGGCCTCGGCCTTCCTGCCGTTCCTGCCGATGCTGCCGCTGCAGCTGCTGGTGCAGAACCTGCTGTATGACATCTCGCAGATCGCCATTCCGTTCGACAACGTGGATGAGGAACTGGTACGCAAGCCGCTGAAGTGGAACCCGGCGGACATCGGCCGCTTCATGGTGTTCTTCGGGCCGATCAGCTCGCTCTTCGACCTGAGCTGTTTCGCGCTGATGTGGTACGTGTTCGATGCACGCACGCCGGCCGACCAGGGCCTGTTCCAGTCCGGCTGGTTCGTGGTCGGCCTGCTGACCCAGACCCTGATCGTGCACATGATCCGCACGCCGAAGGTGCCGTTCCTGCAGAGCATCGCCGCGCCGCCACTGCTGCTGATGACCGGCCTGATCATGGCCATCGGCGTGGCCCTGCCGATGAGCCCGCTGGCCGGCTACTTCAAGCTTCAGGCCCTGCCGGCCGGCTACTGGCCGTTCCTGGTGGCGATCCTGTTCGGCTATGCGGTGCTGACCACCGCGCTGAAGAAGTTCTACATCCGTCGTTACGGCTGGCAGTAAGCGCCCGCCGCTTGTCCAGGGAGAAACACAATGGACATCAATCCGAACCTGCCGGCGTTCAACGCCGGCGCCACGCTCAGCTCGCTGATCAGCCTGTCGGTGGCGTTCGTGCTGGGCACGGTCATCGGCCTGGAGCGGCAGCTGCGGCAACGCACCGCCGGCCTGCGTACCAATACGCTGGTGGCGGTGGGTGCGGCAGTGTTCGTTGATCTGGCGGTGCGCTTCCATGACCTGTACGGCGGACCACCCTCGCCGCTGCATGTGGTGGCCTATGTGATCTCCGGCGTCGGCTTCCTCGGCGCCGGCGCGATCATGAAGGACGGCGCGCAGGTGTCCGGCCTGAACACCGCCGCCACCCTGTGGGGATCGGCGGCGGTGGGAGCATGTGCAGGTATCAAGCTGCTGCCGGAAGCGGTGCTGGCCGCCGTCTTCGTGCTGGCCGCCAATACCCTGCTGCGGCCGGTGGTGAACCGCATCCAGCGGCAGCCGCTGCCGGAAGCGTTCAGCGAGGCGACCTATGCGATCAACGTGGTCTGCCAGCGCGAGCAGCAGGCCGAGGTGCTGGACCAGCTGTTGCTGCTGCTTGAGCAGGCGCATTACCCGGTGCGCGCGGTGGACCAGCGCCCGTTCGGTGAGCGCGATGTGGAGATCGAAGCGGTGCTGTATGCCACCACGGTGGATGCCGGCGAACTGGACGCCGTACTTGCGACGCTGGCGACCACGCCCGGTGTGCTGCAGGGATTCTGGAACGCCAGCCTGGAGGAGTAGTGCCGGCCGCTGGCCGGCAACACCGTGCACCGCTTTGGTAGGTGCCGACCTTGGTCGGCAGAGAACCTTCAGAGACCGTGTCCATCCCTGCGGTAGTGCCGGCCGCTGGCCGGCAACCTCATGAGCTCCGGCAACACCGTGCAGTTGCCGGCCAGCGGCCGGCACTACCGGGCATCGTTCTGGCTTGTGCCGACCAACGGTCGGCACCCACAGCAAAAGAGCCTGCCGACCAAGATCGGCATCTGCCGATGGCGGCTTTGCTATCCTTTCACCCCACGCCAGGGAGCCGTCCCGATGCCATCGCTGTCGCCCCGCCGCCCGCTGGTGCTGCTGGCCCTGATCGTCGTGATGGCGGCGATCTTCCTGATCGACACCATCACCGACTACGCGGTTGCTGCTGCCTGCTTCTACGCAGCGGTCATCCTCGCGGCATCGCGCGTGCTGGGCGCGCGCGGGCTGATCACCCTTGCCATCGCCTGCATCGGACTGACCGGGCTGAGTTTCTTCCTGACCCGCTTCGGCACCTACCGCATCGGCCTGGTCAATTCGGTGATCGGCATGCTGGTGATCGGCATCACCACCTACCTCGCCCTGAACATGGAAGCGGCCAAGGCCGCCGTGCAGGAAGCGCAGGGTCGCCTGCTGCGGGTAGCGCGCGCCTCCACCGTGGGCGAACTCACCACCTCCATCGCCCATGAAGTGAACCAGCCGCTAGCGGCCATCGCCAGCAGCGCCGAAGCCTGCCAACGCTGGCTGGCGCAGGACCCGCCGAACGTGGACAAGGCCCGGCAGACCGTAGCCCGCATCCTGGCAGACGCGCACCGCGCCGGTGACGTGATCGCCCGCATCCGCGGCCTGACCCAGGGCGCGGCACCGGAACGGCGCGCCTTCGACCTGAACCAGGCGGTGGAGGAAATGCTGGCGTTGTCGCGCAGCGAACTGGACCAGCATGGCGTGGCCGTGGCCCTGCTGCTGGACGCCGACCTGCCGCCGGTGCAGGCCGATCGCGTACAGGTGCAGCAGGTGATCGGCAACCTGATCCTCAATGCGGTGGATGCAATGGAAGCCGTACCCGCAGGCGACCGGCGTCTGTCGCTGCTGACCCGGCGTGAGGGCCAACGGGTCAGCCTCAGCGTACGCGATCGTGGCGTCGGCCTGCCCGCCGACCATCCCGAGCGCGTGTTCGACGCGTTCTGGACCACCAAGTCGCACGGGTTGGGGCTGGGCCTCAGCCTGAGCCGCTCGATGATCGAGGCCAACGACGGCCAGATCCGCGCCGAACGACCGGCAGGCGGCGGTGCCTGCTTCGTCTTCGACCTGCCCGTCGCCACGGATGTCCACCATGCGTAAGCCCACTGCACCCATCGCCGATCCGGCGCCCATTGTCTATGTGGTCGACGACGATCCGTCGGTGCGCGCGGCGCTGGAAGACCTGCTGGCCTCGATGGGCCTGCAGGTGCGGGCCTTCGCCTCCACCCAGGCCTTCCTCGAACACGACCTGGAAGACGCGCCGGCCTGCCTGGTGCTGGACGTGCGCATGCCCGGCCAGAGCGGTCTTGAATTCCATCGCACGATGGGCAGCCATGGCCTGCAGCTCCCCGTGGTGTTCATCACCGGCCACGGCGACATCGCGATGGGTGTCAACGCGATCAAGGACGGTGCCATCGAATTCCTGACCAAGCCCTTTCGCGACCAGGAACTGCTGGATGCGATCCACAAGGGCATCGAGATCGACCGCCAGCGCCGCCGCGAGGGCGAGGCGCTCGATGCCCTGCAGCAGCGCTGGAACACGCTCAACGCGGGTGAGCGCGAGGTGGTCGATGGCGTGGTGCGTGGCCGCCTCAACAAGCAGATCGCCGGCGACCTCGGCGTCAGCGAGATCACGGTGAAGGTGCGCCGCGCGCAGGTGATGCGCAAGATGGGCGCGCGCACCCTGGTCGACCTGGTGCGCATGTACGACCGCCTGCAGGCGGGGACGCCATGAACGTCCACGTCGCCTTGCTGCGCGCGGTCAACGTCGGCGGCACCGGCAGGCTGCCAATGCGCGAACTGGTGGCGATGTGCGAGGACGCAGGCTTCGCCGATGTCCGCACGTACATCGCCAGCGGCAATGTGGTGTTGCGCAGCTCGCTCGACGAGGCGGGCGTGCGCCAGGCCCTCGGCCAGCGGCTCCAGGAATATGCCGGCAAGCCGGTAGGCGTACTGGTGCGTTCGGCCAGCGAGATCGCAGGCGTGGTGGCACGCAATCCGTTTCCGGATGCCGCCGGCAACCGTGTGGTCGCCCTGTTCCTCGACGGCAGCCTGCCTGCCGACCCGCTTGATGGCGTGACCGGCCGGCGCGACGAACAGCTTGCACTCGGCACGCGCGAGATCTTCATCCACTACGGCGCCGGCATGGCCGACTCGCGCCTGCGCATTCCCGGCTCGGCACAGGGCACGGCGCGCAACCTCAACACCGTCGCCCGGCTCGCGGCGATGGCAGCGGAACTCCGCTAGGGTTCTTCCGGCAGGCTGTAGACCAGCGGGTAGTCATGGCGGCCCTCGCTGATGGTGATCTCCAGCGTGCCGCTCAGGCCGAGCAGTCCTTCACTGCCCGAATCGGGCACCACCACAACGCTCAGCTCCGGCCTGCCCCGGGTCATCAGTCCGTTGTGCTGCAGGGTGAACCCACCCTGGCGCCCGGCCAGCGTGGCCGTTACCCGCTCCATCGCCACATAGCCGGCCGAGCCCTGCACCGGCGTGCGGAAGGCCAGCATCTGGCCGACGCTGCTGCCGTGCAGGTCGCCGGCGAAGGTCTTGTTGATCGACATCACCGCAATCGGGCCGTCATTGCCACCGATCGGCCGCAGATCCACTTCAAACGTACCGTGTGCTTCGCCCTGCATCCTGCTCTCCCCTCTGGTCGGTTGAACGCTGCTACTTCTTCGTGGCCAGCACGATCACCCCGGCCAGCACCAGGCCGATGCCGCTCCACTCCCGCAGGCTGGGCCGCTCGCCCAGCAGAAGATAGGCCAGCACGATCACCAGCACCACGCTGAACTTGTCCACCACGGCCACCTTGGCCAGCTCACCGCTCTGTAGTGCGCGGAAGTAGAACAGCCACGACGCACCGGTGGCCAGCGCCGACAGCACCAGGAACAGCTGGGTGCGCCCCGGCAGCAGCAACGGGTTGGACCATTTGCCGGTGACCACCACCAGCGGCAGGATCACCGCCGCCACCACCAGGGTACGGATGGCCATGGCCAGGTCCGGGTCGACACCCTTGACGCCGACCTTGGCGAACAGCGCGGTCAGCGCTGCGAACACGGCGGACAGTCCCGCCCAGAGCAACCATTGCGGTACGTTCTGCACGAAGCCCTCGCTTGCCGCAACCGATGAGCGTGCGCCAACGCTACTCCACCCTGCCATCGGTGGGGCTTCACCTGCCCATCACCGCCGCTACAATGGGACGGAATCGCCAGGGGGGCGATCTGCAGGGAATGCGCCATGCTTGAACAGGACACCACCCTCGCCCATACCGGGCCGTCGGCCCTTGACCGGGCCCGCCTGTCGTGCGCCGCACGGCTGCCGCTCCCCTTCCCCTTCGTTTCGCAGCAACCTGCCCGTTCCGCGCGGCAGATTCCTCATTGCCTGCCCTGACCGGAGCCGTCGAAATGTCCGAGAACACCCTCCTTGCCACGCCGGCCGCTACCGCGCCGATCAAGTACCTCGACCGCGCCATGGCCACGCTGCGCAGCCTGGGCCTGGCCGCTCCCCAGGACAACAACGCTCCGGCCATCGCGCTGGTCTCGCAGCTGTCCACCCTTGACCAGGGTCGCGTGGTGGCCATTGCCCGCGTGCTGCAGCAGTCCGGGCATTTCAATGCCGTGATGCGTGATGAAATCAGCTCGGCCAAGGTGTCCGACCGCTATACCGAGATCATCCGCGCCTTCGACAGCATCCGTGACGATGCCAGCACCATGGTCGAGCAGGTGCGCGACGGCAGGATCGACATGGGCGAGCGCCTGCAGAACCTGTGGATGAAGGTCACCCGCGGCGACATCCCGAGCCGGTTCGAGAAGATCCGCCGCACATTCCTGGAAGTCAGCCGCGATTCGGCCGAGCAGCTGCAGCGCGAGTCACGCGTGCTGGAGATGTACGGCGACTTCCGCCTGTCGATCAAGGATGCCGAGATCCAGGCCCATGAGCTGTTGAAGCTGCAGGAGCAGGCGCTGGCCGATGCCCGCGAGGCGCTGAAGCAGGCGCAGCAGCGCGTGGAGTCGGCCGATCCGGCCGCCGATGCCGCCGACACCGGCCGCCTGGTCATGGCCCGCGACGAGGCCCTGCGCAACAACCAGGCCGAGGAGTCGCGCTACCAGCTGGCCAAGGACCTGGCCGAGAACCTGCAGGTGAACTACGCCACCTCCGAGGCGATCATGCTGCGCGTGCACCAGTCGCACGAGATCAAGCGCCGCGTCAACGAGCGCTCGGTGGTGTTCTTCTCCACCAATGAAACCAGCTTCACCGCCTTGAACCTGGCCTTCACCACGCAGATGGGCCTGCATGAGTCCACGCAGGCGCTCAATGCGATGACCGAGGGCACCTCCAAGGGCCTGGAAGCGGTGGCCAACATTGGCGATGACGTGCTGCACGAGGGCCTGAAGGCCGGCTACGGCGCCACCATCGGCGTCGATTCGGTGCGCAAGCTGGTCGATGCGGTGGTGCGCTTCCAGGAGACCTCGCTGCAGGAGATCGAGCAGCTGCGCGGCCAGGCGACCCGCGACTCGGCCGAGATCGCCGAGTATGTCGAACAGGGCAAGCAGCGCTTCGCCGCCCTGCTGCAGGCGCCGCCGAGCCCGGAGCCGCGCTGAGGTGAGTGCGACGATGGCCCCTGCCGAGCTGCAGGATGCGCTGCTGACCATGGATGTGGTCGACCAGCTGCGCTACCGCAACGCCGAAATGAAGGCGCTGGCCGACAGCGGCCACGACAAGGCGACGCTGAAGCAGCGCCTGCTTGAGCTGTACCGCTCGCAGGGTATCGAGGTCTCCGACGAGATCCTCGAGGCCGGCATCCAGGCCCAGCGCGAGCAGCGCTACCTCTACACCGCGCCGCGTGGCTGGAAGGCGTGGCTGGCGCGGCGCTGGATCGATCGGGCCCGCCTGTTGAAGTGGGCGCTGCTGGCAGCCTTCCTGCTGCTGGTGCTCGGCATGCTGCTGGTCATGGCGCGCAGCTTCGGAGCGTTCGTGCACGAGAGCAACGTGCAGAAGAACGTGCAGGTGCTGAACGACAAGGTGGCCGCGCAGCAACAGGAGGCTGCTGCAGCGCGCGCCCTGCTGGCCGCACAGGAACAGGCCCTGCAGGGGCTGCTGCCACGTGCCACCGCCAGCGGTGGGCGCCTGCAGCCACTGGCCGAAGGCGCACAGGCCGCGCTGGCCGAAGCACAGCGGCGCTTCGCCGGGGTTCCCGCCGCACTGGCCGCACAGCCGACCCTTGTGCGCAAGGACAAGCTCACCCGGCTCAGCAGTGGTGGCAGTGCCACCGGCGAGCAGGCGGCCGCGCAGGTTGAGCAGCATCGGCAGGCCGCCGCGCAGCTGCTGGCGAATGCCAGGGAAACCCTGCCGCCGCTGACCGAGCGGGTGAACATTCTCGGCCAGGCGATCGAGGCCAGCGAGCTGCTGGATACCACCAACGCCGCTGCAAAGGCGGCACGCCTCGCGCCGGATGCAGAGCAGGCGCGCGCACGCGCCTACACCGGCGGCGACGTGGCACTGCGCGCGGGCGACATCGCCGCGGCCGGCCAGGCGGTAGCGACCCTGAAGGAGCTGATCGGCAGCGCCGACACGCTGGCCGCGCTCAACGAGCGGTTGGCCCAGCTCAAGGCCGACGGCCTCGCCACCGGTGTCGCCGGCGAAGACCGCAAGCGCTTCGAACGTGCGCTGGAGCAGGCCGCCCGCCTGATCCGGGTCGAGACGCTGGCCGAAGCCGGGCCGGCCCTGGACGAGGTCAGCCAGCTGGTGGGGCTGCTGTCGCAGACCCTGGTCTACCGCATCGTCAACCGTGACGATGAACGCACCGGCGTCTGGCGCTACAACGAGAAGGCCAATGGTGGCCGCAACTACTATCTGGTGACCGAAGCGCTGGACGAGGCCGGCAATGCTGCCGAACTGCCGATCCGCAACGAGGAAACCGGCAAGGAGGAACGGGTCTCGGTGTTTGCCGTACGCGTGCCCGAGGCCACCTACAACCGGGTTGCCGCCGACAAGCAGGACAACGGCATCATCGAAGACGACCAGATCGGCAGCAAGCCGCGCGGCAGCCTGTCGCCGCGGTTCCGCATGCCCGCCACCGGTGGCTACATCACCCAATGGTGATGGGTAAGGAACTGACATGAGAGACCTGAACGACGCGATTGCCGATGTCGAAACCGATATCGGCCAGGTGCAGGCACAACTGGCCGCGCGTGGCGACCAGTGCCGGGAGCTGATCAAGGAACAGGAAGCGCTGCACGGGCGGGTCCGCGACGACTTCAACGCCCTGGCGCGCCTGCAGGCCGAGGCCGCCACCGATGCGCCGCCGATGCTGGCCCGGGACCTGCTGCAGCAGTCCAGCGCCGATCTGCAGCGCCGTGACCGCAAAGCGGCGGTACTGGACGGCGAACTGCAGGCGCTGCTGGACATCGAGCAGTCCTTGCAGCAGCGGTCGCAGGAGGCCGTTGCCGCACGCGACGCCGCCGGCGGACGCTGGCAGGCCCTGCAGGACCAGGTGGACACCACGCTGGAAGCGGAACCTACCTACAGGGCGCTGCAGGACGACCTGCAGCTGGCCGTGGCGCGTGCCGACACGGTCGAGCGCATGGCTTCCTCTGCCCAATCGGAGCATGACGCCAAGGCCGGCGCCTATCAGGCCGACCCGATCTTCATGTACCTGCACCGGCGCAGCTACGGCAGCACGGCCTACCGCGGCTGGCCACTGGTGCGCACCGTCGACGGCTGGCTGGCCGAACTGTGCGGCTTTGACCGTGCCCGTCGCGAGTACGCCACGCTGGTCGAGCTTCCGCCCTATCTGCAGGAACATGCCCGACGCGCCCGCGACGACGTGGAGGCGGCCCGCCAACCGGTACAGCAGGCCCGCGATGCCGCCCTCGCCCGCGCCGGTGGCGACCCGCTGCGCCAGCAGCTGCAGACGGCACAGGGCGCAGTAGCGCAGGCGCTGCTGGCCGAGCAGCTGCATCGTCAGACCGTGGATGCCAAGCAGGCACAGATCGACGGCTTCCGCAGTTGGACCGATGCCGAAGGCAGCGCCCTGCTCACCGCGCTGGCGCGCACGCTGTCGGCCAAGAGCATGGACGACCTGTACCGGCGCGTGGCCGCCACCGCCTCCGGCGAGGACGATGCCGTGCTCGAGCGCATCCATCGCAGTCGCCTGCGCCTGGGCGAGATCGATGGGATGGTAGGCGAGCACACCCGCGAAATGGCCGTGCTGAAAAAGCGCCTGGACAGCCTGCAGGCGGCGCGGAGGAGCTACCAGGCGGCAGCAGACATCGAGCGCCAGGCCTACGAGGCGCCGAGCTACCGGGCCGCCGCGCCGGCCACCGTCGCCGCATCCTTCTTCAGCACCACCAGCAGCCGAAGCACCACCCGCTCCTCTGGCGGCCTGTTCGACCTGCTTTCGGGCGGTTCCAGCAGTTCCGGCTCGGGTTCGAGCTCCAGTTCGAGCTCCAGCTCCAGCTCCAGCTCCAGCTCCAGCTCCAGCTCCAGTTCCAGCGGCAGCAGCTTCCACAGCGGCGGTGGTATCAGCGGCGGCGGTGACTTCAAGACCGGCGGCGGGTTCTAGCCCGGCAACGGCCGGGTGCGCCGCTTCAGCCGCGCATCCAGCAACCCCACGCCCAGCAGCACCAGGCTGGTCAGCCATCCGGCGGCCAGCAGGTGCATCCAGGGCAACACCAGGCCCAGCATCAGTAGTGCGGCGGCGCCCAGCAGGTGCGAGCGCGGCGCGCGCCCATAGACCACGTGCTTGTACAGGGCACTGCCCAGCAGATAGATCAGCGGGCCCGCCACCATCACCGTGGCGTACACCGTGGTGACGGCCGCCGCCGGATGGTCCATGACCAGATCGTTGCCCACCGCGGTGGCGATGATGCCGGCGATCAGCAGGGCATGCACGTAATGGAAATTGGCGCCCATCCGGCCCGGGTCTTCGGCGTGGGTGATGGCCTCTGTGGCATCGCGGCTGGAGATGCCGAAGTACAGCCACCACATGGCAATCGTGCCAGCGAAGGTGGCCAGCACCGCCGAGATCACCTGCAGGCTCCAGTGCTCGACATCGCTTAGCACGCCCCCGGTGGCCAGCAACGTCTCGCCCAGTGCGACGATGACGAACAGCTGGCAGCGTTCGGCCAGGTGACCGCCCTCGATGGTCCAGTCGCGGGTGTGCGACCGGCCCATGCCCGGGAACGCGAAGCCGAACATCGGCGAGATGTATTCGCAGGCCGCCGCCATCGCCCACAGTGCCAGCCGCAGGTGGCCCTCGGCCGCCGCGCCGGCCAGCCAGAAGCAGGCCGACACGCTGACCCAGGCCAGCATGCGGCGGAAGTTCGGCGCCAACGTATGGTTGCGGCCGACTTCCAGCAGCACGAACGCGGTGCGTCCGACCTGCATCGTGGCGTACGCCCCGGCGAAGATCCACGCACGATCGGCGAACGCCTCGGGAATGGACGAGGACATCAACAACGCCAGCAGCATGGTGGCGAACATCAGGCCCCGGATGCGCGGCGCCTCCGGGTCGAACCAGTTGCTGACCCAGCACGCGTACTGCCAGCCGAGCCAGACCGCGAACCACAGCACCAGGGTCTGCAGCACGCCGGCCAGGTCCAGGTGGTGCAGCAGATGGTGGCTGAGCTGGGTGACCGCAAACACGTAGACCAGGTCGAAGAACAGTTCTTCGTAAGTCACGCGGGCATGATGGCCATCGCGGTGGCGCAGCGCGGGCAGGCGCAGTCGGGTACTCATGGAACTCCTTCAGCGCGCCAGGCGCCAGTACAGGAAACCGGCAAGTAGCGCCGGCATGGCGAATACCAGCAACAGGATCGGCAGCTCCTCGCGTACCGCGTAGCCGGCCTTGCTGATCCCTACCCACATGTTGGCCACGGCCACCAGCAGCCAGGTGGCGATGAAGGCGATCAGTGCCGTGGGCAGCTGCGAGGTGCCCGTGCTCCAGAGATGGCCAAACAGCACGAATACCCCCAGCAGCAGTACGCCACCCAGCATCACCATGAGCACGTGCATGGTCCACCTCCTTGAGCCTGGTAGCAGGCTAGCCCCGGCCGATTCTGCGCTCCAGCCCGTGGAGGTGGATTCACAATCCATGGCCAGCGAACAATCCCTGGGCAGTCTGCGGCGCACCTTATCGCAGCCATGAATTATTCGCGAAACGGTCCGCGCGGCCCGCGTGGTAGTTTCATCCGACCCTGCCCAGACACCTCTCCGCCATGCGCCTTTGCCTGACGACCCTTGCCCTGACTGCCACACTTGCCTTTGATGTGACTGCCGCCGACGCACCGCTGCCGCAGCTGCAGGCCTACACCGTGGACGCCTCGTGGCTGCAGCCGATGGCACCGCTGCAGATTGCCGACCACACCTGGCAGATCGGCACCGAGGACCTGACCGCGCTGCTGGTGCGGACCGCCGACGGTGCGGTACTGCTCGACGGCGGCATGCCGCAGATGGCCGGTCACCTGCTGGACAACATGAAGGCACGCGGGGTGGCAGCACAGGATCTACGGCTGATCCTGCTCAGCCACGCACACGCCGACCATGCCGGCCCGGTGGCGGAGCTGAAGCGCCGTACCGGCGCCAGCGTAGCGGCCAACGCCGAATCGGCCGTGCTGCTGGCGCGCGGCGGCAGCAACGACCTGCACTTTGGCGACAGCATCACCTTTCCGCCGGCCAGCGCCGACCGCATCATCATGGATGGCGAAGGGGTCACCGTAGGCGGCATCGCGTTCACCGCGCACTTCATGCCGGGGCACACCCCAGGCAGCACCGCCTGGACCTGGACCGATACCCGCGATGGCCAGCCGGTGCGCATCGCCTACGCCGACAGCCTGAGTGCGCCGGGCTACCAGCTGCAGGGCAACGCTCGTTATCCACGCCTGGTCGAGGACTACCGGCGCAGCTTCGCTACGGTGCGCGCCCTGCCCTGCGACCTGCTGCTGACGCCGCATCCGGGCGCCAGCAACTGGAACTATGCCGCGGGTGCAGAGGCCGGAGCCAACGCCCTGACCTGCAAGGCCTACGCGGATGCGGCCGAGAAGAAGTTCGACGCACAGCTGGCCAAGGAAACAGCCACGGCACGCTGATCCTGTAGAGCCGAGCCCATGCTCGGCTTGCCGGCCAAACACAGCCGAGCATAGGCTCAGCCCTACACAAGACGCGTCGAAGGGTGCCGGTCAGGACGACCGGCACCCGCCTTCCATCAGCCACCCTGCCCGTGCTGGGCAAACGGCTCGGTGCTGCCGTCGGTCCGCACCAGCTCGACGGTGTACGACTGCACGTAACCATCCGGCATTTCCATGCCCGGCGAACCGGCCGGCATGCCGGGCAGCACCAGCCCGCGTGCGGCCGGGCGTTCGGCCAGCAGGCGCTTGATGTCCTCGGCCGGGATGTGGCCTTCGACCACATAACCGCCGATCTCGGCGGTATGGCAGGAGGCCTTGCCGACCGGCACGCCCAGGCGGACCTTGATCGGATTCATGTCATCGGTATCGCGCACGTCCACCTGGAAGCCCGCGGCCTTCAGATGGTCGACCCAGATACCGCAACAGCCACAGCTGGCGGTCTTGTGCACGATGGCCACCGGCAGGGCCGGATCGACCTTGGCCGGGCTGGCCTGGATCGGTGCCACCGGAGCCTTGCTGGCGACCGGTGCGGCGGCGGATTCTTCGGCGGCACGTGCACAGGCGGTGGTGGCCAGCACGGTGCCCAGCAGCAGGCCGAGGGAGAGAGAACGGTTCATTGAGTGATTCCTTTGCTGAGGCGGGCAACGCGGCCCGCCGCCCGCGCATCGAAGGCGCAGGCAGAGGCGAGAAAGAGCCGAACAGTCATGGCGGGCGCTTGAGCGCCTGCAGGACATCACACGATGGGGGGACGCAACGGGTCCGGCATCGGCGGCGATGCGCGTTGCTGGGAATGAGCAGCTACAGGCGCCTCACGCCACGGCGAGGCGGGCGTTCCACTCAACGTGGCCAGCATGCCAAGGCAGGCTGGCGGGCATTCGCACTCACCGCTCTGGCAGGCCGCCCGGGCCGCATCATCGCAGCAGCCGGCTGCCGCCAGCGCAGCCGCGTGCGGTGCAGCGCAGTGATCCTGGTTGGCCGACCCGCCGTACGAAGACGAGCCAAGCGCCAGCGCCGGTGCATTCAGCACCAGGGCAACGAGCAGCATCCATCGCAGCAGCAGGCCAGGCAGGTTCACCCGCCGATGATAGCCGATGCGCGTCACGCAATCGCCGCCGCCATCGCCCGCATCCGCACCGGGATCGACTTCGCTGCGGGTGTGCCGCTGATCCGGTCGTAGTAGTCCAGCGGCAGCAACGGGTTCAGTTCCGGGTAGTAACCGGCCAGCGCGCCGCGCGGCATCGGGTAGTCCAGCACCGTCAGGCCCTCGATGCGGCGCTGCACGCCATCGCCGCTGATCGTCTCCAGGCTGACCAGCGCTTCCTTCTCCAGCCCGCGCGCCAGCCGGTCCTCGATATTCATGAACAGCACCATGCGATCGTTGTACACGCCGCGATAGCGATCGTTGTAGCTGTAGATGGTGGTGTTGTACTGATCATGCGAGCGCACGGTGGCCAACCGCAACGTGTCCGGATCGTGCACCGGATCGTCCACGTCCAGGCCGGGCATCACCAGGATGTTGGCCTTGCCATTGGGCGTGGGCCACACCCGGCGGCGCGGCGGAATGTCCAGATGGAAACCGTGTGGCTGCTGGATGCGCTCGTTGAAGCCGGTGTAGATCTCCGGATACACCGCGGCAATCAGCTCGCGGATGGGCGCGTAGTCGTGCATGCAGCCGGCCCAGTCAACCCTGCTGTCGGGCAGCGTGGCCAGTGCCATCCGGCAGACGATCTCGACCTCGGGCAACACCTCGGCACTGACCGGCTCCAGTACCCCGCGCGACGCGGTGACATTCGACATCGCGTCTTCGATGGTGACGAACTGCTCGCCGGCGGGCGTAACGATGCGCTCCGAGCGCGCCACCACCGGCAGGATCAGTGCATCGCGGCCATGGACCAGGTGCCCGCGGTTGAGCTTGGTGGCAATGCCCACGGTGAGCTCCAGGCCACGCATTGCCTCATACGCACGCGGGGTATCGGGCACGGCATGGATGAAGTTGCCACCCAGGCCGATGAACACCTTGGCGCTGCCGTCCAGCATCGCCTCGATGGATTCGACCACATGGTGGCCATGCTCGCGCGGCGGGTCGAAGCCGAACACCTGCTGCACGCGGTCCAGATAGGCCGGCTTGGGCTTCTCGTCGATGCCGACGGTGCGGTCGCCCTGCACATTGGAATGCCCACGGATCGGTCCGATGCCGGCGCCGGGCTTGCCGAAGTTGCCACGCAGCAACAGCAGGTTGGCGACCTGCTGCAGCAGGCGCGAGCCGTACTGGTGCTGGGTCAGCCCCATGCCGTAGCAGATCACGGTGGCCTTGGAACGGATGTAGATCTCCGCACAGCGGCGGATCTGCGCCTGCGAAATGCCGGACACCTGCACGATCTGGTCCCAGTCCTGCGCCATCACGTCTTCGCGCAGCGCCTCCAGGCCCACCGTGTGTTCCGACAGGAAATCATGGTCGAGCACGCGCTCGCCCTGTGCCTCACGCTCGAACATCACCTTCATCATGCCCTTGATCAGGGCCAGGTCGCCGCCGATGCGGATATGCACGAACTCGCTGGTGATCTCGGTCGAACCGAACGTGGCCATCTGCACCACGTCCTGCGGCTCGGCGAAGCGGATCAGCGCACGCTCGGGCATCGGATTGACCGCCACGATCGGGATGCCGCGTTTACGCGCCTCGACCAGGTTGCTCATCATCCGCGGTGAATTGGTGCCGGTATTCTGGCCGATCACGAAGATCGCCTCGGCATGCTCGAAGTCCTGCAGCACGATGGTGCCCTTGCCCACCCCGATGGCCGGCGGCAGGCCACGGCTGGTCGGCTCGTGGCACATGTTCGAGCAGTCCGGGAAATTATTGGTGCCGAACTCGCGCACGAAGATCGAATACAGGAACGCGGCTTCATTGGGCGTGCGGCCGGAGGTGTAGAACTCGGCCTGGTGCGGGCTGTCCAGCGCCTGCAGGTGGCGGCCGATCAGCGCGAAGGCATCGTCCCAGCTGCACGGCACGTAGTGGTCGGTGGCTGCGTCGTAGCGCATCGGCTCGGTCAGCCGGCCCTGCATCTCCAGCCAGTAGTCGGTCTGCGCCATCAGTTCGGTCACGGTGTACCGGGCGAACAGTTCGCGGCCGGCGCGGAACTGGGTGGCTTCCCAGGCCAGTGCCTTCGCGCCGTTCTCGCAGAACTCCAGCTTCTTGCGTTCGTCGGCATCGGGGAACGCGCAGCTGGGGCACTTGAAGCCACCGGGCTGGTTCATCGCCAGCAATGCCTTCGATCCCTTGCCGATCACACTCTGCTGCAGCAGCACCTTGGCCGTGGCGCCGGCGGCACCCCAGCCTCCGGCGGGCTGGTTGTAGGGCTTGTAACGCGGCGGTTTCTGCTCGGACATGTTCGGGAACCTGGCAGTAGGAACACAACAACGAACGGCACAACGCGGTCCGGCGGTGCATTCAGTGGCACGACCAGCCGCACAGTCAAGCACGGCCCACGGCGCTTCGCCAGAGGGCACAGGCTGATTTCAGCACAACCTGCCATGGCAACGGTTACAGCCGCGTCTGCGCGCGACCACTGCGCTATCCTCGAAACCGCAGGCGGTGGCCCGCCCGCGTTTCTCCCTTGTCCGGACGCGCTGCATGCCTGATTCGATCCCGCCGCACACCCCGCCTGCCGGCACCGCCCAACGCCCGTTGCAGCGCTGGCGCGGCGGCACGCAACAGCAGCAGGTCGACGTGGTGGCCGAGGAAGTGCCGATGGCGCTGCGCTACAACGATGCCGCCTTTGCCGTGATGATGGCCACACCCTGTGATCTGGAGGACTTCGCACTCGGATTTTCGCTCAGCGAAGGCCTGATCAGCGCGCCCTCGCAGCTGCTGTCGATCGATATCCACCCACAGCTCGAAGGCATCGAGCTGCAGATGACCGTGGACGAGGCTGCGCCCGGCGCAAACCTCGACCCCGACAAGGGACGCCTGCTGCCCGGCCGTGGTGGCTGTGGCCTGTGCGGCACGCGCCAGCTGGAAGAAGTGCTGCGCCCACTGCCGCAGATCCGCGAGCGCCGCAGCTATTCCGCCACCGCCCTGCAGCGGGCGTTGGCCAGCTTGGCGCAGCACCAGCCGATGAATGCGGCAAGCGGCTCGATCCATGCCGCGGCCTGGGCCGACGCCAGTGGGCGCATCGGCTGGGTACGCGAGGACGTCGGCCGCCACAATGCACTGGACAAGCTGATCGGCGCCCTGCACCACAACGAACACGCCATCGAAGGCGGCCTGCTGGTGATTTCCAGCCGGGCCAGCTACGAGATGGTGAGCAAGGCAGTGCGCGCCGGCGCCAGCGTGCTGGCGGCAGTGTCCGCGCCGACCGCGCTGGCGATCGATCTGGCCCGCAGCGCCGGCCTGTGCCTGGTCGGGTTCGCGCGGGAAAGCGGGTTCAATGTGTATACCCATCCGGAGCGGCTGCAGGCGCACGACGGCCACGCCCGCTGAGGATGGCCGGGAGCACTGCGTCCCCCGGCCCGGTACACCTCAGCGCAGCGCGACCTTCGGGAAGTCCACCGGCACGTCGAACGCCACGTTGACGTAGTTGGTGAACAGGTTGAGCGCCACATGCGCGAGGATCTCGACGACCTGCTCATCATCGAAGCCGGCCGCGCGCAGCGCCTGCACGTCGCCGTCGGCGATCTGCGCACGCTGCTCGACCACCTTCAACGCGAAGTCGAGCGCCGCCGCAGTGGCCGGGTCGCTGGACTGGCCGATCCGCGCGGCAGCCATCTGCTCACCGCTGGCGCCGGCCTTGCGGCCCAATGCCGTGTGCGCGGCCAGGCAGTACTCGCAGGCGTTGCGGTTGGCGATGGCCACGGCGATCTGCTCGCCCAGCAGCGGCGACAGGCGACCGCCGCCCAGCGCGCCGAACGAACCCCACATGCTCTGCAGGGCAGCCGGCGAGTTGGCCACGGCGCGGAACATGGCCGGGGTGGCGCCGAAGGCAGCGTGGACCTGGCCCAGCAGGGCCTGGCGGTCGGCGGTGGTGTTGGCGGCATCGATCAGGGGGACACGGGACATGGTGGATCTCCTTGGGAAAGCGCCCGGGATTGGACGACCCGCTCATCCTAGGTAGACTCCCTGGACGCAACATCCTCAATTCGCCACATATGTTGTCCATACGTCCATGAGCATGCGCACGGCCACCCCTGCGCCAGATCGACTCTCCTCGCTGCTGGAACGCTTCCGGGTGCAGGCGGCGCTGTTCCACAGTGGCCCGCTGTGCGGGCAGCATGTCTTCGAGCCGCAGCCCGGTCGTGCGTTCCTGCACATCCTGCGCCAGGGTGAGATGGAAGTCCGTCATCCTGGGGGCGATAGCGCGCTGCCCCGGTTGAAGATCGATACACCCAGCCTCCTGCTGTATCCGCAGCCGCTGCACCATGTGTTCTTCAACGCTCCGCTGGACGGCCCGGATTTCACCTGTGCCACGCTGGATTTCGATGGTGGCGCGCGCAATCCGATCGTGCAGTCGCTGCCACCGGTGATGGTGGTGCCGCTGGCCGCGATCACCGAACTGGATGACACCCTGCAGCTGCTGTTCGCCGAAGCCGATCGCCAGCGCTGCGGGTCACGGCTGCTGACCAACCGACTGTTCGAGGTGGCGCTGATCCAGATCCTGCGCTGGGTGGTCGACCACCCGGATGCAGCCGGCGTCAGCCACGGGTTGATGCGGGGGCTGTCCGATGCGCGGCTGGCACGCACGCTGGTGGCGATGCACCAGGCACCGCAGGACGAATGGACGCTGCCGCGCATGGCCGCGACCGCCGGCATGTCGCGCAGCGCGTTCGCGGCCGTGTTCAAGGACGTGATGCAGGCAACGCCAGCCAGCTACCTGCTGGACTGGCGGCTGAGCCTGGCCTGCGCGCAGCTGCGGGCCGGCGTGGCGGTCAAGCAGGTGGCGATCGAGGTGGGGTTTGCCGATACCGCATCGTTGTCGAAGGCGTTCCGCAAGCGGTTGGGGGCTTCGCCGAGGGCGTGGCTGGCCGCGGGCGCCGCGCAGGCTGGGTAAAGGTGAGGGAGTAGAGTCGACCGCTGGTCGACCATCGCGCGACGCGCGGGAGGTTCGTTGTCCGACCGAAGGGCAGTCGACTAACGATCGACTCTACCGATGCGGCATTTTCGTGATCTGACCGAAGAGCAGCCGACCAGCGGTCGGCTCTACCACGGGCGATCGAAGCGGCATTTTCGTGATCTGACCGAAGGGCAGCCGACCAGCGGTCGGCTCTACCACGGACGATCGAAGCGGCATTTCCGTGGCCTGACCGAAGAGCAGCCGACCAGCGGTCGGCTCTACCACGGGCGATCGAAGCGGCATTTCCGTGGCCTGACCGAAGGACAGCCGACCGGCGGTCGGCTCTACCACGGGCGATGTCGGCGCGCCGGCTGCCCGCTCAACTTGACGTTCCATCGGGCTTCGCCAGCAGCCCGGCGATCCGTTCGGCCACCTGGGCGCGCACGCTTTCATCCAGCTGCCCCTCGTACATCGCCTCGTAGATCCACAGGCCGTCGGCGGCCAGCCGTGCCACGAAATTGTCGAGCGCGGCCGGGTCGCTCTGCCCGGTCGACGGCGGCAACGGCGCCCAACGCCGTACCGCCGGCCCCCACGGGCGCTCATCGGCGTCCGGGTCGGCCGATTCGAGCATGAACATCAGCTCGGCACGGGTAGCGCTCTGCGCCGAGACGCGCACGAAGGTCTGGTAACGCTCCAGCGCCGAGGCTTCGTCTGCACGCTTGCCCAGCAGCGTTTCCATCGACGTCTCCCAGGCCCGCACCAGGTGCTCGTCGATGCCGCGCAGCAGCGCCTCGCGCGACGGGAAGTGGTACAGCAGGCCGCCGCGGGTCAGCTTGGCCTCGGCCGCCACCGACTCGAAGGTCACTGCGCGCACGCCATCACGATTGATCACGTTGACGGCGGCGTCGAGGATGCGGTCGCGCTTGCTGGTTCTCATCGCGTCATTTTACGCGATCGGCCGCACCCACGCGGCTGCCGACGCGCCCGCGCAGCAGGCGCGCGATGATCGAAGCGCCCAGCGCCAGCACCACCGTGATCACCAGCAGCACGATCTGGTAGCCGCGGTCATACGCGGCCATGGCCAGTGCGAACCACTCGCCCTGCCCGCTTTCACGTGCCACGTGCAGCGCCTGGGTGAAGCCTTCCCGTGCAAGCGCGGGCATGTCGGCCGAGACCGGCAGGAATGCGCCATACACCGCCGCGCTCAAGCTGCCCAGCATCGCCACCGCCAGCAGGCCACCGAACTCGTAGGACACCTCTTCCACCGACGAGGCCATGCCCGCACGGTGCGCCGGTACGTTGTTGAGGATGGCGGTGGACGCCACCGAGATGGCCGAACCCATGCCGAAGCCGGTGATCGCCATGCCGGCGACCACCCAGCCGAGGCCGTGCGGGAAGCCGAATGCCACCACGCCGACACCCAGCGCACCTGCGGCCAGGCCGCCACAGATCAGCGGGCGCAGGCCCACCCGGTGCAGGATGCTGCCGCCCAGCAGCGCACTGGGCAGGCTGCCCAGCGCGGCCACCGACACCAGCAGGCCCGCCTGCAGCGGCGAAAAGCCCGCCACCAGCTGGAAGCGCTGGGTGGTGACCAGCTGCAGGCCGGCCATCGCAAACAGGGTGAACACCGCCGACAACGTGCCGGCCAGGAACGCCGGATTGCGGAGGATTGCGAAGTCCAGCAGCGGGTACGGCAGCTGCTGCTGGCGGCGCGCGAACGCCGCACCACTGATGGCGGCCAGCAGCAGCGCGCCTGCACCCAGCGCATACGACGGCGGCGTAGCGATCAGCGACTTGATCGCCAGCACCAGGCCGGACAGTGCAGCCAGAGCCAGCAGCGACGAAACCAGGTCCCACGGTCGCGAGGTGTCGCGCTGGCCTTCCGGTGCCAGCAGCAGCGTGGCCACGAACGCGACCACGACCACCGGCACGTTGATCAGGAACACCGAGCCCCACCAGAAATGCTGCAGCAGCCAGCCACCGATGATCGGGCCAAGCGCTGCACCGACGATCGCCACCGAACCCCAGATCGCGATGGCGATGTTGCGTTCGCGCGCTTCGTGGAAGCTCAGGCCGATCAGCGCCAGCGTGGCCGGCATCATCGCGGCCGCGCCGACCGCCAGGAAGGCGCGCGCGGCAATCAGCAGCCCTGCGGTGTCGGCGAACGCCGCTGCCGACGATGCCACGCCGAACACCACCAGGCCGATCAGGAACATGCGGCGGTGGCCGATGCGGTCGCCCAGCGTGCCCGCACCCAGCAGCAGGCCGGCCATCACAAGCGGATAGGCGTTGATGATCCACAGCGCCTGGCCGGCACTGGCCGAGAGTTCTTCGGTCAGCGTGGGCAGGGCGGTGTAGAGCACGGAGTTGTCGAGCGTGACCAGCAGCAGGCCGGCGGCGACGGTGAACAACAGTGCCCAGCGACGGGCACGCGACAGGGCCGGAGCACCGGCCAAGGGCTGGGACGAAGCCATGAGAGAACCTGGTGGGGGTGGATTACGGCGATAACTATACAGGATGTCCTGTATAGTTATGAAGGCGGCGACAGCGGCTCAGATTGCGGTCCGGGCAATGTTCATGTTGCCGTGCCCCTCATGCCCGGTCTTGGCTGGTGTCCGGGATCATCACCGGCAGTCTTCCGGCAGCGCAGCAATCGCCGCTACCACCGCCGCCTGCATGCCCTGCCCCACGGCCATGTCCAGCTCCCCGCCCGTTGCCCCGTGCTGGCGCCGCAGCTCGTCCTCGCACAGGCCGCGCACCCGCGCGCGGGCATTCGCGCGCAGGCTGCTGCACCGCCAGTCGGTGCCACCCAGCGGCAGCACCGAATACACCACGCTGTTGCAGGCGTTGCCAGCGCGCTGCTGCAACGACCGTCCACCAAAGTCCCGGGGTTCACTGCTGCGCTGCGGGTCGAAGTAGCTGTCCGGGAAGGTGCGCGCGTACTGTTCGATGTCCAACGCCATGCTGCGCCCACCGGCCAACGGCATCTGCAGCGGCTGGCCGCACTGCGTCGCGTCGGCGCGGTGCTGGATGTACTGGTAGATCGGCCGGTCCAGCGATGGATCCTGCTGGGTCACCGCACTCACCGCCGCCAGCACCGGCAGCGACGCACGATTGGCCATGCGCGCCAGCAGCCCCGCCTGCGCTGGCTGGCAGCGGTCGCGCACTGTTGCCGCAAGCAGGAACAGCACGTCGTTGCGGAACGCGTGGTCGTCACCCAAACGCTGTTCGATGCGCTGGCTGGCGTCGGACGCCGGTGCTGGAAACGCGACCAACGGCGGCGCGGTGGGTGCGCGCTGCCGCTGCCACCACACCAGCAGCACGACTGCGCTCACCAGCACCCCGGCAGCCAGGATCCAGCGCATGCGCATCAGTCGTGGATCGCCGTCAGCGTGGCCGCTGCGGCATCGTAGGACGCGCTGGCAATGTCCGCATCGAAGCGCTTCACCTGCAGGCGGCCGGCCAACCGGTACGGGTCCCAAAGATCGCCCAGCGCGATCGGCGTGGCCAGGGTCACATGGATGATCTGGTTCGGTGGCGGCGGCGGCACGTGGATGCACGCACCGTAGAACGGCACGAACAGCAGCTCATCGACCAGGCCGGCATCATTGGTGCCCAGCGGTACCACGTAGCCATCCAGATCCACCGCGCGACCGTCGACAGCGTCGACCACGCGCGAAGAGCCGAACTGCTTGGCGCGATCCGGGCTGGAATGGTCGATTTCCTGCCCCGGTGGCGTGCCCGAGCCGATGTCGTCGATCAGGCCGCCCACCCCGTCCATGCCATTGCGTGACAAGCCGATCTGCGGGGGCGGGCGCTGATAGGTCACTTCGTCCGGCCGCAGCGCGTCCCAGCGGTCGATAGGCGTTTCGGGCGCGGCGGAGGGCAACGGCTTGTCGCGCGGCGTGGCCACCACGGCATCACCGCCAGGTGACGTGCAGCCTGCCAACCAGACGCATCCAAGCAGCAACACAGTGCTACGGTTCATAGGGCCTCAGCTGGGCATCGCGCATGGTGTAGGCGGAACCGGCCAGATCATCATCCAGCCGCTCGTCACGCAGGGTGCCGGCCAGGAAGAACGGCGAGTACATGTCCGGCATGGCGATCGGGCGCGGCAGCACCACGTGCACGATCTGGTTCGGTGGCGGCGGTGGTACGTGGATGCAGGCGCCGTAGTACGGCACGAACAGGAATTCGGTCAGGCGCCCGTCCTGCGCAGTGGCCAGCGGCACCATGTAGCCGGGCAGGCGCACCGGACGCTGCAGCACCGTATCCACGGTACGGAACGTGCCGAATTGCGGCATGCGCCGGTTGCCGTTGTGCTCCACCTCCGGGCCCTCTCCGCGCTCCAGCGCGGCCAGCTCGTCCTTGGGCATCATCTGCAACCAGTCCAGTTCCTGCTCCGCCGCATCCGCAGCGCCAGCGTGGTCGACAACCGGCGGAGGTGGCAACGCCTGCACACCGGTATCCACCGGCCGCTCGCAGGCTGCCAGCGCCAGTACCATCGGCAATGACAGCATCCAGCGCATGCTCAGCCTCCCGGCGACAGGCCATCGGCCAAGGTGCGCCGGTAGGCCAGCAACGCCGGCACCAGCCCGGCCACCGCGCTGATCGCCAACACACCCGCCACCCAGGCCAGCTCGCGGCCATCCGGCCAGACATGGGTGATGGACAGGCCGAAGGTGGCCAGGGCCCAGCCGCGTCCGGCCATGCTGGCGGCCACCAGCAGCGCCAACGCCAGCACGCAGGCCACGGCACTGGTCGCCACCGCTTCCACTACCAGCAGGCCGGCGATGTAACCCGGCCGCGCGCCGGTCGCACGCAGGATCGCCATCTCGCGCCGCCGCTGCTGCAGCGTCGAGACCAGCAACGCCACCAGCGAGACCATGCCCAGCAACACCACCAACGCGCTGATCAGCTGCAGGGCGCGCTCGGCCGTGCCCAGCGACTGCCACAGCTGCTGCAGCGTCACCCCGGGCAGGATCGCCAGCATCGCCTCTTCGGGATACTCGTTGATCCTGCGCTGCACCGAAAAGGTGGCGATGCGCGAGTTAAGGCCGAGCATGAAAGCGGTGATGCTGGTCGGGGTCAGATCGAGGTGGCGCGCCTGCTCGGCACTGACGCTCTGGCTGCGCAGCTGCACACCCGAGCGCCAGTCGACGTGGATGGCCTCGATCGCCGGCAGCGAGACCAGCAGCGACGAATCCACCGGCGTGCCGCTGCGCTGCAGGATGCCGGAGACCCGGAACGGCTTGTCGGCATGCGTGGCCAGCGTCACCGCGCCGGTGCCGTGCGCCAGCACGATCTCGTCGCCGAGGCCGACCTTCTGCGCGCGTGCCACCTCCGCGCCGATCACCGCGTCATACAGATCATCAAAGGGCCGCCCCTGTGCAAAGGCAAGCGCATGACCGGAACCATAACGATAGTGTTCAAAGTAGCCGCCAGTGGTACCCACTACCCGGTAGCCGCGCCAGGAATCGCCCAGCGACAGCGGCACCGCCCACTTCACCTGCGGCATGGCGGACAGCGCCTGGTAGGACTGCCAGGACACGTTGTTGGTGGGGTCACCGATATGGAACACCGCGTACAGCAGCAGGTTCACCGGCCCCGAACGCGCACCGACAATCAGGTCCGTGCCCGACACCGTGCTGGCGAAGCCTTCGTGCGCCTGCGTGCGCACACGCTCGACACCCAGCAACAGCACCACGCTGAGGGAGATGACCAGCACGGTCAGGCCCACGCTCAACGCGCGGCTGCGCAGGCTGGCCCAGGCAAGCTCAAGCATGGCCGGCACCTGCCTGGTTGATCTCGGACAAGGCGATCGTGCGGTCGAACAACGACTGCAGGCTGTCGTCATGGCTGACCACCAGCACCGTGGTGCCGGCCGCCTCGCATTGCGCCGACATCAGCTTCAGGAACGCGGTCGCCGCGTCGCGGTCGAGCGCCGAGGTCGGCTCATCAGCCAGCAGCAACGCCGGGCTGCCGATCAGCGCGCGTGCCGCCGCCACGCGTTGTTGCTGGCCGACGCTGAGCGTGCCGGCGCGGCGCTGCATCAGCCCGGGGTCCAGCTGCAGGGCCTGCAGCAGTCGCGCGATCTCGGCATTCAACGGCCCGCTGATGCGCGCACTGCGCAGGCGCGAGAAGCGCAGGCCCAGTGCGATGTTGTCGCGCACGCTGAGAAACGGCAGCAGGTTGAACTGCTGGAAGATCACGCCCAGGTGGTCGGCGCGGAAGCGATCCCGCGCGGCACCACGCATCGCCTGCAGCGCGTGGCCGGCGACCTCGATGCGGCCCTTGCCGGGCAGCAGCACGCCCGCCAGCAGGCCCAGCAGCGTGCTCTTGCCACCGCCACTGATTCCGCGCAGCAGCACGCTGCTGCCCTGCTCGATCCATAGCCGCGGCACGTCCAGCACCAGCCGCCGGCCATAGCCGAACTGCACGCCATCCAGCATGATCACCGGTCGCATCCTCACGGTGCCAGCACCACGCGCAGATTGTCCGCGGTCAACACGCTGCGGTTCTGGCCATGGGCGGTGGTGCTGTTGACGATCACTTCGTGCAGGCCCGGGAATACTGCGGGCAGGCGCACGACGATGGCCCGCAACCCGGCAGGCTTGGCGCACTGGTACCGCAGGGTTGCGCTGAACCCTGCGTGGCGATGCTGACCGGGCGGCGGCGCGGCAGCCATCGCACCGAAGCCCTCGGCCCTGGCATCGTTCGCGATAAGGCGGCAGCCCGCGGCGGTGGGCAAGGTGACCCAGCTGCCGCCCTGCAGCAGCGCAGTCGCACGCGCCAGCGCGGCCTGCTCGGTTGCATTGGCCGGCGGCCGCTCGAAATCAAGGATGCCGATGCCGGGCGCCTGCAGGGCGAATTCCAGCGTCTGCTGGTCAAGCGCAAGATCAACGGTGGCCTGGCCGTGTACGTGCGCACCGAGCTGGCGGACATCATGGGCCTGTGCAGCGCTGGCAGCCAGCAGCAGGAAAAGAGCAGCAGAACGCTTCATGGGAGAGGCTCCAATTGTTACTATGTAACATTATGGACCACATCCCCACGACGCCTTGCAAGGGCCCTGGCCCAGCCGCCAGCTTCGGCACGCTGGCACCCCCGCTTCGATCTAGCCGGGGCCTGGCTGTCCCTGGCCTGCGCCGCCCATTGCATCGCCCTGCCCCTGCTGTTGGCCTTCGTGCCGGCAGCGATGATGGCGCTGCGCTCGTTCCAGCACCCCGGCCATGGCGCGATGACGTTTCTGCTGATGATGTCGCGCTGGGAATGGCTGTTTGCGCTGCTGGCCTCGTCGCTGGCCTTGGCGAGCACCTTGGCCGGGGTTCACCGGCATGGGCGCTGGCGACCTGCAAGGCTGGCCTGCGTCGGCGCCCTCCTGCTGTTGCCGGCCTCGCTATACCTGCCGCTGAAGGAATCACTGCTCTGGCATGGCGTGGCGACAGCTGGTGGTGGCGTGCTGCTGGCATGCGCGCACATCGGCAACCGGCGCGCGCTGCACAACCGCCGGTAGTGCCGGCCGCTGGCCGGCAGCTGCGGGATCCCGGCAGCCGGCCAGCGGCCGGCTCTACCCCCTCCATGCATGGGCCACGCATCAGGTGATACACAGCTGGTAGTGCCGGCCGCTGGCCGGCAGCCCCAGAGACCCGGCAGCCGGCCAGCGGCCGGCTCTACCCCTCCATGCATGGGCCACGCATCAGGTGATACACAGTTGGTAGTGCCGGCCGCTGGCCGGCAGCCCCCGGGACCCGGCAGCCGGCCAGCGGCCGGCGCTACGCCGCCTTATTCGTCAAACGGACGCTGGCCGAGCGTCTGCGTCACGTGGTCGACGAAACAGGTGATGCGCGCGGCCAGCGCGGTGTTGCGGTAGTACACCGCGTTGATCGGCTGGCGCACCTCCTGCGTCTGCTTGGCGAACAACTGCACCAGGCGGCCGTCACGCCGGTCCTGGCGGGTCAGGAAGTCGGACAGGCAGGCGATGCCCAGCCCGGTCACCGCCATCTGCCGCAGTGTCTCGCCACTGGACGAAGCAATCGCCGGCTCAATCACGAAAGGGCCGCCATCGGCATCCTGCAGCGGCCATTCGTTCAACGAACTGGGCTGGGTGAAGCCAAGCAGGTCGTGCTCGCGCAGCTGCTCCACCCGCGTGGGCGTGCCACGCCGGCGCAGGTACTCGGGGCTGGCCACCACGCGGATGCGGCTGTGGCCGATGGGCCGCGCATGCAGGGTGGAATCGCGCAGCACGCCAATGCGGAACGCTACGTCGGTGCGCTTCTCGATCAGGTCGGTGATGCCTTCATTGGAATTCAGCTCCAGCTCCACCTGCGGGTAGCGCTCGCGGAAGCCCTCCAGCAACGGCACGATGACGTGCAGCATGAACGGCGTGGCGGCGTCTACGCGCAGGCGCCCGACCGGCTGCAGCCGCCGCGCGGCCATCTGTTCCTCGGCCTCGTCCACCGTGGCCAGGATCGTGCGCGCGTACTCCAGGAATGCGGCTCCCTCCTCGGTCAGCTCCAGCCGCCGCGTGGTCCGCCGCAGCAGCGTGGTCTGCAGCTTGTCCTCCAGCCGCGCCAGGGTGCGGCTGGTGGCGGAGATGGTCAGCTCCAGCTCTTCGGCCGCGGCAGTGATCGAACCGCTGTCGACCACGGCCACGAAGGCCTTCAGCTCATCCAGGGTGGTTTTCATTTTTTACCTCGGCGCAAAAGCGTTTCCCGTATACACGGCTTAATCAACAAATGTAAAGCGCCCACACTTCGCCCTGTCCCGAGCCCACCGGCTCTCAACGAAGTCCCTGGAGTCCATCATGAGCGTTCCTTCCTTTGGCGTCGGCACCTTCCGCCTGACCGGCCAGATCGTCATCGATTCGGTGCGCAACGCCCTCGACGTCGGCTACCGTGCGATCGATACCGCGCAGATCTACGGCAACGAAGCCGAGGTCGGCCAGGCCATCGCCGAATCCGGCGTCCCGCGCGACGAGCTGTTCCTGACAACCAAGATCTGGGTGGACAACTACGCCGCCGACAAGCTGATCCCGAGCCTGCGCGACAGCCTGGCCAAGCTGCGCACCGGGTACGTCGACCTGCTGCTGATCCACTGGCCGGCGCCGGGCAATGGCGTTGAACTGCGCGAGTACATGACCGCGCTGGCCGAAGCCAAATCGCTGGGCCTGACCCGTCAGATCGGTGTGTCCAACTTCAACATCGAACTGACCCGGCAGGCCATCGAGGTGGTCGGCGCCGGCGAGATCGCCACCAACCAGATCGAACTGAGCCCCTACCTGCAGAACCCTGCATTGACTGCCTTCCTGCAGGAACAAGGCATCATCGTCACCTCCTACATGACCCTGGCCTACGGCAAGGTGCTGAAGGACCCGGTGCTGGCCGCCATCGCCGACAAGCACCAGGCCACCGTCGCCCAGGTCGCGCTGGCGTGGGCGCTGCAGCGGGGTTACTCGGTCATCCCGTCCTCGACCAAGCGCGAGAACCTGGCCAGCAACCTGCTTGCCCAGGACCTGCACCTGGATGCCGATGACATGGCCGCGATCGCCGCGCTTGACCGCAACGGCCGCGAAGTCGATCCGCCGGGCCTGGCCCCGGCCTGGGACTGAGGAGCCTCGCCATGGGCAACGCGTTGACGCGGCTGCAGGCCGGTGGTTTCAGCATCGGCATCGAAGCACCGCTGGACAATGACTGGACGCCGCTGGGCGAACAGGCACGACACGCCGCGCGACGCCTGCCCGGCGAACCGGACCTGCAGCGCCATGCGGAGCTGGCACGGTTGGCCGACCGCCTCGGCTTCCGTGCGCTGTGGGTACGCGACGTGCCGGTGTACGACCCGGCCTTCGGCGATGCCGCACAGGTGTTCGAGGTGTTCAGTTACCTCGGCTACCTGGCCGGCATCACCGAGCACATCCTGCTGGGTACCGGCGCAGTGGTGCTGCCGATCCGCGAGCCGTTGCTGACCCTGAAGTCGGCACGCAGCGTGCAGCGGCTGAGCGGTGACCGCCTGCTGCTGGGCGTGGCCAGTGGCGACCGCCCGGTGGAGTACCCGCTGTTCGGCCGCGACTTCGACAGCCGTGGCAGCCGCTTCCGCGAGCAGATCGCACTGCTGCGCGAAGGCGCCGCCGCGCACCTGCCGCAGGGCTTGGACGTGCTGCCCGCGGATGGCCCGGCCCTGCCGCTGTTCGTGGCAGGCCTGGCCCAGCAGCAACCGGCGTGGATCGGCCAGCACATGGATGGCTGCCTGGCCTACCCGGGCACGCCGCAGGACCATGTACAACGCGTGGCGGCCTGGCGCGCCGTGGCCGGCAACAAGCCCTATGCCAGCTTCATCCACCTGGACCTGGTGGCCGATGCCGATGCTCCTCTGCAGCGCTGGCGCTTCGGCCTGCGCGGCGGCCGCAACGCCCTGCTGGCCGAGTTGCACGCCATGCGGGCGGCCGGTGTCGACCACATCGGCCTGCAGTTCCGCCGCAACGAACGGCCGTTGGCCGAAACCTTCCACGAAATCGCCGAGTACGTGCTGCCGCACTTCCCGGCCCACGCCGGCGCCGCTGCGCCGCATGCCCCGCTTGCCGCCCCCGCGACGGCCTGACAATTACCGGAGCTTTGCCATGAAGATGAAGACCCTGGCTGCCCTAGCGCTGGCCACCCTGCCGCTGTCCTTCCAGGCCACCGCCGAGGACTGGTACCCCTCTGCCTACGGCGCCAACGACGAGATTGGCGCGGCCAACCTGCTGACCGCCGACGTGGTCAAGCACGCGGTCTCGCTGGTCAGGACCGGCAAGACCTATCCGCTGGCGGTGCCGGTGGACAAGAACCTGCCCGCGTTCCGCCACCGCAGCTTCCGCCTGTACAACGTGCAGGTCGGCCAGCAGGCTGGCAAGTCGCTGGGCCCCAACAAGTTCACCTTCAACGATGAACTGGTGAACGCCTGGACCGGCGTTGGCACCCAGCTCAACGGCATCGGCCATATCGGCATCGACAACGTCTACTACAACGGCAACAAGGCCGCCGACTTCGTCACCGTGGACGGGGTGCGCAAGCTTGGCGTCGAGAAGGTGCCGCCGATGGTCACCCGTGGCGTCGTGCTGGACATGACCACGTACTACGGCAAGGCGATCGTGCCCGGCGGCACCGAGTTCACCGTGGCCGACATCCAGGCCGTGCTGAAGAAGCAGGGGCTGCGCCTGCGCAAGGGCGACGTGGTGCTGTTCAACACCGGCTGGCTGGAACTGATCGGCAAGGACGACAAACAGTTCCTGGAAGTGGAACCGGGTATCGGCATGGAGGCGGCGAAGTGGCTGGGCGACCAGGGCATCGTCGCCTTCGGTGGCGACACCTGGGCCTCGGAGGTCTACCCGAACCCGAACGGTGCCGAGGAGTTCCCGATCAACCAGTACATGCTGGCCAAGCGTGGCATCTACAACCTGGAGCTGATCGACAGCCGTGCCCTGGTGCGCGACAAGGCCTGGGAATTCCTGTTCGTGCTCGGCCAGCCGCTGTACGTCGGTTCGACCCAGGTCAACATCAACCCGGTGGCGATCCGATGAACACTGCCCCCGCCTTGCCGTTGTTCGCCGGCCGCCGCTTCCGCGTCAGCTATGACGGCCTGGCCGCCGACAATGTCTACAGCGCCGATGGCCGCCACGTGCAGTACGCCATCGTCTCCGGCGCCTATGCCGGTGCGCAGGGCGAAGCCGCGTGTGAGTGGCAGCGGATCAGCGACGGGGTCTATGCCATTTCGTGGCAGGAAGCCGATGGCGCTACGGTCGTGCATGTCGATGACTTCGCGGGCGGGCATTCGCTGGCCTGGTTCACCGCCACCGATGGCAGTTTCCATCGCATGCAGGGGCCGCTGGCAGCGCTGTGATGCCGGCCAGCGGCCGGCGGACGAAACATTACAGATCGGTAATGCAGGGGTCAGGGCAGCGAAAGGCGCTGCCCTCCACCCTGTGGGCCATGTCTTCCACAGGTGTCCCACGCATGGCCCGTCCCCTGCTCCGCTCCACCGCCCTTGTTGTCCTCGTCTCCGGCCTCGCGGTTGCGCCGCTGGCCCTGGCCCATCCCAGCCTGGTGCGCTCGACGCCGGCCGCCGACGCGACCGTGGCGCCGGCCAGCCAGATCGAGCTGCAGTTCAGCGAGAAGGTGATGCCGCGTGCCACCCGCATCGAACTGAGCATGGACCATGGCCGCATGAAGATGGCCATGCCCACCACTGCGCAGGAGCTCTCCGAAGATGGCCACACCCTGCGCGCACGCTTCGCCAAGCCCTTGCCGGCAGGCAGCTACGCACTGCAGTGGCGCGCGGTGGGCCAGGACAGCCACCCGATCACTGGCACGTACCGTTTCACCGTGAAGTAAGGCTGCCGTCGTGGCCCAGCTCTCGCCGTATGCGCTGCGGCTGGCACTGTACCTGGTGCTGATGCTGCTGTTCGGGCGGATGCTGTTCGTCCGTCCGGGGCTGCCGCGCGGCGTCTCGCTGGCGCTCGCCCTGATCGCGGTGGCCGTGGTGGTCACCGATGCCATCACCCGCTTGACCGGTGTGCTCGGCATCGCGCCGGCCGACATCGACCCCGCAACGGCGCACTGGTTCCTCACCGGTACGCCGGTGGGTAAAGCCGGCCTGCTGCGTACCGTGGCGGTGCTGGCGATGCTGCCCCTGCTGGCATTCGCCACGCCGCTGCCGGGCCCGCGCCGCGTGGCCCTGCTCGCTTTGTCTGCCACGGCGTTGGCCAGCCTGTCCTGGAACGGCCACGCCGCTGCGGGCGATGGGTTCGGCGGCACCTTGCGGCTGCTGGCCGGCATCGTGCACCTGCTGGCCGCCGGTGCCTGGGTCGGCGCGATCGCCGCCATCCTGCAGTTGGCGCTGCGTCCACAGGGCCTGCGCCTGCGCGAGCGCACCTACGAGTTGTGGCGGGCCGCGCACAGCTTCGCCCTGCCGGGCACGGTCATCGTCGCCCTGCTGGCAATGACCGGCACCTATACCTATGTCGATCTCGGCGGTTCCGTGCAGACCCTGACCGGTACCGCGCATGGGCGCTGGCTGCTGCTCAAGCTGGCCCTGGTGGTCGGCATGCTGGGGTTGGCGGCGCTGCATCGCTGGCGATTGGTACCGGCCTTGGCCACCTCCATCCGCGACGGCTGGCAACCGCGGCCGCTGCGTTCCCTGCGCCACAGCCTGGCCTGCGAGTCGGTGCTGGCCGTGCTGGTGCTGGCCTGCGTGGCGGTGCTTGGTACGCTGGACCCGTTGGCGTGAGCCTGCGCAGCCAGCCCACGTGCAAGCTGCGATGATGGGCGCATCATGAAACTGCTGATCGTCGAAGACGAACCCAAGACCGGCAACTACCTGCGCCAGGGCCTGATCGAAGCCGGCTACGTGGTCGATCTCGCCTGCAACGGCGTCGACGGGCTGCACCTGGCCGGCAGCGGCGAGTACCAACTGATCATTCTCGATGTGATGCTGCCCGGCCTGGATGGCTGGAACGTGCTGTCGCGGTTGCGCGACGGAGGGTGGCAGACACCGGTGCTGTTCCTGACCGCGCGCAGCAGCATCGCCGACCGCGTGCAGGGCCTGGAACTGGGCGCCGATGACTACCTGGCCAAGCCGTTCGCCTTCGCCGAGCTGCTGGCGCGGGTGCGCACCCTGCTGCGTCGCGGCCAGGCACAACCGCAGGCCGAGCGCATCATCATCGCCGACCTGGTGGTGGATACCCTGCGCCGCCGGGTCGAACGCGGCGGCCAGCGCATCGCCCTCAGCCAGAAGGAATACACCCTGCTGGAGCTGCTGGCGCGTCGCCAGGGCGAAGTGCTGCCACGCTCGCTGATCGCCTCGCAGGTGTGGGACATGAACTTCGACAGCGACACCAACGTGATCGACGTGGCGATCCGCCGCCTGCGCGCGAAGATCGACGATGACTTCGATGCCAAGCTGATCGTCACCGTGCGCGGCATGGGCTATGTGCTGGAGGCGCCGGACGACGGTGCCGTGCACAGCGGATGAGCCTGCGTCGTTCCATCGCGGTACGGCTGACACTGCTGTTCGCCATCGTGGCCACGCTGGTGCTGGCCGCATTGGGCGTGGCGATCTATGCCAGCGCCCGCCATGATCTTGTTGCCCAGGACTTCATCGAACTGGAAAACAAGGTCGCGTTGATCCGCGACCTCGCTGACAATGGGCCTGCCGCCGCGCGCGGACCGCGGTTGGCAGAGGCGCTCGGCCATCATCCGGATATCGCCTTCCACATTGTTGATGGGAGCGGAACCGTACTGTTCTCCACTGCGCCGGCACTGCTGCGCGAGCATGCACGCAGCCAGCCCATCGACGCCGCGCCACGGCGGCACGACTGGATCCTCACCGATGGTCGCTGCATGCATGCCCTGCACCTGCGCCAGACGCTGGCCGACGGCAGCCAGCTGGTGACCCTGCTGGCCATTGATGACAACCGTCACGCCGACTTCCTGGAGCGCTTCCGCCACCTGCTGGCAATCGCCATCATCGGCGCCGCGGTGGCCAGCAGCCTGCTGGGCGGCTACGTGGTGCGGAGCACGCTGCGGCCGCTGCGCACGCTGGCCGATGAGGCAAGGCAGATCACCGCTGGCCGGCTGCAGCGCCGCCTGAGCGCGCGCAGTGCACCGGCCGAACTGGAGCAGCTGGCGCAGACCCTCAACGGCATGCTGGCACGCCTGCAGCAGGACTTCGCGCGGCTGACCGAATTCTCCGGTGATCTCGCCCACGAGCTGCGCACGCCCATCACCAATATGCTCACCCAGGTGCAAGTGGTGCTGGCGCACCCGCGCAGCAACGAGGCCTACCGCGAGACGCTGGCGTCGTGTGCCGAAGAACTGCAGCAGCTGGCACAGACCGTGGGCGACCTGCTGTACCTGGCGCAGGCCGAAGCACCGGGCGCGCTGCCTTCGCGCGAGCCGGTGGCGCTGGATGGGGTGGTGGATTCGCTGCTCGAGTTCTACGAGCTGCTGGCCGAGGACCGGCAGTTGACCCTGCGCCGCGAAGGTGTGGCGAGCGTGGAAGGCAACCGCTTGATGCTGCACCGGGCGATTGCCAACCTGCTGTCCAACGCGTTGAAGCACGCCGCTGCCGGCAGCGAGGTGCGGGTACGACTGGCCGAGGCCGATGGCGTGTGCAGGGTCAGCGTGCACAACGTCGGCACGCCGATTTCCGCCGAAGCGCTGCCGCGCCTGTTCGATCGGTTCTACCGCGGCGAGCGTGGCCGACACGAAGGTGCGGGGCTGGGCCTGGCGATCACCCGCGCGATTGCACAGGCGCATGGCGGCAGCGTGAGTGTTGCGTCCGATGACACCGGCACCGTGTTCGAGCTGGTGCTGCCGAGCGCCGCAGCCCGGTAGTGCCGGCCGCCGGCCGGCACTACCGGGGTACATCAAGCGCATTGCGGTTGCCGGCCAGCGGCCGGCACTACCCCCTGCGGTCGGACAGCTTCGCGTGCCGCTCCGGTAGTGCCGGCCGCTGGCCGGCACCCCCGGCCTGCTCGAACACCCCGGCCACCCAGTCGATGAACACCCGCAAGCGTGGGGACGGCGTGCGGTTGCGCGGGTAGACCAGGCTCAACGGGCTTGGGGTCGGCGGCGCGTCCGGCAACAGCTCCACCAGCTGCCCGCGCGCGATATACGGGTCCATCCGGTAGCGCGGAGCCTGGATGATGCCCAGGCCCGCCAGCGCGGCGCCGAGGAACGCATCCGCACCGGACACACGCACCCGCACCGGCAGCGGCACGTAGCGCACCTGCCCGCCCTGCTGGAACTCCAGCGGAATCAGCTGGCCGGTGGCGCTGGAGCGATAGCCCACCATTTCATGGCCACCCAGCAGGGACTCGATGCTGCCTGGCACGCCCTTGGCCTGCAGGTAGCCCGGCGCGGCCACCGTGACCTCGCGCAGCATCGCCAACCGGCGCGCCGCCAGATCGCTGTCGGCCAGCGTGCCCACCCGCAGCGCCGCATCCACGCCTTCGCGCAGCAGATCGACATAGCGGTCGCCTTCGCTGACCTCCAGTTCGATCTCCGGGTAGCGCTGCAGGAACTCCGGCAGATGGGGAAACAGCAGGTGCCGGCCCAGCGTGCCATGCACCTCAATGCGCAAGGGGCCGCGCGGCGGCGCGTCACGGAAGGCGGCCTCGGCGTCGTCCATGTCGGCGATCAGGCGCAGACAACGGCCATAGAAGGCCTCGCCTTCCAGCGTCGGCACCACCAGCCGCGTGGTCCGGTGCAGCAGGCGCACGCCCAGCCGCTGTTCCAGCGCCTTGATCGCGTCGGTCACCGTGGCCCGCGGCAGGCCCAGGTCCTCGGAGGCCCGGGTGAAGCTGCGGCGCTCGACGATACGGACGAAGGCGCGCATGGCCGTGAAGCGGTCCATTGTTCGGCTATCCGGATGATGTTGGCGGATTATGCAGGATTATCCGAAAGCGCGATTTCGCGAAGATGGCGCTGCGCCACTTCGGCGTGTCCCCGTGGAAGTCACCATGACCCTCTCCCCCGCCCGCTCTGTCGCCCTGGTCACCGGCGGATCCCGTGGCATCGGTGCCGCCATCTCGCGTCGGCTCGCCGCCGATGGCCACGCGGTCGCGATCAACTATGCGGGCCGCCGCGACGACGCCGAAGCCTTGGCGGCCGAACTGAACGCCGCCGGCGCGCAGGCCATCGCGCTGCAGGCCGATGTGTCCGATCCGCAGGCGGTGCGCCAGCTCTTCGACGCCATCGAAGCCCGTTTCGGCGGCATCGACGTGGTGGTCAACAGCGCCGGGGTGCTGCAGCTGGCACCACTGGCCGATACCGACGACGCCCTGTTCGAGCGGGTGATCGGCATCAACCTCAGGGGCGCCTTCAACGTGCTGCGCGAAAGCGCGCGACGGGTGCGCGACGGTGGCCGGCTGATCACCCTGTCCACCAGCGTGGTCGGCATCCGGCTGGAGAACTACAGCGTGTATGCGGCCAGCAAGGCGGCGGTGGAGACGATGGGCGCAATCCTCAGCAAGGAGCTGCGCGGGCGCAACATCACCGTGAACGCCGTGGCGCCGGGCCCGACCGCCACCGATCTGTTCCTGGATGGAAAATCGCCCGAGCTGATCGAGCGGTTGGCGAAGATGAACCCCCTGGAGCGGCTGGGCATGCCGGAGGACATCGCCGGCGCGGTGGGGTTCCTGGCCGGTGCCGATGGCGGATGGATCAACGGCCAGGTGCTGCGCGCCAACGGCGGAATGGTGTAGATCGCACAGGTGGCATCCACGCATGGCGCGACGCCCTTGTAGAGCCGAGCCCATGCTCGGCTGCTCTTCGCGCAAAGGCCAGAAGCAGCCGAGCGTGGGCTCGGCTCTACAGGTAGGTCAGGCGATGCGCGCCTCGCGGCGGCGATGCACCCAGTAGTACATCGCCGGTGCAGTGGGGTTCCTGGCAGGTGCCGATGGCGGATGGATCAACGGCCAGGTGCTGCGCGCCAACGGCGGGATGGTATAGATCGCACAGGTGGCATCCACGCATGGCGCGACGCCCTTGTAGAGCCGAGCCCATGCTCGGCTGCTCTTCGCGCAAAGGCCAGAAGCGGCCGAGCGTGGGCTCGGCTCTACAGGTAGGTCACGCGATGCGGGCCTCGCGGCGGCGATGCACCCAGTAGTACAGCGTCGGCAACACCAGCAGGGTCAGCAGCATCGCCGACAGCAGACCACCGATCACCACCACCGCCAGCGGCTTCTGGGTCTCGGCACCGATCGCATGCGAGGTGGCCATCGGCAGCAGGCCGAACATCGCCAATAGTGCGGTCATCAGCACCGTGCGCAGGCGCTGCAGCGAACCCTGCACCACCGACTGCAGCAGGTCCATGCCCTGCTCGCGCAACTGGGCGAAGCGGCTGAGCATCACCACGCCGTTCAGCACCGCTTGCCCGAACAATGCAATGAAGCCGATTGCCGCCGACACCGACAGCGGAATGCCGGTCAGCCACAGGGCCAGGATGCCGCCGATCATCGCCAGTGGCACGTTGGCCAGGATCAGCGCGGCGCTGCTGATGTCCTTGAAGGCATCGAACAGCAGCACGAAGATGATCAGCACCGACAGCGGAATCACCCAGCCCAGCCGCTTCATCGCACGCTGCTGGTTCTCGAACTCGCCGGACCACTCCAGCCGATAGCCTTCCGGCAGCTGTACGCTGGCATCCACGCGCTTGCGCATGTCAGCCACCACGCTGCCCATGTCGCGGCCGGCGATGAAGATGCTCACCGCCTTCACCCGCTGTGCGTTCTCGCGCGAGATGTTGATCGCGCCGCTGGCCATGCGGAAGTCGGCCACGTCGGACAGCGTCACCGTGTGGCCATCGCCGATGCCAACCGGCACCGTACGCAGCCGCTGCAGGTCACGATCGGCATCGTCCAGGCGCAGGGTGATGGGGAATCTGCGGTCACCCTCCCACAGCTCGCCGACCTGGCGCCCGCCCAGTGCGGTCTCGATCACTTCGTCGACGTCGCGTACGTTCAGGCCATAGCGCGCGGCGCGGTCGCGGTCGATCTCGATCTGCAGCTGCGGCAATGACCCGTCGCGGTCGATGAAGGCGCTCTCCACGCCCTCCACGCCGCGTACCTGGCCGAGGATCGCCTGCGCCTGCTGGTTCAACACGTCCAGATCCGAGCCGCTGACCTTGATCACCACCTGGCCCTTGATCTGCGAGATGCTCTCCAGGATGTTGTCGCGCACGGGCTGCGAAATCGAGAACTCGGGGCCCGGAATGCGCTGCTCCAGCGTGCGCTGCAGGTCGCTCACCAGCTGTCGCTTGCCCACGCCTTTCGGCCATTCCTTCTCCGGCTTCAACGCCACCAGCGCCTCGATCTGGTTGGCGCCCTTGGCATCGGAGCCGTCTTCCGGGCGTCCCAGCTTGGCCACCACCGTCGATACCTGCGGAAAGCTGCCGACCAGCTCACGGATGCGCCGCGACTGCTGCTGCGCTTCGCCCAGGCTGGTGCTCGGGTCGAGCGTGGCCGTCAGCCAGATCGATCCTTCGTCCAGCTCGGGCAGGAACTCCGAACCCAGCCGCGTGCCCAATGCCAGCGTGCCGACCAGCAGCGCAATCGCGGTCAGCACTACCGCACGCGGGCGGGCCAGTGCGCGCTCCAGGACCGGCCGGTACCAGCCGGTCAGGCGGTCCATCAGCGGATTGCCGTCGCGCATGCGGTCGCGCCGCAGCCACCAGTAACAGAACAACGGCACCACGGTCAGCGCCAGGATCAGCGCGCCGATCAATGCCGAGGTCACCGAGTACGCCATCGGCGCGAACATGCGGCCTTCCTGGCGCTGCAGGGTGAAGATCGGGATGTGCGCGGCGATGATGATCAGCATCGAGAAGAACGTCGGCCGGCCCACTTCCGACGCTGCCGAAAGAATGGTCGAGAACCGTGTCTTACGGTCGGCCGCAGGTGGCAGCTTCGACAATCGCGAGACGATGTGCTCGGTCACGATCACCGCGCCATCGATGATGATGCCGAAGTCCATCGCACCCAACGACAGCAGGTTGGCCGGCACGCCCCACAGATGCAGGCCAAGGAAGGTCGACAGCAGCGCAAGCGGCATCATCGCCGCCACGATCAGCGCGGCACGGGCGTTGTACAGGAACAGCCACAGCACCAGGAACACCAGCACCGCGCCTTCCAGCAGGTTGCTGAAGACGGTTTTCAGCGTGGTCGAGACCAGCCACGAGCGGTCGTAGAACGGCTCGATGCTGACCCCGGCCGGCAGCTGGTTCGCTTCGATCTCGGCGATGCGCGCATGCAGGGCGTCGAGCACGTCGGACGGGTTCTCGCCCTTGCGCATCAGCACCATGCCGAACACCGCATCGTCGTTGTCATCCTGGCCGACCAGGCCCTGCCGGGGCAGGCCGGTATCGGCGATGCCGGCCAGGTCGCGCACCAGGATCGGCGTGCCACTGCGCTGCGCGACCACCACGTTGCCGATGTCGGCCGGCGAACGCATCAGACCGACGCCGCGGATCAGGAACTGCTGCTGGCCACGTTCCACGTAGCCGCCGCCTGCGTTCGAGCTGCCCTTCTCCAGCGCCTCGGCGAACTCAGCCAGGCTGATGCCGCGGTCACGCAGCTTGTCCAGGTCCGGCTTGACCTGGAACGTACGCGCGAAGCCGCCGAAACTGATCACATCGGCTACGCCCGGCACGGTGCGCAGGCTGCGCTCCATCGTCCATTCCTGCACGGTGCGCAGCTGGGTCGGTGTCAGGTGCGGGCCTTTCAGCACGTACCGGTAGATCTCGCCCACCGCCGAGCTCATCGCCTCCAGCTCCGGCGTCACCCCTTCCGGCAGCTCCACGCCCTGCAGGCGTTCCAGCACCTGCTGGCGCGCGAAGTAATCGTCGGCCTTGTCATCGAAGGTCAGGATGATCATCGACAGGCCGAACTGCGTATGCGAGAACACCCGCACCGAATGCGGGATGCCGGACAGTGCCACTTCCAGCGGCATCGTCACCTCGCGCTCCACCTCCTCCGCGGCCCGGCCCGGGTGCAGCGATACCACCGTCACCTGGGTGTCGGACACATCCGGAAAGGCTTCCACCGGCAGCACGCGGAACGCGGCAATGCCAGCGCCGATGAACAGCAGCAGCGCCAGCATCACCATCAGCGGCTGGCGCAGGCAATAGGCAATCAGGCGATCGATCATGGCGCGGCATGCCCCGTCCCGGTGCTGGCGGCTGCGGGCGCACTGTCGACCAGCTGCTGCAGCAACAGGCCCCCTTCGACCACCACCCTGGCGCCCTGGGCCAGGCCCTCGCGCACCCACAGGCGGCCATCGCCCAGTTCCTCGGCACGCACGGCGCGGCGCGCGAAGCGGCCCTTGGCCTCCTCCACGAACACCACCTGCTTGCCGTCGATGAGCAGTACCGCAGCATCGGGCAGCGAGACACCGCCCCCGGCCGGCACTGCCACCTGCGCACGCACGTACTGGCCCGCCTTGAAACCGCGCGCACGGTTGTCCAGTTCGGCGCGCGCCTGCACCACGCGGCGTTCGCTGTCGACGAAGTCATCCACGTGCTGCAGGGTCGCCTGCTGCGGCTGCCCATCGGCGCCGGGCACGCTCACCTGCATGCCCGCCTTCAAGCGTCCGGCCAGGCTCTCCGGTACATCCAGCAGCAACCACAGGCGGTCAGGATCGCCAATCATCGCCAGCGGCTGTTCGCTGTCGGGGCTGACTGCCATGCCCGGGCTCATCCGCCGCTCCACCAGCACGCCATCAATGGGTGCGCGCAGCGGCAGCCGTTGGTCGACGTGCTGGCCGTTGCCATACGCCCTGGCGAAGGCGGTCGCGCGCGCGTGATCGGCCTGGCTGCCGGCGAAGCTGGCCTCGGCCTCGTCCAGTTCACGGCCCGACGCCACCCCTGCCGCGTGCAGTTCGCGGGTGCGGTCCAGTTCCCGGCGTGCCAGCTGCAGCTCGGCACGGCCACGCACGCCCTCCGCCTGCGCCTGGCCGAACTCGGGCGAGGTGATCCAGGCGATCACCTGGCCGGCCTTCACCTTCTGCCCCGGTTGTGCCTCGATGCGCGCCACCTGCCCCGCCAGCGGGGTGCGCAGCGCGCTGGAGCGGGTCTCGTCCCAGACCACCCGGCCCGGCAGCTGCAGGCTGGCGCTGGCACCGGCGGTCACCAGCTCGCTGCGCAGCACATCCAGCTGGCGGCTGCCGGCCGGAAACAGGATCTGGCCGGCACTGACCTGCGGCGCATCCTCGGTATACGACGCCGGTTCGCGACCGCAGCCGCCCAGCAGGGCCAGCGCCAGCAGGGCCGGCAGCATGGCATGTCGCGCCCGCGGGCGATGGGCGACGGTGGACTTCATCGGGACTCTCCTTCAGCAACGGATGTGGCCGCTTCCCAGCGCGCCAAGGCAATGGCATGGTCGGCACGCGCATCAATCAGCGCGGCCTCGAACTCGCGCCAGCTGCGGCGCGCGTCGAGCAGATCGGTCAGGCTGGCGGCGCCCCGGCGATAGGCCAGTTCGATGCCCTCCACCGCCTTGCGCGCAGCGTCGGACTGCAGCCCCTCGTAATCGCTGCGGCGCTGCGCGGCGGACTGCACGCTGGCCTGCAGCTGGTCCAGTTCAGCGTGTGCTTCGCGCTGCAGAAGCTGCAGTTCCAGCGCGGCGCTGTCCCGGTCGGCCTCGGCACGCTGGATCGCGCCGCGTGCGCGCGACGGGCCGCCCAGCGGAATGGTCAACGACACGCCCCAGGTGACACCGCTGATATCGGTGGGCTCGCGCTCGGCCTCCACACCCAGCTGGATGTCGCGGTGGCGCTCGCTACGTGCCAGGGCCACGCCAGCGTCGGCGGCGGCCAGGCGCGAGCGTGCCGCGCGCAGATCGGCACGCTGCTGCGGATCGAACGCGCGCACCTTGGCCACGCTGCTGGCATCCGGCCAGGGGTCATCGGCACTAAGGTCGCGGCTGTCATCGCTGCCGAGCAGCAGGCCCAGCGCATGCCGCGCGTCACGCAGATCCAGGGCCGCCTCGCGCGCCGCATCGGCCACCGCCAGATGGTCCACCGCCATCCGCGCGCGATCCACCGGCGCCATCGCCCCGGTGGCCACCTGCTTGTCGGCCGCCGCCATCTGTTCGGCCGAATTCTGGCGGTTGGCCTCGGCAATCTGCGCCCGCTCCTGCGCGCCCTTCAGGCCAAAATAGGCTTCATGCAGTGCCACCTGCTGCCGGCGCCGGGTATCGAGCATGTCCAGCCCGGCCACTTCCAGCAGCGCGTCCGCCTGGCGGATGCGCAATGCGCGCTTGCCGCCGCGCTCCCAGGTCCAGCCCAGGCCCAGCGTGCTGTCTACCCGCTTGTCCTGCCAGCGCCCCGGGCCGATGCCGTGCTTCGGGCTGATCTTGCTGCTGCCGATCGACAGCTCGGCAGCCGGCCGCAACGCAGCGGTCAGCGCATCGCCCTGTACCCCACGCAGTTCCAATGCCGCCGCGCGCAGGTCCGGGTTGTGCGCTTCCATTGCACGCTGTGCATCCTGCAAGGACAGCGCCGAAGTCGCAGGCGCGCACGAAAGGGCGGCCAGCAGGGCCGCAAGACGACGGGAGAAATTCATGCACGTCACGGTAAGGTGACGCACTTGCGCCAAACTTGCCCCAACCTTGCACGAAGCTTGCAATGCGAATCCTGCTGATCGAAGACGACGCCGCCCTGGCCGATGGACTGATCCGCGCCCTGCAGGGCGCCGGCCATCTGTGCGACCACCTTTCGCGCGGGCTGCACGCGCCGGCTGCACTGGCCAGCGCGCCGTATGACGTGATGGTGCTCGATCTTTCATTGCCCGACGTCGATGGCCTCGACCTGCTCTCGCGCCTGCGCAACGACGGCGTCACCCTGCCGGTGCTGATCCTCACGGCGCGCGATGGCGTGGAGGACCGCATCCTCGGCCTTGACCGCGGTGGCGACGACTATCTCGCCAAGCCGTTTGCACTGGGGGAACTGGAAGCCCGCCTGCGTGCGCTGTCGCGTCGCCGCAGCGACGCACCGGCGCAGAAGCGGTTGGGCCGGTTGTGCTTCGACAGCATCCGCAATGAAGTGCAGGTGGAAGGCCAGCGCATCGAACTGACCGCGCGCGAGCTGTCGCTGGTCGAGGCACTGATGCAGCATCCTGGCCGCACCGTCACCAAGCAGCGCCTGTTCGACGCGCTGTACAGCTGGGATCACGAGGCCAACCTGTCAGTGATCGAAGTGCATGTCAGCCGCCTGCGCCGCAAGCTGGAACAGGCGCGCGCCGGCGTCGGCATCCGCATGCTGCGTGGCCTGGGCTATCGGCTGGAAGCCGGTGGTGACTGAGCGTGTGCACAGCCTGCGTGGCCTGCTGCTGCGCCGCCTGTGGCTGCCCCTGCTGGTGCTGCTGCTGTGCAGCGCGATCGGTTCATTCGCGTTGGCCCGCTTCTATGCCGGCCAGGTCTATGACCGCTGGTTGCTGGACTCGGCGATGTCGTTGTCCGAGCTGGTGAAGGTGCAGGACGGGCGTGCCTCGATCGAGATCACGCCCGCGGTGTCGCGCATGTTCACCTGGGATACCGCTGACGAAGTGCATGGCGAAGTGGTCGACGCTGCCGGCGGGCGCCTGTATGGGGACCTGCCCGAAGCGCTGCCCCGCCCCGCGATCGCTGCCGGCAGCGACGATGCCGTCTACTACGACGCGCGCCTGCGTGGGCAGCCGGTGCGCATGGTCGAGGTCGTGGTCAGCGCTGGGCCGGGCCACGATATCCGCCTGCGCGTGGCCGAGACGCTGCGCAAGCGGCACCGGCTGGAGCGCAAGCTGCTGCTGGCCAGCATCCCGTTCCAGGCCGCGATCCTGGCGCTGGCCGCGTGGCTGGCCTGGTCCGGTACCGGCGCGGCTGCACGCCATGCCAACCAGGTGGCGCGGCGGCTGGCCAGCCCGCGTCCGGACCCGCTGGCGCCACTGGAGCCCGCGCAGGAAGCCCCACGCGAACTGTGGCCGGCGGTCGAAGCCTACAACGCACTGCTGCAACGGCTGGACGCGATGCAGGCCGCGCAACGGCGCTTCGTCAGCAATGCGGCGCACCAGCTGCGCACGCCGCTGGCGGCAATGCAGGTGGAGCTGGAGAGCTCACTCCGCCAACAGAATCCGCAGGCCCAGCAGCTGGCGCTGTCCGGCACGCTGGCCGGGCTGGCACGGCTGCAGCACCTGGTCAACCAGCTGCTGATGCTCAGCCGCTCGGAAGATCCACAGGGCAGCGCACTGCCGCTGCAGCCGCTGGATCTGGCCGCGTTGGCACGGGGCGTGGTCGAGCGCTACGCCGACCGTGCGTTGGTGGCGGGCGTGGACCTGGGTTACGACGGACCCGACGACGGCGTGAAGGTACAGGGTGATCCGCAGTTGCTGCGCGAGGCGCTGGGCAACCTGCTGGACAACGCGCTGCGCTACGGCGCCGTGCCCGGTGTGATCACCCTGGGACTACAGCGGGATGCCGAGGGCGTGCAGGTGTGGGTGGACGATGACGGTACAGGTATCGCCGAAGCCGAGCGCGCGCGCGTCACGGAACGGTTCTACCGGGCCAGCAGCGAGGGAGATGGCTGCGGGCTGGGGCTGGCGATCGTGGCCGAGATCGCGCAGCGGCATGGCGCGATATTGATGATCGAAACGGCGCCGCTCGGTGGCGCGCGCGTCGGGTTGCGTTTCCGTTGACCTTTGTCGAATTGCCCTTGTAGAGCCGAGCCCATGCTCGGCTAAGGCACCGTGCCAAAAGCAGCCGAGCATGGGCTCGGCTCTACAGGTTCCAGGTCACCCGTGAAGCGTGCCGGCCAAGGTCGGCACCTACCACGTGCGCATCACCGGCTCATCGAATACGGCGCCTGCGCGCCCTGCCCCGGCCAGTCCTTGTTCGGCTCGGCCTGCATGCTGAAGCGCAGTTCGCCGCCAGCCAGGATCTCGTCATGGCGCAGGAAGGTGCGCTGCAGCGGCTTGCCGTTGAGGCTCACGCGGCCCACATAGGTGTGCTTGTCATCCAGGCCCTCGGCCACGATGGTGAACGTCTTGCCGTTCGGAAGACGCATCGCGGTCTTCGGCAGGAACGGACGGCCCAGGATGTACTCGCCCGAGCCCGGCGCCACCGGGTAGAAGCCCAGCGCGGTGAACACATACCAGGCCGACATCTGGCCAACGTCATCATTGCCGGCCAGGCCATCGGGGCGGTCGGCATACTGGGTGTCCATGATCTGCTTCAGCCGCGCCTGGGTGCGCCATGGCTGGCCCGCGTACGAATAGAGGTAGGCCACGTGGTGGCTGGGCTCGTTGCCGTGCGCGTACCAGCCGATCAGGCCGGTGATGTCTTCCATGTGCTCGAAGATCGATGGATCCACCTTGGCGTTGAACACCTCGTCCAGGCGCGCGAGCAGCTTGTCGCTGCCACCGTGGGCTGCCGCCAGGCCGGCAACGTCCTGCGGCACGTACCACGAGTACTGCCAGGCGTTGCCCTCGGTGTAGTCGGTGCCGTAGCCGCTGGCGCTGGGGTCGAACGGCGTACGGAAGCTGCCGTCGCGCTTGCGCGCGCGCATGAAGCCGGTGTCCTTGTCGAACGCGTTGCGCCAGTTACCCGCGCGTTTGTCGAAGGTGGCCGCGATATCGGCCTTGCCCATCGCCTGCGCCATGCGTGCGATGGTCCAGTCATCAAAGGCGTACTCCAGCGTCTTGCTGGCCGCTTCGCCTTCCTCGTCGATCGGCACATAGCCCAGCTCACGGTACTGCGCGATACCGTCATACGGGCCGTAGTTGGCGGTCTCGACCATCGCCTTCAATGCCTTGTCGGCGTCGAAGCCACGAATGCCCTTCACGTAGGCATCGGCGATCACCGGCACGGCGTGGTAGCCGATCATGCACCAGTCTTCCAGGCCATGGAACGACCACACCGGCAGCATGCCGTACGGACTGTGCTCATGGTGGGCCAGCATCGAATTGACGAAGTCGCTGTTGCGCTTCTCCGGCTGCACCAGCGTCAGCAACGGGTGCAGCGCGCGGTAGGTGTCCCACAGCGAGAACGTCGAATAGTGCGTGAAGCCGTCGGCCTTGTGCACCGCGTTGTCCGAACCGCGGTACTGGCCATCGGCGTCCATGAACAGCGTCGGCCCCAGCATCGTGTGGTACAGCGCGGTATAGGCACTGCGCCGCGCATGCTCGGGGGCATCGATATCGAGCACGGACAGTGCCTGCGTCCAGTCCTGCTTCGCCTGCGCACGCACCCGATCGAAGTCGAAGTCGGCCACTTCAGCGTCGAGGTTGGCGATGGCACCGGCCTCACTGACCGGCGAGATGGCCACCTTCACCACCAGCGGTGCGTCCAGCTTGCCGAAGTTGAAGGTGCCGACCAGCTGCCGGCCTTCGATCTGGGCGCGCTGGGCCGGATCCTTCTCGCCCGGCGGCGGGAAGCCCTTGTAGACGATGTCCTGCTCGGTGTTGTGCAGCTCATGGCCGGCCAGCGGCCGCGAGAAACGCATCGCGAAATACAGCTGGCGACCCGGCGCCCAGCCGCGCGTCTCGCGGAAGCCGGTCACCGTGCCATCGGCGCGCACCCGCACCCGCGACCACAGCACCTTGCCAGGGTAGTCGTACATGCTGGTACGCATGTCCAGCAGCACCTTGGCGTCGGTGCCTCTGGGGAAGGCGTAGCGATGCACGCCCACGCGCGCACTGGTGGTCAGCTCGGCACGCACCTTGTAGTCGTCCAGGGTGACCGCGTAGTAGCCCGGCTCGGCCTTCTCGTCAGCGTGGCGGAACCGTGAGGCGTAACCGCTGCGCGGCTTCTCCGGATCGCCGCGCTCCAGCCCGGGGTTGCCGGTGAACGGCATCAGCAGGATGTCGCCCAGGTCCGAATGACCGGTGCCGGAAAAATGCGTGTGCGAGAAACCGACGATGCTGCTGTCGTCGTAACGGTAGCCCGCCGCCCAGCCATAGGCCTTTTCGCGCGGCTGGATGCGCGTGTCCGGGCTGAGCTGGACCATGCCGAACGGCACCGTCGCCCCCGGGTAGGTATGGCCTTCCCCGCCGGTACCGATGAACGGGTCGACCGAGCCATAGGCGCGTTCGGCGGCGGATTTCGACGGAGCCGCCAGCACCGCCCCGGAGGCAAGCATGGCGGTCGCGACGAAAGCGATCAGGAGACGACGGTCCAGCGTGGGCATCGGCATTTGGATCGATTCAGGTGGTAGTCGGATCCTAGCACCGGCCCTGCCCTGTCGCATGCTGCAGTGCGGCCGCCGGAACCGGCACGATGCTTTGCACGTAATTGCATGGCCGCACGACGAATCACCTCATAGCCTTCCGGTCTCCCGCGTCCCGATCGGTGCCGATACGGCAATGGATGTCCAGACATGCACTTCTGAAAGACCGCGCCTTCCGAACGGGACAAAGCGAGACAAACCATCAATTGGTGCGCAGCGCCTCGATCTGCCCAGGATTGCGCCGCAGCGGACATCCCGCTGCCGGGATTGGAACCCCCGAATGAAACTGAAGATCTGCCTGTCATGACTATGGCGGGCGCTGCGTGTGGCCGTCTGGCCATCGGAGTTCTTCTTCAGTCTCTCCGGGTTCCAAGCACGCATCGCCCGCCACCCTTGCGGTGGCCCTCGCACCCAAGGAGTTCCCGCATGAAACACACGCGTCCGCTCAGCCCGGCCATGGAGTCGCCCTTCCAGCGCATCGAACACGCCCTCAACAGTGCAGAAGGCATGGCCATCCTCATCGGTGAACAGTACGGCCCCGAGCCGAAGCCGCCCGCACCGATGGGCTACAACGCCAGAGAGATCGCCAATGCGATGGTCATGCTGAGCCAGCATGGCCGGTCGTTGTTGCAGAAGCTGCGTGCGGAAGCGGAAAAGGTGACCTATCACTAGCCCGCCCTGCAGCCGAGCCCGCTCGGCGCCGTGCGCACCGCACGCAGTGATTGCTGCCCTCAATCTGGCAATGCGCCCTGCAAGGTGACGAGGTCGGCGCTGTCGACCGGCCTCACCACGCGCGCCACTTCCTGGCCGTCATGCAGCAGCACCACGGTGGGCCACAGTTTTACCTTGAACGCACGCCCCAGCGGCTTTCCCTTGCCATCCTCGATCTTCCAATGCACAAGATCGTGGGCGTCCACAAACGCCTGGAGTGCGGGCTGCGCGGCCTGGCAATGGCCACACCAGGGTGCACCGAACTCCAGCAGCTGCCAGCCCGCCTGAGCTTCCACGTCCGCGCCCGCAGGCTCCGCCGCCGGGTAGTCACGCATGAACGGCATGCCGGTTACGCCGCCAGCGCTTTCTGGATATCCGCCAGCGGGGCGTTGGTCAGGTCCTTGGCGATATCGCCCAGCAGACGCGCCTGGACCTCCTTGTGCAGCAGCGGGCGGATACGGCCCAGCGTGGTCGGGTCTGCCACCAGCACCAGGTGTGCATAGCGGTTGTTGAGCGCATCTTCGTTCAACTGCTCCGCCACCTGCTTGGCGAACGTCGCCTCGTTGAGCTGCGCAATGGACATGTCCTTCGGCACCGCGCCGGCCGGGCCCTGACCAGAGACGCCCTGCTCGCTGATGTCCTGCAGGCGCAGCTCACCTTCCTGCTTCAACGCCAGCTGACGTTCGCTGCCGACGTTGGTGAACACGCGGGCCGAACCGCCATCGGCGACGATGATCAACGTGCCTTCGGGAATGCGACGGGTCATGCGATGCTCCTTCTCGATTGCGTCCAGCGCTACCGTAGACAGCGTCGCGTGAGCGCTGCGGCCAGAGTTCGTTCAACACTTGTCATTGCATGCCGCGCGGATGAACAGGCGCGATGGAACACAGCGTGCAGATCAGTCCGCTTCGCTGCATGCTCACGCCGATGCCGCTATGATGAACGAATGATCGACACGACCCACTACGTGACGGGCGCACCTGTTACGTGGGAAGCACTGCCGACCGGCGCTTCGCTTGCCACGATGGCTCCCGCCCTGCCGTTCCACCGCCTCGCGCTGGATCCTGGCGGATGACGCCCGCAGGCCCTCGGCCTGCACTCCCCACGCTGCTGTGACCGCCGGCCGCTGATTGCGCGACCGCTGTGATTCCGTTGCTGCGTTTCCGCCATTGCGGCGGTGCTTTGCCGTGCGCGTGGCGTCGTGCCTGCACACACTCCCCGGCCCCCACGCCACTCACCGATGCCCCTGCGCCACCTGCGCCTGCATCGCCGTTTCCGATTTCCGGGACCTACCTCACCGCTCATTTCCCCTCTTCTGCCTACAAGGGAGCCCCCATGCAGGACACCCCCGATGCACATGCCCATTTCGGCTGGTTCAAACGCCGCCGCCACCTGAAGGTCGATGAGATCACCGTCGTCGACAAGCCCATGCTCAAGCGCGCCGTCGGCGCGGCCGCACTCGGCAATGCCATGGAGTGGTTCGACTTCGGTGTCTACGGCTATCTGGCCGTCACCATCGGGCAGGTGTTCTTCCCCTCCAGCAACCCCACCGCGCAGGTGATCGCTGCGTTCGCCACCTTCACCGTGGCGTTCCTGGTGCGGCCACTGGGCGGCCTGGTATTCGGCCCCCTGGGGGATCGCTACGGCCGCCAGAAAGTGCTGGCGTTCACCATGATCCTGATGGCGCTGGGCACGTTTGCCATCGGCCTGATTCCCGCCTACGAGCGCATCGGCATCTGGGCGCCGGTGCTGTTGCTGCTGGCGCGCGTGGTGCAGGGCTTCTCCACCGGCGGCGAATACGGGGGCGCGGCCACCTTCATCGCCGAGTATTCCACCGACCGCAACCGCGGCCTGATGGGCAGCTGGCTGGAGTTCGGCACGCTGGGCGGCTACATCGCCGGCGCCGGCACCGTCACCGCGCTGCACATGCTGCTGAGCAGCGAGCAGATGCTGGACTGGGGGTGGCGCATTCCGTTCCTGGTGGCCGGCCCGCTGGGCCTGCTCGGCCTGTACATGCGCATGAAGCTGGAGGAAACCCCGGCGTTCCGCGCCTTCGCCGAGGAAGCCGAGAAGCGTGAGCACGAGCGGCCGGGGCTGGGCGCGCTGTTCCAGGTGCATGGCCGCCAGCTGCTGGTGTGCATGGGCCTGGTGCTGGTGTTCAACGTGACCGATTACATGCTGCTGACCTACATGCCCAGCTACCTCAGCGTCACGATGGGCTATGCCGAGAGCAAGGGCCTGCTGCTGATCATCATCGTGATGCTGGTGATGATGCCGCTGAACATCGTCGGCGGGTTGTTCAGTGACCGGCTGGGCCGGCGCCCGATGATCATCGGTGCGTGCATCGCGCTGCTGGTGCTGGCCATTCCGTGCCTGCTGCTGGTCGGTAGCGGCAACGACGGGCTGATCTTCCTCGGCCTGATGCTGCTGGGGCTTGCGCTGGTGTGCTTCACCAGCTCGATGCCGTCCACGCTGCCGGCGCTGTTCTACACCCCGGTGCGCTACAGCGCGCTGTCGATCGCCTTCAATGTGTCGGTGTCGCTGTTCGGTGGCACCACGCCGCTGGTGACCGCGTGGCTGGTGGAGCGTACCGGCGACCCGCTGGTGCCGGCCTATTACCTGATGGGCGCGGCGGTGATCGGCCTGGTAACCATGCTGTTCGTGAAGGAAACCGCCGGCCTGCCGCTGCGCGGTTCACCGCCAGCGGTTGGCAGCGACAAGGAAGCAGCCGCGCTGTTGAAGAGCGATGTGCCGGTGACGGTGGACCCGACCTTGCCGCCGCTGCCGGACGTTGCCGAGCCCGAGCAGGCGAAGCCGGCGTTGTAGAGCCGAGCCCGTGCTCGGCTGACTTCCAGGGGATCAGCCGAGCATGGGTTCGACTCCGCACCCCGTGCGGCATCAATCACCCGGGGTGTCCAATTCCATCGCGCGCATCACGATGGGCTTGGCCCAGCCCGGCGTGTGCAACAGGTCGGCCACTGCGACCGGGTAATGCAGCTGGCCTGCAGCCATGGCCAATACCGGCAGCGGCACCACGCAGCCGTCGGCATGGGCCGGCGCGCTGTTGTCGTAGACATGCAGCTCGGCCAGGTGCGGCATCAGCTCCAGCAGGTTTGCGCGCGCCGAATCGAAACGCGCGTGGATCTTCTCCACCGGAATATCGTGGCCACCGGCGGCCACCCGCGCGGCCACACGGGCGACGTGCAGCCCGACATCGGCCAGCCCACAGAACCAGATCGCCACCTGGTGCCGCTCGCAGGCCTCACGCAGCAGACGCGGAATGGTGTTGCCACCGAGCGTGGTCTCGAAGGCGAAGTCGGTGCCATCGGCCATGGCCTGGCGCAGGCGGCGGGTGCCTTCCTGCCAGGCCTCGGCATTGGCGTCCGGCAGCGGCCAGCCGGCGTCGACCAGGCGGCGGGTGAACGAGTCCGGGTTGAACCAGCTCAGCCCTTCGGCGTCCAGCCAGGTGCCCAGCAGCGAACTCTTGCCGGCGCCATTGACACCGGCCAACGCCAGGATGCGTCCCATCGATCAGAGCGGACGGCCAAGGGTGACCTTGCGGCCGCGCCGGATCGGCTGGCCCAGCACCTTGCCCAGCCCTTCCCCGCGCTGCAGCCCGGCCAGGGTCTGGTCGAACTCGCTGCGCAGGCGCTGCAGCTCCTCGCTGCGCTCACCGGCATCACCGCCGGCGGCCTTGGCCAGCAGTTCCTGGTAGGTGCGGATGTCCACGATCACCGCTTCCGGGTGGTTGTGGTTGGTGATGACCAGCGCCTGCTTTTCGCGCACGGTGCGCATCAGGCTCGGCCAGCCCCGGGTCTTCACCGATGAGGCCGGGGCCTTCTCGAGGCCAGGCAGATCCAGCGGCAGGGTCATGGCACGGCTCCAGGCGGGGTGGATGATCGACACTATACCCAATTTGGCCAAATTGGGGATAAATCCCCTTTTACCGCAGGGGCCCGGCGTCCGGAGCGTCGGTCTGCAGCAGGCTGTCGCGTTCGCGCAGCGGGAAGCGGATCCACGCATCCAGCCCCTGTGGGCCAAAGTGCAGCTCGCCGCTGCCAGCCAGCTCGTAGGGCACGCGCTGCTCGATCAGCGCCCGGCCCAGGCCGCGCTGGCGTGGCATTTCCCAGCCCTCCACGTCGGCATGGCGCTCGCACCAGTGCAGGCCCAGCCACGGTTCGGCGTCCTGCACCTGCAGATGCCAGGACACCTCGATCCGCCCCGCCGCGCGCGCGGCCGCGCCGTAGCGCAGCGCGTTGCTCGCCAGCTCATGGATGGCCAACGACAGCACCTCGGCCGCTTTCGGTGGCAGCAGCACGTCCTCACCGTGCAGCTCGCACAGGCCCGTGCCCGGCATCTGCGCCGACACTTCCTCTTCGATCATCCCGCGCAGGCAGACCCCGGCATTGCCGCCGCGGGTCAGCAGGCTCTGCGTGCGCGCCAGCGACATCAACCGCCCGCACAGCCGCTCGGCGTACTCGTCCACGCTGGCCACGGTACTGCGCGTCCGCCAGGCAAGGGCATGGATGGTGGACATGATGTTGCGGACCCGGTGCTGCAGTTCGGCCAGCAGCACCGCCTGGCGCTCGGTGGCGCGCTTGAGGTCGTCGATATCCACCGCAATGGCGAACACCCCGGTCACCTCGCCGCCTGCATCGCGCAGCGGCGCAGCGGCGACGCGTGTCCAGCGGGCGCGCCCGTCGTCATGGATGAACTGGAACTCCAGGCCAGGGACCACCGTCTCCCCCCGCAGGGCGCGGGCGATGGCGAAATCATGGGGCTCGATGCGCGAGCCGTCGGGGTGCCATCCCTGCCAGCGGTAGTGGTTGGGACGATCGGTGGACGGCACCTTGCCGGTGGGCAGATAGGTCCGCATCCGGTCATTGGACAGTTGCAGTCGGCCTTCGGCATCGACAATGCAGACGCCCACCGGCAGCACCTTGAATGCCAGCGCCAGGCGCCGGTCGCTCTCACGGCGCTTCTGCTCCTCGCGCTCGCGGGCCGCCTGCGCGACATGCGCGGCGGTCGTTTCGAACATGGTGACAAGCACGCCGTTGATGCGCCCTTCCTCACCGCGGATGGGGCTGTAGGTGATGGTGAACCAGACATCCTCCAGCCGCCCCCGCCGCGCCAGCGGATAGAGCTTGTCCTCATAGGTGATGGTCTCGCCCTGCCACACCCGCTGGTAGATCGGGCCGTTGATGTGCCAGACCTCAGGCCAGCACTCGCGGGTGGGCTGGCCAAGCCCGCCCGGATGCTTGTCGGCGAGGATCTCGGCATAGCCATCGTTGTAGAGCTGCACCAGCTGCTCGCCCCACAGCACGATCATCGGGAAGCCGTGGGCCAGCATCAGGTCGACAGTGGCGCGCAGGTGCGGCGGCCATCGCTCGATCGCACCCAGTGGCGTGCCTGACCAGTCGTGGCGGGCAATACGGGCGGCCATGCCGTCATGGCGTGCATGCGCCTGCAGCGGCGGCGGCATGCCCGCCGGGCGCTCAACGGCCGGGAGACCCTGAATGCGGTGTGACATGCCGCGCAATCAGGCGATGCCCGCAGCAGCCTGCGGGCCTGCCACCAGCCGTGCCAGCTGCTGGACCAGTGCCTCGATGTGATAGGGCTTGGTACAGCGGGGCGCGCCAGCGAAGCGGCTGGGCAGATTGTCATCGTAGCCGGAGGTCAACATGAACGGCGTGCCGGCGTCCGCCAAGCGGTCGGCCAAGGGGTAGACCAGTTCACCCCCCAGGTTGATGTCCAGCAGGGCGACATCGATGGGGTTCTCATCGACCAGACGCCCCAGCGCCTGCAGGTCACCGGCCGGTCCCACCACCTGCGCGCCCTTCAGTTCCAGATAGTCCACCAGGAACATCGCGATGGCGAATTCATCTTCCGCCACCAGCACCCGCAGCCCTTTCAGGCCCTCTGGCTTGTTGCCCGCTTCCAGCACGACCCGCGCTCCTCGATACACGCGGCGCACCTCTGCCGCAACGCCTGCAGGATGCGCGAAACGGGCTACAAGGGCGCGTGATGATCGATGAAGATCGCCGCCACGGCCCGTTCACCCGGGCATTGCAGCGACGCGTTCAGAACGCACGCTCCCATTTCAGGCTGAGCAGGCTGCGGTCGTGGCTGTACAGCCAGCCGACGTTGCTGTCGATGCGGGCGTAGCGCAGGCCCAGGCTGGGCACCAGCCCGGCCACCGCCAGCCGCTCGCTGCGCACGATGGCGATCAGGTTCTGTTCGTCGTCCTGCCTGCGCGCCTCCAGCAATGGACTCCAGGCGTCGTAGTCGCGGCGGCGCAGCGACACGAACACCGTGGCCGTGGTGCCGCTCCACTGCCGCGCCGCGCCCAGCCGCAAGCCGCGCTGGCGGTAGCCGTTGGCCGGGTCGGCAGCGCTGCTGCCGGTGACATCCAGCCCGGCGAAGACCGTCCAGCGCGGATTGAGCGCACGGAACCAGGTGGCATACACCGATACCAGCTCGCCGTCATAATTGCTGGCCAGGCCCTGCTGGCGATACCGCTGGCGCTTCCAGTCGGCCTCCAGCTTGAGCAGGCTGCGTGCATCCAGGGCGTACTGCCATTCGCCGTGCACGCCACTGCCGCCCTGCAGCGCACGGTTGCCCAGGCCCTGGACGTCATAGCTGGGGGCAAGCAGCACGGTCTGCCGCGCACTGCGCCAGCTGTAACCTGCCTGCACATTGGCATTGAGCTCGTTGTAGGCACGGTGCCCGCGCCATGCCTGACCGAAGGCGAGACCGCGCACGTACAGCCCATGATGCCCGTCGAGGACCCAGCGCCGTTCCAGGCTGGCGTCGTAGTCGAGGCCCCCTGCGCGCTGGGCGTCGGGCAGTTTCCGTTCGATGATGCAGGCGTCGCCTACGCCGAACAGGCAGGTGCGGCTGGCCGAGCTGCGGTTGATGTTGTCACTCCATGCGGGGCCGGCGGACAGCGCGCCTTTCCAGCGCTGGCGCGCCTGCAGGGCACCCAGGTACCCGTCCACGCGCGCGCGGACGCCGGCCGTGGCCGGATCATCAGCATTGATGCCTGCAGCGATGGCCGTGAACAGCGCGACCGCATCGCGATCACGCTGGTCTTCCGCATAGACACGTGCCAGCTCGAGACGGGCCGGCAGGAACTCCGGCTGCGCCGCCAGCAGCGCTTCGTACTCCTTCGCCGCGCGACGATGGTCGCCGGCCACGCGGGCCAACGCCCCCTGCGCGTAATGGCGCAGCAGCGGGTCATGCCCCGGCAGTTCGATGTACTCCTCGAGGAACGCCGCGGCGGCCCGCCATTGCTGATGCTGCAGTGACAGGTAGAGGGCCTGGCCGAGATCGTCAACGGTGCGCTCCACGCGCAGCGTCCTGCCGTCGATGGTGATGGTCGGCCGCTCCGACTCGGCCTGTTGCAGGCGCTGCCGGTCCTGCTGCTGGTGGCGCAGTTCGCTGCCCTGTTCAAGCACGCGGCGCAGATCGTCCTGCTGGGCGCGCACATCAGCGGCAGCCAACAGCAGTACGACAAGGAAGGTGGAATGGCGCATGGTCGATCCGTGGTGGTGCATGCAGCGGCCGAAGCAGGGACTGGCGGATCGCGGCTTGTCCCTGCCCTGCCCCGTCAGGGGCGTGGCGATCAGTTCTTGCTGCCGCCGAAGGCGGTGTCGTACTGGCTGTTGCCGGCGAACGTGGCGATACCGGCGAGCGTGGCCGCATTGGCGCCGAAGAACTGGCCCTGGCTGTTGCCGGTGACCGAGCCGTTGGCCACGGCGGTGCCGGCGAAGGATGCATCGGCGCTGTTGATGTTGGCGCTGATCGCCAGGGTCTGGCCACCACCGGTCAGGCCGCCGGTCAGCTTGCCAGTGCCGAAGTTCGCCGCGAAGGTACCGCTGAGCAGGTTGCTGCCATTGAACCGGTTCAGGCCGGCCACCGCGTAGGTGGCGGTACCGCTGGGCAGGGTGGTGCCGGCGCGGTCGCCAGCGAAGTACACCTGGCGGTTGTTGAAGCCACCCGCAGCGCCGTCCTTGGACCATTCGCCGAACCACACATCGCCACTGCCCACCTTGACGAAGTTGAAGTGGCCCATGCCGGAATGGCTGCCCGGCGTACCGGTGATCGGCATGGCCAGGGTACGCACGGTAACGCCGTTGACGGTGGTCGGGGCCGAATAGGCCGCCAGCCCCTGGAAGTCGACCGGCTTGCCATTGGAGACGGTGCCGACGCCGATGCCGGCCTTGCCTGCGCTGTGCGGGCCGCCGTTGACTTCGGAGGCACCGACCTTGACGTACAGCTGCGAATCGGTGGCCGGGCTGGCCGCACCGACGATGTCGGCGGCCTGGGCGGCACCGGCCAGGGCGAAGGTGGCGGCCATGGCCAGTACGGAACGGGAGATCATCTTCATGGAACTACTCCTTGGGTTGAGGGAACAACGGGTACAACAACGAGGCAGGTCATCAGAAGCGCGCAGTGACACCGAGCTTCAGCGTGCGCCCCGGCGCCGGCAGCGTGGAGCGCGTGGCCGGGTCGACGTAGTAGCGGTTGCCGAGGTTGGTGCCGACCAGCTCGACGCTGGTGTGGTCATTGAAGCGCCAGCGCGCGTAGGCATCGACGGTGGTGATGTTTCCCCAGGTGAACGGCACGTTCTGCCAGATCAGGCCACCGCTGCCGGCGTACAGGCGATCACGGTAGGCCTGCAGGTCCGGGTTCTGGTGGCGCCGGTAATGCACGATGCGGCTGCCCAGCTCCAGGCGCTCATCGAACAGCCGGGTGCCCAGCGACACGTTCACCGACAACCGGGGAATGGCCTGGGTCAGCAGGTAGCCACTGACGAAGCCGTCCTGCACGCAGTTGGGCACCTTGCCGGCCAGCGCATCGAGCTGCACCGCCATGCTTTCGTCGCAGACCTTGTTTTCCAGCGTACGGGTGATGCCCAGGTCGGTGAAGAAGCGCCGGTTGTCGAACCGCGCCTGCAACTCCAGGCCGCGGATGCGCTGCTTGTCCAGGTTGTCGAACAGGAAATTGCCGTCGCGCTCGATTACGTTGCGGGTCTTGTGCACGTAGTAGGCCAGCTTCACGTCGGCATCGGCGGTGTTGCCGAACAGTGCGGACAGGTTGTGCACATAGCCCACTTCGTAGTTGTAGGCGTGCTCGGGCTTGAGCGGGTACAGCGGGTTCAGGCTGCTGGAGAACGCGATGGTGCTCTCGAACATGCTGGGGAAACGCACCGCCTCGCTGTAACGCGCATAGGCGCGCGCATTGGGCGAGAAATGCGCGGTGGCCGAGAAGGTCGGCAGCCAGGCATGGTCGCGCCTGCGCTCGTTGCGCCCGGCCACCGTCTGCGGCCGCCCGTTCTGGATGCTGCACAGGATCTGCGCGCCCTGCACCGGCAACAGCCCGGGAATGGCCGCCACCTGACCATTCAGGCACGGGTTGCTGGCACGGCTGTAGTTGCCGTCCGCATCCGGCAGCCACGGAATGCTGTGGTCCACCGCAACCGGCGTCTCATACCTGCTGAGCAGGCCCTTGAGCAGATCATCAACGATGAAGCCCATGCCGATGCTGTCCCAGAACGCGCGCTGCGCCTCGATGGCGTCGATCTCGCCCTGCAGGCTGGCCGGGCGCTCAGGCAGTTCGTTGACCCGGTAGCGGGCCTCCTTGGGGAACACAGAGGTGGTCATCAGTTCCGGGTGTTCCTGCAGGAAATCATCGAAGGCCCAATAGCGCGCGTAGCGCACGCCGGCGCTCAGGGAGAGGAAATCCACCGGCCGCCAGTCCAGCACCAGATAGCCCTCGCCTTCCTGGCGGCGCCCGGCGCGCGGGTACATGCGCCAGCCATCGCTGACGCCAAAGTACGGGTCCGCCGAGCGCAGTTTCTCGAACTGCCAGTTGCCGCCCACCGTCAGGTCCAGGGTGGAATGCAACGCGAAGCGGTTGCTCAGGGTCAGGCCGGTGCGGTCGTTGCGGGCATTGGCCAGCGCGGTATTGCGCAGGATCGGGCTGCTGCCGGGGTTCCAGTCGGGGTTGCTGGCAAAATTGGGGAAGCCGCCAGCGGTGTAGGTATCGCTGGTGGTTTCGGTGCGCCACAGGTTGGCACGCAGATCCAGCCAGCGGCTGCCGGCAGGCTGCCAGTGGTATTCCAGGTTCCAGGCATCTGCATCGACGCGGCTGAGCGGCCACTGGATGCGACCGTAGTCGGGCGCGGACAGGATGCGCGAGGGCATGATCTCGCCGTAGTGGGAGAGCGTACGCCGCCAGGTGGCGCGCAGCTGCTGGTCATCGTTGATCTGCCAGGTCGCCTTCAGCAGCCACGATTCCTGCTCGCTGGAGGTGTTGGGCACCTCGTCGCCGGGCTTGAAGTAGCGCGCCAGCGTGGTGATGTAGTCCAGGCCCTTGTACTCGAACTGCTCGCGCGGGTCCTGGTCGTAGTACGCCGTGCCCTGGGTGCCGGAGAAGTAGTTGCCGCGCTTGCGCCAGGCATACGCGGCCATCAGGTCCACGTGTTCGCCGCGCAGGCCCAGCGCCAGCCGCCAGGCCTGGTCCTCGCCGGCGAACACATTGGCTTCCGAACCGCGCGACTTCACCGGCACCAGCAGCGTGCTGTCGGCATACGGTGCCGAGGGCGAGCCCTGCGGGAACCCGGGCACCGTGCGGTAGTCCTCGCCGGTATGCAGCCGCGGCAGGCGTGGTGCCACCGCATTGCTGCTGCCTTCGATCTTCAGCTCCCCGCCGAAGCGCTCACCCGCTTCCACGATGTCATCGACGTCGATGGTCTTGATCACCAGCGCGCCACCGATCCCGCTGTGCACATCGCGCACCAGCCCCGGCCCCTTGATGACCTGGATGCCACCTATCAGGTTGGGATCGATGTAGTTGCGGTTGCTGACGCCGTTGTAGCCGCGCCAGACCGTAAGTGCCTGCTCGCCGCCGTCGATGCTGACCGGCACCCGCCCCGGCCCCTGGATGCCGCGGATGTTGATGTCCAGCGCGCCACTGTTGCGCGCATCGCCGCTGAACACACCGACCAGATCCTTGACCACGTCGGCCGGATTGGAGCCGCGGTAGCGCTCCACCCGGTCGCGCCCCGAATACGCCGTGGCCATGTCCAGCGCGAACACATCATCGTAGCCGCGCCGATCGCGGGCCTCGCCCCCTTCCGACTGCAGGCGACCGGCCACGTCCAGTGTCTCGGTCACCCGCACCCCTTCCCCTTCACCCGTCTCCGCTGCGGTACGCAGGCTCCAGGTGCCGTCCATGCCACGCTGCGCGCGCACGCCGCTGCCACGCAGCAGCAGCTGCAGGGCCTGCATCTGGCTGTACTCGCCGCTCACCGCGCTGGAGCGACGGCCTTCCACCAGGTCACTGCGGAACACCACCTGCACATCGGCCTGGCGGCCAAAGGCACGCACGGCGTCGGCCAGGGGCTGTTCCGGAATGGCGTACTGGCGCAGCGGCGCGACGACCGCCGGTTGCGCCTGCCCGGCCGGCACCCAGGCCAATTGCAGCAATGCGGTGGAAACAGCCAGGGCCAGAGCGGTGGCGCGACGATGACAGGCGGATGCCGTGGACGGCATGGACAGGAACTCCTCAAGCGGGGCGGGACCACGGACACGTCCGGTGCCCGGTGGTGTGTCTGGCTTGAGAAGAAACGCTGTTTCGCTCTGGCTATACCTCTATAGACAGCGGGCTGCGACGACTGCCCACGGTTTTTTCATGTTTTTTTCATGCGACCGGTTCGTCCATGTTCCGCGGGTGCTTCACCACAGCAGCAATGCACCACCGGGCAAGCGCTGCACGCGCAGTCCCGCCTGCGCGGCCACGGCGACGATGGCCGTGTCCGGTTGCTGCAGGTGGAACAGGCCACTGACCCGTATGCGTGCGCCCTGCCCGCCCAGTACCCAGACCGGGGCACGACGGTAGCGCGCCAGGTCGGTGATGGCCTGCGCAGCGGGCAGATCGTCGATGACCACCTCACCGCGACGCCACGGCGCCATGCTCTCCGGATCTTCCAGCTGCGCCGGCTGCAGCCAGTGCCCGTCACGGAACGCGCGTGCCTGTCCGGCATGCAGGCGCTGCACGCTGCCATCGCCCGGGCGCACATCGACCACACCCGCGCTGACCTGGGTGGTGACCGTGGTATCCAGCATCGACACGCTGAAGGCAGTGCCGATGTCACGGACCAGGCCGCCCGCTGCCTCGACCTGGAACGGGCGAGCCTCGTGCGCTACCTGGAACCAGGCCTGGCCGCGCAGCAGGCGCAGGTGGCGCTGCCGGTCATCGAACGAAAGTGCCAGCGCGGTGCCGGCATCGAGTACCGCCGTGCTGCCATCGGCCAGCTGCACCACTCGTGGCGCATCGCTGCTGCGCACATCACTGCGCGCCAGCAGCAACGCATGCGGAGCGGCCGCGACCATCAGCACCACGGCCGCAGCCGATGCCAGCAGCCACGGCAGGCGACGGCGCGGTGCGATCGGCCGCAGCCCCTGGCGGTCGGCGGTCAGCTCGGGCAGCGCGGCCAGCACCTCGGGCCCAGCAGCGTCCAACCGCTGCCAGAAGGCCTGCTGCTGGCGCCAGGCCAGCGCATGGCGCGGATCGGACTGCAGCCAGCGCTGCAGGGTGCGTTGCTGGCGTTCCGGCAACGGGCCTGCACTGCACCGTATCACCCAGCGCAACGCCTGCCTGGCCTGACGCGGCGAGGGTTCGGACGTGGTCATGGTTGTGGCCTGCCGCACCGCGAATGGGTGCGCTTTCCTGTTGTGACAACGGCGGGCACGATCTGCCCACGGCAATCGCCGCTCATCGGCCCATTCCCCGCTGCTGTTGCTGGATCAGCAGCGCTGCGCGCAGCACATGCTTGCCGACCAGGCTCTTGGAGATCCCCAGGCGCGCGGCAATCTCGCGTTCGCTCAGGCCCAGGTAGCGGTTGAGCACGAAGCACTCGCGTACCTGGGCCGGCAGGGCCAGGATGGTCTGGGTGATCTCGCGCAGCTGCGCCTGGTCCAGCGCCTGCGCCTCGCCGTCGTGGCCTGCCTCGGCCATGCCGGTGGCGTACTCGGCCATCGCGCGCCGCTCGCGGGCGTCGGCCTGGCTGCGGTTGAGCGCGTGGTGGTAGGCCATCCGGTACAGATAACCGCGCGGCTCCAGGATCGGTGGATCACCGGGCACGCTGCTGGCCTTCAGGTAGAGGTTCTGCAGGGTGTCCTCGGTGCTGGCCGGGTCGAGGTAGCGCGCGACGAAGCGGGACAACGCACGGCGCTCGCGGATCAGCAGCTCGACCAGCGCCAGGGCATTGGGAGACATAGGTGCCAAGGCCGGACCGGGGAATGATGGGCGTGATGGCGACGGTCCGGACGTGGATTGTGGGCTGCGGGGCCGCAGGCGGCAAGCCGCGCCACGAAAGCATCATCGACGCATGGCGTGGATGGAGGATCTACGGTTCCTCCAGCGCCTCGAAGCGTTCGGCGAGGTAGTCGATCAGCGCACGCACCGCAGGCAACAGGCCGCGTCGCGACGGGAACACCGCGTGCACGATGCCGTGCTTGGGCACCCACTCCGGCAGTACCGGCACCAGCGCGCCACTGGCCAGCTCGTCGCTGATCATCATCCGCGGCAGCATCAGCAGGCCCACCCCGGCCACCGCGGCGGTGCGCAACGCGATCATGTCATCGCTGACCAGCCGCGGGCGATGGTGCACGCTGGCCAGCACATCGCCCGGCCCGGTGTATTCCCAGGCATGCTGCTGGCTGGGCGATGCCAGATCCACGGTCGGCATCATCGCCAGGTCGGCCGGCACCTGCGGCGTGCCCAGCCGCTGCAGCAGCGCCGGGCTGGCACTGGTGCACCAGACCCGGCGCGCCAGCACGCGTACCACCAGGTCACTGTCCTCCAGCGGCGGCGGCCGCACGCGGATCGCCACGTCCACACCCTCGCCCACCACATCGACGCGCCGGTTGGTGGCGTCCAGCTGCACCGTCACCTGCGGGTGCAGGGCCAGGAAATCGGCCAGCATCGTGCCAATGCGCGCGTGCAGGATCGCGATCGGGCACGCCAGGCGGATTGTGCCGCGCGGCTCGGCACGTGACATCGCAATGGCTTCCTCGGCCGCTTCGGCTTCGACCAGCATGGCCTTGCAGTGGCGGTAGTAGTCCTGGCCGATCTCGGTGACCGAGAAACGCCGGGTCGAACGCTGGATCAGGCGCACGCCCAACCGTTCCTCCAGCAGCGCGATGCGCCGGCTCAGTTTCGACTTCGGCATCGCCAGCGCCCGGCCGGCCTGCGAGAAGCCGCCATGCTCGACCACCATGGCGAAGTAGAACAGGTCGTTGAGGTCACAACGGCGGATATCTGCGATGAACACGGGGCGATCTCCTGCGGCCACGGCCTGCAGACATTGTTCACCAGATAGGACTATGACGGCAAATACTGGCGTCTACCGGCCTTATTGTCACGGCGATATCGTCTTCGCAACGAAGAACAGCGGCCGGCAGCCCCGGCCAGGAGATCGCCATGAAGCGTGTCACCGGTACCTACAGCGCCCCCCGCCCGCACTGGGTGGGCGACGGATTCCCCGCCCGCTCGATGTTTTCCTACAACACCCACGGCCAGCACCTCAGCCCGTTCCTGCTGCTGGATTACGCCGGCCCGTACACCTTCGCCCCCAGCAATACGCCGCGTGGCGTCGGCCAGCATCCGCATCGCGGATTCGAGACCGTCACCATCGTCTACGAGGGTGAGGTCGCACACCGCGATTCGACCGGGGCCGGCGGCACCATCGGCCCGGGTGACGTGCAGTGGATGACGGCTGCCTCCGGCATCCTCCACGAGGAATTCCACACGCCGGAATTCAGCAGGCGCGGCGGCACGCTGGACATGGTCCAGCTGTGGGTGAACCTGCCGGCGCGCGACAAGATGGGCGCACCGGGCTACCAGACCCTGCTCGACGCAGAGATTCCCTCGGTGGATCTGCCCGATGGCGCCGGCCGCGTGCGGGTCATCGCCGGCCGCTTCCACGGTCATGCCGGCCCGGCGCGCACCCACACGCCGATGGATGTCTGGGACATCCGCCTGCAGCAGGGCCACCACACCGACCTGCCGGTGGCCGAGGGCCGCACGCTGGCGCTAGTGGTGCTGAAGGGCACGGTGCGGATCAACGGCGGCCAGCCGGTCGGCGAAGCGCAGCTGGTCACCTTCGACCGCAGCGGCGAGGACGTGTTCGTCGACGCCGACAGCGACGCCACCGTACTGCTGCTCAGCGGTGAGCCGATCGACGAGCCGGTGGTGGGCTATGGCCCGTTCGTGATGAACAGCCAGGCCGAGATCGCGCAGGCGGTCAACGATTTCAACAGCGGCCGCTTCGGCCAGATCGCGCACTGATCGTTTCAAGCGGCGGGCGATGGCCCGCCGCACCCTCCGGGCCATCGCCCGCTTTTTCCAGGAGACTGACCATGAGTACCCCCGCCAACTTCAACGGTGCCCGCCCGGTGATCGATCCGGACAACGCCGCGATGCTGCTGATCGACCATCAGAGCGGCCTGTTCCAGACCATCGGTGACATGCCGTTCACCCGCGTGCGCGCCCACGCCACCGCGCTGGCCAGGATGGCCACGCTTGCAAAGATGCCGGTGATCACCACTGCCTCTGTTCCGCAGGGCCCGAACGGCCCGCTGATCCCGGAGATCCACGACGCAGCCCCGCATGCCCGGTACGTGGCGCGCAAGGGCGAGATCAACGCCTGGGACAACCCGGAATTCGTTGCCGCAGTGAAGGCCACCGGCCGCAGGCAGCTGATCATTGCCGGCACCATCACCAGCGTGTGCATGGCCTTCCCGTCCATTGCCGCCGTTGCCGATGGCTATCAGGTGTTCGCGGTCATCGATGCCTCGGGCACCTATTCGAAGATGGCCGAGGAGATCACCCTGGCCCGGGTGGTGCAGGCCGGCGTGGTGCCGATGGACACCGCCGCGGTGGCCTCGGAGATCCAGCGCAGCTGGAACCGCGACGATGCCCAGCAATGGGCCGAGGTCTACACGAAGATCTTCCCGAACTACCAGCTGCTGATCGAAAGCTACCTGAAGGCGCAGGACGTGCAGAAGAACCACGAGCCGCTGGATTCGCAGCGCAGCTGACCTACGCCCGGGGTGCCGGCCCGCTGTCGGCACGCCTCTCAACCGGAGACCCATCATGTCCAGTGAACCGATCCGCGACCCGGCCAGCGATCATCTGCTGACCCCGCAGAACTCCGCGTTCATCATCATCGACTACCAGCCGGTGCAGGTGAACTCCATTGCTTCGATGGACCGCCAGTTGCTGGTCAACAACATCGTCGGCACTGCCAAAGCCGCAGTGGCTTATGGCCTGCCGATCGTGCATTCGACGGTGAACGTCAAGACCGGCCTGAACAAGCCGCCGATTCCGCAGCTGCGCCAGGTGCTGGGTGACTATCCGACCTACGACCGCACCACCATCAATTCCTGGGAAGACGTCCAGTTCCGCAGGGCGGTGGAAGCCACCGGCCGCCGCAAGCTGATCATGACCGCGCTGTGGACCGAGGCCTGCCTGACCTTCCCGGCCTTGGATGCGTTGAAGGAAGGCTATGAGGTGTATGTGGTGGTCGACGCCGTCGGCGGCACCTCGCTGGCCGCGCACGATGCCGCGCTGCGCCGCATCGAACAGGCCGGCGGCCAGCTGATCAGCGTGCCGCAGCTGTTCTGCGAGCTGCAGCGCGACTGGGCCCGTTCGGAAACGGTGCCGGCCTTCATGAACCTCTTCATTGAAACCGGCGGTACGGCGGGCATCCAGTTCTCGTACGATCGTACCGAGTAACCGGGTGGCGGCGCCGGTCCTGGCTGGCGCCGCCTTTGGGGAGCCGTCGAGCATGGCTCGACGCTACAGTGTGTTTAATCGAGCGTGGCTCGACGCCATGGATAGATGGAGAATGTGATGGCCTACGCACGCATTGTTTCGACCGCCGACAATTACCTGCACCACATCAGCAATGGCAGCGTCGATGTGGATGCGGACGAGCCCGCCTCGTTGGGCGGCCAGGGCAAGGGCTTCGCGCCGTTCGACCTGTACCTGGCCTCGCTGGCGGCGTGCACCGCCATCACCCTGCGCATGTACGCGCAGCGCAAGGGCTGGGACCTGGGCGAGTTCCATGCCGAGCTGCGCTCGGAACGTGATGAGGACGGGCGCCTCCACGTGCACCGCGTGCTGCATGCCAGTGCCGAGCTGAGCGATGCGCAGTGGCAGCGATTGCTGGAGGTGGTGGAAAAGACCCCGGTGACCCTGGTGATGCGCGAAGGTGCACGCATCACCAGTGAGCGTGGGGCGGCGGCGTAACAGAGGGCTCAGCGCCGTGAATGCAGCACCGTGCGCTGGCGCATCGCGTTGAATTCCTGCTCCACCTGCTGGATGTCTTCGGCCTGGAACCCGGCGGCATCCAGCAGCTGGTCGGCGGCCGCGGCCGCCAGCGGATCATCGTCACGCTGGCGCCAGCAGCGCGCCGGCAGGAAGTAGCCCACTTCGCTGCGCCCGCGCATGATCACCACCGGCCGGCCCGCGTACAGCAGGAACTCGGCCAGGTGCTGGCGCAGGCCCTCCACGGAAACATAGGCCGGTCCAACACCCAGCATCTGGCTGGACGGTTCGGGACTCTCGAACAGCTTGCGACGGCTCATCCACTCCTCCTTTTGAACAACGCGTGGTCTCCTTTCCCTAGACGGGCGCATCGCTGCGCCCCCGCCACGCACTACGTGATCCGCATCACGCCGTCACTCAGAAGCCGGTATTGAACTCCAGCTGGAACACGTCGATCGACAGCGGCGCACCGGACACTTCCTTGGCCGCCATCCACTTGCCGCTGATCCAGCTGCGCGCATCCAGCGCGTAGGCACCGCCCACGTAGTAGCCGCGGGCGTTGGTGCCGCCGAGGTGGAAGTTCGGATCGTTGTAGGCATCCGGCAGCGCATCGGCCTCGATGTGCTTGTAGCCCAGCAGCGCCTGCCACTGGCCCTTCTCCTTCAGCTCGGTGGCACCGAAGGTGGCCTGCAGCATCCATGCCGTGTCGCCGCTGCGGAAGGTGTCGATGCTGGCGGCACCACCGGCACCGTAGTTGTTGACGATGCCGTTGTTGGCGCGACTGAACATCGCCTGCTTGTCGTAGGCCAGGTTGCGGATGTAGTCGCCTTCAAGGCGCAGGCCGACGTCCTGGGCCAGCTGCGTATCCCAGCGCAGGTTCAGCGTGGCCAGGCGGAATGCCGAGGCCAGGCCGACATACTGCGGGGTGGGCGTATTGGCCGGATCCAGCGGATTGCGCGCGATGTCGCGGATCAGCATCAGGGTGTTGCCCTTCTGCATGAACGCCGGACGCGACCAGTCGGTGTCGCAGCCCACCGCGCCCGCATACAGCGCGCACGGCGAGGACAGGCGGCCGCTGATGTTCTTGAAGTCGTAGTAGCCCAGTGCCGCGCGCAGCGCGTTGTCGTCATTGAAGCGCCAGTTCACGCCCACCTGCGCCCCGGACAGCCACTTGTTCTCGTTCGGGGTCTTGACCCGGCTCTGGCTGGGCGCGCTGTCGGAGGTGTATTCCAGCGGTACCACCGCCAGGTTGCCGAACAGGCCGAGGTCGCCGCCGTCGAAGTCGTACTTCAGGTTGGCGGCCAGGCCATCGAAGTTGAGGTCGTTGGAGAACAGCGTGTCGCTGGTCCAGAACGGATTGCCGAAGCGGCCGCCGCGCACCGTCACCCAGTCGGCCGGGCTGTAGGCCAGCCATGCCTGGTCCAGCCATACATCCTTCTTGCTCAGGCCGCCACCCAGCTGCTCGGTGGTCGACACCGGGCCATTGCTGCTGCCGCTGGCCAGGCGCACACCGGCCGTGGTGTGCTGGCCGATGGTCGCCTCGATGCCCAGGCGGGCGCGGATGCGCCACAGGTTGCGGCGGTCCTGGCGGGTGTTCAGCAGTGGTGGCAGCTGCAGGTTGGTGTTGGTGTTGGTGTCGAAGCCGTTGCCGGAATTGATCGACGACCAGTTGCTCACGATATCGCTGTTGCGTTCGGAGAAGAAGCGCGATTCGCTGCGCACGCGCATGTCACCGGTGACCTTGATGCGCTTGGTCCACTCAGCCACTTCGTTCGGTGCCGCCCAGCCCTCGGACCTGGCCTGCGCCATTACGTCCTGGCGTACTTCGTCACGGATGCCGTCGCGCACGCTCTGCGGCACGTAGGGCACGCGCACGTCGCCGGCCTCCAGGGCGACACCGCCACTGGCGGCCGAGGTCGCGGTGGCTGCGCTGCGCTGGGCGGCCGCCGCTTCGGCCTCGGCCTGCACCAGCAATGCCTGGCCGTCTTCTGGTTTCAGTGCGCCGCTGGCGATAAGGCCCTTGATCAGCTTGACCATGGTCGTTTCGGCGGCCATCGCACCGGCCGGGGCGGCCAGGCTGAGCAGCACGGCGCAGCACAGCAGCGCCCGTCGGGCCGGCCGCGGGCGGCGGGAATCGGTTCGTGCGCGGACGTGGTCGTTCATCACGGTTCTCATCGAAAGAAGGGAAATCACGGAGGTCGGGAATCAGGCCCCGGGCCGGCGGCCCTGGATCAGGACGCGGGCGGGGAAATCAAGCGACGGTGGGGGTGCCTGGTCGACCTTGCCGATGCGACGCAGTGCATCGAGCACGGCCGCGTCGGCCTCCTCGTTGCCACTGCCACGCACCAGCTCGACCTTTTCCAGGCGGCCATCGCTGGCCAGCCACACATTCACCTGCAGCTGGAACGCCAGGCGCTTGACCCTGTCGTCGCGCGAGATCGCCTGCTGCATCAGGTAGCCGAGGTAGCGCCCATAGGTGGCATTGCCGGCACCGCCGCGACCGACGCCGGACGAACCGCCACCACTGCCGGACTGGATGCCGAAGTTGTCACCGCCGGCCTGCGCATCGGCGTTCATCGTCACCGGATCGGCATTGTCCGGAGTCGGTACCGGCTCTTCAGCCGGCGTCGGCTGCTCCAGCGGCTCCGGTTCGGGCATCGTCTCCTCCGGCGGCGTTTCCGGCTCCGGCGGCTTTTCCGGCGGCGGCGGGGGTGGCGGAGGCGCTGGCGGCAGCGCCAGCATCGGCGGCTGCACCACCGGCCGACGGGTGCTGGCGGTGTCCTTGAACAGCATCCACCACACGGCGATGCCGAGCACCAGCAACGCGGCCAGCACCAGCGCGACAGTCACCAGCAGCTGGCGACCGCGCATGCCGGGCTCCGGCCGAGGGGGTTGATGGGCCGTCATGCCTCAGCCCTGCGCCTTGCCGGTGACCAGGCCGACCTGGGCGAGCTCCAGGCGCCGCAGGAGGTCCAGCACCTCCACCACGCGGGCGTACTGCACCTGCGCGTCACCGCGCACGATCACCGGGAAGTCCGGCGTGGTCGCGCGCTCGGTACGCAACCGGTCTTCCAGCTCGGCCATCGTCACCGGGTAGGCATCCAGGAACACCTGGCCGCTGGGGTCGATGGTGATCGCCTTGGTCTTCGGCTTCTCCAGCGCAACGCTGTTGCTGGCCTTCGGCAGGTTGACCTCGATGCCGGGGATGGAAGCGTTGCTGGTCAGGATGAAGATCACCAGCACCACCAGCAGCACATCGACGAAGGGCGTCACGTTGATGCCCTTCTCGCGCTTCTTGATGCCGAACTTCGCCTTCTGGCCCATGGCGCGCCCCTCAGCCCTGGACCGCGGCCGGGCCGCGCCCGTCCTGCTCTTCGGCCAGGCGCGCGGCGAATTCGTCGATGAACACCGCCATGTCCGCACTGATCGCTTCGGCACGCGCGCCCAGGTAGTTGTAGCCGAACAGCGCCGGGATCGCGACGCCGAGGCCGGCGGCGGTACACAGCAACGCCGCGGCCATGCCCGGTGCCACCGAGTTGATGTCCACCGCGCCGGCCATTGCCGCAACCACGAACACCAGCATGATGCCGATCACGGTGCCGAACAGGCCCACGTAGGGCGCGCCTTCGATGGTGGTCGACAGCCAGTTCATGCGCCGCGCCATCGCTTCCTGCTCGCGCACCATCACCGCATCCATCGAGGCGCGGATCGCCGCGATGGTGGCACCACTGAGGTAGCCGCTGTTGCCATCGCGCTGGTGGCGTTGCTGCATTTCATCGATGGCCACCTGGTAGATGCGCCACAACGAGCCATCGTGCATGGCGGTCGGCGCCTTGCCCTGGCGGTCCATGTCGGACAGGGTGCGCAGCGGTACGCCGGACAGCTTGCCGAAGCTCTCGGTGAACACCGCATTGGCCTTGCTGGTACGGCCGAAGTGGCGGCTCTTGGCGATCATGATCGCCCACGACAGCAGCATCATCAGGCCGAGGATGGCGACCACCACCCAGGCATCGAACGGCATCGCCTTGAGGATGAAGGCGAAGTGGCTCTGCCCGGCGGACTGCTCGTCGGCGCCGTAGCTGACCAGGCGCGAGTCGGCGCCCTGAGCGGTGGCGTCGGCCAGCAGCAGCGCGGCCGGGCGTGCCACCCGCGAAATGCGCAACTCGTCCAGGGCACCTTCGAAGTTGGCCAGCGGCTGCGCCGCGCCCGGCGCATCGGCGCCGACCACCGGCGCGGTGGCCAGCGCCGGCAGCGCCCCGCTCAGCTGGGCAGCTACGCGCCCATTGAGGTACAGCTGCAACGCGCCCTTCTCTGCCGTCAGTGCAACATGCGCCCACTGCCCTTCCGGAATCGGTTGCGCCGGCGTGCTGCGCTGGCCATTGAGCTGCACGAACGGCACGCGGTTCTCGATACCCAGCACCAGTTCGGAAGCACCATCACGGCGGGCGTAGATGGCTTGAGCCGCATTGTTGCTGCCCGGCTTGATCCAGGCCGAAACGGTGAGCGGCGCGCCCGCTTCCTGCGCCAGCGACGCGCTGGCCGGCAGCGGCAGCGGGCCGGCGCCCAGCTGCACGCCGCGGCCGATCACCGCGCCTTCCGACGGCGGCACCACCGCACCGGCATTGTTGCCATAGGCGGTGGTGTCGCGTGCCGGCGCATTGGCCTCGGCAAAGTGGTAGACCAGCGTGTAGTCCGGATCGAACACCTGCTGGCCGTTGCCGCTGGCCGGGGCTTTTTCATTGCCGTAGTACATCCAGATGGTCTGCGGCGCGGCGGCACTGACCGCCGGCAGGTCCACCCAGACCAGGGCCAGGCCCAGCGTGGGATCGAACTGCTCGATCTGGTGGGCCAGCACGGTACGGCCATCACCCGAGACGAAGCGAAGGTCGTTGCCCGCATCCTGGGTGCCGTCGAAGCCGAAGTTGCCGGTATGCAGCCGCAGCAGCAGTGGCGTGCGGCCCGGGTCACCGGCCAGGCCCGCGCCCTGCGGGCCGGCGTCGACGGTGATCGGCTTGCGGTATTTCCATTCGGCCTGCCACCAATTGGCATCGGCCGCAGCCGCCGGCAACGCAACCAGCGCGGCCAGCAGCAGCAATACTCGGGAAAGCAAACGGTCCATGCGAAGGGTCTCCGGAGAACGCATGTTCAAGGGAAGGGTCAGTAGCTGGTGCTGATGTTGAAATGCAGGCGCGGGTCGTCCTTGCGCGTGACCGGGCCATCGGCATAAGGCCAGGCGTAGTCCAGGCGCAGTTGCAGGTGTTCACCCAGGCGCAGCTGCGTGCCCAGGCCGACCGAGGCCAGGTTGTACTTGTCACGCTGCTCGGGCAGCGGCCGGCGCAGGCGCAGGTAGGCCGCGTCGGCGAAGCTGTAGACACGCAGATCGGTGCCGCTCCACAGCGACCACGCCGGGGTGCGCCATTCCAGGCTGGCCAGGCCGCCGTAGTCGCCGATCGCCTCGGCCGACAGGTAGCCACGCACGGTGTACATGCCGCCAGCAGCGAACTGCTCGGCCGACACCAGTGGCGCATCGGTTACCTGCAGCGAGCCACGCGCATACCACTGCCAGTCATTGCTGAAGGTGTGGGTGTTGGCCACGTCGGCCTTGACGGCCACGAAGCTCGGATCAGCCCAGTAGCGCTTCTGCCCGAACGCGGTGGCGTCGCTGCCGTAACCGAACAGGCGGCGGGTACCGGCCACCAGCTGGGTGTTGATGCTCAGCTGATCCTGCTCGCCTTGGCGCACGCCGACGAAGGCCAGGGTGATCGGCGCATACTTCAACGGTGTCTTCAGGCTGTCCTTGCCCATCTGCGTGTCTTCCTCGGTGTCCTTGAAATCCACACCGAGACTGAGCTGGCGCCACCACTGGCTGCTGCCGGCAAGGCGGTAGTTGAGCTTGAGGCCGATCGAATGGCCGTTGCCGATCACGTTGGTGCCGGTGCCGGTACCGACCTGCCCGCCTGCATTCAACACGCGGCTGTCGGATCTGTAGCCGGAGGCTTCCAGGCTCCACGGCGTGCCTTCGAACGGCATCGTGTACGAGGCCGAGAACACCTTGGCCTGCTTTGTATCTTCCGGCGCCAGGTACACGCCGATGTTGGCGCTGTGCCCGCGCTTCCACAGGTTGTCGTAGGCCAGCGACGCACTCAGGCGCAGCTTCTCGGTGTCGGCACTGTGGTCGTTGTTGAGTGACGCGCTGGCACGCCACGGCGACTTCTCCTCGACCTGCAGGTCCACATCCATCGTGCCCGGCACCTGGCCTTCGCGCACCAGCGGCATCACCTGGCGACGCCCGCCTTCGTTCAGTGCGGTCAGTTCCTTCTGGGCCTGGTCGAAGTCCGGCACCTTGCCCTCGGCCAGTGCCGGTACGCGATCGCGTATGCGGTCGGGCGATTCGTGGCGGGTGCCGACCACGCGCAGCTGGCCGATCGGCGTCTGCTGCACCTTCAGCAGCACCACGCCGCCACTGACCTGCTGCTCGGGGAGTTCGACGTAGACCGACTGGTAGCCCGCCTGCTGGTACAGCGCGTGGACCGCATCGCGCGCCTTCTCGACATCGGCCAGGGTCCTGCCCGGGCCGAGGAACGGCTCTACCGCCCGTTCGATCTGACGCGGATCGAGCACGGTGTTGCCGCGCACGATGTATTCATTGATGTTCACGCTGGGCGCAGGCGCTGCCTCCTGCGCGAACAATGGCAGCGGCATCGCGGCCAGCGCCAGCACCAGCGGATGCAGGCGCAACGGAAAGCGGACGGCTCGGCACGGAACAGGAGTCATCGAAGGCATCGCGTCGTATCGGAGGGAGTGGCCAGGGAGCGGCGCGTGGGTCTACCAACAGGACGTGCACGTCGCGTCAAAACCGCCACCAGTTTTGTGACAGCACTGTCATCTTGTGATAGCGCCAGAGCACTCGCCGGCGTAGACTGCCCTCGCCACACGTCTTCATTGCAGAGCGTCGGTTGTTGCAGGAGATTCGAGATGAGTGAGCCATTGAAGACGGGCCTTCGCCCTGCCCTCGCCCTTGCCTTGTTGCTGGCGTTGCCATCGGCCTGGGCCGGAGAGGCGAAGAAGCAGGACGGTGCTGCGCCGTGCATCGAAGTACAGGTCAACGGCGAGCGCATCCCGGCGTGGGAATGCCTGCAACGCAGGCTGGCGCCGGCGCCGAAATCGGCGAAGTCAGCGGCGCTGCCGGATGCCGAACGCCTGATGCGGCAGCCCGGCAACCAGCTGATGCAGTACAACCTGGAAGGCACGCGGCAACGCATGGGCGATGCCTTCGGGCGGTCCGTGGTACCGCAGCGTCCGGCGCGATGAACCCATGCATCTGCAGAGCCGAGCCCACGCCCGGCTGCGCCTGCACACCTTTCAACGGCCATGCAGAGGCAGCCGAGCGCGGGCTCGGCTCTACCGAGCGCCGCCCTGCGGAGCGGCCGGCACGATGCCATCGTTCGGCACCGGTGGCAGCGCGGGCACCGGCAGGCTGCGCGATTGCCCAGCCTGGTTCAGTTCCACCGCGTTGGCGCTGATGCTGGCCAGCACCGTACAGGGCCCCAGCCGCTGGCCGGGCGCGTAAGCCTCCGGCGGGCGTCCATCCACCGACAACAGGGCCAGGGGCGCGTGGTCACCCGCCATCACACCCAGCACGACCACCTCGGTCTGCACCGCACCGGGCGACAGCAGCCGCACCAGCGGCAGACTGGCCACCGCATCGAACAGCGGCCGCGCCGGCGCATCGGCATGCGCTTCGCTGGCCGCCGCCGCAGGCGCCACCGCAGACAGGGTGACGCTCCAATAGGCCACCACCGCCAGCAGCAGGGTGGCCGCCAGCAGGGTCAACATCCGATTGCGATCCCAGCGCCTGCCATCCATGTTCCGCACCATCGCCACGTTCGTGTCCGCCCACGCTAGCAGCCGCCGCTGACGCTTTTGTTTCATCATGCGGGCCTACGCTGGCAGGCATCGACCTGGACAGGAGGCAACGTCGATGCAGCACGTGCCGCGTGGTTTCACCCTGCTGGAACTGATGGTGGTGCTGGTGATCATCGGCATCTGCACGGCGGGCATCGGCCTGGGCCTGGGCAGCCTGCTCGACCCCGCGCGCCAGCTGCGGCAGGAGGCCGAACGACTGGCGCAGCGCCTGCAGGTGGCGCGCGACGAGGCCCGCATCGATGGCCGCCCCCTGCGCTGGCAGGCCGACGCCGCCGGCTACCGGTTCAGCAGGCGCGAAGGCACCCGCTGGGTGGACGTGCAACGCGACGACCTGCTGCGCCCACAGTCATGGCAAACGGCCGGCATCGTGGTGCAGCCGGCCACCCCGGTTGAACTGAGCCCGGAGTGGATCGGCGTGGCATGGGAACTGACGTTGTCGTTGCAGGGCCGCCAGCTGCGTCTTCGTGACGATGGCAGCGGACAGTTGCAGGTCGTGCAGTGAAGCGGAACATGCGCGGATTCACCTTGATCGAAGTGCTGATCGCACTGGCGATCGTTTCGATTGCGCTGGCTGCGGTCATGCGCTCGGTCGCGGTGGCCACCGACGATCAGTCACGCCTGCGCGACCGTCGCCTGGCGCTGCTGTGCGCGCAGGACCGCTGGCAGGAGCTGCGCCTGGCCGGGCAGCCGCCGCAGGATGCACGACTGCGCTGCGTGCAGGGGCGAAGCAGTTTCCTGGTGCTGCAGCATATCGGCACGGGGAGTGACGGACAGCCGCAACTGGAACTCAGCGTGGCTGCCGAAGATGCACCGCGGCAGTCGCTGGCGCGGATGCAGCTGCCGTGGACCGCGGCGCAATGAAGCATACCGCAGCAGGCTTCACCCTTATCGAGGTGATGATCGCGATCACCATCATGGGCGTGCTGGCGCTGATCTGCTGGCGAGCGCTCGACAGCGTGGCCAGCAGCGACCAGCGCCTGCGCCGGGCCGATGCCGAGACCACGACGGCACTGCGCGTGCTGCAGCAGTTCCAGCGCGATATCGAGATGCGTGCCGACGATGCGCTGATGAACGGCGCGGTGCGCCCGGCGGATCAGCCTCAGCGCCTGCTACCCCCTTCACTGGTGAGCGAACGGCATCCGGATGGAAGCTTTGCGCTGGAGATCACCCGCAGCGTCGACAGTGATGGGCTGCGCTGGCAGCGGGTGCGCTGGTGGCGGCAAGGCAACACGCTATGGCGCGCCAGCGGTACGGCGACGGACCGCTATCCCCTGCCCGCGCCGGTTCCTTCGGAAGGCATTGCAGTGGCAAAGGATGTGCAGCGGTTCGAGGTGCGCGCCTGGCAGCCCGGGGCCGGCTGGGCGATGCTGCCGAGCGAGGGCGAGGTGCTGCCGGCCACCGGGCTGGAACTGCGGCTGGGCCTGCGTGACGGGCGTGGACCGCTGGGCTACCGGCGGGTACTGGAGCTTTAGGGTTCGTTCGTGGCACCGCATCCACGCATGGCGTGGATCTACTGCCGAGCGGCTTCTACTGCCCGGCCTGCCCTGGTGGGTGCCGACCGTTGGTCGGCACTGAGGCTGGTCCGGGCATCCGCGCATGCCGTGGACCTACTGCCGAGCCTGCCGCCGGGCGCGCTCCTGCGCCCGGCGGCGCCGTGTCGGTGGTCCTCACCGCTGATGGCCGCTCCCTGCCGTCCGTGCCATCCTGGCTGGGGCCGCTGCCGTTCCGTGGCGGCTGGCCCGATGCTGTTCGTTCTTTCGGCCCGGTCGCATCCACGCATGGCGTGGATCTATTGCCGACCTTGGTGGGCAGCAACGTGTGCCGACCAAGGTCGGCACCTACCGGCGCTGCGTGCCCTCGTCGCGACTTGCCTGCGGGAACTGGAAGGCACTGTTGGCGTCATAACCGCTGTTGGCAGTGTTGCCACGCGCCGGCGGGTCGATGCTGCTGGTACCACTGCCGAAGCCCAGAATCTGCACGCTGATCACCGACGGCTGGTTGCGCCGTGCCTCGTCCTGGCTCTTGCGCATCACATCCTGTGCCGCCTGGCTGGCGCTGTTGGCTGCCGCACTGGCCGAGGCCAGCGCATTGACGTTCACCGATGCCAGCACCGGCAGGCCCTTGCTCTCGCCCTGCACCTGGATGTTGGCCGCGTTGAGCACCTGCAGTGCGGCCAGGTTGATGTTGCCCGAGACGCGGATACCGGCCTCGCCCGCATCGATGGAGCCAAGCGGTGCGATCAGGTCGACGTCGCCCGGCGATACTTCGGCAATGGGGTTCAAGGTCGCGATGCCGGCACCGCTGGCCGGGGCCTGCGGCGACAGGATTACATTGCCCCAGCCGTCATAGACGCGGCGCGGTGGCGTGTACAGCAACGTCGTCCGCGAACCACGACCGGCGTTGATGTCACCCTGCTCCGACCACGCCAGGATGTCGCCGCCGAAGGTGGTCATCACCCGCGACAGGCCCAGCAGCACGCTGTCCTGGCTGAACAGCCGGATATCGCCTTGCCCCTGGGTGACAAGGCCGGCGCTGGCAGGTGGCACCACGCCCTGCACACCGATCACGATCTGCCCACCCGGTGCCATCAGCTCGATGTTGCCGCCCGCCTCGGTACGCACGCCGGAGCCACCGTACATCACGATATCGCCGGTACGGTCGATCGTCGCACCGGCCGCATTCCTGTCCGGCATCAGCGTGGCGATGGCTTCGCGCCCACGCAGGTAGGAGCCGAAGCGGGGCCCTTCTGCATCGGTATATTCCCGTCCACCTTCGCGCAGCTCGGCGTAATAGACCTGGCGCAGGAAGATGCGCTGCTGTTCCTGCGGCAGCGCATCGAACGCGGCCAGCGCCCCGTCGCCCTCGGCCGCCACGCCGAAGCGTCGCTGCAGCCACTGCTTCAGTTCCTGGTCGTACACCTTGGCTGCCTTGCCCGGCTGCGACGCAAGCGATTGCGCGGGATTGGCAAGGTTGGCAGGGTCCAGATAGCGTGCACGCAGGGCCGCGAAATCGATCTGCTGGTTGCCGGCCGTCAGCGCGATGCTGGCGCCGGGACGGGTGTCGCCCTGCACGATGCCACCGAGGCTGGCGATGCTGCCCGCATCCTCCTGGCGCAGCTGGCGGCCGGCACTGATCTCGGTGTTGCCGGGGCCAGCGATGGTCGCGTTCAGATGCACGATGTCGCGGCCCGCCGCCGCCACCGTGATGTCGGTGGGCGCGGTGTTCAACGCGGTCATCGACACCCCGAGGATGTCCCGGCCTGCCCGCAGTTGCACGGCGCCGGCGGCCTCGAACCAGTTCAGCTGCGTGCGCTGCCCCGCGTTGACATTCAGCGTGCGCTGGGCGCCGGTGGCCAGACCCATGATGTCGCCCTGCACCGCGTAGAAGCGGCTGGGCGCCAGTGCCGCAGACACAGTGGACAGCGGCGTATTCGGACCGAATGCGAACAGTGGAAGCGACCCCGCCGGCGATGCCGTGTTGCCGTCGACGGACAGGTTGTGCCGCGAGCGGGTCACATTGCCTGCGGAATCCCCCTGCTCGGCCATGAATGCCGGGTCGAAGGGTCCCGGCAGGCGCGCGTCACTGGCCGAGCGCGCGATCTGGGTCGCGCCAGGCTGGGCGAAGATGCCTCCGCCGGCCAGGACGTCCAGCCGTCCTGTCGCCGAGGGTGCCAGCAGAATCACATCCTGCGTCCCCGGCGTGGTGCTGATCCGGTCCAGCTTGATGTCACCCTGCGCAGCAATGGCGCTGAAGCGCGAAGGATAGAGCCAGTAATTCAGCAGATCATCGCCGCCACGCACAACAAGCTGGACCTGCTCCCGCCACAGATTGCTGCCCGTCACGTTTTCCGGCCCGGCGAGGCCTGGCGCGAGGTCACCACCGGCACTGAACAGATCCACGGCCGTGTTGGCGGTCCACAGGGAGAACCACGTACTGCCTGCAGCGCGCGCGCCGTCATCCTGCAGCACCGCGCTGTAGTTGGCCAGCGGAACCCGGCCGGCATCGGCGACGCCGCCGAGCACCACATCGCCCCGCGCCTGCAGCTGCGCGGCGGCGTCGCCCAGCACCAGCACCGGCCCGCCCATCGCGCGGGCGGCGTCAGGCGCAAACAGGTCTGCCGCCCGCTGCTTACCCAGCGTCGCGTAGCTTTCCAGGGTGACGCCCATTGCACCGATGCGCCCCGCATCGAGCTGCAGGCTCCCACGCAGGTTGCTGAAGGTACCGTTGAGGTCGAGATTCTGTCCCGCCCTGGAGGGGTTGAGGCTGGAGATCGTCGCCTGCAGGTTCGGATTCAGCGCGCCACCGATACGCAGCTGCAGGTCGCCGCCGCCGGTCAGGTGCAGCTGGCCATCGCTGACCCGGCCGGTCGATCCCACCGCAGCAATGATCGCACCCGAGCGCGGTGCGATCGTCGACACCAACGCGTCACCTATCGCATCGCGCACGCCGGCGTCACGCCCGGCCTCCAGCGTCAGGTTGCCCCCGCCCAATGTGCCGAAGCCGGTGAAACCAACCATCCGTGGAGAAGCGCCGGCGGCAGCGGACACGTTGGTGTAGGCGCCAAAGTTCACCCACCAGCTGGTCGGCACCGGCTCGACCCCAGTGGTGCCGCCGGTACCCTGCCGCCACAGCCAGTTGCCGACCGCGGCACTGGAGTACAGCGCCCAGTCGCGATCGCTGCTGCCCGACTCTGCGCGCGCGGTCCAGGCGTCGCCGACGATATCGCGTCCGGCTTCGACGCGCAGGTTGCCACCATGATCCGGATACCAGGCCTGGTAGCCTGCCATCGCGGCGTCATAGCTGCCCGGCACCAGGTTCGGCCCCAGCACTGCGGTGTTCCAAGGGGCCGCTGCACGGGGCGAATTGAAGGCAGCGTCGCGGCCCCCACCCAGCGCGGCGGGAGTGCCGGCGGTGTAGACGCCAAAGCCTGACTTCATCACGACGTCAGCGGCCGCGAGCAGTTCCATGTCGCCCCTGCCGGTGCGCAGTACGCTCCACGCCGGCGTGCCTGCGCGCTTGCCGTAAGTGGTCACTTCGGTCTGCGTGCCGCCGCCGGCGCAGTAGGTGGGCGCGGTGCTGCAGAACTCGTCTTCGGTCATGCCAAACATCGCGGCGAAGTCCTTCGCAGGAGTGCCTGCGTAGGACTCGTCGCCCCAGTAATCCAGCGAGCCCTGCGCGGCCACCTGGCGGGGTGCCGGGCCGCAGTAGTCGGCCGACATCGCGCAGAACTCGTCTTCGGTGAAGCCGAACATGTCGGCCAGCTCCGCGATCGGACGGCCTGCATAGGAGGTGTCGCCGATCCAGTCCAACGATGCCTGCTCGGTCAACGCGCGATCCCCCACCCAGATGATTTCCGTCTTGACCGTGCCGATCGAGCCCTGGTGGGTATCGGCCAGCACCACGCTGCCATCGCTGCCCCAGCGCCGGCTGCGTGGGTCGGCTGCCCCGGCATCGGCGCCGGCAACAACGGTCAGGTCCCAGGAGGTGGTGCCCTCGGCCAGCATCGGCGCCAGCGCCCAGTTGCGCCCCTGGTTGCCGCCGGCATCGGCCGGCCTCAGATTCACCGGCGCGTCGCCGGGCAGCTCCACCTTGGTCAACGACGGGATGTACGCGCCCACCTTGAGCGCGACTTCGCGTGCCAGGCGCAGCGCAACCGGCAGCACCGCGCCGGCGGGCCACTCCTGTGCCGCCATCTGTACCGCACTGCGCAGGCGGAAGCCGGCTCCCAGCCGCGCACCGGCCGCCAGCATCAGCGGCTCCTGCAGCACGGTGCCCGCGGCCAGCGTCTGCCCGGAGTCGGTGGTCACCGCCGCACCCAGCACCGTGCCTGCAGGCAGCCGCAGGTTCTGCGAGATCACCATCGGCGCGGGCAGCACGGTACCGACCGGAAGCGTTACCGATTCGACCGGCACGTCATAGTTCAGGCGGGTGCCGGCTTGGAACTCGGTGCCGGGCTGCAGCTTCACTCCGTCCACCGGCACCACCAGCCCACCGCCAAAGGGGGTGTGCCCCGCGCTGCCATTGCGGCCCTCGTACAGCTGCCAGCCGCCCTCATCCGGCGTGGACGGCGGCGCTGCGAACCCATCGTTGATGCTGCCGTAGACGTTGATGTTGCCTTCGGCGCGCAGCACCAGCGAGGCCGATTCGCCGAAGCCACGCCGCGATGGATCGGCGCGGTTGGCATCGGGGCCGTAACGGTAGCCGGACAGATCGATGTCGCCGGCGATGGTCAGGTCGCCGTCCGGGTTGGCGTCGCTGCGCCGCGCCAGCACCTGCACGCCGGGACGAAGGCGGACATCGCCCAGCGCCCGCGTGCGCTGCTGCAGATCCGCGTTGCCCAGCGCACCATCGATCCAGGCCACGCTGTGCGGATCGACCACCCGGTCCAGCCACTGCTGGGTGACCAGCTGCGCGCGGTTGCCGCGCACGTCAGCGGTGGTTGCCAGGGGCGCATCGTCGTAGCGGCGAACACCATTGAGCTGGATGTCGGCCGCGCCATCGATGCGCAGGCCGGTGGCCGCGGCAATCGCCGCGTCGTTGCTGCCCAGCCGCGGCACATCGATCTTCAGCGTGCCGCGCGGGGTGCCATCGTTCTGGCCAGGACGTCCACCGACGGTAACGTCGCTGCCCGCACGCAGGTCCAGCTGCGCCGCGCTGCCCAGGCCGACGGCACCTTCGGCGCTGCCCAGCGTGATGGTGGCCCGGTTTGGACTGTCGATGATCTTGCCATGGCTGTCCACGCGCAGGCCGGTACCGTGCGCGTCCAGCGTGCCGTCCACCTGCAACTGATCGCGGGCGTACAGGCGGATGCTGCCGACCTGCTCGCCGCTGGCATCGATGCGGCCGGCCACGGTCAGGCTGCCCGCGTCGACGCTGATATCGACCCGGCGCGCCTTCACTTCGTCGCCGATCCGCAGATCGCCCTCACCGATCTGGAAGCTGCGACCGCCGACGACGCCGCCGGCGGTCAATCGCTGGTTGAGGCCGGCGAAGTCCTGCAGCTGGCGTGCCCGCACCACCAGTTCGCCACCGTCGTAGGGCACCAGCGTGCCACCGGCATCGTAGCGACCAGTGGCGGCACCCTGCAGAACACCGGCCAGATCGGCTCGGCCGGCCATTGCGGTGACCGTCAGGCGTCCGCCGCGGTTGTTGCGTGCGGAAACATCGATGCGGGAGGCCGCATCGGCGCGGATGTCACCCGTGTCGCTGGACAGCAGGACATCGCCGCCCCAGCTGAACTTGTCCACGTCGTACAGCGAGACCTTGCGTCCGGCCAGATCCAACTCGGCCCGGCTGCCAAGCGTGATGCCCTGGCGTGCGTTCGCCGACAGCCGTCCAGACGCCAGCGCGACCGTGCTGTCCAGCGCGATCCGGTTGGCGTCGATGCTCAACTCACTGCCCAGTGCATCGCCACCCGTCTTGCCGGCGCCCCCCTGCAGGCGGAAGTCGCCGCCGGTGCGCACGCGCAGCTGCGCGGCGGGATCGGCGGCCAACAGCGGTGTATCGATACCCAGGTTGCCTCCGCTGTACTGCCACCCCTTGTCGGCCAGATAGTCGCCACGCTGCTGGAATACGTCCAGCGTGCCCTGCGCGGAGAACGACAGCTGCTCCGAAGCCCTCAGGTTCAGCGCACTGAAGCCGAGCACCTGCCGGTTCGCAGGTACTTCAGAGCTGGGACGGCTGAATGGCGCCCGCCCCAGCTGCAGCTGCCGGGTGACGATGTCCAGTTGCCCGGCCCCGAGCCGGTCCACCATCGGATCGGCCGGCGGCACCGTCGCGTCGCTGCCCGGCGCCTGGCCCGCCGCCAATGAGCCGTCCCAGACCAGCGTGTCCACCAGGATGCGCGCGCGGTCGGTCGCCGCACCGTAGCCGCGGATGGCCTGCGCACCGAGCACAAGCGTCTGCAGGCCACTGCGGCCGGTGGCACTGTCGCGCGCATCCAGGTCGACGCTGCCGAACACGTTGACAGACTCCCGCGCGACCAGACTCAACGTGTCCAGCGCCGGCGCGCCGGTCGCATCATTGCCGCGCAGCAGTTGTTGCAGCACGGACTGGTTCATGGTCATGCCACTGGGCAGCGCCCCGGCCGCAGCGGCCTGGGCGATCGCTTCGGCACTGCCGAGGTTCAGCGCCGCCATGCTCAGGCCGAGCTGGCGGGTGCCATAGCTGGCCGAGTCGCGCATCTGCAGCGCGCCATCGGTCGCTACCGCGATGCTGCCATCGGAAACCAGCCGCGTCTGGCCGTCGCACGCCGCCTGGCATCCGCCGATGTCGATCGCCACCGGACCGGCCTCCACCCCGGTGGTGCCGGTGATCAGGTTCAGGCGCTGGTTGGACACCGCCAGCAGGCCGCCGGAGACCTGGTAAGGCAGCGTCGCGCTGGCATTCGCGTTGGCGGATGCGAACGGCAGTGTATCGAGGGTCGCACCGGCCTCGACCAGCACGCCACTGCCACCGGAGGCCGCTGCCACCAGCACTTCCGGTGCGTTCAAGGTGACGCCGGAACGGATCGCCACGCTGCGCGCCTGGCCGGTCACCGCCACCTGCGAGGCCTCCTGGTTGAACTGCCCGCCGATCATCATCCGCGCCGGCAGGAAGGCATTGAGCGCGTCGTCGCTGAAGGTGGCGCCGCGATCACTCGCCTGCGATTGCGTGGTGCCATCGACGATCTCCAGCGAACCGACCGCCGGGCTCGCCAACGTGGCTGCCAGCGTGCCACCACGCCCCTTGTCGGTGGCAGCCGCGAACCGCGCGGTGCCGGCGAAGTGGATGGCAGGCGTGTCTGCACGACCTGCACCTTCGCCCAGCGCAAGGGTCAACCCGAGCGCATCGATGGTCTGCCAGCCACGCGACTCGCCGCGGCGGTCAGCTACCGATTGCGCGAAGCTGTTGTAGGAGGTTTCGTTGTAGCCCGAGTGCCGGCGTACCACGGCCGCGGGAGTCAGCAGGATGTCGGTGAGCAACGGCGAGATTGCCGCGCCCAGCGCCGTGCGCTGCTGCCCGGACACACGCCAGGTGCCGGTGCCGGTCGCAATCGGTTGCACGATGCCGGAGGTGCCGGTGGCGCCCAGCTCCACCCGGAATGCGCCGGGCTGCAGCGCATAGCTTGCCGGCATCAGCGTGTAGGTGCCGGCCGCCAGGCCGGGCACGCCAGCCGGCACGGTGATCTGCTGGCCCACCGCCGGAGCTGCGAACCCTTCTTCGCCACTGGGGGCGAACGCCCCGGCGCGTCCCGGTACGATCGCGTACACCGGGTTGCCCGACGCACTGAACCCGTAGCGCGGGTTGGCGTCGGCCAACGCCGTACGCAGGACGTCGACAGAGCCACCGCGTCCTGACACGAAGGCGGCGCCGGTCAACTCACCACCGCCGGACATGTCCAGCAGGGCCCCCGGCGCCACCTCGATCTCGTTGGCCTTCAGTGTCACCCCCATCGAGGAGATGCCGGCTGGCGTCAGCGATCCCAGGCTGCGCGTACCGACCCGCCAGTCAACACCATCGACGGTGCCACCATAGGGCAGCGACAAGCCGGCGCCGCTGGTCGAAGTTACGCTGCCTGGCAGCAGTTCCACCCGGCTGCCGACGGTTCCGTTCTGTATCAGGCCACCCAGCTGCAGCGTGCCCATCGGCGCCTGTACGTTGCCGCCCTGCTGCACCGTGGCGGCCACCAGGCGAAGCGTACCCAGCGCCGATTCCGGCGCCGGCTTCGTGGCCGCACCGGTGCCGTGGATGCGCAGCACGGCATCCGGATCGGACCAGTAATCAGCGGTCTGCACGGTCTGCGCCGACGCGCCGGCCACCAGCGTGCCGACCGCGCCTGTGGTGGGATACAGGCGCGCAGCGGTCACGTCCATCGAACCAGCCGTCATCAACGCGCTGGTGTTGCCACTGCTGGCAATGCCGTTGGTCAGGCGCACGTCACTGCGGCTTTCCAGCGCCACATGCTTGAAACCCGACAGCCAGGTGACGTCGCGGATGTCGATCAGCCCGGCCTGCACCGCCAGCGCGTGATCTTCCGGCCCGGACGAAGCGACCGCGGCGGTGCCCTGCAGGTTCTCGCCCGGCATCTGGCGCCAGCGTGCCTGCGCCAGGCGAACGTAGGGCGCACTCAGTCGCAGCCCCGACGATGGCCCGGCATCCATGGCCATGCCCAGGCTCGAAGTACCCTGGCCGTGGATGCGCAGGCTCTGGGCCAGGCGCAGGTCGACGTCGCCGACCGCGCGGATGTCACCGAACACGGACAGATTGTCGAAACCGCCAGCCTGCAGCTGCTCGACCGACAACGCGGCGTGGCCATACTCCAATGTGGCCGGCAGTGGCTGCCCCGGTGCGCTGTGCTGGCTGAGGGTGATCGCACGTGACCGCAGTACCTCCTCGCTGGCGCCACGTGCATGGATGCTGCCGCCAAAGGCCAACCCCAGGGTGCCGCCGCGTGCGCCGGCACCACCGGCGGCCGCGTCCATCCCGCCGTCCAGGTACAGCGCATTGGCCGAGCGCAGCACGATCTGCCCGCCATCGCTGTCCACGCGCACGCGGCCCTGGCCATCGACGTCCAGCTCGGCCGACGCACCCCGCGCCTGCAGGCGCGCACCGCGTTCGACCACCACGAAGGCTTCCGGTGGTCGGTTGTCGACGAACGCTGTGGTCTCCCAGTCCAGCGCCCCGCCAATCTCGATGCGTCCACCCGCGCGCACCTGCCCGCGCAGACGGCCGCTGGAATCGGGCAGCGAAATCGCGTCTGCATCGGCATCCAGCAGCGCGCCTTCGGCGAAACGCCAGGTGCGTTCGGTGCGCTGCCCGGCGTACAGCGCGTTCTCCGGGCGCACATCGTCGATCAGGATGCGTCCGCCCTTCGCGCGCAGCGTGCCTTCAACATCGATGTTGCCCGCACCAAGCAGCGAGATCGTCTGCCCTGGATCGACCGCCACCAGTGCATCCTTGCCGACCCGCAGGTCACCGCCCACGCTGTTGCGCTCCGAACGCAGGCTGACGCTCGCACCCGCGCGCTGGCTGACGCGCCCGCTCGACGGATCGGCGCTGTACAGCGGCGCGTCCCACGCCGCCAGTGCGGACGCCCGGTCGGTCGCCATCCGCGCGTCCTGGGTCAGGCGCAGGCCTGGCAGGGCAGCGACCAGCCGCGCGCCATCGGCCACCTCCACGCCGTGGTGGCCATTGATGTCGTACTGCGCGAAGCCACTGCCGAACAGGCCGGGGTCCAGTCGCAGCGACGCGCCCGCCAGGTCCGCATCGCCCACCCGCACCTGGCCACCGGTCCCCAGCGAGAAAGAACCACCGCCCTGTCCTCGACCACTGAACCGGCTTCCCTCACCCAGTTGCACCCGGCCACTGCCGTCGGTCGTCACCGTACTGCTGTTCGCCTGCAGGCTGACGCTGCCGCCTTTGCCGATATGGGCCTTGCCGCGCAGGTCCAGCGCAGCACCGGCCTCGACCTCAACCGTTGCCTTGGCGCCCACGGCCACGTCATGACTGTTGCCCAGGCTCAGGCGGCCGCCATCCGTCCAGGCACCGCTCGCGTCGCGCGGCATCGCCAGTGAGGCGTTGCTCCATTCGCCGGAGAGGTCGATCCGCGTGCCGTCGGCAATGACGGTGCGGGCGCGGCCATCGTGCAGCAGCGCCGTCGGCCGGCCCTGGACATCCAGCAGGTTGCCCGCCGACAACTGGCCGCCGGCAATGCCGATGTCGCCTGCCAGCTCCACCTCGCTGCCGGTCAGGTTGAGCTGCCCGCCGGCCTGAAGCCGAAGGCTGCCGTCGATGCGGATGCGATCGGCGGTCGCCAGGTCGATCCGCCCCCACTGCTGGGCACTCAGCTCTGCGATATCCAGCCACACCGTGTCACGCCGCTCCTCGTTGACCGGAGCCGCCAGCGACCACGCCGTCTTCGTCGGAGCCTTGTCACCCAGGCGCACATCCGAGCCGAACACACCACTGCGGCCCTGGCCGTCGTAGCGCCCCAGGTACAACTGCGCATTGCGCGCGACCGCCGTCTGCGCCTGTGCATAGCCATCCAGCGCGGCATCCGGCCTGCGGTTCTGCTGCGCGCCCTGGAAGGTGGCAGTCTCAACCTTTCCATCCAGCACCGCGGTCGGTGCGGAGACGATCAGCCGTCCTGCATCGCGGCCGACCGTGTACCCGTTATCGACCCGCCGCGCCGCGAATACGATCGGATCACGGAAGGTCTCGGTGATGCCCCAGCGTTCCTGCTTCACTTCATGGCCGCTGTACAGGCCATCGAACAGCATCTCCGCTGGCGCCTCATCAAGACGGTAGACCTGGCCATCAACGCCGCGCACCCAGCTCTGCCGGACCACGCCGCTCTGCACATCCAGGCTGCCGCCGGCAAGGTTGATGCGTGAGCCACCCTGCGTGATCACTTCCCTGCCGCCCAGCAGGACGGTGCCTCCCTGCGCAGCCCATTCGCCGATCGAGTGACCCTGGTTGTCGAGGTAGCCCCCCACTTCCAGCAAGCCGCCTGCGGCGTACCAGCGCTCACCCTCGTAGCCCCCGGTACCGGCCGGAACGTGGACCAGCCTGCGGCGGTCGACCCAGACTTCGCTGCTGGTCAGCTTGCCGCTGTCGCGGTTGTCCAGGGCATCGCGCAGTTCGTTGCCCTGCACCTTGACCTGGACATTGTTGCTCTCCATCGACACCTGCACGCCCACTGCGCCGGACACGTCCACGCGCGCGGCATCGTCCACGTAGCTACGGGCCGCCGCATCGGCGATGATCTGGCCGCCCGTGGCAACCGTCAGCGAATCCGCGCTGAAATGGATGTTGCCACCCGAGACGATCTCCACCCGCGACTGGTCCCGGCGATCATTGTGCTGGGACAGATTGTCGAAGGTTGCCGAACGCGCGCCAGCGCGGATCGCGTCCTGCTCGGCCGATTCCTTGATTAGAGCGTCGCGCTGCGTATCCAGCACCGTGGTCTTGCCATCGTCCTCGATCAGCACCGCCGTGGTGGCTCCGTCAGCAAGCGTGACGCTGCTGCCTGCATCACTGGCCGAGGCCAGAAGATGCACGGTGCCGCGCTGTGCAAGCGTGGTGCTGGCCACGGCCACACCGGCCTGCTCGACGCTGCGTCCGGCCAGGGTCACGTCACCCTCGAGTGCGCGCAGCAGACCGGTATTGCGCACGCTGCCAGCCGTGCTGCCAGCGATGAAGCGCGGCGCGATTTCATTGCCGCGGGTGGTGGAACTGGTGTTGGTGGCCGTACCCACGCCGCGCCGGATCACGAAACTGTCACCTGCTGCGAGCTGCACCTGGCCCTTGCGCGCTTCGATCTGGCCAGCGTTGTCCACGCTGTGCCCGGCCAGCAGCACGTAGCCACCGCCGCGCGTCGCACTGGTCGGCTCATGGGTCGCGATGCGCGCGCCCCGCTCCACCATCACCTTGCCGAATGCATCGCTGAGCGCGCTGCTGCTGGCGTCGGGGCTGTACAGGCCGTTGTCGCGGAACTGCGCATCGCTGATCCGTGCTGCAGCCGCCAGCAGATTGCGTACATTGACCTGGCTGTTGTTGCCGAACACCACGCCGTTGCGGTTGGCCACGAACACCGTGCCACTGGCCTTCAGCTGGCCCAGGATCTGGCTGGGCCGCGCCTGCGGATCGTTGACGCGGTTCAGTACGGCCCAGTCAGGGTTCTGCAGGAAATTCAGCGTGGTGTTGCCGCCGATGTTGAAGGTCTCCCAGTTCAGGATCGCCTTGTCCGCGGTCTGCTCTACCGTGACCTGCACCCTCCCGTCGCTGCCCTGCGACTGGATCGCGTCGCGCGCATTGAGCCAGCCACGGGTCAGCGGGTTCTGGTCGACGCTCAGGCCGTCCTTGCCGAGGCCATCGGCGACGATGAAGCCAGCCTCGCGGCGCGCCTGCCGGGCCTGTTCCTGCAGGCGCTGCTGCAGGGCAATCGCCTGCGCCGCAGTGCCAAGATTGTCGATCGACTGCTGCAGCTTCTGCCGTGCCGCATCCTGCTGCTGGGCCGGCAACTGGAACTGGATCGGCACGCCGTTGGGCATCCGGCCACTCTGTGCCGCGCTGCCCTGGGCCGCACCCCGTTCGGCGAACCAGCCCGGAGTGAACGCCTGCTGCGCCTGGCTGGCCGGGGCTACCATGCTCCCCAGTGCGACCGCGATGGCCCACGCCATCGGATGATTGCGGCGCATCGACGCGGTCGGATGAACAGCGGACGGGAGCGGGTGCGACATCGGAACCTCATCAACCTGGTGGGCCGCAGCTGCGGCGACGATCGGGGAGGCACACGCAACGCATGCCCTGCCACTGATAGACGGTTCACGCGAGACGAAGCCGACAGCCAAACGCTGCAACAGCGGCACCGTCGCGGAAATGGCGACGCCGGCCCAGAGGCCGGCGTCGGGTCAAGCAGGATTCAACCCGTGCTGCGGATTACAGCGGACGGCCGATGCCGGCGCAGGTGCTGGGGTTGTTCAGGCCGGCAGTGCTGCTGGCCAGCACGAAACGGTTGCGGATCGCATCGCGCCAGGCCTTGGTCAGCGGGATGAAGCCGTGGTCGGTGATCGACTTCTCATACGCGACGGTGTAGGTCGCCGGATAGTGGCGCGCCAGGAAGCCGCGCAGGCTGGTGGCGACGCTCGAATCCTTGTAGCACTGGCCGATCACCAGGTTGGTGTACCCGGCGATCGGATAGCCGGCCGACGGGTTGCCGAACACCGGCACCCAGTTGGCGGGGTTCTCTGCATCGGTGCCGGTCGGCGGAGCGACGGTGTCCAGGGTGGCCTGCACGCTCACCTGGTCCGGCGAGAAGCCCTTGACCTTGGCGACCTTGGTCGCATCGGTCAGGTTCGGGATCACGTCCGGGCCAACGTAGCCGATGCGGCCTTCAGCCGCGTAGACAGTGTTGTACAGCGAGGTGCCGCCGGTGGCCGGGGCGGCCACCAGGAACGCCGGCAGGTTGCCGTTGGCATCGCGCTTGTACAGGTCGGCGAAGGTCGACTTGATGGCGAACTTGCCGCCCACCAGCTTCGAGGTGTCAGCATTCTCAGCGGCACAGGCCGCGGTCAGGAAGCGGCTGAACATTTCGCTGGTGCCGCTGCTTTCCGCGCGATACACCACCTGGATCGGGCCGCTGCGGTTGGCATCGATGGTCGACCAGTCGCTGATCGCGCCCGAGAACACGCCGCAGATCTGCGCCACGCTCAGGTTCACCGCCGAACCGGCCTTGTTGAACGGGATGGTGACCGAGGTGGCCACCGACGGCACCTGGATCAGCGCGCCGTAGCGGTTGGCATTGGTCGGCTGGTTGAAGTTGGTGGTGTAGGTGTTCAGCTCGGTGCCGCTCAGTACCGAATCGCTGCCGGCGAAGTGCACGGTGCCGGTGGTCGAGAACAGCAGCGAGTTGTTTTCCAGGAAGGCCTTCTTGCCGGTGCCCGAACCGGTCACGGCGTAGCTGAAGTTCGCCGGCAGGATGCTGTCGGACGAACCCTTGTAGAGGTCGGCCGGCAACGAGGCACCGCCGCCGGTCACGGTCTGCGCCGAGGCGGCGCCCACGGTGGCGAGCAGCGCGGTGGCAACCAGCGCGGCCAGGGTCTTGCACTTGTTCATGATCTTCTCCTGAAGGGTTTACTGCGAAGGGAAACACCAAGGGAGGAACGGTCACTACACGCCTGCTGCCGCCGAGGGCCTCCCAGCCCACTCTGCGGCGACGTGTCCATGCTGGTCCGCGCCGATGACAGGCCGCTTAAGAAACCTGTGGAAGATCGGAAAAAGGTGTGGAGGATTGTGTGGAGAATCGAAGACGGCGACCGGGTAGAGTCGACTGTGCGTCGACTGGTGCACGGAGCGCTGGTCCTGTCGAAGTGTGCTTGGGAAGCAGTCGACTGACAGTCGACTCCACCCGTGATGCGCGTTGCGCATCACTGCACCAGCTGGTTCATTTCCATGATCGGCATCAGCACGGCCAGCACGATCGTCAACACCACGCCGCCCATCACCAGGATCATGGTCGGTTCCAGCAGTGCGGTCAGCGCCATCGCGCGACGCTCGATCTCGCGCGAGATCGTCTGCGCGGCGCGTTCGAGCAGTGGCGCCAGCGAACCGGTCTTCTCGCCGCTGGCCACCAGATGCACCAGGATCGGCGGATAGACCTTCTGTACCTTCAACGCAGCACCCAGTGCCGCACCTTCGCGTACGCGAGCAGCCACATCATCGGCACAGCGCGCCAGCAACGCATTGCCAAGCGTCTGCCGCGCCGCTTCGAGCGCACGCAGCAGCGGCACACCGGCGTCCAGCAGGATCGCCAGCGTCGAGGCAAAGCGCGCACTGTTCACACCCAGCACGAAGCGCCCGACCATCGGGACCCGCAGCAGCATCGCGTCCCAGCGCAGGCGCAGTTCCGGCCGCCGCAATGCCAGCCGCCAGGCCACCACCAGCGCAGCCATGCCCAGCCCTGCCCACGCACCCCAGCTGCGTACGAACGCGCTGGCGGCCAGCATCACCTGGGTCAGCATCGGCAGCGTCTGCCGTGCCTGAACGAACGCGGTCACCACCTGCGGCACCACGTAGCTGAGCAGGAAGATCACGATCGCCACCGACACCAGGCTGATCGCCGCCGGATAGATGAAGGCGGTCAGTACCTTGGCCTGCAGCGCATTGCGTTCTTCGATGTAGTCGGCCAGGCGCTCCATCACCCGTGCCAGGTCACCAGAGTCTTCACCAGCGCCCACCAGCGCCCGATAGATCGGCGGAAAATCGCGCGGCCGCGCTGCCAGCGCCACGGTCAGGCGCTGGCCGGCACGCACGTCGGCGCGTACTGCGGTGAGCGCCTGGGCCACGTGCGGGCGTTCGGCCTGCTCGATCACCGCACTCAAGGCGCCTTCCAACGGCAGGCTGGCGGCCAGCAGGCTGGCCAGCTGGCGCGTGGCCCAGGCCAGCTCGCTGGCAGACAGCCGCCGGGCAGCCCAGCCACTGCCGGCACTGCGCGCCACGCTGACCTGCACGGGTGTCAGCCCACGACCGCGCAGCACCTGTCGCGCACCGCGCGGGCTGTCAGCGTCCAGCTGGCCCTTCTCGATGCGGCCCTGCGCGTTGGCGGCCTGGTAGTCGAACAGCGCCATGCAAGCCTCAGTCGTCGCCGGTGACGCGCAGGATCTCTTCCAGCGTGGTCACCCCGCTGTCGATCCAACGCTGGCCGTCCTGACGCAAGGTCCGCATGCCGGCACGCCGCGCCGCCTCGCGCAGGGCAGGTTCACCCTGCCCTTCATGGATCAGCGTACGCACGCGATCGTCCACCACGAACAACTCGTGGATGCCGGTACGCCCCCGGTAGCCGCTGTTGGCACAGGCCGCGCAACCCACCGCGCGCCATACGGTACGGCCGTCCCCATCCACCTCGGCACGCCGGCATTGGGTGCACAGCCGCCGCACCAGCCGCTGCGCCAGCACGCCGCGCAGCGACGAGGCCAGCAGGAACGGTTCCACCCCCATGTCGGCCAGGCGCGTCACTGCCGAAATCGCGTCGTTGGTATGCAGGGACGCCAGCACGCCATGGCCGGTCAGCGACGACTGCACCGCAATCTGTGCGGTCTCCAGGTCGCGGATCTCGCCGATCATGATGGTGTCCGGGTCCTGGCGCAGGATCGCGCGCAGCGCGGTGCCGAAGCTCATGCCGATGCGCGCGTTCACCTGGATCTGGCCGATGCCGGCGAAGTCGTACTCCACCGGGTCCTCCACGGTGAGGATGTTGCTGGTGCTGCTGTCGAGCTGGCCCAACGCGGCGTACAGCGAGGTGGTCTTGCCACTACCGGTCGGGCCGGTGGCCAGCACGATGCCATGCGGCTGCCGGATCAAACCGGTGAACGTGGCCAGGGTGTCATCGGCCATGCCAAGGCGCTGCAGCTGCAGACGGCCGGCATCCTTCTCCAGCAGTCGCAGCACGGCGCGCTCGCCATGCCCGGTCGGCACCGTGGAGACTCGTATATCCAGCGGACGCCCACCCACGCGGATCGCGATGCGCCCGTCCTGCGGCAGGCGCTTCTCGGCGATGTCCAGGTGGGCCATGATCTTGATGCGCGATACCAGCGCTGCGTGCAGTGCGCGCCGTGGCTGCACCATGTCGCGCAGCGTGCCGTCCACCCGGTAGCGCACCACCGAATGGGTCTCGAACGGCTCGATGTGCAGATCGCTGGCGCCATCACGTGCGGCCTGCGCCAGCAGCGCGTTGATCATGCGGATCACCGGCGCATCATCCTGCGCGTCCAGCAGATCGGTGACTTCCGGCATGTCCTGCATCAGCCGGTCCAGATCGACTTCGCTCTCGGCGGCACCGACCACGGCAGCGGCGTCGCCGCCGTCACGGTACTGCTCAGCCAACCGCTGCTGCCACGTCGTGGCATCCAGTGCCTGGAAGGGCAACGGTCCATGCCGGCGGCGCAGTTCGGCCACAGCCCACGCTGCGGTATCGACGGTACCCAGCAGCACAGGCTCACCGCCAACCTCGGACAGCATCACCCCATGGCTGCGCACCCAGGCGTACGGCAGTGGCGCGGCGGCGCTCACGGTCCGATCACCAGTTCCGGCGTGTAGCCCAGCCCGCGCAGTTGCTGCAGTGCCGGGTCCAGCGTCGCCGGGTCGCGCGGCAGCCGCACCCGCAGGCGCTGGCCACTCTCGCCCGGCGTCGCCTCGGCATAGGCCTGCAGGCCCAGCGCCCGCACCTGCGCCACGCCCTGGCGGGCACGGGTCGGGTCCAGCCCCTGTGCGAACTGCACCAGCTGCGCATCGCCGTCACCGGCCGGATACAACACTGCCAGGCTGGTGTTCTGCAGCGGCTGGCCCTGGCCATCGCGCGCATTGCCCTGGCCGAGTACAGAAAGGTCCTGCGGCGGCAGCTGCGGTGCCGACAGCGCCGGCAATGCCCAGCTCTGCACCGGTTGCGCGCCAGCCTGCGCGTTGCGCATGTAGTCATAGCGGTCGCGGGTCAGGCGCTGGCCGGCGGCCGGGTCACGCACCACGTGCGGACGCAGGAACACCATCAGGTTGGTCTTGGCGCGCCTGCGCGTGTCGCTGCGGAACAAGGCACCCAGCACCGGAATCTTCCCCAGCCCCGGCACCGCGTCACGGCCTTGGCTGACGCTGTCCTCCAGCAGGCCACCCAGCACCATGATCTGGCCATCGTCCAGCAGCACGCTGGTATCCAGTGCGCGCTTGTTGGTGATGATGCCGGCCGTGCTGTTCGCGCTCTGCGCATCGATGCTGCTGACTTCCTGGTAGATGTCCAGCTTCACCGTGCCGCCCTCGGAAATCTGCGGGCGTACCCGCAGCTTCAGGCCCACGTCCTCGCGCACGATGGTCTGGAATGGATTGTTGCTGCCGCCGCCACCGTCGGTCACGTAGCGGCCGCTCACAAACGGCACGGTCTGCCCGACCATGATGCTGGCCGCCTCGTTGTCCAGCGTCATCAGGTTCGGCGTGGACAGGATGTTGGCACCGCCCTTGCTCTGCAGCGCGTTGGCCAGCGCCTTCATGTTGAGGATCTGGCCGACGCCGGGCAGGTTGATCGTGCCGTCGATCACCCCGATCTTCAGTCCATCCTTGGGCAGCACGTCCAGGGTGGTGCGCGCGGTGGTGTTCAGCCCGCTGCCACCGCTGGTGCCGCCGAAGTGGGTGCCGCCGAAGGTGCGGCCATTGCCCAGCATCCACTGCACGCCCAGTTCGGCCGCGTCGGTCTGGTTGACCTCCACGATCAGGCTTTCCACCAGCACCTGTGCACGGCGCTGGTCAAGCTGGTCGATCACCCGGCGCAGGTTGCGGTACACCGGTTCCGGCGCCGAGATCAACAGCGTGTTGGTGGCCACGTCCGCCTGTACCGAAATGCCGTTCTGGCTGAAGCCGGTGCTCCCGGCGTCGATCGGGTCGCGGCGGTTCGGATCCAGCCGCTCCGATTCCAGCGCATTGCTGCCGGTCCTGGCCTGTTGTGGCTGCGACGGCTGCGCCGGTGCGGAACGGCTTGCATCGCCAGGCAGTGGCGTGATGCCTTCATTGCTGCCCACTGCCGGCGCATCGCTCTGCCCCGCAACCACGCCGCGCAGCACGCCGGCGAGCTGATTGGCCTGGGCATTGCGCAGGTAGACCACATGCAGGTTGCCGGACTCGTCCTGCGCGCGGTCCAGCTTCTCCACCAGCTGCCGGGCCAGACGGGTGCGCCCGGGACTGCTGGAACGCAGCAGCACGCTGTTGCTGCGGGGGTCGGCCATCACCACCACCTTCTGGCTGGGCTCTGCGCCCTGCGCATCCAGCAGCGGCGCGACCATCGCCGCGACGTCTACGGCGATGCCCTGCTGCAGCTTCACCACATCGGTGTCCATGCCGGCCGGCGTGTCGACGCTGGCGATCACCCGCGCGATGCGCTCCAGGTTGTCGGCATAGTCGGTGATCACCAGAGTGTTGTTGCCCGGGTTCGCCGTGATCGGATTGTCCGGGCTGATCATCGGCCGCAGCACCGCCACCAGCGCGGCGGCGTTCTCGTAGCGCAGCGGAAAGGTGCGCGTGGCGACCTCGCCTCCTGCACCGCCACTGCCCACCCGGCCACCGAGCAGCTTGGCGTCGGCCTGCGGCACCACCCGGCTGACGCCGCCATTCTCGACCACGGCGAAGCCGCGCATGCGCAGCGCGCCCAGCAGCAGCTGATAGGCCTGGGTACGGCTGACCGGGCCATCGGAGACCACCGTCATCTTGCCGGTCACCCGTGGGTCGACCAGGAACTGGCGGCCGGTGAACCGTGCCGCCATCCGCAGCACGCCACCGATATCGGTATCCACCAGGTTCAGCTGCACCGGCTCATCGCGTGTGTCCTGCGCTGCCACCGGCGCCGGCAGGTGGGCCATGCCCACGATCAGGGCCAATGCAGTACTGCAGGCAAGGCTGCGCATCGCCCTCATGGATGGGCACCCGCGGTGGCCACCATCACGATGTTTCCGGAAATCCGTGCCGCCGGCATGTTCGCGTCCCCTGTGCGTGTCAGTTGCAGCTGCTGCAGCTCGATGGCCGGGTCGGCCAGCAGCGGCAGCAGCCAGTTCCATAGCGCATCGGCGGGCACCGCCTGCACCTGCAGGTGCCAGCGCCCGTCACGCGCTTCGATATGCAGGCCGTCGGCAAGGCCGGCGGTCTTGATTCCATCGCGCAGCCCAGGAAGTGTCGGATGCTGGCCCTGCGCCAGCTGCTGGCGCTCACGGACGCGCAGCAGCGGTGCCAGTGCGCGCCACTGCGCCTGCAGCCGCGGTAGCTCGGCCTGCCAGTGCGTGCGCTGCTTCAGCAGTGGCTCCAGCCACAACGACCACAGGCCCGCCACCAGCAGCGCCACCACCATCACCCACAGCATCCGCCGGTCGCGCGGTGGCAGGCGTTGCCAGCGCTGCTGCAGGCCGGCCAGCCCCCCGCCCAGCCGCAGGGTGCGGGCCGTCACTGTCCCGCTCCGCTCACCCGCAGGGGCCCACCGGCGTCGCGCGCCAGCAGCAGGCCCTGCACCTGCAGCGCCTGCTGCCAGTGCTCAAGCCGCTGCGGATCGTCGGCCAATGCCTGGGCATCGGCATCCAGCTCCATGTCGAGCTGGCCGGGCTGGTAATGCAGGCTGCGCACCTGCCCGGCCAGTTCCGGAACCGCCAGCAGCGTGCTGGCTACCTGCCGTTGCAACGGCGGCAACGGTGGCGCTGGTGGCGGCACCGCCAGAGCACGCCTTGCCTGCAGCACCGGATCCACCACATCGGTGATCTCCGGGAAGCGTGCGCTGAACTGCCGCGCCATGTCCTGTTGCAGCGCCTCGCCCTCGATCCGCCAACGCCAGACCTGCAGCTGCAGGCCGAGCGCGGCCAGCAGCACTGCCGCCAACGCGAGGCCGATTGCCAGGCGTGGCGCTTGCCGACCCGCACCGGGCAGCGGCAGTGACCACCCCGGCAGAGGGCCACATGCCTGCCGTTCCTTCATGACGGCGGTGGCCGGCAGGCTGTCCGGCCACGCCGGCGGTACGCTGCCGATCCATTGCACGGCCTGCACGCCGGCCTGTCGCAGGCGCACGGCCAGCGCCTGCATGACTGCACACGCATCACGTCCGCCATACCACTGGACGAAGCCCCGATCGCGCCCGCTTCGCACCAGCAGGTGCTCGCCGCTGACCTGCAGCGTGGCCTGTCCGTCCTGCCAGGGCAGCAGCAGGGGCGTCGGATGGAGTGCCTGCAGCTGCAGTCCGCACGAAGCCAGCAACTGCTGCGCCTGCAGGACCGCCTGCTGGCCGAGCCAGGCCACCGGAACCGTGCCGTCAGCCGCCTGCGCACCGTGGGCCAGCGCGACGTCCTGCAGGTCATCCAGCAACATCGCCTCCACCTCACCCTGCAACGCCAACTGCAGGCGGCGCCCGGACAACGGTGGCAGCTGCAGTTCCAGCAGGATCAGGTCGCTCGGATCGAGGCAGGCATGCACCGCAGCCCGCGGATGCCGCAGACCCAGCGCCGCCAGCGTGGCGCAACCGTGGGCCAGCACCTCGCCCTTGTGCAGCTGCGCCCAGTCCACCGCGCTGTCGGCGTGCAGACCCTCAAGCGTCGGCAGGCGCACCCGAAGCTGCCCGTTCATGCGCCGATCCTCGTCCACACGCGTTGCACACGCACGCCATCGTCGCGGTACTCGCGCCAGAGCAGCGCGCGGAAATCAACCGTGCTGCCGTCAGCCTGCACCCGGCCGACAGCCAGGAACCACTCGCTATGGATACCCAAGGGAAGTACCGCCATCTGTTCGTTGCTCAGTTGGAGTCGGTTGGCGATGTCGCCGCGATTGAGCAGCCAATGGCCAGCGTCGCGCTCACCGAGCAGCGCCTGCAGCCGTGCCGGCTCGACCGCAGGCGTCACCGCCTGCAGAACGCGCAGGTCGCTGGTGTTGGCGTTGACCAGGGTCTGTGCCGGCAACACCACGGTGCGTCGCGCCAGCGCCTGCAACGCCACCGGATCGGCACCCGGCAGCGCCTGTTCGATCAGTGATTCGCGCGGCAGCGGCGCCTGCGCCTGCATGTCGCCATCGCGCAGGCGCGCCTGGATGTGGTCCGCGGCGGATGTGCAGGCGCCCTGGCCCAGCCCCTGCCCGGCACACAACGCGATGAACGCGCGCCGCGCCTCGGGGTCCGGCCTGCCATGCGCAAGCAGATTGCGCAGGTTGAACATCGATTGCGCATCGACCAGCTGCAGCTGCACCGGCAACGGCGCCTGCAGCTCCAATGGGCGCGCCCAGCGCCCGCTGCGCACCGTGGTCAGCTGTTCCTTTGCGTCCTCACGCAGCTGCTGCGCCGCACGTTCCAGCGTTGCGTCCACGGCCATGCGTACCTGTGCGCGCAGCTGGTCACCACGCAGCGCGCGCAGCTGGGCCGACTGCCGGGTGAGCAGTGCAGTGGCAATCACTGCCACCAGTGCCACCACCAGCAGGGCGACGATCACCGCCATGCCACGTTGACGGACACTCGAAACAGACCGCATCCGGGCTGACATCGGCCTGCCTCACAGCTGCCACGAGCCGATGTCCGCGTTCCCGGCGTCGCCACCGAGCTTGCTGTCCGCACCCAGCGAGAACACATCGATGTCGCCATGTGTGCCAGGCACCTGATATTGGTACGGATGGCCCCACGGGTCGTTCGGCAGGCGATCCAGATAGGGCGTGACCGGCATCGCGCCACTGCCCTGCGGCGGCTTCACCAGCGCCTGCAGGCCCTGCTCGGCGCTGGGATAGCGACCATTGTCCAGCTTGAACAACTTCAGCGCCTGCATCAGCGCCGCGATGTCCTGGCGCGCTGCCACCACGCGCGCCTGGTCGGGACGGTCCATCAAGCGCGGCACGATCAATGCCGCGAGAATGCCGATGATCACCACCACCACCATGATCTCGATCAGGCTGAAACCCTGCTGCCGAGCCCTGCGACCACCCACCTGCCTTGCCATTGTTCCGCCCTCGTCATCCTGGAAGAGACCGCTGCGCCATGGTCAGCGGTGCATGTGTCAGTACGATAAACATCCGCCGGCAATTCGCTGCGCATGTGCCTGGGCGGGCGCCGGCGCAGCCGGTACGCGTGCCGCCTCGAGCAGGTGTGGCGGCACACTGGACAGCGTTTCGTCGATGCAGCCGCGCAGCAGCGGAAGCGCGCACGCCTGCAACAGGCGCACGCACTGCATCGGCGACCACGCGGTGCCATGGTCGAGGCCGATGAACGTGCGGTAGGCCTGGTGATAGCGCAGATCGTCGTACACGCGCTGCGCACTGTTGAGGTCACGCACGACCACCAGCAGGGCCGCACGTTGCAGCAGCCGCGCATCGCCTGCGTCAAGCGGCAGCGCGTTCATGGCTGCTTCGGACCACGGCCGCAGCTGCAGATCAAGGGCGTGCCGCAGCGCCGCCAATGGATGCGCGCTGCTGTCCAGTGCCGCCCAGCGCGCGGCATCGGCCCAGGCATCACTGGACAGCACCCAGACCCACGAGTGTCCGTAGCGTTGCACATTCAAGGGCGTGTGCCGCGCCTGCTCCAGTGACCGGCTCAGGTGGCGATCCAGCTCCAGCATGCTGATCCTGCGACTGTCTGCCATCTTCGTCGCCCGTGCTCCGCGACGCGTGGTGCGTCGTACTCTGGAGAAGACGTCAGCAAGGCAGGTGAAGCGACAGCGCGAATGCCGCTCTGTGCGCTGGGTGGTGCTTCATCGGCAACGTCATCGCAGCGTCATCCGCCTGCAGGCTTCGCGCTGCAGGCGCGGTGCGTCACCCCCGCAGCGGCGGGCCAGTACCGCCACGTCGCTGCGCGCCGCGAACGCGACCAGCGCGTCTGTCATGTCCACGTCATCGCACCACAACGCCATCGCAATGCGCACCGCGGGCAGCTGCCAGCCGTCCATCACCCCGCGGGTGCCCGCCACGAACCAGTGCCACAGCCGGTGGTGCAGCACCTGCTCGTGCAGCTGCGCGAGATCCCTGATGCCATGCATGTCCATCAGCAGCAGTGCGCGTGCCAGCGCCGCAGGCGGCAACACACCGGTTTCAGCCAGCGGCAGCACCTGCTGCTGCAGGCGCAACAGCATCGCCAGCGGGTGCGACTGCGGATCGAAGTCCAGCAGCACGGCCTGTTGCTGCCACTGTGCGTCCGATACCACGCATACCCATGGCGAGCCGTAGCGGTGCACCATCAACGGCCGTCGCTGGGTGGTTTCCAGCAACGCCGACAGATTGCGGCGCAGATCCAGCACACCGATGGTCTCGTTGCGCATCCTTGGCGTCTCCTTGCTTGCAACAGCCCTGCGCGGCGCGCACGTCCAGCGTCTTCACCTAACCAAGGACGGCAATGCCACCTGGAAAGCGACGCAGATCCAGCGACATCGTCAGTCGCAGCTGCTCCAGCGCCGCATCCGGATCATCGATGCGGAAGCGGCCGCTGACCGGGGCGCGCGCCAATGCCGATTCACCCAGCAGCACCTTGCCGCGGCGGTAGCGGTTGATCTCCTCCACCACCTCGCGCAGCGGCGCCCGGCGGAACACCAGCATGCCTTCGGTCCAGGCACTCACTTCCGAGGCCACGGCTTCGGCCACCACGCCACTGAGGCGCTCGTCGTACCGGGTCTGCTGGCCCGCCTGCAGCTGCAGGCGGCCCTGCGGGTGCTCGATCCGGGCGCTGCCCTGCAGGCAGGTCACCCGTACCTGGCCGTGGGTGTTGCGCACGTCCAGGCGCACCGCCCCTTCATCGGCAATCACGCAGCCCGCCCCTGCGAACAGGGCCAGGCGCAGGCCGGCCCGGGTCTCGATCGCGGCCTGGCCCTGCACCAGCTCGAAGCCTTCGCCCTCCGTGTCCGCACGGCGGCGCAGGCTGCTCTGCGTGTCCAGCTCGATCTTCAGCTGTGGCGAAGGTGCGATCTGCAGCCGTTCACCGGTACCGGTGTGGAAATCGGCCGTCATCGCCGTCACCGAGGGCCACAGCCCCAGCGGCGGACGGATCGCCGCCACCACTGCCAGGCTGGCCGGGGCGGCAATCGCGGCGCCCAGGAAGGCACGCCGGCTCCAGCGCTGGGTCGGCGTCGGCGCGACCGGTTGGCGTGCGGCGGCAGGCAGCTGCTCGCCGGCCAGGCGTACCTGCTCCCATTGCCGGCGCGCACGGCCGAATGCTTCGCGATGACGGGGATCAGCCTCGCACCACGCGCGGAAGCTGCGCCCGTCGGCCGCGGTAGCCTCGCCCGAGGTCAGCCGCACCACCCACGCGTGCGCCTGGCGCTCGACGGCATCCAGCGGGCGTTGCGGGTGATCGTCAGGATCCATGGGGGCTCATGCCGCACCCGCACGCTGCGGGGTTCTGCTCGGCGTCAAAGTGTAGACGGATGCCGCCGCTCAGAACCGCACCTGGCGCCCCTGCCCGCTGCGCTCGGCCAGGTAGTCCTGGGCCGCCTTCAGCTCACGCTGCACCAGCCGCAGCGACACGCCGAGGTGATCGGCGACGTCACGCTGCTGCAGGCCATCGACGCGGATTGCCAGCAGGATGCGGCGACGCCGCTCGGGCATGCGCTGCAGCAGGCCCACCATGTCCTCCAGCGCGAAGTCCAGTTCGGCCGCCTGCGCCGGCCCCGGTGCCGGGTCGGCCATGTCCATCAGCGTCTCCACCTCTTCCAGGCTCAGCAGGCGATGGTCGGCACGTTGGCGGTCGATCACGGTATTCATCGCCATGCGCAGCAGGTAGGCCGCAGGGTTCTGCACGGCGTCCAGGCGGTCACGGCGCGCGCTCAGGCGCATCCAGGTGTCCTGCAGCGCGTCACCGGCCAGTTCCTCCGATCCCAGCTTGCGCACCAACCGGCGCTTCAGCTCGTCGTAGGCCCCCAGAAGGTGGTCCATCAGGTCAACTGCGCCAGCCGTACCGTTGCTCATGTTCGAATCCTTGAAGTCATGGAAGGGGCGCGCGCCCGCCACAGTCGTGGTCGGTGCCGGAAGGACGGATCTGCAGGGTCACCGGCTGCGCCAGCGCGGCGGCCTCGGTCGCCAGCACCAGGCCCTGCAGCGCCTGCAGCAGGCGTGCATCGCGGCGGGCACTACCACTGCCGGACAGCAGCTCGGGCTCGCTCACCCGGCCCGCGCCGTCGATGCGGAAGCGCAGCGTCGCGGCGTAGCGGCCGGGCGCGATCTCCGGGTCGTCACAGAACGCCGCACGCAGCCGCTGCTGCAGCCCGCCATAGCGACGCCGACGTTCGGCCTCGGGAAGTTCGGCGCCAACACCGGGTTCGGCGGCCGAGGACGTGCCCCGGCGCAGCACCACGCGCTGCGCGCCGATCACCTCGACCTCGATGCCGGAGTCCTGCAACAGCACCTGCAAGGCAGGCAGCGGCTCCAGGCTGGCGCGCAGCGCATGGCTGCTGCGGCCCGCGGCCAGGTCGCCCGGGTACATCACCGACCACCCACTGATGACGCTGAAGCGCTCGACCGCCTGTTCCAGCGGTTGCGCAGGGATGTCGTAGGCATGAACTCCGTCCTGCCCGGCAGCGGCAGAGGACAGCAGCAGCCACGCGACGATGGCCACCTTCCAAGTTCTGACCGCATGGTGTCCATTCAGCCCCCTGACGTAGAACACATGACCCTCGGCAGCGACAGCAGCTGCAGTGGACGCGCACCAGGACCAGCACCCCGGCCCGCGCGCGACCCGCAAGCGGGCTCAAACCGTAGCGGGGCCACATGTCATTGCGATGACCGCCGCCTACAGCCGACGTGAAGCCAGTCACCCATCAGGAATCAATAAATCGAACAGACCACCTCATCCACGCTTGGGGTCAGAGCCCGTTGCGCAGCAACGGGATCCGACCCCGTGCCGGCCCAAACGTGTCGACCAAGGTCGACACCCACCAAGAGCAGTTCATGCCGTTGCGGCAGATTGCGGGGAACTGTCGAAGGCGGGGTGGGTCTGGTTGCAGGGGTGTCCGCGGCATGGATGCCGCGGCCAAGCCCCCATGGAAGGGTTTACGGCGTCCCCTGCAACCGGACCCACCCCGCCATCCAACGGAATGCACGCTGTTGCTTCGGCTGTTGCTTCTGGGGTTGCCGGCCAGCGGCCGGCACTACCTGCGGGTGCCGGGCGCCACCCGGGCGGAAACCCCCGCCCTTCACAGCGGCAGCCGGGTCGTCTGCTTGATCCGCTGCATCGGAATCTCGGTCTTGGTGTTCTGCACCCCGGCGATCCGGTTCAGGTGCTGCATCTGGAACTGCCGGTAGGCATCAAGGTCGGCCACCGCCACCCGCAGCAGGAAATCGCAGTCACCGGCCATCAGATGGCATTCAAGCACTTCCGGGAAAGACTTGATGCTGTTGATGAAGTGATTGGTGGTGTCCTCGTCCTGCCCGCGCAGCCACACGCGGACGAATACCGTGAAGCCACGGCCCACCTTGGCCTCGTTCAACAAGGCCACGTAGCGGTCGATGTAGCCGCCTTCCTCCAGCAGCCGCACCCGACGCAGGCAGGCCGACGGCGACAGCCCGACCAGCCGGGCAAGCTCCAGGTTCTGCAGGCGGCCGTCGCGCTGCAGGGCGTCGAGGATACGCCGATCGAGGTTGTCGAGCTGATACTGCATGGGATTTCGCCCTTGTCACTTCTGGCCGCATGAAATATCAATCATCCAGAATCCAGTGGCATCAACGCAACCCGATTTCGCGATCGGACCGCTAGCATGGGCCACCCCCACCTCGTTGTTCCGTTCCATGGACGCCCGTACCACCCTCCCCCTGCCCGACACCTGCGATACCGCGCCGCGTGCCGAATTCCTGCGCGGCCTGCGCGCCGCCGTGCCGGTGATGATCGGTTTCATTCCCTTCGCCCTGGTGCTCGGCGCGCAGGCCGCCCAGAAAGGCCTGAGCGTACTGGAAGTGCCACTGATGACGGGCCTCAACTTCGCTGGCGGCTCGGAGTTCGCCGCCGTCGAACTGTGGACCTCGCCACCGCACATCGCACTGATCGTGGCGATCACCGCACTGGTCAACAGCCGCCATCTGCTGATGGGCGCCAGCCTGGCCCCACTGCTGCAGCACCTGCCGCGCCGCCGGGTGCTGCCGGCCCTGTTCTTCATGTGCGACGAAAGCTGGGCGATGGGCGTGGCCGATGCGCGCCGCCGTGCGCTCGGCTTCAGCCTGGCCTATTACCTGGGCGTCTCCGCGGGCCTCTACACCGTCTGGGTGGCCTGCACCGCGCTGGGTGCGATCGTCGGGCCGCTGCTGGGCGACATCCACGCCTACGGCTTCGACATGGCCTTCCCCGCCGTGTTCCTGGTGCTGCTGCGCGGCATGTGGCAGGGCATGAAGGCCGCGCGCCCGTGGCTGGTCAGCCTGGTCGTGGCCGCCGCCACCTATCTGCTGATCCCGGGTGCGTGGTACGTGGCCAGCGGCGCATTGGCCGGCCTGGCCGCCGCCTGGCTGCTGGCGGAGGACGCAGCATGATCTTCAACGGCCTGATCCACTGGTCCTCGGTGCTGACCATCGTGCTGATGGCCGCCGCCACCTACCTGACCCGCATCGTCGGCTTCCTCGCGCTGCGCAACCGCACGCTGGGCAAGCGCGCGGTGACGGTGATGGAAGCCGCGCCGGGCTGCGTGCTGATCTCGGTGATCGCTCCGGATTTCGTCGCCGACAAGCCCGCCGACCTGGCCGCGCTGGCGATCACCCTGCTGGCCGCCACGCGGCTGTCGATGCTGCCGACGGTGCTGATCGGCGTGGCCTCGGCCGGGCTGCTGCGCTACCTGATGGGCTGACTGCGGTGCGCCGGGCAAAGGCCCGGCGCTGGCCAGTCATCGCAGCACCGCCTGTACGCGCGCTGCCGTCAGGCGCTGCTGCTGGCCGCAAGCAGGCACAGGCTGCGCGGCGGCAGGGTCCAGGCACCTGCTTCATCCGGCTCCAACGGCGTTTCGTCGGTCTGCAGGAGTACGCGCCGGAACGACAAGGCTTCATCCGACACACTGAACCGCTGCGGCTGGTCTCCGGCGTTCAACAGCAGGGCCAGGCTGACATGCCGCCCGGGCTCGCGCAGGCCGCTGTCCGGGCTGCGGCCGTCCAGCACGATCAGCAGCGCACGCAGCCCTGCGTCATGCCAGTCCGCTTCCTCCATGCTGCGGCCGTCAGGATGCCGCCAGTCGATATCGCGCAGGCCCAGCGCTTCATCGTATTCGCCGCGCAGGAACCGGTTCCTGCGCAGCAGGCCATAGCGTCGGCGCAGCGACAGCGCCCGGCGGACGAACGCCACCTGCGCCTGTGCAGCCGGCGATGCCGCACGCTCCCAGTCGATCCAGCTCAGCGGGTTGTCCTGGCAGTAGGCGTTGTTGTTGCCCTGCTGCGAATGGCCGAACTCATCGCCGGCCAGCAGCATCGGCGTGCCCTGCGCGAACAGCAGCGTGGCCAGCAGGTTGCGCATCTGCCGCGCACGCAACGAGAGGATCGCCGCATCATCGGTGTCGCCCTCCACACCGTGGTTGCTGGAGAGGTTGTGCGAGTGGCCATCGCGGTTGTCTTCGCCGTTGGCCTCGTTGTGGCGATCGTTGTAGCTCACCAGATCGTGCAGGGTGAACCCATCGTGCGCCGTCACCAGGTTGATGCTGGCCGAGGGCCGCCTGCCATGATTTTCGAACAGGTCGGCCGAGCCGGTGAAGCGCGTGGCGAATTCCGGCAACTGGCCGCCATCGCCGCGCCAGAGCGCGCGCACCGTATCGCGGAAGCGGTCGTTCCATTCCGCCCAGCCCGGCGGGAACTGGCCCAGTTGATAGCCGCCCGGGCCGATGTCCCATGGCTCGGCAATCAGCTTCACCTGGCTCAGGATCGGGTCCTGGCGTACCGCATCAAGGAAACTGCCCGAGGCATCGAAGCCATGCCGCTCGCGGCCAAGGATGGTGGCCAGGTCGAAACGGAACCCATCCACCCGCATCTCGGTCACCCAGTAGCGCAGCGAGTCCATCACCATGCGCAGCGCGCCGGCATTGGTCAGGTCGAACGTGTTGCCGGTGCCGGTATCGTTGATGTAATAGCGGCGATCATCGGCCAGGCGGTAGTAGCTGGCATTGTCGATGCCCTTGAAGGACAGCGTAGGGCCCAGCTCATTGCCTTCGGCGGTGTGGTTGTAGACCACGTCCAGGATCACTTCGATGCCGGCACTGTGCAGCCGCGCGACCATCTGCTTGAACTCGGCCACGGTGCCCAGCGACAGGTAGCGTGGCTGCGGCGCGAAGAAGCCGATGGTGTTGTACCCCCAGTAGTTGCGCAGCCCGCGCTCGAGCAGCTGCTGGTCATCCACGTAGGCATGCACCGGCAGCAGCTCGATGGCGGTCACCCCCAGATGGCTGAGGTGGTCGACCACCGCGTCGTGGCGCAGGGCAGAGAAGGTGCCGCGCTCGGCCTGCGGGACATCGGGGTGCTGCATGGTCAGTCCGCGCACGTGCGCTTCGTAGATCACGGTCCGGTCCCAGGGCGTTGCGGGTGCACGTTCGACACCCCAGCTGAAGGCCGGATCGATCACCGCGCAGCGTGGCATGTAGCTGGCGCTGTCGCGGCGGTCGAAACTGAGATCGCCATCGCGGTGGCCCAGGGTGTAGCCGAACAGGTGCGGCGCCCACTTCAGCTCGCCGACGATCTGCTTGGCGTAGGGGTCCAGCAACAGTTTGTTGGGATTGAAGCGATGCCCCTCCTCCGGCGCATACGGGCCGTGCACCCGATAGCCATAACGTTGCCCGGGCCGCACGTCCGGCAGGTAGCCGTGCCAGATCTCGTTGGTGTACTCAGGCAGGACGATGCGCTCGACTTCACGGTTGCGCGCATCGAACAGGCACAGCTCCACCCGGGTGGCATGCCGCGAGTACAGCGCAAAGTTCACGCCCAGCCCGTCCCACGTCGCGCCCAGCGGGAACGGCCGGCCTTCGCGCACGCGCGAGGTCTGCGTCCACTTACGGCTGGCCATCGGTGCCCTCCTCGCCGCGCGCCGCGGCAATCTCGGCCTCCACCAGGCGCTCGGCCATGTGCCAGTGCCGCTGCTGCTGGTCGTCCGGGCGCCCCTCCGCTTCCCAGATCTGGTGGGCCAATGCCTCAATCCGCTGCCGTCGTTCCCTGCTGTCCATCCCTACCTGTCTCCTCGTTGATCCATATCGCCAGCGGGCTGCCAGCCAGAAGCCTGCCCACGTCCGCGGTTGCGTTGAAATGTTCGATGCGCCCGTCCAGGAGGTTGCGCATGGGGCCTGTCGGCAGACCGTGCAGTGCTACACCGGTGCCGACGTCGTGCGCGGCGTGCAGGCTGGGCCCAGGCACGGCGGCGGGCGAACCCCGCCGCACGATCACCAGCAGCACCTGCGCCTGATGCCTGCGCGTGAACGCCAGCCACGGCGAGCGCGCAGGCGCGGACAGCGGCTGCAACTGGCCATGCAGGAACAGGTGCGGGTGCCTGCGGCGGCACTCCAGCAATTGCCGCAGCAGGAATGCCTTGATGCCACCGTCCCGCCAGTCTTCCAGCAGCGCGGGCCACCCGCGCGTATCGCGCAGCCACGCCTGCCGCGCTGGATAGTCCACGGCACGCCGGTTGTCCGGGTCCACCAGGCTCAGGTCCCAGCCTTCGCCGCCCTGGTAGAGGTCGGGCACGCCGGGCAGGCAGTGCTGCAGGCACAGCTGCGCCAGGCCGTTGCAGGCGCCGGCCGGCGCGATGCGCGCCACGAACGTCGCCAGCGCCTCGCGCACCGGCTGCAAGGGCGCTGCGTCCAGCAGCGCGTGCAGCCACTGCGCGGCGGCCTCCTCCACGGCCACATCCGGGTCTGACCAGCTGCTGACCCGCTTGCCCTCGCGCAATGCCTTGGTCAGCCATTGCACCATCCTCGAGGCGAAGTCGGCGCCAGGGGCACCGTGCATCGGCCATGCGGCCACGAGCGCCTGCCACAGTGCGTAGGCCTCGGCACCCGGCAATGGCATCGGCGCGCCGGCGCGGGTCAACATCCGGTTCCAGCGCCGCACAGCGTCCCGCCATTCGAACGTGCAGGTACTGAGAACCGCCAGCCGTGCCCGGCTGTCGGCGCCGCGCTTGTGATCGTGGGTCGCAAGCGCAAGCAACGCCCTGGGATGGCGACGCAGGCGCGCGGCGGCGTGTTCCAGCAGCGCGCGCCCCTCCATGCCCAGCCGCTGCGGATCACTGCCGACGTCGTTGCGCGAGAGCAGCCTGAAATAGCGATAGAACCCGGTGTCTTCCACCGACTTGGCATTCAACGGCGCGGCCAGTTGACCGAAACGCGCACGCAGCACGCGCTCGGCCTGCGCCTCGCCGGCAAGCGCTGCCAGCAACAGGTCCAGCGCCGCGCGTGCGGCACCGTCCAGTGCCTGGCGCGCTGCGGCGGAAGCGTCCGCCAGCGCCTTTCGTTCACCCGCCCCCTGCAGCGAATAGGGCCGGTAGGTGCGGTAATGCCCCAGCACGGAAGCCAATGCGCGGGCCAGCGCAGCCACTCCGATATCGGCTTCGGCCAGCCGCGGCTGCAGGACCTGCTGCGCGCTGCGCAGCAGCCGCTGGAAGTCGGCATGAAGGCCCTGGCGCAGCAACATGGCGCGGGCGTCCTGCTGGATCCGGTCGAAGCTGCGCGGGTCACCGCCCAGCGCCTGCCACGTGCGCGAGAGCGCGGGTGCAGCCGCCGGATCGTGCAACCAGGCACCGGCCTGGTCCATGAAGTCATAGCCGGTGGTGCCGTCGCAGGCCCAGCCGTCGGGCAGCTGCTCGCCCTCGGCCAGTATCTTCTCCACATGCAGGCTGACGGTCTGCGGGTCACGACCGCCGGCCGCGCAGGCGGCGTCGAGCGATTCACGCAGGCGCTGCAGGTACGCGCCCGGGCAGGACAGGCCATCCACGTGGTCGATGCGCAGGCCGTCCACCCATCCCTCGCGTACCAGCCGCAGCGGCAGCGCATGCACTGCCTCGAACACATCCTCGCGCTCCACCCGCAGCGCGGCCAGTTCGTTGATATCGAAAAAGCGCCGGTAGTTCACCTGATCGCCGGCCGTGCGCCACCAGGCCAGACGGTAGTGCTGCCGCTGCAGCAGCGTGTGCAACCGTTCAACGCTGCGGTTGCAGCGTTCGGCCCACGCCGGCCACTGCGCGGGTTCCAGCGGATGGCTGCGCGGCGACAACGGCAATGCCAGGCCATGGTGGCGCAGCACGGGCCGCGCGTTGTCCACCACCACGCGCACCACGCCGTCGCGTACCGCGTCGTGCAACGGCCGGTCCAGTACCGGCAGCCAGAGCCGGCCCTCGCAGCCCGGCGCCTCCCACTCGATGTCAAACCAAGCTGCGTGCGGGCTTCGAGGCCCGTGCATCAGCACATCGCTCCACCACTGGCTGTGCGGGGACGCCGCCAGATGGTTGGGCACGATGTCCAGGATCAGGCCCATGCCGTGCGCGCGCGTCACTTCCGCCAGCTGCCGGAAGCCCGCTTCACCGCCCAGTTCCGGATTGATGCGAGCCGGGTCGATGCCATCGTAGCCATGCGTCGACCCGGGCACCGCCGCAGCGATCGGTGACAGGTAAAGGTGGCTGACGCCCAGCGCGGCGTAGTACGGCACCTGCGCGGCAGCCGCCCCGAGGTCGAAGCCTGCGTGCAGCTGCAGGCGCGCGGTGGCACGCAACCCCGTCATTGCCCGGCCCTGCGGCGCGTGGCACTCAGGCGCGCCACGCGCGCATCGGCCGAGTCAGCATCCCACGTCGGCGGCAGGCGGCGGCGCCAGTTGGGATGGCCGCCGACGGTGCCTGGCAGGTTCACCTGTGCGCGACCGCCCAGCGCGTCTTCCAGCGGCAGCAACGCCAGCCGGGACGCCGCGTGGGCGACCAGAGACAACGCCCTGGCGTCCAGCGGCGCGCCCTCGCCGCCAACCACCGCAGACAGTGCCTGCGCGTCGCTGGCACGCGCGCGCAGTGCCGCTGGCAGATCCGCCAGCTCACCCAGGCGTGCGCGCCAGCGCAGGTCACGCCCGCGCAGCCAACCGGCCAGCGGTGGCAGGTCATGGGTGGAGGGCATGGCCACTGCATCGCGGCGCCACTGCGGCGCCGGCAGGAAGCGCGCGCCGTTGCGGGCAAACGGCAGCACCTCGATGCCCAGAATGCCCCGGGCTGCCAGCCGCTGGCGCATGCCCGGCGGAACCACGCCCAGGTCTTCGCCGATCAGCACGCAGCGATGCCGCCAGGACTCCAGCACCAGCAGGTTGATCAGATCATCGAACGGATAGCGCAGGTACACGCCCTGCCCGGCGTCCGCGCCACGGGGCAACACCCACAGCCGCAGCAGGCCCAGGATGTGATCGATGCGAAGCCCGCCGCGGCCGGACATCACGGCGCGCAGCACGCGAAGGTAGGGGGCGAAGCCCTCGCGCAGCAACGCCATCGGTGACCAGCTGGTGATGCCCCAGGCCTGGCCGAGCGGATTGAACGCGTCCGGCGGCGCACCCAGCTCAAGTCCCTGCAGCAGATCAGCCCCCCCGGTGCGTGCCTCCACGCCCTGCGGCGCGCAGCCCACGGCCAGGTCGGCAATCAACCCGATCGAAGCGCCCTCGTCGCGCAGCGTGGCGTGTACCTGCGCCCAGCCCTGCTGTGCCAACCACTGCGCAAACGCGTGGTCGTCCGCGCTGCCGGTGAACCGGTCGGCGGCATGCTGGCAATAGTGCCGTAGCGGATCGCCCTGCATGGCACGCCAGGTTTCGATCTGTGCGTGCTGCGACGGTGCCTGCGCTGCAATCCATTGGCGAACCTGCCGTATCCAGCGCCACTTCACTGCCGCCGAGTGCGGCCAGTCAATGCGACGTGCGGCAGTTCCCGCTTCCACCGCCGCCGCCAGCGCCTCGTCCCCGCCCAGCACGCTGTTGGCGGCATCGGGCAATACCTGCGGCAGGGAGACCTGCAGCGGGTCGAGCCAGCGCCGGTCGCTGGGCGAATAGGGGCTGTAGCCTGGGCCCGGTGGCATGCCTGCGTGCAGCGGGCTCAACGCCAGTGCGTCGCCGCCGTGCCGGTGCAGCAGCTCGCTCCATCGTGCACAGCCGGCACTGTCACCGATGCCGGCATCACCGGGCGCGCGCAGGCTGTAGACCTGCGCCGACAGGCCCCAGCCGCGCAGCGTGCCCCGCGGCCACCAGGCACGCTGTGGAGCCACCGCAACCGCCTGTTGCTGGTCGCCCCGGCGCCACTGCCAGTAACCCGGCTGGTCCGGCACGCGCCAGCGGCCCTGCGCATCGGCACGGGCGGGCAACGCTGCGCCCTGCTCATCCACCCAGCACGCTGCGCCGGCTGCCTCCGGCATCACCAGCAGCTGTCCGCAGCAGGCCGTGCGCAGGCCAGCGTGCTCGGGCACCGCCTCGCACTGCAGCCCCTCCAGCACGGCGCGCAGCACGTCCGGCGCGACCTCGCGCGCGGCACCGGCCACGTCGGTCCAGCGGACCAGCAGGCCCGCACGGCGGGCCGTCTCCCGCACCGCTGCATCCGTATTCATGCGGCGACCCAGCAGGCCAGCACGCCGCCGCCTGCCGGCAGCATCCCGGCAGCGTCCGGCCCCACGACGTACTCGCCGGCCGGCACCGCATGCTCCACCGGCACAGGGCCCACGTTGATCGCGATCCACCATTGGCCCGATGGCAACTGCCAGCCCGCCTGCACCGCGCCTTGGCCAAGCACGCGCGCGCCCAGCGACCGCGCCTGCAGCAGGCCCGGCTGCAGATAGCGCCTGCGCAGGCCGAGGAATTCACCCGAGCAGCGCAGCCAGTGCTGCGACCAGGGATCATCGCCGGGCGGCGGCGTGTACGACGCCTGCAGGGTCGCCGCATCGTTCGGGTCCGGAATACGCGCGCGCGCGGCGGCGTCGGCAAAGGCGCTGAAACCAGCGAACTCACGTCGACGCCCTTCACGCACCGCCTCGTCCAGCGGCGGCGCGTAGTCGGTGAAGAACAGGAAGGGCGATTGCGCCTGCCACGGCTCGCCCATGAACAGCAGCGGGATCATCGGCGTCAGCAGGGTCAGCGCCAGCGCCGCGCGCAGCGGCGCAGGATCGGTCAGCATCGACAGGCGCTCGCCGAAAGCGCGGTTGCCCACCTGGTCATGGTTCTGCGCGAATACCACAAAACGCGCGGGCGACAGGTCGGCGCTGGGTTCGCCGCGGGGATTGCCGCGCAGGTCCGGTTCACCCTGCCAGGCGAATCCTTCGGCCAGGCAGCGCGCCAGCAGTGCTTCGGCGCGACCGGCATAGGCCGCGTAATAGCCTTCCTGCTCGCCGGTCAGCATCACGTGCAGCGCATTGTGGAAGTCATCGTTCCACTGCCCCTGGTAGGCGCCGCGCAGCCACCGCGCCTGGTTGCGTTCGTTCTCCAGCACCAGGTGCGCGTGCGGGGCCACCGCACGTACCTCATCGGCCAGCTGCTGCAGGAAACGGTCATCGTCAATGGCGTGCACCGCGTCCAGGCGCAGGCCATCGAAGCCGTAGTCGCGCAACCACATCAGCGCGTTGTCGATGAAAAAGCGCTGCACCCAGGGCTGGCGGAAGTCGATGGCCTCGCCCCACGGCGTGCTGCGGTCGTCACGGAAGAACCCGCGCGCGTAGTCGCGCAGGTGGTTGCCCTGGGGTCCGAAGTGGTTGTAGACCACATCCAGCAGCACCGACAGCCCTGCATCGTGCGCCGCCTCGATGAAGGCCCTCAGCGCTGCCGGCCCGCCATAGGCATGGGCCGGCGCATACGGGAACACGCCGTCGTAGCCCCAGTTGCGCTGCCCGGGAAACTGCGCGACCGGCATCAGTTCAATGGCGGTGATGCCCAGCGCGGCCAGCATCGGCAGCTGCGCGGTCAACGCCGCGAAGCCGCCCCCGGCCTCGATATGCACCTCATAGATCACCAGGTCCTGCCAGGCATGCCCCTGCCAGGCAGGCCGCGCTGCCTCCGTATCCAGCACCACCGCGCTGTCGCCGTCGATGCCGTCCGGCTGCCAGCGCGAGGCCGGGTCGGGCACGTCCTGGCCAGAAGGCAGGCGGAACCGGTAGCGGTCGCCATGCGATGCCGGTATTCGCAGCCAGTGGCAGCCGTCCGGGTCGCGCTGCATCGGCCGCTGGGTGCCTTGCAGGCACAGCGCCATCGTCCTTGCGCCCGGTGCCCACACGCGGAACTCCACCCCGTCACCGGCCACCGGCCAAGCGCCCAGGCGCGGGGCCACTGTGGTCATGCATCAACCTGCAGGTAGAGCGTGGACAGCGGCGGCAGCGTGAGCCGCAGCGACTGCGCGTGGCCGTGCATCGGCCTCGGCTCGGTATGCACTGCGCCGAGGTTTCCCGCATTGCCGCCACCGTAATGCGCGCTGTCGGTGTTGAGCCGTTCGCTCCAGCGCCCCGGTTGCGGCACCCCGACCCGGTAGCCGTCGCGACGCAGCGGGGTGAAGTTGCTCACCACCAGCAGGGTGCGGCCGCTGCCGGCAGGATCCCGGCGGATGAAGGCGTAGACGCTGTTGCGACTGTCGTCCGCCACGCTCCAGTCGAAGCCGCGTTCGTCGCGTTCGTCGCGATGCAACGCAGGTTCGGCGCGGAGCACGTTATTGAGGTCGCCCACCAGGCGCGACAGGCCCTGGCCCTCGTTGCTGGCCGCCCGTGCCCAGTCCAGTGCCGCATCGTGCGACCACTCATGGCCCTGGCCGAACTCGCCGCCCATGAACAGCAGTTTGCTGCCCGGGTGCGCCCACATGAAGCCGTAATACGCGCGCAGCTGGGCCAGCCGCTGTGCCGGCTCGCCCGCCATCTTGGCCAGCAGCGCGCCCTTGCCATGCACCACCTCGTCGTGGGACAGCGGCAGCACGAACCGTTCGGAGAAGGCGTAGACCAGGCCGAAGCTGATCTGGCTGTGGTGATGCGAACGATGGACCGGATCGCGCCCCAGGTACTGCAGGGTGTCGTGCATCCAGCCCATGTTCCACTTGTGGGTGAAGCCAAGCCCGCCCTCCTCCACCGGCGCTGTCACCCCCGGCCACGCGGTGGATTCCTCGGCGATCACCAGCACGTCCGGGAAGCGCTCCCGCAGCGTCTGGTTCATCCGCCGCAGGAAAGCGACCGCCTGCAGGTTCTCGCGCCCGCCCTGCTCGTTGGGTACCCACTCCCCCTCGGCACGGCTGTAATCCCGGTACAGCATCGACGCTACGGCGTCCACGCGCAGACCGTCGACATGGAAGCGCTCCACCCACTCCAACGCACTGCCGATCAGGTAGGCGGCCACTTCGTTGCGGCCGTAGTTGTAGATCAGCGTGTCCCAGTCGGCGTGCACCCCTTCGCGCGGGTCGGCATGCTCGTACAGCGCGGTGCCATCGAACCCGGCCAGGCCATGCGCATCGTTGGGGAAGTGCGCGCTCACCCAGTCCACGATCACTCCCACGCCGGCCTGGTGACAGCGGTCCACGAAGCGTGCGAAGGCCTGTGGCGTGCCATGGCGTGCCGTCGGCGCGTAGATCCCCAGCGGCTGATAGCCCCAGGAACCGCCGAAGGGATGCTCGCTCACCGGCAACAGCTCGATATGGGTGAAGCCAAGACCGGCCACGTACGGAATCAAACGGTCGGCCAGGGCATCCCAGTCCAGCGGCGCACCATCGTCGCTGCGCTGCCAGGAACCCGCATGCACTTCGTAGATCGACAGCGGCGCGCAGGTTCCGGCCAGGCGGCGGGCCGCCAACCAAGCATCATCGTGCCACTCCATTTGCCCAGCCGAAGGCACCCGCGATGCGGTCGCCGGTGGCAGCTCGGCCCAGCGCGCCATCGGATCGAACTTGTCGGGCATCACCCGGCCGTCGGCGCCGACGATGCGGAATTTGTAGCGGGCGCCGGCCTGCACGCCCGGCAGGAACAGCTCCCACACGCCGGCGGTGTGACGCAGCCGCATCGGATGGCGTCGGCCGTCCCACCCGTTGAAATCGCCAACCACGGCGACCCGCTGGGCATTGGGCGCCCACACCGCGAAGCGCACGCCCGCAATGCCCTGCACCTGCATCGGCACCGCACCCAGCTGCCGCGCCGCATCGGCATCACCGGCATGGAAGCGCTGCAGCAGGGCTTCGTCCAACAGTGGACCGAACGCATAGGCATCGTGCACCTGCTCCACGCCCTGTTCGAAATGCAGGGCAAGCAGCGGTATCGCCGCGTCACCGGCCGCGCCCTCGAACAGGCCGGGCAACGGGCCAGGGGACAGGTTCCAGCGCCGCCCATCGTCTGCAATCACCTCGACGCGCTGCGCATGCGGCACCAGCACGCGCAGCTGGCGCCCGCCTTCTGGCTGGCGATGCGGGCCCAACCAGGCGAATGCATCGGCCGGGCGCGCGTGGACGAGGTCCTGCAGCGCCGGGGCGATACGCTGATCCAATCCCGTCTCCGTGATCGCTTCATCCTCCAGGGCGGCCAGATGCAGGCTGTCGTGGCTCATGCGGCCACCTGGCAGGTCTGCTGGTACAGGGCCAGATACGCGCGACCGGCCGCATCCCAGCCACCCGGCCGCAGCATGGCGGCGCGGCGCATGGCCTGCAGCAGGCCGGGCAGGCGGAAGGTGCGCATCGCCCGTTCCACGCAGCGGCGCAGGCCATCGGCATTGGCGCCGTGGAACAGGAATCCGGTCACGCCATCCTCGACGGTATCCACCAGCCCGCCGGTCGCGTGTGCGATGGGCAGGCAGCCGAAGCGCTGCGCGTACATCTGGCTCAGCCCGCAGGGTTCGAAGCGTGAAGGCATCAGCAGGAAGTCGGCGCCGGCAAACATCTGGCGGGCCAGCGCCTCTTCGAAGCCGATGAATGCGCCCACCCGTCCGGGGTAGCGCCGGGCCAGCGCCTGCACCTGCGCTTCCACCTGCGGCTCGCCGCCGCCGATGATGACCAGCTGGCCGCCGGCAGCCACGATCTGCGGTGCCACGTCGCAGGTGATGTCCAGGCCTTTCTGGTGCACCAGGCGGGAGACCACCGCGAACAGCGGGCCGGTCGACGGCGCCAGCCCGAACGCCTTGCGCACCGCATGCGCGTTGGTGGCGCGCCCGGTCCATTCGCCGATGCCGAAATGGGCCTTGAGGTGGATGTCGCGGCGTGGATCCCAGCTGGCGTCGATGCCGTTGACGATGCCACTCAGGTGTCCGCCGGCCGCCCGGCGCGCCAACAGGTCATGCAGCCCGCAGCCGTCATCCGGGGCGGTGATCTGCTGCGCGTAGCGCAGGCTGACCGTGTTCAGCCGCGTGGCATTGGTGATGCCGCCCTGCAGGAACGACATCTGCCCGTGGAAGTGCAGTTCATCCAGGTGTTCGGCCGGCACGCCCAGCACCGGCGCAAGCGCGTAGGGAAACAGCCCCTGATAGGCCAGGTTGTGGATGGTCAGCAGGGTCGGCACGGCTGTCCGGTCCCAGCGTACGTAGGCGGCAGCCATGGCCACCGGCCAGTCATTCAGGTGCAGCAGCTGCGGCGCCCAGTCCAGCCCGGCGCGCCCGGCCGCAATCTCCGCAGCCGCATGCGAAAGCGTGGCGAAGCGGACCGCGTTGTCTTTCCACTCCTGTCCCTGCCCATCCACGTAGGGCGAGCCCTCGCGCTCGTACAGCCCAGGCGACAGCAGCACGTAGATAGGAAGGCCGTCGGCCTGCACCGCCATGCCGATCGTGCACGCGGGCAACCCGGCTCGGGCGCTGACCCGCCCCACCGGTCGCAGCTGTGGCAGGCGCTGCAGAACCTCCGGGTAGCCGGGCAGCAGCACGCGCGAATCACATGCACCGCGCACCGCACGCGGCAACGCCGCGGCCACATCGCCCAGTCCGCCGGCCTTGATGAAGTCGGCCATCTCGGTGGCGACGAACAGCACGCGCTGCACCAGTTCTGGGAGATCCAACGGTTGCGAGTGGCCGCGGCGAGTGCCGATCGGCACGGGCGTGAGCGGAGAGATCGCAACGGGTGGAGCGGACTGGGCGGCGCGGGCCATGGGGATGATCTCGGATGCTTCAGGCAGACAGACGCCAGCGGCGCCCGGACGGGCGCTTGTGCTGGGAAGGAAGTCGACGCAGGACGTGGGGGACGTCAGCGAGAGGCTCAGGACGACAATAGCCCTCCATGCGATCAATCAACCGTGAAGCCATGGCGATTTCTTTGTGACAAGGCGTCATGAGCTCAGTACACATGACAGGCGCCCGCCTCCTGCCCGTGTCTCTCATGTAGAGCCGAGCCCGCGCCCGGCTGCCGGCAATCCCGTTTGCCCCGTGAGCCGAGCATGGGCTCGGCTCTACAGGGATTCTTCCTGCGACACCCGGTCGCAGGCCATCGAGCGACGCGCTTGACCAATGTCAAACCGCCCGCCGCCGCGCGGGCGTATTTCTATGCAGGACCCGAACACGCCGGCACTGCCGGCATCCACAAGGACCCTGCGATGAGCTACACCCCCGACAACGCCCAGCTGCTGAACGCCATGCAGAACGTCATGGTGATCTCCACCACCGACCTGCAGGGCAACATCACCTACGCCAATGACCTGTTCTGCACGCTCACCGGCTTCGCCCGCGAGGAACTGATCGGCCAGCCGCACAGCATCGTGCGCCACCCGGACGTGCCCAAGGCCGTCTACAAGGACATGTGGGACACCATCAAGGCCGGCAAGACCTGGACCGGCATCGTGCCCAACCTTGGCAAAGGCGGCGTGCTCTACGTGGTCGACACCACCGTGCAGCCGCTGTTCGACGCCGACGGCAACATCACCTCGTACATCAGCATCCGCCGCGTGGTGAACGACCTGATGCAGAACTACGACCTGGTCGAGTTCAGCAAGGAAAAGTTCGACGACTTCTACGAGGCCGCGTGAACGCTCTCCCGACCAGTACGCCCTTCAGCCGCCTGCTGGTGGGTTTTGCGTCCGAGTCGGGCAACGCCCGCGCCCTGGCCCAGCGCCTGGGCGCGGGCCTGCAGCTGCACGGGCCGCAGGTACTCCCGTTCAACGACATCGACGTGGCCAGTCTCGGCCAAGGCGATGTGCTGCTGGCAATCTCCAGCTCGTTCGGCGATGGCGAACCGCCGGCCAATGGCGAGCAGTTCTTCGAAACACTGCGCCAGACCCCGACGCTGCGCGGCCTGCGCTATGCGGTGTTCGGCCTTGGTGACACCGGCTACCCGAGCTTCTGCGGCTTCACCAAGGCGCTGGATGCTGCATTGAGCGAGCGCCAGGCCCAGCCGCTGCTGCAGCGGGTGGACGCCGATCTGGGCTACGAGCAGTTCTTCCAGCAATGGCAGCCGGTGCTGGGCCAGGTGCTGGAGGGTGACCTCAGCGCTGGCCAGCACCTGCACCTGCAGGTCACCGCCTATGGCGAAGACAATGCCTTTGCCGCGCGCATCCTCGAACGCCGCCGCTTGAACAGCAGCGACCCGGCCGCGTGGCACCTGCAACTGGACATTGCCGGCAGTGGCATGGCCTATCGCGCGGGCGACACCCTGCACGTAGTACCCGAGAACGATCCTGCCCTGCTGCAGGCGTTGGCCACCTGGTACGGCGACACCGCCGCCGTGGCCGCCCTGCACGACCGCGAGCTGCGCCTGCTGAGCAAGGGCGTGCTGCGCGAACTGGCCCGGCTGGGCGGTAGTGAGGCACTGAAGGGCCTGCTGAAGGTCAGCCAGAAGCGCGAGCTGGACGCCTACCTGCACGGCCTGGACCTGCTGGACGTGCTGCAGGACCACGCCACGCCGGACAGCGTGCCGCTTGCCCGGCTACGCGAACTGCTGTCACCGCGGCTGCCGCGCGCCTATTCGATCGCCTCGCACCCGTGCGACGACCAGCTGAGCCTGTGCCTGCGCGAAGTGCGCTACACCCTGCGCGGCCGCGAACGCTTCGGCACTGCCACCGGCAGCCTCCTGCATGGAGGCGACCATGCCCGTGTGTACTGCCGCTCCAACCCCGGCTTCCACCTGCCCGATACCGGCGAGGCACCGCTGCTGCTGGTCGGTACCGGTACTGGCATCGCACCCTTGATGGGCCTGCTGCAGGAACTGCAGGCCAAGGCCTGCGAACGCGAAGTGCACCTGGTGTTTGGCGAGAAGCACCGCCAGCACGACTACCTGTACCGTGACCAGCTGCTGGACTGGCGTACGCGTGGCGTGCTGGCCGGCCTGCATACCGCGTTCTCGCGCGATGGCGCCGAAAAGATCTATGTGCAGCATGTGCTGCAGCAGCGCGGCGATGAAGTGCGCGATGTGCTGGCCCGCGGTGGGCATCTGTACCTGTGCGGCAACAAGCGCCACCTGGAAAGCGCGGTGCGCGAGGCCATCGATGCCATCGGCGGCGAAGGCCACTGGGACACGCTGCGCAATGAGGGCCGCACGCACTGTGAATTGTACTGATCCGTTGATCCTGTAGAGCCGAGCCCACGCTCGGCTGCTGTTGGCGTTGTCGCGCAGAGCAGCCGAGCATGGGCTCGGCTCTACAGGTGCAGGTCAACCGTCGACCATGCGGCCATCCACCACGCGCGCCACCTGCTGGCCGAACATGGCCACATCCTGCGGGTCATGGCTGATCAACAGCAGCGGAATGCCGGTCCTGTCCAGCACGGTCTCCAGCTCCTGGCGCAGATGATGGCGAAGATCATGGTCCAGCGCGGAAAACGGTTCATCCAGCAGCAGCGCCTGCGGCTGTGTCACCAGCGCGCGCGCCAGCGCGGTACGCTGGCGCTGTCCGCCGGAAATCTGTGATGGCAGCAGATCGCCCACCGCGTCGATGCGGAAGGCGTGCAACCACTGTTCCACCGCGTCGAAGCGCTGGCCGATCCGCGGATTCAGCCATCCCTTCTGCAGCCCGAACGCCACGTTCTGGCGCACGCTCAGGTGCGGGAACAACGCGTAATCCTGGAACACGTAGCCCAGCCGACGGCGCTGGGGTGGCAGGTCCACGCCGGTGGCCGTATCGAACAGGGTCTGCCCCTGCAGGCGCACATGGCCCTGGCCTGGCCGCAGCAGTCCGGCCACCGCCTTCAGGGTCAAGCTCTTGCCGGCGCCGGAGGGTCCGAACAGCACCACCTGCCGCTGCGTGCACTGCAGCGATACGTCCAACACGAAATCCTGGCCGGCCGCCTGCAGGCGACGCTGCACCTGCAGGTCAAGCCACATCACGCAGCTCCCGGCGACGTCCGCCCACCAACCGCGCAGCCAGCAACAGGATCACGATGCACACCACCGAGGTCAGGATCACCAGCGCATTGGCCTTGCCGTCCTGACCGGCCTGCACCGCCTCGTAGATGGCGATCGACAACGTCTGCGTCCGGCCCGGAATGCTGCCGGCCACCATCAACGTCGCGCCGAATTCGCCCATCGCGCGTGCAAACGCCAGCAACAGGCCGGCAAGAATGCCGCGCCAGGCCAGCGGCAGCGTGACGCGGAAGAACACCGCCGCTTCGGACACACCCAGCGTCCGCGCGGCCTGCTCCAGCTGTCCGTCCACTTCCTCGAACGCCGCGCGTGCCGGCTTGAACACCAGCGGCAGCGAAGCCACCGCCGCCGCAATCACCGCAGCCTGCCAGGTGAACACCAGGTTGATGCCGAACCACGACTGCAGCCACGCGCCGATCGGGCCGTTGCGACCGATCAGCACCAGCAGGTAATACCCCAGCACCGTTGGTGGCAGCACCATCGGCAGGGTCAACAGCGAATCCAGCAGCTCACGGCCGGGAAAGCGCCGACGCGCCAGCAGCGCGCCCAGCGCCACGCCCAGCACCAGGTTGGCCGCGGTGGCCCAGCCGGCCACCTTCAGCGACAACCCCAATGCACTCCAGTCCAGATCCATGCGTCAGGGCTTGCCGAATCCGTGCCGGGCCAGGATCGCCTGGCCCTGCGCCGAACGCACAAAGGCGACAAACCGCTTGGCCTCTGCCGGCTGCGCGCTTGCCCTGGTCACCGCCAGCGGATAGGCGATGCGCCCGGACACCGGTACCGCGAAGGCACGGCGTACCCGGTCCGGCATCGCCTGCGCGTCGGTGGCATAGACGAAGCCGGCATCCACTTCACCGCGCGCCACGTAATCCAGCGACTGGCGCACGTTCTGCGTGGTGATGATCCGGCCCTGCACCGACGGCCACAGGCCGGCCGCTTCCAGCGCGCCCTTGGCATAGCGGCCGACCGGCACGCTGTCCGGGTTGCCCAGTGCGATGCGTTGCACGCCGGCACCGGCCAGGTCCTTCAAGCTGCGCGGCGCGGCCCTGGCCTGCGGCGGCGCCACCACCCACAGCGCGTTCACCGCGAACACCGCGCGGCTGCCGGCCGCCAGCAGGTCCTGCTGCTGGGCCTGGTCCATGGTGGCTTCATCGGCCGACGCGAACACATCCACCGGCGCGCCGCGGCTGATCTGCTGCAGCAGTACGCCAGAGGCGGCGAAGTTGAAATCGACCTTGGTTCCCGGGTGCGTCTTCTCATAGGCCGCACCCAGTTCGCGGAAGCTCTCGGTCAGGCTCGACGCCGCCGACACCGTCAGGTCGGCCGCCCAGGCCGGTACCGTGGCCAGCAGGCCCAGCCACAACAATGCCGCTCGCTTCATGCCCAGCCCCCTGCCTGATCAGTCCAGTCCGGCGTCCCGGGCTACGGCCAGTTCCGCCAGCCGGTCCGGGTCCAGCAACAGCATCTCACGTTGGTTCACCGCAATCACACCGTCGTCGCTCAAGCGGCGCAGTACCCGGCTCACCGTCTCCGGCGCCATCCGCAGGTAGTTGGCGATCTCGGTGCGGGCCATGCTCAGGTTGAAACGGGTGGCGGAGAATCCGCGCCGGGCATAGCGCTCGGAAAGATCCAGCAGGAACGCCGCCATGCGCTCCTCGGTGCGATGGTTGGCGGCCAGCGTGGCGACCTTGCCGATCTCGGCGCTGAGCAGGCTGAACAGCCGCGCCTGCAACCCCGGCATGCGCGTGGCCAGCAGGCTCAATCGCGGAAACGAGATCCGGCACAGGTAGACGGTGTCCAGGGCCACGGCGTTGCAAGGGAAGCGCGCGCCGTGGATGGCATTGAGCCCGATCACCTCGCCCGGCAGGCTGAAACCCAGCACCTGCTCGTTGCCCTGGCTGTCATCGACGAACGTCTTGACCATGCCGGCACGCACCGCGGCGATCGAGTCGAATGGATCGCCGGCACGGAACAGGTAGTCGCCGGCCTGGAACGGGCCGACGTGGTCGACCAGCACATGCAGTTCGCCCAGCGCGGTCTTGTCGTAGCCCTGCGACATGCAGGCGTCGGAGAACGCACAGGTGCTGCAGAAGTGCAGCGCGTCTCCGTCATCGGCTGCTGCCGGATTGGGCGTGGCCGGCCGGGACGCAGAGGGAGCGGAGGGGTTCAGAGGCATTGCAGCGAGGCAGGAACGAAGGCCCTCATCATACGACAGCGCACCGCCCGGCCCTGCGCAACGTGCGCCTACTCTGGCGCGGGTTCGGAACGCCGCTGGGGGCCACGCTGCCGCATGCTGTCGCGCACGTCCACGTCGAACTGCAGCTGCAGCATGCTGTCGTCATCCAACGCGATACCGAAGCCCAGCCCATCCCGGCAGGGCAGCCTGCCCGCCAGCGACTCAACGGCCTGGCGAGGCAGTACCAACCGGCAGAATGTCCCGCCATCGAGCAGCACCGCCTGATCGCCGGCATGCAGCGACAGCGCCACGCCCCAGCCACCGCTGCCACCAAAGCGCGTCAGGTTCTCCACTGATTCGCCCGCCAGCAATCCTGCCAGTTCTTCTTCATCCACGCGCAGGCGCATCGATTGCTGTTGCAGCTGGACCTTCATGCTGTGATGGACTCCCATTCCGACGGGGTGTTGCAGTTGAGCAGCAACGCCTGATCCTCCGGCGCCAGTGGCATCCGTGTCACGCCCAGGCGTTCCTGCAGGGCGCGCAGTGAACGGCGCGCCGTCGGATCATCGATCAAGGCCTGCAGCACGCGGCGGCAATGATCATCGATCTGCAACCGCATCGGCAACGGTTCATCGTCGAATACCGTGCAGGCACGCCCTTGATCGGCCTGCAGCCGCTGCAACAGCGCGGGTGTCACCCGCGGCGTATCGACCGGCACCACCCAGGCGGGGCCGTCTGGCATCTGCATCGCCACACTGTAGAGGCCGCCCAGCGGGCCGCAGCGTGCGACCCGGTCCGGGATGCCACCAAAAGCTGGGTAGTCGCCGCTCACCCATACCCTCCCGGCGCCGGCCTGCAGCAGCAGGCCGCGCATGTGTTCCAGCAGCGTGCGGCCGTGCCAGGGCAGCAGCGCCTTGTCGCGGCCCATCCGACTGGACAGGCCGCCGGCCAGCACGATGCCATCAATGGGGATGTTCGTGATCGTGCGCATGGTCATGGCCGGGTTCGCCGTCCGCATGGCACAGGCTGCAACCCTCGCTCCACGCGCTGTCGCCGTCCTCGTAATGCTCCTGCTTCCAGATCGGGCACTGGTGCTTGACCACTTCAATCAACTGCCGGCAGGCGCGGAACGCCTCGTCACGGTGCGGGCTGCCGGCGGCCACCACCACCGCCACATCGCCGATGCCAAGCCGGCCCTTGGCATGCGCTACATACAGTTTCAGCTTCGGACCGAACGTGGCTTCGACCTCGGCGGCCAGGCGCTTGAATTCGTTCAGCACCAGCGGTTCGAACAGATCGTAGGTGATCCCGGTCACCCGCCGGCCCACGTTGACGTCGCGCACCTTGCCGATGAACACATCGATGCCGCCGAAGCCCGTATCGGAAACCGCCGCGATGCCCTCGGCCGGATCGATTGCCGCCTGCGCGCGGTCCACGACCTTGGCGATGATCGTCTCGCTCATCGCTCAGCCCCCGCTCACCGGCGGCAGGATCGCCACCCGGCCATCGTCGGGCAGCGCCTCGTGGTCGCGCAGCACGCGTTGCTGGTCGGCGAATGCCGAGTAATCCAGCAAGCCGGCACGGAAACCCGGCCAACGCAGCGGCAGCAGCTCGCGCAGCGCCTGGCGCAGATCGGCCACGGTGCCACCGGCTACATCCACGGCGATCTCGCGGCTGGCATCCAGATCGGAAAACGCACCGAACAATTGCAGATTCACCTGTCTCATCACGGCTCCTGGCTTGCCAGCTGCACAGGGTCCTGATGACCCCAGCCCTGCACGCGCACTGGCGTGCCGGCAGGGGCGAGACCGCCCTCGCCGTCCAGCACCACCCAGGCGTTGGCCTGCAGCATGGACATCAAACGGAACGACTCCTGCCCTGCCAGCACGCGCGCACTCAGGCGGCCCTGCGCGTCCACTTCCACCCGGGCCCGCGCATGGAAGCGCAGGCCCGGCGGCGTGCGCACGTCGGCCTGCAGCGGCAACATCAGCACCTGCTCCGGTGCCAGCCCCAGCAGGCGGCGCAGCACCGGCTCGACAAAGAAGCGCTGGCCCACCGCAGCGGAGACCGGGTTGCCCGGCAGGCCGAAATACAGCGCGCCATTGGGCAGCACCGCGAACAGCAACGGCTTGCCGGGGCGGATCGCCACCTTGTGGAACACGATGCGCGCACCCCGGCCGCGCAGCGCGTCGGGAATGAAATCGTAGCGGCCGGCCGACACCGCGCCGGTGCTGATCAACAGCTGCGCACCCGCGTCCAGTGCTTGATCCAGTACGGCATTGAAGGCGGCCACCTCATCGCCCACCGTGCCCTGCCAGACCACCTCGGCACCGGCGGCCTGCAGGCGGCCGACCAGGTACGGCCGGTTGCTGTCACGGATCTGCCCGGATTCCAGCGTCTGCGCCGCCTCGGTCACCAGCTCCTTGCCGGTGGCAATCACCGCCGCCTTCGGCCGTGCCACCACCGCCACCTGAGCCACGCCGATGGCATGCAGCAAGGTGCGCGCGTTGATGTCCAGCACCTGCCCGGACTGCAGCACGCGCTCGCCGTCGCTCACATCCTCGCCACGCAGGCGCACGTTCTGGCCCGGCTTCACCGATGCCTTCAGGGCGATGCGGGTCGGGCGTCCATCTTCGCTGGTGAGGATCTCGACGTTCTCGACCGGCACCACCGTATCCAGCCCGACCGGCATGCGCGCGCCGGTCATGATCTCCCAGGCGCCCTCGCCGCCGTCGGCACCGGCATCGCCGGCCGCCTGCCAGCCCTGCACCGCGAATTCGGTACCGGCCTCGAACGCCGTACCGTTGGCGCGCAGCGCGAAGCCGTCCATCGCCGAATTGTCGAACGGCGGCAGCGACTGCGCGCTGTGGATGTCACGGGCCAGGGTACGGCCGCCGGCCTCATGCAGCGGCAGGCGCTCGGCCGGCAGCGGCGTGGCCGCGTCCAGCAGGTGCTGCAAGGCCTCGCTGTAGGCAATCATCAGTGGCCACCACCCTCGACCATCGCCAGGGCGTGGCCCAGCACCGGCGCCAGGATGTCCAGGCACTGTGCCGCCGCCTTGGGGCTGCCCGGCAATGCAAACACCAGCATGTTGCCCAGCTGCACCACCTCGGCGCGGCTCAGCCAGGCCATCGGCGTGTGCTGCGCACTCAGGGCCCGCACCATCTGCGCCAGGCCATGCACCGGCCGCGCATTCAAGGAACGCAGCGCCTCCGGGGTCAGGTCACGCGGGCCCAGCCCGGTACCCCCGGTACACAGGCACAGGCGCACGCCCTCGGCAGCCAACGCCTGCAGGCGGCCCGCCAACGGCTCGATGCCATCGGGCAGCACTTCGGCGGCCACCACCTCGCCCCCCAGCTTCTTCAGCCCGATCACCAGGGTCGGGCCAGAGGCATCCTCATAGGTGCCTTCGCTGGCGCGATCGCTCAGCGTGATCACCGCGCAGGCCGCGCCTTCCAGGCCCTTCGGCGCACGCGGCTTGAACCGCTCACGCTCGGCCTCGTCCATGCCGTCCGGGTGCAGCCAGACACCGCGCTTGCCGCCCTCCTTGAACAGCAGGCGGATGCCTTCGATGCGCAACGCCGGCTCCACCGGCTTGCTCAGGTCGTACAGGGTCAGCAGCGCCGCGTTGACGCCGGCCAGTGCCTCCATCTCCACGCCGGTGCGCGCCTCGCTGGCGCACTCGCACCACACGCGGATCGCCTGCCGTTCCGGTACCGGCGCGCAGAACACCTGCACCAGTTCCAGCGGCAGCGGGTGGCACAGCGGCATCAGCATCGAGGCCATCTTGGCGCCCTGCAGGCCGGCAATCTCGGCCATCACCAGCGCATCGCCCTTGGGCAGGCGGCGCTCGACAATCAGCGGATAGGCCACTGGACCGGCATGCAGCTCGCCCACCGCCACCGCACGGCGGCGGCTGATGCGCTTGTTGCGGACATCGGCCATGTGGAAGGCCGCGTTCAATTCCCCACTCATCGTGTTGCTCATCCTCCGATGGAGGCCAGGTGCGGGGTCAGCCCGGTCTGGCCCTGGTGCAGTCCATGCCCGGCCGCTTTCAGGCCAAGCTGGGTGGTGATGCGTGCCAGCAGCGCGTCGTGGTCCTCATCGCGCTGCAGCAGCGGACGCAGCGGCACGCCGAACTCGCCAAACAGGCACAGCCGCAAGTCGCCCTTGGCGGTCACCCGCAGGCGGTTGCAGCCCTTGCAGAAGTCACGCGAATATGGGGCGATGATGCCGATGCTGCCGCGATGGTCGGGGTGGCCGAACTCGCGCGCCGGGCCAGCATCGGCCGCGCGCGGACGCTCGTGCCAGCCCGCGGCCAGCAGCTGCTCGACCACCACGTCGGCGCGCAGGTGGTAGCGCTGGAAATAGGCTTCGTTGTCGCCGGTGCGCATCAGCTCGATGAAGCGCACGCTGAAGGGGCGGTCACGCAGGTAGTCCATCCACTGCGGCAGCTCGTCGTCGTTCAGGCCCCGCAGCAGTACCGCGTTGAGCTTGATCGCCGGCAGGCCCAACGCCTGCGCCAGGGCCAGGCCCTGCTGGATCTCCGGCAGGCGGTCGTGCCCGGTGATGGTGTGGAAACGCTCGCGTTGCAGGCTGTCCATGCTCACGTTCAGCGCGGTCAGGCCGGCCCGGTGCCAGCCCGGCAGGCGCCGCGGCAGCAGCGTGCCATTGGTGGTGATGGCCACCTTGCGGATGCCCGGCACCGCCGCCACGGTGGCGATGATCTCGTCCAGATCCTTGCGCAGGCTGGGCTCGCCACCGGTCAGGCGGATCTTGCTCATCCCCAGCGCCGCAAAGGCCCGCACCAAGCGGCCGATCTCCTCCACCTGCAGGAAACGCGGGTGGCCATCGGCCTGGTACCCGTCGGGCAGGCAGTAGCTGCACCGGAAGTTGCAGGCTTCGGTGAGCGACAAGCGCAGGTACGGAAAGCTGCGTCCGAAGCTGTCGGTGAGTTGGCTCATGGCTGTTCCGCCTCCTGGTACCACCCTGCAGCCCTGCCCCTGAACGGGTTGTCGACCCCAGCCCGCAGAGTGCGCTGGGGCGTTGAAAGCGTCAACCCGGGAGGCACGCAGCCTGAATTGGTACCGCCTGTCGCGATAGGCCCTCCCCGCCCGGCCCGTTCGCCGTGACAACCTCGACACCTGTCGCAGATTGCACGTTGCGGGCGGATCACTACGCCAGCCAGCACCGGCGGGGCTTAACAGCGTAGGACAATGTCAAAAGCGTCTCCAATCGAGTGATGTTTGCAACTCTTCTGATTGGCATTGCACAGCGCCAGGGGCTCAGATGGCGTGCCACCGGAAAAGGGTGGCCGGGCTTCGAATCCCGTGTTGGCCTTGAGTAAGTGCGCTTGCCAGCCGGCGTCACCATGCGTGGCGCCGGCTGGCAATCCGTCTGCCGGCTATGGCGGGCGGTGCGTTGGGGGCGTTCGCGCCCGCCGGCTTGAGGCCAACCCGGATTCGAACCACGTACCGCCCGCCACCTTTCGGGTGGCGGCTACCGATTGCCCTGCACGGAGCCTTGCCATGAACGAATCGGACCTCCCGCATCTGCACGCCTACCGCAGCACCGCCGGCGACGACGGTTCGCCTCCGGCTGCGCCAACAGTGGACAGGAACACCTTCATTGCCAATCTCCACCGCATCGGCTCCGGTGCGGCGGCCGACGGACAACCCTGGCCGGAGCGTCACCAGCTGCCCGGCCGCTGCCTCGCCCTCGCCGATGCCGATTGCGCTCTGAACGGGTTGCGGGTGGTGCTGGAAATGCTGCTGGCAGCCGAACGCACCCGGCAGAACGGCGAACCCGGGCAGTACGTGGGCGACCGGGTGATGGAAGGATTGGTCATGGCCTGCCAGTCGTTGTGCGCGCAGGCGGTGGGGCGGTTGCAGCCCGAAGGGTGAATGCCATGCGCAACGCCCTTCAGCGAGAATCGCCTCCCGACCGACACGCCGTCGGCGCAGCGCCCTTGTCCGGGGGAACTGCGTGTACATTCCAGCGATCTGCCAAAGCGCGTTCGACGCGGACAGAAAATGACCGTGCCTCGGCGGGCATCTTCCCTTCAGAAAAGCCGATAGCTATCTCGAAGCGATCCAATCCGAGATTCCCCGCCTCCAGTCCAGAGCCATCTTCCCGCTTCACTCCGACGTAGACGACGGGGCGCTTCACGTCCACCTTTGCCCTGGCAAGCTGGCGATCCAATTCAGCGCTGCCATCAAAGAACTGCATTCCTTCGTCCTTGGCAATAGAGCTGAGGGTCTGCTTGAACCGCTTCAAGCCGTCTTGGTCATGCACGCAGAACTGGAGCATCTTGAAGGGCCGCTTTCCTAGAGCCCATGCGCCGCCAGAGAATCCAAGTCCGACTCCAATCAGAAGTAGTGCTGTCAGGATCCTCACCATCATCAAGGCCCCAATATGCAAGGTGTGGCGGCCAACGCCGCCGCAGAGTCAAAAATCATGACCCCAAGCACATCTCCGCTCGGTCTTCTCAGGCCGCTTCCCCTGAATGAGGGAGACCTTGTCGGGCGTGAGGAATCTGGGCACGGAATGTCCTTCAGGGCACTGCACCCGCCATCGGCAGATGCTCGATCCGCCATGTCCTGGCGTAGATAAGAATTACGCTTCCGGTCGAGGTGGTCTCGATACGGAAACACTTCAGGCCGGACAACGGATAGCCGACCGCCTTCCAACGATCAAGAAGATGAGCAAGCCCCGGCTCGTCGTCCTCGACCCTGGCGAACTCTATTCCCTCCTCCCCCAGTACGCCGAAGTTCATGAGCGCCGAGCACCCGTAGGCTTCCGAGAAGCAGACGGTTGCCTGCCGGCCGTCCGGCCAGCGCACGTGGACCTTTACCTCGTCGCATACGCCAGGTTTGCTCCTATCAATGTTGATGGCCAGCAACGTGGCGTCACACCATTCGAGCGCGTTGAAATCTTTCATCTACTGGAATTCCCCAAACCCATACAACAGAACGACCGAATCACCGCCGCCATCATTGCTGCGGCGTGTACGGGGAATTTCTTCAGCCTCGCAACGCCCTACTTCACGCAAGACGACTTCAACGCGTGCCTAGCCTGTGCTGATCCAACATTGGCCGACACCAGTTGATCGACGAGTTGACAAGAGATTCTCTGTTCCCCGTGCATAGGGACGACAAACAGATCCCCATTGTCCCTCGTTGTGTCCAACGCAACCCAAACCCTCGCTTGCGCGTCTACAGAGAACCCGGCGAGCAGATGCCCGCCCCCTTCTTCATAGATCAGGTCGCCAACCGGCTGGCGTCTGTACTCCAGCTCGGCGCTTTGCAAAGCGGCATAAACCGGCTTCTCGCCCAGCTCACCTCGTTGGAGTTTGCGAAATGAAAACAGCGCCGCACCTGTGAGAAGGATGAAGAGCAACACGTAAATGAATCTCATGGACTAGATTCCCGATCAGAGCTCTGGGATGCGCGAGGACGATCGCCGGTCACCGCTCCTGAAGCTCCCCAAGATTGAGATCCCGGGCATATGACCGCCGACTACTGATCTGTACTTCTTTGGATGCGAACCTCCGGCCATCCCTGCATTCGACGGCGAATTGGTAGCTTCTGGGTTCCGGCCCTGCAACGACCATCATGGGGACCGAGAATGTGCTTCCAACCGGTTTCGACGAAACTACACCTTCGTCCTCCCCGAGCATACTCAGCTCACAATCTAGAGCGCGAACGTCACCCTGACCTGGCGGCACGCTTCCCGAGACGCGCACGATCATATCGCACAGCCGGCCAGAACCAGACCGGCAACGACAGCGGCGGCATACCTCACCTTCGGCATCCCCGAATTCTCAGTACGCACTGCGACGTCTACGCCGATAGCCATTCAGGGATGCATCAATCTCATCAATAGATACCCGCCATGATACGAATGTAGTCGTCGAGCGAATCCACCCGCCGATCGACTGCAATACCACGCTTTTTTGCGAGCGATTGAAGCTCGAATATCAACACCCCATACCCCGAGTCCCAGCCATGAGCTTCACCAGGCGACAGTTCCTTCGAAAATCGATCTCCAGGACGGAGCCTCCCGGAGGGCAAACGAAGCTCGTCTGCAACATGCTCCAGCAGCTCCACTACGGTTTCCTGATCCAGACCACTCTCCGCATAGTATTGGTCATAGAAGCCAGTTGGCGACAGCACGCCTCTTTCTCTCAGGCATTCTTTCATGTCCATTCGCCTCCATCCACCACCTGCGCTGCAGCCACAATAGACCATGGAGCCGATATCCCATAGGTCCTCCCGCACAGTCGTCACCGCGGCCCAGCAATCTTCCTGCCGAACGCCTGGGTGCTTGAAGCTTGCCGGACCATCCGATCTTCTTACACGGCCCTCCCATTCGTGAACACGGACAAGTGGCAAGGTCGATTTGACACATACCCGAACCCACACGACGCTCGGCCGGAAAGTGCCGAATCAGGCACCGGGAAAGGAGATCGCCACGTGCCACTCACGCATTTCGCTTACTAGGTGAGACCGCCCAGCCACCTATAACTTTATTCCGCTGTAAACAAGGCCCAGCTCTTCATCGCGCATGACCCAGCGGCCAGCATTTCCCTCCGGACACAGATAGAACTTGCCGCCATAGCTTGACGCTCGCGACCACGCGTTGCGGGCAAACGGAGGAAATCTCCGCATGACTCGCGCGTCGGACATCTCCAGCCTGCTCACCAGCCTACATTCTTCGGGCAAAGCAAGAACCCCGCTGGTCAGGCGGAAAACCAGCCACGATTCATTTGTGTCCATGTCGTGCGACTCGCGTATGTTGACTGCGTCCTCAGGCAACCATGAAGGCAACCATTTCGATTCACCGATTGCTTGTCTTGAGACGGCTTGATTGCGGTCTGCATACTCGGTGCTGGCAACTTCCATGCAACCAGAAAGTGCGATTGACAGCGTCACGATTTGGAGCAGCTTGGAAGCGTACATCTGAGGCATCCGAGTCATCAGCAAGGGAAGTTTCCACCGGGTCGACAGCTCCCGCACATCTGCGAGCAACTCCGCGTACGGCTCATTTGTCCAGATGATCGTCCGAGGCGGTTTGCCAGCTGATCCGCAGCGAAGTCAGCGGCGGAGTCGCCCTTGATGTTTTGATCGAACCACTATAGTTGTAAAACAACCCGCTCGCATCCGTGGCCTGCTGGCCCGGGAAGCGCAGCGCCAGTTCGAAGGCCACACCATCGCCGTCCGGATCGGCACTTGGGATCTGGTTGCCGAACACTTCGCTCTTGTTGTTCCACTCCCAGATCGACACATTCCGTACCGGATCGATCACCACGCGCGGCGTACCCAGATGATCCGGCTGCACGTAGGCCAGTGCCGGCACGCCGGTAACCGGCACAGTGAGCAGCGCCACCGGATAGTTGTCCAACCAGATGGCCTGCTGCTGCGCCTGGCCCGTGGCCGAGTAGTTGCCCAGCCACTGCCCTGCTTCGTCATACAGGGTGATCTGAGCAGCGCCACCAGCCGGGGTGCGCAGCACGCGCTCGCCGCGGTGGTTGTAACCGTAGCTCTCCAGTGTGGCGTTGCCCTGCTTCACCGTGTTCATGCGATTGGCATCGCTGTAGGTGAACGTCTTGATGCCGATGCTGGTGGTATTGCCCGCTGCGTCATGGGTACGCGACTCGCCATCCACAGCAGTCAGGCGATGGCTGGTTGCGGGATAGGTGTAGCTGGCAGTGCCCGCCGAAGTGGTCAGCGCGGTGCGATTGCCGGTGGCGTCATACGCATAGGTTTCAATCGGCGTGCCGGTCGCGCCGTCCTGGGTCTGGGTCAGGCGACCCAGCGCGTCGTAGGCGTACTTGGCCAGCACCGTCGAGCCTGTGCCGTTCTTCAGCTCGGTGATCGAACCGACCGGATCATAGCCGTAGCCCAGCGACAGGCCACCGGCGGCCGGGTCATGCACCGCCTGCGGGCGGCAATCCAGATCCAACGGACGCTACAGCTGGCGGCCGTTGCCGTAGGTCCAACCGATCACCTATTGCTCGGAACATCCTCAGTCCGGGCGCCTCCTTGGATAGCTAAGGAGCGAGGGCGGAAACGTTTAGGCTCTTACTAGCCCGCAGCGGACGCCCTCCTGGGACGAAGGCTAATAACTGGCGAGAAGTCGACTTTCCATACATCCAACTCAAAAAGATCTCCATAATTGTCCAGTGAAAGTGTCACTATAACTTCAACCCCATCCGTGTCGACAAAGGTTTTGCTGGCCAGCTCCTTTCCAAGCAAACGGTCGAGCTTGCTTGATTTGAACAGCAGGCTCCCCATCCCGCCATCATCCATCTCCTCAACTTCAATCGCCGCAAGTGAATCAGCAGTGATGCCCGGAAAATCCACACCTTGAAGCATCAATTTCACTAATGATTTTTCAGATTCCGATAAATGCCTGTACATGCATCAATTCCTGGGCGGAGTAATTCTACTTACATTAATGCTTCCATCAGGAAACTTATGGGAGCTGTATTCAATTTTAACACCGTCGACCGTCACAGAGCCAGAATATGTTCCAGAGGGGTGATTCGCCCCGATTCGCTCAATATCGGCGGCAATCGCCGCCTTCACACTAACGCTATCCATCCCAGCCTTTTCGACGTGCCGGAAGGCGTGATAAACCTGATTGTCCACTCGGCCAAATGTGAGCAGTATCCGGCCAGCTTTGACTGGCAGTTTCAGGAGCTTAAGAGGGCCAATACCGATCGCCGCCATCGCAATATTGCCCGGCGTTGGGTTCTCACATGCTTCGTAAATGCCTTTGACGTCCCCGACACCTGGAGTCATGTCCGCAACCCATGGAAGCAACATTCTTGCCTGGGACTCATCGAGGGGATTGGCCATCTCCCTTGGGCTTCCGATAACCTGAAGCCCCTGCGGATCGATCGAGAAGGTTGGCCGAGAGCCAACATATGAGAAGGTGGAAATCCCACCCTCCAATCCAATTGGATCACTCTGCGAATACCGCCCCACCGCCGGGTCGTATTCCCGCTGATAGTTGTAGAACAACCCACTCGCATCCGTGGCCTGCTGGCCCGGGAAGCGCAGCGCCAGCTCGAACGCTACTCCATCACCATCCGGGTCGGTACTCGGAATCTGGTTGCCGAACACTTCGCTCTTGTTGCTCCACTCCCAGATCGCCACATCGCGCGCCGGGTCGATCACTACGCGCGGTGTGCCCAGGTGATCCGGCTGCACGTAGGCAAGTTCCGGCACGCCGGTAGCCGGCATGTTGATCAACGCCACCGGGTAGTTGTCCAGCCAGATGGCCTGCTGCTCCGCCTGGCCTGTGGCCGAGTAGTTGCCCAGCCACTGCCCTGCTTCGTCGTACAGGGTGATCAGTGCTGCGCCACCGGCCGGGGTCCGCAGAACGCGTTCACCGCGGTGGTTGTAACCGTAGCTTTCCAGTACGGCATTGCCCTGCTTCACCGCGTTCATGCGGTTGGCATCGTTGTAGATGAACGTCTTGCCGCCGATGCTGGTGGTGTTGCCCACTGCGTCATGGTTGCGCGCTTCGCCGTCCACGGCGGTCAGCCGGTGGCTGGTTGCGGGATAGGTGTAGCTGGCGGTGCCTGCCGAGGTGGTCAGCGCGGTGCGATTGCCGGTGGCGTCGTAGGCATAGGTTTCAATCGGCGTGCCGGTCGTGCCGTCCTGGGTCTGGGTCAGGCGACCCAGCGCGTCATAGGCGTACTTGGCCAGCACCGTCGAGCCTGTGCCGTTCTTCAGCTCGGTAATTGAACCGACCGGGTCATAGCCGTAGCCCAGTGACAGGCCGCCCGCGGCCGGGTCATGCACCGCTTGCGGGCGATAGTCCAAGTCCAGCGGACGCTGCAGCTGGCGGCCATTGCCATAGGTCCAGCCCGTCGCCGGGCCGAAGGCCGCGTAGGTCACGTTGTTCACCACGATCTGGCGCGCTTGGCCGGGGCGGGTGAGGCCGATCTGAGTGATGCGGCCCTGGGTATCGCGCACGTAGTCGGCCACGCTGCCGTCGGGGTAGGTCAGCGCGGTCAAGCGACCCGACTTGCTGTAGGCATAGCGCAGGGTGGTGGCCACACCATTGACGGTCTGCACCTTGCGGGTGACCTGGCCGAAACGGTCATGGCAGTACTGGGTGCTGCCATTGGCGTGCAGCACCTGCCCCAGGCGCCCCTTGGCAAAACGCTCGTCGGCGGTACACGCAGCAGGCGCCACGTCATAGCTGTAGCCCACGTCCAGATTGGGGTCCGGGTAGGCGATACCGATCAGGCGGTTGAGTGCATCGTAGTGATAGGTGGCGGTGACGCCACGCGCATCGGTAGCCGTCTTGCGATTGCCGGCGGCGTCCACGGTGAAGCTGCTGGCGCCACTGTCCGGGCTGACTTGCCCGGTCATATCACCGAAACCGTTGTAGGCATAGGTGGTATGCAGGCCCTTCGGGTCGGTGACCTGGGTGACCTGGTCCAGCGCGTTGTACTGGCTGCGGATCTCCGCCGCGACGCCGCCGACGTCCTGCAGCGTCTGCGCCAGGCGGTTCAGCGGGTCGTACTGCTGGCTGGTCACGCGCTGCAGTGCGTCGGTGATCGTCTGCGGGTTTCCGTTGGCATCGTAGGCGAAGCCTGTGGCGTGATTGCCTGCGTCCTTCAGCGCGGTCAGCTGGCCGAGCGTGTTGAACGTCCGTGCCAGGGTACGGCGCAGGGTGCCGCCGGTATCCAGCGTGTCCTCCTTGAGGCGGTTGCCGGCGTTGTCCAGCGTGTAGTGAATCGTGTTGCCTACGTTGTCCTCGATATCAGTCAAGCGCAGCGCCGCATCGTAGACATAGGAAACGCTGCTGCCGTCGGGCTCGGTGATCTGTTGCACCTGGCCGGTCGGCGATGCGCATCTGGCCGACCTCACGGCCGTGATCGATACGCTCGCCCCCGGTCGCCGCGTGGTGCTGGTGGGTCATTCCTATGGCGGCCTGCTGGCCACGGAGTTTGCACGCCGCCAACCGGAGCGCCTGCAGGGCCTGGTGCTGGTGGACCCGGCCACGATGGGGCAGCGCCATGCGTTCAAGCAGGCCGACAGTGCACGCGTGCAGGCAGACGACGCCCAGCTGCGGGCAATGCTGCCGCCGGCCATGGCCGCCGACTACGCCGTGTTGACCGAACAGCTGGATGCACCCGGTGCGGAAACCCCGCGCACGATGCCGGACGTGCCGGTAGCGCTGCTGACTGCAACCCAGCTGGCTGCCGAACCGCTGTTCTTCGAGGAAACCGCAGAGGGCAAGGCACTCTGGAAAGCACAGCACGCCCTGCTCTTTTCGGGATTCACGCGCGGCTCGCACCGCTACCTGGCAACCGGCCACACCCTCCAGCGCGAAGTTCCTGCTGCGGTGGTGGCCGCGATTCAATCGGTCTCCGGCACCTCGAAGTAGCTGTTCCAGGCAGGAGCTTCCCGGGCTGTCCCCGGCTACTGCCCACGCAGGCGCACCGCAAAGTACCGCGCCGGGGAAAGGCCAAGCGCTTTCTTGAACATCGTGATGAAGGCCGTCACCGACTCATAGCCCAGCGTCTCGGAAACGCGTTGTACCGGTGCACCGGCGGCGAGTTCCCGAATGGCGATGAGCAGGTGCAGTTGCTGCCGCCAGCGCCCGAAGGACAGTCCCGTTTCCCGTTCGATGAGGCGGGTCAACGTACGCTCGCCCAGGGCCAGGCGCACGGCCCACTGGCCGATGGTGCTGCGGTCTGACGGATCCGCCGACAGCGCCGCCGCCAACACCCGCACCTTCGGGTGATGGCTGACCGGCAGCGACAGATGCTCGGCCGGCATCTGCACCAGTTCGTCCAGCAACACCCGCGCCAGCCGGTCGGTGTGGCTGCCATGCGGGTAGTCCAGCGGCGCGTCGGCCAGGTGCAGGATCATCTCGCGCAGCATCGGCGAGATGGCCAGCGTCACGCACTGCGCCGGCAGGTCGACGACGCCGGGCTCGACGAACAGGTAGCACAGGCGCGCGTTGGCGGTGGCGCGGTTGCTGTGCGGCATGCCGCCCGGAATCCAGACGCCACACTGGGGCGGCACGATCCACAGCGCATTGGCCACTTCGCAGGTCACCGCGCCATGCAGCGCAAGAATGAGCTGACCCTTGCGGTGCTCATGCACCGGAATTTCCGCGTCGTGCTCGGCCACCTGCAGGCGGCTGGCAACCGCCGGGCGATCGGTCTCGTCAGGGTCCAGGTCAAAGCCGGGGAGCGAAATGCGAGCCATTCTCACATTGGCCGGTTTTAGCGATTGGTTGTCATTGTAGCGAAATTCGCCGGTGCGGCCGATCACTAGCATGAGCCGCATGCACTCCCCCACTCCTGCCCGTCCCCACGTGTTCCAGGCATTCGCCCGGTTGAAAAGCCCTGCCCTCAGGACCGATCAGGAGGCGGTGCTGTTCTCGCTCAAATGCCTGCTCGCCGCGTCGCTGGGGCTGTATGTCTCCCTGCGGATCGGCCTGAATCGCCCGTTCTGGGTGATCGGCACGGTCTATCTGGTGTCGCAGCCCCTGTCCGGGGCAACACTCAGCCGCGGCCTGTTCCGCCTGCTCGGTACCGTGGGCGGGGCCGTCGCCACCGTCGTGCTGGTGCCACGTTTCGCCAATGCACCCCTGGTGCTGAGCGCCGCGCTCGCCACCTGGATGGCGCTGTGCCTGTACCTGGCGATGCTCGACCGCACGCCGCGTGCCTATGCGTTCCTGCTGGCCGGCTATACCACCAGCCTGATCGGCTTTCCTGCGGTGATGGTGCCGGGAGACGTGTTCACCATTGCCATCACGCGGGTGCAGGAAATCGCCATCGGCATCCTGGCCGCAACGCTGGTACATACGCTGGTGCTGCCGCGCCGGGTCTCGATGCGCGTGCACGCGCGGGTTGCTGCCGTGCTGGATGACGCGGAACGATGGACGCGCGACATGTGCGCCGGTGCATCGGACACGGTGCTGGCGACGGACCGCTCGAAAGTGGCAGCTGACCTGCTCGAACTGCATGTGCTGTCGATCCACCTGCCCTTCGACAGTGCCCAAGGCGTGGCCCAGGTGCAGATCCTGCGTGCCCTGCATGACCGGATGCTGGACGTCCTGATGCTGTCCAGCGCGGTGGAAGATTCCATCGCCCGGCTGCGTTCACCACAGGCCAGCGCAATGGATGCAAGGGGCTGGCGCGATCTGCTGCGGGCCAGCCTGGTCGCGCAACAGGCCGAGCTCGACCTGGCCCACGCCGACTGCCGCGTGCTGCAGGCGCAACTGCACACCGCCCGCCCCGATTGGCGCCGGCATGTACCTGCCCGCCTTGCGCGACATACGCAGGGTGCGGTACTTCACCGGGATCATCGGCTTGCCCTGCGCAGCGCGCTGGGCGCGTTCGTCGGCATCCTGCTGAGCTGCGTGTTGTGGATCGTTACCGGCTGGTCGGAGGGCGCGACGGCGGTGTCCATCATCGGCACGGCGTGCGTGCTGTTCGGCACGATCGAAGCGCCTGCGCCGCATGTCATGCGCTATCTGGTGGGGTCATTGATCGGCGTTGCCGTCGGCCTGCTCTACGGTCTGCTGATCTTCCCCGCGCTGTCCGATGTCGTCGGCCTGATTGCCGCGCTGGCGCCTGCGCTGCTGCTGTGCGGATCGTTCCTGGCCCGGCCTCCCTTCATCATGGCTGCCCTGGGCGTGGTGCTGACGTTTCCGCTCATCGCGGGACTGGGCGCGACCAATACGGTCAACATCGTCGGCGCACTCAACAACAGCGTAGCGTTGTTCGTGGGTACGACAGTGGCACTGTGCAGCATGCAGCTGTTCCAGACCGCCGATGCGGGCCGCAACCGCGCACGGCTGGAGCGTTCGATCCGTCGGGATATCGCACGACACGCCGCCGGACAAGGTGGCGTGGCCCGGGCCTGGCTCAGCCGCATGCTGGATCGAATCGGGCTGCTCGCTCCCCGGTTGCGGGGCGGTTCCAGTGCCGCAGACGACCTGCGGGCATTGTTTGCGGACGTGCGTGCGGTACGTGCATCCGACCAACTCCGCGCACTGGACAAGTGCCAGGAAAACCCGCAGGTCCGGGTGCTTCATGCGGCGCTGATCGAACGCGTCGCCGCACATTTCAGGGTTCGTGCCCACGCGCCACGCAGCGCCGACGCCCATCTTCTGGAACTGCTCGACCGCATGCGCGAGGCAGCAGTGGCCAGCAGCGGGGATGATCGTGAGCATCTGTCGCACCTGCTCTGCGGATTGCGCCGCGACCTGCTGGCGCCTGCTCTCACCCTTCGGCACTGAACTCATGTTTTCTGATCTCTCCATTGATGGCGTGCTGATCCCCGGCCTGCTCGCCGTGGCCGCCGCCGCGCTGGCGCTGTCGATGCTGACCTCGCGCCTGCTCGCCAGTCTCGGTCTGTACCGCTTGTTCGCCGCGCGACCACTGGTGGGCCTGTCCCTGTTCGTGATCCTGGCGGAGCTGATGATCCGGCTCTCGCCCCTGCTCGAGAAATGAAATGAAACACCTGCTTGCTGTCATCGGGCGCTGGAGCGCTACGCTGGTTGTATTCGCGATTGCTGTCGTCGCCGCGCTGTCCATCTGGAAGCGTTACGAAACACGCCCGTGGACGCGGGATGGACGGGTCCGCGCCGATGTGGTGCGCGTTGCGTCGGACATGGGGGGGCTGGTCACCCAGGTGCTGGTGCACGACAACCAGCGGGTCAGCGCCGGACAACTGCTGCTGGTGCTGGATCAGCCACGCCTGGCTGCCGCGCTTGAGAAGGCCGACGCAGCGGTCAGCAGCGCACGCGCGACGCTGGCGCTGGCCCGCCGCGAATCGACGCGGGACAACGCACTGGGCAACCTGGTCGCCTCGGAGACACGCGAACGCAATGCGGCCAAGGTCGACACCGAGCTGGCCGCCCTGGCGCAGGCACGGGCCGAACAGCGCGTTGCCCAGCTCAACGTGCAACGCACCGAGGTGCGCGCGAGCACCGACGGCATCGTCACCAACCTGGACCTGCATGCGGGCGATTACCTGCAACCGGGCGCGCAGGCGCTGGCGCTGATCGACACCGGCAGCCTGCGCATCGAGGGCTACTTCGAGGAAACCAAGCTGGGCTGCATCACCGAGGGCGATGCCGCCGTGGCGCGGCTGATGGGCGACACCCGCGATGTCCGCGGACACGTTGACAGCATCGCCGCCGGCATTGCCGACGATCAGCGCTCAAGCACGCACAACCTGCTGCCGGCCGTGGCGCCGACCTATACCTGGGTGAGGCTGGCACAGCGCATCCCGGTACGCATCCGCATCGATGATGCGCCGCCGGATACGCGCCTGATCGTGGGTCGCACTGCGAGTGTGACCATCACGCCCTCGGCACCGGGAGCCTGCAAGTGAGCGTGCGGACAGTACGTGGTGGGCTGCTTGCCCTGTTGCTGCCCCTGACGGCCTGCGTATCCGGCCCCGACTATCACCTGCCTGCGAACGCCATCGCAGCTTCACAACAGGCTGCGCGGGCGTTCGTCTCAGGCCAGGACGCATCGTTCAGCCACGACGCGCCACCGGATCGATGGTGGCACCTGTATGGCGACCGTCAGCTTGACGCCTACGTACGCGAAGCACTGGCGGCCAATACCGACCTGCGCGCCGCCGATGCCAACCTTCGGCGCGCCAGCGCTACCGTGCTGGAGTATCGCGCGCGCGGTGCCGTACAGGCCGACGTGGATGCATCGGGCACGCTCACCCATGCCGGTGGCTACACCCAGGCATCGGCCGCGCCACAGTCGTATGCGCTCGGCCTTCACCTCTCCTATCCACTGGATCTTGCAGGCGGCATCCGCCGCGGCATCGAAGCCGCCAACGCCGACGCGGAGGCGGTTGCTGCGGCACGCGACCAGGTCCGCGTGGTCGTCGCTGCGGCCGTCACCCGTGCCTATCTCCAGGTGTGCACCCGCAATCACACGCTCGCTGCAACCCGGCAGGTGCTGGCGGTGCAGCGCGCCACCCTGGACGCAACCCGACGCCTGGCTGCAGGCGGGCGCGGAACGGACTTCGATGTCAGCCGTGCCGGTGCCGCCGTCAATCGCAGCGCGGCGGCGATACCGCACCTGCTGGCGGAACGGCAGGCCGCACTGTTCGAACTGGCCGCATTGATGGGCAGGCTCCCGGCGGACTATCCCAGGGAGGCCGAAGCCTGCCCCCAGCCCCCTGAGCTGGAGCAGGCGCTGCCGGTCGGTGATGGCTGGCAGCTGCTCCAGCGGCGCCCCGACATACGTGCCGCCGAACGCAGCCTGGCCGCCGCGACTGCAATGATCGGTGTCGAGACGGCGGGTCTCTATCCGCAGATCACCTTGGGCGCCTCTTCGGGCGTGGCCGGCACACCGGCGCATCTGCTGTCGGCCGACGGCTTCGGTGCGGGCATCGGTCCCGTGCTGTCATGGCACTGGCCCAACCGCCGCGTGGCCAAGGCCCGCATCGCAGCGGCCGGTGCCAACGCAGATACCGCGCTCGCGTCCTTTGACGGCGTCGTGCTGCAGGCACTGCGGCAGACCGAGACCGCGCTTTCTGCCTGCACGCAGGAGCTTGAACGCGAGCGCAGCCTGGCGCAGGCGCGTGGGGATGCAGCGCGGGCCGCCGGGCAGGCGCAGCAGCTCTACCGTTTCGGCAGGATCGATTTTCTCGACCTGCTTTCGGCCCAGGCCGCGCTGGCAGATGCGGAGTCCGCATTGGCCGTCTCGCGCGCGGAGCGCATTGACCGGCAGATGGATCTTTTCCTGTCGTTGGGTGGAGGCTGGGCTGCAACAGATTCAGCCCCGGGCGGGGTCCAGTGACCCGTTGCCTGGCAGCGGCTGCAGGCCGCGCCGTCTGTTCAGGAATGTACCGCCTACACCCGTATTCATTCACACTGACTGCCCTATATTCCCGCCACAGCGCCGCATGCTGCGGCCATGACGGAGGCATCTCCATGAAGACCACACGCTTGCTTGCCATCGCCTTGACCACCACCACCGCGTTGGCTGCGGCCCCCGCCTTCGCCGATCCGCCGCACCACGCCCGCGGCAACGGCCCGCCGCCGCATGCGGGCGGCCCGCATAACCGCGATGCGCCGCCGCCGGGCTGGCAGAAGAAGGCCTGGCGACGTGGCGAGCGCCTGCCGTGGGCCGAAGTGGACCGCCGCTACTGGGTAGACGATTACGCGCGCTATGACCTGCGCGAACCGGGCCGCGACCGGCGTTGGGTGCGCCAGTCCGATAACGAGTACCTGCTGGTGGAGATCGCCACCGGGCTGATCATCGACGCCCTGCATCGCTGAAGCGACCTGCAGCGTCCGCACACGCAGCGATTTACATCGGTGCAGACACCTTACGACCGGGGCCGCCCCGGTCGGCGGTGTCTGCGCCCACGGCGCCCCGCCCGCCTCCGCGGCCCGCCATGCAGGCCCTCCCGCAGCGCGATATACCCGCACATCAGCGCTGTGGCAAATAGCCCCATCGCCACCAGTATTTCGAATCCCCGATCACCAAAGAGCAGGCGGATGGAGGTCTCCAGTGAGCACAGCCTGCCGCAGCGCAGGCCGTGCTCGTTGAAGCCATGGATGAGCACCAGTACGCCCATCAGCCCGCACCACGCCATCAGGGCCAGGCTTGCGATGAAGATGAAAGGTCGATGGATACGCATGCGCTCGTCGCGGTCTTCTACGGTGATGTCCAGCGCGACGTTGCGAGCACGCGATCGGAAGCATCCAGCTCTACCGACCAGGCTTGGGTATCCAGGCGCAGCCGGTTCTCATACCACCATCGCTGCGCACAGCGACCACTGCATCCACGGCTGGCATAGCGGGTAAAGGGAGCACCGGCGTGCTCCACCACGTCAGGGTGCCCCAGCGCCCGCAGTACCTCGGCCCTGCTCGCCCCGACCGAGACCGAGGCAAGCGCGTGGGAATGCCACGCCGAGATCGCCGAGCAACCGGCCACGTACGCCACGAACAGCCCGACCAGCCCCCACATCAGTGTCCTCATTGACAGATCCCCTCCTGCGCCGCGCGCCCGCGCATCATCCGCGCAGACCTTCTTCAACGTCAAACCTCGACACGCGGGCCTGTTGCAGCGCCCGGCATCCGTGCTAGCGTGCGCCGTCAAACTCTCCATGGGGTGCAGGATGCGCAATGGAATGGGACGGAATCTGGTGATCGCCTGCATGGCCCTGGCTGTTGCCCCAGCGGCGGCAACAGCGGCCGCAACAGCGACCGCAATGCCGGGCGATCGTGGGCAGGATTTCGTGCAGACACAGGCGATCGCCGCGCGCTGCCAGAAGAGCCTGCCCGGCCTGGAACTGCAGTTGCAGGAGGGCCGCAAGCACTGGCTGTCGACACTCGACGCCGCGCAACTGCAGGCCGCCGAGGCCTATGCCAGCAGCAAGGAAGGCAGGACTCTGGGAAAGAGTGTGGAGCGGGATGCCTCCCGCGCCTTCGGTCGCAATACCTTGTCCGTCGCAGCGACCTGCGTTGGCCTGCTCGCCGAGTACGGCCCGGCCCACCCGCTGCCTTCCGGCACGGCAATGCCGGCCGACCGGGTGCAGCACTACATGCTGCACTTTGCACCGATGGTGCTGGCTCGGCTGCAGTGCGCGCGCCTGGACGGCATCGACGTGGCCGCCCAGCCCGATGGCTCGGAAACCTGGCAGTACCGGGCCTGTGGCCAGACCGAATCCGTGCGCATGGCCCCGCTCGGGCAGAGCTGGTCGATGAGCGATGCGGACCGCAATCGCCTGTTCGACGCACTGACCCGATAGGTCGGACGGTATTCCCCGGGGTAGCAGGAACCATGTTTCCACCCACCACCTGGATCAAGTTGCGATCTGCCTTTCCATTGGCGGCCTGCACGGTGCTATGCGCCTGCGGCCTGGTTATGGACAGTTCGTTCGACACGCTGCGCGAGGCGCTCGATTCCGACATGGTGAACAAGGGATGGATTCCCGGCTGGGTGCCGCAAGCGGCGACCGACCTGCGGGAGGTACATGACCTCGACTCGAGCACCAGCGCGCTGGCCTTCACCAAACCCCCTGCGGTGTCACTGCAGCTGCCTGCGGATTGCCAGGCAACGACATTCAGTAGCAGCGATCCTGTTGCGTTCGATCGATACTGGTGGCCGGGCGACGGGACGCTCAAGTCGTCGTACCGCGTCTTTCGCTGCGCGCCCGAATCCGGAAAATCAGTCTTCGTCGCCATCAACAGGACCGAAGACCACGTGCTCTTCTGGCGAACCTACGCGCGGTGATGCGCCCGCGCCACCCTATTCCTCCCCAGGACCCCATGATGCCCAACGCACGTGCACGCTTCGCTGCCCTCGCCTTTTTCCTCCCGGCGTGCTTGCCGGCCCACGCCGCAAAGGACGCCCCCGCCGACGTCAAGGCGATCGAACAGGTGGTCGAAGCGTTCCGCACCTCGCTGATCAACAAGGACAAGCCGACCTACATGGGCCTGTTCTTCTCTGATAAACCGGAAGACATCGGCTGGCAGTTCGTTTCCGAGGATGTGCGCCTGCAGGACATCCGCAAGGCCAAGCCCGATGCGATCAAGGCACGGCAGATTCCCGCCAACAACTTCATCGCGCTGATCGACGGGGCGGTCGCCTCGCCGAAGCCGAAGGAGGAGAAGTTCTCCAACACGAAGATCGAGACGGACGGCGATGTGGCCTCGGTCTCGTTTGACTACAGCTTCCACGACGATGGGGTGAAGACCAACTGGGGCAAGGAAATGTGGCAGCTGGTCCGCACGGAGCAGGGCTGGAAGATCTTCTCGGTGATCTACTCGATCCGCGATTCACGCAGCCCGGGCGATTGAACGTCGCTTGACCGGGCCGAACCCAGGCCGCGATCCATTCAGCAAGGGCATTGGCATTCGGCCATCGATCGGGCAGAGTTCGGCCACGCGCAAGGACGCATGCCATGACCCGCCTGCTGATCATCGAAGACAACCCCGAGCTGGTTGCCAACCTGTATGCCTTCTTTGAACCGCTCGGCTACGTGCTGGACGACGCGCGCGACGGCGCCAGTGGCCTGCGCCGGGCCACGCAGCACGACTACGACGCCATCCTGCTGGACCTGATGCTGCCGCGCCTGGACGGCATGACGCTGTGCCAGAAGCTGCGCCAGGAGTTCCAGAACCCGGTGCCGATCCTGATGCTGACCGCGCGCGATCCGGTCGAAGACCGTGTGCAGGGCCTGGCCCTGGGCGCGGATGACTACCTGGTCAAACCGTTTTCGCTGGTGGAACTGGATGCACGGATCAAGGCCCTCGTACGAAGGGCACAGGGACGCCAGGTCCAGAGCGTGCTGGCGTGGAAGGACCTGCAGGTGGACACGCGCTCGCCACAGGCCTGGCGGCAAGGCCGCTGCATTGCGCTGACGCCCACGTCGCACAAGCTGCTGATGTGCCTGGTGCGTGCAGCTCCCGCCGTGGTGCGCAAGCAGGAGATGGAATACCTGGTCTGGGGCGACGAGCCACCGGACAGCGGCGCGCTGCGAACCCACATCCATGAGCTGCGCCTGCAGGTGGACCGCAGCTTCGACACCGCGCTGATCACCACGGTGCACAGCGTCGGCTGGCGCATGCAGGCGTGAGCCCTGCCTCCCTCTACCGCCGCCTGAGCCTGCGCACCCGCATCACGATCTCGTTCGTGCTGTTGATGGCCGGTGCCATGGGCTTCATCGTACTGGCCGAACAGGTCGACTACGACCAGGTCCGGACTGCTGTCGTCGCACGGACCCAGCACGGCGAAGTGCAAAGGCTGCAGGCCGCGCTGGATCGTGGCCAACGCCCCGCCCTGCCACCAGGGACCCAGCTGTTCGATGCCCAGGACGTGCCTGTCGTGCTGCGCCAATACGGCCCGGGCTACCACGGCGAAGAGGCGCCCAACGAGTGGCACCTGCGTGTGTTCGACAGTGGTGGCCAACGCTACTACCTGCTGCAGGACGCCGCACCCTATGGCTATCTGGAACACCTGATCAATGCCTTTGCGGCACTGGTCATTTCGGTCTGCGTGTTCGGCGCCTTCCTCATCGGCCGCAAGGTCGCTACCCACGTCATCGCGCCCATCACACGATTGGCCGATGCGGTGCAGGACGGCCACAAGCCCTTTCCCTACCAGGACGCACGCGACGAGATCGGCGTGCTCGCGCGCGCCTTTGCCCGCCATAGTGACGAGCTCGAACGGTTCCTGCATCGCGAGCAGTGCTTCAGCGGCGATGCCAGCCACGAGCTGCGCACGCCCTTGGCCATCATCGGCGGTGCTGCCGAAACGCTGGCCTGCCAGCTTCCGGCCGACAGCCACCTGGTTCCCAGCGCGGCACGCATCCTGCGTACCACCCAGGAGATGCAGCGCCAGCTGACCTGCCTGCTGCTGCTCTCGCGTGCCCCCGGCGCCGTGCCGCGCAACGCGGTGGCCCTGCGTCCGCTGCTCGAATCCTGCATGGAGCGCTGCCAGCCCTGGCTTTCCGGCAAGCCGGTGACCGTTGCGTTTGATGCCCGGCATGACGCCGTGCTGGTCACCAACGCGGATCTGGCGCACAGCATCATCTGGAATCTGCTGCGCAATGCCTGCCAGTACACCGAAAGCGGCGAGGTGCGAATCACCCTCCACGACACCGCACTCATCGTCGCTGACACCGGACCCGGCCTGCCGTCCAGCATCGACCCACGGCAGTTCCAGCGCTTCGCGCCGGGTGGCGCGCACAGCGGCGAGGGGCTGGGGTTGTCGATCGTGCAGCGCATCGTCGAGCACCTGGGCTGGACGATGACCGTGCAATCCTCCGGGCAGGGGTGCCGGTTCACCCTGCGCTGGCCCCGCCTCCCGCATCTGACGGATTCCTGACATCGGGCTGCACATGCTCCGGGCTGCTCCCCCGCTCTGGAGACGGCATGCAGCACCCCAAGGACAGCGGCAAGTACCCGCACGGCAAGACCGGATTGAGCCGCATCTTCCACACCCTCATCCATTCGCGCGATGGCTTCATCGCCACCTTTCGCGGCGAGGCGGCGTTCCGCCAGTTGTTGCTGCTGCACGCGCTGCTGATGGCGGCTGCGTTCGTGCTGGACATCAGCACGGTCGAGCGGGCACTGGTGCTGGCGGTCTGCTTCATCAGCCTGCTGGTGGAACTGCTCAACTCGGCGATTGAAGCCGTGGTTGATCGCATCTCGCTGGAGAAGCATCCGCTGTCCAAGAACGCCAAGGACATGGGCAGCGCCGCGCAGACCACCGCGTTGTTGATGGTGGGTGCGGTGTGGGGCGTGATCCTGCTGGGCTAGCCCGGCAATCCTGACAACTTCCTGATAAGGCCGTTTCGATACTGCGCGCACTCCTGTTCCGCGGAACCTGCTCGTGCGTCAATGCCTCCGTTTCCCGCGGTCCCATCCAATCGTTCTGGTCTGGGCCGCCGCACTGTTCTTCGCCACGATTGGAAACATTGCCCTCTGGAAGACGCTCTGGGGGCTGATCGATCTCAACAGCCTGCGCAGCATGCTGTTCCTGGCCAGCCTGCCGCCGCTGCTGTTCTGCCTGTTCAACCTGCTGCTGACGCCACTGCTGGCACTGCCATTCCTGCGCAGGCCGCTGCTGGTGCTGCTCGTTGTCGTCAGCGCCGCGTGCAGCTACTTCATGCTGCACTACAACGTGCTGATCGATCGCAGCATGGTGCAGAACGTGTTCGAGACCAATCAGGCCGAACTGAACGCCTATCTGTCGCTGCCGCTGCTGTTGACCCTGCTGGCGCTGGGCGTGCTGCCCGCTGCCGGGCTCGCCCTGGTGCGCACCACCAGCGGGGCCGGTTCGATACGTTCGCTGCTGGTGTGGCCGGCCAACGTCCTGGCGTCGCTTGTGGTGCTGCTGGTGATCGGCTTTTCGTTCTACAAGGACTACTCCTCGCTGCTGCGCAACAACCGCTACATCCGCGACCAGGTACTGCCGTTGAACGTGGTGCGCCATACCCACGGCTACCTGAAGAGCCTCTACAGCACCCGCCAGCAACCGTTGCGCCCAATCGGCACGGACGCGCGGCGCGTTCCGGGCCCGCGCCCGAAGCTGGTGGTCATGGTCGTCGGCGAGACCGCGCGTTCACAGAACTTCCAGCTCAACGGCTACCCACGCGCGACCAATCCCCGGCTCTCGCGCAAGGATGGCGTCATCAGCTTCAGTGATGTTTCCTCATGCGGAACCGCAACGGCGATTTCGGTACCGTGCATGTTCTCGCAGATGACCCGCCAGCAATACGACGACGTCCGCGCGGCGACCGAGGAGAACGTGCTCGACATCCTGCAGCGTACCGGCGTCGGCGTGCTCTGGCGCAACAACAACAATGGCGGCTGCAAGGGCGTGTGCGAGCGCGTGCCGACCGAGGACATGCCCGCACTCAAGGTGGCCGGCCGGTGCGTCAACGCCGACGGCACCTGCTACGACGACGTGCTGCTGCATCAGCTCGGCGCACGCATCGACGCCATCCACGGCGATGCCCTGGTCGTGCTGCATCAACTCGGCAGCCATGGGCCGACCTACTTTGAACGGTATCCCGCAGCGTCGCGGGCCTTCAGCCCGACCTGCGACAGCAACCAGATCCAGCACTGCAGCAACGAGGCACTGGTCAACACCTATGACAACACCCTGGTGCATACCGACCAGGTGCTGGCGGAGACCATCGACCTGCTGCAGGGCTATTCGGACCACCGCGACGTTGCGCTGATCTATGTCTCCGACCATGGTGAGTCGCTCGGCGAACGCGGCATGTACCTTCACGGCACGCCCTACTTCATCGCCCCGCGCGAACAGACCCAGGTGCCGATGGTGATGTGGCTCTCAACGGAGTTCAGCCGCAACGCGGGCCTGGACATGGCCTGCCTGCGTGGGAATGCGCTGCGCCGCGCCTACAGCCACGACAATGTCTTCCATTCCCTGCTGGGCCTGTTCGGTGTCAGCAGCAGCGTGTACCAGCGCGATCTGGATGTCTTCGCCGGCTGCCGGGCGACGACCGGCGCGCCGCTCGCCACCGCGCCGGCCAAGCGGCACCGGCTGATGCCGGTCACCGCCCGGAACGTGGCGCGTTACTGTGCGGCCAGGGCGAAATCCAGGCCGGCGCATACCGCCGCCACCTGGGCGTCGTTGCATTCCTGCGGGTTGGTGCGCGGGCTGTCCGGGTAGACCTCGGTGGTGGTGGCAAAGCGTGCATCGGTGAAGCCGGCGCAGGCACCAATCGAACGCGATTCGCCCCAGACCACGCCCGGCGACTGCAACGGCAGGCCGACCAGGTTGCCCTCGGCGTCGGCCGGGGCGATATGGGTGACCGGGGCGACGGCGGCGATCAGGGCCTTCTGGAACTCGCCCTGCGGATCCTCGCTGTTGCCGATCACGTAGAAGCCGTCCGGAATGGTGTCGCGCTCGAACGGCTTGCCGTCGCGGGCGCAGCGGGCCGGATCGAACTCGTGCAGGTCGCTGTCGGTGGTCTCGTGCAGGTCCAGGTGCACCAGCAGGTTCGGCTTGCGCTCGGCCACCCAGCGCATCAGCGCGGCGGCTTCCTCAATCTGGCCGCCGTCACGGAAGCTGCGGTTCGGGTCGACGGCATCCGGGTTCCAGCGCTGGATGCGCTCGTAGCCCCATGGGCTGACGCACGGCGCCACGATCAGGTTCAGCCGGCCCAGGTAGCGCTCGGCCTGCTGTTCCAGGAACTGCAGGGCGCCATGCACGCCACTGGTCTCATAGCCGTGCACGCCGCCGGTGATCAGCGCGGTCGGCAGCGCCGGGTTCCAGTCGTGGTTGACCACGGCGAACAGCGGGTAATGGTCCGGCGCGTAGTCCAGCTGACCGTACTGGATCACATCGAAGCTGTCGTCCAGGCGTTCAAGCGCGGCCACCACATCGTCGTGGTAGCTGCGCTGGCGCTGCTGGCGGGCCCGCCACTGTGCGCGTTCCGCGTCGCCCCAAGGCTGTCCGGGGGTGCCGATCGGGTAGAACTGCGCAACAGTCATTGGGGAACTCCAGGGGTCGAACGGATGGGTGCAGCCGGACATTCTAAGCCTTGTCGCGCCTGCGGGCCCCTCCCCCCGGCCCCGCCTTCATCCAGGCCGGGTCATCTGGTTGTAAAATCAACGGTTTTTGGCCCCTCACCCCTTGATGGCGAACGCAGCGCAGCCGGTCCTGGGTGGACCGGAGTACCTCCGCCTGCTCGCCCGTCTCAGCGACGGCGCGATGCCGGCCACCAGTCCCGCCCTGACCGATCGCCTCGGCCAGTGGGTGGACTGGAGCCGCGCCGTGGCCCTGTCCGGGGCGCTCGGCGGACGCCTGCCCGAGCCCGGTGAAGCCGCCGAAGCGCTCGAGGATGTGCTGGCCGACTGCGCGCAGGCGCACGCCAGCCTGCTGGCCTCGATCAGTGAGGATGCCGAAGCCGAGCGCCTGCTGGACCTGGCCGAAGCCGCCGCTGTACCCAACTTCGCCTCGCTGCGCCAGCGCTATCGGGTGCTGCAGCAGGCCATCCAGACTGCCACCGGGCGCCTGCGCGGCCGCCTGCGCGACCAGCTGGTGCAGGTTTCACCCGAGCTGGCGCGGCTGGCCGAGGTCGATGCGGTGATGGAACAGACCCTCACCCCGCGCGAGCACAGCCTGCTGGCCACGGCGCCGGCGGTGCTCGGCGCCCGTTTTGAACGCGTGCACGGCCAGCCCGGCTGGCGCGCGGCCTTCCGCCATGACATGCGCACCCTGCTGCTCGCCGAGCTGCAGCTGCGCTTCCACCCGATCGAAGGGCTGCAAGACGCCCTGCGCTCCCACTGACCGGAACACCATGTCCAGAACTGCTTTCCATGTCGTTGTTTTCCTTGTCGGCCTGCTGGCCGTGTGCTGGATCGGCATTGGCTACGTTTCGGTGCATCCGCTGGGTGCAGCGGTGGCGGCGATCATCGCGGCCTGCTACGTCGCCGGTGGCGTGGAGCTGTATCGCTACCGCCAGGCCAGCAACGGCCTGCGCAGCGCGCTGAACGACCTGTCCAGCGCGAAGGAAAGCCTCGCCGCCTGGCTGGAACGCGTGCCGCTGGGCCTGCGCAACGCCGTGCGCCTGCGCGTGGAAGGCGAGCGCACCGCCCTGCCCGCACCGGTGCTGACCCCATACCTGGTTGGCCTGCTGGTGCTGCTGGGCATGCTCGGCACCCTGCTGGGCATGATGGACACGCTGCGTGGCACCGGCCTGGCGCTGCAGAGTGCGACCGACATGGCCGCGATCCGCGGCTCGCTGGCCTCGCCGGTGCAGGGCCTGGCGGTGGCATTCGGTACCTCGATCGCCGGTGTGGCCAGCTCGGCCATGCTCGGCCTGCTGGCGGCATTGCTGCGTCGTGACCGCCTGCAGGCCGTGCAGCAGCTGGACCGCGCCATTGCCGGCGACCTGCATCCGTACTCGCAGGCCTGGCAGCGCGCCGAATCGCTGCGCCTGCTGCAGGCACAGTCTGCGGCGCTGCCGGCGCTGGTCGACCGCCTGCAGGCGATGACCAGCACTTTTGAACAGCACAGTGCGGCCGCCAATGAGCGCCTGCTGGCCGGCCAGGCCGAGTTCCTGACCCAGAGCCAGGCCCTGCAGGAACGCCTGGCCGTCTCGCTGCAGCAGTCGCTGCGCGAAGGTGCCGAAGCCAGCGCCGCCGCCATCGGTGGTGCGCTGCAGCCGATGGCCGAAACCACCCTGGCTGGCCTGGCCCATCACGGCGAAGCACTGCATGCCCGCGTCGAGCAGGCCGTGCAGCAGCAGCTGGCCGGCCTGAGCGAGGGTTTCGAGCGCAGCCGCGTCGCCACCGAGGCCAGCTGGGCCAAGGTGGTGAGCGAGCAGACCCAGGCACAACAGGCGCTGGTCAGTGATCTGCGCCAGCACCTGCAGGCCTTCAGCGATGGCCAGGGCACGCACGCCGAAGCATTGGTCGCGCGTATCGGCGAGCGCCTGCAGGCCGATGCCCGCGGCAATGCCGAGGCATGGCGCGCCGCCGCCGAACAGCAGCAGGCACTCAACAGCGCGCTGGTCGAACGCCAGCAGCAGGCGTTGCTGGCCTCCAGCGAGCATCTGGACGCGCGCGCGCAGGCGCTGCTACAGGCGCTGGAGCAGCACCACAGCACCAGCCAGGCGCTGCTGCAGGACCACGAACTGCAGCGTTCGCAGCAGTGGCAGGCCGCGCAGGCCGCTGCCGCGGCCGCGCACGCCGAACTGCAGGCTGGCCTGGACAGCCGCGAGCAGCAGCGCCAGGCGCGCTGGGACGCGATCAGCGCCGAGCTGCAGCAGGCCCACGCCGCGCTGCAGGCGCAGCTGCAGGCCGGCGACGAACAGCGCCTGCAGCGCTGGAGCGAAGCCTTGCAGCACGTTTCCAGCGACCTGGCCGAGCGCCTGCAGGCCAACGGCGAACACCTGGCTGCGCAGCAGCAGCAGGTCTGCGACACCCTGGCGGCCACCGCACAGCAGATCGGCGAGAACGGTCGCGCGCAGGCCAGCGCCACGCTGGCTGAAGTGTCTACCCTGCTGCAGACCGCCGCGGCCGCGCCCAAGGCTGCTGCCGACGTCATCAACGAGCTGCGCAGCACGCTGTCCGAGAGCCTGGTGCGTGACAACGCGATGCTGGAAGAGCGCGGCCGCCTGCTGGCCACCGTGCAGACCCTGCTGGATGCGATCAATCACGCTTCGCACGAGCAGCGCACCGCTGTGGACGCACTGGTCGGTGGCTCGGCCGAGCTGCTGGAGCGGGTTGGCAATCGCTTCACCGACCATATCGCCGCAGAGACCGGCAAGCTGGATGGCATTGCCGCAGCGCTCAACGGCAGCGCTGCCGAAGTGGGCCAGCTGGCCGGCACGTTCGGCGAAGCGGTCGCGCAGTTCGGCAGTGCCGCCACCGAGCTGTCCGGCCGCCTGGAACAGATCGGCTGCGCACTGGATGCCTCGCTGGCCCGCAGCGACGAGCAGCTGGCCTACTACGTAGCCCAGGCGCGCGAGGTGGTCGACCTCAGCCTGCTGTCGCAGAAGCAGGTGATGGAAGAACTGCAGCAGCTGGCCGCGCGCCGCGGCAAGGCCGGCAGCGCATGAGCGACGAGCTGGAGGTCGACGGCGGTTCGCATGCCCCGATCTGGGCAGCCTTCGGCGACCTGATGTCGGTGCTGCTGGGCGCGTTCGTGCTGATACTGGTCGGTGTGGTCGCCGTGCAGCTGGAGCTGTCGCAGCGACTGGACCAGGAAGTGAAACAGCGCCAGGCCGAAGCCAAGCGTCTGCAGACCCTGGAACAGGCGCTGGCGGGCCCGCTGGCGGCCGGTCGCGTGACGCTGGTGGATGGCCGCATCGGCATCAGCGGCAGCGTGCTGTTCGCGCTGAACTCCGACCAGCTGCAGCCGGAAGGCCAGGAGCTGCTGCGCAGCCTGGCCGCACCGCTGGCCGCCTACCTGGGCAGCCGCGAAGAGATCCTGATGGTCAGCGGCTTCACCGATGACGCGCCGGTACGCGAAGGCAACCGGCGTTTCGCCGACAACTGGGAGCTGTCGGCGCAGCGCTCGCTGACCGTGACCCGCACCCTGATCGCCGATGGCGTACCGGCGGACGCCGTGTTCGCCGCCGCGTTCGGCAGCGAGCAGCCGGTCAGTTCCAATGCCAATGAGGAAGGCCGCGCACGCAACCGTCGCGTAGAGATCGCGCCGATTCCCAAGCCCAAGGCCCCGGATGCCAAGTAAGTCGCCAGCGCTCGAAGGCCTGCGCGCACTGGTGCGCGACCTTGATGCAGGGTCGCGCTCGCTGCCGCATTACCCGCAGGTGCCGATGCTGCAGCAGGCGCAGCGCGAGTGGACGGAGCTGCGCAGCGAACTGCAGGTGCGCCGCTCCCTGCGCACCGAGGCCCCGGCTGACGGCGGCCCGCTGAACTCGGCGGTGCTGGTGCAGCGCATGCTGGACACGATGCAGGCCACCAGCCCCGGCTACCTGCGCCACTTCATCGACTACGTGGACACCTTGTCCTGGCTGCAGGCACTGCAGGATGGCGCCGCCAGCGGTGCGGATAGCGCAAAGCCGAAGCGCACGCGCAAGCCGCGCCAAACGCCGAAGGAGTAGCGCCGGCCGCTGGGCGGCAATTGATTGATGGCCGCAGGTCCATGGGGTTGCCGGCCAGCGGCCGGCACTACCATCGCGGGTGCTCTGTGCGCCGGCACACGATCTGCACTGCGCTTCGGTTCTGCCTTGGTACTGCCTGCCGCTGGCCGGCAATTGATTGATGGCCGCAGGTCCATGGGGTTGCCGGCCAACGGCCGGCACTACCATCGAGGGTGCTCTCTGCGCCGCAGCGCGATCTGCGCTGCGCTTCGGTTCTGCCGTGGTAGTGCCGGCCGCTGGCCGGCATCACACCCAGACCGACCACGCATGCGGATACTCGCCAATCTGCCCAGCAAGACCGGCGCGTACCGGATTCCCCCGGATGTATAGCGCTTGCCGCGCCATCGACTCCTCGGCCCTCACGGCATGATCGAAGTAGCCGGGCTGCCACACCGTACTTCAACGGCCCGCCAAGCGATTCAGGGCAAGCGCGCTCGACGATTTCATCCGGCGTGCGATGTCTGGAAGGTCAGCTGCGCGCAGCTCGAACATCCGGTGGACGTGATCCGGCATGACGACCCATGCGTGTGACCGTACGAGCCCGCGCTGTTCGATGTAATCGAACTGGTCGATCACACATGCTGCTGCAGCTTTGCTTTCAAAGAGGCGGCGGCGCTGATACGTGGTAGTTGTCAGAACGTAGACCTGGCCGATGATCGAGTGACGGCCCAGGCGGAGGCGATGGCTGCTCATGCCCCATGGTGGGTCGATCATTGCGCGTTGGCTGTCGGGCCATGCCTCGATGGAGGTTGGGAGATGTCTGAAGTTGAATGAGGTTGCCGGCCAGCGGCCGGCACTACCGGGGGCCGTAGGTTGCCGGCCAGCGGCCGGCACTACCATTGCCGGCAGGCGGCCGTCGGGGCTCAGCCGCGCAGGGTGGCGCCGCCGTCCACGTACAGGTCGCTCATCGCCACGTGCCCGGCCTGTTCCGAGAGCAGGAACATCACCGAGTGCGCGATGTCCTCGGGGGTGGCCAGCTTGCGCAGTGGAATGCCGGCCTTGTAGGTCTCCAGGTTGCCGGCGATCACCCGCTCGGCACCGTGCTCGTCCTGCCACATGCCGGTCTGCATCGGGGTCAACGTCGATCCCGGGGCGACGATGTTGCAGCGGATGCCCAACGGCGCCAGCTCCAGCCCGAGGCAGCGGGTGAACATGGTGGCGGCGGCCTTGGATGCCGCATAGGCGGCCATCCCGTGTCGCGGCACACCGGCCGCATTCGAGCTGACGGTAACCATCGCGCCCTGCCCGCGCGGCGACATCACCCGCGCCAGAGCACGCCCGACATGGAACACGCCGTCGGTGTTCACCGCGAACACCCGGCGCCAGTCGTCATCGCCGGTCTCGGTCACGCCGCCCACATGCAGCACACCGGCCACGCTGGCGGCCAACATGATCGGTCCGATGCTGGACTCGACCCGATCCACCAAGGCGTCGACGGCCGCACTGTCGGTCACGTCAAGAGCAAACGCCTGCACACGTGCATCCGCGAACATGGGTGCTTCGCGATCAGTCGCCACCACGATGCAACCGGCCGCGGCCAACAGCCGTACCAGTGCCTCACCGATGCCCCCGGCGGCACCGGTCACCAGCGCCACACGACCTTCAAAACCGGTCAATTGCATGTTGCGGTCTCCTGTTGCTCGTCCCAGTGGCGCAACCGCGCCGACAACCACGGTGCCAGCTGCGCCACCGCATCGCGGCCGGTCAGTTCGGCGTGCAGGAACGGCAGTTCCAGTGCCTGCACCTTGCGCGCGTGGCTCCGCCACAACGCCGACTGCAGCTGTGGCCGCGCCTGGTGATCCCGGCCAGCGCGGACGTGCACCAGCGTGCCCTCGAACGGCCGGTGGATATGTTCACGGATCAGCCGATTGGTACCGGTCACCGCGCGCACCACGCCGTCAAGCACCACATCCGGCAGGCTGCCCAGTGCACTCCCGCCGCGACGCAGGAACGCGAGTATGCGTTCCCGGCTGTCCAGTTCCGGATGCGCATCCGGGTCATGGCCGGCAATCGCCAGTAGTGCCCGCAGTGCGGCGACGGCGTCCGGTTCAGGCTCGGCCCGCCAGCACTCGCTGGGATAGGCGTCCAGCAGCACCAGCTCTCCAACGTCGCGGCCGATCTCATGCAGCCGCACCGCCATCGCCTGGGCCAGGATGCCGCCCACCGACCAGCCCAGCAGATGCACCGGCCCCTTCGGCTGCAGTGCGACCACGCGCTGTACGTAGTCGTTGGCCATCGCCTCGATGCTGCTCGGCAGTGGCAGCCGCGCGTCCAGTGCCGGCGACTGCAGGCCATACACCGGGCGGGCTGGTTGCAGTGCCCGGGCGAGCGTGCGGTAGTTCCAGGCGATGCCACCGGCCGGGTGCAGCACGAACAGCGGCGTGGGCCCGGCAGCGTCGGTTGCGGCCAGCGCGATCACCGGCCCCAGCGCGTGATCGGCCAGCGCGGGTGGCGCGGCAATACGAACCGCCAGCGCGGCCACGGTGGGCTGGGCAAACAAGGCGCCCAAACCCAGATCGCAGCGCCAGCGCTGCTCGATCGCCAGCAGCAGGTGCACCGCCGACAGCGAGTCACCGCCGAGACTGAAGAAGTCCGCATCCACCGCCACCGGCGCCTCACGCCCAAGCGCCTGTGCGAACAGCAACGCCAGCTCCTGTTCCAACGGCGTGCGCGGCGCCAAGCCGGCAACTTCACGTTGCGGTGGCTTCGGCAACGCATTGCGGTCGAGCTTGCCGTTGGCGGTCACCGGCCAGTGGTCCACACCAACGATGGCCGAGGGCACCATGTAGTCCGGCACACGCGTGGCGAGGTGGCTGCGCAGCATTACGGCATCGGCAAGCGCGGTCGGCACATAGGCCACCAGACGCGCTTCGCCGGGAGCATCCTGGCGTAGCAGCACTTCCACCCGCTCCATGCCCGGCAGTTCGCGCAAAGCCGCCTCGATCTCGCCCAGTTCGATGCGCAGGCCGCGCAGTTTCACCTGATGGTCGCTGCGGCCCAGGTACTCCACCGCACCATCGCGGCGCCAGCGCGCCACGTCGCCGGTGCGGTAGATGCGCTCGCCCGCCAGGAAAGGATCGGCAAGGAAGCGTTCGGCGGTCAGATCGTCGCGACCGAGATAGCCGCGTGCCAGCTGCACGCCGCCCAGGTACAGGTCACCGGCCACACCGACCGGCACCGGCTGCATCCGGGCGTCCAGCACGTACAGGCGGGTGTTCCAGACCGGGAAGCCGATCGGCACCGGCCGCGAGCAATCCTGCGCTGACGCCGGCCAATAGCTGACATCTACTGCGGCCTCGGTCGGGCCGTACAGGTTGTGCAGTTCTGCGCGCACGCGCGCATGGAAGCGGTCGCGCAACGCAGCGTCCAGCGCCTCGCCACTGGTGAATACGCGGCGCAGCTGCAAACCTTCGGAGGCCGGCGCAGCGAGGAAGGCGTCGAGCATCGACGGCACGAAATGCGCGGTGGTGATGCCATGGCCCCGGATCAAGCGCGCCAGTTCAGTGGGATCGCGATGCGCATCGGGCCTGGCAACCACCAGCGTTGCCCCGCACAGCAGCGGCAGGAAGAATTCCCAGACCGAGACATCGAAGGTGGCCGGGGTCTTCTGCAGCACGCGGTCATCGGCGCCGATGTCGTAGTGCTCGCGCATCCACAGCAGGCGATTGACGATCGCGCGGTGTTCGACGACCACGCCCTTGGGCTCGCCGGTCGAACCGGAGGTATAGATCACATAGGCGGCATCGCTGGGCGCAGGATCCGCCCATGGCGCCGCAAAACTCAGCGCGGTCCACTGCTCCGGCGCGAGCACCGGCACACCGGCCATGCGCACCGATACGTCTGGCGCAGCCAGTACGCACACCGGCTGCGCCGACGCAAGAATACGTGCCAACCGCTCGTCAGGATGGGCAAGGTCCAGCGGAAGATAGGCCGCGCCTGCGCGCAGCACCGCGACCAGCGCGAGCACCAGTTCCAGCGAGCGCGGCAATGCCACCGCGACTACGCTGCCCGGGCCGACGCCCATCCCGCGCAGTTGTGCGGCAAGCGCGAAACTGCGCGCTTCCAGCGTTGCATAGTCGAGCGTAGTGTCGCCGAACACCAGCGCCGGCGCGTGCGGATCCCGATCCATGCCCTGCTGCAGCAGTTCAACCAGGGTAGTCTCGGGAAGCGCGTGCGCGGTGGCATTGAAACCGTGCAGCACCTGCTGCGCCTCCTCAAGCGTCGCCAAAGGCACGGCTGCGATATCGTCAGCCTGCAATGCTGCCGACACGAAATGCAGCAACCGCGCTGCATGCGCCTCGACATCCTCGCGACTGTACAGCGCGGGATTGGCCTCGATCTCCAGATCGAGAAGGTGCTGGCCATCGCCACGGAAGCCCAGTGTCAGATCATCCACCGGCCCGGTGCACAGCACCTCCAGCGTCGCCTGCACGCCGGCCAGCGCCAGCGGCTTGTAGAACGGCTGCACATTCACCAGCGGACCGTGCAGGCGCTGCTGCGCGCCGACCAGCCCCAGGTCCCGGCGCAGCTGCTCACTGCGGTAACGGCCGCGCTTGCGACCCTGGCTGAGCTGCCGGCCCAGGCCGCGGGTGAAGGCCTCGACGCTGCCCTCGCCGGCCGCTACGCGCAGCGGCAACACGTTCATCGCCATCGCCGGCACCCGCGCCGACGCGTTGCCGAGCCGGCCCATGTAGGGCACGCCCAGCACCACTTCATCGGCGGCGCTCATCCGCCGCAGGTACTCGCCCGCCAGCGCGGCCAGCACATCCGGCCAGGGCTGCAGCCAACGTGCCGAGGCCTGCAGCAGCTGCTCACGGAAGGCCGCATCGAGCGGCTGCACCCAGCGCAGCGCATCGTCGCTGGCCGCCACGGTACCCGCCAGGCCCACGCCCGCCAGCGCCCCCTGCAACTGCTCGCGCCACCAGCGCCCGGCCTGCGCACGACGCGGGTCGGCACGATAGGCGGCGTCATCCGCCAGCACGCCCGCCAGCCCTGGCAGCGGTTCAGCCATGCGACCGGCATGCAACGCGCACACGCGATCGGTGAACAGCGCCATGCCGTAGCCATCGGCGGCCAGATGATGCACGCGCAGGTACCAGACCCAGCGCTGCCCGCCCAGGTCAAACAACACCTGCTGACTGATCCGGTCACGGGTGGGATCGACCGGGCTCAGACGGTCGGTGTGCATCAGGTTGCGTGCCGCAGCGGCGGGATCCGCCGCGGTGGAAACATCGCGCACCGAAAGCAGCGGCACGTGTGCCGGGTCATGCCACTGCAGCGGCTGGCCATCGGCCCCTTCGGCAAAGCGCAATGCGAAGGCCTGGGCCTCGCCTGCAGCCTGGTCTGCCGCTGCAATGAACGCGGCCACGTCCAACGGGCCGTCGATCCACACCGCGTGCGCGGTATTGAATGACGGATTGTCCGGTGCCAGCCGCTGTGCGAACCACAGTCCGGCCTGGGCCTCGGTCAATGCCACCGGTGTGGCCAGCGCAGCGGCGTTCATGCGTTCTGCGCGGCCTGCAGTTGCTGCACCACAGCCCACCACTGGCGCAGCGTGGTGTGCTCGGCCAGCTGTGAGAACTCCAGCGGCAATCCGGTGTTGCCCCAGGCCAGGACCAGGCCGAGCATGCGCATCGAGTCCAGGTCCAGGTCGATCAGGTTGTCGTCGTCGCCGATCTCTGCTGGCTCGCACTCCAGAACGCGCGCCACGTCGGCACGCATGCGCTCCAGATCCAGCACCTCACCCGTGGCAGCCATCACAGCACCTCCAGCAGCTGGTCGGTGGTCATCGGCACCCCGCTGGTGCGCGCAATCCAGTGCAGCGCCTGATCATGATCGGCGCGCGAGAAGTCCGCCACGGCATCGGCGGCGATGAAGGCCTCGATATCACGCTGGAACGCTTCGACCACGGTCGCGGTGCAGCCGATATGCGCGTACACGCCGGTCACCAGCAACTGGTCGCGGCCACGCACCCGCATCAGCGTCTCCAGGTTGCTGCGCTGGAACGCGCTGTAGCGGTGCTTCACCAGCACGTGCTCGCCAGGCTGCGGTGCCAGTGCCTCGATGATTGGTTCATGGTCGGTGCTGCGACGCATGCCTGGTCCCCACAGGTCGGCCTGCAGGCCACGGTCACGGCGGTCCTGGTCGCCATGCTGGGCGGTGTAGAACACCGGAATGCCGTGCGCGCGGCAATGCGCCAGCAGCCGTGCGATGTTGTCCACTGCCGGCCGCAGCGGTGCGTTGCCGGCGTCGAATGCGGCCAGGAAATAGCGCTGCATGTCGTGCACCAGCAGCGCGACACGATCGCGCTGCGGGCGCCACGGGCCGCGCGCCTGCGGCAGTTCGGCGGCAGTCGGCAAGGGGTAATCGGTGATACGGGGCAGCGCCATCAGCGCGTTCCTCCTGTCTGTTGCAGATGACGCGCACGCAGCTGCGCGCGCAGTTCGCGGCGGCTGATCTTGCCGACCGCGGTGGTATCGAAACTGTCGACGAACACGACCTGGTCGGGCACCTTGAACGCGGCCAGGCCGCGCCCGCGCATCCAGGCCTTCAGTGCCGGGGCCTTGATCGGCTCACCCTGCTGGATCACGAACGCGCAGCTGCGCTCACCGAGATACTCGTCAGGAATGGAGACCACGGCGGCGTCGAACACGCCGGGGTGGGCCAGAAGGTGATCTTCGATCTCCTCGGCGGAGATTTTCTCGCCCGCCCGGTTGATGTGGTCACCGGCACGGCCCTGCACCACCAGGTAGCCTCCGGGCAGCTGCTGCACGCGGTCGCCGGTGCGGTAGAAGCCGTCGTCGGTGAACGAACGCGCATTGGCCACCGCATCGTTGTGGTAGCCACGGATGGTGTAAGGGCCGCGGGTCAGCAGATGCCCTACCTCGCCTTCCGGCACCGGCTGGTCATGGTCATCGACCACGCGCACCTCGTCGTCCGGGCTGATCGGCCGGCCCTGGCAGGCTACGATCAGTTCTTCCGGATCATCCAGCCGTGTGTAGTTCACCAGGCCTTCGGCCATGCCGAACACCTGCTGCAGGGTGCAGCCCAGGCCGTCAATCACCCGCCGTGCGGCTTCCGGCACCAGTTTGGCCCCGCCTACCTGCAGTACCTGCAGGCTGGACAGGTCGTGCTTGCTGGTGGCGGCGGCCTGTGCCCACAACAGCGCCAGCGGCGGCACCAGCCCACAGCAGGTCACTTGCTCGCGCGCGATCAGCGGGAAGGCCGCGTCCGGCCCCGGACCGGGGCTGAGCACCACGCGGGCACCGGCATACAGCGCGCCGAAGAAACCGGGCGAGCTCATGGGAAAGTTGTGCGCGGCCGGCAGCGCGACCAGATACACGCTGTCGCGGTCGATGCCGCAGAGGTCATTGCTGGCACGGAACGAGTAGATGTAGTCGTCGTGGGTGCGTGGAATCAGCTTGGACAGCCCGGTGCTGCCGCCGGAGATCTGCAGGAACGCCACCGACTGCGGGTCCGGGTCGGCCGGCAGCTGGTTGCGGTCTCCCTGCAGCGCCTCGAGCGCGGTGAACTCTGCTGCATCGCCATCGATGACCACGTGGCGCAGCGCCGGCACCTCGGCCTGCAGCGCCCGCGCCAGCCCGCGATGATCAAAGCCATCGTGCAGGTCGGCAGTGATGTAGGCACTGGCTTCGGCCTTGTTGGCGAAGTGCACCAGCTCGGTGATGCGGTGCGCCGGCAGCGCGTACACCGGCACCAGGCCGGCGCGGAACAGCCCGCATACGGTTGCGATGAACCCGGCGGTGTTGCCCAGCTGTACCAGCACCCGCTCACCGGGTTGCAGGCCGAGTGCCAGCAGCCCGGCACCGATGCGACCGGCCTCGTGCCACAGCTGCGCGTAGCTCAGGCGCACATCGCCAGCGACCACGGCGATGTCATCAGCGTAGCGTTCCGCACGCTCACGCAGGAACGCCGGGAAGGTCTCGCCGCGCCAGTAGCCCGCCTCGCGATAGCGCGCCACCAGCGCATCGGGCCATGCCTGCTGCAGTGGCAGGCGGGAAGAAACAGTGGGCGTGTTCATGGAGCAGGCTCGATGACGGGCGCGGCGTCGTGGACGCCCAACGCGTTCAACAGGGCGGCAAACTTCGCCGCGGTTTCGGCGACCTCGGCCTCGGGCTGCGACTGGGCAACGATGCCGGCGCCGGCGTACAGGCGCAGCTGCGTGCCCTGCAGGCGTGCGCAGCGGATCGCCACATACCAGTCACCATCCCCTTGCGCATCCAGCCAGCCGACCGCACCGGCATAGAATCCACGCGGCACCGGCTCAAGCTCGCGGATACGCTGCAGTGCCGCCAGCCGGGGTGTACCGCAGACCGCCGGCGTTGGATGCAACTGCGCCAGCAGCTCGACCGCCGATGTCTTCGGATCCTTCAGGGTGGCGTGGATGCGGGTGCCGAGATGCCACATGCTGGCGGTGGCATGCAGCACCGGGCGCGGCTGCGCATCGATGTGGCTGCAGTACGGCGCCAGGCCCTCGATGATGGCCTCGACCACGTGGCGGTGCTCGTCATGGTCCTTGTTCGAAGCCAGCAGCGCCTGCGCGGCGCGCTCGTCCTCGGCGGCATCGGCACTGCGGCGCGCGGACCCGGCCAGCGGGTGCGACAACAGCTCGGCGCCACGCTTGCGCAGCAGCAGCTCCGGTGTTGCGCCGACCAGCCAGGCCGGTGCGTGCCCCGGTTCAACCGGAAGCGGCACCGCATAGGTCGCCACCGAGGGATCCGCGCCCAACCGCGCCAGCAGCACCTCTGGAGACAGCGCATGGCGGCTGTGCGCCAGCAGGCTGCGCGCCAGCACCACCTTGTGCAGGTCCTGGTCGGGCGCGCGCAGCGCCTTCACTGCCTCGGCAACCGCGGCTGCATAGTCCTGCGCTGCGGGCTCCGCCTGCAGCGGGCCCTGCAGCGCCGGCGCCGCCCGTGGTTGCAACGGCAGGGCCGGCAGCAGGCGCTCGGGCTGGTACAACGCGTCGTCGGCACGCGGTTCGAATGGCACCGCACCGACCAGCAGGCCCGGACCGCCACGCTGCTGGGCGAAGAAGGCCGCAACGCGCTCCGCCAGGGTTGCCAGCGCGCCACCCGGCAGCGCGAGGCGGCAACCGCGTGCGTGCACATGCTGGCCGGCATGCTGCAGCAGGAACAGCGACGCGTCGTCAGTGCTCTCCAGCGGCGCGGGCGCAGCCTCCGGCCACGCGCCCTGCATCAGGGAATCGTTCATGGGGTCTCCTTCATCCGATGCGCTGCAGCCAGCGCGCACAGCAACAGCAGCAGCGCGCCGACCAGCAGATATGGCAGGCTGGGCCCGCCGCGATACAACAGCGTGCCGAGCATCGGCCCGGCCACCATGCCCAGCCCCTGCGCGGCAGCGACCGTGCCCGCCGCGGCACCCTGCTCGTGCGCTTCCACCGCGTCGGCGGCCAGCGCCTGGAACGAGGGGAATACGAAGCCCATGCCGAACGCGGCCAGCGCGTATGCCGCCGGCAACTGCCAGCCCTGCTGCACGCCCGCCACCGAAGCAAAGCCAATGCCGGAAATCAGCGCGCCGAGGATGATCCAGCGGCGCGGATGCACCTCCAGCTTCATCACCAGCGCCTGCGCCAGGATCAGGCCGATGCCGACCGCGGTCAGCGCGATGCCGGCCATGCGTGCACCAGCGGCAGCATCCAGGCCCAGGCGATCAATCGCGAAAAAGCCCACCGTCACCTGCGCGATGGTCACCGAGACCATGGCGATGAGCGCCGCCAGCTGCGGCAGGCGCAGGCGCGGGTCGAGGCGGCTCATCGGCGCGCGGCGCTGTGCGGACGCGCCAACCACCGGCGGTGTAGCCGGCAGCCGCCAGGCCAGCAATGCCAGTGCCAGCAGCGGCAGCAACGCGGCCACGTACAGCGCCAGCGAAAGGTTGGTATAGGCAAGCCAGCCGGCAGCGGCCGGCCCGAGCACCATGCCCAGCGCATTGGCGCTGCCCAGTCGGGCGAGGAATTTCGCACGTTGGCCGGTCGGTGCCTTGTCGGCGATGAGCGCGGCTGCGGTGGGCGGCACCGCCGCGTAGAACAGGCCGATCAGGCCTCGCGCACCGACCAGCACCAGCACCGATACCAGTACCGGCGGCACCGCCTGCAGGGCAACGTCGATGAACACTGCCAGCGCGATGTAGACCACGGTGTAGGCGCTCATCGCCAGCATCAGCACGCGCTTGCGGCCGATGCGGTCGCTGAGCTGGCCCCATGGGCGAGCGGCCAGCATCCACAACGCGCCCGCGGCGGTGACCGACAGTCCGGCATGCCACTCGGACAGCCCGAGCATGCGGACCACCGGACCGATCACGGCGACGAAGGACATCATCGCCATGGTGCCGATCAGGGCGGCCACTACCAGCGCCGGCAAGCCGGGAACGACGGGACGTGCGTGCATGGAACACCAGCCGTAACAGGAAGGGATCGCCGGGCGCACCTGCGCCCCGCCCGGCGCCGGCCCTGCTCAGGACCGGACGCCATCCTCAAATGATAACGGCTCGTATTTGCATTTGATACCCATTCTCTTGAACGGGCACGCAACAGCGACTTCAGCGCACCGCGCGCAGGCCCAACAGGCCACGGCGCTTGAACCACCATTCCAATGGCAGCGTCACCAGCGGCGGGATGGCTGCCAGTAGCGCCAGCGCACTGGCCCACCACGGCCAGCGCAGGCGCAGCGCCGCGAACAGCGTCACCGCCACATAGAGCAGGAACGCCACGCCGTGCAGGGGTCCGAACAGCTTCACCAGCGCCACGTTGGCCATGGGGCCGTACTTCATCCACATGCCGATGAGCAGGCCGGCCCAGGTCACGGCCTCGATGAAAGCGACCGCGGCGAACAGGCGTCCGCTCGGGTGCATGGGGGAACGTTGGGTCACACGGGGCTCCGGCAGCGGGGTATCAAATGCGAATGATACGCAGATGCACACTGCATGTAGAGCCGAGCCGTGCTCGACTGCTGGAGCGTGTCCACCAAGGTGGACACCTACCGGGGCATATTCGGCAGAACCTGCTCCCCGATCTCACGCAACACCGCGTCCATCGGCCGCCCGTTGTCGACCAGATTGAACATCACGTGCGCCACGCCCTGCCCATGCACGCGCAGCAGATAGTCACGCAGGCCATCGCGGCCGACCTTCAGGCCCAGCGGCAGCGGCTCGGCTGGCGCCTGCGGATCTGCCTGCAGATCCAGAAGCATCGACTGCACGAATGGCTTGCCCGGCCCACCGCGCTGCACCAGCGCCTGCTGCCACAGGCCGATGCGCCCCTCCTGCGCGGCCTCCTCACGATGATAGGTGGCCCAGCCTTCGGCCTCGCGCGCGATCCACTGCAGGCTCTGCCGCGCGGTACCCACCACCAGCATCGGGATGCGGGTTGCCGGCGCCGGCAGCACGTCGAAGCCACCCGTGGCCTGCAGTACGGCGGTCCGCGCATCGGCCTCCGGTGACAACGCCGCGCGCAGCAACGTCCAGCGCTCACGGAAGGTCGTCGCCCTGCCCTCCAGATCCTCGCCGAAGGCGGCGAATTCTTCCGGGCGGTCACCCGAACCCAGGCCCAGCACGAACCGCCCTGCACTGATCCGGTCCAGGCTCAAGGCCGACTTCGCCACCTGCAACGGCTGGCGCAACGGCAACACGATGGCGGCGGTACCGACCACGATGCGCGTGGTCGCGGCGGCCAGCATGCCCAGCCACAGGAAGGGGTCGTCCAGCGCGCTCGCCGTCGCGTCCGGACCCTGCGGCACCATCAGCGGTACATCGCGCGCCCACAACGCGGCGAAACCAAGATCGTCGGCCAGCCGCGCAATGCGCCGCGCCGCGCCCGGATCGGCCAGCCCATGCGCCGCAACGGGCGTCATCAGGCCCAGGCTCAGTCCCTGTTGCGGAAACAACGAAGCGTAGGCGGGATTGAATTCACTCATGGGACCAGCTTAGCGTGCAGGCAACCGGCGACGATCACACGCCACAGGAAGATCGCTGCATGCCGAGGATCCGCCCCGCCCACATCGATGACATGCCCGCGATGAGCGCGGTATGCCTGGCCGCATTCACTGCGGCCGTCGCGCCCTCGCTCAGCGCGGCCGGCATTGCTACGTTCGGCAGTGTCGCCGCCGCCGATGCGTTCGCTGCACGCCTGCAGGGTGACAACCAAATCCTGGTGGCCGAGCAGGATGGCCGCATCCTCGGCGTGGTAGAGCTGAAGGAAGGCCGCCACCTGGCGATGCTGTTCGTCGATCCCGCCTGCCAGGGCCAGGGCATCGGCCATGCCCTGTTCGAAGCCGTGCTGCCGCACCTGCGCACACCGGTGCTGACCGTGCGCGCCTCGCTCAACGCAGTGCCTACCTACCTGCGCTATGGCTTCGTGCTGGACGGTGATGTCGGCGAGTTCAACGGGCTGGTGTACCAGCAGACGGTGCGGGCAGCCGCCTGAGGGCAGCGGGTGTCATGCCCCGCTGCACGGCCGATATAAGCAAACTGAATCAGCACACTCCCCGGCCATTCCTACAATGGACTGTCCCCCCTTCGAGATGCCGCCGATGCGCGTCGCGCTTTCCGTGTTGCTGCTGGCTTCGGCGCTGAGCGCCTGCACCCCGGCCCCGGTGTCCACCGCCAGCTCCGCCGAGGCGCCCGCGCCGGCGTCCGCCATCGCCTGGCGCCAGGGCGATGTGGACGATGCCTTCGCCGAGGCCGCCGACAGCGGAAAGCCGGTGCTGCTGTACTGGGGCGCGGTCTGGTGCCCGCCGTGCAACCAGCTCAAGGCCGGCCTGTTCAAGGACCCGGCGTTCATCGCGTTGACCGGCAAGTTCGTGCCGGTCTACCTGGATGGCGACGAGGAAGGGGCACAGGCCTGGGGCGAACGCTTCGGGGTGCGCGGCTATCCGACCCTGATCGTGCTGGACCCACAACGCACTGAGCTCACCCGCGTGGCCGGCGGCAACGACGCGGCCGAACTGACCCGTGCGCTGACCGTCGCGGCCGGGCGCCGCAGCGCCATCGCCGCCACCCTGGCGACGGCACTGGCCACGCCGGACAGGCTGGCCGCCGAAGACTGGCAGGTGCTGGGCGACTACGGCTGGGAAGTCGACGCCAACCGCCTGGCCGGCGAGCGCAGGAGCCAGGATGTGCTGCGCCAGCTGTCCAAGGCCGCACCCGACGCGGCGCTGCAACGCCGCTTCGCCCTGCTGGCCCTGGCCACCGCCGACACGCCCGCCAGCTCGCCCACCGAGGTGCGTGAGCTGCTGCAGGCAGTGCTGGCGCAACCTGCCGAAGTCCGTCGTAACCGCGAACTGCTGGGCTACGCGGGCGCGACGCTGGTCAAGCAGGCCAGTGCGGGGCCGGCCACCAGCAACACGCTGGGACAGCAGCTGCTGGTCGCACTGGAGCGCGCAGATGCCGAGCGCGGCAACCGTGCCGACGACGCGCTGTCGCGTGCGCTGACCGAAGTGTCGCTGGCCCGTCAGCAGCAGCCCAACGGCGCACTGCCCGCGGCCCTGGTTGAGCGGGTCAAGCAGCGCGTGGCCGCTGCCGATGCCGCCGCCACCGATGCGCATGCACGCCAGGCCACGATCAGCAGCGCGGTCTACGCACTGCGCCAGGTCGGCGACGACGCGGGCGCCGAGGCGCTGTTGCTGGCCGAGCTGAAGCGCAGCGAGCAGCCGTACTACTACATGCCCGAGCTGGCCGAACTGGCCGAGCAGCGCGGCGACACCGCCGGCGCACTGGAGTGGCTGAAGCGCGCCTACGATGGCGCGCAGGGCCCGGCCACCCGCGTACAGTGGGGCGTGCTGTACGTGGAGGGCCTGTTGAAGCTGGCGCCGGACGATGCACCACGCATCGAGCAGGCCACCGCCTCGCTGATCGCCGAACTGGAAGCGCAGCCGTCGGGCTACCACCAGCGTACCCGCCAGCGTTTCGAGCGCCTGGCCGGGCAGTTGAAGACGTGGAGCGGCAAGCACCAGGGCGCCGAAACACTGGCGCGGCTGCAGCAGCGGATGCAGCAGGCCTGCGGGGAACAGGTTGATGGTGCGTGCAAGGATTGGTTGAGTTGAGTTGATGAAGGCGCTGGCGGCTGGTTCGCCTGCCGGCGCTTTTGTTGATATCGGCTGTGACGGGGGAAGGGGCTGGCCGGGACACGCCGTAAACCCATCCTTGGGGGCTCGATGGCGCCATCCATGGCGCCAACGGTCCCGGCCAGCCCCTTCCCCCGCCACCCGACGGTTTCCTGCGAGCGCGGGCAGCGCAACAGCGCGCCGGTGAGGTTCGAAAAGCGGGTTCTGGTAGTGCCGGCCGCTGGCCGGCAACCCGACCTTCGCTGATTGCCGGCCAGCGGCCGGCACTACCATGCCGCTCCTGCTCCTGCCTTTGACTCCGTCTCCGCGCCAGCGCAGGGAGCTGTCCTGCAGGGGCTGATGGGTCAGCGCAGGACCGTTGGCGCCACGGATGGCGCCATCGAGCCCCCATGGATGGGTTCACGGCGTGTCCTGCGCTGACCCATCAGCCCCTGCCTGCCAGGAAGAATCAAGGCGACGAACGCGCACGCATTTCAATCCCGCCCCTTGACCTCAACCAATGTTGAGGTGCGATAACAATCTCCCCACGGCCAGCCCCTGGCCTTCCCCACGGAGATTGCTTCGATGTCGTACTCGCTTCCCCCGCTCCCCTACGCCTACGACGCCCTTGAGCCGCACTTCGATGCGCGCACGATGGAGATCCATCACAGCAAGCACCACCAGGCCTACGTCAACAACCTCAATGCCGCCATCGAGCAGGCCGGCATCGCCGAGCTGCCGGTCGAGGCGCTGATCGCCAACCTCGGTGCCGTGCCCGAGGCGCAGCGTGGCGCGGTCCGCAACAACGGCGGTGGCCACGCCAATCACAGCCTGTTCTGGACCGTGCTCAGCGCCGACGGTGGTGCACCCGATGAGGAACTGGCCACCGCCATCGACCGTGACCTGGGCAGCTTCGATGCCTTCAAGGACGCCTTCAGCAAGGCCGCGCAGACCCGTTTCGGCAGCGGCTGGGCCTGGCTGACCAGTGATCGCGACGGCCGCCTGCAGGTCGAAAGCAGCGCCAACCAGGACAGCCCGCTGATGGGTGCAACCGTGGGCCTGTCAGGCAATACCCCGATCCTCGCGCTGGACGTCTGGGAACACGCCTACTACCTGCACTACCAGAACCGTCGCCCGGACTACATCGGTGCGTTCTTCAACATCATCAACTGGACCGAGGTCGGCCGGCGCTACCGCCAGGCCCGGGCCTCATGAGCGGCGAGACAGTGCCGTACGCCGGGCCGTGGGCGGGGGTCTTCCCCGCACCGGCGCCGGTGCCGTCGGTCGAGATGCCGCCGCGTGCCCTGCGGCGGCTGCTCGGCCATTTCCCGACCGGCGTGGCCATCGTCTGCGCGCGCGATGCACAGGGCAAGCCGGTCGGCCTGACCATCAACTCGTTCGTACCGGTCTCGCTGCAGCCACCGCTGGTGCTGTGGAACCTGGCGTTGCACGCGCAGAGCCTGTCCACCTTCCAGCGCGCCACCCGCTTTGCAATCAGCGTGCTGGCGGCCGACCAGGAAGCGCTGGCCCGGCGCTTCGCCGATCCGCAGGTCCGCAATCGCTTCGACGGCCTGGCATTGCTGGATGACGACGAGGACGCCCCACCCCGCATCGCCGGTGCGGTCGCCCATCTCACCTGTACTCGCCACGCACAGTGGCCGGTGGGCGATCACCTGCTGCTGGCCGGCCGCATCATCGACGTGCACGAGAACGGCGGCGCGCCGCTGCTGTTCCATCGCGGCCGCTTCCAGCCCGGCCCGGCCGAACTGCTGGTGGAGGTGCGCGGATGAACATCGAAGCTCTGGAATGCATGCTCGCCGCCGGCAAGGATGGCGCGCTGCTGCGCTTCGGCCTGGGCAAGGGCTGGCTGGATGCCGGCAACCCGGTGCGCGCGGCCACCCATCTGGGCCGCTGCGTGGTGCTTGATCCGCAGTATTCGGCGGCCTGGAAGCTGCTCGGCAAGGCCTGGCTGGCCAGTGGCCAGCCGCAGGCAGCGCGCGAAGCCTGGCAGCGCGGATTGAGCGTGGCCGGCAGCAAGGGCGACCAGCAGGCACGCAAGGAAATGCAGGTGTTCCTGCGCCGCCTGGACCGCGAGCAGGCGGAGCCGGCGAAGGCGGGCTGAGTTGATCAGCCCGCGTTGGCCGATGCCGGTGCGGACATGATGTCCGACATCGGCAGGCGGCGCGGCTTGCTCGGGAACGCGTGGCGCAGGATGCGCCAGACCACCTGGCCGAACTGGCGCGGCAGCGAGCCGTTGTTGTAGTGCTGGCCGTAGCGACGGCAGATGTCCTTCACTTCCTTGGCAATGGCCGCATAGCGGTTGGCCGGCAGGTCCGGATAGAAGTGATGCTCGATCTGGTGGCTGAGGTTGCCCGACAGCACGTTGATCAGGAAGCCGCCGCTGATGTTGGATGAACCGCGCAACTGGCGCAGGTACCAGTGGCCGCGCGATTCATTGCGCAGGCATTCCTTCGGGAAGGTTTCCGATTCGGCGGTGAAGTGGCCGCAGAAGATGATCACGTAGGTCCAGATGTTGCGCAGTCCGTTGGCCACCATGTTGCCCAGCATCACGGTGAGGAAGAACGGGCCGGCCAGCAGCGGGAAGAACACGTAGTCCTTCAGCACCTGGCGGGCCATTTTCCGCGCCACCGGGCGGGTCTGCAGCCACATCGCACGGCCGCTGATACGGCCCTTCAGCCAGCGGCCCAGGCGCAGGTCCTGCGCGGCCACGCCCCACTGGAACAGCAGCGCGAAGATCGGCGCGATGATCGGCTGCAGCAGGTAGAACGGCTTCCAGCGCTGCTCCGGGAAGATGCGCAGCAGGCCATAACCGATGTCATCGTCCATGCCACGCACGTTGGTATAGGTGTGGTGGCGGAAATTGTGGGTCTTGCGCCAGTTGTCGGCAGTGGCAACGATGTCCCACTCATAGGTATTGCCGTTGAGCTTGGGGTCGCCGGTCCAGTCGAACTGGCCGTGCATGACGTTGTGGCCCAGCTCCATGTTCTCCAGGATCTTCGACAGCGCCAGCAGCAGCGTGCCGGTGATCGCGGCCGGCCACAGCAGCGGCATCCAGAACAGTGGCGAGAACGCCGCCAGGAACAGCAGGCCACGGCCCCCCACGCCAAACCAGCGCACGGCGGCGGCCACGCGGCGGATGTAGCGGGTATCGGAGGCGCCGAGGCTGCCGATCACACGGTCGCGGATCGCGTCGAGTTCCTCACCGAAGGCATGCATCTCGGCAGTACTCAGGGCACGGTCGGTAGCGCGGGTCATGGCAGGCGTCCTCAGAGATCCAGGGTCAGGTCGGTGGTCGGTGCGCTCACGCAGATCCGTACCGGCTGCGCCGATTCGGACTGCAGGTCGCCGGTGCGCAGGTGGCGGGTGGCGCCACTGACGCGGTCACAGCTGCAGGTGTTGCAGATGCCCATGCGGCAGCCATGCCTGGGCTTGATGCCATGGGCTTCCAAGCTTTCCAGCAACGAGCTGCCACGCGGCACGCTCAGCTGGCGGCCACTGCGCGCCAGCGTCAGCACGACCTCCCCTTCACCGCTGGCGTCACGCAGCGGTGCGGGAGGAGTGAACGCTTCCGCCTGGAAACCGGCAACCTGGTGCGCCAGGCGTTCGCGGGCGGCGGCAACGAAGCCGTCCGGGCCGCAGGCCAGCACATGGCGCTGCGCCAACGGGGTGTCATCGCCCGCCACCTGCAGGTCGTGGGCATCGATACGTGCGGCGGGCACATCCCCTTCGCGGGTGGTCAGCAGATGCACACGCAGGTTCGGCTGGCTGGCGGCCAACGTCTGCAGCTCATCACGGAACTGCAGGTGGGCGGCGCTGCGTTCCCAGTAGAACAGGTCCACCGGCGCTGCCAGCGGGCGCTGGCAGGCGTCGCGCAACAGGCTGCGCATCGGCGTGATGCCACTGCCGGCAGCCAGCAGCAACACCGGCGCCGCAGCCGGCATGTGGAACTCGCCGAAGGCGGCATCGAGGCGGAACAGTTCGCCCGGCTGCGCGTGGTTGACCAGGTGCTGGCTGACGAGGCCGCCGTCGATCGCCTTGACGGTGATCGCCAGCTCGCGCCGACCCAGTGCGGTGGGGCTGTAGCTGCGCTGCCACAGGCGCCCTTCAATCTCCACGCCCAGGGTGACGTGCTGGCCGGCGCGCATGCCGGCCCAGTGCCGGTTGGTGCGCAGGACCAGGGTCGCCGCGCCCTCGCCGGCCGGCTCTCGCCGGACCAGGCGGGCCACCGGCTCGCGCAGGGTCCACAGGGGATTGAGCTGGCCCGCCCAGAAATCGAACAGCGACGGCGAGACCCAGCGGTACGGAGAGAACAGGGACGGACGGACGACAGCGCTCATGGGCGAACTATACGGGCGCACATACACCTGTGTATACATGTGTATATTGAACCGGATTGGGTATGATTCAGCCTCGCCCCACCGGAACCCCCATGGCCGCCGCCACCGCCTTGTCGACGCCTGAAGATGCCAACAGCCCGGCCCGCCGTACGGTGAGCCGCGAGGACCTGCTGGCCGCCGCCCTGAAACTGATCGGGCCGCACCGCAGCCTGTCCACGCTCAGCCTGCGCGAAGTGGCACGTGAGGCCGGCATCGCGCCGAACAGCTTCTACCGGCAGTTCCGCGACATGGACGAACTGGCCGTGGCGCTGATCGACGCCGCCGGCCGTTCGCTGCGGACCATCATCGGCGAGGCCCGCCAGCGCGCCACCTCCACCGCCACCAGCGTGGTGCGGGTTTCGGTGGAGACCTTCATGGAACAGCTGCGCGCCGACGACAAGCTGCTGCACGTACTGCTGCGCGAAGGCGCGGTGGGTTCGGACGACTTCAAGCACGCGGTCGAACGTGAGCTGCACTATTTCGAGGAAGAGCTGCAGCACGACCTGGTGCGCCTGGCCGCGCTGGACGGCGCCGTGCTGCATGCCCCGGAACTGGTGGCCAAGGCCATCACCCGGCTGGTGTTCGCGATGGGTGCCACCGCCATGGACCTGCCGCCGGAGAAGGACCCGGAGCTGATCGAAGAGATCTCCACGATGATCCGCATGATCATCGTCGGCGCCCGCACGCCCGCCGCGTTCCGCCGCGGCTGACGATCGCCCCCGGGGTCGGATCCCTTTCCAGGGGAAAGGGCTCTGACCCCAACCACACAGCGACACCAACCTCCGTGCATGACCACAGGCAGGGTTGTGGCCGCCAAATGTAATGTTATAACACCGCCATGATCTGGCTCGATCGGCGTTCCGCTCGGAATGACTGCGGCGTCATTATATAGCACTTGCTATATTGATAAGCCACTGCTTTCATATGCGTCAGCCAGGTCGCCCTCGCCGCCTTTCTTTCCCCCAAGGACGACGCCCTCATGCCCGTTGCCACGCCCCTCTTCGATCGGCTGCCCCTGGCCGCCGCCATTGCCCTGACCCTGCCGCTGGCTGCACTGGCCGCCACTCCGAAACCGACCGAACTGGACCGTGTGCAGGTCAAGGTGAGCACCGCCACGCGCAGCGAACGCCTGCTGTCGGACGTGCCGATCCGCACCGAGGTGCTGCGCAAGGAAGACATCGCGCTGCGCGCGGCCACCGACTTCTCGCGCGCCGCCGAGCTGATCAACGGCCTGCGCGTGGAGAGCAACTGCCAGAACTGCAACACCAGCGAAGTGCGGCTGCTGGGCCTGCCCGGTGCCTACAACCAGCTGCTGTTCGATGGCATCCCGCTGCTGTCCACGCTGGGCAGCGTGTACGGCCTGGAACAGATCCCGGCCGGGTTCGTCGACCGCATCGAAGTGGTCAAGGGCGGTGGCTCGGCGCTGTACGGCCCGGGTGCGGTTGCCGGTGTGATCAACCTGATTCCGCCGCTGCCGGCGCGCAGTGGTGGCCATGTGCAGGCCGGCGTGGATGTCCTGAAAGGTACGCCGCAGAAGAACGCCGACCTGCGGCTGGACCTGGTGGCCAGGGACGCAGACGCCGGCCTGTCCGTGATTGCCCAGCGCAACTGGAACAACGGCATCGACTACAACGGTGACGGCTACACCGAGATCACCCGCAAGAACCTCAAGGTCGGCGGGCTGCAGGCCTGGTACGCGCCCACGCCGGGCACGCGGCTGCGCCTGGACCTGCAGGTGACCGATGAAACCCGCCGCGGCGGCAACCGCCTGGACCAGCCCGAATACCTGGCCAACATCGCCGAATCGCTGGATACGAAATACCGGCGCGGCAGTGTGTCGTGGGACCAGGAGATCACTGCCGACGTCGATTTCCGCCTGGCCTACGCCTTCGCCGACATCGACCGCGACAGCTTCTACGGCGGTCTCGGCGACGTAGTCACCGATCCGTCCGCACCCGGCTATGACCCGTCGCAGCCGGACCGCAACGTGGCCGGCAGCGCGGCCTCGCGTTCGTGGCGCCAGTACGGCCGCACCCACAACCCGCTGCACTACATCGACAGCCAGTTGAACTGGCGGCTGGGCGCGCATGCGCTGGCCTTCGGCGTGCAGTACAAGCACGAGGCGCTGCGCGACGACAACCGCACCGGTGACGGGCAGCGTCTTGCGGTGCTGGAGGATGCGACCTTCCACAACCTGGGCGCGTTCATCCAGGACGAATGGAGCCTGCGCGACAACGTCGACCTGGTGCTGGGTGCACGCGTGGACAAGAGCTCGGAACTGGACAGCGCGGTGTTCTCGCCGCGCATCGCGCTGGCCTGGCAGGCTACACCGAACCTGAAATGGCGGGCGGGCATTGCCACCGGCTTCCGTGCTCCGGAGATCTTCGTTGAGGATGTGCACGTCGATACGCTCGGCGGCGAGCAGGTGCGCGTGCGCAATACCGATGGCCTGAAGGAGGAGCGCGCGTTGACCACCCTGTTCGGCTTCGACTGGCGCTCGGACCCGGCCAATCCGGTGTGGAGCTGGGATGCTACCGCCTCCTATGCACGCATCCGCGATACCTTCGCGCTGGGCGAGATCCAGCGCAGCGATGACGGCCAGCTGAGCCAGCTGCGTTACAACGCCTCCGGCTCGGACGTGCTGGGTGCGGAAACCAACCTCGGCTGGCAGCCGTCGCCGCAGTGGCGCCTGACCGCCGGCGCCTCGTGGTACCGCTCGCGCTTCCGCGAGCCGCAGCGCATCTTCGACGACAGCGGCGACGGTGGCGACACCGTGATCGAAAGCCGCGACTACCTGAAGACTCCGCGCTGGACCGGCCTGGCCCAGCTCAGCTGGATGCCGGCCGAACCGTGGGAGACCTTCGTCGCGCTGCGCCATACCGGGCCGATGCCGGTACTGAACAACCGGTTGGGCGAACTGCACCGCACGCGTTCGTTCCTGGTCACCGATCTCGGGGCGCGCTGGCACCGTCACCTGGGCGCACAGGCGCAGCAGGAAGTGTCGGTAGCCGCGGGCGTCAAGAACGTGTTCGATCAGAGCCAGAAGGATCTGGAAGTGGGCGCACTGCGTGACAGCGACTATGTCTACGGGCCACGCTTCGCGCGCTCGTGGTATGTCAACCTGCGCTATGCGTTCTGAAGCGCTGCGAGCGTTGGTGCTGGCCTGTGCCGTGCTGCCGGCCGCACCGACGGTGGCTGCGGACCTGCACGCGCAGGTCTCGGCCTCGTTGATGCGGCCGGAGCAGCGCTCGCTGCGGCCGATGCAGTGGTCGCCGCCGCCGAAGCTGGTCGCGCTGTACTTCGGTGCCGACTGGTGCGCACCGTGCCATGCGTTCGTCCCCACGCTGCGCAGCGTGCGCGACGCATTGCGCGAAGCCGGCGCCGATACCGAAGTGGTGTACGTCAGCCTGGATGAGAGCGAGAGCGCGCTGCGCCGCTACATGCACGCGCAGGACATGCCGTGGCCGGTGCTGGACCCGCGCCGCGCCGCGCGCATGCCGGCGCTGCAGGCATTGGCCGGGCTGGCACCGCCGAACCTGGTACTGATCGATGCCGACGGCACGGTGCTGGCCAACGGCTGGCAAGGCCGGCGCTATGAAGGCCTGCAGCCGGTGTTGAAGGAATGGATGAAACGGGCGTGTGCGCAGCAGCAGGCGCGCTGCCCGCCCGATCTGTAGAGTCGAGCCACGCTCGACGCATTCGATCACCGTGCGAACGGCAGCCGAGCATGGCTCGGCTCTACAAAAACCGGGATCGCGCGAACGGCCGGAGGCCATGGCCCGGTGCTACCGTTACGGCGCCTCGCCCTCGGCCTTGCGCACGAAGGCTTCGAACAAGGCCAGCGTCTGCTCGCTCACATGGTGCTCGATGCCCTCGGCATCGCGCCGCGCGGTATCCGCGTCCACGCCCAGCGCCAGCAGGAAACGCTCCACGGTCTGGTGGCGCTGGCGGCTGGCGTGGGCCAGCGCCTCGCCTTCCGGGGTCAGGAACACGCCACGGTACGGCCGCTGTACCACCCAGCCATCACGGGCCAGGCGCCGCAGCATCTTCGCCACGGTGGGCTGGGCCACGCCCAGTCGGGTGGCGATGTCGACCTGGCGGGCCTCGCCGCCGTCGGCCAGCAGGTCCGAAATCAGCTCGACATAGTCCTCCACCAGTTCCATCCGGTGCGCCTCGCGCACTTGCCGGAAGCTCTCGACCTGGCGCTCGGCCTCGATCAAGGGGGTGCTTTTCAGCGATGTCGAATCGTCGGTCTTGCCCACGCCTGCGCCTGTCCTTCCGGTGCAATCCGGTGTTGAACCTGAATTCTGGACCAGTCACACGACAAAGACGATTGTTTCACATTGCTAATGACTATAGCAGGAGCTATATTCGGACCCATGAACACCCTGGCGCCCCGCGACCCTTCGGCCTCCACTCCGGCCAGCCTGGGTGCGCTCAACGCCTCGGTCGCGGTGCCCGACAAGGGCCATTGGTGGTTCCGCCTGCTGGCCTTCCTCGGCCCGGGCTACATGATCTCGGTCGGCTACATGGACCCTGGCAACTGGGCCACTGACCTCGCCGGCGGTTCGCGCTTCGGCTACCTGCTGCTGTCGGTCATCCTCGTCTCCAACCTGATGGCGGTGATCCTGCAGGCGCTGTCGGCGCGGCTCGGCATCGCCACCGGCATGGACCTGGCGCAGGCCTGCCGCGCGCGTTACCCCAAGCCGGTGAACCTGGCGCTGTGGGCGCTGTGCGAGGCGGCGATCATCGCCTGCGACCTGGCCGAGGTGATCGGCACCGCCATCGCACTGAAACTGCTGTTCGATCTGCCACTGCTGTGGGGTGCGGTGATCACCGCGCTGGACACGCTGCTGGTGCTGCTGCTGATGAACCGCGGCTTCCGTGCGCTGGAAGCGTTCGTGATCGCGCTGCTGATGGTGATCTTCGCCTGCTTCGTGGTGCAGATCGCGATGGCTGCGCCGCCGGTGATGGCGGTGCTGGGCGGCTTCATTCCGCGCGCGCAGGTGGTGACCGATCCGCACGCGCTGTACATCGCGATCGGCATCATTGGTGCCACCGTGATGCCGCACAACCTGTACCTGCATTCGTCCATCGTGCAGACCCGCGCCTACCCACGTACCGATGAAGGCCGCCGCAGTGCGCTGCGCTGGGCGGTGACCGACAGCACCCTCGCGCTGACCCTGGCGCTGTTCATCAACGCCAGCATCCTGATCCTGGCGGCGGCGGTGTTCCATGCCAATGGCCGATTTGATGTGGAAGACATCGAGCAGGCGCACCAGCTGTTGGCACCGATGCTGGGTGTGGGCGCGGCGGCGACGTTGTTCGCGGTGGCCCTGCTGGCCTCGGGCCTGAATTCGACGGTGACCGCCACGCTGGCCGGCCAGATCGTGATGGAAGGCTTCCTGCACCTGCGAATGCCGCCGTGGCTGCGTCGGCTGATCACGCGTGCGCTGGCCATCATCCCGGTGGTGGTGGTGATCCTGCTGTTCGGCGACCAGGGCGCGGTGAAGCTGCTGGTGCTGAGCCAGGTGGTGCTGTCGATGCAGTTGCCGTTCGCGATCATCCCGCTGGTACGGATCGTGACCGACAAGGTGACGATGGGCGCGCTGGTCGCACCGCGCTGGCTGGGCGCGATCGCCTGGGTGATCGCGCTGGTGATCGTGGTGTTGAACGTGAAGCTGCTGGTGGACACCTTCGCCGGGGCGTAAACCGCATCCCTGGGGTCGGACTCCCTGCCGCAGGCAAGGGGTTCCGACCCCGCCATCTCCATGCTACAGATGCAACGCAATCGCGGCCTCGATCTGCTGCGGCGACTGGAACCCTGCCAGGCGGGTACGTTCGTCCCCGTCACGGAACAGCGAGAGCGTCGGCGTCTGCCGCAGCCCCAGTTCCCTGAAGAACGCCTCGCCCAGCACCTCCAGCTGCACGCGCAGCAGCGTGGTGCCCTGCCCCGCGACGCTGTTGGCCACCCGGTGCAGCGACATCTCCAGCATCCGGCACCCCGGGCACTGGTCCTTGTGGAAGTCCACCAGTACGCGCGGGTGTTCGGCCAGCAGCTGCTGGAACTGCTCAGGCGTGGTGGCGTCGATGATCTGCATCGCTGTTGCTCCAGTAATGGGCCAGGACCGCATCGGTCCAAGCCTCGATGGCCGCGGCATGGCGCTCGCCATGCGGCATCTGTTCGATCTCCAGCGGCGGATAGTCGCTGTGGAAGTAGCGGATCAGCCGGTGCACAGCACCGCAGTAGTACTCCTGCCCCCACTGTGTCTCGCCGGTACCGAACACAGCCAGCTGCCGCGGCCGCTCGCCGCGCTCGGCGATGCCAGCCACCCATGCCTTCATCTCCGAAGGCGTGCGGCCGGCGTTGTCGGTCCAGCAGCCCAGCAGCACCAGGTCGGCCTCGTCGGCCGCCAGGGACGGCGCCTGCTGCAGGTCGTCGGCCTCCTGCCAGTGCACGGCATGGCCTGCAGCGCGGCAACGCTCGGCAATCTGCCGGCCAAGCTCGCGGGTGTTGCCGCTCAGTGAGGCCACCACCAGCAGGATGCTCAGCGCCGTGCCGGACTCAGAGGTCGTCGAAGCCGTTGTCGACGTTGGTCTTCTTGTAACTTGCATTGCGCATCTCGAAGAAGTCGGTCTTGGTCTCGGTGAAGTTGTCAGCGTAGGCCTTGATCCACGGCATCACGTTGTCGGTGGTGTCGCTGTACAGGCGCTCGATGCCGAGCATGCCGGCCATCTTGTTGGCGCGGTACTTCACGTAGCGCGTCATTTCCTCCACATCGATGCCATCGATGCCGTCCAGTACTTCCGATGACCACTGGGTTTCCAGTTCGATGGCGTGCTCGAACGCCTGGTGCACATAGGCGGTCAGCTCGTTGGTCTGCAGCTCCGGGTTCTCGCCGATGATGGCGCGGATCAGCTCGCTGATGAACTTGGTATGGGCCAGTTCGTCGCGGTTGATGAAACTGATGATCTTGCCGGTGCCGGTCATGCGGTTCTGCCGCACCATGTTGTAGAAGTACGCAAATCCGGAATAGAAGTTGATGCCCTCCAGGATCGAGGACTGGATCAACGACTTCAACAGGGTCTCGGCGGTCTTCTCGCGCATGAAGTCGTCATACGCGCCCATGATCGGCGCGTTGCGCTTGATGATGGTCGGATGGGTGCGCGCCAGTTCAAATACGCGGTTCTGGTTCGGCAGGTCGGTGATCGAGGCCAGCACATAGCTGTAACTCTCGTTGTGGATCACTTCCTGCTGGCCGATGATCGCGGCATTGGCATGCGCCGCCGGGTCGGTGATGTACTCGGCCACGTTGTAGATGAAGCGCGTCTGCGGTGAGTCGAGCGTGGCCAGCAGGCCGATGATCGAGTCGTAGGCGTTCTTTTCGCGCCCGGACAGCTCGCCGTACTGGCGCGCATCGGCCTTCATGTCGACCTCGTCGGGGATCCAGAAGTTGGTCGACAGCTCCTTGTAGGCCCGATAGAACGACGGGTACGGGATGTCATTCCAGTTCAGGATCCCGCTGGTGCGGCCGTTGATGATGCCGGTGCTGCGGTTGGGATGGCGCGGTTCGAGGATCTTGATGCGGTCGAGGGGGGTTGCCATGGTCGTCTACCTTCGTATTACGTGCGTTGCAGATGTAGAACCGAGCCCATGCTCGGCTGCTCTTCGCGTCGGAGCCGAGCGTGGGCTCGGCGCTACAGCGGTCAGCTGGCGCACCACTCGCATTCGCTGATGTCGATGTCGTTGGAGCGCACGTAGTACGTGGTCTTCAGGCCTTCACGCCAGGCGCTCAGGTGCAGCTCCAGCAGGGTGCTGGCGCGGATCGTGCTGGGCACGTACAGGTTGAAGCTGATCGACTGATCAACATGGCGCTGGCGACGCGCGTTCTGGCGCACGCTGGCGAACTGGTCGACCTTGTACGCCCCCTTCTCGTAGTACGGCCAGGTTTCCAGCGACAACCCCGGCGCTGCCACCGGCCGCCGGAAGTCCTTTTTTTCCTCGTAGTAGAACGCGCTGTAGATCGGGTCGATCGATGCGGTGGAACCTGCAATCTGCGCGGTGCTCATGTTCGGCGCCACCGCCAGCAGCCAGCCGTTGCGCAGGCCGTGCGTGGCGACCTCGCGCGCCAGGCTGTCCCATGCGGCGCCAGTGTAGTCGCGATCACGGAAGTAACGCCCGTTGTGCCAATCGCTGCCGGTGAACATCGGATAGCTGCCCTTTTCCTTCGCCAGTTGCGCGCTGGCCTGGATGGTCAGGAAATTGATGCGCTCATACAGGCGGTCGGCCAGTTGTTCGGCATCCGGTGAATCCCACTGGATCGCCTGCTGCGCCAGCAGGTGGTGCCAACCGAACGTGCCCAGTCCGATGGCGCGGTACTTGCGGTTGGTGATCGTGGCCTGCGGCACCGGCAGTGCGTTGAGGTCGATCACGTTGTCCAGCATGCGCACCTGGATCGGGATCAGGCGCTCCAGCACATCGGTGGCCAGCAGGTCATCCGGCGCACGGATCGCGCGGCCGAGGTTGATCGAAGACAGGTTGCAGACCACGAAGTCGCCGGCGCGGCGTGTGGTGACGATCTGGTCGCCGCTGACGATCTCCTGGATCATCCGCGTCGGGCTCATGTTCTGCAGGATCTCGGTGCACAGGTTGCTGGAATAGATCATGCCGGCGTGCTTGTTCGGGTTACGGCGGTTGACCTCGTCGCGGTAGAACAGGAACGGGTTGCCCGTCTCCAGCTGGCTGAGCATGATCCGCTTGAACAGATCGATCGCCTTCACCGTGCGCCGGCTGATGCGCTCGTCGGCCACCAGTTCGGCGTAGCGGTCGCGGAAGCTGCCCGCGCCGCGCTTCTCGTCGTAGAAGTCCTGCAGGTACCAGCCCTTGGCCTGCTTCACCTCGTGCGGGTCGAACAGGTACCAGTCGGCACGGCGTTCGACTGCTTCCATGAACAGGTCCGGCACGCACACCGAGGTGAACACATCATGCGCACGCAGGCGCTGGTCGCCGTTGTTGAGGCGCAGGTCCATGAAGGCTTCGATGTCGCGGTGCCAGATGTCCAGGTACACCGCCACCGCGCCCTTGCGCTGGCCAAGCTGGTCGACCGAAACTGCGGTGTTGTTGAGCTGCTTGATCCACGGCACCACGCCGCCGGAGGAATTGGGCACGCCCCGTATCGGCGCGCCGCTGCTGCGCACATAGCCCAGATAGGCACCCACGCCGCCGCCGTGCTTGGACACGCGGGCGATGTCGGTATTGGAGTCATAGATGCCCTGCAGGCTGTCGTCCACCGTGTCGATGAAGCAGCTGGACAGTTGCCCCCCGACCTTGCCGGCGTTGGCCAGGGTCGGCGTGGCCACCGTCATGTACAGGTTGGACAGCGCCCAGTACGCCTCGCCGACCAGCTGCATGCGCCGCTCGCGCGGCTTTTCTTCCTGCATGAGGTACAGCGCGATGGTCAGCCAACGCTCCTGCGGCAGCTCATAGACCTCGCGGCTGCGGTCGCTGGCCAGATAGCGCGTGGCCAGCAGGTACAGGCCGTTGTAGGCGAACAGGCGGTCGCGTTCCGGGTCGATCATCCCGCCGGCCTGCTGCAGTTCTTCCTTCGAGTAGCAGCGCAGGATGTCGTTGCTGTAGATGCCGCGGTCAGCCAGGCTTTCCTGCAGGCCCACGTAGGAGCCGTACTTCAGGCCGACATCGTAGAAGCGGTTGCGGCTGGCACGCTTGTACAGGCGGCGCAGGTAGATGCGCGCGGCAAACTGCTCCCACTCCGGCGCGACGAGGTCCACGCGCGATTCGGCCTCGCGGATCAGCAGATCGACAAGGTCATCGGCGCTGATGCTGGGCTTGCGCTCGACCATTGCCTGCACCACGCGGCGGTAGTCGCTCACATCCAGCTGCGGGAACTCGGCGTGCACCGCATCGATGCTGCGCTGCAGGCGCTCGGCGTCGAATGGCAGGCGGCGGTTGCCGGCCTCCTTGGTGACCCAGGTCGGCACGCGCTCGCCACCGGCGCGCAAGGCGTCGCCAGCGCCGGCCAGATCGGCCACGCGGAAGGTACTGTCGGTCATGGTGGTGAAGCTCCAGGCTCGCACGCGCGTTGGCGGTCGATGCCATGGCGGCCCTGCACGCGATACCGGCGCACGGGGCGGTCGGGGTGGGATGCCAAAGCGCGGGAACACCAGATCGTCGGCAACAGCCTGCGCCTGCGGCCGGTATCCGGGCCGTGGGGGCGATCTGGGTCCGCACGATGGCGGCCGCGTCGACACGGCAAGCCTTCAGGGGCGGGCCGCGGGACGTTTGCTGCGTGTCCGGCGGCGGCGGCTGACCGGGAGTGACGACCACAACATAGTGGGGATAATCGGAACCGTCAACACAAGATGCGGCAATCACGACATGCCGCGACGATCAGTCGCAGGATGCCGTGTTGCACCTGCGGCGCCTTGTCGACAGCGCCTGCGTCCCCAGTTCGGTACAACATCAACTTTCCGCGGAACACCGCCCATGCGCGCTGCCCAGTACCCTTCCTTCGGCAACCCGGCCGACGTCCTCGCCATTGCCGACGCCACCCTCCCCGAGCCCGGCCCCGGCGAGGTGCGCATCCGCACCGTGCTGGCCTCGATCCACAATCACGACCTGCTGACCGTGCGCGGCCTCTACGGCTACAAGCCGACACTGCCGGCGATCGGTGGCAGTGAAGCATTGGGCGTGGTCGATGCACTCGGCGAAGGCGTCGACGGCCTGCAGATCGGCCAGCGGGTGGCCGCCGCCTCGGTGCATGGCACCTGGGCCGAAGCGTTCATTGCACCGGCACGCATGGTGATTCCGATGCCCGAGGCGATCCCCGACGAAATGGCCGCGCAGCTGATCGCCATGCCGCTGAGCGCGCTGATGCTGCTGGAATTCCTGCACGTCGAAGCAGGCCAGTGGATCGTTCAGAACACCGCCAACGGCGCGGTGGGCAAGTCGCTGGCGATGCTGGCGCGGGCGCGTGGCGTGCATGTGGCCAACCTGGTGCGCAATGCCGATGCGGTCGCGCAGTTGCAGGCGCTGGGCATCGATCATGTGTTCGACACCTCGGTGGAGGGTTGGAAGGATCGCGTGCGTGAAGCGACCGGCGAAGCACAGGCCGCGGCCGCGGTGGATTCCATCGGCGGCGACGCCAGCGGTGACCTGGTCGACCTGCTTGGCCACCACGGCACCCTGGTGTCGTTCGGGGTGATGAGCGGCGAGCCGATGCGCATTCCCGCCGGTGGCCTGATCTACAAGGAGGCCACGGTGAAGGGCTTCTGGGGCAGCAAAGTCAGCCAGGCGATGGCGGTGGAGGACAAGCGCCGGCTGGTCGGCGAGCTGCTGAAGCGTGCGGCCGGCGGCGAACTGACCCTGCCGGTGGAGAAGATCTTCGCGCTGGACGACATCGCCCAGGCGGCGAAGGCGGGCGCCGGTTCTGGCCGCAATGGCAAGGTGCTGCTGCGGCCTTGAGGGTAGGACAACCGGGGTCAGATCCCTTTCCGCTGGAAAGGGATCTGACCCCCAGGAGGAGTGCGGACCAACGGTCCGCACCCACCGAGTCGGTTCGTTAAGAACCTGTGATGCATAAATGAATGCGCTTTCGTCATTGGAAGGCGTACTTGCCTGCATGCGGTACTGACGGCTCCTCCCCCGTTCGGCGTTGTCGCTTCCATGTGCCGCACCACCCTGAACCTGCTTGCCGGCGCGATCGCGCTGGGCCTCACCGCCGGCGCTGCCGGCGCCGCTGAAACCGCCGATGCCGGCAAGGACAGCACCACCCTGGGCACCGTGCTGGTGACCGGCTCCAACATCAAGCGCAGCGACACCGCCGGGCCGAACCCGGTGCAGATCGTCAGCCGCGAACAGATCGAGCAGACCGGTCGCTCCACCCTCACCGACGTGCTGCGCAACCTGTCGGCCAATGCCGGCAACAGTTTCGACGAGCAGTACACCGGCAGCTTCGCCGCCGGTTCTGCATCGATCGGCCTGCGCGGCCTGTCGCCGAAGAACACGCTGGTGCTGGTCAACGGCTATCGCGTGTCCAACTTCGGCTTCGCGCTCAACACGCAGGACACCTTCGTCGACCTAAACGCGCTGCCGATCAGCGCGGTGGAACGCATCGAAGTGCTGAAGGACGGTGCCTCGGCGGTGTACGGCTCCGATGCCATCGCCGGCGTCATCAACATCATCCTGCGAAAGAACTTCCAGGGCGTGGAAGTCGGCGGCGGCTTCGGTACCGCCACCCAGGGCGGCCTGGACGAACGCAAGGCCAACCTGCTGGCCGGCTTCGGTGACCTCGAACAGCAGGGCTGGAACGTGCTGTTCGGGCTGGACCTGCTCAAGCGCGATCGGCTCGATGCAGACCAGCGCGCCTTTACCCGCAGCGGCGATTTCCGCGACAGGCCCGGCGGCCGCCTGGCCGGCTGGTCCACTGCCGGTGGCAACTGGCTGTCCAACCCGCGCGCGCCGCAACCGTTCGCCAGTTGCCCCGAGGGCAGCCAGCTGCGCCCCTACAGCGATTTCGGCAGCACCCTGCCCGGCCAGGCCTGCGCCTTCAACGCGCAGCCGTTCAAGACCCTGCAGCCCGGCGCCGAGCGCCTGCAGGCGTCGTTGAGCGCGACCTACCGCTTCAACGACAGCGTCGAAGCCTTCGCCGATGTGCTGTACAGCCACAACAAGGCCGACCAGATCTTCAGCGCGCCGCTCACCGTGGGCCCTGGCCTGCGTGCCTACAACCCGGCCACCGGCACGCTTATCGACGTGCCGGCGGTGCTGCCGGTGGGCCACCCGAACAACCCGGGCAGCACGCCGCTGCCGTTCGAGTACACCTTCTTCGACCTCGGCCCGCGCCTGAAGGACAACACCCAGGTGTTCTACCGTGCCCTGGCCGGCGTGCGTGGCAGTGGCGAGCGCTGGGACTGGGAAGCGGCGGCGCTGACCTCGCAGAGCGCGCAGCGCGAGTACGTCGACAATTTCGTCAACCGCTACGCGTTCGAACAGATCCTGCGCGATGGCAGCTACAACTTCCTTAATCCGTCCAGCACGCCGGGCGCGTTGGATGCACTGCGCCTGCAGACCAAGCGGCCAGGCTGGTACAAGCTGCACGCGTTGAACGTCAAGGCCTCGACCTCGCTGTGGGACCTCCCGGCCGGTGCGGTCGGCTTCGCCTGGGGTGCCGAGTTCCGCAAGGAGTCACTGGATGCGCGCACCAGTGCACAGGTGCTGTCGGGCACCGAACTGCGCCCGGCCATCAACGTGGTCAACGGCGAGCGCCAGGTCAGCGCCGCCTACGCCGAATTGAGCGTGCCGCTGCACCGCACGCTTGAGCTGCAGGTGGCTGGTCGCGGCGACCACTACGATGATTCCGGCAAGGCGTTCTCGCCGAAGCTGGCGCTGCGCTGGCAGCCGTTGGACAGCCTGCTGCTGCGCGGTTCGTTCTCGCGCGGCTTCCGCGCCCCCTCGCTGCCGGAAATCGCGCCAGGCCAGACCGTCAGCTACGGCTCGGTGATCGATCCGCTGGATCCGCTGCAGCCCGGTGGCAGCCGTGGCGTGACCAACATCCGCACCGGCAACCCGGACCTGAAGGCCGAACGCTCGCGCAACTTCAACGTGGGCGCGGTGTGGTCGCCGGATGGCGATACCAGCATCGGCCTGGACTGGTACCGCATCGAGCAGGACAACCTGGTCAAGCCGGACAGCGCGCAGTTCATCGTCGACAACCCGACGCTGTTCCCCGGCCGTGTACAGCGTGATGCGCAGGGGCGCATCCAGTTCATCACCAACCAGTACGCCAACCAGGGCGAACTGACCACCTCCGGGCTGGACCTGGACGCCAACCACACCTTCCGCACCGAGGGCTGGGGCACCTTCACCGTGGCCGGCAGCTGGACCCACCTGCTGAGCTTCAAGCAACCGCTGGTAGCCGGTCAGGCGCCGTATGAGGGGGCTGGCAACAATCGCCACGGCGCGTTGCCGCGTACGCGCGGCACCACCTCGCTGAACTGGGCGGTGGGCGACTGGAGCAGCACGCTGAGCCTGCAGTACGTGAGCGGCTACGACCAGCGCGTGGCGACGGCCACCAGCAATCCGGGCCTGCGCGACCGCGTCAAGCCGTATCACCAGCTGGACCTGTACGTGGCGTACGAAGGCATTCCCAACACCACGCTGTCGCTGTCGGTGCTGAACCTGACCGACAAGGACCCGCCGTTCGACCCGGCCGGCGGCTCCAACGGCTTCGACATCAGCCAGTACAACCTGCGCGGGCAGTTCGTTTCGCTGGGCGCGCGCTACCGGTTCTGATGCGCCACCTGTAGAGCCGAGCCCGTGCTCGGCTGCTCTTCGGCAACAGGAAGCCGAGCATGGGCTCGGCTCTGCAGGGGTGTGCGGACCAACGGTCCGCACCCACCGCATCACCGGCTCAGGTGCAGGAACTGCAGGTGCCGTTCGTACTGGCTGATGATGTCGTTGATGATCTGCTTGCGGCTGTAGCCGACCAGGTCGTAGTCCTGGCTGCCTTCGAACAGATGCACTTCCGCGCGGTAGTAGCGCTGGTTGCGCAGCTGCTGCGCGGCGAACGACGGGGTCAGGTAGCCACTCAGGATCACCCGGTACAGGAAATCCTGCTGCTCGCCATGGTTCACCGTCAGCTCCATGTCGCCGGCCTCGAAGCGCGTGGCCACGTCCCAGCCCTGCCCGCGCAGCTGTTCGGCCACCGCTTCCATCGCCGGCTTCACCGTGTCATCCATGAAGCGGTAGACCTGGTCGCGCACCGGGAAGTGCATGGCCTGGCTCAGGCGCTGGCGCCAGCCCTGATGGTGGCGATCGTCACCGATCAGCGGCGAGGGCCGGTACTGCAGCGCGCGCTTGCGGTGCGATTCGTCACTGAAGGCGCGGGTCAGGCCCCACATCATCAGCAGCAGCACCGCCGAGAACGGCAGCGAGGCCAATACCACCGCCGATTTCAGTGCATCGATGCTGCCGGCCAGCAGCAGCCCGGCGGTCAGCACCGCGATCACCGTGCCCCAGAACACGCGCAGCCAGCGCGGACCATCATCCTCCGGCGCGCCGCCGTGCGAGGACAGCGTGGACAACACCACCGCCCCCGAATCAGCCGACGTCACGAAGAAGATGAAGCTGACCAGCACGGTCACCGCGATCACCGTGCGGCTCCACGGGTAGCCATCCAACAGTGCATACAGCACGGTCGGTGGGTCATCCACCGCCAGCTGCGCCAGCTGCTGCTGGCCGTGGTGCAGCACCTGGTCCAGCGCGCTGTTGCCGAAGATCGACAGCCAGGCCAGGGTGAAGCCCAGCGGGATCAGCAGCACGCCGAACACGAATTCGCGGATGGTGCGGCCACGCGAGATGCGCGCGATGAACAGGCCGACGAACGGCGCCCAGCCGATCCACCAGGCCCAGTAGAACACCGTCCAACCGCCCAGCCATTCCGGCCGGCCGCCATAGGCGTACACATCGAAACTCTTGCCGACCACGCTGCCCAGGTAGTCGCCCAGGTTCTGCATCAGCGTACTCAGCAGGTACTGGGTGGGGCCGGCGCACAGCATGAACAGCACCAGCGCGATCGCCAGCAGCATGTTGATGTTGGCCATCCAGCGCACGCCCTTCTCCACGCCTGAAACCGCGACGGCCACCGCCGCGCCCATCATGCTGACCACCAGGATGATCTGCACCAGGTTGGAGTGCGGGATGTTGAACAGGTGCGACAGGCCCGCGTTGAGGTGCAGCACGCCGAAGCCCATGTCGGCGCCGATGCCGAATACGGTGGCGACAATGCCCAGCGCGTCCACGGTGTAGCCGATCGGCCCGTTGATGCGCTTGCCGATCAGCGGATACAGCGCCGAGCGCAGCGCCAGCGGCAGGTTGTGGCGATAGGCGAAGTAGGCCATCGCCATCGCTGCGAGTGCGAACACGCCCCAGCCATGCAGGCCCCAGTGCAGGAAGAGCAGCTGCATGGCCTGGCGCGCCCCGGCCTCGCCCGCCGCCGGTTCGCCCTGCGGCGGCTGCAGGTAGTGGGTCAGCGGTTCGGAGACGCAGAAGAAGAACAGGGTGATGCTGATGCCGGCGGCGAACAGCATGCCGGCCCAGGAAAGATAGCTGAACTCCGGCTCATCATGGTCGGCGCCGAGCTTGATGCCACCATACTTGGACAGCGCCACACCGACCACGAACACCAGGTACAGGGTCATCGCCAGCAGGTAGTACCAGCCGACATTGAGTGCGGCCCAGTCCTGCGCCTTGACCAGCAGGCGGCCCGCACCGAGCGGAAACAGGCTGACGAACAGCGCGAACACCACGACAACGATCGCCGCAAAGGCGAACACAGGCCGAAGGGTGCGCACCGGGGATTGTTGCGGCTCCAGTACATCCATGGGGCGGCGTTCTCCGGTAGATCAAAGGGTTAGCCGACCGATTCTGGCTGAACCGCAGTGGACAGAGCATGAAGTTGCGGCCTGTGGTCACAGGCCCGGCCCACCATTCCGTGTTATCACGCGCGCGCCGGAGCGCAACCTTGCCCGCGCGGGCCGCGGCGCGGCCACGCGCATCCTGTCCGATCACGACATTACATGCACCGCACACAGCTTGTTGCCATCCGGGTCACGCAGATAGGCCAGAAACACCTGCCGACCGGACATGTTGCGGACGCCGGGCGGATCTTCGATTGCGGTACCACCGTGAGCCACGCCAGCTTCCTGCCAGGCACGCACGGCCTCTGCACTGCCCAGACTGAAACCGATGGTGCCGCCGTTGGCATGGCACGCTGGCTGCCCATCGATCGGCGCGGTCACGCCGAACATCCGCCCATCCTTGAAGTACAGCAGCCGACCCTTTTCGTCGAACACACCCGGACGTGCCCCCATCGCGGCGAACAGGGCATCGTAGAAGCGATGCGCGACGTCCATGTCGTTCGTTCCAACGGTGATGTGGCTGAACATGCGGGCACTCCTTGTGGAAAGCCGCAGTGTCGGCGAGCGCGGGCGACTTCGCAAATCGCCCGCACCGGTGCCGCCACGCCCGCGAAAAGACCCGTTGCTACTTGGCGGTGCTGAGCAGCAGCACCGCCGCAGTGACCAGACCGATGCCGATCCAACCGATCGGACGCAGGCGGTTGCCGAACAACAGGCGTCCGCAGGTGGCGGTTCCGATCACGCCGATCGCACCCCACATCGCATAGGCGGTGGCCAGGTCCATGTAACGCACCGCCTGGCCCAGCAGGGCGAAGGCGATCCAGACCATGACGATCGCAGCGACACCCCAGCGCCAGCGGCGGAAGCCTTCCGACTTGGCCACCATCATGTTCGCGGCGACATCGATCAGCGCCGAACAGATCACGAAAAACAGAGCCAGGGTATTCATCAGTGTGCCTCCCCGAGGGTGACGCAGACGATGCCCACCACCGCCAGCACCAGGCCGGCCAGCTGCTGCAGTGACAGGCTCTCGCCGAACACGGTGAGGCCGACCACGGTCAGCAGGGTCAGGCCCAGGCCTTCCCACACCGCGTAGGCCACGCCCACCGCGATGCGACGCACCGACTGCGCCAGGAAGAAGTAGGACAGCGCCAGCGCACCGGCCATGATCAGATAACCGGTCCAGCCGCCATCGCGGGCGGCGTGGGCCATGAACGAGGTGCCGACCACTTCGGCGACGATCGCCACGGTCAGGCAGGCCCAGGCGACCAGCGCGCCACGGGCGGGAACAGTACGGGACATGTGAAACTCCTTGCAGGACGGGGACCGCGCCGCCTCATCAATGGATCCACGCCGCGCGTGGAGGGTCCGGAACGCCCCTCGCAGACAGGGGCGACGGGGGTTAGTATCATCGTCTTTTACGGTGGTATCAAAATGGATTCCATCGACAGGAGCGATGGATCAATGCCCTATTCCCCTGAATCCCTACAGGCCTTCGTGGAAGCCGCCGCGCTGGGCTCGTTCTCGGCCGCGGCACGGCGGCTGGGCAAGACCCAGTCGACGGTCAGCACCGCCATTGCCCACCTGGAAGCCGACCTCGGCGTGAGCCTGTTCGACCGCAGCGGGCGCTACCCGCGGCTGACCGAGGCCGGGCGCCAGGTGCTGGGCCACGCACAGGAAATCCTGGCCGCCGATGCGCGCCTGCAGCAGTTGAGCGTGCGCCTGTCCGCGCCGGTCGAGCCGCGCCTGACCGTGGTGTTTTCCGATGTCTACCAGCTGGATCCGGAGCAGCGGATCCTGCAGCGCTTCGCCGAAGCGTTCCCGGAGATCGAGCTGGAGTGGCTGGATGCCGAAGGCGAGGACGTGCTGGAGCTGGTCGGCAGTGGTCGCGCCGGGCTGGGCCTGCTGCCCAGGCAGGAGCGTTATCCCGATGGGCTGGTGGCGCGGCCGCTGGCGCACCACAGCGAACTGTCGGTGTACGTGGCGCGCGGACACCCGCTGGCCAGCGCCGGGCGTCGCGCCGCCGCACAACTGGCACGGCATCGGCAGGTGCGCCTGAGCGCGGAAGTCGATCAGACCCGCTTGGTCACCGGCCTCGCGTGGACCGCCACCGATTACCTGATGGTGATGGAGATGGCCGAGGACGGCATCGGCTGGGCCGAACTGCCGCGGGCGCTGGTGCAGCGCTATGACCGTGGGCGGCTGGTGGAACTGGTGCTGCCGGGCTGGCCGCGGCGCATCCACAGCGACCTGCTGTGGCGACGCGACACGCCGCCAGGCCCAGCCGCACTGTGGTGGGCCGACGCGTTGGGGTGAAAAAGGGGACGGAGGGGATTAAGTCGTTTGTGCCCCGGCGGTACTGGGGCACAAACGACTTAATCCCCTCCGTCCCCTTTTTATCTGTCAGCGATGGGCGAGCGCGTAATCCAGTGCCGCGCACACCGCTGCCACCTGTGCGTCGTTGCACTGCTGCGGGGTGGCCCGCGGGCTGTCCGGGTAGACCTCGGTGGTGGTGGTGTACTTCGCGTCGGTAATGCCGGCGCACAGGCCCAGCTTCACCAGCGGATACTCGATCACGCCGTGGGCGATCACCGGCGAACCGATGATCTCGCCTTTGTCGTCGGCGGGGGCGATATGGGTGACCTTCTCCACGGCGGCAATGACCGCCTGCTGGAACGCCGGCTGCGGGGCCTCGCTGTCATCCACCAGGTAGAAGCCATCCGGAATCAGGCCCGGCTCGAACGGCTTGCCGTCACGCGCGGCCAGCGCCGGGCGGAACTCGCTTTCATCACTGTCGGTGGTCTCGTGCAGATCGATGTGCAGCACGAACTGGCCCTTGATCGGTGCAACCAGCTCGATCAGCGCGGTCGACTCGCGGGCCGGGCCATCGGCGCGGAAGTTGCGGTTCGGGTCGATCGCATCGAAGTTCCAGCGGTTGATGCGCTCGAAGCCCCACGGATTCACGCACGGCGCCACCAGCAGGTTGGCCTTGCCGGCATAGTCGGCGGCGTGCTTCTCGAGGAACTCCAGCGCGCCCATCACGCCACTGGTCTCATAGCCGTGCACGCCACCGGTAACCAGCGCGGCGGGCAGCGCCGGGTTCCAGTCGCGGCTGCGCAGGGCGAACAACGTATAGGTCTCGCCAGCGTAGTCGAGCTGGCCATAGGCCACCTTGTCGAAACGCGAGGCAAGCGCTTCGATGCGCGGCAGCACCTCCTGGTCATAGCGACGCAGGCGCTGCTGGCGGCCACGCCACAGCTCCCGTTCCGCCGCTCCCCACGGCTGGCCAGGGGTTCCGACGGGGTAGAAGGCGGCTTGGGACATGGCGGATCTCGGCGAGTCAGGAAGCAATCGCCCACTCTACCACCGGGGCAACGGCATGAACCCGACGCGCATTCCATTGGCGAATGGAATCAGCAATAATTCTCATTTACGACCTTCCACAGCCTGCACCGATGCCCATCCACGCCCTGCAACCGGCCCGCCTGCCCCTGGCCGCCGCCCTCACCCTGTGCCTGCTTCCGGCCGCCAGCGTCTTCGCCCAGGACGGCGCTACCACGCTCGACAGCATCCAGGTCTCTGGCAGCTGGCTGGGTACCGGCCTGCATGACAGCGTGAAGCGCTTCGCCGGCGCGCGCACGGTGGTCGACCGCCAGCGCATCGAGGCCAGCGGCGCGGCCAGCATCGGCGATGCCATGCGCCGCATCCCCGGCGTGCAGGTCACCGACAACTCCGGTACGGCCGGCAGCTCGGTCTCGCTGAACATCGGCGTGCGCGGCCTGACCGGGCGCTACTCGCCACGCTCGACCGTACTGCTGGACGGCGTGCCGCTGGCGGTAGCGCCGTATGGCCAGCCGCAGCTGTCGTTCGCACCGACCAGCCTGTCCAACATCGAATCGATCGACGTGGTGCGCGGCGGCGGCGCGGTGCGCTACGGCCCGCAGAACGTGGGCGGCATCATCAACTTCAGCACCCGCGCCATTCCCACCGAGGCAGGCCTGCACGGCGAAGCGGGCGTGCGCTACACCGCCTACGACCATGGCGGCGGTGACAGCACCCAGTACAACGCCTTCCTCGGCGGTACCGGCGACAACGGCCTGGGCGCGGCCCTGCTGTACTCCGGCCAGGACGGGCGTGGCTGGCGCCAGGGCAGCGATGACCGCTTCAACGACCTGGCGCTGAAGTTCGCCTATGCCATCGACGCGCAGCAGGAACTGCGTGCCAAGCTGTCGTACTACGATGTGCGCTCGCTGACCCCGGGCGGCCTGACCCGCGCGCAATACGAGGCCGACCCGTTCCAGAACACCCGCTCCACCGATTTCTGGAAGGGCCACCGCACCGGCATCGACCTGGGCTACACCAACACGCTGTCGGCCAACAGCGAGTTCGAGGTGCTGGCCTATTACAACGAAAGCAGCCGCGCCAGCTCGCTGATCAACACGGCCAATACCCAGTTGACCGTGCAGCCGCGCGATTACCGCGTGCTTGGCATCGAGCCGCGCTACACCCAGCGCCTGCACTGGGGCGCCAGCGTGCACGACATCACCGCCGGCTACCGCTTCCTGCGCGAGCGCGGCAACGACCGCAGCTACACCGTCAGCCGCCGCACCGGCGTGGCCAGTGCCACCACCCGTTTCGACAACGCGACCGATGCCCATGCGTTCTACATCGACGACCGCATCGCGATCGGCCAGTGGCGGATCACCCCGGGCGTGCGCATGGAATGGATCGACATGGACCGCCGCCAGGCCGGTGGCACGGCGACCTTCAGCAGCCGCAACGACAAGGCCCTGCCCTCGCTCAACATCGCCTACCTGCTGACGCCGCGGCTGACTGTGTTCGGCAACTACACCACCTCGTTCGGGCCGGTGCAGAACATCCAGCTCAATTCCCAGACGGCCAGCAACCCGCTGAACCCGGAAATCGCCAAGACCACCGAACTGGGCGCGCGCTGGCAGGACGGCGCACTGCGCGCGGAAGTGACCGTGTTCAAGATGCGCTTCGACAACCAGATCCTGCAGGTGCCGGGGATCACCCCGCCGACCTTCCAGAACATCGGTGCCACCGACCACAAGGGCGTGGAGAGCGCGCTGGAGTACCACTTCGCCGAGGACAGTGCGCTGGCCGGGCTGGAGCTGTACGCCAACTACACCTGGACCCAGGCGATCCAGCAGTCCGGTGACAACCGCGGCCTGGACGTGCCCTTCTACTCGCGCGACACCGACAGCGTCGGCGCCCGCTACGCACTGGCCGGCTGGACCTTCAATGTCTCCAGCACCCACCAGAGCGGCCAGTTCTCCGATGCCGCCAACACCTGGGAAGAAACCGCTGACGCGCGCGTGGGCCGCGTGCCGGGCGTGCGCCTGTGGAACGCGCAGGTGGCCTGGCAGGTGCCGGGGCTGGACGACAGCGAGATCGCGCTGGGCGTGAACAACCTGACCGACAAGCGCTGGTACACCCGCAACGTCGATGGCAACGCCGGCCGCATGGTGGCTGCGCCACGCACCTTCTACGTGCAGGGCCGCTACCGCTTCTGACGCGGTAACCGCCCGATGCAGTGACGGCGGCGACCACGGTGGCGGCGTATCATGCCGCCACCATGTCACTGCCTGTTTCGCCATCGCGCCTGCATCTGGCCTTCCAGGGCCTGCGCCTGCGCCTGCGCGGCAGCGACCTGTGGTTCATCGCGCTTGCCCTGCTGGTCGGCCTGATCGCCGGCTACCTGACCCTGCTGCAGTCCGGCATCGCACGCTGGCTGCAGGGCACCCTGTACGGGCTCGACGACGGCATGCGCCTGAGCTCCCTGCCCGCGCTGACCTGGACCGCACTGCTGGTGCTGCCGCTGGGTGGCCTGCTGGTCGGCCTGGTCAGCCTGGCCGCGACCCGGCTCAAGCGGCCCCTGCTCGATGCGGTCGAAGCCAATGCCCTGCATGGCGGGCGCATGTCGATGCGCGACAACCTCATCGTGCTGACCCAGACCCTGCTGTCCAATGGCTGCGGCGCCTCGGTCGGGCTGGAGGCTTCGTATACGCAGATGGGAGCGGGCAGCGGCTCGCAGCTGGGCAGGGTGATGCGCCTGCGCCGCAACGACGTGCGCATCCTGGTCGGCGCCGGTGCCGCCGGTGCCATCGCGGCCGCCTTCGGGGCGCCACTGGCCGGTGCGTTCTACGCCTTCGAGATCGTCATCGGCGCCTACACCCCGGCCGCACTGGCGCCAGTGGCGGTGGCCGCGCTGGCAGGTGCATTCGTGGCCGACCAGGCCGGCATCGAGCCCTACCTGCTGCCGGCTGCCTCGACGATTGATGTCCGCGCCGCCGACTACGCCATTTACGGCCTGCTTGGCTGCTGCTGCGCGATGGTCGGCATCGCGGTGATGCGGCTGATCGCCTCGATCGAAGGCACGGTCAAGCGCAGCCCGCTGCCTGCCTGGGGTCGGCCGGTGGTGGGCGGCCTGCTGCTGATTCCGCTGGCCCTGGCCAGCCCGCAGGTGCTGTCGTCCGGCCATGGCGCGCTGCACCTGGACCTGACCACGCACCTGCCGCTGATCTGGATCGGCGGCCTGCTGACCCTGAAGTGCCTGGCCTCGGGCATCTCGCTCGGGTTTGGTTTCCGCGGCGGCCTGTTCTTCGCCTCGTTGTTCATGGGCACCCTGGTCGGCGCCCTGTTCGCCGGCCTGCTGGCGATGGCCACTGGTGTGCCGGTGATCGATGCCACGTCCGCCGCGCTGGCTGGCATGGCAGCGTTGGCCGCCGCCGTGGTCGGCGCACCGATGACCATGGCCATGCTGGTGCTGGAAGGCACCCACGACTTCCTGCTGACCAGCGTGGTGATGAGTGCGGTGCTGGTCTCCAGCACGCTGGTACGGCAGTGGTTCGGTTATTCGTTCTCGACCTGGCGCATGCACCTGCGCGGCGAGACCATCAAGAGCGCACGCGACGTGGGCTGGGTGCAGAACCTCAACGCCGGCCGGCTGATGCGCAAGGGCGTGGCTACCGCGCCGGCCGATCTCGATGCCGCCACGTTCCGCCAGCGCTTCCCGCTGGGTTCGGGCAGCCGGGTGATCCTGATCGACAGCGAAGGCCATTACGCAGGCATCGTGCAGATTCCGCGCGTCTACGGCGACGGCGTGAAGCCGGAGACCATGATCGGCGAGCTGGCCGAGAACCGGGACGTGTCACTGTCACCGGCCGCGGACGTGGTCAGCGTGATGCAGCGCTTCGACCAGACCCAGGCCGATGAACTGGCCGTGGTCGGCGCCGACGGCCAGGTCCTGGGCGTGGTCTCTGAAGCCTTCGTCCGCAAGCGCTACGCCGAGGAACTGGACAAGCGCCAGCGCGAACTGATGGGCGAGCGCGTCGACGACACGGACTGACCCCGCAAAAAGGGGACGGAGGGGATTAAGTCGTTTCTGACGCTTTCGAAATCCGCGCATGGCGTGGATCTACTGTCACCTCGACCGGGTAGACTCCGGCCATGCGCTTCATTGAGACCTTCCAGGCCGGTCCCTTCGCCGACACCGTGGTCAGCCTGCTGGCCGCCTTCGTGCTGGGCACGCTGATCGGCGCCGAGCGCCAGTACCGGCAACGCACCGCCGGCCTGCGCACCAACGTGCTGGTGGCAGTGGGCGCCGCCGCCTTCGTCGACCTGGGCATGCGCATCGCCGGCAGCGCCGAGGCGGTACGGGTGATCTCCTACGTGGTCTCCGGTGTCGGCTTCCTCGGCGCCGGCGTGATCATGAAGGAAGGCATGAACGTGCGCGGCCTGAACACCGCCGCCACCCTGTGGTGCTCGGCGGCGGTCGGCAGCTGCACCGGCGCGGACATGCTGGCCGAGGGCGTGCTGCTGACCGTGCTGATCATCGCCGGCAACACGCTGCTGCGGCCGCTGGTGAATGCGATCAACCGCATCCCGATCAACGAGGCGGCGACCGAAGCCACCTACGAAGTGCGCCTGAGCGTGGATGCCGAAGCCGTACCGCGGGTGCGCGAGCGACTGGTCGATGCGCTGGAGGCCGCGCAGTATCCGGTGGGCGATGTGCAGGTGGTCGAGCATGCCGACGCGCCTACCGACGTGATCGCGGTGCTGGTCAGTACTGCGGTCAGTGCCGACGAGCTGGATCTGGTGCTGGCACGGATGGAGCACGTGCCGGGGGTGCTGCATGCCACGTGGGAAGTCAGCACCCGCGACTGATTCATCCACGCAGGGCGTGGATCTGCCGAGGTCGTGCTGCAGTGGATTCACGCCATGCGTGGATACGCTTCTCTCACCCACCCGCCATGCGCTGCTGTGCCCGCAGCAGCTTCCGGAACGAGCCGCACTTCCGGGCATCCTCTGCCTGCGGGCAGGCCGCCGCACGTTGCAGGTGCCGGCGTACCCGTTGCAGCTGGATGATCTGCCGCTGCAGCACATCAGCCTGCGCCAGCAGGGCCTCACGATCCAGCGTAAGGCATCCGCGCTGCGGCGGCAGCGATGCGCCGATCTGCTGCAGCGACAGCCCGGCCGCCTGGCCCAGGCCGACCAGTGCCAGCCGCTCCAGCACCTGCTCGTCGTACTGCCGGCGCAGGCCGCGACGGCCCACTGCCTGCAGCAGCCCAAGCTGTTCGTAGTAACGCAGGGTCGAGGCCGGCACGCCACTGCGCTTGACCACTTCGCCGATATCCAGTTCACGCACGGGCTTGACCTCAAGTGACCTTCAAGCGCCAACCTATGGGCGACTTCCCTGCAAGGCAAGACCATGACCCGTACACCCCCCGTTGATCAGAGCGCCCTGTGGAACGGTCCTGGCGGCCAGGTCTGGGTTGCGCAGCAGGCCATTCTCGATGGCCTGTTCCAGCCCATGGCCGACCTGCTGGTGGCCGAACTTCCGGAGACCGTCACGCAACTGCTGGATGTAGGCTGCGGTACCGGTGCCAGCCTGCTGGCATCAGCCGCCGCACGCCCGGCGACACACAGCACCGGCCTGGACATCTCCGCGCCGATGCTGGCGCTGGCCCGCCAGCGCGCCGAGGCTGCGGGACTGGACGCGGACTTCATCGTGGCAGACGCGCAGCGCCATCCTCTGCCGTCCGCGCACTTCGACTGGATCCAGTCGCGGCTGGGCGTGATGTTCTTCGAGGACAGCCAGGCCGCGTTCGCCAACCTGCATCGTGCCGCGACACCCGGCGCTGGGCTGCGCTTCATCGCTTGGCGCAGTGCCGACGAGAATCCATTCATGACCACGGCCGAGCGCGCCATCGGCGATGCACTGGATCTGCCGCCCCGGGTACCCGGCGCGCCGGGACAGTTCGCCTTTGCCGACGGCGGGCAGGTACAGCGGCTTGTGCGGGCCGCCGGTTGGAAGGATGTGGAGGTGGTTGCGGTAGACCTGCCCTGCTCGATCGCCCGCGAAGACCTGCCCACCTATGTCGGCCAGCTGGGCCCGTTGGGGCTGGCCCTGCGCTCAATGCCGGAAGCCCGTGCCGCCGTGCTTCGCCACCAGGCGCTGGCTGCATTCGCGCCGTTCATCGAAGGCGACCGCGTACGCGTGGATGCCGCCTGCTGGCTGGTCCGCGCCCGCGCGTAGGAAAAGGGGACGGAGGGGATTAAGTCGTTCTTGCCCCGCGTGTGCAGGAAACGACTTAATCCCCTCCGTCCCCTTTTTCTTTACAGCGCCTCGCCGGCGTCGGCCAGGCGCGATTCGATCAAGGCGTACCACTGCTGCAGCACGTCGATCAGCATGTCCAGCTCGGCGTCGGTGCGCTGTGCGCGGCCGCTGCGCAGGCAGGCCTGTGCTTCCTGCAGCTGGGCCAGGAACCCTGCCACGGTATCGGCCTGCAGGATCAGGCCGGGCAGGCGCCGGCCCGGGATGCGCACCACGGCATGGTTGCCGAGCTGGCCGTACACGCTGAGCGTAGCTTCCGTCTTCATGGAGAGTGGCAGGAATTGGGCATTCATCGCGTGCACCGTTTGAAGACCTGAGCCGCAGGCAGGTGTGGACGACGGGGGAGACGTTGCCACGCCTGCCGGCGGTCAGGGGGGACTCGGGATGCCGGGGCACCGCCCCGGCGCAGGAGGGTCAACGTGGCTGTGCCATCCCGGCGATCTGCACGCGCCGGTTCGGCGCCAGGCAGGCAATCAGCTCGCGCCGGTTGCGCTGCCCGCACTGCACGATCGGCTCAGCCGCGCCGCGTCCTTCGGCGCTGATGCTGGCCGCAGGCACGCCGCCCTGCACCAGCGCGCTGCGCACGGCCTCGGCGCGGCGCTGCGACAGCGACTGGTTGTAGCTGGCGCTGCCGATACGGTCGGTATAGCCGGTCACCCTGATCGACTGCACCTGTGCGGCTTCGCGTACCTGCGCCAGGATGCCCTGCACCGCCTGCTGCCCTTCCGCGCTCAGCACCGCGCTGTCGAAGCCGAACAACGCGTCGGCCGACAGCCGCAGCGGCTGTTCCGGCAGCGGTGCCGGTGCCGGTGCCGGCGGGACCGGTGGCCGCGGCGGCTCCAGCACGGCCGCGCACGATTCCGGCTTCCAGTAACCCGCCTGGGCAATGCCCTTGCTGTCAAAGCGGACCTGGAACTGGCAGGTGAAATACTCCGCACCTTGCGCGGTGCGGAAGTTGAACAGGTAGTTCCACTCGCGCACGCCCCACATGCCTTCATTGAAATGCGGCGTGCCCAGCAGCGTGTACAACTGCCGCTTGCTCATGCCCGGCGCGAAGCGGCGCAGGTCGGCGACGTCCGGATAGATGCCTTCCTTCAACGAGGCCCTGGAGGCCTCCGGGAACTGCACGGCGGTGGCTTCGACGGGACCGTCGGTGGCCGGCGCATGGCTGCGGCAGGCGGCCAGCAGGCCCATCCCCAGGATCAGGCCCAGCGTAGCGGCATGTTGGCCGGCGCGGGCGATGCGATGCTGTTTCATGTCATTCCCCCTGTAGACGTTTCCGCGATGCCGGGCCGCGGGTGCGGCCCGGCGGCGGGGATCACCACTGGATGCCGGCACCGACGGCCACGCCGGCCTCGCCACGGCTGTTGGTCGAACCGCTGAACTTGTAGATCCAGCGCCCGCCTTCGGAGACACCGGAGATGCCCAGCGCCACGCCCGATTCGCCGTTGTAGCTGCCAGCCGCGATCGAGGCCATGCTGCGGCCCGCCTCGCTGGGCTGCGGCAGCGCTGCGGTGGCCATCGCCGAGGCGATACCGGCCGAAGCACGGTTGTCGGTCTTGCGCAGGTCGCGCTCGAAGCCACCCATGCGCTCGTCGGTGTAGGCCTTGGACCAGTCCAGGGTCTGCGCCATGCCCGACTTCAGCTGATCCACGTTGACCGCGTCGGTACCGGCGGTGCCAGCGGCAACGTTGCGCACCGTGGTCGGGCCGCTGCTGGTGCTGCCCAGGGTGACGCTGTTGTAGTTGGTCGCACCGTTCACCGTGGTGTCGTAGCGGATGGTGCCCTGCTGCGAGGCCTGCAGCTGGCGCACGTTGACCGCGTCGGTGGCCTGCGAGCCGTCGGCCACGTTGACCACCTGGCGTTCGGCGCCGCTGGCACCCACCGAGACCGTGTTGCCCCGGTTCGCCACCGAACCTGCACCCAATGCCACCGAGTTGTCGGCCTGCGCCTGTGAACCATTGCCGAGCGCGGTCGAGTTGGCACCGGCGGCAGTGGAGCCTGCACCACCGGCGGCGGAGTTGGCGCCGCTGGCGGACGGATCGGCCAGGTTGTTGGTGTTGTTGGCGCGGAAGCTGCCCGCCACGTTGGTGATGTTCTGGATCTTCTGGTCGGTGTACTTCTTCGACTCGTCGATGGCGTAATTCACGCCGTTCTTCAGCTGGCCGACATTGGTTGCGTCGTAGGTGTCCGAGCCGTCGGCAACGTGGGTGATCTTGCGCTCGCTGCCGCTGCTGCCGACCGAGACCTCACCGGCCGAGTTGCTGGCACCGGTCTGGCCGTAGGCGCCGGTATAGCCGCTCTGTGCGCCAACGCTGGCCACCGAACCGGCACCCAGCGCCACGCTGTTGCCGGCACTGCTGCTGGCACCGTTGCCGACCGCCACGCTGTTGGCACCGGCTGCACTGGCCTGCGGGCCGACCGCCACCGCTTCCGCACCGGCCGCGGTGGCTGCGGCCGCCGTCGAGTTCACCGCCAGGTAGGCACTGCCACCGCCACCGTTGGTGATGCGCTGGTTGAGGACCTTCAGCGAGCCATCGACGGCAGTGAAAGCGGCGGTGACGTTGTTGTAATCGCCGCTGGTGAAGGTGCCATCGGTGGCGATGCTGGAAATGCTGAACGTCGGCGCGGTCCACGCGTTGGTGGTGCCGTTGTAGGCAGTGGTGCCGCCGAAGTAGTTGGCGATGGTGCTGTGGGTGCTGAACAGCTGGTCGCCGGTGATGGCGTCGCTGCTGCCGGCCAGGATGCTGCCGGCGGCGACGTTGGTGATCTTCACCGCACCGGTACCGGTGCCCGTCAGCGTCACGCTGTTGAGCACGTTGCCACTGCCGTCGACATCGTATTTCACGGCCAGCTTGTCGATCTCGCCGGTCTGGTCGGCAACGTTGGCCAGCGAGTTGCTGACCGCATCGAAGGCGGTGCCGACGTCGTTGTAGCTGCCCTTGGTCACGGTGCCGTTGGCGGCGACGTTGTTGATCGAGTACGTCGGTGCGGTCAGCACGCCGCTGGCGCTGACCGCAGCACCACCGCCGAGGTGGGTGGCCACAGCCTGGTTGGCGGCGAACAGCTGGGCCCCGTTGATGGCCTCGCTGCTGGTGGCGCTGACCTGGCCCGGGCCGAGATTGCGCAGCGTGGTGGCGGTGCCGGCCTGGCCCAGCGTGGCGCTGGCATAGTTGACGCTGCCATCGGCGTTGAGGTCATAGCGCAGTGCCCCCTGCTCCGAGGCCTGCAGCTGTCCCACGTTGACCGCATCGGTGGCCGCGGTACCGGCCGCCACGTTGATGACCTGACGCTCTGCGCCAGCGGCACCGATGGAAACCGTGTTGGCACGATCGGCAAGGCTTCCCGCACCCACTGCGATGCTGTTGGCTGCCGTCGCCCGCGCATTGGTGCCGACCGCGATCGAATCGGCGCCGCTGGCCACGGCCTCGGTACCGGTCGAGTTCACCCGCAGGTACTTGGTACCGCCGTTGCGGATATCGGTGATCTGCGTGTTGAGGTTGACCAGCGAACCATCCACCGCCGCGAAGGCATCGGTGGCGTTGGTGTACAGGCCCTGGGCGATGGCGCCGGTGGTGGAGATCGTGCTGATCTCGAACAGCGGTGCGGTGAAGATGCCGCTGGCCGGGTCAAAGGCTGCACGACCACCGAAGAAGCTGGCGATCGCGCTGTTCGTTGCCGCCAGCTGGCCACCGTTGACGGCCTCGAGGCTGCCCGCGGTGACCGCACCGGCGGCGAGATTGCCGATGGTGGTGGTGCCGGTGCCTGCGCCGAGGGTGACCCGTCGATAGTTCGGATTGCCGCCGGCGTCCAGATCGTAGGTCACCGCAGCATCCGCCACGCCGTTGATCAGGCTGATCGCGCCCTTCAACTGCGCCACGTTGACCGCGTCGGTGTTGCCGCTGCCCGCAGCCACGTTGGTGATCTGGCGCTCGCCCCCACCGGCGGTGCCCACCGATACTTCACCGGCCGAGACCTGCGGCGCCGTGAGGCCGTAGGCACTGTAGCTGGCCTGCGCGCCACGCAGTGCGGCCGAGCGGTAGCCCAGCGCGACCGAGTTGGCCTGGTTGGAGGTGGACTCGGCACCCAGCAGGGTCTGCCCGTTGGCGGTGCCGACGGCACTGTCGCCGACGATCACCGAATGGCCCATGCGCGCGGCATAGTCGGCCGTCGGCACGCCGGTCGGGTTGCTGGGATCGTTCACGCCATCACCGGGGAAGGCGACATTGGCATCGACCTTCGGCAGTTCATGGCGTGCGTTGGCGCCGATCACCACTTCCTTCGAGCCGTTGGCGAAGGCGCCATCGCCCATCAGCACCTGGTAGTCCTGCGCGGCGTTGACGGCCCAGCAGGAGATGTCGGCCAGCGCGATGTCCAGGCACTTGGCCGCCCAGGCCGGGGAATCCTTCGGCAGCAGCAGGCCCAGCAGGCCACCCGGATTGCCGTTGTTGATGTTGTAGATGTAGCTGTCGGAAGTGACGCCACCGATCAGGGTCAGGTGCGAGCTGCCGCCCGTGGCCGCGCCGCCCAGACCGTTGAGCGTGCTGCCGACCGGCGACAGGTTCACCACCGGCAGGCCCAGCACATTGACCGTCGAATAGGTCTGCATCACGTTGGCATTGCTGAGCTTGAGATTGCCATTGCTCAGGTAGCCATTGCCGCCGAACAGGCTGGTGGTGGTCGGCCCGATCAGCTGGCCGACATTGCCGACCAGGCCACCGGTGCCGATGATCAGGCCGGCATTCGGGTCGGCCGGCGCCGGTGCCTTCGGGCTGGTCGGCGGGATCGCCGACGGCTGGGTCAGGCCGAGACTGCCCAGCGTGCCTCCCACCAGGCCACCCACGGCGCTGCCCAGGTTGCCGACAGTGCCATTGAGATTGCCGTTGAGCAGGTTGCCCACCGCGCTGCCGACGTTGCCCAGCGTGCTTCCCAGCACACCGCCCAGGCCTGTGCCGGGGCTACCGGTGGTGCCGTTGAGAATGCCGCCCACTGCACCACCGACCGTGCCGACGGTATTGCTAAGCGTGCCGCCCACCGCGCTGCCAACCTGGCCGACGGTGCCGTTCAGAGCGCCACCCACCGCACTGCCGACGGTACCGACAGTACCGTTCAATGCGCCACCGACTGCGCCCACCGTGTTGTTGAGCGTGCCGCCCACTGCACCGCCGACCTGGCCGACAGTGCCGTTCAGTGCGCCACCCACCGCACTGCCGACGGTACCGACAGTGCCGTTCAGAGCGCCACCGACTGCGCCTACCGTGTTGTTGAGCGTGCCGCCCACTGCACCGCCGACCGTACCGACAGTCCCGTTCAGAGCGCCACCCACGGCGCCGCCGACCTGGCCAACGGTGCCGTTCAGAGCTCCGCCCACCGCACCGCCGACGGTACCGACGGTGCCGTTCAGTGCACCGCCGACTGCGCCGCCAACTGTGCCGACCGTGCCGTTCAGAGCACCGCCAACTGCACCACCGACTGCGCCGACCGTGTTGTTGAGCGTACCGCCCACTGCGCTGCCGACCTGGCCAACGGTGCCGTTCAGAGCTCCGCCCACAGCACCACCGACCGCACCGACCGTGTTGTTGAGCGCGCCGCTCACGGCGCCGCCAACTGTGCCTGCCGTGCCGTTCAGTGCACCGCCAACTGCACCACCGACCACGCCGACTGTGTTGTTGAGCGTGCCGCCCACTGCACCGCCGACCGCGCCGACTGTGCCGTTGAGTGCACCGCCCACTGCGCCACCGACTGTTCCGACAGTACCGTTCAGAGCGCCGCCCACTGCGCCACCGACCGTGCCTACCGTGCCGTTCAGTGCACCGCCAACCGCACCACCGACTGCGCCTACCGCGTTGTTGAGCGTGCCACCCACTGCACCGCCGACCGCGCCGACTGTGCCGTTGAGTGCACCGCCCACTGCGCCACCGACTGTTCCGACAGTACCGTTCAGAGCGCCGCCCACTGCGCCGCCAACCGTGCCAACGGTGCCGTTCAGCGCACCACCCACCGTGCTACCGACCGCACCCGCGGCACCGTGAAGCGTCCCGCCGACAGCATCCACTGCTCCGCCCACCAGACCGCCGACGCCCAGCGCGCTGTGCTGCGCGGCTACGGTTGCCTGCCCGGCCAGCTTCAGGTTGCGATCGGCGACTACTTCCTGGCCGTCCGGCGCCTGCACGCGCACCTTGCCCGCGGCGCCGGCATCGAACGCGGCACTGATGGCGCGATCATGCGTGTCACCCGGCAGTTCCTCCTTGGCCGGCGGCGTGACCGCCGCCGTCGCCCGGGCCTGGCCCTGCCCCTCGATGTGATGGCCAGCCACCGCCAGATGCGCGTCGGTGTCGCCGTCGACAGAGGCCTTCAGGGACGAACCGCTGAGGCCCGCTGCCGCCTGGGCACCCGAATCGATCGAAGCGACCTGATGGCCAGCGATGCCGACCTTGGCCCTGGCGCGCGCATCGGCAGCCACGCCCAGCGGCGCCTGCGCGCCCGGCGCAACGTGCGCTGCCAGCGATGCATCCACCTGTGCCGCCTTGATCGCAGTGTTGCCCAGGCCGACAGTGGCGCGTACATCGGCCGCCAGCGCCGGCACGGCCACCTGCTTCGGCGTGGTGTTCGCTGCCAGCTTCACCTGCACGGCGGCCGGCAATACGTCACGCACCACCGGCAGCGATGTGGTGTTCAACTGCAGGCCCAGGCGAGCGTCCGGACTGATCGCGGGGCTGCTCTGCGCCTGTCGCGCGGCGGCAGCCAAGGCCACTTCCGCATCGACCTTGACCGGCATCGGCTGCGCATACTTCGCCGCAAGCGCTTGCAGGTCGCGCAGCGACTGATTGGTTTCCGATGCCCCTGCGTGGCCGCTGGCCAGCGCGCACAGCAGTGCCAGGGCCAGCGCGGTGGGCATCAGCAGGAAGGCGCGCGGATCGCGTGCGGCGCCGCCGCCGCTGTCGCCGGTGGCCAGTTCCGAGGCCACAACCAGAGCATTGAGCTGGCGGTTCCATACACGCCGGTAGATGCGGTTCATGAGCATTTCCCCCGTAGGCGAACAACTGGAATGTCAGTGGACTTGCCGTTAGGCAGGTGACTGACATTTCAGCGGTTGCAACGGTGGCGGCGCACTTCAATCCGGCACGGCAATCGCGCATTCCGGCAAATCCACGGCCGGAATCGGCAGCCGTTTATGCAGAAGCGGCAACATGATCGGCAAGCGGATGTGCAATTCCGGCACGAATGCCGCGAAAACCCTTGCGGGGCTTGGCTCAGGCCGGCTGGCCGATCTGCGCGGGCGCGCGCATCAGGGTATCGCGCGGCAGTTCGCCGAATACCTTGCGGTAATTGTCGGCGAAGCGCGAAAGATCCCACAGGCCGCAGCTGAGGGCGATGGCTTTCACCGAGCGACGGCTGGAATCGGCCATCGACAGGCTGCGGCAGGCCGCGCACAGGCGCAGCATGGAGAGATACCGGTTGGGCGAGGTTCCAAACAGGTCCTCGAACGCATAACGCAGGCCGCGCTCGCTGACCCCAGCCGCATCGCAGATTTCATTCATGTAGATATTGCGGCGCAGGTTGAGCCGCATGAAGTTCTCTGCCCGCTGTGCGATCAGATAATGCGTACGCCGTGCACGGCTGCAACCCGGGCGATCCGCCGCACCGGCACCCAGAAGGGCCTGCACATGCTCGTGCAGCAGGGTTTCAGTTTCTTCCGGCTGCAGGCCTGCACCCTGCCCCAGCTGCAGGTGCAGCTGCTGGTAGTGGCGTGCCAACGGCGTGCCTTCGCTGGCCAGATTGAACAGTGACAGTGCCTGGCCAGCGGGAGGCGTGCTGCGCAGGCTCAGTTCGGTCAGCTTGCGCTGCACCCGTGCCACCGGCAGCAGCATCAGGGTCATGTGCGTGCCTGGGCTCAGGGTGAACTCACTGATGCCTTCCGGCATGATCGTCAACGCCATCCCCGGCGTGAGCGGTACGCCATGGCACCAGCTCAGCGTCTCATCGGTGGCGTGCAGGTACCCGAGCATCGCCCAGTCCGGCGGCAGCATGAAACGGCCGCGGCAGTGGAAACCGCAGCTGATGCTGCAGAACAGGGCTTCCTCGTGCACGCGCGAAGCGAATGCCGCACGTGGCCCATTGCCATCGAGCAGCAGCAGTTCGACATCACAGACACGAAGCACGCCGCTCAGCGTGGCCAGGTCTATCGACCGCAGGCCGCTGTCGCCGCTGTCTCCTACCCCACCATCGACCATGACAGTGTTGTCCCCCGTTGATCCGCCATGCGATGCGGCCCCCACTGCCTGACAGGGCGCGCAGCGATCCAGAAACCACTTCCGTTGTCGTGCAGGCCGCATCGGCTCCGATGCGGCCAACCATGGAAATGCAACAGCTTGAATGCGAGTATGCCCGATAATCGGCGAAGGTAAACCCGCGGGCTGCAATGAAGAAAAAAGATACACAGATGAAGAAAATGTCGGCGCCATTGGCACGGTCTTCGCATGCGCCGGAAAATGGAAATCACATAATCTGCACGACCATGAATCGTTTTGCCTTCGAACGGATTCTCGTCACAGAAACGGCCTGAAATTTTCAGCATCGCGGGGTTTCTGCCGAATTTGCATATAGGTTCCTGTTGCAGCCAACTTCCATTCAGGCAAAGTCGATAGCACGGTGATCCGGCCAACTGATCCGGCCGCACCCAGGGGGACAGCATGACCACGCACGCATCATTGGATGCCTCGACCACCGGCCCCGGGCCGAGCGGTCGCGACCGTGCGGCTGGCGGCCTGCCTGGAGACGATCACCCTGCTTGAGCACAGCGGGCCCATCCCGCCGTGCCTCCTCCGCCAGGACGCGCGGAGGCCCACGGACGATCCCGGCGGAGCCGGGCCACCGCCCAACGCAGGTGTACTGCATCCGCAGACAGGTAGAGGGAGACATTGGTCATGAACGCATCGATCCGCAAATTCCTGAAGGAAGAAGACGGTGTCACCGCGCTCGAGTACGGGCTGCTGGCTGCCGTCATCGCTGGTGTCCTGATCGCGGTCGGCAACGACCAGATCAAGGGGTTCTTCGAAACGCTGTTCAAGAACCTCTCCGCACTGGCCACCAAGGCGTCGGGCTCGACGACCTGAGCGGCGACCGCGCGCGGCCGGCAGAGCCGCGACGGTGGGGCGCATGGAACCAGGCGAAGACCGTCCAGTGACGGACGACGGAGTGTGCGATGACACTGCTGGGATTGTTGGCCATCGGCGTATGCCTGCGGATCGCGATCAGTGATCTGTATGCCCGTCGGGTGCCCAACGCCTGGCTGATCGCCGCTTGCGTGATCGCCACCGTGGTGATCGTCTTCGGCCAGTTCAGTGCGCCGCGCCAGCCGTGGCTGCCCCACGTTGCCGGCGCGGCGCTCGGCCTGTTGGCGCTGCTGCCGTTCTATGCCCTGCGCTGGATGGGCGCCGGCGACGTGAAGTTCTTTGCCGTGCTGGGGCTGATGCTGGGCTGGCAGGCGCTGCTGCCGGTCTGGCTGGTCGCCAGCCTCGCCGCCGGGTTGCACGCCGTGCTGGTGCTGGCGGGCCGGCGCCTGGGCGTGTTGCTGCCCGGGCACCTGCAGATGCAGGTGAATCGCACCAGCACGCAATGGCACGCGCATCCGGCCCTGCGCGACATGCAGGCCGCACGCCAGGGACGACGTGGCATTCCCTATGCCGCCTACCTCGCACTCGCCGCCATCGGCTGGGTGCTGGCAAGCATCAACGGAGGTGCACCATGAACATCCGCAGCCCGCGCCGGCAACGCGGCGTCGCCAGCATCGAGTTCGCCCTGATGCTGATGCTCGGCCTGTTGCCGCTGCTGCTGTTCACCTTCTCCGGGGTGATGATCATGGCAGCGCAGCAGACCCTGGCCACCGCCTCGGCCGAAGGTGCGCGCGCCTCGCTGCGCTACGGCACGGCCGGCGAACGGCGCACCGCCGCCTGCGTCGCCGCACGCACCTCGATGCAATGGCTGCTGCAGTTCTCCAAGCAGAACGTGGACTGCAGCGCGGGGGGCAGCAATGCCATCGTGGTGTCCGCGCAGGCGCCCTGCGCCGGCCTGGCCACGGCCCAGTGCATGACCGTGACAGTCAGCTACGACTACGCCAGCCATCCCTTCCTGCCCGGCACCGCCACGCTCTACAAGTGGGTGATGCAGGCTCCCATCCGCAGCGTCGCGGTCGCCCAGCTCGATCTCGGCAGCGGCAACTGATGACCGGTATTTTGGAGACGGTTCCATGCTCAAGTTGACCCGCATCGCTGCCGTCGCCCTGATCGGCCTGGCCGTGCTGCTGGCGCTGATCGCCTTCATGATCGGGCGCAAACCGGCCGCACCGGTCACGGCCGCGCCGATCGCGCACAACGAAGTGCAGGCCATCACGGTGGTGGAAGCCGTGGCGCGCCTGCCCGCGGGCGAGCCGATCAGCGCCAACGACCTGCGCCTGGCCCAGCGCACCTCCCCCGTCGCCGGTGCCGCCACCAGCATCGCCGCCGTGGTCGGCAAGGTGCCGGTGCAGGACATCGCCGAAGGCAGCCCGATCAGCAGCAGCGCATTGGCACAGGGCTTCTCGCTGCAGCTGCGGCCGGGCGAGCGCGCACTGGCCGTGCCCGTGGACGAACTGGTTGGTGCCGGCAACCGCATCCTTCCCGGTGACTTCGTCGACGTCTTCCTCAACCTGCGCAATGCCCAGCCCGGCATCAACAGCCCCGCCGAAGCCGCGCAGACGCGCCTGCTGCTGTCGCGCCTGCGCGTGCTGAGCTATGGGCAGCAGGACATCGCGCCGGTCGCCTCGGAAGCCACCTCCAATAGCGAGGCCGACACCCGCAACGACCCGCGCGCGTCCGACATCACCGGCAGTGGCAGCAGCCACAGCAGCAATGAAGCCCCGCAACCCGCGCGCAGCGCGGTGCTGGCGGTACCGGTGGCCGACGCCAATCGACTGCTGCTGGGTGCGCAGCAGGGCAAGCTGTTCCTGGCGCTGCGCAATCCCGCTGATACGGGCCTGCCCGACCTCGCACTGTTCCCTCAGTCGCGCGGCGTGATCGATCCGCTGCGTGGGCTCGACGCAGAGCAGCAGCTGGCACTGCAGCGCCCGGAGAACCATGCCTTCGCCGGTATCGACGGCGACGCGCTGGCCGGCCGCGGCAGTGCCCCGCCACGCAGCAACGCGGATGCACCCGCGCGTGCGCCGGCGCCCCGTCGCAGCGCCCCGCGCGCTTCGGGTATCGAGATCATCCGTGGCGACAGTTCCGCCCCCCGTGGCTCCCTTTGACCTGCATCGAGCGCATCCATGACCGAACGTCGCCGCCGTCCACGCCTTTCTCCCCGCCAGCGGTGGCTGGCCCTGATGCTGGTGCTGCTGGCACCGGCAACGAGCGTGGCCGCCGATGACCTGGTGCTGCAGGCCCGTGAGCAGCGTCCCTGGAACCTGCCGGCCGACCTGGAACGGGTGGCCATTGCCGACCCCGGCGTTGCCGACATCGTGATGCTGCGCGGCCAGCGCCAGGCGCTGCTGGTGGGCAGGATGCCCGGCACCACCACCCTGCTGCTGTGGCACCGCAAGCAGGCCGAGCCGCAACGGGTGACAGTACGGGTGCAGAGCGCCGTACAGGGTGCGGCCAGCACCGGCGGCAACGATCTGGTGTTCACCCAGCAGGACCAGCAGGGCCTTTTGCAGGGAAGCACTGACAGCGTGCTCTCGCACATGCAGGAACAACGCACGGCGGCGATGGCACTGGGCAAGGAAGGTGCGCTTGCCGATACGTCCACCATCAGCAGCGGCGGTGTGGTCCAGGTCGAGGTCAAGGTGGTCGAGTTCAACAAGACCGCGATGAAGCAGATCGGCATCAACTTCCAGAACCGCAACGGCGGCTTCGCCTACGGCTTCGCGCGGCCCGGCACCGGGTTGCCGGGCAACACCGGCCTGCTGCCCGGCATGAAGGAAGGCAACAGCAGCAACGAGGCCGTCTCGCCGATTTCCTCGGCATTCCGCCTTGTTTTCGGCTCGACCAAGGGGCTGTGGAACGCCGATGTCGAACTGCTGCAGGCCAATGGCATGGCCCGCGTACTGGCCGAGCCGACGCTGGTGGCGCTGTCCGGGCAGAGCGCCAGTTTCCTGGCCGGTGGCGAACTGCCGATCCTGGAACCGCAGGGGCTTGGCACCACCACCATCACCTACAAGCCGTTCGGCATCGGCCTGACGGTGACCCCGACCGTGCTGGCAGCGAACCGCATCGCGCTGAAGGTAGCGCCCGAAGCGAGCGACCTGGACTACAGCAATGCCATTGTGCTCAACAACGTGCAGATTCCCTCGATCACCACCCGCCGCGCCGACACCACCGTCGAGCTGGGTGATGGCGAGAGTTTCGTCATCGGGGGCCTGGTCAGCTCCAACATCGTCTCCAACGTCAGCAAGATTCCGCTGCTGGGCGACCTGCCGATCATCGGCTCGTTCTTCCGCAACTTCGATTACAAGCGTCAGGACAAGGAGCTGGTGATCATCGTCACCCCGCGCCTGGTGCAGCCACTGGCGCGCAACACCGAACTGCCGCTGCCCGGCGAGCGCGAAGCCAGGCCGCATCTCCCCGAGTGGGGTTCCTGGTTGCTGGGTCCGGTCAGCCAGGACCCGGTGCCCGGATTCTCGCGCTGACTCCATGATGCCTGCGATACCACGCCCATGCCCTACGCCACCGCCCAGCCGCTGCATCCGCAAGGACCGCCAATGAACCTGGTCCTGTACGGCATCGACCGCGAACTGCTGCCCCGGCTGGCCGCCAAGCTGCCGCCGAGCACCGCCCTGCATTGGCAGGACAGCAACGCCCCCACCTCCGCCCAGGACCTGCAACGCGGCCCGCAGAGCCTGGTGCTGCTCGACTTCCGGCCCGAGCATGCGGCCGCCTCGAGCGTGCTGGCGCAGCAGCTGCAGCAGACCCAACCGGACCTGCCGCTGGTGGCCGTGGGCGCCACCAGCGCCGGCCAGGTCGAAGGCGTGGTGATCGCGCTGCGCGCCGGCCTGCGCGATGTACTGGACCTGGACAGTGACGACGCAGGCATCGAGGCGGCCTTGCGGCGCGCCCTGTCTCCGCGCCCGGCAGCGGTTGCCCAGCACGCACACAAGGCACGCCTGATCGTGCTGCTGGGTGTGCGCGCCGGCGTCGGCACCAGCACCCTGGCCGCACATCTTTCGGTGCTGGCGCAGCAGACGCGCGCCCTGGCCCAGGGCGAAGCCGTGCAGCAGGACGGCCTGCTGATGGAGCTGGCGCAGCCCTCCGGCGACCTCGCGCTGTACCTCAATCTCGACAGCCGCTTCCACTACGAAGACGCGCTGCGCAATGCCAGCCGCATCGATGCCACCCTCGCCCGCACGGCCATGGCGCGCCATGACTCCGGGCTGGTGCTGCTGGATCGTGCCAGTGGCAGCGATGCCGTTCCGCCCTCGGATCCTGGCGCGCTGCTGCAGCGCCTGCGCGGCGTGTTCGCCAGCGTGCTGTGCGATGCCGGCGGCTGCCCGTTGCGGCAGCTTCCGCCCCTGTTGCTGGACCAGGCCGACGAGATCTGGCTGGTCACCGATGCCTCGATCGCCACGCTGGTTTCTCTGGACCAGGCCCTGAAGCACCTGGCGGGCCAGCGTGAGCGCGAGAAGCGCCTGCAACTGGTGATCAACCGCCACGATGACAGCAGCGGCATGAGCCCGGAACAGATCGCACGCCGCTTCGAAGTACCGCTGCTGGCGACGCTGCCCGAACGACCGCGCGTGCGCCTGGCCGCCAGCCAGGGACACCTGCTGCTGCAGGATGCCCCGCGCGACCCCTATCTGCGTGCCCTCGCCCCGCTCGTGTCGCGCCTGGATCCGGCCGCCTGCCCGGTCCAGCCGCATGGCCTGCGGGAAAGACTCTCCCTTGCCCTGGGTGGATCGCAATGGAAGACAAGGTAACCCCGTTCCCGCATGCCGTTGCCCGCCCGGTACTGCCCGAATCTGCCCCGGGCCACCTGCCGTTCGCGCAGACCGAGCAGTACCAGAAGGTGCTGTCGGCCGCGCATGAGCATCTGCTCAACAGCATCGAGGACGAGCGCATCGACATCGATTCCTGGGCCCCGGACACCATCGCCCGCTGGGTGCAGGTGCAGACCGTGGGCTTCATCCAGGAATGGCGCATCCCGATCAACGAAGAAGAGATGCAGGTGGTCGCCGAGGGACTGGTCAAGGAGCTGACCGGTTTCGGCCCGCTGGACGACCTGCTCCACGACCCCTCCATCGAAGACATCCTGATCAACGGCTTCAAGGACGTGCACGTTTCGCAGGGCGGACAGCTCAAGCGCGCCACCCAGCGCTTCACCGATGATACCCACCTGCTGCGCATCCTGCGCCGCATCCTCGCCCCGCTCGGCCGCCGGCTGGATGATTCCAATCCGATGGTCGACGCGCGCCTGCCCAACGGTGGCCGCCTCAACGCGATCATCTCGCCGCTGGCGGTGGACGGACCGATGGTGTCCATCCGCAAGTTCCGCAAGGACCCGTTCACCCCCGACGAACTGCTCGCCAAGGGCACCTTCGACGCACCGATGCAGGCACTGCTGAAGGCGATGGTGCTGGGGCGCTGCAACATCCTGGTCTCCGGCGGCACCAGCTCGGGCAAGACCTCGCTGCTCAATGCCCTGGCCAGCTACGTGCCGGCCGATGAGCGCGTCATCACCGTGGAGGACACCGCCGAGCTTTCGCTGAACCATCCGCACGTGGTGCGCCTGGAGAGCCGCATCGGCGGCGCCGAGGGCCAGGGCGCGGTCAGCATCCGCGACCTGGTGCGCAACAGCCTGCGCATGCGCCCGGACCGCATCGTGGTCGGCGAAGTGCGCGGCGCTGAAGTGCTGGAAATGCTGCAGGCGATGAACACCGGCCATGACGGATCGATGGCCACCATCCACGCCAACACGCCGCGCGACTGCCTGTACCGCATCGAGATGCTGGCCGGGTTTGCCGGCTTCCAGGGCAGCGAAGACAGCCTGCGCCGGCAGATCGCCAGCGCCATTGATTTCATCGTGCAGATCTCGCGACTGGGCAGCGGGCGCCGGGTGCTGGTCTCGATCACCGAGATCACCGGGGTCAGCGACAACCTGATCACCACCCAGGAGATGTTCCGCCACGAGGTGCAGATCGATGGCACCGGCCGCGAGACCGACCGCTGGATCGGCCTGGGCTTCCATCCGCATTCGCACAAGCTGGAGCCGTTCCGCCAGCAGCTGCGCGAATCACTCTACGGGGACTTCTGAACATGGGCACCGGCCTGCTGCTGGGCGTGTTGAGCATCATCTCGGTGCTGCTGGCGCTGGCCGTCTGGCTGTGGGGTACCGCCAGCAGCCGTGAACAGCGCCAGGCCTCGCTGCAGCACACCGAGCAGCAGCTGGCACGCGGCAGCACGGCCGGTGCGGTGCCGGCCGGGCCTGCCGTTGCGGCGGCGAACGATTCGGCCCGCCCCGCCAGCAGTGGGAGCCGCGCATTACCCTGGGATGGCGTCCTGCAGCGCGCCGGCCTGCAGCCGGGCTGGAAGCTGCCACTGATGCTGCTGGTACCGGGACTGGTGCTTGCGGTCGTGGCGGCGGTGCGGCTGGGCACGGCCTGGATGTTTCCGCTGACCCTTCTGCTGTACCTGCTGGGCTGCTGGCTGTGGGTGATGCGCCGGATCACGAGACTGCGCGCGCAGCTGCTGCACCAGATGCCGGACTTCCTCGACAACCTGGTCCGCCTCACCGCGCTGGGCAACAGCCTGCAGGCCGCGTTCCAGGTGTCTTCGATGCAGACCAGCGCGCCACTGCGCGGCCTGCTGGACACCACGGTGCGCTATGCGCGCAGCGGCATGGAGCTGGATCGTGCATTGAGCCTGGCCGCACAGCCGTACCGCATGGACGTGCTGAAGGTGCTGGCGGTGGTGATCGGGGTGAGCGTGCGCATCGGCGGGCGCGCCGACCAGATCCTGCAGCGCATGGGTGATTTCATGCGCGACCTGGAGCAGGCCCAGCAGGAGTTGGCCGCCACCACGTCGGAAACCCGCATGTCGGCCTGGGTATTGGGGCTGCTGCCACCGGCCAGTGCGGTGCTGATGGCGATCTCCAGCCCGGCGTTCTTCCAGCCGGTGCTGCATGACCCGCTCGGCCACAGGATCCTGCTGATCGCACTGGGCCTGGAACTGCTCGGGGCGTTGCTGCTGTACCGCCTGGCCAAATCGCTATGACCGCCCGCAGCTACCCGGGAGGTGCCCGATGAGCGCCAGCGCCTGGTTCGCCCTTTCGCTGCTGGTGCTGGCAGCGGGCGTCGCCCTGCTCGGCATTGCCGGCTGGGTGCGCAGCCATCGCGAGCACCGCACCTCGGCCGCGCTGAAGACCGCCCTGCAGCCGCGCGAGGAAGCCCGCGACACCGAGGCCACGCGCCGCGACTCGCTGGGCTGGCTCGAGCGCTTCGGGCGCTCGCTCAGTGGTGGCCGCCTGGAGGCCGCGCTGCTGGCCAACGAGGACAGGCTGCTGCTGGACCTGGCCGGCTGGAACACGCGCCGCGGCACCGCCATCTATCTCGGCCTGCGCCTGTTGCTTGCGCTGCTGGTGCTGGCGCTGGCGCTGGCGTTCAGCAGCGCGCACGGTCTGGCCAGGGTGATGGTGGTGATCGGTGCGCTGGCGGCCGGGCTGCTGCTGCCCAAGTTCGTGCTGTCGTCGTGGGTCAAGCGCCGCCGCCGCGCGGTCGAGAACGAACTGCCCTTGCTGATCGACCTGCTGCGCCTGCTGCAGGGCGTGGGCTTCAGCATGGACCAGAGCCTGCAGACGCTGGGCGACAAGCTGCGCGATGCGTTGCCGGTACTGGGCGGCGAACTGCAGGAAGCCAACGTGGCCTACACCCACGGCCGCACCCGCGCGCAGTCACTGCGGCGCTTGAGCGAGGTCTACGCCGATGACGACCTGGCCAGCCTGATGCAGCTGATCCTGCAGGTGCATGCGCACGGCGGCGCCGTGCAGGAACCGCTGCGCCAGTTCAGCATCCGCCTGCGCGAGCAGCGCCGCAACACGTTGAAGGAAAAGGTCGGCAAGCTCTCGGTGAAGATGACCGTGGTGATGATGCTGACCCTGTTGCCGGCACTGATGCTGGTGCTTGCCGGTCCAGCGCTGGTCGCGCTGGCCACCACCATGTCCAAGATGGGATCGCCCTGATGCCCGCCCTGCGCACCCCCTGCCTGCTGCTTGCCGTCGCCCTCGCCACCCTGGCCAGTGGCTGCGCATCGACCACGCCGAAGTACGTGCGGGCGCCCAGCCTTGCGCCGCCGGAGCCCGATCCGCAGGACAGCCGCAACACCTATCTGGAGCTGATCGAGCGCATGCAGCAGCAGGGCGCCTGGTATGCCTCGCTCGCCCACGTGGAGGCCTTCCGCCAACGCTATGGTGATCGCCCCGCCCTGCGCCTGCTGCAGGCCGACGCCCTGCGCGAGACTGGCCAGAGCGACGCAGCGGTCGCGCTGTATCGCGAGCTGTCCAGCGGGCCGCAGGCCGCCGCGGCCGCCCACGGCCTGGGCCTGATCGCTGCACGCCGCGATGACGACGCCGGCAGCGAACAGGCGCTGGCGCGCGCCACGCAACTGCAGCCCTTGAACACCGACTACCTGGGCGACCTGGGTTATGCGCGGCTGCGCGCCGGCCAGTTCGACCAGGCGCGCGAGCCGCTGGCCAAGGCCCTGGAACTGTCGCCAGGCAACGCCAAGGCCACGGCCAACCTCGCACTGTGGGCGCTCCTGCGCGGCGACCAGGCCACCGCGGAGCGCCTGGCGGCACAGGCCAACCTCAACGACGAAACGCGCCGCAGCATCCAGCAGCAGGCCCAGCAGATCCGCACGCGCCTGCAGCAGCGGCAGGCGGCGGCCGCCGTCAACGCCCCTGCGCCTGCGTCCGCGGCCAGCAGCGAACACGGCGCCCGTGCGTCGGGCAGCACCCGGCTGGCAGCCGAACCACACCGCGAAGCACGTGACGAGCGCGATCCGCAGCGCCTGCCACCGTCGATGCTGGAACGCTTCAGCACCACCGAACACCCGACCGGAAGCACACCATGACTGCGATGCGCCTGACCCGACGCCTGTTGCCCGTGCTGTCCTGCCTGCTTGCTGCCGGTGCCGTGCAGGCCCAGCAACAGCCATTGACCGGACAGATGCTAGGTGGCCCCTTGCCGTCGGCACCGGCCGCAGCACCGATGCAGGCCGAGCCGCTTCCCACCGTGGAGCTGGCCGCACCCGCCGCATCCGCGGCGGTGGCAGCGGTGCCACCGGCACTCCCCGCAACCGACGGTGCCCCGCCGGCAACACCGCGTGCGCGCCTGCAGAGCGGCGAAGCCACCCGCAACCTGTTCCGCCTGCAGGCGTCGGGACAGCAGGCCGGCCAGCGCCTGCCGATCCTGGGTGACCAGGCCACCCTGAGTTATGCGCGTTACCTGAAGAGCTTTGAACACGAGATCCCGGACTTCTTTGAGACCGATGTTGCCCGGTCCAAGGATGCCTCCTCCTCCGGACGCTGAGGTAGGCCATGAAACGCCCACGCCAGTTCAGTTTCGGCCGCGCACGCGGCGGCATGTCGGTCACCATGATGCTGGTCATGCTGGCCTTGCTGGCGATGCTGGGCCTGATCGAGATCGGCTATCTGTTCTGGGCCAAGCGCGATGCGCAGAAGGTTGCCGATCTGGCCGCACTGGCCGGCGCGCAGCGACTGGAGTTGTGCAGCGCGGACAACAGCGACAACAGCGCCGCCCGGCAAAGCGCACTGGCCCAGAACAGGTTCGCAGGCACCTTGCAGGTCCGCTGCGGCAACTGGAGTGCCAGCCGCGGTACCAGCAACCGTTTCGTCACCAGCGTTGATGCCAGCAACCCGCGCAATGCGGTGCAGGTGATCGCCGAGCGCAGCGTGCTGCCCTTCTTCGGCCAGAACACCAGCCTGCCGACCGTCAGCGTGCAGGCGGTCGCCCGCCGCTCGGAGCCCACGGCGGTGTTCGCGGTGGGCTCGCAGCTGCTGCGCACCAATGGCGATTCCGTACTGCTGTCGACCCTGCGCCTGGTCGGCCTGGATGTCAGCAGTGCCACGGTGCTGTCCTATGACGGTCTGGCGCAGGCCAACGTCACCCCATCCGGCCTGCTGAAGGCACTCAACATCCCGGTGAGCGCCAACCTCAGCGTGGCCGATTTCAACCGCCTGCTGTCGGTCAACAAGATCTCGCTGGCGCAACTGGTCGATGCCACCGCCACCGTGGTCGGCCGTGACTCGACGGTGGGCGTGCAGCTGCGCGCCCTGTCCGACCTGGTCGCAACCCAGCTGGACATCAACAAGCTCAACATCGTGCTCGGCAGCCAGGCCGGCGGCGGCGGGCTGTTCGCGGAAGTTGTCTCACCCGACGGCACCGTCGGCAGCGCACTGGAATCGAAGATCAACGTGCTCAACCTGATCAGCACCGCCATCTCCATCGCCAACGATGGCAACGGCGTGACGATCAAGGGGCTGGACCTGCTGGGCATCAACATCCAGGGCGGCGTGGTCGAGCCGCCGTCGATCGCCATCGGCGGCGTCGGCACCCGCGCCTACAATGCGCAGGTGCGGCTGATGGTGGACGTGGACAGCAACAACCTGTTCGCGCTTGGGCCGCTGCTGAACCTGCTCGGCACGCGCCTGCACCTGCCGCTGCACGTCGACGTGGCCAACGGCATGGGTACCCTGACCGGCATCCAGTGCGGCGGCAGTCCCCCCAAGGCCACCATCCAGGTCGATTCATCGGTGCTGCGTGCCTGCGTCGGCAACGTCGACCCCGCACAGCGATTCTCCAAGGCCAATGTCTGCGACGCCACGCTGCAGAACGAACAGCTGTTGAAGCTGCTGGGCCAGCCGCTGATCAACGACAGGATCACCCTGCCCGCCCTCACCGGCTCACAGAACCTGACCCTGGCTGCGGGTGAGGCCGGCTCGACCCGGATCAATCCGCTCGCGATCGGTGACGCAGTGTCGAGCCTGGTCAACGAGCTGCTGCGGGTGCTGTCGGGCATGCTCAGCTCGCCCAAGCAGGGCATGAGTGCCAACGACACGGCCAAGGCGCTGGCCGATCGTTACCTGCAGGCGGCCTTTCCCACTGGCGGACGCTACAACGTCGACCAGGTCATCCCGCTGCTGCGCGATGGCGATCCGGCACGCAACCTCGCCCCGCTGGGCAACTGGACGGTGAAGAATGGCGTCCCCAAGCCCTGCCTGCTGGGCCTGACCACCTGCTGGGAAGACGGTTCGGTGTGGACCGGTTACAGGACGACCGTCACCGGCCAGGGCCTGGGCCTGCTCGATGGCCTGCTCGGCTCGCTGGTCGGCGGCCTGCTGATCAACCGCTGCGACAGCCTGCTCGGCAACCTGATCGACTACAACGGCTGCGTGCGCAACAACCTGGCGTCGTACATCCAGACCGCGCCGGCGGGTTTCCTCGATGGCGCCAGTGGCAGCGGCGTCGCCAACCCGGACGGAAGCGTCAGCTGCAGCGGCCTGCTGTGCACCGTGCTGAAGCCGATCCTGGCCGCACTGCGACCGGTGCTCAACAGTGTCGGCACTCTGCTGACCAACCTGCTGGCCAGCGTGCTGGGCCTGGAACTGGGCCGGACCGACGTCAACGTGCAGTCGATCCAGTGCAGCGCGGCACAGCTGGTCTATTGAAATCGCGCCGTGACCGCCGCCCTTGGCGGCGCCCGCGCCCATGCTAGACTCCCGGCGGGGAACCCACCTTCATCTCAACCCACACTCATCCGTGGATGGTCTAGACATGCGAGAAACTTCAGGGGGCGCGGTCTTCGCCCGGCACGCGCGCAACGCAGCAGTGCTGGCCGTGGCCATGATGCTGGTGGCACCGGCGGCGATGGCCGCGCGTGGCGACCGCGAGGCTGCAGCCGAACCGGCGCGCAGCGCGCCGGTGGTGCGCAATACCGTGGACGAGCTCAAGCAGTTGATGGATTCGCGCCAGCTGACCGAGCTGCGCACCACCTACAACGGCAACTACGGCGCCAGCCTGCTGTTCAACGCCAATACCCTGACCTACTACGTCGCCCTGTTCCAGGAGAAGAACTTCTGGCGGGTGATCAAGACCGATGCGGTGGACAACGCCGAACGTGTCTACCGCACCTTCGCGCAGCAGTCCGAGCAGCTGGCCCAGGTCTACATCGACACCACGCGCCTGGAAGCCGGCAAGCGCTACACCGAGCGCCTGGTGGCCTACAACGAAGAACGCCTGCGCACCTTGCAGCAGGAAATGGAACAGCAGCAGGCACAGTCGGCGCAGGTCAGCGCCGCCCTGCAGCAGGCCCAGCAGCAGGCAGTCAGCCTCAGCACCGATGTGCAGAGCACCAACAGCCAGCTGGACGCCCTGCAGCGCCGCATCCAGATCCTGCAGGCCGAACAGGGCAACCCGGAGTTGAGCCTGCCCAAGCCGGACAGCGTGCCCTCGCCGGCACCGGCCGCCACCAGCGACGGCCGCTGAGAGCTGCACTCACGGCATTGCACACGACGGCGCCCCAGGGCGCCGTTGTTGTTTTCGGCGCTTCAGTGCACCACTTCACTGGCAGGCGTCGTAGACCGCGTCATCCAGCTGCCGGCGCTGCACGAAATCCAACCGCCGACGTTTGAGCAGCGCCTGTCCGCGCTGGCGGCGCACACGCTCGCAGGCCGCCGCATCCGTACTGATCGTGATCAATGCGCCCTGCGCCCGGACGGCACGACGCGGGCGACGCGACGGCTTCGATGGCGTGACTGCGGGAACCACCGCCCCACGGGACAATGACTGCTCCGCCGGGACATCCCAGCGCCACGCCGCCCGGCCCTGGCAGGGTGTCTGCTGGTAGACCGGATGCGGTCCATCCACGCATTTGTAGACATTGGTCTGAGCCGGCGCGGCCATCGGCAACAGCAGGCACAACAGCAGGGACCATCGCGTGGCGGGCATCCGGGCATTCCACAGGCGGGCTGCGGACATCCTCGGCGCGCGACTCGGGTCCCGCCAGAGCGATATGCGTCACATCCTCTGCAATCCAGCACAGCGGTGCAAGTCCGTCGCCGACACCTGCGCTGTACTGCCGAAGGCACCGGCAGCCTGCCGGTGCCTTCCCTCCCTTCCGCCAAGGAACCTGCAATGAGCAACTTCGTCACCGTCGCCGACGGCGCCCGCATCTTCTACAAGGATTGGGGCAACGGCCAGCCGATCGTGTTCGCCCACGGCTGGCCGCTGTCGTCCGATGCCTGGGACCCGCAGATGCTGTTCATGGGCCAGAACGGTTACCGCGTGATCGCCCACGACCGCCGCAGCCACGGCCGTTCCAGCCAGACCTGGGACGGCAACAACATGGACACCTACGCCGACGATCTGGCTGCAGTGATCGAGGCGCTGGACCTGAAGGACGCGATCCTGGTCGGCCATTCCACCGGCGGCGGCGAAGTGGCCCACTACATCGGCCGCCACGGCAGCACGCGCGTGGCCAAGGTGGTGCTGGTCGGCGCCGTGCCGCCGCTGATGCTCAAGACCGCCGGCAACCCGGCCGGCACCCCGCTGGAGGTCTTCGACGGCATCCGCAAGGGCACCGGCGGCGACCGTTCGCAGTTCTTCAAGGACCTGACCACCCCGTTCTTCGGCGCCAACCGCGATGGCAACACGGTCACCCAGGGCATGCGTGATGCGTTCTGGCTGCAGGGCATGCTCGGTGGCGTCAAGGGCCAGTACGACTGCGTGCACGAATTCTCGGAAGTGGATTACACCGAAGACCTGAAGAAGATCGACGTGCCGGCACTGGTCGTGCACGGTGATGACGACCAGATCGTCCCGTTCGATGCCTCGGCCAAGCTCTCCTCGCAGATCATCAAGAATGCCGAACTGAAGGTATACGCCGGTGCCCCGCACGGCCTGACCATCACCCACGCCGAGCAGTTCAACGCCGACCTGTTGGCGTTCGCGCGCAGTTGATGCGCCGCGGCGGCACTGTAACGGTGCCGCCGCCCCTTCGATCGCAAAAAGGGGACGGAGGGGATTAAGTCGTTTGTGCACAAACGACTTAATCCCCTCCGTCCCCTTTTTTTTCAGATGTCGGTGTGGTGATGCGGCACAGCGACAGGCAGCGGGTCATGCCCACCCACGAAGTGGCGCACCACCGGCGCACGCTCACCGCGATGCAATCCGCGCAGCACTTCCTGGATCGCCCTGTCGTCGGCGGTGATGCGTTCGTGCTGGCGCAGGTGCTCCAGCCACGACGGGGTCACGAAATACTCCAGGTGGATGCCTGGACTGGCCACGTCCTCGACCACGCCCCAGACCACGGCGCCATCGCGGCGGCGGATGGTGCCCAGTGTGCGCATCTGCGCCTGGAACGCGGCGCGATCAGCATCGTCAATGCGGTACTCGATGGTCACCAGCACCGGGCCTCGATCATTGGATACCGGTACCGACAGTTCGGGGGCTGGCCAGTGCCCCGCCGGACGTAGGTTCAGGTCTTCGGTGCCGGCGATGCGCACGCGCCACACCAGCAACCCGCCGATGACCGCACCCGCGGCAGCCACCAGCAGGGCCAGCTCCGGCGAGGTGCGCTGAGCCAGTGCGCCCCAGCTCAGGCCGCCGGCGGCCATGCCGGCAGAGAACACCATGATGTACAGCGCCAGCGCACGCGCACGCACCCACGCCGGCACTGCGGTCTGCGCCGCGATCTGCAGCGACGACAGCACGGTGATCCAGGCAAAGCCATTGACCAGCATCACCAGCGGCAGCACGTACCAGCTTCGGGTCAGCGCCAGCCCGACCAGGCTCATGGCCAGCGACAGGGTCGCCAGCAGCACCAGCAGGTCGCGATCCAGCTGCGCGCGCAGCTTCGGCAGCAGCAGCGCACCCCCCACCGCACCGATGCCGATGCAGCCGAGCAGCATGCCGTACTGGCCCGCCCCGCCCTGCATCTGCCCACGCACCACCACCGGCAGCAACGCATTCATCGCTGCGGCGAAGAAGAAGAAGCCGACCGACTTGATCAGCACCGCCTGCAACCGCCCGGCGCGGCTGGCATAGCGCAGGCCCGCTTTCAGGCCCGCACCGAAGCCTTCCGGCGGCAGGCTGGACTGCTTCGGGTCGCGCTTCCAGCCCCACACCACGAACAGCATCGCGGCGAAGGTGATGGCGTTGAAGCCGAAGGCCCAGACCGCACCGAGCTGGGCGACGATCACGCCGCCGATGGCCGGGCCGATCGAGCGCGCGATGTTGATGCCGATCGAGTTCAGCGCCACCGCCGAGGCCAGCATCGGCTGTGGCACCAGTTCGGACACGATAGCGGCCTGCGCCGGCATCGCCATCGCCGCACCGCAGCCCATGCAGAAGGTCAGCAGCACCAGCAGCTGCGGGGTCAGCATGTCCATCGCGGTCAGCGCCGCCATCACGGCGGCGACCAGCAGCATCCAGCCCTGGGTGGCCAGCAGGTACCTGCGGCGATCAACGATGTCGGCCAGGGTTCCGGCGGCCAGTGCCAGCAGCACGATCGGCACGGTGGTGGCCGACTGCACCAGGGCCACCATCAACGGCGAGCCGGTACGTTCGGCCATCACCCAGGCGGCGGCCACGTCGTTGACCCAGGTGCCGATGTTGCTGGCCAGGATCGCCAGCCAGATCGAGCGGAACATCTGGATCTTCAGTGGGGACCAGGCGCCTGCGGCCTGTGCGGGGGGTTGCGACGCGGTTGCGTTCACCATTGCCATGCTCCAACGATCGAGGCGAACAGCGTGTCCCGGCCGCCGGCCTGCTTCAGTGCAGGCCCGGCATCGACCCAGGCCAGCTGCAGCTGCCATTGCCAGTGTTCGCTGGCCTGCCAGCGGGTTTCGGATTTGTACTGCGTGCCGATGCGGCGCGCGCCGCCGGCGCTGCCCGGCAACGCCACCAGCGGTGCCGGCGTGGTGTAGACCGCATCGGCGCGACGATGCTTCCAGGCCATCTGTACGCCCAGTTCCGTGGTCAGCGCGTCGTGCAGGCGCAGTGTCAGGGTCGGCTGGACGTCCATCAGGTTGGCCGGGGCCAGCAGGCTGGCCTCGCTGAAATAGGCCGACTTCGGGAACAAGGCATTGAAGGTGCCCAGGCGGCCGTCGTGCAGATTGCCATCGCCACTGGCGATGTCGGCCTTCAGCCCCAGACGCGGCTGCAGCGGCAGGTCCGTCCAGCGCCACCCCGTATCGGTGGCCAGCGTCCAGGCGTGGATAGCGAGCGTGCCGGCGGTCGTTCGCAGTTCACCGCCCTGCGCCACCAGCTCGCTGTTCCAGTCCAGTGCACCAGCCTGGCCGAACCAGCGCGCGCCCAGGGTCTGCCGACGTTCGGTGCCGCTGCCGGCGGCAAAGCGCGCGCCGTCGCGACGGTAGTCCAGCAGGTACAGATCCCACTGTCCCGCGCCCCGCCCGCGTGCCGTGGTGGCATAGGCACCCCACAGGTGGGCGCCGTGTTCGCCGCGATCATCGAGGGCACCCGGTCGGTTCTCCAGCGGACGCAGCGCCATCAGTTCAAGCGTGCCGGATCTACCCTTCCAACCCACGCGCGCACCGTCGAACGCCAGGCGGATGTTCGGCCCATCGCGCACCGACAACAGCCGCGAGCTGCCATAGCCGGCTTCCTGCCGGCCGAGTTGCAGATGGAAGCCACCGCGCTGCCAGCGCCAGTACGCCTGCTGCACGTCCAGCGCGCTGCGGTCGGTGCGGCCGGGTCCACCTGCCTTGCCATTCTCGGCATGCACGCCCAGCTGCACCCGTGCCTGCCAGTTGTCCTCGACATACGTGGCCGACGCCAGTGCACGCAGCAGACCGTAGCCGTCTTCACTGCCGCCGATACCGAATCGGGCCGGGTCGTAGTACATGCCCCTGAAGCGCAGCGAGGCGTCCCACTGCAGTTGCCCGGTGCCCATGTCGGTGCGGCGGCCGGTGTCACAGGCCAGCGCCATCCACGGCATGGCCAGCAGCGCCAGGCTCAGAACGCGAAGCACGAGCATCCCATCGCACCCCAGAAGGCGCTCAGGTCGTCGGTGGGCGCCGCGTGCTGCGCGGCATGGCCGTGAGCACCATGCGTACTACAGGCCACGCCGTGATGATGGCGATGCGCGGCGGCCAATCCGGTGGCGGCACCGCCAACGTGGTAGCCACCGAAGCGGTTGACCGGCGACCAGTCCGGCATCGCCGGCGGCAGCTGCGGCGCCAGGCCGGCGTAATCGCCGTCGGCGTGCACGATGCGGCCGCCGACCACGGTCAGCAGGCTGGTGATGTCGGCGATCTGCGCGTCATCAACGCGGAAGAAGTCGGCCGAGAGCAGGATGAAGTCGGCCAGCTGGCCCACCTTCAGCGTGCCCTTCACCGCTTCGTCGCCGGAGAACCAGGCGCTGCCCTGGGTCCACAGGCGCAGCGCCTGTTCGCGCTCGAGCAGGTTCTCATCGCCATACAGGGCCAGCCCGCCCACGGTGCGCCCGGTCACCAGCCAGGACAACGCCACCCACGGGTTGTAGCTGGCCACGCGGGTGGCATCGGTACCGGCACCGACCGGCACGCCTTCGGCCAGCATGCGCTTGACCGGCGGCGTGTGCCGCGCCGCCTGCACGCCGTAGCGCTCGACGAAGGCTTCGCCCTGGTAAGCCATGCGGTGCTGCACGGCGATGCCGCCGCCCAGCGCGCGGATGCGTTCGATGTTGCGCGGGGTGATGGTCTCGGCGTGGTCGATGAACCAGTGCAGGCCATCGAACGGCACCTCGCGGTTGACCTGTTCGTACACATCGAGGATGCGGGTGATGCTCTCGTCATAGGTGGCGTGGATGCGGAACGGCCAACGCTTCTCGACCAGCAGTTTCACCACATCGTGCAGTTCCGGTTCCAGCTCAGGCGGCAGTTCCGGGCGCGGCTCGTTGAACAGCTCGAAGTCGGCCGCGGAGAACACCAGCATTTCGCCAGCGCCGTTGTGGCGCAGCAGGTCATCGCCCTGGCGCGGCTGCAGTATCTCGCTCCAGCCGCGGAAGTCGTCCACTTCCTTGCCCTTGTTCTGGGTGAACAGGTTGTAGGCGATGCGCACCGTCAGCTGGTCATCGCGATGCAGCTGCTCGATGACCTGGTAGTCCTCGGGGTAGTTCTGGAAACCACCGCCAGCGTCGATCACCGAGGTGATGCCGAGCCGGTTCAGTTCACGCATGAAGTGGCGCGTCGAGTTGGCCTGGTATTCGATCGGCAGGCGTGGCCCCTTGGCCAGCGTCGCATACAGGATCAGCGCGTTGGGCTTGGCCAGCAGCAGCCCGGTCGGGTTGCCCAGCGAGTCACGCACGATCTGCCCGCCCGGTGGATCCGGCGTGTCCTTGCTGTAGCCGCAGGCGCGCAGCGCGGCGCGGTTGAGCAGCGCGCGGTCATACAGGTGCAGCAGGAACACCGGCGTATCCGGCGCAATGTCGTTGAGCTCCTGCAGCGTCGGCAGGCGCTTCTCGTTGAACTGTGCGGCAGTGAAGCCACCGACCACGCGCACCCACTGCGGTGCCGGGGTGCGGTCGACCTGGGCCTTCAACATGTCCAGCGCGTCGCCCAGCGAGCGCAAACCGTCCCAGCGCAGCTCCAGGTTGTAGTTCAGGCCACCGCGGATCAGATGGGTATGGCTGTCGTTTAGGCCGGGCAGCAGGCGCCGGCCCTGCGCGTCGATCAGGGTCGCTTCATTGCCCCAGCCGCGCATGATCTCCTCATCGCTGCCGACAGCGACGATGCGGCCCTCCTGCACGGCCAATGCCTGCGCGTGCGGCTGCTGCGGGTCGAGTGTGGTGATGCGGGCATTGCGGATGACCAGCGTGCTCATGCGACGCTCCTTGGAAGTGGAATCGAGTGCGGCAGCGGCGCGACCGGCCAGGCCGAGCGCAACCGCGGCACCGCTGGCCAGCACCACGTTGCGGCGGCCGTGGTCGAGGGGATCGTGACTCATGCGAAAGCTCCCGGAAGTCGTGGACCGTCCAGCGCCCAGGCCCCCGGCCCGGCCAGGGCGATGGCCAGCAGCACCGTGGCCCACATCAGCGGGTACTCACTGCCGCCGCGCATCCAGAACCAGCCCCTGGGCAAGGCCAACAGGACGGTGAAGCCGATGAAGGCAGCGGCGGCAAGCGCGGCGATGCGGGTCTGCCAGCCCAGCAGCACGGCCAGCCCGGACAGCACCTGCAGCAGGGACAACAGCAGCGGCAACGGCGCCACTGCCGGCAGCCCGAAACCGCGCAGCTCGGTGGCGAAGCCGGCCAGCCCCGGTCCGCCGAACCAGCCAAACAGCTTGCCCAGCGCGTGCGGCAGCAGGAAGCCGCCTGCCGCCACCCGCAGCATCAGCAGGGCCAGGTCGAGGCCGTGGCCGTGGCCGTGGCCGGCCAGCATGCTCAGTGCCCGCCTTCCTGCGCGCCGAACATGCGCTTGGCGTACTGGATGCCGATGCCATAGCCGCCGGCGTGGTCGCGGGCGATGCCGGTGGTCAGGTCGTAGGTTTCACCGCGTGCCCAGTCACGCTGCAGTTCAAGCAGGTACTGCACGCTGGTCATCGGCACCGCGCCGGCCTGCACCATGCGGGTGATCGCACGCTCGTGCGCTTCTTCGCTGACATCGCCACAGGCGTCGGTGATCACGTGGACCTCGAAGCCCTGCGCCAGCGCCGACAGCGCCGGACCCACGATGCAGACACTGGTCCACAGGCCGGCAAGAACCAGCCGGCGCTTGCCGATGCGGTTGATCTCATCGATTACCGGCTGGTCTTCCCAGGTATTCATCGAAGTGCGGTCGAACACCGGCTGGCCCGGGAAGATCTGCGGCAGTTCCGGGAACATCGGGCCGGAGAATGACGTCTCGGCCACCGTGGTCAACACGACCGGCACGTTGAACCCCTTGGCCCCCTTGCTGATCAGCGACACGTTGTTGCGCAGCGCGGAGATGTCGATCGTGTGGGTAGCAAATGCCATCTGCGACTGGAAGTCGATCAGCACCAGGGCATGGTCGGTGGGCGACAGCAGGGCCGGGGCGGGCGTGGCGGTGGCAAGGCTCATGGGTGGACTCCGTGGGAAACGTGATCAGGGGGAAGCAGCAGGGCCGCATCGCCGGCCCGATACTGGCCGGGGCTGCAGCCGGTCTCGGCGCGGAAGCTGCGGACGAAATGGCTCTGGTCGAAGAAGCCCAGCTGCTGGGCCAGGCACGCCATCGGCAGCTGCGCGCTGGGCAGCAGTTGGCAGGCACGCTGGATGCGGCGGCGGCGCACGTAGCGCAGCGGGCTGGCACCGGTGCCGCTACGGAACAGGCGCACCAGGTGGAAGCGGCTGACACAGGCAGCCTGCGCCAGCTCTGTCACCCGCAGCGGCTGCGACAGGTGCTCATCGACATAGCGCAGGGCGCGCTGCAGTGCGGCGGCCTGCTGCGGGGCAAGCGGGGTGGCGGACGGATCGGACGGACTGACGGTGGCCATGCGGGGCGCCGCGAGGGGGTGGCCCATGGTGCGTGGCCGGCGCACGATGCCCTACCCCCGTCGGTCGAGGCCGGCACCTACCCGAATGGGGGAGGCCGGCGGCCGAGCAGGCGGCGCCCGAACAAGCGCGCATCCACCGAGTAGGCGCCCGGCCCCAGCATCAGCAGCGCCGGTGGCAACGCCACCAGCGGCCACGGCGCCTGCTGCGCGAACATGGTCGCGGCTGCCATCAGGGCCGCCAGCGGCGTCAACACGCCCAGCACGAGCATGGCCGCCGCCAGCCCGCACAGCACCGCCCCCCAACCAGCATGCGTGCCAGGCGCGCACAGCGCGGCGGCCAGGCACAGCCGCAGCCACAGCAGGCCGACGCCCGGACCGCGATCAGGAAACATCACGAACAGGCGCTGCATGGCCGGGCTCCAGGGGACATGCCGGCGTGATAGCCGACCACGGCGGCCACTGCCTACCCCGTTCGGGTCACCCCGGACTGCCCCGCACCTGCCAGAATGCGCGCCATGCGTGGCCGCCCCTTCCCGTTGCAACGTCACCTGCGGACGCTGCTGACCTGCCTGCTGCTGTTGACCGCCCTGCCCGCCCTTGCCGTGCAGCGCCCGCCGGTGAGCGGCGGGTTGCCCGATTACGAGCACACGGCCTGGCGCGTCGGCCAGGGCGCCCCCGGTGACATCTGGGACATCACCCAGGACCGCGATGGCCTGTTGTGGCTGGCCACCGGCTCAGGGCTGTACCGCTTCGACGGTCGTCGCTTTGAACGCCAGGCCGCTCCCGCGGGCAGCCATTTCCCGTCCACCAACATGGTCACCCTTGCGCGGGGCCGCGACGATGCACTGTGGATCGGCTACTTCCAGGCCGGCATCAGCCAGTTTGCGCGCGGCCAGCTGCACAACTACGGCCGCGACCAGGGCGTGCCGGTGGGTGTGGTGCCACACTTCAGCCAGGACCGTGACGGCCGGCTGTGGGCCGCGATCAATGGTGGACTACGCCAGTTCACTGGCCAACGCTGGCAGCCGCTGCCCGCTGGCATGGGGGTGCCGGAACATCGCGTGCAATGGCTGCTGCACGACAGCCGCGGCACCTTCTGGGTACTGGCCGACCTGAAGATCTGGGTGCGCGCGGCCGGCCAGGCGGCCTTCAAGGACACCGGCATCGCCGTTTCGCAGATGGCGACGCTGGCCGAAAGTCCGCAGGGGGAAGTGTGGCTGGCCGACCGCGTGCGCGGTACGTCGCCGCTGGCCAACGCACGAGGCCTGCTGCCGGACAGCGAGCGCGAGGCACGGCGGTTGCCGGAGCTGGTGGCGGCGCGCCTGCAGTTCACTGCCGATGGCGCGCTGTGGGCAACGATGAGCCCGCATGGCGGTGTCGCCCGGGTCACCTTCGATGGCGACCGCGCCATACGCATGGAGCGCTTCGATTCGCCGCACGGGCTGACCGCCACCTCGGCCGTGCCGATCATCGTTGATCGCGAAGGCAATCTCTGGGTCGGCACCAATCTCGGCCTCAACCGCTTCCGCGCGCGCAGCGTGCACACGCTGGCGGTTGGTCCCAGTGATCCCTACCGCTCGCTGGTGCGGGCCAGCGATGGCCATGTGTATGGCTATGGCGAAGACCTCAAGCCCTACGACCTCGAGCGCACCCTGCTCGATGGCAGCGCCACGCAGCTGCAGGCCGCCGCGCGCCAGGCAGCTGCCCCGATCTGGCAGTTCGACTGGGTCAACCTTGCGCGCACCGTGGCCGGCCGCACCACGCGGATTCCGCTGCCTGCGCCGTTCACCGGGCAACCACTGCATGCCCTGCTGTTCCCCGACGACGAACAGGCCTGGGTCTGCACCGGCGAACGGGGGGTGCTGCACTACCAGCAGGGCCAGTGGCAACGCGAACGCCGCCTGCCCGAACAGGCCTGCTCGTCACTGGCGCTGGATGCCAACGGCCAGCTGCTGCTCGGCTATGCAGACGGCCGGCTGCGCCGCATGGGGGCGACGCAGATCGAAACCTTCGACGCCAGCCACGGCCTGTCGGTCGGGCCGATCACGGCGGTACTCGATCATCAGGACCTCCTGCTGGTAGCCGGCGAGGCCGGATTGGCCGTGCGCCCGGGCAATGGCCGGTTCGTTCAGGTGAGCACCGACATGGCCGGCGTCATGGAAGGCATCACCGGCATGGTGGCCGATGCGAATGGCTACCTCTGGCTCAATGGCAGTCGTGGCCTGGTCCGGCTCGGGAGCGATCAGCTGCGGCGCGCACTGCGCAGCCGGCAGCCGGTGACGCCCCGCCTGTTCGATGCGGTGGATGGCATGCCGGGCATCGCCCTGCAGAGCGGACCGATCTCCACCACCGCGCTGGCCAGCGATGGCCTGTTGTGGCTGGCCACCAACCAGGGCCTGGCCTGGCTGGACACCACCCGCTCGCACGTCAACACCATGGCGCCCAGCGTGCACATCGGCGACGTGCTGTATGGCAGTGAACACCAGCCACTGCGCGACGGCCTGCGCCTTCCGGCCGGCACCAGCCAATTGCAGATCGATTACGTGGCGCTGTCGTTGGCGCGCCCGGAGCGCAACCGCTACCGCTATCGCCTGTCCGGGGTCGACGACGGCTGGCAGGATGCCGGCAGCAGCACGCGCGCGTATTACACCAACCTCGCACCGGGCAATTACCGGTTCGAGGTGGAAGCCGCCAACGAAGACGGCATCTGGAGCACTGCACCCGCCAGCCGCACCTTCCGCATCGCCCCTACCTTCATGCAGACCCTGTGGTTCAAGCTGCTGTGCGCCGCCGCGGTGCTTGCGCTGCTGGTCCTGGCGGTGCGCATCCGCAGCGGGCAGCTGGCTGCACTGTTCCGTGCGCGCCTGCAGGAACGCCATGGCGAACGCGAACGCATTGCCCGCGACCTGCACGACACGCTGCTGCAGGGCAGCCAGGGCCTGATCCTGCGGCTGCACGCGATCAGCCAGTCGCCGCAGACCCCGGACAGGGTGCGCGGCCAGCTGGAATCGGCGATGCAGCTGGCCGAACGCAACCTGGCCGAGGGCCGGGAGCGGGTCAACGCACTGCGCGACGGTCCTTTCGCGGGCCGCGACCTCGCTTCGGCGCTGGCCGATGTTCACGCCGAATACGCCGGGCACGGCACCAATCCGCTGCGCCTGACTGTGGAAGGCGCAACACCACCGCTGCAGGCCGATGCCGCCGAGGAGGTGTTCCTGATCGGCCGCGAGGCCATCCGCAATGCACTGCGCCACGCCAATGCCAGCGCCATCGAGGTAGAGCTGTCCTACGGCGCGCGGTGCTTCCTGCTGCACGTGCGCGACGATGGCGTCGGCATCGCCGACGAAAATGCCGGGCATGGCCATTGGGGCCTGCAGGGCATGCGTGAGCGCGCGCAGCGCCTCGGCGCGGAGCTGCGGCTGTGGACCCGCCCCGGGCTGGGCACTGAAGTCGCGCTGGCGGTTCCCGCCCGTCGCCTGTATCACCGCCGCCCATCGCGTTGGCGCTGGCCCTGGAGTAGAAGCCACCATGACTGAGTCCCCTGCCCCGATCGGCGTGCTGGTGGTCGACGACCACCCGCTGCTGCGTGACGGCCTGGCCGCGCTGTTGGGCGCCCATTCCGACCTGCGCCTGCTCGGCGAGGCCGCCGATGGCGAGGAAGCCATCGAGCGCTATCAGCAGCTGCAGCCGGACGTGGTGCTGATGGACCTGCAGATGCCACGCCTGGATGGTGTGGAAGCCATCGTGCGGATCCGCGCGATGGACCCGCGTGCGCGCATCATCGTGCTGACCACCTATCGCGGTGACGTGCGTGCGGTACGGGCGCTGCAGGCCGGCGCCAGTGCGTACCTGTTGAAGGACATGCTGCGCCACGAGCTGGTCGATACGATCCGCATGGTCGCTGGCGGCCGGCGCGCACCGATACCACCGGCAGTCGCTGCGAGCATTGCCGCACATGTGGTGGAGGACCGGTTGTCGCCGCGCGAGACCGAGGTGCTGCGGCATGTGGCCGGTGGCCTGTCGAACAAGCGCATCGGCGAGCGCATGCAGATTTCCGAGCAGACGGTGAAGGCGCACATGAAGAGCCTGATGGACAAGCTCGGGGTGGGTGATCGCACGCACGCGGTGACCCAGGCGCTGCGGCGCGGCATCATCAGCCTGGACGACAGCGGTCACGATTAGGGGGTTGTTCGGCAGGGCTTGCAGCCCTGCACCCGCTACGCGCTGGAGCAACAGCAACAGCAACAGCATGGATTCCGTGGGATGGCGGGGCGGTGTCGGACTGCGGGGACCTGCAAGCTTGGCAGCCGCATCCATGCGGCTGACACCCCGCACTCCGACACCGCCCCACCTCTGACGGATTCCGATGGCGTTTGGTAGGTGTCGACCTTGGTCGACACTTCTGTCAGATATCGAAATCAATCAGGGGTCAGATCCGTTTTCCTTCGGAAAACGGATCTGACCCCAAGAGCCGTTCCAACAGACCGCAGGAACCTGTCGAAGGCTACTGAAAATCCGCTGTTTGCGCTGTTGCCGGCCAGCGGCCGGCACTACCGCAGGTGCAGGGCTGCAAGCCCTGCCGAACACCACCCCTACTTCAAACGCAGCAGCAGACTGCCGCCCGCGCACATCACCGCCAGCCAGGCCACGCCGTGCCACCCCCACTGCGCCAGCGCCAGGCTGCCCAGCGCACCGCCAGCGGCCATGCCGATGAACATGCCGGTGAACAGCAGCGCGTTGAGCCGGCTGCGTGCCGGCGGCACCAGGCCATAGACCAGCGTCTGGTGCGCCACCAGCGCCGACTGGAAACCGAAGTCGAACAGCAGCGCACTCACCACCAGCAGCGGCAGCAGCGCGGCGGCCGGCAGCCAGGCTTCGGCCAGCAGCAGGCCGAAGCCCAGCAGCGCCACCGCGATCGCCAACCGCGCCACGGCATGGCAACCCAGGCGATCAGCAAAACGTCCTGCGAACGGTGCGGCCAGCGCACCGGCCGCACCCGCAATACCGAACGCACCCGCCGCCGCACTGCCCAGGCCCAGGCGGGCATGCAGCATCAGCGCCAACGTCGACCAGAATGCGCTGAAGCCGACCGCCAGCAACGACTGGCTCGCCACCGCGCGGCGCAGCTGCGGCTGCTCGCGCCACAACTCCAGCAACGAGCCCAGCAACGCCGGATAGCGCAGCGTGCTGGTCGGTGCGAAACGCGGCAGCGCACGCGCCATCACTGCGCCCATCGCCGCCACCGATACCGCGGCCAGCACGAACTGCGTGCGCCAACCCCATGCCTCGGCCACCACGCCACTGACCACGCGCGACAGCAGGATGCCGAGCAGCAGGCCGGTCATTACCCGGCCGACGATCTGGCCGCGCTGTGCATCCGGCGCCAGCACCGCAGCGGCCGGCACGATGTCCTGCGCCAGCGTGGCCATCAACCCGACCAGCAGGCTGGCCATCAGCAGGCCCGGCAGGTGCCCGGCCATCGCTGCGGCGCCCAGTGCCAACGCCAGCAGCGCGGACTTCAACAGGATCAGGTGGCGGCGGTCGAAGCGGTCGCCCAACGGTGCCAGCAGCAGGATGCCCAGCGCGTAGCCGAGCTGGGTCAGGGTCGGCACCAGCCCGGCGGCGCGCTCACCTGCGCCAAGGTCCTGCGCGATCAGGCCCAGCATCGGCTGGCTGTAGTACAGCGAGGCGACCGAAAAGCCGGCGCCGGCCGCCATCGCCAGCACCAGCGGGGTGGAAGGCGCGTTCGCGGGTGCGACGACGGACAGCGAAGGGGTAGACATGGGGGAGTCCGGTGGAGGAAGTGGGCGTATCCTGCCCGTATTCGCCATGCGTCTGTAGTAGGCTCCTGCACATATACTTCATACGTGACACGCATGAATGACCTCGCCACCGGCGCCGATCGCCTGGATCTGCTGCGCACCTTCCTGCGCATCGTCGATGCCGGCAGCCTGTCTGCCGCCGCCGTGCAGCTGGGCACCACCCAGCCGACGGTCAGCCGGCGCCTTCAGGCACTGGAGCGGCAGCTCGGCCTGCGCCTGCTGCAGCGCTCCACCCATGGCCTGCAGCTGACCGAAGATGGCCTGCGCTGCCAGCGCCATGCGCAACGCGTGGTCGACGAATGGGAGTCGCTGCAGGCCGAACTGCACGGCGAACCGGAAACGCTGCGCGGACGCCTGCGGGTGATGGTGCCGCATGCCTTCGGCCAGGCGCAGCTGCTGCCGACCATGCTCGCGTTCCTCGCCCAGCACCCACAGCTGAGCCTGGAGTGGATCCTGGAAGATCGCCGCCCGGATTTCATCGCCGAAGGCATCGACTGCGCGGTGCGGGTGGGACCGGTCGACGAACCGCGCATGGTCGCACTGCCGCTCGCCGAAGTGCCGCGCATCGTCGTGGCAGCGCCCTCGCTGGTGCAGGCCACCGCGATCAGCACACCAGAACAGGCGCAGGCACTGCCGTGGATTTCACTGGTCACCTACTACCGCGAACGCCTGCTGCTGCATGACGCGCAGGGGCGTGCGCATACCCTTTCGATCAGCCCGCGCCTGCTCAGCGACAACCTGTTCGTGGTGCAACAGGCCGCATGTGCTGGGCTGGGTGCAGCGGTGGTCTCGGCCTGGCTGGTGGCCGGAGACCTCGCACAAGGGCGGCTGGTGCAGCTGCTGCCGGACTGGCAGGCGCCGGCGCTGCCGGTACACGTGGTATTTCCCGCCGCGCGCCAGCAGCCGCCACGGCTGCGCGCCTTCATCGATGCGATGAAGGCCGCACTGCCGCAGCTGCACGGAATGCGGCCGGCACCGCGTTAGGTCACTGGCCGCATCATCCACGCATGGCGTGGATTCCGTCCAACCCCATAGGGTCGGATCCCTTCCCACCGGGAAGGGCTCTGACCCTGTCGATCACTGCGTCTTCGCCGCCTCGGCATTCCACGCCGCCACCTTGGCCTTGGTATCAGCCAACATCTTGTCCAGCGCGGCGCGGTCATACACGTTGCCACGCAGGATCACGCTGTCGATCTTTTCGGTGGCGGCAATGTCCTGCAGCGGGTTGGCGGTCAGCAGCACCAGATCGGCGGCCTTGCCTTGAGCAACACCCCCGTAACGATTCATCTGGCCGAACCAGGCCGGGCCGGAACGGGTCGCCGCCGACAGCGCCTGCGGCGCGCTCAAGCCTTCCTTCACGAACAGCTGCAGCTCCTGGTGCAGGGCGATGCCCGGGAAGTTGAACGAGTTGAGGAAGCCCGCATCGGTGCCGGCGATGATCGTCACGCCGGCTTCCTGCAGCATCGGCAGCACGGCGGCCACCTGGTGGTACTGCGCATGGCGCGCTTCGATCTGCGCTGGCGTTGCCTTGGCGGCACGTTCAACGCGCCACTGGTAGGTCGCGCGCAGGCCCGGGCCGATGTAAGCCAGGTACGGATCGTTCGCGTGGTCATCCTGGTCAAGGAAATCGAGGATGCGGCCACCGTTGAGGGTCGGGGTCACGAACACGCCGCGCCTGGCGAAATCGCGGTAGGCACGCATCGCCGTATCGCGGTCGAAGCTGGCGTCGAGGCGGCGGTTGGCTTCGGCGCGGTCGATGCGGCCGGCACCGAAGTCGCCGGCAATCTGCGCCTCGTCCTTGCTCCCGGCCTTGAATGCGTAGTCCAGATGCTCGATCGAGGCCAGCCCGGCATCGACCGCCTGCTCCACGGTCAGCGCCATCGGGATGTGCCCCGACGCCTTGAATCCGGCATTGCGCGCGGCACTGGCCGAGTACAGGAACAGTTCCGGCTTCAGCGTGCTGTCGGTGATCTTCACGAAATCGACCTTGTCGTGCTGCAGGCGGGTGATCGCCTTGTCGACGTCGGCCTTGCTGCCCACTTCGATCGTGCCCTTCCAGACCGGCTTGAGGCCTTCGATCTTCGCGCCCGAGCTGAGCAGCCGCGGACCGAACAGCGTGCCCTTGGCAATTTCCCCGCGCCACTGCAGCACCTGCTCGGGAAGGTCGCCGGAACAGTCACGCACCGTGGTGATGCCGTGCGCGATGTACAACGGCAGCAGTGCCTTGTTCTCTTCGATCAGCGCCGGGCCACCACCAAAGTGCACGTGCATGTCCCACAGGCCCGGGATCAGGTACTTGCCCTTGGCATCGATCTGGCGGGCCGCACTCCATTGGCTGCGCAGCTGCGCGTCCGGGCCGACGGCGACGATGTCCTCGCCACGGATCACCACGCTCTGCCCGGCCCGGGTACTGGCGTGCTCGACATCGACCACGGTGGCATTGCGGATCAGCAGGTCGGCGCGCTCGCCGGCAGACGCCGACAGCGGTGCCACCGCAAGGAGGATGGCAAGGGACAACGGACGGGAACGGAACATGGACAGCATCCTGATGGGCACGCCCAGCGTGCGGGTGGACGGGGTTTGCATTCAGCGCACCGCGCCGTGCTGGCGCAGCAGGGTCTCAATTCCGGTATAGCCGCGCTGGCGCGCATGCGCCAGCGGCGTCACGCCGTCGCCGTCGGCCAGCTCCGGGTCGGCACCGGCCTCCAGCAGCAACTGCACGATCTGCAGGTGGCGCGCACCGCCATCGCCGAGCAGGATCGCTTCCAGCAGCGCGGTCCAGTTCAGGCGGTTGACATGATCGACCGCCACACCGGCACGCAGCAGCGTGCGCACGGTGGCGACATGGCCGCGCTCGGCGGCCGGAATCAGTGCGGTGCCGCCGTAGCGATTGGTACTGCGCAGATCGGCGCCATGCGCCAGCGTCATCGCCAGGATCTCATCCAGGCCGCGCGCGCCGGCATACAGGTAGGCGCTGTCCTGCAACACATCCTTGGCATTGACGTCGGCACCGGCTTCGATCAGCTCGCGCGCGGCATCCACGTTGTTGCCCTGCGTGGCCAGCAGCAACGCCGTGCGACCCTGGCCATCGCGCGCCTCCAGCGTGGCGCCATCCTCTATCGCCTGCCGCACCGCATCGGCGTCGCCGCGGCTGGCGGCATCCCGCAGGCGCGCGTCTGCGTCGGCCCGGGACGTGGCGGTGCAGGCGGGGGTGACCATGGCCAGCAGGCACAACAGCAGCACGCGCGTGAACGGCGCAGGCCAGCCAGCGGAATGATGGACGCGCATGACAGTGTCTCCTCATGTCCGTCGCCACGGAACGCCGTGCGACGGTAGCAACAGCCGGGCATTGCCGGCCCCTGCCCTGCATGGTAGAAGTCGGCCTGGGTATCCAGAAGTGAAATGTTCAAATGCAAGACAGTGCCAAATCGAATAGAACCCTGTTCGAACTGGACCTGCTGCGGGCGCTGGTGATGGTGGCCGACTGCGGCAGCTTCACCACGGCCGCCACCCGCCTGCATTCGACCCAGTCCACGGTCAGCCAGAAGGTGCGCCGCCTGGAAGAGCTGGCGGGGCATCGCCTGCTCGAGCGCGGCCACCGCGACGTGCATCCCACCGACGCCGGCCACACCCTGCTCGGCTATGCGCGGCGCATGCTCGACCTGAACGAGGAAATGGCGCAGGCGCTGGCCGGCGCCACCGTGGAAACCGCGGTGCGCATCGGTGTCCCCGAGGACTTCGTCAACGCGCAGACCACACGCATGCTGGCCGCTTTCAGCCGCCGTCACCCGCAGGTGAAGCTGGAAATCAGCAGCGGCCTCAGCCGCGACCTGGCGCACGGCTTCGACCACGGTGAACTGGATCTTGTGCTGGTCAAGCAGCGGCGCAACAGCCGTCAGGCGGTGCACTGCCGCCGCGAGCCGATGCACTGGATCGACAGCCTGCGCAGCAGCTGCCTGCAGCAGGACCCGCTGCCGCTGGTCACCTTCCCGCCGCGCGGGCTGTACCGCGACGAGATGATCCACGCCGTGGAAGCGCTGGGCCTGCGCTGGCGCATCGCCTTCACCAGCTCGTCGCTGAGTGGCATCCAGGGCGCCGTGGCCGATGGCATCGGCATCAGCCTGCTGCCCCGCCGCGCGGTCGCCCGCGATCATCGCATCATCGATGGTGAGCGCGACCTGCCGGTGATCGACAACTACGAAATCGGCCTGCTGCATCGTGCGGACGCCGACGATGCGGTGCGCGCGCTGGCCAGCGAGCTGTGGCGGCAGGTGCAGCGCGAACCGGATTGACCACTGCAACTGCGGTAGCGTGGGCCGCTGGCCGGCAGCCGCGACGGCAACATCGTCCCGCGTGGGGTCAGATCCGTTTTCCGAAACGGATCTGACCCCGAAGCGAAATCCGCGCATTGACCATCGAAAGCTGATCACGCCTGTCGCGCGGAAGTCACGGCTCTGCCGCTAGAGTGCCTCCTGTTTCCGTGCTCCACGGCATCGTGTCATGTCCGACGAAATCCCCGCCCGCTTCGACCCCCTGCCCGCCGCCCTGCAGACGCACCTGCAGCACCAGCGCTCGCTGATCGCCGCGCGCGTCGCCGCCGGCTTCCCGACGCTGCCGGTGCAATGGCCGCTGGCGGCCAGCACGCTGCAGCGCGTGATCGATGCCGAGCTGATCGAGCCTGACGACTGCGATGGCTGGGAAGCGCTGGGCGTGGCGTTCGGTGACACCCTGGCCCAGCGCGTGCCGGGGCTGGCCTGGATGCAGGTCACCGACGCCTGGGGCATCGATGCAGTGCTGCGTTATGCCGACAGCAGCCTGCAGATCGGCGCCAGCACACTGCTGCTCAAGCGCGTCGAACAGGGCGAAGTCATCGACATCGCCCACCTGCTTGCGTGGCTGGAAGCGTTCGTCGCTACCCGCGCCGACGATTACGCCTGACGACACATCGAGATGGATCCATGCCATCCGTGGATGAATGAGACCACGCGATGGCTCCCTCCACGCACGGCGTGGATCTACAACCAGCGGCCGTCAACCACCACCCGGCGCTCCACCGGCACCCCGGCCACGGCCGCCGGGCCATGGTCCGCACGCACGGCCACGAACGTCGCCGGCCGGCCTTCGGCGATGCCGTGCTGCGGCAGCCCGATCACCTGCGCGCCATGGGTGGTGACCATGTCCAGCGCCAGCATCAGGTCGCCATCGGTGTAGAAGCCCGAGCGGTAGCCCAGCAGCATCGCGCGCTGCAGCAGGTCGCCGTTGCCGTACGGCCACCAGCAGTCGCGGATGTTGTCATTGCCGGCGAACACGCGCACGCCGGCGTCGTGCAATGCACGCAGCGGCGGGAACGGATGGTCGCCCGGCGCGTTGCTCATGATCGCAACGTCCGCCGTGGCCAGTGCTTCACCCACCTGCAGCGCGCGCGCCAGCGGCACGTCGCCCAGCGAGTAGGCATGGCTGACCGCAACGCGTCCCTGCAGGCCGGCGGCACGGGTGCGTGCGGCGATGCGCAGCAGCTGGGCCAGTCCGGTTTCGCCGGGCTCATGCAGGTGGATGTCCAGCTGCACGCCATAGCGCTCGGCCAGGCCGAACAGCAGGGCCAGCTGGCCTTCGGCATCGCCGTCGAGCGTGGTCGGATCTATGCCGCCCAGCACCTCCACCCCTGCGGCAAGGGCCTGCTCCAGTACGGCGGCGGTGCCGGGACAGGACATCACCCCGGCCTGCGGGAACGCCACCAGCTGGATCCGCATGATGTCGGCGCAGCGCAGCGCGGCCTCGCGCACTGCTTCGAGATGACGCAGGCCGGTGCTGCCGTCGACATCGACGTGACAGCGCATCGCCACCGTGCCGAAGCGGCTGCACTGGCGGATCAAGGCCTCGGCACGGTCCACCATTGGCGCCGCGCCCGCCACCGCGGCCTTCTCCACCGCCAGCCGCTCACGCAGGCTGTTCACCGGCTGATGCGGGTGCCAGCGGTCGCCGACAAAACTCTTGTCCAGATGGATGTGGCCGTCGACCAGCCCGGGCAGGACTGCGAAGCCCTGCAGGTCGACGCATTCCGCTCCGTCGGCCGGCGAGGCCTCGCCATTGAGGCCACTGATGCGGCCGCCACGGATGTGGAAATGCAGTGGCGCGCCGTAGCGGTCTACACCGCCATGGACGAACTGAAGCGTCATCGGAAACTCCCGGAAAGCCAAGTCATGGCGCCATCCTGAGCGCTGGCACTGCCATCGGCCAAACGAAATATCTGGATGCCATACATTCATCAGAACGATGAATGCCGCCGCGACGGCGGCTCGCAGCCACGCCGTGCACACGCCTGAACGGGTACCATAGGCGCCTGTTTCCGCTGTGATGCCGCATGGGCCCGTCCGACCGCCACGATCGTCTCCGCCGCTGGCAGGCCGCGTCCCTGCTGGCTGCTGCCCCGATGGCCAGCCTGTCCGCCACTGATGCGGCCGCCACCGCGCCGCTGCAGGCGCCGCCTGGCCAACAGCGCATCGCCCCGGCTGCGCTGGTCGAGCGGCTGCACCAGCGTGTGCTTTCCGGGCAGAGCGCCACCGCCACCCTGGAACACTGGTGCGCCGAACACGGCCTGGCCGAACAGGCGCGGGTGCGCGCGGTGCGTGTACACGGCCAGGACAAGACAGCACCGGCCGACGTGCTGCAGGCACTGGGTGCGAAACCCGGCACCGCCCTTCGCTACCGCCGTGTGCAGCTGGTCTGTGGCAGCCGCGTACTCTCCGAGGCCGACAACTGGTACCTGCCGGACCACCTCAGCCCGGCCATGAACCAGGTGCTGGACAGCACCGACGAACCCTTTGGCCGCGTGGTTGGCCCGCTCGGCTTCCAGCGCCAGACACTGGCTGACCAGACCTTCTGGCCACCGCGTGGCGAAGGCGACCGCAGCGTGATCCTGGAAGTGCGCGCCCTGCTGCGCGATCGCCAGCAGCAGCCCTTCAGCTACGTCATCGAGTCGTACCTGCAGCAGGCACTGCCCTAGGCCACCGGCGCCCGCCATCACAGCGGACATCGACACAGCAGAAGGCCTGGCATTGCCGGGCCTTCTGTTTGCCAGCCGGATCAGCGGAACCGGTAGTCCAGCTGCAGCCAGTACTGGCGGCCATACGGGTCGTAGTTGCCAACTGGATAGAACGGCCAGCCGCCACCGTTCCTGTCCGCCGGCGGGCGGCTGTCACGCAGGTTGTTGACGATCACGCCCACCGACAGGTTCTCGCCGAACTGGCGGAACACGCTGGCGTTGTAGGTCATGTACGGCGCGATGCGGCCACTGCCATCGGTCTTCGGCAGTGAACCGAAACGGTTGCCGTACAGCGTGGTGGTCCAGTCACCCTGGTTCCAGGTGATGCTGCCATTGGCCTTGCTGCGCCACTGGTAGTCATCCAGCGAATTGCGGATGTCACGCTCCGGATCATCGGAGAACTGCCGGTACTTGTGCTCCAGCACCACGGTATAGGCCAGGCGCGTAGTGAAGCGGCCATAGCGGCCGGCATCGAAACGCCAGTTACCCTTCAGGTCCAGGCCACGCACCGATTCGGAGGCCGCGTTGATCGGATTGATCAGCACGCGGGTCACCTGGTCCGGCTGCACGGTTGCAGTGGACGGGTTGCGGATCACCCGCGACAGCGCGTCCTGGCACAGCGGTGAACCGATATCACGCGCTTCGCCACCCAGCGTGCGGCCCAGGCGGCAATCGGCTTCGTCGCGCAGGATGCGGCTGGTATCGAGGCTGGTGACCTCGTTGTCGATGCGGATATCGTAGTAGTCGGCACTGAAATCCAGGCCGGACAGCGGCGACCAGACCACGCCGAAACCATAGGATTTCGCGGTTTCCGGCTGCAGCTGCGCGTTGGCGCGGTTGCTGTAGTCGATCGACAGGCCGTTGTAGTCGCAGTTGTCGTACGACTGGCCTGCGGTGCGGCAGCGCCAGTAGTCGGTCATGCCCGGGTTGTAGCCGCGGGTCTCGGTCGCGAACACGTAGTTCATGTCCGGCGCACGGAAGCTGGTCGCAGCAGAGCCGCGGATCAACAGGCTCTCGATCGGGCGGAACTCGACGCCGAAGCTCCAGGTCGCCTTGCCGATGTGCTCGCCACCGGCGCGATACTGGTCATAGCGACCGGCCAGCGTCGTGGTCAGCGATTTCAGCAACGGCAACTGCAGCTCCACGCCGGCCGCATAGCGGTCACGATCACCGCCGGCACCGATACCGGCGCTGGTGTTCCAGAACTCGCCCGTGCCCAGTCGCGGGTCCGGGCGGTTGCGGTAGCCCTGGCTGCCGGCCTCGACCACCGCCGCCAATGCAGCGTCGCCACCGGGCAGCGCGAACAAACGGCCGTTGACGCTGGCGCTGAAGGTCTGCAGCCACGCCGCATTGCGGCTTTCCTGGTAGCCGGACAGGCCCTCGTATTCGCCCGGGGTCAATGGTTTGAACAGGCGTGCCGGGTCGGGCGCATAGACCTCAACGCCATTGCGTACGCCCAGCTTCGGACCGAGCAGGTATTCGTTGATGCCGGCCAGCAGCACCGGTCGGCGGGTACGGTTCTCGTAACGCGAGCGGCTGTAGACCGCTTCGTAATCCCAACCGCTGTCGCCGATCTGGCCACGTGCGCCGACATTGAACGACCACGAGTTTTCCAGGAAGCGGTTGGCATTGCGCGGCAGGCCGCCGATTTCCTCCGGCGCGAAGCGGCGGTACCAGCTTTCCAGGTTGCCGGTGGTCTGGTTGTAGAAGTAGTTGCGGGCCGAGGTCCAGGTCGGTGCACGCGTGTTGTTGTAGATCCGCGCGCTGCCCACGGCGACATCGGCGAACAGGTCGGTGGTCTCGTTGACGTGGAAGGTCAGCAGACCGTAGCCGTTGAGATTGCGCTTCTGGGTCTGTACGGTCCAGTAGCTGGCGGCGGCCTCGTTGCTGCCGCAGTACCAGCCCTGGCGCGGGTTGTTGGCACGGAACACGCTGCCGCCATAGATGTCCGACGCGGCGTCGCAGCCGTTGACGCCCGGATCGATGTTGCGGCCGGTGGCAGCATTGCGCCGATAGGCGATCGCGGTCGCCTGCGGCGCCTTGCCGGCCGGGTCATCGTCCAGCGAATCCATGAAGTCGCGCTGGCGCGCGTGGATCGCCTTGCGCACGTCGAACTCGAAACCGAACAGGCCGTCCCAGCGCTCGCCGGAACTGCCGCCCACCACCTGCACGCGCTGGTTGTCACCGCCGCCCTGCTGGGTGCCGCCGGCGCGCACGTTCACGTCCACGCCTTCAAAGCGGTCCTTGAGGATGATGTTGACCACACCGGCAATGGCGTCGGAGCCGTACACCGCCGACGCACCGGCAGCCAGCACTTCGATGCGTTCGATCAGGGCGCTGGGAATGTTGGCCAGGTTGACAACGTTCACCGAGCCTTCGTAGGCCAGCGGGTAGTCGGCCTGGCGACGGCCGTTGACCAGCACCAGCGTGCGGTTCGGACCCAGCCCGCGCAGATTGATGGTGTTGGCGGCCGGCGTGAACGTATTGCCGAAATCCTCGCCCTGCACGTTGCCGGTGTTCTCGGTCAGCGCGCTGAGGGCGTCGAAGGCATTGCGGTAGCCCTGTGCGTCGATCTGCTCGCGGCTGATCACCGTCACCGGCGAGGGTCCCTCGACACTGGCACGTGGAATGCGCGAGCCGGTGACCTTCACTTCCTGCAATGTGGTGGGCGCGCTTTCCTGCGCGAAGGCCGGCAGCGAGGCCAGCATCAGGGACGACAGCGCGAGCACCAGCGGACGCGGGCGCATCGCCTTGTGGGAGGCGGACATGGGCTTCCTGGGGGAGTGGGCGGGTGGTACGGGAGCCGCAGCCGGTACGACACATAACGATCCCGTAACGAAAGTGTCCTGAATGGGTGGTTTCAACGGAAATGACCAGCCCTGATGGGCTTATGCCTGAACCGAATCAGACGCGTTTACGGCACCACCCCACTTTTGCAATGAATTGCATGGCCTGGCGCGTCGGTGATGCGCATCGTGCCGGGATGACCAACAGCGCCCCTTCCACCCACTTCGCTCCACTACGACCCGTCCTGCGCCGCCACTTGCTCCACCTCCAGGCCACGCCCATCACCCTGCGTTCGTTCCAGCGCACCGACCTGCCACGCTGGCGTGCCTTCGACGACCGTCGCCAGCGCGGCCAACGGCCGTCCTACGGCATTGATGAAGAGGCGCGGTTCCTCGCCAGCGTCTATCGTTCACGCCTGCAGGAAGACAACGACCTGCTGGTGCTGGGTGTGTTCGACGACGTGCAGGGCGTACTGCACGACCAGCTGCATATCCGCCTGCAGTCGCTGCACTCGCGCTGCGCCGAGCTGCAATCGCTGCAGCACCGGCACCCCCATCCGCAGGCGGCACTGCGGGCACTGTGCCCGTTCCTGTTCGACGATGTCGGCCTGCACCGCCTCTTCGTGCTGCTGCCGCCAGGCTGCACCAGCCCGTTTGCCCAGGCGCTGCAGGCCCATGGGTTCATCCGCGAAGGGATCCTGCGCGACTACCATCTGGACGCGCAGGGATGGCATGACCGTCAGCTGCTGGCGCTGACCGCGTCGGCCTGGCGCAGCTGCCAGCAGCCGATCGGCTAGCGCACCCGCTCCAGTGCCGCACCGGCACCGGTCAAGACCCTGCAGGCATGGTCCTGTAGTTCCTCGCCGCTGGCATCGTTGCCGCTGGCGGCATCCACGCGGGTAGCCAGCAGGATGAAGCCGGGGCCGCCCTGCACCTCGCCGCGCCCGGCCACCACCAGGCTCCACTGGCCCACATCGCCCACGCCGCTCAGGCCATAGGCCAGCAGATTGAGCGGATTGGCGGTCAGTTCTGCACCGGGCAGCAGATAGGCCTGGTACTGATGCCCGCGCAGCGGCACCGGAAACGGTGACCAGCGCGGACCGAGCGCACCGGCATGTGCATCCAGTGCCTGCAGCACATCCGCGCGCAGGCAGTCGACATGGATATGCAGCTGGTGCTGCGAGCGACCGTGCGGCGAATTCAGTGCCAGGCTGGCCACGCTGCGCGGCAGCGGCCGGCCCAGGGCCTGTTCGGTATGCCCGCGCGCCTGCCAGGCGGCCGCAAAATAGTTGGGCACCCCACGCTGGTACAGGCCGTGGCTCTCGATGCCACTGACCTTGTCCAGCGGCATCAGCAGGAACTGGTAGTCACCGTGCGCATCCTTGACCAGCACGTCGCGGCGGTCCGCCGCCGTCTCCACCCGCAGGCAACTGCCACGCGGTCCTTCCACCGCCTTGCAGTCACGCTCGATCAAGCGCCACAGCGCATCGGAATGGGCCGGCGGTGGAGGTGGCGCGCTGGCGCAGGCGGACAACAGCAGCAGGGACGACAGCAGCAAAGGGCGCAGGGACACGGCAGCAACTCACGGAACAGGCACGGCAGACGGCGCCGCGCTGCATTCTAGCCAGTGCAGTGCTGCAGTCAGTAGGTGCCGAACGGCACTTCAACCACGAACGGGGCCTCGCCGTCGCCGCCCTGCAGGGTGTAGCGGTCCAGCGCGCCATCGTCATCGGCGTGCGGCTGGCGCTGGAAATGCAGGGAATAACGGTTGTCGCCCAGCAGGACGGCACTGCCATCGTCCTCCAGCGCGGCGCCCTCGGGGATCAGCAGCCCGCCCAGGTCGCTGTAGGCCCCGGGCACATCGGCGAAGCCGTAGTCTGCCAGTTCGTCCACCCGCTGCATCGCGTAGACATGCGGCAGATAAGGACGCGCCGGGCTGCGGCCATTGCTCAGGTCGGTCACCCAGGCCTGCGGCAGGTGGTACTGCTCGCGCAGCGCGGCCACGCCCAGCGACGGGCCGGCCACCTGCAGGCAACACACCGCCCGCTTGCCTTCACGGTCGAGGATGGCGAAACGGTCGCCGCGGGTCGCGGCCTGCGGCAGCATGGCGAAGGCCAGATTGCGCTGGGCCGGCGCGTAGCCGGCCTCGGTCTGAAGGTTGCGCCACGCGCCGAACACCGGCGTTTCCGCGGCTGCGGCCGGCACTGGCTCGGCGGCAGTGGCGGCGCACGCCACGGCCAGCACCGATACTGCAAGTACCGTCATCGCCCTGCGCTTGTCGCGGAAACTGTCTGCCGTCATACCGAATCCAGCACCTGCACCGGAATGGCCCGGCCTGCCCGCTGGCGCGATGCCAGTCATCCCTCCCACTATGCAGTGGCTACGCCGTGCCGGCAATGACCGGGGCGCTGACGCCTTTCGCGCGCCGGGTGCTATCGTTCCGCCCATCTTCCCTGCGCAGGAGCGCTGCATGTCCGCCTTCCGTCTGTCCCTGTTGCTACCCGCGTCGGCCCTGCTGCTGTCGGCCTGCGTCAGCACCCCCGGTCCGCAGGTCAAGGGTACCGGCCACTGCGACGCCAGCCAGCTGGGCTGGGCAATCGGCCAGCCCGCCAATGAACCCAACATCCGCCGCCTGTCCAGCGAAAGCGGTGCCGGCCTGGTCAACCCGATCGGCCCCAACACCATCACCACCAAGGACATCCGCCACGACCGCCTGCGTGTGTACGTGGACAAGGACAACATCATCACCGCCACCCGCTGCGAGTAGGCGCTGTAGAGCCGAGCCCATGCCCGGCTGCGCTTCCGTGACAGCCGAGCGCAGGCTCGGCTCTACAGCTCAGGGCTCGGTATACCCCGCGCAGTCCGGCAGCGCCTGGTCGGGGTGGAACACCCCATCACTGAAGCGGAACAACCGCGTGTAGCTGCACGCCGGGTCCTGCTCGGTGCGCAGGTCCTTCTTCAACGGCCCCTTGGCCAGCGAATCCTCGAAGCGTGAGACACCGGCCGGGAACCGCGTCGCCACCGTCTGGTAGCGCAGCACCGGCATGCCCCCGGCGGCGGTATCCAGCGCCAGCCTTGCCGAGAACCCGTACTCGTCGTGGCAGGCGCCTGCGCGCTGCTTCATGTCCTGCTCGCTGAAACAGGCGCGGATCATCGCGTTGCCCAGCCATGGCAGGGTCAGCACGTCGTCGTCCACCTGGATGTCATCCTGCAGGTGACGCACGCGCGCCAGCTGCAGCGTGGACGCGTCGGCACCACCGCCTGAGTACATCGTGCTGAATTTGACGATACCGCCCACCAGCCCGTTCTGGCGGGCGCGCTGCCGCGGGTCGCTCACTGCCTCATCGCTGCCAACGCCAGGCGCAAGCCGCACGATCCACGGCCACAGCGAAAGCTCGCTTTCCTGCGGCACGTCGATGCTGACGTGGTAGACGTGCGGCTCGCTTTCGCCGGCCTCCCGTTCAGAGACTTCCAGCGTCGTCGGCCGATCGCCGTCCTCGGCCACCGGCTGCACACGCACGCACCAGGCACGATCGAGGGTGCAGTACTGCATGCGTGCTTCGCCCTGCCCTCCCTGTTCCAGCACCTGCCCCAGCGGCTCCATCACGTTGCCGGCGGCGTCGCGCTGCTGCGGCAGGATCGCGGACTGCGCCAGCACCAGCAGCGGTGTTGCCAGCAATGCAGCGCACAGGGTCGCGCGGGCAACGATGGTGGGCATGGGCGGCTCCTGCGTACGGGATTCCGATGGTAACTGCTGTCCGGGTGGGGCTGAGCCATGCTCGACGGCTGTCTGTCGGGAAGAGCAGCCGAGCATGGGCTCGGCTCTACATCATCCGCAGTCGCAGCCACCCCACCCTTTTTCCTTCGAGGTCTGGCCGATGCCCGGATTGAACGTATTGCTCGGGTCCAGCTGCCGATAGAACCCGGCCAGGGCCGGCTTGGCCGGGTACAGGTGGCCGACATTGTGCTCGGCCGGATACTCGGCGCCGCGCTGGTCCAGCAGCGCCCACATCGCGTGCTCGATCGCCATCGGGTCTTCGCCCTTGCGTGCGATGTAGTCCTGGTGGAACACATGGCACAGGAAGTGCCCGTAATACAGCTTGTGCAGCAGGCGGCCATCGATATCGGCCGGCAACTGCTCGAACCAGTCGGCATCATCGCGGCGCAGGGCGATGTCCAGCGCCACGATATCCTGCACCTGGTCCCGATGCACTTCGCGGTAGCGCACCGCCGCGCCGGCCACCGCGAAGCGATGCAGGAACGCCTTGCGCCCCTCATCGGCCGTGCAGTGGAAGTAACCACCCTCATGATCGGCGAAGAAGCCGCGCAGCCAGGCCTCGGTTGCCGCCGCGTCCTGTGCGGAGACCTTCAGCAACAGGTGATGCTCGTAGCGCTGGCGGAATTCACCCATGCGCCGGGGCAGGTGCGAGGGCAGCAGGCCGGTCAGCACCTGCATCACCCGGTCGGTCACCCCGCGCAGGCCCAGCCGCTCGAACCATCCATCGACCCGGCTCTTCAATGCGAACGCGGCGGGCACACGGGAAGTGCCGAGGCGGTCGATCAACAGGAAGCTGTCCTTGCCGTAGCGCTCGCCGATGTCATAGGCATCGCGGTGGATGTACTCGCCGGCAATCGGCGGGCGCTCGAAGCCGGTCAGCAGCTGGCGCCGGATCGCAGTGAGGCTGTCGGTGCGGTTGCTGCCGATGTAGAAGACCTCGGCGGGCTCCTTTTCGAAGGTATCCAGGCGCACCGCGAACACCGCCAGCTTGCCGGCCGAACCGGCCGCTTCGAAGTGGCGGCTGGGGTCGGCGTTGAAGCGTGCCGGCGTATCGGCATCGACCCGGCGCACTTCCTCGGCGTAGCGTGGATCAGACGCGGCGCGGCCATCGCCGTCACCCACGTCGTCAGCGGCATAGTCACCGGCCTGCAGGCGCTGCAGGATCTGCTCGGGCGTATCACCCAGCGCGATGCCGAGGTGGTTGACCAGCTGCAACTGGCCCTGCGCATCGACCTGCGCATACAGCGCCAGCTCGGTATAGGCCGGGCCACGGCGCACCAGCGCGCCGCCGGAGTTGTTGCAGATGCCGCCCAGCACCGAGGCGCCGATGCAGGAGGAGCCGATCACCGAATGCGGTTCGCGGCCCAGCGGTGCCAGGGTCTGCTCCAGGCGGTCGAGCGTGGCGCCGGGCAGGCACAGCACCTGGCGGCCCTCGTTCAACAGCTGGATGCCGGTCAGGCGCAGCGTGCTGACCAGCACGATCGGGCGCCCATAGTCGTCCCCATCCGGGGTCGAGCCACCGGTCAGGCCGGTATTGGCCGCCTGCAGGATGATCGCCGCTCCGCCCTGCACCGCTGCCTGCAGCACATACCACAGTTCCAGCAAGGTACCTGGGCGCACCACCGCCAGCACCGGGCCATCGCCGAAGCGGTAGCCACGGCGGAAACGGCGCGTGGCCTTGTCACCGGTCAATACATGGCGGCCGCCAACCGCGTCGCGCAACTGCGCCAGCACGGCATCATGGCCACTCATGGCAGGTTGACCAGCGAATCGCGCCCGATGTCGGCAATACGGTGCGCGCCGGTCAGTGTCATCGCCACGCGCATCTCCTTGGCGATCAGGTCCAGCAGGTTGGCCACGCCGGCCTCGCCCTGCGCGGCCAGCGCATAGACGAAGGCGCGCCCCAGCAGCACGGTATCGGCCCCCAGCGCCAGCATGCGCACCACGTCCAGGCCGGTACGGATGCCCGAATCGGCCAGGATCTTCAGGTCGCCCTGCACCGCATCGGCGATGGCCGGCAATGCACGTGCGGTAGACAGCACGCCATCCAGCTGGCGACCACCGTGGTTGGAGACCACGATGCCATCGGCACCGAACCTGACCGCATCGCGCGCATCATCCGGGTCGAGGATGCCCTTGATCACCATCGGGCCCTTCCAGAACTCGCGGATCCACTCCAGGTCCTTCCACGAAATGGACGGATCGAAGTTGCTGCCCAGCCAGCCGATGTAATCCTCCAGCCCGGTCGGGTTGCCGCGGTAGGTGGAGATGTTGCCCAGGTCATGCGGACGGCCGAACAGGCCGACGTCCCACGCCCAGTGCGGATGGGTGACGGCCTGGCCGATGCGGCGCAGCGAGGCATTCGGGCCGCTCATGCCGGAGTGTGCATCACGGTAGCGCGCGCCCGGCACCGGCATGTCCACGGTGAACACCAGCGTGGTCACGCCGGCGGCCTGTGCCCGCTCCAGCGCATTGCGCATGAAGCCACGGTCGCGCAGCACGTACAGCTGGAACCACATCGGCCGCTGGATGGCCGGTGCCACTTCCTCGATCGGGCACACCGATACGGTGGACAGGGTGAACGGGATGCCCCGGCTGTCGGCCGCGCGCGCCGCCTGCACTTCACCGCGGCGGGCATACATGCCGGTCAGGCCGACCGGCGCCAGCGCCACCGGCATTGCCAGCGTTTCGCCGAACAGCTCGGTTTCCAGGCTCAGATCGGACATGTTGCGCAGGATGCGCTGGCGCAGCGCGATGTCGGACAGGTCGGAAACGTTGCGCTTCAGCGTGTGCTCGGCATACGCGCCGCCATCGATGTAGTGGAACAGGAACGGCGGCAGCCGGCGTTGCGCTGCGGCACGGTAATCGGTGGAGGCGGAGATGATCATGGGGTCAACCGTGTGGGGAAGGCAGGCGCGAGGCCCGCGCACGCCGGGCTTCGTTGTCATCGAGCGTGCGCAGCGTGGTGTGCACGAACTCGAGGTGGGCATGCGCGGCGGCGCGCGCGCGTTCGGGGTCGCCGGCCAGCACCGCATCCATCATTTCGCGGTGCTGGTCGGACAGGGGCGAGAAGGTCCTCGCCGAGGTGTAGAGCTTCTCGCGGCTCTGCGAGATGTTGGTCTGCAGCAGTTCGAACAGGCCGCGCATCACCTGCAGCAGCACCAGGTTGTGGGAGGCCTCGGCGATGGACAGGTGGAAGGCCGCGTCAGCCTCTGCTTCACCGGTGGGGTCGTCCTTGCCGTGCGCGTCCATCATGGTCTGGAAGGCCTGCGCGATGCGCGTACGGTCCTCATCGGTGGCTCGCAGCGCCGCATGCCAGGCAGTGGCACCTTCCAGCGCGTGGCGGATCTCCAGCACGTCAAAACGGTATTCCGGGTCGCCCTGGAACAGCGGCAGGTACGGCGCCAGCGGTTCATCCAGCGCCTGCCGCGCGCGCGCCGCCGGTTCGGCCACGTAGGTGCCGCCACCGATGCGTGCGGTCAGCAGGCCCTGGCTGGCCAGCTGCGCGATGGCCTCGCGCAGCGCGGTGCGCGAGACCCCCAGCTGCACCGCCAGGGTGCGCTCAGCGGGCAACCGGTCGCCCGGCCGCAGCCGCTGTTCCTGCACCAGGCCGCGCAGCTGCGCGGCCACCCTGTCCGAAATACGTTGCGTGCTCATGGCGCCATTGTGGCCCGAAGCGCACAGCGGGTGGTCGGCCAGCCATGCATGGCTCAGGGAATCATCCAGGTCAGCCAGTAGGCCTGGGCCAGGGTGATCAGGCCGACCATCGTGGTGAAAATCAGGCTGTGCTTGACGGTGAAGCGGAACAGGTCCGACTCCTTGCCGGCCAGGCCGACCGCCGCGCAGGCAATGGCAATCGACTGCGGCGAGATCATCTTGCCGGTAACGCCACCGGTGGTGTTGGCCGCCACCAGCAGCACGTCGGATACGCCGATCTGCTGCGCGGTGGTGGCCTGCAGCGCCGAGAACAGCGCATTGGACGAGGTATCCGAACCGGTCAGGAACACGCCCAGCCAGCCCAGGAACGGCGAGAAGAACGGGAACGCATCGCCGGTGTGCGCCAATGCCAGCGCCAGTGTTGCCGACAGGCCCGAGTAGTTGGCGATGAAGGCGAAGGCGAGCACCATGCCGATCGAGTAGATCGGCATGCGCAGCTCACGCACGGTTTCGCCGAAGGTCTGCAGCGCCGAGCGGGCCGGCATGCGCAGTGCGATGATCGCGATCACCGCCGCAAGGATGATCGCGGTGCCGGTGGCCGAGAACCAGTCGAATTTGTAGATCGCCTCATAGCTGAGCGGCGCGTCGACGATCGGCGGCATCTTCTGCACCCTCTGGTCCAGGCCCGGCACCGGGAGCTTGAGCACCCAGCCTTCCAACGGGCCGCCTGCCGCGAACAGCGACTTGAACGGCTTGATGCTCCACAGCGTGACCATCGCGGTGAGGATCAGGAACGGCGACCACGCCTTGGCGATCTGGCCGACGCTGTAGCGTGGTGCCTCCAGTGCCTGCGCGGCCGCCTCGGCGCTGGTTTCGGTATCGAAGCGGAAGATCCGTGCCGGCTTCCAGCGGCGCAGGAACAGGGTCAGGCACACCAGCGACGCCAGCGAGGCGGTGATGTCCGGCAGCTCGGGGCCGATGAAGTTCGAGGTGAGGTACTGCGCGATGGCGAACGAGCCACCGGCCACCAGCACCGCCGGCCAGGTTTCCCTGATGCCACGCCAGCCATCCATGATGGCCATGATCCAGAACAGCACGATCACAGTCAGGAACGGCAGCTGGCGGCCGGCCATCTGGCCGATCTCGAATGCATCCAGGCCGGTGACCTGCCCGGCCACGATGATCGGAATGCCCATCGCACCGAACGCCACCGGCGCAGTGTTGACGATCAGGCACAGGCCGGCGGCATACAGCGGCTTGAAGCCCAGCCCGACCAGCAGCGCCGCCGTGATCGCCACCGGCGCACCGAAGCCGGCCGCGCCTTCCAGGAAGGCACCAAATGCGAAACCAACCATCAGCATCTGCAGGCGCTGGTCTTCGGTCACCGACAGGATCGAGGCGCGGATGATGTCGAACTGACCGGTCTTGACCGAGACCTTGTAGAGGAACACCGCGCCGATGATGATCCAGGCGATCGGCCACAGGCCGTAGACGAAGCCGAAACCGGCCGCGCCCAGCGCCTGGCTCAACGGCATGCGGTAGAACAACAGGGCCACGCCAAGCGCGATGGCCACGGTGATCGTGCCGGCCAGCCAGCCCTTCATGCGCAGCACCGCAAGGGCAACGAAGAAGAACGCGATCGGCAGCAGCGCGATCAGGCTGGACAACCACAGGTTGCCGGCGGGGTCGTACAGGTGTTGCCAGGGCTGCATGAAGGCTCTCGACTGGGGCGGGATGTGCTCCACCGCAGGCGGTGGGTCGCCGTGGCTGTCGATTATTGGTCGTACCAATAATGATTTCGATCAGACCACTTGCAGCGGATTTAACCGCCGCTCCGACGAAGTTCCTATTAGACCATAGGGCTAGACTTCATATTGGTCCGACCATACGGCTCTCATGGTAGTGGCGGCCGCTGGCCGGCAACTAGCCCTTCCCTACGGAATCCTTTTCTCCAACCGCCGCATCACCGCCAGCACCAGCACGCACAGCACGCTCACCCCGATGGCGATCACGTACTTGCTGATCCCCACCGCAATCCCGATGGCCGCTGCCATGATCAGCGAGCTGGCCGTGGTCAGGCCGCTGACCTGGTCCTCGCGTGACCCACGCAGGATGGTGCCAGCGGCAACGAAGCCGACACAGGCCACCACCGCTTCGATCAGGCGCACCGGATCGACCTGCAGCAGGTCGCGGTAGCGCTCCTGCTGGAAATGCTCGGCCACCGAGTCGCCGAGGCCGACGATCAGCGCAGCGGCCCCCGCGATCAGCATGTGCGTACGCAGGCCAGCGGCGTGCTTGCCCATCTCGCGCTCGACGCCGAGCACGCCGCCGAACAGCATCGCTGCGGCAACGCGCAGCAGGATCGAGACATCCTGGGTGAGTTCCATGGTCAAGCTCCGGGGTTTTCCCGGAGCGTCGCGTGGCCCCCGTGGCACAGAGGTGAAGGCCACGCCACAGTCCGTTCACCCGGTAGCGCCGGGCGACACCCGGCGGCACCGCACCCTGCGTTCAACGCATCACTGCGCCAGGTAGCCACCATCGATGGCGTAGTACGCGCCGGTCGCAAACGAGGCGTCGTCGCTGGCCAACCAGGCCACCAATGCCGCCACTTCCTCGGCCGTGCCCAGCCGCTTCAGCGCGTGCCGTCCTTCCAGCGTGGCGCGCACCTTCGGGTCCATCTTCTCCAGCAGCGGTGTGCTGATGAAACCCGGACCCACCGCGTTGACACGGATGCCGTCGGCCGCATGTTCCCACGCGGCGGTCTGGGTCAGCCCGACCACGCCGTGCTTGGCCGCCGCATAAGCGGTGGAACCGGCATAGCCCACCTGGCCCAGGATCGAGGCCATGTTGATGATGCTGCCGCCGGTTCCAGCGGCCCGCATTGCCTGGATCTGCGCCCGCTGGCACAGGAACACACTGGTGAGGTTGACGTCGATGACCCGCTGCCAGCCCTCGATCGGATAGTCGCCGCTGCTGGCCGCCGGCCCGCCGATACCGGCGTTGTTGACCGCCACATGCAGGCCGTCAAGTTCCTTGACCGTGCGCTGCACCGCCGCCTCCACCGCTGCATCGTCGGTGACGTCCAGCGCGATGCCGATGGCCTGTGCGCCGGTGCTGCGCAACCGCGCCACGGTGGCATCCACCGCATCCTGCTTGAGGTCCCAGACCGAAATACGGGCACCGGATGCGGCCAGCGTCTGTGCCACGGCCAGGCCGATGCCCGACACGCCGCCGGTCACGATCGCGGTCTTGCCGGTCAGCTGGTAATCAATCATCTGCATTCTCCATCGGTGGGGGTAGCGATGCGGCGCGCGGCCGCCAATCCATCACCCTACGCCGGCCGCTGTGACGAGCAGACCAACAGCCTGTCCGCGGATGATCGTTCCAGCAATGAAACCTCAACCGAAGTTCATGTAGGGAATCAAGTACGGATATAGCGGCAAAACGCTGGCGTATGTCCGGCACCCCGTTCAACTTGGCCGTAATGACCAATCGGTTTGACCGTATTCAAATCCCCTGCGAATGATTCGCAGCGACAATGGGAAACGTTTCCAGTTTCTTCGACACATTTTTTCCAACCTGGCGTTTTCCGGCCTTCCAGGCTGCCCGCTACGCGGGGCAGCACATGGGCCATGGTGCCAGCGCCTCCCCTCCTGTACGTGCCGAGCGATGTCCCGATACTTCACCTTTGCCGATTACCGCCGCTTCGGCCAACGCCACGGCTTCGATTACCGCGCTGATCCGGAACACCTGCGCGACGACCAGTGGGCCGGCCGCGGCGAAGTCAACGAACAGTTCATGCGCGGTGGCATGAGCCTGATCGCCTCCGACGTGCATAACCGGTTCCCCTATGTGGCGACCGCGCAACAGCGGCCCGGGCTCGCCATCCGCGTGATGCTGCAGGGTCAGGTCGACGTGCGTATCCCGCGACGCGGAAGTTTCACCCTGCGTGCCGGCACCGCGATGACCGCCCACCATCGCGACCAGATCGAGATGACCGGCGCGCACCCCGGCGAAACGCGCCTGCGCGGGGTCAGCGTGATCGTGCCGGGTGGCATCGACGCGGATGTTTTCCAGATGCCACAGCTGGAAAAAGCGCTTGGCACGCACCTGGAATGCCGCCACTGGGCCATTCCCCACGCCATGCTGCCGGTGCTGGGCCAGTTGTTCGACAGCCCGTGGCAGGACGGCATCGACGCGCTGTGGCGCGAAGGCGTGGCATTGCAGCTGCTGGCCCTCGGCCTGCAGGCCGAGGATCTGCAGACCGACCCGGTGCGCACGCTGCGTGCCGGCCAGCGCGAGCGCCTGGAACGGGTACGCAGTTACCTGCATGACGACCCCAGCCATGCACACAGCCTGGTCGAGCTGGCCCGGCTGGCCTGCATGAGCCCGAGCTCATTGCGCCGCCATTTTGCCCAGCAGTATGGAAGTTCGGTGTTCGACTACCTGCATGAACAGCGCATGCGCCATGCCGAACAGGGCCTGCGCGAAAACGGATGGACGGTTGAGCAGGCCGCCGCCGCCAGCGGCTACCGCCACCCCAGCAACTTCGCCGCCGCGTTCCGCAAGCGCTTCGGTCTGGTCCCCAGCCGCTGGCGTACGGGCCCCTCGAAGGTGGGGTGAGGATCCCCGCTCCGGTAGGTGTCGACCTTGGTCGACACGCTCCTGCACCGTCGCCGATGCCGGCCAGCGGCCGGCACTACCAAAGCCGCCTGATTCGACATGCCATGGCTCAGCCCCGGTAGGTGTCGACCTTGGTCCACACGCTCCTGCATCGTCGCGGTAGCCGGCCAGCGGCCGGCACTACCAAAGCCGCCTGATTCGACATGCCATGACTCAGCCCCGGTAGGTGTCGACCTTGGTCCACACGCTCCTGCACCGTCGCGGATGCCGCCCAGCGGCCGGCACTACCAAAGCCGCCTGATTCGACATGTCATGGCCAGCCCCGGTAGGTGTCGACCTTGGTCCACACGCTCCTGCATCGTCGCGGTAGCCGGCCAGCGGCCGGCACTACCAAAGCCGCCTGATTCGACATGCCATGACTCAGCCCCGGTAGGTGTCGACCTTGGTCGACATGCTCTCGCGCCGTCGTGGATGCCGGCCAGCGGCCGGCACTACCCAAGCCGCCTGATTCGACATGCCATGGCTCAGCCCCGGTAGGTGTCGACCTTGGTCGACACGCTCTCGCGCCGTCGTGGATGCCGGCCAGCGGCCGGCACTACCAAAGCCGCCCGATTCGACATGTCATGACTCAGCCCCGGTAGGTGTCGACCTTGGTCGACACGCTCTCGCGCCGTCGCGGATGCCGGCCAGCGGCCGGCACTACCGCCGCCGGGCATCGCGCACCCGGCGTACTCATCAACCTCAATACACCGGCAGATCGATGTAACTGGCCTGCGCTGCGCTGTGCCAGACCCGCTGCGTGGCCTTCTGGTAATCGCCCGGCTTGGCCAGGTAGATGTTCGGCACGTAGGTCTGCGGATTGCGGTCATACAGGGGGAACAGGCTGGACTGCACCTGCACCATCACCCGATGGCCCTTCTGGAAGGTGTGGTTGGCGTTGGGCAGGTCGAAGCGGTACGGCAGCACCTGGTTGGCGGCCAGCGGCTTCGGATCGCTGAAGCTTTCGCGGTAACGGCCACGGAAGATCGCCAGCGACACCGGCAGCTCGTAGCCACCCATCTCCGGCGTCGACGCTTCCTGGTCCGGATACACGTCGATCAGCTTCACCACCCAGTCGCTGTCGGTGCCACTGGTCGAAGCCTGCAGGTGCACCACCGGCGCGCCGCCAATGCGCAGCGGCGCGGTCAGCGGTTCGGTGATGAAGGTCAGCACGTCCGGGCGGCCATCAACGAATCGCTGGTCCTTGACCAGCCAGGTGGTCCACATGTCGCGGTCGCCGAAGCGGACCGGGCGCGGCACGAACGGTACCGGCTTGGCCGGGTCGGACACGTATTCCTCGAAGTCCCCCTCGCCCGCCGCCGGTGCCTGGAACGCCAGCTTGCCGCCGGCGCGCAGGTACAGCGGCTTGCTGCTGGCGGCACAGCCCTTGTCGCAGCTGCGCGGCCAACCCTTCAGGCGGTCCCAGTGGTTTTCGCCGGTGTTGTAGATCAGCACCGGCGGCGTATCGGCCGTCGGCGCGCCATCCACCAGGTACTGGTCGAAGAACGGCTTGAGCACATCGCGACGGAACTGTAGCGCGGTATCGCCATCGAACTTCAGCGCACCCAGCTCGCTGCCGCCGTAGTTCACCTGGCTGTGCCGCCACGGGCCCATCACCAGATAGTTGCGGTTGTTGCCGCTGTCGCGCCCTTCCATCGCCTGGTAGGCGTGGTTGGCACCCCACATGTCTTCCTGGTCCCACAGGCCCTGCAGCCACATGGTCGGCACCTTCAACGGTGTCTTGGCCATCACCGCGTCCAGCGCCTGGCCCTGCCAGAAACCATCATAGGCCGGGTGCTCGACCAGCTTCTTCCACCAGGTCAGCTGGTCCACGCCGGTGAAACGCGCGTAGTCACCGGCCGAACCGAGGCGCAGGAAGGTGCTGTAGTCGTCATAGCCGAGGCTGGGCAGCGGCGTGCCCTTGCCGCGCTTCTCGGTCTGCATTGCGAAATAGTTGAAGTTGACCTGGCGGAACGCACCGTAGTTGAGCCAGTCGTCACCCATCCAGCCATCGACCATCGGGCTCTGCGGCGCGGCCACCTTCAGTGCCGGGTGCGGGTCGGTCAGCGCCATCACCACGGTGAAACCCTCGTACGACGAGCCGAGCATGCCGACCTTGCCGTTACTCTCCGGCACGTTCTTCACCAGCCAGTCGATGGTGTCCCAGGCGTCGGTGGAGTGATCCACCCTGGTGTTGTTCAACGGCCCGCGCAGCGGCCGGGTCATCACGTAATCGCCTTCGGAGCCGTACTTGCCACGGATGTCCTGGAACACGCGGATGTAGCCGCCGTCGACGAACACCTCGTCGCCCTGTGGCAGCAGGTCGCGCATGCGCGGCGAGTCACTGCGGTTGGCACGGCCAGCAGCGTCGTAGGGGGTGCGGGTCAGCAGGATCGGGGCATTGCGGGCACCCTTGGGCACCACGATCACCGTATACAGCTTGGTGCCATCACGCATCGGCACCATCACCACGCGCTTGTCGTAGTCACGACCGACATCGGGGGCAACGAAGGGCTTGCCGCTGATGTCCGGGGTCATCGGCGGGGTATCGGCGGCCAGCACGGCGCTGGACAGGCAAAGGGCAATGGCTACAGCGACGGCACGCACACGCATGGACAACCCCTCCCGGCAGGAAAGCTCCAAGCCTACTCCTGCCCCGAGCCATGAAGTGTGTGCGGGCTTTGCATTCTGCGGTGGATGCAGGCAGGACTGATGGCACATGTGCGGCCAATGTGGGAGCAGTGCGTCCTGTAGAGCCGAGCCCACGCTCGGCTCAGACCGCCGCGACCTACCCGAAGAGCAGCCGAGCGTAGGCTCGGCTCTACAACATCAGGCCACCACCACCTCATGCAGTGCCAGCCAGCGCCAGCGACCCTCTTCCTGCCGCAGCACCGCCAGTGACTCCCGCCATGCAGGCGTGCCGCCATCGAGCGAATGCCCTTCGCGATAGCGCAGCACCGCCAGCGGTGAAGGCGCTTCCACCGCGTGCACGGCGTCGATGGAAATCCGCAGCCCGGGGCGCGCGCCGTGACCGCCCGCGAACAACGCCTGCACGGCTTGCCGATCCAATCGGCGACCCGCGATGCCGACCATGCTGAAGTCCGCGCTGAAGTGCGCCATCAGATCCTCCAGCGCATCGGCGCCGACATCGGCACGGAACCAGGCCTGCAGCTTGTCGTGCAGGTGGTGGATTTCATGTTCTGCGGTGGTATCCATCAGATGTTCTCCGGTTGCGAAAGGGTGAGCAACTGCGGCCGGCGCAGCAGCGCCATCGGCAGCAGGGTCAGTACCGCGGCCAGACCCAGCGCCATGCCGGTGGCGTGGGCCGGCAGCCATTGCATGGCCAATGCCAGCAGCAGCGCGATGGCCGCGGTGCCCAGGCAGAAGCTGAGCTGGCGGTTGAGGTTCCAGAGTGCGCTGGCATCGCCCAATGCTTCGCCCTCGACCCCATGGAAGGCCAGCGTCTGCGCGGTGCTGCTGCACAGGCTGCCGCCGGCGCCCATCAGCGCGAACAGCAGCCCGGCCAACGCGAAGGCCGGCTGCGGCAGCAGCGCCATCAACAGCAGGCCGCTGGCCTGCAGGAGCATGCCCGTACGCAGTACCGTGGCCGGGCCGAAGCGCGCCAGCAGGCGCTTGCTGGCCGTGATCGCAATGGCCGAGGCCAGCGCCCAGGGCAGCATCAACGCGCCGATGCGTGCCGCGCTGTAACCGGCCTGGTGCAGCTGCAGGGTACTGACCAGCTGGCTGCCGATGAACACACCGGGCACTGCCAGATAGACCAGCATCGCCAGGCGCAGGCCCCGATGGGACAGCAGCGACCAGCGCAGCAGGGGCTGCGCCTGCTGCCGTGCATGCCGCAGGTGGACCGCCGCCAACAGCATTGCGATCAACAGCAGTACGGCACCGGCGGCCCGATGGCCGGGTTCACCCAGCCAGGTCAGCGCCAGCAGCAGCGCGCCCAGCGCCAGCATCGCGGTGGACAGCGCATAGGCCTGCAGGCGCGGCGCACTGCGCGCGCCATCGGCCGGCATCCAGGCCAGCACCAGGCCGATCGCCACCACCGCCAACGGCAGGCTGGCCCAGAGCACGCCGCGCCAGGACAACCACTGCACCAGCAACCCGCCCAGCGCCGGCGCCAGTGCGGGCACCAGCAGCGCCACCAGCAGGATGCGGCGGGTCAGCGCGCCACGCTGGTCCGGCGTGCACTGTCGGTACGCTGCCGCCTGTGCCACCGGAATCAGCAGGCCACCGGCCAGCCCCTGCAGCAGGCGCCAGCCCAGCAGCCAGCCGATACCCGGTGCGGCGCCGGCCAGCACAGCGGCAACCGCGAACAACAGCAACGCCACCAGCAGCAGGCGACGCTCACCACAGCGCGCGGCCAACCAGGGCGCCAGCGGAATCACCACGCTCAGGCCCAGCATGTAGGCGGTGCCCACCCAGGCCAGGGTACCGACATCAGCGTGCAGTTCCGCTGCCAGTGCCGGATAGGCCACCGTGGCGATGAACATGTTGACCAGATCCAGGGCGAACACCAGCAGGAAGATCGCCTCATGGCGCAGGCGGGGGGACGGCATCGGCGGCGCTCCAGCAAGGAAGCGTCCAGCATGCCGTCCGGGCTTTGTTGGAAAAACACGACAACACCTGCAACACTGTCAAATCTGTTTTGACAATGAATCGCCATGGTCAGCCTCGATCGCTTCGATATCTTCCGTGCCGTGGTCGAGGCCGGCAGCCTGACCGCAGCGGCCGATCGGCTCGGCCTGAGCCGTGCGGTGGTCAGCTTCAACCTGAAGCGGCTGGAGCAGGAGCTGGGCGTGACCCTGCTGCTGCGCAGTACCCGCCACCTGGCCCTGACCGACGCTGGCGAACAGTTCCTGCAGCACTGCGTACAGGCGCTGGATGCCGCGCAGGCGGCAATCGATGCCGCGCGGCGCGACCAGCACCAGCTGCAGGGTGTGCTGCGCCTGACCACCACCCCGGAGTACGCGCAGCTTCGCCTGATTCCCGCACTGGAAGCCTTCCGTGCGCGGCATCCGGCCCTGCAGCTGCATCTGTCCACGTCTCCCGCGCCGGCAGACCTGATTCCCGAGCGCTTCGACCTGGCGATCCGTCTCGGCCGTCTGCCCGATTCGGGCCTGCATGCCAGTGAACTGGAACGGCACCCGCTGTGCGCGGTGGCGGCTCCGTCCCTGCTGGCACGCCTGCCCTCTGCCGATGCGGCCAACGACCCCGTGCAACTGGGCACCCTGCCCCGCCTGGGTTACCCGCGCCTGGCCGACGTGCCGGTGGTCGCGCCCGACGGCAGCGACGCCTTGTTTGCCACCAACCCGGGCAATGCAGTGGTGCGCGTGGATGGCGCCAGCAGCCTGCGCGCCTTCGCCGTGGCCGGCGCCGGGGTCACCGTGCTGCCACGCTGGCTGATCGAGGACGACCTGGCCCAGGACCGCCTGCGCCCGGTGCTGCGCCAGCACCGCTTCCCGCAGCAGAGCGTGTACGCGGTCTACCCGCACAGCACGCAGCCCTCGCCGAAGGTGCGGCAGCTGATCGATTTCCTGCGCGGGTGGTTCGCCATATGAAAAGGGGACGGAGGGGATTAAGTCGTTTATGCATAAACGACTTAATCCCCTCCGTCCCCTTTTTCAGGCACGGCCCTTGCGGGCCGTGCCTTCAAGCCTCAGCGCAGCACCTGCTCCACCAGCTGCACGTCCACCGTCTGCAGCGGTTCGGCGGCGTTGCGCGACAGCTGCACCTGGTAGGTGCCGCCATCGATCTTCCACTGGCGCGCCTGTGCATCGTAGTGGGCCAGCGTCTTCGGCTCGGCTTCGATGCGGATGCGGCGCTGTTCGCCCGGCTGCAGGGTCACCTTGTCATAGCCGATCAGGCGGATCGGCGTGGTGCTGCCGGCCGGCAGCTTCAGGTACAGCTGGGCCACGTCGGCACCGGCGCGCTTGCCGGTGTTGCGGATGTCGACGCTGGCGACCAGGCGCGAACCTTCCACGCTCACCTTCAGGTTGTCATAGGCGAACGAGGTGTAGGACAGGCCATGGCCAAAGGCGAAGGTCGGGGTCAGGCCCTTGGCCGCCATCCACTTGTAGCCGACGTTGGCGCCTTCGATATCGAAATCGAACACATCACCGAACGGCTTGGCCGGCTTGAAGCCGAGGCCGTCGATGTGCGGGCGCGGCAGCTGCGATTCGTCCGTCACCCAGGTCACCGGCAGGCGGCCGGACGGATTGACCTGGCCGGTCAGCAGTGCGGCAATGCCTTCGCCACCGCGGATGCCCGGGTACCAGGCCTGCAGCATCGCCGGCACCTGCGCCAGCCACGGTGTGCGCACCGGGCCGTTGGTTTCCAGCACCAGCACGGTCTTCGGGTTGGCCTTGGCCACTGCCGAGATCAGGGCATCCTGGTTGTCCGGCAGCTGCATGTCCGGCAGGTCCACCGATTCGGCAGCCCACTGCGTGGCAAACACGATGGCCACATCCGCCTGCGCGGCCGCCTTGGCCGCAGCAGCGGCGTTGGTGCCATCCACATACGTGATAGTCGCGTCCGGGCGCGCCGCACGCAGCGATTCCAGCGGCGAGGACGGATGGAAGATCACCGGGCCCGGCCAGGTGGTCGGCATCACGCCGGGCACCGCGTTGGTGCCCTTGGCGGTCACGCCCACCATCGATGAACCACCGCCACCGATCACGCCCTTGTCGGCATGGCCGCCGATGATGACGATGCGCTTCACGCTGTCGGCCAGCGGCAACAGGTTGCCCTCATTGCGCAGCAGCACGCTGCCCTCCTCCACCGTGCGCTGGGCAACGGCGAAGCCGGCCTCGGCATCCACCTTCTGGTGCTGCGGCGGGTTGTCGAAGTTGCCATGCAGGAACATCGTGCGCAGGATGCGCGCCACCATGTCGTTCAGGCGCGCCTGCGGCACCACGCCGCCATGCACGGCCAGGCGCAGCGGTTCATCGAAGAACACCGCCGCGTCGAACACCTCACCGGCCGACTGCTGGTCCAGGCCGGCCAGCGCAGCCTTCGAGCCACTGTGCACGCCACCCCAGTCGGACATCACGAAACCGGGGAACTTCCATTCCTGCTTCAGCACCTGGTTCATCAGGTAGCCGTTCTCGCAGCCGTAGGTGCCGTTGATCTTGTTGTACGAGCACATCGCCACGCCCGGGCGACCGGCATCCAGCGCGATCTCGAAGGCCAACAGGTCCGACTCGTGCATGGCCTGTTCGCCGATGCGCACGTCGTGGAAGTTGCGACGGGTCTCCATGTCGTTCAGCGCGAAGTGCTTCATCGAGGAGATCACGTGCTGGCTCTGCACGCCCTGGATCAGCGCGCCAACCATCGAGCCGGCCAGCAGCGGGTCTTCGCCGGCGTACTCGAAGTTGCGGCCGTTGCGCGGGTCACGCTGCAGGTTGACGCTGCCCGACAGCAGGATATTGAAGCGCTGCTGCCACGCCTCGCGGCCCATCGTGGCGCCACCGGCGAAGGCAACTTCGCGGTTCCAGCTCGATGCGGTGGACGGGCCCGATGGCATCGCCGTGGCGAAGTCGCCCGGGCGGATGCCCCCCGGATTGGTCACGCCGACACCGGCGTCGGCCGACTGCTGCGACGGGATGCCCAGCCGCGGTACGCCCGGCACGAAGCCGGCCGAACCGACCGCACCTTCCGGCAGCGGGCCGCCGTCCTTGCCCAGCCCGAAGTAGCTGTGCAGCATCTGGAACTTCTCATCCTCGGTCATCGCCTTCAGCAGCAGCGCAGCGCGCGCATCGGCGTTGAGCGTGGTGTCCATCCACGGCGTGTCGCCGTGCTTGTCGGCGGCATAGGCCAGGGTCAGCAGGGTGGCACGCAGCGTGCTGCCTTCCACCTTGAACGGCGCGCTGCTGGCGGCCTGGAAGCCGTCGCTGAAATAGCTGGCATCGGCTTCCAGCGCCACACGCGCCGGATCGAAGCCTGCGGCCTTGGCCGATTCACCGGCCACCGCGCCGAGCAGCACCGCCGGTGCACCCAGCCGCGAACGGGTGACCAGCGCCGGCAGCTGCGCCGCACCTGCACCGGCATCGGTATAGACCGCCACAGTGTGGCGGCCGTCGTCCAGGCGCAGGTAGTTCAGGCCCGGCTGGTCGGGGCCGGATTCAGCGGCGATCGGCAGCCGGGTCAGAACAGCCTGGCCGCGCTGGGTCTGGCCATCGTCCTTGCCGGCGGCAATGAAGCGGTACTCGTAGCCCAGGCCATCGGCCAGCACCTGCAGCGGATCGACCTGGCCGATGCCGCGCTGCACCTGGCGCACGCTCACCGCGTCCACCTTCAGGCTCTTCAGTTGCGCGGCCAGCGCCGGCATCGCCTCGGCGTGGGGCGCCTGTTCCAGGGTCAGCACAGTGAACGCGGTCGGGTCGGCCCAGGCCGGAGCGGCCAGTGCGGCAGACAGGGCCAGAGACAGTGCAAGCGGTTTTGTAAACGTTTTCATCGGCAGGCGTAATTCCGTTGCCAAGGCAATCGGTCCAGGGAAAGTGCCGCCGAAGGGTGCAGCGTTCATGCCGCGCAGGGGTTGCCAGGCAACGCCCCGCAGGCCGATGGACGGGCCGGTCTGCGCGCGGGACCCTCCTCCCGGCGTGACAACCTGCCTGCCCGGGCCGCGCAGGGCGACCCAATCCTGTGAAGATTGTGCGAGGGCGTTCACACCTGTCAACAGGACCTAAGTCACAGGGGCAACCCGGCCAATGGCTATCAGGCCATCACTGGCGGTCATCAGCGCGCCGCGCGAGGCTGCTGATAATGGAGATCCCTGGCCACGAATCGAGCCCATGACCGTACATCGCGACTTCGATCATCTCTGGCGCGACCGCTGTGACACCTCCAGCCAGCGCGCACCGCGCGTGCTGATCCGGGTGTTCGTGGCCCCGGGCGAGCTGGAGCGCAGCGTGGCGTTCTACGAGCAGTTGCAGGGCGTGGTAGCCGATGCGGGGTTCCCGTTCCCGGAAGCCGGGCTGCGCCTGGCGATGGTCGGCGCCTTCCTGCTGATCGAAGGCAGCCAGGCGGCACTGGCACCGTTCACCTCGACCACGGGGACACTGCTGGTCGATGACGTTCGGCCCTATCACGACAAACTGGTCGCCGCCGGCGCCGAGATCATCTTCCCGCTGCAGGTAGTCCCGACCGGGGCGGCGTTCAATGCGGTGCATCCCGATGGCACCGTGGTTGAATACGTGCATCACCGGCCGGATCCGCACGGGCGCTGAGGGGGCGCACGGCCGGGCGGCGCCCGGCACCCGCGGTAGTGCCGGCCGCTGGCCGGCAACCTCAGAAGCAACAGCCGAAGCAAAAGCGGGCTTCCTGTGGGTTGGCGGGGGTGGGGGCCGGTTGCGGGGACGCCGTGAATCCGTCTGTCGAAATAATCGATTTCGATTGAGATTCATCCACGCATGGCGTGGATCTACAATCCCTCAATGTCCTCCCCCGCCCTGCCCTGGAATGGCACGTTGCTGCTGGATGCTCACGTGGCCGTGCTGCAGGGTCATGCCGGTGACAGCGCCGCGCACGCGCACTACGCCCATCAACTGCTGCTCAGCGACGGCGCAGCCTGGAAGGTCGAGGTCGATGGCGTGCAGCAGCAAGGCCAGCGGCTGTGGCTGCCGTCATTCCAGCCGCACGCGATCCTGTTAGCGCCAGAAGCAGGCTGCACGGTGTTCCTTGAGCCGACGCATGCCAATCCCGCACAGATCCAGCAATACCTGCACGCACTGCCGGGCAACGCGCTGGAACTGCACGGCTGGCTGCCACGGCTGAGCCGCCCGCAACCGCTGGACCGCCGCGTGCAGGCGGCATTGGCCCGTATCGCCCAGCACCTGCCCGGCCCGGTGCCGGCCGCCGATATCGCCGGGGCGGCGCACCTGTCGACCAGCCAGCTGCACCGGCGTTTCCAGTCCGAGCTGGCAGTGACCCTGCGCGGCTGGGTGCTGTGGCAGCGGCTGCGCCGCGCACTCATGCATCATCTGCGCGGGCACACCCTGACCGACAGTGCGCATGCCGCTGGATTCGCCGATCTGGCCCATCTGTCGCGCAGCCTGCGCCGCATGTTCGGTATCGGTGCCGCGCAGCTGCAGGGCCTGCAGCTTCACGCGGCCTGACACGGCCCATCATCCGCGCCTGCGCAGACCTTCCGGCAGCTCCGGCACCTCGCCATGCGGCAGTTCGCGGAACGGCGCCAGCAGCTGTCCCGGATAATCGCGCGGATAGTCCGGTTGGCTGCCGATGCCGAGGTCGCGCTGCTGCAGCCGATAGCCCGGCGCATCGAAGGCGGTCCCCAGCAGGTGATCCCAGACGGTCAGGAACAGGCCGAAGTTGACGTCGCCAGCGGTGCCGTAACGCATGTGGTGGAAGCGGTGCAGCGGCGCCCACGCCATCACCCGGCCCAGCAGGCCCGGGCGCATGTCCACGTTGGAGTGCTGCAGCAGCAGCTGGATGGCAATGGCGAAGGCCAGCACCGCAGCCACCGGCATCGGCAGGCCCAACAGCAGCAGCGGCAGTACGCCGCCCACTGCTTCGGCCGCCTGGTGCAGCGGATGCTTCATCAAGCCGTTGAAGCCGTACATGCGGGTGACGCTGTGATGCACCGCGTGCAACCGCCACAGCCAGCCGATGCGATGGCTGGCGTAGTGCACCAGGGTAATGCCAAGGTCGGCGCAGACGATGGCCAGCAGTACCTGCAGAACGAACGGCCACTGCAGCGGCCACAGCTGCCACGGAAGGAGCGCTGCCAGCAGCGGCACCGCAGCGATCGACAGCAGGTTCAGGCTTTCGTTGACCAGTGCATGCAGGGTGTCACGCAGACTGTCGCCGTGGTCGTGGTTGAACGCGGGGTCATACGGCCAGGCACGTTCGGCAGCGAACGAAACCGCGATGGCGACCGCCAGCAAGGCCAGCAGCCATAGCGGATCGCCATGGAGGTGGCCGACCCAGACGACGGCGGCGGCAACGAAACCGAGCAGGAACAGCGGGGCATACAGGCGGAGGATCCAGTGTTTCATGGGCAACCCGGAACGTGAGGGGCCTGCATGCTGGCGCGGCACGACGGTTGCGGGCTTGAACAAACGGCGCAACCCGCCCCGCCTCGGTGGATATCCCCCCTTTGGCCGACACCGCGTTTCCCCCACCCACGGATGGCGTGGATCTACAATGGCGCCCTCATCGCGCCCGGTACCGGCATGGATTCCTTCAACCTGATGCGCGCCTTCCGCCGCATCGTCGAACGCGGCGGGCTGGCCCGCGCTGCCGAAGACCTGGGCATGTCGCCGGCCGGGCTGAGCAAGCAGTTGCGCGCGCTGGAAACGCACCTGGGCGTGGTGCTGCTGCAGCGGACCACGCGGCGCATGAGCCTGACCGAGACCGGCCACGCCTATTACCGCGAATGCTGCCGCCTGCTCGACGAATTGGACGCATTGGAACGTGGCATCGCCGAACAGCGTGGCGAGGTGGCCGGGCGCCTGCGTGTCAATGCACCGCAGTCGTTCGCACTGAGCACGCTGTCGCCGCTGCTGCCACGCTTCCTGCAACAGCATCCACAGCTGTCGCTGGACCTGGTGATGGAAGATCGCCTGCTCGATGCGGTCGGTGAGGGTTTCGATGTGTCGTTGCGGCTGCGTGCCGAGCTGGACGACTCGCGACTGGTGGCGCGCCGGCTTGCCTCGCTGCAACAGGTGCTGTGCGCTGCCCCGTCCTACCTGCGGCAGCGTCCAGCACCGCAGTCGGTGGACGATCTGCAGGTGCACAGTGTGCTGGCCTACAGCCTGTCCGACTCCCCCGGCAGCTGGCCGCTGCTCGGCCCGGATGGGCAGGTGACCATCACCCTGCCGGCACGCGTCACCGTCAACAACAGCCTGCTGCTGCGCGACCTGCTGGTGGCCGGCATGGGCATCGGCGCCCTGCCCTCGTTCCTGGCGGCACCAGCGCTGGCCCGTGGCGAACTCCAACAGGTGCTGCCCGACCACCGCTATCCGCCACGCTTCGTGCATGCGGTCTATCCCACGTCGCGCCACCTGCAACCCAAGGTGCGTGCCTTCATCGATTTCCTGCACGCCGAGCTGCCCCGCTGCGCCGGCCTGGATTCGTAACCGCCAGCGAAAACTGAGCTGCCCACGGCGCGCTGTTTCGGCCCCGCCGCGCTGCCTAATCTGCCGCCTCCCCTCTCACCGATGGCAGGCAGATGTCTCCCGTTCCTTCCCCCGCCACCGCCGCGCCGGTGGTCGACTTCTTCCACGACGTGGTCTGCGGCTGGTGCTTCGTGCTGGCCCCGCGCCTGCAGCAGGTCTCGGCCGAACTCGGCATCCAGGTGCGCCATCGCAGCTTCGTGCTGCAGGACTCGCGCGCGCAGATGGTCGAGGTGTTCGGCTCGATGGAGCGCGCCAAGGCGATCATCCTGCGCCACTGGACCGACTGCGCCGCGCATGAAGACAGCGCGCGCATCGATATCGAAGGCATGCGCGCACAGGACTTCGAATATCCCTCCGGCTGGCTCGGCGCACTGGCCTGCCAGGCCGCAGGGTTGATCGGCGGCAATGATGCCCATGGCGCAATGTTCGACGCGGTGCAATGGGCGCACCTGCACCAGCACCGCAACATCGGCGACGCCGAAGTGCTGCTGGATATCGCCGAATCACTGGGCCATCCCCGTGGTGCCTTCGCTGACCACATGCGCAGCGACGCAGTGCGCCAGCGCGTGCAGGCCGATCGTGCCGACGCCGCTGCCCTCGGCATCCGCTCCATTCCCACCGTGATCGGCGGCAACGGCCTGCGCCTGCAGACCCTGCCGCTGCCGCAACTGCGCCAGGCCCTGGCGCCCCTGGTCGCGGCCTGAGCCGCACCCTCCCCACCCTGCAAGGAGATTCCCCCATGACCCCACGTATCCTGGCCAGCGCGCTGGCCCTGCTACTGGCCGGCACCGCGGCGTCCACCACCGTGTCCGCGCACGAACGCGTTCCCTCCGGCCAGCAGGTCGGCACCAGCCCCTGGGGGCCGAAGGACGAGATCGGCCGGCTCAACCTGATCACCGAAGCCTCGCGTGCGGCGATCCTGTCGCGGGTCAGCGGCGGCAAGGCCTATGACCTGGCCACCGACTACTACGTCGGCATGCCCAGCTGGCAGGACGCCGGCGACCCGCACTACCAGTTCTGGATGACCCACACCCCGCGCGGCACGGTGATGGATGATCCGATGGGCGTGGGCGAGAGCATGAACCTCACCCGCAGCTACACCGGCACCGCGTTCTCGATGTACAGCCACACCGGCACCCACATCGATGCGCTGAACCACTTCGGCATCCACGGAAAGATCTGGAACGGCTTCGAGGCCGACAAGCATCTCGGCGATCGTGGCTGGAATGTCACCGGCATCGAGAAATTCCCGCCGCTGATCGCGCGTGGCGTACTGATCGACGTGGCCGCCGCCAAGGGCGTGGACATGCTGCCGGACAGCTACCGCGTCACCCGCCAGGACCTGAAGGATGCGCTGGCACGCCAGCGGGTGAAGCTGCAGCAGGGCGATGTGGTGCTGATCCGTACCGGCCGCATGCGCCTGTTCGAACAGCCCAAGGCCTACATGGCCAACCCGCCGGGCATGGGCCTGGACGCGGCGCGCTTCCTGGTTGAGGACAGCGGCGCGATGATCGTCGGCGCCGACAACCTGAGCTTCGAGACCTTCCCCTCGGAGGTGGCCGACGACTACGTGCCGCTGCACACCTACCTGCTGGCCCAGCAGGGCGCGCCGATCATCGAACTGGTGGCGCTGGATGAACTGGCCCGCGACAAGGTCTACGAGTTCGCCTTCATTGGCGGCCCGCTGAAGATCCGCGGCGGCGATGCCGCGCCGCTGCGCCCGGTCGCGCTGCCGGTCCGCCCGTAACCGGGCCCTGTGGGTGCCGACCTGGCTCGGCACTCCTTTTCCACTTCAGCAACCTGAAACCCGGCCCGCTAATTTCATTAGTAATTCTACTCACAAGGCGAGTAGCATGTCTGGTCTCAGCCCCTGATACCAGCCCGCCGATACTCGCTCCATGCCTGTCGTTTCCGCCCGTTCCTGCCGCTTCCAGCCCGCCCGGCGCCTCCCTTGGAGGACCGGCTGATGGGCGCCGTCGTCGCCCTCGACCGGCTGCTGGACGGCCGCCAGTTGTGGCGCGGCCCGGCCCGCCAGGGGCCGGCCAGCGACCACCTGGCCAGCGGCCACCCGGTGCTGGACGCACGCCTGCCCGGCGGCGGCTGGCCGGCCAGCGGGCTGTGCGAGGTGCTGCACGCGGCGCCGGGCGTTGGCGAACTGGCACTGGTCTGGCCGGCGCTGGCCAGGCTGAGCCAGCGCGACCGCCCGATCGTGCTGGTCGCCCCACCCTATCGCCCGCATGCCCCGGCCTGGGCCGCGGCCGGGCTGGATCTGGCCCAGCTGCAGATCATCCACGCTGCGCCGAAGCAGGCGCTGTGGGCGGCCGAACAATGCCTGCGCTCTGCCGCCTGCGCGGCGGTGCTGTGCTGGCCGCACCAGGCCGACGATCGCGCCCTGCGCCGGCTGCAGGTCGCCGCCGACAGCGGCCAGTGCCTGGGCTTCGTGTTCCGCGAGGCGCAGGCAGCGCGCAACCCCTCCCCGGCCAGCCTGCGCCTGCAGCTCGACCACGGCCAGGTAAGGGTGCTGAAGTGCCGTGGCGGCCTGCCACCCGCGCAGCCGTTGCCACTGGCCATCACCCACTGAGGCCGCGCCATGCACTGGGCCTGCCTGTTGTTGCCGCAGCTGGCGCTGGACAGCGTGCTGCGCCTGCAGCCGGACCCCCAGCGGCCACTGGTGCTGCTGCAGGGCCCAGCGCAGCGCCGCGTGCTGCGTGCGGTCAGCCCGGCCGCGCGCGCAGCAGGGCTGCGCCCGGGCATGCTGCTGTCGGCTGCGCAGGTGCTGGTGCAGGACATGCACCTGCACGACTACGACCCTGACGCGGAACAGCACACCCGGCAGCTGCTGGCCAGCTGGGCCTACGCCTACAGCTCGCAGGTCAGCCTCGATTTCCCGCATGCACTGGTGCTGGAAATCGGCGCCAGCCGTGCCCTGTTCGGTGACTGGCTGACGATCGAAAAGCGCCTGCGCAACGAACTGCATGAACTCGGTTTCCGCCACCGCCTGGTGGCCGCCCCCACGGCACATGCCGCGCGCGTGCTGGCCAACGTCCACGACGGCCTCGGCATCGATGCGCAGCAGCTGCCAGCGGCACTGGCGCAGCTACCCTTGCCGCGCTGCGGCCTGCCCAGCGACGCGGTGACCGTGCTCGGCCGTTCCGGCCTGCGCACGCTGGGTGCGGTGCTCGAGCTGCCGCGTGACAGCCTGGCCCGGCGCTTCGCACCGGAGGTACTGCAGCAGCTGGATGCACTGCGCGGCCTGCCCACCGCGCCGCTGCGCTACTACCAGCCACCGGACCGTTTCGATGCGCGCATCGAATTCGAATACGAGATCGAATCCAGCCAGGCCCTGCTGTTCCCGCTGCGCCGCCTGCTGCTGGACCTGGCCGCCTTCCTGTGTTCGCGCGATGGCGGCGTGCAGCGCTTCGACCTGCATTTCGAGCACGACCTGCTGCCGGCCAGCGTGCTGACCATCGGCCTGCTGGCCCCCGAACGCGATCCTGCGCTGCTGTTCGAGATCGCACGCAACCGCATGGAAGCGTTCGCCCTGCCGGCCGGCAGCCGCGCACTGCGCCTGCAGGCCGAGCAGCTGCCACCGTTCGTGCCCGCCGCGCGCGACCTGTTCGATACCCGGCCGGCGCAGGCGATGCCCTGGAACCAGCTGCGCGAGCGCCTGCGTGCGCGGCTGGGTGATGACGCCGTGCAGCCGCTGGCGGTGCAGGCCGACCATCGCCCCGAACGCGCCAGTGGCACCCAGCCACCGGCCAAGCCCCCGTCGTACTGGCCACTGCGCCCCGGCTGGTTGCTGGACACCCCACAACCGTTGCGTGACCCGCGCCTGCGCATCGTCGCCGGGCCGGAGCGGATCGAATCGGGCTGGTGGGACCAGGCCGACGCACGCCGCGACTACTACGTGGTGGAAACCGCACACGGCCAGCGCGGCTGGGCCTTCCGTGAGCGCAACGATCCGCATGCGCCGTGGATGCTGCACGGCTGGTTCGGCTGAGCCGCCATGCACAGCGAACTGCCCGGCTACGCCGAACTGCACTGCCTGTCGGCCTTCAGTTTCCAGCGCGGTGCTTCGATCGCCGAAGAACTGTTCGCGCGCGCCGCTGGCCAGGGTTACCGGGCACTGGCGATCACCGACGAATGCTCGCTGGCCGGCATCGTGCGCGCCTGGCAGGCGGCGAAGGCGCATGGCGTGGCGCTGATCGTCGGCGCCGAATTCCAGGTCGAGGACGGGCCGAAGCTGGCCCTGCTGTGCACCGACCAGGCCGCCTATGCCGGGCTCTGCCAGTTGATCACCACCTGCCGGCGGCGCGCAGCCAAGGGCGAGTACCGCTGCCTGCGCGAGGATCTGCTCGGCCTGCCCGACGGCCTGCTGTGCCTGTGGCTGGACCGGCAACCGGCCGCCACCGACCTGGAACTGCTGCGCGCCGGCTTCAATGATCGGCTGTGGTTGGCGGTGGAGCTGCACCACGAACACGACGACGCACGCCGCCTGCAGCAGCTGCAGGCCTTCGGCCAACGCCACCGCCTGCCGCTGGTCGCCAGTGGCGACGTGCACATGCACGTGCGCCGCCGCCGCGCCCTGCAGGACACCCTGACCGCGATCCGCCACCGCTGCAGCGTGGCCGAGGCTGGCTGGCGCCTGTTCCCCAACGGCGAGCGCCATCTGCGTCCGCGCACCGCGCTGGCCCAACTGTATCCGCCCGAATTGCTGGCCGAGACCCTGCGCATCGCCGAGCGATGCCACTTCACCCTGGAACAGCTGCAGTACACCTACCCACGCGAGCTGGTGCCCGAGGGGCATGACCCGGACAGCTGGCTGCGCGTGCTGGTCGAGCGTGGCATTCCCTGGCGCTGGAAAGGCGGCATCGAACCGAAACAACGCGAGCAGATCGAACACGAACTGGCGTTGATCAAGCAGAAGAACTACGCCTCGTACTTCCTCACCGTGCAGGACATCGTGCGCTTCGCGCGCAGCCAGGACATCCTCTGCCAGGGCCGCGGCTCGGCGGCCAACTCCGCGGTGTGCTTCGTGCTGGGCGTGACCGAGATCGACCCGGCACGCAGCAACCTGCTGTTCGAGCGCTTCATCTCCGCCGAGCGCGACGAGCCACCGGATATCGACATCGATTTCGAGCACGAGCGCCGCGAGGAAGTGCTGCAGTACGTGTTCAAGCGCTATGGCCGCGAGCGCGCCGCACTGACCGCGGTGGCAATCAGCTACCGTGGCCGCAGCGCGATCCGCGACGTGGCGCGTGCACTTGGCCTGCCGATGGACCAGGTCAACGAACTGGGCGCGGCGATGGACCACTGGGGCGGCAACATCCCATTGCCGGAAACCCTGCGCGAGCGCGGTTTCGATCCGGACACGCCCTTGATGCGGCGCCTGCTGGCGCTGACCGCCGAGCTGATCGACTTCCCGCGCCACCTGTCGCAGCACCCCGGCGGTTTCGTGATTTCCGAACATCCCCTGTCGACCCTGGTGCCGGTGGAAAACGCGGCGATGGCCGACCGCACCGTCATCCAATGGGACAAGGACGATCTGGATGCCACCGGCCTGATGAAGGTCGACTGCCTGGCGCTGGGCATGCTTACCGCCATCCGCAAGTGCCTGGCCATGCTGAAACAGCATGGCCTGCATGAAGGACGCATGGATGCGATCCCGCCCAAGGATGCAAAGACCTTCGACATGATCTGCGCCGCCGACACCATCGGCGTGTTCCAGATCGAATCGCGCGCACAGATGGCGATGCTGCCGCGCATGCAGCCACGCACGTTCTATGACCTGGTGATCGAGGTGGCAATCGTGCGCCCTGGCCCGATCCAGGGCGACATGGTGCACCCCTATCTGGAGCGGCGCCGGATCCTGCGCGAACAGGGACCGGACGCGTTGAACGACCCGGACAACCCGCTCTACCCACCGCAGCTGGAACGCGTGTTCGCACGCACGCTGGGCGTGCCATTGTTCCAGGAACAGGTGATGCAGCTGGCGGTCGAAGCAGCCGGTTACACGCCTGGCCAGGCCGATGCCCTGCGCCGTTCGATGGCGGCCTGGAAACGCCGTGGCGGCTTGGAACCGCATCGTGAAAAACTGCTGGCAGGCATGTTGAAAAACGGCTTCAGCCGCGAATACGGTGAGCACCTGTTCGAGCAGATCAAGGGGTTCGGTGATTACGGTTTCCCGGAAAGCCACGCCGCCAGCTTCGCCCTGCTGACCTATAACAGCTGCTGGCTGAAATGCCACCATCCGGCCGCGTTCACCGCCAGCCTGATCAACAGCCAGCCGCTGGGTTTCTACAGCCCCGACCAGCTGCTGCAGGACGCGCGCCGGCATGGCATCCGCGTGCTTCCCGTGGACGTGCGCCACAGCGACTGGGACTGCACGCTGGATTTCAGCAGGGGCGCGGCCGCGATCCGGCTCGGCCTGCGCCTGGTCGACGGCTGCAATGAAGCGGCTGTACAGGCCATCATGCGCGAACGTGCACGGCGCCCGTTCGACGATGTGGGCGACCTGTGCCAGCGCACCGCCCTGGATCGCCGCCAGCAGGGCCTGCTGGCCGATGCCGGTGCGCTGCGCGGGCTCAGCGGCCATCGCCATCGTGCACGCTGGGATATCTCCGGCGTGGAGAACCGGCTGCCGCTGTTCGACCAGGCCCGCGCCACCGCTGAAGCACGCGTGCCGCTGCCCCTGCCCAGCGCCTGGGAGGACATGCAGGCCGATTACCGCAGCATCGGCACCACCCTCGGCCGCCACCCGATCTCGTTCCTGCGCACGCAGCTGCGCAGCCGCGGCTGCCTGGATGCCGCGCAGCTTGCGGGCCACGGCCATGGCCGTCGCGTGCGCATCGCCGGCCTGGTCCGCATGCGCCAGCGCCCGCAGACCGCCAGTGGCGTTACCTTCCTCACCCTTGAAGACGAGACCGGCATGGTCAATGCCGTGGTCTGGCGGCACCTGGCCGATCGCCAGCACCGGGTCCTGGTCGATACCCGGCTGATGCAGATCGACGGCCGCCTGGAACGCGTCGATGGCGTGCAGCATGTCATCGTGCAGCGCATGCACTGCCTGGATGAACTGTTGCAGGGGTTGCGCAGCCACAGCCGCGATTTCCATTGACGATACACAGCGTCACACAATGAACTGGCCATCGGTCGCCCGCATCCGCTATCGTCGCTGCATCCAAGGAAGGACGACACGATGCCGCGCGCACTGCTGCTGACCACGCTGGTGGTCTCCACACTCGCCCTGCTGGTTTCCGGCTGGACCGCCTGGAGCCTGCATCGCAGCCAATCGCCACAGCGCATCATCGAAGCGCGCGGGCTGATCATCCACGATGGCACGGGCCAACCCCGGGTGATCCTAGGCGCGCCGGTGCCCGCCCCCCTCAGCCGGGGCCGTATCCAGGGGCCGCGCGCTACCGCCCTGTCCGGCCTGATCCTGCTCGGCCCGGATGGCTCCGAACGCGGGGGCTATGGCACCAGCGATCGCGGCGGTGAAGCCGTGCTGACCCTGGACGATGCCAATGGCACCACGGAAGTGTTCAAGGTGGTGGCCAACCCGGACCGTGGTGCCAGCCTGATGGTCAAGCACCAGAACAACACCGGCGCCATGCTCACCTCATGGCAGGGCAAGCCGGAACTGATGTTCGTCGATGACAGCGGCCAGTCCCACTACGTGCGCCCGGGCGCCAACGCCGCGCCCTGATCTGCTTCTGTAGCGTCGAGCCATGCTCGACTGCTTCTACCAACAGCAGCCGAGTATGGCTCGGCTCTACAAAGGCGAAGCAACGTCGAGCATCGCTCGACGCTACAGACCGCACACCGCCGCCAGGTCGTCAGCCAGCGGCCGCAGTTGCGCCGCGCCCAGCGCCGCGCAGGTGATGCGCAGGCCATGTGCCGGCGCCGCCACCGCGAACACCTCGCCAGCGCGCACATGCCATCCGCGCGCGGCCAGCGCCAGCACCTGCGGATGGCTGTCGCCCGGCAACGGCAGCCACAGGTTCAATCCCTCCATCGGCAGCGGCGTCGGCACGCCACGCGCGCGCAGCAGTTCCTGCAGCGACTGCAGGCGCTGCTGGTAACGCTCGCCTGCCGAGGCGATCTTCGCCCGCTGCGTTGACGACGCCAGCACCGAGGTTGCCGCGTCCTGCAGCAGGTGACTGACCCAGCCGATACCGGATGCCAATCGCAGCCGCAACCGCATCGCGGTTTCTTCATCGCAGGCCAGCCAGGCCAGCCGCAGGTCGGGGCCGAGCGGTTTGGACAACGAACGCAGCAGCGCCCAGCGCCGCCCATCCAGCGGCAGTACCGAGTGATAGGCCTGCTGCGAGAGCAGCGCATAGTGATCGTCGATCAGCACTGCTACCTGCGGGTACGCCGCCAACAACTGCCGCAACGCCCGCGCCCGCTTCGCATCCAGGCTGGCCCCGGTCGGATTGTGCGCCCGGGGGGTGAGCAGCACCGCACGTGCACCAGCCTCCAGCGCCTGCCGCAGCGATTCGACCTGCATGCCCTGGGCATCCACCGCCACCGGCAACGGCGCATGACCCGACGCATTGAGCACATTGAGGCTGCCGAGGAAGCATGGATCCTCCACCGCGATGCGATCACCCGGCAGCAGCCACGCCGCCAGCAGGCGCTCGATGCCATCGACGGCGCCATGGGTCAGCTCCAGCGCATATCCCTCGGGGCAATCCGCATCCAGCGAGGCGCGTGCCAGCGCCTGCAACCTCGTGTCGACCGTACCCACGCCATACAGCCGCGGCGCCGCCGGGGTCAGGCGCAGGTTCGGCAGCAGGCGCGGATCCGGGTTGCCACCGGCCAGGTCCTGCAGCGCCAGCCCCGGGGTGCTGCCCTCGCGCGCCAGCGGCGGCGGCAGGCCACGCACCACCGTGCCGCGGCGGCCCGCCGTGCTGGCCAGTCCCGCCGCATCCAGGCGCTTGTAGGCAGCAGCCACGGTGTTGCGGTTCACGCCCAGCTGCTCGGCCAGTTCACGCACCGGCGGCAGCACGCTACCGGCCGGCAGGCGGCCCTTGCCGATGCCGTCGCGGATGCTGTCGAAGATCGACTCGGCGCTGTGCCCGGTGATTTTCATTTTGTCCTATGCCAAAATATCTCTTGTCCTGTGCCAGTGTATCCCACCCTGGCCACCCTGCATTGGAGGTGCCCGCATGCCCCTTGCCGCTGCCGACTGGCCCGTCGCCCAGTCCGTTGAACAGATCGCCGCCAACCTGGTCACGGTGCGCCAACGCATCGCCGATGCCTGCGCCCGCGTCGGCCGTGACCCGGCCAGCGTGCGCCTGCTGCCGGTCAGCAAGACCGTCGATGACGCCCGCATCCGCATGGCGGTGGCCGCCGGTTGCCGCGAGCTGGGCGAGAACAAGGTGCAGGAGGCGCAACGCAAGGCCGAGACGATGGCCGATCTTGGCGTGCACTGGTCGGTGATCGGGCATCTGCAGACCAACAAGGCGCGCTACGTGGCGCGCTTCGCCAGCGAGTTCCAGGCGCTGGACAGCCTGCGCGTGGCCGAAGCACTGCAGCAGCGCCTGCAGCTGGAAGACCGCACGCTGGATGTGTTCGTGCAGGTCAACACCTCCGCCGAACCCAGCAAGTACGGCTTGGAACCCGCTGCCGTCGAGGCCTTTGTGCAGCAGCTTCCAGCGTTCGATCGCCTGCGCGTGCGCGGCCTGATGACGCTGGCCATCTTCACCCCGGAGGTCGAGCGCGTGCGTGCCTGCTTCGTGCGCCTGCGCGAACTGCGCGACCAGCTGCAGCGCACTGCACCTCCCGTCATCGACCTTTCGCAGTTGTCGATGGGCATGTCCGGAGACTTCGAAGTGGCGATCGAGGAAGGTGCCACCGTGGTCCGCGTCGGGCAGGCCATCTTCGGCGCACGCGCCACCCCGGACAGTTTCTACTGGCCCAGCAATGGAGCCTCCGCATGAAGCACGCGGTCGTCCTGCAACACGTCGCCTTTGAAGACCTCGGCACCCTGCAGCCACTGCTGTCGGCACAGGGCTGGCAGCTGCAGGTGCTGCAGGCCGGTGTCGACACCCTCGATCCGGCCGAAACCGCCGACCTGCTGGTCGTGCTGGGCGGCCCGGTCAGCGTCAACGATGTTGATCGCTATCCCTTCCTCAACGACAGCATCGCGTTGTTGCAACGTCGGCTGCAGCAGCAACGGCCCACGCTGGGCATCTGCCTCGGCGCGCAGCTGATGGCGCGCGCACTCGGTGCCGACGTCGCCGCCAGTGGCGGCAAGGAGATCGGCTTTGCGCCGCTGCTGCTGACTGATGAAGGCCAGCGTTCTCCGCTGCAGTCCCTGCAGGGCATTCCGGTACTGCATTGGCATGGCGAGGCGTTCGAACTCCCGGCCGGTGCACGTCGCCTGGCCAGCACGCCGGCCTGCCGCCACCAGGCCTTCGCCATGGGCAGCCATGCGTTGGCCCTGCAATGCCACCCGGAACTGGATGCCCGCCAGTTCGAACGCTGGCTGATCGGCCACACCCTGGAGCTGGCGCAGGCCGGCATCGATCCGAACGATCTTCGCGCCCAGGCACGCCGTTACGGTGCACCGCTGGCGGCGGCGGCCACCGCGATGTTCGACCATTGGCTGCAGGAGCTGCCGGAGACACCGCAATGAACTACCGATTGCAGATCCACCGCGATGGCGCCCACTGGGGCCACTTCGACTGCAGCGGCCCCGATGCCATGCAACGCATGGACACCATCGCCGCGCAGCTGCCTGCCGAACAGGGCTTCCAGCTGAAACGGCAGAAAGGTGTCGGCGAAGAGCGCATCCTGTCCAGCAATGCCGACGGCCTGCGCGTACTGGCTTCGCAGATCCAGTACCGCGACATCTGACGATCGTCACGGTAGTGCCGGCCGCTGGCCGGCACCCGAATCTGGCCGGCCAGCGGCCGGCACTACCACGGCTGTTCGCCCGCGTGCGAAGCTTCACGCATGCTGACCCTGCAACGCGGCAGCCACCACGGGCTGCTGGTCGCCCCGCGCTGGCCCTCCACCCGTATCCAACTGGAAGAAGAGGTACTGCAACGCCTGCTCGATGCGCAGGCAATGCTGCCTGCCGGGCTGCGACTGCTGCTCACGCGCGGCTTCGAACCCAGCCACAGCCGGCTCGGCAGCTTCCGTCGTGGCGTGCGTTGGCTCGGTATCGCGTTGTTCCGGGCCTGCTATCCGCAACGCCATGATGAGGTCGATGCCATCTTCGGCGCCAACGGCCACGACATCGATGGCCGTCATATCGATGTCTCGCTGGTACTGCACGGCAAGCGGCTACGGCTGCTGCCCGTGGGCGTATTCACCCCGCCACGCTGGCAGGATCGTCGCGTCGCCCGCCATGCCGAAGCGGTCGCGCGGGTGAAGCGCAGCCTGCAGCGCTGCGGCTTCAAGCTGCATCACAACCCCACCGAAGCCCTGCAGATCCACTGCGATTATCGCCCGCGCTGATCTCCCGTCCCGGGCAGGCGTGTCACGCCCATCGATAGATGCAAATGATTCTCTTTTGCTGTAAGGTGCAGCCGCTGCCCTTGCCGCCGCGGGCTGTTCCCTTTCCCAGTTGTCGCCCGCCCCGTGTCCACGCCTGTCGAACCGACGGATGTCGCGCAGCTGTGCGCGGCCCATTACCGGCCGCTGCACGCCCATGTCCGCCGTAAACTCCCGCAACGCAGCGACGCCGATGACGTCGTCCAGGAAACCTGGCTGCGTGTCCTCAAGGTCGCCGCCAGCGGCCTGCTGAGCAACGGCCGCGCCTACCTGTACCGCGTCGCCCACAATCTGATCGCCGATCACTACCGGCAACGCCAGCGCCGTCGTGAGGAAGCGCTGGATGATGCCCAACTGCACGCCCTCGCCGATCCTGCGCCGCTGCCGGAGCAGCACCTGCTGGACGCCGAACAGCTGCGCCATCTCGACGCGATCATCGCCGCGCTGCCACCGCGCTCGCGCCAGGTATTCCTGCTGGCCCGGGTGGAGCAGATGGCACTGGCCGAGATCGGCCGCCGGCTCGGCATCAGCCGGCAGACCGCGCACGGCCATCTGCTGCGTGCGCTGGTGGCGCTGCAGCAGGTACCCGGCGCATGAGCCCGGAGGCGATCGCGCGCGAGGCCGCACGTTGGTGGCTGGACGGCCACGACGGCGGTCGCGACGAGCGTGCCTTCAACCAGTGGTACTACGCCGATTGCCGCCACGCCGCGCAGTACCAGCACCTGCAGGCGCTCTGGCAGGCCGGTGATGCCACGCCCAGCCTGCAGCGGCATCAGCGCAAGCGGCAGCGCCGGCACCTGCGCGACGCCAGCACTGCCGTGCTGCTGCTTTGCGCCTTGGGCCTGTATACCCGCCAGGCCGCACCACCGGCCGCGCAGGTGATGCGCACGGCGACAGGCGAGATCCGTGAAGAAGTACTGCCGGATGGCTCGCACGTGCTGCTGTCACCCGGAAGCGAAGTCCATGTCCGCATCGATGCACAGCGCCGCCAGCTGCAGCTGCAGCACGGCCAAGCCTGGTTCAAGGTAGCCGCCGATGCGCAGCATCCGTTCCAGGTGCATACGACGCACGGCATGGTCACCGCGCTCGGCACGGCCTTCGACCTTGCCGTGCAGGACAACGACAGCGTGGTCACCGTCACCGAGCATCGCGTCCGTGTGGACAGCGGCACCCGCAGTGAGCAGGCCATCGAAGGGCAGCAGCTGCGCTTCGATGGACAGGCACCGATCATCGGCCTGGCCGCCAGCCACAGTGCCCTGGCCTGGCGCGAGCGTCGCCTGCATTGGGTCTCCACGCCCTTGGCCGAGGTCACCCAGGGCCTGGATCGCTGGCATGGCGGCCACACCTGGATCATCGGCGCACACCTGCGCCAGCAGCCGGTCACCCTGCTCGGCAGTGCAGACGGTGCGGCGCGCAGCCGCGACCAGCTGGCCACGCAGCTGCATGTACGCGTGCTGCGCCTGGGCGCGGGCGTGCAGGTGTGGCTGCCGCCACGCAGGGAACATCGCGATGCACCCTGACATCGGCCCTGCCACTGCGTCTACCCAGGATGACGACGCGCTGCGTCAGCCCCTGGAGCTCCCGATGCTGTTTCACCGTCCCCTTGTCCTCGCCCTGTCACTGGCCTGCGCCGGTCCGCTTCCGTTGTTACCTGCCAGCGCACACGCGCAGGCCGCCTCCCGTCACTTCGATCTTCCTGCGCAACCGCTGGCCAGCGCGCTGGATGCCTACAGCCGGCTGACCGGTGTCGATCTGGTGATCGGCGCGGCATTGCCAGGCGGCCAGACGGCGCCGGCACTACGCGGACGGTTCGACGACGCGCAGGCCCTGTCGCGCCTGCTGGCCGGTAGCGGCCTGCGCCCCCGTTTCATCGACGCGCGCCGCGCCACCCTGGAACCGGCGCCGGCCGCCCCCTCAGATGGCAGCCGTCGAACCGGCCCGCTGCGCGTACAGGGCGATATCGCACACGGCCATTCCCCCGGTGCAGGCGCCAGCCAGTATGTCCCGGCGGCCCGCGATGGCTTTGCGCCCGCCGTCGGCAGCGAGCGCGTGGCGATGGCCGAACGCCAGGACGGCAACAGCCTGCTGCGTTCGATGCCCGGCACCCACAGTTTCCACTCGCGCAGCCAGCCCGGCCTGCAGGTCAACATCCGCGGCATGACCGGCGCCGGGCGGGTCAACACCATGATAGATGGTGTCACCCAGACCTTCCGCAACAACGCGGGCCATGGCTCCGGCGGTCCGTTCGCCTACGTCGACCCTTTCCTGCTGGCCGGTGTGGACGTGCAACGCGGTGCGGTCGCCGGTGGTGATGGTGCCGGCACGCTGGCCGGCAGTGCCAATTTCCGCACGCTGGACATCGACGACCTGCTCGGCGAAGGCCGTGACTGGGGCCTGCGTGCGGGCTATCGCCATGGCAGCAACGGCTATGGCAGCGGCCGCACCTTCGCCGGCGCATGGCGCCACAGCGAGGACGGCGGTGACCGCCAGTTCGGCCTGCTGGCCGCTGCCAGCAGCAGTCGCAGCGGCGAGTACGCCACGGCACGCGGGCAGAAGAACAATGCCGACCCCGGCAGCCAGCAGCCCAGCAGCTGGCTGTTGAAAGCACGCCTGCAGCCCAGTGACCAGCATCGGCTGGACCTGAGCCACATGCGCTACGAAAACGACTTCTACCACAACTACCCGTGGCAGATTTCCGCACGCAACCAGCGCGCCAGCTACCACTACACGCCCTACACGCCGTGGATCGACCTGCGCGCGACCTTCGCCGGCAACAAGACCCGGCTGTTCTATCCACCCGTGGAGGATTCCAGCTACATCGGCCGCCGCACCCACAGCAGCCTGAGCAGCTGGACGCTCGACAACACCAGCCGCTTCGATATCGGTGCACTGCAGGCACGCTGGAACACCGGCATCAAGCACCAGTCGGACGTCTACGTGGCCGACACCCCCATCCTGCGCGGCGCCAACCCCCAGGGCCGCAGCCAGCTGGACGGCGTGTTCAGCACGCTGGAACTGCAGTACGACATCTACGCGCTGACTGCAGGCCTGCGCCAGGATCGCTATGGCATCCGCGGCCACGTCCCGGTGTGCTCGGATGTGCCTGGCCAGTGCGCCGAGATCAACGGCGGCGGCATCGACGTGCGCCGTACCCAGCGCGCACTCAGCCCCAGCCTGGCGGTATCGTGGCAGGCCACCGACTGGCTGCAACTGTTCGCCGAAGCCTCGCGTACTTCCCGCCCGCCGCGGGTGCAGGAGATGTTCTTCGAGAAGATCCCGCTGGAAGGCATGAGCGATGCCGACGGCGTGGGTGCCAACCCGTTCCTGCGCCGTGAGCGCTCGCGCAACCTGCAGTTCGGCGCCAACCTCAGCGCCTCCTCGCTGCTGACCGACGGTGACCTGGCGCAGCTGCGCGTCACCCGCTTCGACAACCGCATCCGCGACTACATCAAGCCGCAGTACCTGCTGATCGTGCACCCGCCGGAGGTGGGGCCTTTCGTGGTACCGATCGACAGCGATCAGCAGCTCACTGCCTGGACCGATGCCCTGGACGTGGACGACTTCAGCACCACCACGCGCTGGATGAACCACCCCGGCGTGGTGCGCATGCGCGGTATCGAGCTGGAAGCGCACTACGCCAGCGCGCACTACCACGCCACGCTGAGCTGGACCCGCTCGCGCACCAGTGCGCCTGCCATCGAATTCGTCAACCTGGAAGACATCACCGCCCTGCCCGACCGCTTCTGGACGTTGGATGTCGGCGGCCGCTGGTGGCAGCAGCGCGTGCAGGCCGGCCTGCGCGCCGAATACTCCGGGCCCACCGAAGAAGGCTACGACTTCTTCCAGACCCGCAGGACCGGCGGTACCGGTGTACTGCTCGACTTCTACGCCAGCTTCAAGCCCCAGCCCAACACCACGCTGTGGCTGAACATCGAAAACCTGCAGAACAAGGCCTATGACAACAATGCCTCGATCGACAGCATCTTCAGCCCGATCCTGGACCGCGGCAACGGCCGTGGCCGCACCGTCTCGATGGGCGTCAATGTGGCGTTCTAGCCGTCGCTGGCTGCCGCTGTGCCTGCTCGCACTGGCCGCAATCGCCAGCGCGCAGCCTATGCCCGGCACGGTGATCGACCTGGCCAGCGGGCAGCGCCTGGACGAAGCCGCGTTCGTGAAGCGTGCAGCGAACGCCCCGCGGCTGCTGCTGGGCGAACGCCACGACCTGGCCGGTGACCACGCCGCCCAGCGCTGGCTGCTGCACGCGCTGCAACGGCAGCGTCCACAAGGCGCGCTGGTGATGGAGATGATCGCCAGTGAACGCCAACCGCGCCTGCAGCGGGTGCAGCGCTGGCTGGCCAAGGGCAACCATGCCGATGGTGCGCGCCTGCAGGCGCTGCTGGGCTGGGATACGCGCTGGCCGTGGGCCACCTATGGCGGGCTGGTACAGGACGCCACCGCCGCCGGCATCCCCCTGTTCGGCGGCAACCTGTCGCGTGCCGAGGTCAATGCGTTGCTTGCCTCCAACACGTCGGTGCGGTTTCCGATGCCCACCGCCCGGCAACGCCTGTCGGCCGTGGTGCTGGCCCAGCACGCAGACGCCGCACCGATGCTGGAAGGGATGCTGGCCGTGCAACAGGCCCGCGACACCCGCATGGCACAGGCACTGACCGCAGCCCCTGCACCCGCGCTGCTGGTGGCCGGCCGCTGGCATGTACTGCGCGGCACCGGCGTGCCGGGCTACCTGCCACCGGAGGTACCGGCACTGGTGATCGCGCTTGCGTCACCCGACGAAGGCGTCGATGCGGCCGATGCCGATCTGCTGTGGGTGCCGGGCGATGAGTGAACGCGGCCAACACTGGCAGGCGATTGCCATCAGCATCGGCCTGCACCTGTTGCCCTTGCTGCTGTTGGTGCACTGGATGGCCGCGCCACCGTTGCTGCCGCCGCCTGAGCAGGATGTGCGCATCAGCCTGCGCCTGCTGGCACCGGCTACGCCTCCCCAGCCGGTCGAAGAGCGCCAGGCCGACACCCCCAGCCAGGCGCAGCAGGCGCGCGCGTCGCAACCGGCGAAGTCGCCCCCTCCGCCAAAGCCCACCGCCGCGCGCGAGGGCGAGGTGGCCGCCAGCGAGCTCGGTGGCCCTGGCCGGCAAGCCCTGCCGGTCGCCCCGCCTGCGGCCGTGACCGATGCAAGTCCCGCACCGGCATCGATCACGGCCGCGCCGCCCGCTCCCGACGCACCACCGGCGGACTTCCAGGCCGGCGCCGCCAGCGACCAGTGGGAAGCCCGCCTGATGGCGCGGCTGGAGCGTTATCGCTACTACCCCGCCGCCGCGCGCTCGCGCCGTCAGCAGGGGACGGCCTGGGTCAGGGCCAGCATCGATCGCGAGGGACGCCTGCAGGCCCTGCGGCTGGAGCAGTCCAGCGGCCAACCGATGCTCGACGACGCCGCACTGCAGACGTTCCGCCGCGCGCAGCCGCTGCCGCCCATTCCCATGGAAATGAAGGCACCGCAGGAACTGGTGGTGCCGGTGGAGTACTACCTGCGCTAGGCGGCGTAGGCCTCCGCCTCGATCTCGAACAGCATGCCGTCCAGCGCCAGCCGTGGCACAGGAATCAGGGTGCAGGTCGGCGCTGCGCCGTTCGGCCAACGCCGCCGTACCTGCCGGGCGATGATGCCCAGCCGGTCCTCGTCGTGGTCGACCACCAGGATGCGCAACCGCGCGACATCGGCCAGGCTGGCCTGCGCCGAACGCAATGCGATCTGCAGGTTGTCCAGTGCCTGCTCGACCTGTTCCCCGAAGCCGGGGGAGAGATGACCATCGGCATCCTCACCGCCCTGCCCGGCGATATGGATCACCCGCGCCGGCAACCGCACCACGGCCACGTGTGAGTACCCATTGGCGGCAGGGTCGTAGAGGCCGGGAGGATTGAACAGCTCCAGCAGGCCGTGACTGAGGTCCGGGGTGGTCAACAGGTTCATGCCGCATGCCTCGTGGGGGATGCGAGGCAGTCTGCGACCTCAACCAGAGTTGAGGTCAAACCGAGCCGCTGCAACAGTCCGGTCCGCCATGCGCAACGATCGTGCCCACGTGTAGAGCCGAGCCCACGCTCGGCTGCTCAGCGCGAATGGCAGCCGAGCATGGGCTCGGCTCTACCGTTCACGGCTCACGTCCACGCCGGGTCTGCGGTGAAATCGATGGTCAGCCAGAACGTGCTGCCCCGAGCATCCAGCCGCACCGCGATCTCGTCACGCATCGCATCGACCTCACCCACCGAGCCCAAGGGCGTCGCCGGATCGGCCAATACGTGGATCTCGATGAAGCGCATCCGCCCCATCTTCGCCACATGGCTGGTGAAACCGGCATAGCCACGCTCGGCCACGAACGCGTGCATCACTTGCTGCACGCGCCGGTCCAGATCATCCGGCGCCACCTGCAGCACTTCGCGCATGGCCTTCCACGCGCTGCGCGCCGGCACCGGCAGCATCGCCAGGCTGATCAATGCCAGCACGATCGAATCCAGGTACGGCACCCAATGGTGCCACTCACCACCGTGCAGGACCAGCGCCAACACGAAGGCCAGCACCACTGCCAGGCTCATCAACCCGCCCAGCAGCCAGCCACGCACATCCAGCCATAACAGCGCCGAGCGCAGATGCCGCGCCCGCTGCGCGACGAACGCCGCCATCGCCAGGTTGCTGGCACTCAGCAGTGCCGCCCACCACAGCGCGGGCCCGAATTTCACTTCGTGCCCGCCCGTGGTCAGGCCGATCACCGCGTTGGCCAGCGCATACACGCAGGCCAGCGACAGGATCACACCACCCAGCGCTTCGACCATCGGCTCCAGGTGCCAGTAGCCGTACTGGAAGCGCGGGCTTTGTTCCCGCGCCACCAGCCGCAGCACCGACAACGACACCAGGGTCAGGGCGACGTCGACCAGGCTGTACACGCCGTCGAACAGGATGGCCTGCGATCCCACCAGCAGGCCACCGCCGAAGCCGACCGCGCTCACCGCAAGGGTGACCCCGATCGAGAACGTCAGGATGCGTTGCTCGCGCGCGGTATCCATCGTTCGCCGATGAGCCGACCGTTACGGGTCAGGCCTTCAGCACCTCCACCTTGTACGAGACCGCATCACCCTCCTGCTCGATGATGAGCCCGTGCACGTCCGATTCGAAGCCCGGGAAACGGGCGTTCTGCTCGCGGGCGATGCGCAGCGACTGGATGATCGGCTCGTCGCTGTCGCCGAAGCGCTCGCCCGGCATGATGGTCGGGATGCCCGGCGGGTACGGCACCAGCATGGTCGCCGCGATGCGGCCACTGATCTGCTCGATGTCGACCCGCTCGATCTCGCCCTTGACCAGGTGGTTGTAGGCATCGGCCGGGGTCATCACCGGCGTCGGCAGGTCCACGTACATCTCGCGCATCACCTTGGCCACGGCAAATTCCTGGTTGAACGCATGCAGCGCGTCGCACAGGTCACGCAGGCCCCAGCCGGCGTAGGCATTCGGATAATCGGCGGCCAGCGTCGGCAGTGCCTGGCTCAGCGGCGCATTGCGGTCGTACAGTTCCTTGAACGCCATCAGCTCGGTGACCAGGGTGCTCCACTTGCCCTTGGTGATGCCCATCGAGAACAGGAACAGCACCGAGTACAGGTTGGTCTTTTCCACGGTGATGCCGCGGCCCCACAGGAACTTGCTCAGCACCGCCGCCGGGATGCCCAGCCTGCCCATGCTGCCGTCCATTGCCAGGCCCGGGGTCAGCAGGGTCACCTTGATCGGATCGATCAACACATAGTCGTCAACCAGGTTCTCGAAGCCGTGCCAGTGCGCGTCCGGCCGCAGGTACCACTCCTCGCGCTTGGCCACCAGCGGTGCCGGCGTATCGCCCTTGTCCAGGCTGCGCTCGACCTGGGTTGGCTGCCACACGCTGAACCACCAGTCGTCGCGACCGAGATCATCGCGGACGTGCAGCATCGCGCGGCGGAAGGCAATTGCCTCGTCATGCATTTCCTGCACCAGCGAGCGCCCGGCATCGCCTTCCATCATCTTCGAGGCCACGTCACAGGCGGCAATCACCCCGTAGTGCGGGCTGGTCGAGGTGTGCATCATGAACGACTCATTGAAGCGCTCGGCATCAAGGTTGCGTTGCGCCGAGTTGCGGACGTGGATCATCGACGCCTGCGAGAACGCCGCCAGCAGCTTGTGGGTGGAATGCGTGGTGAAAATGATCGCATCCTGCTCACGCGGCTTGCCCTTGGCCATGCCGTAGTGGTTCTCGTAGAACGGATGGAACGCGGCGTAGGCGTACCACGCTTCGTCGAAGTGCAGGAAATCGACCGCGCTGCCGATCTCGTCGGCGATCTTCTCGGCGTTGTAGCACAGGCCGTCATAGGTCGAGTTGGTGACCACCGCGATGCGCGGCTTGGAACCGGCCTTGTACGCCTGGCTGGCCAGCGGGTTGGCCGCGATGCGCTGCTGCAGCGACTCCGGCGTGAACTGGTCCAGGCTGATCGGCCCGATGATCCCGTGCGCATTGCGGCTGGGCGTGAAGTACACCGGCACCGCACCCGTCATGATCAGCGCGTGCAGCAGCGACTTGTGGCAGTTGCGGTCAACGAACACCACGTCGCCGCGGGCCACCGTGCCATGCCAGACGATCTTGTTGGCGGTGGAGGTGCCATTGGTGACGAAGAAGGTGTGGTCGGCACCGAAGTTGCGTGCCGCCTCGTTCTCGGCATCCTTGATCGGGCCGGTGTGATCGAGCAGCGAGCCCAGCTCCGGCACCGAGATCGACAGATCGCTGCGCAGGGTGTTCTCGCCATAGAACTGATGGAATGCGCGGCCGACCGGCGACTTGGTGAATGCCACGCCGCCGGCATGGCCCGGCGTATGCCAGGAATAGTTCGACTCGGCCGCATGATGGATCAGCGCCTTGAAGAACGGCGGCAGCAGGTTCTTCATGTAGTCTTCGGCCGCGCGCATCACCTGCCGCGAGATGAAGCTCTTGGTGTCTTCGAACAGGAAGATGAAACCGTGGATGTACTTGAGCAGCTTGCTCGGCACCTTCTCGATGGTGCGGCGCTCGCCGTACAGGAACACCGGCAGATTGGCACGGCGTGCGCTCTGCTCGCGCAGGAAGGCGGTCAGGCGCTGGAACTCGCCATCCACCTCTTCGCTGCCATCGATCGAGATCAGCACCGCCGAGGCCGCCACGTAGGTGCGGGCACCGGCCCGGGCGTCATCCAGGTTCAGCCCGCACAGCACGCGCTGGTCGTTGCTGCGCAGCTCTTCCACCAGCGCACGGATCAGGATGCCACCGATGCGCGGCGACTCGTAGTCGTTGTCGATGACAATGACCGGGTAGTCCAGGGACTTGAAGTACACGTTGATTCTCCTTGTCGAACTCAGGAATGCCGGGCGCCGGCGCTGATCGCCGAGGCCTCGCGGGCGCGCTGCCGCTGCTGGCGGCGCTCCTCGCTGAAGAAGGGATAGAACACGGTGATGAACAGCACGAACAGGAAGGCGTACTGCACGATGGTCCCCGACGAGCCGTAGATCGCCCACAGGCAGTACACGACGGTCAGGCTGGTCAGCGTCCAGAACGCACCGGTGTGGACCAGGGTGTGCGAACGCTCGACCACGAAGTAGCACGCCACGCATGAGTAGATGTAGGGCAGCAGGGTCAGCACCACGGCCGCCGACGTGATCACGTCGAACTGGGCCGACGCGGTTTCCGAGGTGGAGGTCACCAGCACCGCCAGGGTCATCAGCACCGCCACGATCAGCACGCCCTTGACCGGCACGTCGTCCTTGTTGGTCTTGCTGAAGATGCTCGGGAACAGGCCGTCATCCGACGCTGCCTTGGCACTCTGCGCGGTCAGCAGGATCCAGCCGCCCAGCGAGCCGGCGGCACCGATGAAGGCGCACAGGCTGACCAGCGCGCCGCCCCAGCCACCGACCGCCTTGGCCGCCGCCAGCGCGAACGGTGCGTCGGACACCTGCAGTTCCGCGTTCGGCACCATGCCCATGATCACCGATGAACTGGCGATGTAGGCGATGGCAGCCAGGAACACGCCGGCCAGCGTCGCGCGGGCGACGTTCTTCTCCGGATTTTCGACCACACCGGCAGTCACCGATGCAGACTCGACGCCGATGAAGGCCCACAGGGTCAGTGCCGCGGCGCTCGAGATCGCACCGAAGTTCGACTCGCCAGACACGTTGTAGGCGCCCTTGAAGATGTCGGCATCGAAGAAGAACCAGCCGAAAATGGCGATGCCCAGGATCGGCACCAACGCAAAGCTGGTGGTGACCGTCTGCACGCGGCTGACGAAGGCCGGACCGATCACGTTGGCAAAGCTCAGTGCCCACACCAGCACCAGCACCGCGATGCAACGCACCAGCGGCTCGGACAGGATCGGGAAGAAATAGCTGAAATAGCCCACCGCCGCGATCGGAATGGCGACGTTGCCGATCCAGTTGGCGAACCAGTAGATGGTGTTGGTCTGGAAGCCCATGTACGGCCCGAACCAGTCGCGCGCGTAGGCATAGGGACCGCCCGCCTTGGGTGCGAGCTTGCCCAGCTTGGCGAACACGAAGGCCAGCAGCAGCGCACCGGCGGTGGTGATCAGCCAGCCCCAGATCGAGGCGGTACCGATCTTGGCCAGGCTGGACGGCAACAGGAACACGCCTGAGCCCATCATGTTGCCGGCGACGAGGAAGGTGGCTCCGACCACCCCGATTTTCTTTGCTTCTGCCATGACGATCTCCGGTACTGGCATGAGCCCGGCAGCACCGGGCGTGGGGACGGTTACGCTGGCGTACGACCGCTGGCGTCTATTTGATGAAGTTGTATTGCAGGCTGCCCTGCACCCGGACCGTGTCGCCGCGTGCGCCGCCCTGCTGTTCCAGCCGGCCGTACAGCAGCTCCATGCCCATCGTCCAGGACGGCGCCGGGCTCCAGATCAGGTTGAACACGCCGTAGCGGCTCTGCCGGAATGCATCAGCGGCGAGTGCGGCGTTGCGCTCCAGGGTCAGCTGGCCAAAGATCAGGTTGGAGCGCCACAGCGCGGACCAGTAATGGGTGTAGCCGACGAAACCGCCGTGCAGGTCCAACGCGGCGAGGCGGCCGTCGGCGCCGACCACTGCGTCCAGTCCGGAGCCGGTCAGGTCGGCGGTGTAGCGACTGAGGCCGCGCCCGCCGAGTACGCCGAACAGCAGCAGGTCGCGCTCGCCCACTGACGCCGAGCCGCTCAGCTGCAGGCCACCGGCCATGCGCCGGTCGCGCTCGCCATCGCCGTCGTAGGCCAGGCTGCGTGCCACCGCGCCCAGCTGCAGGTGGCCCCAGTCGCGCTCCAGGCGCGCGGTCACGGTCACATCGGGCAGGCGGTTGACTGCCGTGCGAGCATCGCTGGCGCCGGCGAGTTCAGTCTTCGGGTCTTCAGCAGCGACGGTCAGGGTGTTGCCCTTGCCTATCGCAAAACTGTGGTGGATGCCCGCCACCAGCAGGTATCCGGCGCCGCCCGGCCCGGCGAAGTCAAGCGTATCGGGCAGGCTGTCCGGGTCCATGAAGCTGGAATAGCCATAGCCGGCATAGGTGTTGCCAAGCTGCCCATAGGCGTGTCGCAGGCGGAACTCATACCCCTCACTGCTGCCGAAGAAATCGTTCTCCAGGTAGAAACGGAGGTTGCCGTGCGTGGTCGGGCGCCGCGCCTCGAAGCTGAAGCGGGTCTGCTTGGCGTGGATGTTGAAGTTGGAGACATCGCGATGGCTGCCACCCACCGGCATCGACGACGGAATGAACTGATCTTCGTCACCGGCCGCACGCGAATCGGCAATCGCATCGAGCTTGGCGTAGCCGCCGATGCGGATCACCGTATCGGTGCCGGGAATGGCGAAGAAGCCTTTCAGATCGGGGTCGGTCGGACCGGCTGCACTGTCGGGACGCGACGCCGCCGTTGAGGGATCGGCCACCGATTCGCGCTGCGGCAGCACCGGTTGCGCCACGCCCGGCACCTGGGTCGGGTGCAGCATGCTGGCGCTGCCGCCCGCCGTTGCTGCCGGGGTCGGGGCCTGCGCCACGGCGGCAGGCGCTGAGCCCTCGCGCTGCTCAAGCCGATCCAGGCGCTGCTGCATGCCTTCCAATGCCTGGCGCATGGCAGCGATTTCCTGCCGCAACGCCTGCGCATCTTCCTGGCCATGCTGCTGCGCATACGCTGGCGCGATCGCCAGTGCGGTCGAACAGGCCAGACTCAGTACCGCCAAGCGCATTGCATCCTCCCTGGACGAACATTCGCAGCGCGCTGGCCGGATACAGGCGCACAGTGCCCTGGCCTCGCGTCGCCGTTGCTGGAAATGCGGATACTGCGTTGACGACACCGGCCAGCCTGCATCCGGCAGGCAACAGGACGATGACACTGCCCTGCCCGCACCGGTGTCGAGCCCATCAAGGCCGCGCTGCCAGAGAGGTGGCGACCGCAGCGGTCTGGGTAACAATCGGGGAGTGAGAGTGTCGTGAATGGCTGTGCCGACCGCCCTGGTTCAAGGCATGTCTGGCGCGGCATCCATCGCGCGTTGACGCTGTATTCCATGCGTCAACAGGCTAATCCGCCTGTCGTTTTTGACCTTGATTGGAATCAAGGCGCGATGCTTGATGTCAGTCACGATTCAGATGTGACGACGAACAGCTGCTGCGCAGCCCTGCTGCCCTCTCCGCCCGCCGCAGGAGCGCCGAAATGCAACAGGCCCGCATGCTGCCATGCGGGCCTGTCGGTTACATCACGACGTTGGCGGCGATCAGCGCGGACCCAGCACCGTCTGCAGGTCGGCGCCCTGCGGCAGGCCCGCGCGACGCTGCACCTGCCCTTGTGCATCCTGGAACAGGATGCCCGGCGTGCCCTGGAAACCCATCTCGATCATCAGGACCTGATTGGCATCAAGCTTGCCTGCGATCTCGCGACTGATGCTCGGTAGCGCCTTGATGCCGCCACGGTCGAACTGGTGCTCATTCTCCAGCAGCGCCGCGCTCGGATCACGCGCCGCGAGGATGGCGGCGGCCTTGGCCGGGCTGTCCTCGCGGATCACGCCAACCATGATGTGGCGCAACTGCACCTTGCCGGCGTCAACCCACGGACGCGCCGCTTCCCAGAACTTGTGGCAGTACGGGCAGTTGGCATCGCTGAAGGTATAGACCACACGCGGTGCATCGGCCTCGCCGTCACGCACCCAGGCGCTGGCTTCCAGCTTGGTCCACATCTTGGCCGACATCGGTGCAGCGACCAGCTTCTCCACCGCCTCGGCGGCCACATCGTTGCCTTCGGCATCGAACAGGCTGCCCACCAGCACATGCTTGCCGTCGGCGGTCACGTACGCGGCGGCGGGCTGCTGCCCCCCCACCACGCCGGCGAAGCCACGCAGGCCACCCGGTGCATCAAACTCGGCAACGACTTCGAAGCCGTGCTTCTCGATGCCTTTCAGCACTGCGGGACGGTCACCCTTGGCCGCGGTGGCCGGAGCGCCGGCGGCCGGCGCTGCCGCCGTCTTGCCCGGCGGGGTCTGGGCCTGGCTGCAGGCGGCCAATGCCAGCATGACCGGCAGCAACAGCACCGCCGGAGCGATGCGCAGGGAAGTCGACAACATGGGAACTCCGTAATGAGATGCCCGCGCAGGCTACCGCAGCCGGCGCAGTTTGTGTTCAAGACCCGCCGCGGTCAGTTCGCCAAGGTGCAGTTCACGCAGGCGACCTTCGGCGTCGAAGAACAGCGTCGACGGATAGGCCTGCACACCCAGCACGGTTGACGCCGAGGCGGTATCGTCCAGCAGTACATTGCCCAGCCAGAGCTGTTCGGATGCAATGAAACCCTTCACTTCGTCCAGGGTTTCCCCCTGGTTGAGGAACACGAACTGCACGTCGGTGTGGGTCTGCTGTGCGGATGCCAGCACCGGCATCTCGCGCCGGCAGGGCCCACACCAGCTGGCCCAGAGATTCAGCACCAGTGGCTTGCCCCGGAACTGCTGCAGGTCGATCACGCGCCCCTGCAGATCGGCCACCTGCACCGCCGGCAGCGGCATCCGCTGCTCCTGCCAGGCTGACAGCAGGTGGCTGCCCACCACCCACGACACCACGCCCACCAGTGCGCCCGCCAGCACCGGCGCACGCAACGCGCGCCAGAGCCGCAGCCGCCAGGTGCCCCACGCCAGGCCCGCAGCCAGCACGACTGCAAGGTGATACCCACCGTCGGCGATCTGCAGGATGCTCCACGGGGCCTCACGGTAAAGCGCGAAGTTCAAGGCGACGAAGCTGATGCGTCCGCACAGCAGGCCGATCAGCAACATGTCCAGAACCAGGCTGGCCGCGGAAGGCACTGCCATCCCGTCTTTCCGACGCGGCCACAGGCGTGCTACCGCCATGGCCAGCAGCACGCACATCAGGATCAACACCACCGGCATCGGTACCGGTCCCACACTCGACATCAGCCCACCTGCCCCATCATCCGTTACCTGCATGGTCGAAGCGTCGCGCCCAGGTTGCAAGCGCGACGCCTACTGCAGGCATCAGGCCACGCTGCGCGGCATCTGCATGCCGGGCGCCGGTTGCAGCCCGCGCAGGCTGCCTGCCACCGATGACAACAGCGGCCGCTCGCGCCGCTTGTTGTTGACCAGCCGGCGATAGTTGGCCGGCGTCATTCCAACAATGCGCAGGAACAGGCGACGGAATGCGCTCTGGTCGGCATAGCCCACGCCCCAGGCCACTTCATCGATGCCCGCCCCCTGCTGCAACAGCGTCTGCGCCTTGGCGATACGCAACCGCTGGCAATACTCGATCGGGCGCAGGCCGGTGGCCTTCAGGAAGCGCCGCTGCAGGGTGCGCGGCTCCAGCCCGGAAATCTCACAGATCGCACCGAGCGTGGCGCCGCGCGCAGCGGTGGTATGCAGCCAGCGTTGCGCCTTCAGTACATCGCGATCGCCGTGGGCGAAGTTGGCACTGAAACGCTCGAGATCCTGCTGGATCGCCGCCGGAACCGTGATCCCCAGCTGCTGCGCCACGGAACTCGCCACGCCCTGGCCGTGCAGCCGGTACAGCAGGCGCAGGGCGAGGAAGCGCCAGGCCTGGGAACCGGCCACCGTCAGCAGGTCGCCGTCATCGACCAGCGCGCGCTCGCTGGGTACCCAGCTGGCCGACTGCCCCTGCAGGCCCGGATGGCGCCCGAGGTCCGGACCACTGACGGTGCGCCCAGCCAGCAGACCGGCGCGTGCCAGCATGCTGACACCGTCGCTGGCGGCAGCCAGCAGACTGCCACCGTCGTAATGCGCGCGCAGCCAATCCAGCAGCACCTCATCGGCGCGCAGGCAGACGCCCTGGCTGATCTGGCCAGGCACGGCGATCACGGCGGGGATGTCCGCCTCGAGCATCTCCGCGCCGGCAATGCGATGCACGCCGGTCTGGCTGGCCGGCACGATCCAGCGGGTCACCAGGACACGCTTGAACGGACGGCGCTGCTGCTGGGCAAGCCGGTTGGCGACATGTGCCATCTCGGTCAGCACGGAGGCGGCCGACGGGTCGCCTCCCGGGTATTCGACCACCGCGACCTCGACGAATCCTTCGTTCCTGAATCCTTCCACAGACCATCTCCTCGGTTCGTTGCAGGCCGTCCAGCGGCCGGTTCAGGCGCAGGGTAGGAACTGCCACGACGGTGGCGCTATGAAGAAAGTTGCAAAGTGCGCTGAATGCGCCGTCAGCGACGGGACCTTGACCCTGGACCAGACTCAAGGCTTCACAATGAGCGGCAGCATCCGCAGGAATCCGCCATGAACATTGGTCAACTGGCACGCCAGGCCGGCGTGCCGATCGATACGGTGCGCTACTACGAACGCCAGCAGTTGCTGCCCACGGCGGCACGCTCGGCCGGGGGCTACCGCATCTTCGGTGAGCAGGACCTGCGCCGGCTGCGCTTCATCCGCCGCGCCAAGACGCTGGGCTTCAGCCTGGAAGAAATCGCCGAACTGCTGGCGCTCAGTGACCGCCACTCACAGGACATGGGCAGTGTGCGCGACACGGCGCAGGCCCGGCTGCAGGACATTGCACAACGCATGGCCGAACTGCAGCGCATGCACACCGCGCTTTCTCAGCTGGTCGACGCCTGCCCCGGCCACGGCACGCTGGATCAGTGCCCGATCCTGGCGGCGCTGACCGACGACGCGGCATAGCAACGCGCGTGAAGAAAAGTGCAACAAATGCTTGCCAACCCCCGGGGGCAAGGCTATTATTTCGCTCCTCAGCGACGTGGGGCCATAGCTCAGCTGGGAGAGCGCCTGCATGGCATGCAGGAGGTCAGCGGTTCGATCCCGCTTGGCTCCACCAATCTTTCGGCATTAGGCCGTCGAAAGGTCGCTAAAGAACATTGATGAGAATTGCGTCCCCATCGTCTAGAGGCCTAGGACATCACCCTTTCACGGTGGCGACCGGGGTTCGAATCCCCGTGGGGACGCCACTCATCACGAACAACGAGGACCCGGCCGATAACCGGGTCTTTTTTGTTCACCGCCTACCGGCATTCAGGTTGTGGCGTTGCGGTTCCCCTGCCTTCGTGGCGATGGTCGAACCGGAACGAAAAAAGTTCAAAAAAAACTTCCACAAACGTGAACACGCAGGTATGATAGGCGGCTCGGTAACACGGGGCCATAGCTCAGCTGGGAGAGCGCCTGCATGGCATGCAGGAGGTCAGCGGTTCGATCCCGCTTGGCTCCACCACTTTCGACATTAGGCCGTCGAAGGTTCTACAACTTGAAGTTTTTCGTGCGTCCCCATCGTCTAGAGGCCTAGGACATCACCCTTTCACGGTGGCGACCGGGGTTCGAATCCCCGTGGGGACGCCAGTTTCAAAACGGACTCTGCTCCCGGCAGATCATCCGGAGTTTCATGGGGCCATAGCTCAGCTGGGAGAGCGCCTGCATGGCATGCAGGAGGTCAGCGGTTCGATCCCGCTTGGCTCCACCACTTCGACATTAGGCCGTCGAAGGATCTACAACTTGAAGTTTTCGTGCGTCCCCATCGTCTAGAGGCCTAGGACATCACCCTTTCACGGTGGCGACCGGGGTTCGAATCCCCGTGGGGACGCCAATTCTTGAAAACCCCGACTCCGATCGGGGTTTTTCTTTGCCTGTGATTCCTGGGAAGGCCCTATCCACGCATGGTGTGGATGGCTTCACCCCGATTACGGCTCAGAACCGCCGATACATCCCGATCGATGCCGGTGCCGTGGGCGCGAAACCAAACTGTGCGTACAACCGATGCGCCTCGCCATCGGCCAGCAGGCTGACGTACGCCGATGGCGGCAGGTTGGCCTGCATCCAGCCATCCAGGCGCCGCATCACTTCCTTGCCCAGGCCCTGCCCCTGCAACCGCGGCAGCACCGCGATATCACAGACCTGCAGGTGGCAGCCGCCATCGCCGACGATACGGCCCATCGCCACCAGCTCAGTGCCCTGGTAGGCACACACGCCGAACAGCGTATTGGGCAGCGCGCGGGCGGCCGCTTCCCGGGCCTTGGCACTGAGGCCTGCAAGCACGCGCAACCGGCAGTAGTCCTCGACCGTGGGCACGGCTTCGCGGAACTGGCAGGTGATGGAATCAGTCATGCGGCATCTCCAGATGGGTCGGGCTATCCTGCCGCATCCACGTCGCAGCCGCTGCGACCCAGGCCCCCAGAGTCCCATGTGCTATTCCGCCCTGATCCGCGCTGACTACGCCAAGCTGGTACGCGAGTTCGGCGCCATCCTGTCGCTGGAGGAGTTCGCCGAACTGTACGCACACGATCCAGGCAAGAAGCGGCCGAAGACGCCGAAGGCGATGGATGACGGGTTCGCCGGTGCGCGTACCGAACAGGGCCGGGACATCGTGGCGAAGATCCAGCAATGGCATGCGCAGGAGCAGCAGGCGCTGGAGGCTGAACTGGTCCGGCAGCGCGAACGACGCGATATTGCCCATGCCACGCTGGCCACCCGGCCCACGCAGAAAGCGCGCAATGACCTGCGCGTGGCCGGCAACCGCATCGAGCGCGCGCAGGCCCGGCTGGACGACCTGCATCGGGTGCAGCTGCTGCCGCGCGACAACCGCATTTTCCCCGGCACCTACGCACCGGTGATGGTCAGCGAGAACGGCCGGCGCGTGATCAAGCCGATGCGCTACCAGTGCCGGTTGCCGGACAAGCCGGCGCGCAACGACGTGCTGTACCCCGGCACCTACAACGCGCGGCGCGACAGCCTGGAAGGTTACTGGCGGGGTGCGTTCGGACTGCGCCACGGCGTGGTGGTGGTGCAGGCGTTCTACGAGCACGTGCCCCGCCACGCCATCGCCGGCCGCAGCCTCGGTGCCGACGAAAAGGAGCAGGACGTGGTACTCGAATTCCGCCCCGATCCACCCCGCGACCTGCTGCTGGCCTGCCTCTGGGCGGAATGGGAAGGACCGGAAGGCCGCCTGCTTTCGTTTGCCACGATCACCGACACACCGCCCAGCGACGTCGCCGCTGCCGGGCATGACCGCGGCGTGGTACCGATCCGCAGGGAACACCTGGACGCCTGGCTCAACCCCGAACCGGATGATCTGGCGCGCCAGTACCGCATCCTCGATGACCGCGAGGAAATCCGTTACGTGTACGAGGAAGCGGGCTGAGCGCCGGACGCGAATGAAAAACCGCGCGTGGGCAGGGTTCCTGGATCAGGGGTTGCCGCCGCGCATCGCAGACGTGAGGATTCAGCCCCCGCAGCTTCCCCCTGCCGGTGCGTGGCGAGCGGCTCAGGCCTTGGCGCTGGAGCGTCCCACCGCACGCGCCAGCGCCCGCGACAGATCGGCCGACAGGTACGGCTTGACCAGCAACAGGCCGGCCAGCATCGGCGCAGGCAGCTGCTCGGCCAGCATCCCGGTGGCCAGCACGAACGGAATGCCACGCGCCGAAAGCGCTGCAGCCACTGGTTCACTGGTCTCGTTGCGGGCCAGCCGGTAATCCAGCAGGGCCACGTCAGGAGTGCTCTGCTCCAGCAGCCGCAGGGCCTCGGACACACTCGCGGCAAGCCCGACCACAGTCGCACCGGCATGCACCAGCTGCATCTGCAGCAGGGCCGCACTCATCTCGTCGTTCTCGACCACCAGCACCCTCAGGTCCTGCAACACTGTCATCAGCTACCGCTCCTGGAGGCAATTGCACGTCGGGAGTATAGCTACCAAGGGGCCAATGCCGACAGGAACCGCCCTGATAGGCTCTCCTACTAGGCATCTCCTGCCGACCTCGGTTACACTCGCATGCTGCCTGCCGGTGTGGCGGAATGGTATACGCAGCTGACTCAAAATCAGCCGGGGGTGACCCCATGAAGGTTCGAGTCCTTTCACCGGCACCACTGCATCAAAGGCCAGGTCCATGACCTGGCCTTTTGCATTTCCCGGGCCGGAGCGCCGGCACTGGCGAGGATGCCCCAGCATGCCCCTCCCACGCTTGCCGACATACTGCGCGCCCATCGCCACGTGCGGGGGCAGCCCCGCGACGTCTGGACGTACGCCCACGTCAACGCCGTCGTGTCACCCCGCTGAAACGAAAATGTGACAGCCGACAAGGTTGCGAATAGCACTAGCGCACACTTTTCTTGCCAGCCTCACCTACTTCTGCCTATCGTGATCCCAGCCGGATCTGGGGGCGGGGGAATGCATGACGTTGCGTGCGGCACTGTTTTTCATGGTCACGCACGCGCTCGTCATTGCCTTGATCGGCCCGCAGGACCCGGTTGGCTCCTACCTGATGCTGATCACCGCCCCCCTTCTGGCCGCTCTGGCCTGCGTGCGACGCGCGCGCGACAGCCAGGCGGCCTGCAAGTGGCGAACGCTGGGCGCTGCCGTCGGCCTGTTCTCGCTGGCCCTGCTGGCCCTGCTGTATCGCAATGTGGCCGGCCTCAGCCCTGCGCAGATGACCGCCTCGTCGCTGATCCTGTATGTGTTCTACCGGATTCCGCTGACCTACGTTGCCGCCAGCCCAGGCGGCGGCAACCGCTGTATCCGTGCGGTGGACCTGGCGGTCATCGCGCTGCTGTGGTTGCTGTACTTCGTGCATACGCGGGCGATGGCACACCTCAACACCGCATTGTGGACGCAATGCCTGCACACCCTGAGCAACGTGCAGAACAGCCTGGTGTTCTGCTTCGCGCTGATCCGCTTCCTGGCCGAGGACAATGCCGACCGCCGCGACTTCTTCCGCACGTTGACGATCTACGCGCTCGGCTACTTCCTGATGGCGCTCTACATCAATACCTGGCAGCCGCAGGTACCCGATGGTGGCTGGGGCGACCTGCTGATCAGCGGGCTGTTCGTGCTGCTGGCAGTGCTGGCCGGCAGCACGTACCGCCCACCGGCGGTGGCTGTGCCGCGCAACCTCCGCCGCATCGTCGATGCCGGCGTGCCGCTGATGCTGCCGTTGCTGCTGATGATGGTGGCGCTGCTGGTGGCACGCCTGCAGCCGACCCTGGCCACCGTGGGGTTCATCGGTGCCATGCTCGGCCATGCCCTGCGCAGCGTGCTCACCCAGGTGCAGATCCAGCGTGAGCGCGACGAGCTGGCGCTGCTGGCCCGGCGCGATCCGTTGACCGGGCTCGGCAACCGGCGCAACTTCGATGAAGCGCTCGGCAGCGCGCACGGCCGCGCCCGTCGCCAGGGCGTGGGGCTGGCGGTGCTGATGATCGATATCGACCACTTCAAGCGACTCAACGACACCTACGGGCATCCGGAAGGTGATCGCCGCCTGCAGGCGGTCGCCGCGATCCTCGACGGCTGCCTGCAACGCGGTGATGACCTGCTGGCCCGCTACGGCGGCGAGGAGTTCATCGCCGCCCTGCCCGCGCCCGACATCGGCCACGCCCTGGGCCTGGGCGAGCGCCTGCGCGCCGCCGTGGAAGCCGCCGCCCTGCCCGCCGCCCAGGCCCACGTGACCATCAGCATCGGCATGGCCTGGCAGGCCGCGCATGATGAGGGTGACCCGCGCAGCCTGGTCGAGCGTGCCGACCAGGCCCTGTACCGGGCCAAGCATGCCGGCCGCAACTGCGTGCACGCCGCCCCGGCCGTCGAGGCCGGGGAACAACACGCCGACCGCCGCGCCTAGACCGCGCGCAGCACCGCCGCACCATGCATGTGCCCCGCCCCACCCTGCACGCGGAAGCTGGCCACCGTCTGCAGCAGCTGCGCCGACTGTTCTTCCATGCTGCGCGCCGCGGCCGAAGCTTCCTCGACCAGCGCGGCGTTCTGCTGGGTGCCCTGGTCGATCAGATCGACGGCATGGTTCATCTGCTGGATGTCGTCGCTCTGCTGCTGCGCGGCCGTGCTGATCTCGGACATCAGGTCGCTGACCCGGCGCACGTTGACCACGATCTCGTCCATGGTGCGGCCGGCGCTCTCAACCTGCGCGGTACCGGCACCGACATTGGTCACCGACGCATCGATCAGCTGCTTGATCTCCTTGGCGGCACTGGCCGAGCGCTGCGACAGTTCCCGGATCTCGGTGGCGACCACGGCGAAGCCACGCCCGTGTTCGCCCGCACGCGCGGCTTCCACCGCGGCGTTCAGGGCAAGGATGTTGGTCTGGAAGGCGATGCCGTCGATCACGCCGATGATGTCGACGATGCGGCGCGAGGACGCGTTGATCACCGCCATGGTTTCCACCACTTCGTGCACTACGTTACCGCCGCGCGCCGCGACATCGGCGGCACCACCGGCCAGCTGACTGGCCTGCCGTGCGTTGGTCGCGGTGCGCTGCACGGTCTCGGCCAGGCCCTTCATCGACACCGCGGTCTCTTCCAGCGACGCTGCCTGCTGCTCGGTGCGCTGCGACAGATCGCTGTTGCCCTGCGCGATCTCGGTGGCGCCGACGGCGATGGTGTCAGCGGCGAACTTGATCTGGCCGATGATCGCGGCCATCGCCTCGACCAGCGAATTCACCCCTTCGCACAGCTCGGCGATCGGCCCGGTCTTGTCGGCGGTGGCCACGCGCCGGGTCAGGTCGCCCTCCTTGGCGGCCGCCACCACTTCACGGGTCTGCGCCACGGCACGCTGCATGGCCTGGTTCTCATGCACCTGCGCGGTGATGTCGGTGGCGTACTTGACCACCTTGAACGGCTTCCCGTTGAGGTCCAGGATCGGGTTGTAGGACGCCTGGATCCAGACCTCGCGTCCGCCCTTGCCGAGGCGCCGGTACTGGCCGGCATCATATTCGCCACGGCCGAGCTTTTCCCAGAACTGCCGATACTCGGCACTGCAGCGATACTCAGGTTCGACGAACAGCGAGTGGTGCTGGCCACGCACATCATCCAGGCTGTAACCGGTGGCAGCCAGGAAGTTGTCGTTGGCCGACAGGATGCGGCCATCCATGCTGAACTCGATCACCGCCTGCGACTTGTCGATCGCCGCCAGCTGGCCGGCCGAGTCGGCCGCCTGCAGCTTCTGCGCAGTGATGTCAGTGGCGAACTTGACCACCTTGTACGGACGCCCCTGCCGGTCCAGCACCGGGTTGTACGAGGCCTGGATCCAGATCTCGCGCTGGTTCTTGCCAAAACGCCGGTACTGGCCCGCGTCATATTCGCCACGACCCAGCCGCGCCCAGAAGTCACGGTATCCGGCGCTGCGCGCCTGCTCGGGGTCGACGAACAAGGAATGATGCTTGCCCTGGATCTCCTCCAGCCGGTAACCCATCGCCTGCAGGAAGTTCTCGTTGGCCTGCAGGATGGTGCCATCGAGGGCGAACTCGATGACCGCCTGGACCCGGTGCAGCGCCGCGACCTGCGCCTCCAGCTCGGCACGGCCATCGGCCGCCGCCTCGACGTCGCTGCGGTGCTGCGGTGCCAGCGCGCCCAGCAGGGCGCGCCACGGCGACCAACGGGTATGCAGCTCGGCCGGCGCCTGCGCGCCCGCCGTAAAGCCTGGAATGAGCATTGTCTGATCCTCGGTGTCCGGTAAGCGGTTGCGACCCGACGGGCGGGATGCCCGGCGGCAACTTCAGTTGCTTGGGACTACAGGTACCGGCAGGCACCCCTCGAGCGGCTGGCAAGAACGTCTGGTGCGGGTGCGATCGGCATAAGGAGCGGCGGAACACACAGCGCGGGCCGCCCGTCGGGGGCAGCCTGGGGTCCTGCAGCGGGCGACTTGAGCGGGATCCAGAGGGAATATCGGCGATGCGATCGGTGGCTTTAGCCGGATTCCGCGACGTCCGTCGCATCTTCAGATGCTGCTGCAGGGATGCGGTAGACAATCGCGATGCACTTCACATTCTGCTCACGCGCGACAGGGGCACCGCCGAGCGGTTTCGCCAGGCGCCGGCTGGGCAGGTTCTGCTCGGCACCGGGTGTCGTCAGGGCATATGTCGCGCGTTGTCGCCGTCACTGGGCATAGCCTTGCCCGGCACGCGGATGCAGTTCAAGCGGAAAAGGTTTGCATGACCAACGGGAGATCCGATGGCAGATGAAACTGGCCAGCATGCAGCGAACCGCAGGACGCTCACTGACACGGAGATCGCATGTTCCCACGCCTGGCCAGTTTCCTCATCCTGGGCCTGTGCAGCAGCGGCGCCTTCGCTGCCGACGCCACCTACCGCCCCAGCTTCCATCCCGACCAGCTGAAGGGCCCGCCTGCCGGGCGCCCGAACGAAGTGCTGGTACTGGGCACCCCCCACTTGTCCGGCCTGCCCAAGTCCTTCCAGCCCGCCTTGCTTGAACCGTTGCTGCAGCGACTGGTCGCCTGGAAGCCCGAGCTGATCGCCACCGAAGACCTGTCAGGCCTGCAGTGCGATTTCATGCGTCGCTACCCGGCACGCTATGCGGAGAGCGTGGCCACCTACTGCTTCGACACCACCGCTGCGCAGGCTGCGACCGGACTGGACGTGCCTACGGCGAACACCCAGGCCGAGCACCTGCTTGCGACCTGGCCGGACGAGCCGACGCCCGCCCAGCGTCGTCGGCTCGCAGCATTGTTCCTGGCAGCGGGTGAACGCGGCTCGGCGCAGGTGCAGTGGCTGCGCCTGCCTGCGTCCGAGCGCAAAGGCGGTGATGGACTGACACCTGCCTTGGTCGAGATCCTCGAAAAAGGCTTGGTTCGCCGCAATGAAACCCACCTGATCGCCGCCGAGGTCGCCGCCCGCCTCGGGCAGGAACGTCTGTGGGCCGTGGACGACCACACGGCCGATTCGCCCACGCCCGCCGAGGATGAAGCGGCGGCCAGCGCGGCCATCACCGGTGCCTGGAACAATACGCACTCGCGCGCGCGGCGGGAGGCCGATGAACGCCTCGTGGCCGATCTGGACAAGCCCGGCGGTGTCATGGCGCTGTATCGGGACTACAACAGCCCGGCGGCGGCGATGGCCGCCTACCAGAGCGACTTCGGCGCGACGCTCGTCGAGCCGTCCTCCAAGGCGTTCGGCCGGATGTACGTCGGTTACTGGGAAACCCGCAACCTGCGCATGGTCGCCAACATCCGCGACGTGCTGAGCCAGCATCCTGGCAGACGCATGCTGGCCATCGTGGGTGCCTCGCACAAGGGCTACTACGAGGCCTACCTCAATCAGATGCATGACGTGCGGCTGGTCAGTGCGGACACGGTATTGCGTTGACGGGAACAGGTGCCGGCCATGCGCCGGCGCTATTCTGCAAGGCCCGATTCGCAGGTGCCGACATGCTGAAAGTGATCGCCGAGGATTTCATCCATCCCGATGCGGTGGACACCGTGCTTCCCCTGTACCGGGAGCTGGTGGCGTGCACGCTGCGCGAGCCGCGCTGCCTCGGCTATGAACTGTTCGTCGACCAGAAGGATCCGGGCCACTTCATCTTCATCGAGCTGTGGCCCGACCGCGCCGCGCTCGACCTGCACTGTGCCAGCGAACACTTCCAGCGCCTGGTGCCACAGATCAATGCCTTCCAGTGTGCGCCGTGCCGGTTCCTGCTGATGGATGCCGTACGGGTGTAGTGCCTGCAGCGGGATGCACATGATCGCTGCGGCCATGCCGCCACAGCAACAGGCAGGCCGCAACCGTGCAGGACAGGCTCAGGACCAGCAGCGCGACTGCACCTTGCTGCAACACGGGCAACAACGCCCTTGCGTGCAGGTCGCCGCGCAGCTGTTCGGCGCGTAGACAGGCGGCCAGCGCCAGGCACCAGCCGATCAGGGCCGGAATGAACTTGCGTACCGCAACCGGGTTCCAGGCATTCATGGAGGTTACCTGCTTGAGTGGAGTGCGCGCAGTATTCGCGCGCGTCCTCTCACAGGCTGAGATCAGTCCTCCGCGGCGTCGGGATCGTCACCCGGAAGCTGGGACAACTCGCCCTGCACCTGCACGTTGTTGCGCCCCATCGCCTTGGCCCGGTAGCACTGGGCATCGGCCGCAGCCACCGCCTGGTCCACGCTCATGCCGCCGGCCAGCGGCGCGATACCGATGCTGGCACCGATCCGCAGCCGGTCCTGGTCCCACGGAATGGACAGCGCGGCCAGGGTGTGCAGCAGCTCGCCCCCGATGCGGGCCGCACGCCGCGGCGTACAACCGGACAGGATGACCGCGAATTCGTCGCCGCCCAACCGTGCCACCACGTCCGAATCGCGCACGCCATGGCGCAGCACGCTGGCCACCGCCCACAGCACGGCATCGCCGGCCAGATGGCCCCAGGTGTCGTTGACCGGCTTGAAGCGGTCCAGATCGATGTACATCAGCGAGGCAGCCTGGCCGGTGCGCTCCACGCGGGTGATCGCCTGCTGCAGGTGTACCTCGAAACCGCGGCGGTTGCTCAGTTCGGTGAGCGGATCGATCTCGGCCAGGTGGCGGGCTTCGCGCTGGCGTGCCCGCTGCTGGGTGTCGTCGCGCAGCACCCACACCGCGCCGCGCACGTGGCCTTCGTCATCGCGCAGCCAGGCGCGGGTCAGGTCCACCGGCACCGTTGCCGTGCCCAGGCGCAGCAGCAGGTCGGCGTGCAGGTCCACCGCGTTGCTCTCCGGGTCCAGCAGCACCGTCACATCCAGTACCGAGCCGGGCGCGTACTCGGTGGTCAGCGCCAGCACGTCCTGCACCTTGTGCCCGGCCAGCGACAAGGCGCCATCACCGGCCAGGGTGCGCACCGCAGCCGCGTTGGCGTAGTCGATGCGGCCATCAAGGCTGACGCTGAGCACCAGGTCGGCCACCGCATCCAGCGTGATTCGGCTGCGTTGTTCACTCTCGAACAGGCGCTGCTCGCTGCTGCGCTGGGCGGTGATGTCCTGGATCTGCGACACGAAATGCAGCGGTTCGCCATGCTCGTTGCGCACCAGCGACACCGACAGCCGCGCCCAGATGATGCGGCCGTCGCGGTCGAGGTAGCGCTTTTCCAGGTGATAGTGGCTGCGTCGCCCGGCCAACAGGTCCTGTACCAGGGCCAGGTCGGTCTGCAGGTCATCGGGATGGGTCAGGCGCTGGAAATCGACCTGCAGCAGCTCTTCTCGCGGGTAGCCCAGTATCCGGCACAGCGCGTCGTTGACATCCAGCCAGCGTCCTTCCAGCGACACCAGTGCCATGCCCAGTGCGGCGGAGGTGAACGCGCCAGCGAACTTCTCTGCCGAAAGTCGTGCTTCGGCGCGTGCCTGCAGGATCTCGGTAATGTCGATGGCCATGCCGACGTAGCCGATGCGCGTTCCATCGGCACTCTCCATGCGGCTGATCGACAGGCGTACCTGGCGTGACTGGCCATCCTTGCGCAGCAGCGTCCACTGCCGCGAGTAGGTCTGCCCGTCGGCACGCGCGCTCAGCGCCTCGAACACGCCGGGAAGATTGCCATCAGCATCAGCCAGCGGCTGCAACCACGCTTTCAGTTCGGCTGGATCGTGGAAGGCGTCGAGCCGGCGCTGGCCGACCACCTCCGCCGCGCTGTAGCCCAGCAGGCGCTCCGCCCCCGTGTTGAACAGGGTGATGGTGCCATCGGTATCGGTGGCGATCACCGCCACCTCATCGGACGCATCGACCACGGCCTGCAGGCGCTGCCGGGTCTCGGCCGCGTCCTGCCTTGCCTGCTGCAGCTCGGTGACATCGGCATGGGCACCGGCCATCCACAGCGGCTTGCCCTGCCCGTCCCATTCAAAGACCCGGCCACGGTCCTGGATCCAGATCCACTGGCCGTTCCTGTGGCGCATGCGCAGCAGGCAGGCGTAGTTGTCGCTGCGCCCTTCGAAATGGTCGTCCAGCGCTGCATCGGACAGCGCAATGTCATCGGGATGGACCAGCTTCAGGAACGTCTTCTGGCAGATCGGTTCCAGCTCATCCAGGCGATAACCGACAATCTCGGCCCAGCGCGCATTGACCCGCATCTCGCCGGTCTGCACGTTCCATTCCCAGGTACCCGCAGCGGTACCGTCGATGATCATCGCCAGCCGGCGACGCTCTTCCGCCAACGCCTGCAGGCGGCGCTCCAGCAGTCCATTGCCGTGGGTGCCCTGGCCCGGCATCACTCCGGTCCCCTGCCGGCACGGGCAGGCGCCGACCGCAGCGAAGCACTGCGGCCTGCAACGAAGACGGCGGGTCGTGCTGGCGTCATGGTCCTCCCCAGCGACAGCGGGGAGGCCAAACGCCCCCCTCAGGCGCAAGTGTGCGCAATCACGGGGAAAACCGACAAGTCCCCCGACCCGGATCAACCGTGACGGGGGGCACGATCCTCAGCTGCGCTTGGCCCGGGCAAAGGCCTCGGCCAGGGCATTGTTGGCCGGCGGCGCAGACTGGGCCGGACGGCCGCCAGCGCCCTGGCCGCGGTTCGGTCCACGGTTCTGGCCGCCAGCGTCACGGCGCGGCCCTTGGCCCTGGCCCCGCTCATCGCGCTGGCCCGGGCGGCTGGTGGCCTGGCCCGGGGTATCGTCCAGGCGCCGGGTCAGGGCGATGCGCTTGCGCGCCACGTCCACCTCCAGCACCTTCACCTTGACGATGTCACCGGCCTTGACCACGTCGCGCGGGTCCTTCACGAAGGTATCGGCGAGCGCCGAGATGTGGATCAGGCCGTCCTGGTGCACGCCGATATCGACAAAGGCCCCGAAGGCGGCCACGTTGCTGACCACGCCCTCCAGCACCATGCCCTCGCGCAGGTCCTTGATGTCCTCGACGCCCTCGGCGAAGCGCGCCGCCTTGAACTCCGGGCGCGGGTCGCGGCCCGGCTTTTCCAGTTCCTTCAGGATGTCGCGCACGGTCGGGACGCCAAAGGTGTCGTCGGTGAACTGTTCTGCCTTCAGGCCACGCAGGAAGCTGCCGTCACCGATCAGCGCCTTGATCGGGCGCGCGGTGCTGGCCACGATGCGCTCAACCACCGGATAGGCTTCGGGGTGTACCGCCGAGGCGTCCAGCGGCTGGTCGCCATCGGCGATGCGCAGGAAGCCGGCGCACTGCTCGAAGGTCTTCTCGCCCAGGCGCGCGACCTTCAGCAGGTCCTTGCGGCGCTTGAACGGGCCGTTGTCGTCGCGATGGCGCACGATGTTCTCGGCCACCGTGGCCGACAGGCCGGACACCCGGGACAGCAGCGCGGCCGAGGCGGTGTTGACATACACGCCGACCGCGTTCACGCAGTCCTCCACGCGCGCGTCCAGCGCCCGCGCCAGGCGGTACTGGTCCACGTCGTGCTGGTACTGGCCGACACCGATCGCCTTGGGTTCGATCTTGACCAGTTCGGCCAGCGGGTCCTGCAGGCGACGAGCGATCGATACCGCGCCACGCAGCGACACGTCCAGCCCCGGGAACTCCTTGGCCGCGAACTCGGAGGCCGAGTACACCGAGGCGCCCGCCTCGCTGACCACGACCTTCTGCAGCTTCGGGTTGGCGGCAGCCTTGATCGCTTCGCCGGCCAGCTTGTCGGTTTCGCGGCTGGCGGTGCCATTGCCGATCGCGATCAGCTCCACGTTGTGCTTGGCGCACAGCTGCTTGATCGTCTGCACCGACTGCTCCCACTGGCGGCGCGGTTCGTGCGGGTAGATGGTGTCGGTGGCGACCAGCTTGCCGGTGGCATCGACCACGGCGATCTTGCAGCCAGTACGGATGCCGGGGTCCAGGCCCAGCACAGTCTTCGGGCCGGCCGGTGCGGCCAGCAGCAGGTCCTTCAGGTTGTCGCCGAACACCGCGATGGCTTCGGCTTCGGCCTTTTCGCGGGCCTGGTTGAACAGGTCCAGCAGAAGATGGGTGTGCAGCTTGGCGCGCCAGGTCAGGCGGCAGGCATCCAGCAGCCAGCGGTCGGCGGCACGCCCCCGGTCGGCGATGCCGGCCTTGCGTGCCACCCGACCCTCGGCGTACTGGTGGCCCGCTTCGGCATCGCTGCCCGGGTCCAGTTCCAGGAACAGGATCTCTTCGCGGCGCGCGCGGAACAGCGCCAGCAACCGGTGCGAGGGAATCTTCGCCAGAGATTCGGCATGTTCGAAATAGTCGCGGTACTTGGCGCCTTCGGTTTCCTTGCCCTCGGCCACGCTGGCACGGATCACGCCGGTCTCGCCCAGCCAGGTGCGCAGCTCGCCAACCAACGCGGCATCTTCGCCCCAGCGCTCCATCAGGATCGCGCGGGCGCCTTCCAGCGCGGCCTTGGTGTCGGCCACACCCTTGTCGGTATCGACGAAGGTGGCCGCGAACGTCTGCGGGTCCTGCGTCGGATCGGCCAGCAGGCCATCGGCCAGCGGCTCCAGACCGGCCTCGCGGGCGATCTGGGCGCGGGTACGTCGCTTGGGCTTGTACGGCAGGTACAGGTCTTCCAGCCGGCTCTTGGTATCGGCGGCCAGGATGTCATTGCGCAGCTCGTCGCTGAGCTTGCCCTGCTCGCCGATGCTGGCCAGCACCGCCGCACGGCGGTCCTCCAGCTCGCGCAGGTAGGTCAGCCGGGTTTCCAGGTTGCGCAGCTGGGTGTCGTCCAGGCCACCGGTCACTTCCTTGCGGTAGCGCGCGATGAACGGAACGCTGGCGCCCTCGTCGAGCAGGCCGACGGCGGCGCGTACCTGGGCGGACTGGGCACCGATCTCGTCGGCGATGGTCTGGGCGATCTGCTGGGCGAGCGCGCTCTGGGCGTTCTTGGCGTCGTGCATTGCTTCAGGTCTGAGCCGCGTTACGGGAAGACCCCATTCTGGCAACCGACGACGGAGCCGGACAAGGCATTGACAGGGGACGAGGTACAGCGGCGTAGCCGGAGTGGACGCCGGCATCCTGGCAAAGAGCGGGCCCGGACTGGCCCGGGGCTGGGATGCCGGCGCGGGCGCGCGATGGTGGGCGCGCCCTGCCGCGTGTTGCGTAGGTCAGCGGTAGTGGCGGGCGGCGCGCTGCATGACGATCTCGTCACGCATGCCTTCCAGGGCCATCAGGCGGACCTTGCCGACACCCTGCAGTTCCATGAACCGCTCCGTGTAGAACTCCGGCCCCAGCGCGGTGTCGGCGCGGGATTTGCTGAAGCCGTAGGGCACCACGCCCTTCTCGCCATCCTTGCTACCACCGACATAAAGAACGATTGCCATGTGATGTATTCCTCCAAATTGCTACTGCGTACTGCACTCGATGAGCCATGCTGCGAGCTCATCGGGGGAGAGCTTACCGCGTCGAACCTGACTGGAACGTCACGAAGGCTAATGACGATCGGTTGCATGCAGATGACTGCGGGATCGCAGCAGAATGCTTACGGATCTTTAACTTCCGGCTAACGAATCCAGGGCCGTTCCCGCCAACGGCGAAGCCCCTCGTGGGTGGTCGTGTAACGCGTTTCATGTGATTGGGCCGCGCACCCACCTCGCCCGGCCCCTGACAGTTTTTCGGGCACGTCCAGCCACGGAAAAGAAAAAAGAAGATCAAAAGCAAAAACAGCTTGCCTGGCCGCTTTTTGTAGAGCCGAGCCCACGCTCGGCTGCTTTCAGGCCAGTCCGCGAAGCCGAGCGCAGGCTCGGCTCTACACAAGCAAGCGCAGCGCGCGACCCGCTTTTGCTGTTCTTTATCTCTTCCGTGGCTGGACGCGCACGGAATCTGTCAGCGGCCGGGTGGGTGGGGGTGGCGGGGTATCCGCGGCATGGGTCGGGCGCATGCGCCCGACGGGTTGGGCAGGACGCCCAACCCCGGTCTTGCCGTGTGCGCAGGACAGCGCACACGTGCAAGCCGCGGCCAAGCCCCCATGAATGGGGTCACGGCGTCCGCGCTGGCCCCACCCACCCGGCCAGCCCCCAGGAAGCAGGCATTCCGCGACCAAGCCACGAGGGGCTGTGCCGTTGGCTGGAAACTACGGCCACCAGCCTTGCCCGAACCGGGCGAAATGATCGGCCGCCCGCTCGAACGGATTGCGCGCACTCACTCCGCCACACAGCAGGTACACCGGCAGGTACAGCGGCCCCAGCACCATGTACTGGTAGACATGCGCACGCTCATGGTCGTCCAGCCGGATCAGCGGCTCCACGCCCCACCCCGCCTGATGCGCGTAGGTCCGGCAGGAAATGCCAAGATCGTGGCCCGTGTGCAGGATCACATTGCCCAAGGTGATCGCCCCACCCGGCCCCCACGGCCAGCGGTCGAACACCAGCGCGCAGTCACGCCCGCTCCAGCGCAATGTCGCGCCGCCGAGCATGCCGGCCAACCCACCCATCAGGCCGATCAGGGTGTTGGGCAGGGTCCACACCGCGCCCAGCACCTGCAGCGCGCGCAGCCAGATCGGCCAAGGCCGGGAGGCGGTGTTCAATCGGCCTCGTTCGGCATCAGCAGCCACAGGATCAGGTAGACCAGGATGCCGGGGAAGGCCGCCGAGGCCAGCGACAGCAGCACGTAGACCACCCGCAGAAGGGTGGCATTCCAGCCGAAGCGATGGGCAATGCCACCCATCACGCCGGCGATCATGCGGTCGTTCAATGAACGCGACAGTGTCTTGGGCGTGGTGTTCATGGCGGCGGCTCCGGGCAACGGACAGGGCAGTCGAGCGTGGCTCGACTCTACACCCTGCCCGTGTCTAAGGCGTGCGGTGACGCAGCGCCTGCAGGCGCGCACCGAACCAGGCGGCTGCGGTCTGTTCAGGCTGCCCCGGGCACTGGATGCGATAGGGTTTGCCGCTCATGCTGCTCTGGCTGGCGGCGCGCTCGATGAACTGCTCGGCGCTGTCCACCATGTCCTTCTTCAGCAGATAGTCGTACTTGCGCTGCAGATGCGCGCGCGCATCGCCGCCGTCGTACCAGCTGCCATTGCGCTGGAACCGGCACTGGGAGCCGTCCAGGCTGGCGATCAACTGGGCGATCTCCCGCCGCGCGTCTGCACCGGGTGCGGCCTGGGCAAGGGGCGCTGCCAGCAGTACCGCAAGAATCAACAAAATCCGGTACGTCATCATCCCTCCAAGTCAGTCGAGCAGGGCTCGACTCTACAGGTCGCGCGCCTTCAGCCAACCATCGATCGTGGCCGGCACTTCGCGCTGCGCGCGCCCGGACACGTAGATGCCGATATGGCCACCGCGGAAGCTGGACTCGGTGTAGTCGTCCGTGCCCAGGCGCCCGCGCATCGCGCGCGAGGCGTCCGGCGGCACCAGATGATCCTGCTCGGCGTAGATGTTCAGCACCGGCAGCGTCACCTGCGACAGGTCCACTGCTTCCTCGCCGATCCTTACCGTGCCCTTCATCAGGCCATTGGCCTGGTAGAACTGCTTGATGAAATCGCGGAACGCCTCGCCCGCCAGGTCCGGCGAATCGAAGATCCACTTCTCCATGCGCAGGAAGTCCTCCAGCGCCGCCTTGTCATCGAGGATGTCGAGCAGGCCGACGTACTTCTGCACGTTCAGGCGGAACGGCTTGAGCATCAGGTAGCTGGCGTTCATCAGGTCGGCCGGGATGTTGCCCAGCGTATCGACCAGCAGGTCCACGTCCACCTGCCGCGCCCAGTGCGAGAGCATGTTGTCGGCGGTCTGGAAATCGACCGGGGTGACCATGGTGATCAGCTTGCCCAGCTTCTGTTGGCGCAACGCTGCGTAGCAGAGTGCGAACACGCCGCCTTGGCAGATGCCGAGCAGGTCGACCGGGCCACCACTGCGCACGCGCAGCGCATCGACCGCTCCGTCGATGTAGCGCAGCAGGTAGTCCTCCAGGGTCTGGAAGCGTTCGGACCGGTCCGGGTAGCCCCAGTCCAGCACGTACACGTCCTGGCCCAGCGCCAGCAGCTTCTGCACCAGCGAACGGTCGGCCTGCAGGTCGACCATGTACGGCCGGTTGACCAGCGCGTAGACGATCAGCAGCGGCGTGCGCCGGGTCGGCGCCTGCTCACCGACGAAGCGATACAGCACCACCTTGCCGTCGCGCCAGACTTCCTCGCGCGCGGTCACGCCATAGTCCACGTCTTCCACCTGCGGCAGCAGCTTCAGCCCTTCCATCAGCTTGCGCTGCATGGCCAGGCTCTCCTGCATCAGGTCATCGGCGTTGAAGCCCAATGGTCCCTTCATCGGTCACGCGCCCCAGCGCGAGGTGCGGCCTTCTTCGCAGATGTCTTCTTTGCAGATGTCCTCTTCGCAGGCGCCTTCTTTGCCGGCGCGGCCTTCTTCGCGGCCTTGCGCGCAGTTGGCTTCACCTTCGCCGGCGCCGGCTGCGCCACCGGATCGACCTCAGCGGTTCCAGCCAGCACAGCCACCTGCGCCTGCAGGCGGCGCAGGCTGCGCTCCAGCTCGGCGATGCGGCGGTGTGCGGCATCCATCTCGCTCCGGGTCGGCAGGCCGATCCGTTCACTCATCTGTTCCACCTCCCGCTGCAGGCCGGCGCGCAGGCGCATCTGCGCGTTGCCCAGCGAGGCGTACACCTGCTGGAACGGTTCGGACATGGCGACCTTGGCGTAGGCCTCCTCGGCAACTTCGATCCACAGGTCGAACATCGCGCGGGCGCTGGTCAGCTGGCTGCCGGGCTGTTCGTGCTCGGCCAGGCGCTGCTCGAACAGCGCAAAGGCTTCGTCCAGTGCCTGCTTGATCTGATCGACATAGGCGCGCGAATGCTGCTGGTATTCCTCCTGCGCACGCAGCAGGGCCTGCCAGCGCGCCTGGTGCTCGCGGCCGGGGCCGAATGCCGGGCTCTGCAGCCACGGGCCCGCCTGCAGCTGGAACTGCTGCAGCCAGGCGGCGAATTCGGGTATCGCGGCGCCGGCGTGCGTGCTGCCACGGGCGCCCTGCAGCATCCACTGGAGCATGCCGTCGCCCTGCCCCTGCACCGCCTCGCGCCAGGCCTGGGCCACATCGGCACTGCTGGCGTCGCGGCCCGCAAACCGTGCGGCGACCTCCTGCATGGTGCCGTACCAGCTGCCCGCCTGTTCGCGGAACCGGCGCACGGCATCTTCCGGCGCGCCCTGCGCCTGCTCGGGCAACAGCTGGCCCCACCAGTCGAACAACCGCTGCCAACTGCCGGGATCGTCACCGGCGGGTGCGCCGGGCGTGCTCGCATGGCGCAGGGCATCGCCCCAGGCGCCGAAATACTGCCGGGCCAGGGTTTCGAAATCGCTGCTGCCGGTGTCGTGGGCCGAGCTGGTCATCGCAGGCCTCCGCAGGGCTGGCTCATGGCTTGGGAATACGCAGGGTCTTGCTGATCATCAGCGACCCGGACAGGGCGAACAACAGCACCATCGGGTGCAGCTGCCACGGGCCGATCTGCCACTGGCCGAACCAGATGTTCTGGCCGATGGCATCGGTGCCGGCGGCAATCGCCAGTACGATCACCAGCACCAGGCTGGTCGGGATCGGGGTGCCCTCGAAATACGTGACCTTGCCCTCGTCGCCGGCGAGCGCCTCGGCAGTGACGTTGTAGCGTGCCAGGCGGCTGACGCCGCAGCAGACGAAGTAGCTCAGCACCAGCCAGTCCCATCCGCCCTGCATGCCGCAGGCATAGGCCAGCGCCGCCGGCGCCACGCCGAAGGAGATCACGTCGGACAGCGAGTCCAGCTCGCGGCCCAGGGTGGAGCTGGACTTGCGCCAGCGCGCGATGCGCCCGTCGAGGGCGTCGAAGATGAAGGCCAGCGGGATCAGCGCCATGCCGAACAGCAGATAGCCGCGCTCGCCGTCCTGCAGGAAGCGCATCGCGGCAAAGACCGCACCGGTGCCGCAGAAAGCATTGGCCAGGGTGAACCAGTCGGCCAGCTGGAATTCGCGCAGCATCGAGAAGTGACGTTTCATGGGTCTCACGGAGCATCAAGGCCCACAGGTTACCGCGAGCGCCGCCGCTGGCGACAGCGCTGGCTCAGCCGATCCTTCACCGCCCCCTCACCCGCCGTCACCGGCGGTGAATTTTTCGCCACCCATCTTGACAGCCTAGGGGGGTGGCGCCTGTCGGGGCTTATCCACAAAGTTGCCCACGCGTAATCCACACCCCCTGTGGACAACCAGATCTCACCGACTGCGACGGTGGACATTTCCTCATCACTCGTCCGCGGGGTTTCCCTACTTCCCAAGCCGCAGAGTCGGCGCTATGGTCACCGGCGGGCCCGCCGCCGCCGCGTCCGATTCCTGGTGACGGGCGGCGATGATGCCGGATGCTTCCACCTGCCGCTGGCGCAGCGGCCCTGAAGTGGTAGAGCCGGCCGCTGGCCGGCTGCCCCGACCGTTCCGCGTTGCCGGCCAGCGGCCGGCACTACCCAGCCTGCACCCGCCGCCAGCGCTCGAAACAGAACACCTGCATCACCAGCATCGCCAGCAACCCCAGCGGCCACGCCCACCACACGCCGGCCAGCCCGTGCTGCGCCTGCATCCACATCGCCAGCGGCAGCTCCAGCAGCAATACCGCCACCATGCCCAGCAGCGCTGGCCGCCATACCGTGCCACTGCCGCGCATCACCCCTACCAGCACGGTGCTGCCGCCCATCGCCAGCACGCCCCATGCCACCGTGCGCAACTGCAGCGTGGCCAGTTCATGCGCTTCGGCAGCCACCAGGATCAGGCCGGTCAGCCAGGGCGCAAGCGCCATCACCAGCAGCACCACTGCACTCAGCATCGCCAGTCCAAGCAGCACGCCGGTGCGGGCGATGCCGGGCAGCCGTGCCGTACGCCCCGCGCCCATCGCATGCGCCGCAAGGATGGTGGCGGTAATGCCCAGTGACATGGCCGGCAGCTGCACCCAGCTCATCAACTGGTTGACCGCACCGTAGGCCGCCGTGGCCGTGTAGCCGTAGCGGTTGATCCAGCCCAGCAATACGATCTCGGCAATGGCCAGGCTGAGCATCTGCAGCGAAGACGGTACGCCGATGCGCAGCATCGCGCGGATGAGCGCGCCATCGAAACGGATGGCACGCAACTGCTCGCGCCGTGGCGCCAGGGGATGTCCTACCCGATGCCAGCGCCACAGCAACCAGCCCAGGGCCAACAATGAGGCAAACGCCGCCGATACAGCCGCACTGGCCGACCCCAGCCGCGGCAGGCCGGTCCAGCCCAGGATCAGCAGCGGCGTGCACAGCAGGCCGACCACCGTGGCCAGCAGCAGCGCCTGCAGCGGCGTCTTTGCATCGCCCACTGCGCGGCTCACGGCAGTGGCCAGCCACAGCAGGAAGAACACCGGAGCCGCCAGCAACAGCACGCGCGCGTACACGATGGACTCGCCGAGGATCGCTGCCGGCGTGCCCAGTGCCGCCAGCAGCTGTGGCGCGAAACCGCCGCCCAGGGCCATCACCAGCACCGACAACAGCAGGATCAGCGCCACCGCGCTGCCGGCCACCGCGCGCGCCTGTTGCGGGCGGCCCGCGCCCCAGGCCTGGCCGATCAGCACCATCGCGCCCGTGGCCAGGCCCATCACCAGGGCCAGCAGCAGGAAAAAGACCGGGAAGAACGCCGCGGCCGCAGCCACCGCCTGTGTGCCAAGCAGGTGGCCGAGATAGATGTTGTCCAGCGTGCCTGCGGCCAGCTGCAACGCATTGGTCAGCAGCATCGGCAGCAGCAGCGTCAGGTAGGTGCGCCACAGCGGGGGTGCTGCCGGAGGTGTCGGATGTACAGGGGGGCTCATGGGATTCTCTGGGCAAGGCGCCGCCCTGCCCGGCGTTTCCGCCAGCAAAGCAAGCACAGGGGAAGCGGGCCGCGGCCCGCGATCAGATGACGCCGTCGCTCAGCAACGGCGCGATGGCTCAGCCGTCAGCGTCTTCGAACGCCAGGCGCAGGGCGTGGTCGCGCACATCCCTGGGCCAGGAATGCAGCGCTGCTTCCAGGCCCGCGCGGTCATGCGCGAACAGCACCCGAATGGCCTCCTCGAAGCCCGGCAGGTCACCGGCGATGGCCTGCAGGAAGTGATAGGTACGCTCGCTGTGGCGGCGCTGCCGATCCTCGTCGGCACCGGCACGGCTGGCCGCTTCCACCAGCCTGCGCAGCACCACCGAAGCCCCACCCGGCTGTTCGGCCAACCACGCCCAATGCCGCGGCAGCAGCGTCACTTCGCGGGCGACCACGCCCAGTCTGGGGCGGCCACGGCCACGCGGGGTTGCGGGCGCCTCTCCGGTAGTGACGTCGGCATCCGCCTCCACGGCGGAGGGAAACGCTTCGGTCACCCGTGCCAGCAGCTCTGTGTCGCTGCCGCGCGTGTCGAAATCGCGGGTTCGCCCGCTGGCGTTGTCGAACACCAGCAGCGGACCGGCTGCGTTGTCGGCACGCAGTTGTTTCAACGCCAGCGCTGCCACTTCCGGCGTGCCGGAAGCGACCAGGCGATGGCCGTCGAAACAGCTGAAGGGAGGAAGTCGGGACACAGGCATGGCAATGGCATCAGAGGCGATGCGTGAATATTGCCCGGGTAATTTCACCGAGTCAATATTGTCCGGGTATTAATTTGCCAGAAGAGCGTGCCAACCAAGGTTGGCACCCACCCGATTCGTCACCTCACAGCCGGCTGTAGGACCAACTGACCATGCGGCCGTCCTTGTACGGCATCACGCCGTGGAACGGGCGCGGGTCGGCGTCGAACACCAGCGGCAGGAAGTTGCGGTCGCCCTCCCACATCGGCAGCGTGTCCAGCTTGTCCAGGTCCACCCACTCCAGCGTGCCCTCGTGGTTGCCGCCGTGCGGGGTGCCTTCGAAAGTGTCGATGACGAACACGAAGCCCAGCCAGTCTTCACCGTGCTTGCCGAAGCCCGGCCAGCTGAGGGTGCCGCGCAGGCGCATGCCGGTGCAGTCGATGCCGGCTTCCTCGGCGATCTCGCGACGCATGCTGGCTGCCACGTCCTCGTCCGCTTCGATCTTGCCGCCCAGCCCGTTGTACTTGCCCAGGTGGTGGTCACCCGGACGGGTGTTGCGATGGATCATCAGCACCTGGCGACGATCAGGCGACAGCACGTAGCCCAGGGTGGCGACGATCGGGGTGTACGGCATGGGCGGCATCCAGCGGCAGGTCAGCCGTGGATTATGGCCGATCAGCGCACCAGCGACAGGCGGCGCTCGGCGAGTGTGCCTGCGCCATCGGGATCGCGGCGCAGGGTGGCCACGCCGTGACCGCGCTCAGCCAGGTATTCCAGCCACTTGCCGAGGAAGGTGTTCATCCGCATGCGGTGGCTGATCAGCTCGGCCGGCGGCGGGTACAGGCCCATCGTGTCCTGCCAGCGGCGGCCGACGTAGCAATGGGTGGTCTCGGCCTGGCGTGCGTCACGGTAAAGGCGCACATACGCCGAGGGATCCGGCTCACCGGTGACCGGGTCGGCCAGGTCGTAGGTCAGGCGCAGTTCCACCGTGTAGCGGTGGCACTCGATCACGTCCAAGCGTACGTCCAGGCCGTCGCCGATCGAGGAAATGTAGCTGCCCGCCACCAATCCGGCCGGTTCGAACAGGCGCACCAGATGGCGGTAGTTCTCCGCGTACAGGCCCATGAGCCAGCTCAACCGGCTCAGGCGGGGAATACGTTCGGTGCGGGGCGAGGCTTGGGCCATGGGTCGATCCTACACGTTGGTGCTTCAACGTGGGGGCGCCTCAAGCCACAGCCAACCCGTCAGCGACGATCCCCGTGTAGAGCCGAGCCCATGCTCGGCTGCTGTTCGGGAAGAACCCGGCGGCCCAGCCGAGCGTGGGCTCGGCTCTACAGGGCGAAGTGCAGCGCGCCGGAACGGATCAATACAGCTCGCGCTGCAGCCCCAGCGTGGCCAGCACCTTGCTGGAAATCTCCTCGATCGAGGTATGCGTGGTGCTCAGGGTCGGGATCCGCTCCATGCGGAACATGGTCTCGGCCGCAGCCACCTCGCGCTTGCAGGTCTCCAGGTTGGCGTAGCGCGAGTTCGGACGGCGCTCCTGGCGGATCTGCTGCAGCCGGTCCGGATCGATGGTCAGGCCGAACAGCTTGCGCCGGTAATTGCGCAGTCGCGGCGGCAGGCGATCGCTTTCCAGGTCTTCGTCGGTCAGCGGGTAGTTGGCCGCGCGTACCCCGTAATGCAGGGCCAGGTAGATGCAGGTCGGCGTCTTGCCCGCGCGCGACACCGCCACCAGGATCACGTCGGCATCGTCGTAGTTCACCGCGATGCCGTCGTCATGCGTCAGGGCGAAGTTCATCGCGTTGATGCGACGGTGGTAGGTATCGAAATCGACCATGCCGTGGGCCTGGCCGACCCGGGCCAGGCGCGGGCTGGCCAGTTCACGCTCCAGCGGCTCGATGAACGGCGCGAACACATCCAGCATCAGTGCCCCGCTGTCGGCCAGGATCAGGCTCAGGCTCTGGTCCACGCAGGAGTTCACCACGATCGGCCGGACTTGGTAGCGCTCCCCTGCTGCCTGGATCCGGGCACAGGCTTCACGCGCTTTTTCGGGGTCGTCGACAAACGACATGCGGTCGGTAATGAAGCTGAACCCGGAGAACTGGGTCAGCAGGCTATGCCCAATGGTTTCAGCGGTGATACCGGTTCCATCGGAAACGTAGAACACCGGACGGATGGTCGACATGCGCGCTTTTACCCCCTACGAAGCTTAAAAAGGCCGCCAGCACAAGCTTGTGCCGACGGTGCTCTGCCCGGCATCATATCGGCTTCTTCCTACGGACGCGGCCACTCAGCCCGCCTCGGGCGATGGCCAAACGGAGCATCGCGCTTGAACGAGAACATCCTGTGGTTGCACGAACTGCGTCTGGCCGATCTGGCCCGCGTAGGCGGCAAGAATTCGTCGCTGGGCGAGATGATCGGCAACCTGGCCGGTCTGGGCGTTTCGGTGCCGGGCGGTTATGCCACCACCGCTGAAGCCTTCAAGGACTTCATTGCGCACAACGATCTGTCCAAGCGCATCTTCGACAGGCTGGCCACGCTGGACGTCGAGGACGTCAACGCGCTGACCGCCGCCGGCAAGGAAATCCGCAGCTGGGTGATCGATGCGCCGCTGCAGCCGCAGCTGGACCAGGACATCCGCACCGCTTACGCCAAGCTGAGCGCCGACAACGGCGGCGGCGATGTGGCCGTGGCCGTGCGTTCCTCGGCCACCGCCGAGGATCTGCCGGATGCCTCCTTCGCCGGCCAGCAGGAAACCTTCCTCAACGTCACCGGTGCCGACGACGTCGTGCACAAGGTCAAGGAAGTGTTCGCCTCGCTGTACAACGACCGCGCCATCGCCTACCGCGTGCACCACGGCTTCAAGCATGAGGATGTGTTCCTGTCCGCCGGCGTGCAGCTGATGGTGCGTTCGGGCGTCGGTTCGTCCGGCGTGCTGTTCACCCTGGACACCGAGTCCGGCTTCCGCGACGTGGTGTTCGTCACCTCTTCGTTCGGCCTGGGCGAAATGGTCGTGCAGGGCGCGGTCAATCCCGACGAGTACTACGTCTACAAGCCCACCCTGCAGGCCGGCAAGCCGGCGATCCTGCGCCGCTCGCTCGGCAGCAAGGCGATCCGCATGGTGTATTCCGATGTTCCGGGTGAGCGCGTCAGGATCGAGGACACCCCGGCCGAGCTGCGCAACACCTTCTCGATCAGCGACGAGGACGTGCAGGAACTGTCCAAGCAGGCGCTGGTCATCGAAAAGCACTACGGCCGCCCGATGGACATCGAGTGGGCCAAGGACGGTGTCAGCGGCAAGCTGTTCATCGTGCAGGCGCGCCCGGAAACGGTGAAGTCGCGCAGCCACGCCACCCAGATCGAGCGCTTCGCGCTGACCGAGAAGGGCGGCAACGTGCTGGCCGAAGGCCGCGCCGTCGGCGCCAAGATCGGCTCGGGCGTGGCCCGCGTGGTGAAGACGCTGGACGACATGAACCGCGTGCAGCCGGGCGACGTACTGATCGCCGACATGACCGATCCCGATTGGGAACCGGTGATGAAGCGCGCTTCGGCCATCGTCACCAACCGTGGCGGCCGTACCTGCCACGCCGCGATCATCGCGCGCGAGCTGGGCGTGCCGGCCGTGGTCGGTTCGGGCAACGCCACCAAGGTGATCGAAGATGGCCAGCTGGTCACCGTCAGCTGCGCTGAAGGCGATACCGGCTTCATCTACGAAGGAAAGCTCGGCTTCGAGCGCACCACCACCGATCTGGGCAACATGCCGCCGGCACCGCTGAAGATCATGATGAACGTGGCCAACCCGGAACGTGCCTTCGACTTCGGCCAGCTGCCGAACGCCGGCATCGGCCTGGCCCGCCTGGAAATGATCATCGCCAGCCACATCGGCATCCACCCGAACGCGCTGCTGGAATACGACCGCCAGGATGCGGCGACCAAGAAGAAGATCGACGAGAAGATCGCCGGCTACGGTGATCCTGTCAGCTTCTACGTGGACCGCCTGGCCGAAGGCATCGCTACGCTCACCGCCTCGGTTGCACCGAACCCGGTGATCGTGCGCCTGTCGGACTTCAAGTCCAACGAGTACGCCAACCTGATCGGCGGCAGCAACTACGAGCCGCACGAAGAAAACCCGATGATCGGCTTCCGCGGCGCCAGCCGTTACGTCGACCCGAGCTTCTCGGCCGCCTTTGCGCTGGAGTGCAAGGCCGTGCTGCGCGTGCGCAACGAAATGGGCCTGGACAACCTGTGGGTCATGATTCCGTTCGTGCGCACCCTGGAAGAAGGCCGCAAGGTCGTCGAGGTGCTGGAACAGAACGGCCTGAAGCAGGGCGAGAACGGCCTGAAGATCATCATGATGTGCGAAGTGCCGTCCAACGCACTGCTCGCCGATGAGTTCCTGGAGATCTTCGACGGCTTCTCGATCGGCTCCAACGACCTGACCCAGCTCAGCCTGGGCCTGGACCGCGACTCGTCGATCGTCGCGCACCTGTTCGACGAACGGAACCCGGCAGTGAAGAAGCTGCTATCGATGGCGATCAAGGCCGCACGCGCCAAGGGCAAGTACGTCGGCATCTGCGGCCAGGGCCCGTCCGATCACCCGGATCTGGCCGAATGGCTGATGCAGGAAGGCATCGAGTCGGTGTCGCTGAACCCGGACACCGTGGTCGATACCTGGCTGCGCCTGGCCAAGCTGAAGGCCAACGGCTGATGCCGTAATGGGCTGACGTCGCTTTCATCGACGTCCGCACATACTGCTGCCGCACGCAAGCCCCGCCTCTGCGGGGCTTGCTGTTTCTGGCGTCCGTGCACGCCACGCGCACCTCGCGCCTGTCCCTCAGCAGCAAAGGAACTCCCGCATGATCGCCGCCGCCCGACCCGCCCCCGCCGCAACGCCCTGGTTCCACTCGCTCAACTGGGAGCGCCTGCTGGAAACCTACGGCGTACCGTTGCTGGCCGCGATCGTGGTGCTGCTGGTGGGCCTGTGGGTGGCACGGCGCCTGTCCAACGCGATGCCGCGCGCTACGGCTCGCATGGGCGTGGACCCGATGCTGGGCAGCTTCCTGCGCAACGTGGTGTATGCCGCATCGCTTGTGATCGTGGTGGTGCTGGCGATCGGCACGCTGGGCGTGCAGATCACCCCGTTGCTGGCCGTGCTCGGTACCGCTGGCCTGGCCGTCGGCCTGGCATTGAAGGATTCGCTGTCCAACATCGCCTCGGGCGTGATGCTGGTGACGCTGCGACCGTTCCGCGTGGGCGATGTGGTCACCGTGGCCGGACAGACCGGCACGGTGCGCGAAGTGCGCATCTTCCAGACCGTCATCACCGGTGCCGACAACCAGCACACCACCATTCCGAACACGTTGATCACCGCTGCACCGATCATCAACCTCACCGCCGAACCGACCCGCCGCGTCGAACTGGTGATCGGCATCGGCTATGAAGACAACATCCAGCTGGCGCGCGATACCGCGCTGGCGTTGATGAAGGCCGACCCACGCGTGCTGCAGACACCGGCACCGGACGTGGTGGTGTATGAGCTGGGCGCGCACGCCATCAACCTGGGCATCCGCTGCTACGTGAAGTCGGCCGACTGGTTCGGTACCAAGGTCACGCTGCTGGAGCAGCTGAAGCTGGGCTATGACAAGGCCGGCATCAACATCCCGTATCCGCAGCAGGACATGCACCTGTACCTGCATGGAAAGGATGGCGGGGTGATAGAGGCTGACGCGCTGGTGCGCGACAAGCCCTGATCCATGCCGGTAGTGCCGACCAACGGTCGGCACCCACCCATCGGCGATACGACATCGGAATGCCGGCCGCTGGCCGGCAGCGTCCAGGATCAGGCCGCGACGCTCTCTTCCAGCGTCGGATAATCGGTGAAGCCCGCCGCGCCACCGCCAAAGAATGTCGCACGATCCGGCGGATTCAGCGCCGCACCGGTACGCAGTCGCTCCGGCAGGTCCGGGTTGGCGATGAACGGCCGGCCGAAGCCGATCAGGTCAGCCCAGCCTTCAGCCAGTGCCTGCTCGGCGCGTTCGGCGGTGTACTTGCCGGCGTAGATCAGCGTACCCGGGTAGACCATGCGCAGCGCCTGCTTGAACGCCACCGGCATCAGCGGTGCATCGTCCCAGTCGGCTTCGGCGATGTGCAGGTAGCCCACGCCCAGCTCACCCAGCAGGTGCGCCGCGGCCAGATAGGTCGCCTGTGGCGTATCGTCCACCGCGCCCTGCAACGTCGTCAGCGGCGCCAGACGGACACCGACGCGGTCACCACCGGCTACGGCCGTCACCGCCTGCACGACCTCGCGCAGGAACCGCAGCCGGTTCTGCAACGCGCCGCCATAGCCGTCGGTGCGCCGGTTGGCCTGCGAGTCGATGAACTGGTTGATCAGGTAGCCATTGGCCCCGTGCAGCTCCACGCCATCGAAGCCGGCGGCCAGTGCATTGCGGGTGGCCTGTGCATAGTCGGCGACGATGCCCGGAATCTCGTCTTCGCGCAGCGCGCGCGGCATCGAGTGCTGGATCATCTCGCCCACGCCCGCTTCCGGGCCAGCGCCTGCAGGGTCGACAAACACCTTCACGCCTTCGGCCAGCAGCGCCGACGACGACACCGGTGCGGCACCACCCGGCTGCAGGGCCACGTGCGAGACCCGGCCCACATGCCACAGCTGGGCGTAGATGCGGCCGCCAGCGGCATGCACGGCATCGGTCACCCGGCGCCAGCCCTGCACCTGTTCCGGGCTGTGGATGCCCGGGGTCCAGGCATAGCCCTGGCCCTGCGGGCTGATCTGGGTGCCTTCGCTGACGATCAGGCCAGCACTGGCGCGTTGGGCGTAGTAGGCGGCCATGTCCGCGGTGGCGACGTTGCCGTCGGCGGCACGCGAGCGGGTCATCGGCGGCATCACGATGCGGTTGGGCAGGGTCAAGGCGCCCAGGCGGTGGGGAGTGAACAACATGGCGGCGATCTCTTGCGGGGGGGACTGCCGCAAAGGATGGGGATGCCAGCTGCCAGGCAACAGGCATGTACTGGCAAAACAATTGTTCCCCCAAGGCAAGGATGACCGGCAGAGCCCCTTCCTGCGGAACGGGATCCGACCCCGCGCGCAACCGGGGTCGGATCCCTTTGCAACGCAAAGGGCTCCGACCCCGAAGCCGGTTACAGCGTGGGCTCGATCAGCACGCCGCCATGCGCCACGCGGTCATAGCAGGCGCGCACCACGTCTTCCCCGTACTTCAGCTCCAGCCGACGCACGATGAAGTGGCCGCGCGCCATGTCCTGGTAGTAGTCGGTGAACATGGTATTCAGTGTTGCACCGGCGGCGGCACCGACGATCGGCACCGCCTGCGCAGCGAATTTCTCGGTAACCACCACGCCGAAGCGCGCCGCCACCTTTTCCACCATCTTCGCCAGCAGCTTGCCAGCTTCCTTTGGCGCCACGCCCAGGGTCAGGTCGCGGCCGGTCACCACGCGCCCGGCCAGCTCGGCCGACAGGTGGCGCATCACATCCGTGGTGAAGCCGCGGGCCAGGTAGTAGCCGGTCTCGCTGGCATCATCGCGCGGCGAGTTGCCGCCCAACGCGAACACCTCCAGGCACGCCTGGCGGGTGCTGAACTCGGACAGGTCGAAGCCCTCGCTGCGGGCCACGTCGGCCACCGCACGCATCATGATGGTGGTCGACACCGGCAGCTCGATGAACAAGGCCGCGAAGCCGAAGGCCCCACCGACCGCGCCCGAGGTGGCCGCCGCCAGTTTGTGCCAGCGGGTGGACGCCCCCTTGCCGGGGCTGTTGTCCATGCTCCACAGCGCGGCCTGCGCCGATTTGCTCAGCGCCGCCTGCACAGCGCCGTGGATGCGGTTGGAGACCGAGCTGGGCAGCGCCTTCACCGCGAACTCCAGCGGCGTGCCGACCAGGTTGGCCATGCGCGCGGTCAGGGTCGGCGCTTCCAGCAGGGCCACCGCGCGCTGCAGGTCGGACCAGTCGCGGGCGTCATGGGCGATGTCGCGGGGGAGCAGGATCGGCTCGTTCATGGCGCCGATCTTAGCGCCAGGAAGTTGAACGGTTCGTCGCGGGGTACGACAGAGGGGGCAGAGCCCTTTCCGCAGGAAAGGGATCCGACCCCGGCGCCTTGCCGGCCAGCGGCCGGCACTACCCGTTGGCGTGTCATCCGATAGCGCCGGGCCATGCCCGGCGTCGTTGTTCAGGCAACCGGCAGCGCCGACAGCGCGCCCATGAACTGGCGGTAGTGGCGCAGCTCAGCGATCGAATCGTGCACGTCGCTCAGCGCGGTGTGGTTGCTGTTCTTGCCGACGCCGGCGGCCACGCTCGGCGCCCAGCGCTTGGCCAGTTCCTTCACCGTGGACACGTCCAGGTTGCGGTAGTGAAAGTACTTCTCCAGTCGCGGCATCTGGCGGTGCAGGAAGCGGCGATCCTGGCAGATCGAGTTGCCGCACATCGGCGACAGGCCGGCCGGGATCCACTGCGCCAGGAAGTTCACCGTCTGCGCCTCGGCCTGGCCCAGGGTGGTGGTGCTGTCCACCACGCGCTGCCACAGGCCCGAGCGGCGGTGCTGGTTGCGATTCCACTCGTCCATCGCTTCCAGCGTTTCCAGCGGGTGGTGGATGGCGAATTCCGGCCCTTCGGCCAGCACGTTGAGCTGGGCATCGGTGACCACGGTGGCGATCTCGATGATCGAATCGTTGTCGGTATCCAACCCGGTCATTTCCAGGTCGATCCAGATCAGTCGCTCGTTGGCCGCGCCGTTGTGCGCCATGTGTCGCCTCGTTGCTGGGCAGGCGCGCGGCCTGCCGGTGATGGAAAGAGGCGCCCATCATACCGGTTCGCCCCCTCAGGCCTCACCGGCATGGTCTTCCAGCAGCAGCGGCGGCTTGCCACGCTTGGCACGGAAATAGTTGGTCAGGCGCATGCTGGCCTCCTTGGCCAGCACCCCACCGTGGATCTCCACCCGGTGGTTGTGGCGGGCATCGCCCAGCAGGTCGAACACGCTGCCGCAGGCGCCGGTCTTGGGGTCGCTGGCGCCGTAGACCAGGCGGGCAACGCGTGCATGAACGATGGCCATCGCGCACATCGCGCACGGTTCCAGGGTCACGTACAGGGTGCTGCCGAGCAGCCGATGATTGGCCAGCCGCGTGCCACCGGCCCGCATGGCCACGATCTCAGCATGCGCACTGGGATCGTGCGAAGCGATGTTGAGGTTCCAGCCCTCGCCCAGCAGCTGGCCATCGGCGCCCACCAGTACCGCACCAACGGGGATCTCGTCGTACTCGCGCTGCGCACGCTCGGCCAGCGCCAGCGCATGGCGCATCCAGTGTTCATCGGCGTCGTGCACCGGTACACCCAGGGCGTCGGTCATGGCGGTTCTCGCGTGTCTGCAGGGCCAGGATGGCCGCCGGGGCCGCATTGTACGCCCGCGGCCGTGCAGGCGCCGCTAACGCGTGTCGAAGCGCTCGCGGGCGGCGTCCAGCGCCGGGAAATTGTGCTCGGCCCAACGGTCCAGGGCGGACAGCGTGTCAACCAGTCCACGTGCGACCTCGGTCAGCCGGTATTCCACATGCAGTGGCTTGCTGCCCAGATCACACCGCTCGACCAGGCCGTTGCGCTCCAGCTGCCGCAGGGTCTGGGTCAACACCTTCTGCGAGATCCCTTCGATCTTCCTCAGCAGCGCGCCATTGCGTTGCGGGCCCTGCGCCAGCGCCGGCAACAGCAGCATCACCCACTTGCCGGAGATCAGCGCCAGCGCATCGCGTGCCGAGCAATCGGCGGCATAGACATCGCCCGGGTAGGCCATGGTTACCTCAAGGTGCGTAATTGCCGGGGCACTCCGGCATCGCGAGGATGGTCGCACACTCCACCAACACCTCGCCCCATGCGCGCCCTCATCCTGCTTGCCCATCCCGAACCCCGCTCGTTCAACGCCCACCTGGCCGCACAGGCCGCCGAACAGCTGCGGCATGACGCGCTGCAGGTGGACGTGGTCGACCTGTATGCAGAGGGCTACGATCCGCTGGAAGCGGCCCGCCATCATTCAAGTCGCTTGCAGCCCGGCCGTTTCGATGCCCAGCGCGAACAACGCCACGGCGCCGAACAGGGTCGGCTGCCCGCCGATGTGCAGCGCCATCTGCAGCTGCTGCAGGCCGCGGATCTGGTCATCCTGCAGTTCCCGCTGTGGTGGTTCGCGCCGCCGGCAATCCTCAAGGGCTGGCTGGATCGCGTGCTGGTCTACGGGCCGATGTACAACAGCCGCCTGCGCCACGAGCACGGCGCGATGCGCGGCAAGCGTGCGTTGCTGAGCGTCACCACCGGCTCATCGGCACGGGCCTGCGCCGTCGACGGCCGCGAGGGAGATACCCGGTTGTTGCTGTGGCCCTTGATGTACAGCCTGCGCTACGTCGGCTTCGACGTGCTGGAGCCGCATCTGGTGCATGGCGTGCGTTCCGGGCTGGCAGCGGAGCACGTGCAGGCACACGACGAGGCATTGGCTGCAGCCACCCACTACTACCGCGAACGCCTGGCGCAATGGCCGCGGTGGCCCACCGTGCCCTTCAACGACAGCGGCGATTTCGAGGATGGCGTGGTGCTGCGCGCGGAGGCCACTGCCTACAGCCCCTTCATCCGCCATCGCAACACCGGATGAATCCACGCCTGCGCGCTGGGTCGGGACGCGCCATACTACGCGCTCTTTGCAAGCACCTTGGTGAACCCATGACCACCCTCCGTCCCTCGCGCGCCGACGACGGCGCCGCCCTCGTCGACCTCTGGCGCCGCGCCGTCGACGCCACCCACGAGTTCCTCAGCGCCGACGACCGCCAGGCCATCGATGCCGAAGTCGCCGGCTTCCTGCCGCAGGCTCCGATGACCGTGGCCGTCGACGCTCAGGACCGCCCCCTTGGCTTCATGCTGATCGACGGCACGCACATGGAAGCGCTGTTCATCGATCCGGACGTACACGGCACCGGTATCGGCCGGCAGTTGCTGCAGCACGCGCTGGCCCTGCATCCGCAGCTGAGTACCGACGTCAACGAACAGAACGCGCAGGCCGTCGGCTTCTACCAGCGCATGGGCTTCGTCGAAACCGGACGTTCACCGCTGGATTCGCAGGGCCGCCCGTATCCTCTGATCCATCTCCGGTACAACGGCTGACATTCGACGGATGTTCGAGGCCCGCCCCGATCATCAGGCCGTGGCCTCGAATGCCGGCGAGTACTGCACCTCTCCCTGCGCCATCGGTGGCCGCAGGCACAGCGCCTGGAAGTACTCTGGCGGCACACCCGGCAGCACCAGGCCCGGCTCGGCGCGGAATCCGAATCGACCGTAATACGCGGGCTCTCCCAGCAATACGCAGCCCTGTGCCCCCTGCTCACGCAATGCGCCGAGCGCCGCGTGCATCAGCGCCGCACCGATGCCCTGCCCCTGCCAGTCCGGCAGTACCGAGATTGGCCCGAGGCCGAACCAGCCGGTGCTGCCATCGCTGATCGTCACCGGCGACAGCGCGATGTGCCCGACGACCTGTCCGTCCTTCTCGGCGACCAGCGAAAGACTCAGCTCTCCACGCGAACGCAGCGCATCCACAATGAACTGCTCGGTGTGGCTGCTGTGCGGGGCTTCGCGGAAGGCCGCCTCGGTGAGTGCATGGATGACAGCGTGGTCTTCGCGGGTTTCAGAGCGGATCGTGCAGATCAAGGACAACACCTTTGATGAAGTGATGGACATGTGAATGATCGATTCCGGTCACGGATTCAGCTGCGAACCTGCGTCGGCGTCAGAGCCAACGCGACGATCGGATGCCCTGTGCGGCAAGCGATCTGCCGGCGGCGCGCCCCGGGAGCGTCAAAAATCCGTCTCCAAGGGTGGCACAGGGCTCCCGGCACGCTCCATAATCGAGAAACCTGCCACCCAGGAAGGATAGACGGACATGGACGCACGATGCAGGATCGGGCCATGGGTGTAGCGCACCTCGCACACAGGGGACGGCCGCTGCTGGCAGTGCTCGCCCTCGTCCTGCTGGCGGCATGCTCGCCCTACGCCGATGCAGAGCGCGACGTCGCCGCGGGTGGACGCGGCCTGGCCAAACTCAACCCGGCGCCGAAGCAGGCCTATGAGCTGGTGCTGACACTTAAGGGCGCGCCAGGCCCGTTCGCCGTTGTTGAGGGCGTGGCCCAGTACGACGCCATCAACTACGCAGACTGTGGACGGATCGTGCCTGCAACAGGCACTGCAGGCCGCATCACCAGCCAGGAGCCCATCACCCTGCACAAGGTCAGCGAGAACGAGTACCGCGGTACGTTTTACCTGGACCGTATGCTGGATGAGGACTACTACGGGCGTGGCGTCTGCCATTGGACGCTGACGGGTGTCGGTGCGATGTTGCGCGCCACGACCAGCAAGGCGGATACGCGATTCCTGACGTTCATCGACAAGAAGCGCATGGAGTACGACTCGCCTCTGACGCTTTATTACCCGAACCTTGTCTATCCGCGCGCCGACACTGTCGCCAACTTTGGCGCCAGTGGCGAGGAAGCTCCGTCGGGGTACAGCGAAGAGCTGCGCAATGCGCTGTTCTCAACCACCACCACTGTGCAGAAGCTCGTGCCATGAGCCGCCAGTGCCACATTCACCCTTACACACCAGGAGGCCGACATTGCGCCACAAGATGATTCCGTGCCTTGCTCTACTTCTGTTGACCGCCTGCCATCCGGAGACCGCCATGAACCAGGAACGTGCCGCTGCTGAAGCCGATGTCGCCCAGGGTGGGCGCGGCCTCGCCAAGCTCAACCCCAGCCCGCGCAAGGCCTATGAACTGGTGCTGCGCCTGAAGGACGCCCCGGGCGATTTCGCGGTGGTCGAAGGTGTCGCGCAGTACGACGTCACCAACGAAGACCAGTGTGGCTATATCGAGCCGGCCACCGGCACGGCTGCACGGATTACCAGCCAGGAACCGGTGGAACTGCGCAAGGTCGCTGATGGCGAGTACCGGGGCACTGTATACATCGACCGCATGCTGGATGAGGATTACTACGGTCGCGGTGTCTGCAAGTGGGAGTTCACCGGTGCAGGCGCGATGCTGAAGGCGACGGGGGCCGAGGGCGAGACGCGTTTCCTTTCATTTATTGAAGCAGCGCCATTCGTGAAAGGCGAGACCGAGACTCGCCACTATCCTCGTTCGGACTATCCGCGCGTGAACGAGATTCCTGACTACGGCGCAAGCGGCCAAGAAGACCCCACCAAGTTCCGCCCTGAGCTGCAGAATTCGCTGTTCTCGGCTTCACTTGAAGCCAATGAGGTCCGCCAATGAGCCTCAGCAGCCAAGACTATGCGGGTATTTCCGACGACGTGTACAAGGACCGTGCGGTCGGTCGACGCGCTCCCGGCAAGGAAGAGCTCGTAGCGATCAACGGGCATGAGTACAAGATCCTCGAGCACGTTGATAATCGATTGAACGGTTATCAGGGAACGATCTACCAGCGAGTCGACACCAATGAAATTGTCGTCGCACATCGCGGCACCGAACAGATCGCCCGCGATGCGATCCTGACCGATGGTGGCATGGTTGTCGCCCGCACCAACGTCCAGGCACCGGACGCCATCGCGCTGACCCAACGCGCCCTGGCCTACGCCAAGAAGGAGGGGCAGGATCTCGGACAGCGCCCACCCGAAGTCACCGTCACCGGCCACTCTCTCGGTGGCGCGCTGGCCCAGATCACCTCGCACCATTTCAATGTCAAGGGCGAGACCTTCAACGCCTATGGCGCGGTCAGCCTCAGCTACCGCATCCCGGAAGGCGGCAACACCATGATCAACCATGTCATGGCGTCCGATCCGGTCAGCGCGGCGTCGCCGCACTTCGGCCAGGTGCGCATCTACGCCCGGCCAAATGAAATCAGCACGCTTGCCGCGAACGGCTTCAGCAATCACTCGTTGCGCGCCCTGATCCCTGACCGGCCGATCATCGCCGCAGGCAGCTCGTTCGGTGCGCACAAGCTGGGCAACTTCCTCGGCGACGGCTCGGTGCTGAAACACCCGGAAACGCAGAAGCTGGCAAAAGACAACGCCAGGATGATCGAGGAGTACCGCGACGACGTTGAATCACTGCGCCGTGGTGTCACCCGCGCGGCGCGCGGCATTCCGGGCGGCGCCGTCGATCTGTACGACCATATCCGCGGCCCGCTGCAGCCCGGTGAGCCGGCACGCCGCGAAGCGGAGAAGAACGGCCATCACACCAGCATGCTGCGCATGGACGACGCCAACCATGTGGGCAACCCACTGTTCAACGACGCGATCCGTGGCGTGCACGCGCAGGACGTCCGCGTCGGCCGGGTACCGGACGTAATGAGCACGCAACTGGCCGGCAGCCTGGCCGCCGAAATGCATGCGGCGGGCGGCAAGCGCATCGACGAGGTGGTCATGAATGCCGATGCCTCGCGCAGCTTCGCCGTGCAGGGCCAGGGCGGTGACCCGGCCCACCTTCGCGTGTCAGTGGATACGGCGGTGGCGATGAACACACCGCTGGAACAGAGCAGCCAGCGCATCGACCAGCAGGCCGCAGGTCAGCGCCTTGCACTGGAGCGCGACCAGCAGCTGGAACAGCAGCAGAATCAGACCCGCAGCCTGCAGGCCTGATGGACAGCACGGGAGCCGGTAATTCCGGCTCCCGTTGTACATCGGCACTCTGGTTCAGGGGCTGGGGGCCGCCACCGGCAGCAGTGATGCTCCGGCCGTCACGAACAGATCCGGCCCGGAATCCGGGAATCCACCACAGGCGCGATCGCCAGGTGCTACCGGATCACAGGCCCACTGCGCCCGCGCGACTTTGTCGCGCAGCTCGAAGCGATCGCCGGTCCAGACCACGAACGCGATGTGCTCGCGGTTCCAGTCACCGTAGGCGCGCGGACCACCCTTCTGCGCCGACTCCGGATACTGCACGAACCAGCGCATGGCCGGGCCATACTGCAACTTGCTGTGGTCCAGGCTGATCCGTCCCTCACGCGAGAGCTGGCGCGCACGATCAGCTTCCGCCTGCTGCGGCATGGCCGGCATGGCATCGGTGGTTATATCCCTCGGCGCCGCATCCCCGCGGACCTGGTACACACGCTGGGCCACATGGGCCTCGCGGCATTCACCCGCTGGCACGCGGACCGGCTCCGCGCCGTACTCATCCCGGTTGGCGACCTGGTCGCTGCAGGTGAACGGCGCCGACACCAGGTAGAACGTGCTGTCGGCGTCGCGCCCTTCCAGCGAGCGCACCCAGATGTCGCCCATCCGCACGATGAAGTCCGGGCGCTGGCCGTAGCCCGGCACCGCCTTGAACCAGGCCTTCTGCCGCACCTCACGCTCGCGCCAGCTGCGCGGCAGGTGGATGTCCTGCTCGGGCAGCGCGACCAGCATCGCAGCCAGATGCGCCGGCATGGTGCCCTGGCAGGCGCCGATCAGCAGGTCGCCCTGGCTCGCCAGCCGCCCGGCCAGATCCACCGGGCAGCGGGCACCGAGCGCACGCTCGGTCGCCTGCTCGGGCGGCAACGGCACGATGGCCAATGCAGGCGGTGCCGGCGCTACCGCCGGGACCGCTGACTCGACGACTGTAGGCGGTGCAGCCACAGGCGCCGCCGCTGCGGGCGGAACGGGCGCAGGCGCCGGGTCCGCAGCCGGCGCCGGCTGCGTGTCCACCACCGGTGTCGCAGGGGGTGTCGCGGCAGCCGGTACTTCGGGAGCCGGCGCCGCGACAACGGCGTCGGCCGCCGCGGGCGCTGCAACGGGCGCCGCCCCTGCAGGCGCCTCAACGGTAGCCTCGGCAGCGGGGCGCGTCTCCACGACGGGCGCCGCTGCCTCCTGGGCTTGTGCCGACGCTGCGGCAAGTCCAAGTGACAGCAACCAGAGCGGCGGCAGGCGACGCACGGGTGCATTGCAGCGGGCAGCGGCGTGGCGGGCATTCGGGGGAACGATTCGCATGTGGTGTCCTTACGGGTGGGTTTCCATGTCGGCGCCACAGGGCGCCACGCGTCGTACGTAAAGCGCCAGCGGGCACCCTGCCCGCCGGCATCGGTGTTACAGGGATCGAGAACGCTGCTCCTGCTCGCGGGCGAGCGCGGCCGCCGGGTCCTGCTGGGCGACATTGGCAGCCAATTGCTGGCTGCTCTGCGCCAGCGGCTGCTGCGCCGCCTGTTCGCGATCGACCGATGCGCGCAGCATGGCCGGATCGCCCAGCGCGCCCTGTACAGCAAACAGCGTGCGACCGTCATTACCCGCCAGGAGATGATCGATGCGCGACATCCCCGCCTTCTGCGCGCTCAGCGCCAGTGCGCCGGCGGCATTGTCCAGTTCCTGCACGCTGCGCAGACCGCTTTGCGGCCCCATCTGCTGCAGGTGCTGGCGCGCTCCCGAGAACAGCGTGTATCCCGGCTCGCCCGGTTGCGACATGTCGCGTCCCGTTGTGGGCTGGGCAGGCGCCCCCACTTCGCCACGCTCCAGGCGCGCCATCACATCGGGGGTCAGCTTCTGCTGCCACACGTCAAAACGCTGCTGGCGGGCTTCGATGCCGTTGAGCGCGCCATTCAGGGCACGCGTCGCTTCGCGCACGTCCTCGCGCGCCGCTTCCGGCACCCGCGTCTGCCACTGCCACACGGCAATACGGCCTGCGTGCTCGGGTTGCGCGGCCAGCTCCGGCTGATTCACCAGGTCCAGGTCCAGCGCCTTGCCGGCACGCTCGTAATTCTCCTTGCCGACCAGCGGCAGATAGCCACGGCCGTGATACTTCAGTGCATCACCGGGCGCGTCATTGCCCATGCGCCCGCCATACATCAGTTCGGCCAGGTTCTCCGGCCGCCCACGCAGCGCCTCCTGGCGGGCGCTCTCAAGCGCGCCGTTGCCATTGCGCCACGCTGCTTCCACCGGGATCTGCGAGATGCCCCGGGTGAAGTTGAAACTCTCGTTGAGACGGCTCAAGCCACGGGATTCATGCCCGGCCTGCGCCATGAAGTTGGCCAGTTCCCGGGACGAAGTCATGCCGGCCTCCGTGGCCTGCCGCAACAGCAACGACTCCCTATCCTGCGACACGGTGAAACTCCTGCTCGATCATCGTTGGATACTCCCGCCTCCTCACAGGCATGGCACTCAAGGCAAGCTCACGTCGGCGACGACGGACGGATCGAAATCCTCGAACCGCACCCGGCCAAGCTCGGCCGCGGAGAAATCGCGCGTGTGGGTTGCTTCGGTTTCGGTGTCCACCACCTTGCGCTGCACGCCATGCACCCAGCACGTCTGCTCGGCAGGTGCATACCGGAAGGTGTAGACGCTGCTCCAGCGTTCGCGGCTGCCGCCGTTGGTAATCACGCTGAACGCGCCGTCTTCAATCGTCACGTAGGCGAAGGGGTCACCGGCCATGCCACCGCGCGTTGAGCACGGCACCAGCTTGTCGTTGCGTGCCGCCAGCTGCCAGCGGCCCGTGGCATCGCCCAGCAGCAACAGCAGGACCCGGTTCGGTCCGTGCTCGCCGGGCAGCAAGCCCTCCGGAGGAGGTTGGTCGATCACCAGGAGCTGGTCCTGGAAACCATTGCCGGTCAGATCGCCGCGTACGGCTTCCAGCAGGTTCGCGCCGGACGGAACGAACGCCAGGGCATTGTCCATGTGCGTGCCACTCCCCTTCTCCATCCCCTGCAACTCCTTCAATCCCGTCTTGCCAGTTCCCGAGCGGAGGCCGGAAACGGGGCGATGCCTCGCACGTGCCCTGCGGCCGCCATGGCGGATGATAGCCCCGAGCCCACGGCAACCGCGATGGTGGCAAGCGTCACCCGCACCGCGGGGGGACACAGTCCTCATGGACGGAAAAGCTCCTGTGTTCGATGGCACCGGCGCGTCGGGATTTTGACGCGCACGCAGCTTACTTCGAGGAGGCAGCGCTCGTCGAAGGGTGCTTGGGATGAAAAGCGCACTTGATCACAGAAACAGCGCGGTTAACGTGAATGGTGGCTTATCCGACAATCAGACACGCGGTGGATGGCACCGCAGGTATGGCTCGCATTCCCACATACGGTCTGGTCCGGCCGGGGCGATGTTGCACGGAAAGCCTACGCCGCTTAAGTCGACGGGTGCGGGACCCAGCACAAGCCATGCTTCCTCGCGTCGTGGCCAGCAATCGCGCTCAGCGCAACTGCTGGGCGCATGCGGCCCCCTGTGTGGCGTAGTCGCGGACGTAGCCGTCCGTCGTCAGCACCGTGATATCGCATCGATTGTTTACGTCACTGACGACATGCCCATAAGCATTCAATCCCTGCACACGCTCGCCACGATGCAGGTACAACGTGCGCGAACCATCGGCCCCGTTCTCCACACGATCCGATGGGCCCCACGTCCGCACGAATTCCTGCTCTGTCTTGCCGATCCACAGGTCCATGAGATTGTTACGACCCACCCGGTTGGCTGCGCGTCGCGACTCATCCAGAGCTTTGCTGGTTTCACTCTGGCCGCGCGCCACAGCCGCTTCCAGGCCACGCACAGTACGATCCATTTCAGCGTCGCTCGGCAGATAGGTGAATGCTGGACGTTTGCCGTCCTTCCACAGGCTGGCCCAGATGAAATCCACAGGCGATTGCCCGACGTCACCGATGGAAAGGAAGCCACGCTTCATCATTTCCGCTGGCACCTTGGCCTTGGGATCAGGCCCAACTAGACAGGCAAACCGCACCAGTTGCACCTGCCAGGGAGCAATCGCCTCGGCCTGCGGTTCGAACTTATCCGGCGGGACGTTCTCCATTGGCCGATCGCGCCACTGGATCAGGCTCGTCCTGATGGCCACGCTGTTCTGCGAACAGTTCACCCAGTACTTTCTGACCAGTCGATTCGGTTTGGTCGCGTTCTCGTAGACGGTATTGACCTGGATTTCGCACACCGGCTCCGGACCCGCAACTGGGTCACCGGGCTTCGCCGGCTTCCTGCGGCGCAACTGCTTCAGGTACGCGTTCTGCTCTGCCGCATTTGTCGTCTGCGCAGGTGTATAGCTGCCCGGCGGCTGCCCATTCGGACCAGGCGCCGCCGCAGGGCTGCCACCTATCTGCGAATATTCCACGAAGCCACCCAGCATGCCCTGGAAGAACATGGCCGCCATTGAGGGTCAGAATCAAGGTCGTCAGGATCAATCCATGCCGCCCTGCTGCATCGCCTGACTGGTCATACCGTCACTGGACGCGCCCATGAGCGGGGACTTGTTCACAAGCGGCGTCATCCAGAACGAGGCAGACACGCGGATCACCATGTCCAGCGCGATCGAGACCATCGCCGCCAGCACCGCCATGGAGAACATGGTTCCAATGCCGTAGAACAGCCATCGTGGGAACAGCTGCTTGGTTTGTTGAACAGCAGCGACATTGAACTCACAGTCACTGCTGGGCCACCCGTGCCGGGGGCGATTAATCGAATGACCCGAGCCTTGTCCTGCTGAAGTCCGGAATCACTCAGATGATTCATGCAGTCGAAGTTTGACGTAGCCCCGTGTATCGACGACAGGCGCTCTTCGATCTGCAAATCCCGGCTACTTGTCGTTTCCGACCATAGCAGCAGCCGAAACCTAAATCAGAATTTCTCAAACTCTGGCTCGGTGCACCCGGAATAAATGACCTTGCAACCGTTACTTCCCTGTCTCACGCAAGCATCCACAGCCATCTTGCTCGCAGCATCGACAGAAGCCGCACGCGCAAACGTAGAGCCACCAAACCTTGCGTCACTGGGTGATACGAATGCAGCGCATTGATTATTGAACGCCAACACAACCTTGCAATCCGTTGCCCCACGCTGTCCACAATTGGCAAGCGACTCAGAAGCTGCGTCTCCCTTCTTTCGTTTACCAAGAGCTACTCCTACGTCCCCGCCCTTGGCCAAAGCGATGGCGCCCCAAGTTTTGATCCAGCGCCCCGTTGCAACTGGCGCCGCCGATACCGTTCCAGTGTTACCCCCCGGAATGGGGGCGCAGCCACCCACTCCCTGACCACCAATTGGATACTGACCGGGAGGACATCTTCCTTCCGCACTGGCCGTCTGTGGCAGGCTGGCAATGACTCCCATACCCATAAGGAGTACTGCAACTGAATAGACACGAATTGACTTCATTTCCGGCTCCTAATGTAAAGCTAAGCCTTTACGGCCAGTATCCGAATTTCCTGACCCGACTGTGGAGTTACTGCCCGTCACTACGACATTACTCCCAACTGAAGTCGAACCGCCCGATTGACTGCCACCGCTCGTCGAAGGCTTATCCGGCGTGTCATTCCTCCACAAACGTTGGTGAAGACTGCAGGAATTTCCTGAGTAGGGCCACTGAATTCACCAACTGGTCGAAAGTCAATCCATGACTGACCGCATGTGATGCGCTCTTCGCCCCAACTACGATTAAAAGCTCTCAAAAAGCGGCTTAGTACAAGCACTGTACAGTTTGCTGCACCCCGCACTACCCCGCGTGGTGCAGGTCTTCATCGCCAACTGAGTAGCGACCTGCTCGGTTTCCGCACTTGAGATCACAGAACCTCCGCGCTCAGATGTAGTTGGCGAGATCAACGCAATACACTGATTTTTATAAGCCTGCGCCATTTTGCAATCACGGCCACCCAACTTGACGCATTGAGAAACTGCTTCCTTGGCTGCATCAGACTTTGAGAGCTTCTCAATTGCCACGCCAACTTCGCCAGTTGAGGACGTTGCGATTGCACCCCAGGTTTTGATCCAACGTCCTGTTGGTCGTGCCTCCTGGGGCGCGCCACCGCCGCTGGCGATTGGCGCACATCCCCCGACGCCTTGTCCGCCAATGGGATACGAACCAGGAGGGCAACGACCCTCTGCGCTCGCAACAAGCGGAACACTCAATAGTGCAATGCAACCAATTGCAAGCACCATAATGACTTTCCGCAGCATTGCAACACTATAAGGACGTTGCATCATAGGAATACACCTTACCTAACTTTGTTTGCCAGACCCTAACGACCTAGATCAATTTCGGATTGGCCTGGAGATGCCCCCTGCCCCGACACCCGCGAGGATACATCAGCCTGTGTTGTCGTAGTCTGAGCCGCATTAGCGCTCGGCGCCGGCGGCGTATAGGAGCCCGGCGGCTGACCCTGCGGACCTGGCTGAGCTGCCGGGGATCCACCTATCTGCGAATATGCCATGAAGCTACCCAGCGTGCCTTGGAAGAACATGGCTGCCATTGGGGGCGCAGTCGGAATCAAGGTCGTCAGAATCAGGCCCATGCCGCCCTGCTGCATCGCCTGACTGGTCATACCGTCGCTGGAAGCCCCGTCAAGCAGGAACCTGTTCAGCAGCGCCGTCGCCCAGAACGAGGAAGACACACGGATCACCATATCCAATGCAATGGACACCATTGCCGACAGCACCGCCATCGAGAACATGGTCCCGATTCCGTAGAAGAGCCATCGCTGGAACAACTGTTTGGCCTGATCGAACAATAGATAAAGTACTAACGTCACCCCATGCCAATGAAATCAGTATTGCAGCTATAAGCCAGCAGGCAAATGAATTTCAGACCGAAGCTTGCTCTCCAAGAGCGCTCGACACTCTCACGTAGACTAAACCTGTGAACAGCGACACCCAACCTTAGTGCAAAGTAGACGTCTCAAGCGAAAAATAGAAGCGACCCACTTCTCAGCAGGCCACCCTCTAAAACAACAAACAAAATGTCATTATTCACAACATCAACCCAACGCCAGGATTCACATCAGCGGAATGGCTTAAACTCAGACATGCTGCAGGCAGAGTAGATAACAGTACAACTGCGACCCTTACCCTCGGACTCACAACGGCGCACTGATTCCACCTTCGCATCTTCTTCATTAGGTGATCGATACGCCACAGTTTTCACGTCGACGAGGGGTACTGAACCAATCACCGGGCCAGCTAGCGCGGCGCATTGATTGTGATACTCAAGAATAACTTTACACTTCTGCCCCCCCATGCGCTGACATTCAGAAAGCGCGAGGGACCTAGCTTCTCTCTTTGTTTTTTTAACCTCTGCCACACCAATCGCCAAATTCTGGCCGACTTGATGGTCTGTGTCTTGCGCCAAAGCACCCCATCGGGTTTCCCATTTACCGGTCGGCATGGGGCCACTGCTCTCACCACCAGCTTGACCACCGGGAATTGGCGCACAACCTCCTACACCCTGACCTCCCACGGGGTACTGCCCTGGGGGGCAACGTCCTTCTGCCAACGCCACATTAGAAATAACGAGCAGCAAAAGTACGACAATGCACTTCATACGCACACCTTTATCATTCGACACTGTCAATCCACGCTCAGGCGCCCACCTGCCCATACTTTCCAGTATGTTTCTTGACCTCACCTGAGCGCCCGATACCGTAACCAGAAGTCGCGCCATGGCCGGAACTGACCGATGGAGCACTGGAATGATCCTTTGTCTGGGCCGGCGCATAGTAGCTACCCGGTGGCTGCCCACTTGGCCCCGGCGCCTGTGCCACCGGGCTGCCACCTATCTGCGAATATGCCATGAAGCTACCCAGCGTGCCCTGGAAGAACATGGCCGCCACTGGGGGCGCAGTCAGAAGGTCGTCAGGATCAATCCCATGCCGCCCTGCTGCATCGCCTGGCTGGTCATGCCGTCGCTGGAGGCGCCCTCGAGCAGGAACTTGTTGACCAGGGCGGTGGACCAGAACGCGGTCGAGATACGGATCACCATGTCCAGCGCGATCGATACCATCGCTACCAGTACCGCCATCGAGAACATCGTGCCGATGCCGTAGAACAGCCATCGCTGGAACAGCTGCTTGGTCTGGTCGAACAGCAGACACAGAATGAACAAGGGACCCAGGCCGATGAACAGCGCCAGCGCGACCTCGTAGAGCAGCAACATCGCACCAGCGGTGACGGCCGGACCGCCCGTGCCCATGCCGATGAACCAAAGCGCCCGCGTCTTGTCCGCCTGCAACCCTGGATCATTCAGGATCTTGATGCCATCAATGCTCGACAGCGCCACCTGCATCCGCTTCCTGGTCCCGGCTATGGGATACGAAATTCAGGGGCAAGGTCACACACTCAACATTACCACCTAGATCGGCCGTTCCAGCTCACCCACAAATGAGATGGCCTGCTCTTCAGCAGGCCATTCCCAACATGCAAAGGCCGATTCAAGGATCCCGTCCATGATTCGACTGGCATAGCTTAGAAAGATTCAAATATTGGCTCAGCACAATCCGTGTACAACACCTTGCACTGCCCTCCACCGTTCTTCGCGCAGTAGGAGAGAACCCGACTGGTCGCGTCCTCTCTTGAGCCGGCGACTGAAATAGAAACTATTCCCTTACTGCCCGGCTCAGGGTCAGCATATGCGACGCACTGGTTCTTGTACGTTGTATCGATCTTGCAGTCTTTCGCTCCATGTGTCGCGCACCGAGCAAGCGCTTCTGAGACAGCCTCTCGCTTGGAGCGCCTTCCAACGGAAGCCCCCATATCGCCCGTGCTTGCCGCCCCCGCAATAGCCCCCCAAGTCTTGATCCAACGCCCAGTAGCAATGGGGCCGCTCTGGACGCCACCGGTACCGGAGCCCGGAATAGGTGCGCATCCACCTACGCCCTGACCACCAATGGGGTACTGCCCTGGCGGACAACGCCCTTCCGCTCTCGCCTCACCCGCCACAAACAAACATAGGAGCAAGCCGACAAGAATGAGAGGAAACATGTATTTCACACTTCTACTCCGTACGCATGGGGGCTATTGATTGCCGGGATGTGCAGCTCTGAGACCGGTTTCGGCAACCCTGGAGGATTCCGACGACGGAAGGGTTGAACGTGCGGTCGCATGTCGATCATGCGCACCACTGTCTTGGCCGGACTGCCCCTTCTCCGGAGCGGCCGGCGTGTAGTAGCTACCCGGCGGCTGCCCATTCGGGCCCGGCGCAGCAGCAACCGGGCTGCCGCCTATCTGCGAATATGCCATGAAGCTACCCAGCGTGCCCTGGAAGAACATCGCTGCCATTGGGGGAGCGGTCAGGATCAGGGTCGTGAGAATCAGGCCCATGCCGCCCTGCTGCATCGCCTGGCTGGTCATGCCGTCGCTGGAGGCGCCTTCGAGCAGGAACTTGTTGACCAGGGCGGTGGACCAGAACGCGGTCGAGACACGGATCACCATGTCCAGCGCGATCGATACCATCGCTGCCAGTACCGCCATCGAGAACATCGTGCCGATGCCGTAGAACAGCCATCGCTGGAACAGCTGCTTGGTCTGGTCGAACAGCAGACACAGAATGAACAAGGGACCCAGGCCGATGAACAGCGCCAGCGCGACCTCGTAGAGCAACAACATCGCACCAGCGGTGACCGCCGGGCCGCCCGTGCCCAGGCCGATGAACCACAGCGCCCGCGTCTTGTCCGCCTGCAACCCTGGATCATTCAGAATCTTGATGCCATCAATGCTCGACAGTGCCACCTGCATCCACGCCAGGCTCTTGTCGATCTGGTCTTCCGGCTGCTGGTCCTTGCCGGTCACCACGTGGGTGATCAGGCCTTTGACGTCCTCGTTGAGGAATTTCTGCAGGTTGCTGCCGAACATCGCCATGCTGCTGGCAACGCTCACAATCAACGCCGCGCGCGCCATGTTGGTCACCAGCACCATCATGGAGTCGCGGCTGCGGCCGGTGACGATCCGGAAGCCCTGAATCAGCACCCACAGGGTCATCAGTATCAGGGCGATGCTATCGACCCACGCCATCATGTTGCCGAGCAATTCGATGCCGAACTCGTCAATCCTCTTGCGCGGATACGACAGGATCGACCGGAAGAACACGAGGTCCCCGATCGATCAGACCCACATGGCGTTTTGAGATAAGCATCCAGCCAACGCACATGCATTGAGCCTGATCACGAACGTGGCGCCGTTGGACAGACTTCAATTGAGTCAACTCAACTTTCAAAATTTTCGAAAAACTGGCTCGGAGCAATCAGCGTAAAAAACGGTGCACTTTTTGCCACTCGGATCCACGCACTTTCTCTGCGCTTCTGCAATCGCAATCCTCTTTTTTGGAGCACGGCCAACCGCAGATTGGGCTCCAGGTAAATCAGCAGATGGAACTAACCATGCCACGCATTGGTTTGAGTAGGATACCGTAACCTTGCAATCCCGTGCTCCACCACCAGCGCACCGCCGCATGGCTTCAGAAGCAGCAAGCTCTGCAGATCGCATATCTGAGACCATTCCCACCTCGGAAGTAGCAAGAGAGGTCGCTATCGCTCCCCAAGTGCTGATCCATTCGCCCGTGGGCCGAGGCGGCAAGGGTATCTGGTCACCTGATCCAGCAGCGCCGCCAGGAATTGGAGCGCAGCCGCTCGCGCCCTGCCCCCCAATTGGGTAGAAGCCCGGAGGGCAACTTCCGCCCTCTGCACGACCAAGATTTGGAAGAAAGGCGCCAAGAACACCAAACGATGCCAACAAAATGAACGGATACATGCGCATGATATGACGACTCTCCAATTTCTGCGGAAACGCTTCCGCTTTCAGTCAACGAGTGGGCGCATTTCCAAGCGCTCCGGGAGTGTGGCTCGGCGCATCATGACTTGGCGCCACCTTCGGCATCGTCAACTGACTGCTCTCTGCGCGCCTCTCGGTACTCGTGGGATCAGTAGGCTTGTAACTACCCGGCGGCTGTCCATTAGGTCCCGGCGCAGCAGCAACCGGGCTGCCGCCTATCTGCGAATATGCCATGAAGCTACCCAGCGTGCCCTGGAAGAACATCGCTGCCATTGGGGGAGCGGTCAGGATCAGGGTCGTGAGAATCAGGCCCATGCCGCCCTGCTGCATCGCCTGGCTGGTCATGCCGTCGCTGGAGGCGCCTTCGAGCAGGAACTTGTTGACCAGGGCGGTGGACCAGAACGCGGTCGAGACACGGATCACCATGTCCAGCGCGATCGATACCATCGCTGCCAGTACCGCCATCGAGAACATCGTGCCGATGCCGTAGAACAGCCATCGCTGGAACAGCTGCTTGGTCTGGTCGAACAACAGACACAGAATGAACAAGGGACCCAGGCCGATGAACAGCGCCAGCGCGACCTCGTAGAGCAGCAACATCGCACCAGCGGTGACGGCCGGACCGCCCGTGCCCATGCCGATGAACCACAGCGCCCGCGTCTTGTCCGCCTGCAACCCTGGATCATTCAGGATCTTGATGCCATCAATGCTCGACAGCGCCACCTGCATCCACGCCAGGCTCTTGTCGATCTGGTCTTCCGGCTGCTGGTCCTTGCCGGTCACCACGTGGGTGATCAGGCCTTTGACGTCCTCGTTGAGGAATTTCTGCAGGTTGCTGCCGAACATCGCCATGCTGGTGGCAACACTCACAATCAACGCCGCGCGCGCCATGTTGGTCACCAGCACCATCATGGAGTCGCGACTGCGGCCGGTGACGATCCGGAAGCCCTGGATCAGTACCCACAGCGTCATCAGCACCAGGGCAATGCCACCGACCCAGGACATCATGCGCCCCATCAGGTCGATGCCGTAGTCACTGATCCTGTCGCGCAGGTAATCCATGATCAGCTTGAAGAAGACGAAATCGCCGATCGACTGGACACGCACAGCGTAGCCCAGCAGATCCTGCAATCCGCCTGAGAAATCAAAGTTGGCCAGCCACCTGATCGTCATTTCCACAATCCCTTGGTAATTCCGTTACTGCATGAAATGCCGCATTGCTTTGCAGCGCATGTCTACGTATTAGCGGCCTGCGATCACTTGACGCTGAGCGCGGCCTTCAGTGCGGTGGTCTTGACCATGTCGCTGATCAGCTGCTTGGTCGGGTCCCCCTTCAATGCGGCCTGCGCCACCACCTTCTGGTTGGCCTCCATGACCTCGATATAGGCATCATAGGATTTCATCCGTGCTTCCCAGCTCTGGGCAAGTGCGGCAATGTCATTGGCGGTGCGGAGCGATTCGCTGTCGGCACCCTGCACGGTGCCCTGATCGTTGTTGGTCAGGCGGATCTTGAGGATGCGGGTCAAGGAGTTGTTGATGCGCGGAACGGTCTGGGTCAGGAAATCGATCGCGTCGTTGTACTTGCGGTTCTGCATCATCCGGATGTTGACGCAGATCTGCATCTGCTGCTCCTTCACATCCGCCTGCGGATTGAACACGAACACCTTGAAGGCGGACTCCAGGCTGAAGTCCAGCGCCTTGCCGCAGGTTTCGGCAACCAGATAGTTCGGTGCCACCGGCACCAGCGGCGCGCTGTCGGGCATGCCGAAGCTGTTCACCGCCGCCTGCACCTGGATCAGCGCCTGGCGATACTGCTCCAGCGTGCGGATCCAGCGGGTGTTCTGCTCGACGTACTCGGCCGCGTCCTGCGCTTTGGCCGCGTAGACGGTCGCCTCGGTCTTGTAGGTGTTGATCTGATTGAGCAGGTGCTGGATGAGGCTGGTACCGGTCTCCTGCACGGGAATCCAGGCGCTGACATTGCCGGTGCCGAGCGCCATCATGGCTGCCACGGTCATCGCTGCAAGACGGGGCGCGCGGCGGCGGGGCGAGGAAGCTTGCTTGGTATTGTTCATATCAGTCTCCATTGATCGGAACTCGTAGTCTTCGGGCAGGCCGTCTCGCGGATCAGGTAACAGTGTCGCGCGCTGCGACAGCCGCCTTGCCCGAGCCCTTTCGATTCTTGTAGAAATCTTCAAGCCACTGTTCCGGCGTCAGCTCATCCACCGTCACCCGTGCGCGTACCGCAGCTGTCTGCAATACCCGATGCATGATGTCGATGTTGTCAGTGGACGCCGAGATCACCGACAGAATGTCATCCATGCCGCGCAGGTTGAGCTGGCACACGCTGGACGCGTGACCCTGCTTGACCAGGAAGCAGCGCGAGCGCTCGTCCAGGGCAGTGACCACCTTGAACTCGGCCTCGGTCAGCTTCAGGCCGTCCATGTAGTCGCTCTTGCTGGCGTTCGGGTTCGGCAGCAGGATCAACGTGGCAGTCTGCTCGATCAGCGCTGCCGAGATGTCGCTCTTCAGCGCGTCCTCCGGGCTCTGCGTCGCGAAGATGCCCAGGCCATTCTGCTTACGAATGGTCTTCTGCTTGTTCTTCGCGAACTCCTTCAGGCCACCTTCGCCATCCAGGATCTTCCAGAATTCGTCCATCACGTAGATCAGCGGACGACCATCGATCAGCGACTCCAGGCGGTGCAGCAGGTAGTTGATGACCGGCACGCGCACTTCGGGGTTGTCGATGATGTCGGTGTAGTCGAAGCCGATGATGTTGGCCTTGCTCAGATCAACGGTGTCGACCGGATTGTCGAATACCCAGCCCAGCGAATTGCCCGAGGTCCAGCGGCGCATGCGCGCGTAGAGCCCATCGTCGCCCATGTTGGGCAAGCTCTTCTGGAAGTTGGTCATGCTGCGCAGGTGCATCGGCGTATCGAGCATGCTTTCCACTGCGCGGTAGATGTCCTCTTCCTCGCGCGCACTGTACTCACGCTTGCCGGCCAGCACCTTGATCAGGTCGGCCAGGAACTGCACGTTGGCTTCGTTGTTCTCGCACTGGAACGGGTTGAAACCGGTCGGCGCGCCGTTCTCCAGGGCCAGATAGTTGCCACCGCAGGCGCGCACGAAGATCTCCGCACCACGATCCTTGTCGAAGAAGAAGATGGTCGGTGACGGCTCGTACTTCTGAACCTGGCTGAGCAGGAAGTTGATCAGCGCGGTCTTACCGGTACCGGACTTACCAATCACCATGGTATTGGCGATCGCCTTCTCCCCCAGCGAGTTTTCCGACGGATGGGTCGCGTGGAAATTGAAGTAGTACGGCTGGCCGTTGGTGGTCTGCAGCGTGGTGACGCAGTCGCCCCACGGGTTGTTGTGCTGCTTGCCGGTGGCGAAGTTGTGCAGCGGCGACAGGCCCAGGAAGTTCAGCGAGCTGACATTGGCCAGGCGGGTACGATAGCGCCAGTTGCCCGGCAGCTGCGAATAGAAGGACGAGGTGACCGCAAGGTCTTCCTTGGTCGACACGAAGCCGGCGTTGGACAGCTCGGCGCGGGTCGATGCGACGTTCTGCGACAGCTTGGCCTGGGTGTCACCGTAGACCGCCATGATGAAGTGGTATTCACCCAGCACGAAGTTGCCGGACGACAGCTGATCCATGGCCTGGTCGAGCTCGACGATCTGGCTGACCGCCTTGTCGCCGGAGGAGATCATCATGCCCTTGGTGCGATCGAGCACCTTCAGCGCGTCCTGCCGCCCCATCGGGCTGAACGAATGGGTGATGACGTACTCGTAGTCGAGGTACTTCAGGCCGTTGAGGATGCCCGGGTAAGTGCCCTCGGCATACTCCTTGATGTTCAGAATGGCGCCGAAGTGGTTGGCACCATTGGGGGTATTGATCGCGAAATCGCCGGTCTTGGCCGAGAACATATGGCGGCTGACAGGCAGGTAGTCCTTGATCGGTGCCGACAGCACCGGCACCGGCTCGTCGATGCGATTGATCAGGTAACCGAACAGCTCCAGCGTTTCCGAGAACACCACGCCGTTCTTGGCCTCGTACATTCCCAGGCGGTATGGCGCATAGTCCCGGATGACGGCCTCGACGTTGCCGGCCAGCTCCATCAGCTTTTCGACCGCCTGCTCCTGCTCGGCGCGCAGCTTGTCCACGTTCGCCGACTTCTCTACGAAGCGCTTACCCGCCACCACGGGGCGGTAGATCATGGTCAGGTACAGCTCGTTCTGCATGATGCGCTGTGAGGACAACATGCCCATGTACTGATCGGACACATCCTGGTTGAAGCGCTGCTTGTAGTTGCTCTTGCCCTTCAGGGTGCGGCGACGACGGATGTCGTGCACCCAGAAGGCGACGTTGACGAAATCCGGCGCGCGCAGCGTCTGCAGCAGGCGGTTGAACGTGTTGTGGCGATGTTCGAGCTCCCACTCCTCGCGGCCGACGAACGGCAGCCCTTCCAGATGCCAGGTCAGCAGGTAATCGCCGCCCGTGGTCTTGACCACGTTCGGAGCGACATGCGACGACAACGGAATGAACTCACTGATGGAGGTGTCAGGGCTGAACATACGACTGCTTCCAAAGAGGTAGTGCCAAGGAGTTACAAAAGACCCGGCGGGCGCAGACGCCCGCCAGGCCGGATCCGGACCTCAATCCATTCGGGCCGGCTTGTCGCGGTAATGGTTGGGGTTGAATACCCACATGCCATCGTGTTCCTGCACGTTGCGGACTTTCAGCTTGAACATCAGGCGCAGGCCCAACAGGCGGAAGATCATTTCGTCACGCTTGGCCATCTGCCGCATGATGAAGACCGCCACCGGAATGGTGAGCAGGAACCAGAAGTTCGTGTACATGCTGAGCAGCAGCAACCCACCTGCCACCATGAAAAATGGCAGGTAGGGGACACCCAGGAACATCGCTGGGCGCGTGCAGCCGCGGAACACGACGTTCTTATGCACTGTAGTACTGGATCACGTGGTTGATCAGGTAGGAGGTGCTGGTGCCACCACCGCACTTGCCGTCGCTACCCTCGCCCAGCAGCATGCGCGCAATCTGGCCGGCGGCACCGATCAGCACGCCACCGATCAGGATCGGCGCGACGTCACCGATGCGCTTGTGCGCGAAGGCGATCTGGTAGCCGGCGAAGATCACCGCAATGGTCACGACGGCGATCGAGGCCATGTTCAGCAGGCCGTTGATGTTGGAGAAGAAACCGCAGACCTTCTTGTCGGTGCCGCCGAAGTCGGTGCCGGTTGCGAACACCTGCGGGGCGAACAGTGCGCCAACGAAGATCGTGGCCATCAGCAGGGTCTTCAGCGTGCGCTGGGCCTGGACGAGGTCGAGATTGGATCGCTTCATGGATTGATTTCCTTGTTGATGGACTAACACAACTGAATCGGCCAGCCGGGGGACTGGCCGCACCACGACTTCGTCAGAACACGAAGGCCGCATCCCCTGCGGGAATCTGCTGCACCGGCGCAGCCTGCACCGGTGCGTTGAATGAATTGTCGCCACCGGCGACAGGCTGGTTGCGCTCGCTCCAGGGCCGCAGCATCACTGGCCCCTCATTGCCGGCGCCGGCAGCGCCTGGCAACTGCTGCGGCATGGCCATCGCCTGTGCAGCACCCTGCTGAGGCAGCTGCTGCGGCATGCCGCCGGCCTGCTGCTGCGGATAAGCGCCCGCCTGGGCCGGCTGCGCCTGCGGCTGCATCATCCGATCCACCGAACCCAGTACCACCTTGGACAGTGCCTGGTCGGCGATGTTCAGGAGGCTGCCCCGCGCCATCGCCCCGGTGGACGGGTACACGACATAGGCGCGTGCGGGATCTTCCGACGGCACGTACACGGGGCCATTGGATTGAGCAACGATGCGCGCCTGCGCCGGCGAAGGCAGCTGCGGGTGATGCTCGACCTTCACCGCGCGGCGCTCCCCCCGACTGACCACGTCGATCGGTGCGACACCATTACTGGCGACCTGCTGCCCGCGGCGGATCGAGTCGTAGATCTTCTGCACGTAGCCATGACGGAAGCCGGTCTCGAAGTTGCCCGAGTAGTAGCAGCTGAACGACTTGCCCCAGTCACCACCGGAGCGCTTGTAGCACTCGGCGAGGATGCGCGAACCGGCCTGCAGGTTCGGGCACTGCTGGAAGGCCTTCTCGTAGGAATCCAGGCCGTACTTGCCCAGGTTGTAGCGATTGACCTGGGCCAGCCCGATCGAGAAGTTGTAGCCCTTCTCTTCCAGCATGCGCACCGTCGCCAGTGCTTCATCCAAGGCCTTGGGCTGGCGCACCAGTGCACCGCCAACCACGCCGATCGCGTAGGGATTGCGCGACGATTCGACGTTGATGACGTGCTGCATCACATCCATCGACACGGCCATCTCCGGGCACGCCATCATTTCCAGTCCTGGCAGCATCCTTCAGCCCCCCTGCCCCTGGGCACGCCCAGGATTGAAGTCGATGCCGGTGATGTAGCGCGAGCCGGCATGCGCCTTGATATGCACGACGATGTCGATGGTCATCATCAACAGTCGCTTGATCACGTTGAATTCCAGGCCCGAACCTTCGGTCGAGGCCTTCACCATCAGCGCCAACTGGTCCCAGGTCTGCTCCGGGCTGCCCGCATGGCAGCTGGTGATCGAACCCGGATGACCGGACGCGCAGTTGCGGATGAAGTAGAACGCCTCGTCACCGCGCAGCTCGGCCAGGATGATGCGTTCGGGCTTCATGCGCAGGCAGGCTTCCATGCAGCTCTTGGCGCTGACATTGCTGGTGCTTTGTCCACCCTTGGAATACAACAGGTGCACGACGTTGGGCTGGGTCAGGAACAGTTCGCGCGCGTCCTCGATCGTGACCAGGCGCTCGCTGTCCGGGATATGGTTGACCAGCGCCTTCATGAAGGTGGTCTTGCCGCTACCGGTCGCACCGGATACCACGATGTTCTTGCGGTACATCACCGCACGCCGGAAGAACTCGGCGTACTCGCGCGAATGGCGCAGCTCCAGCAGCTCGCGATCCTGCTCGCTGATGCTGCCATCACTCTCCAGGATCTGGTTGAAGAAGCCATCTTCGTGATACTGGCTGAGCGACTTGGTGTGCTTGGACGGCAGACGGATGGTGATCGACACCTTCCCTGCATCACATGCCGGCGGAATCACGAACTGCGCACGCTGGCCGGTGGGGAACGTGAGCGACACGACCGGATCGGCATCGGTGATGCGCTGGCCGGTGTTGCTCTCGTTCACCACCGCCGTGCAGAACTGCCGGGCCCGCTCGAAGGTCAGGCTCGGCACGTCCACCCGCTGCCACCCCGCCCGGGTTTCCAGGTACAGCTCGCCGGGACGGTTGATGCAGATTTCCGTCACTTCCGGAGACGTCATGTACTCGGCGATGCCCAGCACTTCGTACTGATAGCGCAGGAAATCGCTGGAGACGAGGGCGAGGGGTGACACTTCGGCGTCCATGATCGTTCGTTGGGTTACCGGCGGGGGTGCAGCACGTTGGTGAAGTCGACGTCCTTGGCGACGTAGACGTTCACGATCGTGCCCTGGTTGATGGTGACGGTCGGCGGGCGACGGTTGCTGCTGAGTGCCTCGTTGGCCAGACGCTCCATCGTGCGTGCGGTAGCACTCTCATAGGGCGACTGCACCGTCATGCCGTTATTGGCGATGGTGGTGGTCTCCGGACCGTGTTCGGCGGCTGCGTACTTGAAGGCATCGGAAATCAGGCTGATCATCAGCGCCGAGGCGATACGGCTGCCCCAGTGCGCGCTGTACTGGCCCGGATGACCGGCGCCACCCAGCTGATCCACGCCCGGGCTGGACATCGCAACGTCGATGCCATTCGGAGTGGTGATGCGATCCCAGATCACTTCCACGCGCTTGCCCATCGGACCGCCGCCGTAGGCGCCATAGATCTTGGAGCCCTTCGGCAGCAGCAGGTTGCGACCGTTGATCGAGTACACCGGCTCGGTCAGCAGGCACGAGGTATAGCCGGCGAGATCGGTGATGATTCGGGTTTCCAACACGCAACGCAGGTAGGTGCCACGCACCAGCAGCGCGTCGGGGCTCTGGATGTAGGTGGCGCTGGAGACATCCTCGACGTCCGGGCCGCGGCGAACCTTTGCCGGCGCCGCCTGATTGTTGGGCAGCTGGGCCAGCATGGCACGGGTGTACTCATCCATGCCGCGGCCGCCATTGCTCCCGTTGCCATCCTGTCCATCACCACCACCCACCCCGCTCCCGGAGCCGATGCGGCGGTCCAGCAAAGTCGGGCCACGGTCAATCTCGCGCGCCGAATCGGACTGGGGAACGAACAGCGGGGTGGAATCCAGCGGCGGCGGCGGTAGCGGCGGCGTCATCGGAATCGGATCAACCGGTTGCATGGCCTGGGAGGGCACCGGACTCGTCTGCACGGCGTCCGGCAGAGTCGGCGTAGACACGCGCGCAACGTCCGGCACCTTCTGCACAGCGTCCTTGTCATCCTGGCCCTTGCGGAACAGCAGGAAACCCATGGCCACCAGCAGCACCACGATGCCGCCCAGGAACAGCAGCGCCTTTCGGTTCAGCCGCTGCTCTTCGGCCGAGCGCAGCTGCGGCGCGGCCGCATCCAGATCCGGCGCAGGCTCGGCCTGGGTCGTGCCGAAGTACGGGTTCGACTGCGCGTCCGAAGCACCCTGTGCGCCGTACGGGCTCTGGCTCTCGTCGCGTCCGTTGTTCGGGTCGTTTCCGGGAGTGTTCTGCTGGCTCATTTCTTCACGTTCCTTCGCAGGCCGACGACGAAGTCGCCGTGGCGGATGACCAGGTACGGGTGTGTCCCGTGCACGATCAGCGTATTGCCTTCAACCGTGGTGTTGACCACGAAGTCTTCACCGTATTCTGTTTCACGACCAAACACCGCCGGGAAGATGCCGGTCTTGTACTCCGGCGAATTCGGCAGTTTCAGGTAGGTGAAACGACCATCGTCATAGGCGTTGACCGGGATCAGCCACCCCATCTTCTTCGCCTTGCTGGTCGAATAGGAGTAGTTGAAGTTGTACTGGCGGTCCTTGGCCAGTTCCGAGCTCAACAACGGCTTGGCCTCTTCCTCGACCGCTTCCTGGGCGACGCCGAACACGGTGTCGTTCGGATAGACGAAGGCGATCTTGTACTGCACACCGGCACGACGGGCCTGTTCCAGCTGGCGCCAGTCGGTGGCCACCACCTTCAGCTCGAAGATGTAGGAATGGGTCTCGGTGCGCACCATCATGTTGGTGTCGACGTCGACGTTCTTCGGCTTGAGGTAGAACACGTTCTCGCGACGGGTCAGTTCCCAGCCGCTGCTGAAGCCGGTGCTGTAGTCGAGGATCTTCTCGTTCGGGCTCAACTCGATCTGGGTGGTCAGGCCCAGGCCGGTGCGAACCGGATAGATACGGTCCTTCTCGTACTCGTAGTGGTCAACCGCCTGCGCCATCGCCGCTGCTGAGAACAGCAACGACAACATCGACAGCAGCGCCAGCGCGCTTCCCCTGATATTTCGACTACTCATCGGTTGCTTGCTCCATCAGCAGTTCCGGTGGAATTGTTCTGCGCCGGCCTCATGGCCGGCTGTCCGGGCGTGACCTGCCCCGGCATTGCTTGCCCCTGCACCGGCTGACCCGGCATGGGTTGACCCTGTAGCGGCTGGCCCGGCATTGCCTGGCCCGGCACCTGGCCGTTGACCGGAGCCGCGACCGGCTGGCCGGTGGCCGGATCGATCATGGTGGCCGCGGCCGGATTGTTGGGATCGTAGACACCCTGTGCCTGCTGCGCCGCCTGTGCGGCCTGCTGCGCCTGCGCCTGCATGGCGCCGTCATCCGGCACCGGCACGCCACGCGAGTAGTCGTTGTCGACGCGGTACTCGGTGACCTGGAACGCCAGTGGGTTCAGGATGCGATCCTGTTCGGACAGCGCCAGGTTCTGGTTGTAGCTGAAGCGCATCGTCACCAGCTGGTTGTCCAGGTAGGTAGAGACGCCGGTGCGCTTGTCCAGCAGGCTGCGCTGGATGCGCACCGAAGCGCCGCGGAAGCTGCCGTTCGGCTCGGCCCCCAGTGGCGTGATGCTGAGGATCTTGACCCGGATGGCGCGCTCGCGACCGTACATCACGAACGGGTTCTGCGGATTGTTGCCGGCATAGCGGACACGCATGGACTGCGCCACCGGATCGGTGGACATCACGAACACCAGTTCCCAGTCACGCAGGCCCATCACCGCCGAGTCATACGATTCGCGCGCGAGCACGTACTGGGCGACGTTGCTGCGATTGATCGCTTCGTTGGTGGTGATCGTCTCGCCCTGGAACGTGCCACTCAACCGCGCGACGGTCGCCGTACCCGTGTAGGCATCGGCCATGACCAGGAACGGCACCTTTTCCTTCAGCGGCAGCATGTAGTAGTAGCCGCCCGCCAGTGCGAGCGACATCAGCAACGAGCCTGTGGCGACCCACCACGCACGCCGCTCGCTGCGGCGCGCCATGTCGGCCACGGTGATCTCGTAGCTGACCGCCTTGGCGACCGACTGCTCGACCTTGGGACTATTGCCGGGATCCTTCTTGCGGAACATGGATTCTTCCGTACTGCTGAAACATCAATGGGCGTGGCACCCCTGCGACAGGCGCGGGGAGCGGCACGTTCGATGATTTCGAGGTGGACTCAGGTGCCGCTGTTGGAATCAGCGCCCTGTGCCGACGCGGTCGGCGTCGAGCCAGCGCTCTGCACAACGATCTGGTTGCCAACGATGGAGACGGAGATGCCCTGCGCTGCATAGGCCGCCGTCAGATCGATCACGGCCTGCTGAGCGTTGGTGGTGTCGATGCTGGAGACCGCGCCGTACAGGGTGAAGTCCGAGCTCAGGCGGTAATCCAGCGTGCGTCCGGAATCCTTGGCCCAGCGCTCGAGCATGGCTTTGAGCGTGCCATCCATCGGCGAGGCCTGGTAGACGTAGCTGGAGTACAGCGGGATCTCGGTGGGTGCCGCAGCAAAGCGGTTGACCGGCTTCCAGCGGCCTCCGAAATCGGGAGCGGACTTGGTGGCGCAACCGGCCACCATCAACGCCGCCACTGCGGCGATGGACATTTTCGCGATAAACGCCTGATTCATACGGGCTTCACTTTGACGTACGAAAAAGCAGTCCCGAGCATTGGCCCCCTGGTCGTCCGGCGCTGCGTCGCGCACGCCGGAATCGGAGCGACGCACTGACTGGCAGCACACCTGCTCCGGCTCCCCTGCAGCCAACGGCTGCCAACCAAGTCGCGGGGCCGCCAGACACTGCCGACGACACACCCGCATACCTCACCAACGTCGAAACCATCCTTGTTTCATGGCACAAACTCCTGGCCACCCTGCTCTACAACATCTGCCATCCATCACACATTTCTGAACGACATGCACAGGGTCGCACAACCACGCGTCAATTCCATGTCAGACAAGTCTGAAAATCCATGAACAAATGCCAAATTCTTGACCTAAATCACGAATTCACATTCTTAACTACGAATGGTGATCACAAATTCAGCGACGTGAATTAGACGTTCAGCATCGGAACGTCCACCTTCGGCAGCAACCTCGAGGTGAAGTAGCGATCCTTGTAGTACCGGATCTTGTCGCACTTCACCGGGTGAGGTATCCCCTCGTACAGGAACACCTCCATGTCCGGCCCCATCGCCTTCAGCTCCTGCGGCAGCATCAGCGCGCGCCGTTCCTCGGTGAAGTTGTGGGTCTTCTCGCGGGCATGGGTGACGTTCTTCCTGCGCACCGTGGTGTAGCCCAGCATGTCCGAGTAGTCGTTGGCATCCTGCTGTTCGCGCGGCGCGTACAGGATCTGCAGCGCGTGGTTGGTGATGATCGTGCGAGAGACTTCCCGGCCGTAGGTGGCGTCGAGTTGGGACATGCTCTGGATGATCGGCAGCAGGCGGATGTTGTAGCCGGCCATGTAGGAGACCGCCGAGGCGATGATCTCCACTTTGCCGATCGAGGTGAATTCGTCCATCAGCAGCAGGCACTGGTACTTCAGGTCCGGGTTGGACTTGGGCAGTTCCTTGGTGTTGAGGTTGATCAGCTGGCTGAAGAACAGGTTGATGATCAGCCGGCTCTCGGCCAGCTTGTTGGGCTGGATGCCGATGTAGATGGTCATCTTCTTCTTGCGGACGTCGGTCAGCAGGAAGTCGTTGCTGCTGGTGGCCTTGTCCAGCACCGGGTTGATCCAGGGATTGAGCGGCTCCTTGAAGGTGCCCAGGATCGAGGCGAAGGTCTCATCGGCCTGCGACAGCATGTTGGCGAACGCCGAACGGGCATTGGCGCTGAGGAACGGTCGCTCCGACAGGGTCTTGAGGTACTTCTTCAGGTCGGTGCCGTCGCCGGAGGACAGACGGTACACCGCACCGAGCGTGGGCGTGCCGGCGCCGCCCGGGAAACCGCTGCTGCGCTCGTCGTCCCAGTTCTCGAACAGGTACAGGGTAAAGGCCATGAACGCGTTGCGTGCCTGGCTGACCCAGAACTTCTGGTCCTCGGCCCCGTCTGGGTACAGCATCGCGGCGATGCTCATCAGGTCCGACACCCGGAAGGCCGGATCGTCGGAGACGTAGCTGAGCGGGTTCCAGCGGTGCGTGCGCCGGTCCTCGGCGAAGGGGTTGAACAGGTAGATCTCCTGGCCCTGGCTGGCGCGCCAGCCGCTGGTCAGGTCGAAGTTCTCCTGCTTGATGTCCAGCACCACCAGCGATTCGCCGTACTCCAGCAGGTTCGGGATGACCACGCCCACGCCCTTGCCCGAGCGGGTGGGCGCGGCCAGGATCACGAACTGCTGGCCATCCAGGCGCACCAGCTTGCCGCCATGGCTGCCGACCACGATGCTCTGGCCGGTCTTCTTGAACATGCCGTGCTTGGCCAGGTCGGCACCGGTGGCGAAGCGCGCGTCGCCGTGCAGCGAGCGCTTGTCCTTCTTCAGCAGCAGCACCAGGCCGGCCACCAGCAGCACCAGCAGGGGCAGGCCGAAGCCTACGTAGCCCGCCCATTTGATCTTGCCCACGAAAGGCGCGACCTGCGGTTGGCCGATGGCGTGGACGTACTGGTAGTAGGTGTTCCAGGTGAACAGCTGGGTGTCCAGCCCCAGGAACAGCAAGGTCAAGTAGCCGGAGAACACGAAACCAAGCAACAGGGTCGCCAGCGTGATGATGGCGATGAGCAGATACTTCTTACTGGGCAACACCCGAATCCTCCATGATGCGCACGCGGCGCGACGGCCTAGCGGTGGCGCCAGCGCGACGCCTTCTTCCGCAGGTGGTTCTCGTTTTCCAGCCCGGGCTCCTCGCCCTCTTCACGCACCAGTTGCAGCAAGCGTTGGCGCGCTTCGGCCAGTGATATCAGGTCGGTCAGACGATCCCCATCGTCGGCGACGACCGCATGGCCGACCACATCGCCGGGAGCGTACACCGGCTCGTGGGACACCGCTACCAGCTGGTAGCGGCCACGGGTTTCCAGCACATGCCTGAATTCCTGCATCGCACTCCTCCTTGTCGGGGCAACACTGCGCCCCCTGCCCCGCCATCATGCCGGTGGCAGCGTCATGGGCGCATCCACAACCGCTGCGGCTTCTGCGCGAAACTGTGCGCGGATATCCAAGGAAACCGCAATGGACTGGGTAGCACTTGCCCCGCACGCTGGCCACCGAGGCCCACGCGGGGCAGATCGACAAGGCCGGCCAGCCTTACATCGGCCATGTGGCGCGGGTGGCGGCTGCGGTGCGCGGCGACGATGACGCCGAAGTGGTGGCCTGGCTGCATGACGTGGCCGAGGACTGCCCGGCGTTTGCCGCGCGGATCGAGGTATTTCCCGCACCGCTGCGCGAGGCGGTGCAACTGCTCAACCGCGATGCAGCACCCGACGCGGACAGCTACTACGCGCGCATTGCCGCCCACCCGCTGGCACTGAAAGTGAAGCGCGCCGATCTGGATGACAACGCCGATCCGCAGCGGCTGGCAATGCTCGATGCGGCGACGGCCGCGCGCCTGCACGGAAAGTACGCTCATGCCCGGGCGGCGCTGGGCATCTGAGCCGGACGCGACGAGGCGCGGCGGGCCGGCGTGTCACCGATCAAACGCTGATTTACCCTGAGTGCTGCTGCTCCTGCTGCAGTGCAGCAGTACAATGGGCGGCTCCCGCCCCCCCCCCCATCGCGCCCCCGCATGAGCCCCAACTCTTCCCTGGCTGCGCGGCTGACGCCCCGCCAGCGCACCCTGATCATCCTCGCCCTTTCACTGGGTGGCTTCGCCATCGGCACCAGCGAGTTCGCCAGCATGGGCCTGATGCTGGAGATCAGCCGCGGCCTGTCGATTTCCGAAACCCAGGTCGGGCATCTGATCAGCGCCTATGCCATCGGCGTGGTGGTCGGCGCCCCGATCCTCGCCTTCGTCGGCGCCAGCTTCCCCCGCCGCAAGCTGCTGCTGGCACTGATGGGCTTCTACGCGGTCGGCAACCTGGCCAGCGCGCTGGCACCGAACTACGGCACGATGCTGGTGGCGCGCTTCGTTGCCGGCCTGCCGCATGGCGCCTACTTCGGCGTGGCGATGCTGGTGGCCGCGGCGATCAGTCCCGCAGGCCAGCGCGGCCAGGCGATGTCACGCGTGCTGCTGGGCCTGTCGATCGCGATCCTGGTCGGCAACCCGCTGACGACCTGGCTGGGTCAGCAGCTGAGCTGGCGCACCGCCTTTGCCCTGGTCAGCGTGCTGGCCATCGCCACCGTGGCGATGATCGCGCGCTTCCTGCTGCCGGACCCGGATGAAGTACGTACCTCGCCGATGCGCGAGCTGCGCGCCTTCAACACGTCCCAGGTGTGGCTGGCGCTGACGATCGGCGCGGTCGGCTTCGCCGGCATGTTCTGCGTGTTCACCTACCTGGCACCGACCCTGGTGCAGGTCACCGGCGTGGCCGAATCGTGGATGCCGCTGGCGGTGGGCGTGTTCGGCATCGGCGCGATCATCGGCAACATCGCCGGTGGCTGGCTGGTGGACAAGTTCCACTTCAAGGCCGCCGCCGTGGTGCTGCTGTGGTCGATCGTGATGCTGCTGCTGTATCCGCTGGCCGCACAGTCGGTGTGGACCATCGGCCCGATGATCATCACTGTCGGCACCATGGGCGCACTGGCGGCGGTGCTGCAGACCCGCCTGATGGACGTGGCCGGTGAGGCGCAGACGCTGGCGGCGGCCTCCAACCACGCCGCTTTCAATACTGCCAACGCACTCGGCCCGTGGCTGGGCGGCATGGCAATCAGCGCCGGCTTCAGCCCGGCCAGTACCGGCTATGTCGGCGCGGCTACCGCGATCGGCGGCCTGCTGCTGTGGTGCGTGGCGGTGATGCTGGACAAGAAGCGCAGCACCGCCGTCGTCGGCAGCCACTGAACATTGCGCCGGATCGTCAGTTGCTGCCTCTGCGGCGACGGCGATCCGGTCGCAGCAACGCTGTATCGCCGGCCACCAGGGTCGGCCGCGCCAGCTCACCGCGCTTCACACGGTCCAGCACCCGCCGCGAATTGGCTGCACAGTCGATGCCGTCCGGCCGCGCCTGGATGTCCTCGATCAGGGCCAGCAGGTGCGCCCTGCTCTCTGCCAACCGCAGCTGCAACGCTTCGATGTCAGCCACCTTCTGCTGCAGCATCGCGATCAACGCCTCATGCTGCCACTGGCCCATGTCCGGTGGCAGCAGGGCGCGGATCTCTTCCAGGCTGAAGCCTGCACGCTGCGCGCCCGTGATCAACTCCAGCAACAGCACCGCCTGTTCCGGATAGTCGCGGTAGCCATTGGCTTGGCGCTGCGCCACCAGCAGCCCCGCGTCTTCATAGAAGCGAATGCGCGACGCCGCGAGGCCCGTGAGGCGGGCCAGCTCACCGATCTTCATCTGCCTGAATCCTCGCCATGGGCGTCTGTTGACCTTCAATAAAACTTGAAGGTTAGCGTAGCGCCATTCCCCTGTCCTGGAGCTGTCCGATGTCGCTGTTCTCGCCCCTGGCACTACCCTCCGGTGCCATCATCCGCAACCGCATTGCCAAGGCCGCGATGGAGGAAAACATGGCCGACGCCGACCACGCGCCGTCCGCTGCACTGCTGCAGCTCTACCAGCGTTGGGCCGATGGCGGCGCAGGACTGATCATCACCGGCAACGTGATGGTCGATGGCCGCGCCATGACCGGCCCCGGCGGCGTGGTGCTGGAAGACGACCGCCACCTTGACCGCTTCATCGCCTGGGCCGAAACGGCACGCTCACGGGGCGCGCAGATGTGGATGCAGATCAACCATCCCGGGCGGCAGATGCCGGCCGCACTCCGCCAACCGGCACTCGCGCCGTCAGCCGTCGCCCTGGAGATGGGCGCGCTGTCCAGGCAGTTCGCACCGCCGCGGGCGATGACCGAGGCGGACATCGAAGAGGTGATCGCCCGCTTCATCCGCAGCGCCGAGCTGGCCGAGCGCGCCGGGTTCAGTGGCGTGCAGATCCATGCCGCGCACGGTTACCTGCTCAGCCAGTTCCTGTCGCCGCTGTCCAATCGCCGCGACGACCGCTGGGGCGGCAGCCTGCACAACCGTGCGCGCCCGCTGCTGGAGATCGTGCAGGGGGTGCGCGCCACCGTGTCGCCCACGTTCGCGGTGGCCGTGAAGCTCAATTCCGCCGATTTCCAGCGCGGTGGCTTCTCGCCCGAGGATGCGCGCGCAGTGGTGGAAATGCTGGCGCCGCTCGGCGTGGACCTGGTCGAACTGTCCGGTGGCAGCTACGAAGCACCGGCCATGACCGGTGCCGCGCGCGACCAGCGCAGCCTGGCCCGCGAGGCCTACTTCCTTGAGTTCGCGCGTGAGATCGCCACGGTGGCAACCATGCCGCTGATGGTCACCGGTGGCATCCGCCGGCGCGCCGTGGCCGATCAGGTACTTGACAGCGGTGTGGCCATGGTCGGCATCGCCACCGCGCTGGCGATCGAGCCGGATCTGCCCCACCGCTGGCAGCAGGGCCGCGACCCGGTGCCGACACTGCGCACCATCGACTGGCGCAACAAACCGTTGGCCGCCAGCGCACACATGGCCGCAGTGAAGTACCAGTTGGCGCGGCTGAGCAGGCTCCGGCCCACGGCGCCGGGTGTTTCGCCCGTCTGGGCACTGCTGCTGGCACAGGCGGCCGCAAAGTGCCGGACCCGCCGCTACCGGCGCTGGATCGGTGCACGCGCAGGAGGATACTGAGCGGGCAGGCTTCTCATCACCGAATCGATGCTTCACCATCTGCATGATCGGCGGCAGCCCGCCGCCGGTCGCAACACGCAGAAGGAACCCTCGTGGCAGCAGGACCAACCAGGAACCACGAAAAGCTGCTCGATGACCTGCTCTCACTGGGCCGCAACTGGGCGCTGGCCATTGCCATCGCAGGTGCCGGAGCTGCGGTCCATTACAGCGAGTCGGTCTACGAAGCAGGCATCTGGCGCGACCTGCTGCCCACGCTCTGCTTCCTGGTCGCCATCGTCTGGATCGTGCTCAGCATCATCCGCTTCGACCTGACCATCCAGCAGCACTTCGAGCGGAAATTGTCACGCTGGCTCAGCCGTCTGCTGTATGTCGTGCTGCTTGGCACCGGCATCACTGCCGTGTTCTTCGTCACCGAACTGGCGGACAACAATCACATCGCGCGGATGTGCGACTCGGTGGCCAATGAACCCGGCAGCCGCATCCACAGGTCGGCCGAGTGCCAGCGGCTGTACCAGCATCGCGCGGCGTACCGGCAGCGTCTGGAATCGGCCGAGGGTGAGTTCGACTGAACGGGCTTCATCGCGGTCTTCGCGCGCGATGAACACATTTCGTGGATGTGCATTTGGGCACAGTGCAGCCGACGCCGCGCTCTCGGCCCGTACCGGACCCGCAATGCCCCCCCATCGCGCACCTGCCCGCCATGATGCCATCGCCTTGCAGGCCGGCATGCTGGGCAGCGTGTTGGGCGTGGCGCTGTTCAAGGCCATCGCACTGTCTGCGTTGGCGACGGGTTCGATGATGGGTATCGGGCTATGGGTGATGGCCTGCGCGCTGCTGGCAGCGTGGGCGCTCGCAGCCTATCTGGCCTGCCTGGCACTGAGCCGGCGCGTGTTCGTGCTGATGCTGGTGCTGTGCACGGTACTGGTGATCTGCATCGCCTGACGCCGGCAGGGGCCGGACTATCGCGCATCTGTTATAGAATAACAAGTGCGGTTGGTCCGATTGTGCATGCCCGGTGTCACGGATTTGAATTCCATGGCCATCCCGGCATCACCCGAGGCCCCCCCCCCGTGAACCTGCAGCCCCCGCTCCGCGCGACCCTCATTGCCATCGCCCTCGCATCGCTCAGCGCCTGCGCCACCTATGACGACAGCAACATGCATCAAGCCTGCCAGGAGTCGCCGCACCTGAAGGACCTGCCGCCCGAGGTCGCTGCCCGCGAGAGCCGCTGCAACAAGGGCATGGAAGTGTGGTCGAGCGAGCGCAAGGGCAGTGACAAGCCGCTGGACCTGAGCGGAAAGAAGAACAATCCCTGACGAAGGTGCGCGCCCGGTTGCCGCGCCTGTCTTGATCGCGCCCATGCATCCGGCTGACTGCTCCATCACAGCCGGCGCGCGACGATGAGGTCTCCCCACCCTGTCGAGACTCAGATGCCGGACACTGCCCACCCTGTCATTCGCGCGTTCGAGGCCGTGTTCGATCTATCAGGCAGCGTGCAGCGCATCACTGCGCTCACGGTCACCTGCCGGCATTGCTCGTCGACCAGCTCTGCCAGCGAAGACAACCTGGTGCAACTTCCTGGCGGGGCGTTGTTCCGTTGTGACGGGTGCGGCTGCCATCAACCGGTCAGCCACGCCCGCCTGTCGGACTGGCAACCGGCGTCGTTGCTGGGTATCTGAGGGCCGCCACGTGGAAATGACTGCGGAACAGCGGAAAATACTCCAGGCAATCGCCGCTGCAGAGCCGGTGCGCGGCGATGCCGCAACGTGGGCTGTGACCGCCGGATGGGCGGTACAGGCGGAAGACGGGGATATCGATCTGACCGAGGCTGGCCGGGATGTGCTCACCGCGCAGGCAGGTCGTAAGGGCTAGACCCGCCGATCAGGCCAGCTTCGCCTCCCTTCGCGCTGCGCCGCGGTAGCGGCAACCTGCTGAACAAAGGGTGCATCCCTGCCACGTCAACGGCGAAGTGGCGAGGCCCTTCATGCCGACGGTGTGCAGGGCGTCATGACATGCGCTCGGCTATGCTGCGCCACCTCCCTGCGCCAATGGCGGCCATGCATCCTTTTCCCCTGCCAGTCTCCGCACCTGATCAGCTCGCCTACCGACTGCTGCAGGACAGTGACTGGGCCCGCTCGGCCACTGCCGCAAGCGCACCTGCCGAACTTCGCACCTTGCTGGCGATGATCCTGGATTCGCCGGAACCCCTGTGGCTTGCCTGGGGCAAGGAAGACAAGGCGTTCTTCTTCAATGATGCCTATCTGCCGATGCTGGGGGAAAAGCTGCACGGCGCGATGGGCAACCGTCTGGAGGATGTCTGGGCGGACGTATGGCCGGACGTGGTGCATGCCGTCGACGACGCCTTTGCCGGCACCAGCCGCAGCTTCAAGAACATGCCATTGATGATGGATCGCGACGGCACGCTGCGCGAAACTTTCTGGACGTTTTCCTATTCACCGCTGCGCGTCGGCTGCGGCAGTGTCGCCGGTATCCTGTGCGTGGTCAGCGAGCAGACCGAACGGGTGATCGAGCGCGACCTGCACAGCCGCCAGGTCGCGGCGATCACCGAGCAGGCGCGGGAGGCCCATCTGGAACTGGTGCGCGCCCGCGAGCAGCTGCGCCAGTCGCAGAAGCTGGAGGCGATCGGCCAGCTCACCGGCGGTGTGGCCCACGACTTCAACAACCTGCTGCAGGTCATCACCGGTTCGGTGGACATGCTCCTGCACACGTGGCCGTCAGACGACACCCGGCGCCGCTACATCCAGGCCATTGCCACAGCCTCGGACCGCGCAACCAAGCTGACCGCGCAACTGCTTGCGTTCTCGCGTCGCCAGAGCCTGTCGCCGGAGGTCTTCGATCTCTGCGAGAGCGTGCACGCGCTTTCGGACATCATCACCACGGTACTGGGTGCACGCATCCAGGTGTCGTTGACGTTGCCCGGCACGCCATTGCCGGTGCTGCTGGACCGGACCCAGCTGGACACTGCATTGATCAACATCGCGGTCAACGCGCGCGATGCGATCGAGGGACACGGCAGGGTGACCATCGAGGTGGAGCAGGTAACCGCGGTGCCTTCGGTGCGCTTCGCCGCGCCGATGAAGGGCGACTTCGCCGCGATCAGCGTGACCGACACCGGAGCAGGCATCGACCCCGCCGTCGTCGACCGCATCTTCGAGCCCTTCTTCACCACCAAGAGCGTCGGCGCCGGAACCGGCCTCGGCCTCAGCCAGGTGTTCGGCTTCGTCAAGCAGTCGGAAGGCGAGGTGGACGTGCAGAGCCAGGCGGGCGCCGGTACCCGCTTCACCCTGTACCTGCCGCTGGCGCAGGCGAGAGAAATGACGGAACGGCCCGCGACGCTACCGGGGCTGCAGCATGGTCACGGTGTCTGCGTGCTGGTTGTGGAAGACAACGTCGATGTGGCCGAATTTGCCGTCGGCGCCCTGCGCGAGCTCGATTACAACGTGGTACTTGCGCACAATGCGGACGAGGCCCTGGCGGAGCTCGAACGGGACGCCTCCCGCTTCGATGTAGTGTTCAGCGACGTAGTGATGCCTGGCATGAACGGCCTGGATCTGGCCCGTACCATCCGCAGCCGCCTGCCTGGGCTTCCAGTGATCCTTACCAGCGGCTACAGCGAACTGTTGGCCCGGGACCCTGGCCATGGCTTCACCCTGCTGCGCAAGCCTTACTCATTGAAGCAGCTGGCCTCGGTGATGACCGAAGCCGGGCGCTGCGCGCAGGCCGTGGTAGCGTCGCCCTAGCGGGCGGTCACCGCAGCGAACCGAACCAGCGTTCCAGCGAAGGCTCCAGCCCCGACGTGTCACCGCCAGCATCGCAGGCCCAGGCGACGATACCGTCGGGGCGGACCAGCACGGCGCCCAGTCCCAGCGTGTCGCGCGCCGTGGACATCACGCAGGTGACCGACCGCTGCCAGCGCTCAATGATCGGACCGAGCGAATCGCCGGTATCGAGCCCCAGCAGCACGCCCTGCCCTGCACGCAGCAGCTCTCCCATCCGACGGTCATCAGCCAGTTGGACGTCCGGTGCGCTTCGGCCAACCCGCGGATGGCTGCCGTCGAGCACCGGTGGCGGTGCTACACCCCACAGCCGCTCGGCGAGATAGGTGGCACCGTCGCGGGTCGCGGCCAGGTCGGCGATGACCGCCGCCAGCGCGCGCGACCCGGGGCCTGGCCGCATCAACGCCACCTGCGCACGTGACCAGTCGAGCACCTGGGCGCCGATCGGATGGCGCTCAGCCTGATAGCTGTCCAACAGCGACTCTGCCACATCACCTCGCACCACCGCGGCCAGCTTCCACCCCAGGTTCATCGCATCGCCGATGCCGAGGTTCAGCCCCTGCCCGCCCAACGGCGAATGCATGTGCGCGGCATCACCGGCCAACAGCACGCGGCCGCTACGATAGGCCGTGGCCTGGCGCGCGGCATCGGTCCATGTGGTGGCCAGATGCAACGCCGTGATCGTTGCCTCTCGCCCGGAGACACGCCGCAGCAGCGCCTGGGCGGTGTGCCGGTCCAGCGGCGTGCGATGGCCGGCGCCACCGTCGAAATCGGCCAGCGCCAGCATGCCCGGCGGATTGAAATTGCACATGCCGTGTTCGGTGAACTGACGCCCCGGGACGAGCACCGACGGGTCTGCCAGTTCGACCTGCAGCGTGTGCCCGGTGAACTCCGGCGCCGTCCCTGCGAACACGAACCCCGACTGCTTGCGTACCGTGCTGCGGGCGCCATCGCAACCGACCAGCCAGCGGCCCCGCATCAGCCCGCGACCGGTCTGGACCACCATCTGTGCTTCGCGTGCGTGCACCGCCTGCACCGTGCAGCCACGCTCGATCTGTACACCCAGTGACACCGCACGCTCGGCCAGCACCGCCTCCAGCGACTGCAGCTCGACCGCCATCTGGGTGGGCACCGGCGTCGGCAGGCGATGGCGCCAGCGCGCACTGTCCACGTTGTCCAGCGCAAAAGGAATGCCGGCGAAGTGGCCGCCCAGCGGCCGCGGTTGCGCCAGCCAATGGGCGGTGCCGGGCGGCGGTGCGCCGTTGTCCGGCTTCAGCACCTGACTGGCGGCAACCGCATCCAGCAGGCCACGTCGATCCAGGGCCTCCAGGGTGGGCGCGTTCAAGCCGCGCAAGCCAAAGGGCAGGCGTTTCAAGGGTGTCTCGGGCGACACTGCCTGCTCCAGCAACAGGACCGAACAGCCGGCCTGGGCCAGCTCGCAGGACAGGAACAGGCCGACCGGGCCGGCCCCGGCGATGACGACGTCGTACAACATGGGATTTCCCTGTGAGCGCCAGGCCGGCGCTCTGGCGACGCCAATGTTACACTCGGTATACGTTTCCACAAGTGAACCGCCCATGATCCCGCCCCGGGGCCGCCGCGAGCAGCGCAAGACCGAGACCCGACAGACCATTTCGGACGTCGCCACCGAACTGATCATCCGCCGCGGCTTCGAAGCCGTGTCCATGTCCGAGATTGCCAATGCGGCGGGGGTCTCGCGCAAGACGGTCTTCAATTATTTCGCCAGCAAGGAAGACCTGGTGTTCGACCGCGATGAGGAGGCCCGGACCCTGCTTCGCGAAGGCATGGCGGCGCGCCGTGGCATGGCCCCGCTGGCCGCCTTCCAATCGCTGGTGCGGGAGCTGCTGGACAGCGGCCATCCGCTGTTACGGATCAACTCCGGTGCAGCGGCCTTCTGGGCAACCGTGGCCGACAGTCCGGTGCTGGTGGCGCACGCGCGACGGCTGCAGGCACAGCTGGCCGACGACCTGGCCCAGCTGATGGCCGACGCGGCCGGTCGGCCCGCGCAGGACGCGGAGGCACGCCTGGGCGCAGCCATGCTGCTGGCGTCGATGGTGGCCGCCTATGAGAGTGGACTGGCCAGCCAGCAGAGGGGCGAGGATCCGCGCCAAGCGATGCTGCAGCTGATCGTGCGCGGTGGCACCGGCGTGCTGGTGGCCTTGGCCGGCACCCCATATACCGACCCGGGCCTGCGTCCATAGCGCAATCGGGGGATAGGTCACGAAGCGTTGCAAATGCTACTCTTTCTCATTTGCAGCCCGCCCCGACCCGCTCATGCCGCTTCCAACCCCGCTCAAGCACGCCCTCTGCCTGGCGCTGCCCCTTTCCCTGGCTACGCCTGCACTGGCCTCCGAGGCCTCCGCTGACACCCCGAAGGACCTGGACAAGGTCGAAGTCCGCGGCCGCGCGCAGACCCTGTACCGCGCCAACGATGCGGCCGTCGGCACCCGCACCGATACCCCGTTGGAACTGGTGCCGCAGTCGATCCAGGTCGTGCCGCGCGAGCTGATCGACGACCAGGCCGCGCGCCAGGTCACCGATCTGTACCGCAGCATCAGCGGCATCAGCTTCTTCAGCTATGCCGGCGTCACCCTGCGCGGGTTCCGCCAGGAGAACGTTCTCTACGACGGCCTGCGTGGTGATCCCTATGCGGGCTTCTCGGTGCCGCAACTGTTCAATATCGAACGCGTGGAAGTACTGAAAGGTCCGGCCGGTGCGCTGTACGGCGGTGGTGATGCGGGCGGTGTCATCAACTATGTAACGCGCAAGCCCAAGGCGCGCGCCGAACGCCGCATCGAGCTGCAGGCAGGCGACAAGGACTTCCGCGCCGGATCGATCGAAGGCACCGGCCCCTTGAATGCCAGCGGCAGCATTCGCTATCGCGCCGGCCTGTATGCCGACAGCGAGCAGGGCGTGCGCTGGAATGCCGACAGCGAAAGCGTGATCGGCGATGCCTCGCTGGCCTTCGATGTCGGCCAGACCGGCGAGCTGGTGCTGCAGTTCACCGACATCACCCAGAACCTGGGCGGCAACCGCCTGCGCGGCGTGCCGGTGAACGATGCCGGCAGCTTCCTGACCGACCGCCGCTGGAACCACAACGAGGCCAGTGACTTCCTCGACATGCGCGCCAAGGTCGCACTGGCGCAGTATCGCTTCGCACCGCGCGACAACCTGGACGTGGACCTTGCTGCGCGCTGGTTCAGCAACAACGAGCACCAGATGTACCACGAGCCGATGGGGCTGATTGATCGTGACCGCGACGGCCTGGCCGAGTGGATGACGCGCCAGCTGCGCAACCAGATCCGTGACAACACTGCCTTCACCGCCAGCGGCAATGCCGTCTGGCGGATCAACACCGGCCGTATCGAACACAAGGTGCTGTTCGGCGCCGACGTGTACCAGCTCGACGCCGACTTCACCGCGCAGACCGCCAACAGCGCCGACCTGGCACGCGGCGCCGGCCCGGTGCGCGGCATCGACCTGTTCAACCCGGTCTATGGCGCGAGCACCTGGCATGACTACAACCTGGCCGCTCTGCCGTGGCGCAGCACCGCCACCCGCAGCAAGCACTACGGCGGCTACCTGCAGGATGAGCTGGCACTGGGCACGCGCTGGCATGTGCTGGCCGGGCTGCGCTGGGATGGCTTCAAGGATCAGGACCGCATGGGTGGCGGCAGCGTGGATGGCAACGATCTCAGCTGGCGCCTGGGCAGTACCTTTACCGTCCGGGACGGCGTGAACCTGTACGCCAACATCGCCAGCGGCTTCGTGCCGCAGAGTGCCACCAACCAGAACCCGGCGGCCGGCGGACCGTTCGACGCGGAGCGCAGCAGGCAATGGGAAGTCGGTCTGAAGTCCCTGCTGGCCGACCGTGTGACCCTGAACATGGCGGCCTACCGCATCGACCGCAGCAACATCGTGCAGGCCACCGGCGAGGTGATCGGCGGGGTAAACCAACTCGCTGCACTGGGCCTGGTACGCAGCACGGGCATGGAACTGGACCTGCTGGCCGACGTGACCGAGCGCTGGGTGGTGAACCTGACCTACGCCTACAACGACGCACGGGTGAAGGATGCCGGACCGAACGGCATCACCAATGCCTCCGGCGACCGCTTCGCCAATGCGCCACGCAACAAGCTCGGCCTGTGGACGCGCTACGACCTGCCGTCGATCAACTCGGCCATCGGCTTCGGCGCCGACCATGTGGGCGAGCGTGTCAGCCTGGATGGGCAGGCGGTCAAGGCATACACGGTATTCGACATGAGCTGGAAGACCACGTGGAAGCAGTGGCAGTTCCAGGCCAACGTCAAGAACCTGTTCGACAAGGTGTACGCGGCCAGCGGCTTCATCGAGCGCAACGGGCATTTCCCGGGCGAGCCGCGGCGGGTGTATGTGCAGGCGGCCTACCGCTTCTGAGAAGGCCTTCCAGCAGAGCCGGGCGCCCGCTCGGCTCTGCTACGTAACCTCAGCCCATCCGCATCGCAGGGTTGTCACGTGCGTGGACGTCGTTGTCCTGCTGGCGCTGCATGGCCGCCTGCTGTCGCTCCAGGCTGGCGGCCTCGATCTGCCGCAGCGAGTGTTCGACCGGCGTCTGCACTGCCGTGTCCGTAGGCATGACCGCTCGCAGATGCGCGGGATCGCTCATCTCGCCCTGCACCACGAACACGTTGCGGCCGGCCGGATGCTCGGCGGTCTGCGCGCTCAGCAGCACATGGTCGGCCCGTTCAAGCTGGTTGCGACGGGCCAATGCCATCACGCTCGCTACGAGGCGCTCACTGTTCTCGTCGTGGGTACGCCCGGCGCCGGCATCGATCGCGGCCACGCCTTCGCGCACCTGTTGCATCAGTGCGTAGTCGCGGTGGCCCGGACCAATGTCGGCCAGGCGGGTCGGTGCCTGCGAGAAATCCGGCACGTCGTCCACGGCTGCGGTCAGCGGGCTGCGGGTGATGGTCCGGTACGGGTCGTCCGGGTGGAACTGGGTGCGTTTTTCCTGGCGCTCCAGACGAACCTCGCGCGCGTCGTTGAGCTCGGCGATGCGAGCCGGATCGGTGATCTCACGCATCGACATGTGGCCACCACCCGCGCTGACACTGGCCCATTTCCTGTCCGCTTCGAAGTACATCGCGTAGTAGCTGTTGCCACCGATGACGTTCGGATCGACCGCCGAGCGCCCTTCCAGTGCCTGGGTGGCTTCCAGCACGCTCAACCGGGTCAGGTATTGCCCGCCCTTCGTCCATCCCATCTGGCTGATGGCATCGACGCTGGTGTTGCCTACGCGCGGGCCTCCGGCGTAGTCATTGTTGAGCATGTTGGTCCAGATCTGTTCCAGCTTCTCGGGGCCGCTCTTCTGCTCAGCCGCCTGCAGCAACACGCGCGGCGTCCAGCAGTTGGGATCGAGTTCATGCCGTTCGAATGCCCGGTCGTGTGCCAGCATTACATCCTTGCCGGGAAGATTCAGTGCAAATTCGGGACGCCCCTGCTCCATCCAGAACAGGCGTCGCTCCAGGTCCTGGCGCAGAAGCGTCTGCCCAAACATCTCCCATTGCCGCTCGCTCAGCTGCGCATCGGGAAAGCCGGAGCCCTTGCCTTCCTGATCTCGGGCGTAATCCTGTGCGTAGCTGTTTGCAACGCGGCCTGGCAGGCTGTCGTTGCGAACAACACCCAGCGCAAGCGTGCCATAGCCATCCGCATCTGGCAGCTGCGACAGATAGTTCCAGTACAACTCACGGTTTCCGGCCCTGGCATAGCTGGCCAGAATCCTAAGATTCTCTTGCGTCAATCCGCCCATCGCCTGCTCCTGAATGCACTCACTGCCGGACGCGGGAGCGCGCGAGAAGATCCCGCACCGCATCTTCCATCCGCTTCCAGTCCGCCAGGAAGGCCCGCTTGTAGTTCAGCGAGATGGAGAGCTTGTTCTCCACATCCGAGAAATAGTGGAAGCACCCCGCAGCGGCTTGCCCTTGCTCACTGATGACCTGATCGCCCTGCAGGCGAACGCCATCCCCCCGAAACGCCGTGCTTTCGCATTTGATGAATGTGGTCAGGCTGCCGTTGGGAGCGCGCGCGATGTACCAGTCATCTTCATAGGCAGGATTACGGGTGGGCGGCTTTCCATAGCGTGCCTCGTATTCCTTCGAGAAAATCCCCATCCGCGTTTCATCGATGGCGTAAGGCGTCAGTCCCATGACGTCGGGCCGCGCAATACGCAGATCGAGTCGATCCCGAGGATCCCCTCGCTCCACCGATCCTTCCTCGGTGGACGCCTGGCTGGAGGACAATCGCTCCAATGATGTTTCGATTGGCGCACGATCGATGTAGTCGATCGCCACAGCAATTTCCTTCCGGAAATCATTCGTACGCGGATTGGCCCGGGCGCCCGGCGCCGTCGGCTTCATGTCCGGCCACTCGATGACCAGCGTCACGCCCTCGCCGGGCCACGGTGCGATCTGGCTGTCCAGGTAGTTGGCCGGAATGCGGAAAGTGTTCGGCCCGAGCTTCACGTCCACGGGCGCATCGGTATAGGTGTGGCCGTTGATCGTGCGGCCGGTCTGCGTTGCGCCGGACATGGCGGGATTCCTTTCGTGTTCGGTGGACGGCGGCCGCGCACACGCGCCGGCACTCACCGCGACGGCAAGTGCAAGCGTCAGGCAACGGCCGGGGGACATCACGTGCATGGGCATTCCATTGCAGAGTTTCAGCGCCACTATAGGGAACCGGGCGTCAACGGAACAGGAACCGCGTCGCAGCCCTTCACGGCACCAGGCAGCGTTCCACCTGCAGCGACAACGCCTGACAGGCGTTGAACAGACCTTCGACCACGGCGGCGGAGGGACAGCAGGCGGGATCGTCGCTCTCCCGCGCCACATGCGCAGCGTGCAGCACCGCGGTCAACGCCGTGATGCCCGAAACGCTGCGGGTCGCCAGGGCCATGTCGAAGGCCCGGCCAGGGCTCAGGTGCATTTCAACCCAGGCCTCGCCATCGGCGCGCAGGTTCCTGCCGTGGCCTTTCAGGTGTGCAAAGAATGCCGATGGGGTGACGAACTCGGCGGATTCGCGGAGCGCGTCCTCCAGCGTTTCGGCCGAGGCAGCGGGAAGATCAAGTACGGCGGCACCCAGCAGCGCGTGCAGGCGGGGATGGTCGGGAAGACGTTCGGGCATGACGGCAACCTCACGATGTGGCCACCTGCAGATGCAAGGTGGCGGACGGTGCGGGTTGGCGTGCCGGATACATGATGCAAGAAGCCGGCGGATCGAGAGATCCCCACGCACCGTCCGCCATGAACTGACAGGCGATGCATTGTCACGGTTGCAACTCTGGCTGCAACCGTGACGCCGCGCATCATGTAAGTTCGGGACGCCAATCCCGGCCAGGGCGAGTGCCTTGGCGCGGCGATGATGGGCGCACTCCATCGCCGAAGCAAAGTAGGAAAAGTCCGCGCTGACGCGTTCCTACGCTGGTTGCGTCACGGGATGGCGAACCGTCCACCGACTGACGTGCTTCGTTGATACATCGCGCCTGCCTGCGCGTACTACCCAACGATCACATCGAGCCGAACGCGACACGCCGACCATGGCGATCGCGCAGAAAGTCGCAATACGCACGGCCTCCGCCTTCAGCTCCAGCACAGACGTTCCGCGCTGGATACACACCGGGAACGCTTGCATGTAGGAGCCCACAGGCACATTCGAGCGCGATCTGATCACAACGAAATTTCTGCGCCAGGCCATTTCCGTACGAGATCCGCGAGGTGAAGGCTATAGTCGCCGACCTCAATGGATCAGGAGCTCATTATGGAATTCACTTCCTGGCGCAACATTCTTGTTGCTGCTGGCGTGGCGGTCGCACTTTCCGTGGCCGCCTACAACGACCATCACCGTCATGCCCTCACTGACGGTGCCGAGGGGCGCGATACGGTGGGCCTCGTCACCGAAGTGCATTGGGATGAGAAAAGGGGAAGAAAGAGCAACTTCGTCCTGAATGTCGAGTTCGAAACCGAAGACGGCCAATCACGCGTCGAGAAGATCGCGGTCTCCAACGACCTTGGCAATCGGATGCGTGCCACCGACGAGGCGGAAGAGATTGATATCCGCTACAACGCCAAAGACCCGTCCGTGGCGATGGCCGTTGGCGAAACGGACAACTCCCTGCTGTTGTTGTGGCTGGCCATCGCCTCCGGGCTGGTCACCCTGGCGCTGCTGGCCACCCGGGTGGTGCAGGGCCGGAAAGCGCAGCCGGCCTGACCCATCCAGGCGCGAGCGCATCCAGAATGCGCTCGCGCAGGACCAAAAGTGTCTTCAACGCTGGCAATCGTCTTCCGTGCTTCCATGGCCACGATAGGTTTCACCCCACTCGCGCATGGCCAGCAGCACCGGTACCAGCGTGCGCCCGAACTCGGACAGCTCGTATTCCACTTTCGGCGGCACTTCCGGGTACACGTGGCGGATCACCACGCCATCGGCTTCCAGTTCACGCAGCTGGCTGGTAAGCATGGACTGGGTGGCATTGGGCACCCGTCGCGTCAATTCCATGAAACGCCGCTTGCCGGTCATCAGGTGAAACAAAATGATCGGCTTCCACACGCCGCCGATCACCGACAGCGTGACTTCCACCGCGCAACCGCTCTTGCCATCCCAACGCTTGCTACGCATGCATACTCCGGAAAACCATAGTACCTACGGAAAATCGTCGTTCTTGTTGCGATAACGGTGCGAGCCTAGCATGGGGCCATCCACTGAACGTGAGCCCCCAACCATGAGTTTCAAGGCACTGCTGACCCGCAAGACGAACGACGGCATATCCACGGAACTGGTCGATTTCAATGAAGCCGACCTGGTGGACGGCGACGTCCTGGTACAGGTCGAGTACTCCACGCTCAACTACAAGGATGCGCTTGCCCTCACCGGCAAGAGTCCGGTCATCCGGACGTTCCCGCTCATTCCCGGCATCGATCTGGCAGGCGTGGTGCTGGAATCCAGCAGGGCCGACTTCAAGCCAGGCGACCGCGTCGTGCTCAATGGCTGGGACCTGAGCATGGGCCACCACGGCGGCCTGGCACAGCGCGCCCGCGTACGCGGCGAATGGCTCAACCGGATTCCCGGCAACCTGAGCACCCGCGACGCCATGGCCATCGGCACCGCTGGCTATACCGCGATGCTGTGCGTGCTGGCCCTGGAGCATGCAGGGGTGACGCCTGCACAGGGCGATGTGCTGGTTACCGGTGCCAACGGCGGCGTCGGCTCGATTGCGGTGGCGATCCTTTCAAAGCTGGGTTATCGCGTGGTGGCCGCCACCGGGCGGCCGGAGCACGCCGAGTATCTGCACAACCTGGGTGCGGCCGAGATCATCGATCGTGCGCAGCTCTCGGAGCCGCGCGAGCGGCCGGTGAGTGCCGAGCGATGGGCCGGCGTGGTGGATGTGGCCGGCGGCCCAACGCTGGTCAATGCCATCGCCGAAACGAAGTACCGCGGTGCCGTGGCCGCCTGTGGCCTGGCCCAGAGCGATGCACTGCACGGCTCGGTGCTGCCCTTCATCCTGCGCAATGTGACCCTTGCGGGCGTGGATTCGGTGAATGCCCCACAAGAGGTTCGCCAGCGCGCCTGGGATCGGCTCGCGACCGACCTGGACCCGCAGAAGCTGGAAAGCACCGTGCAGCAGATCGGCCTCGCCGAGGTGCTGGATGTCTATGAGCAGATCATCCCCGGCAAGGTGCGTGGCCGCATTGTCGTGGATGTGAACGCCTGACGCCTGCCGCGCCGGCGAGGGTGCAATGCCATCGCTGGCGCGCGTGCGCGAGTGACCGGAATCCCAGCGCGCCATGCCAAGCCGCCTTATCATGGGGCGGCAAGGGCACTTTACGCCCGGTGACGTACGCAAGGCAGTATCTGGATGTCTATGGAATGGCGCCCCTCGGGCTGGGGCCAGCGTGTGACCCGCTCGCCGGACTGGCAGTTGCAGCTGGATGGCGAACAGCTCGCGCTTTTGATCGACGGCAGGCAGTACCGCCAGCATGTGGCGAACGAACACAGCGTGCGGGTCGTTCGCGGCGTGCTCTGGTCCAGGGTCGAACTGACGACCGAGCGCGGTGAAGCACTGTCCGTGGATGGGCTGCCCAACAGCCAGGGCTCCCGGCTTGCGGCGGCGCTGCAGCAGGTGCACTTTGCGCGCACCACACGGGGACGCAAGGCCCTGTTTGACACGATCCTGGAGCAGATCCAGGCGTGGCTGGCCGAAGCAGACGCGCTTACCGACCGAGGCACCACCGGACGCCGCTGGATCACCCACGAACAGCAGCAGGCGTTGCTGGCCGACCGCCCCGCCCTGCCCCTGCCGCCCGCCGAGCTGGAGCAGCTGTTCCTCGACGAGGAGGTGCACGACGACCTGCACGCGCCCGGCCACCGCATGGCGCTGGACGCCCTGCACGACTGGCAGCTGGATTGGCCCGCCGTCTGGGCCGAGGCCAACGCGACCATGGCAGAGCGCGAGCGGGTGCTGGCCAAGGACTTCCTGGACCGGGTCGAGAGCAAGCCCCTGACCGAGGAACAAGCCCACGCCGTCATCTGCTTCGACAACCGGGTACAGGTCGTGGCCGCGGCCGGCTCTGGGAAAACCTCCACAATGGTCGCCAAGGCCGCTTATGCCATCGACCGCGGCTTTGTCGAACCCGAACGGATCGTGATGCTCGCCTTCAACAAGGACGCCGCCCAGGAGCTGGAGGAGCGCGCGCAGCGATGCTTCGACCGGCTCGGCATGGGCGACACCGTGGTGGAAGCCCGGACTTTCCACGCCCTGGGCCTGTCCATCATCGCCAAAGCCACAGGGCGCAAGCCGGATATCCCGAAATGGGCGGTCGACGCGACGCTGGGCTTCAACAAGCTGGCCGAACTGGTGGACGACCTGAAGGACCGCTCGACCCATTTCCGCACCCAGTGGGACATGTTCCGCCTGGTGTTCGGGCGCGACCTGCCGCCGTTCGGTGCCGACATGATGGCCGATGGTTACGACCGCGATGGCACGCCCTACATCCGCACCCTGAAGGGTGAGCGGGTGAAGAGCCTGGAGGAGTGCGTCATCGCCGACTGGCTGTTCTACAACGGCGTGGCGTACGACTACGAGCGGCGCTACGAATTCGATACCGCGACAGACACCCATCGCCAGTATCGCCCGGACTTCTACTATCCGGACGCCCAGCTGTATCACGAGCACTTTGCGCTGGATGCCGATGGCCAGCCGCCGAAGCACTTTGCCAACTACAGCGAAGGGATGCACTGGAAGCGCCAGCAGCATGTGGCGCGCGGCACCGCTCTGGTCGAGACGACGTCGTTTGGCCTGCGCAGTGGACAGGCCCTGCAGCATCTTGCCGAGCGGCTTGGCGCGTCTGATGTCGAGCTCGACCCGAACCCGGACCGCGAGCTACCTGATCAAGGCGCCAAGCCGATGCCGGACGCAGACCTGATTGGCCTGATGCGCACCTTCATTGCCCATGCCAAGAGCAACTGCCTGACACTGGACGATATGGCGGCGCGCCTGCGGCAGATGCCCGAGGATCAGTTCAAGGAACGCTACCGGCGCTTCCTGGAGATCGCCGGGCCGGTATTCCAGGCCTGGGACAATGCGCTGGCTGACGAGCGCAGCATCGATTTCGAGGACATGCTCAACATGGCGGCCGGGCTGCTGGAACAGGGCCACTATGAATCGCCCTACGAACTGGTGATGGCCGACGAATTCCAGGACGCATCGCGCGCCCGCGCGCGCCTCTGCCGTGCCCTGGTCAGCCAACCGGGCCGCCATCTGTTTGCGGTGGGCGATGACTGGCAATCGATCAATCGCTTCGCTGGCGCCGACGTTGCGGTGATGACTGGATTCCGCGAATGGATGGGCCATGGCCAGGTGCTGAAACTGGAGCAGACGTTCCGCTGCCCACAGGCGCTGTGTGATGTGTCCAGCCGCTTCATCAGCCGCAACCCCGCGCAGATCGCCAAAAACGTTCGCTCTGCTGCGCCGGCAATGCGCCCGGTGCTGCAGGCGTTCCAGATGAACCGGCGCGAGGAGGTGCAGGATGGCGTTCGCCAGTACCTTGCGAAGCTGCACCAGCAACTGTTGTCAGGTGCAGTGCCGCAGGGCCGCACCGGGCGCGTGACGGTCTTTGTTCTGGGGCGGTATCGCGCGGATCGCGGTGCGATGCCTTCGGATTGGAAGACGGCCTTCGGCAGCACGATGGACGTCGAGTTCCTTACCGCACATCGATCGAAGGGGCGCGAGGCGGACTACGTGATCCTGCCGGGCATGATCAACCGCAGCTTCCCGAGCCTGCGCGCGGATGACCCGGTGCTTTCGCTGGCAATGCCGGACGGCGATACCTATCCGCTGAGCGAAGAACGGCGCCTGTTCTATGTCGCGCTGACGCGTGCGCGACGGTCGGTCGCGATGTTCACCCTGCAGGGCAAGCACTCGCCATTCCTGGATGAGCTGGTGAAGGACGGGGCAGTGGAAGTAACCGCGATTTCAGGCGCGGCCATCCACGATGAGCGCTGCCCGGTGTGCAAGGTGGGCGTATTCGTGGACCGGAATGGGCCACATGGGGCTTTCCGGTCGTGCTCGAGTTACCCGTTGTGCCACAACAAGCCTAAGGGCGGGCGTAGGGGGTGAGCGCATTTTCTGCGCTTTCCTGGCGATGTGCGCACTGCCCTCACCGTCACCGTGAGCTTCGCCCAGGCCGGAGATCGACCACTCACTCCGGCTGCTAGACTTTGCCGACATTCAAATGGACGACCCCATGGAACGGTGGTATTTGGCAACACTGCTGGCGTTGGTCCTGCACCAGATTGATGCAGCGTTCTGGCACGAGTGGACCCTGTTCGGCCTTCCCGGCGGCGTCCAGGGGTTTCTGGCTTTCAACCTGATCGCTGTGGGCGCCCTGCTGCATGGCTATCGCCAGGTTGTGCTGGCCAAGCCCTCCGCGCGGGCGTATGCCAGCCTGTGCGGGACAGTTGGCGCCGGCACCGCCATGATTCATGCGGGCTTCGCCGCGGCCGGTCGTGACGAGTTCCTGCTTCCGTTCTCCATCGCAACGTTGGCGGCCTGCCTCGTGGCCGGCGTCGGGCTCCTCATGCAAGGCCGCCGTGCTACCCCGGCTCGCGTGCAGATCGATGGCGTGGACTGACGAGACGAAAAAGCCCCTGAATCCAGGGGCTCTTTGAATCAACTGGCGGAGAGAGTGGGATTCGAACCCACGGAAGGTTTGACCCTTCGCCGGTTTTCAAGACCGGTGCCTTAAACCGCTCGGCCATCTCTCCGTGTCGGCACAGCCTGCTGGCCGGGCACGCATTCTCGCACGGCCGGGCGATTTGCCCAAGACCCCTACGCCACGCCCATCTGCAACTAATCCGATAGCCTTCCCACGCCCCGGCTGGCTAGAGTGACCAATTCCCTCTGGTCCCCACCCCATGGACAACTCCAGCCTCCTGAACATACGCCCGGGCATGCCTTCAAGCGCCCTGGCCCAACTTCTGGGCACCCGATGGAAGGAGCCGGATGAACAAGGTCATCTGACTTGCCTGAGCAAGGACGTTTTCGTTCGACTGGATAGCGATCGAGCCATTGGATACGTCATTTTCGCCTGTTCAATGCCCAAGACGGTGCTGGTCGAGGGCCTGCGTACAGGCATGGCCATCGGCGACGCTCTCGCCAACAATCCTCGCCTCGCTGTACTGCCGGAAGAGCCAGAGGACTCATGCGAGGGATGGGCGACCTTCGGCTTCATCACGGATGACGGATTGCAGGTGGCCGCGAACGTGAACACGCGGGACAACACGGTAAGGAGCATTCGCCTGGAGAACCCGAATGCCACCTACTGTGAACCTGCAGCGCCCATATTCGATCCGACGTTGACCAAGGCCTTTGACATCGCGCTTGGCCCTCAGCGCGTGCTCCCCAAAGCAGGCCGGGGCAGCGAATGGGCCGGAGGCTGGACACTGGGCCTTCCCCCAGGCATCACCGCTGAACAATGGCCTTTGAGTTCCAGCAACGGGCACCCGCTGCGGCACGCCTTTACGTTGCACCTGCCCTCGGAGTACCGAACCAAGGGAAATGAGCTGGTTGCTCTCTCTCTGTTCGTCGACGACCAGCAGGAGGAGCTCTGCACCGTCGAGGAAATCGCGGAATACTTCACCTCTCCCCTTTCCATGACCCCGCCAGAGGGCCGCGACCTGCTTCCCTTCTGGCAGCATCGCCAGGCCAAGCATGCGCACAGCCACAGCATGGAAGACATCCTTGGAACGCAATTCTGCGCCATCTGGCTTACACAGCAGGAGTTTGATGGTGAGCTGAGCCTGCCGCCCAAGCTGAATTCAGCCCTGCTGGGTGCCCCTCCGAGCTGGATCGGACAGGACTACGCGAGCTATTTCTACGAGCGATGGCTGTACACCAGGAACGGAAATGCCGTCATCCCGGGCGCAGGAATCGGAGGCGCCTCCAGCGAGGCCGTTGCATTGCCGATCAGCACAGGCATCCGCGCTGACGATCCCAACGTTGGGAGATCACCGCGGGAGTGGGAAAGCGAATGCGCCATCAGTGGATACATCGAAGCATTCAGCGAGCGCGGTGAGGAACTGAACCTGAGTCGCTGGGATTCCATTGCCCACCTCGGCGGAACAATGCAGCCCCAGCAGGGCTACCCTGAGTTCGGCCCCTACTACCTCGAATTCGAGGAGGGTTTTGGCGGCTTCAATTTCGGTGGCGGCAACGCACAGTTGGATCTGCAGCAGATGAAGATCGACTGGGCGTGCGGATGACACCGTCGCATTGAAGTAAAAAGCCCCGGAACGTCGCCGGGGCTTTTCTTCACGGAAGCGGTGCAGCAGCTCTCAGCCCGCATCCACCGCCAGCGCACCCAGTGCACTGGCCTTGATCCGCTCCTTGGCCTTTTCACAGGCGCCACCGCAATCCAGGCGCGAGGCCTCCAGCTGCGGCGGCAGGTGCTCGGCCAGGAAGTCGATGAACACGCGCACCGCCGGCAGCAGGCCGCGGCGCGAGGCGAACACGGCGTGGCACACGCCCTGCGGCAGCGACCAGTCCGGCAGCACCACTTCCAGCTCGCCATTACGCACGGCGTCGGCGCACACGGTTTCCGGCAGCATGGTGATGCCGAAACCGTCCTTCACCATGCTCTGCAGCAGCGGGAAGTCGAAGCCGGCCACGCGCGGCTGCAGGTCGACCCGGCGCACTTCGCCTTCCGGGCCATGCAGTTCCCAGCGCTGGCGGGCTTCGTCTTCGCTGATGCTGAGGGTCACGTGCTGGGTCAGCTCTTCCGGGTCCTTGGGGCGGCCGGCGCGGTCGAGGTACTTCGGGCTGGCCACCAGCAGTTCCTGCACCTGGCCGAAGCTGCGCATCACCAGGCTGCCGTCGTCGTCCAGGCGCGAACGCACGCGCAGGGCCACGTCGTAGCCTTCGTTGATGATGTCCACGCGGCGGTTGCTGATGTTCAGCTGCAGCCGCACCTTCGGATACTGCTCAAGGAACTTGGGCAGCAGCTTGGGCAGCTGCATCTGCGCCAGTGACACCGGCACGCTGGCGCGCACCACGCCGCGCGGTTCGGCGCTGAGGCGGTCCACCACTTCGCGGGCGGCCTGGGCCTCGGCCAGCATCGTCTGCGCATGCCGGTGCACGCTGGTGCCGACATCGGTGACCGCGAAACGGCGCGTGGAGCGCTGCAGCAGGCGCACGCCCAGGTCGGTTTCCAGCTGGCTGATGCGGCGGCTCAGTCGCGACTTGGGAATACCCAGCGCCCGCTCGGCGGCGGCAAATCCGCCGTGGTCGACCACCATCGCGAAGTAGTACAGGTCATTCAGGTCATGCATGCCCGAGTTCCATATCTAGAACAATACGTGGCATTCAATCACCTTTATTCCGCCTTTGCAACAACCTATCGTTCTCTCCGTCGGCGGGGCCACCCCGCCCCTTCCTCCCAGAACATAGGTGACTGCCATGAAGCTTCTGCATCTCGACGCCAGCGTGCTTGGCGACAACTCCGTCTCGCGCCAGCTGTCGGCCGCCGTGGTCGCCCGCCTCGCCAGCCAGATCGACGGCCTGCAGGTCGATTATCGCGATCTTGACGCCAATCCGGTACCGCACCTGCGCAGCAGCTCGCTGGCCAAGACCGACGCCGCTGAAGCGACCGATGCTGAACAGGTGATGCAGCAGTTCCTGGAGGCCGACATCGTGGTGATCGGCGCGCCGATGTACAACTTCAGCATCCCATCCACGTTGAAGGCCTGGATCGACCGCGTGGCCGTGGCCGGCCGCACCTTCAAGTACACCGAGAACGGCCCGGTGGGCCTGGCCGGTGGCAAGCGGGTGATCATCGCCAGCAGCCGTGGCGGCATCTATACCGACTCGCCGGCCGACTTCCAGGAGCCGTTCCTGCGTCAGGTGTTCGCCTTCATGGGCATCAACGAAGTCGAGTTCGTGCGCGCCGAGGGCATCGCCTACTCGCCGCAGCACCGTGAAGACGCCATCGCCGGTGCGCTGGCGGCGCTGCCGTCGCACGACGTGGCCGAAGCCGTCGCGGCGTAACGCGTTCCAACGTTCGGCGCCCCTCTCTCCTCGTCTGGGCGCTGAACGCGGGCCGGGATCCCCTCCCCCTCCCGGCCCACCCTGGCGGCCCCGCTGTGCGGGGCCGTTTTCTTTTGCGGCGCGCTAGGCTGGGGGCATGAACTACATCGTGACGGCTGCGCACCGCAGCGAATTTCCGCACCCGATCATCCTGCGCCGCGGCCAGGCGCTGGTGGTGGGCGAACGTTATGAAGGCCCGGAGGGCTGGGACGACTGGTTCCTCTGCGAGGCCGAGGGACAGCAGCCCGGATTCGTGCCGACGCCGGTGATCGGCCGCGATGCGCAGGGTGGCGCGTTTGCCACGCAGGATTACTGCGCGCGCGAACTGGATGTGGACCCCGGGCAGACGCTGCGCGGGATGCGCACGCTCAATGGCTGGGCATGGTGCGTGCCGGAGAACGGCGAACCGGGATGGGTGCCGCTGGAGAAGCTGCGGGCCATAAAGGAGAGCCGAGCATAGGCTCGGCTCTACACAGATCTGTAGCGCCCGAGCCCATGCTCGGGCGGCGGCGCGCAGCGCCGGCTATCAGCCAATGGTTTCCAGGCCACCCATGTACGGGCGCAGGGCCTCCGGCACGGTGATGCTGCCGTCGGCGTTCTGGTAGTTCTCCATCACCGCGATCATCGCGCGGCCAACGGCCACGCCCGAGCCGTTCAGCGTGTGCGCCAGCTCCGGCTTGCCGGTGGCCGGGTTGCGCCAGCGCGCCTGCATGCGGCGGGCCTGGAAGTCACCACAGTTCGAGCACGAGGAAATCTCGCGGTAAGTTTCCTGCGACGGCAGCCAGACTTCCAGGTCGTAGGTCTTCACCGCCGAGAAGCCCATGTCGCCGGTGCACAGCAGCACCTTGCGGTACGGCAGGCCCAGCTTTTCCAGCACCACTTCGGCGCAGCGGGTCATGCGCTGGTGTTCGGCGTCGCTGTCTTCCGGGCGGCTGATCGAGACCAGCTCGACCTTCTCGAACTGATGCTGGCGGATCATGCCGCGCACGTCGCGGCCACCGCTGCCGGCCTCGGCACGGAAGCACATCGAGTGGGCGGTCATGCGCAGCGGCAGGCGCTCGGCGTCGACGATCTCATCGCGCACGATGTTGGTCAGCGGTACTTCCGAGGTCGGGATCAGGTAACGCGTGGAGTCGCCCACGGCGGTCTTGAACAGGTCGTCTTCGAACTTCGGCAGCTGGCTGGTGCCGCGCAGCGAGTCGGCGTTGACCAGCAGCGGCACATTGGTCTCCTCGTAGCCGTGCTCGCCGGTGTGCAGGTCGACCATGAACTGGGCCAGGGCGCGGTGCAGGCGCGCGATCGGGCCACGCAGCACGGTGAAGCGCGAGCCGGACAGCTTGGCCGCGGTCTCGCCGTCCAGCCAGCCGTTGCGGGCGCCCAGTTCGACGTGGTCAAGCACCTTGAAATCGAACTGGCGCGGGGTACCCCAGCGCGCCTGCTCGACGTTGTCGTTCTCGTCGGCACCGGCCGGCACGTCGTCGGCCGGCAGGTTCGGAATGCCCATCGAGATCGCTTCGATCTTCTCGCGCAGCTCGTCCAGCGCCACTTCCGAAGCCTTCAGCTCGTCGGCGAAGGCAGCGACCTCGGCCATGATGGCCGAGACGTCCTCGCCCTTGGCCTTGGCCTGGCCGATGGCCTTGGAACGGCTGTTGCGCAGGCTCTGCAGCTCCTGGGTCCGCACCTGGATGCGCTTGCGATCCGCCTCCAGGGACTCCAGGGCAGACACGTCGAGCTCGAAGCCGCGGCTGGTGCGCAGGCGTTCGGCGAGGTCGGCGGGCTGGTGGCGGAGCAGGGCTGGATCAAGCATGGCAGGTGTCGTGGTGGGTATCAGGGATGGGATTATCGCTTGTTATACGGATTTCTGCCGCCCGGTTCATTCCTGGCGTGGCAGAATCGGGCTATTCCGTACTGGTCCGGTCCATGTCTGCACCCCGCTCGTCGTCCGCCAAGTCGTTCACTGTGCATATCCCGCGCAACGCCCTGAAGATCGCCGGCATCGCTTTCGGCGTGGGCGTGCTGTTGTTCGTGCTGGTCTGGTTGACCGGCCGCGACAAGGAGTTCTTCCGTGCCGATCCGGCCGCGCAGACCCCGCAGGAGACCGCGCAGGTGGAACCGCTGCCGGAACCGCTGGCCGCCGCCGCAGGCTCCAGCGACATGCCCGATGCCAAGCCGGCCCCGGTAGAGGACGACGCCCCGAAGCTGGTCGAAACCGCCCCGCCGCCGCCGGCGCCCATCGCTGAACCGGCCCCGGCCACGCCGGCCCCTGCGCCAGCCGCCACCGGCAACAGCCAGCCGATGCCGATTGCCGGCCAGTCGCCGCCGCCGGCCTACCCGGCCGCGGCCCTGCGCGCGGGCGAGACCGGCAGCGTGGTGGTGCGCGTGGACGTGGATGCCACCGGCTACCCGAACAATGCCACGGTCATCCAGCGCAGCGGCTCACGCGAGCTCGACCGTGCCGCCACCGACGCCGTGCGCCGCTGGCGTTTCACCCCGGCGCAGAGCAACGGCCAGGCCGTACCGGGCAGCATTGAAGTGCCGTTCGACTTCAAGACCCAGTAACTGAACGTTTCCCGGCAGGCAACCTGAACCCTGCCGGTGACGTTGACGTAACGCTGACACTTCCCGCCACTGGCCCGCGCAACACTCTCCCCGTCGTCCATTGACGGAAGGAGTTTGCGATGACCGCCACCACCCACGAAGACCTTCATTCGCCGCAGCTGCAGCAAGACGCCAGCGAACAGCACAAGCCCACGTCGCCCTGGATGTGGATCGCGCTGATCGTGGCGATGTTTGCCGCCGCGCTGCTCTGGCTGCGTCACTCGAATCAGGAAGACGTGGCGCCGGCACCGGTCGGCGAGCGCATGCTGCCCGCCCCCGAGCAGGCGCCGGTGGCCGACGCGCAGGAGCCGGCGGCCCGCCAGGCCGCACCGGTCGGCAACCAGCGCAAAGCCGCCCCTGCGGTACGCAATCGCGAGGCGCGCCCGCTGGCAGGCAACATCAAGCCGACCTACCCCGCCGCCGCGCTGCGTAATGGCGTACAGGGCAGCGTGATCGCCAGCCTGAATGTCGATAGCCGCGGCCAGGTGACCAATGCCGCGATTGTTTCGCGCAGCGGCGAACGCAGCCGTGACCTGGATCGCGCGGTGCTGAGCGCCGTGCAGAACTGGAAGTTCCAGCCGGCGATGCATGAAGGCCGTGCAGTGGCCAGTGTGGTGCGGGTCCCGGTGGATTTCCGTACCGAACAGCGTTGATCGCGGACGAGGGGTTCGTGATGTTTAGACGGAGGCTTCGGCCTCCGTCCTTTTATCTGGAGAGGCGTGCCAACCAAGGTTGGCACCTACCGGGCGATGTGAGCTTGCCAACCAGGGTTGGCACCTACCGGGTGATGTGAGCGTGCCAACCAAGGTTGGCACCTACCGGGCGATGTGAGCGTGCCAACCAAGGTTGGCACCTACCGGGCGATGTGAGCATGCCAACCAGGGTTGGCACCTACCGGGTGATGTGAGCGTGCCAACCAAGGTTGGCACCTACCGGAAAACGCGATCCGCCGATCAGGCCAGGTTGAAGCCGGCGCTGCGCGCCAGGCCATCGAAGTCCGGGAAGGACGTGGCGACGTTGGCGATGTCGTTGATGCGCACTTCGCCGTCGCTGATCTGGCCGGCAATGGCGAATGCCATGGCGATGCGATGGTCGCCGTGGCTTTCGATGGTGCCACTCCCCAGCCGAGCCCCGCCGTGCAGGGTGGCGCCATCCTCGGTCTCGTCCACCTGCATGCCCAGCGCGCGCAGGCCATTGGCCATCGCCGCAAGACGATCGGATTCCTTCACCCGCAGTTCGGCAGCACCGCTCACCACGGTCTGGCCTTCGGCGGCGGCGGCGGCCACGAACAGCGCCGGGAACTCGTCGATCATGTCCGGCACCAGTGCTTCGGGAATACGCGCGCCCTTCAGCGGAGCGTAGCGCACCACCAGATCGGCCACCGGCTCACCGCCCTGCTCGGCCGGATTCTCTTCGCTGATATCCGCCCCCATCAGGCGCAGCGCGTGCAGCAGGCCGGTGCGACGCGGGTTCAGGCCAACCTGCTTCAGGCGCAGTTCGGAACCGGGAATGATGCTGGCGGCGACCAGGTAGAACGCCGCCGAGGAAAAATCGGCCGGCACTACGATGTCCGTGGCGCGCAGGCGCTGGCCGCCCCGCAGGCGCGCCTTGCCCGGCGAGAATTCGATGTCCACGCCGAACGCGGACAGCATGCGTTCGGTGTAGTCGCGGGTCGGGTGGGGTTCCACCACGCGGGTTTCGCCCTGCGCGTACAGGCCGGCCAGCAGCACGGCCGACTTGATCTGTGCGCTGGCCACCGGCGAGGCGAAGTCGATGCCATGCAGCGTCTGGCCGCCATGCACCTGCAGCGGCGGCGTGCCGTCGTCCTGGGTATCGATCCTTGCGCCCATCTGCGACAGCGGGCCGGTGACACGGCGCATCGGGCGGCCGGACAGCGACTCATCGCCGATCAGCGTGCAGTCGAACGCCTGGCCCGCCAGCAGGCCGGCCAGCAGGCGCATGCCGGTGCCGGCATTGCCGCAGTCCAGCGGTGCCTCCGGTGCTTTCAGGCCGTCGATACCCACACCATGCACGATGCGCTGCGACGGGCTGGGGGTTTCGATGCGCACACCCAGCTGGCTGAAGATGCGCGCGGTGGCGCGGGTGTCCTCGCCTTCCAGGAAGCCTTCGATATGCGAAGTGCCATCGGCCAGCGCGGCGAACATCACCGAGCGGTGCGAGACCGACTTGTCGCCGGGAATGGTCAGGCTGCCCTGCAGCGGCTGGCCCTTGCGGGCGATCCAGTGTTGCGCGTTGCTCATCGTTCGATCGTTCCGTAAACGCCGGCAGCGCCGGCGATGCATCAGGGAGCGGCGGCCAGGGCCGCCACAGCAGCACTCAGGGCACGGCCACCGGGTAGGAGCCCAGCACCTTGATCTGCGCCGAGTGCGCTTCCAGTTCGGCCAGCGCCGCCTGCATCGGCGCGTCGTCGATGTGGCCGGCCAGATCGATGAAGAAGCCGTATTCCCACTTGCCGTGGTGCGACGGCCGCGACTCGATGCGGTTCATGCTGATGCCGTGGCGGGCGAACGGGCTGAGCACATCGAACAGCGCACCGGGCTTGTCATGGATGAACACCAGCACCGACGTGCGATCGTGGCCGGAGGTCGGGAAGATGTTGCGACCCACCACCAGGAAGCGGGTGGTGTTGTCGGCATCGTTCTGGATCGGCTTGGTGACCACCTTCTTCAGGCCGTACACGTGGCCGGCGCTCTCGCCACCAATGGCCGCCGCATCATCGGCGTTGCGCGCGCGACGCGCGCCTTCGGCGTTGCTGGATACCGGAATCTTCTCGGCCTTCGGCAGGTTGGCGCGCAGCCACGCCGAGGTCTGCATGAACGACTGCGGGTGTGCGTAGATGCGCTCGATGTCCTCGATGCGGCCGCTGCGCGACATCAGGTACTGCTGCACGCGCAGTTCCACTTCGCCACAGATCTTCAGGTTGGAGGTCAGGAACATGTCCAGGGTGATCTGGATGGTGCCCTGTCCCGAATTCTCCACCGGCACCACGCCGAAATCGGCGTTGCCCGCTTCCACTTCCTGGAACACTTCCTCGATGCTGGCCATCGGCAGGCCCAGCGCGGAGCGGCCGAAGTGCTTGAGCACGGCCTGCTGGCTGAAGGTGCCTTCCGGGCCGAGGTAGCCGATCTTCAGCGGCTCCTGCTGGGCCAGGCAGGCCGACATGATCTCGCGATAGACATGCACCAGCAGCTCGTCGCTGAGCGGGCCTTCATTGCGGTCCACCACCATGCGCAGCACCTGCGCTTCGCGCTCGGGGCGGTAGTAGTCGACAGCGGCGGCCAGCTTGCCCTTGGCCTTGCCGACCTGGTGGGCGAAGCGCGCGCGCTCGGCGATCAGGCTCTGGATGTCACGGTCGATCTGGTCGATCTTCGAGCGCACATCGGCCAGCGCCAGCGGTGCCAGGGTGGGTGCCGGGTTCGAGGCGGCCTTGGCCTTGCCCTTCGCCTTGCTGGGCGCGCTGTCCTTGGCCGGTTCGGCCTTCTTCGGCGCCTTCTTGCTGGATTTGCTGCTTGCCATCGGAATTCCTTGTTGCGGGACCCGCACCCGACGGTGCGCGCCGTTCATTGCTCAGCCGTGACGCTGCTGGAAATCGGCCATGAAGGCGACCAGCGCCTCGGCCCCGGCCAGCGGCATGGCGTTGTACAGCGAGGCACGGATGCCCCCGACCACCTTGTGTCCCTTCAGCGCCAGCAGGCCGGCAGCCTTGGCTTCGGCGACGAAGCGGGCATCAAGCCCGGCATCGGGCAGGAAGAACGGGATGTTCATCCGCGAGCGTGCCGCATGCGCGACCTCGTTGCGGTAGAAGCCGCCGGAGCCATCGATGGCGCCGTACACCAGTGCCGCCTTGGCGGCATTGCGCCTGGCGAATTCGGCCACGCCGCCTTCGGCCAGCATCCACTTGAACACCAGGCCGGCCAGATACCAGTTCCAGGTCGGCGGGGTGTTGAGCATCGAATCGCGGGCGACATGCGAGCGGTAATCGAAGATGTCCGCACGCGGCTGGCCAGTACGCTCGAGCAGGTCGCGGCGGACGATCATCACTGCGATGCCGACCGGGCCCAGGTTCTTCTGCGCGCCGGCATAGATCACACCGTAGCGGCGTACATCCAGCGGCTCGCTGGCGATGGATGAGCTGAAGTCCGCCACCAGCGGCACATCGCCGGTATCCGGCACATCACGGAACTCGACGCCGTGGATCGTCTCGTTGGCGGTGATGTGCACATAGGCGGCGTCGGGCGAGAGCTGCCAGTCGGCGCGGGGCGGCAGCGTGCGATAGCCGTCGGGCTCGCTGCTGGCGGCAATGTTGACGTCGACGTAGACGCCGGCCTGCTTGACCGCAGTCTTTCCCCAATGGCCACTGACCACGTAGTCGGCGCGCTGGCCGGGGCTGGCGAAGTTGAGCGGGATCAGCGCCTGCTGGGTGGTGGCGCCACCGGACAGGAACAGCACCGCGTAGTCGTCGGGGATATCGAGCAGGCGGCGCAGGTCGGCCTCGGCCTCGGCGGCCACGGACATGAATTCCGCGCCGCGATGGCTCATTTCCACGATCGAGGCACCACTACCGTGCCAGTCCAGCATTTCCGCCTGCGCCTGGCGCAGGACCGATTCCGGCAAGGTCGCAGGGCCGGCACTGAAGTTGAACGCGCGCGTCATGTCACACCTGTGGGGCAAGACCCCTAGTATGCCGCAGTGCACCAGCCTTGCGGCCTAGTGCGGCAAGGGAAATTTGGTTTCATTGGAATCCATTCGCCGCAGGCGTGCCGCCGGTAGTCGCCGACCTTGGTCGGCGTACGCCGTCAGGCGTCATGCCCGCCGAAAAAGCGTGCCGACCAAGGTCGGCACCTACCAAAGCCGTGTGCTGCCAGGCGTCAAGCCCGCCGACGGAGCGTGCCGATCAAGGTCGGCACCCACCAGCGCGCGGACCCAGCGGATTCAGATCAGCAGCAAAGCCCCGGTAGTCGCCGACCTTGGTCGGCGTACGCCGTCAGGCGTCATGCCCGCCGAACAAGCGTGCCGACCAAGGTCGGCACCTACCAAAGCCGTGTGCTGCCAGGCGTCAAGCCCGCCGACGGAGCGTGCCGATCAAGGTCGGCACCCACCAGGGCGCGGACCCAGCGGATTCAGATCAGCGCGCGCCGAACCAGAGCAGCAGGCTGAGCAGTGCGGCCAGCAGCAGCGCACTCACCAGCAGCCACGGCCAGCGCCGGACCCTGCGCGGCGCGGCCGGCAGCACCGGCGCCTGCTCGGCCTCGTGGCTGGCGTCGTCCTCGGCGGGCAGCGGCCGCCGGCGCGGATCGTGCGGCACTTCCAGCACGAACCGGTGCTGGCCATCGAACACGACCTGGTCGCCGGCCTGCAGCCAGCAGTGGCGCACGGCCATGCCGTTGACCCGGGTACCGTCGGCGCTGCCCAGGTCGCGCAGCAGCACGCGCTCGCCGTGCACTTCCACGCGGGCATGCTGTTCGGCGAAGGCCGGGTCATCGATGGCGATGTCGGCCTCGTTGCCGCGGCCGATCAGGCGGGCCTGCGACAGGGTGAAACTGCGGCCATGGTGCAGGCCACCGACACCGCGCAGCAGTCGTTGCTGCTCGTCGCTGCCATCCTCGTTCTTCGGCGCAGGCGCCTGCAGCAGGCTCTCGACTTCGCCCTGCAGCACCATCTCCACGCCATCCACGTATACCGCATCGCCCGCGCGCAGCAGGGCCATCCGGCGCACCGGTCGACCATTGACGTGGATGCCGCGGATGCCATTGCCGACCTGCAGCCAGAGGCCGCGATCGTCCATGCAGAACTGGGCCAGCAGCAGGGCGCCGTGGCCGGCATCACCGAGCCGCACACTGCCGTTGGCCTGGCGCACGATGCGCTGCACCCCGGGCCGCAGGGGCTGGTCGGGCTGTTGTTGCTGACTGAAGTGAACTAGCAGGTTCTGCACGCGGCGCAGCCTAGCAGGTTGGTCGCCAACGAAGAAGAACCCACGATGAGTGCTTGGCGCGGCGGCCCTTGATGCGCACAATGCTCGCCCTCTTTGATCATCCCCGCCCTGCGCCAGGAGCCTGCATGTCCACCATCGATGTCCGCCACGCCCACGCCCTGCCCGACGCACAGGCGCGCGCCGCGATCGAACAGGTCGCTGCCAAGCTGTCCGAGCGCTTCGGCCTGAAGTCGTCCTGGACCGCCGACGTCCTGAACTTCTCCGGCAGCGGTGTGGACGGTGCGATCGAACTGCAGCCGGGCGCCGTGCGCGTGACCGCCAAGCTCGGTTTCCTGCTGTCGGCGATGAAGGGCATGGTCGAAGGCGAGATCCAGCGCGTGCTGAAGGAAAAGCTGGGCTGAATCCTGGCGGCGGCCATCACGGCCGTGCAACGCCACCGCGCGCTACTCTCGGGGCAGGCCCAACTCCCACGGGAAGTGCGATGAACCACTACGAGAACGACGACCGCCGCAACGACGACGCCTCTTTCGGTGACCAGGCCGAGCGCTTCTCGCGCAAGCTCAGCGATTCGGCGCAACAGGTCTGGCTGGCCGGGCTGGGTGCGCTGGGGCGCGCGCAGGCCGAGGGCAGCCGCTTCTTCGACGGCCTGGTGAAGGAAGGCGAAGCCTGGGAAGCCCGCCGCCGTGAACGCAACAGCGAACAGGGCCCGGGCTGGCGTGACAACGTCGAAACCTCACTGGACGAGGCCCGCGAGAAGGCCTCCGGCACCTGGAACAAGGTCGAGAAGGCCTTTGATGACCAGGTACAGGGCGTGCTCAAGCGCCTGCATGTACCCACTGCCGACGAGGTGACCGCGCTGGAAGCCCGCATCGATGCCCTGCACGCGCGCCTGGCCAGGCTGGAAAACCGGGCAGCTTCGGGTGCAGATGCCCCCGCACCGGGCAGCCATCAATCGCCGGACAGCATTCCCTGAGCGCAATTGTTGCAATGCAATAAATTTTGATTGACAATCGCGAGCAACCCGCCAATCGCTTCGGCTGCCGTTTGTTCCCTCCCCTCACGGCTTCAGGATTGGCGGGTTTTTCGTGTCCGTCGTATACCGTTCTGCGCGCTCCATCACGCTTCCTGTCAGGAACATCCTGACCCAGCCGGGCACCGCGACCTTTACACTGTCGCTCTCCGCTTTCGCCCCTTCCGCCCTACTCCTGCATGCTCCCCTGGATCCTGGCCCTGCTGTCGGCCCTGCTTACCTGTTCCCTGGCCGTTGTCTATCTGTGGTGGATCAAGCGGCGGCAGAAGGAGATGCAACTCGGCCTGCAGGCTCTGGCAGGCATGCACTGGCGCGAATTCTCGGTTCTGGTCAAGCGCATGCTGCGCGAACAGCGCGGCCTGCGTGAGCTGATCGATCCGGCCGAAGATGCCCGCGAGCCGAGCAGCGACTTCCTGCTCAGCGATGGCCCCAATCAATGGCTGGTGTCGTGCAAGCACGGCCTGGCCTACCGCATCGGCACCGCCGCAGTGAACGAACTGGGTGCGGCCGCGCGCCTGGCCGGCGCCAAGGGTGGCGTACTGCTGACCGAAGGCCGTATCGAGCGCGACGGCCGTGGCGCCGCCGAGAAGCAGGCGGTTGAAGTGCTGGACGGGCCGCGCCTGTGGCCGTTGCTGCAGCCCTACCTCCCTGCCGATATCGAAGCGCGCGTGCGCGCCAGCGCCCGGCACGAAGCGCTGCGCCGCATTGCCATTGCCGCACTGGGTTCGGCCACGCTGGGGCTGCTTGTCGGCCTGGGTCTGCAGGGCCTGCATGTGGAAGAGGCCACTCCGGTCGCTGCGGCGCCGGTGGTGGCAACGCCTTCGGCCGCGCCTTCAGCCGCACCCGCCCCGATCGAAGCAGTCCCTGCGGTCGCCCCCGCTCCCACGCCTGCCGTCGCCCCCGCGACCGACGCGCGCAGCAATCCCGACCCCGATGCCGCCACGCTGGAGCGCTTCCAGGCCGATCTGGCCCGCGCCCTGGCCGGCAAGCCCGGCATCGCCAGCGGTGTCTGGCTGACCCGGCAGACACTGGCGATCAACCGCACCGGCGAACTGGACGCGGTGTGGCCGCTGGTCTGCGAGGAAGTGCTGCACTACCCCGCGCTGCGCAACGTGCGCATCCAGCTCAACGCCCGCCCCGGCGTGGATGAGCCCGTACGCTGGCGGCAGTGCGCTACGTATTGATGGCGCAGCATCCGCGCATGGCGTGGATCTACTGAATCCCGATGCGCGACCCCTTGGTAGATCCACGCCACGCGTGGATGCCTTTGCAGAGTTGAGCCACGCGCGAACAGCAGCCGAGCATGGGCTCGGCTCCACATGGCGCCTGCTCAGCCCAATGCCGCGAGATGGGCGATGTAACCGGAGCGCGATTCACCCGCCGCTCTGGCCTGCGCATCCAGCCTCGCCAGGATCCGGCGTGGCAGGCTGATATTGACCCGCTCGATGGTGTCGTCCAGCAGAGCCGGATCAACGCAGATGTACGCAAGAATCCAACAGATGTCCTTGGATGCCTCGGCGGCGATCTTCTGCGGCGCTGAAGGTGTCGGAATCGAGCGCCCCTCATCCAGGGCCACATCAATCCAGGCGAGCGCCGCCTCTTCCGCCGCAGTGAGCGCATCATCAAGCGTGTCGGCCGCTGAGAAGCACCCCGGCAGATCTGGAACGACCACACCCCACGCGGTGCGCTCATCGCCCGCCTCGATCAAGACTGGATATCGCATGGGCCCTCCTACGTCAGTCCTGCGAGCTTCCGCAACGCCTGCACCAGCCCTTTCCCCAGATCCTTCCTTGGGTGAGGAACGGTGATGATGTGAGGGTGCTGCGAGTGCACGAATACATGATGGGATCCGCGGATCCGACGACAGATCCAACCTGCCGCTTCCAGTTCCCGGATGAGGTCCCTGCTCTTCATGCAGGGACGGTACACATCGTACACACGCCCCGACAGAGTTCAAGGCGACAGTCGTTTCGGCAGAGTAGATCCACGCCATGCGTGGATGGAATCCCTATCGCGCGCCCGGCGCGAAGCGCGCCACCAGGTCCCAGGCATCCCCCAGGAACACCTGGCGAACGCGGGTGATCGGCTGTTCGCCACGCCAGGTCAGGCGTTCGATCACCAGGCAGGCGGTACCGGGCTTCACATCCAGCAGCCTGGCGGTGGCAGTATCCGCGCCCCAGGCACTGATGCGATGCTGGGCACGGGTCCAGGACACGTTCTGCAGCAGCCAGCTGCCCGGGGCGGTGGTGCTGAAGTCGACCTCCAACACCTCGGGCACGCCCACCGGGCTGATCAGGCGGTGCTCCAGTGCCAGCGGGCGGCCATCGGCCAGGTGCAGGCAGCGCATCGCCAGCAGCATTTCGCTGCCGGCCAGCTCGACTTCGCCGGCATTGCCGGCATCGGCCAGGCGCAGGTCGCGCTGCAGCAGTCGATAGGCGTACTGATGTCCCCGCGAGCCGACTTCCATCGCGATATCGGGAATCTCCAGCGCCACCTGCTCCAGGTGCGGTGGCTGACGCGCCACGAACGAACCCGCGCGACGGCGGCGCTCGATCATGCCGCTCTCGGCCAGTGCGGTCAGCACCTTGTTCACCGTCATCCGCGAGCATCCGTACTGCTCCATCAACTCGTGCTCGTACGGAATCCGGAAGCCCGGCGCCCACTCTCCACTGAGGATGCGGCTTTCCAGATCGCTGCGGATACGCTGGTTGAGCGTGGCGGACTTGCTGGCCTTCACGTAATGGGGTCTCGGTGGCGGGAGGCGATCAGCCCAGCACGCCGCGCAGGGCGGCAGCGAAGGCGCTGGTGATCGCCTCGCGCTGCAGGTGGCGGCCCTCGGCCACGCACTGGCGGCCATGGCGCCAGACCGATCGCAGCGCGCCATTACGTGCGGCGAACACCCAGCTGTCAAGCCATGCGTCATCCTGTCGCGCCTGCAGCGCCGGGTGTGCGGCGTCCAGTTCAACCAGGTCGGCACTGGCGCCGACCTGCAGGCCGGCGGCCACGCCCAGCGCCTGTGCGCCACCGTGCAGTGCGCCTTCGAACAGGAAGCGGCCGGTGCTGCGGGTGGCATCCGGGGCCAGTACGTTGCGACCGCGCAGGGTCAGACGCTGGCCGTATTCGAGCAGGCGCAGTTCTTCGGCCGCGTCGATCAGCACATTGGAATCGGAACCGACGCCGAAGCGCCCGCCCTCGCGCGCGAACGCCTGCATCGGGAACAGGCCGTCGCCCAGGTTGGCCTCGGTGATCGGGCACAGGCCGGCCACGGCTTGGCTGGCCACAATGGCCGCGCGCTCGTCATCGGTGATGTGGGTGGCATGCACCAGGCACCAGCGCGCATCCACCGGCGCATGGTTGTACAGCCACTGCACCGGGCGCTGGCCGCTCCAGGCCAGGCAGGCCTCCACTTCGCGCACCTGCTCGGCGATGTGGATGTGCACCGGGCCGTCGGTCAGCGGCAGCAACGCACTCAGTTCCTCGCCGGTGACCGCACGCAGGCTGTGCGGTGCGATGCCGAGCACCGCGTCGGGCAGCGCGGCCAAGGCCGGCTTGGCGGCCTCCAGCAGCTGCGCGAAGCCGTCCACGTCGTGGATCAGGCGCCGCTGCGCTGGATTCGGCGCCGCCCCGCCGAAATCGGCATGTGCATAGAACACCGGCAGCAGGGTCAAGCCAATGCCGGTCTGGTCGGCGGCGGCGGCGATCCGCGCACTCATCTCGGCGCGGTTGGTATACGGCCGGCCGTCGACATCGTGGTGCAGGTAATGGAACTCGCCGACGCGGGTGAAGCCACTTTCCAGCATTTCCATATAGGCCTGGGCGGCAATGGCCTGCACCGCGTCTGGGCGCAGGTGGGCCAGGAAACGGTACATCAGCTCGCGCCAGCTCCAGAAGCTGTCACCGTCGCCGCCGCCGATCTCGGTCAGCCCGGCCATGCCGCGCTGGAAGGCATGGCTGTGCAGGTTGGGCAGGCCCGGCACCAGGATGCCGACCCGGGTGTCGCCCGCCTGCGCGCCCTGCCCCGTGCTGATGGCCGCGATGCGACCGTCCTGCACCTGCAGGCGGACATCGCGGACCCAACCCTCGGCCAGCAGGGCGTGGGCGGCATGGAAACTGTGCGGGGAACGCGAATCGGACATGGCTGGACAACCCGAAATGGACGCCTATATTGTATAGACATATAAGCACAGCCGCGTTGTGGATGCCATGCACGTCGATACCCTCTGGTCCAACGTCCACCTGATCACCCTTGATGGCGAAGGGCTGGGTGTCATCCGCGATGGCGTCCTGGCCTGCGCCGACGGCCGCATCGTCCATGTCGGCGCGGCCGGCAGCGATGCCCACCTGCAGCCGACCACCCGCATCGACGGCGAAGGCCGTTGGATTTCGCCCGGCCTGATCGACTGCCATACCCACCTGGTCTACGCCGGCAACCGCGCCAACGAGTTCGAGCAGCGCCTGCAGGGCGTCAGCTATGCCGAGATCGCCCGTGCCGGCGGCGGCATCGTTTCCACCGTGCGCGCCACCCGTGCCGCCACGCCGGAACAGCTGGCCCGCGAAAGCCGGCCACGCCTGCTGGCGATGCGCGCCGAGGGCGTGACCACCCTCGAGATCAAGTCCGGCTACGGCCTGACCCTGCCCGACGAGCGCAAGCAGCTGCAGGTGGCGCGTGCGCTGGGCGAGGAATGCCGGGTCAACGTGGTGACCACCTTCCTCGGCGCGCACGCGGTTCCGCCAGGCCGCGAAGCACAGGAGTACACCGACGAAGTGTGCGAGGTGATGATTCCGGCCATCGCCGCCGAAGGCCTGGCCGAAGCGGTGGATGTGTTCTGCGAGAACATCGCCTTCTCGCCGGCGCAGGCGCGCCAGGTCTTTGAGGCGGCGCGCGCCAACGGGCTGTCGGTGAAGATCCACGCCGAGCAGCTGAGCAACCAGCATGGCGCCGAACTGGCGGCCCGCTTCGGGGCACTGTCGGCCGACCATATCGAACATCTGGACGACGCCGGCATCGCCGCGATGGCCGCTGCCGGTACCGTCGCCGTGCTGCTGCCCGGCGCCTTCTATTTCACCCGCGATACCACCCTGCCGCCGATCGCCGCGCTGCGTGCGGCCGGCGTACCGCTGGCGCTGGCCACCGACAGCAACCCGGGCACTTCGCCGCTGACCAGCCCGCTGCTGGCGATGAACATGGGCGCCACCCTGTTCCGCCTGACCGTGGACGAGTGCATCGCCGGCTTCACCCGTGAAGCGGCGCGCGCACTGGGCCATGGCGAGCGCATCGGCCGCCTGGCGGTGGGCATGGACTGCGACCTGGCGATCTGGGACATCGATGCCCCCGCCGACCTGGTCTATCGCATTGGATTCAACCCGCTGCACGCGCGCGTGGTGCGCGGACAGCCCGACCTGCCTGCCTCCTGGAGCAACACATGAGCAACACCCTGGTTCTTCGCCCCGGCCATGTCACTCTCGCCCAGTGGCGGCAGGTCTATCGCGGTGCGCCGCTCGCACTGGACCCGGCCGCGCTGCCGGTGGTGCGCGCCAGTGCGGCGGCGGTGGCCGCCATCGTCGCCAAGGGCGCGCCGGTGTATGGCATCAATACCGGCTTCGGCAAGCTGGCCAGCGTGCGCATCGAGCGCGAAGACCTGGCCACCCTGCAGCGGAACATCGTGCTCTCGCATGCCGCTGGCGTGGGCGAGCCGATGCCGGCCAGCGTGGTGCGCCTGATGATGGCGCTGAAGCTGGTCAGCTTGGCGCAGGGTGCTTCGGGCATCCGCGAGGAAACCCTGCTGCTGCTGGAAGCGATGCTGGTCAAGGGCGTGCTGCCGGTGGTGCCCGCGCAGGGCTCGGTGGGTGCCTCGGGTGACCTGGCGCCGCTCTCGCACCTGGCCAGCGTGATGCTGGGCGTAGGCGAAGCCTTCATCGGTGACGAGCGCCTACCGGCAGCCGACGCACTGGCACGTGCCGGCCTGCAGCCGATCGAACTGGGCGCGAAGGAAGGCCTGGCGCTGCTCAACGGCACCCAGTTCTCCACCGCCTATGCGTTGGCCGGCCTGTTCGAGATCGAGACCGTGTTCCAGGCCGCACTGGTCACCGGCGCGCTGTCGGTGGAAGCGGCCAAGGGTTCCGACACGCCCTTCGACCCCCGCATCCACGCGATCCGCGGCCAGCGCGGGCAGATCGCCACCGCCGCCACCCTGCGCACGCTGATGCAGGGCTCGGACATCCGCGAATCACACCGTGACAACGACGTGCGCGTGCAGGACCCCTACTGCCTGCGCTGCCAGCCGCAGGTGATGGGCGCGGCGCTGGACATCCTGCGCCAGGCCGCGACCACGCTGGAAATCGAAGCCAACGGCGTGTCCGACAATCCGCTGGTGTTCACCGATACCGGCGAAGCGCTGTCCGGTGGCAACTTCCACGCCGAGCCGGTGGCCTTTGCCGCCGACATGCTGGCGATGGCGGTGTGCGAGATCGGTTCGATCAGCGAGCGCCGCCTGGCGATGCTGGTCGATCCGGCGCTGTCCGGCCTGCCCGCCTTCCTGACCCCGCGTCCCGGTTTGAATTCCGGTTTCATGATTCCGCAGGTGACTGCTGCTGCACTGGTCTCGGAAAACAAGCAGCGCGCCTACCCGGCCAGCGTTGACTCGATCCCGACCTCGGCCAACCAGGAAGACCATGTGTCGATGGCCGCGCATGGCGCACGCCGGCTGATGCAGATGGCCGAGAACGCCGCCAACGTGATCGGCATCGAGCTGCTGGCCGCTGCGCAGGGTTGCGACTTCCACGCCCCGCTGCGCTCCAGCGCCGCGCTGGAAACCGTGCGCGCCACCCTGCGTGCGCAGGTGCCGACGCTGGAAGAAGACCGCTACTTCCATCCGGACATGGTGACCGCCACGAATCTGGTGCGCAGTGGCGCGCTGGCGCAGGGCCTGACCGACCTGCTGCCAACCGTGGAACCGCAGGCATGAATACCCATCCCGAATGGCTGACGGTGCACGAAGGCGACGCCCCCCTCATCGTCAGCTTTCCGCATACCGGCAGCGAGCTGCCGCACGACCTGATCGGCGACTACCACTCACCGTGGCTGGCCCGCCGCGACACAGACTGGTGGGTACACGAACTGTACGACTTCGTGCGTGGCATGGGCGCGACCACGGTGCGCTCGGCGATCTCGCGTTCGGTGATCGACCTCAACCGCGATCCCAGCGGCGTGTCGCTGTACCCGGGCCAGAACACCACCGGCCTGTGCCCGCTGACCACCTTCGACAACCAGCCGCTGTACCACGCCGGGCGCGAACCGGACGAAGCGGAAATCGCCCGTCGCCGCGACACGTATTTCCTGCCTTACCACGATGCGCTGGCGGCGCAGATCACGCGCCTGCGCGCACGCCACGCTACCGTGGTGGTGTACGACGCGCACTCGATCCGCTCACACATCCCGCACCTGTTCGAAGGCGAGCTGCCGCAGTTCAACCTGGGTACCGCCGGCCCCTCCGGTGCACCGGACACCTCCTGCGACAACGCCTTGAGCGATGTGGTGGAGAACCTGCTGGCGCTCAGTGGCATGAGCCAGGTGCGCAACGGCCGCTTCAAGGGCGGCTGGATCACCCGCCACTACAGCAACATCCCGGGCGGCGTGCATAGCCTGCAGATGGAACTTGCCTGCCGCGGCTACATGCACGAGCCCCTGCCGGACCAGGTGGACGAACACAGCTGGCCCACCCCGCTCGACCCCGACCTCGCCGCACCACTGCGCCACACCCTGGCGCAGGTGCTCAACGCCTGCCTTGAATTCGCTACGAACCGGAGCGCCGCATGACCCGCAACGACCCATCCCGCACCGTCGCCGCGCCGACCGGCACCACGCTCAATGCCAAGAGCTGGCTGACCGAAGCACCGCTGCGCATGCTGATGAACAACCTGCACCCGGACGTGGCCGAGCGCCCGCAGGAACTGGTGGTGTACGGCGGCATCGGCCGCGCCGCGCGCGACTGGGAAAGCTTCGATGCCATCGTCGAGACGCTCAAGCGCCTGGACGACGACCAGACCCTGCTGGTGCAGTCGGGCAAGCCGGTAGGCGTGTTCCGCACCCACGCCGACGCGCCGCGCGTGCTGATCGCCAATTCCAACCTGGTGCCGCGCTGGGCCAACTGGGACCACTTCAACGAGCTGGATAAGAAGGGCCTGGCCATGTACGGCCAGATGACCGCCGGCAGCTGGATCTACATCGGTGCGCAGGGCATCGTGCAGGGCACCTACGAGACCTTCGTGGAAATGGGGCGCCAGCATTTCGGCGGCGACCTGACCGGGAAGTGGCTGTTCACCGGTGGCCTCGGCGGCATGGGTGGTGCACAGCCGCTGGCTGCCGTGATGGCCGGCGCCTCCTGCCTGGCCGTCGAGTGCCGCAAGAGCAGCATCGACATGCGCCTGCGCACCGGCTACCTGGATACCTGGACCGACAACCTGGACGAAGCGCTGCGCCTGATCGACGAGTCGTGCAAGGCCGGCACGCCGAAGTCGGTGGGCCTGCTCGGCAACGTTGCCGATGTGCTGGCCGAACTGCTCAAGCGCGGCGTGAAGCCGGACCTGCTGACCGACCAGACCTCCGCGCACGACCCGGTGAACGGCTACCTGCCGCAGGGCTGGACGGTCGAACAGTGGGATGAGAAGCGCGCTTCCGCCCCCAAGGAAGTGGAGAAGGCTGCGCGTGCATCGATGGCCAACCACATCCGCGCCATGCTCGGCTTCCACGCGCTGGGCGTGCCGACCGTGGACTACGGCAACAACCTGCGGCAGATGGCACTGGAAGAAGGCGTGGCCAATGCCTTCGATTTCCCGGGGTTCGTGCCGGCCTATATCCGTCCACTGTTCTGCCGCGGCATCGGCCCGTTCCGCTGGGCCGCACTGAGCGGTGATCCGGAAGACATCGCCAAGACCGATGCAAAGGTGAAGGAACTGATTCCGGACAACCCGCACCTGCACCGCTGGCTGGACATGGCCGCCGAGAAGATCAAGTTCCAGGGCCTGCCGGCACGCATCTGCTGGGTCGGCCTGGGTGATCGTGATCGCCTCGGCCTGGCCTTCAATGAAATGGTGGCCAACGGCGAACTGAAGGCACCGGTGGTGATCGGTCGTGACCATCTGGACAGCGGCAGCGTCGCTTCGCCGAACCGCGAAACCGAAGCGATGGCCGACGGTTCCGATGCGGTGTCCGACTGGCCGCTGCTGAACGCCCTGCTCAACACCGCCAGCGGCGCGACGTGGGTGTCGCTGCACCACGGTGGCGGCGTGGGCATGGGCTTCTCGCAGCACGCCGGCATGGTGATTGTCTGTGATGGCACCGAAGCGGCGGCGAAGCGGATTGGCCGCGTGCTGTGGAACGACCCGGCCACTGGCGTGATGCGCCATGCCGATGCGGGGTATGGCATCGCGATCGACTGCGCGAAGGAAAAGGGACTGGATCTGCCGGGAATCCTCGGCTGATCACGGAGGTACCGGCCAGCGGCCGGCACTACCGAAACGTGTGGTAGTGCCGGCCGCTGGCCGGCTCTCCCCGATGCGGGAATCGGCGGCCTTGACCCGCTCGTCGGTCGTGACCAACATGCGCCATCACCGCTGATGGATCACCGCGATGTACCGCACGCTCGCTGCCGCACTGCTCTGCACGCTGTTTGCGATCCCGCCCGCTTCGGCGCGTGACGTCCCCACCACTCTCTCCACTCAGCTCGACGCCCAACTGCAGAGCAACCGCGAGCGCTACGGCATTGCCGGCCAGGCGGTACTGGTCACACACAACGGCCAGGTGCTCTACCAGGGCGCCAGCGGTGAACGTGATCCCGCTGCCCATGCCCCTGCCACCGTCGAGACCATCTTCGCCGCGCAGTCGATGGCCAAGCTGCTGACCAGCACGCTGGTGATGCAACTGGTCGATCAGGGCAAGGTGGATCTGGATGCGCCGGCCAGCCGCTACGTGCCGGGCCTGCCGATTGCATGGCAGGCGATCCACGTGCGTGATTTCCTCAACCACAGCTCCGGCATCGGCGAGTACTACGACCGGGTGGATAACCGCTGGGTGAGCAAGGGCTACCCCGGTGTAGCGCCTGACCTTGCCGCTGCGCTGAAAGTCGCCGGCGCGGCACCGATGCAGTTCGCCACCGGCAGCCGCATGCAGTACACCCAGGCCAACTACCTGGTACTGACAGCGCTGCTGGAAGCACACTACCGCACGCCCTACCCGGCCATCGCGCGCGAACGCATCCTGCAGCCATTGAAGATGACCAGCACGTCATGGGGCATCGCCAACGTGCCGGTCGAGAGCGCGGCGGTGCCGTACATCGGCAAGGATGGCGCGTTGCAACCGGCCAATGAAGATCCCTGGCCCAACTACGGCTGGGCGCATGCCGACCTGCAGACCACCGTGGGCGACATGAACCGTTTCCTGCAGGCGCTGGCGACCGGCAAGCTGGTGCGCACGGCGACCCTGGAAAAACTCTGGCAGCCGCAGAAGCTGAGCGGTGGCGGCAGCAACTTCTTCTCCACCGGCTGGGACACCACCCGCAGCGACGGCTACACCCAGGTCGGCCACGATGGTGGCACCCGTGTACGTGCGCGATTGGCCTACAAGGGCACGCTGGCCAGCGGCTACTGGGTGTTCGTGTACCTGACCAATGGCAGCGCCCGCAATGTCTGGTCCAGCACGCTGGTGGAGAGCACGATGGCGGTGGTTGCGCCCGGGGAGTTTCCGCATGCGGTGTTGTCCGAGCGGCTGATCGGCTATGCGCTGGATGACAGCACCGATGCGAAACCGCAGATGCGTAGCTGGCTGCGCGACAGCAATGGCGTTCCCACCGGCGAACTGGAGCGTGCGATCAACGGTGATGGCTATGCCATCCGCGAAAGCCTCGGTGCACGCAAGGCGCTGAAGGTGTTCGCGCTGAACACCGAGCTGTATCCGCAGTCCGCCAACACGTGGGACAGCCTGGCCGAGTGCCACGCTGCATTGGGGGAGAGGGAAGCGGCTGATCGGCTGTACGCGAAGGCCAAGAAGCTGGCGAAGCCCTCGCCATAAACCCTGCTGTAGCGCCGAGCCCGTGCTCGGCTGATCTTCGCCGCGATGGCAGACAACCCGCGCTTCGCGCGATTAGCCGAGCGTGGGCTCGGCTCTACAGGAACACGGCGGGCGGCCATACGCCGCCGGCGGGTGACGCGGCGCTGTCGACCTGTTAACTTGCGCGCCACTTTCGTGGTTTACAGCATTCCCGCATGTCGCTTCCGTCGTACCGCCCTCACCCGTCGCTGCTGTTCCTGGCTGTTTCCCTCGCCCTGGCTTCCACCGCCGCCGCCGCCCCGCAGGCCACCACCCTCGATGCCGTGCAGGTCACCGCTGCCGCCGATGCCAGCGCGCAGGCGCGCGAGGCCCTGAAGCGCATCCCCGGCGCCAGCAACGTCATCGACGTGGCCAAGGCCGACAGCCGACTATCCACCAGCGCCGATGTGTTGGCCTACCAGCCGGGTATCAGCGCGCAGTCGCCGGGTAATGAGGGCACCAAGATCTCGATCCGTGGCTCGGGCATCAACCGGGGCCCGGGCGCGCACGCCTCGGGCATTGCGGTGTCGATCGACGGCCTGCCACTGACCGGCCCGGGCGGCACGCCCTACGAGCTGCTGGAACCGCTGTGGCTGTCGCGCGTGGAAGTCCTGCGGGGCGCCAACGGCTTCGAGCGCGGTGCGTTGGCGCTGGGCGGTGCCATCGACTACGTCAGCCGCAGCGGTCGTGATTCGGCGGGCGTGCAGCTGCACTACGAAGCCGGCAGCCGTGGCTACCAGAAGCGCGGCATCAGCTGGGGCGGCGTCAGTGGTGATGTCGACTACTTCCTGGCCTACACCGATACCGAATTCGACGGTTACCAGCGTCATGCGCGCGGCGACGGCAAGGGCGCGATGGCCAACATCGGCTGGCAGATCACGCCCGACCTGCAGACTCGTTTCTTCGTGCGCTACCGCGAAACCAATCATGAAACGCCCGGTCGCCTGACCCGCGATCAGATCCGTAACGATCCGCGTGCCGCGAATGCGGCCAACCTGGCCATCGATGCGCGTCGCCCGCAGCCGGGCAGCACCTGGGTGGGCAACGTCACCACGCTGCAGATCGATGAAGACTCCTCGTTGCAGGCCGGGCTGGTCTATCACACGTACCCGATGGACTTGAACGAGAGCCTGTACCGGCAGCAGCTGGACTACGCCAACCTCAACGCCACGCTGGACTACCGCCGCCGCCACCGGCTGTTCGGCCTGGACAGCGAAACCACGGTCGGCCTGCGCGTCACCCACGATCTGGACGCCGATGTGCGCGAGTCGCTGCGCTTTGCCAGCAACGGCTATGCCGCCGGCACGCGCACGCGTGACTTCCGGCACCACGGCACCGACAGCACGCTGCACGTCGGCAACACCCTCACCTTCAATGACCGCCTGCGCATGCAGACCGGGCTGGCACTGATCAACACCCGTCGCGATGTGCAGGTGACCTGGCCGAGCAGCGGTGGCCGCCTGCGCGACCACGACTGGGACTACGCGCCGCGACTGGGCTTCACCTGGCAGCACAGCGCCCGGACCCAGTGGTTCGGCAACCTCAGCCGCTCGGTGGAGGCGCCGCACCCGTGGTCGATGATCTGGGGCTCGAACCAGTACTTCGGGCCAGGCAATGGCCCGTCTACCGGCCGCCAGCGCGCGCCGGTGCCGATGCAGAACCAGACCGCCACCACGCTGGAACTGGGCGCGCGCGGTGACGCGGCGCTGGGCCGCTGGGAACTGACCGGCTACTACGCGCACGTGAACCACGAACTGCTGAGCGTTGAACTGCAACCGGTGCCGAACCTGTTCATCGCCGAGAACAACGCCAGCCCCACCGTTCACCGCGGCATCGAGGCCGGATTGGACAGCACGCTGTGGCAGGCTGCACCGGGCCGGCTGTCGCTTCGCCAGGCCTATACCTTCAGCGATTTCCGCTACCGCCACGACGCGCGTTTCGGCAGCAACCGCCTGCCCGGCCTGCCGCGCCACGCCTACCAGGCCGAGCTGCGCTTCGATCATGCATCCGGCCTGTACGCCGCGCTCAATACCGAATACGCCTCGCGCATCGCCGTCGACTACGCCAACAGCTACTGGGCCGACAGCCATGTGATCTTCGGCAGCCGCATCGGCTACGACGCACCCGGTGGCCGCTGGCAGGCCTGGGTGGAGATGCGCAACATCGGCAACCGCCACTACGCCGCCACGGTCACGCCGGGCTACGACGACGTAGGCAGGGATATTGCCCGCTCGACGCCGGGCGAAGGCCGTGGCATCTACGCTGGTGTGCGTTTGCGGTTTGACTGATGACCGCAGGCGGCGCCGGGTGTGATCCGGCGCCGCCGTTCCAGTGTCAGCCGATACGCCAGGCCGGCAGGCGCTCGCTGCGCTTCCAGATGGAAGGCGCCAAGCCGATCAGCACCAGTGCCGCCAACCACTTCGGCGAGGTACTGAGCAGTGTCGAGGTGAGCGAGCCATCGGCGGGGGCGGCCATTTCCTGCCACGGGTTGTAGCCCAGGTAGACGACGCTGCCAGCCCACCACAGCAACGCCAGACCGACACCCACCAGCAGCAGGGCCAGCGTGCGGCAGGTCCAGCGCTGCGAGGTAGTGCCCCATTCCCGCGACGCCGCGGTCAGCAGGCCCACCACCAGCAGCGACACCAGTGCCACCAGGCCGATATCGACCTTGGTTCCAATGCGCTCATAGGTACAGGCGCGGCACTGCGCCTCTTCCGCGGCGGTGGCGGCTTCGGCGCCATCGGCCTGCCCGGCTGCGGGCTGCGCCAGTGCTGCAAACGGCAACAACGCCGCCAGCAGCGTCACCATGATCCAACGAAACAACGTCCTGTTCCTGCGTGCAGCGACATCCATGCGCTCTTCCTCGTCAGTGGTTGTGTGTCCCAGTGGGCGTCCGGCCATCCAGCGCCCCTGTTTCAGATGCAGTACGACAAGCTCCCGATAGGTGACACCGCCGGGACACGAATCCCGGCCGACCGCGATCATAGCCTACTGTTCAGTGCAGCTGAAAACGGGGCGGGTCCAGGCGATATGAAGGAGCCAACCGCACTTCCCCCCCTGGATGACCTGCAGCAGATGGCTCGCACCCGGCACGCATTCCTGCGCGAGCCAGCCCAGTACGGCGAAAAACAGCAGCAGGCCGAGCAGCGGCCAGATCGTATGCGACACGCATACCCGCCACCATCCCTGTTCCTGCATGCCCTGCATGCGAGGCGATGGGCTGCCACCGCCCACATCCGGCGACAGTCCCTCCAGTACGTTGCCCAGCGCCAGCGGATCCAGATCCACACCAGCAGCAGGAACACGCCATAGGCCAGCAACACGGCCATCGGGTAGCGAAGCAACATCGCGTCGATGCCGGCCAAGCGCAGCAGGTACGAGGCAAGGAATCCGGCCGCACCGGTCAGGGCGACGATCAGGGCCATCTGCAGGCGTGGCCAACCCCGCTGCTGCAGGTGCTGGCGCGCACGCACGACTTCGCTGCCGTGGTTTACGGGCAATTTCAGTGGACCGCGTGAAAAATGGCGTGAGCGCTTCATTCCGCCGCCGGGGGCCGGAGGCAGCGCGGCCAGGGACTTCGGGAACCTGATGCTGCATGCGGACATCCTTGCCGGGCACGCGTAGGCGGTGGTGGACGGATTCCAGCGCGATGGGGCCGTGGGTCCATCACCCACAGGCCGCACTGGCGCCGGCCTTGTACCCGCGCGCCGGCGGCTGGATCATGACTTTCCGCTACGAAAAAGTATGCTCTACGGCATGCACGTCTCCCAGCTCACCCGCTCCACCGCCCTCGTGATGTTCGTTCCAATGATTGGCCTCGCCGGTTGGGGTTCGTGGTTTGGTAGCCGCTGCATCAGCGATGGCTGCCTCGGCGTCCTGGTGGCATGGCTTGCCGCCGTGGCCACCTTTGCGGTGCAGGCGTTGCTGGTGCTCCCGACGCATGCCTGGGCCCTCAAGCGGCAGGGATCCCCCGCCTCCCGCAGCTACCTGCGTTGGTTGGGCGCGTCGGCCATCGCTGCCTTCCTGCCCATCGGGCTCGGCTGGGGCTATCTGATGATCTTCCGATGACCTGCTGCGCGTCTTCCGCACGCGGATAGCCGGATCAAGGACGCGCGGCCGCCTTCAGCAACTGCGCGGCCACCTGGTCGAACGGGGCGATGTCCTGCAGTGCGCGGCACATCGCCACTGCGCCTTCCACGCTGGCAATCACCAGGCTGGCCAGCTCGCCCGCCGCTGCGGGGGCGCGCCCTTCAGCGACGAACGCCGAGGCGAGGTGCCCCTGCCAGCGCGCGAACACTTCGGCAGCAGCAACACGTGGCTGGCTGGGCACGGCCTCCACCGGCTCTTCCACTGCCGCGGCCAGCACCGGACAGCCCGCGCGGAACCCGGAACGCAGCAAGCGCTCACGCCACATCGCCAGGAACTGCTGCAGGCCCTGCACCGCCCCCCCCTTCAGCAGCTCCACCAGCAGCGCTTCTACCTTGTCGCCAGCCATGTGGGTGGCGCGCGCCAGCAACTCCTGCTTGCCGCCGGGAAAGTGGTGATAGGTGGAGCCCAGCGGTGCCTCGGCCAGCTTGGTCACCTCACGAATGCTGGTGGCATTGAGACCCACGCGCGCCAGCATCTGTGCCGCAGCATCAATCACGCGTTGTGGCGCATCAGAGGGACGCGGGCTCACGGCGGGCTCCTTGCTAAGACAGTCGTCATAGATTAGCGTACCGGCGATTCTATAACAGTCGTCATAACCATGAATCTCTGGTTCCGCCTGCTCCACCTGCTGCTGTACAGCCTGTTCCGGCCGAAGCTGGAGGCCCCGTTCGGGGTCTCGCGCCTGCAGTTCCGGGTGCTGCCCAACGACCTGGACAGCAACCTGCACATGACCAACGGTCGCTACTGGAACATCTTCGACCTGGGCCGGCTGGACCTGATCCTGCGCATGGGCCTGGGCCGGGTGGCGCTGCGCGAGAAGTGGGCGCCCATCGTAGGCGCCGGCACCATCCAGTTCCGTCGCGAGCTGAAGCCGTTCCAGCGCTTCACCCTGGAAACGCGCCTGGTGGGCTGGGTCGGCTCGCGCGGCATCATGGAGCAGCGCGTGCTGATCGGCGCCGAGCAGAAGATCGCCACGCGCGCGCTGCTGGTCACCGGCATCTACGACCGGCGTGCGCGGCAGTTCCTGGGCATGCCGAAGATGATGGAAGCGATCGGCGTGGTCGCCCCGCCGTCGCCGCCGCTCAGTGCGGCCGCCGAAGCGTTGCTGGCCGCCGATGCGGCGTTGAAGCAGGACGACGCCTGAGCTTCAGGGGGCCGCCACCGGCACCGCGTGCGGTTCGCGCGACACGACCTGGGTGCGCCCTCCCACGTGCAGCACGTACTCGAAGGACTGCCGCATGCGGCTGTATGCGCCGCCATCCGGCACGCCGTAGTTGGCACCCACGCTCAGGGTATGCCGGCCCGGCGGCAACGGCTTGAGCATTACCCAATAGCCGTCGGCGGCGGCCAGCCGAGAGTGTTCGTCGCCAGCATCCATGCGGAAGCAGCCTTCACTGCGGACCCGATGCCTGCGCATGTCGCCCAGCGGTTGGCCGTCCAGCAGCACCACCGCGCTGATCAGGTAATCGTTGTTGACCGCCGCCCCCGCCTGCAGCTCCTTGCAGGACACAGCCTCATCCATCTGGTAGTGCGCCATGTTGATGATCGGCAGCAACAGGTACTTGCCAGCCGGCACCACGCATTCGCGATGTGGCCGGAAACGGCCATTGGTGCCGGCCAGGTTCCAGACCGGGCCTTCCTGGCCCAGATCACACACACGGCCATCCGGGTCGAGATAGGGCGCGCCGCCCTGGGCGTCGGCCCAGCGCCACCAGCGGGCGGTCCATTCGGCCAACGAAACGCCGCCCACCGGTTCACGCGTCAGCGGCGAAGGCACCGCCGTGTCTGCACTGAACGCCGGCACGGCGGCCAGCAGCAAGGCCATCGTTGCGCCACTGCGGCAAAGCCATCCCTGGATTCCCTTCCGCATCACCCACCCCATCGTCCCTGGCGGCCACGCGGCGTGGCCAGCTTCGGCGCCACTGTACCTTGGCGGGCTGGATCCTGTGCAGTGCGGGTACTGTGCCTACTCCAGCGCCATTGCGCGCTTGACCGCCGCCTCGGCCAACGGCGCCATCACCGCATAGCCCTTCGCGGTGGGATGCACGCCGTCGTCGGCCAGCTGCGGATCCAGCCCTCCAGCGGCATTGGCCATCGGCGTGTAGTAGTCCAGATAGACCAGCTGCTTCGCATCGGCATAGCGCTTCAATGCCGCGTTCAATGCGCGCACCTTGGGCGCAGGTGCCGTGCCCGGCAACCACGGGTAATCGCTGACCGGCAGCACCGATGCCAGCACCACGGCAATGCCATGTGCACGAGCCAGGTCCACCATCGCGTGCAGGTTGTCTTCGATCATCGCCTGCGTGGACGGGCCGGTGTTGCCGGCGATGTCGTTGGTGCCAGCCAGGATCACCACCACCCGCGGCTTGAGTGCCAGCACGTCCTGCGGGAAACGCACCAGCATCTGCGCCGTGGTCTGGCCGCTGATCCCGCGATTGAGCCAACCCTTGCCGGGAAAGAACGTCGCGCTGCCCTCCCTGCCCCAGCCTTCGGTGATCGAGTCACCGAAGAGCACCACGCGTGGTTGCCCCGGTACGGCGGCAGGCAGTCGCGCGTTGGCATCGCGGTAACGCTGCAGTTCCGGCCAATCGGCCAGGCGCTGCTGCATGAAGCGCACCTCGTCCGGGCGCAGTCGCTCGACAGGTTCCACCAACAACGGGTTGACGGCGGGCACGTCGGCCGCCATCCCATGGGCGCTCATCGCGCTACCGAGGGCAACCGCGGCCAGGCCAGCGGACAAGGAACGCATGGGGTCTCTCCGTTGAATGTCTGCGCCAGTCTAGCGCGCGGCCCCGCGCTCAGCGTGCCGCCGACCGCGCCGCCACGCCGGTCACCTTGGCCGGCATCCACATGCCTGGCGTCCAGCCACTGGCGGCCAGGATCGCCTTCGGGTTGTCCTGCTGGATCAGCGCACGCACCGCGTCACGCTTGTCCTTGGCCTGCAGGTAATAGGCCTTGGCGATGCGATAGCCCACCCAGTAGCCCAGATCATAGGGTTCCTGCGAACCGGGCCTGTAGTTGTACAGCCACGGCGACAGATCGGTGCTGTCCACATCCAGTGCGAAGGCGCTTTCGATATGTACTTCCCGGCCACGGGTCCAGGCCGCGTGGCGACCGTTGCCGACATTGCCGGAAATCAGCTCGCCGATGAACTCGGCGATGCCTTCGCCCAGTGAAACACGCAGCACCGTCGCATGCGGGTCGCCCGGCTCGACGTCGGTCAGGCCGGTCTGCTGGATGTGCACGTACTCGTGCGCGATCACGTGCACGAAGCGGTCCTGCACATTGGGATTCATGAAATCGGCTGCGCACAGCGCTTCCAGGCCGATGATCACCCCGCTCTTGGAGGTCAACCCGACCGGTCGGCCGCGGCCGACCGCGATGGTCACCGGCGGAAACGCGGCCTGTGGATAGATCGCCTGCAGGTTGCCGAACACCTGCACCAGGCGCTGCTTCACCGCCGGCAGCTCTGCAAGGCAACCGCGTCCCTGCGCATACACCCCGGGCTGGCTGGCAATGGCCTCGGCCATATGCTCGGGCGTGACCCGGCGCGCCTTCGCCAGTTCACCCAGGCCCGGACTGCCTTCCGCCAGGTAACTGGCCAGCTGGGCGATGCTGGGCTTGCCGCCGGTGCTGTCGTAGAGCGCGTAGAAGCGGCTGGCATCGGTGGTGAGGATCTGCGGCCCCGGCGGGGTTCCCGCCGACGCCACGCCGACCGCCCCGGCACAGGCCAGGGCAAGCAGGCAACGCAGGAAACTGGACATCGCTCCGTCCTTGGTGGAGTGCATGCGAAGCGCGCAATCTACCACTCCGCCCCGGCCACCGCAGCGGGCACATGCAGGCCCTTCGGGGCTGTGCCAGACTCACTCAGGCACCTGCCATGGATGATGGAGCACCGCACGATGATGATCGTTCCCGCGTACTGGGCCGAAGCCCGCCTGCAGGCCCGTTTCCGTGGCCGGCCGATGGTCGTGCGCCGCTTCGGCTGGTCCGACGAGGGGCCTGCCCACGCCCAGGCCCACGCCGACGCACGTGCCCATGAAGCCCTCAACGCGATCATCGCCGGGCAGGTGCTGCCGCGTCGCGAAGTGCGCAGCAACTACGGTGTGGAGGGCGTGCCGATCCGCGAGCAGATCGTACAGCGCGATGGCGATGTCATCATCACCCGCAACAGCTATGGCGCGCTGTGCCTCAACAGCCCCGACGTGCTGTTCGCCGACATCGACCATGCGCAGCCACCGGCTGGATGCGTGATACCGGCCATCGTCGCTGCGCTCGTGCTGCTTGCCGGCGCCGTCATCGGCACCGTGCTCTGGCATTGGCTGGTGGGCCTGGTACTGGGCGTGGTGGCAGTGCTGCTGGTCAACGCGGCACTGCTGATGCGGCGGAAGCAGCGCCTGGCCGCTGCCGGCGGTGCTGAAGGGCTTGCGCTGAAGCGCGTGGACGCCTTCAGCGAGCAGCATCCCGATTGGCATCTGCGCGTCTACCGCACCCCGGCGGGGCTGCGCGTGCTGGCGATGCATGCCACGTTCTCACCCGAGGACGAGCAGCTCCAGTCATTCTTCAAGGCACTGGGCACCGACACCCTGTACGCGCGCATGTGCCGGCTGCAGCATTGCTTCCGTGCCCGACTGACACCGAAGCCGTGGCGCGTCGGCCTGCGTTATCGCATCAGGCCACCGGTGGCTGCGTGGTCAGCCGAACAGGCCAACAACCCGGACCGGTTGGCCTGGATTGCCGATTACGAAAAGAAGAGTGCCGGCTTCGCCGCCTGCGCCTACCTGCGCAGCTTCGGTGATACCACCCGGGTGCATGCCAAGGCCGAGCATGTGCGTGACCTGCATGACCGGCTGTCACGCGCGCAGGATCGCCTACCGCTGGCGTGAGAGTGGCAGACGCTCAATCAGCGCCCTGCACGAACGGCTGCCCTGCCAAGGTAGTGCCCAGCTGCACCGCGATCTGCTGCCCGCCCTTCTCGAAGATTGTCGCGCACTGCTTTCCGCCCTTCTGGCATCCGACTTCCGGAAAGCCCTCAAGTGATTCGGGGGCGCCCTGTGCCGGACTCGCCTGCCAACCTGCCGCATCCAGCAGGCGCTTGGCCTTGGCATAGGGCATGCCGGCGACGATGCCCAATTGCGTCAGCTCAGCAGGAAACGACTGGGCATGGGCGGTTGAAACCAGGGCCAACGACAACGTTGCAGCAAGGAGAATGGCTTTCATCGCAGTGACCTGAAACGAGCTATCAGGTTCAGCCTAGATCATTTGCGTGGCGTGCGAATGTGCCGGTAACACGCCGTTACCGTGTCTCCACGGTTGATTTCAGGACATGCGCAATTGATCACATGGCGGATTCCCTGCCCCTGGCGCCACAGTCCAGCGACTCCATCGCGAGATCCCTGCGCAGCCGGTCATGCAACCAGCGCGTCTGGAAACGCCTGCGTGAGTCTTCCCCTTCCGGCAGCAGGGCAATCACCGCTTCGCTCAGTTCCGGGTGCCACTGCTCCTGCGCGTTGTCCAGGTCCTGCTGCTCGAAAACCACCGAGGGCAGGCGTTTCCAGGGCAGCATCATTACCTTCTGTGAGGTCGACACCAGCACCACATCCGGACGCCCCGGCCGGCTCACGACAACCGTCATCATCGGCACATCATCGGTCCAGAGCCCGGAGAAATGCCGGTCGACACGCGACTGCAGGCTCCGTCCGGACAGCGCCTTGCGCGCCCACGCGCGCTGCTGTGCGAACGAGCAGGCATCCGTGTCCAAGCTGTGCAGCCCCGGGTCCAGGGACAGTATTTCGGCGCGATCCAGCCGCGAAGCGATCCGCTGCACCGCGGCCGCCCTGGTCAGCGGGGCGGTCTGCAGCGCGGTGTCGAGCGCCGCCATGGCGCCAAACGGCAGCAGCTCCGGCAATCGCGCCTTGCCGTCGGGCCTCTCCACCACCTGCACGCGGGTGGTCAGGCCATAGGCATCGCGCCGGATCACCCAGTGCTCCGATACCGAGCCCCAGCCGTACCAGTCGTATCTCACATCGACGCTCATCTGTGGCTGTGCCGCCATCGCCGCAGACGATGCGCACACCGCTGTCAGTCCCAACAACCAAGTCTTCATGGAGCTGCCTTGCCTCTGGGGTTCCGACGAACGGCAGCCGAGCATGGGCTCGGCTCTACAGAATGCAGGAAGGCCGCTCTGAGGCGGCCTTCCTGTTCCTTCACTTGGCGTTCTTCACGTAGGTATCGAACCAGTTCAGCATTTCCGCCACCAACTGTTCGTTCGATTCCAGCGCGGTGTACCAGTGCGGCTCGTTCGGCAGCATCACCAGCCGGGTGGTGCCGCCGTTGCCGCGGATCGCCTGGTACAGCTTGCGCGACTGGAACGGCTCGGTGCCCGGGTTGGCGTCGTCCTCGCCGTGGACCAGCAGCAGCGGCAGCTTGATCTTGTCGGCATAGAAGAACGGCGAGGCCTTCAGGTACACGTCCTGCGCCTGCCACACCGAGCGACGCTCGTTCTGGAAGCCGAACGGGGTAAAGGTCTTGTTGTACGAACCGCTGGTCGCCACACCGGCCTTGAACAGCTTGGTGTGCGCGATCAGGTTGGCGGTCATCAGGCCGCCGTGGCTGTGGCCGGTCACGCCGATGCGGTTGCGGTCAACCACGCCCATGTCCACGGCCTTGTCCACCGCCGCCTTGGCGTCGGCTTCCAGCTGCTCCAGGTAGGTGTCGTAGGCGTTCTTCGGATCGCCCACGATCGGGAACGAGGCGTTGTCGATGATCGCGTAGCCGGCCAGCAGCATCAGGCGGTACGGCTGCAGGCGGGTGAAGGTCTGCTGCGAACCGGACACCTGCCCCGCCTGCGCGGCGTTGGCGAAGTCGGCCGGATAGGCGTACAGGATCGCCGGCACGCGCTGGCCTTCCTTGTAGCCCGGCGGCGTGTACAGGGTGAACGACAGGTCCACGCCGTCGGCGCGCTTGTAGGTCACCAGCTGCTTCTTGATCTGGCGCACTTCCGGTGTCGGGTCGACCAGCTTGGTCAGTGCGGTCGCGGTGGACGCGAACTGCGCCTCGCCGGCCTTCGCATCAGCCACCGCCTCACCCTGCTGGCGGACGAAGGCATTCGGCGGATCGATCACCGACTGATGCCAGGTCAGGTAGCGGCCCGGCGTGTTGCTGAAACCGAGGAACTGTTCGTAGGCGTCTGCACTGCTGCGGAACAGGCGCTCGCTCTTCAACGTGGCCAGGTCGAGGCGGTCGAGGAACGGACGGTCGCCCTGCGGCGAGGCACCGCGGCCGCTGAGGAACACATGGTTGCCCTCACGGCGCACCACCTGCGCGCCATTCGGCAGGCGGGTGAAGACCAGATTGCCAGGGTTGCCGTACAGCTCATCGCTGGACATGTCCCACAGCAGGCGGCCTTCCTTCTTCGGCTGGTCCACATCCACGATGCGGGTCTGCATCCAGTGACGATTCTCGTCGTTCTCGTACTGGAAGGCCACGGCCGGATCGGCGGTCCACGCGAAGCCTTCGAAGCGCTGCGCGGTGCGGGTGATTTCGGTCGGCTTGCCGTTGAACGGCGCCTTCAGCATCAGCACGCGATCGCGATGCGGCACGTTGACCTTCCAGTCGCCCTTGTCCAGCGCTTCGGCGTAGACCAGGGTAGCCGGATCGGTGGCGCGCCAGTCGAAACCGCGCGGGCCTTCCGGCACGCCGTGCACCGGCACGCGGTCGGCCAGCGGGAGGCTGGCGATCGGCGTGCTGCGGCCACTGCTGATATCCAGCACGGCCACGTCGTTGGCGAAACGCTGGTAGGTCACCGCGTGCGAATACGGTGCCTTGATCGATTCAGTCAGCACGTGCACGCCATCGGGCGCGGCGCTGACTTCGTTGAACAGTGCCGGCTGCCCGACCGGGCGCACGCTGCCTGCGGCGGTATCTACCACGGCCAACTGCGAGGCACCGTAGTAAGCGAACAGCTTTTCGTCGTGCACGCTGGTCAGCGTGTCGCGGGCCTCATAGGTGCTGCTCTCGCCACTGCTGCCCAGCGACTCCTGTGCATCCGGGCCGGTCGGTACGCCGCCGTTGGAAGGTGCCGGGCCCTGGTTGGCCGGTACCAGTTTCACCAGCAGATTCTGGCTGCCGCCCAGCCACTGCACGGTGTAGCCGAAGATCGGGTTCAGCTGCACGTTCGGCACCTGCTTCACCTGCCCGGTGGCCGCATCGCCCACCCACAGCTGCACGCTGGTATCGACCGCATTCTGGAAGGCGAAATGGCTGCCATCGGCCGACCACAGCGCGCCGGTGGCACAGCCCTGCGGCAGGTTGACCTTGGTCTCCTTGCCACTGCCGATGTCGACCAGGGTGAAGTCGGCCACGCAGGCCGGAATGCCGTAGCCACCCGGGGTGTCATGGCGGCTGCGGTTCTTCGGCTCCAGCCGCACGCCGGCCAGCTTCAGGTAGGGCTGGGCCACGCGGCTGATCGAGGGGTAGGTCTGCGCGGTGGTCAGCAGCAGGCGCTGGCCGCCCGGGGCCACGTTCGGCGCCGGCGGTGGCGGTGCCTTCAGCACCTTGAGCAGGTGTTCCGGCGGCTTGGCGTAGTCGGCCAAGGCCGGGCCAGCGGCCAACAGGCCGACGGTGGCAACGGCAACAGCCGCCGCCAGAGAGGTTCGACGGATCAGCATCCTTATCCCCTGGGTGTGAATGGGTACCCGGAATCGGGCATGGACCCGAATCTAGCACCGCAGGGGATGGGATGAATGGGCCGGAAGGGCTAGAGGCCGGATGGGGCAAAGTGGGACACGCCCGGAGAGGCCGGCGATGGACCGGCATCTGCCAGGCGTGGTCTGTCGTCACTGCTGGGCGTGCAGGTCCCAGGCGGTCAGGTAATCGGGGTCGACCACGATCATGCCACTGTTCCGCATGCGGTATTCGCCTGGCTCGGCCCGCTGGTACTGGTCGAGCATGGGCGGCAGGTAGCGCTCATGACCATCGTCTTCGTCGGCCAGCACCACGCCTTCGTCGGCGCTGATGCGCAGCACGGTGCCCGCGTACTGCTCCAGACCCTGCACTTGGCCGTCGCCACCATAGCGGGTGACACCCACCAGCACGACCTTGCCGATCATTTCCTCGGCCTTGGCATCGTCCAGTGGGGGCAGCATGGCATTGAATTCGTCGTTCATCGGTGCACCTCCAAAGCCTGTGGGGATAGCGTGGGTTCGGCGGTCCCACGCTGCCAGCGTCGACGGCAACGCAGGAATCTCTCTCGGGGCGCAAGTAGCTGGATCGCAGGCCCGACCGGGCAACGCGGGGGTGCGATGGGTGAAAGGTGTCTGGAACTTGGCTGGAACTGCGGCGGATGGCCATCTGCGCCGATGGCGGGACCGTGTCAGGTCAAGATCAACACCACGCGTTGCGTTGCATACACGGTGAAGCGTGACAGCTGCACTGTAGTGGCATGAGCGCCTCCTGTTGAAGGTCACACGCGGGTGCGTTGCTCCGTTGGAACGAATGCTGCCACTCCACGCGGAAGGAACAAGTGAAGATTGCAGGCGACCTGCAACAAGCGGTTCGCGCGGTACCCGTTCATTAAGCTGGCGCCCCGCTCTGCTGCGGCACGCCTGCCCTGGCAGGACGCTAGAATGCGTCCATGCGCACCGTACATGCCCTCCGCTACATCACCCCGTTACGGGAAGGCGGCTCCCTGCCCGCCGTGGTCGAGACCGACGACGACGGCATGGCCGTGCTGAAATTCCGTGGAGCCGGCCAAGGCCCGAAGGCGTTGATCGCCGAGCTGATCGTCGGCGAGATGGCACGCACGCTGGGCCTGCCGATTCCGGAAATCCTGTTCGTCGAGCTGGACCGCGAGTTCGCCCGCACCGAGCCCGACCCGGAAATCCAGGAGCTGATCCGCGCCAGCGAGGGCCTGAACCTGGGCCTGGACTATCTGCCCGGTGCAATCAATTACGACCCGGCCGCGATGCCTGTGGATGCCGAGCTGGCCTCGCGCATCGTCTGGTTCGATGCATTCACCAGCAACGTCGATCGCACCACCCGCAACCCCAACCTGATGGTATGGCATCGCAAGCTGTACCTGATCGACCACGGTGCGGCCATGTACTTCCACCACGACTGGGCCAGCGCCGGCGATGCCTGCGAGAAGCCGTTCGTGCTGATCCGCGACCACGTGCTGCTGTCGTTCGCCAGCCGCATTGCCGAGGTGGACGCAGAACTGGCTGCGTGCCTGACCGATGCCGAAATCGAGCGCATCGTTGACCTGGTGCCGGACAGCTGGCTGGTGGACGAACCGGCGTTCGACAGCCCACAGGCCTATCGCCAGGGCTATATCGACTATCTCAAGCACCGCCTGAAAGTGCGTGCAGTGTTCGTGCAGGAGGCCATCCGTGCCCACGCTGCACACGTATGACTATGCGGTCATCCGCGTCGTGCCGCGGGTGGAACGCGAGGAATTCATCAACGTCGGGGTGATCGTCTCCTGCCCTGGCGCGCGCCATCTGGAGGCGGCCATCGAAATCGATCCTGAGCGCCTGCGTGCCTTCGCACCGGCGCTGGACCAGGACGCGCTGCAGCCATGGCTGGATGCAATCGTGGCCATCTGCCGTGGCGACGCCAGCGCCGGACCCATCGCAAAGCTGCCCGCGCGCGCCCGCTTTCATTTCCTCACCGCCAAGCGCAGCTCGGTTGTACAGATGTCGAGCACGCATGTCGGCCGCACTGCGGACCCGGCGGGTGTGGTGGAACACTTGATGACGAAGATGGTGCGGGTACCGGAATGAACGGCACCTGCCGCGTTCACAGTGGCAACCTTCGCGCGATGTAGTTGACCACATTGCCGATCGCATCCGGATCGACATTGGCCAGGCCAACGATCACGTAGCCCTGCGCCGGCAGCACCACGATGGCACTGTTCGATCCGGGCGCACCGCCTTCGTGGCCGTACTGATGCTCCCTGCCCTCGCCCTGAACCACGAAACCAAAGCCATACCAGCCCTTGTGGTTCTGCGCCGTGGTGGCCTGCTGCAGCAATGCAGGTGAAACCAGCTTCCCGCCTTGCAGTGCCTCGGCGAATTTCACCATATCGGCCACTGTGCTGTAGCCACCACCGGCCGACATGCCGCGCCAGGGCAGCGACTTCGTTTCACGGACCCATTGCCCATCGTGCTTCGTGTAAGCGACGGCACGCTTTGGAACGCTCGCTGTTTCCGGCTCGAAGCCGGTGCCGGTCATGCCCACCGGGTGCAGGATGTGCTCCTCCACATATGCGTAGTACGACTGCCCCGATACCGCCTCGATGATGCGTCCCAATACGATGAAGCCATAGTTGGAGTAGCTGTCCTGGCTGCCGGGCGTGAACTGCGGCGCATCCCTGGCGAACCGCTGCACGTAGTCATCCAGCGTCTTCAGGGACGCGGAATACTGTTCGAAACCATCGCCAAAGAAGTCCCCCAGGCCACTGGTGTGTGACAGCAACTCGCGCACGGTCACGCTGCTGGCGACAGCCTTGTTCGGATAGTCCGGCAAGTGCTTGCCGATCGTGTCATCGAGACTGAGCCTGCCATCCTGAACCAGCTGCAGGATGGCCACGGCGGTGAACATCTTGTTGGAGGACGCAAGGCGGAACTGCGTCTCCACGCCCACTGCAATTCCAGTGCTGCGATCGGCATCACCACCGCGCCAGTCCAGCAGCACCTTCCCATTCTGTGCCACCTGCAACGCGCCCGACAGCGCGTCCTGTGCCCGCAGCGCCTCCAGCTTTGCTGTGACGTCGGCCATCAGGGCAGGCAATGCAACCCGTGCCGGCTTGTGCTTGTCCGGCGTTTCAGTGCCCTCGATCTGGAACTGCATCAGGTGCGACGGATTGGCCGGGTCCATGACGGCGGTCACCCACATCGCGCGTTCGTTCATCTGGCCCATCACCAGCAGCTTCGCTTGGCCGGGTGCACTCTCGGTTGATTCGAGTACGCGCAAGGGGCCTGTGCTTTCGCGGAACTCGAGATAGTCCTTGGGACCGCTGCCTTGCTTCTTCGCGTATCTATCGGCGAATGCCTGCAACCCCTCGAGGCTGCCCGCATTGAAGGCCGCAAGCCAGTCACCGATGGCGTCCTGCGCACGCGGATGTGCACGCACGCTGGAGGCGGCGCCCACTGCCGGAACAGCCCAAAGCGTCATCAGCACCGAACAGGCCAGTACTTTGCAGAGCAGCAGGCATCCAACAGCCTTCATGGCAGTTCCTTTGCGGGTATCCCTGGGCGCATCCTAGATCATCGAACCGCCCGCTGCATCCACGCCAGGGACCCTGCCGCAGCACCTCAACCGTGACGATGAACGCCTCGATGCGATGCCAATCGCCCCGCTCATGCGGCAGCGATTCCACGCCCATGCCGATCTGGTACCTCACCGCATCCGGGCCGTCGCGCCAGTAGTACGGCGCGCCATTGCTCCAGCCGCAACAGGCGTAGCGCAATGCAGGCATGCCAAAGGTCTCGCGCAGATAGGCTTCCACCTTCACTGCCTGGGTACCTGGAACGCGGTAGTGGGCCTGCATGGGTTTGATGCAGGACGCGTCGTCCTGGCTGCAGCCGCTGTATTCCAGTCCCGCAGGCTTCCGGCCCATCGCCTGCAGGAAATCCTGGCATTCGATATCCGGTCGCGCCAGGCCATCCGCACGCCCCTGCGCTTCCCACGCGGCCAGCGCCTGCGCAGTCGTCTGCTGCGCAATCACGTTGGCGGCGAACAGCAATGCCGCCAGCCCCAGCAGCAAGCGCGCGCTACGCAGCGGCAACCGGCCAATCGTCTCAGGGCGATCCTTCGCAGGCAGTCACAGGAATGCCAACCGATGCCGTGCTATCGCCGTGCCATCGTCTGCTCGCTGAAGCGTGCCACGCAGAAGTCCAGGAAACTGCGCAGCTTGGGCGTCAGCTGGCGGTCGCGCGGGTACACCAGGTTGATCCACGTCGACACCGGCACGTAGTCCGGCAGCACTTCCACCAGTTCACCACGCGCCAGCGCGGCGGCAAGCATTTCATGGGGCTGCAGGATCAACCCCAGCCCACCGACTGCCGCGGTCAGCAGCGGCTCGGCCTGGTTGACCATGAAGCGGCTGGACACCGGCACGCTCAGCACGCTGCCGTCAGCATCGCGGAAGCTCCAGCGCGTGCGGATGATCGAATGCGCGAAGCCCAGGCACTCGTGCCGACTCAGATCGGCCGGATGGACAATGGCCGGGCGCGATGCGAGGTACGCCGGCGATGCACACAGCACCAGCGGATACGGCCCCAGGCGTCGCGCCACCAGCCCACTGTCGGCCAGATCACCGGTGCGGAACACAAGATCAAAGCCGTCCTCGACGATGTCCACCAGGCTGTTGGACAGGTTCAGATCAACCTGCACGTCCGGGTACTGCTGCAGGTAGGCCACCACCGCCGGCCCCAGTGCATGCACGCCGAAGGTGACCGGTGCGCTGACGCGCAGGCGCCCCATCGGCCGCCCGCGCGCTACTTCGGCCAGCTGCTCGGCGCCTTCCACCTCCTCCAGGATCACCCGCGCACGCGCCAGATAGGCCTGGCCGAAGTCGGTCAGGCTCTGCTTGCGCGTGGTGCGGTTGAGCAGGCGCACGCCCAGGTGTTGTTCCAGCGACTGCACGTGTTTGCCGACCAGCTGCGGCGACAGGCCCAGCGCGTCGGCGGCAGCGGCGAAGGAGCCAACCTCGGCCACTTTGACGAAGGTCCGCAGGGGAGCGATCAGGTCCATTGCAAACAATTGGTTTTCAATGAAACGCCAGATTACCCCTTATTCTGGAGGCTGGCCACGCGCACAGTAGCCTCCACCTTTCCGCCGGCCCCAGCGCCGGCCTTGCCCAGGAGCCCCCCCATGAGCCAGGTTGTCCGCATCCACGAATATGGCAGCGCCGATGTGCTGCGCATCGACGACATCGATGTTCCCGCCCCCGCAGCCGACGAGGTCCAGATCCGGGTCAAGGCCATCGGCCTGAACCGTGCCGAGGTGATGTTCCGCAACGGCGCCTATCTGCAGGAGGCGCAGTTCCCCAGCCGGCTGGGCTATGAAGCGGCCGGCATGGTCGAGGCGGTCGGCAGTGCGGTGAGCGGATTCACTGCTGGCGATGCGGTGAGCGTGGTGCCGCCGCTGGACATCGCCCGCTGGGGCACCTACGGCGAGCTGGCCAACGTGCCGGCACGACTGGTGGTCAAGCACCCGCAGGCGCTGGGCTTCGAAACGGCGGCTGCGGTGTGGATGCAGTACGTCACCGCCTGGGGCGCACTGTTGGAGCAGGCGCAGCTGGCCGCCGGGGATTCCGTCATCATCACCGCTGCCAGCAGCAGCGTCGGCCTGGCCGCGATCCAGATCGCCAATGCAGTGGGTGCCACGCCGATTGCGGTGACCCGTGGCCCGGGCAAGCGCCAGGCCTTGCTCGATGCCGGTGCCGCCCATGTCATCGCCACCCAGGAGCAGGACCTGGCAGCTGAGGTGGCGCGCATCACCGGCGGTGCCGGCGCCCGCGTGGTGTTCGACCCGATCGGTGGCCCGCAGTTCGTGCCGCTGACCGAGGCAATGGCCCGTGGCGGCATCCTGCTGGAATACGGCGCGCTGAGCAGCGAACCCACCCCGTTCCCGTTGTTCAACGTGCTGGGCAAGTCGCTGACGCTGAAGGGCTACCTGTACTCGGAAATCGTCTCCGACGATGCCGCGCTGGCACGTGCCAAAGCGTTCATCGTCGACGGCCTGGACAAGGGCACGCTGGCGCCGAAGATCGCGAAGGTGTTCCCCTTCGCACAGATCCAGGACGCCCACCGCTACCTGGAATCGAACGAACAGATCGGCAAAGTGGTGGTGACGCTGTAAACACCCTGCCGGCAGCGACGGACCCACTGCGGGCACGTCGCTGCCGCAGGCTCAGGCCATTGAAGGCCCGCGGTTCTCATGGTGACGGCTTTCGAGGGTGAGCTGGTGCTCGCGCTGCCGGTTGTCACCGGCCAGATCATTCACCGTTTCCTCCATCGAGCGCGCCGGCTGTGCCGTATCCACACTGGCGCGCTCACCGGGAATCAACCCGGCAACCCACAGGCGGTCTCCGGCCATCATCACCCGGTCGACGCGCGCGGCATCATCGATGCCGTTGCGCTTGGACTCCAGCACTGCCTGCATGACGTGCTCGTCGCCGATGGTGTCAGGTACCCCCTGGCGGATGCGCTCGAACAGCGCGGCGTCCCTGGGCGACAGCGATTCCATGCCATTGGGCTGCGGTGCGGGCTCCGGCGCGGCCGGACCAGCGACCGGTGCATTCGCCGCTGCCTGCTGCCGCGCCTGCACCTGCTCCGGCTGGAACTCCGCCCGCGTATAGGGCGGACGCTGCGGCGGCCAGTTCTCCGCGCGGTCGAACTCGGTGGTCGGCGCATGCTCGCGAGCGACGGCGGCATCGTTCAACTGCCGGCGCGCATCCGTGTCGATGACGCCGCCGGGGCGCAGCGGCAGGCCATAGTCCTGCTGGAAGTTGCGCATGGCCGCCTGCATGCCGGCATCAAACGTGCGCGCATCGCGCTCGGCACGTGGGTTCGGTTCGGTCAGGTACCCCGACGCCTCCAGCTGCCGGCGCATTTCGAACACCGGCTCGCCCTTCTCACCGGGGCCCAGGTTGCCGTCGGCCAGCGGCCCGGTCAGGTCGGTCACCGTCCGGCGCTTGAAGTCCGGATCGACCGCCAGCGTGTCGCTGCGCATGCGTTCCAGCAGCGCAGCGTCGATGCGGCCATTGGCCGGGCTGATACCCCGCTCGGTCTGGAAGCGGCGCACGGCCTGCTCGGTGGAGGCGCCGAAATCACCGTCGGGCTTGATCGCGGCATTGGCGTTGTTGCGGATGTCCAAGCGCTGCAGGTACTGCTGCGCTTCCAGCACGTGCTGGTTGGCGTCACCCCGGTGCAGGTCCATCGCCCCGGTGGGCGCCTGGGGGGTCGGCACCGGCATCTGGAAGCCTGGTTGCTGCACACGCTGGACCAGGCCGGCAACCTGGGATTCCCATTCAGTGGCCCGTGTGGCGATGGCGTCTGGATAGGGACTGCCGTTGTTCAGCTCACCGCCATTGACCGAGGCCCGCGCCTGCCGGTAGTCGGCATGGTTGGCGTTGACGTTGTCGGACAGCCGCGCACCAAACAGGCCGTCGCGCATCCCCACCACCAGCACCTTGGTGGCGATGTCTGCCTGGGCAGCCCGTTCCGGATGCTCGACCAGCTCGCGGCCGATCCCCAGCGCCTCGCCCAGCCGCTCGTAGTTGTTGACGTGGGTGAGGTGGGCAAAGCCCCGGCCGAAGTACTCCTCGCCGCCGAAGTAGCGCAGATCCACCGCCTGCTTCCTGCCCCAGTCTTCCTCGGGCGCGGCGAAATCACGCGATTCGTGCTGCGCCGTGGCCAGCACATAGGCAATCTGCCGATGGTCGGTAATGCCGTTGTCGATGCAGGTACGCACGATCATCTCGACCGACTGGTCCCGGGTCAGGCCGAAGCCCGACCCACCTTTTCCATAGCCTTCGCTCATCCTTCAGCTCTCCAGTTCCGGAACGCATCCATTCGTCGGGGGAAGACCTACTTCAGCAGGTCCGGTTCGGTAGGGGCCTCGCCCCTGCAGGTGTCATAGCGGCGCTGCAGCAGCGTGCGCGTGTCGGTTCCGCGCAGCTGGATGACCTTGTCCTCGCGCTCGCACGGGCTGACCTTCGCGCGAAGCACGAACCGCCCATTGTCGATATGGTCGATGTCGCGCCCACCGATGGCCGCTTCCAACGCCTTGGCACGCACATAGCGGTTGCGCTTGGCATCGAACAGGTAGAACGCATGCACCGGAACGTTGTAGACACCGCTGTTGTCCTGCCACACCTGCAGGTCCGGCACGCCATCACCATTGAAATCCGAAACGGTCAGCAGCACGGCGGTCGCACCCTGGGCACCGGTGCCGGCGCGGGTCAGGCGCGGCTGCACGTCCGTGACCACCACGTTGCGCCCACCACGGGTCACGCCCATGCTCCGCACCTGGCAGGTCGTCACGTTGTCGGTGCCGCTGCAATCGGTCACCTGGAAGACCACCTGCAGTGCCGGTGTGAGCCTGCCCTCGCCGGGCCGCAGGACGATCCTGCCCTGCTTGTCGGGCGCGGCATCGGCGGCATGCACAGCGGCCTGCGCCGGCGCCGGGGCCGCCTTGGCTTCCGCCACCAGCGCCGCCGCACCGCCGCCCTGCAACTGGCGGGCACGCAGCAGGGTCATGTGCGTGCGGCACTGCTGTGAATCCAGCTGGGCAACGGCCGTGCTGCCTTCCGGGCACCGGTTGTCGCGCTGGCGCAGCCATTGCCGCTGCAGATCGCGCAGCACCTGCTGATCACTGGCGGTCAGTGTGGAGCGCGCCGCGCTGTAGGCGGCATTGAGTGCATCGTCGTGCACCTTGAGTTCAGCGTCGGCACAACGGCGACGGGCGTCCAGCGCGGTGCCTGCGGCCGCCATGCAAGGCGCATGAGCGGGGCTCAGAGAGCGCGCATCGCCTGCGATCAGTTCGGCACCGCTGGGCAACTTGCGTGCCGCGGGCTGGGGCGACGCCTGCGCGCTTGTCCACAGGCAAGGGCCAAGCAGAAGCAGTCCTGCCAGCAACCGGGTGGCACGCCCCGGCAGGCGTTCGGAGTTCAGCATGCGTTTCCTTCCCTGGGGGCGTTGGCCGGCCCCGTCCTGTTCCGATGATGGATGCTGCCCGGTCGCCAGCGCAACTTCAGCGACCAGCGGTCACAGCCCGTAGGCCGCACTCAGGCCGGCAGCGCTATTTCGGCAGTGCGTAGGCCATCACGTAATCGCCGTTCGGGGTTTCCATGAAATGGTGGCCGCCAGCCATGATCACCACGTACTGGCGCCCGCCCTGCGCGTACACCATCGGATTGGCCTGGCCACCCGCGGGCAGCTTGGCATGCCACAGCTCCTTGCCGGTCTTCAGGTCGATGGCGCGCAGCAGGTCATCAGTGGCGGCGGCGATGAAGATCAGGCCGCTGGCGGTGACTACCGAACCGCCATTGTTCGGCGTGCCGATCTCGATGGGCAGGCCCGAACGGATGCCGAATGGTCCGTTGCCGCGCGCACTGCCGAACGGACGGTCCCACAGCAGCTTGCCGGTGCGCAGGTCGATGGCCCGGATGCCGCCATAGGGTGGCTGCTTGCACAGCAGACCAGTGAAAGGCAGGCGCCAACCGGCGTTCACCTGGATGGCGTAGGGCGTGCCCACCTGTGGGTCGCCCGCGCCTTCGGCGCCGCCCTTGTCGAACCGGACCTTCTCGCGTGGCAGCCAGCCCAGCCTGTCGGCCTCGGCGCGTGGCACCAGCCGGTTGTAGTTGGGCATGTCGTTGTAGTTGGCCACGATCACGCCGCGGCGTGTATCGATGGACACACTTCCCCAATCCGAACCGCCGTTGTAGCCGGGATATTCGATGGAATGGCGATCACTGCTCGGCGGGGTGTAGAAGCCTTCGTAGTACGCCTTGCGGAACTGGATGCGGCAGATCAGCTGGTCGACCGGGGTGATGCCCCACATGTCGCGCTCGGTCAGGTCATGCTGCCGGCGCAGCGTGTGATACAGCGAGAACAGCTGCGTGGGTGAGCGTTGTTCCGGTTCGACACCGCCGACCGGCACCCTGCGCTCTTCGGCGGCGGTCAGCAGCTGGCCGTTGCGGCGGTCAAGGATGTAGAGATCACCCTGCTTGGTCGGCAGCAGGAGCGCCGGCACCTTGCCAGCCGCCGTCGGGTAATCGATCAGGCTGGCCTGCGAACCCAGGTCGTAGTCCCACACATCCTTGCGCACCGCCTGGAAATGCCAGGCCGGCTTGCCCGTGGCCACATTGATCGCCACCAGCGACGTCGCGTAGCGGTTCTGGTTTTCCGTGCGTGAGCCACTCCAGTAATCGCCAGCGGAATTGCCCAGCGGCAGATAGACCAGCCCCAGCGCCTCATCACCGGTCGCGGTGGTCCACATGTTCGGCGTGCCGCGCGTGTAGGTCTGCTCATGCGGCGGCAGGCCGCTGCGTTCGGGCTGGTCCATGTCCCACGCCCAGCGCAGCTTGCCGGTGATCGCATCGTAGGCCTGGATCACCCCCGATGGCGCGTCGCGGCGCTGACCATCCAGCACCTGGTGGCCGGTGACGATCACCCCGCGCACGATGGCCGGTGGCGAGGTGATCGACACATAGCCCGGTGGCACCTCGCCCATGCCCAGAGTGATGTCGACCTGGCCGTTGTTGCCGAAATTCGCACAGGGGCGGCCACTGTCGGCATCCACCGCGATGATGCGCCCGTCCAGCGTGCCCTCGATGATGCGCGCCCAGCATGCCGGACGACTGCCCGGTGCAGCGCTGCGGGTGGCACTGGGCGGCGGTTCCGGCAACGCCAGATCAGCAGCGGCATCGGCCAATGCGGCATCGGCGGGGATCGGCGTGGCCGGTTGCTCGTAATAACTCACGCCACGGCAGGCGGCGGTGTATGGAATCGAAGCGTCCTTTACCTTCGGATCGAACCGCCACACTTCCTTGCCGCTGGCCGCATCCAGTGCAATCAGGCGGTTGCGGGCGGTGCACAGGTACAGACGGTCGCCGATCTTCAGTGGCGTGGTTTCCGCACCCCAGCGCTTCTTCGGCATATCGCCGGTGCGGAACTGCCAGGCCAGCTGCAGCGTGGCCACGTTGGCCGGGGTGATCTGCTGCAGCGGCGAATAGCGGGTGGCGGCATTGCTGCGCCCCCACGCCGGCCAGTCCCCTTCGGCAGGCTGGTCGGCCGGCTGCAGGCCGGTGGTGTCGCGGGTCGGTTCCAGCCCGACGCTGGCCGCGCCTTCCGGGAACGGCTGGTGCCCGTCCACTTCGCCGTGCGGCGCGAACGCCAATCCGAAGGCAGCGACGAACACCAGCATCAGCACGCCGGCCACGCTGCGCGACAGGCGCCTGGAAACCGGTTGGTGGAGGGTGGGCGCCAGCAGCGCCAGCACGATGCCAAGCGCGGTCACCAGGCCGAGCCGCGGTACCCAGCGCCAGTAGTCGCTGCCCGACTCCCACCAGGTCCACAACAGCGTACCGGCGAACACCAGCGCATACAGCAGCGCGCCGCTGCGGCGATTGCCGAACAACAGGAGGCCACTGGCCAGCAGGCCGGCCCCGGCGATGGCGTAGTACGCCGAGCCGCCCAGGCTGAGCAACCACGCGCCGAGCCCGCCGATGACCAGGCCGAGCAGGACCAGCAGCAGCGACAGCACGGTAACGAGAGGATGCCGGGAGGCGCGGACGGGAGCAGGAGCGGACGGCGGCGTGGCGGACATCGTCGATCTCCGGGGGCAGCATGCGCCGTTATCCCACCGCCGACGTGAAGCGCGCGCGTATGTGCGGCATCCGGATACGACGACGCCGGCACAGGGCCGGCGTCGTCGCGTAGCTCAACCTTGCGGCAGGATCACTCCTGTGCGGCGTCCTCGCTGCTGGAAGCCGCCGGGGCGCCATCGGTCGTGGTCGCGGCCGGGGCCGGGCCAGGCACTGCCACCTCATCCTCGTCCTCGTCGATCGAGGCATCCATGCGCTCCACCGCCTGCAGCTTCTCGTCCTTGGACAGGCGGATCAGGGTCACGCCCTGGGTGTTGCGGCCGACGCGGCTGATTTCCGAGCCACGCGTACGCACCAGGGTGCCACCATCGGAGATCAGCAGGACTTCGTCGCTGGAGCCCATCAGCACTGCGGCGACCAGCTTGCCGTTGCGCTCGGTGGTCTGGATGCCGATCACGCCCTGCGTACCACGGCCCTTGCGCGGGTAGTCCGGCAGCGGGGTGCGCTTGCCGTAGCCGTTCTCGGTGGCGGTAAGGATGTACTGAACGCTGGCGTCGTCGGCGCCGTCGATCACCGCGTCAGCGCTGGCCGCGGCGTCCTCGACACCATTGTCGTCCTCGTTCTCGTCCTCGATGCCACCGGCACTCTCGGCCACGATCAGGCTGACCACTTCCTCGCCCGGCGGCATCTTGATGCCGCGCACGCCGGTGGCGGTACGGCCCATCGACCGGACCTTGTCTTCACCGAAGCGCACGGTCTTGCCGTTGGAGGCGAACAGCAGGATGTCGCGCTCGCCGTCGGTCAAGCCGACGCCGACCAGCGCATCGCCCTCGTCCAGGTTGATCGCGATCTTGCCGCGGGCCAGGCGGAAGGCGAACTCGCTCAGCGGGGTCTTCTTGACCGTACCGTTCTTCGTGGCGAAGAACACGAACTGGCCATCGGCGTACTCGCGCACCGGCAGCACGGCCTGCACGCGTTCGCCCGGCTCCAGCGGGATCCAGTTGATGATCGGACGGCCGCGGGCGTTGGAACCGGCTTCGGGCAGCTGGTAGACCGGCAGCCAGAACACCTTGCCCGAGCTGGTGAAGGTCAGCAGCGTGTCGTGCGTGTTGACCAGCCACAGCTGTTCGATGAAATCCTCTTCCTTGGTCGCCGCCGCGCTGCGGCCACGGCCACCACGGCGCTGTGCGCGGTATACGCTCACCGGCTGCCGCTTCACGTAACCGGCATGCGACACGGTAACCACCACGTCTTCCGGCGCGATCAGGTCGAGGATGTCCAGGTCCTCTTCGCTGTGGCGGATTTCGGTGCGACGTTCGTCGCCGAATTCGGCCTTGACGTTGACCAGCTCCTCGCGGATCACCTGCAGCAGGCGGTCGGGATCTTCCAGGATGTGGATCAGCCCGGCGATCACTTCCAGCAGCTGCTTGTACTCGTCGGTCAGGCGGTCCTGCTCCAGCCCGGTCAGGCGGTGCAGCCGCATTTCCAGGATCTGGGTGGCCTGGATCTCGGTCAGCTGGTAGCCGCCCTCGATCAGGCCCACGCCCTTGGGCAGGTCTTCCGGACGGGAGGCCTCGGCACCGGCCGCACCCAGCATCGCACCGACCAGGCCCGGCTCCCACACGCGGGCCAGCATGCGCTCGCGGGCTTCGTTCGGGTTCGGCGAGGTCTTGATCAGTTCGATCATCTCGTCGATGTTGGCCAACGCAACGGTCAGGCCTTCCAGCACGTGGGCACGGGCGCGCGCCTTGCGCAGCTCGAACACGGTGCGGCGGGTGACCACTTCGCGACGGTGGCGGACGAACGCCTCCAGCATCTGCTTGAGGTTCATCAACTGCGGGCGGCCATCGACCAGCGCCACCATGTTGATGCCGAACACCGATTCCATCTGCGTCTGCTGGTACAGGTTGTTCAGCACAACCTCGGCAGATTCACCGCGCTTGATCTCGATGTAGATGCGCATGCCGTCCTTGTCGGACTCATCGCGCAGCTCGCTGATGCCTTCGATCTTCTTTTCCTTGACCAGCTCGGCGATCTTCTCGATCAGACGCGCCTTGTTCACCTGGTAAGGAATTTCAGTGACGATGATCGATTCGCGGCCGTTGTCGGCCACTTCGATATCGGCCTTGGCACGGATGCGCACGCGGCCACGGCCGGTGCGGTAGCCGGCGACGATGCCGGCAGTGCCGTTGATGATGCCGGCAGTCGGGAAATCCGGGCCCGGGATGTATTCCATCAGGCCGTCGACATCGATGTCCGGGTTGTCGATCAGCGCGATACAGGCGTTGATCGATTCGCTCAGGTTGTGCGGCGGAATGTTGGTCGCCATGCCCACCGCGATGCCAGCCGAACCATTGACCAGCAGGTTCGGGAACCGGGTCGGCATGACCGTCGGCTCCAGTTCCTTTTCATCGTAGTTGGGCTGGAAATCGACGGTTTCCTTGTCGATGTCCGCCATCAGCTCATGCGCCAGGCGCGACATGCGCGCCTCGGTGTATCGCATTGCTGCAGCGGAGTCGCCGTCGATCGAACCGAAGTTACCCTGGCCGTCGACCAGCATGTAGCGCAGCGAGAACGGCTGTGCCAAGCGCACCAGCGTGTCGTACACCGACTGATCGCCATGCGGGTGGTACTTACCGATGACGTCACCGACGATACGCGCCGACTTGAAGTAGGGCTTGTTGCTGTGCGCGTTGAGTTCGTTCATCGCGTACAGCACGCGGCGATGCACCGGCTTGAGGCCGTCGCGCGCATCCGGCAGCGCGCGGCCCACGATCACGCTCATGGCGTAATCGAGGTAGCTCTTGCGCATCTCGTCTTCCAGGTTGACCTGGATGATTTCCTTGGCGGTTTCTGCCATTCGGGTTCCGTTGTCTGGTAGCGGTCCAGTCCGGCGCAGCCCTCTGCGGGAGGGGGTCGCGCCGGAACCTCGATTCAACCTGCGGATACTACCACAACAGGCCGTTTTCCGCCTCCCTTTACGGGGATTTTACCGGCACAAATCAGGAACTTAGAGCCCCATACCGCCCCTGTAGAGCCGAGCCCATGCTCGGCTGCGCGAAATCAGTAGATCCACGCCGTGCGTGGATGAGGCCTGCCTGGGGTCAGAGCCCTTTCCTGCGAAAAGGGATCCGACCCCGGGACCTTCCTGCCCGCCTCAGCCGCCGAAGGCGGTGCGCATGTTCCCGGCGGTCGGGTTCAGGATGACCCCGCGCTCGGTCACGATGGCGTCGATCAGCTCGCCCGGGGTGACGTCGAACACCGGGTTCCAGGCAGCAATGCCCTCGGCGACGGTACGGGTACCCCCCACGCCGTACAGCTCACCCGGGTCGCGCTGCTCGATCTCGATCTGGCTGCCGTCCACGGTCTCCATGTCCACGGTCGAGGACGGAGCGACCACCATGAACTTGACCCCGTGGTGGCGGGCGGCGATGGCCAGCTGGTAGGTGCCGATCTTGTTGGCGGTATCGCCATTGGCGCAGATGCGGTCCGCGCCCACGATCACCCATTGCACGGCGCCGGTCTTCATCAGGTGCGAGGCAGCCGAATCGGCGATCAGGGTGGCATCGATGCCGTCCTGCTGCAGTTCCCACACGGTCAGGCGTGCGCCCTGCAGCCACGGCCGGGTCTCGCCGGCGAACACGCGGGCGATGCGGTGCTGGGCCATGCCGGCGCGGATCACGCCCAGCGCGGTACCGAACCCCGCAGTGGCCAGCGAGCCGGTATTGCAGTGGGTCAGCACGCCGCTGCCAGCCTCGATCAGGCCCGCGCCCAGTGCACCCATGTGGCGGTTGGCGGCCAGGTCTTCCTCGGCGATGGCCTGCGCTTCCGATTCCAGCAACGCCTTCCAGTCGGCGCCGGCGGCGTTCAGGCAACGGCGCATGCGCGCCAGCGCCCAGGCCAGGTTGACCGCAGTCGGGCGCGACGCATTGAGGCGCTGCAGGGCCGGTTCCAGCTGCTGCAGGGCGTGCGCACCATCGGCGGCCTGCACCTCGCGTGCAGCCAGCACGACACCCCAGGCAGCGGCAATGCCGATCGCCGGCGCGCCACGCACGGTCAATGCGTGGATCGCGCTGGCAACCTCGTCACTGTCATGGCAGACCACGTGCTCGACCACGAACGGCAGCTTGCGCTGGTCCAGCAGTTGCAGGGCATCGCCGGTCCACAGGATCGGGCGGATGTGGTCGTAACGGGCGTAGTCGATGTCAGAGGCAGTGTTCATGGGCCCATTGTAGGGCCACGCCCCGCAGGGTTGGAGCCTGCCCGGGCTCAATTCACCGAGAATTCGGCGCGGCAGCCGCCGTCCACCCAGATCCCGTTGCGGCTCCAGCCCCAGGTACTGCCTTCCTCGCAGGGCGTGCTGGACAGCTGCTCGGAGACCACGGCGCCAACCGAGATGCTGGCACCGCAGAAGCGCCGCTTCTTCGACTTCGATTCGCAGGTCAGGCGGCGCGGCATGTCGACGAAGCGGCCATCGTCATCGGCCACTTCGAAGTCACCCTGGCAGCCACGGCTGGTCCAGACTTCATTGCGCTTATAGCCCCAGCCCTGCCCTTCGCGGCACGGCAACACCGACAACTGGCGCAGCAGGCGCACCGGCGCGCCATCGAGTCGTACCGGGCAACTCTGCGGACGGCCATTGGACTCGCAGCGCACCACACGGCGCACCAGGCGCTTGCCCGAGCTGTCAGCCGGCGGCGCCGCGCCCGCTGCGCGCCGGGCGCGGAACTCGGCACGGCAGCCCAGGGTGACCCACACACCACTGCGGTCAGTGCCCCACTCGCTGCCGCGGATGCAGCTGTTGCTCGACAGCTGGCGCACCAGGTCGACGCCGTTGGCAACCTCGATATCGCAGTGCACCCAACCCATGTCGCGTGATTCGCAGGTCACCACTTCATCGTCGTAGCCCACCTGCTGGGCCGACGCCGGCGACGGCAGCCAGGCACCCCAGAGCGCAATGGAGTACACCGGTGCAGCGACAACCGCGAACCACTTGACCAAAGCCTTCCCCAGCAGGAATGGATGAACTGGATGCCAGTGTCCGGCATTGGCCGTGATAAGAGCATCATCGTGCTTACCGACGCAAGCGCACCGAACCCGCGTTTCGTTCAGCCTGCGATGTTCAGCAACACGCGGGGATCACGCGTGGGCGAAGTCGTAGGCCAGCACATCGGCGATGCGTGGCGTGCGGTTCATCGCCATCAACAGGCGATCGACGCCCACCGCCACGCCAGCACAGGCAGGCATCGACGGCAACGCCGACAGCAGTGCCTCGTCCACGGCCGGCTGCACCTGTCCACGTTCGTGGCGGCGCTGCTGGTCCCGCTGGAACCGGGCGCGCTGCTCGTGGGCGTCGTTCAGTTCGTGATAGCCGTTGGCCAGCTCCACTGCACCCAGGTACAGCTCGAAACGCTCGGCCAGCGGCGGCGTGCCCGGACGGATGCGGGCCAGCGCGGCCTGGCTGGCCGGCCAGTCATGCACCACGGTCATCACCGCGTCATCGAACTGCGGCTGGATGTGGTGGGTCATCAACAGGTCCAGCCAGTCATCACGGGTCAACCCGACCGGGTCGATGTGCACGTCGCCAAGTGCAACACGCAGCGCGGCTTCATCGGCCTCGAACGGATCCAGGCCCACGTGCTGCTGGAACAGCTCGCGGTAACTCAACACACGCAGCGTTGCACGGCGTCCGACCAGGGCCAGCGCCTGGCCGACCAACTCGGCGGTTTCCTCCATCAACCGGTGGTGGTCCCAGCCGACCCGATACCACTCCAGCATGGTGAATTCCGGGTTGTGGCGGCCACCGGCCTCGCCGTTGCGGAACACCCGGCCCAGTTCGTAGCAGTCGCCCACACCGGCCGCCAGCAGGCGCTTGAGCGGATATTCCGGCGAAGTGCGCAGCCAGCGACGACGGCCACCGGCATCGACATGGCCGGTGAAATCGGTATGGAAGCTGTCGATGTTCGGCTCGGTGTTGCCTGCCACCGACAGGATCGGCGTTTCCACCTCCAGCACATCGCGCTCGGCGAAGAAGCGGCGCACCAGCGCGTTGAGCGTGGCGCGCTGCTGCAGCGCGCGCAGCAGGGCCTCGCTCACAGGATGCCCTCCGGGCGCGGATGGTCGAGCGGCAGGGTCAGCAGATCGCGGGTGTCGTCGATGTAACCGCTGGCCAGGTACAGGCGGCGGGCCAGTTCGTTGTGGTGGTTCACCTCCAGGCGCAGGCGGCTGACACCACGCCCGCGAGCGCGCTGTTCACAGATGGCCAGCGCCTGCTTGCCGCGACCACGACCGCGCGCGCGATGGCTCAGGTACAGCTCGTCCAGCAGCATGAAGTGCCCGCCCTGCTCCAGGCTGAAGCCCATCGCGATCACCGCGTAGCCGACCACCTCGCCGACCTCGTCCAGCCACAGCAGCACTTCGCCATTGCGCGGATCGGCCAGCAGCGCGTCCACGCCGCGACGCACGCGCGCGTCATCGAAGTCGATCCTGTCTTCGGCGTAGAACTCGCGCATCAACGCGATCAACAGTTCTTCGTCGGCACGGGTGGCCAGGCGGAAATCCAGCGGGGCGGTCTGCATCGGCGTTCCTTTGTCTTTCATGCCGGGTGCCAGGCACCCGGCGGGGTCATCATTCGTGTTCGGCGAGGTAGGCCAGCAGGCGGTCTTCGTCCCACACCGGCACGCCCAGCGATTGCGCCTTGTCCAGCTTGGAGCCGGCCTCGGTGCCGGCGACCACGAAGCTGGTCTTCTTCGACACGCTGCCGGAGACCTTGGCACCCAGCGCTTCCAGGCGTTCCTTGGCGGCATCGCGGGTGAGCTGGGCCAGGGTGCCGGTCAGCACCACGGTCTGCCCATCCAGCGGGCCGGCCACGATCTCGGCCAGCGCCGGCGCCTTGGCCAGGATCTGCTGCATCGCCTTCTCGGCTGCCAGCAGCATCGCGCCATGGCCATCGGCATCGAGCCAGTCGGCCAGACCGCGCGCAGTGTCGTCCGGCAGGCCGGCGTTGACGAACTGGCCATGCTCGGCATCCAGCACCGCCTGGGCACCCGGCAAGGCAGCCACCAGCTTCTCCGCACGCAGGCGGGTGATGCCGGGGATTTCCGATTCGACCAGCAGTTGCGCCAGATCCAGGCCTTCGCGCAGCTTGGCACTGGGCGCGTGCACATCACTGATGCGCACCTGCCCGACCTGCAGCAGGTCGTCGATGGCCTGCTGGTTGCCCTGCTGCTCGAAGAAATGGCCGAGAGAACGCGCCACTTCGCCACCGATGTCCGGCACGCGCTTGAACAACGGCCATGGCAGGTGGCGGATCAGTTCCAGGTCACCGAACCACTGCGCCAGCGCCTTGGCCGTGCTCTCGCCGACGTGCTCGATGCCAAGCGCGAACAGCAGGCGCTCCAGCGTGGCTGCGCGACTGGCGTCGATTGCCGCGATCAGGTTGTCGGCCCATTTGGTGGCGATCTTCTTCGTGTTCCATTCGAAGCTGGCCGGCTGTGCCAGCGCCTGCGCGCGCCACGCCGGATCGTTGCCATCCAGCTTGAGCACCGCATTGAGCACCGCGCCGCTGCCTTCTGCCGGCAGGTGCAGCTTCAGCGCGGCGGCCAGTGCGGAAGGGTCCTCGGCATCCAGCACCAGCTTCAGGTGCAACAGCTGGTCGCGGTTGAGCCGGTACAGATCGGCCACGCTCCTGACGATGCCGGCGTCGACCAGGGTTTCGATGTACTTGTCGCCGAGGCCGTCGATATCCATCGCACGGCGCGAAGCGAAATGGGCAATGGCCTCCTTGCGCTGCGCAGGGCAGGACAGTTCGCCCGAACAGCGCCACGCAGCTGCACCTTCCTCGCGCACGATTTCCGAGCCGCACACCGGGCAGCGCGTCGGCATCTGCCAGGGCGAGGTGCCCTGTGGACGGCGGTCGAGGATGACGCTGACCACTTCCGGAATCACGTCGCCAGCACGTCGCACGATCACGCTGTCACCGACACGCACATCGAGACGCGCGATCTGATCGGCATTGTGCAACGTGGCATTGGACACGATCACGCCGGCCACAGCCACCGGTGCCAGCCGCGCGACCGGCGTGGCGGCACCGGTGCGGCCGATCTGGATCTCGATCGCCTCCACCGTGGTGCTCTGCTCCTGTGCCGGGAACTTGTGCGCGATGGCCCAGCGTGGCGCACGCGAGACAAACCCCATGGCCTGCTGGCCGGCGCGGTCATCCAGCTTGTAGACCACACCATCGATGTCGAACGGCAGGCCATCGCGACGCTCGCCGATGTCACGGTAGTAGCCGAGCAGGCCGTCGGCGCCTTGCACCACCTTGCACAACCCGCTGACCGGGAAGCCCCAGGCGCCGAGCTGGGCCAGCGTGCCCGAATGGGTGTCCGGCAGCTCGCCGCCCTGCACTTCACCGGTGCCGTAGGCGAAGAAACTCAGCCGGCGCTGCGCACTGATCTTCGGATCGAGCTGGCGCAGTGAACCCGCTGCCGCGTTGCGCGGATTGGCCAGCACCTTGCCGCCCTGCTGGCGCGCACGTTCGTTGTAGGCCTCGAAGTCGGCGCGGGCCATGTACACCTCGCCACGCACCTCCAGCACATCCGGCCAGTCCTTGCCGTGCAGGCGCTTGGGAACATCGCCGATTTCACGCAGGTTGGCGGTCACGTCCTCGCCGGTACTGCCATCACCGCGGGTTGCGCCGAGTACGAAATGACCGTCCTCGTAGCGCAGGCTGATCGCCAGGCCATCCATCTTCGGTTCGGCCGAGAACTGCAGGCTGCGGCGGCCCAGGCGCTCATCGATGCGGCGCACGAAGTCGGCCACTTCCTCATCGCTGAAGGCATTGGACAGCGACAGCATCGGCACCGCATGGCGCACTTCGGGGAAGCGGCCGGACGGGCGTGCACCAACCTGTTGGGTCGGGCTGTCGGCACGGGCCAGTTCCGGGTGCTCGCGCTCCAACGCTTCCAGCTCGCGCACCATCCGGTCGTAGTCGACGTCGGGGATCTCCGGCGCGTCCAGCTCGTGGTAGGCGCGGTTGGCCTGGGCGATCTGCCGGCGGAGATCTTCGGCGCGTTCGGCGGGGCTGGGGCTCATCGGGATCCGGTGGTTCTGGGATGGCCGGGGATTCTACCGCGCCCGGCCGTCAGGCCCTGTAACGCCCCGCCTTTGCAGCGTCGAGCGTGCTCGACGGGCACTCCTCGCTCCGGTAGGTGCCAACCTTGGTTGGCACGTCTGTAGTCGAGCATGGCTCGACGCCACAAAAAGCACCTTGCCGCCCGCTCACGCCGGCGCTAGCGTGCGACGGCCCCATCGGAATCCTGCCCATGACCCTGCCTGACTCCCGTAGACGCTTCCTGCAGCTGGCCGGTGCCAGCCTTGCCGTCGCCGGCAGCGGCCTGCCGCTGCGTGGCCAGGCCCAATCCGCGGCCACCGTCGGTGCGGCCCCTGCCGAAGGCGCGGTACTACTGAACTTCAACGAATGCCCCTACGGCCCCTCCCCCGCTGCCCAGCAGGCGGCGCGCGACAGCATCGCCAGCTGCGGCCGCTACCGCTTCGCCCTGGCGGCACAGGTGCGCGATGCCTTCATCGAGCAGGCCCGTATCCCGGCCGACCATGTGCGCCTCTATCCGGGCTCGAGCGAACCATTGAACCGCGCCGCCACGTTGTGGACCGGCCCGCAGGCGGGACTGGTGGTGGCCGACCCCACCTTCGAGACCCTGGGCGAGGTCGCTGCCGCACATGGTGCACACGTGCAGAAGGTGCCGCTGCGCAATGACGGCGCACACGACCTGCGTGCGATGGTCGCAGCCGCGCATGCGCGCCCGACCGGGCTGCTGTACGTGTGCAATCCGAACAACCCGACCGGTTCGATCAGCCCACCGGATGAGCTCGCCTGGCTGCTGGCCCACAAGCCTGCTTCCACCCGCGTGCTGGTCGACGAGGCCTACCTGCAATACAGCGAGCAGCCCAGCCTGATCGCGCAGGTGGCGCAGCGCGACGATCTGATCGTACTGCGTACATTCTCCAAACTGTACGGCATGGCCGGCCTGCGCCTGGGCCTGGCGGCCGCACATCCCGAGCGTCTGCGCGAGCTGGCCAGCCCCGGCGACAACCCGCTACCGGTGCCCGCGCTGGCGGCGGCGCTGGCCAGCCTGCAGGATCCGCAGCTGATTCCGCAGCGTCGCCTGCAGAACGCCAAGGTGCGCCAGGCCACCATCGCATGGCTGGGCAAGCGTGGTTTCAGCTGCCTGCCGTCGGAAGCGAACTGCTTCGTGGTCGACGTGCAACGCGACGGCAGCACGTTCGCCAAGGCGATGGCCGACAACGGTGTGGTGATCGGGCGCAGCTGGCCGATCTGGCCGCAGCACGTGCGCGTGACCGTCGGCAGCGAGGACGAGATGGCCGCGTTCCGCCGCGCGTTTGCCAAGGTGGCCGGCGTACCGGCGTAGACCCCATCCACGCAGGGCGTGGATCTACTGTTGTGGGTGCCGACCGTTGGTCGGGGTGGGTGCCGACCGTTGGTCGGCACGCCATGGCGCTCACCAGCGCGGGGTCTTGGTCAGCGGCGGCGCCTGGTGCTGACGGTCGTAGGCGCGCAGCTCGTCACGGATGTGCGCGATGCGCTGGCGACCCAGGGCGTTGCGGCTGTCATCCAGCACCACGCCATCCAGCAGTTCGGCCATGCGCTGCACCGTCGGCAGCATCTTCTCCCAGGCATCCAGCGCGGTCAGCGGCGCCGGCAGGGTCAGGAAGAAGGCGATGGCCGGGGTTTCCATGGCACGGATGTTGGCCATGTCGAAGCTGCCTGGCTTCATGATGCTGGCCATCGAGAAGATCGGCCCGCGCTCGGGATGGCCTTCCACCAGACGGTGGAACACGTTCATGTGGCCGAACACCAGGCCGGTCTTCTCCGCCGCTACCACGATGTCTTCGCCGCGCAGCTGCTCGCCGGCCCGGGCGGCCACGAACAGCGAAACGATCTTGTCGAAATCCTGGGTGGCGCGCTTGCCGAGATCGCTGGCGCCCGGGTCGGTATCGCCCAGGCCGAGTTCGGCCTGTTCGCCTTCCGTGCCCATGCCCGGTTCGACGCGGCCATCGGCCACGACAACGCCGTCCTCGCCCAATACCGGTTCGCGGCGCTCGCCGCTGGCCGGTTCCGCGCTTTCCACGCGGCGTCCCTGGGGCTTCTTCTTCGGACGGCCAAACAGGAAGATCGCGGCGATCAACAGCAGGCCGGCGGCCAGGATGCCGATGCGCAACAGTGCCGTGTCGGACATTCGATAGGTTCTCCGGCTAGTTCATTCAGGTAACTAGGATGGCACGTCAGGCCGCGCCCGCCAATCGCGCGGCTTCTTCCAGGTCCACGCTGACCAGGCGGCTGACGCCCGGTTCGCGCATGGTCACGCCCGAGAGCTGGTGCGCGGCCTCCATCGTCGCCTTGTTGTGGCTGACGAACAGGAACTGCACCTTCTCGCTCATTTCCTTGACCATGTTGGCCAGCCGGCCGACGTTGGCTTCGTCCAGCGGCGCGTCCACCTCGTCCAGCAGGCAGAATGGCGCGGGGTTCAGCTGGAAGATGGCGAACACCAGCGCCACTGCCGTCATCGCCTTCTCGCCGCCGGACAGCAGCGAGATGCTGGACACGCGCTTGCCCGGCGGGCGCGCCATGATGGTCACACCGGTGTCGAGCAGGTCTTCACCGGTCAGCTCCAGGTAGGCGTGGCCGCCACCGAACAGGCGCGGGTACAGCGCCTGCACGCCAGCATTGACGCGGTCGAAGGTGTCCTTGAAACGGCCGCGGGTCTCGCGGTCGATCTTGCGGATGGCATCCTCGAGGGTTTCCAGCGCCGTAGTCAGGTCGGTGTGCTGCGAATCCAGGTAATCCGAGCGCTGCGAAGCCTCGCCGTACTCGTGGATGGCCGCAAGGTTGACCGGCTCCAGCCGGCGCATGCGTGCGTCGATCTGATGCACGGCCTGCTCCCAGTCGCCCAGGCGCGCATCCTCGGGCAGTGCGTTGAGCACGTCCTGCAGCACGAAGCCGGCCTTTTCCACCGCCGCCTGCAGGGTGTCCGCGCTCAGCACCAGCGCCTGCTGGTCCAGCTTGCGCTGCGAAATACGCTCGCGCTGGGCCAGCGCCTGTTCGTCACGCTGGTGACGGGTCTGCTCGTAATTGCGCAGCTCGGCGTCGATGCCGTCCAGCAACGTACGCGCTTCGGTCAGCACGCGATCGGCGCGCACGCGCTCTTCCAGTGCATTCTGGTGCTCGGCCTGCAACGATTCGACCGGCGAATCACCTTCGTCCAGCTGTGAATGCAGCTCGCCCAGCCGCGAATCCAGCTGCCCGCGCTGGGTGCCCATGCGCTCCAGCGCCTGGCTCAACGAGGCCAGCTGCGCACGCTGCGATTCCAGGGTCAGGGCCAGCGAATGCGAGCGCTCGCGCACTGCACGGGCAGCATCGCGGGCCAGGTCGCGCGCCTCGGTCAGCTGGCGGCGCTCGCCCTCCAGCCGCTGCCGGGTCGACTCCAGATCACCCATGCTGCTGACCGCGTTCTCCAACCGCGAGCGCGCTTCGCGCGCCTGCGCGTTGTTGGCTTCAATCGTTTCCTGCAGTTGCTTCAGCTCGCCTTCGATGCGGTCGATGCGCGTGCGTGCAGCCTCTACCTTGCCCTGCTGGCCCTGCAGCTGGCCAGCCAGCTCGGACACCGCGCGGTGGGCCTGGTACAGCGCACGCTGCGCGTCTTCGCGCTGCTGTTCAGCCGCCTGCAGCTGCTCGCGGAAACCGGCCAGCTGTTCTTCCAGCTCGGCCTCGCGGTCCTGCAGCTGCTCGATCTGCTCGCGCAGCTCGTTGATCTCGCGTTCGCGCAGTAGCGCGCCCTGCTGGGCTGCACCGGAGCGCGACACGCGCAGCCAGCCCTGGCCCAGGCGCTCGCCGCTCTGGGTGATGATCGAATCGCCTTCCGGAAGGCTGGCCTGCAGGGCCTTCGCCTCGGACAGGTCCTTGGCACCATGCAGGTGCGCGAGCAGGCGACGGATCGCCGCCGGGCCACGCACGCGTGCGGCCAGCGACGTCGGTGCAGCCTTGACCTCGGCATCCGCGCTGGCGACCAGCGCAATGTGGCCGTCGCCGAGTTCGCCAAGGGCGTTGACCAGGCTGCCCGGGTCATCGACCAGCACGCCTTCGATCAGCTGGCCGAGCGCACTTTCCACCGCGTTTTCCCAACCGGCATCGACGTCCAGGCGTTCGCCGACACGTGCCGCCGAATCCAGCCCGCGCGCCTTCAACCACGCGACGGCCGCGCCCTGCTCCTGGCCCAGCGCGGCCTGCTGCAGGGTTTCCAGCGAGGCCAGGCGACCGCGCAGGCCGTTGGCCTGCTTGCGCAGTTCGGCCAGTTCGTTCTGGCCATTGCGCTGCTGTTCCTGCACGGCCGCCACGCCCTGCTTGCGCAGCTCGACGTCTTCGCTCAGTTCATCCAGCGCGGCCTTCTGCGTGTCGTGCTGCAGGTGCAGCTGCTCGAAGGCTTCTTCCAGCGCGTCCACGTCCAGCCCGGCGCGCTCGGCGGCCAGGGCCTCGCGACGCCGGTCGGCGTCGAGGATCTGCTTGTCCAGGTAGTCCACGCGCGTGCGCTCGACATCACCGGCGCGCGACGCCTCCGAACTCTGCGAGGTGTGCTGCTCCCAGCGCTGCTGCCAACTGGCCAGCCGGTCTTCGGCCTCGCGCAGGCTTTCCTGCTTGATCTCGTTCTCTTCCTGCAGCGCTTCCAGCTGCGGGGTGGCGGCCTCCACTGCCTCGCGCAGCACCCTCAGTTTGGCCTCGTCGCCGCTGATGTGCTGGCCCAGTTCGGCCAGGGCCTGCTGGGTTTCATCGCGCGCCTTGTGCAGGCGCTGCGACAGCTCGCGCTGGTGCTGGATCTGCTGTTCCAGGCGCGCCAGCGTGCTGCCAACCTGGTAGACCGCGGCCTGCGCGGTGTTGAGCGCGTCGGCGGCCTCTTCGCGCCGCGCGCGCGAGGTCTCGATGCGGGCCTCGGCATCACGCTGGTCGGCGATCAGCTGCTGCAGCTTGGTCTCTTCCTGCGACAGGCCTTCGCGCAGCTTCGACAGGCGACCGTCGAGACCACGGAATTCCAGCGCCTTCCACTCGGCATCCTTGATCCGGCGCTCTTCCTGCAGGGCCTGGTACTGCTCGGCCTGCCTGGCCTGGCGCTTGAGGTGTTCGAGCTGCTTGCTGATCTCGTCGCGCAGGTCGCCCAGCCGGTCCAGGTTCTCGCGGGTGTGGCGGATGCGGGTCTCGGTCTCCTTGCGGCGCTCCTTGTACTTGGAGATGCCGGCTGCCTCTTCCAGATACACGCGCAGGTCTTCCGGGCGCGCCTCGATGATCTGGCTGATCATGCCCTGCTCGATGATCGAGTAGCTGCGCGGGCCCAGGCCGGTGCCGAGGAACAGGTCGGTGATGTCGCGACGGCGGCACTTGGTGCCGTTGAGGTAATAGTTGCTGGTGCCGTCGCGGCTGACCGTGCGCTTGACCGAGATTTCGTTGAACGAGGCGTATTCGCCGGAGATCGTGTGGTCGGAGTTGTCGAAGATCAGCTCGACGGTAGCCTGCGAGACCGGCTTGCGGGCATTGGACCCGGAGAAGATCACGTCGGTCAGCGAGTCGCCACGCAGGCGGCTGGCCGAACTCTCGCCCATGACCCAGCGCACGGCATCGATGATGTTCGACTTGCCGCAGCCATTGGGGCCCACCACGCCGGTCATGTTGGTCGGCAGGTGCAGGGTGGTCGGATCGACGAACGACTTGAAGCCGGACAGCTTGATCGTGGAAAGACGCATAGGGGTTCCGGACTGGGGCCGGCAAGCGGCCTGCGTTTACCCTCCAAGTCATTGATCCTGCTGGGATCGATGCCCGTGGAACGGGTGTGACGCCCTGAGTATACCGATGTGGCCGTGTTCTACGAATGGGCGTGGAACATTGTCCAGCCCCACCCCGTCGGCCGGACGTGGCCGCACGCCACGAAACGGAGCCATAAAACAAAACGGGCACCCTTGCGGGCGCCCGTTCTGCGGTGATGCCAGGCCTTGCGGCGTGGGATCAGGCTTCGGCGACGACGACGACCTTGACGGTGGTCTCGACGTCGGCGTGCAGGTGGATCAGCACGTCGTACTCGCCGATGTTGCGGAAGGCGCCTTCGCCCAGGATGACTTCGCTCTTGCTGACCGGCAGGCCGGCAGCGGTGAAGGCATCGGCGATTTCGCGGGCGCCGACCGAGCCGTACAGCTTGCCTTCGGTCGAAGCGTTGGCCGGGATGGTCACGCTCGCGCCGTCCAGCTTGGCCTTGCGGGCGTCAGCGTCGGCGTGGATGGCCTGGGCCTTGGCTTCGTATTCGGCGCGCTTGGCTTCGAACTCGGCCTTGTTGCTCTCGGTGGCCGGAACGGCCTTGCCCTGCGGCACGAGGAAGTTACGGCCGTAGCCCGGCTTCACGTCGACCAGGTCGCCCAGGTTGCCGAGGTTGGTGACTTTCTGCAGGAGGATCAGCTGCATGGTATTGCTCCAGATGAGTTATTCGTTAGCGAGGCGATGCCCCGCAACAAAGGCTGTCCGAATAGCTGGCACAGCGGGGGCGGCACCGGGCCGCCCCGCCGGGCATCAGACGTCGTGGTTGTCGGTGTACGGGATCAGGGCCAGGAAGCGAGCGCGCTTGACGGCGGTCGCCAGCTGGCGCTGGTACTTCGACTTGGTACCGGTGACGCGGCTCGGCACGATCTTGCCGTTCTCGGTCAGGTACTGGCGCAGGGTGTTGAGATCCTTGTAGTCGATCTCCTTCACACCTTCAGCCGTGAACTTGCAGAACTTGCGGCGACGGAAGAACTTGGACATGGGAAGGCTCCTTAGGCGGCGGAAGCGGCGTCGTCGCCGGCTTCGTTGTCAGCGGTGGTGGTGGACTCGCCCTCTTCGTCGTCACGACGACGGCGCTCACCGCGCTCCGGCTTGTCACCCTTCTCGTCCTTGCTCTTCATGATCAGCGACTGCTCGGTGTCAGCCTCGTCACGCTTGATGACCAGGTTGCGCAGCACGGCGTCGTTGAAGCGGAAGCTTTCGGTCAGTTCGTTCAGAACGGCCTGGTCGGCTTCGATGTTCATCAGCACGTAGTGGGCCTTCACCAGGTTCTGGATCGGGTACGCCAGCTGGCGGCGGCCCCAGTCTTCCAGACGGTGGATGGTGCCGTTGCCGTTCTCGACCAGCGACTTGTAGCGCTCGATCATGGCCGGGACCTGCTCGCTCTGGTCCGGGTGGACCATGAACACGATTTCGTAATGACGACTCATGTTTTTTCTACCTTTCGGATGTGGCCTTGCGGCCGGACAGCCCCCCGCCGTTGAGACCGCGGTGGGGCAAGGATTCCCGCCGGGAAGGCAGGAAGCCGCGCATTATGCGGCAAGCGGCGCCACCGGGCAACCGGGCGCAAACCGGGCAACCTGAACGGGAGCGCCGGCCCATGTCCGGCACGTGCTCATTCCAGATCGACGTGAAGACGATGCTGGCCGCATTCCAGGCATTGGAACAGGCAGCCGACCATCATCCCGTCCCGGCTCAGATGCTCCAGCACCCAGTCGGCGTCGCGCGGATTGACCGCCGCCACGTCCGGCCGGACCTGGTCGAGGATCGGCAGCAGATCGTCGCTGCCGGCGTAGCCGAGGAAGGCGCAGGGCCGTTCGCAATGGCTCAACCAGACCGATTGCTGCCAGGAGGAGTAGCCCGGGGTGCGCTCGCAGATCTCCAGCAGCAGCTCACGGGCGATGGTCGGCGGCGGATCAGCCGGATCCGGGGATACCCCCTCGATATCGCTCCAGCCGATGAACTCCCCCTCGTAACTGGCCGCAGCCCTGCCATCGGCGATACACCAGGGGCACAGGTAATCCGGGCGCAGGCGGGTGTAGAACGGTCCGCGATAGCGCAGTGCGCGCGCCTGTCCGCAGCAGTCGCAGATCCCCTCGACCTCTTCGAAGGAGAGGTCGTAGGCATTGGGGTGATAGGTGAAAAGCGGTCGTTCCATCCGTGGGGTCCCTGCCGAGCCCAGCGTGCCGACCAAGGTCGGCGCCCACCAGAGCACGCCTGGTCAGCGCCGGGCCATGCCCGGTGGCCGGCCCTCAGGCCTTGTCGGCGTCGGTGGTGAAGCTCTCGCCGCAGCCACACTCGGCGGTGGCGTTCGGGTTGCTGAACGTGAAGGTCTCGCTCAGGCCGTGCTTGCCGAAGTCGATCACGGTGCCGTCCACCAGGGCCAGGCTCTTGGCGTCGACGTAGATCTTCACGCCCTCCTGCTCGAACACCGTGTCGCCCTCGCGCTCATCGCGGGCCAGGTCGGTCACGTGGCCCCAGCCGGAGCAGCCGGTCTTGGTCACGCCGAAACGCAGGCCCAGCGCGCCGGGGGTCTGGGCGACGAAGCGCTGCACGCGCTCGAAGGCAATGGGGGTCAGGCTGACGGCCATGGGGCTACTCCAGAGGTACGGGGACATTATAAGGAGCCGTTGCCACGAAAAATGCCTCGCAAACAGAACGCTGCAACCGGTAAACTCCCGTGTTCACAGATCGAGTCGATCAGCAGAGGATTCAAGTCATGACGGTGGTCAGCGTTGAACATGCGCTTGCCGGGAAGATCCCGGAAGGCGGCGAAGTCACGGTACGCGGATGGGTGCGCACGGTGCGCGGTTCAGCGAATCTGGCCTTCGTGAATGTGAGCGACGGCTCCTGCTTCGCCCCGATCCAGGTCGTGGCCGGCGACAGCCTGGCCAACTTCGATGAGATCAAGCGCCTGACCAGCGGCTGCTCGGTCATCGCCACCGGCACGCTGGTGAAGTCGCAGGGCAAGGGCCAGTCGTTCGAGATCCAGGCCAGCACGCTGGACGTGGTCGGCTGGGTCGAAGACCCGCTCACCTACCCGATCCAGCCCAAGCCGATGTCGCCGGAGTTCCTGCGCGAAGTGGCGCACCTGCGTCCGCGCACCAACCTGTTCGGCGCGGTCACCCGCATCCGCAATTGCCTGGCCCAGGCCGTGCACCGCTTCTTCCACGAGAACGGCTTCAACTGGATCAGCACCCCGATCATCACCACCTCCGACGCCGAAGGCGCCGGGCAGATGTTCCGTGTGTCCACCCTGGACATGGTGAACCTGCCGCGTGACGAGAAGGGCGCGATCGATTTCAGCCGCGACTTCTTCGGCAAGGAAACCTTCCTGACCGTGTCCGGCCAGCTGAACGTCGAGGCTTACTGCCTGGCGCTGAGCAAGGTCTACACCTTCGGCCCGACCTTCCGCGCCGAGAACAGCCACACCACCCGCCACCTGGCGGAGTTCTGGATGATCGAGCCGGAAATCGCCTTCGCCGACCTGGCCGAAGACGCGCGCCTGGCCGAAGAGTTCCTGAAGTACCTGTTCCGCGCAGTGCTGAACGAACGCAGCGACGACCTGGCCTTCATTGCCGAGCGCGTGGACAAGAACGCGATCACCAAGCTGGAAGACTTCATCAACGCACCGTTCGAGCGCATCGACTACACCGACGCGGTCAGCCTGCTGCAGAAGTCCGGCAGGAAGTTCGACTTCCCGGTCGAATGGGGCCTGGACCTGCAGACCGAGCACGAGCGCTGGCTGACCGAGGAACACGTCGGCCGCCCGGTGGTGGTGACCAACTATCCGGAGCACATCAAGGCCTTCTACATGCGCCTGAACGACGACGGCAAGACCGTTGCCGCGATGGACGTGCTGGCCCCGGGCATCGGCGAGATCATCGGCGGCAGCCAGCGCGAAGAGCGCCTGGACGTGCTGGACGCGCGCATGGCCCAGTTCGGCCTGGATCGCGAGCACTACAGTTGGTACCGCGATTTCCGCCGCTATGGTTCGGTGCCGCACGCCGGCTTCGGCCTGGGCTTCGAACGCCTGGTGGTGTACGTCTGCGGGCTGTCCAACATCCGCGATGCGATCCCCTACCCGCGCGCGCCGGGCAGCGCGGACTTCTAAGCCCCACACGACCACGGAGGTACCGCCCCATGACCCTGTTCTTCGCCCTCTGTTTCGTCGGCGTTGCAGTGGCCGGGTTCAGTGCCTTCGTGATCTTCTGGCCGCTGACCCTGGTGCACGTGCGCGACCGCCATCCGGCGCTCGCCGCGCGCTTCGGCAGCGGCGCCTTCCTCAAGCCCGATGCCCTGGCCTGGCTGCTGCGACGCGACTATCGGCAGCAACCGGACCGCTCGCTGTCCGGGCTGGCGACACCGGCCTGGGTATCGCTGCTGACCCTGCTGTCCGGACTGGGCATGGCCGCCCTGCTCTGGCTGGCCTCGCTCTGGTAATACGCTCATGAATGACATCACCGCCTCGCGCGACAGCTGGTGGCTGGCCAGCCTCGGCAACACCCTCATCTGGGCGCGCCTGCGCGTTCGCCCGGCCGGCACTGCCGAAGTGCTCGACAGCGATGGCAACACGCTGAGCTACGACAGCGAAGACACCGCCCGTTCGCAGTTGTTCGACGCCGAGTTCGTCGAGTACGACGGCCTGGACGAGGAGGACGCACTGGTGCGCGGCTTCAGCCTGCACGAAGTGCAGCCGCCGCAGGCCGACAGCGACGAGGGCCTGCGTGGCCGCATGATCCAGTCACTCGGCGGGCGCGCCTGACCCCTGCATGTTCACCCCGCGCGCCTTCGCCGAGACCGACCTGCTCTGGCTGGACCGCCTGCTGGCGCGCGACCCGTTCGTTACCGTGCTCACCCCCGGCAGCGATGGCCTGCCGGAGCTGACCCGGATGCCGGTGCTGTACCGGCGTGACGGCGACCAGATCGAACTGCGCGGCCACTGGGCCCGCGCCAACCCGCAGTCGCGCCACAGCGGCGCGGCCAAGGTGCTGGTCGATGGACCGCACGGTTACGTCTCGGCCAGCTGGTATCCGGACAAGGAGCCCGCCGCGCGGGTACCGACCTGGAACTACGCTGCTGCCGAGCTGCGTGGCCAACTGCAGACCTTCGACGATGCCGGCGCGCTGGCGGAGCTGGTCGGCGCGATCAGCGACCGCTTCGAAGCCAGCGTCGGCCAGGCCTGGCAGTTCGATGCCACGCGTGCCGAACATGGCCCGGAGCTGCGCGCCATCGTCGGCTTCCGTTTCCAGGTCGAACATGTGCAGATGAAGCTCAAGCTGAGCCAGAACCATCCCGACGCCAACCAGCGTGCGGTGATCGCCGAACTGGAACAGCTGGGCACCCCCTCTTCCACCGAGTTGGCGCAGTGGATGCGCTGGCACCGCGAACAGGCCGCCCGCAGCGACTGAACGCCGCAGATTCCCGCGACGACGCAGCCGGACGGCTGCGGCGCGCCCCCACCCGACGCCAGGGACCCGAACATGAAAGACATCCACAAGCTGCTGCAGAACAACCGCGACTGGGCCGACCGGATCGAGAAGGAAGACCCCGAGTTCTTCCACCAGCTGGCCAAGCAGCAGCACCCGGAATACCTGTGGATCGGCTGCTCCGATTCGCGCGTGCCGGCCAACCAGATCATCGGCATGGCCCCGGGCGAAGTGTTCGTGCACCGCAACGTCGCCAACGTGGTCGCGCACACCGACCTGAACTGCCTGAGCGTGGTGCAGTACGCGGTGGACCAGCTGAAGGTGAAACACATCCTGATCGTTGGCCACTACGGCTGCGGCGGTGTGCATGCCTGCCTGCACAACACCCGCGTCGGCCTGGCCGACAACTGGCTGCGCCACGTCGGTGACGTGATGCAGAAGCACACCGGCATCCTCGATGCGATCGAGACCGATGAGCTCAAGCACGCGCGCCTGTGCGAACTGAACGTGATCGAGCAGGTGGCCAACCTGTGCCGCTCGACCATCGTGCAGGATGCGTGGGCCCGCGGCCAGAAGCTGATGGTGCATGGCTGGGTCTACAGCCTGAAGGACGGACGCGTGCGCGAGATGGGCATCGACGTCGGTTCGCAGGAAGAGCTGCAGCCTGCATATGAAAAGGCCCTGTCCTACATCCCGCGCAAGGGCAAGCGCGACTGATCCCTTACGGATGACCATCATGCTCGCTTCGCCGATCAACCTGCACGCCTGGATCGAAGAGAACCGCCACCTGCTGAAGCCGCCGGTGGGCAACAAGATGATCGACAACGGCGATTTCATCGTGATGGTGGTCGGCGGGCCGAATTCGCGCACCGACTATCACTACGACGAAGGCCCCGAGTGGTTCTACCAGCTCGAAGGCGAGATGGTGCTGAAGGTGCAGGAAGACGGCGCGGTGCGCGACATCCCGATCCGCGCCGGCGAGATCTTCCTGCTGCCGGCAAAGGTTCCACACTCGCCGCGGCGCCCGCCCGGTGGCATCGGCCTGGTGGTCGAGCGCAAGCGCCTGCCGCACGAGATGGACGGCGTGATCTGGCACTGCGAGCGCTGCAACCACAAGCTGCACGAAGAGTTCTTCCCGCTGCAGAACATCGAGACCGACCTGCCCAAGGTGTTTGCGCGCTACCACGCCAGCCTGGAGCTGCGTACCTGCAGCCAGTGCGGGCACGTGGATCCGCTGCCGGCGCCGGCGGTGGGCTGAACGGTCGCCGGGCATGGCCCTTGTAGAGCCGAGCCCATGCTCGGCTGCCGGGCCGCGAAGCCGAGCATGGGCTCGGCTCTACAGTTCAACCGGCGCGCAGGCGTTCAGGGCGTCGGTCCCACCATCCCAAGCGCTACACTGGCGGTCCCGTTGCAGCCTGTTGCCCGACCATGTCCGACCTGCTCAGCCGCACCCACGCCATCGCCTTGGACGCCGCCGATCCGCTGCGCCCGCTGCGCAGTGAATTCCTGATTCCGCGCCATGAGGGCGGCGAGCAGACCTACTTCGTGGGCAACTCGCTGGGCCTGCAGCCGCGCGGCGCGCAGGCAGCGGTGCAGGAAGTGATGAAGCAGTGGGGCGAACTGGCGGTGGAAGGCCACTTCACCGGCCCGACGCAATGGCTGTCCTACCACCGCCTGGTGAGCGCGCAGCTGGCCCGCGTGGTTGGCGCGCTGCCCAGCGAAGTGGTGGCGATGAACACGCTGAGCGTAAACCTGCATCTGATGATGGTCAGCTTCTACCGGCCGACCACGCAGCGCCCGGTGATCCTGATGGAAGCCGGCGCGTTCCCGACCGATCGCCACGCAGTGGAAGCCCAGATCCGCTTCCATGGCTTCGACCCGGCCGAGTGCCTGGTGGAAGTGCAGCCGGACGAAGCCAACGGCACGATTTCACTGAACGCCATCGAGCGCGCCATGACCGAACACGGCCCGCGCCTGGCGCTCGTGCTGTGGCCTGGCGTGCAGTACCGCACCGGCCAGGCCTTCGACCTCGATGCGATCACCCGCGCCGCCCGCCTGCAGGGCGCACGCATCGGCTTCGACCTGGCGCACTCGGTCGGCAACCTGCCGCTGCGCCTGCATGACGTGGCCCCCGATTTCGCCGTGTGGTGCCATTACAAGTACCTCAACAGCGGCCCGGGCGCAGTGGCTGGCGCCTTCGTGCACGAGCGCCACCACCGCGACACCACCCTGCCACGCTTTGCTGGCTGGTGGGGCCATGAGGAAGCCACCCGCTTCCAGATGGCGCCGCAGTTCACCCCGGCCATCGGCGCCGAGGGTTGGCAGCTGAGCAATCCACCGATTCTCGGCCTGGCACCGCTGCGTGCCTCGCTGGACCTGTTCGAGCGCGCCGGCATGGAGGCGCTGCGCAGCAAATCGCTGGCGCTCACCGGCATGCTCGAAGCACTGGTGCGCGCGCGCCTGCCGCAGGTGCTGGACATCATCACCCCGGCCGATCCGCAGCGCCGCGGCTGCCAGTTGTCGCTGCGCGTGATCGGTGGCCGCGAGCGTGGCCGCGCACTGTTCGAGCACCTGCGCGGCATCGGTGTGCTCGGCGACTGGCGCGAACCCGACGTGATCCGCATCTCGCCCACCCCGCTCTACAACCGCTACCTGGACGTGCACCACTTCGTCGAGGAAGTGGAAGCCTGGGCCGGCCTTTGAGCCGGTCCCTCCCCTGCTGCTGGACAGTTCGTTGATCGCACATGCTTCCCGCTCGTTGAGCATTATCGGTGCCGGCCTGGCCGGGTCCCTGCTGGCCATCCTGCTGTCGCGGCAAGGCTGGCGCATCACCCTGTACGAACGCCGCGGTGATCCGCGCGTGGCTGATTACGAGAGTGGCCGCTCGATCAACCTGGCATTGGCCGAGCGTGGGCGCAATGCGCTGCGCCAGGCGGGTGTGGAGGACGAAGTGATGGCACGCGCGGTGATGATGCGCGGCCGCATGGTGCACCCCCGCGACGGCGAACCGCAGCTGCAGCGCTATGGCCGTGATGACAGCGAAGTGATCTGGTCGATCCACCGCAGCGATCTGAACACCACGTTGCTGGAACTGGCCGAGCAGGCCGGCGCCACCGTGCACTTCCATCGGCGCCTGCACACCGTTGATTTCGACGCCGGTTACGCGCGTTTCATCGATGACCGCGACGACAGCCCGCACGACATCCGCTTCGACACCCTGATCGGTGCCGACGGCGCCGGTTCGGCCCTGCGCGCAGCGATGAACCGCCGTGCCCCGCTGGGCGAGGACATCGCCTTCCTCGACCACTCCTACAAGGAGCTGGAGATCCCACCGGCCGCCGACGGCAGCTTCCGAATCGAGCGCAATGCGCTGCACATCTGGCCACGTGGCCATTACATGTGCATCGCCCTGCCCAACCACGAAGGCACCTTCACCGTCACCCTGTTCCTTCCCAACCAGGGCGATCCCAGCTTCGCCACGGTCAACACCGGCGCGCAGGCCGAGGCGCTGTTCGCGCGGGAGTTCGCCGACACCCTGCCGCTGATCCCGAACCTGCGCGCGGACTGGGAACAGCACCCGCCGGGGCTGCTCGGCACGCTCACCCTGGAGCGCTGGCACCAGCACGGTCGCGCCGTACTGATCGGCGATGCCGCGCATGCGATGGTGCCATTCCACGGCCAGGGCATGAACTGCGCGTTCGAGGACTGCGTTGCGCTGGCCCGGCACCTGATGGAAGCGGATGATCTGGAAGGCGCGTTCGCCGCGTTCGAAGCCGAGCGCAAGCCGAATGCACGTGCCATCCAGCAGATGGCGCTGGAGAACTACCTGGAGATGCGCGACCGTGTCGCCGATCCTGCGTTCCTGCTGCAGCGCGAACTGGAGCAGGAACTGCAGCGGCGCTGGCCGACCCGCTTCGTGCCGCACTACACGATGGTCACCTTCCTGCACACACCGTACGCCGAGGCGCTGCGCCGCACCGAACTGCAACGCGACATGCTGGTGGCCGCCACCACCGGTCACGATTCACTGGACAACATCGACTGGGCCGCGCTGGAAGCGCAGATCCACGCGCAGCTGCCGGTCCTGGAGGGCGCGCACTGATGGCCGACAGCTTCCTGTTCTACGACCTGGAAACCTTCGGCCAGGACCCGCGGCGCACGCGCATCTCGCAGTACGCCGCGATCCGTACCGATGCCGACCTCAACGAGATCGATACGCCGGTCAGCTTCTTCGTGCGCCCGGCCGATGACCTGCTGCCCTCACCGATGGCCACCCTGGTTACCGGCATCACCCCGCAGCAGGCCCTGGCCGAGGGCATCAGCGAGGCCGAGGCCTTCGACCGCATCAACGAACAGCTGTCGCGCCCCGGCACCTGCGCGCTGGGCTATAACACGCTGCGCTTTGACGATGAATTCGTCCGCTACGGGCTGTTCCGCAATTTCCACGACCCGTACGAGCGCGAGTGGCGCAACGGCAATTCGCGCTGGGACCTGCTGGACATGCTGCGCCTGATGCGCGCGATGCGCCCGGACGGCATCCAGTGGCCGCTGCGCGAGGACGGCGCCACCTCGTTCAAGCTTGAGCACCTGGCCGAGGCCAACAACGTGCGCGAGGGCGATGCGCACGAAGCGCTGTCCGACGTACGTGCCACCATCGGCATGGCACGCCTGTTCAAGCAGTCGCAGCCGCGCCTGTGGGAGTACGCGCTGAAGCTGCGTGACAAGCGCTTCGTCGGCGGCCTGCTGGACGTGGCCGCGATGAAGCCGGTACTGCACATTTCCATGCGCTACCCGGCCAGTCGCCTGTGCGCGGCGCCAGTACTGCCGCTGGCCGTGCACCCCATCATCAACAACCGGGTGATCGTGTTCGACCTGGAAGGCGAGATCGACGACCTGCTGGAACTGCCGGCCGAGGTGATCGCACAGCGCCTTTACCTGCGCGCCAGCGAGCTGCCCGAAGGCGTGGCGCGGGTGCCGCTGAAGGAAGTGCATCTGAACAAGGTGCCAGCGCTGATCGCCTGGAACCACCTGCGCGCCGATGACCACGCGCGCCTCGGCCTGGACGTGGCCGCGATCGAGGCCAAGGTGGAACGGCTGCGCGCGTTCGCCCCGCAGCTGGCCGAGAAGGCGCGCCAGGTCTACAACCAGCCCCGCGTCGCCACCGTGGCCGACGTCGATGCCTCGCTGTACGACGGTTTCCTCGGCAACGGCGACAAACCGCTGCTTGCGCTGGCACGCACCACCGCGCCCGAGCAGCTGGCCGCGCTGGAAGGCCGTTTCCGCGACCCGCGCCTGCCGGAGCTGCTGTTCCGCTACCGCGCGCGCAACCACCCCGACAGCCTCGCGCCGGCGGAACGCCAGCGCTGGCAGGATTACCGCCGCCAGCGCCTGCTCGGCGACGGCGGGCTGGGCGAACTCAACCTGCCCCAGTACCGGCAGCAGCTCGATGCACTGGCCGCCGAAGCGCCCGACGATGCGCGGCGCCAGGCCCTGCTGCAATCGCTGCGCGACTGGGGCCAGCACCTGCAGGAGACACTGTGAGCACCTACTTCTCGGACGCCAGTTTCAGGTTCCTGCGCAGCCTGGCGCGGCACAACGACAAGGCCTGGTTCAACGACCACCGCCAGCAGTATGAAGACCACGTACGGCAGCCGTTCCTGCGCCTGCTGGGCGACCTGCAACCGGCCCTGGCCGAGGTCAGCGAACACTTCCGTGCCGATACGCGCGGCGTCGGCGGCTCGCTGTTCCGCATCCACCGCGACGCGCGCTTCTCCAACGACAAGTCACCGTACAAGACCTGGCAGGGCGCACGCCTGTTCCATGAGCGCCGCCGTGAAGTAGCCGCGCCTTCGTTCTACGTGCACCTGCAGCCGGGCGAGAGCTTCGTCGGTGCCGGCCTGTGGCATCCGGAACCGGAAACCCAGCGCCGCGTGCGCCACTTCATCCTCGACAACCCGGGCAGCTGGAAGGCCGCCGCGCACGCACCGGGCCTGCGCAAGCGCTTCGATTTCGAGGAGAGCGAAAAGCTGGTGCGTCCGCCGCGTGGCTTCCCCGCCGACTTCGAGTTCATCGACGACCTCAAGCACCGCAACTGGGTGATGTGGCGCTCGCTGGACGACGCCACCATGACCGGTCCGCGCCTGCTGTCCACGCTGGGCAAGGATCTGGCCGCGCTCGGCCCGTTCGTCGACTACCTGTGCGCGGCGCTGGACCTGGAATTCTGATGCCATTGGCACAGCAACGCCGCACGCTGGGCCGCACCGGCCTGGCGGTTTCGCCGGTGGGCCTGGGCTGTTCCGGCTTCTGGGGGCATCGCCGATTCCCGGAACAATCGGCCGCGAACGTGGTCGAGCATGCACTGGCACAGGGCGTGAACCTGTTGGACACCGGCCACAACTACTCCGGTTTCCACGCCGAGCCGCGGCTGGGCCGCATCCTGCGCCCGTTGCTGAAACAATACCCGCGCGACGCGCTGGTGATTTCCAGCAAAGGCGGCACGCTGACCGGCCAGGCCGGCGTCAGCGGCGCCGAGCAACGCAATTTCTCGCCGGCAGCCATCATCGCCAGCTGCGAGGCTTCGCTGCGCAATCTCGGCCTGGATCACCTGGACATCTACCAGTTGCATGGCGCCAGCGAGCACGACATCAACGACGACCTGCTGGCCGCGCTGCAGCGCCTGCGCGAACGCGGGTTGATCCGGCACACCGGCATCAACACCCACTCGGCCTCGACCCTGCGCTGGATGATCGCCCATCCCGACGCCTTCGATGTGGTGCTGCTGGACTACAACGCCCTGCAGCAGGACCGCGAACCGCTGATCGACCAGTTGCAGGCGGTGGGCATCGGCGTGCTGGCCGGGACCGTGCTGGCGCAGGGCCACCTGCTGCCCGCGCGCCCGCGCCTGCCACGGCTGGCCGATGGCTGGTACCTGGCGCGCGCCTGGCTGAAGCCCAGCAGCCGGCAGCTGATGCGCAGTGCCCGCCAGATGCGCCGGGCAGTGGCCGCGATCCGCAGCCAACGCCCGGCCCAGACCGCCTTCGCCTATGCGCTGGGCCATCCCGGCGTGGCCAGCGGCATCCTTGGCACCACCCGTACCCGCAGCCTCGACGAGGTGCTGGCGACGCGGCTGGAAGCGCTGACCCCGGCCGAACGGCAACAGCTGGTCGATGCCTTCGGTGACGGCCGTGGCTCGCCCAGTCATTGAGTCTTCACCCGGCACTGCCGCCATTGCGGCAGTCTGGTCGGCATGAAGAAACTCACCGCACTCATTGTGCTGCTGGTCCTGGCCGTCGCGGCCTGGTGGTTCGGCGGCCCCTACATGACCGTCAATGGCCTGTCCAGGGCCATCGAGCAGCGCGACACCGCCCGCCTGGAGCGTTACGTCGACTTCCCCCGCGTGCGCAGCAGCCTGCGTGCGCAGCTCAACGACTACCTGGTGCGCCAGGCCGGCCCCGACGTGGCATCCAGCCCGTTCGGCGCCCTGCTCTATGGGCTGGGCGACCAGCTTGGCGGTGCCGCAGTGGAGACCATGGTGACCCCGACCGGGATCGGCGCGATGCTGCAGGGCCACGTGCTGTGGAAGCGTGGCCGCAATGAACTGCAGGGCGGCGATGCCTTCGGTGCGACCGAACCGGCGCGGCCGCTGAAGCATGCCGAGCATCATTTCGAGGCACTGGACCGATTCGTGATCGACGTCGATCGCGGCCCCGGCCAGCCACCGTTGAAGGTGGTGCTGGAGCCGCAGGGCCTGCGCTGGAAGGTGGTGGACCTGCAGCTGGGAATGTCGGGCAGCCCTTGATCGGACCCGTGGCCTGACGGCAGCGCCAACCAAGGTTGGCAACTACCGAGGCATGTGGCTCTGGTAGATGCCCACCTTGGTGGGCATGGGTCCTAGGCAGTGCCAACCAACGGTTGGCACCTACCGGTCGAGTCCGCCCTACCCCTCGTTGGCGACGCCGTGCGGCACGTGGCCGGCGGCCACATGCTCGCGGGCGCTGTCGATGTTGTGCTGCGAATCGTCGAAGAAGATGTCGGCACCGAAGGCCTGCAGGAACGGGCCCTTGTGACGGCCGCCCAGGAACAGTGCCTCGTCCAGGCGCACGCCCCACTCGCGCAGGGTGCGGATCACCCGCTCATGCGCCGGTGCCGAACGCGCGGTCACGAGCGCGGTACGGATCGGCGCGCTCTCGCCGGCCGGGAACACTTCCTGCAGCGTATGCAGGGCCGACAGGAAGCCACGGAAGGGACCGCCGCTGAGCGGCTCGCGGGCGCGCTCGCGCTCGTGGCGGCCAAACGCTTCCACGCCCTGCTCGCGCGAGATGCGCTCGCTCTCGTCACCGAAGATCACCGCGTCACCATCGAAGGCGATGCGCAGCTGGCCGGCCGGGCGACCAGTATCGATCTGGTCGGCGGCTGCCGCAGCGGTCTCGCCCGGCGGCTTGGGCAGGATGGTTGCCGCCGCGATGCCGTGACGCAGCGCGCTGCGCACCGATTCGGGGTTGGCCGACAGGAACAGGTCGGTACCGAACGGCTTCACGTACGGCCAGGTCGGCTCGCCGGCGGTGAAGGTCGCGCGGATGATGCCCAGCCCATAGTGCTGGATCGAATTGAAGATGCGCAGGCCGGTATCGGCCGAGTTGCGCGACAGCAGGATCACCTCGACCCGCGGGTTCTCCGGGCTGGCGCCCTGGTTCAGCGCCAGCAGCTTGCGCACCACCGGGAAGGCCACGCCGGGGCCGAGGATATCGTCCTCGTGCTGGCGCTGGAATTCGGCGTAGGCCGCCACGCCATCACTTTCGAACAGCGCATGGCTTTCCTCGAGGTCGAACAGCGCGCGCGAGGTCACCGCGACGGTCAGCAAGCGGGGGGAGTTGTCGCCCATCGGTGGGGGTCCTTCAAGCGGTCGGCGGGGCCGGCCGCCCATTGTCCTCAAAAAACGAACTGTTCGCTCAGGATCCTGTCTTCCAGGTTGTGCTCCGGGTCGAACAGCAGGGTCACGCGGCGGTCCTTCGACTCGCGGATGGTCACCTCGACCACGTCGCGGGTCTCGTGCGAATCCGCCGTGACGCTGACCGGGCGCTTGTACGGATCGAGCACGCGGAAGCGCACCTCGGTATCGGCCTTGAGGATCGCCCCGCGCCAGCGACGCGGCCGGTACGGGGCCAACGGCGTCAGCGCGATGGTGTGCGAGCCCAGCGGCAATACCGGGCCATGCGCGGAATAGTTGTAGGCGGTGCTGCCCGCCGGGGTGGCCACCAGCACGCCGTCACCGATCAGCTCGGCCACGCGTTCCTGGCCGTTGAGGTCGATGCCGATATGCGCGGCCTGCCGGGTCTGGCGCAGCAGCGAGACATCGTTGTAGGCCAGCGAACCGGTACTGGTGCCCGACTCGGTCAGCGCCACCATTTCCAGCGGGCGCAGGTTGGCCGGTTCGGCACGCGCAATGCGGGCCTGCACGTCGTCGTCGCCGCGGTACTGGTTCATCAGGAAGCCGACGGTGCCCAGCTTCATGCCGAACACCGGCTTGCCCAGGTGCCCATGCCGATGCAGGGTCTGCAGCATGAAGCCGTCGCCCCCCAGCGGACACAGCACGTCGGCCTGCTCCGGCGCGTGATCGCCATAACGCGAGACCATCGCGGCGCGGGCCATCTGTGCAGGTTCGGTGGCGCTGGCCAGGAAAGCGATGCGGGGGGTGTCGCTCATCGGTGGATCCGGGTGGGTGTGCCAGCAAGAGCATACCCGGTAGTGCCGGCCGCTGGCCGGCAGCTGCACCCGATTGTGGTCCGCGCGGTTGCCGGCCAGCGGCCGGCACTACCCGGCAATGCAGAACGGCCCCGCTTTCGCGGGGCCGTTCCTCCAACTGCTGCAGATCAGGAGCCCCCCCTGAGTCAGGGGGGCGCGCCAACGGCGCGGGGGTCTGGGAGCATGGTTGGCATGGGGCCCACGGTTTGCAGAGCAAACCGTGGGGCGTCAGCGCGAATGCGCTTACGCACCATGCGCGGCCAGCTGACCCAGGCGCTGCACCGCGACCGAAACGGTCGGGTAGTCCAGGGTCTTCTGCTCGGCCAGTTCGGCCAGCATTGCCAGGGTGAAGCGCAGGCTGCTGTCGTCGCGCCCCATCCAGGCCGCCACCTTTGCTTCGGCACTGCTGCCCTTGGTACCCAGCACCTGGCCCGCCAGGTTGCGGTGGTTGGCGGCCAGCTCGTCACGCAGCACGCCACGTGCCACCGCGTGCCAACGGCCATTGACCTCCAGCGCATCGACCTGCTCGAACAGCCACGGCAGCTGCAGGGCATCGCCCAGGCGGAAGTGGACCTTGGACACGTCCACCGGCTTCAGCTTGCGGGTACGGGCCAGTTCGATGATGTCGAACGCCGGCTCCAGGAAGTGCAGTTCGGCCAGCTGCTGCGCCAGCGCGGACGGCAGGCCCTTTTCCTTCCACTCGGCCACCAGGGCTTCGTAGGTCGGACGCTGCGAATCCGGCAGCACACCCGAGGCAACGCGGATGTCGTTGAACGGGCCCTGGTAGCGGTTGACCGCTTCGGTGATGCCGGGCATCGCGCCGGGGCGCGACAGCAGCCAGCGCACGAACGAGCGCTGCAGCTTCCAGATCACTTCCAGGGCGTCGATCTGCACCGACTCCGGCACCTTGCCGTCGAGGGCATCGATCTGTGCCCACAGCGCGCGTGCATCCAGCGTTTCACGGCTGATGGTGTAGGCCTTGGCAACCTCGGCGATGGAACGGCCGGTGTCTTCCTGCATGCGCATCAGGAAGGTGGCGCCCATGCGGTTGATGGTCTGGTTGGTCACGGCCGTGGCGATGATTTCGCGCTTCAGGCGGTGACGCTCCATTGCGTCGGCATACTTCTTCTGCAGCGGGGTCGGGAAGTAGCGCTGCAGTTCCTTGGACAGGTACGGATCTTCCGGGATGTCCGAATCCAGCAGCTGGGCGAATGCCACCAGCTTGGAGTAGGACAGCAGCACCGACAGTTCCGGACGGGTCAGGCCCTGGCCGCGCGCCTTGCGCTGCGACAGCTCGGCATCGGACGGCAGGAACTCGATCTGGCGATCAAGCAGGCCCTGCTGTTCCAGGGTGCGGATGAAGTGCTGCTTGGAACCCAGGCGCTTGACCGCCATCCGCTCCATCAGGCTCAGCGCCTGGTTCTGGCGGTAGTTGTCGTTGAGCACCAGCTCGGCGACTTCATCGGTCATCGAGGCCAGCAGCTTGTTGCGCTGCTCGACGGTCAGCTTCTTGGCCCGCACCACATCGTTGAGCAGGATCTTGATGTTGACTTCATGGTCGGAGGTGTCGACACCGGCCGAGTTGTCGATGAAGTCGGTGTTGAGCAGCACGCCGGCCTGCGCGGCTTCGATGCGGCCCAGCTGGGTCATGCCCAGGTTGCCGCCCTCGCCCACCACCTTGCAGCGCAGCTCGCCACCGTTCACGCGCAGCGCGTTGTTGGCACGGTCGCCGACATCGCTGTGCTGCTCGCTGGCGGCCTTGACGTAGGTACCGATGCCGCCGTTCCACAGCAGGTCGACCGGTGCCTTCAGGATCGCGCTCATCAGCTCGTTCGGCGACAGCGCCTTGACGTTCTCGTCCAGGCCCAGCGCTTCACGCACCTGCGGGGTGATCTCGATCGACTTCAGGCTGCGCGGGTACACGCCGCCGCCCTTGCTGATCAGCTTGGCATCGTAGTCCGCCCAGCTCGAACGCGGCACGGTGAACAGGCGCTCACGTTCGACGAACGTGGTGGCCGCGTCCGGGTTCGGGTCCAGGAAGATGTGGCGGTGATCGAACGCAGCCACCAGGCGGATGTGGCGCGACAGCAGCATGCCGTTGCCGAACACGTCGCCGGACATGTCGCCGACGCCGACCGCGGTGAAGTCCTGGCTCTGGCTGTCACGGCCCAGCGCACGGAAGTGGCGCTTGACCGACTCCCACGCACCGCGTGCGGTGATGCCCATGCCCTTGTGGTCGTAACCGACCGAACCACCGGAGGCGAACGCATCGCCCATCCAGAAGCCGTGCGCGATGGCCAGGCCGTTGGCGATGTCGGAGAAGGTCGCAGTGCCCTTGTCGGCGGCCACCACCAGGTACGGATCGTCCATGTCGTGGCGCACGACATCCACCGGCGGCACGATCTTGTTGTTGACGATGTTGTCGGTGATATCCAGCAGGCCCTGGATGAACAGCTTGTAGCAGGCCACGCCGTTGGCGAAGATCGCATCACGGTCGCCGTTCACCGGCGGGGTCTTGGCGAAGAAGCCGCCCTTCGCGCCGACCGGCACGATGACGGTGTTCTTGACCATCTGTGCCTTGACCAGGCCCAGCACTTCGGTACGGAAGTCTTCGCGACGGTCCGACCAGCGCAGGCCACCACGGGCGACCGCGCCGAAGCGCAGGTGGGTACCTTCCACGCGCGGGCCGTAGACGAAGATCTCGCGGTACGGGCGCGGCTTCGGCAGGTCCGGCACCAGCGCCGAATCGAACTTGAAGCTGATGACATGGCCGTGCTGGCCGTTGGCATCGGTCTGGTAGTAGCTGGTACGCAGGGTCGCGTCGATCACGCCCATGAACGAGCGCAGGATGCGGTCCTCGTCCAGGCTGGACACGCGGTCCATCAGCTTCAGCAGCGCATCGCGCGCGGCCTGCATCTGCGCGTCGCGGTCACCCTTGCGGGCGTCGACCACGGTCTTGAGCACCTTCAAGGTGGCATCGTCACCGGCAGCCAGCACGTCGAAGTGGGCCTTCAGCTGGGCCTGGCCGGCGGCGATGTCGTCCTTGCTCTCGTGGCCGGTGGCCGGATCGAAGCGGGCTTCGAACAGCTCGACCAGCAGGCGGGCCAGCAGCGGGTAGCGCGCGAAGGTGCCTTCCACGTAGGCCTGGGAGAACGGCACGCCGGTCTGCAGCAGGTACTTGCAGTAGCCGCGCAGCATGGCGACCTGGCGCCAGTGCAGGCCGGCAGCCAGCACCAGGCGGTTGAAGCCGTCGTTCTCGGCATCGCCGTGCCAGACGCGGGCGAAGGTCTCGCCGAAGGCTTCATCGACACTGGCGGCATCGATCGCGCCGGCGGTCGACTCGACCTCGAAGTCCTGCACGTACACCGGGGCGTTGTCGACCGACAGGCGGTACGGACGCTCGGCGATCACTCGCAAGCCCATGTTTTCCATCATCGGCAGCGCGTCCGACAGCGGAATGTCGTCCAGCTGGCGATACAGCTTCAGGCGCAGGCCATCACCGCTTTCGCGCGGCACGGCCTGCAGGCTCAGGCGCAGGTCGTCCGGGCCGGTCAGGGCGTCGAGCTGGCTGACATCGTTGGCGGCAACCGCGGTGCTGTTGTCTTCGATGTAGCCGGCCGGCAGCGCCTTGCCGATACGGGCGGCGATGCGCAGGCCTTCGGTCTCGCCGTGGCGGGCCACCAGCGCTTCGCGCAGGTCGTCCTGCCAGTTGCGCAGCACCTGGGCCAGCTTCTGCTCCAGTTCGGCGGTATCGACGTCGAGCATCTCACCCGGCTTCGGGCGCACGATCAGGTGCACCTGGGCCAGCGGCGATTCGCCCAGCACCACCGAGCTGTCGACGTACTCGCCGTGCAGCGCGTCCTTCAGCATCGCTTCGATGCGCAGGCGCACGTCGGTGTTGAAGCGCTCACGCGGCAGGTAGACTAGCGCGGAGATGAAACGGCTGTACTTGTCGCGGCGCAGGAACAGGCGGCTGCGCACGCGCTCCTGCAGGCCCAGCACGCCCATCGCGGTGCGGAACAGTTCGTCCTCGCTGGACTGGAACAGTTCTTCGCGCGGCAGGGTTTCCAGGATGTGGCGCAGGGCCTTGCCACTGTGGCTGGCCGGGGCCAGGCCCGACTGCTTCATCACGTGCTCGTGGCGCTGGCGCACCAGCGGGATTTCCCACGGGCGGCGGTTGTAGGCGCTGGAGGTGAACAGGCCGAGGAAGCGCTGCTCGCCGATGATCTTGCCCTTGGCGTCGAATTCCAGCACGCCGATGTAATCCATGTAGCCAGCGCGATGCACGCGCGAACGGGCATTGGTCTTGGTCAGGATCAGCGCATCCTTCAGACCGGACGTGGTGTTCAGGCCCTGCGCGGCCAGGGTCTTGACCGGACGGGCGGCGGACTTGTCCTTGCCGCGCATCAGGCCCAGGCCGGTGTCGTTCAGCGGCGCCAGCACCTCTTCCTTGCCCTGCTTCTCGACGCGGTATTCGCGGTAGCCGAAGAAGGTGAAGTGGTTGTCGGCGGCCCAGCGCAGGAACTCCTGTGCTTCCTTGCGCGATGCGTCGTCGACCGGCAGCTGGCGGCTGCCGAGGTCGTCGGCCAGCGCCAGTGCCTTGTCCTTCATCGGCTGCCAGTCGCGCACGATCGCACGCACTTCGTCCAGCGCCTTGTTGATGGCCTGTTCGATGGCAGCCATGGCGTCGGCCGGCTGGCGGTCGATCTCCAGCAGCATCACCGACTCGGCATCGCCCTCGCCGACCTTGACCAGCTTGCCGGCCTTGTCGCGGGTGAAGCGCAGCACCGGGTGGCCCAGCACGTGGACACCCACGCCCTGCTCAGCCAGCGACATGGTGACGGTATCCACCAGGAACGGCATGTCGTCGTTGACGATCTGCAGCACGGTGTGCGGCGATTCCCAACCGTTGGCCTTCGCAGTCGGATTGAACACGCGGACGTTGGCCTTGCCGGCCTTGCGGGCACGGGCGAATTCCAGCGTCTCAGCCGCGAGCGCGGCCCACTCTTCAGCGCTGTGGTGCGGGAACTCGTCCGATTCCATGCGCTTGTAGAAGTCAGTGGCGAAGGCCACCGCTTCGGCCTGTGCGGCCGCGGGGTAGCGCTTGCGCAAGGCCGTGTACACCGGCTCCAGGGAGAAACCAGCGGTCACTGCGACCTCCGACTCTGCTGGTTTCGTCTTGTTTTTCACGGTCTTGGCTGCGGTTTTTTGCGGTTTCATGGCAGAGCGATGCGCTTGCTCAGTTGGGAAAATGAAATTGTAGCCCTACCGCACGAAAAGGCCTTGCTGCAGGACGGAATAAGCAGATTCGGGTTTGCTGCGGTTTAGACGCCTATTCAGTTCGCTCCGGTATGGAGCTGGCGCCTGCTTCAGCAGTGCCGACAGGATCGGCAAAGCGTGTTACCGAAAGACACACGCGGCGACGCCGATTCGATTCCACAATCCTGAACTGGACGGTATAGTCCACCGCGTGAACCCGGCCTACCTCCCCGTTGCCCTCGACGCGCGCGATGAGCGCGTGTTCGATGCCGTGCGCAGACTGCTGGCCGAGCAGGGCATGCAGATGAGCATGGACGCAGTGGCCCAGCATGCCGGCTGCTCCAAGCAGACCCTGTACTCGCGCTACGGCAGCAAGCAGGAACTGCTGCGCCGGGTGATGCAGCGCCACGTCGGCCACGCCACCGGGGCCATGCTGCGTGCACTCCGCAGTGACGACCTGCGTGCCAGCCTTCTCCAGTTCGCCACCGACTTCCTGGAGCATTTCAACCAACCGCACGTAGGACAGGCCTGCCGGCTGATTGCAGCCGAGGCAGCCCAGTTTCCCGAAGAGGCGCGTACGCTGTACCGGCACGGTGCCGGCGCGCTGACGCTTCATCTTGCTGAATGGATTGAAACCGTTTGCATGCAAGGCCAGCTCCGGCATGACGACCCGCACTTCATGGCCGAACTGCTGCTGAGCATGATCGCCGGTCAGGATTTCGACAAACAGCGCTTCCATACCCCCCATCGTGATGACGCGCTCCTGCGTCGGCGCTGGGCAGAGTTCTCCGTCGACAGCTTCCTGCGCGCGTTCGCGCCACAGCCGTCGCCGGCCCCGTCTACAAACCAACCCCGGAGTTCCTCCTGATGACCGCCCCACTCCGCACCCTTGCCTTGACGTGCGCCGTTGCTGTCGCGCTGGCTGCCTGCAAGAAGCCGGAACAGCAGACGCCCCCGCCGCCGGAGGTGGGCGTGATCGACGCCAAGCCGCAGACCCTGCCGCTGCAGCGCGAGCTGGTCGGCCGCCTGTCGCCGTTCCGCAGCGCCGACGTCCGCGCACGCGTACCCGGCGTGCTGCTCAAGCGCGTTTACCAGGAAGGTTCGCAGGTCAAGCAGGGCCAGACCCTGTTCCTGATCGACCCGGCGCCGTTGCGTGCCTCGCTCAACGCCTCCGAGGCCCAGCTGGCTTCGGCCCGCGCCACCTACGCCAATGCCAAGGTCGCCGCCGATCGCGCGCGCTCGCTGGCGCCGCAGCAGTTCGTCTCCAAGTCCGACCTGGACAACGCCGAATCGGCCGAGCGCACCGCCCTGGCCGCCGTCAAGCAGGCCGAAGCGGCAGTGACCTCTTCGCGGATCAACCTGGGCTACGCCGAAGTGACCGCGCCGATCAGTGGCGTGGCCAACAAGCAGCAGGTCACCGAGGGCGCGCTGGTCGGCCAGGGCGATGTGACCCTGCTGACCACCGTTGACCAGCTCGACCCGCTGTATGTGAACTTCTCGCTGAGCGTGGATGAGCTGACCCAGCTTCGCGCGCAGCAGGCCAAGGGCTCGCTGGCGCTGTCCGGCGACGGCAAGGCCACGGTCGACGTCAAGCTGGCCGACGGCAGCACCTATGGTGAGCCGGGCACGCTGGACTTCTCCTCGACCACGGTCGACCCGGCCACCGGTGCGGTGTCGCTGCGTGCGCTGCTGCCGAACCCCCAGCAGATCCTGCTGCCGGGCGCCTTCGTCAGCTTCCAGGCCAACCTGGGCGAGCGCAACAATGCCTACCTGGTGCCGCAGCAGGCGCTGCTGCGTGACACCACCGGCGGCTACGTGATGGTGGTCGGTGCCGACGGAAAGGTGGTGCGCAAGAACGTGAAGACCGATGGCGCGCAGAACGGCAACTGGCTGGTCAGCGACGGCCTGGCCGCCGGTGACAAGGTGATCGTGGCCGGCGTGCAGAAGGTCAAGGAAGGTGCACCGGCGGTGGCCAAGCCGTGGACCCCGGGGCAGGACGCCAACGGCAAGCCTGCCGCAGGCGGCGCCGCTCCGGCGGGCGCAGCACCGGCGGCAGGCAAGGCACCGGCCGACGCGGCCAAGCCGGAACAGGCCGATGCGGCCAAGCCGGCCACCACCGATTCGAACAAGCAGTAACGGGAACCTTCCGTCATGCCTAAATTTTTCATCGAACATCCAGTCTTCGCCTGGGTGGTTGCGATCCTGATCTCGCTCAGCGGCGTGATCGCGATCCTCAACCTGGGCGTGGAGTCCTATCCCAACATCGCCCCGCCGCAGGTCACCGTCTCGGCGACCTACCCGGGCGCCAGCGCGGACACCACCGAGAAATCGGTCACCCAAGTGATCGAGCAGCAGCTGACCGGTATCGATCACCTGCTGTACTTCAGCTCCTCGTCGGCCTCCAACGGCCGCGCGCAGATCACCCTGACCTTCGAGACCGGCACCGATCCGGACATCGCCCAGGTGCAGGTGCAGAACAAGGTTTCGCTGGCCACGCCACGACTGCCTTCGGAAGTGACCCAGCAGGGCGTGGTGGTGGCCAAGGCCAATGCCGGCTTCCTGATGGTGGTGGCGCTGCAGTCCGATACCCCGACCATCAACCGTGACGCCCTGAACGACATCGTCGGCTCGCGCGTGCTCGACCAGGTCTCGCGTATCCCCGGCGTCGGCAGCACCCAGCAGTTCGGTTCCGAGTACGCCATGAACATCTGGCTGAACCCGGAGAAGATGCAGGGCTATGGCCTGTCGGCCAGCCAGGTACTGGCCGCGGTACGTGCGCAGAACGTGCAGTTCGCCGCCGGTGCGCTGGGTTCGGACCCGTCGCCGGAAGGCCAGCACTTCACCGCCACGGTCTCGGCCGAAGGCCGCTTCAGCTCGCCGCAGGAATTCGAGAACATCATCCTGCGCGCCAACGCCGATGGCTCGCGCGTGCTGCTCAAGGACATCGCCCGCGTCGCCTTCGGTGCCAACAACTACGGCTTCGACACCCAGTACAACGGCAAGCCGACCGGCGCCTTCGCCATCCAGCTGCTGCCGGGCGCCAACGCCCTGAACGTGGCCGAAGCGGTGCGCGCCAAGATGGACGAGCTGCAGCCCAGTTTCCCGTCCGGGGTGACCTGGTTCTCGCCGTACGACAGCACCACCTTCGTCAAGATCTCGATCCAGGAAGTGGTCAAGACCCTGTTTGAAGCGGTCCTGCTGGTGTTCCTGGTGATGCTGATCTTCCTGCAGAACTTCCGCGCCACACTGATCCCGACCCTGGTCATCCCCGTCGCCCTGCTCGGTACCTTCCTGGGCATGTGGATGATCGGCTTCACGATCAACCAGCTGACCCTGTTCGCGATGGTGCTGGCGATCGGCATCGTGGTCGACGATGCGATCGTGGTGATCGAGAACGTCGAACGCATCATGAGCGAGGAAGGCCTGGCGCCGAAGCCGGCCACGCAGAAGGCGATGACCCAGATCACCGGCGCGGTGGTGGCGATCACCGTCGTGCTGGCGGCGGTGTTCATCCCGTCCGCCCTGCAGGGCGGCGCCGCCGGTGAGATCTACAAGCAGTTCGCCCTGACCATCGCCATCTCGATGGCGTTCTCGGCGTTCCTGGCACTGGGCTTCACCCCGGCGCTGTGCGCGACCTTCCTCAAGCCGACGCACAACGACAACCCGAACATCGTCTACCGCACCTTCAACAAGTACTACGACAAGATCAGCCACACCTACGTGGGCCACATCACCTCGGCGGTGCGCCATGCGCCGCGCTGGATGATCCTGTTCGTGGTGCTGACCGCGCTGTGCGGCTTCCTGTTCACCCGCATGCCGGGCAGCTTCCTGCCGGAAGAAGACCAGGGCTATGCGCTGGCGATCGTGCAGCTGCCGCCGGGCTCGACCAAGGGCCAGACCAACGAAGTGTTCGCGCAGATGCGTGGCATCCTGGAAAAGCAGGATGGCTATGAAGGCATGCTGCAGGTGGCCGGCTTCAGCTTCGTCGGTTCCGGCGAGAACGTGGGCATGGGCTTCATCCGCCTGAAGCCGTGGGAGGAACGCAAGTTCACCGCGCCCGAGTTCATCCAGAACATGAACGGCGCGTTCTACGGCATCAAGGAAGCGCAGATCTTCGTGGTCAACCTGCCCACCGTGCAGGGCCTCGGCCAGTTCGGCGGCTTCGACATGTGGCTGCAGGACCGCAGTGGTGCCGGCTACGAACAGCTGACCCAGGCGCGCAACATCCTGCTGGGCAAGGCCGCGCAGAAGCCCGAAGCCCTGGTCGGCGTGCGTCCGAACGGGCTGGAGAACGCCCCGCAGCTGCAGCTGCACGTGGACCGCGTGCAGGCGCAGTCGATGGGCATGTCGGTGTCGGACGTGTACAGCACCATCCAGCTGATGCTGGCCCCGGTCTATGTCAACGACTTCTTCTACGAAGGCCGCATCAAGCGCGTGACCATGCAGGCCGATGGCCCGTACCGCACCGGCCAGGAGTCGCTGAAGAGCTTCTACAGCCCCTCCACCCTGACCCAGAACGCCGATGGCACCAACGCGATGATCCCGCTCAACACGGTGGTCAAGTCCGAATGGGTGTCGGCACCGCCGTCGCTGAGCCGCTACAACGGCTACTCGGCGATCAACATCGTCGGCTCGCAGGCCCCGGGCACCAGCTCGGGCGAAGCGATGCAGACCATGGAGAGCATCGTCAACGACGACCTGCCGGCCGGCTTCGGCTACGACTGGTCCGGCATGTCCTACCAGGAAATCCTGGCCGGCAATGCCGCCACGCTGCTGCTGGTGCTGTCCATCGTGGTGGTGTTCCTGTGCCTGGCCGCCCTGTATGAAAGCTGGTCGATCCCGGTGGCGGTGCTGCTGGTGGTGCCGCTGGGCGTGCTGGGCGCACTGGGCCTGTCGATGCTGCGCGGCCTGCCCAACGATCTGTTCTTCAAGATCGGCCTGATCACCGTGATCGGCCTGGCCGCGAAGAACGCGATCCTGATCGTGGAGTTCGCGGTGGAGCAGCGCGCAGCCGGCAAGAACCTGCGCGATGCCACCATCGAAGCGGCCCGCCTGCGCTTCCGCCCGATCCTGATGACCTCGTTCGCGTTCATCATGGGCGTGATCCCGATGGCGATCTCCACCGGCGCCGGCGCCAATTCCCGCCACGCCATCGGTACCGGCGTGATCGGCGGCATGCTGTTCGCCACCCTGCTCGGCCTGCTGATGATCCCGGTGTTCTTCGTGGTCGTGCGCCGCATGCTGGGCGACAAGCTGGATGAACCGTCCAAGGAGTTCATGGAACGCCAGCGCGACGCAGATGCTGCACACCGCCCGGATCGTTGATCCGGCAGTGCGCTGAAACGAAAAGGCCCCGGAGCGATCCGGGGCCTTTTTCTTGCCGCTTTTGAATTCATGCCAACCGAGGTTGGCATCTACCAGGGCAACGGCATGCCGGTAGCCGCCAACCTTGGTGGGCGCCGTTCGAGTCACGTCTCAGCGCAACAGCGCGACCACCGCGCACACTGCCACGATTGCGAGTGCAGCCCACTGCATCGGCACAAAGAAGAAATGATGGGGCGCCACTTCGCCCTTCTGCCGGGGTGCCCGGTTGAGCCACAGGCCCAGCAGCACGTTCACCGCCGCGCCAATGCTGGCACCCAGCAACACCTGCGAGAGTGGGGTGTTGCCCCTGGGGCCTGCGTGCGGGAAGAAATACGCCAGCAGCAGGATCGCTGCGATCGGCGTGATCAGTGTCAGGATTCCCCAACCACGATAGATCATCTGTGCAGACCGTATGGAAACGGCCTGCATTGGAACAGATCCGGCATCGCTCGGCCAAGAGCACAGCGCATCCACGCGTGGCGCGGATCGACCGGCCGCGCCGCCCTTGCAGCGGCGCGGCCGTTGCGTCTCAGCGCAGTCCGGTTTCGTTGCGGGCGATCACCAGGCGCTGGATTTCCGAGGTGCCTTCATAGATCTCGGTGATCTTGGCATCACGGAAGTAACGCTCCAGCGGCATCTCCTTCGAGTACCCCATGCCGCCGTGGATCTGCACCGCCTGGTGGGTGATCCACATCGCCGCTTCCGAGGCGGTGAGCTTGGCGATGGCGGCTTCGTTGCTGAAGCGCTTGCCCTGGCCCTTCACCCAAGCCGCGCGCAACGTCAGCAGCAGCGCTGCATCCAGCTTGCACTTCATGTCGGCAATCTTGGCCTGGGTCATCTGGAAGGTGCCGATGGCGGCACCGAAGGCCTTGCGCTCCTTCACGTACTCCAGGGTCGCTTCATAGGCGGCACGGGCGATGCCGATGGCCTGCGAGGCGATACCGATGCGGCCGGCATCGAGCACGCTCATGGCGATCTTGAAGCCCTCGCCTTCCTGGCCCAGAACGTCCTCGGCCTGCGCCACGTAATCGTTGAACTCGATCTCGCAGGTGGCCGAGGCGCGGATGCCCAGCTTGGGCTCGGTCTTGCCACGACCGAAACCGGCCTTGTCGGTATCGATGAGGAAGGCGGTGATGCCGCGCGCGCCCTTGTCCGGCTCGCTCATCGCGAACAGCACGATGTACTTGGCCACCGGGCCGGAGGTGATCCAGCTCTTCTTGCCATTGATGACGAAAGTGCCGTCGGCCTGTTTCACCGCGCGGCAGCGCATGGCAGTGGCATCGGAACCGGACTGCGGCTCGGTCAGCGCGAACGCGCCGATGGCGGTGCCTTCGGCGATGGCACGCACGTAGGTCTGCTTCTGCTGCTCGGTACCGTGGGTGAGGATGCCGTTGCAGAACAGCGAGTTGTTGACCGACATGATGGTCGAGTGAGCGGCGTCGGCGGCGGCGACCTCCACCATCGCCAGCACGTACGCAACCGGGTCCATGCCCGCACCGCCGTACTCGGTCGGCACTTCGATGCCCATCAGGCCGTTCTCGCCCAGCAGGCGGATGTTGTCCAGCGGGAACTCGCCGGTGCGGTCATGGTGCTCCGCGCTGGGGGCAATCTTTTCCTGCGCGATGCGCCGCGCCACGTCCTGCAGCATCAACTGCTCTTCGGTAAAGCTGAAATCCACAACACCCTCCCGGGTACATGAAGTTATGGGCCGCATACGGCGCGCCCAGGTGCTCCGATTGTACCGGGGGCCGGCTGTTTCCGTACCCTGGCGACTTGACCGCGGCAGCCTCCTCGGCGAATATATCTCTATATCGCGATAGGTAGATATTTATGGATCTGGAAGACTGGTCGACCCGCCTGAAGGTGTTCGCCGATGCCACCCGCGTGCGCCTGCTGGCGCTGCTGGAGCAGGAGGAGCTGACCGTGGCCGAACTGTCGGCAATCACCCGGCTGGCGCAGCCGCGCGTGTCCACCCACCTGGCGCGCCTGAAGGAAGCCGGCCTGGTCCGCGACCGCCGTGCCGGCGTGTCGGCCTACTACCGTTTCGACGAAGCCCAGCTGGACCCGGCGCAGCGTGCATTGTGGCATGCCTTGAGCAACGGAAGCGACGACCCGTTGCTCCGCCAGGATGCCGAGCGCGTGGCTGCAGTGCTGGCCCATCGCGCCTCTGACCAGAACTGGGCCGACAGCGTGGCCGGCGACATGGAGCGCCACTACTCTCCGGGCCGTACCTGGGAGGCGCTGGCGCGCACCGCCTTGCCGTTGCTGGAGACCGGCGACGTGCTGGACATCGCCTCCGGTGACGGCGTGCTGGCCGAACTGGTCGCCCCCCACGCCAAGCGCTACATCTGCATCGATACCAGCGCGCGCGTGGTCGCCGCTGCCAGCGAGCGCCTGCGCCGGCTGCCCAATGTGGAGGTCCGCGAGGGTGACATGCATGCCCTGCCGTTCAAGGACGGCAGCTTCGACCTGGTGGTGCTGATGCACGCGCTGACCTACGCCAGCAAGCCGGCGCAGGCCGTAACCGAAGCCGCACGCGTGCTGCGCCCGGGCGGCCGCCTGCTGCTGTGCAGCCTGGCCCGTCACGAGCACAAGGCGGCGGTGGAGGCCTATGGCCACGTCAACCTCGGCTTCAGCGACAAGGAGCTGCGCAAGTTCGTCGACAAGGCCGGCCTGCAGGTGTCCAGCCTGGAAACGGTCACCCGCGAGAAGCGTCCGCCGCACTTCGAAGTGATTTCGCTGATCGCCAACAAGCCCTGAGCCCGAGACCACCATGCCTGCCCTGCCCTGGTTGCATCCTGATCGTGCAAACGCCCTGCTCGACGCCCTGCGCGAGCGGATCCTGATCATCGACGGCGCGATGGGCACGATGATCCAGCGCCATGGCCTGCAGGAAGACGACTACCGCGGCGAGCGATTCGCCGGTGGCTATGACCATGCGCACGGTCCCGGCTGCGACCACGGCACGCCTGAAGGCCATGACCTGAAGGGCAACAACGACCTGCTGCTGCTGACCCGGCCGCAGGTCATCGCCGACATCCATACCGCATACCTGGACGCCGGGGCGGATCTGGTCGAGACCAACACCTTCAACGCCACTTCGGTCAGCCAGGCCGACTACCACCTCGAACACCTGGTGTACGAGCTGAACAAGGCCGGCGCCGCCGTTGCACGCGCCTGCTGCGATGCGGTGGCTGCGGCCACGCCGGGCAAGCCGCGCTTCGTGATCGGGGTGATCGGTCCCACCAGCCGCACCGCTTCGATCAGTCCCGACGTCAACGATCCGGGCTTCCGCAACACCAGCTTCGACGAGTTGCGCGACACCTATCGCGAAGCCATCGAGGGCCTGATCGATGGCGGCGCCGACACCCTCATGGTCGAGACCATCTTCGACACGCTCAATGCCAAGGCCGCGCTGTATGCGCTGGAGGAGGCCTTCGACGCGCGTGGTGCACGCCTGCCGGTGATGATCTCCGGCACCATCACCGACGCCTCCGGGCGCACCCTGTCCGGGCAGACCGCCGAGGCCTTCCATGCGTCACTGGCGCATGCGCGCCCGCTGTCGATCGGCTTGAACTGCGCGCTGGGCGCCGAGGCGATGCGCCCGCACGTGGAGACCCTCTCGCAGGTCGCCGACTGTTACGTCAGCGCGCACCCCAACGCGGGCCTGCCCAACGCCTTCGGCGAGTACGACGAAACGCCTGAAGAGATGGCCACCACCCTGCGCGGCTTCGCCGAGGATGGCCTGTTGAACCTGGTCGGCGGCTGCTGCGGCTCCACCCCCGACCACATCCGTGCGATCGCCCGCGCCGTGGCCGGGCTGCCGCCGCGCGCCCTGCCCGGTGTCCAGGAGCAGGCCGCATGAATGTCGCCGCCACCGTTCCACACTTCCCGCCCTCCTGCTGTTGAGCCGACGCCTGCCATGACGCCTGTCCGCCCTACCCGCCTGTCCGGCCTGGAACCCCTGGTCATCACTCCGGACCTGCTGTTCATCAACGTCGGCGAACGCACCAACGTCACCGGCAGTGCGCAGTTCCGCAAGCTCATCAAGGAAGGCCGCTACGAAGAAGCGGTGGACGTGGCCCGCCAGCAGGTCGCCAGCGGCGCGCAGATCCTCGACGTCAACATGGACGAGGGCCTGATCGATTCGGAAGCGGCGATGACCCGCTACCTCAACCTGATGATGTCCGAGCCGGACATCGCCCGCATCCCGGTCATGGTCGACTCCTCCAAGTGGAGCGTGATCGAGGCCGGGTTGAAGTGCCTGCAGGGCAAGAGCGTGGTCAATTCGATCTCGCTGAAGGAAGGCGAGGCGCTGTTCCGCGAACACGCGCGCAAGGTCCTGCGCTATGGCGCCGCCGCGGTGGTCATGGCCTTCGATGAAAGCGGGCAGGCCGATACCTGCGCGCGCAAGGTCGAGATCTGCACCCGCGCCTACCGCATCCTGGTCGACGAGATCGGCTTCCCGCCGCAGGACATCATCTTCGACCCGAACATCTTCGCCGTCGCCACCGGCATCGAAGAGCACGACAACTATGCGGTGGACTTCATCGAAGCCACCCGCATCATCAAGCAGACCCTGCCGCACTGCCACGTCTCCGGCGGCGTCTCCAACGTCTCGTTCTCGTTCCGCGGCAACGAAACGGTGCGCCAGGCCATCCACTCGGTGTTCCTCTACCACGCCATCGCCGCCGGCATGGACATGGGCATCGTCAACGCCGGCGCCATGCCGATCTACGACGAGCTGGAGCCTGAGCTGCGCGAGCGCGTCGAGGACGTGATCCTCAACCGCCGCAGCGATGCCACCGAGCGCCTGCTGGAGATCGCCAAGCGCTACAAGGGCAGCAAGGGCGCGGCGAAGACCGAGGACCTGGCCTGGCGCGGGAAGCCGGTGGCGCAGCGCCTGGCACATGCGCTGGTGCACGGCCTGGATGCCTTTGTCGAGGAAGACACCGAGCTGGCCCGGCAGGCCTCCAGCCGCCCGCTGGACGTGATCGAGGGCCCGCTGATGGACGGCATGAACATCGTGGGCGACCTGTTCGGTGCCGGCAAGATGTTCCTGCCGCAGGTGGTGAAATCCGCACGCGTGATGAAGAAGGCGGTGGCCTACCTGCTGCCGTACATCGAGGCGGAGAAGGCACGCAGCGGTGATACCGCCAAGAGCAATGGCAAGATCATCATGGCCACGGTGAAGGGCGATGTGCATGACATCGGCAAGAACATCGTCGGCGTGGTCCTGGCCTGCAACAACTTCGAGGTGGTCGACTTGGGCGTGATGGTGCCAGCGCAGAAGATCCTCGATGCCGCCCGCGAGCACAACGCCGACCTGGTCGGCCTGTCCGGACTGATCACCCCGTCGCTGGAGGAGATGAGCCACGTCGCCCGCGAGATGGAGCGCCAGGGCTTCGACCTGCCGCTGCTGATCGGCGGCGCCACCACCTCGCGCGCGCACACCGCGCTGAAGATCGACCCGCACTACAAAGCGCCTACGGTGTGGGTGAAGGACGCCTCGCGCGCGGTGGGCGTGGCCCAGTCGCTGATCTCACGCGACCTGCGCGAAGCCTTCGTCGCGGCCAACGAGGCCGACTATGCCGAGATCCGCGCCCGCCACCGCAACCGTGGCGACGCCAAGCGCCTGGTGACGCTGGAACATGCGCGCGCGCAGAAATTCCAGGGTGGCTGGGACAGCTACACGCCACCGGCACCGGAACAACCCGGCCTGCACGTGTTCGATGACTACCCGCTGGACGAACTGGTCGACTACATCGACTGGACACCGTTCTTCCAGGCCTGGGAGCTGGCCGGCAAGTTTCCGGCCATCCTCACCGACGAGATCGTCGGCACCCAGGCCAGCGAGCTGTACCGCGATGCGCGCGCGATGCTCGAGCGCATCGTCGGCGAGAAGTGGCTGACGGCCAAGGCCGTGTTCGGCCTGTGGCCGGCCAACAGCATCGGCGACGACGTCCGCGTGCAGCACCCGCAGGGCGAAACCACCCTGCACTTCCTGCGCCAGCAGGTAGACAAGCCTGCCGAGCGCCCGGACTTCTGCCTGGCCGATTTCATCGCGCCCCTCGACAGTGGCAAGCAGGACTGGATCGGCGCGTTCGCAGTCACTGCCGGTATCGGCATCGACGCGCACGTCGCGCGCTTCGAGGCCGAGCATGACGACTACAACGCGATCCTGCTGAAAGCACTGGCCGACCGCCTCGCCGAGGCGCTGGCCGAGCGCCTGCACCAGCGCGTGCGTACCGAATTCTGGGGCCATGAGCGCGCCGAGGCGCTGGACAACGACGCCCTGATCGACGAGCAGTACCGCGGCATCCGGCCGGCGCCTGGCTATCCGGCCTGCCCGGAACACAGCGAGAAACGGCGCCTGTTCGACCTGCTGCAGGCCGAAGCAAACGCCGGCATGGAATTGACCGAGAGCTTCGCGATGCTGCCCACGGCCGCTGTCTCGGGCTACTACTTCAGCCATCCGCAGAGCCAGTACTTCGTGGTCGGCCGGCTCAGCCGCGAACAGGTCAGCGACTACGCCCGCCGCAAGGGCGTGGACCGCGCTCAGGCCGAACGCTGGCTGGCCTCCAACCTCGACTACGACCCCGAATGACACAAAAAGCACAAAAAGGGGACGGAGGGGATTAAGTCGTTTATGCATTCGCGACTTAATTCCCTCCGTCCCCTTTTTTGCCTCATCATTCCGCGATGACCGTTCCCGTTGCACGCCTCTCCAGCTTCTACCTGTTCTACTACGCGGCGCTGGGCGCGTTCACGCCGTACTGGAGCCTGTTCCTGACCGCGCGCGGCATGAGCGTGACGGCCATCAGCGTGATGATGGGCCTGTGGTACGCCACCCGCGTGATCGCGCCCAGCACCTGGACCTCGCTGGCGGCCGCATCGCCACGACCGATCCGCCTGCTGCGCGCGGGCTGCGTGCTGACCCTGCTCAGCTTCGCGGTATTCCTGCTGCCGCTGCCACAGCCGTGGATGTACCCGGCGATGGTGGTGTTCTGCTTCTTCTACAACGCGGTGATGCCGCAGTTCGAGTCGATCACCCTCACCCATCTGGGCAACGACAGCCATCGCTACGGGTTGATCCGGGTCTGGGGCTCGCTCGGCTTCATCGCCGTCGTGACCCTGTTCGGCTGGCTGATCGAAGATGACGGCACGGCCAGCCACGCCGGGCTGCTGCCGTGGATGATGCTGCCACTGTTCGCGCTGCTGGTCGCCTCGGCCTTCAGCAACCACTACGCGCGCGGCATCGGCAAGACCGGCGGCGACGCCAGCGGCTTCTGGCAGATCGTGCGCCGACCGCCGGTGCTGGCGTTCTTCCTGGCCGCCTTCATGGAGCAACTGTCTTTCGGCCCGTACTACACGTTCTTTTCGGTCTACATGGACCATCACGGCTACCGCACCTCCACCCTGGGCCTGTTGTGGACCATCGGTGTGGTCTTCGAAGTGGGCGTGTTCTTCACCATCGGCCGCTTCTTCCGCCGCTATGACGCCAGCTGGATGCTGTTGATCGCGCTGGTCAGTTCCTGCCTGCGCTGGGCCGTGACCGCACTGTTCCCGGAAAACCTGCCGGTGATGCTGCTGGCGCAGAGCGCGCACGCGCTGGGCTTTGCGGCGTTCTTCGCAGCAGCGATGCAGATGCTGGCGACCTACTTCCCCGGTCGCCTCAATGGGCATGGCCAGGGGCTGCTGTACGGATTCTCGTCCGGTGTCGGCGGTGTGCTCGGCGCACTCATTGCCGGCCAACTGTGGAAGATCGACGATGGTCGCACCGCGTTCCTGGCCGGCAGCGGCTTCGCCCTGATTGGCGCCCTGCTCTGTTTCTTCGCACTGAGCCTGCCGCTCATACGTGCGCGACGGAACAGCCGCGTGCGCTGACCCCTGCCCGGCTCAGCGCTGCAACAGCACCTGTTGCAGCGAGGGCAGCAGCACCCGGTTGCCATGCGCACTGAGATGATCGCCATCGAAGAACAGCGGCCGCCCATCGCGCTGGGCTGGACATAACGCGTCGTCGCACAGCGCCGGCATCGGGTCCCACAGCACGCCACCTGGCAGTCCATCGACCACCTGCTGCAGGCTGCCCAGCATGGGTGCCCGCAACGTTTCCATCGCGACGCGCGTGCTGTCCAGGCCGTTGCGGCAGACCTCGTTGCGGGCATTGAAGCGGTCCGAGCAGCGATAAGGAGGCGCTGGCAGCACTGGCTTGGGCGCCTCCAGCACGATGCGCACGCCACGCTCGGCCAAGGGTCTCCACTGCGCGACCGCCTCGGCCACTTCGGCGTCGCGTCCTGCCGCGGCCTCTGCCGTCAGTTCGCCCGCCAGCTGCGCCTGCGCATCGAACAGCACGAACTGATCGGAAAGGCGTGGCACGCGCAACGACACCAGCACCACGGCATCCCCCGGCTGCGCACGCCGCACGATATCGGCGAACACCGCGGCGTCGAAATCAGCGCAACCGGCACCGGCACCGCGCCACTTCTGCAGGCTCACCTGCGGGCATCCGCCGCGGCCATAGAGGGAGACCGCCGAGCCGGTTTCCAGGGCCAGTCGCTGCAGCAGCTCGATGTAGGCCATCGCATGCGAATCACCAGCAACGAACACCCGCTTCGGCGCGCCAACCGGTAGCGGGCGGTCGCAGTCTCCACGGGCAAAGGTGCGCGCACTACCGCCTTCGAAACGATGCTTGGCGACCACCAGTGCGCACTCGGGATAGTCACCGGCCACGCTCTTGCCATTGGGGTACCAATCGGCCGGATGCCGGCTGACCGTACTCAACGACAGCCGCGGCACCTGCAGGTAGAGCACTGTCTGGATGCCGGCGGCGCACAGCAGTACGACCGCGCCGGCCAGCACCCAACGCCCGGGACGCAGGCGCTGCGCCAACGTGCCGCGGAACGGCTGTTCCACCCAGCGCCACGACAGCCATGACAGCAGCAGCACCAACGCCATCGCGGTGGTCATCTGCAAGGGTGTCTGCAGGCCCACGGTCCAGCGCATCAGCACGAACACCGGCCAGTGCCACAGGTACAGCGAGTACGACAGCAGGCCGATACGGCGCATCGGGGCGCTGGCCAACAGGCGCGCCACCCATGCCTGCGGATGATGATGCAGCGCCCACAGCAGGCCCGCGGTGGCGAAGGCCGGCAGCACGCCGTCAGGCCACGGTGACCGCCCGGCACGCGCGGACCACAACGCCCACCCCAGCAGGCCCAGCGCCACCATGGCCAGCAGGGAGAACACCGGCGCGGCGCGCTTCAGTGCCTGGCCGGTTGCCGGGTCCAGCGATTCGCGCACATGCAGCAGCTGGAACAGCAGCACGCCCACCCCCAGTTGCCAGAGGCGGGTGCTGGTGGCATAGAACGCCCACGATGGCGGCGCCTCGCGCAGACCCAGCACCGCCGCATGCAGCAGCGACGCCATGCTGACCAGGGCGAACAGGCCCAGGCTGATCCAGCGCCCGCGTGCACCGCGCGCCCAAGCCAGGAACAGCAGCGGGAACAGCAGGTAGAACTGCTCTTCCACGCCCAGCGACCAGGTGTGGGTGTAGGGATTGAATTCGGCCCTGGGTGCGAAATAGTCGTTGCCGATCGCTGCCAGCACCCAGTTGCTGAAGCCGAAGAACGCCATCAGTCCGGTCCTGTCACTGGCTTCGCTGAGCCAGGACTCGGGAATGAACAGCACGCTTGCCACGGCAGTCAGCAACAGGCAGGCCAACAGCGCCGGCGCGATGCGACGGATGCGGCGCACATAGAAGCGCAGCATCGACTGCCCCAGCGACAGCGGCGGCAGCCGGTGTACCGACGCGCTGACCACGAAACCGGAGATGACGAAGAACACATCCACGCCGGTGAACCCGCCTGGCAACCAGGCCGGGTCCAGGTGGAACACGATGACGGCCAGCACGGCGATCGCGCGCAGGCCGTCAATGTGCGGCACGTAGCCACGGCTTGGATCAGCGGTCATCCCTACCCCCACGGCCGCGACGGCAGCGCGCCCGCGGCGGTCACGCGTTTACCAGACCAGGTCGTCCGGCACCTGGTACTGCGGGTCCGCGTACGGATCTTCCTCGGCCGGCGCATTCGGATCGACCTTCAGCGCCACCGATGCGGCGAACACCGCCTCGCACTGCGCCAGCACCTCGGCGGTCACCAGCAGGTAGCGGCCATTGAGCTGGACCACACCCAGCTCACCGGCGTTGAGCGCGGTCAGCTGTTCGGCGGTCACATAGATGCGCTTGATCTTGCCGCCGTAGGGGAAGTGGCGGGCAATGTCCGCCGCTTCGGCATTCAGGCCCTTGTCCTTCAGCAGTTCTTCCAGCTTGGTCTTGGCCTCGCGGCGCACACGCGCCTCTTCCTGCTTCAGGCGCTCGGTTTCGATGCGCTCTTCCTTTTCCTTCTGCGCGCGGATGGCGTAGGCCTTGGCCAGGTCCATCTCTTCTGCGCTGCGCGGCTTGCGCGGGCCCTGCTGGCCCGGGCCACGCGACTGGCCGGGCTTGCCCGGGCCGCCATGGCCAGGACCGCGACGCTGGCCGGGCTTGTGCTCGCCCTTGCCAGCGCCCTGCGGCTTTCCATTGCCGTTGCCACCCTTGCCCTGCGGGCGGCCATCACGGCGGGGGCCATCATTCTTGCGCTCTGGCTTGGGCGCAGGCTTGAAGCCCAGGCCCATCAGCTGGTCACGGAGGGTATCGCTCATAGGATTCGGATCAGTAGTGCGGCGGCGGCGGTTCGCTCGCCGGATCGGAAGAATTCAGCGCGTTGCGGACCTTGCCCAGATCTTCCAGCAGCACGCGCAGCACGTCGGCGTTGCGCATGCCCTGCATGCGGGCATCGGCCAGCGCATCGCTCAGTTCGGCCAGCGCCTGTTCCTGGAAGGACACGCGCATTTCCAGTTCGACCAGGCGCGCTTCCAGCGCCTGCTCGCGTTCGGTTGGCAGCAGATCAGACATGCAGCGAGCGCCCCCGGCCAATGCCGTAATACGCCAGGCCCGCTGCTTCCACGTCCGCCGGCTCGTACAGGTTGCGGCCGTCGAACACCACCGCGTCCTTCAACTGCTCGCGCAGCGTCTGGAAATCGGGGCTGCGGAACTGCTTCCACTCGGTCACCACGACCAGTGCATCGGCGCCCTGCAGCGCCTCGTTGGCATTGCTGCAGAACACCAGGTCATCGCGTTCACCGAAGATGCGCTGCGCCTCATGCATCGCTTCCGGATCGTAGGCACGCACCGTCGCACCGCCTTCCCACAGTTGCGCCAGCAGGCGTCGGCTGGAGGCTTCGCGCATGTCGTCGGTGTTTGGCTTGAATGCCAGGCCCCACACGGCAAAGGTCTTGCCACGCACGCCTTCGTCCTCGCCCTTGTCGTAATGGCGCTGGACCAGGGCGAACAGATGGCCCTTCTGCGCATCGTTGACCGCTTCCACGGCGTTCAGCAGTTTAGGCTCCAGGCCGGCCTGCTGCGCGGTGCGGGCCAGCGCCTGCACATCCTTGGGGAAGCACGAGCCACCATAGCCGGCGCCCGGGTAGATGAAATGCCAGCCGATGCGCGGATCCGAGCCGATGCCCTGGCGGACCTGCTCCACATCGGCGCCGACACGTTCGGCGATGTTGGCGATTTCGTTCATGAACGAGATCTTGGTCGCCAGCATCGCGTTGGCGGCGTACTTGGTCAGCTCGGCCGAACGCACGTCCATTTCCACCACGCGGTCGTGGTTGCGGTTGAACGGTGCATACAGGCGCCGCATCACCGCCACCGACTCGGCGCTGGTCGCACCGATGATGATGCGATCCGGACGCATGCAGTCGGCAACGGCGTCGCCTTCCTTCAGGAATTCCGGGTTGGACACCACGTCGAAGGCGATGTCGGCGCCACGTGCCGCCAGCTCTGCGGCAATGGCGGCACGGACCTTGTCGGCGGTGCCCACCGGCACCGTCGACTTGTTGACCACCACGGTCGGCACGCTCATGTGCTGGCCGATGGTGCGGGCCACGGCCAGCACGTACTGCAGATCAGCGCTGCCATCCTCGTCCGGCGGCGTGCCGACGGCGATGAACACGACCTGGCCGTGGCCGATCGCGGCTGCGGCATCGGTGGTGAACGTCAGCCGCGACGCGGCGTGATTGGCCTTCACCATCGGTTCCAGGCCCGGCTCATAGATCGGGATGATGCCCTGGTTGAGGCCATCGACCTTGGCCTGGTCGATATCGACGCAGACCACCTGGTGGCCGACATCGGCCAGGCAGGTACCGGTCACCAGCCCTACGTAACCGGTACCGAAAATCGCAACGCGCATGTCCGTGCTGGCTCCGTGGTCGCTTACGGCAGGACGCCCAGCAGCTCGACGTCGAACGTCAGAGTCGCGTTCGGGCCGATCGGGCCACCCGGGGTGCCGTTCTCACCGTAGGCGAGCTCGCCCGGGATCCAGAAGCGGTACTTCGAACCGACCGGCATCAGCGCGACGCCTTCGGTCCAGCCCTTGATCACCTGGTCCAGGCCGAACTCGGCCGGCTGACGACCATAGGAGCTGTCGAACACGGTGCCGTTGAGCAGCTTGCCTTCGTAGTTGACGCGCACCTTGCTGCTCGGCAGCGGACGCTCGCCGCTGCCCGGGCGGATGACCTGGTACTGCAGGCCCGACGGGGTGGTTACCACGCCGGGCTGGGTCTTGTTCTTGGCCAGGAACGCATTGCCTTCCTCGCGGTTGGTCTGCGCGGCAGCGGCGGCCTTGGCCTGCATTTCGGCCTGCTTGCTGCCCATGAACGCCTGGATGGTGGCGGTCGCGTCAGCTTCCGTCATCTTCGGCTGACCCTTGCTCAGGCCGGTGCTGATCGCGTCAAACAGCGAGGCGACATCGATGTCGTCCTTCAGCTGTGCCAGCGACGGGCCGACCGAGTAGGAACCGATCATCTGCGACACCTTGACGCGGTCGACCTTCGGCGGCTGCGAACCCGGCGCCATGCCCGGCACCTGCTGCCCGCTGCGGGCCATCACGACCTGGCGCAGTGCGGCATCGGTGGCCTTGGCCTGTTCCTGGGTGATCTGCGGCTGCAGGCCTTCGAACGAACGTTCCACGGCGGTGCGCAGCGCGGCCACATCGATCTCATCGGCGATCGGGGTGAACGACTTGGCGACGTCCAGGCCGATGGCGTAGCCGAGCTTCTGCTTGGGGGAATTCAAGGTTGCGGTCTCCTTGGCGGCTGCGGGGGCAGCCGGTTGTTGCGACAGAGCGACACCCGAAGTGCCCATCGCCAGAATCAGAACCGACGCCGCGGCGCCGCGCATTCCCATCTTCATTCGCTGCATTCCTGGAAGTGTCTGGGCGCCGACGTCGGCGCGAAAAGAAGCATTGTCGCACGCATGCCGTCGATGTCGAGGCATCCGTGCCGGATATCAATGCGTAGGAGCGACGGCCAGCGCCTTGTCGATGGCGGCGGTCAGCTGTGGATCGTCCGGCGTCACCTTGCTGGCGAACTGGGCGATGACCTTGCCATCGCGGCCGACCAGATATTTGTGGAAGTTCCAGCCCGGCGCCACGCCGGTGGCTGCGGTCAACCGCTGGTACAGCGGCGTGGCCTCCGCACCGACGACGTGCACCTTCTCGAACATCGGGAACTTGACGCCATAGGTAAGCGTGCAGAAATCCTGGATCTGCTTCTCGTCACCCGGTTCCTGGCCCTTGAAATCGTTGGACGGGAAACCCAGCACGGCAAAGCCGCGGCCGGCATAACGCTTCTGCAGCGCCTCCAGGCCTTCGTACTGGGGGGTATAGCCGCACTTGCTTGCGGTATTGACCACCAGCAGCACCTGCCCGTGGTAGCGCTGCTGCAGGTTGACCTGCTGCTTGCTGGCCAGCGGGCGATAGTCCAGGTCCAGCAGATCGGCCGCCAGCACGTGGGCGGAACCGGCCAGGCCGGCCACCAGCAGGGTCAACAGGGACAGGCCGCGCAGTCGGCGCGGGACAACGGTCGGCAGGGGCATCGAGAGCAGTCCGCGGTAGCCATTCACAGGGCCGGCCGATAGCGGCCGGGAATCGGCCGAACTATAGCACCGGGCTCCGTTGCCCCTTGTTGCGGCGGGCGCCGGCGGCTTTGCGCGGCGTGGCCTTTCCCGGGAGGACCCACCCTCAACGGCGCAGGGATGACATAGCATGGACAACGCTGAATGGAAGGCAGGGCGTGATCGGCCCGCACGACAATTCCGTTTCCCTTTTCAATCAAGGGGATAAGGGGATATTTCAGCGGTTTGACCACCCCTGCCATCAGTTGGGCACGGCAAGGGGTTGCACGTGGGCGTGCCGGTGTTATAGTTGCATACAACACCAGTCACCTGAGACAGGGGGAGCCATGAACGCCCGGATCCGTCGCAACCTCGCCGCACCCGCGGCCGCTGCCGTTTCGACCCTGATCGTGCTGGCCTGGCTGGCCATGCCAACCGCTCCCGCCTCCGCCGACAGTGCGCAGGATGCATCCGTTTCGCCGGCCGGGAACGCCGATCCCTCCCCCTCTCCCCCGCGTCGGCTGCACAGCTCCCTGTCCATGCCGTATTTCTCGTTCGCACAGCCGCTGACCCCACGGAGCTGAATATGAGCGACATCCAGTGGAGCGACGGCGCTCCCATCTACCGTCAGTTGAAGGAGCGCGTGATCGCCATGATGCTCGACGGAATCCTCAAGCCGGGCGATGCCCTGCCTTCGGTGCGCCAGGTGGCCGCCGACTACCAGCTCAACCCCATCACCGTTTCGCGCGCTTACCAGGAACTGGCCGATGAAGGCCTGGTCGAGAAGCGCCGCGGCCTGGGCATGTTCATGACCGAGCAGGCGGCCACGCAGCTGCGCAGCAGCGAGCGCGAGCGCTTTCTCAACGAAGAATGGCCGGCGGTGCTGGAGCGCATCCAGCGCCTGGGCCTGAGCCTCGACGAATTGCTGCCCCAGGGGAAAGTCTGATGAATAGCACCGCAAGTGAACCGGTCATCACCGCCCGAGGCCTGCGCAAGGCCTACAAGACCACCGTGGCCCTCGACAATGCCAGCTTCAGCATTCCGAGCGGGCGCATCGTCGGCCTGATCGGGCCCAACGGCGCCGGCAAGACCACCGCGCTGAAGGCCATCCTCGGCCTGACCTCGGTGGAAGGTGAGTTGAGCGTGCTCGGCCGCGACCCGCGGCAGCACCGCGACGCGCTGATGAACGACATCTGCTTCATTGCCGACGTCGCCGTGCTGCCGCGCTGGCTGAAGGTCCGTGAAGCGATCGATTTCGTCGCCGGTGTCCATCCGCGCTTCGACCGTGCCCGCTGCGAGCGTTTCCTGGCCAACACCAAGCTGCAGCCGAAGCAGCGCGTGCGCGAACTGTCCAAGGGCATGATCGTGCAGCTGCACTTGGCGCTGGTGATGGCCATCGATGCGCGCATCCTGGTGCTGGACGAGCCCACCCTGGGCCTGGACATCCTGTACCGCAAGGAGTTCTACCAGCGCCTGCTGGAAGATTATTTCGACGAACAGAAGACCATCATCGTCACCACCCACCAGGTGGAGGAGATCGAGCACATCCTCAGCGACGTCATGTTCATCCGTGATGGTCGCATCGTGCTCGATGCAGAAATGGACGATGTCGGCCAGCGCTACACCGAGCTTCTGGTCAACGCCGACCAGCTGGAGACCGCGCGTGCGCTGAAGCCGATCGACGAGCGCAGCCTGACGTTCGGCAAGACCGTAATGCTGTTCGACGGTGTGCCGCGCACCCAGCTCTCCACCCTTGGCGAGACCCGCAGCCCGGGCCTGGCCGATCTGTTCGTCGCCATCATGAAGGGGACCTACGCATGACTGCCGTCAACCACCCCGTCAGCCCGATGGGCACCCTGCGCTGGCTGCTCAAGCGCGAGTACTGGGAGAACCGTGGCGGTTTCCTGTATGCGCCGCTGATCGCCGGCCTGATCTCGCTGGTGATGAGCACCGTCGGCATCGCCTTCGGCCTGTTTGCACTGAACCGTGCAGCACGCAACGGCGCACTGCATGTCGACGGCGAGAGCGTGAACATCAACGGCCTGGACCTGGCCCTGCTGACCCGGGACATCAGCGCCAAGGACCTGGCCGACCTCGGCAACGGCCTCGACCTGACCCTGGTGCTCAGCTCGGCCTGGCCGTTCCTGGTGCTGGCCTTCGTGGTGTTCTTCTACTGTCTGGGCGCCCTGTACGACGACCGTCGCGACCGCAGCATCCTGTTCTGGAAGTCGCTGCCGCTGTCGGACACCCAGACCGTGCTGTCCAAGGTGATCAGCGCACTGGTCGTGGCCCCGCTGATCGCGGTGATCGCCGGCATCATCACCATGTTCGGCTTCATGCTGGTGATCAGCATCGTCGCGCTGATGCACGGTGGCAGCCCGATGACCCTGATCTGGGGTCCGGCCAGCCCGTTGACCCTGGCCGCCGGTCACCTGGCCTGGATTCCGGTCTACGCCCTGTGGGCCCTGCCCACCGCCGGCTGGCTGCTGCTGTGCTCGGCCTGGGCCCGTACCAAACCGTTCCTGTGGGCGGTGATGCTGCCGCTGTTCGCCGGCGTCATTGTCAGCACCACCAAGGTGATGCCGTTGATCGGCCTGACCACCGGCTGGTTCTGGCAGAACATCGTTGGCCGACTGCTGCTGGGCGGCGTGCCGGGCACCGACCTGGTGTATCGCCTCAGCGCCGAGGAAGGCACGCGTCGCGATCTCGAATCGGTGGTCAGCCTGATGTCCCCGGCCTCGCAGCTGAAGTCGCTGGCGATGCCGGAACTATGGATCGGTGCCGCCGTCGGTGTCGTGTTCATCGTCCTCGCCATCCGCCTGCGCAAGCGCGCCGGCGAGATCTGATTCCATCCACCCGGAGGAACCACCCATGCGTTCCCTGCTCGCCTGTTCTGCGTTGTTGCTGTTGCCTCTGTCGGCGCTGGCCGCCGATGCTCCGAACTGCAAGTTCACCGCCGCCCGCACGCTGAAGCTGGATGTGGCCGGCGCCAAGGCGGTGGTGCTGGAGGTGAACCAGCATGACCTGAAGGTCGTCGCCAGCAAGGGCGGTGGCCAGCTCGATGGCCGCGCCTGCGCCTCCAGCCAGGAATGGCTGGACCAGCTGGTACTGGAGCAGCGCAGGGAAGGCGACAAGCTGGTCGTCAGCCTGCGCCGCGACGGCCGCCACAGCGGCATCAGCCTGGGCAACAGCTATGCGTGGCTCGACATCCGCGGCAGCGTGCCCGACAACCTGCCCCTGCAGCTCAAGGTCGGCTCCGGCGATGCCAGCGTGGACAACGCCCAATCGCTGAGCGTGGACGTCGGCTCGGGCGACGCGATCGTTCGCGGCACCCGCGGCAGCATCCACGCAGCGGTGGGTTCGGGTGACCTGGACATCGACGGTGGCGGCTCGCTGAACCTGCTGTCGCTCGGCTCCGGCGACGTCAAGGCGCGCAACATTGGCGGCGATGCGGTCACCGGCACCGTCGGCTCCGGTGACCTGAAGATCAGCGATGTCCGCGGCAACGCCCGGCTGGACACGGTCGGTTCCGGCGACATCGGGTTCAAGCGCGTGCAAGGCAACGTCGAGGTCGGCGTGGTCGGCTCGGGCGATGTCGATCTGTCCGACATCGGCGGCAACGTGCACGTGCGCAGCCATGGTTCGGGCGACATCCAGGTCGACGGCGTGCGCGGCAGCCTGACCGTCGACCACAGCGGCAGCGGCGATGTCGGCCACCGCAACGTCGGCGGCACGGTCACCCTGCCCCGCAACAAGTAACCGCCACCGGACCAATTCGAGGGAGTTGCCATGAACCTGCTGCGCCTGCTGCCTGCCACCCTGCTGTGCCTGCCGCTGATCGCCTGCGGCGGCACTTCTTCCACGCCCGACAAGACCGTCGGCAAAAGCGTCGCCGAAGCCACCAGCGGCGTCGGCCAGACGGTCAAGGAGGCCATGGTTGATGCCCGCAAGGACATCACCCAGGGCAACATCAACATCTCCGCCGACAAGCAGCCGCGTGCGGAGATCACGCCGGATGGCCACCTGCTGATCGACGGCAAGGACGTGCCGGCCAACGAGGCCCAGCGACAGCGGTTGCTGGAGTACCGCGGCCACGTCGTCGCCATTGCGATGGACGGCATGGATGTCGGCCTGGCCGGCGCCAAGCTCGGCGCCAGCGCTGCCGGAGAGGCACTGAAGGGCATCTTCAGCGGCGACAGCGAAGGCATCGAGAAGCGGATCAATGCCGAGGCCGAGAAGATCGAAGCCCAGGCCAAGCGCATCTGCAACCGCTTGCCGGCGATGCTGGCCAGCCAGCAGGCACTGGCGCGCGAGCTGCCGGCGTTCAAGCCCTACGCAACGATGGACCAGAGTGACGTCGACGACTGCGGCAAGGACACCGTGGTCCAACGCTAGGCCTGTGACAGATCAGCGCACCCGGCCGGCAGCGGCGCCCCGCTGCCGGCCGTCGTGCGCCGGCCGGCTTACAATGGCGGCCCCGGAGGCCCCCCAACCGAATGCCATGAAGAAGTTGTTCCTGCTGCTGGCCGCCCTGCTCTGCCTGGGCCTGGTCGGCTGTGACAAGGATTACCGCAACCACCGCGCCGAGCGCGGCAAGCCAAAGATCTCCGTCAGCGAAGGCATGGTCACTGTGCGTCGCCCGCCGGCGCCGAACATCATCATCCTCGGCGATGGTTCGATGAAGGTGGACGAGATCCAGATTCCGCTGGACGAGGCACAGAAGCAGATGCTGCAGACCATGTTCGGCAAGCTGCAGGTGCTGCGCCAGAACACCCTGGTCGCCGCCCCGGCCGATCCCAACATGCAGCCGGTGAAGATCCAGCCGCCGGAAGGCATGGAAGTGATCCCGGCCGACCTGGTCCAGCGCATCCCCGAGTTCAAGGACTACACCGACACCTTCGGCAACATCGTCGCCGACCGTCGCTGAAAAAACGCCGCCCCCTGGGCGGCGTTTCCTCTTGTAGAACCGAGCCCATGCTCGGCCCAGGTCCAGGAAGCAGCCGGCCATGGGCTCGGCCCTACGACCGGCAGATCAACCGCCGCCGCCACCGCCCCCCGCGTGGATGCCACCGGCAGTCAGTGCGGCCGGGTCCAGCAGGCGGCGCAGCTCGGCTTCATCCAGGCCGCTGTCCTCCAGCGCGACATCCAGCACCGGACGCTGCTCCTTGTAGGCACGCTTGGCAATCGCCGCCGCCTTCTCGTAGCCGATGATCGGGTTCAGCGCGGTGACCAGGATCGGGTTGCGCGCCAATGCTTCGGCAACGCGATCCTCACGCACCTTCAGCCCGGCAATCGCGCTGTCGGCCAGCAGGCGCGACACATTGGCCAGCAGGCCAATGCCATCCAGCAGGTTCACCGCGATCAGCGGCAGGGTGACATTGAGCTGGAAGTTGCCGGTCTGCCCGGCCACGGTGATCGCGGTGTGGTGGCCGATCACCTGCGCGCAGGCCATCACCGTCGCTTCCGGAATCACCGGGTTGACCTTGCCCGGCATGATCGAGCTGCCCGGCTGCAGCGCCGGCAGTTCGATCTCGCCCAGCCCGGCCAGCGGACCGGCGTTCATCCAGCGAAGATCGTTGGCGATCTTGATCAGCGCCACCGCCAGTGCATTGAGCTGGCCCGACAGTTCCACCGCGTCATCCTGCGCGGCCAGGCCCTCGAACTTGTTCTCGGCGCTGTCGAACTTGAACCCGGTCTGCTGCTTCAACGCCTTGGCCACCTGCGCGCCGAAGCGCGGGTCGGCATTGATGCCGGTACCGATGGCGGTGCCGCCCAGCGGCAGCCGGCGCACACGCTTGAGGCTGTCTTCGATGCGTTCCTGTGCCGAGGCCAGCTGTGCCGACCATGCGCCGAACTCCTGCTCGAAGGTCAGCGGCATCGCATCCATCAGGTGCGTGCGGCCGGTCTTGACCACCTTGCGCAGGCTGCGGCCCTTCTTGTCGAGGGTCTTGCGCAGGTGCACCAGCGCCGGCAGCAGCTGCTCATGTGCCGCCAGTACCGCCGATACGCGCAACGCGGTCGGGATCACGTCATTGGAGCTCTGCCCCTGGTTGACGTGGTCATTGGGGTGCACCGCGGTCTTGCCCGCCTTGCCGGCACGGTTGGCCAGGGTGGCGATGACCTCGTTGGCATTCATGTTCGAGGACGTGCCAGAACCGGTCTGGTAGACGTCGATCGGGAACTGCGCGTCCCAGGTGCCGGCGGCCACTTCGGCGGCAGCGGTCTGGATGGCCTTGGCCACGTTCTTGGGCAGATGGCCCAGCTCGGCGTTGACGCCAGCGGCAGCGCCCTTGACCAGGCCCAGGGCACGGATGAAACCGCGCGGCATGCGCTGGCCCGACACCGGGAAATTCTGCACGGCACGCTGGGTCTGCGCGCCCCAGAGGGCGTCGGCAGGCACCTGCAGCTCGCCCATGCTGTCGTGTTCGATTCTGAAACCCTTGCTTGCAGCTCTGCTCATTGCATCAACTCCGCACTACTTCAGTTGGGGAAAGGGAAGCGGCGGCTGGCAGGGTGTCGCTTCCCGGGCTGGCGGCTGCGCCAACGATACTCCCTTGCCCGCAGCGTGGGATGACGAGGACGGGCCAGATCGTTCCGTCCGCAGGGCCGTGTTGTAGAGCCGAGCCCATGCTCGGCTGCCCGCGGGGCGCCGGATTCTCCGAAGCAGCCGAGCGTGGGCTCGGCTCTACAGGGCACGCCCCGCCGGCACGTCGTAGAATATCGGCCCCGCCGCTCGTCCCAGCCCTGCCGACATGTCCGATTCCGCCCTGCTCGCCCTGTCCCCGCTCGATGGCCGCTATGCCGGCAAGGTCGACGCCCTGCGCCCGATCTTCTCCGAGTACGGCCTGATCAAGGCCCGCATCACGGTCGAGGTGGAATGGCTGCTGGCCCTGGCCGCCGAGCCGGGCATCGTCGAACTGGCTCCGTTCTCCGACGCTGCCATCGCCCGCCTGCGCGCGCTGGCCGCCAGCTTCAGCCCGGCCCAGGCCGCGCGCGTGAAGGAGATCGAGCGCACCACCAACCATGACGTCAAGGCGGTGGAGTACTTCATCAAGGAACAGCTGAAGGACGACGCCGAGCTGGCCCCGGCGCTGGAATTCGTGCATTTCGCCTGCACCAGCGAAGACATCAACAACCTCAGCTACGGCCTGATGCTGGAACAGGCGCGCCGCGAGGTGCTGTTGCCGACCCTGGACGGCATCGCCAGCACCCTGCGCACCCTGGCCCACGCCGAGGCTGGCCAGCCGATGCTGTCGCGCACCCACGGCCAGACCGCCTCGCCGACCACCCTGGGCAAGGAGCTGGCCAACGTAGTCGCGCGCCTGGAGCGCCAGCGCCGGCAGATTGCCGCGGTCGAACTGACCGGCAAGATCAACGGCGCGGTGGGCAACTACAACGCCCACATCGCCAGCTACCCGGACGTGGACTGGCCAGCCTTCGCCGAGCGCTTCGTGACCGGCCTGGGCCTGGTGTTCAACCCGTACACCACGCAGATCGAGCCGCACGACAACATCGCCGAGATCGGTGATGCCGCACGCCGCGCCAACATCATCCTGATCGACCTGGCCCGTGACATCTGGGGCTACGTTTCGCTGGGCTACTTCAAGCAGCGCCTGAAGGAAGGCGAAGTTGGTTCGTCGACGATGCCGCACAAGGTCAACCCGATCGATTTCGAGAATGCGGAAGGCAACTTCGGCATCGCCAACGCGCTGTTCGAGCACTTCAGCGCGAAGCTGCCGATCAGCCGCTGGCAGCGTGACCTGACCGATTCCACCGTGCTGCGTGCGCTGGGCACCGCGTTCGGCCACAGCCAGGTGGCACTGGATTCGCTGGCCAAGGGCCTGGGCAAGCTGGAAGTGAACCCGCAGCGCCTGGACGCCGATCTGGACGCGGCCTGGGAAGTGCTGGCCGAGGCCGTGCAGACGGTGATGCGCCGCCACGGCCTGCCGAACCCGTACGAGCAGCTGAAGGCGCTGACCCGGGGCCAGGGCATCACCGCCGAGTCGATGCGTGCGTTCGTGCAGGGGCTGGAGCTGCCGACGGATGCGAAGCAGCGCCTGCTGGAGATGACCCCGGGCAGCTACACCGGCCTGGCTGAGTCGCTGGCGAAGAAGATTTAAGGGGATTCCTTTGCGGCGGCGGCCGCGGGCGCTGCCTGCGGCAGGCAACGGCAACGGCAACGGCAATAGCAACGTCAAGAGCGGCTCTGGATTGCTGCTAGCTGGGTGGGGCGGGAGGGGCCAGCGGGACACGCCGTGAACCCATCCATGGGGGCTCGATGGCGCCATCCATGGCGCCAACGGTCCCGCTGGCCCCTCCCGCCCCACCTCTGGCAGATTCCCGGTGACGGATCGAAGAGCATTGGGTTGTCGGGACGGAATTTGAAAGAGGGACGCGGCTTCGCCGCGTCCGTCTTTGTTTGAGGGTCTTTTGTAGAGCCGAGCCCGTGCTCGGCTGCTTTTGGGCGTGGGCAACAGCAAGCCGAGCGTGGGCTCGGCTCTACAAGGGCATGAGCAAGCGCAGCGCGCGACCCGCTGTTGCCTTTGATCTTCTTCTTCCATTCCGTGGCGGGCCGCGCAGGAAACTGTCACCCGCGACGAGGGGCTCCGCCGTTGGCCGGACACCCCGCGACAAACCACCGCACGTGCGCAATCCCGACGAACGGCGGACAATGGAACCCTTGGCGGCTCGCCACGCCGCCCCTCCCGCTTTCCGCTGCAAGGATTCCCCCATGGCCGCCCGCAAGTCCTCCGCCCCCCTGATCGAAGTCACCGCCCGCCCTGGCCAGCCGCTCGGCATGGCGCCGGCCACCTTCCTGCGCGACTTCTGGCAGAAGCGCCCGCTGCTGATCCGCAATGCCTTCCCGGATTTCCAGACCCCGGTACAGCCGGAAGACCTGGCCGGGCTGGCCTGCGAGGAAGGTGTGCTGGCGCGCCTGATCGAGCACGACAAGGCCCAGGACGGCTGGCGCGTGCGCACCGGCCCGTTCCAGGAAGACGTGTTCCCCGCCCTGCCCGACCACGACTGGACCCTGCTGGTGCAGGACGTGGACAAGTGGGACCCGGACGTGCGCGCCCTGATCGAGCACTTCAGCTTCCTGCCGCGCTGGCGCATGGATGACGTGATGATCAGCTTCGCCGCCACCGGCGGCTCGGTCGGCGCCCATGTCGATCAGTACGACGTGTTCCTGCTGCAGGCCCACGGCCACCGTCGCTGGCAGATCGATGCGAGCGAATCGATCAAGGGCAGGCAGCCGCCGCTGGGCTTCCGCCCGGACGTGGAGCTGAAACTGCTGAAGGTGTTCAAGCCCACCCACGACTGGGTGCTGGCGCCGGGCGACATGCTGTACCTGCCGCCGAACGTGCCGCACCACGGCGTCGCCGAAGACCCCTGCCTGACCTTCTCGTTCGGCATGCGTGCGCCGTCTTCTGCCGAGCTGATCAGCGACTATCTGGACACCCTGATCGCCGATGCCGATGAGAACATCCGCTACCAGGATGCCGACCTGAAGGTGCCGGCCGACCCGAACGAAATCGACACGGTGGCGATGGCGCGGGTGATCGCCGCCCTCAACGCCATCCGCATGAACGACCCGGACAAGCTGGGTGACTGGTTCGGCCGCTTCATCACCACCTACCGCGCCGCCGGCGAAGTGATGGCCCACCAGGCTGCGCCGGCCGCGGAGCAAGTGGTCGAAGCGCTGGCCTCGGGCATGCTGCTGCAGCGCCACCCGTGGGCCCGCCTGGCCTGGCGCCGGGCCAAGCGTGGCGCCAGCCTGTATGTCAGCGGCCAGGACTTCGCGCTGCCGGTGAAGGACGCGCAGCGACTGGCCGGCGCCGAGCAGCTCGACGCCGCCGCCTATCGCGGCCTGTCCGACAAGGGCCGTGCCGTGGTCCAGCAGCTGCTGGTCGGGGGTGTGTTCCAGCTGATCGACCCGAATGAGGTGTACGAGGCCGAAGACGAGGAAGACAGCGAGGATGCCGTGGTGCTCGGCGAGGTCGTCGAAGGCCGCGACCGCGTCGAGGCGATCGACGCCGACGCGGTGTCCGACGATGTCCACTCCGTGACCGTGCACGACGACGGTATCGAGGTCATCGTCAACTTCGAGGACGACGACGAAGACGACAGCACCGGCCGGGCCTGAGCCATCGTCATGATCCGGGTCCAGCAGGTCAGCCACGCCGACGCCCACGTTGCCATCCACGACGTGCGCCAACGCGTGTTCGTGCAGGAACAGGGCATCGCCGCCGAGCTGGAACGCGATGCGCTGGACCCGGTCAGTGCCCATGTGCTGGCGCTGGACAGTGACGGCCAGCCGGTCGGCACCGGCAGGCTGGCTCCGGACGGCCGCATCGGCCGCATGGCCGTGCTGGCCACCCATCGCAGCAACGGGGTCGGCGAGGCCCTGCTGGCGGCCCTGGTCGAAGCCGGGCGCCGGCTCGGCCTGGCCGAACTGCACCTGCACGCCCAGCTGCCCGCGTGCGATTTCTATGCACGCCAGGGCTTCCTGCCCGAGGGCGAGGTGTTCGAGGAAGCCGGCATCGGACACCAGCAGATGCGCCGCCGGCTGGGCGTGGCCAGCGCCATCGACAGCCGCGTCGAGGCGGTGGCGATCACCACGGCCATCATCCACCGCGCCCGTCGCCAGCTGTGGCTGCACAGCCGCCAACTGGACCCGGGGCTGCTCGACGCGCCCCCGGCACAGTCCGCCCTGCGCCGCTTCGTCACCGCCCGCCACGACAAGCAGCTGCGGGTGATCGTGCACGACGCCGCCGCGATCGCGTCTGCCGGGTCGCCGCTGCTGGCGCTGGCCCAGCGCCTGCCCAGCGTGGTCCAGTTCCGCGAGGTCAGCGATCCGGTCGACCGCGCGCTGGCCTCGGCCTGCCTGCTCAACGATGCGGGCGACTTCTACTTTCGTCTGATCGGCCATCGCCTCGACGGCGAGGCCGGCATCGCGCTGCCAGCACGTTCGCAGCCGTTCGAGCAGCAATTGCAGCGTGTCTGGGACCGTTCGCGCGTCTGCAGCGAACTGCGTGCGCTCGGCATCTGAGTCGGCACAGCCGACCGAACCTGTCTGGAACCGGCATCGGCGGACGCGGGATACCTGTGGTGGTGCCCCTTCGTGTCCGGTTGGGGGTACAATTTGGCTGTTTGAACGCGCCCGCGCAGGGCTATTCATCTTCCTGCCGGGTCCTTCTGAAGCCATACCCCACAAAGCGAATCAACACCCTCCATCGTGGACAATCAACTGAAGCAGTTTGCGCAATCTTCGCAACTCGCCGGCGGCAACGCCTCCTATGTCGAGGACCTGTACGAGCAGTACCTGGTCTCCCCGGATAGTGTCGATCCCAAATGGAAAACCTACTTCGACGGCTTCAAGGGCCGCGAAGCAGGTGACATTCCGCACTCGGCCGTCATCTCCCACATTGCGGACGCGGCCAAGGATGCGCTGAAGGCCGGTACCGGTAACGGTGCAGGCGACGAGCGCGAGCGCAATGTCGGTCGTCTGATCACCGCCTACCGTTCGCGCGGCCACCTGGACGCCCGCCTCGATCCGCTGGGCCTGGCCGCACCGGTCAATACCCCGGATCTGGGCCTGCCGTTCCACAGCCTGTCCGATGCCGACCTCAACAGCGAGTTCAGCACCGGCGGCGTCGGCGGCCAGCCGCGCATGAAGCTGCGCGACCTGCTGGCACGCCTGAAGGCGACCTACACCGGCTCGATCGGTGCGGAGTTCATGCACATCTCCGAGGTCGAGCAGCGCCAGTGGATCTACAAGAAGCTGGAAGCGGCCGGTGGCAACTACCAGCTGGACGCTGACACCCAGCGCCGCACCCTGGAGCGCCTGACTGCGGCCGAAGGCCTGGAGCGCTACCTGCACACCAAGTACGTCGGCCAGAAGCGGTTCTCGCTGGAAGGCGGCGATTCGCTGATCCCGATGATGGACACCATCATCCGCAACGCCGGCAAGGATGGCGTCAAGGATGTGGTGATCGGCATGGCCCACCGTGGCCGCCTGAACGTGCTGGTCAACACCCTGGGCAAGAACCCGCGCAAGCTGTTCGACGAGTTCGAAGGCAAGTTCGAGCACGACGAGCACGCCTCGGCCGGCGACGTGAAGTACCACATGGGCTTCTCCGCCGACGTCGCCACCGATGGCGGCCCGGTGCACCTGGCGCTGGCGTTCAACCCGTCGCACCTGGAAATCGCCGACCCGGTCGTGGCCGGTTCCGTGCGTTCGCGCCAGGAGCGCCGCAAGGACACCGCGCGCAAGCAGGTCATGCCGATCCTGATCCACGGCGACGCGGCCTTCTCCGGCCAGGGCGTGGTCATGGAACTGTTCCAGATGTCACAGGCCCGCGGCTTCGCCGTCGGCGGCACCGTGCACATCGTGGTCAACAACCAGGTCGGCTTCACCACCTCCAACCCGCTGGATACGCGTTCCACGCGCTATGCCACCGACGTGGCGAAGATGATCGCCGCGCCGGTGCTGCACGTGAACGGCGATGACCCGGAAGCAGTGGTGTTCGCCGCACAGCTGGCCTTCGAATTCCGCCAGACGTTCGCCAAGGACGTGGTCATCGACCTGATGTGCTACCGCCGCTGGGGCCACAACGAGGCCGACGAACCGGCGATCACCCAGCCGCTGATGTACCAGGTGATCCGCAAGCACCCGACCACCCGCGAGATGTACGCCGAGCAGCTGGAAAAGGCGGGCGTGATCGCCGCCGGCGCCGGCAAGGCGATGGTCGATGCCTACCGCGAGAAGCTGGACGCCGGTGAAGTGACCACCGAGCTGGCCAAGGTCGAGAAGACCCCGCCGAGCAGCCCGCTGTTCGTCGATTGGCCGAAGCTGCTGGAAGGCAAGCTGTCCGACCCGGTCTCGACCAAGGTCGAGAAGAACAAGCTGGTCGAGCTGGCCAAGCTGATCAACACCATTCCCGATGAAGTGCAGCTGCACTCGCGCGTGGCCAAGGTCTATGACGACCGCCGCAAGATGGCCGCCGGCGAGATCCCGGGCGACTGGGGCTTTGCCGAGAACCTGGCCTACGCCACCCTGCTCGACGAAGGCCATGCACTGCGCCTGGTCGGCCAGGACGTGGGCCGCGGTACGTTCACGCATCGCCACGCGATCCTGCACGACCAGAAGACCGACAACTACTACATGCCGCTGCGGCAGCTGGTGGATTCGCCGGAGAAGGCCACCGTCATCGATTCGCTGCTGAGCGAAGAAGCGGTGATGGCCTACGAGTACGGCTTCTCCACCACCGATCCGAACACGCTGTGCATCTGGGAAGGCCAGTTCGGCGACTTCGCCAACGGTGCCCAGGTGGTGATCGACCAGTTCATCGCCGCCGGTGAAGCCAAGTGGGGCCGCATTTCCGGCCTGACCCTGCTGCTGCCGCATGGCTATGAAGGGCAAGGCCCGGAACACAGCTCGGCGCGCCTGGAGCGCTTCCTGCAGCTGTGCGCGCTGGAGAACATGCTGGTGGTCGTGCCGTCGACCCCGGCCCAGGCCTTCCACATGCTGCGTCGCCAGCTGCACATGACCACCCGCAAGCCGCTGGTGGTGATGTCGCCGAAGTCGCTGCTGCGCCACAAGCTGGCCGTGTCGACCCTGGACGAGCTGGCCAACGGCGAGTTCCAGCACCTGATCGGCGACGCCAACGCAGACGCCAAGAAGGTCAAGCGCGTGGTGCTGTGCTCGGGCAAGGTCTATTACGACCTGCTGGAGGACCAGATCAAGCGTGGCCAGGACGACGTGGCGATCATCCGCGTGGAGCAGCTGTATCCGTTCCCGCGTGCGCTGCTGGCGGCCGAACTGAAGAAGTACGGCAAGGCCACCGACGTGGTGTGGACGCAGGAAGAACCGCAGAACCAGGGCGCGTGGTACCAGATCCGCCACCATCTGCAGTTCTGCCTGGCCGATGGCCAGAACCTGCACTACGCCGGTCGCGCACGTTCGGCCTCGCCGGCTGCCGGTCACATGGCTGACCACGTCCGCGAGCAGCAGCAGCTGATCGCCGACGCACTGGTCAACCCGTTCAACGACACGTTCGCTGAATAATCCTCCCCCTATTTAGAAGACAAACCAGGAAGCTCCCGCAATGGCCACCGAAGTCAAAGCCCCGGTACTGCCCGAATCCGTCGCCGACGGCACCATCGCCACCTGGCACAAGAAGGTGGGCGACGCCGTCAAGCGCGACGAAAACCTGCTTGACCTGGAAACCGACAAGGTCGTCCTGGAAGTGCCGTCGCCGGTCGACGGCGTGCTGAAGGAAATCAAGTTCGCCGAAGGCTCGACCGTGACCTCCAGCCAGGTCGTGGCGATCATCGAGGAAGGCGCCGTTGCAGCTGCTCCGGCACCGACCGCCGAGGCCGCTCCGGCCGCTGCTCCGGCCGCCGCCGCTCCGGCTCCGGCCGCTGCCGCTGCGCCGGCCCCGGCCGCCAAGTCGGCCGCCGATGCGCTGCCGCCGGGCGCCCGCTTCACCGCCATCACTGAAGGCGTGAACCCGGCCGATGTCGACGGCACCGGCCGTCGCGGCGCGGTCACCAAGGAAGACATCGTCAACTTCGCCCGCAACGGCGGCGCCGGCAAGGCCGGTGGCGCACGCCCGGAAGAGCGCGTGCCGATGACCCGCATCCGCAAGCGCATCGCCGAGCGCCTGATGGAGTCGAAGAACTCCACCGCGATGCTGACCACCTTCAACGAAGTCGACCTGTCCAAGGTGTCGGCGGCGCGCAAGGAACTGCAGGACGAGTTCGTCAAGGCACACGGCATCAAGCTGGGCTTCATGAGCTTCTTCGTGAAGGCCGCCGCCAACGCGCTGCAGCGCTTCCCGCTGGTCAACGCCTCGATCGACGGCGACGACATCATCTATCACGGCTACTCGGACATCTCGATCGCCGTCTCGACCGAGAAGGGCCTGGTCACGCCGGTGCTGCGCAACGTCGAGCGCATGTCGTTCGCCGACATCGAGAAGACCATCGCCGACTACGCCAAGAAGGCCCGAGACGGCAAGCTGGGCCTGGAAGAACTGCAGGGCGGCACCTTCACCGTGACCAACGGCGGCACCTTCGGTTCGCTGCTGTCGACCCCGATCATCAACCCGCCGCAGAGCGCCATCCTGGGCATGCACGCCATCAAGGAGCGTCCGATCGCCCAGAACGGCCAGGTCGTGATCGCGCCGATGATGTACCTGGCGCTGTCCTACGACCACCGCATCATCGACGGCAAGGACTCGGTGCAGTTCCTGGTGGACATCAAGAACCAGCTGGAAAACCCGGGCCGCATGCTGTTCGGCCTGTAAGACACCTCCCGCCCCTCCGCGCCTGCGCGGAGGGGTTCTGGTAATGCATCAAGGAATAATTCAATGGCTGAACAATTCGACGTCGTCGTCATCGGTGCCGGCCCGGCCGGTTACCACGCTGCCATCCGCGCGGCCCAGCTGGGCCTGAAGACCGCCTGCATCGATGCAGCGCTGGGCAAGGACGGCAAGCCGGCCCTCGGCGGCACCTGCCTGCGCGTGGGCTGCATCCCGTCCAAGGCGCTGCTGGATTCCTCGCGCCAGTTCTGGAACATGGGCCACATCTTTGGCGACCACGGCATCAGCTTCAAGGATGCCAAGATCGACGTCGAGGCGATGGTTGGCCGCAAGGACAAGATCGTCAAGCAGTTCACCGGCGGCATCGGCATGCTGTTCAAGGCCAACAAGGTCGCCGCCTACTACGGCTTCGGTGAACTGCAGCCGGGCAACGTGGTCAAGGTCACCCAGCATGACGGTTCCATCGTCGAGCTGAAGGGCACCAACGTCATCATCGCGGCCGGTTCGGATTCGATCGAACTGCCGTTCGCCAAGTTCGACGGCGAGACCATCGTCGACAACGTTGGCGGCCTGGACTTCACCGAAGTGCCGAACCGCCTGGCCGTGATCGGCGCCGGCGTGATCGGCCTGGAACTGGGCAGCGTGTGGAAGCGCCTGGGCGCTGAAGTCACCATCCTGGAAGCCATGCCGGAGTTCCTGGCGGCTGCCGATGCCGAAGTGGCCAAGGCGGCTGCCAAGGAATTCAAGAAGCAGGGCCTGGACATCAAGCTCAATGCCAAGGTCTCCAAGACCGAGATCACCGGCAAGGGCAAGAAGAAGGAAGTCATCGTCACCTACACCGACGCGGAAGGCGAAAAGACCCTGACCGTGGACAAGCTGCTGGTGGCCGTTGGTCGTCGCGCCGCCACCAAGGGCCTGCTGGCCGAAGGCACCGGCGTCAAGATCAACGAGCGCGGCCAGATCGAAGTCGATGCGCACTGCCACACCGGCGTCAACGGTGTGTGGGCAGTCGGCGACTGCGTGCGCGGCCCGATGCTGGCGCACAAGGGCTTCGAGGAAGGCATCGCGGTGGCTGAGCTGATCGCCGGCCTGCCGGGCCACGTCAACTTCGACACCATCCCGTGGGTCATCTACACCGAACCGGAACTGGCCTGGGTCGGCAAGACCGAAGCGCAGCTGAAGGCCGAAGGCATTCCGTACAAGGCCGGCAGCTTCCCGTTCGCCGCCAACGGCCGTGCCGTGGCGATGATCGAGCCGGCAGGCTTCGTGAAGATTCTGGCCCATGCCGAAACCGATCGCATCCTCGGCATGCACCTGGTCGGCGCCAACGTCTCCGAGCTGGTGCACGAAGGCGTGCTGACCATGGAGTTCAGCGGTTCGGCCGATGACCTGGCCCGCATCTGCCACGCCCACCCGTCGCTGTCGGAAGTGGTCCACGACGCGGCGATGGCGGTCAGCAAGCGCGCCATCCACAAGGCGAACTGATCGGCATCATGGTAGGTGCCGACCGTTGGTCGGCACTCACCTGCAGACGAAAAACCCCGCCCCGGCGGGGTTTTTTGTTGCCCGTTTCCCTGTAGCGCCGAGCCCACGCTCGGCTGCCCTGCAAAGGCCGCCGAGCATGGGCTCGGCGCTACACCTTTCCAGCCGGCTTCTTCGGTGGATCCTCACAGACCCTGTGCTGTACCACCGTATCGCCGGCCTTCCATTGCTTGACCACCCGGCAGCGCGCCTCGGCTTTCGGCGCAGGGACCGCCGCTGCATTGGCTTCGTCAGCCGCAGCGCTCTGCTCGCGCTCCAGCCACGCCGACGGGGGTACCGGGGGTGCGGCCAGCACCGGGCCTGGCAACAGGACCAGACCGGCCAGCAGCACCCTCCTCATGCGGGAACCGCCCGGCCGCCAAGCAACCGCGCCGGCAGCATGAACAGCGCGCGCAGGAAGGCGAACAACGCCGAGAAGGTGATGCCGACCAGGCGGAACGGCAGGCTCAGCAGCCACACGAGCGGCCAGGCGATCAGGGCGAGGATCGCCAGCGGCCAGCACAGCACGAACAGCAGGCACCACACACCGAGCGCGAACAGGGTCTTCATCACGGTCTCCTTGGGGCGGCACCCTGCCGCCTGCGGACACCTTGGCGCCCTGCCCTCGCCGCCGGCAAACGGTTTGCGACGAAACCCGGGCTGGGGGCGATGAAATCCGGTGCAGGGCCGTCGTTGTAGAGCCGAGCCCGCGCTCGGCTGCTCTTCGTTGCGATCACAGAAAACCCGCGCTGCGCGCGACAGCCGAGCGTGGGCTCGGCTCTACAGGAGCTGCACCGCGCCCGGGCGGCCATGGGTCACCTGGAATCGCGCCGCGGTACGCACTGCGGCATCCGGGCGCAGCACGCTGTCGGCGAAGCGGAGCTCGGCGTCCACGGTCTGCCGGTTCAGCTGCAGCTCCCACCAGCCGCGGCGGTCGCCGTCGAAATAGCGGATATGCGGATTCTGCGGAATCGATGGCCCGTAGTACGGCCCGTACGGCGTGTCGTCGCCGCCACTGCTGATCGCCGGGGCGATGAATTCGGTGGCCACGACCGGCGCGCTGGCCGCGTCGAAATCCAGCTTCAGGTCATTGACGAAGGTGGAATGCCAGTCGCCGCCCAGCACGATGGCATTGCCCTGCCCGCCCGCCTGCATCGCCTGCAGCAGACGCCTGCGTGCGGCGGGATAGCCATCCCAGGCGTCGTTCCAGAAGCGCTCGCGTGGCGTGCCGCCGTCCAGCCGCAGCTGCGACATCAGCAGCTGCTGCACCACCACGTTCCAGCGCGTGCCCTGCGCGGCGGCCATCGACTGCGTGAACCACGCTTCCTGCCCCGTGCCGAGCATGCTCATGCGCGGATCCAGCGCCGCTTCGCAGCGCGGTGACTCGCCCACACCGCAGGGATTGGCCGGGCGGAACTGGCGGCAGTCGAGCAGGGTCAGCTGTGCCAGATCGCCGTAACGCAGGCGCCGGTGCACGCGCAGGCCGCCATTGCCCGCAGGCGTGCTGCGCATCGGCAGGTGTTCGTAGAACGCGCGGTAGGCCGCCGCGCGGCGAACGATGAAGTCCTCGATCGACACGCTGGGCTTCTCCGGATGGATGCCCGAGTAGTCGTTCTGCACCTCGTGATCGTCCCAGATCACCGCGAAGGCGTGTGCGGCATGGGCCGCCTGCAGATCCGGGTCGAGCTTGTACAGCGCGTACTGGTCACGGTAGCGCTCCAGGCTCACCGTCTCGCCACTGAAACGCGCCGCGTCCAGCATGGTGCCACGCACGTTCTGCAGCGGGCTGTATTCATACAGGTAGTCGCCGGCATGCAGCACGAGGTCGACATCGCTCCGTGCGATATCGCGCAGCACCGGATAGTAGCCACTGTTCCAGGCCTGGCAGGTGCACAGGGCCAGCCGCAGCTGCTGCAGCTGCGTGTCCGGTAGCGACGCGGTGCGGAAGTGGCCGACCGCGCTTTCCTCATCGCCATCGCAGGCGAAGCGGTAGTAGTAGTCGCGGCCCGGGCGCAGGCCATTGACCTCCACGTGCACCGAATGGGCCAGCTCCGGCACCGCGGCAGCGACGCCCCGCTGTACCAGCCGGCGCATGCCGGCGTCTTCGGCCACGAACCAGCGCACCGGCACCGCCCGCGACGGCATGCCGCCGCCGTTGAGCGGGTCCGGCGCCAGCCGCGTCCACAACACGGCCCCCTGTGGATCCGGATCACCGGCGGCGACACCAAGGGTGAACGGATCACCCCCCAGCCGCGGCCGTGGGCCGGCCGTGGCCAGCCCCGGCATCGCCGCCAGCGCGATCGCCGCCCCCGTGCCCTGCCACGCCATGCGCAGCAGGCGACGACGGCGTTCCGGATCCACAGGCCCGCGCATCAGAAGCGCACGGTGGCGGTGGCCATCACCTGGCGCGGCGCGCCGACCTGCATGGTCGCCAGGCTGCGGGTCGGGTCGGCGGCGTAGGTGCCGTTGGTGTTGATCGAAGACAGGTAGCGCTTGTCGGTCAGGTTGGTCAGGTTCAGCGCCATGGTCAGGTTCTGCGCCGGGCCCAGCGCGCCGAAGTCATAGGCCACGGAGGCATTGACCAGCCAGTAGCTCGGCACCGACGCGTCGTTGGTATAGGTCACGTAGCGCTTGCCGACGTGGTTGGCCGACAGGCGCATGTCCCAGGGGCCCGGGGTCCAGGCCAGGGTGCTGGCGAACATCCATTCGGGGGTGTCGACGGTCTTCTTGCCGCGGGTCGGCACCACGCCATTGTTCACGTAGTCGTTGTCGTAGGTGCTGTCATTCCAGGACAGCGCGTTGGACCAGGCCAGGTCCTGCATCGGCTTCAGCTGCAGTGTCGCCTCGGCGCCGCGGCTGGTCACCGAACCGACGTTGGAGAACAGCGCCGGGCAGCCGAGGATGCCCACGCACTGGGCGATCGCCAGCAGGCGGTTGTCGAACTTGACGTCGTACACCGCAACCGAGGCTTCATAGCCCTTCCCGTAGCCGCGCCAGCCCATTTCCAGGGTGCGTGACTGTTCCGGCTTCAAGTCCTGCGCGCTGGCATCGAACGCCGCCTGCGGCACGTTGAACGGGCTGCCCACGCCCAACGCGTAGGCGGCGATGTTCCTGGCGAACGAACCGAAGATCTCGTTGCCTTCGTTGAGCTTGAAGTTGAAACCCGCCTGAGGCAGCAGGCCCTTCTTCGAAGTCAGGCTGCTGTTGTTGGCATAGCTGCCCAGTGGCGTGCGCACGCGGGTGCGGGTGTGCGGCGACTTCGCACCGATGTCGATGGTCAGCCGGTCATCGAACAGGCGGAAGCGGTCCTGCACGTAGAACTGGCGGGTAATGGTGGTGTAGCGCTGGTGCCACACGCGCTGGTCCGGGTTGCGCAGGAAGAAGTCATCGGTGACCGGGCCGTCGATGTAGTAGAAGTTGCGCTGCACGCTGTGGCCGTTGTCCTCGTACCAGAGGCCGGCTTCCAGGTCGTGGCCGCCGACGTTCCAGGTGAACGCCGAGGTCACGCCGGTACGGTCGATCGCGTACTCGGTGGTGCGGATCGAGATCGGAATCTCGCGACCGGTGCCCGGGTTGGACGGATTGGACGGGCTGAACCAGTGGCCCTGGCCACGGTTGCTGTGGTTGTAGACGTTGACCTTCAGCCGCATCGACTCGTTCAGGCCGAAATCGCCGGCGATGCTGGAAAGGTCATCGTTGCGCAGGCCGTGGCCGGAGTAGTACGCATCCCAGGGGCTGTTGACGCCGCCCGTGAACCTGCCGCGCGCGGCGGCGACGGCACGATCCCAGTCCGGCGCGTAGTTGTCCCAGTCCCAGCCAAGGCGATCGATCATCTCCAGCGACAGGTCCTGGTAGTCCGCCTCGACGCGGCGCGAGGCGTTGAACAGCGCGGTGATCCTGCTGTCCGTTCCGAAATTGTAGGTGGCCTTGCCGTTGAACTGTTTCAGCTCCTGCGAGCCCTTGCCCTTCCACTTGTCGCCTTCGGAGTACACGCCGGACAGGTAGGCCGCAAAGCCCTGGTGCTCACCCGTCTCCAGGCGCGCATAGCTGCGCCGCGCGCTGTCGCTGCCGAAGCCCTGCGCCAGCACCACGCCGTACTCGGTGGACGGATCGATCGAATAGAACTGGAACACGCCACCGAGGTTGCTGGTGGACGGCGTACCCAGCGCGCCGATGCCGGTGGACACTTCGGCTCCGCCCAGGTTCTCGCTGATCACGGCACGGCTGATGTGCAGGCCGTTGCTGTTGCCATAGGCCATGTTGCCCAGCGGGATGCCATCGAGCGTGTAGCCCAGGCGGCTCTGGTTGAAGCCACGCAGGCTGATGGTGGTGGACCATTCGTAGGCGCCGGTGGCATCGGCCGACTCGAAGTGAACGCCCGGCTTGCTGGCCAGCAGCTTCAGTGGGTTCGCACCGGGCGGCAGGATCTTCATGTCCTCGGCGGTCACGCGCTGCACCTGGCGGGCTTCACCGCGGCCGATCACCGAGATCGAATCGAGGGTGGTCGCCGACGGTGCGTCGGGGGCGGGGGCGGTTTCAGCGGCAGCGAGCGACGGCAGCGAAGCACAGACCAGCAGGGCCAGCAGATTGCGGCGAAGCGGAGCGTGGGACGACATGGAGGCGGATTCCTTGGGCACGCTGGACGCCGAAGGGCGGCGTCGAAGGGCAGCAGCGGCGGAATCGTAGAAGCGGCGCGTTACATGTCATTTACACGCCACATGCGGAATCCTTGCGTTCCGAATGGTTTACCGTCCGGAAGGCGATTGCCGGCCAGCGGCCGGCATGGCCGTTATTCGAACGAGCCGACCGAATCGTGGGCCAGGTTGTCGAAGCGGGTGTACTCGCCGAAGAACTTCAGCTTGCACGAGCCGGTCGGGCCACCACGGTGCTTGCCGATGATGATCTCGGCCAGGCCCTTGTCCGGCGAGTTTTCCTTGTTGTAGTAGTCGTCGCGGTAGATGAACACGATCATGTCCGCGTCCTGCTCGATTGCGCCCGACTCGCGAAGGTCGGCCATCACCGGGCGCTTGTCGGTACGCGTTTCCAGCGAGCGGTTGAGCTGTGACAGCGCGATCACCGGCACATTCAATTCCTTGGCCAGGCCCTTCAACGAACGCGAGATCTCCGAGATTTCGGTCGCGCGGTTTTCGCTGTTGCCGGGCACGCTCATCAGCTGCAGGTAGTCGATCACGATCAGGCCGAGGTCATGCTCGCGCTTGAGGCGGCGGCACTTGGAGCGCAGCACTTCCGGCGACACGCCCGGCGTATCGTCGATGAAGATCTTGGTTTCCTTCAGCATCTTGATCGCGCTGGTGACGCGGCTCCAGTCCTCGTCTTCCAGCTGGCCGGTACGCAGGCGCTGCGCGTTGATGCGGCCATTGGAGGAAATCAGGCGCATCGCCAGCTGCGATGCCGACATTTCCATCGAGAACACCGCCACGCCCTTCTTCGACTTGATCGCCGCGTACTCGGCGATGTTCAGCGCGAAGGTGGTCTTGCCCATGGCCGGGCGCGCCGCGAGGATGATCAGATCGGTCGGCTGCAGGCCGGCGGTCATCGCATCGAAATCGGTGTACCCGGTCGGCAGGCCGGTGATGTTGCCGCCGTTCTCGAAGCGATTGCGCAGCTCCTCGAATGCATCCTTCAGCGCACCGGGCATGGCCACGAAATCGGTGCGACCACGTGCGCCCTGTTCGGCAATGGCGAACACGCTCTTTTCCGCCGAGGCCAGCAGCTCGCTGCTGTCGCGGCCTTCGGGCTGGAAACCGTCGTTGACGATGTCGGTGCCCACCTGGATCAGCTGGCGCAACACTGCCTTGTCACGCACGATCTCGGCGTAGGCCACGATGTTGGCAGCCGACGGCGTGGTACTGGCCAGTTCGATCAGATAGGCACCGTCGCCCACCAGTTCCATCTTGCCCTGCGACTCGAACCACTCGCCCAGGGTCACCGCATCGAACGGACGCTCGCGCTCGGAGAGCTCGCGGATCGCCCGATAGATCATCTGGTGGTCGCGACGGTAGAAGTCGCCTTCGGTCAGCTGGTCATTGACCCGGTCATACGCTTCGGGCGCCAGCATCAGCCCCCCCAGCACCGCCTGCTCGGCTTCCACCGAATGCGGCGGTACCCGCAACTGGTCGATGCGCGACTCGTCGCGATCGCGATCGAAGCCATCACCGCGCTCTCTGCGGTTGGAACGGAAGCCGGGACGAGCGGACATGCTGCGGTGTTTCCTGCAAAAGTGGGCCAGACGAGTGTAGGCATGCGCCGACCCCGGCGACCATGGACAAGCCTGTGGATAAGCCGTGGAGAAACGGGGGATATCCGCCGGCGCCTGGCCAGACTGGCGTGGGGGCGTCGCACTGCCTGCGACAGGCGCCATTGCGGCACCCGAGCGGAGCATTATCGCAGATCAGGCGCCACGGGTCGGAGCCCGTCGCTGCGCGTCAGGATCCGACCCCGGGGCGTGGTTGGGGTCGGATCCCTCTGCGACGCAGGGAACTCCGACCCCGCAGGCGTCAATCGCCCTTGACGTGCACCGCGATCAGCGCCAGGAACCGGTCCACGTAGCCCTGCAGGAACTTCTGCGTGCCCTCGTTGTGGATCGTGCCGTCGGCATCGATCAGGCCCTCCTTGAAGTGGATGAACGCCTCGGGCTGCCCAAGCACATGCATGTCCAGGAAGGCCAGGGTGTTGCGCAGGTGCTGCTGGGCCACGGCGGTACCGATCTGCCCGATGGAGGCGCCGATCACCGCCGCCGGCTTGCCGGCAAACGCACTGTCACCGTAGGGGCGCGAGCCGATATCGATGGCGTTCTTGAGCACGCCCGGCACCGACCGGTTGTATTCGGGGGTGACGAACAGCACCGCGTCAGCGGCGCGCACCTGGTCCTTCAGCCGGGTACCCTGCGCCGGGTACTGCGCGTCGAAGTCCTGGTCATACAACGGCAGGTCGCCGATCTGCACGTACTGGAAGCGTGCGCGATCACCGGCGATCTTCTCCAGCGCATGGGCCAGCTTGCGGTTGCACGAGTCCTTGCGCAGGCTGCCGACGAACACGGCAATGGTGGGGACGGACATCGGGACATACTCCTCATGGTGCGGGAGGCCCAGCCTAGTCGCCGGGCCCGTGCAGGCCGGTGAAGATCAGCCGCCCACAATGCCTGCGCGCACCTGCCGCCAATGCGCCTGCCAGGCCTGGAACATCAGCACGTTCCACAGATGGGTATGCCACTTGCGCTGCCCTCCCAGGAACTGCTGCCACAGCGGCTGCACCGCCGCCGCCGACAGCACGCCCTCACGCTCCAGCCGCGCCGGCTGCAGCAGGTCCTCGGCCCAGGGCCGCAGGTCGCCTTTCAGCCAGTCACTGACCGGCGCGCCGAAACCGCGCTTGGGACGGTGCACCATCGAATGCGGCACGTAACGGCCCAGCACGCGCTTGAGCAGCACCTTGCTGGTGGTCTCGCTGCGCTTGAAGCCCAACGGCAGCGACCAGGCGAACTCGGCCACCCGCCAGTCCAGCAGCGGTGCGCGCGCCTCCAGGCTGACCGCCATCGAGGTGCGGTCGACCTTGCACAACAGATCGTCCGGCAGGTAGGTCACGAAATCGGCCAGCATCATCGCGTCGGCCGGCGTACCCGCGCCGTGCAGCGGATCGGCCAGGTCGTAGAAGCTGCCGGCGGCCCGCGCGCCGGTCACCGCCGCGGCCGGGTCGCGCCAGCGCGAGATGCGGTTGCGGTAGACGTCGCCGATGCCACGCGCACCGGTCTCGGCCAGCAGCGCGGCCAGGCCGCCGGTGCGCGAGGCTTCGCCCTGCTGCTGCGCACGCGCGCCCATCCAGCGCCGCAGCGGCCCCGGCACGCGGCCGAGCATCTGCCAGTTGCGCAGCGCGCGCACATACCGGGTATAGCCGAAGAACAGCTCATCGCCACCGTCACCAGACAGCGCCACGGTCACGCCCTGCCGCGCCAGCCGGGCGACCAGCGCGGTCGGCACCTGCGACGCGTCGGCAAAAGGCTCATCGAACATCGCCGGCAACTGCGGCACCACCGCCAGCGCGTCGGCGCCGCTGACGTACAACTCGGTATGGTCACAGCCCAGGTGGGCCGCCAGCTCCCGGGCCAGCGGCGCCTCGTCATGTCCCGAATCGGTGAAGCCGATGCTGAAGCTGTGCACCGGCTGCCCGCTCTGGGCCTGCATCAGCGACGCCACCAGTGAGGAATCGGTGCCACCGGACAGGAATACGCCGACCGGCACGTCGGCCACCATGCGTAGCGCCACCGCGTCGCGCAGCAGCGTGTCCAGCTGTTCCTCGGCGTCCTCGATGCGGCCCTTGAAGGGTGCGGCCAGCGCCGCCTGCATGCGCGCGCGCGCATCCCAGTACGGCCGCTGTGCCTGTTCCGGACGATGCGCGGATGCGCCGGCAGCGACGGCCGCCGCGTCCAGGCGCAACACCCGGCCCGGCATCAGCTTGTAGCAGCGCTGGTGGATGCTGTGCGGCGCCGGGATGTAATCCAGCCGCAGCAGCAAGGTAAGCGCATCGCGGTCGATGTCGTTGTCGAACGCCGGGTGCTGCCAGAGCGCTTTCAGTTCCGAACCGAACACCAGCGTGTCGCCGGCCCAGCCGTAGTACAGCGGCTTCTTGCCGACGCGATCGCGGGCCAGCCACAGGCAACGCTCCTGGCGGTCCCACAGCGCGATGGCGAACATGCCGTTGCAGCGCTGCAGGGTGTCTTCCACGCCCCATTGCAGGATCGCCGCCAGCAGTACTTCGGTGTCGGAATGGCCGCGGAAGGCATGCCCCAGCGGCTCCAGTTCCTCGCGCAGGGCGGCGAAGTTGTAGACCTCGCCGTTGTAGGCCATCACGTAGCGGCCGTCGGCCGAGGCCATCGGCTGGTGGCCCAGCGGGGACAGGTCGAGGATGCTCAGGCGGCGATGCGCCAGCGCGATGCCCGCGTCGGCATCGACCCAGCTGCCGCCATCATCGGGCCCGCGGTGGTGCAGCGCCTGGCCCATGGCCAGGGCCTGCGCCTGCAGCGCCTCGGCCGACGCCAGCGGCGCCGGCAACAACATTCCCGCCAATCCACACATGCATCAGGGTTCCTGCGCCAGGTCGAGGGCGGCGCCAATCACCGCATTGTCGCTTGGAAGCCCGAACATTGCTGCCCCCGCCAGTGGCGTGTAGGTGTCGGCACCACAGACCCGGCGCAACGGCAGATGGCCGAACCCGGCCTCGACCAGCGCGGTGACCACGCCCTCGCCCACCCCGCCGCTGTGGCGGCCTTCATCCAGCACCAGCACCCGCCGTGCGCTGGCGGCCTGGGCAGTGATGAAGCCCGCGTCCAGCGGTACCAGCCAGCGCAGGTCGACCACCCGCACCTGCCAGCCCAGCTGCTGCTCGATCGCCCGCGATGCGCGCAATGCCATCGGCACGCCGTTGCCATAGGTATAGATCACCAGGTCGCCGGCCTCCGGCGCATAGACCCGGCCCTCCCCCGGCACCAGCGACTGGCCCTGTGCGGGGAAGTCGAACAGCCACTGGCCATCGCCGGCTTCGTGCAGGTCCTTGCTCATGTACAACGCGATCGGCTCCAGGAACACCGCCACCCGCCCATCCACCCGCGCCAGTGCGGCCAGCGTGCGCAGCATCATCACCGCATCGTCGCCACGCGACGGGCAGCCCACCACCAGCCCTGGGATGTCGCGCAACGCGGTGATCGAGTTGTCGTTGTGGAAGTGGCCACCGAAGCCCTTCTGGTAGCCCAGCCCGGCCACCCGCACCAGCATCGGGTTGCGGTACTGGTCGTTGGAGAAGAACTGCAGCGAACACGCTTCGCCGCGCACCTGGTCGATGGCGTTGTGCAGATAGGCCAGGTACTGGATCTCCGGAATCGGCAGCATGCCCAGGTTGGCCAGGCCCTGAGCCATGCCCAGGATCATGGTCTCGTCCAGCAGGGTGTTGAACACCCGGCGTGGGCCGAAGCGGCGCAGCAGATCCTTGGTGACGGTGTAGACACCGCCCTTCTGTGCGACGTCCTCACCGAACAGCAGGCTCTGCGGATACTTCGCCAGCAGTTCCTGCAGGGCATGGTTGATCTGGATCGCGAGGTGGCGTGGCGCCTGCCGTTCGGGCAACGCCTCCGCACCGCCATACAGCGCTTCACGCGTTCCGGCGGGCACCTCGCGCCGTGCTTCGGCCTGCACCGCAGCCGGCGTATAGGGCGCAAGCGGCTCCATCACTTCCCGCAGCGACTGCAGCTTCGGCCGTCCTTCGGCATCGGCGGCGGCGGCCATGCAGCGCGCGCGCATCGTCTCGTAGGCCACCTCGATGGCGGCCGCATCCATCCAGCCCGATTCCATCGCGATCTGTGCCGAGCGCAGCAGCGGATCCTGCGCCTCGGCCGCGCACAGCTCGGGCAACGCGCGCCATTCCACCTCGAAGTCGGTGCCGGCGTGCCCCATCAGGCGCGTGGTGCGCAGATGCAGGAAGGTCGGCCGCCGCGTACGCCGGCAGTGCTCCACCGCCGCCTGCACCTGCGCATGGCCGGTGGCCAGGTCGAGGCCATCGGCGTAGAAATAGTCCAGCCCGGGCTGACCGCTGAAGCGTTCGGCAATCCAGCCTTCAGGCGTTTTCACCGAGATGCCCAGGCCATTGTCCTCGCAGACGAACAGGACCGGTGCCGGCAGCTTCTGGTAGGCCGACCACATCGCGGTGTTGAACGCGGTCTGCGCGGTGGCATGGTTGGCCGAGGCGTCGCCGAACGAGCACAGTACGATGCTGTCGGCCGGAATCGGCAGTTCGTGGCCCAGCCGCTTGCCGCTTTCGAGGGCCAGCGCGGTGCCCAGCGCTTTCGGCAGATGCGAGGCGATGGTCGAGGGTCTGCGGCAGCACCCACAACGGTTTGCTGCCCCACACCTTGTGCCGCCCCCCGCTGGCCGGGTCATCGGCGCTGGCAGCAAAGGACAGCGCGGCATCGCGCAGCGGGTCGATCCCCGGCACCTGGCGTGAGCGCTCGGCCATGAAGGCACCGGAGCGATAGTGCAGGAATGCTGGATCCGTATGCCGGCAGGCCCGCGCCAGCAGCGCATTGCCTTCGTGGCCGGATGAACCGATGGTGTAGAAGACCTTGTTCTGCACGCGCAGCACGCGCGCCATCAAGTCCAGCTGGCGGCTGGCCAGCTGCGAATCGAACAGCTCGCCAAACGCGGCGGCGGTAAGCGTGCTGCCCGGCAGGATCGGCGCATCCGGCGCCGGGCGCGGGCGCGGGGTACCGCGCCAGCCACGCACCGCGTCGAGGAAATTGGCGTCGCACACGTCGGCGCGGTTGAGCACGCGCATGCGTGCGGGAATCGGATCTGGAACCACAGCGAACATCGAACACCCTCCGTGTCGTTGTTGCATTCCGCCCGGGGTTGGCCAGGCGCTACCCTGTGGGGGATCACCTTGGTGAGAGTCATGCGGCCTCGAAGCGGGCGCGCACCTCGGCGGTCACCGCCGGCATCGGCAGGAAGCGCGGCTGCCCGCGCACGCGCTGCAACCAGGCGCGAACTTCCGGGAACGGCTGCAGGCTGATTCCACCCTCGCCTGCGACGTCGGTGTAGGCGAACAGCGCGATGTCGGCGATGCCGTACCCACTGCCGGTGAACCATTGCGCATCACGCAGGTGCTGCTCCATCACCGCCAGTGCAGTGGCGGCGCGCTCGTGCAGGCGTGGCAGTTCGGCGCGGCGCGGCGACCCAGGCGGGGTCCAGCCGCGGATGAAGCGCGCGACCGCTACGCACGGCTCGTGCGTGTACTGCTCGAAGAACATCCAGCTCAGTGCCTGCGCGCGCTCCCAGCCATCGGTGGGCAGGTAGGGCGTGCCTTCGGCCAGCCAGAAAAGGATCGCATTGGACTCGGTCAGCACGCGGCCATCGTCGCGGACGATCAACGGCACCTTGGCATTGGGATTGAGCGCGAGGAACTCGGGGGTGTGGGTCTGGCCGTGGGCACTGTCCACTTCCACCCAGCGGTAGCGGCTGCCGAGCTGCTCCAGCAGCAGGCGGACCTTGTGGCAATTGCCTGACACCGACATGCCGTGCACCGTCAACGGGACGCGCTCTTCCACCATTGCCTGCTCCCTCGGATCCGGCCGGCGGCCGGCTGCGTGCAGTCTGGCAAGCACGCCAGTGAATGCCAAGCGCGGGTGCAGCATGACTACACGGTAGTGCCGGCCGCTGGCCGGCATCCTCGATGCAGCTGGATCCAAGCGATTGCCGGCCAGCGGCCGGCACTACCAAGCCACGCTCAGCGCGCGCGTTGCCGCCACTGTTCGCGCGACTGGCCCCAGATCTGCATGGGCTTGTCGTTGTATGGCGCTGGCAACTCCCCCATGCGCAGCAGGGTGCTTCCCAGCTTGCGTGCCACGGCCCGCGAGTTGTCGTTGTCCTCGGCGATGGTATGGATCACCTCGGCCCAGCCCAGCGTATCGAACGCCCAGTCGATCGCCGCGACCGCCGCCTCCGGCGCATAGCCCCGGCCCCAGCTGGCATGACGGATGCCCCAACCAACCTCGGTACCCGGCCAGTCCTGCGGCTGCCACGGTCCCATCCGCCCGATCCAGTCGCCGCTGGATTTCTCGATCACGCTGAACATCGAGAAGCCGAACAGCTGCCAGGCGCCGGCCAGGCTGCAGAAACCGCGCCAGGCCACCGAGGGTGGCTGCACGCCGCCCAGGGTACGCATCGTGGCCTCGTCGGCGCAGAACGCCAGGTACGGCTCGTAGTCCTCGCGAAGCAGCGGGCGCAGGATCAGCCGCTCGGTTTCGATGCGCAGGTCGAAGATGCTCATGCCGGCTCCATGTCGAAGGGAGCACCCATGATGGAGGATGGCTTCCCTGCGCGGATGAATATCGCCGGTCGCAATGAAACGGGCCGGCATGAGCCGGCCCGTCAGGTACTGCATGCTGCGCCGGGATTACTGGCGCGTGGCTGCGGCAGTGGCACCGGCGGCAGCGGTCTGCGTGACCAGCTGGCCATCGACCACCGGCAGGCGATCGCTGGCCGGCTTGTTGTCCATGCGCACGGTCTTCTCCGCGCCGTCATAGCGGTAGGTCACGTTGTAACCCTTCACCACGTCGTTGGTACCCATGGCAATGCGGTTGCCCGGCTTGCTGGCCATGCGCATGGTGCCGGTGGTGCCATCCTCATTGCGATAGGTCACGTTGTAGCCGGTGACGCGGCTCGACTCGGAGGTGGCGGTCTCGGTGTGGCACTGGCGCTCGGTGCGGTTGACCACACGGCCACCCACATGGCGCTTGTCGATCTGGTTGCCGATGAAGCCGCCGGCCACGGCACCGGCGGCGGTCGCGGCCTTCTTGCCGTTGCCGCCACCGACCTGGTTGCCGAGCAGGCCACCGACCACAGCGCCGACCACGGTGCCGCCGACGTTGCCATCGCGTTCCGGCAGGCGTTCCTGCACCGTCACGTCCTGGCAGACCTCGTGCGGGGTCTGGGTGGTGGAGGTCTCGCGCACTGGATCGGTGCCGATCACGGTGGCGTAGGCCTTCTGCTTCTCGGTGATCGGGTCAACCTTCAGCACATCGGCATATTCAAGCCCGCGCGGCGCGGACGGGTCCAGCTTGTCACCACGTGCGCCGTCGTCAGAAGCGTTACCTTCAACGAGGCGCGATTCACCATTGGGGGTTCCGGCGCTGATGGAATCGGGCGACTTGTCACCACTCTTCATGAAGGCGGCGGTGGCGATGCCACCGACCAGCAGCGCGCCCGCTGCGACCAGGACAGTTGTAGTTGTGCTTTTCATGACCTGCTCCTTGCGGACCATCCGCAACGTTCTCGGGGCAGATTGCAGCATGCGCTGCCTGAACGGAATCTCCACATTTCCTGCTCATTCCGATAACCCATTCAGCATCGGGAAATGCTGGGCCCGTGGTAGCGTTTGCATATTCCCCACGAGGCTTCCCGCCATGGCCAACCCGATGCTGCTGCCGGTACTGCAATGGGCCCGCCGGCTGCGCTACCCCACCCTGTTCAAGCTCACCGCCGGCCTGTTCGTGCTGACCTTGTTCATCCCGGACCCGATCCCGTTCGTCGATGAGCTGGTGCTGGGCTTCGGCACGCTGCTGCTGGCCAACTGGAAGAGCCGCAACGCCGCAACACCTCCGCCGCTGGAACAGCGTTGAGCATCCTGGTTGACAGCCACTGCCATCTGGATGCCAGCGGGTTCGACCGTGACCGCGCTGCGGTGATCGAGCGTGCGCAGGCCGCGGGGGTGCGCCAGCAGGTGGCACCGGCGGTGACCGCGGCCAGCTGGCCGAAGCTGCGTGAGGTCTGCCAGCAGGCGCCGGGGCTGTACCCGGCCTACGGCCTGCATCCGATGTTCCTGGCCGATCACCAGCCCGGGCACCTGCCACTGCTGCGCGAGTGGATCGAGCGCGAACGCCCCTGTGCGATCGGCGAATGCGGCCTGGACTTCTTTGTCGAAGGGCTGGACGCCGACGCCCAGCAGGCGTATTTCATCGGCCAGCTGGAACTGGCCCGCGAATTCGAGTTGCCGGTGATCGTGCACGCGCGACGCGCGGTGGATGCGGTGATCTCCGCCATCCGCCGCGTCGGCGGCCTGCGCGGCGTGGTGCACAGCTTTTCCGGCAGCCCGGAACAGGCCGCGCAACTGCACAGGCAGGGCTTCCTGCTCGGCCTCGGTGGCCCACTGACCTACGATCGCGCGCAACGGCTGCAGCGGCTGGTGCGCGAGATGCCGCTGGAACAGCTGCTGCTGGAAACCGACGCGCCCGACCAGCCCGACGCCGGCATCCGCGGCCAGCGCAACGAGCCAGCGCGGCTGGCGACCATTGCCCGGCACGTGGCCGCACTGCGCGGGATGGAGCTGGAAGCCGTGGCCCAGGCCACGACGGAGAATGCGCGGCGATTGTTCGCGCTGCCGGCAATGTAACGGGTAGGTGCCGGCCGCTGGCCGGCACGATCCATCACACCGCGCTGGCCTCTACCGCATCCACCTTCACCTTCTTCGGCTCCAGCAGCATCTCCAGCGCCTTGCCAACCGCCGCGAAGGCGAACGCGCCGGTGATGTGGGTTGCCGCGCCCAGGCCGGCACCACAGTCCAGCTTCAACGCCGCATCGGCGCCCAGGTTCGGACGGATGCCGCAGACGCTGCCATCGGCCTGCGGGTACTTCACATTCTCCAGCGAATACACCGCCGGTACGCCGAAATAGCGCTTGGCGTTCTTCGGGAAGTTGAATTCGCTGCGCAGCTTCTTGCGGATCAGCGCCAGCATGGCGTCGTGCTCGGTGCGAGAGACATCGCGGATGCGCACCAGGGTCGGATCGGTACGGCCACCGGCGGCACCGACGGTCAGCAACGGCAGCTTGCGGCGGCGGCACCATGCGATCGTCTCGACCTTGACCCGGAAGCTGTCGCAGGCATCGATCACCAGATCGAACCCCCGGTCCAGCAGCGCGGCCATGTTGGACACGGTCAGGAATGCCTGCACCGCGTCGACCCCGATGTCCGGATTGATCGCACGGCAACGCTCGGCCATCGCCTCGGCCTTGTTGCGGCCGTAGTTGCCTTCCATCGCCGGCAGCTGCCGGTTGGTGTTGGACACGCAGATATCGTCGGCATCGATCAGGGTCAGGTGGCCGACGGCCGAACGGGCCAGCGCCTCCACCACCCACGAGCCGACGCCGCCCATGCCGACCACCGCCACGCGGCTGCCCTGCAGGCGCTCGAGTGCACCCACGCCGTACAGCCGTTCGATGCCGGCGAAGCGTTGTTTGACCTGTTCGTTCATCGGGCTATTTTAACGTGCAGGTGCTGGCGCCCGCAGTACGCCGGCGTCGAACCCACCGTTGCACGCCCGGAGTGCCCGCATGAATGCCAGCCCGCCCCGCCGCCTGTCCAGCGCCCATCGCTACCTGTTCGTGCTCTGCCTGGGCCTGCTGATCGGCCTGATCGCCACGGTAATGGTCGGCCGCGCCCTGCAGGCGCGTCGCGATCCGTTCCCGGGCAGCCTGATGCAGGTGATGCAGCGGCAGTCACAGCTGCTGCAGCAGGCCCAGCTGCAGAACCGCTGCAGCCTGGCTGACAGCGTGCCGCGGCTGCAGGTGCTGCGCCTGCTGTCCAATGACCTGGACCAGGCGTTTCCCGGGCTGAAGGACAGTGCGCAGTTCCAGCAGCACGCCAGCCAGCTGCGCGGCAACCTCAACACGGCGCTGGCCTCACCCCCCGGCGACTGCAGGGCCCTCGCCCAGCTGGTGGAAACACTGCAGGCGGACTGCCGCGCCTGCCACCAGGATTTCCGCTGAGCCGCATTCATCCTGCAGCCGGGCAGCACGCACACGGTTGGCGCGTTGTTCACGTTCGAAAGGAGAGGATTCGTCCACCCTGCTGCACGACGCAGTACCACCCAACCCACCCGCCTTCACGGCCAGGAGACGCCCCATGAAGATCCAGCTCATCGCCGCCAGCGCCATCGCTACCCTCGCGCTGGCTGGCTGTGCCACCTCGCCCGGTTACAGCGGCGGTGGTTACAACAACGGCTACAACAACGGCGGCTACGGCAACAATGGCGGCTACAACCAAGGCCGTTGCGCTGACTGTGGCATCGTCACCCGCATCAACACCGTGCCCTCGGGCCGCACCGCGCCCAGCGCGACCGGCGCGATCCTCGGCGGCATCGTCGGCGCCGTGGCCGGCCATGAAATCTCCGACCACACCGGTGGCAGCCGTGGCAACAAGAACATCGCCGCCGCCGCAGGCGCGGTCGGTGGTGCCCTGGCCGGCAACCAGATCCAGAAGAACGTCACCAGCGATACCTATGACATCAGCGTGCGCATGGATGATGGCCGCACCATCGTGGTCAACCAGCGCGATCTCGGCGGCATCCGCGAGAACACCTACGTGCGCGTCGTTAATGGCAAGGTCATCCTGCGCTGACCTGCACCGGGCCAACGGCAAAGAAAAAGGCCCGCTTGCGCGGGCCTTTTTCATGCCGACGGGCGGCGGGTATTACACCGGCTGCACCTTGTCAGCCTGCAGGCCCTTCTGGCCCTGCACGACTTCGAAGCTCACAGTCTGGCCTTCCTTGAGGCTCTTGAAGCCCTGGGTCTCGATGGCGCGGAAGTGCACGAACACGTCCTCGCCATTCTGCCGGCTGATGAAGCCGAAGCCCTTCGCATCATTGAACCACTTTACGGTACCGGTCTCGCGCTCAGCCATCTCACTAACTCCCTTTGACTCTCTCTTGTTGTTGGAAACGCCCGGTGGGCGGCTGACAAGCAAGGGGGAAGCGAGGTGCATCGATGCAGCGGATCGGAAAGATCTTGCTTCATCAGGCCACGATCCACGGTGACCTTGCCAAGCTCAGCGACTGCAACTTAACCCGCCCAAAACGAAAAAGCAACTGGCAAAATCTTTCACTGTCAACCCCAAAACGGCCACCATACGGGACAGCATGGGACTCTCATTCATCTTATATCTGCTAGCGGTCATTTTTGTCCTGATCGGCATCGCCGGCATCATCCTGCCGGCCCTCCCGGGCATCCCGCTGGTGTTCATCGGGCTGCTGCTGGCGGCCTGGGCCGACGGCTTCGCCCACGTCGGCTGGCCCACCCTGGTCGCGCTGGGCGTGCTGACCCTGCTTTCACTGTTGGTGGACGTGCTCGCCACCGTAGTTGGCGCGCAGCGCGTCGGCGCCAGCCGCAAGGCCCTGTGGGGCACCTTCGTCGGCAGCATCGTCGGCCTGTTCTTCATGCCCATCGGCCTGTTTGCCGGACCGCTGGTCGGCGCCCTGCTCGGCGAGTACTGGCACACCCGCGAACTCGGCCGCTCGACCAAGGTGGGCCTGGCGACCTGGCTCGGCATCCTGCTCGGCCTGGCACTGAAACTGGCGGTGGTGATCGCGATGCTGGGCCTGTTCGCGTTCGCCTGGTTCTTCTGAGCCACCTAGCCTTCACGCCACGCGCACGCCGTGGCCGTGCATAAACGGTGGGGCTGGCCGCGATCCGGTGCAGCCGCCACACTGTGCGATTCCCGTATCCATCGAAGGGCCTGCTGCAATGACCCTCCCCACGCTGCTTCCCCGTCTGGCGCCGCTGGCGCTTGCCCTGGCCAGTGCACCGTTGGCTGCGCAGGAGTTCGCGCCCAGCGCCGACACCTCGCCGGCCGCCTGCGCGGCGATCACCACCGACGCGGCCCGCCTGGCCTGCTATGACCGCCTCTTCGGGCACACCCCGGAGGCCACCGCCGCCGCCGATGCCGCCGCCGAATCGGCTGCGCAGGCGCGCCGCGAGGAACGACAGACCGCGCGCGTGAGCCAGGGCGAGGAAAAGCTGCGCGAGCGGGTCAGCGACCTGTTCCGTCCGGCGGCACCGGACAGCGCGCTGGCCAATGCTGGCCGCGGTTCGCTGCTGGACAGCCGCTGGGAGCTGGCCGAGGACTCCAAGCTGGGGCCCTTCCAGCTGCGTGCCTACAAGCCGGTGTACCTGCTGCCGGCGTTCTGGACCAGCGACCGCAACACCACGCCGCATTCGCCGAACCCGGCCAACAGCGTGACGACCCCGCAGGTACTCGACAGTGCCGAGCTGAAGTTCCAGATCAGCTTCAAGACCAAGATCGCCGAGAACCTGTTCGGCGACAACGGCGACATCTGGGCTGGCTACACCCAGAGTTCGCGCTGGCAGGCCTACAACAGCGAGGATTCGCGCCCGTTCCGCGAAACCAACTACGAACCCGAAGTGATGATGGTGTTCCGCAACGGCTACTCGATCGGTGGCTGGCGCGGGCGCATGACCGGTATCAGCCTCAACCACCAGTCCAACGGACGGGCCGATCCGCTCTCGCGCAGCTGGAACCGGGTCATGCTCAACATCGGCCTGGATCGCGAGAACTGGGCGCTGGTGCTGCGCCCGTGGTACCGCATCCCGGAAAGCCGCAGCGAAGACAATAATCCGGACATCGAGGATTACATGGGCCGGGGTGACGCGACCCTGATCTGGAACCGCAACGGGCATGAAGTCGCGCTGATGGCGCGTCATTCGCTGCGCACCGGCAGCCGCTCCCACGGTGCACTGCAGCTGGATTACGGCTTTCCGATCAGCAATCTGCTGCGTGGCCATGTGCAGGTCTTCGACGGCTATGGCGAGAGCATGATCGACTACAACCACAAGGCCACCTATGTGGGCGTGGGCGTGTCGCTGCTGGAGTGGTTCTGATGGACGTGACGATCTGGCACAACCCGGCCTGCAGCAACTCGCGCGGCGCACTGAAGCTGATCCGCGATGCGGGCTTCGACCCGGTGGTGATCGAGTACCTGGGCGCCCCACCCGACGCGGCCACGCTGCGCCAGGTGCTGGCCGAGTCGGCCCTGAGCGCGCGCGACCTGGTGCGCAGCAAGGAGACCCAGTTCGCCGAACTCGGGCTGGAAGATGCCGACGATGCCACCCTGCTGGCTGCGATGGCCGAACACCCGCGCCTGATCAACCGCCCCGTGGTGCGCACGCCCAAGGGCACACGGCTGTGCCGCCCGCCGGAAACGGTACTGGAGATCCTGTAACGGAAAAGGGGACGGAGGGGATTAAGTCGTTTGTGCACAAACGACTTAATCCCCTCCGTCCCCTTTTCTGGTTACCGCCAGTCGGTGATGCCTTCGCGGCGGTAGGCCTCGGCGAACGCCGGGCGCGCCTTCATCGAGGTGGCATGTGCCTTGAGCGACGGCCAGGTGTCACTGGGCCTGGGCATGTTGCGCGACCAGCGCATCAGCATCACCAGCATGTAGTCGACCACGCAGGGCGTGGCGCCCAGCAGGTAGGGCCCATGCGCCAGCAGGTGCGTGGCCACATGCTGCCAGGCCGCTTCCAGGCGCTGTCGCGCCATCTCGCGACTGGCCTCCACGTTTGCCTCGCCCGCCACCTCGTGCGGATAGAACCAGGCGCGATAGGCCGGCTGCAACGTATTGGCACACCAGAACATCCAGCGGTAGGCATCGGCGCGCTGCGGCGTGCCCAGTGCCGGCAACAAACCGGCGTCCGGATGGCGGTCGGCCAGGTACAGGGCGATCGCCGCCGCTTCAGTCAGTACCAGGCCATCGATCAGCAGCGTCGGCACCACGCCGGCCGGATTCAGTGCCAGGTACTCCGCCGACTTGTGCTCGCGCGCGTCGAAATCCAGCAGCACCAACTCGTGCTCGATGTCGAGCTCGATCAGCAGCCAGTGCACCACCAGCGCGGCGGTGCTTGTCGAACCATACAGCGTGGTGCTCATGCGGCGGATCCTGTGCAGGTGGGCCGGCCGATTATGCGCCCGTGCGGGAGCCGTCGCTCAGCCGCAGCTGCTCATGCAGGTATCGCGGCGCTCGCCACAGGACATCATCGGCGCGCGCAGCGTGCAGTCATGCGTCTTCAGTTCGCAGGCACGGCGCAGGTCCGGGTTGTCCACGTCCTTGCAGCGCTTGTCCGGCGCCGGCACCATCCGCTGCTCGCAATTGCTCTGGCGGCTGCCGAGAGAGTCATTCTGCGCCATGCAGCTGCGATAGCCGGCCTGGCACTGCATGCGGCATTGCGCCGATGCAGGGAAATCCGCGCCTTCGTACGACGCCGGGGTGCTGCAGCCGGCCAGGGCCAGCAGCACGCCGGCCACGATGAAGCGATGCAGGGCCATGGACACGTCCTGTGCGAGGGTGTGCCGACCGTAGCAGAGCCAGGGCTACAGGCGTGTTAATCCTGCCTCCAGATACAGCAACGGCGCCACAGGGGCGCCGTTGTCCGGACCGAAGCGTGCGGGAATTACTCCACCACCACCGGAATCTTGCCGATGCGGGCCTGCCACTCGCGCGGGCCGGTCTTGTGCACCGATTCGCCGGCGGAGTCGACGGCCACGGTCACTGGCATGTCCTGCACGGTGAACTCGTAGATCGCCTCCATGCCCAGGTCAGCGAAACCGACCACCTTGGCCGCCTTGATCGCCTTGGACACCAGGTAGGCCGAGCCACCGACGGCCATCAGGTAGGCCGACTTGTGCTTCTTGATCGCCTCGATCGCGGCCGGGCCGCGCTCGGCCTTGCCGACCATGCCCAGCAGGCCGGTCTGTGCCAGCACCTGCTCGGTGAACTTGTCCATGCGGGTCGCCGTGGTCGGGCCGGCCGGGCCCACCACTTCGTCACGCACCGGATCGACCGGGCCGACGTAGTAGATGAAGCGGCCCTTCAGATCGACCGGCAGCTGCTCGCCCTTGTTGAGCATGTCGACCATGCGCTTGTGCGCGGCGTCGCGGCCGGTGAGCAGCTTGCCGTTGAGCAGCAGGGTCTGGCCCGGCTTCCAGCTGGCCACGTCTTCCGGGGTGATCGTATCCAGGTCCACCCGGGTGCCCTTGGATGCGTCGTAGGTCAGCTTCGGCCAGTCTTCCAGCGACGGCGGGTCCAGCATCACCGGGCCGCTGCCATCCAGGGTGAAGTGCGCATGGCGGGTGGCCGCGCAGTTCGGGATCATCGCCACCGGCAGGTTGGCCGCGTGGGTCGGGTAGTCGTTGATCTTGATGTCGAGCACGGTGGTCAGGCCACCCAGGCCCTGCGCACCGATGCCCAGCGCGTTGACCTTCTCGTACAGCTCCAGGCGCAGCTCCTCGATGCGGTTGGACGCACCACGGGCCTGCAGCTCGGTGATGTCGATCGGCTCCATCAGCGCTTCCTTGGCCAGCAGCATCGCCTTCTCGGCGGTGCCACCGATGCCGATGCCCAGCATGCCCGGCGGGCACCAGCCGGCGCCCATGGTCGGCACGGTCTTCAGCACCCAGTCGACAATCGAGTCGGACGGATTGAGCATGGCGAACTTGGTCTTCGCTTCCGAACCACCGCCCTTGGCGGCGACGATCACGTCGACTTTGTTGCCCGGCACCACCTTGACGTTGACCACGCCCGGGGTGTTGTCCCTGGTGTTGATGCGCTTGCCTGCCGGATCGGCCAGCACCGAGGCGCGCAGCTTGTTGTCCGGGTGCATGTAGGCGCGGCGCACGCCTTCATTGGCCATGTCTTCCACGCCCATGGTGGCGTCATCCCAACGCACGTCCATGCCGATTTCCAGGAACACGGTGACGATGCCGGTGTCCTGGCAGATCGGGCGGTGGCCCTCGGCGCACATGCGCGAATTGATCAGGATCTGCGCCATCGCTTCCTTCGCGGCCGGCGACTCCTCGCGCTCGTAGGCGGCGGCAAGGTTCTTGATGTAGTCGACCGGGTGGTAGTACGAGATGTACTGCAGCGCGTCGGCGATGGACTGGATGAGGTCTTCCTGCTTGATCGATGTCACGTCTTGCTCGCTTGCTCGAGGCTGGCGGGGGTAATCCACCCATTTTACCCCCTCCCCCGGCCCCGGGGTGGTAGTGCCGGCCGCTGGCCGGCAAGACTCCCCCGACGCTCTGTCACGCCACGCGCCACTGCGGCGTCCTTGCCCACATGAACGCCGAAACCGCTTTCCAGACCCACCGCCCGCGCCTGATGGCGCTGGCCTACCGCCTGCTCGGCAGCCGCACCGACGCCGAAGACGTGGTCCAGGACGCCTGGCTGCGCTGGTCCGGCGCCGATCCTGCGGCCGTCCGCGATGCCGAGGCCTGGCTGGTCACCACCACCACCCGGCTCGGCCTGGACCGGCTGCGTGCGGCCAAGCGCGAGCGCGTCCACTACGTCGGCCCATGGCTGGCCGAACCGCTGGCGGTCACCCTGGAGCCGGACCCGGCGCCCGGTCCGGCCCAGCTGCATGCGCTGGCCGACGACGTCTCGGTCGCTTTCCTGACCCTGCTCGAACAGCTCGGCCCGGAGGAACGCGCCGCCTTCCTGCTGAAGGAGGCGTTCGACCACGACTACCGTGAGATCGCCGAGCTGATCGGCCACAGCGAGGCCAACTGCCGGCAGCTGGTGCACCGTGCCCGGCAACGCCTGCAGGCCGGACGACCGCGCTTCAATGCCGATGCCAGCCAGCACCGGCAGCTGCTGGCGCGCTTCATGGAGGCCTCGCAGCGCGGCGACAGCGACGCGATCCAGGCCCTGCTGCACGCCAACGCGGTGCTGGTTTCCGACGGCGGTGGCGTGGTCACTGCGGCGGTGCGGCCGCTGCTGGGCGCCGAACGCATCGGCCGCCTGTTCTGGGCCATCGCCCGCCGCGGCGCGGTGCATCCCGCCCAGCTGGGCTACGTCAACGGCGAGCCGGCGATCCTGCGCTTCCAGGGTGAGCGCCTGCATTCGGTCACCACCATCGAAGTGGTCGATGGCCGCATCGCCAACGTGTACAGCGTGTTGAATCCGGAAAAGCTGCCGGGTGTTGTCACGCGCGATGACGGTACGGCGTCCTGGTAGTAAAAGGCGGCCACCGTGGCCGCCGTGGAGCCGAAAATGTCCGACCACGCCTCTCCCCGCGTCCCCTACACCCGCCTGGCCGCCGAGGCCTTCAAGGGCCTGCTGGCCACCAGCCAGGCCGTGCATGACAGCTCGATCGATCCGACCCTGATGGAACTGGTGTTCCTGCGCGTGTCGCAGCTCAACGGCTGCGGCTACTGCATGGACATGCACGGCACCGCGCTGCGCAAGGGCTGCATCGAGCCGCGCAAGCTGGACACGCTGCCGGCATGGCACGAGAGCCGCTTCTTCGACGAACGCGAGCGCGCGGCACTGGGCTGGGCCGAGGCGCTGACCCGGCTGACCGACGGCGCGCCGTCGCAGGCCGCGTTCGATGCCCTGGCACCGCACTTCGATGAGAAGGGCATCAGTGACCTGAGCATGGGCATCGCGGTGATCAATGCCTGGAACCGCCTCGGTGCGGGGTTGCTGCCGCCGCTGCCGTAAAGGGGGCTGGCCGGGCTGCCGCCCGGCACCCGCAGAGGCAACAACCAGAGCAACATCAAAAACCGGCACTACTGTGAGTTGGCGGGGTGGGTCAGGTCGCAGGGGACGCTGCAAGTACGTCCATGTAAGCTCGGTCGCCGCATCCATGCGGCTCACGCCCCTACGACCTGACCCCCCCCCCCGCCTTCGACAGTTCATCGGTGCTGCTGGTAGGTGTCGACCTTGGTCGACACGGTAGATCCACGCTACGCGTGGATACGGGAGGGTCGGATCCCTTCGCTTCGCGAAGGGCTCTGACCCGCTGTGGGTCGCTGGGGTCAGAGCCCTTTGCCGCGCAAAGGGATCTGACCCCGGTGCCGGCAACTCGGCTGCACTGACTCCCCCTGCACGTATCACGCGCGCACAATACGCGCATGCCTGCCATCCCCACCGCTGGCGCTGCCGCCGCGAAGAAACCCAGCCTGCGCCAGCGCTTCAAGGCGATGCGCAACCTGCCGCCGTTCCTGCGCATGGTCTGGCAGACCAGCCCCGCGCTCACCCTGGCCAGCCTGGGGCTGCGCCTGATCCGTGCGCTGCTGCCGGTGGCGATGCTGTACGTCGGCAAGCTGATCATCGACAGCGCCCTGCACCTGAGCCAGCACGACGCCGGTTTCCCGCCGCTGGGCGAGGCGCTGTCCAGCGGCATGCTCAATCCGCTGCTGGGCCTGCTGGCGCTGGAATTCGGCCTGGCCATCGCCTCGGACCTGCTCGGCCGGCTGGTCAGCTATGCCGACGCGCTGCTGTCGGAACTGTTCGCCAACGTCACCAGCATCCGGCTGATGGAACACGCGGCGACGCTGGATCTGGAGGACTTCGAGGACCCGGACCTGCAGGACAAGCTGGACCGCGCGAGGCGCCAGACCATGGGCCGGATGAACCTGATGAGCCAGCTGTTCGGCCAGGTGCAGGACGCGATCACCGTGGCCAGCCTCGCCGTCGGCCTGCTGGTCTACGCGCCGTGGCTGATCCTGCTGCTTGCGCTGGCACTGGTGCCGGCCTTCATCGGCGAATCGCACTTCAACGCGGCCGGTTACAGCCTCAACTTCCAATGGACGCCCGAGCGCCGCCAGCTCGACTACCTGCGCCAGCTCGGTGCCAGCGTGGAAACGGCCAAGGAAGTGAAGATCTACAACCTGCACCGCTTCCTGGTCGAGCGCTATCGGCGCCTGTCGGTGGCGCTGTTCCAGGCCAACCGTGCCCTGGCACGGCGCCGGGCGTTCTGGGGCACGCTGCTGGCTGCGCTGGGTACGCTGGGCTACTACACCGCCTACGCCTACATCGCCTGGCGCACGGTGCGCGGCGATTTCTCGATCGGCGACCTGACCTTCCTTGCCGGCAGCTTCCTGCGCCTGCGCCAGCTGCTGGAAGGCCTGCTGATCGGCTTCTCGCAGGTGGCCAGCCAGGCGCTGTACCTGGACGACCTGTTCTCGTTCTTCCAGATCGAGCCGGAAATCCACTCGCGCGAAGGCGCCATACGCGTGCCGCAGCCGATCCGCCAGGGCTTCGTGTTCGAGAACGTCGGCTTCCGCTATCCCGATGCCGAACAGTGGGCGGTGCGCCACCTCGATTTCCAGCTGCAGGCCGGCGAAGTGCTGGCCCTGGTCGGCGAGAACGGCGCCGGCAAGACCACCCTGGTGAAGCTGCTGGCACGCCTGTACGAACCGGACGAGGGCCGCATCCTGCTCGATGGCCGCGACCTGCGCGACTACGACCTGGACGACCTGCGCGCCAACCTCGGGGTGATCTTCCAGGACTTCGTGCGCTACAACCTCAGCGCCGGCGAGAACATCGGCGTCGGCCAGGTCGAGGCCATGGACGACCGGGCGCGCATCGCCGACGCCGCGCGCCGCGGCATGGCCGAGGAAGTGATCGAGGAGCTGCCCGGTGGCTACGACCAGCTGATCGGCCGCCGTTTCAAGCAGGGCGTGGACCTGTCCGGTGGCCAGTGGCAGAAGATCGCCATTGCCCGCGCATGGATGCGCAATGCGCAGGTGATGATCCTGGATGAGCCAACGGCAGCACTGGATGCGCGCAGTGAGTTCGAGGTGTTCCAGCGGTTCAGGGAACTGGCGGATAATCGCACCGCCGTATTGATTTCCCACCGTTTTTCCTCGGTCCGCATGGCCGATCGCATCCTGGTGCTGGCCGATGGCCGGATCGAGGCCAGTGGCACCCACGCCCAGCTGATGGCACAGGGCGGCCGCTATGCCGAGCTGTTCGAGCTGCAGGCGGCGGGTTACCGCTGAGAACGCCTCTCGTTCCGCCCAATGAGAACCCGTCTCATTTGAGATAGAATTCCCCCGACGACTTTTGATAGATACGCCCATGTCCTCCGCTTTTGGCGCCGAAACGGTGCTTGAGGTCCGTCACTGGACCGACGCCTACTTCAGTTTCACCACCACCCGCGACAGCGGCTTCCGCTTCGAGAACGGCCAGTTCGTGATGATCGGCCTGGAAACCGAGGCACGGCCGCTGCTGCGTGCGTACTCCATCGCCAGCGCCAACTGGGAAGAGCATCTGGAGTTCTTCAGCATCAAGGTGCAGGACGGCCCGCTGACCTCGCGCCTGCAGCACATCAAGCCGGGCGACAAGGTGCTGGTCGGCAAGAAGCCCACCGGCACCCTGCTGATCAGCGACCTGCACCCGGGCAAGAACCTGTACCTGCTGGGCACGGGTACCGGCATGGCGCCGTGGCTGTCGGTCATCAAGGACCCGGAGACCTACGAGCGCTTCGAGAAGGTGATCCTCTGCCACGGCGTGCGCTACGAAAAGGATCTGGCCTACCGCGATTACTTCGAGAGGGAGCTGCGTGAGCACGAGTTCCTGGGCGAGATGATCGGCGACAAGCTGCTGTACTACCCGGCCGTCACCCGCGAGCCGTTCGCCAACCAGGGCCGCCTGACCTCGCTGATGGAAAGCGGCCAGATGCAGCGCACCCTCGGCCTGCCGGAGCTGAGCCCGGAAAACGACCGCGCGATGATCTGCGGCAGCCCGCAGATGCTGGCCGACCTGCGTGCTGTGCTCGATGCCCGCGGTTTCCAGGTTTCGCCGCGCATCGGCCAGCCGGGCCACTACGTGTTCGAGCGCGCGTTCGTCGAGAAATGATCCTGCAACGGTAGTGCCGGCCGCTGGCCGGCTCTTCCTGGCCCACGGGGTTGCCGGCCAGCGGCCGGCACGACCTCACAGCAGCGCTTCAATCTCGCCGCGCAGCTGCTCCGGCCGGGTGGTGGGCGCATGCCGCGACACCACCCGCCCCTGGCGATCGACCAGGAACTTGCTGAAATTCCACTTGATGCGGGCACTGCCGAGCACGCCGCGCCTCTCCCGCGCGAGCCACCTCCAGAGCGGGTCGGCCCCATCGCCGTTGACCTCGATCTTTTCCGACAGCGGGAAGCTGACCGGATAGTCCAGCGAACAGAACTGGCGGATCTGTGCGGCATCACCGGGCTCCTGCGCGCCAAACTGGTTGCACGGGAAGCCGATCACCACCAGGCCGCGCTCGCGGTAGTCCTGCCACAGCTGCTCCAGCCCGGTGTACTGCGGGGTGAAGCCACAGCGGCTGGCGACGTTCACCAGCAGCAACGGGTGGCCCTGGTACCGGGCCAGCGCCTGCGGCTGGCCGTCGAGGTCGCGGAAGCTGAAATCGTAGGCAGTGGTCATGGCAGCGGGCCGTGGGCGGTGAACGCATGGTACCCGCGCCCGGCCCCGGCAACATGCCTTTTGACACAAGTGCAGTCGCCGCCGGCCGGGTTACCCTCGGGCCCTTGTTTGCCTTACCGGAGCTTCTACCTTGACCACTCGACTTGCCCTTGCCGTGGCCATGTCCCTCGGCCTTGCCCTGCCCGCCTTCTCGGCCGGCGCCGCCACCCCGGCTGCCAGCACCAATGCCCAGCAGGCCAACCCGTTCTTCGCCGAAAGCCCGCTGCCGCTGCACTTCCCGCAGTTCGACAAGATCAAGGACAGCGACTTCGCCCCGGCCTTCGACGCCGGCATGGCGCAGCAACTGAAGGAAGTGGAGGCGATCGCCAACAACAAGGCCAAGCCGACCTTCGACAACACCATCATCGCGCTGGAAAAGAGCGGTGACATCCTCGACCGTGCGACCACCGTGTTCTTCAGCCTGGTCGGCGCCGATACCAACGACACCCGCAAGAAGCTGCAGGCCGACTACTCGGCGAAGTTTGCCGCGCACAGCGATGCGATCGCGCTGAACGGCAAGCTGTTCGCCCGCATCCAGGCGCTGTACGACACCCGCAGCCAGCTGGGCCTGGACGCCGAAGGCGTGCGCCTGGTCGAGAAGTACTACGACAATTACGTGCGCGCCGGCGCCAAGCTGTCCGAGGCCGACAAGGCCACGCTGAAGGACATGAATGCCGAACTGGCCAATCTGGGCACCAAGTTCAGCCAGAACGTGCAGTCGGAAGTGAACGCTTCGGCAATCACTGTCGACGACGTCAAGGAGCTGGCTGGCCTGTCCAAGGAGCAGATCGCCGCCGCCGCCGAAGCCGCCAAGGCCCGTGGCCTGGAAGGCAAGTACGTGATCACCCTGCTCAACACCACCGGCCAGCCGCCGCTGACCAACCTGGCCAACCGCGCCCTGCGCCAGAAGATCTACGAAGCCTCGACCACCCGCGGCAGCCGCGGCGGTGAGTTCGACAACACCGCGCTGGTCTCGCGCATCATGCAGCTGCGTGCCGACAAGGCCAAGCTGATGGGCTTCCCGAACTTCGCCGCCTACAACCTGACCAACCAGACCGCCAAGACCCCCGAAGCGGTCAACGCGATGCTCGGCAAGCTGGCTCCGGCCGCGGTGGCCAATGCCAAGCGCGAAGCCGCCGACCTGCAGGCGATGATCGACAAGGAGCAGAAGGCCGCGCGCAAGCCGACCTTCCAGCTGGAACCGTGGGACTGGGCCTTCTACAGCGAGAAGGTGCGCCAGGCCAAGTACAACTTCGACGAGTCGCAGCTGAAGCCATACTTCGAACTGAAGAACGTGCTGGAGAACGGCGTCTTCTACGCCGCCGGCCAGGAATTCGGCCTGACCTTCAAGCAGCGCACCGACCTGCCGGTCTACCACGATGACGTCACCGTCTACGACGTGTTCGACGCCGATGGCAGCCAGCTGGCGATCTTCATCTTCGATCCGTATGCACGCGCCTCCAAGCGTGGCGGTGCGTGGATGAACTCCTACGTCTCGCAGTCCAAGCTGACCGGCTTCAAGCCGGTGGTAGCCAATCACCTGAACATCCCGAAGCCGCCGGCCGGCCAGCCGACCCTGCTGACCTGGGATGAGGTGAACACCACCTTCCACGAGTTCGGCCACGCCCTGCACGGCATGTTCTCCAACGTGAAGTATCCGTACTTCTCGGGCACCTCGGTGCCGCGCGACTTCGTCGAGTTCCCCTCGCAGGTGAACGAGATGTGGGCCGACAACCCGGTCATCCTGAAGAACTACGCCAAGCACTACCAGAATGGTTCGGCGATGCCGCAGGCCCTGCTGGACAAGGTGATTGCCGCATCGAAGTTCAACCAGGGCTTTGCCACCACCGAATACCTGGGGGCGGCGATGCTGGACCAGAACTGGCACCAGATCGGCCCGGACCAGGTGCCGGCGGCCAAGGACGTGATGGCCTTCGAGCGCGCCGCGCTGGAGAAGGACGGCATCTACTACGCGCCGGTTCCGCCGCGCTACAAGACCCCGTACTTCAGCCACATCATGGGCGGCTACTCGGCCGGCTACTACGCCTACATCTGGTCGGAAGTGCTCGATGCCAACACCCAGAAGTGGTTCAAGGACAACGGCGGCCTGAGCCGCAAGAACGGCGACCACTTCCGCGCCACCCTGCTGTCCAAGGGCGGCAGCGTCGACGCGATGCAGCTGTTCCGCGATTTCGCCGGCCACGAGCCGCAGATCGAACCGCTGCTGGAAAAGCGTGGCCTGACCGGCGCCGGCAACTGATCGCCAGCGCAGTCGCCTGAAACGAAAACCGCCCGGGAGACCGGGCGGTTTTTTGTTGTGGTCGGGGTCAGAGCCCTCTTCTGCGAAAAGGGATCTGACCCCGGGGTCGGATCCCTTTCCGACGGAAAGGGCTCCGACCCCAGCCACGCCATCAACGCGGCGCCACGTACCCACCCGGCACGCCTTCCGGCGACAGCACCAGCTGCCACAGCTGCGCGTGCCGGCAGCGGAAGGTGGCCATCGACCCGGCCAGGTAGAAGCGCCACATGCGCCGGAAGTGCTCGTCGTAGTGCGCATCCAGCCGCGGCCACGCTGCTTCCACGTTGCGCCGCCATGCCTGCAGGGTCAGGTCGTAGTCGGTGCCGAAGTTGTGCCAGTCCTCCAGCACGAAACGGCCTTCGAACGCCTTGGTGATCTGCACCGCCGACGGCAGCATCGAGTTGGGGAAGATGTAGCGTGCAATCCATGGATCGGTGCGATGCCGTGAGACATTGGTGCCGATGGTATGCAACAGCAGCAACCCGCGCGGCGACAGGCAGCGCTTGGCCACTTCGAAGAAACTGGCGTAGTTCTTGTCACCGACGTGCTCGAACATGCCGATCGAGAAGATCGCATCGAATGGTTCGTCCAGTTCACGGTAATCCTGCAGGCGGATTTCGATCGGCAGGCCAGCGCACAACTGCCGCGCGAACTCGGCCTGCTCCTGCGATATGGTCACGCCGACGCCGCTGACACCGTAGCGCTCGGCGGCGAACTTCAGGGCTTCGCCCCAACCGCAGCCAATGTCCAGCACGCGCTGGCCCGGGCGCAGGCCCAGCTTGCGGCAGACCAGGTCGAGCTTGGCCTCCTGTGCGGCGTCGAGGTCGTCGGCGTTGCGCCAATAGCCACAGCTGTAGACCAGGCGCTGGCCGAGCATGGCCTGGTAGAGATCATTGCCGAGGTCGTAATGGCGGCGACCGACTTCGTAACTGCCCTGCCCCGCCTGCAGGTTGAACAGGCGCGCCTTCAGCGCGTCTGCCACTTCGCGCCAGCCGTGCACCCGTTCATCCAGGTGCGCCTGCATCAGGTGGACGAGGAATTCATCCAGGACATTGGCATCCCACCACCCCTCCATGTAGCTCTCGCCCAGGCCGAGCGAGCCGTGGCCCATGACCCGCGCGAAAAAGCGCGGGTCATGCACCTGGATGTCCTGTGGCTGGGTGCCGCCGATGCGGACCCCGGCTTCGTGGAGCAGGCCGGCGACCCGCTCCTGCAACCCTGTATCCACGCCACCTCCTCGACTGCGGTCAACCGCGTGCGAACAGCTCCACGTAGTCCTTGGCCACGTGCGGCAACAGCACCGCTGCCGGTACATCGGCGGTCTGGGTGCCGTCCGAGTATGGACCCACCTGGTACGGCGGGAAAACAAAGCGCAGCGCGGTGATCTGCCCCTTGTCGTCGGTCAGTGGCTGGAACTGGCTGAAATTGTCGGCCTGCGGGCCGGTTCCGTCGGCGATCATGCGCGATGCGTTGCGCAGCGATTCCTGCAGCTGGGCCGGGTCCATGTCCTCGCCACTGAGGCGGGTGGCCACGCGTTCGCGCAACTGGTCGGCGACGAAATCGCTGATCGCCTTCCAGCCCTTGGCATCGGCCACAAGCTTTTCGGCGCTGAGCATCTGCTGCTGCTGCGGCAGCCACACGAAGCGCGCCACCAGCGGTTCGCCGTGGGCGCCACCCGTGTAGCGGCTGCCGTCGGCACTGACCACCACCAGCTGCGGGGTTTCAAGCAGCTTCTCGAAGCTCAGCGACAGCTCGTAGGGCATGGTCGGCTTGTCGTTGCCCAGCCCGTCCAGCGCCTGCTGCAGGTCGCTGCGCGCACTCGTGGCATAGCTCTGCAGCGCGCGGGCCAGGCCCGGATAACGGTCGATACCGGCCGGGTAGCTGATGCCCACCACTTCGCGCTCGTTGTTCTCGATCACGTCGCGCAGATCCAGCGGCGCTTCCGTGGCCGGCGTTTCGCCCGCGGCCGTCGCCTCGGCGGCGGGCGCCGCGTCGGTCGCCGGTGCCGGCTCGCTTTCACGCTGGCAACCGGCCAGCAACAGCACGCCCACCACGCCGGCCAACACGCTGCCGCGCAGTGGCCGGTTGTTTCCAATCTTCATCGGGATCCCCTGTTCATGTTTGTACATCATCGCCTGCCATGGCTGAAGCGTGACCCGCTGGCGTTCAGCCAACGAGCAGGTCGTGGTACTCCTCGTGGCGCTGCAGGAAGGCTTCGGCGTAGGAACATGCCGGCACCACCTTGTATTTCTGCTCGCGCGCGAAACGCAGTGCCACGCGGGTCAGCTCACCGGCGATGCCACGGCCGGCGATCGGCTCGGGCACCTCGGTATGGGTGATGACCATGCGCCTGCGCTTGATCTGGTAATCGAGCACCGCCAGCTGTCCGCGCACACGTGCGGTGAAGCGGTGGTTGGCCAGGTCGTGCTCGACCTCATAGGCCAGACCGGGGGGCGTGACCGAAGCCATGGAACTGTCTCCTGCGGCGACTGCGTGGATGGTGCGCAGCCGGGCGCCATGATCGCGTGAAGCCTGAACAGGGGCAAGTCCAGTCCATTCACGTCAGTTTTCGCCCTCAAGCTGGAGGCGGGCCGGCCGCTATCGCCTATGGAGGGGTACGGCCAGGCTGGCACGACCCTTGCGACCGTTGACCATGCGCACCACCGTGGAGGCTCCCATGCACGCCAGCAATTCCCATTCCGATACCGACCGCGCCCTGCTGGAGGGCCTGCTGCAACTGGCGGTGGAAGGGCAGACCGAGGATCAGGATTTCCAGCGCATCGGCGAGGAAGTGTTCGCCCGCCTGCTGGATACCTACGGCCAGCAGACCGCAGCCTGACCCGGCCGGGGCGGATCGGCCCGATCCGCCCCGCTACCCGCATCAACCGCCGCCGAGGCGGAAGGTCGGGTTGGAGAGTTCGCGCAGGAAGTGGGTGAAGATGCTCGGCTGCATGGCCAGCATGAAGATCACGCCAAACGCCGCACCTGCCAGGTGCGCGCTGTGGTTGATGCGGTCGCCACCGCGCCTGTCCATCCAGATGCTGTAGCCGACGTAGAACGCGGCATAGATGATCGCCGGTGCCGGGATGAAGAACACCAGGATGATCGACCACGGCTTGATCAGGATGAAGGCGAACAGCACCGCCGATACCGCCCCGGACGCCCCGAGGCTGAGGTAGTTCGGGTTCTTCTGGTTCTTCAGGTAGCTGGGCAGGATCGAGACCAGCAGCGCGCCGATGTAGAACGCCGGGTAGGTCAGGTAGCTGCCGGTCAGCTGCACCATCACGCTCTCGATGAATCCCCCGAAGAAGAACAGGGTGATCATGTTGAAGATCAGGTGCGACCAGTCGGCGTGGATGAAGCCATAGGTCACCAGGCGGTCGTACTGGCGGTGACGGTCGATGGCCGGCGGCCACAGGATCAGGCGGTCGGCCAGCTTGCGGTTGTTGAACGCCATCCACGACAGGATGGCGGTGATGGCGATCAACAGCAGATTGACGGGGGTCATGTCAGGCTCAGGCGCTACGGTAGTTGTCGACCATACGATAGCGTTTCGCGTACCAACCGAAGGCCAACGCCGCGACGAAGGCGAAGCCGGCGAAGAAGAACATCAGGAACGCAGCCTCGCTCAGGCCCGTGCCCGCGATCTGGTGGGTGACCGTGTCGTTGCGCACCGCCGCGTTGGACAGCAGCACCCACAGGTTGCCAATGGTGGTGGTCAGGTTCCAGAAGCTCATCACCACGCCCTTCATCGCCTGCGGTGCCTGGCTGTAGGCGAACTCCAGGCCGGTGGCCGAGACCAGCACCTCACCGAAGGTCAGCAGCGCGTACGGCAGCATCTGCCAGAAGATCGACATGGCGTTGCCGCCGTCCATCACCACCTGGATGCCACCCACCACGATCCAGGCCAGGCCACTGAAGGCGATGCCGGCGGTCATGCGGCGCAGCGCGGTCGGTTCGAAGCCGAAGCGGCGCAGGGCCGGATACAGCACCAGGTTGTTGAACGGAATCAGGATCATCACCAGCAGCGGGTTCAGCGCCTGCATCTGCGAGGCGGTGAACCAGCTTGGCATCTGCATCTGCTGGCCCTGCAGGACCCAGGTCGAGGCCTTCTGGTCGAACAGCGAGAAGAACGGCGTGGTCAGCGCGAAGATCACCAGCACGCGCAGTACCGAGCGCACGCCTTCCACGGCTTCGGCCGGATGCTGGCCACGGGCGCGGTCCAGCTGCAGCCAGGTGCCGCCACCGATGCCGGCAAGGATGGCCACCAGCGCCAGGCACAGGCAGATCACGATGCCCAGCGAACCGACCAGGCCGAACGAGGCCACCGCCAGCGCCAGGCCAAGCACGGCGATCACCAGGCCCGGACGGCCCTGGCCAGCCACGCGCGTGGTCAGCGCGGTACGCACCACGTTGGCGAACGAATGCGGGTCCTTCGGCGGCAGCGGCACCAGCACGTAGCGCCTGCGGCCCAGCCAGAACACGAAGGTAGCGATGAACATCAGGATGCCCGGGATGCCGAACGCCCACTGCGGGCCCCAGTTCTTCAGCACCAGCGGGATCAGCAGCGAGGCGAACAGCGAGCCGAAGTTGATGATCCAGTAGAAGGCGTCGAAGACGATCTTGGCCAGGTGCTTGTTGCTCTGGTCGAACTGGTCGCCCATGAACGAGGCCACCAGCGGCTTGATGCCGCCGGCACCGAGCGCGATCAGGCCCAGGCCGAGGAAGAAGCCCTCGCGGCTGTTCTCGAACAGCGCCAGGCACAGGTGGCCGGCGCAGTAGACCAGGCTGAACCAGAGGATGGTGTGGTACTTGCCGAAGAACCGGTCGGCCAGCCAGCCACCGAGCAGCGGGAAGAAATACACGCCGATCATGAAGCTGTGCATGATGTCCTTGGCTTCACCGGCACGGCCTTCGGCAGTGATTTCCTGCAGCAGCAGCGAGGTGATCAGGAACTGCACCAGGATGTTGCGCATCCCGTAGAAACTGAACCGCTCGCAGGCCTCATTGCCGATGATGTACGGAATCTGGCGCGGCATCTTTCCCTGGCCGGCGATGGGGGCGACTGCGTCGTGGCTCATCCTGTAAGGCATTCCTGCAAAGCGAAAGGCGCAAGGTTACCGGAACCGGGGCTTGCGAAGCACGCTGCAGGGCTGCATGACAACGGTGCCAATCCATGGCAGGCAGTGCAGGCCCTGCCGGAAGTCACGGCACCTGCACGACAAAAGCGTAAACTTATCGTTATGCGCCCCCTCGCCCACGCCCGCCTCCTGCTCAGCTGCCTTGCGCTGTTGCTGGCGTTGCAGGCGCAGGCACGACCACAGGCGCCGGCCGCCGTTGCCAGCGAGAGCGACCCCAGGCAGCTGACGGTCGCCGCGCTGGAGCTGCCCAGCCGCGATGACGCGCAATGGAAGCAGCGCCGCGAGCAGGTCGCACAGCTGCTGACCGAGCTGCAGCCGGACGTGATCTCGGTGCAGCAGGTGCTGCAGCAGCAGGGCCGCAACCCGGCCTGCTGGCTGGCCAGCCGGCTGCGCTACAGCTGCGACTTCGTTACCGCCGATCCGCCCAGCCAGCCGCTGCGGCATGGCAACGCCATGCTGACCCGGCTGCCGGTCAGCGAGGACGGCGTGACCCTGCTGCATCCTCCCGGCACCTTCAGCGCGGCCGGCATGATGCGGCTGAGGCTGGGCGAGGCGCTGGTCAACATCTATGTGGCGCGGCTGCGCCCGGACCCGGACGAGGCCAGCGCCCGCCAGCACCAGACCAGCGACCTGATGACCTGGATCGGCGCCACCGCCGAAGGCATGCCGAGCCTGATTGCCGGCGATTTCTCGGCCAGCACGGTGGAACTGGTGCGCAGCACGCCGGGGTTCCAGCCGGCCCGGCGCAATCCCGGCGGCCGTGCCGAGGCGCCGGCGGCCAGTGGGGGCGGCAGCAGCGGCCACGGCCTGGATGTGCTGTTCCAGGTCAAGCATTTCGGCGGCATCCGCCAGCAGCCGATCCTGCTGCCGGCCGACGGCGACCTGCCCGGCCTGCGTCTGGGTGTGATGGCGACCCTGCGCCTGCAGGGCGATACGGCCACTGCGGAATAGGTAGTGCCGGCCGCTGGCCGGCTCCCCCGGTACTGCACGGTTGCCGGCCTGCGGCCGGCACTATCGAACGACTGCTGCAACAGAAAAGGCCGGGGTCTCCCCCGGCCTTCTCATGTCATCCCGTCACGCGATCAGGCGATCGCTTCCTGGTAACGGCGCTCGACTTCGTTCCAGTCGATGACGTTGAAGAACGCGCCGATGTATTCCGGGCGGCGGTTCTGGTACTTCAGGTAGTACGCGTGTTCCCACACGTCCAGGCCGAGGATGGGGGTGTTGCCTTCCATCAGCGGGCTGTCCTGGTTGCCGGTGCTCTCGACCACGACCTTCTTGTCCGGGGTCACGCTCAGCCACGCCCAGCCACTGCCGAAACGGGTCAGCGCGGCCTTGGTGAAGGCATCCTTGAACTTGTCGAAACCGCCCAGGTCCTTGTCGATGGCCTTGGCCACGTCGCCCACCGGGTTGCCGCCGGCATTGGGGGCCATCACGGTCCAGAACAGCGAGTGGTTGGCATGGCCACCACCGTTGTTGCGCACCGGGCCCTGCAGGTTCTCCGGCAGCGACTTGAGCTTCTTCACCAGCTCTTCGACCGGCAGGTCAGCGTACTCGGTGCCTTCCAGCGCCGCGTTGACGTTGTTGATGTAGGTCTGGTGATGCTTGGTGTGATGGATTTCCATCGTCGCCGCATCGATATGCGGTTCCAGCGCGTCGTAGGCGTAGGACAGCTTGGGCAGGGTGTAGGCCATGATGCATCTCCTGATTGCAAGGGCACCCGACGATGTCGGGCGGTGCGCGGTGAATGATGGGGACAGACCGCCAGATTACCAAGGGGGATGTAAAGGAAATTGCGTCCTGCCAGTGAGCACGACGGCAATTGTTACGCAGCAGTGACGCAGCGCGCTCCTCATGCACCGTGCAGCGCACAGGCGCTACAGTGCGTGTACTACCCTCGCCCGCCCCTGCCCATGCGCAACCCCCGGCTGCTGATCACCGCCATCGCCCTGCTGCTGCTCGGCCTGGTCGCCAACCATTTCCTGCAAAGGCCGCCAGCGCCGCAGTTCGCGCCCGACCTGCAGGGCACGCCTGTCGCGCGCGCGCCGGCCACCGCCTCGCCCGGCAAGGACAGCGGACTTCCCGCGTTCCTGCCCGCCGAAGCGCGCGCGACCATCGCCCTGATCCAGCGTGGCGGTCCATTCCCGCACCGCCAGGACGGCAGTACCTTCGGCAACCGCGAGCAGCAGCTGCCGCAGCGCGCGCGCGGCTACTACCGCGAATACACCGTCGACACCCCTGGCGCGCGTACGCGTGGCACGCGTCGCATCGTCACCGGCGGCGATCCGCCGGAAGCGTGGTACTACACCGACGACCATTACGCGTCATTCCGCAGCTTCACCGTACCGGCCCAGGGAGCGCAGTGATGAGCCACGATGATTTCGGCCTTGGCCTGCATGACATCAACAACGCCGGCGTCTACGCCATCGACAGCGACGACATCGGCGCACTGGCCGCGGCGATGCGCGATGCCGGCCTGAAAGTGATCCGCATCGATCTGGAGGGCGTCGCGGACAAGCGCACCCTGCTCGCCCGTTTGGCCGCACAGCTGGATTTCCCGGCCGGTTTCGGCGGCAACTGGGATGCGCTGTCGGACAACCTGCGCGACCTGCAATGGCTGCCGGCCAATGGCTACGCGCTGTTCCTGGCCGACGTGGACGCGCTGCGCGCCGGTCCGCAGAAGGACTTCGACACCCTGCTGGACGTGATGGACGAGACCAGCCGTGACTGGGTCGGCCGCGACGTACCGTTCTGGGTGTTCCTGTCGCAGAGCGCGTAAGGTCACTGCCTTGGCCGGCATGCACTGACGCCTTGGCAGAGGCCGACCTTGGTCGGCGCTTCTGTGCCAACCAAGGTTGGCATCTACCAAAGCGCGGGCCGGCCAGCACGTGGGCACGGCCCCTGTCTAGCGGCTCCCGTTGTCTTCCTGCAGTTCCTTCTTGAACGGGATGTCCGGCGGCGGTCGTGCCACGGCCGGCTGGTCCTGCATGTTGGGGTTGGTCAGGCCACAGCCGCCACCGGCCTGCAGGATCGAAATGACGCAGGAGATCCTTGTGTTGGTGCCCGGCAATGGAATCTCCATCGCCTTGACGCCCTTGCGCACCCATTCGGCCAGCAGCGATTCCTGCGGCACCCAGTATTTGTCGAACGAGGTCGGCGTGTAGTCGTACGGCGGGCGCTTCAGCCAGGTGCCGGACTGCGCAATGCGCTCCTTGCTCCAGCCGTCGTTGGCACCGCCGGGCGCACCGCGCGCGGCATGGCCATCGCCCTCCTGGCCAGGCACGCGCACGCTGCCATCGGCATTGAACAGGCCGCTGCCCTTGCCGGCGGTACTGGCCTGGCGGGTACCGTTGCTGCTGCCGTCGCGGTTGCGGCTGGAAGACCCCCAGTCATCGCCCTTGGCAGGTGTCGCCCAGTTGCCTGGATCAGGCGCCGGGCGCGCTCCCGCGTTTGCGGGTGTGCTGCTGGATGCTGACGGACGCGCGCTGCTGCTCGCCTGCGTCGCGCTGCCCTGGGCCGCAGTCGCGGGCGTCGCCGTGGCACTGCCACTGGAGGATGCCGGCGCTGCCACCGGTGCCGAGGCCACTTCACGTTCCCGCACCTGCACGTCGCGGCCAGTGGGCGCGCGTACGGCGGGCTCACGCCCGGCCACCGCCGCCATCCGCACCTGCGGATCGGCCACGGCCTGCACTTCACGTTCGCGCACCTGCACGTCCTGCTGCGGCACGCGCACCTGCACTTCCGCGCTGCGCAGCGGTTGGGGAGCCACCGGCGCGTCGACCGTACTGACTTCGCGTTCGCGCACCTGGATGTCACGCACCTGCGGCGTGCGCACGGCCAGTTCCGGGGTACGCACCGGGCTTGGTGTCGGCGGCGCCTGCACCGGCTGCACGCTGCGCTCGCGCACGGCGGGTGTGCTGTCACGCGGCACGACGCTGACTTCGGTGCGCGGCACACTGACCGGCGGCACCACGAAATCCGTGCTGGCCTGCGCCACTTCGGTGGCCTGGACGGGCGAAGGCGGCGGCGCGGCCACCGGCGCCGGCTCGGCGTCGGCCGGCGGTGGTGGAACGCTGGCGGTCGGCGCGGATGCCGGGGATGAGGCGGTGGTTTCGGCAGCCACCGGACGTGGCGCAGGGGCCGAGGCAGCGCCCGCCTCCTGGCCCGGCGCAACCCGACCTGCCGCCGCAGCCGCAGCCGCTTCGGCGCCCGGCTGATCGCCACCGCCTTCCTGCGACGCGCGGCCGACGAACTCCACCTGCACGCGCTCGCCCTCGGTGCCCTCTTCGTCCGGCGCGCTGGTACGGATCACCGCCACCCACAGCAACAGCACGAAGAACAGCAGATGCAGCAGTGCACTGACCAGTGCCGAGGTCCAGCGCATCCAGCGCTGGTCGCGCGGCGCGGCGTCCCAGTCCTGCCAGAACAATCGGCGCAGCGCCTGCCACGGCGACAGCCGCGGCGACTGGCCTGGCGGGCCCGGCAGCGGGCGCGGCAGGAAAACTGCGATCACCTCGCGGGCATGGAACGGCCGCAGCAGTGGCCCCAGCGAGCGCAGCCACAGCGCCCAGCCATAGGGCAGGCGCGTGGACTTCTCGAGGACGGCGCGGGGCTGCTGGCGCGCCAGCAGCAGGTCAATGAGTTGCTCGGCCCGGGTCAGAGGCACGCGTCAGCGATCAGGCGACGTTGCCGCGCGGAATGTAGGGCGCGTGGCCGCTGTCATGATCGGTCGCGTCACGCACGGCGGTCACGCCCGGCACGCGGCCCATCAGGGTTTTTTCGATGCCCTGCTTGAGCGTCACGTCGGCCATGCCGCAGCCCTGGCAGCCACCACCGAAGCGCAGCAGCACCACGCCGTCGGACGAGACTTCCTGCACGGCCACCTTGCCGCCATGCGAGGCCAGCTGCGGATTGACTTCGTTCTCCACCACCCAGTGCACGCGTTCGACCAGCGAGGCCGCATCGCCCGGCGCTTCGCCCTTGATGCGCGGCGCCTTGATGGTCAACTGCTGGGCACCGGCGGTGCCGGCAACGATGTCGATCTCGGCGCCATCGAGCCAGCCAACGCTGCCGGCGTCGACATAGAGGGTGAAACCATCGCAATCCACCGCCCACTCGTCACCGAGCAGGTCGGTCGGTTCGGCGAATTCCAGCCGGGCATCGGCGCGCGGCGTACCGGGGTCGACCGCGCTCAGGCGCACGCCCATGCCGGGCACGCCCTCGCGTTCGATCAACTTGCGGAAATGGGTCTGGGCAGTGTCGGAGATCTGGATCATCAGGCTATTCTAGCCAAGTAAGCGTCAGCCGCTCATTCGGTTTATACACCGTCCGGCGCATTGTTCAGTCAACACGAGGTGGAGATTCCCATGGCCGACCTGATTCCACTGGCCCAGGCCCGTTGCGTGCCGCGCAAAGGCAGCGACCACAAGCTCGGCGAGGCCCGCCTGGCCGAACTGCTGCCGCAGGTTCCCGGCTGGGAGCTGAGCGAGGGTGACCAGGCCCTGTCGCGTACCTTCCGCTTCAAGGATTACTACGCCACCATGGCCTTCGTGAACGCGCTGGCCTGGATCGCCCACCGCGAGGACCACCACCCGGACCTGGGCGTGCACTACGACCGCGCGGTCGTGCGCTTCTCCACCCACGATGTGGGCGGGCTGAGCGAGAACGACTTCATCTGCGCGGCCAAGACTTCGGCCCTGACGGAGCAACTGCCATGAACGTACGTTTGCTGAGCCTGTCCCTGATCGCTGCGACCGGCCTGGCCGGCTGTGGCGCGTCCGAACCGCCGTCACCGCCACCGCCGCCGCCGACCGAAGTGGCCGCGGTGAAGACGCCGCCGCCGCAGTACCCGCTGGAACTGGCCTGCATGGGCGTGGGCGGCACCAGCACCTTCAAGGTGACCATCGGCACCGACGGCAAGCCGAGCGAGGTTGCGCTGTTGACCGGGGCAGGCAACCCGCAGCTGGACGAACTGGCCAAGACCGCCGTGCAGGGCTGGCAGTTCAAGGCCGCCACCCGTAACGGCCAACCGGTGCCGGCCACCATCCAGGTTCCTGTCAGCTTCAACCCGCCACAGCCGAAGCCGGACCAGTGCTTCGCCATCGAAGAACGCCTGCGCCGCGGCGGCTGATCGCGCGCACCCCGACGGGGCCTGCCGACGTCCGCCTCGCCCTCGCCGCCCCGGCCCTGCCCGGGGCGGCTGTCTGTTGACCAGGATCGCGTGGGTTGATGCTGCAGATTCCCCCTGAAAACATCTGGATCGCACTGGCGGTCACGCTTGCCGCAGGCCTGGCCACCGCGATCGGCAGCCTGCTGGTGCTGTTCTCGCGCCGCCCCAGCCCGCGCCTGCTGGCGTTCGGCCTGGCCTTTGCCGGTGGCGCGATGGTCTATGTGTCGCTGTCGGAGATCCTCAACAAGTCCATTGCATCGTTTGCACTGGCGTATGGCGAGCGCACCGGCTTCACCTACGGCACCCTGGCCTTCCTGCTGGGCGTGATCGTGATCGTACTGATCGACCACTTCATTCCCAATCCGCATGACAGCTTGGACAAACAGGACCCTGCGTTCCGCGAGAACAGCCGCGAGTACCTGAAGCGGGTCGCGCTGCTGACCTCGGTTGCGATCACCGCACACAATTTCCCGGAAGGGCTGGCGACCTTCTTTGCCACGCTGGAAAGCCCATCGGTGGGCATGCCACTGGCCTTCGCCATCGCCATCCACAACATTCCCGAGGGCATCGCGATCGCGGTGCCGGTGTACTTCGCCACCCAGAACAAGTTCTACGCGTTCAGTGCCAGCCTGCTGTCCGGCCTGGCCGAGCCCGTGGGCGCGGCGCTTGGCTACTGGCTGCTGTCAGGATCGCTGTCGCACGCCACGTTCGGCTGGGTGTTCGGCCTGATCGCCGGCGTGATGGTGTTCCTGGCGCTGGATGAGCTGCTGCCGGCGGCCAAGCGCTATGCCAAGGGCCACGAGACGGTTTACGGACTGGTGGCCGGCATGGGCACGCTGGCGATCAGCCTGGTGCTGTTCAAGTGGTGAGGGGTTCCCGGCTCGCCCTGTAGAGTCCAGCCATGCTCGACTGGCTTTCCGCGCGGCCCGACCGAGGCGCAGTCGAGCGTGACTCGACGCTACAGGAGATCCTTACTTCAGCCGGTCCAGCGCCTCGACCAGCTCATCCGCCAGCGGCGCGTTCAATACGTATGGGCTCTTGCCGTCATCCAGCGCGAACTCCAGCGAGGCCGCATGCAGGAACAAGCGCTTCAGCCCGATCTGCTCACGAAGCCGCTTGTTGACCGCTGGATCGCCGTATTTGTCGTCACCGGCCACCGGATGCCCCAGATGCTGGGCGTGAACGCGGATCTGGTGGGTGCGGCCGGTCTCGATGCGGACTTCGCAGTACGAATGGCCACCGCGGCGTTCCAGCACCCGGAAGTGGCTGATCGATTCCTTGCCGATCGCATTGACCTGCACATGGCGCTCGCCGCCCTGGCGCAGGCCCACGTGCAGCGGGGCGTCGACCGTCATCACGCCGTCGGGCATGCGCCCGGCCAGCAGGGTCAGGTAGCGCTTGCGGATGCCGGCGCCGTGGTCTTCACGCAGCAAGGCCTGCAGTTCGCTCAGCGCCGAGCGCTTCTTGGCCACGATCAGCAGGCCCGAGGTGTCGCGATCCAACCGGTGGACCAGCTCCAGGGTCTGCCCCGGGCGCAGCGCGCGCAGGGTCTCGATGGCGCCGAAGCTGATGCCGCTGCCGCCGTGGCTGGCCACGCCGGTCGGCTTGTTCAGGGCCAGCAGGCGGGCGTCCTCGAAGACGATGGCCTGCTCCAGGCGGCGCATGAACGCCTCCGGCGGACCGGCCTTGTCTCCTTCCTCAGTGAGACGGACCGGCGGCACGCGCACCTCGTCACCGGCCTCGAGCTTGCGTTCGGCCTTGGCGCGGCCACCGTTCACCCGTACCTGGCCACTGCGCACCAGCTTGTAGACCAGGCTGCGCGGGGCGCCCTTCAGCTGGCCGAGCAGGAAGTTGTCCAGGCGCTGGCCGGCGCGGTCGGCGGGAACGGTGATCATGCGCACGGAAGGCTTGTCGCCAGCGGGTTTGGTGGGGTCTTGGACGGTCATCAGGCTGTTTATTCTGTTACACTCGGGGGGCGAGATAAGGGATTGATTTCGTTGGAAGTTACTCAGGGCCAGAAGCCCAGCTTCCGACGAATCCGGCACAGTGCGCGACCACCGCCCGCGGGGCGGCCATGTTAGCGGCTCACCGGCCTTCCCGGCCATCGCCGGATGCCTGACACGCAACCGTGCTGAACATGTCCCGCGTGGCGCTCCAGCCTGGCTGACAGCTGCCTGCGGCCTGTAACACCCCAAAACCCATAAGAGTGAAGCGCTCCCGCGGCCTGCCGTGGTGTCGTAGCGCTGGAAACCCAAGCCGCCCTCCCCGCGCTTGCGCGAATGGGCGGCGAACCGTGTCCAGAGGCGAAACCCCATGGCGTTCCGCGCGGTAGCCGCTTGCGAGGAACGCAACAATGAAGCGAATGCTGATCAACGCCACGCAGGCTGAAGAGCTGCGTGTTGCCATCGTGGATGGCCAGTCGTTGTATGACATCGACATCGAACAGCCGTCGAAGGAACAGAAGAAGTCCAACATCTACAAGGGCCGGATCTTCCGCATCGAGCCCTCGCTGGAAGCCGCCTTCGTCGAGTACGGCGGTGGCCGCCATGGCTTCCTGCCGCTGAAGGAAATCTCCCGCGACTACTTCCAGGCCGGTGTCGACCACAACAAGGCCGGCATCCGCGAGCTGCTGAAGGAAGGCCAGGAGATCGTCGTCCAGGTCGACAAGGAAGAGCGTGGCAACAAGGGCGCCGCCCTGACCACGTTCATCTCGCTGGCCGGCCGCTACATGGTGCTGATGCCGAACTCGCCCAGCGCCGGCGGCGTTTCCCGTCGCATCGAGGGCGAAGACCGGGCCGCGCTGAAGGACGCCCTGGACAAGCTGAACATTCCCGACGACATGGGCGTGATCATCCGTACCGCCGGCGTCGGCCGCGATGCGGAAGAGCTGCAGTGGGACCTGGACTACCTGCTCAATGTCTGGCGCGCCATCGCCGAAGCCGCACTGAGCAAGCCGGCTCCGTTCCTGATCTACCAGGAATCGCGCCTGATCGTGCGCGCCCTGCGTGACTACCTGCGCGCCGACATCGGCGAGATCCTGGTGGACACCGAGGAGATGTACGAGCACGCCCGCGAGTTCATGCAGCAGGTGATGCCGCAGACCCTGCGCAAGCTCAAGCATTACAAGGACGACATCCCGCTGTTCAACCGCTTCCAGATCGAGTCGCAGATCGAGGGCGCCTACGAGCGCAACGTGCGCCTGCCGTCGGGCGGCTCGATCGTGGTCGACCAGACCGAAGCGCTGACCGCGGTCGACGTCAATTCCTCGCGCGCCACCAAGGGCAGCGACATCGAGGACACCGCGTTCCAGACCAACCTGGAAGCGGCCGAGGAAGTGGCCCGCCAGCTGCGCCTGCGCGACCTGGGCGGCCTGGTGGTGATCGACTTCATCGACATGGCCTCCAACAAGCACCAGCGCGAGGTCGAGAACCGCCTGGCCAACGCGCTGAAGTACGACCGTGCGCGCGTCCAGGTTGGCCGCATCTCGCGCTTCGGCCTGCTGGAAATGAGCCGCCAGCGCCTGCGCCCGAGTCTGGGTGAATCCAGCCAGATCGTCTGCCCGCGTTGCGACGGCCACGGCCGCATGCGCAGCGTTGAGTCGCTGTCGCTGTCGATCATCCGCGTTGCCGAAGAGCATGCGATGAAGGAAAACACCGGGCAGGTGCTGGTCCAGGCGCCGGTGGAGATCGCCAATTACCTGCTGAACGAAAAGCGCAGTGCCCTGCGCGAGATCGAGCAGCGCCACGAGGCGCCGATCGTGATCGTCGCCGACGAGCAGCTGCACACCCCGCACTACACCGTCACCCGCCTGCGCGAGAACGAGCTGGGTGAAGAGAGCAACAAGCCCAGTTACCAGCGCGGCACCCCGCGCAAGCTGCCGGTGCATGCCCTGACCAAGGGCCAGCTGAACATCCCGCCGCCGGCGGTGACCCAGGTCAAGCACACCTCCCCCGCCCCGGTGCGCGAGGAAGTGGAGCCGGCCGCAGCGGCACCGGCCCCGGTCGTGGCAGCGCCGGTTGCAGCGGCCCCGAGCGGCGGCGTGATCGGTTGGCTCAAGCGCGTGTTCGGTGGCGAACCGGCGCCGGCACCGGCACCGGCGGCTCCTGTTGCCCGCCAGCAGCAGGACGGCGGCCGCAAGGACCGCAACAAGGATCGCAACAAGGACCGCAAGGATCGCCGCGACGACAACCGTGGCAACGGCAACGCTCAGCAGCAGAAGGATGGCGGCAACCGCAAGGAGCGCGGTGAGCAGCGCAAGGACAGCCGCAACGGCAACAACGGCAATGCCCAGCAGCAGCCGCAGCAGGGCAGGCAGAAGGAGCCTCAGCAGAAGGACGGCCAGCAGCCGCATCAGCAGAACAAGCCGCGCAACGAGCAGCAGGGCCAGAACCAGAACCAGCAGCAGCCGAAGCTGAAGCAGCCCAAGCAGCCGCGCCAGCCGCAGGACGGTGACAAGCCGGCCGAGAAGCCGCAGCGCAGCACCGCCGAGGCACCGGCCGAGGCCGTGACCGCGGCTGCCGCCGTGGCCGCCACGGCGGTCGCCGCCAATGGGGTGACCGCTCAGGAAGCCACTGCGCCGGTGGCGCCGGTTGCGCCGGCCGCCTCCGCTCCTGCGGAAGCCACTGCACCGGCCGACACCACTGCCAACGCCGGCAACGGGGCCGAGGCGATTGCCGTGACCGGTGAAGAGGCTGCTGTCGACGCCAACGGCGAGCAGGCCGGTGAAGGCGCGACCCGCCGCCGCCGTGGCCGTCGTGGTGGCCGTCGCCGCCGTCGTGGTGGCGCCGAGAACGCTGCCGGCGGCGATGGCCTGGGCGATGATCAGGACGACGCGGACGACAGTGATGACACCGATGCCGCTGATGTCGCCGAGCAGAGCAACGACAGCGTCGCCGGGACCACTCCGGTCGCCGCTGCGCAGCCGGCCCGTTCGCAACCGGAATTCGATTTCGATGACGAAGTCGAACCGACCGCTGCCGAATCCGGAAAGCCGGTCCGTGCCGCCGCCGCTGTTGTCGCCGCGCCGGTCGCGGTGGTGAGCGGCGCCGTGGTCGATGCCGCTGCACCGGTGGTGGCCGAGGTACAGGCCCCGATCAATACCGTGGCCAAGGCCGAACCGGCATCTTCGCCGGTGCAGACCAGCATGCTCGATGCCATCGACGCGGCGACCCCGGCCCAGCCGCTGGTGGCTGCAGCACCGGCGGTCGAAGCCAAGCCGGTCGTGGTTGAGGCTGCCCCGGCCGTTGAAGCCACTCCGGTGGTCGAAGTGAAGCCGGTCGTGGTCGAGGCTGCTCCGGTCGTGGAATCGAAGCCGGAGGTTGTTGCAGCGTCCCCGGTGGCTGAAGCCGAGCCGCTGGCCGTTGAGGCCGCCCCGGTGGTGGAGGCCGCTCCCGCGGTTGAAGCCAAGCCGGTTGTCGAGACCGCACCGGTCGCCGAACAGCCAGTCGCTCCGGTGGCAGTTGAAGCCGCACCGGTGGAAGCTGCGGCCCCGGTCGCCGATGCGGTGGTGACGCCGTCGATCGATCCGGTCGCCGATGGTCACGCCGATGCCGCCGCCCAGGCGGCCGAAGCCAAGGCCGACGAAGAAGACGAAGACGCCGCCAAGCGCACACCGCCGGCGAACTGATCGCGATCTGGTCGCGTGAAAAGGAACGGCGGGGATCGATGATCCCCGCCGTTTCTGTTTGTGCGCCGGGCGCGTGCAGCGCTCTGGTAGAGGCCAACCTTGGTTGGCGCCGTTGTTCGAGCGAACGCGGACACGTCCGTGCCAACCAAGGTTGGCACCTACCAGGACATCAGCGCGTCGGCGCGAACTGCAACCGGGTCCACACGCCGTAGTGGTCCGAGGCCCAGCGACCGCTGTCATCGGGCTGGTCGAACAGGAGCTTCGCTTCGCGCGCGACCATCCGGTCCTGCTGGAAGAAGATGTGGTCGATACGCGAAGGTGCCTGGTAATAGTGCCGGTTCAAGGTGCTGACCCCGGCCAGGTCGGTGTTGACGTGCACGCTGCCATAGCTGTCGCCGTAATGGCTGCGCAGCTCGCTCAGGTCACCTGCGTCCACCAGCGCATTGAAGTCGCCCGCGATCACCACCGGCGCGCCGGCCGAGGTAGCGGTGATGAAGCGCAGCAGGTCCTCGACCTGGGTACGGCGGATGCGCTGACCACTCTCGTCGTTGCGCTCGTTGAGATGCGTGGCGTAGACGTTCACCGGCGTGCCGTCGACGTCGATGCGCAGGTGGGCCACCGTGCGGTAGTCGTCCAATGGCAGCAGCAGATGGTCCCCCTGGGCGAGGATCGGCCGCCGGGTCAGCAACGCATTGCCGTAACGCTTCGGCGCACCCACCGGATCGGTGGACACGAATACGTACTTGTAGCCGAGTTGGCTGGCCAGCCACTGCGCCTGGTTGCGCACGTTGCGGCGCTGGATCACCTCCTGCAGCGCGATGGCATCGGGCTGCAGGCGCTTGAGTTCGGCCAGTATGGTACGGCGGCGGCTTGGCCAGTCTTCGCGGTCATGATGGAGGTTGAAGGTGACCATGCTCATGCCTGGCGTGCTGGCGATGTCCACCGCTGGCGATGCGAACTGCGGCACCGCCGCCAGCGTCAGCCCTGGCAATACCAATGCAATGGCCAGCCCCAGGGCGCGCACCGTCGCACGCGCTCCCTCCCCTTGTTGCTTCATCGTTACTGCCCCTTGCGCTCGGCGCGGCGCACCGCGCCCGGTACATCGATCTCGACCCGTGCCGGCAGCTGGTGCACGTGCAGTTCCTTGTTGATCCATTCGGCCGCTTCGCCGTTGATGGTCGCCTCGCCCGGATCACCGGCGTACGGCCACGGCAACACCACGCCACCGACCGGTGGCACCAGGCCCGGCTGCACCTCCAGCACCAGCTGCTTGTCGCTGCGCTGCAGGCGGTAATTGAGCTGGCCCTGCGGCGTGCGAAGGCCCTGCACGGCGATGCCCTCGCCCTGCAGCCAGGCCGTCGGGATGCCGGCGGCCAACACCAGCGCATCGTCCATGTCACGACTGTAGGCGAACATGTCCAGGGCCGAGCGCACGAAGTCCGAGGCGACCCAGGCATGCGGCAGGTCACCGACGAAGAACGGCTTGCGCGGCGTGCGCGAGACCACTTCGGCCCACTGGTTCCAGGCCTGCGGCGCACGGTCCTTGAAGAAGAACTCGGTCGCCTGCCAGGCGCGATCGCGCCAGCCCAGGCGAACGAAGGCGGCCACGTTGCGCCATTCGTACGGCGTGTAGTCCTTCCACTCGCGCTTGCCATCGCGGCGGGCCACGAATTCCTTCCAGTAGCGCTCGAAGGTCGCCTCCAACGCCTGCTGCGGCAGCCGGCCCTGCTCGCCGCCCGGCGCCAGCGCGATGGTGGTCGAGGTCGCGTCGAAATCGCCCAGCTCGGCCGAGCCCGGCAGGTAGTCGATGTTGTGCTGCTGCATCGCCGACAGCAGTGACGCCTGCAGATCATCACGGAACTGGTCACGCGACTCGGCGATCTGCATCGCTTCGACCTTGCCCAGCTGGGCCGCCAGCGATGCTGCGTCCTTGTAGCCGCGCAACGCCCAGAAATTATCCCAGTACGAATGCATCGGCTTGGCCGAATAGCCTTCGTGGCTGATCGAGGCCGGCATCATCCCGTAGAACGCCGGATTGCGCGCACGGTTCTCTTCGGTACGCTCGCTGGCACGCAGCTGCTCCATGTAGCTGTAGGCGCCCTGCACGTGCGGCCACATCAGCTCGGCGAAGGTGCTGTCGCCGGTATAGCGCCCATATTCGGCGATGCTGTAGATCAGCTCACCGTGGCTGTCGTTCTCCGGTACCGGGTCGCTGCCGCGCGCATCGACACAGCACGGCACCTTGCCGTTCTCGAACTGGTAAGGCGCATACCAGTTGATGTAGTCACGCACGGCATCGCTGCGCCCCATGCGCAGCAGGCCTTCGGAAATCATCGCGCCGTCGCGGATCCAGCTGCGCGCGTACGAGCGCGTGCCCGGCTGCAGGCGCGGGCCGACCCGCGAGATCAGCATGTGCGCCACGGCGGTGCGCAGGGTGTCGACCAGGGCCTGGCCTGCCGCCGGCACCTGCAGCGAGACCACGCCCAGCGCGTGCCGCCACTGTTCGGCCACCTGCGCCTGCGCCTTGGCCACGTCCAGCGCCTGCGGCGCCCAGCTCCCGGTCTGCGGCAGCACCACTGCCACTTCGCGGCTCTGCCCGGGTTCCAGCCTGATCGTATACAGCAGCGCACCGGACGCCATGCCGGTACTGTCCTTCACTGCCGTAGTGGCCGGATACTTTCCGGACGCAAGATGCATCGCATCGAGCTTGCCATCGAACGTGCTGGCGAAACGGGCATCGGGCACCTGCAGTGGATAGATGCGCGGCTCGCCGTTGATGCGTACCAGCTGTTCGCCCACGTCCAGCGCATCGATGCGGCTGAAGCCGCCGACGGTGTTGAGGAACTGGGTCGGCGGGTTGACCTGCCAGGGGCGGATCGCCAGCGCCAGGGTGTACTCGTGCGCCACCTTGTCCGGATTGCTCAGCCGGTAGCGGCCGATCAACTGCGCGCGCTCCGGCGTGCCCTGCACGAAGCTGGTCACCGCCAGGCCGGCCTTCTCGTGCACCCAGTCGACGTTGGCGATCGGAAGATAGTGGTCCTGCAGCGACTGGGTAGTGGCCACCTTCGACCAGTCCAGCAGCTTGCCGTCGAGGCGGATGAACGGCTCGATGCTGAAGCTGCCCTTGGCCGGCTCCAGCGCACCGTCCTCGCTGATCAGCGCCTGTTCCTGGCCGCCATCGAGGCCGAGCAGGGTCCAGTACGGCTGTTCGCCCACATACGCACGCGGCAGCGAACCGCGCGGCAGGTCGGCCGCCACCGAGGACAGGAAGGCGTTCGGCGTGGCGGCGAACGCCAGCGGCTTGAGCGTGATGTCACGGATGCCATAGCGCCAGTTCGGGCCATCGAGCAGATCGAAACGCACGTAGCGTGCGTCGGTGTCCGGCAGCGCCAGCCAGTCGCGGCCACCCGCACCGCCGGTCACCTCGCGCACAGTGCGCCAGTCCCGGCCATCTTCGGACGTCCGCACGGTGTAACGATTGGCTTCCAGGTTCGGCAGCCAGTCGATCACCGCACCGCCGATCTCGCGGCTCTTGTGCAGGTCCAGGCTGATGGTCTGCTGCTTGACCCCGCCGCTGATCCAGAACGTATCGCCCTTGCCATCGATCATGCGGTCCTGCAGCGCGGTGGCGGTATCGGCGATGACCGATGGCACCAGTGCCGAATCATCCTGCGGTGGCAGGCCCTGCAGGGTCAGCTTGTCGAAGCACACCGTGCCGCGGCCACCGACCTTGCTGTAGATCGTGAACTCGACCGCGGCGCTGCGCGCCATCTCCTTCTCGGGCGACGGCCCCCACGCCTTGTCGATCTGGCGACGCCGGTATTCGACCGGTGTCCACGCCTTGGGGAAGCTGTAGCCCGGGCGGTTGACCCACCAGACGTTGTCGCCGCTGGCATCGATCAGCTTGAACTGCAGGTCGTTGGCCGGCGAATCACCACGCAGCTGGAAGCCGAAACGGTAGTTGACCGGGTAGTCGATGTTCAGCGCGCGGCGGATGCCGACGTAGCCGGAGACCTTGTGGAAATCATAGTCCAGGCACAGGGCACGGCCGCCGCCGGCGCCGCTGACCGGCCGCAGCGAACCACTGACCTGGTCGGACAGCACCAGTTTCCAGGCGCCGATATCGTCGAAGTCGTCCAGCACCTTCGGCGCCGGCAGTGCCGGTGGTGCGGCGATCGCCAGGGAGGTCCACAACAGTCCCAGTCCAACGGCGATCGCTCGCTTCATCCCTTGACGCTCCCCAGCAACAGACCTTGGATGTAGTACCGCTGCAGCACCAGGAACAGCGCCAGCACCGGAACCACGGTGACCACCGCGCCAGCCATCATCATTTCCACGTCCATGATGTGTTCGCGCGAGAGGGTGGCCAGCGCCACCGGCAAAGTGTAGTGCTCCTGGTCGGTCAACACGATCAGCGGCCACATGAAATCGTTCCATGCGCCCATGAAGGTGAAGATCGCCAGGGTCACCAGCACCGGCTTGAGCATCGGCAGCACGATCTGGAAGAAGATGCGCAGCTCCCCTGCCCCGTCGATGCGCGCCGCTTCCAGCAGTTCGTCCGGGATCGAACGTGCGTACTGGCGTACCAGGAAGATGCCGAACACGCTGGCCAGCGCCGGCACGATCACGCCGCCGAAGCTGTTGACCAGCCCCAGCTGCTTCATCAGCAGGAACAGTGGCAGCATCGCCACCTGCGCTGGAATCACCAGCGCCGCCATCAGTACCTGGAACAGGCGCTCGCGGCCGACGAAGTTGAGCTTGGCGAAAGCGTAACCGGCCATGGTGTTGAGCAGCAGCGAGCCGATCGTGATGCCCAGCGACACCAGCAGGCTGTTGGCGAAGTTGCCGCCCATGCCGGTGCGCGCGAACAGTTCATGGTAGTTGTGCGTGGTGATGCTCGAAGGCAGCAGCGGCGGCGGGAAATGGCTGGCCTCGCCCTGCGGCATGAACGAGACCGAGACCATCCACAGCAGCGGTGCCAGGCTGACCAGGGCCAGCACCAGCAACGCACCATTGATCATCCAGGGGTACCAGCGCGACTGGCCGATTTCACGACTCATACCAACTGCCTCTTGCGGCCGAAACGCAGCATCACGGTGGTCACCGCCAGGATGATCAGGAACAGCAGGAACGCCACGGCGGAGGCGCGTCCCAGGTTCCACCACTTGAAGCCTTCCTCGAACATGAAATACAGCACGCTGACGGTGCTCTGCAGTGGGTCGCCGCGGGTCATCACGTAGGGTTCGGCGAACAGCTGGAAGTAGCCGGACACGGTAATCACCCCGACCACCAGCAGCACCGGCCCGAGCATCGGCAGGGTGATGTGCAGGAACTGCTTCCAGCGCGAGGCACCATCGATGCGCGCCGCTTCGTACAGGTCATGCGGGATCGCCTGCAGGCCGGCCAGGAAGATCACCATGTTGTAGCCGAAGTTCTTCCACACCGCGAACAGCATGATGGTCGGCATCGCCCAGTTGGGATCACCCAGCCAGTCGATCGGGCTGATGCCCAGATGGCCCAGGCCGTAGTTCACCAGGCCATAGCTGGTATGGAACAGGTAGCGCCAGATCACCGCCACCGCCACCAGCGTGGTCACCACCGGCGCGAACAGGGCCGTGCGGAACAGGGCCTTGAAGCGCGCGGCCGGTGCATTGAGCAGCATCGCCGCGCCCAGCGACACGCCGATCGACAACGGCACGCCGATCAGCACGAAGTAGGTGGTGTTCCACAGCGACTTCCAGAACATCGGCGTCTGCAGCAGGTCGATGTAGTTGCCCAGGCCGACGAAGCGCAGGTTGCTGCTATCGGCCAGTGCATAGAGGTCGAAGTCGGTCACGCTCAGTGCAAGCGCCGAGGCGACCGGCAGGCCGAAGAACACGCCCAGCACGATCAGCGAGGGGCCGGCGAAGATCCAGCCGGCCAGCGAAGTACGTTTCATTGCGCCCTCCCGGCAGCCACGGCGCTGCTCGATTGCGGCGACGGCGCGCGCTCCTGCAGGCGTTGTTGTTCATGCATCCAGCGGCGCTTGGCCAGCACCTTGTCCACGCGCTGGTCCAGCTCTTCCACGGCCTTGTCCTGCGGCAGGCCACCGCGCACCACCTTTTCGGTGACGATGCGCATTTCCTGCACGATGCGCTCCCATTCGAGCACCTTCGGCGTCGGCCTGACCCGCTCCAGCTGATCACGGAACGCGGCCGCCAGCGGGTCATTGGCCAGCGACGGCGTGTTCCACGCACTGCGGCGCGGCGGCAGGTCGCCAATGATCGAATGGAAGCGTGCCTGGATTTCCGGCCGCGACAGGAATTCGATCAGCTTCCAGGACGCCTCCTTCTGCTGCGACTTGCGGAAGATCACCAGGCTGGTACCACCGGCGATGCCCGCGCCCGGACCGTCCGGCCCCGGCAGCGCGGCGGTGCCCCACTGCCCTTCCAGTTCCTTCGGCTGCAGCTTCTTGAACTCGCGGATGTTCCAGGGGCCGGAGATGTAGAACACGTTGAAGCCGCGGAAGAATTCGTCCCAGACATTGGAGATCTGCGTCTCGGACATCTTCGGCGCCCAGCCCTGCTCGAACATGTTGGCGTAGAAGCCCAGCGTGCGGCGGAACCCCGGGCTGGAGAAATTGCCCCGGGTGTCGTCGTCACGCAGCAGCGGGTCGGGCTGCTGCAAGGCCAGCGACAGCTGCTGCTCGAACTCGTTGATCGGCATCAGCACCGCGTAGCGGCTCGGGCCCTGCATGCGCTTGATCGCCGCCATCTGCTCTTCCCATTCCTGCCACGTACGCGGCGGGTGGTCGTAACCGGCCTTGGCCAGCAGGTCCTTGCGGTAGTAGATCAGGCGCGTATCGACGTACCACGGCACGCCGACCAGCCCGCCGTGGATCACGTTGGTATCCCAGATGCCCTGGAAGTAGTCCTTCGGGTCGACCACGGTGGAGCGCTGCACGAACGGCTGCAGCGGGGTCAGCGCGTCGAGTTCGGCGAACTCCGGCACCCAGGTGTTGCCAAGCTGGCACACGTCCGGCAGGCCGTCGGCGGCGAACGCGGTCAGCAGCTTCTCATGCGCGGCGGTCCACGGGATGTTCTGCACATCCACCTTGATGCCGGGGTTTTCGGCCTCGAATTCGTGGATCAGCTCGCTGACCACCTCGGCTTCGCGGCCCATCGCCCAGAAGCGCACGGTGGTGGTGCCCGGTTCGGTACGGGCGCAGCCGGCCACGGCCAACGCGGCCAGGGCAGGCAGCGCCCAGCGGCGCAGGCGGTCGATCCAGTTCGGCATCGGGCTACTTGCCCTGGCCTGTGGTGCGGTTGGCATTGTTCTTCTGTTCCTGCGCGGCAGCCGCGCGTGATTCGGCGATACCCACCGCGCGTGCTGCCGCGGCCTTTTCGTCTTTCTGCAGTTCCAGCGGCTGGAACGACCCTTCCGGCGCCAGCCAGCCGCCACTGAACCCGGCCCGCTCCAGGCCCTTGCGGATGTACGGGTTCTTCTTCATCACTTCCCAGACGAAGTCATCGCGGTAGTTGGCGATCATGGTCAGGATCGGGCCCTGGTCGATGGCGATGTAGTCGCTGGCGACCCAGCCGCGATCGGGAACCAGACGACCGGTCTTGATCGGGATGTCGTAGTTGAAGCTGGGGTTGAACGAATCCAGGAAGCCGTAGCTGGAATAGATGTAGTCGCCAAAGCGCTTGTGCATCTCCAGCGTGGCCGGGATCACCTGCTCGGGGGCGAACACCACCGAGGCGATCGCAGCGGTCGGGGCGATGGTGCCATCATCAAAGTTCTCGCGCAGGCCGGCGCCGCGCGAGGAGTAGTGGCGGAACTGGCGCTGCTCGCCGCGGTACTCCTGCGTGGTGTTCTGCGGACCATCGCTGGCGGTCAGGCCCCACACGTTCTCGCCATACTCCTTCCACTGCATCGGGTTGGCGATGGCATATTCGCGCTGGGCCAGCGCGGCCGACCGGCTGTTGAGGAAATAGGTGCTGCCGCGCTCGCGCATGTAAGCGTCCTGGATGTCGCGGAAGTCGATCCAGACGTGGCTGTACTGGTGGCCGAACAGCGGGCCGAAGGACAGGTATTCCTGGCCCTGGTAGACGCCCCAGTCGTTGTCGTAGGTACGCGTCCACACCGTCCACGCGTCCGGGCTGACCGGGTGCGTCGGCGAGCCCAGGGCGAGGATGTACACCATCATCGCCTCGTTGTAGCCCATCCAGTCGTGGTCGATGAAACCGCTCTCCGGGAACCAGCCCATCGAGATCAGCGGTGCACGCTGCTGCAGCCACGGCCAGTCGACCTTCTTGTACAACGTATCGGCGATCTGGCGGATTTCCTTCTCGCGCGGATCATCACCGTCGTAGTACGACTGCGCGAACAGCACGCCCATCATCAGCAGCGCGGTATCCACCGATGACAGCTCGACCCAGCTGTCGTAGCGACGGCCTTCCTGCATGTCCAGGAAGTGGTAGTAGAAGCCCTTGTAACCGGCCTTGCCGGTGCGCTGCGGGCCCATCGGCACGTCGCGGAAGAACTTCAGCGTGGTCAGCGTGCGGTCGATCGCCTGGTTGCGGCTGACCCAGCCGTTCTCGATGCCGATCGGATAGGCGGTCAGCGCGAAGCCGACCGAGGCGATGCTGGCGAACGGCCGCGACGGGTAGCGGTCCGGGGTCAGCCCGTTGACCTCGTTGGTGGTATCCCAGAAGAACTGGAAGGTGCGGCGCTCGATGTCATCGAACAGCGGCGGCAGCTCAGGCTTCATGGGCCGAGGCGGTGCATCGGCCTCGATCAGGATCACCGGCGGGCGCGGTTTGGCAGGTTCCTGCTGGGCCGGCTGGCAGGCGGCCACGGCCAGGCTCAGCGCTGCGGCGGACAACAGATGGCGTGCCTGCATGGCGCGGTTCCTCCGGTGGTCTGATCGATGGGAAAGCATACCGTCCAATGATCTGAAATCGTTTACAAGGTGTGTGCTTAAAAAACCACGAAAAACGTGGCCTGACACCGCGATCATTGCCCACGCCGCTGCCCCCTGGCCGGCAGCGGCGTGGGCAATGGACCGGCACGGGGCCGGCCATTGCCGTTTTCACCGATGCCGCCAGCGAGCCGGCGGCATCGGGTCATGCATCACCGCCCGGGCTTAGAAGCGGAAGCCCACTTCGGCCTTGACCTGGCGCGGAGTACCGATGATGTCGCCGGTCTCGTTGTAGCTGGCCTGCAGCTTGCCGTTGGTCTTGACGTAGTTGTAGGTGGAGAAGTTGTCGAAGTTGAACACGTTGATGATGTCCAGGCGGGCGTACAGCTCAGTGTTGCCCGGCATCTTGAACGTCTTCGTCGCCTGCAGGTCGACCGAACGGTAGCCGAAGATCTTGCCGCCCACCAGGAACTTGCCGGTTGCGTTGGGCACGGCCGCCTGCGGAGTCGGCAGCGTGTAGCCGCTGGCCTGCATCACCGGGTACCAGTCGTTGACGGCGGTCGGGGTGGCCAGGGTGATCTTGCCGCCGAAGGTGATGCCCCAGAAGCCCGCGTACGAACCGGTCACCACCAGGCGGTGGCGCGGCGCGCCGTTGGAACGGATGGTCGGGTAATCACCGATCAGACCGCGATCAAAGGCGTACTTCTCGTTGATGTCACGGTTGTGGCGCGCGGTGGTCCAGGTATAGGCGATCGAGGTGCCCCAACCGCTTTCCTTGGTGAACGGCTTCTGTGCCGACAGCAGGACCTGGGTGGCACGGGTCTTGATGCCCTGCTGGCCGATGATCAGGCTGCCGAAGCCCGGCACGTTGCAGCTCCAAGCCTGGCTCAGGCCCGGGGAGGTGCCACCACACAGGCGCGGATCATCGAAGAACTGGCCGGTCGGGTAGCGGTTGCCCAGGGTGAAGGCGAAGCCGTCGTAGCTCAGGGTTCGAGCGATGGTGGCGTCGGTCAGCCAGTCGCCGATCTGGTTGCTCATGCCCAGGCTGAACTGATCCGAGTACGGCGCCTTCAGCTTGTTGTTCAGCAGGTCCACTTCCAGGCCGGCATTGCTGGTCGCGCCGACCAGTGCCTGCAGGTTGCCGATGCCGTTGAGCAGGTTCGGGTTCCAGTCATAGCAGGCGGCCTGGCCGTTGATGCAGGCGCCGGTGGCCGGGTTGCGGAAGTAGATGGTCGGCTGCGGCAGGGCCAGCTTGGTGGTTTCCAGCTGCAGGTTGTCGAACAGGTCACGGTCGTAGGAACGGCCGGCACCACCATGGATCACGTGCTGCTCGTCGGCATTGATGTCATACGAGAAGCCCAGGCGCGGCTGCCAGGCATCCTTGAATGCCTTGCGGTTGTGACCGTTGCTGATGTAGTCGCTGATGTCCAGGCCGCCCAGTGCCAGCGAATCGGCATAGGTCTGGCCGGCCGGAGCGCGCGGATCCTGCGAATAGATGGCGTCGACCACCTGCTGCGGGGTCACGAAGTCCAAGTAGGACGGGGTCTTTTCGTAGTCCCAGCGCAGGCCGATGTTCAGCTGCAGGTGGTCATTGACCTGCCAGTCGTCCTGGATGAACACGCCGTACTGCTTGGACTTCGAACGCACTTCGCCGGACACGCCGGTCACGCCGGTCACCGGCTTGACGAACTGCGCCTTGTACGGAATGGAATCGGGGAAGTCCGGATCACCCAGCGAGTAGGTGAAGGTCGGGTTGATCTGCGCCGCATCGGACGCGTACAGGTCGATCTGCTTGTACTTCACGCCCATCTTGATGGTGTGGTCGCCCGCCCACTGGATGCCATCCAGGGTCAGGTTGTCTTCGATCGACCAGCCCTTCTGGCCCTTCACCTGCGAATCCAGTGCCGAGGCGCCACCGATCTTCACGATGGTGCGGTCTTCCGGGCCGTCCGGTGCGGTGTAGGTGATGCCGTTGGCCAGCGTCAGCGGGGTCGGATTGTTGAACGAATCTTCGTGGGTGACCATCAACTCGTTGTAGTAGCGCTCACCGCTGTGGTTCCAGCGCAGGGCATAACGACGGTCGGTGTTGACCACTTCACGGCCGGCTTCCGGCGAGGTCTGGCCGCTGAACTGCGACTGGGTTTCGTCGCGGTCCTGGAAGGTCAGCTCGATGCGGTCGTTGTCGGTCGGCTCGAAGTCGATCTTGCCGAAGATCAGATCCTGCTGGAACGGCTGGCTGGCCGGGCCGAGGCCGGCGGCACCGGCGGGCGGCAGCAGGCCGGCAGCGCCGGTGACCGCGCCATCCGGCGCGATGGTGACCGGCAGGTCGAAGCGCTTGGCTTCGTAGGTCACGAAGAAGTGCGCCTTGTCCTGGATGATCGGGCCGCCCAGGGCGAAGCCGTATTCCTTCTCGGCCGAGACCATCTTTTCCTTGCCACCCTGGCGCTCTGCCGGGGTCTTGGCACGCATGTCTTCATCGGTGTAGCGGTAGAACGCCTCGCCCTTGAACTCATTGGTGCCGGACTTGGTCGCAGCCGTCACGGCGGCGCTCGACACCTGGCCGTACTCGGCCTTGTAGTTGCCGCTGATGACCTTGTATTCACCGATGGCGAGCTGCGGGAACGGGTTGCCTGCGCTGCCGGACTGGCCGGCCACGCCGCCGCCCTTGACGTAGCTCTTCTGGCCCACACCGTCAATGTACACGTTGGTGCCGTCGGCGTTGGTCGCACCGCCGCGCAGCGAGGTGTTGCCCTTGGCGTCACGGGTGAAGATCATGCCCGGCACCGCGTCGGCGAACTCCAGGAAGTTGCGCGACACCTGCGGGGTGGTCTGGATCTGCTGCAGGCTGACGGTCTTGCCGACTTCGGAGGTGCGCACTTCCTGCAGCAGGGTCGGCGCGACGACGTTGACGGTGTCCAGGTTGGTGGCCGCGGTCGAACCGGGGGTGCTGCTGGCGGCACCGGCAAAGTTCAGCGTCGCGGTCGAGGCCACGGTGACGGTGACCTTCTGGGTCTGGCCGTTGGCGACCACGTCATAGGTACCCGGGTCCAGGCCCATCAGCGAGTAGCTGCCGTCGGCGCGGATGGTGCCACGGCGGACGGTACCGGTGGCCACGTTGGTGGCGGTCACTTCGGTACCTGCCTGGGCGCCGGCAACCTGGCCGCGCAGGCTGGCGTTGGCCGACTGCGCCATGACGTTGGGGGCGGCGGCCAGCATCAGGCAGCTGACCAGTGCGGTGCTCAGCAGCCGGCGCGCCGGCATGCGGAAGGTGGTATGCATCATCAACTCAATCTCCGGGTGGCGGTAACCGCTTGCGCGGTCCCTGCGATCAGTCAAAAAAAAGAAGGAACGCCTCTGGCTTCAATGGCCGGATGGCGGAGTGGTGGAATCGCGAACTATCAAGCGGGGAACCAGGGTCTGCTTGTCCCCTGTCCCATCCGTGGAGGTGCCGTCCATCAACTGCATCAGACGCGTCATGGCCCGGTCGCCGAGCTCGGCGATGCTGACCTGCATGGTGGTCAGCGACGGGTGGACGAAACGCGCCAGTGGAATGTCATCGAAACCTGCCAGGGCAACATCGGCCGGCACACGGACACCAGCCTGCGTGAACGCATACAGGCAGCCCAGGGCCATCATGTCGTTGGCGGCGAACACGGCATCGGGCAGCGCTCCGGCTGCCAGCAACTCCTGACCGGCGCGATGGCCGGAAGCTTCGTCGAAATCACCGGGCAGCTCGATGCCTTCGGCGCCACTGCCAAACGCCACCAGCGCGTCACGGAAGCCGCGCAGGCGCTCGCGCGCGTCGAAGTTGAGGTCCGGGCCAGAAATGAAGGCAATGTGGCGGTGGCCGGCGTCCAGCAGGTGGCGGGTCATCGCCATCGCACCGGCGTGGTCGTCGATGCTCAGCACCGGATGGTCCTGCCCGGGCAGATAGGTGTTGATCAACACCGTCGGCAGCGACTGCGGCAGGTTGTCGGTCAGGAAGCCCGGGCTCTCGGCATAGGGCGAGAGCACCAGCAGGCCGTCGACGCGGCCGCGCATGGCACGCAGGGCGGCGCCCTGCTGTTCCTGGTCGCCGTGGTAGCTGGACACCAGCAGGTGCTGGCGGCGGTTGCGGGCCACGCCGTCGATGCCGCGCATCAGTTCGGAGAAGAATTCGCCGTACAGGTCAGGCAGCACCACGCCCACCGTATTGGTGCGGCGGCTGCTCAGGCTGCGAGCGGCGGCATGCGGGGTGTAACGCAGCCGTGCGGCCACCTCCAGCACAAGCTGGCGGACCGGTTCGGCGACATTTTCATGCCCGTTGAGCGCGCGGGAAACCGTGGCCACGGAGACCCGGGCTTCGCGTGCGACGTCTTTGATTGTGATAGCTGCCTTGTTCACGAAGCCGCCCTCCACGGCTTGGACCTACCAGCATTGGCGCGGAATGTAAGCGTTTCCATCTGGGCTTGTAAACAGTCCGTTAGGCGAATGTCCCGAAATGGACATGAAAACCTGTCCGTGGCCAGGCCCTTGCGGACCCGCCAGGACAGTGCGGGACAAGGGCTCAGCCCTGTTCTGACGGGGTATGTGCGCGGATGGACAGCGCGTGGATATCGGTGTCCATCATCGACCCCAGCGCGGCATAGACCGCGCGATGCCGGGCCAACGGAGCCAGTCCGGCGAAGCGTTCACTCACCACATGGACGTTGAAATGGCCGCGCCCGTCGCGCGCGCCGGCATGGCCAGCATGGCGATGGCTGTCATCCTCGATCTCGAGCACGCTGGGTGCCAGCGCTTGCTGCAGCGCATCACGGATCCGCTCGATCCGTTCCGCGTTCACGGCAGGACCTTGCGGAACGGGCGTACCTGCACGCGGGTGTAGACGCCGGCAGCCACGTACGGGTCGGCATCGGCCCAGGCCTGGGCCTGCGGCAACGACTCGAACTGCGCGATCACCACCGAGCCGCTGAAACCGGCCGGGCCCGGGTCTTCACTGTCCACCGCCGGGCACGGGCCGGCCAGCAGCAGGCGTCCCTCGTCGCGCAGCGCGTGCAGCCGCGCCAGGTGTTCCGGCCGCGCCTGCAGCCGCTGCGCCAGCACATCCTGGCCGTCATACCCTTCGATCACATACCACACCGGCATTTCCTCGCTTGCGTTGTCGGGTCCGCAGATTCTAGCCAATGCAGCCCCCGCCCCGGTCCGGCTGGACACTGGCGCGGCAAAGGCTTACCCTAGACTCCATTGCACGTGGCTGGATGCAGCGGCCCGTCGGTTTTTGCGGCCAACGCAGCCCCCGACGACCGTCCCGCTGCTTCAAACCGGACCACCCGGCCGGGCCACGTAGACGACCTCCCCGTAGTTCTGTCGCTGCCGTTTACCGCGGCGCGTCCCGCTGTTTGATATGTGTGGAATCGCGCCGATCCCGGCGTGTCTGGCGCCTTGGGGCTCCGTGGCGTTGGCCCGGCGAACCCGGTGCCGCGACTGGTCCGTTGCAATCCTGATCTCCATTAGATGACTTCCGAACTCGCGCTCGACGCGAACCCGCCAACCCGGCCGCCCGCCCCCCAGCAGCAGGAAATGCCGCTGGCCGTGGTGCATGGGCAACCGGTCCTGCAGATTCCGCAGGACCTGTACATCCCGCCGGACGCGCTGGAAGTCATCCTGGATGCCTTTGAAGGCCCGCTGGACCTGCTGCTGTACCTGATCCGCCGCCAGAACCTGGATGTACTGGACATTCCCGTTGCCGAGATCACCCGGCAGTACGTGGAGTACATCACCGTGATGCGCGAGCTGCGCTTCGAGCTGGCGGCCGAATACCTGGTGATGGCCGCGATCCTGGCCGAGGTGAAGTCGCGGATGCTGCTGCCGCGCCCGGTCAGCGAGGAAGGCGATGAAGCCGACCCGCGCGCCGAACTGGTGCGCCGGCTGCAGGAGTACGAACGCTTCAAGCAGGCCGCCGAGAACATCGACGCCCTGCCCCGCCAGGACCGCGATACCACCGTGGCACATGCCTTCATGCCCGAACGTGCCACGGTGAAGCTGCCGCCGCCGGTGGACCTGAAGGAAATGCTGCTGGCCCTGCACGACGTGCTCAAGCGTGCCGAGCTGTTCAGCGGCCACGCCATCAAGCGTGAGGCACTGAGCGTGCGGCAACGCATGGGCGAAGTGCTGGGACGCCTGGAAGATGGCAAGTTCTATCGTTTTGAAGGGCTGTTCACCGCCGAAGAAGGCAAGCTGGGCGTGCTGGTCACGTTCCTGGCGGTGCTGGAGCTGGCCAAGGAACAGCTGCTGGACATCGTCCAGGAAGAACCGCTGGCGCCGATCTACGTGAAGTCGCTGGCGGCCGGCAACACCAATGCCCCGCTGCAGTTCAGCAGCGAGTTCGACGACAACGACGACGACGCCAATGCAGACGAGTGAGCGCTGACTGCCGATGGATCAATCGCTGATCAACCGCATTGTCGAGGGTGCCCTGCTGGCTTCCAGCCAGCCGCTCACCCTGGCCCAGCTGAAGGACCTGTTCCCGGAAGAGGAACCGGCACCGCCGGGCAGCATCGAACGTGCGCTGGAACGCCTGCGCGAGGCCTGCGAAGGCCGCGGCGTGGAACTGGTCGAGGTCGCCTCCGGCTTCCGCTACCAGGTCACCGGCGAAGTGCATGGCTGGATCAGCCGGCTGTGGACCGAACGCAAGACCCGCTACACCCGTGCCACCCTGGAAACCCTGGCGCTGATCGCCTACCGGCAACCGATCACCCGCGGCGAGATCGAACAGGTGCGCGGCGTGGCGGTCAGCAGCAACATCATCCAGGCGCTGGAAGAACGCGAGTGGATCCGCGTGGTCGGCCACCGCGACGTGCCCGGCAAACCGGCGCTGTTCGGCACCACCAAGGGCTTCCTGGACTACTTCGGGCTGAAGCGGCTGGACGAACTGCCGCCGCTGTCGGAGCTGAAGGACCTGGGCGAGCTGGAACCGCAGCTTGCCCTGGACCGCGATGCGCCGGCCGTCGCCGGTGCCGAGGGTCCGGACATCTCGGCCGGCGCCGATGGCGCTGCCGCGAACGATGATGCCAGCCTGGCCGGCAGTGACACCCCCGATTCCGCCAATGCAGCCCCTGCGTCGGCCACCGATGAGCAAGCACCTTCGCCCCTCGATGATGGGCACCCCGATTCCGCGCCGGGCGAGCGCGCGGTGCCCCTGAACGAACGCGAAGACAACGCCGTCGCGATGACGACCGTGGCTGTTGACCAAGCCGATTCCGAACCAGAGGCCGACCTCGAAACCGTCGGCCGGAGCAAAACTGATGAGTGACACCCCCCGTAACAAGCTCTCGCTGAAGCGCGAAGCCACCTCCGAACAGTTCAAGCTGGAAGAACGCCTGCACAAGGTGCTCGCCCAGGCCGGCCTCGGCTCGCGCCGCGCGCTGGAACAGCGCATCGCCGAAGGCCTGGTCAAGGTCAACGGTGAAGTCGCGCAGACCGGCATGTCGGTCAAGAGCGGCGACAAGATCGAACTGGATGGCCGCGGCTTCGTCGCCACCGCCCTGGCCGAGCCGTCGCGCGTGCTGGTCTACAACAAGCCGGAAGGCGAAGTGACCACCCGCGATGATCCGGAAGGCCGCCCGACCGTGTTCGAGTCGCTGCCGCCGCTGAAGGGCGCGCGCTGGATCGCCATCGGCCGCCTGGACATCAACACCACCGGCCTGCTGCTGGCCACCACCGACGGTGAGCTGGCCAACGCCATGATGCACCCGTCGTTCGAGGTCGAGCGCGAGTACGTGGTGCGCGTGCGTGCGCCGGAAGGCGAGGAAAAGGTCTCTGACGCCATCGTCGACCGCCTCACCCGTGGCGTCGCGCTGGAAGACGGCCCGGCCAAGTTCGATGAGATCGAACGCATCGGCGGCACCGATTCGCACGACTGGTTCCGCGTCGTGGTGAAGGAAGGCCGCAACCGCGAAGTGCGCCGGCTGTGGGAGTCGCAGGGCTGCCAGGTCAGCCGCCTGAAGCGCACCCGCTATGGCAAGGTGAGCCTGCCGCGCGAACTGGCCCGTGGCCATTCGGTGGAACTGGGCACCACGCAGGTTGAAGCCCTGCGCGCCCAGCTGAAGCTGGAAGAAGGCGCACCGTCGGCACTGACGCTGCAGCCGGTGATCGGCCAGCGCCGCGCGGCCAAGACCACCGTGCGCGTGCGCGAAGGTGGCCGTGGCAACGCCTACGTCAACGGCCACAACACCGCCGACGAAGGCCGCGAGCTGCGTCGTTTCGACAACGTCCGCGAAGACCGCGGCCGTGGTCGCGGCGGCAAGGGTGGCGGCTTCAAGGGCGGCCTGACGGTCAGCGGTGAAGCGGCAGCCAAGCAGTCGCAGAAGCCGTTCAAGCAGCGCGCCCAGAAGAATGATCGTTCGCTGCCGGAAGGCAATCCGGCCGCGTTCCGCACCTGGTACGTGCCGGATGGCGTGAGCACCGGCCCGAGCGGCCATCGCAACGCCGGCCCGGGCGCACGCGGCCCCGGTGCCCGTGGTCCGGGTGCAGGCGGCCAGGGCCGTCCGTACGGCAAGCCGAAGGGCCCGGGCGCAGGCGCCGGTGGCGGCCAGGGCCGTGGCGGCTTTGGTGGTGAAGGCCGTGGCGGCGCAGGCGGCCAGGGTCGTCCGGCCGGTGCGGGCAACCGCTCGCAGGGCCAGGGCAACAAGCACCCGTACGGCCATCCGGGCAACGCGCCGAGCTTCCCGTCCGACCACGCCACGCCGGGCTTCAACCCGTATGGCAGCCCGAAGCCTGCACAGGGCGCCCGTCCGGGCGGTCGCGGTCCGGGCGGTGGCAACCACCGTGGCCCGGGTGGTAACCGTGGCCCCGGTGGTCCGGGTGGCAACCGAGGCCCGGGCGGCCCCGGTGGCAACCGCGGTCCCGGCGGCCCGCGCCGCAGCGGCCCGCGCGGCGGCTGATCGGCAGCCACGTTGAAATGCAGAACCCCGGCTCCGGCCGGGGTTTTTCTTTGAAAAGGGGACGGAGGGGATTAAGTCGTTTTCGCCACGCCGTGCGTCGAAGGGCGAAAGCGACTTAATCCCCTCCGTCCCCTTTTGCGTGGCGCTGGAACGCGGCGGGCGTGGTGCCGGTCATGCTGCGGAAAAAGGCGATGAACGGACTCTCGGCGGAAAAACCAGTGTCCTGCGCAACGTGCCCGATGCGATGGCCAAGCAGCAGCAGCTCCATGGCGCGCATCAGGCGCCATTGCTGGCGCCAGGCCTGGTAGCCCATGCCGGTGTCGCGTTGCATCAACCGGCCGACCGTGCGCATGCTCAGGCCCGCACGCGCAGCGAGCTCACCCAGTTCAGGCGGCAGCTGCTCGGCCGGCGGCAGGCAGCGCGCGATGCGTGGATCGCGTGGCAGCGGCAGGTCCATCGGCGCCACCGGTGCGGCGGCGATCTCCAGCACGCACAACGCCAATTGATGGTGCGCGCGCGGCGCCCGCCAGTCATGGTCGAACGGCGCCTGCGCGATCGGTTCCAGCAATGCCTGCAGCAGGGGGCCGACGCCGATGATCGCCGGCTGCTGCGGCAGCCGTGCCGACAACGTGGCATCGAAATACAGCGAGCGGTAGTCCACGGCCTGGCGCATCTGTGCGCGATGGCGCAGGCCGCCGGGAATCCATGCCGCGCGCGAGGGCGGCAGCAGGCTGATGCGGTCGCCGAAGGTCAGCCGCGTGCAGCCCCGCCGGGTGTACAGCAACTGCGCGCGCGCGTGCTGGTGCCAACCCGAATCATGATCGGCCAGCGACGACGCGATGCCCAGCACCGGTGCGCTCCAGGCATCCGCATCGAAGTGCGCATCCGGTTGCAGCCACGCCATGTCCGATTTCATCCATTTCCTGGCCGGACCGACAGAGTGCGCCACTACGCCGGCCACCACAATACGCGGCCCTGTTTGCGGAGCACCCGCATGTCGCGTCGCCTGTTGTTGCTCACCATCGCGCTGCTGATGTTCCCCCAGTTGGCGCAGACCCTGTACAGCCCGGCCCTGGCCGACCTCGCCGGGCGCTTCGCACTGCCCCCCGGCGCCGCCAGCCAGGCCATGAGCCTGTACCTGTTCGGTTTTGCCGCCGGTGTCCTGCTATGGGGGCGGCTGGCCGACCATGTCGGTCGTCGCCCTGCCCTGCTCTGCGGCCTGGCCGTGTTCGTACTGGCCGCCTGCGGCGGCCTGCTGGCCAGCACGTTCGGCCAGGTCCTGCTGGCCCAGGCACTGGCCGCACTGGGTGCGGCGGCGGCCTCGGTGGTAACCCAGACCGTACTGCGCGATCACCTGAAGGGTCCGGCGTTGGCGCAGGCGTTCTCGTGGATCGGCATGGCGCTGGCCTTGAGCCCGGCGATCGGGCTGGCACTGGGTGTGCTGCTGGTGGACAGCCATGGCTATGCCGGCGTCCAGGCCGGCCTGCTGCTGATGGTCAGCCTGCTGATGCTCGGATGCGCAACGGGCCTGCGCGAGAGCCGCCCTGCGGAAGTCGCGCACACTCCCATGCTGCCACTGTTGTGGCAACTGCTGCGTGATCGCTGGATGTGGTCACAGGCGCTGCTGGTGATGGCGTTCAACGTGGCGATGTACAGCTGGTACGCGCTGGGCCCGTTCGTGTTCGAACGCCTGCACTGGCCGCTGGCCTGGTTCGGTGCCAGCGGCGCGCTGCTGGCGCTCGGCTCGGCGCTGGGTGCATGGGGCAATGCTCGCCTGCTGCGCGCAGGCGTTGCCTCTGCCACGCGCATCCGGCTCGCCGCAGGGCTGGTGCTGGCCGGTGGGCTGTTGGCTGCCTTGCTGCACAATCAGCCGGCACTGGTCGCGGCGATGGTACCGGTGGTGGCCGGGTTCGGCCTGGCCATTCCCAATGTGCTGGGCCAGGCCCTGCGCGGATACCCGCACTGCCTGGGCAGCGCCGGCGCCCTGTTCGGCCTGCTCTACTACCTGTTGATCGGCGTGGCGATGGCCGTGGTCGGCGCACTGCAACTGCTGGCGCCGACACTCATCGTGTGCGGCGTGCTTGCCCTGTGGCTGCAGCGGCCGGCACGGCTCAGCGCCGGCTGATGGTGAAGGCGGCGCCGTCCACGCCCAGATCCCAGCCCTTGCCGGTGCCGGACAGGGCCAGCGAGATGTCGCCCTTGGTCATCACCTGCGCGTTGCTGGACTTCACGGCACCCGCATGCGCGCCAACCGAGGCGTAGGTGCCCAGCAGCTCGTTGACGCTGACGGCGCCGGTGAAGCTGCCACGGCCATTGGTGATCTTCGACTTGCCCACGGTCAGGCCGCCGCCCTTCACTTCGATACGCACCGGCAGGCTGGTGCCGTTGCTGCAGCTGACCGTGCCGTTGCCGGAAGCGGTCTTGTAGATCAGTGACCAGCCGGACAGGTTGTAGCGCAGCTGGCAATCGAGGTTGCCGGCGGCGTGCGCGGCCGGGGCCAGCGTGGCAGCGGACAGGGCCAGCAGCAGGGCGAAGGGCTTGTTCATGGCAGGACTTCCAGTTCGGTCGGACTGCCGGCGAATCTAGCAGCGCGCGCGTGCACGCTGGATGCAGGCGCGCGCGCTGCGTGGCAGGCATTCAGCCGCCGTCGTGCTGTTTCAGGCCTGCTCGTCCAGGTGGAAGGCATCAGCATCGAGCATCGCCGGGAAACGCGCGCGATGTGCAGCCAGTGCTTCGGCCGAAATGGTGGTGGTCACCACCTGTTCGCGTTCGCGGATCTCCACCTGCGGCTGGCCGAGGAAGTCGATCACCGCGCTGTCGCCGGCGTAGTGCAGCTGGTTGCCGTCCACGCCGACGCGGTTCACCGCCGCCACGAAGCACAGGTTCTCGATCGCCCGCGCACGCAGCAGGGTCTTCCATGCATAGGCGCGCGCCGACGGCCAGTTGGCGACGAAGATCTGCAGGTCGAAATCCAGCTGCTGCGGGCGTTCGACGTTGTAGCGGTTGCGGCAGAACACCGGGAAGCGCAGGTCGTAGCAGACCTGCGGATTGATCCGCCAGCCCTTCCATTCCACGCTCAGGCGCTCACGGCCGGCGGCATAGCGCTCGTGCTCACCGCCGTAACGGAACAGGTGCCGCTTGTCGTAGTACTGCAGGCCGCCCTCTGGCGTTGCGAACAGCAGGCGGTTGTAGACGCCGTTGCCCTCGCGCAGCTGCACGCTGCCGATCACTGCCGCGTTCAAGACCTTGGCCTGTTCGCGCACCCAGGCCACGGTCGGCCCGTCCATGCCTTCGGCCTGGGCGATGGCGTCGTTGGAGAAGCCACTGGTGAAGGTCTCCGGCAGGATCACCAGATCGGTGCTGCCGGCCAGCGGTGCCAGCAACGCACCGTAGTAGGCGCGGTTGCCGGCCGGGTCATGCCAGCGGGTGTCGCCCTGGACGAGGGAAATGCGCAGGTCCTGCATGTCCGTGTCTCCGCTCACAGCAGGCGCAGGCGTTCGATCGCCGCGTCCATGGTCGCTTCGTTCTTGGCAAAGCACAGGCGCACCAGGCGCTGGCCGGCCGGCGGAGTCTCATAGAACGGCGACAGCGGAATGGCGGTGACGCCCTTCTCGATGGTCAGCCACTTCACGAACTCATGGTCCGGCAGGTCGCTGATCGCCGAATAGTCAACCAGCTGGAAGTAGCCGCCCGGCACCGGAAGCGCCTTCAGGCGGGTGCCAGCCAGCTGCTCACGGAAGCGGTCGCGCTTGGCCTGGTAGAACGCGCCCAGTTCCAGGTGGTGTTCGGGTTCGTCGCGGATCATCGCGGCGAAGCCATGCTGCGCCGGGCCGAAGCTGGTGAAGGTGTTGTACTGGTGCACCTTGCGGAACTCGGCGGTCAGCGCCGGCGGGGCGATCGCATAGCCGATCTTCCAGCCGGTGCAGTGGTAGGTCTTGCCGAAGCTGGAGATGACGAACGCGCGCTCGCGCAGTTCCGGGTAGCGCAGCGCCGATTCATGGCGACGGCCGTCGTAGATGATGTGTTCGTACACCTCATCGGAGATCAGGTAGATCTGCGTGCCGCGCAGCAGTTCGGCCAGCGCCTGCATGTCCTGCGCCGACAGCATCGCGCCGGACGGATTGTGCGGGGTGTTGACGATCAGCATGCGGGTGCGCGGGGTGATCGCTGCGCGCACGCGGTCCCAATCGACCGCGAACGTCTGCGGATCGAGCGACACATGTACGGCCCTGGCACCGGCCAGGTCGATCGCCGGTTCGTAGCAGTCATACGCCGGGTCCAGCACGATCACTTCCTCGCCGGCACGCACCACGGCGTGGATGGCGTTGAAGATGGCCTCGGTGCCACCGCTGGTGACGGTGATCTCGCTGTCCGCATCGACCTGCGCGCCGTAGCAGTCCAGCACCTTCTGTGCGATGGCCTGGCGCAGCGGCGCCACGCCGGTCATCGGCGGGTACTGGTTCAGCCCGGCGGCCATCGCCCTGGCGGTCTCGTCGATCAGGCGCTGCGGCGCCGAAAAGTCCGGGAAACCCTGGCCCAGGTTGACCGCGCCGTGTTCGGCGGCGAGCTGGGACATCACAGTGAAGATCGTGGTACCGACCTTGGGCAGCTTGGTGGTGGGTTGCATCGGCCTGGGCTGTGGGGGAACAGACCTGCGAGTTTACGCAATCCGCGCGTCGGTAGTGCCGGCCGCCGGCCGGCAACCTCGGCTGGCAGATAGCGAAATTGCCGGCCAGCGGCCGGCACTGCCATCGGCATTCACCGCTACAATTGCCGCCGCACTCCGGCATGAAGACCTTTGCCCCTTGAACACCCCTGCATTGCTGGCTGCCAGCGGCCTGAGCTTCTCCCGCAATGACGAGCCGGTGTTCGGCCCGCTGGACTTCCATGTGGACGCCGGCGAAGCCCTGCTGGTGCAGGGCGGCAATGGCGCCGGCAAGACCACCCTGCTGCGCGTGCTGGCCGGCCTGGCCCGGCCCGGTGCCGGCCAGGTGCGGATCGACGGCAAGCCGGCCAGCAATGCCGAGCGCGGGCGCTATGTCGCCTACCTCAGCCACCTGCCAGCGCTGAAACCGGACCTCGGCACGCTGGAAAACCTGCATTTCCTGTGCGGCCTGCACGGACGGCGTGCGCGGCAGATGCCCGGCAACGCGCTGGCCATCGTCGGCCTGGCCGGTTATGAGGACACCCTGGTACGGCATCTGTCGGCCGGACAGAAGCGGCGGCTGGCACTGGCGCGCATCTGGCTGTCGCCGGCACCGTTGTGGCTGCTGGACGAACCCTATGCCAACCTCGACCTGGAGGGCATCACCCTGGTCAACCGGATGATTTCGGCGCACCTGCGCGCCGGTGGCGCTGCGCTGGTCACCACCCACGGTGCCTATGCCGCACCGCCGGTGCGCACCCGCCAGCTCGACCTCGGCGGTGCCGCGTGATCGCGCCGGGCACCGAACCGGGCCTGTGGCAGACCGCAGGCGCCCTGCTCAGGCGCGACCTGCGCCTGCTCTGGCGCCGCCGCGGCGATGCGCTGCAACCGCTGCTGTTCGCGGTGCTGGTGGTGGTGCTGTTCGCCCTGGCCCAGGGCCGCGAACCACAGCTGTTGGCCGCCACCGCCGGTGCAGTGCTGTGGCTGGCCGTGCTGCTGGCCGGACAGCTGTCGCTGGATTCGCTGTTCCGCTCCGACGCCGAGGATGGCTCGCTGGAACAATGGCTGCTGGCGCCGGTGCCGCTGGCCTGGCTGGTGCTGGTGCGCGTGCTGCTGCATTGGGCCACCACTGCGCTGCCGCTGATCGTGGTCAGCCCGCTGCTGGCCGAAATGCTGCATCTGCCGCATGACCAGCTGCCGATGTTGCTGGCATCGTTGCTGCTGGGCACGCCGTTGCTGAGCCTGATCGGTGGCGTGGTCGCCGCGCTGACCGTAGGCATCCGACGCTCTGGTATTCTCGTGGCGCTGCTGTCGTTGCCGCTGTACGTGCCGGTGCTGGTGTTCGGCGCAGGCAGCCTGGCGGCAGCCGGACGCGGACAGGATCCGGTCGGTGCGCTGCTGATGCTGGGCGCCGGCCTGCTGGTCGCGCTGGTGCTGGCGCCGCTGGCCACTGCCGCTGCAATACGTATTTCTCTGAGTTGACCGAGCTGAGAGCCAATCCACCCCTGCTGGATAGCCGCCACGCATGAATCCGATTGTCCGCTGGTTCCACCAACTCGGTTCGCCCCCCACGTTCGACCGTTTCGCTGCCCGCTGGTCGCGGGTGTTCTACCTCGCGGCGGTGCCGGTGCTGCTGGTCGGCATGTGGCAGGCGCTGCTGGTGGTGCCACCGGAAGCCAAGCAGCTGGACAGCTTCCGCATCCTCTACATCCACGTGCCCAGTGCCTGGATGAGCCTGTTCGTCTTCGCGCTGATGGCGCTGTATGCGGCCATCGCACTGGTCTGGCGGATCAAGGTCTGCGAGATCCTGGCCATGGCCTGCGCGCCGATGGGCGCCGGCTTCACCCTGATCACCCTGTTGACCGGCAGCATCTGGGGCAAGGGCACCTGGGGCACCTGGTGGGACTGGGACCCGCGCATGACCAGCGAACTGGTACTGCTGTTCCTGTACCTGGGCGTGATCGGCCTGTACCACGCCATCGAGGACCGCCGCAGCGCCGCGCGCGCCGCTGGCCTGCTGGCCATTGTCGGTGTCAGCCTGCTGCCGGTGATCCGCTACTCGGTGGACTGGTGGGGCGGCCTGCACCAGCGCCAGTCGATCAACGTATTCGGTGAATCGGCGATCAGCAGCGCGATGATCGCGCCGCTGTGGTGGATGGTGATCGGCACCAAGTTCTGGTTCGCCGGTTCGGTGCTGGCCAAGGCCCGCGCCGACAATCTCGACCGCGAGGCCGGCAAGGCCTGGGTCGGCGGCCGCGTCGATGCCGGACGCCCGGCCCGGGAGGCCCAGCCATGACCCACCTGCCCTATGTGATCGGTGCCTACGCGGTGTTCGTGCTGGTGCTCGGCGCCGATGCCATCGGTTCGTGGCTGCGCCTGCGCGTGGCGCGCCGGCTGGCACTGGCCCGCCAGCAGCGCCAGCAGACCCGCGCCGGCAGGCAGGACGCAGCGACGCCGTTGTCGACGGAGCTGGAACGATGACCCCGGTACAGCGCCGCCGCCTGGTGTGGGTGCTGCTGGCCCTGCTCGCCTCCGGCCTGGCCACCGCACTGGTGGCGATGGCACTGGAGCGCAACATCGCCTACCTGTACACGCCGTCGGAAGTGCTGCGCGGCGATGTCGATGCACAGTCGCGCTTCCGCCTCGGTGGCATGGTGGTGAAAGGTTCCTTCAACCGACCGGTCGGCTCGCTGGAGGCGCGCTTCGAGGTGACCGACGGCGACGCGCAGCTGGCGGTGACCACGTCGCGGATCCTGCCGGACATGTTCGCCGAAGGCACGGCGGTGGTCGCCAGCGGCCGCCTGCAGGACGGCACCTTCGTCGCCGACGAGGTGCTGGCCAAGCACGATGAGAAGTACGTGCCGAAGGAAGTGGCCGACAAGATGGGCGACGCCCATCGCAAGCACGACGTGCCGATGACGGCACCCGAGGTGCGCTGAGTGCTGCCCGAACTGGGTCAGATCCTGCTGCTGTGCGCGTTGCTGGCCTCGCTGCTGCAGGCCGGCCTGCCGCTGGTCGGTGCGCATCGCAACAACACCGCGTGGATGGCGGTGGCACGGCCGGCCGCGTTCGCACAGCTGCTGTTGCTCGCCGGCGCTTTCGCGGTACTGACCGCCGCGTTCGTGCAGCAGGATTTTTCGGTGCGCTACGTGGCCGAGAACTCCAATTCGCTGCTGCCGATGGTCTACCGCTACTCGGCGGTCTGGGGCGCGCACGAGGGCTCGCTGCTGATGTGGGCGCTGGTGCTGGCGCTGTGGACCGGCGCGGTGGCGCTGTTCTCGCGGCACTTGCCCGCACCGGTGCAGGCGCGCGTGCTGGCGGTGATGGGCGTGGTCAGCGTCGGCTTCCTCGCCTTCCTGATCTTCACCTCCAACCCGTTCCTGCGCCTGAACCCGGCACCGCTGGAAGGCCGCGACCTCAATCCGCTGCTGCAGGACCCGGGGCTGATCATCCATCCGCCCATGCTGTACCTGGGCTACGTCGGCTTCGCGGTGCCGTTCGCCTTCGCGGTTGCCGCACTGCTGGAAGGCCGCGTCGACGCACGCTGGCTGCGCTGGACGCGGCCATGGACCAACGTCGCCTGGGGCTTCCTGACCCTTGGCATCGCGCTGGGCAGCTGGTGGGCCTATTACGAGCTGGGCTGGGGCGGCTGGTGGTTCTGGGACCCGGTGGAGAACGCCAGCTTCATGCCGTGGCTGGTCGGTGCGGCATTGATCCATTCGCAGGCCGTCACTGAAAAGCGCGGCACCTTCGGCAGCTGGACCCTGCTGCTGGCGATCGCCGCCTTCGCGCTGTCGCTGCTGGGCACGTTCCTGGTGCGCTCCGGCGTGCTGACCAGCGTGCATTCGTTCGCCGCCGATCCCTCGCGCGGCTTGTTCATCCTGGTGTTCCTGTCGGTGCTGGTCGGTGGCAGCCTGCTGCTGTACGCGCTGCGTGCCAGCCAGCTGAGCGTGGATGCCGAGGACCCACGCCGTGGCTTCACCGCCACCTCGCGCGAGACCCTGCTGCTGGCCAACAACCTGCTGCTGGCCACCGCCTGCGCGATGGTGCTGCTCGGCACGCTGTACCCGCTGCTGGCCGATGCGCTGTCGCTGGGCAAGATCTCGGTCGGCCCGCCCTACTTCGGCAGCCTGTTCCTGCTGCTGATGGCACCGATGATCCTGCTGCTGCCGTTTGGCCCGCTGGTGAAATGGCAGCGTGACCAGCCCTCGCGCGCCTTCGCGCTGCTGGCACCGTGGCTGGGCCTGGCGCTGCTGCTGGGCGCGCTGGCCTGGTGGCAGGCGCCGCAGAACGGCTGGAAGGCCGGCATCGGCGTGGCCGCTGCGGCCTGGGTCGCGCTCGGCACCGCACGCTTCGTCTGGCAGCGCCTGCGCGGCAATGGCCGCTTCACCGCCGAAATGCTCGGCATGATCGTCGCCCACGCCGGCATTGCCGTGTTCCTGGCCGGCGCGCTGCTGGTGGAGGCGCTGAACGTGCAGCGCGAAGTGGCGCTGGCACCGGGCCAGCAGCTGGTGATCGGTCGCCACGAAGTGCGCTTTGAGGGCGTGGACCATCGCGAAGGCCCCAACTTCATCGCCGACCGCGGCCGCCTGCGCGTGTTCCGCAACGGCCGCGAGCTGGCCCTGCTGCACCCGGAGAAGCGCCAGTACGCCAGCGGCGGCCAGGTGATGACCGAGGCCGGCATCGATGCACGCTTCAATGGTGATGTCTACGTGGCATTGGGCGAGCCGCTGGGCAACAATGCATGGGCGGTCCGGGTGCACATCAAGCCGTACGTGCGCTGGATCTGGCTGGGCGCGCTGTTGATGGCCCTGGGCGGATTCATCACCGCCGCCGATCGCCGTTTCCGTCGTCCGTAGGAGTTCCCATGTCCGAGTCCCCCACCCCGCGTCCCTCCCGCCCGCTGCCGCCGGTAGCCATCGTGATCGGCGTGCTGTTCTTCTTCGGCCTGCTCGGGCTGATGATCTACGGGGTGATGAAATCAGGCGATCCGCAGCGCGACGTACTGCCGTCGGCACTGATCGACAAACCGGCGCCGGCATTCGCGCTGCCGGTGCTGCACGACCCGGAAATGATCGTGCACAGCGACGACCTGCGCGGCGCGCCCTACCTGCTGAACGTGTGGGGCAGCTGGTGCGCGGCCTGCCGCGAAGAACACCCGGTGCTGACCCGCTTCGCGGAAAGCAAGCGTGTGCGCGTGATCGGCTACAACTGGAAGGACGACCCGACCGACGCGCTGCACTGGCTGGAACAGCTGGGCAACCCGTTCATGGTCGTGCTCAGCGATGTCGAGGGCCGTACCGCGATCGACTGGGGCGTGACCGCCGCACCGGAAACCTTCCTGGTCGATGGCAGCGGCATCGTGCGCTGGAAGTACAGCGGTGCGATGACCCAGCGCGTGGTCGACGAGAAGCTGATCCCGGCGCTGCAGAAGATCGAGAAGGCCCAGGGCAGTGCCGGCAACACCCTGCATACGGCGCCCTGAACCCATGCGCTGGCTGCTGGCGTTGCTGCTCCTGATGCTGCCGCTGGCCGCGCTGGCCCAGCAGCCGCTGCACGATCCGCAGCCGCTGCAGTTCCGCGATGACGCCGAGGAACGCCGCTTCCATGACCTGGCCGCGCAGCTGCGCTGCGTGCAGTGCCAGAACCAGTCGCTGGCCGATTCGAACGCGCAGATCGCCCAGGACCTGCGCCGCGAGGTGCTGCAGCTGATGCAGCAGGGCCACGACGACGCACAGATCAAGCAGTTCCTGGTCGCGCGCTACGGTGAGTTCGTGCTCTATCAACCACCGTTGCAGCCGGGCACCTGGCTGCTGTGGGGTGGCCCCCTGCTGGTGCTCGGCGCCGGTGCACTGGTAGTGCTGGGCATCGTCCGCCGACGTGGACGCACCGTCGGCGCGGCGCCGGCCGGCAAGGCCGATGAAGGAGACGAATGGTGAACCATTGGCTGCCGATGCTGGCCGGGCTGGTCGCCGCGCTGATGGCAGCGCTGGTGCTGTGGCCACTGCGCCAGCGCGGTCGGCGCGGTTTCGTGGTCGGCGTGCTCGCGCTGGGCGTGGCCGGTGCCTGCCTGTATCTGCTGGTCGGTGACCCAAGGGCGGCACAGGTACAACCGACCCCGTCGGCAGCCACCCTGCGCGATGGCGTGCAGGCACTGCAGGACGCACTGGAGCGCGACCCGCAGCGTGCCGACGGCTGGGCATTGCTCGGCCGTTCGCAGGCCGAACTGGGCAACGCCGCAGCCGCGGCGGATGCCTTCGCGAGGGCCGCCGCATTGGCACCGGAAGATCCGGGCGTGCTGGTGGAAGCCGCGCAGGCGCGCGCGCAGGCTGATGCCGGCAAGCAGTTCGATGACACCGCAATGGCCTGGTTGCAGCAGGCGCGCGCACAGGCTCCCGATGCCGAGCGCGCCAGCTGGCTGCTGGGCATCGCCCTGCGCCAGCGCGGAAGGAACGCCGAGGCCGCGGATGTGTGGAGCGGCCTGTTGCCACGACTGGAGCCGGGCGCCGCGCAGGCGCTGCAGGCACAGATCGCCCTCGCGCGCGAGGCCGCTGGCCAGGCGCCCGATGCTGGCGCTGCGGCGCCACCGGCGCTGCTGCAGGTGCGCGTGCAGCTGCCGGCACTGAAGAACGCCGAGTGGCCAGCCAGCACCCAGGTGTTCGTGCTGGCCCGTGCCGTCGGCGGCCCGCCGATGCCGGTGGCCGCTCGCAAGCTGCCGCTGAGCGGATTCCCGGACACGGTCGGGCTGGGCGACGGTGACAGCCCGATGCCGACCGCACCGCTGTCGGCCCATCGCGAAGTGGAAGTGGTGGCACGCATCTCGCGCAGCGGCAGCGCCAACCGCAGCGAGGACGACCTGCAGAGCGTTCCGGTGAAGGTAAGCCTGCCCCACGACGGTGTTGTGGAGCTGCGCTTCCCTTGACCTGTAGAGCCGAGCCCATGCTCGGCTGCCCGGCGCCGGCAACTCAACCGCAGCCGAGCATGGGCTCGGCTCTACAGTAGATCCACGCCATGCGTGGATGCGACGGTCCGGTCCGCGTCCATCCATCCATGGAAACCAGCGTGTCGCCAGCTCCACATGCAGCCCCGCTAGAATGACTGCATGACCGAATTCATCCCGCCCGGCACCCGCTTCCACGCCCTGCCCTCGCCGTTCCCGTTCAAGCGCGGTGGCGCCCTGCACGGCGCACGCGTGGCCTACGAGACCTGGGGCACGCTGGCCGCTGACGCCAGCAATGCGATCCTGATCGTGACCGGCCTGTCGCCGGATGCGCATGCGGCGGCCAACGAGGCCAATCCGGCGCCGGGCTGGTGGGAAGCGATGGTTGGCCCCGGCAAACCCATCGATACCCGCCGCTGGTTCGTGGTCTGCGTGAATTCGCTGGGCAGCTGCAAGGGATCGACCGGCCCCGCCTCGATCAACCCGGCCAGCGGTGAGCCCTACCGCCTGGACTTCCCCGAGCTGTCGATCGAAGACGGCGCTCGCGCCGCGATCGAAGTCGTGCGTGCGCTGGGCATCGCGCAGCTGGCCTGCGTGGTCGGCAATTCCATGGGCGGGATGACCGCGCTGGCCGTGCTGATGCTGCACCCGGGCATCGCGCGCAGCCACGTCAACATTTCCGGCAGTGCGCAGGCGCTGCCGTTCTCGATCGCGATCCGCTCGCTGCAGCGCGAGGCCATCCGTCTCGACCCGCGCTGGAATGGCGGCCACTACGACGATGCCGAGTACCCCGAGTCCGGCATGCGCATGGCGCGCAAGCTGGGCGTGATTACCTACCGCTCGGCACTGGAATGGGATGGCCGCTTCGGCCGCGTGCGGCTGGATTCGGACCAGGCCGACGACGATCCGTTCGGGCTGGAATTCCAGGTGGAAAGCTATCTGGAAGGCCACGCACGGCGCTTCGTGCGTTTCTTCGATCCCAACTGCTATCTGTACCTGAGCCGTTCGATGGACTGGTTCGACCTGGCCGAGTACGCCGACGGCGACGTGCTGGCCGGGCTGGCGAAGATCCGGGTGGAGAAGGCACTGGCCATCGGTGCCAACACCGACATCCTGTTCCCGGTGCAGCAGCAGCAACAGGTCGCCGACGGCCTGCGTGCCGGCGGTGCCGATGCGCGCTTCATCGGCCTGGAATCGCCACAGGGCCATGATGCCTTCCTCGTCGATTTCGAGCGTTTCGGTCCGGCCGTGCGCGGCTTCCTCGACGCGCTGTAAGTGGCGTGGCGGCGTAACCTCGCGCTGGCCGCCTTCGGCGCGCTGACCGCCTTGATGATCAGCGGTGTGCTGCCGTTGTGGCTGGGTGGCTGGTGCCTGCTGGCCAGTGCGGTGTCGTTCGGTCTCTATGGCCATGACAAGCGCGCGGCGCAGCGAAAGCGATGGCGCATTCCCGAGCGCACCCTGCAGCTGCTGGCCTTCGCCGGAGGCTGGCCCGGCGCGCTGCTGGGCCAGGCGCTGTTCCGCCACAAGCATCGCAAAGCCGCATTCCAGTGGGTGTTCTGGCTGTGCGTGCTGGCCAACGTGGCCTCGATCGCGGTGATGCTGCGCGAGTTCTCCCATTGACCGGCCTGTAGAGCCGAGCCCATGCTCGGCTGGCTTGCTTCCGGAGCCGAGCATGGGCTCGGCTCTACAGTAGATCCACGCCATGCGTGGATGTGCCGACCAAGGTCGGCATCTACCGAAGCACTTCGCGCTCCAACACCCCATCGCGCAACCGGTACTGCGCATCGACCACGCCTTCGGGCAGGTCGTCGTGGGTGATCATCAGCAGGCTGCGCCCGTCCAGCAACCCGGAAAGGTCCTGCAACAGCGCACGTGCGGTATCCACGTCCAGGCCTTCGGTGGGTTCGTCCAGCAGCAGGATCGGCGCATTGCGCAGCAGCGCGCGCGCCAGTGCCAACCGCCGCGCCTGGCCGGCCGACATCGTCGCGCCGTTCTCGCCCACCCAGGCCTGCAGGCCACCGTTGCGCTCGGCCCAGTCCCCCAGGCGCACGCGACGCAGGACCGCCCACAACGCGGCATCACGGGCGTCGGGATCCCCCAGCCGCAGGTTCTCGGCCACGGTACCGGCAAACACCGGTGCGTTCTGCGGAAGCCAGGCCAGCTGGCGGTGCCACTCGGCCTGGGCGACGTCGCGCAGGTCGCGTCCGCCATAGGTGATTCGCCCCTGTTGCGGATCCCACAACCGCAGCAGCAGGCTGGACAGCGTGGTCTTGCCACTGCCGCTGTCGCCACGGATCGCGATGCGTTCTCCCGGCGCCAGGGTCAGCTGCAGGCCGGACAACACCGGCCGTGCGGCACTTGGCCACTGGAAGTGCACGTCATCCCAATGCACGTGCGCCGCCTGGGGTACCGGCTGCGGCGTCTGCGGATCCTCCACCGTCGGCGGTTGTTCGACGATGGCCTGCAGGCGGTCAGCAGCAACGCGCCCGGACTGCAGCGACTGCCAGGCCAGGCCCATGCCGGCCCAAAGTTCGATCAGCGCCACGGTCAGGAAGACGAGGCCCGCGGCCATTTCCGGCGCGATGTGCTGCTGTTCGGTGGCGTGCAGAGCCAACGCCAGCATCGCCACCAGGCCCAGCCCCGCCACCAGGCCGTGCAGGGTCGAGGCCGCGATCAGGCGCCAACGCCGACGACGATCACGCGAGGCCAGCTGCTTGGCGGCCACGCGTACCTTCAGCTGCCAAGCCGCATCGGCATGCAGCGCAGCCAGGTCACCGGCCCCCTCCAGCCCTTCGAATGCAGCGGTGCGCAACGCCGCGCGGTGCGCGGCACGATCGGCCTCTTCGTCGTCATGGCCACGCACGCCCAGCCACGGCACGCCGAAGGCGACCAGCAGCGCCAGCACCGCCAGCAGTACCGCCGCCGAGGGCAGGATCAGCGCTGCCGAGGCAACCGCCACCAGCGACAGCGCGCCCAGCGCCACCAGCGGCCCGATCGCACGCACCAGCAGCCCATCCACTTCGCCGATGTCCCCCAGCAGCCGCGCCAGCAGCTCGCCGGTGCGCGTGGCGCCCAATCGTGCCGGCGCCAGTGGCAGCGCGCGGCGGAAGAACCACACGCGCAGGTCGCGGGCGATGCGCAGCGTGGCATCGTGGCCGACCAGCTTTTCGAAGTAGCGCGACACGATGCGCGCCATGGTCAGGCCACGGATGCCGGCCGAGGGTGAGAAGAAGTTGAAGCCCTGGCCGAGGCCGGCCGCACCGGCCAGCGCGGCCGCCGTGAGGAAACCACCGGACAGGCCCAGCAGCGCCGTGCCGGCCAGCATCGTGGTCCACAGCAGCAGCAGGGTCAGCAACAGGCGCGGCCGGTGCCGCAGGAATATCGCGCGCAGCGAATCAGGCGAACGGCTCATGCGCGCACCGCCTGTGCCGGCTCGACCAGGCGGCCTTCCGGCAACAGCAGGCAACGATCGGCCCAGGCGATCACCGCCGGGCTGTGGGTGGCGACCACTACGCTGCGCCCGCGTGCATACGCGGCCAGACTGCGCAGCAGCGCCGCCTCGGTATCGGCATCGAGGAACGCGGTGGGTTCGTCCAGCAGCAGCACCTGCGGGTCGCGCAGCAGCAGGCGGGCCAAGCCGATGCGGCGCGCTTCGCCACCGGACAGGCCGAAACCACGCTCGCCGATCACCGTATCCAGCCCCTGCGGCAGGCGCTGTGCGAACTGCAGTACCTGCGAGGCCTCGGCCACCGCGCGCAGGCGCGCATCGCTGGCGCCGGGATCGGCCAGGCGCAGGTTGTCGGCGATGCTGCCGTGGAACAGGTACGGTCGCTGGCTGGCATAGGCCACCTGCACGCCGGGGCGCAGCTGCAGCTTGCCGGCACGCGGCGGCAACCAACCGGCCAGCGCCTCCAGCAGCGTGCTTTTGCCGGACCCGCTGGGACCGACCAGGGCCAGGCGCTGGCCCGGCTCCAGCAGCAGGTCCAGATCCCGCAGCACATCCTGCGGCGCCCCCAACGGGCGCAGTACCAGTCCTTGCGCCTGCAGTGGCGGCAAGGCGGCCTCGGCCGGCTCCACCGCCAGCGGCGCAACCTCGTTCTCGATCAGGCCCTGCTCGTCCGGCAGCGACTGCAGCAGGCGTTCCACTTCGGCGGCGGCGGCCAGTGCATTGGCGCGATCGTGGTAGTGCGCAGCCAGCCGTCGCAGCGGCGCATAGAACTCCGGCGCCAGCAGCAGGCAGAACAGGCCCGCACCCAGCGTCGGCACCGCTGCATGCAGCGACATCATGCCCAGATAGCTCAGGCCCAGGTACAGCGCCACCATCGCCACGCTCACCGAGGCGAAGAATTCCAGCACGGTGGACGACAGGAAGGCGATGCGCAGCACCTTCAGGGTGCGCACGCGCACGCCTTCGGCGGCGGCCTCGATGCCGGCCAGTTCGGCTTCGCCGCGGCCATACAGGCGCAGCAGGCCCAGGCCCTTGATGCGGTCGGCGAAATGGCCGCTCATGCGCGCCAGTTCGCCCAGCTGCGCGCGCCCGGCGGCTTCAGCGCCCCAGCCCACCAGCATCATGAAGAACGGCACCAGCGGCGCGGTGAACAGCAGGATCAGCGCCACCACCCAGTCCACCCAGGCGACAGCGGCCAGGATCAGCAGCGGCACCACCACCACTTCGGTGCGCACCGGCAGGAAGCCGCTGTAATAGCTCTCGATCGCATCACCGTGATGCAGCATCAGTTCGCCCAGTTCACCGGTGCGGCGCTGCCGCAGCCAGAGCGGGCCCTGGCCCAGCAGGCGCGCGAACACGCGTTCGCGCAGTGCCAGCCGGGCGGCGTCGGCCACGTCACCGGCGGCGGCCTGGGTGGCGCTGCCCAGCAGGGTGCGCAGCACCAGGATCACCGCCAATCCCGCCAGCACCGGCAGGCCAGAGGCCAGCGGCACGCGCTCCACCAGCACCTGCTGCACCAGCCAAGCGATGGCGGCAGCCTGGCCGATCAACAGCGCGCCGGACAGGCTGATGCACAGCGCGGCCAAGCGCTGGCGGCCCCGGGCGGAGCGTGCCAGGTCGGCCAGCCAGGCCGTGCGCACACGCCGCTGGCGGGCGGTTTCAGCTTCCGGGGACAGGCCGTCAGGGGTCGTTTCGGCAGCGCTCAAGAGGTCTTCACGGGCAGCGGGGGAGACACGGCATTGTAGGCGCAGGCAATAGCCCGCCCCTGCGGCCGGCGGTCGCAGTCTTCATCAGGTTGGCATACGATCAACCGGGGCACCTGTTCATACATTGATCTGGATCAAGGCTGTTTGAAGTAGTCGGTCACATCATTCACGTCGTAGACCACCCTTCCCGCCACCTGCAACGGCACTATCCAACGAGGTAGCCAGGCCATGATTGATCAGACAGTCGTAGAACTGTCGCGGCTGCAATTCGCGCTGACCGCGATGTACCACTTCCTATTCGTACCGCTCACCCTCGGCCTGTCCTTCATGGTGGCCATCATGGAGAGCGTGTACGTGATGACCGGCAAGGAGATCTGGCGCAGGATGACCCTGTTCTGGGGCGTCCTGTTCGGCATCAACTTCGCCATGGGCGTTGCCACCGGCATCGTCATGGAATTCCAGTTCGGCATGAACTGGTCCTACTACAGCCACTACGTGGGTGACATCTTCGGTGCGCCACTGGCGATCGAAGGCCTGATGGCGTTCTTCCTGGAAGCGACCTTCGTCGGCCTGTTCTTCTTCGGCTGGAACCGCCTGAGCAAGGTCAAGCACCTGATGGTGACCTGGCTGATGGCGCTGGGGACCAACCTGTCGGCGATCTGGATCCTGGTGGCCAATGGCTGGATGCAGAACCCGACCGGCGCGGTGTTCAACCCGGAAACCATGCGCATGGAAGTGGTCGACTTCATGGCGGTGGTGTTCAACCCGGTGGCGCAGGCCAAGTTCGTGCACACCGTCAGCGCCGGCTACGTGACCGGTGCGGTGTTCGTGATGGCGATCAGCGCCCTGTTCCTGCTGCGCAACAAGCACAAGGACCTGGCCCGTCGTTCGTTTGCGGTGGCCGCGGCGTTCGGCCTGCTGTCATCGCTGTCGGTGGTCGTGCTGGGTGACGAGAGCGGTTACGCCGCCAGCGAACACCAGAAGATGAAGCTGGCCGCGATCGAGGCGATGTGGGAGACCGAGCGTGCGCCGGCCGACTTCACCGCCTTCGGCATCCCCAACCAGGAGACTCACCAGAACGACTACGCGGTGAAGATCCCCTACCTGATGGGCCTGATCGCCACCCGCTCGTTGAACCAGCCGATTCCCGGCATCCTGGAACTGGTCGAGCGCGCCGAACACCGCGTGCGTGGCGGCCAGCTGGCCTACGGTGCATTGGAACGCCTGCGCGCCAACAAGAACGACGTTGAAGCGCGCGAGATGTTCGACCGCCACTGGCAGGACCTGGGCCACGGCCTGCTGCTCAAGCGCTATCGCGATGACATCCTCAACGCCACCCCGCAGGAGATCTCGCAGGCGGCGATGGACACGGTGCCGCGCGTGATGCCGTTGTTCTGGACCTTCCGCGTGATGGCCGGCCTGGGCTTCTACCTGATCGCCTTCTTCGCACTGGCCTTCTACTACTCGTGCCGCAACAACTTCCAGGACAAGCGCTGGTTCCTCAAGCTGGCCCTGTGGACGCTGCCGGCACCGTGGATCGCGATCGAGTGCGGCTGGTTCGTGGCCGAGTATGGTCGCCAGCCGTGGGCGGTCGATGGCGTGCTGCCGACCTTCTATGCGGCGTCGGGCCTGGCCCTGCATGAAATCGTGCTGACCCTGGCCGGCTTCACTGCCATCTACACCGCGCTGATCGTGGTCGAGATCAAGCTGATGCTCAAGGCGATCCGCAAGGGTCCGGACGAGGTGCTGCCGTCGCTGCAGTCGCCCCAGCCGCATGCTTCCCACAATGCCTCGGCGCCGGCCGCCGGCCAGGCCTGAGGCAGGAGAACCAAGATGGATTTCATTCTTCTGGACTACACCACGCTGCGCGTGATCTGGTGGCTGCTGCTCGGCATCCTGCTGATCGGTTTCGCCGTGATGGATGGTTTCGACCTGGGCGTGGGCACCCTGCTGCCCTTCGTCGCCCGCAACGACGCTGAGCGCCGGCTGGTGATCAATACCATTGGTCCGGTCTGGGAAGGCAACCAGGTGTGGCTGATCCTGGGCGGCGGCGCGATCTTCGCCGCCTGGCCGCCGCTCTACGCGGTCAGCTTCTCCGGGTTCTACCTGGCGATGTTCGTGATCCTGTTCGCCCTGATCCTGCGTCCGGTCGGCTTCAAGTTCCGCAGCAAGATGCCCAGCGAGCGCTGGCGCAACACCTGGGACTGGGCGCTGTTCATCGGTGGCTTCATACCGGCGCTGATCATGGGCGTGGCGGTGGGCAACGTGGTGCTGGGCGTGCCGTTCCACTTCGATGACAGCATGCGCATCTTCTACACCGGCTCGTTCTTCGGCCTGCTGATGCCTTTCGCACTGCTGGCCGGCCTGCTCAGCGTGTCGATGCTGGTCGCCCACGGTGCCGCCATGCTGGTGCTGAAGACCGACGGCCCGGTGGCCGAGCGTGCGGCCCGCTTCGGCAGCATCGCCGCGATCATCGCTTTCGTGCTCTTTGCGGTCGGCGGCGCCTGGGTGGCCTTCGGCCTGCCGGGTTACCAGATCACCTCGCAGGTGGTCACCGACGGCGCCACCAATCCGCTGCTGAAGACCGCCGAACTCGGCGCCGCCGGTGGCTGGATGCGCAACTACAGCACGATGCCGGCCACGATCCTGGCCCCGCTGCTCGGCCTGGCCGGCCTGCTCGCCAGTGCGGTGCTGCTGCGTGCCCGCCGCGGCGGCCTGGCCTTCATTGCCTCCGGTGCGGCCATCGCCGGCATCATCCTGACCGTCGGCTTCGCCATCTTCCCGTTCCTGCTGCCGTCCTCGAGCCAGCCCACCTCCAGCCTGACCGTGTGGGATGCCTCGTCCAGCCACCTGACCCTGTGGATCATGCTGCTGGCCACGGCGGTGTTCCTGCCGATCATCCTCGCCTACACCACCTGGGTGTACCGCGTGCTGAAGGGCAAGACCACCACCGAAGAGATGGGCAACAACCCGAACGCGTATTGATTGCTTGCACGTGTGCCGACCAACGGTCGGCACCTACCCGGAATGAAGGAGACTGATCATGTGGTATTTCGCCTGGATTCTCGGTGCCGGCCTCGCCTCGACGGTGGCCATCCTCAACGGCATGTGGTTCGAAGCCCGCGAGCAGAACCGCATCGAGAAAGAAAATCGTCGCTGAGCTGTAAAAAAACCTTGCCGCCTTGGCCTTCACACGGTATCTTAGGCGGCTCCTTCGGGGTGTAGCTCAGTCTGGTAGAGCGCTACGTTCGGGACGTAGAGGTCGCAGGTTCGAATCCTGTCTCCCCGACCACTTCGGTGGTCGCATTGAAGCCTGGTGAAGTCGTCCAGGCTTTTTTGTTCCCTGAAGTGGCACTGCTTCGGCAGTGTGAAGAAAACAGCATTCACCCCTTGCCGCCATCGGGGTGAATCGCTAGAATAGGCGGCTCCCTTCGGGGTGTAGCTCAGTCTGGTAGAGCGCTACGTTCGGGACGTAGAGGTCGCAGGTTCGAATCCTGTCTCCCCGACCACTTGGGTGGTCACCAAGAAGCCTGGAAGACATCACTGTCCTCCGGGTTTTTTTGTATCAGGCACCTGGCCGCCCGCATGACGGGACCTTGCCGGAGCCCGCACGTACAATGGCCGCGCTGCCGGCCCGCCAGCAGCCCCTCCCCCACCTGCCGCTTCGGCGTAGACCGATGCCGGCGCTGCATGCCATTGCCCCGGCGTGCGACACCTGCAAGGACCACCGATGAGTTCCTCCCCTTCCGATTCGCCGTCGCTGCTGCACGGCCGCGTCCTCGCATTCGCCGCGATCCTGCTGGCAGCGATCAACCTGCGCACCGCGGTCACCTCGATCACTCCGCTGCTGGACGTGCTCGGCCAGCAGTTCGGTTTCGGTACCACCATGACCGGCGTGCTGGGCATGCTGCCGACCGCGTCGTTCGCACTGTTCGGCGTGGCCACGCCGGCACTGGCGCGGCGCCTCGGGCTGGAGCGCACCACGCTGCTGGCGATGGTGATGGCGATGGCCGGCCTGCTGCTGCGTTCCAGCGCCGGCAACGTCGGCACGCTGCTGTTGGGTTCGGTGGTGGCACTGGCCGGCATGGGCATCGGCAACGTGGTGGTGCCGCCGCTGGTGAAGCGCTATTTCGCCAACAAGGTCGGCACCATGAGCACGCTCTACATCAGCGTGCTGCAGCTGGGCACGATGCTGCCGGCACTGCTGGCGGTGCCGGTGGCCAACGCCGCAGGCTGGCGCGTGTCGCTGGGCATGTGGGCGCTGCTGGCGCTGGCTGCCGCACTGCCGTGGCTGGTGCTGGCCACGCGCGCGCCGAAGCCGCAGTCCGACGTGTCCGATCCGACCGCGCAGCCGCACGGCAAGGTCTGGCGCACGTCACTGGGCTGGAGCATGACGCTGATGTTCGGCATGACCTCGCTGATGACCTACTCGATGTTCACCTGGCTGCCGCGCATCGTGGTCGAGGCCGGCGGCACGCCCGCGTTCGGTGGCGTGATGGTCGCCGTGTTCTCGGCGCTGGGCCTGCTGCCATCGCTGGTCATTCCGTCGATGGCGGTGCGCATGCAGAACCCGTTCCCGCTGGTGCTGATTGGCTTCTTCTCGTTCGTGATCGCCTTCACCGGCCTGCTGCTGGCACCGATGAAGGCCCCCCTGCTGTGGGCCTGCCTGCTCGGCGTCGGCCCATCCACCTTCCCGCTGGCACTGACCCTGATCAACCTGCGCACCCGCACCCCGACCGGCTCGGCGGCGCTGTCCGGCTTCATGCAGGGCGTGGGCTACAGCTTCAGCTGCCTGGGCCCGTTCCTGGTCGGCTGGCTGCACACGGTCAGCGATGGCTGGACCCTCCCGTTCAGCTTCCTGTTCGGCTGCGCCGCCCTGATGCTGTGCGCCTCGTGGGTGGCCTGCAAGCCGCGCAAGCTGGAAGATCTCTGGTAAGCCACGTGGGGCCCGCAACCGGGCCCACCTACCATTCGTCAGCCCGTCTGCGCATTTTGACGCCGGGCTGACAATTCCGGGCGGATAGTGCCCACGAATGCCCATCCTTGCCGCGTGCCGGCATCGGGCATGGGGGCGGCAGCGCCGCCCGGGCCACCACTCGGTGTGCGGGGGACTTCGTTTCAGACAAGACATCGCAGGTCGCTGTCCGGGTTGTATCCGTCTTCGCTGGGCGGGAATGCACGAAGGGAGTGACGCGGGCCACGGCCACGCCAAAAGCTGGCATGTGATGTGCGTCACATTTTTCAGGTTGTCTGGTTCGGAAGCCAAGGGGGTCCCCAATGGTTGTCCACCGCCGGCTGGCGCTCTGCGTCGGCCTTGCCTGCACCGCCCTGGCCTGGGCGAGCAGCGCTGCCCCGCCCGACCGCGAAGCAGCGTTGGCCGAGATCGGCCGCTATCGAGACCAGGCGCGTTGGCTGGACGCCCTGGGCGCGATCGAGCGCGCCAGCCAACAGCAACCCAACGACGACCTGCTGTTCAAGCTGCGCGTATTGACGCTGGGCGACATCGGCAACGCCTGGCGTGCGTGGGAGCTGTACCAGCAGCGCCCGCAACTGTTCGACGCTGCGCAGAAACAGCGCCTGGAAGGCGACTACCTGGCCAAGCTGGTGGTCTGGAGCCTGGCCTACAGCAGCAGCGAGGACAGCCGCCTGGAAGAAGCCGAATCGACCCTGGCCCGCATGCAGCGCTACCTCGGCGGCGAAGGCACCCCGCCCTCGCAGGCACCACTGCGGATCCGCATGGACCGGCTGATCCTGCTCAACCGGCTGGGCCGCCATGCACAGGTCCGCGAGGAAGCGCGGGCACTGCAGGCCGAAGGCCACACCCTGCCCGACTACGTGCTGCCCGCAGTGGGCGATTCGTTGATGGGCACCCTGCACCCGGAAGAAGCCATCCCGGTGCTGCAGGCGGCCGTCGCTGGCGACCCGACGCGCGACGCCTCGCATTCGGAACTGGCTTACGCCTACCTGGAAAGCGAGCAGCAGGAAAAGGCCATCGACCTGCTGCAGGCATGGCGCGACAAGGAGCCGGCGTGGCGCTGGAGCAACGGCAAGTCGCCGTACGCGAACTGGTCGCGCTACGAGGCCGATCTCAACCTGGCGATGGTGCGCGCCTACAGCGGCGACCTGCACACCGCGCAGCACGACCTGGAGTCGATGGTCGAGATCGCACCCGGCAACGGCGGGCTGCAGAGTGCGCTGGGCAGCGTCTACATGATGCGCGGCTGGCCACGCCGGGCGCTGCAGCGCCAGCAGATGGCACACGCGCTCGATCCGCGGGACATCGAACCGCGGCTGGGCATGGAAGAGGCCTATGTCGCCCTGCAGCGCGACGACCTGGCGCGGCCGCTGCACGATGACCTGGTCGCACGCTACCCCACCCAGCCGGCAGTCGAACGCATGGACCAGGCCTGGCGCGCGCATCGCGGCTGGCAGCTGAAGGCATGGACCGACATCGGCCGCAGCTCCGGGGGCGGTGGTACTTCGCCCCTGGGCAACAACGACCGCCACTACGGCGTGGACGTGGAGACGCCGGTCCTTGATGACCGCTGGCGGTTGTTCGCCCTCGCCGACCGTCGCGTGACCGACTTCCAGGACCAGCGCATCGATCCCCTGTGGCTGGGTGCGGGCGTGCGTTACCGCTTCGGGCAGCTGGATGCGGAAGCGGCGGTCCTGCGCGCCAATGATCACATCGGCGACACCGGCCTGCGCGTCGGCGTCGGCTGGCAGTTCAACGATTCCTGGCACGCCGGCGTGGTGGTCGCACGCAATGACCCGGAGGCCTCGATGCAGGCGCGCGCGGCCGGCATCACCGCCGACAGCGTGAGCGCACAAGTGGACTACCGGCGCAGCGAGCTCACCCACTGGACGTTCGGCGCGAGCCGCTTCCGCTATGACGACGGCAACCACCGCGAGCTGTTCGGCACCAGCGTCCAACAGCGCCTGCTGACCCGCCCACGCTGGCTGGTCGATGGCCTGGCCAGTGCCTACACCAGTCGCGGCAGCCGCGATGATGCGCCCTACTTCAACCCGAAGCGCGACCGCATGGTCGAGATCGGCCTGCGCATCGACCAGCAGCTGTGGCGGCACTACGAGCGCCACTTCCGGCACCGGCTGACCGTCTCGCTGGGCGACTACTGGCAGGACGGCTTCGGCAGCGCGTTGGTGCCGTCGGTGTCCTACATGCACGAGTGGCAGCTGGGCCCTGGCCGCGTGTTCGAGTATGGCGTGCGGTGGTCACGACCGGTCTACGACGGCCATCGCGAGCGCCATATCGGCTTCGAAGCCGCATTGCGCTGGGGAGACTGACATGGCCCGCTTCCTGCGACTGATCGTGCTCCTGCTGCTGGCCTGCGTGCCACCGGCGTTCGCGCAGCAGCCCCTGCATCTTGATGCGATCGACAACGGCCTGCTGATCCTCAGCTACCACGACATCCGCGACAAGGTGGCCGCCAAGGGTGATGCCGATTCCTATGCGGTGAGCACGCAGAACTTCGCCGCGCACCTGGACTGGCTGGGCGCGCACGGCTACCACCCGGTTTCGCTGTCGCAGCTGATCGAGGCCTCGCAGGGCCGCGCCACGCTGCCTCCCAAGCCGGTGCTGCTGACCTTCGACGATGGCCTGCGCAGCGTCTACGACAAGGCCTTCCCGCTGCTGCAGGCCTACCACTACCCGGCCCTGGTGGCGGTGATCACCGATTACGTGGACATGGCACCGGGCCGCACCATCGACTACGGCTACCGCCCGTTCGGCCACGATGACTTCGTGACCTGGGCGCAGCTGAAGCAGATGCACGACAGTGGCCTGATCGAAGTGGCCAGCCATACCGACGACCTGCACCACGGCGTGCTTGCCAATCCGCAGGGAAACTCCACGCCCGCCGTGGTCACCCGCATCTACACCCCGGCCACGCGCAGCTACGAGAGCGGGACACAGTATGAGCAGCGCCTGCGCACTGATCTTTCGCGCAGCGTGCAGCGCATCCAGCAGCACCTGGGCGTGCGCCCGCGCGCCATCGTCTGGCCATATGCCGCGTACAACCAGTTGAGCAACGACATCGCCGAGCAGCTGGGCATGCCGGTTTCGTTCGACCTGGAAGGCCGTAGCACGCCAGTGGCCCGCGACCTGCACGGGCTGGCACGATTGCTGGTGAGCAACAACCCGACCGTGGAAGGCCTGGCCTACGAACTGCGCCGAGACGTGGCGCTCGATGGCATCCGCGCCCTGCAGATCGATCTGGATGATATGTATGACCCGGATCCAGCCCAGCAGGCACGCAATCTCGATGCATTGATCGAGCGGGTCAAGCGCATCGCGCCGACCCATGTCTATCTGCAGGCCTTTGCCGACCCGGACGGCAACAACACCGCCGATGCGCTGTATTTCCCGAACCGGCACATGCCGATGCGGGCGGACCTGTTCAGCCGCGTCGCCTGGCAGCTGAAATCCCGCGCGGGCGTGAAGGTCTACGCGTGGTTGCCAGTGCTCGGCTTCGAACTGCCCGACCCGGAGCAGCGCAAGGTGCTGGCGATCCGCAATGGGGATGCCGACGGCATGTACCGGTTGGATTTCACCAACCCGAAGGCCAGGCAGATCATGCTCGACATCTACGAGGACCTGGCGGTCAATTCCTACTTCGAAGGCCTGCTGTTCCATGACGACGGCTACCTGCGCGACACCGAGCTGCCCGCCCTGGCGGCCGGCGAAGATGGCAGCGCACGTACCCAGGCACTGATCGACTTCACCCTGGCCCTGCGCAACAGCGCGCAGCGCTGGCGGCCGAAACTGGCAACGGTGCGCAACCTGTATGCCGAGCCGGTACTCCGCCCGCAGAGCGAAGCCTGGTTCGCGCAGCGCCTGGACCTGTTCAACAAGGCCTACGACCAGACGGCGCTGATGGCGATGCCGTGGATGGAAGGCAGCAGGCACCCCGAGCGCTGGCTCGACCAGTTGCTGGCCGCGGTACGCGCGCACGACCCGCAGCTTCAGCACACGCTGTTCGAGCTGCAGACCGTCGATTGGCGCAGCGGGCAGCCGATTCCCGCCGGGCGCCTGCGTGCGCAGATCCGCCAGTTGCAGGCGCAGGGCGTGCACCACTTCGCCTGGTACCCCGATGACTTCATCGCCGACCAGCCCTCCACCCGCGATGCCCGCGCGGCAATGTCCGCCGGCAACTTCCCGTACCCGGAGAAGTGACGTGGACATGCATCCGCTGCTGCAGGTCCTGTTCCAGTTCGCCTTCTACTACCCGATGGTGATGGCGTTCTTCTGGATGTCCGGTGGCCTGTACTACTACTTCCGGCGCGAGCGTCACTCACGTCCGCGCAACGATCCGCCCTTGATGATCGCCCCTCCCTTCGCGACCTTGCTGGTGCCCTGCCACAACGAAGCAGAAAACCTGGACGACACGCTCACTGCGGCGCTGGCCCAGCGCTACCCCGCCGATTACGAAGTGATCGCCATCGACGATGGCAGCAGCGATGACACCGGCGCACGGCTGGATGCGCTGGCGGCAAGGCATCCACGGCTTCGCGTGCTGCACCTGGACCGCAACCTGGGCAAGGCCAATGCGCTGCGCATGGGCGCACTGGCCGCACGCTCGGAGTACCTGGTGTGCATCGATGGCGATGCGATGCTGGAAGAGCATGCACTGCACTGGATGGTCTGGCACCTGGTCAGTGGCAACCGGGTCGGTGCGGTCACCGGCAACCCGCGCATCCGCAACCGCTCCACCCTGCTCGGACGCCTGCAGGTGGCGGAATTCTCCTCGATCATCGGCATGATCAAGCGGGCACAGCGCGTGTATGGCCGCATCTTCACCATCTCCGGCGTGATCGCCGGCTTCCGCCGCACTGCCCTGCACCAGGTCGGCTGGTGGTCGGATGACATGGTGACCGAGGACATCGACATCAGCTGGCGCCTGCAGCGCGCGCACTGGGACATCCGCTACGAACCCAATGCGCTGTGCTTCATCCTGATGCCGGAGACGCTCAAGGGCCTCTGGCGGCAGCGCCTGCGCTGGGCCCAGGGCGGCGTGGAAGTGATGCTGCGCCACGCGCGCTCGCTGCTGCACTGGAAAGAGCGGCGCATGTGGGGCGTGCTGCTGGAGTACGTGTTGAGCGTGGTCTGGGCCTACACGATGCTGTTCATCGTGCTGCTGTGGGCACTGGGCAAGTACATCGAGCTGCCGCCGCAGCTGCATATCGCCAGCCTGCTGCCGGAGTGGCATGGCGTGATCCTGGCGCTGGTCTGCCTGCTGCAGTTCGCCAGCAGCCTGATCATCGACCGGCGTTACGAAACACAGATTGGACGCAATTACTTCTGGGTCATCTGGTACCCGATGGCGTACTGGCTGATCAGCCTTTCCACCACCCTGGTGGCGCTGCCCAAGACGCTGCTGCGCCGTCGCAGCAAGCGCGCCACCTGGACCAGCCCTGACCGGGGGATCCGATGAACGCGCAACGCCCGTCCAACCGCTTCGACTCGCGGATGATCCGCAAGCCGCATCGCCAGCCACACTTCCAGCGCACGGCCTGGGGCTTCGTCACCCTGGCGTTCTGGGGCTTCTACTTCTATCTGTGGGCCCCCCTGGTGACCCTGCTCTCGTGGTTGATCGGTGGCCAGCTGGCCTGGCGGCAGCTCTACGAACGGCAGAACCAGTTCGACCCGTACGTGCTGGTCGCGCTGCCATTGATGCTGCTGTGCGCCAGCGTGCTGCTGATCGCCTGGGCCGAGTACAACCGCGCCCGCTTCCGTGGCCGCGAACGCCGCCTGCCGCGGCCCCTGGCCAGCCTCAACGAAGTGGCCGCCGATCTGGGCGCCAGCACCGGGCTGGCCGAACGCCTGATGGGCTGCAAGGCCGCCACGCTGCACATGGATGATCACGCACGGCCGGTCGGCATCCGCCGCGAGGTGGTGTAGCTGCCGACCTGGGTCGGCGCTTGGGCCTGGTGGGTGCCGACCTTGGTCGGCACCGGGGTTTGCCGCGAAGAGCATCTACGCGCGGCGTGGATCCACTTATGTACGCGTCTGCCCTTCGCCGCGCACGACAAATCGTTCAACGGTGAGGGCTTCCAAGCCCATCGGGCCGTAGGCGTGCAGGCGCGTGGTGGAAATACCGATCTCACTGCCCAGGCCCAGCTGGCCACCATCGGAGAAGCGCGACGAAGCGTTGACCATCACCACCGCCGAGCGCAGCGCGTTGACGAAGCGCTCGGCGTGGCCGGTGTCCTCGGTGGCGATCACTTCGGTGTGGTCGGAGGTATAGGTGCGGATGTGCGCGATGGCTGCATCAAGATCATCGACCACGCGCACCGCCAGCACCAGATCGAGGAACTCGGCGGCGTAATCCTCCTCGGTCGCCGCCGTGCTGCCCGGCAGCAACGGCTGCGCCTGCGCATCGGCGCGCAGCTGCACCCCACGCTCACCCAGCGCCTTCGCCACGCGCGGCAGGAACGCGTCAGCCACGGCGCGGTGCACCAGCAGCGTCTCCAGCGAATTGCACGCCGCCGGCCGGCTGCACTTGCCGTCCACCAGCAGGTCGATGGCCTTGCCGAGGTCGGCGCTGGCGTCCACGAACAGGTGGCACACCCCCTTGTAATGCTTGATCACCGGCACGCGCGCGTGCTCGGCCACGAAACGGATCAGGCCTTCGCCGCCACGCGGAATGGCCAGGTCGATCAGCTCATGCAGCTGCAGCAGTTCCAGCATCGCCTCGCGGCGCAGGTCGGTGAGCACGGTCACCGCCGCCGGCGGTACGCCGTTGGCCTTCAATGCACCGGCCAGCGCCTGGGCGATGGCGGTATTGGAGTGGATCGCTTCGGAACCACCGCGCAGGATCACGCCATTGCCGGCCTTCAGGCACAGCGCGGCGGCTTCGGCCGTCACGTTCGGGCGCGCCTCATAGATCATCGCGATCACGCCCAGCGGCACGCGCACCTTCTGCACGCGGATGCCGTTGGGACGTACGTCGTCGCGCGTCACCTGGCCGACCGGGTCAGGCAGCGCGGCCACCTCGCGCACCGCCTCGGCCATCGCGAACAGCCGCGGCGGGTCCAGTGCGAGGCGGTCGAGCATGGCACTGCCAACGCCCTTGTCGCGCGCGGCGGCGAGGTCGCGTGCGTTGCCGGCCAGGATCAGTCCGGCATTTACTTCCAGGGCCTGCGCCATCGCCAGCAGCAGCATGCGTCGCGCCGCACTGTCCAGGCCGGCAACGATCTGCGCTGCATCACGGCAGGCGCGCGCCTGGGCTTCGATTTCGCTCATCGGGGTGTCCTTCAAACCGGTCATGGCAGCACCAGGTCGTCACGATGGACGACGCTACCACCGTAGTTGTAGCCCAGCACGGCCTGGATGTCGCGCGAATGATGGCCGGCGATCCGGCGCACGTCGTCGGCCGCGTACTGGCTGACGCCGCGGGCGACACAGACACGCCCCTGCGGTGCGATCCAGCACACCTGCACCATGTCGCCGCGGCGGAATGCCCCCTCGGCAGCGGTGATGCCGCCGGGCAGCAGCGAGGCGCCCTTCTCCCGCATCGCCTGTGCCGCACCGGCATCGACGACGATCGCGCCCTCGGCCAGCGGCGCGTGCCGCAGCCAGTGCTTGCGGGCAGCCTCGCGGCTGCGTGCGGCGTGGATGCGGGTGCCGAACAGGCGGTCCTGCGCCAGCGCGCGCACCACATCGCTGCTGCGGCCGTTGAACAGGTAGGTCTCGATGCCGAGGCGGCCCGCCTTGGCCGCCGCCTCCAGCTTGGTACGCATGCCGCCGGTGCCGGCGCGCGAGCCGGCGCCGCCGGCCATCGCCAGCACATCGTCACTCAGTTCCGGCACGTCGTGCAGTGGCCGCGCGTCGGCCACGGTGCGCGGATCTGCGCTGTACAGGCCGTCGATGTCGGTGGCGATGAACAGTGCATCGGCATCGACCAGCGCGGCCACGGTCGCGGCCAGGTTGTCGTTGTCACCGAGCTTGAGCTCGTCCACCGATACGGTGTCGTTCTCGTTGACCACCGGCAGCGCACCCAGCCGCAGCAGTTCGCTCAGCGTGGCGCGTGCATTGAGGTAGCGGCGGCGGTTGCGCAGGTCGTCGTGGGTCAGCAGCACCTGCGCCACCGGGCGCTCGAAGAAGCGCTGCCAGAGCCCGATCAGCTGCGCCTGGCCGAGCGCGGCCAGGGCCTGCCGCGCCGCCATCGCCGCACCGGGTTCATCGGCCCGCGGCAGGATCGCGCGCCCCGCCGCAACCGCGCCGGAGGAGACGATCACCACCTCGCGCCCAGCCAGTACGTTGGCGGATACAAACTGGGCCAGGCCCAGCGCGTGGCGTGGCGACAGGCCGCCACCATCGGCCGCCAGCAGGCTGCTGCCAACCTTCAGCACCGCACGCCGCCATGGCGGCAGCGCCTGTTGCGGGAACGGCGAAGCGACGGTGGCGGCGTGCAGGGTCATCGGTCAGGGCCTCAGCGGGTATTCCATTCGTGCACGGTCAGCTCGGAAGCGTGCATCGTCACCAGGGGATCGGTGGCGACGATGGCCCGCGCCTGTTCCAGGCTCTCGACATTGCACAGCACATAGGCGCCACCGCTGCCATCGGCGAAACCACCGGTCAGCTGCAGCTTTCCCTGTGCCTGCAACGCCTCGAGGAAATCGCGGTGCGGCTGCACCGCCGCATCGTTGAAGTCCGGCCGGCGCATCGCCATCACCAGATAGACAGTGCCCGCCATCAGGACAGCGCCTGCCAGCGTGCGCGCAGTTCGTCCAGGCGCAGATCGGCAGCCGAGCCCGGCGATACACGCGCAGCCAGGCTGCCTTCCGGGGTACGTCCCTGCCCTGCGCTGTCGGCACCGGCTGCAGCGGCCTTGTAGGCCTCGCGGAACGGCACACCGGCCACCGCCGCTTCCACGGCGACGTCGGTGGCATACATGCCCGAATCGATCGCTGCGCGCAGCCTGTCGTCACGCCACTCCAGATTGGCCAGCAGCGCCGGCAGCAGTTCCAGCGCGGCCAGGCCACGGCCGAAGCCGTGGAAGATGGCGCCCTTGGACGACTGCAGGTCACGGTGATAACCCGAAGGCAGCGACAGCAGCTGCTCGATCTCGGTGCGCGCGGCGGCGACGCTGGCGTGGGTCGCACGCATCAGCTCGATCACGTCCGGGTTGCGCTTGTTGGGCATGATCGAACTGCCGGTGGTGTACTGCGCCGGCAGCGCGACGAAGCCGAACTCGGCGCTGGTGAACAGCGACAGGTCCCAGGCGATGCGGCGCAGGTCCAGCGTAGCGCCACCGAGTGCTTCCAGCGCGGCCAGCTCGAACTTGCCGCGCGACAGCTGTGCGTAGATCGGCGAGATCTGCATGCGCGCGAAACCGAGCGCGGCCGTGGTGTGCTCGCGGTCCAGCGGCAGGTTCACCCCGTAGCCGGCGGCGGTGCCGAGCGGATTGGCGTCGACCAGCGCATGGGTGTCACGGGCTCGGATGGCGTTGTCGATGAAGGCCTCGGCCCATCCGGCCCACCACATGCCGGCCGAAGAGACCACGGCGCGCTGGATATGGGTATAGCCGGGAATCGGCAGGTCCTTCTCGGCCTGCGCACGGTCCAGCGCGATCTTGGCCACGTCGGTGCTGAGCCCGGCCACGCGCAGCAGCTTCTCCTTCAGCCACAGGCGGGTGGCGACCAGGATCTGGTCATTGCGGCTGCGGCCGGTGTGGATCTTGCGGCCAGCGTCGCCGAGGCGTTCGGTCAAACGCGCTTCGATTGCTGAGTGACCGTCTTCGTACTGCGTATCCAGCACGAAGCGGCCTTCACGGAAATCCTGCGCCAGCACGTCGAGCTCGCGCAGCAGGCCTGCCAGCTCGTCGGCGCTGAGGATGCCGATGTGCTGCAGGCCCTGCGCATGCGCGGCGCTGGCAGCGATGTCATGCAGGAAGAACTCGCGGTCGAGGATCACGTCGTCGCCGGCGAGGAAGGTCTGGATCTGGGCGTCGACAGCGACGCCGGGCTTCTGCCAAAGAAGGTCTGCCATGGGGGCTCCGGAAGGCGTGTTCAGTGCGGGATCGACGTCAGTTCGTCGATGCCCAGCGCAAGGTTGAGGTTCTGCATGGCCTGGGTGGCCGCGCCCTTGAGCAGGTTGTCCAGGGTCGCCACCACCACCACCCGCTTGCCGCCCGGGGCCAGGGTGAAGCCACCGACCTGGGCACCGTGGCGGCCGGCGATGCGGCTGACCCACGGCGCTTCATCCACCACTTCGATCAGGGGTTCGCCGGCATAGGCCTGCTGGAAGCGCTCGACGATCTGTTCGCGGGTCTGCACGCGGTTCAGCCACAGGTTGGCGGTCAGCGTGATGCCGCGGAAATGCGGCGCGACGTGCGGCATGAACTCGACGGCCACGCCCAGCTGCACCGACACCTCGCGCTCGTGCACGTGGTTGGTCAGCGCATACGGCATCAGGTTGTCGGCCAGCAGTTCGACGTTGTTCTTGTCCGACGGCGTGGTACCGGCACCGGAGTAGCCGGAGACACCGAAGCACTGCGGCGGGCCGGCCAGCAGGTCCAGCAGCGGATGCACCGCCAGCTGCATCGCCGTGGCATAGCAGCCCGGGTTGCTGATGTGCTTCTGGCCGTTGTAGCGGCCGCGGGTCAGCTCCGGCAGGCCGTAATACCAGCTGTTGTCGAAGCGGTAGTCGGCCGAGAGATCGACGATGACGGTGTCCGGCTTGGCGGCTTCAAGCGCGGCCACGAACGGTGCGGCCAGGCCGTTGGGCAGGGCCAGGATCACCGCGTCCACGCCTTTGGCGGCCACCGCGTCGGCATCCAGGTTCTCGTACTGCAGCTCGCCCTGGAACTCCGGGTGGTGGTCGGACAGGCGCTGCCCGGCGCGCTCGCGCGAGGAGACGAAGGCCAGTTCCAGGCGCGGATGGGCGGCCACCAGCTTGATCAGCTCGGCGCCGGTATGGCCGCGGGCCCCGACGATGCCCAGGGTGAAAGTCGAATCGTTCATGCGTGGCTGTCCAGGCGGTACTGCAGGTGGCGCTTCACGCCCTGCCATTCCGCATCGATGATGGAGAAGATGACGGTGTCGCGCGGCGTGCCGTCGGCGTGCCGCTTGTGGTTGCGCAGCACGCCATCCTGCTTGGCGCCGAGGCGTGCGATGGCGGTGCGCGAAGTGAAGTTGAACCAGCTGGTCTCGAACACGACGCTCAGGCACTGCAACCGCTCGAACGCGTGGCTGAGCAGCATCAGCTTGGTCTCGGTGTTGACCCCGGTGCGTTGCGCAGACTCGCCATACCAGGTGTAACCGATACTCAGGCGCGGCACGTCCGCTTGCAGATCGTAGTAGCGGGTGGTGCCGACAATCTGGTCGTTGGCATCGAACACCACGAACGGCAGCACCCTGCCTTCGGCCTGCGCCTGCAGCGCTGCCTGCACGTAGCCGGCCATGGTCTTCGCATCGGGCACCTGGGTGTACCAGAGCCTGGACAACGCGCCATCGCCAAGCGCGCCGCGCAGGCCATCGATATGCCCCATCTGCAGCGGCTCCAGCCGCGCATGGGTGCCCGCCAGCGTAGGGACCTTGGTCCAGTCGGCATGGTTCATGTGTTCAGCCCTGCAGGCTCGGCGCGCGCCGGGCGCAATGGTCGACATAGGTCTTGATCCGGTCGATGCCGTCGGCGCCGAACCAGAACACCTTCCAGTGGTCCTGCTTGTAGCAGCCGTCGGATTCAGCGTAATAGAAGTGGTTGATCGGATTGCCATGGCGCGAACGCCAGAACAGCTGCGGGGTTTCCTCCAGCATCACGTTCCAGACCGCACGGCCCAGGCCCTCGCCCTGCGCATCGTCGAGCACGGCGAACTTGTCCAGGTACACGCCCTCGGCCTCGTCGGTGAGGATCACCGCGGTGCGGTAGTTCTCGCTGACGTAGGCGCGCAGCAGCTTCGTCTTTTCGAAGTACTCCGGCACCAGGGTGCGGCCGAAGCTGGATTCGATCAGGCCCTTCAGGCGCGGCAGGTCCAGCGCGGTCCAGGCGGTGGCGCGCAGCACCTTCTCGCCCTTGCGCACCAGCGTCCCCGACCCCTTGTGGGTGAACAGTTCCTTGGCCAGATCGGCCGGGCGCGTGATCGACACCGACGATTCCAGCGGCAGGCGATCGAGCAGATCCTTGATCTGTTCGATCTTCACCTTCATGCCGCCGTGGATCCACGGCTGCGCGATCAGGTGGTCGTACTCGGTGGACAGGTTGATCGAATCGATCACGTTGCCCTGCTCGTCCAGCAGGCCGCCAGTGCCGGTCAGGAAGATGATCTTGTATGGCTGCAGTTCCTGCACCAGCTCGTTGGCGGCGAAGTCGGCGTTGACGTTGAGGATCTGGCCGCCAGCGGTCTCGCCCAGGCTGGTGATGACCGGGATCGACCCGGCACGCAGGCTGGCCTCGATCGGTGCCAGGTTGACCTTCTTCACCTCGCCGACCAGGCCGTAGGTGTCCACGTCCAGGTACTCGGCCTCGAACACGCCGCCGGTGATCGAGGTGGCGCGCGCTCCGTTCTGCTGCAGCGCCTCGACCAGGCGCAGGTTGGACTGCTGGAACACCCGGCGCACGATCGCCAGCGCTTCCGGCGACGTCACGCGCAGGCCGTTGACGGTCTGCTTCTCGATGCCGGCGGCCGACAGTTCGGCATCCAGCTGCGGGCCGGCACCGTGCAGCACGATCGGGGTCAGCCCGACTTCCTGCAGGAACGACAGCGAAGAGGTCAGCGCGTCGAGGTCGTCGCGCAGCACCGCGCCGCCGACCTTGACCACGGCGAAGCGCTTGGCGTCCAGCTGCGAGAAGCGCTTGAGGTACTGGCTGATCTCCTTCGCGCTGGCCATGCTGGAAAGCAGGCGCACGATGGTCTGGCGGGTCTGGCGGTGGGGCTGGAGGGCAGGAGACATTTCGGTTTCGTCACAGGCGGCGGTCGCCGCGTTGCAGTTCCACCCGGCCAGGGCCGGGCGGCGTTGTAGGGTCGATCAGGCGCCGGCGGCGATGATGCGATGCACGGCGTCGGTGTAGCGCTGCAGCTGCTCCAGCGTCACGAACTCATCAGCGGTGTGGGCCTGGGCGATGTCGCCCGGGCCGAACACCAGCGTGGTGTAGCCACCGGCGGAGAACAGCGAGGCCTCGGTCCAGAAGTCCACCGCGTTGCCGATCGGCAGCTCCAGCGCATCGGCCACATCGCGCGCCAGCAGGCGGCGGTTCTCGGCCTCGGCGATGTCACCGGCCGGCAGGCTGGGGCCACGGAACGTTTCGGTGAAAACGGCGGCTTCCGGTTCGGCGAAACCGGCGAAGGTCGCCAGCAGGCCATCGATGTCCATCGACGGCAGCGGGCGGAACCCGAAGCGCACCTCAGCAGCCGGTGCGATCATGTTGGCCTTGATCCCGCCTTCGACGCGACCGATGTTGAAGCGCAGCCCGGTCAGCCCGCCGAAGCGGGCCGAGGCCAGCGATTCCACATGGTCCAGTGCACGGTTGCCCCAGCGCATGGCCTGGTGCAGCGCGCTGGCGGCCGCGTCCTGCTTGCCGGACGCATGGCCGGCGCGGCCGGCGAACTGCATCAGCACCGAGCTGATGCCACGATGCGCCAGCACCGCTTCACTCATGGTCGGCTCGGCCACCAGCACCGCTTCATACGGCAGGCCACGGGCCAGGAACGCGGCGATACAGCGCGGATCGTTGGCTTCCTCGTCGCTGGAGAACAGGAAGGCGGCATCGCCATCGCTGGCATTGGCCGCCGCCACCAGCGCAGCGGCGGCGCCCTTGATGTCACACACGCCCAGGCCGACCACGCGGTCGTCCAGGCGGCGCATCACATGCGGGTCGGCACTCCAGTGCGGCGAGTCCGGCACGGTGTCCAGGTGCACGTTGAACAGATACTTCGGCGTGCCTCGCACGGCGTACAGGCTGACTGCGCCCGCGCCATGGTCGATCACCTCGACGTTGAAGCCGGGCAGGTTGTCGCGCAGGTAATCGAAGATGCCACCGGTGGTGATCGCACGCGGCGGGTTGCGGGTGTCGAAGGACACCAGGGCCTGCAGGTGATCGAGCGTCTGTTCAAGCATGTGTCTGAATATCCGTAGGGTTCGAAATCGGTAGTGCCGGCCGCTGGCCGGCTCCGCAATGATCCAGCCGTGCCACGAGCCGGCCAGCGGCCGGCACTACCCTCCATCGACGTTGCGAGGCGCCGGCCAGCGGCCGGCACCCCGTCACAGGTCAACCGCGATTGACCTGCGCATAGACAGTGGAGCTCATCCCGAACAGCTTGATGAAGCCTTCAGCCTCCTCCACGCCCCAGTCGGCCGACTGCGCGTAGGTGGCGCCCTTGGTGTTGAGCAGGTGCGGCGACTTCACGGCCACCGCATCGACGCGGCCACCACGGGTTTCCAGCACCACTTCGCCGTTGACCTTGGCCTGCGAGGACTTCAGGAAGGCTTCGATGTCGGTCTTCAGCGGGTCGTGGTAGAAGCCTTCGTACACCAGCTCCACCCACTTGCGTGCCACGTGCGGCTTGAAGCGGTTCTGCTGCTTGGTCAGCACCGCATCTTCCAGCGCACGGTGTGCGGCCAGCAGCGAAACCAGGCCCGGGGCCTCGAACACGATGCGGCCCTTCAGGCCGATCACGGTGTCGCCGGTGTAGACGCCGCGGCCCACGCCGTACGGGGCGAACAGCTTGTTGAGCTGGGCCAGGATCTGGTCGCCCGGCAGCGCCTTGCCGTCCAGTTCGACGGCTTCGCCTTCAACGAACTTCAGGGTCACGGTCAGGGCCTGCTCCGGCCACTCGCTGCGCGGTGCGCACCAGCCACGCGCGCCCTCGCCCGGAGCTTCCCACCGGTCGATCTCGCCGCCGGACATGGTCAGGCCCAGCAGGTTCTCGTTGATGGTGTAGGCCTGCTGCTTGGCGCGCACGCCGAAGCCACGCTCTTCCAGGTACTTCTGCTCGTAGGCGCGGGTCTGGGTGTGTTCCTTCTGGATCTCGCGGATCGGCGCGATGATCTGGTAGTCGCCCAGCGCCTTCACGGCCAGGTCGAAGCGGACCTGGTCGTTGCCCATGCCGGTGCAACCGTGGGCGATGGTGTTGGTGCCCAGCTCGGCAGCACGCTTCAGCGCGGCATCGACGATCAGGTAGCGGTCCGAGACCAGCAGCGGGTACTGGCCCTGGTAGCCTTCGCCGGCCCACACGAACGGCTTGACGAAGCCTTCCCAGATGGCCGGGCCACCGTTGACGGTGAGGTGGCTCGCCACGCCCAGTTCGGCGGCGCGCTTCTCGATGAAGTCACGCTCTTCATCATCGACGCCGCCGGTGTCGGCGAACACGGTGTGCACGTTGTAGCCGCGCTCCTGCAGGTACGGCACGCAGAAGCTGGTATCCAGGCCGCCGGAGAAGGCGAGAACGACGTCTTTGTTGCTCATGGGGGTCAGGTCCACTTGGGGGATGGGAATTCGGTAGAGCCGACCGTTGGTCGGCTGGAATATTGGATGCGCCGCTGCGGGAGCAGCCGACCAACGGTCGGCTCTACCCCTTGTTCGATCTAGCGCCCGGCAACCGCCGCCATGATCGCCTTCTGCACGTGCAGGCGGTTCTCGGCTTCGTTGATGGCGATGCACTGCGGCGAATCCATCACCGCGTCGGTGGCCTTCACGTTGCGGCGCAGCGGCAGGCAGTGGCTGAACACACCATTGTTGGTCAGCGCCATCTTCCGCTCGTCCACGATGAAGTGCTTGAACTGGTCGCGGATCGGCTTCTCCGGTTCCCAGTTGCCGAAGAACGGCAGCGCGCCCCAGCTCTTGGCGTAGACCACGTCGGCGCCGGCGTAGGCGCTGTCGATGTCATGGCTGATCTTCAGCGAGCCGCCGCTCTCGGCCACGTTCTGCTCGGCCCAGCCCATGTAACGCTCGTCGAGGATGTAGTCGGCGGTCGGGCACAGCAGGGTCACGTCCATGCCCATGCGGGTGGCGATGGTCAGCGCCGAATTGGCAACGGCGGTGTTCAGCGGCTTGGGGTGGTAGGTCCAGGTCAGCACGTACTTCTTGCCACGCAGGTCCTGGGTGCCGAAGTGCTCCTGCAGGGCCATGATGTGGGCCAGCTCCTGGCACGGGTGGGTGATGGTCTCCATGTTGATGACCGGCACCGGCGAGTACCTGGCGAAGCTGTTGAGGACGATGTCCTGGCGGTCGTAGGCCCAGTCGATGAACTTGGGGAACGCACGCACGGCGATGATGTCGCAGTAACGACCCAGCACCTTGGCCACTTCAGCGATGTGCTCTTCGGTATCGCCGTCCATCACCGTGCCGAGGTTGAACTCGATCGGCCACGCATCCTTGCCCGGCTGCAGCACCACCGCGTGGGCACCGAGCTGGAACGCGCCCAGTTCGAAGCTGGTGCGGGTGCGCATGGACGGGTTGAAGAACACCAGCGCGATCGACTTGCCCTTGAGCTGGTCGCCGAGCTTGTTGCGCTTGAACAGCGCCGCCTGGGTCAACAGCGCGTCGAGATCGCTGCGGCTCCAGTCCTGGGTGTTCAGGAAGTGCTTGGGGGACATCATCTTTCCTTGCGTGGCGGCGCCGGTTTCGACGCGGTGGAAGGGAAAACAGGAATCAAAGGTGGAGCGGGAAGATTGCAGTTGCAGCTTTCAGAAGATGCACTTTTGAAGCGCGGAAACGAAAAAACCCAGCCGGCGGGCTGGGTTTTTTCGGACGAACAGCAAAAAGCTCCGGTTACCCAGCGAGGATGTGGGGTTCCGGTCGACGCGCACGCGAGGTCATGCCCGACGCCTGTCGGGCTGCGCTGCTGTCGTGCTGGAAGTCGGTGAGCTTCATGGTCAACCATCTTTGCATGCGGCCGAGGCCGGCGCAAGGGCCGGGGTCCCAGAATCAGGGATTGCTGGCCGTGCCCTGCTCCGGGCCGACCCAGGGCGTGATCGACACCCGGATCTTGAGCCGGTTGCCGGGGTCTTCCGGCAGCCGCGAACGGTACTTGGTGCCCTTGTAGACGTAATCCACGTCGTAGGCGATGGGCCGGCGGAATTCACGCCCCACCGGCACGATGCGGCAGTCGCGGGTCAGCATCGGGCCAGTGTTGGCCGGTGCCGGGGCCGGCGTCTCGGCTCCGGGCTCCTCAACGGCCTCTTCGTCGCTGCGCTTGAACATCGAGCGCACCGAGTCCCAGAAGCGGCTGATCCGGCCCTTGTCCTCGACCGGCTCCTCGCCGGTCACGTTCACCGGGGCCAGGGTCCGGGTCGACACCGGCTCGCAGTGCTCCTCGGTGCGGGTCGCGCGCAGGGTCTGGAACACCGGCTCCACGTTCAGCACCTGGGCGTAGTCGAACTTCACGTTCTCAACGATCACCACCCGGTTGCGGGGCTCGGCCTCCTGCGCCAGCACCACGGCGGGCAGCGCCGACAGGCAGGCCAGGGTCAGCAACGCGGTGGATTTCATTGGCGACGGGAGCAAGGACACGGCAATAGTGTAGGCAGTGGCGAGCGCAAGGGGCTGAACATTACCCGTCCACGCCGCTCCTGCCCACCCCACCCCGGGTGGCCCCGGCGTCCACCGGTGGCAACGGGTGCCCCCAAAGGGGGCCGACACGTTCTAAAATCACAGGCTTGTCCCCCAGCCACAGCCCCATGACCCTGCGCCTGCACAACAACCTGACTCGCCAGCTCGAACCGTTCACCCCGCTCGATCCGGCCTGTCCGACCCTGTATGTGTGCGGCCCGACGGTCTACAACTACGTGCACATCGGCAACGCCCGTGGCCCGGTGGTGTTCGGGGTGCTGGCCGACCTGCTGCGGCGCCGTTTCGGTGGCCTGCGCTACGCGCGCAACATCACCGACGTGGACGACAAGATCAACACCGCCGCGCGCGAGCAGGGCGTACCGATCAGCACCATCACCGACAGGTTCGCCGCCGCCTACCGTGAGGACATGGCCGCGCTGGGCGTGGTGCCGCCGGACATCGAGCCGGAGGTGACCGCGCACATTCCGCAGATCATCACCATGATCGAGCAGCTGATCGCCAACGGGCATGCCTACGCTGCCGAAGGCCACGTGCTGTTCGCGGTGGCCAGCTTCGATGGCTACGGCAAGCTCTCGCGCCGCGATCCGGACGAAATGCTGGCCGGCGCCCGTGTCGACGTGGCCCCGTACAAGCGTGATCCGGGTGATTTCGTGCTGTGGAAGCCGTCCAGCGACGACCTGCCCGGCTGGGCGTCGCCCTGGGGCCGTGGCCGCCCGGGCTGGCACATCGAGTGCTCGGCAATGGCCGCCGCCCACCTGGGCGAGACCATCGACATCCATGCCGGCGGCGTCGACCTGCAGTTCCCGCACCACGAGAACGAGCTTGCGCAGAGCGAGTGCGCCCACGGCGGCAAGATCTTCGCCCGCTTCTGGCTGCACAACGGCATGCTCAACTTCGGCGGCGCCAAGATGAGCAAGTCGCTGGGCAACATCGAGCGCGTGCACGACCTGGTGCGCCAGCACCCGCCGGAAGCACTGCGCCTGGCCCTGCTGTCGGCCCACTACCGGCAACCGCTGGACTGGTCCGATGGCCTGATCGAACAGTCGGTGCGCACCCTGGACCGCCTGTACGGCACCTTGCGCGAACTGGCGTCAGTCGAGGCGGTCGTTGCGATCCCGGCCACGGTCGAAGCGACCCTGGATGACGATCTGAACACCCCGCAGGCACTGGCCGAAGTGGCCCGCATCGCCGCCGATGCGCGTCGTGCCACCGATCCGGCCGAGCAGGCGCGCCTGAAGGGTGAACTGCTCGGCGCCGGACTGGCACTGGGCCTGCTGCAGGCCGATCCAGCGCAGTGGTTCGGCACTGCGGCCAGCGACGGCGGCGACGATGCCCGCATCCAGGGCCTGATCGATGAGCGTGCCGCTGCCAAGAAGGCGCGCGACTTCGCCCGTTCCGACGCCATCCGCGACCAGCTGGCCGCCGAAGGCATCGTGCTGGAAGACACCCCGCAGGGCGTGCGCTGGTCGCGCAAGCGCGGCTGACCCGCCCTGCCCCGTGGCCGGTACGCCGGCCACGCCCCCACCGTAGAGACTGTTGTGATCGACTCCCCGTTCCCGCTTGAACCCACCGCCGCCGAGGCACAGGCCGCCATCGCCGAGGAATTCGGCTTCTTCGGCGACTGGTCCGAGCGTTACCAGTACCTGATCGACCTCGGCCGCAAGCTGCCGGCCTTCCCGGAAGAATGGAAGACCGAAGAGCATCGCCTGCTCGGCTGCCAGTCGATGGTCTGGATCGTGCCCGAAGGCAACGCGCAGTCGCTGCGCTTCCATGCCATCAGTGATTCGGCGATTGTCTCCGGCCTGATCTTCCTGGCCCTGCGTGTGTACTCCGGGCGCTCGGCGCAGGAGATCCTGGCCACCGAGCCGAGCTACATCCAGGACATCGGCCTGGCCCGCCACCTCTCGCCGACCCGCAGCAACGGCGTGGCGGCGATGCTGGCCTTCATCCGCGAGACCGCGCAGGCCCAGCTGCAGCGCGACCCGTCGTGAGCGAGCCTGCCACAGCCGAAGACAGCGCGCTGGGCCTGCTGTCCCGGCCCGGTTTCGCCAGGCTGCTGGCGTACCGCATCTTCGCGATGCTGTCCTACCAGGTGGTCGCGGTCACCGTCGGCTGGCACATCTACGAAGTCACCCGCAATCCGTTCTCGCTGGGCCTGATCGGCCTGGCCGAGGTGCTGCCGTTCTTCTGCGTGGCGCCGTTCGCCGGTTACCTGGTGGATCACCTGCCGCGCCGCCGCCTGGGCATGGTCGCCTGTTGCGGACTGATCGCCACCGCACTGGTATTGACCAGCGTGGCCATGGGCTGGCTGCCGATCGACGGCGTGTGGCCGATCTACGCAGCCATTGCGCTGACCGGCATGGTCCGCGCCTTCCTGTCGCCGATCTACAACGCCCTGTTCGCCCGCGTACTGGCCCGTGACCAGTTCGCGCGTGGCGCCGGCCTGGGCGCGGTGGTATTCCAGGCCGGCATGATCGCCGGCCCGGCACTGGGCGGCGTGCTGGTCGGCTTCGGTGGCAAGGGCCTGTCCTACGCGGTGGCCACCGCCTTCGCGCTGGTGGCGATGGCCTGTCTGGCCACGCTGAAAGTGGAGGAGCCGGTGCACACCGGCCCTGCCGCGCCGATCTTCAAGAGCATCGCCGAAGGCGCGCGCTTCGTGGTCGGCAACCGGATCATGGTCGGCGCGATGGCGCTGGACATGTTCTCGGTGCTGCTGGGCGGCGTGGTGGCGATGCTGCCGGCGTTCCTGCACGAAATCCTGCACCACGGCCCGGAAGGCCTGGGCATCCTGCGCGCGATGCCGGCGCTTGGCTCGGTGTGCGTGGGCCTGTGGCTGGCCCGCCACCCGCTGCACCGCAATGCCGGCCGCGTGCTGCTGTTCGCGGTGGCCGGCTTCGGCCTGTGCGTGATCAGCTTCGGGCTGTCGCAGCACTTCTGGCTGTCGGCGCTGATCCTGCTGTTCTACGGCGCCTTCGATGGCGTCTCGGTGGTGATCCGCTCGACCATCCTGCAGCTGGCCACGCCGGAAGAAATGCGCGGTCGCGTATCGTCGATCAACGGCATCTTCATCAGTTCGTCCAACGAGCTGGGCGCGTTCTATGCCGGCACGATGGCGAAGCTGCTCGGCCTGGTACCGGCCGTGGTGCTGGGCGGGTTCGCGGTGCTGAGCGTGGCCGGGATCACCGCGTGGAAGAACCCGACGCTGCGGAAGTTGAATCTTCGCGACCTGCAGTGAGCCTGTAGAGCCGAGCCCATGCTCGGCTGCGTATTTCCGTGCGCCCACGCGCCGGGCCATGCCCGGCGGGCTCTTTCCGCGACCGCGGTGGGGTGTCACGTTTCTTTTCGCGCGAAAAGAAAAGTAACCAAAGAAACACGCCGCCATCCGCGAGCCGGCGCTGCGCGCCGGTGCCCTGTGCTCCTCGGTGAATCAGGGGACGACGCGGAGAGCCAGCCGACCAGCAGTCGGCTCTACAGGATAGAGCCGCCTCTTCGCCCCTGATTCCCCTGCGGTGCTCGGCTCGCTACAAGGCGGACTCAACAGCCGCGAGCGCACGCATGACCGTTCCTGATAGAGCCAAGCCATGCTTGGCTGCCTTTGCTTTTGCTTTTGCTCTTCCTTGCCCTCCGGCTTCGGCCTGAGCCGAGCGTGGGCTCGGCTCTACATCGGACCCACCCGCAGGCTCCACCCGATACCCGGAAGGCGCTCTACACAGCCAACTCGAACCCAACAAAAAACCCGGCCGAAGCCGGGTTTTCTGCATGACCAGACAACGATCAGGAATCAGTCGCCCTGCTGCTTCTGCAGATGCTCCCAACGCTCCTGGGCATCGATGGTGCGCTCGGCGGTCAGGCGCGCCTCCAGGCGCTCCAGGCCGATTTCTTCGCCGGTGTCGACGCAGTAACCGTAGTCGCCCGCTTCCAGGCGCTTCAGGGTGCTGTCGATCTTGCCGATCAGCTTGCGGTAGCGGTCGCGGGTACGCAGTTCCAGCGAGTTCTCGGTTTCGCGGGTCGCGCGCTCGGCTTCGTCGCCGATGTCACGCACTTCCTCGCGCAGGTTCTCGATGGTCTGCTTGGACTCTTCCACCAGGTCCGCGCGCCAGTTCTGCAGGCGCTGGCGGAAATACTCCTGCTGCAGCGGGCTCATGTATTCCTCTTCCGAGGACGGCTTGTAGCCAGCCGGCAGGATCGGGCGGCCGGTGGCCTCGTCGGTCTTGTATTCGACCACCTTGTACTTGCTGCGCGGGGCCGGTGCTGCCGAGCGGGCGGCGACGGCCACGGCAACCTTGCCGACAGGGCGCGACACGGTCTTCGGGGCGGAATCGGATTTCACGGCGGTTTTGGCAGGCGATTTCGAAACGGGCACGGGATTCTTGGATTGCGGGGCCTTCGAAGCGGCAAGAGCGGCGGCCGGGGCCGGCTTGGGGGCCGGTTGGGCTGCTGCCACTGCCACGGTCTTGGCCGGGACAGGCTTGGCCGGAGCCGGCTTGGCAGCAGGCTTCGGTGCGGACTTCACTACTGGGGCCGGGGCCGGCTTTACGGCCGGTGCGGCAACATTCTTGGCAACCTTCTTTGCAGCGGCAGGCGTGGCGACCGGCTTGGCCGCAGCGACCTTCTTTGCCGCCGGCTTGGCGACCGGCTTGGCGACCGGCTTGGCTGCAGCCTTCTTCACCACCGCCTTCGGCGCCGGCTTGGCTGCTGCCTTCTTGACCACCGGCTTGGCGACGGTCTTCTTCACCGGCGCAGCCTTGCTGACGGCCTTTTTCACCGGCGCCTTCTTGCTGGCAGCGGCTGGCTTGGCCTTGGCGGGCGCAGCGGCCTTCTTCGCCACCGGCTTGGTTGCCTTGACAGGCGTTTTCTTTGCGGTGGCCTTCCTGGCCGCCGGTTGCGAGGACGCTGCCTTGGTCGCCGGCTTGCTCGCCGGCTTCTTGGCAACGGGCTTTGCCGCCAACTTCTTCACAACAGGCTTGGCGGTTTTCTTGGCGGCCGTTGCGGCCTTCTTTGCAGTTTTTTTAGCAGCCACGAAACGCTCTTCCTTGGATTCCCCGGGGCCCGGGAAAGCGGGCCTTTATAGCCTACCCGACCCGCAGCAGCAACCTCGGCACCCTGCTCCATTCAGTCCTGGAGCCAAGGCGCCCAATGGGCAGTCCGACGAACACGGACCGCCTTGCGCGGTACGGAACCTGGTCAGCACCCGACGGTGCTGGTACCGGTCGCAGGCCATCGGCGACATGCGACCAACGGCCCATCCTGCACAAATGCGGCCTTCATGCCAACTGGCATAAGATGACTGGGTGATCTCGCGCCTGCTCATCGCCCTGCTGCGCTTCTACAAGCGCTTCATCAGCCCCTTGCTGGGGCCCCGCTGCCGTTTCGTGCCGAGCTGTTCTGAATACGCGATGGACGCGATCTCGCGGCACGGCCCGCTGCGCGGCAGCTGGCTGGCTGCGCGCAGGCTGGGCCGCTGCCACCCGTTCCATCCCGGCGGCTTCGACCCCGTGCCCGAGTCCCCCAACGCCCCCTCTTGCCGTTGCACAGGAAAACATTGACATGTCCTCCACCCTCATCACCAATGCCCGCATGGTCAACGAAGGCCGCACCTTCGACGGCGACCTGCGCATCGAGAACGGCCGCATCGCGCAGATCGGCAACGGGCTGGCGCCGCGCGACGGCGAGCAGGTGGTGGACGCGGCCGGGCGCTGGCTGCTCCCGGGCATGATCGATGACCAGGTGCACTTCCGCGAACCGGGCCTGACCCACAAGGGCGACATCGCCAGCGAATCGGCGGCGGCCGTGGCCGGTGGCCTGACCAGCTTCATGGACATGCCCAACACCAACCCGCCGACGCTGGATTCGACCATCCTGGAAGCCAAGTACGAGCTCGCGCGCGGCCGCGCCTGGGCCAACTACGGCTTCTACCACGGCGCCAGCAATGACAACCTGGACGCCATCCGTGCGCTGGACCCGAAGAAGGCGCCGGGCGTGAAGGTGTTCATGGGTGCTTCGACCGGCAACATGCTGGTCGACAACCCCGAAACGCTGGACGCGATCTTCCGCGAATGCCCGACCCCGATCATCACGCACTGCGAAGACACGCCGATGATCGATGCCAACCTGAAGGCCTTCCAGGAAAAGTACGGCGATGCGCTGACCCCGGACATGCACCCGGACATCCGCTCGCGCGAAGCCTGCATCAAGTCGACCCGCCTGGCGATGTCGCTGGCGCGCAAACACGGCACCCGCCTGCACGTGCTGCACATCTCCACCGCCGATGAACTGGCGCTGTTCGAGAAGGGCCCGCTGATCCGCGCCGATGGCAGCCGCAAGCAGATCACCGCTGAAACCTGCGTGCACTTCCTGCACTTCGCGCGCCCGGACTATGCGACCAAGGGCAACCTGATCAAGTGCAACCCAGCCATCAAGGAAGTGTCCGACCGCGAGGCGATCACCGCTGCGCTGGCCGACGACGTGCTGGACGTGCTGGCTACCGACCACGCGCCGCACACCTGGGAAGAGAAGCAGAAGCCCTACGCGCAGGCCCCCTCCGGCCTGCCACTGGTGCAGTACGCGCTGGTGGCCGCGCTGGAGCGCGTGCACGAAGGCAAGCTGACCCGCGAGCAGGTGGTGCAGAAGTTCGCCCACGCCCCGGCGCAGCTGTTCGACGTGGAAGAACGTGGTTTCCTGCGCGAAGGCTACTTCGCCGATCTGGTCCTGGTCGAAGACGTGCCGTTCACGGTCAAGCGCGAGGACGTGCTGTCCAAGTGCGGCTGGTCGCCGTTTGAGGGCACCACCTTCCGTTCGCGCGTCGCCTCCACCTGGGTCAACGGCCAGTTGGTGTGGGACGGCAGCAACCTGGTGGGCGAACCCGCCGGCCAGCGCATGACCTACGACCGCTGATGCGCTCGGCACTTCTGATCGGGTCGCTGCTGGCCGCGCCCCTGTTTTCCGTACCCGCGGCGCAGGCGCAGGATGGCATTGGCAGCCTGATCGACAGCCGCGTGGTGTTCCCGACCAGTGCGTCGCAGGGCGCACTGGTGATCGGCAAGGTTCCCGCCGGCAGCCGCGTGCAGTACGCCGGTCGCCAGCTGCGGGTGAGCGGCTACGGCAGCGTGGTGTTCGGCATCGGCCGTGACGAGAAGGGCCCGCTGCGCGTGCAGGTGCAGCGCCCCGATGGTGGCAGCGAGACCGCGACCATTGCGGTGACGCCGCGCGACTGGCCCACAGAGCGGGTCAATGGCGTGCCGCCGAAGACGGTCAACCCGCCGCCGGCGATTGCCGAGCGGATCAAGCGCGAACAGGCGCAGGTGACCGCCGCACGCGCCCGCGATGACGACCGTACCGACTTCACCCAGACCTTCATCTGGCCGGTGCAGGGCCGCATCAGCGGCCGCTTCGGCAATGCCCGCGTGTACAACGGCCAGCCCGGTGCCGGTCATTCCGGCATGGACATCGCGGTGCCGACCGGCACGCCGGTGAAAGCACCGGCCGCCGGCATCGTCACCTTCGCCGGCCCGGACCTGTACCTGACCGGCGGCACGTTGCTGCTCGACCACGGCTTCGGGGTCAGCTCCAACTTCCTGCACCTCTCGCGCATCGACGTAAAGGTCGGCGACCGGGTTGAACAGGGCCAGGTGATCGCTGCGGTCGGCGCCACCGGCCGTGCCACCGGCCCGCACCTGCACTGGGGCATGAACTGGTTCGAGACCCGTATCGACCCGCTACTGGTGCTGGAGCGCAAGTAACGGTAGTGCCGGCCGCTGGCCGGCAACCTCATCCTCTTCCGCGCCCTGCTGGATGCCGGCCAGCGGCCGGCACTACCAGGTACGTTGGATCAACCGCGCGCGGCCCACCACACGCGCAGCAGGGTGCGCACCGGGGTGGCCTCGATCGGCTTGCCTGCGGCCTGTGCCGCCAACCGCGCACGCGCCAGGCTGGACCACACACGGCGCGGGCGCGGGCCGGGCACGCGGGTGCCCCACCCCTTCAACAGATGCTGCGCCCAGCGCTGTGCGGCATTGCTGGCGTCCTCGTCCAGCAGGCTGCGCGGCACACCCGCCACGCCAGCGTCCTGCAGGCGCTGCGCCAGGGTCTGCAGCTGCACCGCACGACCGGCGCCGGTGCGCGGCTTGTCAGCGAACAAGGCCGCCTCCACCGCGGCTACGGCCTCGGCGTAGTTCGCCAGCGCGCGCTCGGCGCCGGCCGCATCCAGCGCGACCGTGCGCGCTTCAACCAGATCTGGAAGTGCTTCGGCCAACTGGGCCCACGGTGCACGCACCGGCTCCAGCAGCCTGCCCAGCGGATGGCGCGAGCGATGTCCCGCCCAGCTGCGCAGCTCCTCGCCCCACCACGCCAGCTTGGCGTCGGCCGGCAGCGGATCGCCGCTGGTGTTGAGCATGTCGTCGAACTCCTGCAGCAGCGCGAACCACGCCACTGCAAGCTCGCGTTGCGATTCGGCCACGAACGGGGCGGCCACCGACCATTCCGGCCAACGGCTGCGCCACTTGTCGAGGAAACTGTCCAGCGCGGTACTGCTCACTACACCATTCCTTACGGCTGGGCCGGGGCTGCCGGCCGGGTCGGCCAGAGACTGGCCAGTTGCAGAAGTTCAGCGTTCTCGACCAGCACGTCGGCCTGCCAGGCCAGCGGATCGTCGCTGTGCAGGCGGTAGCCCCACAGGGCTGCCACCGACGGCATGGCCGCGGCCCGCGCGGCGATGATGTCGCGCTCGTCGTCACCCACGTACACGCAGTCTTCGGCGGCAACGCCAATGGCCTGCGCAGCGTGCAGCAGCGGCAGCGGGTGAGGTTTGCGCTCGGCCAGGCTGTCACCGCCGACCAGCACTGCGCAGCGCTGCTGCCAGCCGTGCTGCGGCAGGATCAGCCGCGCCAGGTACTCGGGCTTGTTGGTGACGATGCCCCATACGGTGCCGGCGTCATCCAGCGCGGCAAGCATGCCGGCCACGCCATCGAACAGCACCGCGTGTTGGCCGATCAGCGCTTCGTAGCGCTGCAGGAATTCCGGAATCAGTGCATCTCGCGCAGCGGCATCCAGGTCCGGGAAAGCGGCCCCGACCATCGCGCGCGAGCCCTTGGATACCACCGGGCGCAGCACCGCCGGATCGATCGGCGCACGACCACGCTCGGCCAGCATCGCGTTGCAGGTGGCGACGAAGTCCGGCGCGCTGTCCAGCAGGGTGCCGTCCAGGTCGAACAGCACCGCACGCGGGAAGCGGGCGGCGGTCATGCCGGCTTGACCGCGTAGGCCAGGTAGTTGATGTCGGTGCGGCTGCTCAGGCGGGCATGGTTGCGCCACGGCTCGTAGGCCATGCCGCTGACATCCACCAGCTGCAGGTCGGCCTCGCGCAGCCAGCGCGCCAGCTCGGCCGGCTTGATGAATTCCTGGTAGTGGTGCGTGCCCTTGGGCAGCAGGCGCGCCACGTACTCGGCGCCGACGATCGCCACCGCGAACGCGGCGGCGGTGCGGTTGATGGTCGACAGGAACAGGTGGCCGCCCGGCTTCAGCAGGCGCTTGCAGGCCTCGATGATCGCGCCCGGGTCCGGCACGTGCTCCAGCATTTCCATGCAGGTGACCACGTCGAAGCTGCCCGGCTGCTCGGCGGCCAGATCCTCGGCCGCCTGCACCCGGTAATCGACCTGGGCGCCGCTTTCCAGCGCATGCAGGCGCGCGACCTTGACCAGCTCCGGGGCCAGGTCGATGGCGGTGACGTCAGCACCGGCCTGGGCCAGCGCTTCGCTCAACAGGCCGCCACCGCAGCCGATGTCGAGCACGCGGGCGCCGCGCAGCGGCACGCGGTCAGCCACGTACTGCAGGCGCACCGGATTCAGCGCATGCAGCGGCTTCTGCGGGCCGTCAGCGTCCCACCAGCGGTTGGCCAGCGCAGCGAACTTGTCCAGCTCGGCCTGATCGAAATTTGAGGAAGCGTGGGGGGCAGTCATGGGGGATGTCCTTGCGGCGCCAGGGTTCAGGCGCGGATATGGCGGATGCGCTCGCGCCACTGGCGCGCGTTGGCGATGATGCCCGGCAGGTCCATGCCGACCAGCTCGCGCTGCACCAGCTTCGGCTTGCCGGCGATCCAGACATCGCTGACCTGCTGGCGGCCGGTGGCGTACACCAGCTGCGACAGCACGTTGTGCAGCGGCTGTGTTTCCAGCGCGGACAGATCAACGCAGACCAGGTCGGCCTGCTTGCCGACTTCGATCGAGCCGATGCGGTCGCCGAAGCCCAGCGCGCGTGCGCCACCCAGCGTGGACGCGCGCAGCGTGGTTGCCGCGTCCAGTGCAGTGGCGTCGTCGGCCACGGCCTTGGCCAGGATCGCCGCGGTGCGGTTCTCGCTGAACATGTCCAGGTCGTTGTTGCTGGCGCAGCCATCGGTACCGATCGCCAGGTTCACGCCTGCGCGCTGCAGGGCGCAGGCCGGGCAGAAACCGGAGGCCAGCTTCAGGTTGGATTCCGGGCAATGCACCACGCTGACGCCACGTTCGGCGCACAGGTGGATTTCCGCATCGGTCAGCTGGGTCATGTGCACCGCGATCAGGCGGTCGTTGACCAGGCCGAGCCGATCCAGCCGCGCCAGCGGGCGCTGGCCGTGCAGCCTGATCGAATCGTTGATTTCCTGCGCGGTCTCGTGGGTGTGCAGGTGCACCTGCATGTCGAGCTGGTCGGACAGCATCCGCACCCGCTCGAAGTTGGCATCATTGACCGTGTAAGGCGCATGCGGCGCGAACGCGGTGCCGATCAGCGGATCGTTGCGCCACTGGTCGTGCAGTTCACCGGCCTTGGCGAAGTACTCGTCGTCGCTCTTGGCCCAGGCGGTGGGGAAATCGATGATGACCGCGCCCACCAGCGCGCGGAAACCGTGTTTCTTGTAGACCGCGGCCTGCACGTCGCCGAAGAAGTAGTTCTCGTTGGCGCAGGTGGTGCCGCCGCGCAGCATCTCGGCGATGGCCAGGGTGGTACCGTCGGCAACGAATTCGGGGCCGATCACCGCCGCTTCCACCGGCCAGATGTGCTGCTGCAGCCAGGTCATCAGCGGCAGGTCGTCGGCAACGCCGCGCAGCAGGGTCATCGGGTTGTGCGTGTGCGCGTTGACCAGGCCCGGCATCAGCGCAGCCTCGGGTCGGCTCACCACCTGGGTGGCGCGGAAGCGTGCGCGCGCCTCGGCACGCGGCAGGATGGCCACGATCTCGCTGCCACGCACGGCAACGGCATGGTCTTCCAGCACCACCGCATGCGGCTCGATCGGAACGACGTAACCGGCTTCGATGAGCAGGTCGCAGGCTTCGGGGAGGTGCGGGCTATCGCTCATGCGGGCTCACTGGCTGTGGGGGCGGCGAGATACTTCTGGGGACACGCCCCTGAGTAAGGGGCTGCCGCGAAGCGGCGGGGTCTGGAGACCCGTGAAGCGGGGCCCATGATCTGCCGAAGCAGATCATGGGAGCGCCAGCGCGAATGTGCTGGCGCGTACCCGGCCAGCGGCCGGCATTACCGCAAGGTCGGCCTATGGCCGGAACCTTACTTGACGCGTGCGGAGTATTCGCCCGAACGGGTGTCGACGCGGATCACTTCGTCCTGGTTGACGAACAGCGGCACGCGGACCACGGCGCCGGTTTCCAGGGTGGCCGGCTTGCCGCCGCCGCCCGAGGTGTCGCCACGGACGCCCGGATCGGTTTCGGTGATCTTCAGTTCGACGAAGTTCGGCGGCTGCACGAAGATCGGCTCACCGTTCCACAGGGTGACCACGCAGGACTCTTCGCCCTTCAGCCACTTTTCGGCGCCGCCCATGCCGGCCTTGGTGGCCTGGACCTGCTCGAAGGATTCCGGGTCCATGAAGTGCCAGTACTCACCGTCGCTGTACATGAAGTTCATGTCGGTATCGACGACGTCGGCTGCATCCAGCGAGTCGGTCGACTTCATGGTCACTTCCTGGGTACGGCCGTCCTTGATCAGGCGGTACTTCACGCGGGTGAAGGCCTGGCCCTTGCCCGGCTTGACGTATTCGGTGTCGATGATGACGGCCGGTTGGTTGTTGACCAGGATCTTCATCCCGTTCTTGACGTCGTTCATGCCGTAGCTGGCCATGCGTAAACTCCTGAGTGGCAAAAACGCCGCGGGTGCGGCGAGCCGTTAGAATGGAAAGCCCACCGGGTGCCGGTGGGCGACTGTTTTTCTGCCCCCATGATAACCGCAGGCCCCCTCTCCATGCAGCTTTCCGCCTTCCCCCGGCCCCAGTCGCCAGGCGCGCCCGCGCGCTGGCAGCAGCTCTGGCGCCAGGCGCTGCGCGACCCGCACGCCCTGCTGGCCCGGCTGCAGCTGGACCCGGCCGCGCTGGGTGTCTCGGAGGCGGCCATTGCCCAGTTCGCGCTGCGCGTGCCGGAGGGCTTCGTGGCGCGCATGCGCGTGGGCGACGCGGCCGACCCGCTGCTGCGCCAGGTGCTCCCCGTCGACGAGGAAATGCGCCCGGCACCCGGGTTCAGTTTCGATGCGGTGGGTGATGGTGCCGCCAGGAAGGCCACCGGCGTCATCCAGAAGTACCGTGGACGCGCCCTGCTGGTCGCCACCGGCAGTTGCGCGATCAACTGCCGCTACTGCTTCCGCCGCCACTTCGACTATGCCGCGGAAAACGCCGCCAAGGGCGGCTGGCAGGAGGCCGTAGCGGCCATCGCGGCCGACCCGGACATCGACGAGGTCATCCTGTCCGGCGGCGACCCGCTGTCACTGGCCACGCACAAGCTGGCCGAGCTGACCGATGCGCTGCGCGCGATCCCGCACATCCGCCGCCTGCGCATCCACACCCGGCTGCCGATCGTGCTGCCGGAGCGCGTGGACGAGGAGCTGCTGGCCTGGCTGGGCAGCCTGCCGTGGCCGCTGGCGATCGTGGTCCACGCCAACCATGCCAATGAGTTCGACGCCAGCGTGGACGCTGCGATGAGCCGCCTGCGCGGCGTCGGCGCCCAGCTGCTTAACCAGGCCGTCCTGCTGCGCGGGGTCAACGACAGCGTGCAGGCCCTGCAGGACCTGAGCGAGCGCAGCTTCGCCGCCGGCGTGCTGCCCTATTACCTGCACCAGCTGGACCGGGTCGAGGGCGTGGCCCACTTCGAAGTGGACGACAGCCAGGCCAAGGCGCTGATTGCCGGCCTGACCGCACGCCTGTCCGGCTACCTGATCCCCAAGCTGGTGCGCGAACTGCCCGGCGACCCGAGCAAGCGCCCGCTGTAATTCCGCAGGGGGTCAGATCCCTTTTTCCTGCGGAAAAGGGATCTGACCCCGACACAACAACCGTCGGTCAGAGGCCCGATTCGATCATCCGCACCACTTCGGTGGCGGTCACCGGGTGGCTCAGCCAGTAGCCCTGGCCAAGATCGCAGCCGCGCTGCACCAGCAGTTCGAACTGCGCCTGCTGCTCGATGCCTTCGGCCACCACCGTGATGCCCAGCGCGTGGGCCATGGCGATGATGGCCGTGGTCAGTGCCAGATCGTCGGGATCGCGCTGCATGTCGGCCACGAAACTCTTGTCGATCTTCACGCCGTCCACCGGCACCTGGCGCAGGTGGCTGAGACCGGAGAAGCCCGTTCCGAAATCATCCAGCCAGACCTTCACGCCGGTGCGGTGCAGCTTGTCCAGCAGCTGCGCGGCAACCATCTCGTCGCCGATCACTGCGGTTTCGGTCAGCTCCAGGTGCAGGCGCGAGGCCGGTAGCCCGGACTCATGCAGGCACTGTGCAACCAGCGCCGGCAGCTCGCCGCCGCGCAGCTGCCGCGGTGATACGTTCACCGACACGAACAGATCGTCGCCGCCCGCACCCCGTGGCCACTGCGAGGCTTCCATGCAGGCCGCACGCAGCACCTTCGGGCCGATGATCTCGATCAGCCCGCTCTGCTCGGCCACTTCGATGAACACCGACGGCGGAATCGTACCCAGGGTCGGATGCTGCCAGCGCAGCAGCACTTCGACGCCGACCATGCGGCGGTCGCGCATGCGGAAGATCGGCTGGTAGGCCAGGCGCAGCTCGCCGCGCTCCCAGGCCCCGCGCAGTTCCTGCTCCATGTGCACGCGGCGCTCGACCGCATGGTCCATCGCCCGGCTGTAATGGCGGTAGCAGTTCTTGCCGGCCATCTTCGCCTGGTACATGGCGATGTCGCCGTTCTTCAGCAGCGTGGTCGCATCGGCAGCATCGTCCGGGAACAGGGTCACGCCGATCGAGGTCCCCAGGAACAGCTCCCTGCCCTGTACCACCAGCGGCTTGCCCAGTTCGCGCACCAGCACCTCGGCCAGCAGCCGGGCGTTCGCGGCCACGTCGCCATCGCCGACCAGGATCACGAACTCGTCGCCGCCGAAGCGGGCCAGCAGCGCCTCATCGCCTCCCGCTTCGGCAACCGCGCGCCCGATGCGCTGTGCGAACTGCAACAGCGCTTCGTCACCGGCCTCATGGCCAAGGGTATCGTTGACGCGCTTGAAGTCGTCGATATCGGCGAACAGCAGGCCCAGCCGATGATTGGATGCGCGCGCCGCCATCAGGCGATGGTCCAGTGCTTCCCGGAACGCCAGCCGGTTGGTCAACCCGGTCAGCGCATCGGTATAGGCCATGCGCCGCACCTCGCGGTCATGGCGGGCGATGGAATCGCGCATCCGGGCAAAGCCGCGCACCAGCTCGCCGACCTCGTCATTGCGGGTGTTCTCGGCCAGCGGCGCCTGGTAGTCGCCAGCCTCGATGCGGCGTGCCGCAGCGGCCAGGTCCCGGATCGGCGCCACCAGGGTGCGCTGCACGTACAGGATCACCGCCACGCCGATCACCACCAGCAGGCCCAGCATCAGCAGCAGCCAGCCCAGGTGGCGGCTGCCGACCTGCTGCAGGCGCTCGCCGAGCGTGGCATTGGCTGCCTGTTCGCGCTGCTGCACCTCGTCCAGCGCCATGCCGACGCGGACGCCGCCGATGCGCTGGTTGCCGACCATGATCGGCATGGTGTTGTCGAGCACCTTGGGCGATTCCTGCACCACCAGCGCCTGCGCCACCGCGGCCTTGGGAGCGAGCGGGTCGGCCATCGGCTGGCCGAAGCCGGACACCTCGATCGAGCCGTCATGCACCAGCCGGCCACGGTCGTCGAACACCAGCACATAGCGCACGACCGGCTGCCGTGCGGTGCTGCGCACCAGCGCACCGACCTGGTCCAGGTCGCGGTAGTACAACGGGTTGGCCAGCGCGTCGGACAGCTCGCGCGCCATCGCTTCGCCGCGGCTGCGCACGCTGCGGTCGAACAGTTCATGGATGACGCCACCACTGAGGTTGCGCACCTCGCCCTGCATCGCCGCCTGCCGCCCCAGCAACACTGCCAGGATCGCCACCACCACGACCATCGCCCCGCCCATCGCGAGCAGGAACCGGGCCTGCATTCCCGAGCCGAGCCACTTCATTCCACTTCCATCCGCACGCGCGTCAATCCTTGTTTCAATTCATCCAGCCGCTGCTGCGCATGCGCATCGACACGGTGGAAACCGGAAGTACCGAAAAACCGATGCAACGCCCCCTGCGCCTGCGGGTCACTGGCCGCCTGCAGCAGGACGTCCTGCAGCCGGTCACGCACCCGCGGGTCGAGGTCGGCGCGCACCATCTCCACCGCCCGCGGGTAGGGCCTGGTGCGCAGCAGCTCGCGGAAGTCGCGCCGGAATGCCGCCGGCATCCGTCGCTCGTCGTTCCAGTCCACGCTGCTCACCGCCCCCACGTCAACCACGCCCTTGTGCACGAACGTAGCGATGTTCAACTCGCTGCGCGCGAACACATACCCCACACTGTCCCGGCCCGGCATGTCCCACACGCCGGCCAGGATCTGCGGCGCCAGCCCCTCCTGCAGCAGCGTCATCACCGGCACCAGGTAGGCACTGGTGGACGCCGTGTTCTGCAACGCCAGGCGATGCCCACGCATATCCTGGATGCGCTGGACCGGACTGTCGCGGCGCACGAAGAACACGGTCTGGTACTCACGCACACCATTGCGCTCGGTCAGCAACAACGGCCGCGCGCCACTGCGCTGGCCGAGTGCCACCGCCGTACCCGACGTTTCCGTGACCCAGTCGACCCGCCCCCGCCGCAGATAGCTGGCCATCTGCTGCGGGTCGCGCGCCATCAGGATCCGCCCCTCCTTGATGCCGACGTCATGCATGCGTGCCACCACATAGTCCAGCAACGGCTGCAGCTGCTCGTAATGGGCCTTGGGATCATCGCTGATCCGGCCCAGCACCAGCACCGGGTCCGGTGCTGCATGCACCGTCCCGGCCAGCAGGATCATGACCAGGCTCAGCAGTCCCCTCTGCACTGCCCTTCGCAGACCCGACACAGGCTTCATCCCCCCTGGGTATCCGGACAGACTACCCGAAAAAATGAGAACGTCGTCAGCTGTCCTTGTTGCCCGCTTGTGCCAGTCGCGCCATGCGCTGGGTGTCGGCCAGGATGCCGCGCAACAGGCGCACTTCCTGCTCGCTCGGCTCGCTGCGCAGGAACAGGCGGCGCAACTTGCGCATCGCTGATTCCGGTGCGCGGCCCTTGTGGAAATCGATCTCGTCCAAGGTGTCGCCGAGCTGGGCGAAGAAGCTCTCCATCTGCTCATGGCTGGCGGCCTGTTCGCGGAAACCCGGCTCGGCGTCGGCGGCCGGCTGCGCGCCCAGCAGCTGCATGCGCGTTTCATAGGCCAGCACCTGCACCGCGGCTGCCAGGTTGAGCGAGCTGAACGCCGGGTCGGATGGAATATGCACCGCCGCATGGCAGAGCTGCAGTTCCTCGTTGGTCAGCCCGGTGCGCTCGCGACCGAACACCAGCGCCACCTCGGCGCCCTCGCCCGCCTTGGCCACCGCACGGGCGGCGGCATCGGCCGGCAGGTACTCCTCCAGCTGGACGCGGCGGGCACGGGCGGTGCAGCCCAGCACCAGTCGGCAATCGGCCACGGCCTCGGCCAGGGTGGCCACCACCGGGGCGTCCCCCAGCACGTCTTCGGCACCGGCCGAGCGGCGGAAAGCCTCCTCGTCCAGCGGTTTTTCGGGGGCGACCAGCACCAGGCGGGCCAGGCCCATGGTCTTCAGGGCACGGGCGGCAGCGCCCATGTTGCCGGGGTGCTGGGTACCGACCAGGACGAATCGGAGGCGGGTGGCGGCGGGAAACTGGGACATGAACAGGGAAAAGGTCGAGCTGGACGATGACCAATGGTAAACTGTGCGGCCGGCCACTGCGCCGGACCCGCTCTTTTCCCCCGCCAGTCCATCTCTTCTGCCTTTCCGGGAGCCCACGCCATGCAGAAACCCGCCGTCACCGTCATGGTCAAGGCCGCCCGCCTCGCCGGCAACGTCCTGTTGCGCAACATCAACAAGCTCGAGGCACTGAACGTAGTGCAGAAGGGCCGGATGGACTACGCCAGCGAAGTGGATGCGGACGCGGAAAAGGTCATCGTCAAGGAACTCAAGCGCGCTTACCCGGACTACGGCATCTTCGGCGAAGAAGGTGGCGTGCAGGGCGAGCGCCGCCAGATGTGGGTCATCGACCCGCTGGACGGCACCAGCAATTACCTGCGCGGCGTGCCGCACTACTGCGTGTCGATCGCCCTGGTCGAGAATGGCGAACCGACCGATGCGGTCATCTTCGACCCGCTGCGCAATGAACTGTTCACCGCAAGCCGTGGCGCTGGCGCCGTGCTGAACGACCGCCGCATCCGCGTGGCCGATCGCAAGGACCTGGAAGGCACGATGATCCACACCGGCTTCGCACCGCGCGAGCGCAGCCGTGCCAGCGCCCAGCTGAAGGCGGTTGACGCCCTGCTGGTGCACGGCGAGGACATCCGCCGCACCGGCTCGGCCGCACTGGACCTGGCCTACGTGGCCTGCGGCCGCGCCGACGCCTACTTCGAAGCCGGCGTGAAGGCGTGGGACATCGCCGCCGGCCTGCTGCTGGTCCGCGAGGCGGGTGGCAAGGTCTGCGACTTCAAGGGCGCGACCCTGGGCCGCATGGACAACCGTGGCCCGGAGACCCACCAGATCGTGGCCGGCAACCTGAAGGTGGCCGAGTCGCTGCAGAAGGTGCTGGTCAACACCGGCTATGCGGCGGAGTTCGACGCGAAGTTCTGAGGTTTCGCGTAATGCGGTTCATGGAGACGGCACCTGCGAGGGTGCCGTTTTCGTTTGTGCGCACGGAGAGTCGTTTCCGCGACCGCGGAGGGGTGTCACTTTCTTTGCGCGCAAAGAAGGTAACCAAAGAAACGCTCCGCCGGCCGCGAGCCGTCGCTACGCGACGGTTCCCTGCGCTTCTCGGAGAATCAGGGGACGGCGCCGAACTCGCTGCGCTCAGACACCGGCGCCTCTTCGCCCCTGATTCCCCTGCGATGCTCGGCTCGCTCAAGGCGGACTGGAAGGTCAAGATCAAGAACAACAGCAGCCACGCATCGCGAAGATGTACTGGGTGCAGCTGTGGCATTTGACCTTGGGTCCGCCTTGAGCGAGCCGAGCACCGCAGGTCCGGCGAGGGCGAAGAGGTGCGGGTGTCTGAGCGCAGCGAGTTCCCGCACCGTCCCTCGACGGGCCGAGGAGCGCAGGGTACCGGCGTGCGCAGCACGTCGGCTCGCGCCCCGGCGGCGTGTTTCTTTGGTTACTTTCTTTGCACGAGCAAAGAAAGTGACACCTCCCCGCAGGCGCGGAAACGATCCGCCGGGCACGATCCGGCATCAGCAATGCATCGCGCAAACAAAAACGCCCGGCGCGAAGCCAGGCGTTCCTGCACTACCGTGGAGCGGTGGCTTACGCCGCCGTCGACGCCCGCAGCGCGGCGATGCGCTCTTCCAGCGGCGGGTGGCTCATGAACAGCTTCTTGGCCGTCGAACCGGAAATGCCGAAGGCGGCAATCTGGGTCGGCAGCGTGCTCTGGCCGTGGTTCAGCTGCAGGCGCTCCAGCGCGGCGATCATCTTCTGGCGGCCCGCCAGCGAGGCACCACCCGCATCGGCACGGAACTCGCGGTGGCGCGAGAACCACATCGAGATCATCGTGGCGAACAGGCCGAACACCATCTCCAGCACGAACACGATGATGTAGTAGGCGAAGCCGCGGCCGCCGCCTTCGCGGTTGCCCGACAGCGCGCTGTCGATGATGCCGCCGACCACGCGGGCCAGCACGATCACGAAGGTGTTCAACACGCCCTGCAGCAGTGCCATGGTGATCATGTCACCGTTGGCGACGTGGGCGATCTCGTGGCCCAGCACCGCTTCGGCCTCGTCTTCACTCATGTTGTGCAGCAGGCCGGTGGACACCGCCACCAGCGCGTTGTTGCGGTTGGCACCGGTGGCGAAGGCATTGATCTCCGGGCCGTCATAGACCGCCACTTCGGGCATGCCGATGCCGGCCGCCTTGGCCTGCCGCTCGACGGTGGCCAGCAGCCAGCGCTCGGTCTGGTTGCGCGGCTCGGTGATCACCACCGCACCGGTGGAGCGCTTGGCCATCCACTTGGACAGCAGCAGCGAGATGAAGGAGCCACCGAAGCCGAAGATCGCGGCCATGACCAGCAGGCCACTCATCTGGCTCGGATTGACCCCCAGCAACGACATCACGATGCTGGCGAGGATCAGGACCGCGAAGTTGGTCGCCAGGAACAGGGCAATGCGGGTAAACATGGGAAAATCCGGCTCGGAAGGGGTCGATACCAGTCAATTTGCGGTGTGGTCAGCTTGAATTCAAGCGCCAACCTGACCGACGATTCAGCCAGCATGACCTCCCCCATTTCCTGCGGCCGCTTCGCGCCCTCGCCGACCGGCCTGCTCCACCCCGGATCCCTGCTTGCCGCCTTCGGCAGCTGGCTGCTCGCCCGCCATCACGGCGGCCTGTGGCGGCTGCGCATTGAAGACGTCGATCCGCCGCGCACGGTGCCTGGCGCCGCGGAGGCACAACTGCAGGCGCTGGCCGCCTTCGGCCTCACCCATGACGGCCCGGTCCTGTGGCAGAGCGCGCGCGGGGAGGCCTACCAGGCCGCGCTCGACGTGCTGCTGGCCAGCGATCTGGCCTTTGTCTGCCACTGCAGCCGCAGCGAACTGGCCGCCAGCGGCGGCATCCACCACCGCTGCGTTGCGCGACAGCCACGACCGGACCCTGCCGTCCGCTTCCGCGTGCCACGCGGCAGCATCGTGCACTTCAATGATGGCCTGCGCGGGCCGCAGCACCAGGACGTGCATGCCGAGGTTGGCGACTTCGTGCTGCGCCGTGCAGATGGCTGCTGGGCCTACCAGTTGGCCGTGGTGGTCGATGACGCCGAACAGGGCGTGACCGAAGTGGTGCGCGGCGCCGACCTGCTCGATTCCACCGCGCGGCAGATCCTGCTGCAGCAGGCGCTGGGCCTGGCCGTGCCACGCTACTGGCACCTGCCGCTGCTGCTCGATGCACCGGGGCACAAACTGTCCAAGTCGCTGGCGTCGCTGCCGGTGGACAGCACGCGGCCGGTGCCGGTATTGCGCGCGCTCTGGCAGCTGCTGGGCCAGGCGCCTGCCGCACTGGACGGCGCCGATGAGCGGGATGCGCTGCTGGAGGCTGCGCAACGGGCGTTCGACCCGGCGCGGCTGCCGCGGACCGACATCCTGTTGCCGGCCGGCGCACTTTCCGCGCCGATGTTGCAGAATCCCCCTTCCCCCACCTGATACCCGGACAGCACTCCATGACATCTCGCGTCGCACTGGTCACCGGCGGAACCGGCGGCATCGGTACCGCCATCTGCCAACGCCTGGCCGACCAGGGCCACCGGGTCGCCACCAACTACCGCGACGAGGCCAAGGCCCGCGCCTGGCAGCAGGCGATGACCGAGCGCGGCTACCACGTGGCGATCTTCCCGGGCGATGTCTCCGATCCGGACAGCGCCGAAGCACTCGTGCGCGCCGTCGAGGCCGAGCTGGGCCCGGTCGAGATCCTGGTCAACAACGCCGGCATCACCCGTGACACCACCTTCCACCGCATGCGCGCGGACCAGTGGCACGATGTGATCAACACCAATCTCAACTCGGTGTTCAACGTCACCCGGCCGGTCATCGAGGGCATGCGCCGCCGCGGCTGGGGCCGGGTCATCCAGATCAGCTCGATCAACGGCCTGAAGGGCCAGTACGGCCAGGCCAACTACGCTGCGGCCAAGGCCGGCATGCACGGCTTCACCATCTCGCTGGCCCGCGAGAACGCCGGCTTCGGCATCACTGTCAACACCATTTCGCCCGGCTACGTCGCCACCGACATGGTGATGGCGGTTCCGGAGGACGTGCGCGCCAAGATCATCGCCGACATCCCGACCGGACGCCTCGGCAAGCCGGAAGAAATCGCCTATGGCGTGTCCTTCCTGGTGGCCGAGGAAGCCTCGTGGATCACCGGCAGCAACCTGGACATCAACGGCGGACACCACATGGGCTGGTGAGCCGCGCAGGGGGCGCCGCGGCATGCACCGGCGGCCCCTGCCGATGGTCATGCTGCGCAGCACGCAAACCCTTGTTGCGCAACATGATCGCCCCTGAAAGCCAAGCCTGGCGGGGGCTGGGGCGGTTGCAACCGCTGCTGCACTGCGCCATGCTGCGCGTCTACTGTGACGAGTACCGCTTCATGGCTGCGACCCGCATCATCAAGAAGTATCCGAACCGCCGTCTCTACGACACCGAGATCTCCAGCTACATCACCATCGAGGACGTGCGCCAGCTGATCCTGGATGGTGAAGACTTCGAAGTCCGCGACGCCAAGAGCGGCGACGACCTCACTCGATCGGTCCTGCTGCAGATCATCGCCGACCAGGAACAGGACGGCGAGCCGATGCTGTCCACCCAGCTGCTGAGCCAGCTGATCCGCTTCTACGGCGATTCCCTGCAGGGCTTCATGGGCAACTATCTGGAGCGCAGCATGCAGGTCTTCCTCGACCAGCAGCAGCAGTTCCGCCAGCAGATGGGCAACCTGCTGGGCCAGACCCCGTGGGCGATGATGAACCAGCTGACCGAGCGCAACCTGGAGTTGTGGCAGGAATTCCAGCGCAGCATGGGCAGCGGTTTCGGTGGCCCGCGCCCCGGCGGTACCGGAACGGGAACCGGCACCGGCAACAAGCCCGGCGAACCGGGCACCGGCACCGGCGGCAAGACCCGCCGCTGAACGGCAGCTACGGCTGATACGAAAACGGCGCGCCCCTGGCGCGCCGTTCTGTTTGGCATCGCGCCAACGATGCGTCAGCGTTTCGCCTTGCACCCCGTGCACACGCGCTCGACCTTGTAGCCCTTGGCCTTCAGCTTCTCGACCACGCCATCACTGCCCAGCAGGTGCAGCGTGCCGACCACCACCAGCGTACCGCCCTGCCCGGCCTGCAGGTACGGCTGCAGCTTCGGCACCCAGGCATCGTTGCGCCCGGTGTTGATGCGCTGGTACAGCTGCGGATACTGCTGGCGCATCTCCGCCGCCATCTTGGTCCACAGCAGGCGCTCGTCGCCGCGACGCCATGCATCATGCAGCAGCCGCGCCTGCTCATCGGCCTTGCCGGCCTGGTCCAGCGCTTCGGCCAGCATCTGCCGCTGCTCCTGCACCGTCATCCCGTCAAGCATGCCGATCTGGGTATCGATGTCCTCCAGGCCCGCCGTCTTGCGGCCGGTCTTCTGCGCACGCTCCATGAAGTGGCGGTCCAGGCCCAGCGCCGGGTCCAGGCCCAGTTTCTGCATCTGCCCGACCGAAATGCTCAGGCCGACAAACCAGGCCTTCATGCCCTGCATCTGCGCCAGCGGCAGCTGGTTCTGGGCAGCAAAGGCCTGCAGCTTCTGCCAGGTCGGCGCATCCAGATCACGCTTCAGCTCGCTGCCATCGGTGCGGGTCGCGGCCTGCACCATGCGGCTGGCCAGCTGCGGCGACTGCATGTCTTCCGGCGACAGCTCGAACACCACCCGCTGCGAGGCCTCGAACGCCTGCTCGACATCGGGCGACAGCGGGTAGTCCTGCGGCTTCAGCAGGTGGAACGACCCCAGCAGGTACACGCGTGCATCGCCCGGGCCGGTGACTTTCCACAACAGCGGTACGGGCGGCTTGGCCGCCGCCGCGGTCGCGGCCGCAGCCGTGGTGCCCGGCGCATCGCGGGCAGTGGCCAGGGGTGCCATCGCGCACGCCGCCATCAGCAGCGCGGCACGGAACAGGTGTTTGATCGGCATGGTCAGCCTTCTCCTTCAGGCAGGTGGTACGCCTTCTCGCCCGCTTCCACGTGCAGGTCCAGCCGGTTTTCCGGTGGCGCCAGCGGACAGGTGGCGTAGGCGGTGAACGCGCACGGCGGGTTGTAGGCATGGTTGAAATCGATGCGCACGGTGCCGTCTGCGGCGGGCGCATCGGTATCCAGGTAGCGACCGGCCGGATAGCTGCCGCGGCCGCTGGTGCGGTCGGCGAAGATCAGGAACAGCGGCTGCCCGGGCGCACCGATCGCTTCCAGCCGCCAGCTGCGACCATCGCGTTCGAACTCGACCGCGCCGGCATTGGGCATCTCGGTGGTCAGGCCGGTGATGTCGACGATCGGCAGGGTCTTGCCCGGCGGGTGCGCGATGAAGCGCGCCTGCACCTGCCAGTCCACGCCGCCCGGCCAGTACTGCAGGCCGGCAAAGTCACGCCGCGCAGGCGCATCGGCATGCTTGACCCGCAGCGCGTCCCGCGGCCCCCGGCGGATGATGCTGAGCTGGCCCTTGCCGCCATCGAAGGCCAGCAGCGTCGGTTGCGCGTCCTTGTCGGTGTCAACGCGGATGCGGCCGCGCACCGGCAGGCCATCATGACTGACATCGACACCGGCTTCAGGCGTGAACCACCACTGCGTCCCTTCGCGACGCAGCAGGCCCAGCTTGTCCGGGCCAACCGTCAGGCGGATGCCGTTGGTAGCGCCGCTGCCAACGAAATGCGATTTGTTCTGCAGCCAGTGCAGGCCCACCAGCGCCGTCCAGCCATCGGGCCGGGTCAGGTCCTGGTAGCGCGCTACACGCCATTGTTGCTGCGCGGCCGCGTAGGCCGGATCTTCAGCGGCCGTCGGCACCGGCGGTGTTGCCGGGCTGCAGGCGGCCAACACCACGGCGGCCAGCAGGCCCGCCATTCCCCGATAACGCATCGATGCTCCCCTCAACGTCCGCGCAGGAACCAGCGGTCGATCTCCGCCAGCGAAAAACGGGCCCAGGTCGGTCGGCCGTGGTTGCACTGGCCGGACCGTTCGGTGATTTCCATGTCGCGCAGCAGCGCGTTCATTTCCGGCAGGGTCAAGCGCCGGTTGGCACGCACCGCGCCGTGGCAGGCCATGGTCGAAAGCAGTTCGTCGCGTGCACTGGCCACGCGGCGGCTCTGGCCATGCTCGCGCAGGTCGGTCAGCACGTCGCGCAGCAGCCCTTCCGGTTCGGCATGCGCCAACAATGCCGGAATACTGCGCACGTGCAGCGAACCGGGGCCGGCACGGGTCACCTCGAAGCCGAGCGCCGCCAGGGTTTCAGCTTCGCTCTCGGCGGTGTCGGCCTCGCGCTCGCCCACTGCCAGCGTGATCGGCACCAGCAACGGCTGCGACTGCAGGCCGATGCCATCGTGCGCGTTCTTCAGGCGCTCGTAGCCGATGCGTTCGTGGGCCGCATGCATGTCGACCACGATCAGGCCTTCGGCGTTCTCGGCCAGGATGTAGATGCCATGCAGCTGCGCGATCGCATAGCCCAGCGGCGGCACGCCTGCGTCGGCACTGGTGACCGGCAGTCCGTTCTCGGTCGGCATCGGCGGCAGCGCAGCACCGCGCTCGGCGCCGGCCGGTGCGGCATACAGCGCGGCATAGGCAGCCGGTGCATCGGCCACCTGCAGGCCCAGCGGCTGCTGCGGGCGCCATCCGGAGAATCCGCCACCACCACCTCCCGAGCCGGCACCCGGCGCGGGCCCACGCACCAGCCCGAATCCCGACGCGCCTGCGCTCGATGCCATCGGCATGGCCGTGGCATCCACCGGCTGCGCAGCACCGGCACCGATCTCCTGCGCCGACATGCCGGCGCGGGTATCGGCCAGCGCATCCTTCAGCGTGCGGTAGACGAAATCATGGACCAGCCGCGAATCACGGAAGCGCACTTCGTGCTTGGCAGGGTGCACGTTGACGTCGACGCGGGTCGGATCCAGTTCCAGGAACAGCACATAGGCCGGCTGGCGGCCGTGGTACAGCACATCGCCGTAGGCCATCTTCACTGCGTGGGCGACGCTGCGGTCACGCACCGAGCGACCGTTGACGTACAGGTACTGCTGGTCGGCGCTCGCGCGCGAATAATGCGGCTGCGCGATCCAGCCATGCAGGCGCAGTCCGGCACCGCTGTGGTCCACGCGCACGGCCTGGTTGGCGAAATCCTCGCCCAGCGTTTCGGCAAGGCGTGTATCGGAATACAGATCGCCCGGCTTGTAACGACGCGAGGCCTTGCCGTTGTGCGACACGCGCAGCTCGACATCCGGCCGTGCCAGCGCCAGCGAACGCAGCCACTCTTCGATATGGCCCAGTTCGGTGCGCTCGGCGCGCAGGAACTTGCGCCGCGCCGGCACGTTGTAGAACAGCTCGCGCACTTCCACCGTGGTGCCCGGCGCGTGCGCGCGCGGGGTCACCTCGCCGATCTTGCCGCCTTCGATCTGCAACGCCGAACCGTGCTCGTCATGCGCGCGGCGCGAGGCCAGGGTGAAGCGGCTGACCGAGGCGATCGAAGGCAGCGCTTCACCGCGGAACCCCAGCGTTGCCACCGATTCCAGATCGTCCAGGTCGGCGATCTTGCTGGTGGCGTGGCGCGATACCGCCAGCGGCAGCTGCTCCGGTGCGATGCCGCTGCCATTGTCACGGATGCGGATCAGGCGCACACCGCCCTCTTCCAGATCGATGTCGACGCGGCTGGCGCCGGCATCGATCGCGTTCTCGACCAGTTCCTTGACCACCGACGCGGGCCGTTCGACCACTTCGCCAGCGGCGATCTGGTTGATGAGGATCTCCGGCAACGGCCGGATCGGGCGCGGACCGGGCGCGCTCATGGGAGGTGATGGGCAGCAGACTTCATGGGTCGATGATAGCGGAGCTGCCGAGGATAGAGTCGAGCCATGCTCGACTGCGGGCTACCGACAAGGCCCAGTCGAGCGCGGCTCGACTCTACGGAAAGCAGCAACCCGCCTTCGGCGGCTTACTTGCTGCCGCCGGCCATGGTGCCGGCCGCGTCGATCTCGGCCTGGGCGCGGGCCGCATACAACGTCCCCGGCGGCGGCTGGCGGCTGAAGAAGGTGTGCACGCCGTCCAGCACGGCGCCAGCGATCTTGCGCTGGTACGCCGGGTCCATCAGGCGGCGTTCTTCATCCGGATTGGAGATGAACGCGGTTTCCACCAGCATCGCCGGCATGTCCGAGGTGCGCAGCACCGCGAAGTTGGCGCGCTCGATGTTCGGCTTGTGGTTGTTGCCGATCCGCTTCAGGCCGCCCAGCACGTGGCCGGCCGCGTCTTCGGACGCCTTCATGTAGCCGCTCTGCGCCAGGTCCAGCAGCACGTTGGCCAGGGTGCCTTCGGTCTGCTGCAGGCGCACGCCACCGACCAGGTCGGCCGCGTTTTCCTTGTCCGCCAGCCAGCGGGCGCGCTGCGAAGAGGCGCCCTTGGTCGACAGCACGTAGACCGATGAGCCCGTGGCCGAGCGGTTTTCGGCCGCGTCGGCATGGATCGAGATGAAGATGTCCGCCTTGTTCGCACGCGCCTTCTGCGCACGCATCGGCAGCGGAATGAACACGTCGCTGTCGCGCGTCAGGTAGGCCTTCAGGCCCGGCGTGGCGTTGACCTGGCGGGCCAGCTCGCGCGCCACTGCCAGAGTGACATCCTTCTCGCGCTTGCCGGTCGGGCCGATCGCACCCGGGTCCTGGCCGCCGTGTCCGGGATCGATCGCCACCACCAGGTGGCGCATGCCGGCCTGCATGCGGATACGCGACGCATCGCTGGGCATGACAGGACGCGGCGGTTCCACCGGCGTCGGTGCCGGTGTAGGCACGGTGGCCGGCGGCGTGGTCACCACCGCTGCGGTGCGCTGGCCGGCGAGGATCGCGGCCGGCGAGGACGACGGCGTGCTGCTGGCGGTGACACCGGCCGCAGCAACCTGGGCCGGCGCGGTGGTCGGTGCCGGGGTCGGCGTGGCCGGTGCGGCGGCAGTGGCGCTGGCCTGCTGCTGTACCTGTGCGGTCAGCAGGGCCGTGGCACGCGCGGCATCGGTGCGCGACTGCGCGCTCTCGGCCGGAGTCGGTACTGGTGCAGCTCCCGCCGCGGGCGCCTGCGGCTGCACGGCTGGCGTCGCCGCCGGGCGGCTGCTGGCCAAGGCCGCGCCATCGCCCGGCCATTCGATCACCAGCTTGGATTCATTGCCCTCGCGCTGCATCTGCGGGCGGAACGGCGCCACCGATTCGGCGAGGTCGAAAACGACGCGGAACGTGCCCGGGACCGGCTGTCCGGTACGCACCGCCGTGACCACGCCCTGCGCGGCCGGCATCTTCAGGTTGCGTATGGCGCTGGAGTCGGGGAAATCGACCACCAGGCGGTTCGGGCCGGCCAGCGACAGGGTCTTGTAGCCGCCACTGCCGACCAGCGAGATCTCGGCACGGGTGCCGGTAGCGCCGGTGTTCAGCAGGACCTGTCGGACTTCACCCGCCCACGTACTGACGCTCGCCAGACCCAGTCCGACGGCGGCACAGATGGCGATGAGACGGTTCCCCGGGCGCATGGCTCAGGATTCAATCACCGCGCTGAACGGAATGCAACACTTTTTTCCTTAATAATCCGTAACCTGCCGGTCTTTGTTCTCGTCAGCCGACAGAAATGGCCTGCAAGTCGCCCCCTTGCGGCAACCGTTCCAGCCATTCATGTCCTACGTCGCTGGCCCCAGTGAGACGGACGCGTCGTCCCTGCCCCTCGATCTCCAGCGCCACCACCAGGTCGGTCGGCGGCAGCGCGCCGGCGCCCCGTTCCGGCCATTCGACCAGCCACAGCACCGCGCTGCCCTCGTCCAGGCCGAGGAAATCCAGCTCACCGGCCTGGCCGATGCGATACAGGTCCAGGTGCCACGCCTCGCCGCCACTGGCCAGCGGATAGCGCTCGACCAGGGTGTAGGTGGGGCTGCGGATCGCGCCCTGCACGCCCAGCGCGCGCAGCAGCGCGCGGGCCGTGGTGGACTTGCCGGCACCCAGGTCGCCGCGCAGTTCGATCAGCGCCTGCGGCGGCCGGGTGGCCGCCAGCCACTGCCCGAGCAGTTCGGTGGCGTCGCTGTCGGCAAGGAAGAATTCGGTCATGGGGAGAGGTCCGGGTTGGCCAGTCGCCGCAGCGGCGCCAGCAGATCAGTAGGAAGCAGGCCGCGCGCGCCATCGGCGGCAGCTGCATCGCCCGCCAGCGCATGCAGCAGCGCGCCCGCGGCCGCGGCATCGAAGGCCGCAAGGCCCTGCGCGCGCAGGCTGGCGATGATGCCGGTGAGCAGGTCGCCCATGCCTCCCGCGGCCATCCCTGGGTTACCGGCAGCGATCAACCGGGGCGTTTGCCCAGGCGCTGCCACGATGCTGCCAGCGCCCTTCAGCACCACCACGGCATGGAAGCGCTCGGCCAGCATGTGCGCACAGGTGTAGCGGTCGGCCTGGATTTCAGCCGTGCTGCAGCCGAGCAGGCGCGCGGCCTCGCCCGGGTGCGGTGTGAGAATGGCATCGGGCAACGCGCGGGGATCCTGCGCCAGCAGGTTCAGGGCGTCAGCATCGACCACCAATGGCTTGTTGCTGGCCAGCACCCGCGCAAACAAGGCGCGTGCCCATTCGTCCTGGCCCAGACCGGGCCCGATCGCCACCACCTTCGCCTTGTCCAGCAGCGCCGGCAGCACATCGCCATCTTCCAGTGCATGGGTCATGGCCTCGGGCAACCGGGCCAGCAGTGGACCGACGTGGTCGCGGCGGGTGCCCAGGCTCAACAGCCCCGCACCCGCGCGCAAGGCGGCTTCGGCCGCCATCGCGATGGCACCGCCGCTGCCGTGGTTGCCGCCGACGCACAGCACGTGCCCGGATTCGCCCTTGTGGGTATTGGCGCGGCGCGGTGGCAACAGGGCCCGCAACCTCACCTGCGTCCAGTGCTCCGCAGCGGGTACCACGCCTTGCCAGGCCGCCGCGGGCAACAGCAGGGGCGCCAGGACCTTGTGCCCGCAATGATCCAGCGCATCGCCGGAATACAGCCCGCGATGCGCCACGATGAACTGCAGGGTCAGTGCAGCGCGCACTGCTACGCCCGGCACCGCCCCACGGTCGGCATCGACGCCACTGGGAACATCCAGCGCCAGCACCGGCGCAGTCTGCGCGTTGAGCGCGGTAATCAACGCCTGCGCCGTACCCTCCGGCGCGCGATCAAAGCCCAGCCCGAACAGGGCATCGACCCAGACGTCGGCCTCGGGCAGCATGCCGTCGAAATCGGTGATGGTGCCGCCGCCGGACCTGAATTCAGATGCTGCACGCTGTGCCAGCGCGGTCGAGGGCGGCCTGCCCGGCAGGGCGATCACTGTCACCTCGCGCCCGGCCTGCAGCGCGTGACGGGCCAGCACATGGCCATCGCCCCCATTGTTGCCAGCGCCGACCACCACGCCGATCCGCCGCGCCTGCGGCCAATGCTGCAGCAGGCACTGCCAGGCGGCCTGGCCGGCCTGCGCCATCAGGCCCCAGCCGCCGTCGGCGGCCAACGCCGAGGCCTGCGCATCAAGCGCACGCGCGGCAGCGGAATCGAACAGATCGGCAAGGTTGGCCATGCAGGGATTTTATACTGGTGCACATGTCCCCCGCCCCCACCCCTGTCGATCCGGTCCAGGCCGTGCAGCGCATCCGCGAACTGGCGCGTGCGCATGGCTTCCAGCGCTGCGGCATCGCTGGTATCGAACTGGGCGAGGATGAAGCGCACCTGGCCGACTGGCTGGGCCAGGGCCTGTACGGCACGATGGACTGGATGGCGCGCCACGGCACCTTGCGCGCGCGACCGGCCGAGCTGCTGCCCGGCACCGTGCGCGTGATTTCAGTGGGCATGGACTACAGCCACAAGGACGACACCGAAGCCTGGGCGACCCTGGCCGACCCGGGCCGCGCCTACGTGGCGCGCTACGCGCTGGGCCGCGACTATCACAAGCTGATGCGCAACCGCCTGCAGAAGCTGGCGACGCAGATCAACGATGAAGTAGCGCCACTGGGCTACCGCGTGTTCGTCGATTCCGCCCCCGTGCTGGAACGCGCACTGGCGCGCAACGCCGGCCTCGGCTGGATCGGCAAGCACACCTGCCTGATCGACCGCCATGGCGGTTCATGGTTCTTCATCGGCGAGATCTACATCGACATCCCGTTGCCGATCGACACGCCGGCCACGGCGCACTGCGGCACCTGCACGCGTTGCATCGATGTCTGCCCGACCCAGGCCATCACCGGCCCGCAGCGGCTGGACGCGCGGCGCTGCATTTCCTACCTCACCATCGAGCACGACGGCGCCATTCCCGAAGACATGCGTCCGTTGATCGGCAACCGCATCTACGGCTGCGACGACTGCCAGCTGGTCTGCCCCTGGAACAAGTTCGCCAAGCGCACCGACGAAGCCGATTTCCGCGCGCGCAACAACCTCGATACCGCGCGCCTGGACCAGCTGTTCGCCTGGGACGAGGCCGAGTTCCTGCGCCGCACCGAGGGCAGCCCGATCCGCCGCAGCGGGCACGAGCGCTGGCTGCGCAACATCGCCGTGGCACTGGGCAACGCACCGTCCTCGGCCGAAGCATTGGCCGCGTTGCAGACCCGCGTCGATGATCCCTCGCCGCTGGTGCGTGAACACGTGCAGTGGGCGCTGGGCCAGCACACGGCGCGCTGACGTGCGATCCTGAGCCCCCGCTCCACCCGCAGCACGCCGTTCCCATGCAGCCACGCAACAACGACATTTTCACCCCCAGCCAGCTCAACACCCTGGCCCGCGACCTGCTGGAAGGCAGTTTCCCGGCGATCTGGGTCGAGGCCGAACTGGGCAGCGTGGCGCGTCCTGCCTCCGGTCACCTGTATTTCACCCTGAAGGACGCGCGTGCGCAGCTGCGCGCCGCAATGTTCCGGATGAAGGCGCAGTACCTGAAGTTCGTGCCGCGCGAAGGCATGCGCGTGCTGGTGCGCGGCAAGGTGACCCTGTACGACGCCCGTGGCGAGTACCAGATGGTGCTGGACCACATGGAGGAGGCGGGCGAAGGCGCACTGCGCCGCGCCTTCGAGGAACTGAAGGCACGGCTGGAGGCCGAGGGCCTGTTCGACCCGGCGCGCAAACGGCCACTGCCGGCGCATGTACAACGTCTGGCAGTGATCACCTCGCCGACCGGCGCCGCCGTGCGCGATGTGCTGAGCGTGCTCGGCCGCCGTTTCCCGCTGCTGGAAGTCGACCTGCTGCCGACCCTGGTGCAGGGCAGCAGCGCCGCCGCGCAGATCACCCGCCTGCTGCAGGCGGCCGATGCCAGTGGTCGCTACGACGTGATCCTGCTGACCCGCGGCGGCGGTTCGCTGGAAGACCTGTGGGCCTTCAATGACGAAGCCCTGGCCCGTGCGATCGCCGCCAGCCACACCCCAGTGGTTTCGGCGGTCGGCCACGAAACCGACTTCAGCCTCAGCGACTTCGCCGCCGACCTGCGTGCGCCGACGCCTTCGGTGGCAGCTGAACTGCTGGTACCCGACCAGCGCGAACTGGCCCTGCGCCTGCGCCGCACGGCCGCGCGCATGGTGCAGCTGCAACGGCATGCGATGCAGCAGGCGATGCAGCGCGCCGACCGCGCCCTGCTGCGCCTGAACGCCCAGAGCCCGCAGGCGCGGCTGGACTTGTTGCGCCGACGCCAGCTGGATCTGGGCCGGCGCCTGCATGCGGCGTTCAACCAGCAGCAGGAGCGTCGCGCCGCGCGCCTGCGTCATGCGGCGGCAGTGCTGCGCGGGCACCATCCGCAGCGCCAGCTCGATGCGATGCAGCGCCGTCTGGCTGCCCTGCGCGGGCGGCCGCAGGCCGCGATGCAGCGCCTGCTGGAGCGCGATGCACTGCGACTGCGCGGACTGGCGCGTTCACTTGAAGCAGTCAGCCCGCTGGCGACCGTGGCGCGTGGCTACAGCATCCTGACCCGCAGCGATGATGGCACCCTGGTGCGGAAGGTTGATCAGGTACAGCCCGGTGACGCCCTGCGGGCCCGCGTCGGCGACGGCGTGATCGACGTGCAGGTCAAGTAAAGGGGTTCGGCAGGGCTGCGCCCTGCACCTGCCGAAGCGTTCAAGCAACAGCCGAAGCAACAGCCAAAGCTGGCATTCCGCGGGATGGCGGGGCGGTGTGGCTGTGCAGGACGCGCCGTAAACCCCGCTGCGCGGTCCGGCCCAGCCGCCGGCGGCTGTGCGTTCGGGCGCTTGCGAAGCAGTGCTTCGCAAGCAAAGCGCCCTCACCCTTGGGGGCTCGATGGCACCAACGGTCCTGCACAGCCACACCGCCCCCCCCGACAGTTTCCCGGCGACGGATCGGTAGATCCACGCCATGCGTGGATGAATCTCTGTCAGATATCGAATCAATTCGGGGTCAGATCCGTTTTCCGTAGGAAAACGGATCTGACCCCACGCCATTCCGACAGATCGCGAGAATCTGTCGAAGGCGGGGTGGGTCCGGTTGCGGGAGTGTCCGCGGCATGGATGCCGCGGCCAAGCCCCCATGGATGGGTTTACGGCGTCTCCCGCAACTGGCCCCACCCCGCCTACCCACAGGAAACCCGCTTCTGCTTCGGCTGTTGCTGTTGCCTTGGTTCGCAGCGGGTGCAGGGCTGCAAGCCCTGCCGCCTCCCCTACTTTGCCTGCTCGCAGAACTTCTGCCGGTACTCGAGCGCCTTCGGCATCAGCGCCTGCAGGTTCTGGATGCGGGTACCCGAGTTCGGGTGGGTGGAGGCGAACTCCGGCGGCGCCTGGCCGCCACTGGCCTGGCCCATGCGCTGCCACAGCGGCACCGCCTCGCGGGGATCGAAGCAGGCCGCTGCGGCCAGCATCAGCCCCACTTCATCGGCCTGCGTCTCGTGGCTGCGCGCATAGGGCAGCAGGTAGCCGTAGCCCATCGCCGACATCATCATCTGTTGCTGCTGCGCATCCATGCCGCTGGCGGCACCAGCCATCTGCCCGATCTGGGTCAGCTTCTGCTGCGCCATCCGCTGTGCACCATGGCGTAGAAGCGCATGGGCGATCTCATGGCCCATCACCACCGCCATCGCGTCACGCGTACGCGCCACCGGCACCAGGCCGGTGTAGACCGCCATCTTGCCACCCGGCAGGCAGAACGCATTGGCCTGCTCGGACGGGATCACATTCACTTCCCACTGGAAATCCCGCGCGAAATGCGCCGGCTGCACGCCGTGCTCCTGTGCCAGCGCGGTCTCCACCACGTCCACCTTGGCGATCAGGCGCTGGGCGATGTCGCGCACATCACGCGCGATCGGCGCATTCGGATCCATCGGCCGTTCCTGCGACAGGATCTGCTGGTAGGCCTGCAGCCCGAGCGCGGTCTCCTGGCGCGCATCCAGGCTGCTGTCGATCATCACCTTCTCGCCGGTGTAGGGATCGACCGTGCGATTGGAGAACCAGTAGAACACCGCATAGCCCGCCGCCAGCAGCAGCACCCACCAGCGGATGTTGCCGAACAGGCCGCGCCGCTGCGGGCCTTGCGGCGAGCGGGAAAAGGGATCGTTGCGCATCGGTGTCTTCCAGCAGGCCCCGCCGGCCGGCGGGCACGGCGCAATCTTAGTGCGCGGACGCCAGCAGCGGGTGAAGCCCGATGCTCAGATGCCCCGCACCAGACGGAAGCCGATGCGCGCGTTGGTGGTGTCCGAGTCCTGCGATTGCCGCCAGGCCGCACGGGTCTGCTCGGGCGCATTGGCCCAGTTGCCGCCCCGGATCACCCGCGACCGGCAGCCCGGGTTGAACCAGGCGACACCATCGGACGGCGCACGCCGGTAGCTGGCATGCCAGCAGTCGGCCACCCACTCGCTGAGATTGCCGGCCATGTCGTGCAGGCCGAAGGCATTGGCTTGGAAACTGGCCACCGGCGCGGGCCCCCACCAGCCATCGCCATAGCCGACGAAGGCGTTGTGCCAGTGCCGCCCCGAGGGCGAGACATCCTTGCTGCCGGTGAAGTTGCCAGCGCCGGGCGGCGGCGTGCCGGCGTCGCCCCACGGATAACGGCCACTGCTGCCGGCACGCAGCGCGTACTCGAATTCGGCCTCGCTGGGCAGCCGGTAGCTGCGTCCTGTCTGCTCGGACAGCCACGCCGCGTAGTTTTCGGCATCACGCACGCTCACATGCATCACCGGCGAATTGCCCAGTGCGCGCGCGCCATCGTAATCGGAACGCCAGTCCACACCGCTGCGGCGGATGAAATTGCCGCTGCGCTCGTCATAGACCACCGAGTGGCCGCGCCGGGTCGCACGCGGCCGCGCATTGGTCGACTTCACATAGCGCTCGAAATCACTGACCGTGATCTCGGTGATCGCCATCGCAAACCCGCGGTCGAAGCGCACATAATGCGAGGGCCGCTCGGCATCACTGGCACCGGGCTCGGCATCACCCGCGCCCATCTGGAAGCCACCATGCGGCACCACGATCATCTGCGGGCCGCGCCCGCCATCGCGCATGGCGTCGCTGAACACCTGCCCGGGACGGAAGCTGCCGTAATGGGTGGCCAGGTCGATGCGTTCGCGCAACTGGGCCACCACCGCATCCCCTGGCAAGGCGATGCGCAGGGCCTCGGCCAGCTTCTCGCGCGCCGGCTTCAGGCCCTGTGGCGTCGCCAGTTCGCGAAGGCCATCATCGCGCAGCTGCAGCAGTGCCGCCGCGCGGATCTGTTCGATACGTTCGAAGGCATCGGCAATGGCCGGTGATGAGTCACGGACCTTGCTGGCTTCGGCCAGCCAGGTGCCGGCGCTGGCAAAGTCACGCACCCGCGCCGCGTCCTCGGCACGGCGGATCAGGCCACTCTCGGCCGCCGCCAGGCCCTGCCGTGCCCGGCTGTTGTGTTCATCCAGGGCCAGCGCTTCACGGAAGTTGCCGATCGCTCCGTCACCGTCCTCACCGATCCGCCCCGAACGCAGGTCTTCCTCGCCGGCACGGTTGTAGGCCACCACGCGCTGGGCGAGCTCCACCCGTCCCTGCAGCGCGCGAACCTTCTCATCCTTCGGCGCCAGGGTCAGCAGCACCAGTGCCTGGCGGCTGGCCTCGGCCAGCGCCTCGCGCTGCTGCAGCGGCCGGACCAGCAGGGCATCGGCCTGCTGCTGAAGGCGCTGGCGGGCGCGCTGCAGGCCGTTGCGGGCCTGGCGGTCATCCGGGTCTTCTTCCTGCACCGCCAGCCACAGCGGAACCGCCGCGTCGGCGTCCTCGTACAGGCGCCCTTCGGCGAACGCCTTCTCGGCCGCGCGACGCAGCTGGGCCAGGCTGCGCCCCTGCCGATCGACCCGCGGTGGCGTCCACCGCTGCACATCCTCGGCGGCATCCTCACCGGCGATGGTGACGCTGCCCTGCGCCGCCTCCGGCGTCGCGTCCGCCTGCATGCCTTGCTGCGGCCGTGCGTCTTCGCCAGCAGCCGGTCCCGGCTCCGGTGTCGCCGAGGGCGACGGCGTGCAGCCGGCCAGGGCCAGGGCGGTGCACAGCACGGACGACAGCGGAAAACGCAAGCAGGATCTCCTTCGGCACGGATGCGGACCGACGTTAGGCTATTCTCCCCTGCCTGAGCAAACCCGAGTAGTAGGCCCTGACCCGTGGCAATCTGGATCACCACCCCCGCCGAGCTGGATCCGTACTTCCAGCAGCGTCCGGCCCGCATCGGCCTGGACACCGAATTCATCCGTGAACGCACCTTCTGGCCGCAGTTGGCCCTGGTGCAGATGGCGGTCGGGCAGGACATCCTGCTGATCGACCCCCTGATTCCCGGCATGACCGAAGCGCTGGCGCCGTGGCTGGCCGATGAATCGATCGTCAAGGTGATGCACAGCGCCAGCGAAGACCTGGTCGCCTTCAAGTGGGCCTGCGGCGTGTTGCCACGTCCGCTGTTCGACACCCAGATCGGCGCCTCGCTGGCCGGCATCGGTGGCGGTATGGGCTACCAGAAGCTGGTCGCGGAAATCACCGGCGTGGCGCTGGCCAAGGGCGAGACCCGTTCGGACTGGATGCGCCGCCCGTTGTCCGACTCGCAGCTGCAGTACGCCGCCGACGATGTCGAGCACCTGTTCGCGCTGCATGACGCCATCGATGCCAGGTTGCAGGCGCTGGGCCGCCAGCAGTGGCTGCACGACGACGGCGAGCGCCTGCTGGCCAGCGTCGCCAATGACGAAGACCGTTGGCCGCACCTGGCGATGCGCTCGGCGCAGTTCCTCGACACGGCCGCACAGCATCGGCTGCTGCGTCTGCTGCGCTGGCGCGATGTGCAGGCACGCAGCAGCGACCGCCCGCGCAGCTGGATCCTGGACAACGAACTGGCCGCCACGCTGGCACGCACGCCACCGGCCGATGCCGCCGCACTGGGCAAGCTGTTCGAACAGTTCCCGAAGGCACCGCGCAAGCTCGCGGGCGCTGTGTGGCAGGCGCTGGATACGCCGCTGGCCGATGAGGCCGAAGCACCGCTGGCGCTGCCGGCCAACGACAGCAACAAGCAGGCACTGAAGAAGCTGCAGGACGCGGTTGCCGAGCGCAGCCGCGAACTGGGCCTGCCGGATGGCGTATTGGCCTCACGCAAGCACCTGGAAAGCTATCTGGAACGCCGCCAGTGGCCGGCCGCACTGGCCGGCTGGCGCCAGCAAGAGCTGGAAGCGCGGCTGCAGGCGCTGCTGCCGGCACGCTGAAGCACCGGGCGCCGGACCACGCCGGCGCCATGCACCTTGAGCCTGCAGGGGCCGTGCTAGGGTTTACCGGTACTGACAAGGAGACGTCGATGCAGACCCTCAAGATCGCGACCGCCTGCGCACTGCTGCTAACCACGTTGGGCCTGGCATGCTCTGGGCAGGCCGCACCGCTTTCCTATGCACAGGAAAAGGAGAACACAGCCAAGCTGGTGGACATCATTGACGGCGCCACCCGCGACGGTCTGGTTGCCGTGCTGGTGCCGGCCCCGTATGTCGTGCACAACGGCGGGCCAGGCATCGGCTCTCCGGTCCCCGGCTTTCATCTGGGCAAGCGCTCGACCGACCTGCCCGGGTTCTCGACGCGGGTGTCCTTCCAGCACAAGGACATTCCCTCCCAGGGCTATGTGCAGCTGTTCAACACCAACGAACTGGAAGCCGGCCCGCAGCGGACGGTGTTGATGGACGTGTTCGAGGTGCATCTGATTCCGCCGGGCACCTATCTGCTGAACGGTGCGGAGAACTACCGCCTGAACACCCGCGTGGCCAAGCTGAAGCCGCTGGGGACTACGGACGAAGTATCGAAGGACATCGGCGCCACCCGCCTGGCCGACGTCGATTACCGTTTCTATTCCTGGAAGAAGGTCTGGGTACCACCCGGCGTCCTGACCGATCAGCACTCCCAGCAGGTCTGCATCTCGGTGCATGTGGCCTCCGGCAACTGCGTGGCATGGGGCACCCAGAACTACGAAACCTCGCGCCCGACCGAAGGCTACTGGGATGACAGGATCGTCCCTGAAGACATCCCTGCCGTACGCATCCAGGCGGTCATTGCCAAGGCCCACGCGCCACTGGCCTTCACTGCCCGCGAAGGGCAGATCCTGCTCAGCCCCTTCATTGTTGCCGCCGACGGCGATATCGATTTCAACGCGAACGACTGCGCACCGGTCGACAAGCTGACGGGATGCGCCCTGCGCCGCTTCACGGTGCACTACCAACCCGCGCCGCTGGACGCTGCACGCAAGCACATCGCAATCACCTCGCGCGGCCTCAACGGCAAGCAGCGCAAGGTACTGGAGCGGATGGAGGCGATGCAGCTGCAGGTGCTGGGCCCCAGTGCGCCGTCCGATGCAGCGCTGGGCAAGGGCGTCAGCGCCACGCCGTGAGCACGGATGATGCCGAGCAACGAAAAACGGCGCTCGATGAGCGCCGTTTCCGTTACACGACGGGGTAAGCCTTACCAGTTCATGTTCAACGAGACACCGACGGTGCGCGGTTCGTTGTAGACCGCGGCCATGTAGTTCTCGATCACACCCTTGAGGTTCTTCTCGTTGGTGATGTTGCGCGCGAACAGCGCCACTTCATAGGCACCGTAGTTGCCCGAGTAGCCGATCTTCAGGCCGCCCTCGAAATCACCCTTGGAGTTGAACTCCTTGCTGTCGTACAGCACGAAGCTGGTGTAGCCCTGCTTGTTCCAGTCGGTGGACACGAACATGGTGCCCGCGTCGCTGACCGGGAAGTCGTAGCGGGCGGCCAGGTTGACGTTGTACTTCGGCGCGTTCGGCAGCGGGTTGCCGTCGATCTGCGCGAAGGTGTTGGCACCGACCTTGATGGTCGGGTCATTCACCGTGCACACCACCTTGCCGTTGAGGCCGCAGACCTGCGCGTAGACGCGCTTGTCCTTGATCTCGCTGTGCAGCAGGCTGACGCCGGCGCTCAGGGTCAGGTTCGGGATCGGGCGCAGCTCCATGTCCGCTTCGAAACCGTAGGCCTTGGCCTTGTCGGCATTGAACAGCACGCCGTTGCCGTCCGAATCGTTGCCGTTGAGCTGGATGTCATTGACGGTGTAGGTGAACGCGGTGGCGTTCAGGCGCAGGCGGTTGTCCCACAGGCTGCTCTTCACGCCGGCTTCCCAGGACAGGATGGTCTCGGAATCGGCGGTGGTGAAGTCGGCATTGAACACCGCCGAACGGCCCTGGATGGTCGGGCCGCGGAAGCCGCGTGCGACCTTCGCATAGACGCTCACGTCCGGCGTGATCTGGTACATCGCGCTCAGATCCCAGCTCGGGGTGGTGTCGGACATCTTGACGTCGGTGCGGCCCTTGTAGGTCACCACGCCGGCGGCGGTGTCAGCGGTCTTCAGCAGGCGGGTGTGCTTCTCGTCCTTGGTCTGGCGCAGGCCGGCCGTGACGGTGAACTTGTCGGTGAAGGCGTAGCTCAGCTGGCCGAAACCGGCCCACGAGGTGTTCTTGTTGCGCAGGCGCACCCAGTTGTTCGGGTTGCGGGCCGCGCCCTGCAGGAACCATGCACGCTGGTAGAAGTCGGTGGTGTCGCTGCCGTTGAAATAGAACGCACCGGCCTGCCACTGCAGGGCGCTGTCGTCATGGCTGGCCAGGCGGAATTCCTGGGTCCACTGGTCCAGGTCGCGGATGCGGCCCATCGACTGGCCGTAGCCGTTCGGCACACCGTTCACCGGGAAGTTCACCGCCGCGCCGCCGTCGGTGTCGCCACGGCTGTAGCCGGAGGTGGTTTCGTAGGCGGTGATCGAGGTGAAGTCGATCGCGCCGAAGTCGTAACGCGCCTTCACCGAGCCACCGTAGGTCTTGTAGGCCTGCGGGTTGTTGTCGGCTTCGTCGTAGGCGACCTGGTCGCGCGGCACGTCGGTCTTGTTCGAGCCCTTGGTCAGCGCACCACGCAGGAACAGGGTCGAGGTGCCTTCGTAATCACGGGCGTGGGCCGAGGCCAGGATCGAGAACTGGTCGCTCGGGGTCAGCAGCAGCTGCGCGCGCACGTTGCGGTCATCGAAGCCGCCCATGGCGTTCTTCTTCGGGCTGACCGTGCCGTCAGCGCTCGGGCCCCTGTAGGTGTTGTCGACGTAGTCGTCGCGGTGCTGGTACAGCGCCGACACGCGGAACGAGGCGATGTCGTTGATCGGGCCGCCAAAGCCGCCGTCGATCGACACGCTGTTGTAGGTCGCATAGCTGGCGCTGACGCGGCCGGTGTAGTCCTGGGTCGGCTTCAGCGTGTCGAACTTGATGATGCCGGCGGTGGTGTTGCGGCCGAACAGCGAGCCCTGCGGGCCGCGCAGCACTTCCACCTGGTCCACGTCATAGACCGGGTTGGACTTCAGCACCACGTGCTCCAGCACCACATCGTCCTGGATGATCGACACCGGCTGCGAGGCACCCAGGTAGAAGTCGATGTTGCCCAGGCCGCGGATATAGAAGCGCGGGAAGATGCGGCCGGTGGTGGTTTCCGCATACAGGCTCGGCACGCGGCCGGACAGCGCCAGCAGGGTGTCGTCGCCGCCGGCGGTGAAGTCGCGCATGCGCTCGCCCTGCACCACGCCCACCGAGACCGGCACTTCCTGCAGGTTCTGCTCGCGGTGCTCGGCGGTCACGGTGATCGTGTCCAGGCCCGTCGGGGTCGGCGCGCTGTCCTGCGCGGCGGCACCAAAGCTGCCGACCAGGGCCAGGCCGGCACAGGCCAGGGCCAGCGGATGGCGGCGGAAGGAAACGAAGGAAGACGACATACCCGACAGGCGGCGGGAATCGGAATGGGAGGGCATGGAATGCTCTGAGGAGGCGTCCGTGCGGCCTGCGCGAGCCGGGCGGCAAAAAGGAGGAGAACTGCGCAAGCCGCCATTATCCCCCAAATTGTTACGATTTCGTTGCGCGGCATCCGGGCCCGACAAACCGGACGGTTTCGGCACAGTGCACGCCTTCATGCCACGCCGTCCGGCACATCCCGGATCGGCTTGGCAAGGCGCAGCCAGTTGGATACACTGAAGCCCTGCCGTGGGGCCATAGCTCAGCTGGGAGAGCGCGTCGTTCGCAATGACGAGGTCAGGAGTTCGATCCTCCTTGGCTCCACCACTCATTAAGAAGACCCGCCGATCGTCGCGATCTGCGGGTTTTTTCTTGCATCGATCACGAGTCAGGCAGGTTCCTGATCCCCGTCCTTGCGGCGTGGACCACGCGAATGCGTATCACGCACCTGCTGATCGCGCTGCCCCGGCCGCTGCTTTGCCACGTCCTCCTGCGCCCTGTCCTGACGGCTTTCCTGTACGCCCTGTTTCGGATCGCCAGGGTCTTTGTCGCGCTCGCTCATCGAAGTCTCCTGTGCCGGCGAAGGCCGATCAGGACTTCACGCTAGAGGCTGCGCAGTGATCCGCAGGTCAGGCCCGCGCGAACAGCGTGTGCAGTTCCGCTTGCCGCCGCAGCTCACGGCTCTGCAGAATCCGGACCAACATGCCCAGCCAGTCCGCGATGTCACCTCCCGCCCAGCACGCCGCGCGTACGCTGCCAATGCGCCTCGATCCAGCGGACGGCAGCATCCAGCTCGGCCACCTGACGACGTTGATCTGCCCCACCCTGTCACTGGAGGAGGCGCGCATCGCCTTCGCCACGCTGATGCATGGCGAGCGCGATGCCGGCACCGGCTATCACTGGCTCAGCCTGCACCGGGTCAGTCTGGGCGGTGCGCCCGCCGGCATCAGCCTGTGCTTCCACGGGCAACAGCTGGACATGGTGAAGATCAGCGTCGACCTGCCGGGTGCGACACTGGAAGACGGCTGGCCGACCCAGGTCGCGATCGATGCCGAAGTCGCTTTCATGCGTCGCACCTTGGCCACGGCTCTGGGGCGCAAACTGGCAGGTGGCCGCGCCCGGTTCGAGTGGGGCGAGGCATGGGCCCGGTTCGACCCGAAAGGCTTCATGGCCAGCAGCGGTATCCACTACACGCCGCGCTCATGACGCCGCTCAGGTACGGGTGATCGACACTCCACCTTCAACACGCATCGCGGTACCGGTAACGAAACTGCTTTCATCGCTGGCCAGGAACAGCGCCGCGTTGGCGATCTCCTCCGGCTCGGCCATGCGCTTGAGTGCGTGCAGCGAGCGCACGAAGTCGCGGGCATCGCCGGTGGGTGCGGCCTGCCGGCCCATCTCGGTATCGGTACCGCCAGGCAGCAGCACGTTGCTGCGTACGCCACGCGCGCCGTACTCGGCGGCGATCACCTGGCTCAGGCCGATCAGTCCGGCCTTGCTCGACGCGTAGGCGGCCATGCCCGGGAAGCCCACGGTATGGCCGACAAAGGTACCGACAAACACCAGCGAGCCACCCCCGCGTGCCAGCAATGCCGGCAACTGCGCGCGTGCGGCATGGAAGGCGGCGTCGAGATTGGTGGCCATCACCTCGCGCCACGCATCCGCCGGGAACTCTGCTGCCGGCACGCCGGGGCCGAGCATGCCGGCATTGTTGAGCGCGATGTCCAGGCCTCCGAATGACTGTTGGGCCAGATCCACCAGCGCCTGCGCCGTGCCCGGATCAGCCACATCGGCGGCATGCATCACCACCTCGCCGCCGGCGCCACGGATCTGCTCGGCCAGTGCGTGCAGCGGTTGCGGCCGCCGCGCATTGAGCACCAGTTTTGCCCCTTCGGCAGCAAAGCGCAGGGCGCTGGCACGACCAATGCCAGCGCTGGCACCGGTGATGAGGGCGATCTTGTTGTTCAGGCGCATGAGGGTGGTACCGGTTGTGGAGTGGCCGCCACGATGCCGCGCCTCCGGCCCACCAACACTCCGTTTCCGGGCCTCGCGGCCAGGTGCAGGAAACGGAGTTTCCGCAGAACCGGCACGTGCCAGAATCCGCCCATGGACAGCACCGCCACCACCGCCCTCGACGCCCGCGTCGAACGGGTCTGCCGCCATCTGCAGGCCAGCCTCGACGAGCCCTCGCTGCAGGAGCTGGCCGACATCGCCGGCTGCAGCCCGACGCGCCTGCATCGCCTGTTCAAACAGGCCACCGGGCTGACCCCCAAGCAGTACGCTGCCGCGCTGCGCGCCGACCGCCTGCGCACCGGGCTCGAACAGCAGGAGCGCATCACCGATGCCTTCCACGATGCCGGCTTCGGCTCCAGCGGGCGCTTCTACGAGAACGCACCGAAGTTGCTGGGCATGACTCCCAAGCAATGGCGCGCAGGTGGTCGCGGCGAAGTCATCCACTTCGCGCTTGCCGAAAGCTCACTGGGCAGCGTGCTGGTGGCCAGCAGCGCCACCGGCGTGGTCGCGATCCTGCTCGGCGACGATCCGGAGGCGCTGCTGCAGTCACTGCAGCAACGCTTCCGCCAGGCCGAACTGGTCGGTGCCGACCACGGCTATGAGCAACTGGTGGCACAGGTGGTGGGCCTGGTCGAGGATCCCTCGCGAGGCGCCACACTGCCGCTGGATATCCGCGGCACCGCCTTCCAGCAGCGGGTATGGCAGGCACTGCAGCAGATTCCGCGCGGCCAGACCGCGTCGTATGCGGATATTGCCGCGCATATCGGTGCACCACGCTCGAGTCGTGCGGTGGCACGTGCCTGCGCGAGCAATCCATTGGCGGTAGCCGTGCCCTGCCACCGCGTGGTGCGCCGCGACGGTGACCTGTCCGGCTATGCCTGGGGCGTTGCGCGCAAGCGCGAACTGCTGCGCCGGGAAAAGGTCGCCAACGGCTGACGCCACCCGATAGCCGCCGACCTTGGTCGGCACGCCCAGCTTCCCGTAGGTGCCGACCTTGGTCGGCACGCCCAGCTTCCCGTAGGTGCCGACCTTGGTCGGCACACCCACCAAGCACTCAATCCAGCTTCACCACCAGCTTGCCGAAGTTGCGCCCCTGCAACAGCCCGAAGAACGCCTCCGGCGCCTTCTCCAGACCTTCCACCACATCCTCGCGGTACTGGATGCGGCCCTCGCGCAGCCACTGCAGCATCTCGCGTTCGAAGTCCGGCCACAGGTGGTTGAAGTCGTGCACGATGAAACCACGCACGGTCAGGCGCTGGCGCAGGATCTGGCTGAACAGTGACGGCAGCCGATCCGGGCCAGGCTGCTCGACGCCCCGCTCGTTGTAGGTAGCGATGGTGCCGCAGACCGGAATGCGGGCGAAGTCGTTGAGCAGCGGCAGCACCGCATCCAGCACATGGCCGCCGACATTCTCGAAGTACACGTCGATGCCCGCAGGCACTGCCGCGCGCAGCTGGTCCGCAAAATCAGCCACGCGATGATCCAGCGCCACGTCCACGCCCAGCGTCTGCAGATAGGCACGCTTGGCCTCGCCACCGGCGATGGCGACCACGCGCGCGCCCTGCAGCTTGGCCAGCTGCGCCACGGTCGCGCCCACCGGCCCGGTCGCGGCGGCTACCACCAACGTCTCGCCCGGCTTCAGACGGGCGATTTCATGCAGGCTGGAATAGGCGGTGAAGCCGGGCATGCCATATACCCCCAGCGCCGTACTGAGCGGCAGCCCGGCCGGATCCAGACGACGCCCCAGCGCCTTGGCCGGCAGCACCGCGTGGGTCTGCCAGCCACCCGGCGCCAGCACCAGCTCGCCTGCGGTTACGCCCTCGGCCTTGGATTGCAGCACCTCGGCCACGGTCTGGCCTTCCATCACCGCCCCTACCGCCACCGGCGCGGCATACGACGGGCCCTCGTCCATGCGTCCTCGCATGTACGGGTCCAACGAGAGGTAGCGGTTGCGCAGCAGCACTTCGCCATCGGCCAGTGCCGGCAGCGCAACCTGTTCCAGGCGGAAATTGGCTGCACTTGGCGCCCCCTGCGGACGCGAGGCAAGCACGATGCGGGACGCGGTGGAGGAATCGGACATGGCCAGGTCTCTGCTGTTGCCAGCATCGGGAAAGGACTGCCGACACTACGCTGCGGCGATCCCCGATGGCGGCCACGAAAACAGCGTTCCACTGCCCGGACCCGCGCGGGTCCGGCGCACCCCTTGCCCTTGCAGCTTTGGCGAACGCGGCGACCTGCAGATTTCCACCGCAGACGACAATCGATGGGCCACGCCCCGCTCCACAACGGAGGATCAAGCACTTGCGAGCGCGCAGAGGGCAATGTGAAGAAATCTTGGCAAAACGCTTGCCGAAGGCAGCCGACCTCCGTAATATACGCGTCCTTGGCAGCGACCTCGCTGCAACGAAACATGTGGCCGAGTAGCTCAGTTGGTAGAGCAGGGGATTGAAAATCCCCGTGTCGGCGGTTCGATTCCGTCTTCGGCCACCACTTTCGAAGGCCTGCAGAAATGCGGGTCTTTTTTTTCCGGAAACCGCACTCACCGGGGTAGCCACACAATTTGGCCGAGTAGCTCAGTTGGTAGAGCAGGGGATTGAAAATCCCCGTGTCGGCGGTTCGATTCCGTCTTCGGCCACCATCTTCAGAGACCTGCAGAAATGCAGGTCTCTTTTTATTCGCGCTTCGCGCAAGCGGCGACCACCGTGGCTCGGTTGACGAAACATTTACACCGGCACGGGCCGCGGCACCTACGCTCCAGACTCCTGCCTGGAGCCTGCCGATGCATCTGCGCCCCGCCCTGCTCGCCTGCCTGCTGCTGGCCGCCTTCCCGGTGATCGCCACTGAACCGGTGCGCGCTGTCGAGCACCTGGACATTGATCGCTACGCGGGCCAATGGCACGAGATCGCGCATCTTCCAGTCTCGTTCCAGAAGCAGTGCGTGGGCGACATCACCGCCAACTATGGCCTGCGCCGCGACGGCCGCATCAGCGTCACCAATGCCTGCCGCAAGGGTGACGGCGAGCGCGTGGTCGCCGAAGGCGTGGCACGCCCGGTGGCCGGCCATCCCGGGCAACTGCAGGTGCGCTTCGTCCCCGACTGGCTGAGCTGGGCGCCCCTGGTCTGGGCCGACTACTGGGTGCTGGCGCTGGACCCGGACTATCAATGGGCCCTGGTCGGCGAACCCGGCCGCAAGTATCTGTGGATCCTCTCGCGCCTGCCGGAGATGGAGCGCGATCGGTTCGAACAGTTGAAAGCCAAGGCCGAGTCGATGGGGTACGACCTCGGGCCACTGCGCCTGATGGCCCCGCTGCGCGATCCCGCGGCCGACTGAACCGCTTCGCATCCGGCGCATCGTGCGCGCGCCATCCGGCGTTGTGCATGCCCGACCGCCATCTTCACGCGCTACCCTCTGCGGACGGGTCGCCCCGGGCGATCCATAAAACCATACGCCGTAGTATGCTTACCCCAACGCACCCCCTCCAGAGGACTTGCGCCCATGCTCCACCGCTTCCGTACCGCCTTGATCGTCCTGTGCACCCTCGCCCTTGTTGCCTGCAGCAACGGCATCGTCAAGCGTGTTTCGGAACCGGCGGCCAGCCTGCAGCAGCTGACCGTGCGTGCCGACGGCAACTGGACCGTGGCCCTGCGCCTGCAGAACTTCAGCTCGATGCCGATGACCTTCGATGATGTCTCACTGGCGCTGACCGTCGGCGACAGCGATGCCGGCACCCTGCAGGTCAAGCCCGGCATCTCCATCGGCGGCACCTCCGCCGACGTCATCAATGTCGACCTCGTGCCCAGCTCGACCGCGCGCCTGGTGGTGGCCGACGCGCTGGCCAGCAACCGCACCCTGGCCTACGCCCTGAAGGGAACGGTGGCGGCCACGCCGCAGGAAAAGAAGCAGCGCAGCTTCGACATCAGCAGCCGCAGCACCCTCAACCAGGCCCCCGGCCTGCCCGGCGTGCTGCGCTGAACCCGCCTTTCGTCGCGGCGCCCGGCGCCGCTCCCCTCTGCCCTGATCAAATCGAGACGTACCGATGAGCAGCTACACCGCCCCGCTTTCCGACCTCCGTTTCGCCCTGCACGACGTGCTCAAGGTCGAACCCCTGTTCGCCCGCCTGGGCTTCACCGACGCCACCGCCGACGTGGTCGATGCCGTGCTGGAGGAAGCCGGCCGCTTCAGCGCCACCGTGCTGGCCCCGCTCAACAGCGTCGGCGACGAGATCGGCTGCGTACTCGACCAGGCCACCGGTGAAGTGACCACCCCGCCCGGCTTCAAGCAGGCCTACGACCAGTTCGTCGATGGCGGCTGGACCGGCCTGACCGCCTCGCCGGAGCTGGGCGGCCAGGGCCTGCCGCACACCCTGGGGGTGCCGCTCAACGAAATGATCAACGCCGCCAACCTGGCGTGGGGCAACTTCCCGCTGCTCTCGCACGGCGCCATTGAAGCGCTGAAGCAGCACGGCGAGGCGTGGCAGCACGACGCCTTCCTCAAGCCGCTGATCGAAGGCCGCTGGACCGGCACGATGTGCCTGACCGAGCCGCACTGCGGCACCGACCTGGGCCTGCTCAAGACCAAGGCCGAGCCGAACGCCGACGGCAGCTACTCGATCACCGGCACCAAGATCTTCATCACCGCCGGCGAGCACGACCTGACCGGGAACATCGTGCACCTGGTGCTGGCCAAGCTGCCCGACGCCCCTCCGGGCGCCAAGGGCATCTCGCTGTTCGTCACCCCGAAGTTCAAGGTCGACCGCGATGGCAACGTCGGCGAGCGCAATGCACTGCGCTGTGGCTCGATCGAACACAAGATGGGCATCAAGGGGTCGGTCACCTGCGTGATGAACTTCAATGGTGCGCAGGGTTACCTGGTCGGCCAGCCGCACAAGGGCCTGCAGGCCATGTTCACCATGATGAACACCGCGCGCCTAGGCGTCGGCCTGCAGGGCATCGGCCTGTCCGAGCGCGCCTACCAGAACGCACTGAAGTACAGCCGTGAGCGCCTGCAATCGCGCGCCCTGAGCGGCGCCAGGTTCCCGGACAAGCCGGCCGACCCGATCCTGGTCCACCCGGACGTGCGTCGCATGCTGCTGACCGTGAAGTCGCTGGTCGAAGGCAGCCGCCTGCTGGCACTGCACGCCGCCACCCTGATCGACATCGCCCACCACGCCGAGGATGCCGCCGAGCGCGAGCGCGCCGACACCCTGGTGAGCTTCCTGACCCCGATCTCCAAGGCCTGCCAGACCGAATGGGGCATCGAGAACACCTACAACGCCCTGCAGTGCTTCGGTGGCCACGGCTACATCCGCGAGCACGGCATGGAGCAGCTGGCCCGCGATGCACGCATCACCACGCTGTATGAAGGCACTACCGGCATCCAGGCGCTGGACCTGATCGGCCGCAAGACCGCATCCAGCCAGGGCGCCGGCCTGAAGCTGATGCTGGCCGAGATCGAAGCCTTCGCCAAGGAACACGAGGGCAACGAAGCGCTGGCCGAGTTCATCGGCCCGCTGCGCGCCAAGGCCGCCGAATGGGGCAAGCTGACGATGGACGTGCTGCAGCGCGCGGCCGCCAATCCCGACGAACTGGGCGCGGCCAGCTACGACTACCTGTTCTATTCGGGTTACGTGGTGCTGGCCTACTGGTGGGCCCGCAGCGTGGCCGCCGCCGATGCCAGCGCGCACGGCGCCGCCTTCGCCCAGGGCAAGCGCGAGACCGCACGGTTCTACTTCGCCCGCGTGCTGCCGCGCACCCTCAGCCACGCCGCCGCGATCCAGGCCGGCGCCGCGCCGCTGATGGCCATGGACGACGAGCGCTTCGGCGCCTGAGCCGGGCTTCGCCCGGCACCCGCGGTAGTGCCGGCCGCTGGCCGGCAACCGCAATAGCAACAGCTGGATCCCGGTGGATGGCGGGGCGGTGTGGGCTGGCAGGACACGCCGTAAACCCCGCTCCGCGGTCCGGCCCAGCCGCTGGCGACTGTGCGTTCGGGCGCTTGCGAAGCAGTGCTTCGCAAGCAAAGCGCCCTCACCCCTGGGGGCTCGATGGCGCCCTCCATGGCGCCAACGGTCCTGCCAACCCACACCGCCCCGCCTCTGACAGTTCCCCGCGATCTGCGTAGATCCACGCCACGCGTGGATGGAAACTACCGAAATCCATCTGGGGAAAAGCCCCCCTTTGTTAAGGGGGGCGCACCGACAGGTGCGGGGGATAGGAGGAATGCGCGGACCTGAATCATTGCGATTTGGGTTTCGCCCTCCGGGCGATACCCAAATCGCAATGATTCAGGTATAAGCTGTTCTCCCGATGGAGACAGACACTACACGCTTGGGTCTGATCGAAGCCGGAGCTCCGTTTTCTGCTCCGGGCGCCGAAGCATCGCCCAACGCCACGACGCTGCATCGCCCCGGTTCGGTCCGGCTGCTCTCGCTTGATGCCCACGGACGCGTACTGGACTGGATCACCTGGCAGGATGCGGCTTGCCTCTACGCCCGCGAGGCGGTGGCCTGGACGCTCGGCGACCCCTGCCTGCACATCCACGGCGGCACCAACCGTTTCAGCGGCCTGCAGAGCGGCATGGACCTGCACCCGATCATCGCCGCCCGCGGCCACGCCCGCTCCCGTGCGATCGACCCGACGCCGAACCTGACCAACCAGGCCCTTTTCGCCCGCGACGCCCAGCTGTGCATGTACTGCGGCCAGCAGTTCAGCCGCCCCACGCTCACCCGCGACCACGTCATGCCGCTGTCCAAGGGCGGCCTGGACTGCTGGGAAAACGTGGTCACCGCCTGCTTCCACTGCAATTCGCGCAAGAGCGACCGCACCCCGCAGCAGGCCGGCATGCCCCTGCTGGCAGTGCCCTACCGGCCCAGCTGGATCGAGCACCTGATCCTGTCCAACCGCAACATCCTGGCCGACCAGATGGCCTTCCTGAAGGCGCAATTGCCCAAGCGCTCGAAACTGAGCACCTGAACGCCTGAAAATGCAACCCTCACCGTCCTGTCACGGACGGCGGCGTTTGCTTGCCCCACCCCCGTTTGAGGGCGAAAATGGGCGTTCAGAAAAAGTGCGAACATGATGATCGACTCTGCCCGCTATCCCCGCCTCGCGCGCATCCAGACGCCGGATGACCTGCGCACGTTCGACGAATCCGAATTGAGGGCGGTTGCCGACGAACTGCGCGCCTACCTCATTGAATCGGTGGGCAAGAGTGGCGGCCACTTCGCCGCCGGCCTGGGCGTGATCGAGCTCACCGTGGCCCTGCACTACCTGTACCAGACACCGCACGACCAGCTGGTCTGGGACGTCGGCCATCAGACTTACCCGCACAAGATCCTGACCGGCCGCCGCGACGAGATCCACACCGTCAAGCAGAAGGACGGCATCGCGCCGTTCCCGAAGCGCGAGGAAAGCGAGTACGACACTTTTGGTGTCGGCCACTCCTCGACCTCGATCTCGGCCGCACTGGGCATGGCCATCGCCCGCCAGTCCGAAGGCGACGACCGCAAGATCGTGGCGGTGATCGGTGACGGCGCGATGACCGCCGGCATGGCGTTCGAAGCGCTGATGCACGCTGGCGGCATGGAGCCGGAGCCGAACCTGCTGGTGATCCTCAACGACAACAACATGTCGATCTCCGAGGCCGTGGGCGGCCTGACCAAGATGCTGGGCCGCGCCACCGGCAGCCGCACGCTCAACGCGCTGCGCGAAGGCGGCAAGAAGATTCTCGGTGACAAGAAGAACAATCCGGCACGCTTCGTGAAACGCTGGGAAGAGCACTGGAAGGGCATGTTCGTGCCTTCCACGATGTTCGAGGAAATGGGCTTCCACTACACCGGCCCGATCGACGGCCACGACATGCCCGCCCTGCTGTCCACGCTGAAGACGCTGCGCGCCTCCAAGGGCCCGAAGCTGCTGCATGTGATGACCACCAAGGGCAAGGGTTACGAGCCGGCCGAGGGCGACCAGATCGGTTACCACGCCGTGGGCCCGTTCGATCCGGACAAGGGCCTGGTGGCCAAGGCCGGGGCCAAGAAGCCGACCTACACCGATGTATTCAGCGACTGGCTGTGCGATGCCGCCGCCGCCGAGCCGCGCCTGTACGGCATCACCCCGGCGATGCGCGAAGGCTCCGGCCTGGTGCGTTTCAGCAAGGAATACCCGCAGCGCTATTTCGACGTGGCGATTGCCGAACAGCATGCGGTCACCCTCGCCGCCGGCATGGCCACACAGGGTGGCAAGCCGGTGGTGGCGATCTACTCGACCTTCCTGCAGCGCGCGTACGACCAGCTGGTACATGACGTGGCCATCCAGGACCTGGACGTGCTGTTCGCGATCGACCGCGCCGGCGTGGTCGGCCCGGACGGTGCGACCCACGCCGGCAACCTCGACCTGAGCTTCCTGCGCTGCGTGCCGAACCTGGTGGTGATGGCACCGTCCAACGAAGCCGAGTGCCGGCAGATGCTAAGCACCGGCCTGCAGCACCCGGGCCCGGCCGCCGTGCGCTACCCGCGCGGCACCGGCACCGGCGTTGCAGCCGGCACCGACCTGTCGACCCTGCCGATCGGCAAGGGCGAACTGCGCCTGCAGGGCAGCCGCATTGCCCTGCTCGCCTTCGGCAGCACCGTGGCCGCCGCCGAGCAGGTCGGCCGCGAACTGGGCCTGAGCGTGGTCAACATGCGTTTCATCAAGCCGCTGGACCGCGAGCTGGTGCTGGCTGTCGCCGCCCAGCATGAGGGCCTGGTGACGATCGAAGACAACGTGGTGGCCGGTGGCGCCGGCTCCGGTGTTGGTGAACTGCTCAATGCCGAAGGCGTGCTGCGTCCGATCCTGCACCTGGGGCTGCCCGACAGCTACCAGCACCATGCCAGCCGCGAAGACCTGCTGGCCGAAGCCGGCATCGACGCCGCCGGCATCCGCGCCGCTGTGCTCAAGCGCTGGCCGCAGCTCGCCGCAGGTACCCCGCCGCTCAGCGCGGCAGGCTGAGGCCGATCACCACCCGGTAGATCCACACAGGGCGCAATGGGCGCGGACAGCGTCCGCACCCTCCAGGCTCGAAACGCGTAGATCCACGCCATGCGTGGATGATGGAATTCCGGGTGCCTGCCTTGGCAGGCACCCGCGCTCAGCCGTAACTGACCGCTTCGACGAACGCGCCGCTGGCTTCCACGCGCACGGCCGCACGCTGACCGGTGTCGACAAAGTGCAGGCGGGCCAGAGTCTCGGCGAAGTCGTAGGCGCGGGCGCCATCGCGGAACTCGATCGGCTCCGGCCGGTCCGGATGCAGCACGCGCCACTGGCGCTGTTCGCATTGCAGGCGGATCAACATGCAGCTCACTCCTTGAGGCAGCGTATCGATGGCGGCGGGATGCCCATGCCGGCTATGGCACACGGCACCGCTGAGATTCAGGGCACACAACGTGCCCTGATCGCAGACAATACGGCGTTCAAAATGTGAGCTGTATCAGATTATTCTGATTTTCATGGGCTGAACCCGTAAAGCTCAGTTCACCTGGAACTGCGCCCGGCAGCCATCACTCACCCAGATGCCGCGGCGATCCCAGCCCCAGCTCTGGCCTTCGATGCAGGCGCTGCGTGAGTCCTGGCGGATCAGGCGCACACCCCGGCGGATGCGCGCATCGCAGTACTCCTGCCGATGTCCATTGGAATGGCAGGTGACCACATCGCCGCCGCCCCATCCGTTGCCATTGCCATTGCCCCAGCCGCCACCATTGCCACCCCAGCCGCCACCGCGGCGGTATTCACCGACGAATTCGGCACGGCACCCCTGTGTGACCCAGACGCCGTTGCGCGACTGGCCCCAGGTCTCACCTTCCACACAGGGCGAACCGGACAACTGGCGGATCAACCGCGCGCGGCCGTCCAGGCGGCACTCATTGCTGCGATTCTTGACCGACTCGCAGCGCACGATGCCACTGCCATCGCGGCCACCATAGCGGTCGTCGTCATAGCCGTAGCCATAGCTCTGCGCCTGGGCGCCGCCGGCCGCCGCCAGCATCGGCAACAGGGTGCAGGCCAGGGTGCGCCAAGTGAGTGCCTTGCCCATCGAGATCTCCAGATGAATACGATGGCGCAAGCATCCGGGATTCACGGCCCGGCGCACAGAGGGGAGCGCAACGGCAGTTTTTCCCCATTCAAACAACGCAACCGGACCTGACTGCGTCACAGTTGCTGGCGTCACTCTCCGACGTGAAGCGCGTCTACCGTGTTGCCAAGCGCCTCGACCCGCACCGTGCTGCGCTGGCCGGTGCGGCGGTGATGCTCCAGGGCCAGCGCGGCGGCGGCGTCAAAGGCGTCGGCGCCACGTGCGTAGCGGGTGGCCTCGCGTGCCTGCGGGTGCAGTACGGACCAGCGCTGGGCAGTGCATTGGACGGTGATGACCATGGGGAGGCTCCTGCGGATAAAGGGTGCGGTGGCAGGCAGACGTGCCGCTCGCCGTTACACCATCAGGCTAGCGACCGCCTCCGGGATGGCCTATCAGATTTGTACGAAAATGCCGCGCCTTTGGGTCGGAACTTCGCCTCATCACATCCCTGAGTCCGTTTAGCTCGTTCATTCCGTGATCCTTGTCACGGAGTCAGCTGGGCTTCACACTACCATCATCAACAGGGGCCCCTTCCACATGCGCACCTTCTTCTCGCACCAGCGTTCGACGTTGCTGAAGTTCTATTTCGTGGCCAGCTATCTGATTCTGATCGAAGAGTTGGTCCGCGCCGCCGTGCATTGAGCGCTTGCTAACGGGCTATTTGCGACAGAATATGTTGCTTTACGCACGGAGCTCGCGCATGAAGGTGCTTCTTCTGATTCCAGCGCTGCTGGTTCTGGCCGCATGCGCGAGCCCGGACAATGCAGCCCCGCGTGCCGACGGCAAGCCTTCGACAACCATGCCCAAGGTAGGCGGCGATCGCGACGCGCACGGCTGCATCGGCTCGGCCGGCTACCAGTGGTGCGAACACAGCCAGCGCTGCGAGCGGCCCTGGGAGCTGGCACAGGCACACGGCCTGGCCAACAGCGCCGAGGCCATCGACGCGTACTGCGCCACGCCCGCCAGCCCGGCGCGCAAGTGAGCACGACCCGTCATGGCTGAGCTGAGTCCCCTGCCCGACCTCGCCCGTGGCCGGTATCGCCACTTCAAGGGCGGCGAATACGAAGTGATCGACATCGTCCGCAGCAGCGAGACGCTGGAACCATTGGTGCTGTACCGCGCACTCTACGGCGAAGGCGGCCTGTGGGTACGCCCCTACCCGATGTTCGTCGAGCAGGTCCCAGGCAAACACGGCCCGCAGGCGCGTTTCGCACGCATCGACGATTGATCCGGCTCCCACCGGGCGGTGGCCGATGGTCGCGCCGGTGACGCGATCCGGCTGCGCTACAATCATACCGTCCAGTCGGTTTCTTCCCATCATGTCCCCGCCCCCTCCCCGCTCGCGGCGCAAAGCGCCCGACAGCGTGCGCCAGTCATTGCTGCACGCCACCATCGCCGTGATTGGCCAGAACGGGCTGGCGGCACTGACCGTGCAGGATGTCGCGCGCGTGGCCGGGGTCAGCAAGGGCGCGTTGTTCCACCATTTCAGCAGCAAGCAGGCGCTGGTCGATGAAGCCATCGGCGCACTCATCGGCGAATTCGAGGCGCGTGTGCGCACGCTCCTGCAGGACGGCACGCCCGGCCACGGCTGCTTCAGCCGCGCCTATGTGCGGGCCAACTTCGAGCACCTGCTGCAGCAGGAACAGGACAACAACGTCGGCCTGACCCTGGGCAACCTGATGGAGCCGGCCCTGCTGGCGCACTGGCGCGACTGGAAGCGCGCGATGCTGGCCGAGTTCCCCGGCGAGGCGGGCGATCCGCGCCTGTACGCGGCACGCTGCGCGGCCGATGGCTATTGGGCCACCGCCTATGGTCGGCCGCTGGACGAAGCAGAGCGCCTCAATGCGCTGGCGATGGCCGAGCAGGCCCTCAAGCTGTGCGACCCGCAGTGACCCGGAGCCCGCGATGAACCCCTATATCTACCTGGCCGCCGCCATCGTGCTGGAAGTGATTGCCACGTCGCTGCTGAAGGCCTCGGACGGCATGAGCCGGCTGTGGCCGACACTGGGCGCGCTGGTCGGCTACGGGCTGTGCTTCTACCTGCTGTCGGTCACCATGAAGTCGGTGCCGACCGGCATCGCCTATGCGATCTGGTCCGGCGTCGGCATCGTGCTGATCTCGCTGATCGGCCTGGTGGTGTTCAAGCAGCGGCTGGATGCAGCTGCGCTGGCCGGCATCGCGCTGATCTGCGCCGGCGTGCTGGTGATCAACCTGTTCTCGCGCAGCAGCGCGCACTGAACACGCTGCTGCGCGACAGGTGCTAGCTGACCTTCTTCGCCACGCTCATGCCGATCAGGAACAGCACCACGGCAATGATGATGCCGGCCCAGAACAGGAACTTGGCGATGCCCACAGCGGCACCGGCGATGCCGCCGAAGCCCAGCACGCCGGCGATGATGCCGATGATGGCGAAAATGATGGCCCACTTGATCATGTCAGTCCTTACCCCGCGGGGAACGCAAACGGTGTGATCAGGCTAGGCCGCAGCCGATGCGGCAGTCGTGAAAAGGCCGCGTGTGCGGCGTGAATCAGCGCGGCCGGAAGCGCAGCAGCGCCACCGCGAAGGCCAGGAACACGCTTCCCACCAGCCGGTCGAACCAGCGCCGTGCGAATGGCTTTGCAAGCCAACGACGCAGGCCGTGGCCACCGGCGGCGTACATCACGTACCAGAACAGTTCGCAGGCCGCGAAGGTCGCCACCAGCACGCTGTACTGCACGGCCTGGCTACGCGACGGATCAACGAACTGCGGCAGGAACGCCGCGGCGAACAACAACAGCTTGGGGTTGCTCAGGCCAACCCACAGGCCGCCACGGAATACCGTCGCTGCGCCATGTACCGGCGCCAGTGTGACCTCTGCAGCATCGGCCACCGCGGGTGCCGGGCGGCAGCTGTCACGCCACGCCTTGATGCCAAGCCAGGCCAGGTAGGCCACACCGAGATAGCGCAGCACTTCGAACAGCATCGGCGAGGAGTGCAGCAACGCGCTCAGGCCCGCAGCGGATGCGGCCAGCACCAGCAGCATCGCCAGCAGGCAGCCGGCCATGGCCGGCACGCTGCCACGGAACCCCAGCCCGACGCTGCGCCCGAGGATGTGCAGCATGTTCGGCCCGGGCGTCCCGCACAGCACGAAGACCGTGGCCAGGAACCACCACCAGGTATGCAGGGCCATTGCCGGTTTCCACTTCAGAAGACGGCACCAGCATAGGGCACCCATGCAGGACGCGGCACATACAGCGGGCGGTGGATGCGACGGTTACAGATGCCGGCGCCCGTGCACGGCAGCGCCACTGCCATCTGTGCTGCAATGGCCGTCTCTGGCTTGGAGCAGTGCATGAAGACCCTTGGCCTGATCGGCGGCATGAGCTGGGAAAGCTCGGCGCAGTACTACCGCCTCATCAACGAGGCGGTGCGGCATCGCCTCGGTGGCGCGCATTCGGCGCAACTGCTGCTGTGGTCGGTGGATTTCGCCGGCATCAAGCAGCTGCAGCACGACGGCCAATGGGATCTGCTGGGCAACCACATGCTCGATGCTGCACGGCGGCTGCAGGCCGGTGGCGCCGAGCTGCTGGTGATCTGCACCAACACCATGCACACGCTGGCCGGCCGGATCGAAGCCGGATGCCCGCTGCCCCTGCTGCATATCGCGGACCCGACCGCCGCGGCGATCCTGCAGGCCGGCATCCGCAAGGTGGGACTGCTCGGCACCGCCTTCACCATGGAGCAGGCGTTCTACCGCGACCGGCTGCAGGACCGCTTCGGGCTGGAGGTACTGGTTCCGGAGGCCGATGATCGCCGCAGCGTGCACGACATCATCTACCAGGAGCTGATCTGCGGCGTGGTCAGCGAGCATTCGCGGCAGGCATACGCCGGCGTGATCGCGCGCTTGGTTGCACGCGGCGCCGAAGCGATCATCCTCGGCTGTACCGAAATCATGTTGCTGGTCCGCGCCGAGGACAGCCCGGTGCCGCTGTTCGACACCACCACCCTGCACGCCCTGGCGGCGGTGGATGCGGCACTGGCCTGACCCTGCGCGCTGTCAGTCTTCGCCCTGCACTTCCAGTGCGGTGATCAACCAGTCGACCACGGCCTGCGAATCACACAGGAAGAAGATGGCATCGCCCGAACGCGCCTCGGTCAGCAGCCGATAGACGGTAATCGCCACTGCCGACTGGTTGGCGATGAACACCTCCGGGCTGCGCGGTCCCTCGCTGTGGCCGGCCACGGCATGCAGCGCCTTGCGCGCAGCCACGGTGGCGGGCGGGTCCGCGCTGCGGGCCAGTTCCGGCCCGCGCAGGCCCCACGCAATGAACACATGCTTGCCCTTGAACGTGGTGTCCAGGACACGCACCTGCCCGGCCTCTGCGCCAGCCGAGCGATGAATGACGGTACTGCTGATCAACGCAACCCCCTGTGGTCGTCGTGGTCCGCGCATCCTCCTCCACACGCCGGCTGCACGCCAGTGACGGCAGCCACAGGCTGGGCCGGCAAGCGTGGGAGAGATGTAAGAAGGTGTAAGCCGATGCGATCGGATGTGCCGCGATGATAAGGGATGTAAGGCTCTGCATGGGCCGGTGCACACTACTAAATCCCCACTGAGCCAACGCCGGAACGCCCCGTTCCGATGGCCCCGGGCTGGTCCATTCTTGCGGCCCGTTCCCCTGCCGAGGCCCCCCATGACCCATCGCCTGCTGCTGCCGATTGCCCTCCCCACCCTGGCCCTGCTGCTGGCCGCCACCACGGTGGCCGCCCAGGATTACGGCAGCGATCCCATTGCGCCGCTGCGCTGCGAATCGCAGTTCAACAAGACCCAGCAGTGCCCGATCGAAGGCCGCATGCGCCTGGCCAGGCAGCTGTCGGTCACCCGCTGCGTAGAGGACCAGAACTGGGGCCAGAGCCGCCGCATGCTCTGGGTCACCGACGGCTGTCGCGCCGAGTTCGTGGCCGACGGACAGGGACGCGGCCGCTGGCCGGGGCGCGGCCGGGACCGTGACCGCGATGACGATGGCGAGCGCCTGGTCTGCGAGTCCTACGAGCAGAAGGACAAGGAATGCCGCATCCGTGTGCGCCACGAGGTACGCCTGGTCAAGCAGAAGTCGGTGACACCGTGCGTCGAGGATCGCAACTGGGGCTGGGACCGCCGCGGCGTGTGGGTCAGCGACGGCTGCCGTGCCGAGTTCCGTGTGTATTGACTGCCGACCACACGCTGGCTGTGGCGCATGCGCAGACGCGGCCGAGGTGATCGATAGACTGGGCGCACCCAGCCCAGGAGCCTTCGATGGTGCCGCCCGATCCCTCCTCGACGATGTTGCACATCCGCGAGGCAATGCCCGCCGACGTTTCCGCGTTGATCGCGCTCGACAGCGTTGCGGTCCACGATCCGCAACGCGCACGGCAGATCAGCGACTGGCAGGCCCGTGGTGGCATGCACGTGGCCGAATGGGCCGGTCAGCTGGCCGGTTACCTGGTCATCCACCATCACTTCTTCGGCGAAGCCTTCGTCGAGATGCTGATGGTGGCGCGCGAACAACGCAGCCAGGGCGTCGGCGCCGCCCTGCTGCGCCATGCCATCGCGCTGCACGGCCACGGCAGGCTGTTCACTTCGACCAATGCTTCCAATACCGGCATGCAACGCCTGCTCGCCGCTTCGGGTTTCATCGACAGCGGCATCGTGCACGGATTGGACGAAGGCGATCCGGAGCTGCTCTACCGCTTTGCCGGCAGCTGATCGAGATACGTGGTCACCTTTGCATCCAGCAGGTCCATCAACAGCGGATCCATGCAGCGATAGTCGTCGGGGATATCCAGGCAATGCAGGCGCTTGTATTCCAGCAGGCGCGCATAGGCGGCCTGCAGGCGATGCTGGTGCTTGGCCTCCATCACGAAGATGACATCGGCCCAGCGGATATCCGCCGGGCCGATGGGGCGTCGTGCATGCGGGCTGGTGCCGGCCGACAGCGCAGCGAAGCCGGGTCGCCGTCGCCACATGGCTTCGGCGGTCGGGCTGCGCAGCTGGTTGCGGCTGCAGACGAACAGCAGGTTGATCATTCCTGTTCCTGCAGTTGGCGGGCGCTGAGGACCGGATAGGTGAAGCCCAGCTGGCGTGCGCGCGCGAGCTTGGCGTCGCGCGTATACAGCAGCTTCCAGTTCTTCTCGGGCTTGTAGCTGTAGGCGGTCGTGGCGCGGTCGCCACCACGGTTGCGAGCCTGGCTGCGACGCCAGGCACGGCTTCTTGCAGAATCCATGATGTGTTCTCGTGAGTACCGGGTTCAGCAGCCGCGGTAGTACGAGTGGCGCGCAGCATACACCGCACGCACAAAAAAGCCCACGCATCGCTGCGCGGGCTTCTTGATTCATCACAGTGGTCGGGACGGCCGGATTCGAACCGACGACCCTCTGCCCCCCAGGCAGATGCGCTACCAGGCTGCGCTACGCCCCGACTGATGCTGCGATGTGCCCGCCACTGCGGCGGGCCGTGAAGTATAGCGGATTACGATGGAAATGGGATCAGCGGCGCAGCAACTGCAGCACTTCTTCCAGCTCCATGCGCACCTGCTTGATGATCTGGTTGCTCAGCGCCGATTCCTCGCGGGCATCGGGGCCGTCCAGACGCAGGCGTGCACCACCGATCGTGTAGCCCTGTTCGTACAGCAGGCTGCGGATCTGCCGCACCATCAGCACGTCGTGGCGCTGGTAGTAGCGGCGGTTGCCTCGGCGCTTGGCCGGCTCAAGGCTGGGAAACTCGGTTTCCCAGTAGCGCAGGACATGCGGCTTGACGTCGCACAGCTCGCTGACTTCACCGATGGTGAAGTAGCGCTTGGCCGGGATCGGCGGTAGTTCGCGGTTACTGCCCGGATCCAGCATAAGCTTCCACCCTCTCCTTGAGCTTCTGGCCCGGACGGAAGGTGACCACCGTACGGGCGGAAATCGGAATTTCCTCGCCGGTCTTGGGGTTGCGACCCGGGCGCTGGTTCTTGCGCCGCAGATCGAAATTACCGAAGCCCGACAGCTTCACCTGACGTCCCTGTTCCAATGCTTCACGCAGCACATCGAAAAACGCGTCGACGAATTCCTTGGCTTCCCGCTTGTTCAGACCGACTTCGTCGAACAGCTTTTCCGCCATCTCCGCCTTGGTCAATGCCATTGCCTGCTACCCCCGAGTGCTGCCCGCTCAGCCGCGGATCCGGGCGTGGTGTTCACGCTCGATGGCAGTGACCGCCTCGGCCACCACCGCATCCACGTCGCGGTCCGTCAGAGTGCGCGACTTGTCCTGCAAAATCAAGCCCATAGCGAGACTCTTGAATCCCGGCTCGACGCCCTGGCCGACGTAACGGTCGAACAGGTTCAGGTCGCGCAGCAGCGGGCCGGCGGCCTGGCGGACGGTGGCCGCCAGATCGGCCCAGGCCACCTGTTCAGGCACCAGGAACGCCAGGTCGCGACGCACCGCCGGGAAGCGCGACAGCTCGCCGGCGCGCGGCAGTCGGCGGGCCGTCAGCGGCTCCAGGTCCAGCTCGAAGGCGTAGACGTCGGCTTCGATATCCATCGCCCGGGTCAGTCGCGGGTGGATCTGGCCGATCCAGCCGATCGCCACGCCATCGCGGTACACCTCGGCCGAACGCGCCGGGTGACCGTAGGCGCGGACGGACGGGCGGAACTCCAGCTGCGCGCCACTGGCGGCCGCCAGCGACTCCAGGTCGCCCTTCAGGTCATGGAAGTCGACCTTGCGGGTCGGCAGGCCCCACTGCACCGCCTGCGCCTCACCGCAGACCGCAGCGGCCACGCGCGGGGTTTCCAGCGGTGCCGGCTGGCCGTCTCCGGCCTGCTGGGCGAACACGCGGCCGAGCTCGAACAGGCGCACACGGCCCAACTGGCGGGCGGCGTTGCGGCCCAACGTGGCGACCAGGCCCGGCAGCAGCGACGGGCGCATCACCGCCAGTTCGGCCGACAGCGGGTTGGCCAGCGGCACCAGGCCGTCGCGCAGCTGCCACTGGGTCAGCAGCGCGTCGTCGACGAAGGCGAAATTGACGGTTTCCTGCTGGTCACGGGCGATCAGCTGGCGGCGCACGCTCAGCGCGTCCAGCTGGGTCTCGCTCGGCATCGCCACGCGCGAGGCACCGCCCGGCAGCGTGGTCGGGATCTGCTCGTAACCGTGGATGCGGGCCAGCTCTTCGATCAGGTCTTCTTCGATGGCGATGTCGAAGCGGCGGCTCGGCGCGACCACCTGCCAGCCGTCGGCGGCGGCGACCACGTCCATGCCCAGCGCGCGCAGGATGCGCTCGACTTCCGCATCGTCGATGGTGATGCCGAGCACGCGGGTGATGCGGGCGCGGCGCAGCACGATGGTCGCTGGCTGCGGCAGATCGGCTTCACGCACGGCCTCGGTGACCGGTGCCGGGGTACCGCCGGCCAGGTCCAGCACCAGGCGGGTGGCGTACTCGATCGCGGTGCGCGGCAGCGCCGGATCGACGCCGCGCTCGAAGCGATGGCCGGCATCGGTGTGCAGGCCAAGCTTGCGGCCACGACCCATGATCGCGGCCGGCGCGAAGTGCGCGGCTTCCAGGAACACGGCGGTGGTCGCGTCGGTGACGCGGGTGTCGAAGCCGCCCATCAGGCCGGCCAGGCCGACCGCGCGGTCAGCGTCGGTGACCACCAGGAAGCTGTCGTCCAGCGCAGCATCGCGGCCGTCCAGCAGCTTCAGCGTCTCGCCCGCGCGCGAACGCCGCACGGCGATGCTGCCCTGCAGGGTGCCCAGGTCGTAGGCGTGCATCGGCTGGCCCAGCTCCAGCATCACATACTGGGTGATGTCGACCAGCAGCGAGACCGGACGCACGCCACTGCGGCGCAGGCGCTCGGCCATCCACAACGGGGTCTTGGCGGCAGCATTGACGCCTTCGATGACACGGCCCAGGTAACGCGGCGCTTCGGCGCCGGCGTCGAGCTGGATGCTCAGCTCACGGCTGCCGACTGCCGGAATGGCGTCGGCAGCGAAGTCCAGCACTTCACTGCGGGTGGCGGCGGCGACGTCGTAGGCGATGCCGCGCAGGCTGAAGCAGTCGGCGCGGTTCGGGGTCAGCTTGATCTCGATGCTGGCATCCGGCAGGCCCAGGTACTCGACCAGGGTCTGGCCGACCGGTGCGTCGTCGGGCAGTTCCAGCAGGCCGGAAGCATCGTTGTCCAGGCCCAGTTCCTTGGCCGAGCACAGCATGCCGTTGGACTCGACGCCACGCAGCTTGGCCGGCTTGATCTTCAGCTCGCCGATCTGCGCACCGACCATCGCCAGCGGCGCGACCAGGCCCGGGCGCGCGTTCGGGGCGCCGCACACGATCTGCAGCAGTTCGCCCTGCCCGGCATCAACCCTGCACACCTGCAGGCGATCCGCTTCCGGATGGCGCACCGCGTCGACGATGCGTGCCACGACCACGTGGTCGAGGCCTTCGCCCAGCGCGGTCACGTCTTCCACTTCCAGGCCGATGGCGGTCAGCACTGCACTCAGTTCATCGCGCGAAGCGCCGGTCGGGACGTGGCTGCGCAGCCAGTTTTCGGAGAATTTCATGGTGTCATCCTGGTGGGCCCGGCGCATGCGCCTGGGCCTGCGAATTTGGGAGCAGCCGAGCATGGCTCGGCCCTACACGGTTGCGGCTTACGCGAACTGTTTCAGGAACCGCACGTCGTTCTCGAAGAACGCACGCAGGTCGTTGACGCCGTAGCGCAGCATTGCAAAGCGCTCCACGCCCATGCCGAAGGCGAAGCCGGTGTAGCGCTCCGGATCGATGCCGACGTTGCGCAGCACGTTCGGATGGACCATGCCGCAGCCCAGCACTTCCAGCCAGCGGGTGCTGCCATCGGGCTGCTGCCAGGCGATGTCCACTTCCGCGCCCGGCTCAACGAACGGGAAATAGCTGGGGCGGAAGCGCATTTCGAAATCGCGCTCGAAGAAGGCGCGCACGAACTCGGCCAGCGTGCCCTTCAGGTCGGCGAAGGTCGAATGCTCGTCCACCAGCAGGCCTTCCACCTGATGGAACATCGGCGAATGGGTCTGGTCGCTGTCGCTGCGGTACACCTTGCCGGCGGCGATCATGCGCAGCGGCGGCGCGTGGTCACCCATGTAGCGCACCTGCACGCCGGAGGTGTGCGTGCGCAGCAGGCGGCCGTCGCCGAAGTAGAAGGTGTCGTGCATGGCGCGCGCCGGATGGTGCGGCGGGAAGTTCAGCGCCTCGAAGTTGTGCCAGTCGTCCTCGATCTCCGGCCCTTCCGACAGCTCGTAGCCCAGCCGGCCGAAGATGCCAGTGATGCGCTCCAGGGTGCGGGTGATCGGATGCAGGCCGGCGCGGTCGCCGTTGCGACCCGGCAGGGTGATGTCGATGGCTTCGGCGGCCAGGCGTGCATCCAGTGCCGCATCTTCCAGCAGCGCCTTGCGCTCGCCGAGCGCGCGGGTCAGCGCGTCGCGGGCCTGGTTGATCGCTTCACCGGCGGCCTTGCGCTCGTCGGCCGGCAGGGCGCCGAGCTGCTTGAGCTGCGAGGTGATGCTGCCACTCTTGCCAAGCAGGGCCACGCGCAGCTGTTCCAGCACGTCGGGGCTCTGTGCGGCGGCCACATCGGCCAGCGCCTGGGTGGTGAGGGATTGGATGTCGCTCATGGGGGGCCGGAACTCCAGTCGATCTGCCATCGCGATGCGCGAAGGGCCGACCCCTGTCGCCACCGCCGTCCCCGCGCTGCCGCCATGGCCTCGCCGGGACCCAAAAAAGAATGGGGAAGGACTTGCGCCCTTCCCCATGCATTGCCTTGACCTGACACCGTTCCGGATGAACGGTTACGGCATCGGGAAGGACTTATGCCGCCAGCGCGCCCTTGGCCTTTTCGGCCAGCGCAGCAAAACCGGCTGCGTCGTGCACGGCGATGTCAGCCAGGACCTTGCGGTCCAGGGTGATGCCGGCCTTCAGCAGACCGTTCATGAAGCGGCTGTAGCTCAGGCCGTTGATGCGGGCAGCCGCATTGATACGGGTGATCCACAGCGAACGGAAGTTGCGCTTCTTCTGCTTACGGCCGATGTAGGCGTACTGCTGTGCCTTGATGACCGCCTGCTTGGCGACGCGGAAGACCTTGCGGCGGGCGTTGTAATAGCCCTTGGCGAGATCCAGAATCTTCTTGTGGCGGCGACGCGCCTGTACGCCACGCTTAACTCGTGCCATTTTTCAGTTCCTCAGAGGTAAGGGAGCATGCGGTCCAGACGGCCTGCGTCTTCTGCACGGACATGGCCCGTCTGACGCAGATTACGCTTACGCTTGGTCGCTTTCTTCGTGAGGATGTGGCTACGGTTGGCGTGGCCGCACTTGTACTTGCCCGAGGCGGTCTTGCGGAAACGCTTGGCCGCTGCCCGGTTGGTCTTGATCTTGGGCATTGCAATGTCCTTGATGGGATTTGACCCTGGTTTCTGACTGATCTGGCGGCGGCCTGGGCCGCTCTTTCCGTCCTGCCATGATCGGCGTACGACCCGTCCTGGGTGGGTCGAGCCGGGCATGATACAGGCAAAACCGCCCTGCCACCAGCCCCAGCACCCCTTGCGCCGGCATTTCACCGGCATCCTGCAAAAGCAAAGGGACGCCAGTGGCGTCCCCTTACCCTGAACCATTCAGCCAGGCGCCCCGGAAGGCGGCCCGTCAGGCCTCAGGTCTTCTTCTTCGGCGCGATCATCATGACCATCTGACGCCCTTCCAGGCGCGGACGGGATTCAATGACGATGTCCTCGCCCAGATCGGTCTCGATCCGGTTGGCCATTTCGCGACCCAGTTCCTGGTGGCTCATTTCACGGCCACGGAAACGGATGTTGACCTTGATCTTGTCGCCTTCTTCAAGGAACCCGCGCATCTTGCGCAGCTTGATCTGGTAGTCGCCCTCGTCCGTGACCGGACGGAACTTCACTTCCTTGATCTCGACCTGCTTGGTCTTCTTCTTGGCCTCGCTGGCCTTCTTCTGCGCTTCGAACTTGAACTTGCCGAAGTCCATGATCTTGCAGACCGGCGGATCGGCCTGCGGCTGGATTTCGACCAGGTCCAGGCCTTCATCTTCGGCCATGGACAGCGCTTCGTCGCGCGACAACACGCCGATCATTTCTCCGTCACTGCCGATCACGCGGACGCGCGGCACACGGATTTCCTGATTCTTGCGGTTCTGTTTGTTGTCAGGGGTGCTGATATTACGTTCTCCCAAGGGTATCGAACCGGTCCGGGTGCCTGTGCCCCCGGACCGGACCTTTGCTTACGCGCCCTCGGCTTGGAGCCGCTCGATGAAGGCCTGCAGGCTCATGCTGCCCAGGTCTTCGCCAGAACGCGTACGCACCGCCACAGCCCCATTTTCCTTCTCGCGGTCACCAATGACCAGCAGGTAGGGCACGCGCTGCAACGTATGCTCGCGGATTTTATAGCCGATCTTCTCGTTACGCAAATCCGAGCTGACGCGGAAGCCTTGCTCCGCAAGGGTTTTGGTCACGCCCGAGACGTAGTCGGCCTGGGCGTCGGTGATGTTGGCCACCACCACCTGGGTCGGCGCCAGCCAGGCCGGGAACTGGCCGGCGTGGTGCTCGATCAGGATGCCCAGGAAGCGCTCCATCGAGCCGACGATGGCGCGGTGCAGCATGACCGGATGCTTCTTCTGGCTGTTCTCATCCACGTACTCGGCGCCCAGGCGGCCCGGCATCATGAAGTCGACCTGCATGGTGCCCAGCTGCCAGGTACGGCCGATGGCATCCTTCAGGTGGTACTCGATCTTCGGGCCGTAGAAGGCGCCCTCGCCCGGCAGCTCCTGCCATTCCACGCCACAGGCGGACAGCGCCGAACGCAGTGCGCCCTCGGCCTTGTCCCAGGTGGCGTCGTCGCCCAGGCGCGATTCCGGACGCAGCGCGATCTTGATCTGGATCTCGTCGAAGCCGAAGTGCTGGTAGACCGCCAGCGCCTGCTGGTGGAACGCGGTCACTTCCGATTCGATCTGGCTCTCGGTGCAGAACACATGGCCGTCGTCCTGGGTGAAACCACGCACGCGCAGGATGCCGTGCAGCGCGCCGGACGGCTCGTTGCGGTGGCAGGAACCGAACTCACCGTAGCGGATCGGCAGGTCGCGGTAGCTGTGCAGGCCCTGGTTGAACACCTGGATATGGCCCGGGCAGTTCATCGGCTTGACCGCGTAGGTGCGCTTCTCCGACTCGGTGAAGAACATGTTGTCCTGGTAGTTGTCCCAGTGGCCGGACTTCTTCCACAGGCTCACGTCCAGGATCTGCGGGCAGCGCACTTCGCCGTAGCCGCTGCTGCGGTAGACCTTGCGCATGTACTGCTCGACCACCTGCCACAACGCCCAGCCCTTCGGGTGCCAGAACACCAGGCCCGGCGCCTCTTCCTGCAGGTGGAACAGGTCCTGCTGCTTGCCGATGCGGCGGTGGTCGCGCATCTCGGCTTCCTCGATGCGCTTGATGTACGCCTCGAGCTGCTTCTTGTCGGCCCAGGCGGTGCCGTAGATGCGCTGCAGCTGTTCGTTCTGCGCATCGCCGCGCCAGTAGGCGCCGGAGATGCGGGTCAGCTTGAAGGCCTTCAGGAAGCGCGTGTTCGGCACGTGCGGGCCGCGGCACATGTCCACGTATTCCTGGTGGTAGTACATGCCCATCGCCTGGATGTCGTCGGACATGTCCTCGATCAGGCGCAGCTTGTAGTCCTCGCCACGGGCCTTGAAGATCTCGATCACTTCGGCGCGCGGCGTCATCTTCTTGATGACGTCGTAATCCTGGGCGATCAGCTCACCCATGCGCTTCTCGATCGCGGCCATGTCGTCCGGGGTGAACGGGCGCTCGGAATAGATGTCGTAATAGAAGCCCTCGGCGATCACCGGGCCGATCACCATCTTCACGTCCGGGTACAGCTGCTTGACGGCGTGGCCGACCAGATGGGCGCAGGAGTGGCGGATGATCTCCACGCCCTCCTCGTCCTTGGCGGTGATGATGCGCAGGCTGGCATCGTGGTCGATGACGTCACTGGCATCGACCAGCACACCATCGACCGAACCGGCGATGGTGGCCTTGGCCAGGCCGGCACCGATCGACTGGGCGACGTCCATGACGCTGACGGGGTTTTCGAACTCGCGGCGGCTGCCGTCGGGAAGGGTAATGTTGATCATCGCATTGGCTTCGTGCGGGGCCCGCTGGGCGGGCTGGAAAGCGTTCCCGGGCCATTGCCCGGGCAATAAAAAAGCGCCGCGAGGGCGCCTGGAACACAGGGCCTTCGGGGGCAGGTCAACAGTGGGCGGTGGTAGTGCTCATGTCGCACGCTCGGCCGGCGCTGGGCGCGGGCCACCTTGTTCCAGTCAGGGTTCTGCGACGATCTTAAACCAGCACACCGGAAAGCCCAAGGCCTACCGTACGGTCCGCTGAATGGTCCTCGCTGGCGGCGTGAAAACGCAATGATTACCATGTCCGCGCAGCCCGCCCCGTGCCAGCCTGCCCGCTTCCCCCCAGGATCTCGTGATGCGCCACCCGCTCCGACCGGCTCACGCCGGCCCCGCCCGTGCCCCGCGTTCGCTGGCCCGCTGCCATGGCGGCCGCCCGCAATGATCACCGTCGGCCTTTCCACGCTGGGCTTCTGCAGCCTGGGCATGCTGGCAGCGATGTTCTCGGCACTGGCCTTCTATGCCGCCTCGCCGCACTGCCGCTGGCCCCGCCTGCGCCGCGCCGGCCGCCTCGGCCGCCAGATCGGCCTGGTCGCCGCGGCTGCCGCATTGTGGCTGTGGATGGCCGAACTCGGCTTTGCCGCTGGCCTGGTGGCGATGCTGTGCACCTGGATGCTGGCCGCGATGCTGCTGCCGGCACTGGCCGCCTGGCATCGCCCGGGCACGGAGTCGCCCTGATGTGGCCGCGCGCCTTCGCCGGCATCGTGGCCGGCTTCTTGCTGGCCGCCGCCGCGACCGGGCTGGTGACGTGGTTGCCGCCGGGCCCCTGGCAGAACGCGCTGGTGCCCAGCCTGATCACGTTCATCCCGCTGTGGATGCTGGCTGCCCTGTGGGCGTTCAGCTTCCGCAGCGCGCTGCGCGCCTGGGTGACACTGGCCGGCAGCGCTGCGGCCGGCTTCGCCGTGCTGACGCTGCTACGCCTGACCGGCGCGGTGCAATGAGACTCCCCCCATGAAGTTCAGCTCGCAGACCCTGCGTACGTTCACCACCCTGCACACCTGGGTCGGCCTGGTTGCCGGCTTCGGCCTGTTCGTGGCCTTCTACGCGGGTGCGCTGACCCTGTTCCACCACGACCTGCCGCTGTGGCAGACGCCCGGTGCAGCCACCGCGTTGCCGGCGGGCCTGGACGATGCGCAGTACCTGCTGGAAGACGTGCTGGCGGCACACCCGGAAGCCCGCCGCCACGTCGGCATGACGTTCCCCGGCGCCGAACATCCGCAACCCCTGGCCTACTGGCAGGCCGACGACGGCAGCTGGCGCTATGCCTGGCCGGGCCAGATCGCCGGCAGCCCGACGCCGCCACAGACCGGGCTGGCCGAACTGGTCAACGAACTGCATTACAGCCTCGGACTACCGGTGGCCGGCATCTACGTGATGGGCATCGTCAGCCTGCTGTATGGCATGGCGCTGCTGAGCGGCCTGGTGATCCACCTGCCGAAGCTGTTCGGCGACCTGTTCGCGCTGCGTCCGGGCCGCAACCTGAAGCAGCTGTGGCAGGACGCGCACAACGTGATCGGCGTGCTCAGCCTGCCCTTCCACCTGATGTTCGCGGTCACTGGCGCCCTGCTCTGCCTGGTGTTCGTGCAGATGGCCCTGCTCAATCCACTGATCTACGACGGCAAGGCCCTGCAGGCGGTACCGACTGCAATGGACACCGCGCCGGTGCGCGACGCCAGTGGCATCCCGGCACCGCCGGGCAGCCTGCGCCTGCTGCATGCGCGCGCGCTTGAAGTAGCACGCGCACAGGGCGTGGCCAACTTCGAGCCGGCCTACCTGAAGCTGGCCAACGCCGGCGATGCCAGCGCCACGATCGAGATCACGGGCGAATCCACCGGCACACTCGGGCCGCTCGGTTCGGTGGCCCTGGACGTGGCCACTGGCAACGTCCTGGCCTCCCAGCTGCCGGGCCAGCGCGATGCCAACCATGCCACGCTCAGCGCCGCCTATGCCCTGCACTTCGGCGAGTTCGGCAACGGCGTGGTGGTCTGGCTGTACTTCCTGCTCGGCCTCGGCGGTGCGTTCCTGTTCTACTCCGGCAACCTGTTGTGGATCGAGTCGCGGCGCAAGCGTCGCCAGCCGCAACAGCCGCGTGCTGGGGTGAACATGGCACGGGCCACGGTTGGCGTGTGCATCGGCCTGTGCGTGGCGATCTCGGTCGCTTTCATCACCGCGCTGGTGCTGGAGCGGTTGGCACCGTCGGCGGTCGACCATGGCATCCGCTGGGCCTGCTTCGGCAGCTGGGCAGCCTGTGCGCTGTGGGCTGCACTGCGCCGCCCCGCGCAGGCGGCGCGCGAGCTGCTGTGGACCGCAGCGCTCAGCACTGCACTGGTGCCGGTCCTGCACGGCGCACTCAATGGTGACTGGCTGTGGCGCGCCGCCGCGCGTGGCCATTGGCCGCTGTTCTGGGTCGATGCCATCGCGCTGGCCATGGCCTTCGGCTTCGCTCGCCTGGCCGTCGCCAGCCAGCGCCGCGCCCGCAACGGCGACCCCAACAGCGTCTGGGCCAACTAAGCCTTCACCGGGCATGGCCCGGCGCTACCGCTGCGGGTGTTCTTCGCCCGGGTAACGACTCACTTCGATCAGGTTGCCATCCGGGTCGCGGAAGTACACCGATTCGATCGGTCCCAGCGCACCGGTACGTGTGGCCGGCCCCTCCTCCACCACGATGGCCTGCGCCTGCAGGTGCGCCAGCACATCGACCATTGCCGTATGCGTGACCAGGCACAGATCGGCACTGCCCGGCGTGGGTCGCAGCGCATGCGGCTGCAGTGGCGCGCTGGCCGGATGCAGGTTGATCTTCTGCTGGCCGAACTGCAGCGCGGTACGGCCGGCGCCGAAGCGCACGACCTGCATGCCGAGCACGCGCTGGTAGAAGTTACAGCTGCGTTCGATGTCGGCGACGGTGAGGACCAGGTGGTCCAGGCGTTCGAGATGGATCATGCCCAAAGCGTAGCGCCGCCGGCGTCGTCGCAATGTGCGGTGTCGGGTCGATGGCGTTGCCGCCTGGCGCCGGGCATGGCCCGGCGCCACCAGTGACTCAATCGCCGATGCGCGCCTTCTGCCACGGGCCGAGCATCGCGTTGAGCAGGCTGGCCTGCTCGTCGTCGCCGGTCAGCTCCCACATGAACACCCCGGCCAGGCCCTGCTCACGGGCGAACCGGGCACGCAGGCCGATCGAGCGCGGGTCTTCATAGCTGATGAAGATCTTCTGCACGGCGTTGTACAGCCACGGGCTCTGCGCCTGCGGCTGCCAGTGCTTCACCCAACCCGGCTGGTCGAGATAGCGCGCCTTGATCACCCGCCAGTCGCCGGCGTCGGCCGGTGCGCTGTAGGGCTGATACAGGCCATCCGGCGCATCGCCGGTGACCTTGAAGCCGCGCCCATAGAACGGCACGCCCAGCACCAGCTTGTCGGCCGGCACACCGTGCTCGCGGTAGTACTGCACCGCGCCGGCCACGTTGTTCCAGCGCCGCAGCTCCGGCGCCAGCGGATCGGCCGGCACTTCATGCAGGGGCGCATTGAAGGTCGACACCGATGAGAAGCCGGTGCCCATGTCATAGCTCATCAGGTTGATGAAATCGAACACCTTGGCCAGCGCCGGCAGGTCGTAGCTCGCCGCCGGATCATAGGGGCCATCGGTCTGCAGGCGACCGGCGGCCAGCGCGGCGCTCAGCAGCATTGGCTGCCCCACCTTGCGCCCGTGCGCGTCGAGTGCCACGCGGAACGCCTGCGCGAGCCTGGTCAGGTTGGCGCGATCCTGCGGGCGATGCGCCAGCTCCTTCGGCCCGCCACTGACCGGGAACTCCCAGTCGATATCCACGCCATCGAAGCTGCCGGCATGGTGATCGAAGAACAGTGCCATGCATGAGTTCACCAGGCGCTTGCGGCTGGCCTCGGTCAACGCTGCATCGGAGAACCCACCCGCACCCCAGCCACCGATCGAAATCAGCGTGCGCAGGTGCGGATGCGCCTTCTTGAGCTCGGCCAGCGCGGCGAAGTTCTTCGGCGCTTCCGCGCCGACCGCGCAGCGGCCGTCCTCGATGGTGGAGAACGCATAGAACAGATGGGTCAGGCGCTCGGCGGGAATGCTCGACACCGGATAGCGCTCGGCCGAGCCGCCGGGGTAGTAGGCACCGAAGATCGGCGGCGGCGCCGGCGCGGCGCGCGCAGCGATGGGCACGGCACCGGCAATCAGCACGGCAAGGACGGCCACGGTCTGGCGGAACATGGGATCTCCCGGTTCGAAGGCGCCGCCACGTTAGCAAACCGATGTGGCTGCGGGACGGTTGTCGCGGCATGTCGTCCCGTGGACAGGCGTGATCCGCGCAACCGTGACAGAACGATGGCCACGTGGCGGCGCTCACGCACTGCAGCAGGACATGCAGCGACCTGGATGAGCGGCACTGCATGACATCAAGGCAAAGAAAAAGCGGGCCGAAGCCCGCTTTTTCATTTGCGGAAGCGTGAGGACCGACGGTCCTCACCCACCGCACAATCAGCAGTACCGATTATTCGGCGCTGACGGCGTCGCCTTCTTCCACGGCCTTCATCGACAGGCGGATACGGCCCTGCTTGTCGACTTCCAGCACCTTGACCTTGACCACATCGCCTTCCTTCAGCACGTCGCCGACCTTCTCGACGCGATCGCTGGAGATCTGCGACACGTGGACCAGACCGTCCTTGCCCGGCAGGATCGTGACGAACGCACCGAAGTCCATGATCTTGGCGACCTTGCCTTCGTAGATGCGGCCCGGCTCGACGTCCGAGGTGATCTGCTCGATGCGGGCCTTGGCGGCCTGGGCAGCGATGGCATTGACCGAAGCGATGACGATGGTGCCGTCATCCTGGATGTCGATCTGGGTGCCGGTTTCCTTGGTGATGGCCTGGATGGTCGAGCCACCCTTGCCGATCACTTCGCGGATCTTGTCCGGGTGGATCTTGATGGTCAGCAGGCGCGGCGCGTAGTCGGACAGCTCTTCACGCGGAGCGGTCAGGCCGTGGGCCATTTCGCCCAGGATGTGCAGACGACCAGCCTTGGCCTGCTGCAGAGCCTGCTTCATGATCTCTTCGGTGATGCCTTCGATCTTGATGTCCATCTGCAGGGCGGAAATGCCCTCAGCGGTACCGGCCACCTTGAAGTCCATGTCGCCCAGGTGATCTTCGTCACCCAGGATGTCGGACAGGACGACGAAGCGCTCGCCTTCCTTGACCAAGCCCATGGCGATACCGGCCACCGGCGCCTTCACCGGCACGCCGGCGTCCATCAGGGCCAGCGACGAGCCGCAGACCGATGCCATCGACGAGGAACCGTTCGACTCGGTGATTTCCGAGACGACGCGGATGGTGTACGGGAAGGACTCCAGCGACGGCATGACAGCCAGCACGCCGCGCTTGGCCAGGCGACCGTGGCCGATTTCGCGGCGCTTCGGGCCCATCATGCGGCCGCACTCACCCACCGAGAACGGAGGGAAGTTGTAGTGGAACAGGAAGTTTTCCTTGTACTCACCGGCAACGGCGTCAATGACCTGGCCGTCACGGGCGGTGCCCAGGGTGATGGTCACGATGGCCTGGGTTTCGCCACGGGTGAACAGCGAGGAACCGTGGGTACGCGGCAGCACGCCGGTCTTCACGGTGATCGGGCGGACGGTGTCCAGCGCACGGCCGTCGATACGGACCTTGGTGTCCAGCACCGAGTCACGCATGGTGCGGTATTCCAGTTCGCCGAATTCCTTCGACAGCTCGGCCGGGTTCCAGCCTTCAGCGGCCACGCGACCAGCCAGGGCTTCGAACACGTCCTTCTTGATCGCCGAGATGGCGTCGCGGCGCTGCAGCTTGTCACGCACCTGGAAGGCTTCGCCCAGGCGCGGGCCGATGGCTTCCTTCAGGGCGGAGATCAGCGCTTCGTTCTTGGCCGGGGCTTCCCAGGTCGACGGCTTGGTGCCGGCTTCGACGGTCAGCTCGTTGATCGCGTTGATGACCTTCTGCATTTCGCGGTGACCGAAGGTCACGGCGCCCAGCATCACTTCTTCGGACAGCAGCGCGGCTTCGGATTCAACCATCAGCACAGCGTTGGAGGTACCGGCGACGACCAGCTCCAGTTGCGAGTCAGCCAGTTCGCTGACGGTCGGGTTCAGGATGTACTCGCCGTTCTTGTAACCGACCTTGGCCGCGCCGATCGGACCCATGAACGGGGTGCCAGCCAGGGCCAGGGCAGCCGAAGCACCGATCAGGGCCGGGATGTCACCGTCCACGTCCGGGTTCAGCGACATCACCGTGGCGATGATCTGCACTTCGTTCTTGTAGTCTTCCGGGAACAGCGGGCGGATCGGACGGTCGATCAGACGCGAGATCAGGGTTTCCTTCTCGGTCGCACGGCCTTCGCGCTTGAAGAAACCACCCGGGATACGGCCGCCGGCGTAGAACTTTTCCTGATAATCGACGGTCAGCGGGAAGAAGTCCTGGCCTTCGCGCGCGCTCTTGGCGGCGACGGCGGTGACCAGCAGTACGGTGTCGTCCATCTTGACGATGACGGCGCCGCTGGCCTGACGGGCGACTTCGCCGGTCTCAAGCGTGACGGTGTGCTTGCCGTACTGGAAGGTTTTGGTGATTTTTGCCACGGAGGGTGTCCTTGGGGATGCTGTCTGCGAATTTGGACCGTCGGCGACCCTTGCCGCCAGCGGGTGGCCGGATCGTTCCGGCCTGAATCGGGGATTGCGGTACTACAAAACAAAACCGCGGCGCATCGCTGCGCCGCGGGGGATTCGTTGCTTAGCGACGCAGGCCAAGCTTCTCGATCAGGGCCTTGTAGCGCTCGACGTCCTTCTTCTTCAGGTAGTCGAGCAGGCTGCGACGGCGGTTGACCATCTGCAGCAGGCCGCGGCGGCTGTGGTGGTCCTTCTTGTGGGTCTTGAAGTGGCCGGTCAGCAGTTCGATGCGGGCGGTCAGCAGTGCAACCTGGACTTCCGGGGAGCCGGTGTCAGCCGCGCTGCGCTTGTTGTCTTCAATGACCTTCTGGGTGTCGATCGACATTTCTTTTTTCTCTGTGATGCGTGGCCGGCAGGAACGCGCTTCGCGCACCGCCAGGCTCGCCGTGGACTACGAGGATGAAACCTGCGCGAGGCAGGTTGCCGGAAAACGGCCGCGAAATTGTAACGGCCGGGGGCGTCCGGGACAAGGACCGGGGCTGAACCGGCAGGCCCCGGTCAGAGGTTGAAACGGCGCTGCGGGGCCAGCAGGCCACTCTCGTCGACCTGGCCCAGGCCCTGGACAGCATCGTCCGGACCGAACACGGCCACCAGGCCGCGCGGCCAGGACAGGTCGCGCTGGCGCTGGCCCACGCAGAACCGGTGGGCCTGGTCGGCGTCCAGGTCGACCCTCGGGTATTCAGCCAGGCCGGCCGCCAGCGGCAGCAGCAACGCGTCCATGCCAGCCTCGTCACCGGCCTCGACCATCGCCCGCAGCTGGTCCAGGGTGACCATGGCAGGCTCGCGGAACGGCTCGACCCAGAGCCGGCGCAGCGCGCTGATGTGGGCGCCACAGCCCAGGCGTTCGCCGAGGTCGCGGGCCAGACTGCGGATATAGGTGCCGGAACCACAGGTCACGCGCAGCCGCAGCCGTTCCGGCTGCTGCTCCAGCACCTCGATGGCGTGTACCTGCACCTCGCGTTCGGGCGCTTCGATGACGTCACCGCGGCGGGCCTTCACATACAGCGGTTCACCGCCCTGCTTCAGCGCCGAATAGATCGGGGCACGCTGGCGGATGGTGCCGGTCAGCGGCGCCAGCGCAGCCTGCAGGGCCTGGGCACTGATCGCCGGCACCGGGCGCTGCAGCAGTACCTGGCCTTCGGCATCGTCGGTATCGGTGGTCTGGCCGAGCACGATCTCGGCGTCGTAGGCCTTGGCCGAACCCAGCAGCAGGCCGGCGATCTTGGTCGCCTCGCCGAAACACAGCGGCAGCAGGCCGGTGGCCAGCGGGTCGAGGCTGCCGGTATGGCCGCCCTTTTCGGCGCGGAACAGGCGGCGCGCCACCTGCAGGGCGGCGTTGGAGCTCATGCCGGTCGACTTGTCGAGCAGCAGGATGCCATCCAGGCGACGGAACTGAATTCGGGTCATGACAGGAAAGTGTTGAGACGGGCCATGCTCGGCTGCCGCAGCGCGGCCTGCATCAGACATCGCGCAGCCGGAATGCAGCAACGCCGGGCATGCCCGGCGTCGCGCGGTTATTCTTCGTCGCTCTCGCGACGCTTCTCGGCGGCCAGCGTATCGGGCAGGTCGCGCAGGATGTTGTCGATGTGCTCACCACGGTCGACCGAGTCGTCGTAGTGGAAATGCAGCTCCGGCACGTGGCGCAGCTTCATCGCGCGGGCCAGGTCCATGCGCAGGCGGTAGCCCAGTTCCTTCAGGCCGGCCACGGCTTCAGCCGAACGTTCCGGCATCAGCGCGGTGACGAACACCTTGGCATGGGCCATGTCGCGGGTGATTTCCACGTCGGACACGCTCACCGAGGGCAACCCGTGCTCGCGCACGGCGTTGTGCACCAGGGTGCCGAGTTCACGGCGCAGCTGGGCGGAGACACGGTCGGTTCGATGGAAAGTCTTGGGCACGAGGAGCTCTTGGTTCAGTTGTCGCCCGACCAACGGTCGGGCACTACCTTTGATTCGATTGTCGCCCGACCAACGGTCGGGCGCTACAGGTACATGGTGGGGCCCGACCGTTGGTCGGGCCACCTTGCAGCATTACAGGGTGCGCGGCACTTCGATACGTTCGAAGCACTCGATCTGGTCACCCGGCTTGACGTCGTTGTAGGCCTTCACCGCGATACCGCATTCGGTACCGTTGCGGACTTCCTCGACGTTCTCCTTGAAGCGACGCAGCGATTCCAGCTCGCCCTCGAAGATCACCACGCTGTCGCGCAGGACGCGGATCGGCTTGTTGCGCTTGACCACACCCTCGATGACCATGCAGCCGGCGACGGCACCCAGCTTCGAGCTGCGGAAGACGTCGCGGACCTCGGCGATACCGATGATCTCTTCGCGGATCTCCACGCCCAGCAGACCGGAGGCCACCTGCTTCACCTGGTCGATCACGTCATAGATGATCGAGAAGTAACGCAGGTCGACACCATTGGATTCGATGATGCGACGGGCCGAAGCGTCCGCACGCACGTTGAAGCCGATGACGGTGGCCTTCGAAGCGGCGGCCGAGTTGGCGTCCGACTCGGTGATGCCACCCACGCCGGAGTGGATCACGTTGATGCGGATGTCTTCGTTGGACAGCGCGACCAGTGCCTGGCTCAGCGCCTGCACCGAACCCTGCACGTCGGCCTTGATGACCAGGTTGAGGACCTGCTGGCCCTCGCCCTTGCCCAGGGTCGCCATGATGTCTTCCATGCGGCTGCCAGCGGTGGCCACCAGGCGCGATTCACGGCGCTTGGTCTCGCGCTGCTGGGCAACGTCCTTGGCCAGGCGCTCGTCCTCGACGACCACGAAGTCGTCACCAGCTTCCGGCACGCCGGACAGGCCCAGGACCTGCACCGGGATGGACGGGCCGGCGAACTCCGGCTGCTTGCCGGTTTCGTCGAACAGCGCACGCACGCGGCCGTACTGGATGCCGCACACCAGGTAGTCGCCCTTCTTCAGGCGGCCCTGCTGCACCAGCACCGTCGCGACCGGGCCGCGGCCCTTGTCCAGCGACGATTCGATCACCACGCCCGAGGCGCGGCCTTCATCGACCGCCTTCAGTTCCAGCAGTTCGGCCTGGATCGAGATGGCGTCCAGCAGGTCGTCGATGCCCAGGCCGGTCTTGGCCGAGATCTCCACCATCTGGGTGTCACCACCGAAGTCTTCGGCCACGACCTGCTCGGACAGCAGTTCGTTCTTGACCCGCATCGGATCCGCGTCGGACTTGTCGATCTTGTTGATCGCCACGATCAGCGGCACACCCGCCGAACGGGCGTGCTGGATCGCTTCCTTGGTCTGCGGCATGACGCCGTCATCGGCGGCCACGACCAGCACCACGATGTCGGTCAGCTTGGCGCCGCGCGCACGCATCGAGGTGAAGGCGGCGTGGCCCGGGGTGTCCAGGAAGCTGATCACGCCCTTCGGCGTATCGACGTGGTAAGCGCCGATGTGCTGGGTGATGCCACCCGCTTCGCCGGTGGCGACCTTGGTGCGGCGGATGTAATCCAGCAGCGAGGTCTTGCCGTGGTCGACGTGGCCCATGATGGTGACCACCGGCGGACGCTGGGTGGCTTCGCCCTGGTTTTCACCGGTCGAGGCCAGCAGTGCGTCTTCGGCGTCGTTGTCGTTGGCGCGGATCGCCTTGTGGCCGAGTTCTTCGGTCACCAGCGCGGCGGTGTCGTGGTCGATGGACTGGGTGATGGTCGCCATCACGCCCATCTTGAACAGCGCCTTGACCACCTCGCCGCCCTTCAGCGCCAGCTTCTGCGCCAGGTCGGCCACGGTGATGGTGTCGCCGATCGCCACTTCACGCACCACCGGTGCAGTCGGACGCTCGAAGGCGTGCGGGCCGGCATTGTTGCCACCGCGCGACATGTCGCGACGGCCACCGGCCTGGTTGCGCCCGCCCGGACGACCCCGGGTGTTGCTGTTGTTGCTGTTGCCACGACGCGCACGGTCGGCGGCCGACAGGTGCATCTGGCCAGCGAAACGGTCACCCGTGCCACGCTCGTTGCGCGGCGCGCTGCGGTTGTTGCGGTCGTCGTTGCGCGGCGGCGGCGGTGCACCACGCGGCGCAGCCGGGGCTGCGGCCGGGGTGCGCGGCGGGCGCGGCGCGGTTTCGTCGATCGGAGCACGCTTGGGCTTGCTGGCAGCCAGCGTCTCGGCCGCCTTGGCGGCAGCCGCAGCTTCCTCGGCAGCCTTCTTCTCGGCCTCGGCGCGTTCCTTGGCGGCGGCCTCTTCCTCACGGGCACGGACGATGGCTTCGTCGCGCAGACGATCCTTCTCGGCCAGGGCCTGCTGTTCGGCAAGGTTGCGGGCACGCGACTCTTCCAGCTTGCGCAGGATGTCGGCGCGCTCTTCGTCCGGGGTCATGGCGCGAGCACCATCCTTGACGTAGGTACGCTTCTGGCGCACCTCGACATTCACGGTCGTCTTGCTGCGACCGGAATTGACCGTCACTTCCTGCTGCTTCCGGCGGTTGAGCGTGATCTTCTTCGCAGACTGATCGGTCTCTTCCGGGGCCTGCTCGGGCTTGCCGTGCGAACGACGAAGGAAGCCCAGGAGCTTCACCTTCTCGGAGCTGGTCACGACCTGGTCGGGACCGCTGAACTTCATGCCGGCACCGGCCAGCTGTTCCAGCAGTTTTTCGACCGGCGTGTTGACCAGTTCGGCAAGCTTGCGGATGGTGGTTTGCTGCGACATTCGGATCCTATGATCTTGTGGGCGCCCCCCCGCATGTGGAGGTGGCGCGGATTCTACGCCCTGAGCGGCTCAGGGCCCTGTTCATTGCCGGCTCATTCGCCGCGTTCCAGTCGGGCGATCTCCTCGGCACGGGCGGCCAGGATCAGCGCAGCGGCGCGCGCCTGATCCAGTCCTTCGATGCCGAAGTCCATGACCTCGTCGGCGGCCAGGTCGGACAGATCCTCGCTGGTACGCACGCCGTGGCCGGCCAGCGCGTACGCGGTGGCTTCGTCCATGCCCTTCAGGGACAGCAGGTCCTGCGCCGGCTGGCCGTCTTCAAGGCCTTCCTCGACTGCCAGGGCCTCATTGAGCAGCGCATCGCGGGCACGAGCGCGCAGCTCTTCGACGATGTCCTCGTCGAAACCTTCCACGGCCAGCAGTTCGCCGACCGGGACATATGCGATTTCCTCGACGGTGCCGAAGCCTTCGCTGACCAGGATGCCGGCGATTTCCTCGTCCACTTCCAGCTTGTCCATGAACAGCTGGCGGGCCGCAGCCTGCTCGGCTTCCGACTTGGCGGTGACCTGGTCCTGGGTCATCACGTTGAGCTGCCAGCCGGTCAGGCGGCTGGCCAGGCGCACGTTCTGGCCGCCCTTGCCGATCGCCTGGGCCAGGCGGTCTTCGGCAACGGCCAGGTCCATCGAGTGCCTGTCTTCATCGACGATGATCGACTGCACTTCGGCCGGCGCCATCGCGTTGATGACGAAGTTGGCCGGGTTGTCGTTCCACAGCACGATGTCCACGCGCTCGCCATTGAGCTCGTTGGACACGGCCTGCACGCGCGAACCGCGCATGCCGATGCAGGCGCCGATCGGATCGGTGCGCTGGTCGTGGGCCAGCACGGCGATCTTGGCGCGGTCGCCCGGGTCACGTGCACAGGCCTTGATTTCCACCAGGCCCTGGCCGACTTCCGGCACTTCCAGCTTGAACAGCTCGATCATGAATTCCGGGGCGGCACGGCTGATGAACAGCTGCGGGCCACGCGGCTCCGAGCGCACTTCGGCCAGGTAGCCGCGCACGCGGTCACCGGCGCGCAGCACGTCGCGCGGGATGCCCTTGTCCTTCGGGATGAAGCCTTCGGCGTTGCCGCCGAGGTCGACATAGATGTTGCCGCGCTCGGCGCGCTTGACCACGCCGGTGATCAGCTCACCCACGCGATCCTTCCACGCATCCACGACCTGCTGGCGCTCGGCTTCGCGCACGCGCTGGACGATGACCTGCTTGGCGGCCTGGGCAGCGATGCGGCCGAAATCCGGGTTCTCGATCTGCTCTTCGATGTAGTCACCGACCTCGACGCCTTCGGCTTCATCGACGGCGTCCATCAGGCGGATCTGGCGGTCCGGCGATTCCATGACCACGTCATCGGCCACCACTTCCCAGCGGCGGAAGGTTTCGTAGCTGCCGTCCTTGTGGTCGATGACCACGCGGGTCAGTACTTCCTCGTCGGGATAGCGCTTCTTCGCTGCCGAGGCCAGGGCGGCCTCGATGGCATCGAAGATCACTTCACGCGGCACGCCCTTCTCGTTGGCGACTGCGTCGACTACCAGCAACAGTTCCTTGCTCATTGGCTCACTCCGCGCGCGGCTTCTTTGCCGCCGGCTCGTTGGAAGAAGAATTCGTGTTCGGCTTCGGACGCTTCGGTGCCGGACCGGTCGGCTTGCTCGGGGCCAGCCCCAGCGCCACCCAGTCGGGCATGATCCGTGCCTTGTCGATGTTGTCGGCCGACACGACCACTTCGGCCTTGTCGACGATGAAAGTGATGGTCCCCGCCGCCTCGTCGGTCGCCTCGATACGACCCTGCAGGCGACGACGGTTGTCCTGCGGCAGCTTCAGCGTGACCTTGGCCGATTCGCCGAGGTGACGGCCGAACTGCTCCAGGCTGAACAGCGGACGGTCGACGCCCGGCGAGGACACTTCCAGCGTGTAATTGCCGCTGATCGGGTCCTCGACGTCCAGCTGCGCCGACACTTCGCGGCTGACCCGCTCGCAGTCGTCGACATTGATGATGCGCTCGGGCTGTTCAGCCAGCGGCACGTCGATGTAAAGGCGCAGGGTCGCACCGCCGGGGGCCGGCAGATACTCAACGCCCAGCAGCTCCAGGCCCAGCGACACAACGGTCGGGGCGAGCAGATTCGCGATGTCGGTTGCCTTGTCGCTCACAGCCTGCCTTGATCTCTATGGTTGGGTGCCGGCCTTGGCCGGCGTGGAAACGTGACGCCCCGGAAACGACAAAGGGCCCGTTGGGCCCCTTTTCCGGAAAGACTCCGGTGACTGGATTCCGGTTGCAACCTGCATTGCCTGCCGGTTGCGGCCCTCCTTCCGGGTCCGGACTCCCGCCGGGAGGCCGCCTTCAGGGGTACTGCTAGGCCGCTGATGATAGCGACTGCACCGCGCTGGTGCAAGGTGCGGACCCGGGTCAGATCCCTTTTCCCGTGGATAAGGGATCTGACCCCGATCACGCAGAAACAACGCAGACCCCAAAGAAAAACGCCCTCGAAGCAGGACTTCGAAGGCGATCTCTTTACTTGGTAGCGGGGGCAGGATTTGAACCTGCGACCTTCGGGTTATGAGCCCGACGAGCTGCCAGACTGCTCCACCCCGCATCAGAAGCGGAATCATGAGGCATTGCTGCGAAAAATGCAAGCTTTCCCTCATTCATCGAACCGGTTGGCGCCGATCCGACGTTGGTAGCGGGGGCAGGATTTGAACCTGCGACCTTCGGGTTATGAGCCCGACGAGCTGCCAGACTGCTCCACCCCGCACCGGAAGTGTTTGAACTGCTGCCCTGCTCTTTCGAGGAGGACTACCGCAACGATGTTCTGGCTGAACCGCTGCAGTGACAACTCAGGCTGCGCATATTACACGAATCGCGCAGCTTTGTGTCAACTTTTATGCAAGATGCGCAAATGCCTGCTGGCACCAGACCATGATCGGGTTCCAGGCCAGGCCCAGCGCGAGCAGCGCCAGGGCATTCACGCCCAGCACCACGCCCAGCACGCGGTCGTTGCTGCGCGGCATGGCCTCGCCCACCGGCTCATCGAAGTACATGACCTTGATGACGCGCAGGTAGTAGAAGCAGCCGACCACGGCGCACAGCACGCCGAGGATGGCCAGCCACAGCAGGCCGCCGTTGACGGCCGCGCCCAGCACCGCCAGCTTGGTCCAGAAGCCCAGGAACGGCGGGATGCCGGCCAGCGACGCCATGATGCACAGCACCAGGCCGGCCATCCACGGGTTGCGGGCGTTCAGGCCCTTGAAGTCCTCGATGTTCTCGGCTTCAAAGCCGGCACGCGACAGCGCGATGATCGCGCCGAAGGCGGCGGTGGACATGATCGCGTAGGCCAGTGCGTAGAACAGCGCGGCGGCGTAGCCCTGCGAACCGCCACCGGCGATGCCCATCAGCAGGAAGCCGATGTGCGAGACGGTGGAGAACGCCAGCATGCGCTTGAGGTTGCTCTGCGCGATGGCCATCAGGTTGCCGATGACCAGCGATACCGCGGCCAGGCCGGCGATCAGCAGCTGCAGTTCGGTCGACAGCGGACCCACGCCCATTTCCAGCAGGCGGTAGGCCATGCCGAACGCGGCCAGCTTCGGCGCCGAGCTGATGAACAGTGCGATCGGTGCCGGGGCACCCTGGTACACGTCCGGCAGCCACATGTGGAACGGCGCGGCACCCAGCTTGAAGGCGACGCCGGCGATCATGAACACCGCACCGGTGATCAGCAGCACGCGCTCTTCCGAGTGCGGGATGGCCTCGCGGATCACATCCAGGTGCAGGCTGCCGGTGGCGCCGTAGATCAGCGACATGCCGTAGAGCAGCAGGCCCGAGGCCAGCGAACCCAGCACGATGTACTTCATCGCCGCTTCCGACGCCAGGCCGCTTTCGCGGTTGCTGGCGACCAGGGCGTAGGAGCACAGCGCCAGCAGTTCCAGGCCCAGGTAGACCATCAGCAGGCTGCCGGCCGAGACCAGGATCATCATGCCGGCGGTGCCGAACAGGATCAGCACCGGGATCTCGCCCTGGAACAGGTCGCGATCACGCAGGTAGCGCCAGCCGTAGACCAGGGTCAGGCCGCTGAGCAGCACGATCCCGGTCTTCATCACGTCCGCGGCGGTATCGCGCACGAACATGCCATGGAAGACCTCGCCCTGCCCGCCCACGCCGGTGGCCAGCATGAACAGCACCACGGCCAGCGCAGCGAGCGAGAACAGGTGGGTGACGATCTTGTTCCGGTTGCTGACGAACAGGTCGAGGATCATCAGGGCGAAGGCGCTGCCGATCAGCACCAGCTCGGGAGCGAGCGGTGGCAGGTCAGCGGCGGTCAATGGCAGCAGCGGCGAGGTGGTCATCATCAAATCCTGGAATTACAGCAGCTTGCTGGATGCGATCTGCATCGCCAGCTTCGCGATCGAGGGCTCCATCAGGTCGGTCAGCGGCTTGGGGTAGATGCCCAGGGCCAGCACGCCGATGGCGAACACGCCCAGCACCAGCCATTCGCGGCCGTTGATGTCCTTCAGTTCGGCAACATGGCTGTTGGCCACTTCACCGAAGAAGATGCGCTTGTACAGCCACAGGGTGTAGGCGGCGCCGATGATCAGGGTGGTGGCCGCGCCCAGGGCGATCCACGGATTACGCTGGAAGGCCGAGAGGATGACCATGAACTCGCCAACGAAACCGCTGGTACCCGGCAGGCCCGCGTTGGCCATGAAGAACAGCATCGCGAAGGTGGCGAACCACGGCATCACGTTGACCACGCCGCCGTAATCGGCGATGCGGCGGCTGTGCATGCGGTCGTACAGCACGCCGACGCAGGAGAACATCGCGCCGGACACGAAGCCGTGCGAGATCATCTGCACCATGGCGCCCTGCAGGCCCAGGCGGGCGGCATCGGCGTTGCCGGCTTCGCGCACCAGCCACAGGGCGATGAAGGTGCCCAGGGTGACAAAGCCCATGTGCGCGATCGACGAATAGGCGATCAGCTTCTTCATGTCGTCCTGCACCAGGGCGACCAGGCCGACGTAGATCACCGCGATCAGCGACAGCGCGATCACCAGCCAGGCCCATTCCTGCGACGCGTCCGGGACGATCGGCAGGTTGAAGCGCAGGAAGCCGTAGCCACCGATCTTCAGGGCGATCGCGGCCAGGATCACCGAACCGGCGGTCGGCGCTTCCACGTGGGCGTCCGGCAGCCAGGTGTGGACCGGGAACATCGGCACCTTGACCGCGAAGGCGATCAGGAAGGCGAAGAAGATCCAGGTCTGCTCCTTGGCCGACAGCGGCAGCGCGTACAGGTCGGCCAGCTGGAAGCTGCCGCCCTTCATGTACAGGTAGATCAGCGCCACCAGCATCAGCACCGAGCCGAGGAAGGTGTACAGGAAGAACTTCAGCGCGGCGTAGATGCGGCGCGGACCGCCCCAGACACCGATGATCAGGAACATCGGGATCAGCATCGCCTCGAAGAACACGTAGAACAGCATCGCGTCCGTCGCGGCGAAGATGCCGACGGTGACACCTTCCAGGATCAGGAAGGCCGCCACGTACTGGTTCACGCGCTTGTCGATGGCGCTCCAGGCGCCGATCAGGGCAAGCACGCTGACCAGGGTGGTCAGCAGGATCAGCGCCACGGCAATGCCGTCCACGCCCAGGTTGTAGCCGATCTTGTACGCCGGGATCCAGGCATGGGTCTCGACGAACTGCAGACCATCGACGCCTGCGTTGTAGCCGCTCAGCAGCGAGAGGCTCGCCACGAAGGTCAGCACCGCTACGCCCAGCGACGCCCAGCGGGCGGTCTGCGCATCACGGATCGCAAGGATCAGGGCACCACCGATGATCGGCAGCCAGATGAGGACACTGAGTAGAGGCCAGTTCGACACGTCTTCTTATTCCGTACAGGTCATCAACGCAGGTAATGCATCAGCACGCCCAGCAGGGCAATCAGGCCGATGATCATCGCGAAGGCGTAGTGATAGAGGAAACCGGATTGGGTACGACGCAGCACGCCGGCTGCGACGTCCACAACACGTGCCGAGAGATTGACCACGCCGTCGACGATGTTGCTGTCGATCCAGCGCGAGACCTTGCCCAGCTTGACGCTGCCACCGGCAAAGCCATCGATCCACAGCTTGTCGAAGCCGTACTTGTTTTCAAGCACCGACACCAGCGGAGCAAAGGTCTTGCGGGCCTTGCCCGACAGGTCCGGCTTCCACAGGTAGAACAGTGCGGCCAGCAGGAAGCCCGCAACGGTCAGCATGAACGCCGGAGCCATCATGCCATGCAGCGCGAAGGCGACCGGGCCATGGAACTCCTCACCCAGGAAGCCGATGGTGTTCTTGGCCGGATCGTAGAAGTCGACGATGCCGGTGAAGAACGTGTGCGCCTGGCCCTTGATGGCATCGTGCGCGTGGTTGCCGGCCCAGTCGGTGCCGTACAGCATCGGGCCGATGCTGAAGAAACCGATGGCGATCGACGGGATGGCCAGCAGGATCAGCGGCAGGGTCACCACCCACGGGGTTTCGTGCGGCTCGTGCGGACCGTGGCCATGGCCGTGGTCGTCGTGGCCATCACCATGGTGTGCATCGCCGTGGTGGGCGTCGGCGGCGTGGTGATCGTCATGGCCGTGGCCGTGATCGTCATGCGCGTCGCGGAAACGCTCCTTGCCGTGGAAGGTCAGGAACAGCAGGCGGAAGCTGTAGAAGCTGGTGACGATCACGCCACCCAGCACCGCCCAGTAGCCATAGGTGGCCACCCAGCTGTTGGACAGGTGCGCGTGCAGCTCGGCCGCCTCGATGATGGTGTCCTTCGAGTAGAAGCCGGAGAAGAACGGCGTGCCGACCAGCGCCAGGGTACCGATCCACATGGTGATGAAGGTGATCGGCATGTACTTGCGCAGGCCGCCCATCTTGCGCATGTCCTGCTCGTGGTGCATCGCGATGATGACCGAGCCGGCGCCCAGGAACAGCAGGGCCTTGAAGAAGGCGTGGGTCATCAGGTGGAACACGGCAGCCGAATAGGCCGACACGCCCAGTGCAACCGTCATGTAGCCCAGCTGCGACAGGGTCGAGTACGCGACCACGCGCTTGATGTCGTTCTGCACGATGCCGATCAGGCCAGTGAAGAACGCGGTGGTGGCACCGATGAACAGCACGAAGTTCAGCGCGGTCTGCGACAGCTCGAACAGCGGCGACATGCGGGTGACCATGAAGATACCGGCGGTCACCATCGTCGCGGCGTGGATCAGTGCCGAGATCGGGGTCGGGCCTTCCATCGAGTCCGGCAGCCACACGTGCAGCGGGACCTGGGCCGACTTGCCCATGGCACCGATGAACAGGCAGATGCAGATGACGGTGGCGATCGACCAGATCACCGGTTCGTTCAGCAGCTGCATGCCCAGCAGCGTGCCGTCCCAGATCTGCAGCTGGGCGCGCGGGTCGGCCAGCATGCCGGCCTGCGAGAACACCTGCGAGTAGTCCAGGGTGCCGAACACCCACAGCACGCCGGCGATGCCCAGCAGGAAGCCGAAGTCACCGACGCGGTTGACCAGGAACGCCTTCATGTTGGCGAAGATCGCGGTCGGGCGCTTGAACCAGAAGCCGATCAGCAGGTACGACACCAGGCCCACCGCTTCCCAGCCGAAGAACAGCTGCAGGAAGTTGTTGCTCATCACCAGGGTGAGCATCGAGAAGGTGAACAGCGAGATGTAGCTGAAGAACCGCTGGTAGCCCGGATCGTCCTGCATGTAGCCGATCGTGTAGATGTGGACCAGCAGCGACACGAAGGTCACCACCACCATCATCATCGCGGTCAGCTTGTCGACCATGAAACCGACGTGGGCCGAGTACTGGCCGACTTCGAAGAACGTGTAGATGTTCTGGTTGAACGGCTGCGCCCCGCCCCACAGCAGCTGGTAGAGCGTATACATCGACAGGCCGCAGGCCACCGCGACGCCGAGGATGGTGATGGTCTGCGCGCCGAAGCGCTTGACCTGGCGACCGAACAGGCCGGCGATGATGCTGCCGAACAGCGGTGCGAGCACCACTGCGATCAACAGACTCTTGGAGAGAGTGATTTCCATCTGTGGATCAGCCCTTCAACGAATCGACTTCGCCGACATTGATCGTGCGGCGTGTACGGAACAGGGTCACCAGGATCGCCAGGCCGATGGCGGCTTCCGCGGCGGCGACGGTCAGGATGAAGAACACGAACAGCTGGCCGGACGGATCGCCCAGCTGACGCGAGAAGCCGACGAAATTGATGTTCACCGACAGCAGCATCAGCTCGATCGACATCAGCAGGACGATGACGTTCTTCCGGTTGAGGAAGATACCGGCCAGGCTGATGGCGAACAGCACCGCGCCCAGCGCGAGGATATGGCCAAGGGTGATCACGGCTGGGTCTCCTCGCCGGCGACCGGCTTGCTGTTGCTGTGCACGACCGGTGCTTCGGCACCCATCTTGACCATGCGCAGGCGCTGGCCGGCCTTGACCATGGTCTGCTGGCCCGGGTTCTGGCTCTTCACGCCGGTACGGCGACGCAGGGTCAGCATCACGGCGGCAACCACGGCCACGGTCAGGATGACGGCGGCGAACTCGAACGGCAGCAGGTACTCGGTGAACAGCGTGCGTGCCAGCCAGGTGATGTTGGAGCTGTCGGCGGCGACCGCAGCGGCGTTGTCGGCCGGGAACGGCGTGACCGAACGCGCCTTGACCCCGATCAGGATCAGCATCTGCGCCAGCATCGCGACCGCGACAATCAGGCCGACCGGCAGGTAGCGCACCCAGCCCTCACGCAGCTTGGTGGGGTCGATGTCCAGCATCATCACCACGAACAGGAACAGCACCATCACCGCACCGACGTAGACCAGCACCAGCGCCACACCGAGGAACTCGGCGCCCACCAGCAGCCACACGCAGGCGATGGAGAAGAAGGTCAGCACCAGGCAGAGCACGGCGTGAACCGGGTTGCGCACGCTGATCACCGCACCGGCCGAAACCGTTGCCGCGATGGCGAACACCCAGAAAGCGATATTTACCCAATCCATCTCTCGACCTCAGCGGTAAGCGGCATCGGCGGCGCGACGCTCGGCGATCTCGTTTTCGAGACGGTCGCCCAGGGCCAGCAGCTGCGGCTTGGTAACGATGTTTTCGCCACGATTCTCGAAGTGGTACTCGAGGATGTGGGTTTCGACGATCGAGTCCACCGGGCAGCTTTCCTCACAGAAGCCACAGAAGATGCACTTGAACAGGTCGATGTCATAACGCGTGGTGCGGCGGGTGCCGTCCTCGCGCTTGGCCGAGTCGATGGTGATGGCCAGCGCCGGGCACACCGCTTCGCACAGCTTGCAGGCGATGCAGCGCTCTTCGCCGTTGGGATAACGGCGCAGCGCATGCAGGCCACGGAAGCGCGGCGACTGCGGGAACTTCTCCATCGGGTACATCATCGTGTACTTCGGCTTGAAGCTGTACTTCAGCGTCAGCCAGAGGCCCGCCAGCAGTTCGAGCAGCAGCAGGCTCTTGAAGTAATGGGTAATCCTGTTCATCACTTTAGACGCCCTTTTGAATCACGCCGAAGAACACCATGACGGCGGTAACCGCGATCCACAGAATGGCCAGCGGGATGAAGACCTTCCAGCCCAGGCGCATGATCTGGTCGTAGCGGAAGCGCGGGAAGCTGGCACGGAACCAGATGTAGGCACTGGCGAAGAAGAACACCTTGACGAACAGCCACGGCGCGCCCCCCTTCCAGATCCAGTCGACCAGCGGCGAGACATCGCCGAAGTTGACCCAGCCCTGGACCGGGCTCAGCCAGCCGCCGAGGAAGAAGATCGAGATCAGGAAGCTGATCAGGATCATGTTCGCGTATTCGGCCAGGAAGAACAGGGCGAAGGCACCGCCGGAGTATTCGACCATGTGGCCGGCGACGATTTCCGATTCGCCTTCCACCACGTCGAACGGCGCGCGGTTGGTTTCAGCCACGCCCGAGACCCAGTAGATGACGAACAGCGGGAACAGCGGCAGCAGGAACCAGTCGAAGAAGCCGGAACTGCCGGCCTGCGCCATCACGATGTTGCTCAGGTTCAGGCTGCCCGAGGCGATCATCACGCCGACCAGGGCGAAGCCCATGGCGATTTCGTAGCTGATCATCTGCGCCGAGGCGCGCATCGCCCCCAGGAACGCATACTTCGAGTTGGACGCCCAACCGGCCAGGATGATGCCGTAGATGCCCAGCGAGGTCATCGCCAGCAGGTACAGCAGGCCGGCGTTGGCGTTGGACAGCACGATCTGCGAATCGAAGGGCACCACCGACCAGGCCGCGAAGGCCGGGGCCAGGGTGATCAGCGGGGCCAGCAGATAGATCGCCTTGTTGGCGCTGCTCGGCTGAACCACTTCCTTGAACAGCAGCTTGAAGACGTCGGCGAAGGCCTGGAAGATGCCCATGCCCACGTACATCGGGCCGTGGCGGACGTGCATCCAGCCGATCAGCTTGCGTTCCCAGACCACGTAGAAGGCCACCGAGATGATCACCGGAACGGCGATCACCAGGATCTTCAGGATGATCCAGATCAGCGCGCCGATGTCACCGAGGCCCAGCAGCCACTGGTGCAGCGGGTCGACCGCGTTCAACAGCAATTCGTTCATGCAGCCACCACCGATACGCGAGCGGCACCCAGCGGCGCGGTCGCGCCGTGGCCCGATTCAATCCAGACCGAACCCGCAGCGACGCGGGCGTCGACCACCACCGGCAGGGTGGCCTTGCCGGCATCGGTGCCGACCTTGGCCATCTGCCCTTCCTGCAGCTGCAGGCGAGCGGCATCTTCAGCGTTCAGCACGATGCGCGGGGCGTTGTTGAGCGGATGCGACTGCAGCGCCGGGGCGCGACGGACCACCGCATCGGTGCGGTAGATCGCGGCGGTCGAAGCCACTTCCAGGCCTTCGCCGGCAACCACCGGCTGCGCCGAAGCGGCAACGGTGACCGATACCGGGGCCAGGCTGGCGCGCAGGCCGGCCAGGTCGGTGAAGTCGAAACCGGCCACGGCCAGCTCGCCGCCCAGGGCGCGCAGCACGCGCCAGCCTTCACGGGCCTCGCCCGGCAGCTTGCCGCCGGCACGGGCCGACTGCTCGCGACCATCAAGGTTGGTCAGGGTGGCGTCGATTTCCGGCAGCGCACCGATCGGCAGGATCACGTCGGCGACGTCGCGGGTCGAGGCACAGGCGAACTGGCTGAAAGCCACCACCTGGGCACCGGCCAGCGCCTTGCGCGCGGCAGGTGCATCGGCGAAGTCCAGGCCCGGCTCAAGGCCGTACACCACATAGGCCTGGCGCGGCTGCGCCAGCATCGCGGCGACGTCCTTGCCAGCCGGCAGCACACCGGCGCGGGTCAGGCCAACGGCGTTGGCGCCCTGCGGGATGCGGCACAGCTTGGCACCGGTGGCGGCGGCGAACTCACGCGCAGCAGCGCGGATCGCGGCAGCCTGCGGGTGGTTTTCGGCGATGCCACCGACGATCAGCACGGTGTTGTTGCCGCCCTGCACTGCCGAACGCAGCTCGGCGTTGGCCAGCGCGTCGACGAACTTGGACGGTGCGACGATCTGCTTGCCGGCGATGCTGAAGGCGAAGTCGAAGTCCACCGGGTTGACGACATGGATCTTCGCGCCCTTGGTGGTCTGCGCCTTGCGCAGGCGGGCGTGCAGCAGCGGCAGTTCGTGGCGGATGTTGCTGCCCAGAACGACGATGCGGTCAGCGCCTTCGATTTCGGCCAGCGGCAGGCCGAACACTTCGGCGGTTGCGGCGTCGGAGAAATCGCGGTTGTTGATGCGGTGGTCGACGTTGCCCGTGCCCAGGCCCTTGGCCAAGCGGGCCAGCAACGCGCCTTCCTCGTTGGAGGTGGACGGGTGCACCAGCACGCCCAGGTTGTCGCCCTGGTTGGCCTTGAGGATCTCGGCGGCCGCGGCCAGGCCTTCGGCCCAGCTCACTTCCTTCCACTCGCCATTGACCTTGCGCAGCGGCTTGACCGCACGGTCTTCGCTGTACAGGCCCTGGTGCGAGTAGCGGTCACGGTCGGACAGCCAGCACTCGTTCACGGCTTCGTTGTCGCGCGGCACGGTGCGCAGCACTTCACCGCGACGCACGTGCAGGAACAGGTTCGAACCCATCGCGTCGTGGTAGCCCAGCGATTCGCGCGCGGTCAGTTCCCACGGACGGGCGCGGAACTGGAACACCTTGTTGGTCAGCGCGCCGACCGGGCAGACGTCGACGACGTTGCCGGACAGCTCGGTGGTCAGCGGCTTGCCGTCGAAGGTGCCGATCTGCAGGTTCTCACCGCGGTACATGCCACCCAGTTCGTAGGTACCGGCAACGTCGGCGGTAAAGCGGACGCAGCGGGTGCACTGGATGCAGCGGGTCATCTCGGTGGCGACCAGCGGGCCCATGTCCTCGTCCGGCACCACGCGCTTGCGCTCGTTGAAGCGGCTGACCGAACGGCCATAGCCCAACGACACGTCCTGCAGCTCGCACTCGCCGCCCTGATCGCAGATCGGGCAGTCCAGCGGGTGGTTGATGAGCAGGAACTCCATCACCGAGCGCTGGAACTTCAGTGCCTTCTCGCTACGGGTGGCGACCTTCATGCCGTCCATCACCGGGGTGGCGCAGGCCGGCGCCGGCTTCGGCGACTTCTCCACGTCCACCAGGCACATGCGGCAGTTGGCGGCGATCGGCAGCTTCTCGTGGTAGCAGAAGCGCGGAATCGGAATACCGGCCTTGTCGGCCGCCTGGATGATCATCGAACCCTTGGGCACGACCAGCGACTTGCCATCGATCTCGATGGTCACGTGATCCGGTGGCACGTTCGGGTTTACGGGTTGCGCGCTCATGCGGCGGCTGCCTCCACCTTCTTGCCGTCAACCATCGAATGACCGTTGACGATGTAGTACTCGAATTCGTCCCAGAACTGGCGCAGGAAGCCCTGGATGGGCCATGCAGCCGCTTCACCGAACGCACAGATGGTGTGGCCTTCGATCTGCCCCGCCACCGCCTTCAGCTGGTGCAGGTCTTCCATCGTGGCCTTGCCGGCGACGATGCGCTCCAGCACGCGGTGCATCCAGCCGGTACCTTCACGGCACGGGGTGCACTGGCCGCAGGATTCCTTGTGGAAGAACTGGCTGATGCGGCAGGCGAACTTGACGCAGCAGACGCTGTCGTCGAGCACCACGATCGCGCCCGAACCCAGGCCGGAGCCCAGTGCACGGATGGTGTCGTAGTCCATCGGCAGGTCCTCCAGCTCGGCCGCGGTCAGCACCGGCATCGACACGCCGCCCGGGATCGCGCCCTTCAGCGTGCGGCCCGGACGCAGGCCACCGGCCATTTCCAGCAGGTCGTGGAATTTGGTGCCGAGCGGCACTTCGAAGTTGCCGCCGTTCTGCACGCAGCCGGACACCGAGAAGCACTTCGGACCGCCGTTGGCGGTCAGGCTCAGGCCCTTGAACCACTCCGGACCGTTGCGGATGATCGCCGGCACCGAACCGTAGGTTTCGGTGTTGTTGATCGTCGACGGCTTGCCATACAGGCCGAAATTGGCCGGGAACGGCGGCTTGTAGCGCGGCTGGCCCTTCTTGCCTTCCAGCGATTCCATCAGCGCGGTTTCTTCGCCGCAGATGTAGGCGCCGGCGCCCAGCGCACCGTAGATGTCGATGTCCACGCCGCTGCCGAGGATGTTCTTGCCCAGCCAGCCGTTCGCATAGGCGTCGGCCAGGGCCTGCTCGAAGTGCTCGAACGGCTCGTGGTGGAACTCACCGCGCAGGTAGTTGTAACCCACGGTCGAACCGGTGGCGTAGCAGGCAATCGCCATGCCTTCCACCACCGAATGCGGGTTGTAACGCAGGATGTCGCGGTCCTTGCAGGTGCCCGGCTCGGATTCGTCCGAGTTGCAGAGGATGTACTTCTGCATGTTGCCCTTGGGCATGAAGGACCACTTCAGGCCGGTCGGGAAGCCTGCGCCACCGCGGCCGCGCAGGCCCGAGGCCTTGACCATCTCGATGACCTGCTCCGGCGGGATCTTCTCTTCGAGGATCTTGCGCAGGGCGGCGTAGCCACCGGTCTTCAGGTAGCTTTCGTACGACCACGGGGTGTCGTAATGCAGGGTGGTGTAGACCACCTGGTGCGGCAGCGGCGCGGGGCCGACCGGACCCTTGGATTCGTGGTGATGTGCCATGCCCTTACTCCAGCCCGTCCAGCAGCTCGTCGACCTTTTCCAGGGTCAGACGCTCATGGTAGTGACCGTTGATGACCATCATCGGCGCGCCGCCACAACCGGCCAGGCACTCTTCCTCGCGCTTGAGGTAGACGCGGCCATCCGGGGTCGATTCACCGTGCTTGATGCCCAGCTTCTTCTCGCAATGGCGGACGATGTCCTCGGCGCCATTGAGCCAGCAGCTGATGTTGGTGCAGATGGCCACGTTGTTGCGGCCCACCTTCTCGGTCTCGAACATCGAGTAGAAGCTGGCGACCTCGTAGGCCCACACCGGCGGCAGGTCGAGGTACTTGGCGACGGCGGCGATCAGCTCGTCGGTCAGCCAGCCCTGGTTCTGCTCCTGGGCCGCATGCAGGCCCTGCAGCACGGCAGAGCGCTTGCGGTCCGGCGGGAACTTGGACAGCCAGTGATCGATGTGAGCGCGGGTCTTGTCGCTCAGCACCACCATCGGGTCGACGTCGCGCGCCGCCTCGAAATTACCTGTCGCCTTCATCGGCCGACCTCAGCGAAATGCATAACGTGAAATTCCAGAAACTGCGGCGCCGGCTTGCGCCGGCTGCCTGCAGCGGGCGTTGGCGTGGCGGACGGCATTACCGGTCAACCTCGCCGAACACCAGGTCATAGGTACCGATCATCGCCACCACGTCGGCCAGCATGTGGCCGCGCACGATCGAATCGATCGAGGACAGGTGGGCGAAGCCCGGTGCGCGCAGGTGCACGCGGAAGGGCTTGTTGGCGCCATCGGAGACCAGGTAGCAGCCGAATTCGCCCTTGGGCGCTTCCACGGCCGCATAGGTTTCACCCGCCGGTACGCAATAGCCTTCGCTGAACAGCTTGAAGTGGTGGATCAGCGCTTCCATGTCGTCCTTCATGTCCTCGCGCTTGGGCGGAGCGACCTTGAAGTTCTTGACCATGACCGGGCCGGGGTTGGCCTTCAGCCACGCCACGCACTGCTTGATGATGCGGTTGGATTCGCGCATTTCGGCGACGCGGACCAGGTAGCGGTCGTAGCAGTCGCCTTCCTTGCCCAGCGGGATGTCGAAATCGACAGCATCGTACTTGGCGTACGGGCGCTTCTTGCGCAGGTCCCAGGCCACGCCCGAGCCACGCAGCATCACGCCGGTCATGCCCCACTGGTGCGCCAGTTCCGGAGTGACCACGCCGATGCCGACGGTACGCTGCTTCCAGATGCGGTTGTCGGTCAGCAGGGTTTCGTATTCGTCGACGCGCTTGGGGAACTCGACGGTGAAGTTCTCCAGGAAGTCCAGCAGCGAGCCTTCGCGTGAAGCATTGAGCTGCTTCAGCGCCTTGCCCTTGTGCCAGCGCGATTCCTTGTACTTCGGCATGTGGTCCGGCAGGTCGCGGTAGACACCGCCCGGGCGGTAGTACGCCGCGTGCATGCGCGCGCCGGAGACCGCTTCATAGCAGTCCATCAGCTCTTCGCGCTCACGGAAGGCATACAGCATCACGGCCATCGCACCCAGGTCGAGCGCGTTGGAGCCCAGCCACATCAGGTGGTTGAGGATGCGGGTGATCTCGTCGTACATGGTGCGGATGTACTGCGCACGCTCCGGCGCCTCGATGCCCATCAGGGTCTCGATCGCGCGCACGTAGGCGTGCTCGTTGCACATCATCGACACGTAGTCGAGGCGATCCATGTAGCCGATCGACTGGTTGAACGGCTTGGACTCGGCCAGCTTCTCGGTGCCACGGTGCAGCAGACCCACGTGCGGGTCGGCACGCATGATGGTTTCGCCGTCCATTTCCAGGATCAGGCGCAGCACACCGTGAGCGGCCGGATGCTGCGGGCCGAAGTTCATGGTGTAGTTGCGGATTTCCTGCCGGCTTTCGGCGGCGTTGCTGGCGAACGCTTCGCCGGCCTGGTGTACGTGGCTCACTTCACTGCCTCCTGCGCGCGCTCACCGGCTGCGGTCTGCAGACGGGCGTCGTCACGGATCACGCGCGGCACGCCGACACGCGGCTCCACCGAGGTGACCGGTTCGTAGATCACGCGCTTCTTTTCTTCGTCGTAGCGGACTTCGACATTGCCGATCAGCGGGAAGTCCTTGCGGAACGGATGGCCGACGAAACCGTAGTCGGTCAGGATCCGGCGCAGGTCCGGGTGGCCTTCGAAGATCACGCCGTACAGGTCGAACGCTTCGCGCTCGAACCAGTTCAGGCCCGGCCACACGCTGGTCAGCGAGGACACCACCGGCAGCGCTTCGTCAGGGGCGAAGCAGCGCAGGTGCATCATCAGGTTGTGCTGGTACGAGCGCAGCTGGGCGACCACGGCGAAACGCTGGGTCGGCATGTGCTGCGGGCGGGCACCGTCGGCACCGTTTTCCTCGGTGGGGAACTCGCCCCACGCGAAGCGGCCCTGGGCCTTGCCTTCGACGCCACGGCTGAAGCCCTGCGAGGACACGTCGGCGGTGTCCCATTCGTCGGAGCCATAACCGAGGTAGTCGACGCCGCACAGATCCACGGCCTGCTCGAAACCAAACTCGTCACGCAGCGCCAGGGCGGTGGCGTGCCACTCGGCGGCAGGCACTTCCAGCGTCACTTCGCCGCGGGGTTCGACCACGATGACCTTCGCACCAGCGAAACGTGCGGAGAGTCGGTCGATGAAGGATGCTTGCTCTGCCATGGGGGCTTGGCGCGCTCTTGTCAGGTGAAGGGGTCAGCGGGCGATGGTCTGTGTACGCCAGATCTTCTTCTGCAGCTGCAGGATCCCGTACACCAGCGCCTCGGCGGTCGGCGGGCAGCCCGGGACGTAGACGTCCACCGGCACCACGCGATCACAGCCGCGCACGACAGAATAGGAGTAGTGGTAATAGCCACCACCGTTGGCACAGCTACCCATCGAGATGACCCACTTCGGGTCCGGCATCTGGTCGTAGACCTTGCGCAGCGCCGGGGCCATCTTGTTGACCAGGGTACCGGCCACGATCATCACGTCGGACTGACGCGGCGACGGGCGGAACACCACGCCGTAACGGTCAAGGTCCAGGCGCGCGGCGCCGGCGTGCATCATCTCGACCGCGCAGCAGGCCAGGCCGAAGGTCATCGGCCACATCGAGCCGGTGCGCGCCCAGTTCAGCAGTGCGTCGACGCTGGTGGTGACGAAGCCCTTTTCCAGCAGCGGGTTGTCGCCTTCCGGCCGCAGGATGTCATCAACCCGGCCTTCCGGCGACGGATTGTTCATGAGGCCATCGAGAGTCTGAATCACTCCCATTCCAGCGCTCCCTTCTTCCAGACGTAAATGAAACCGAGGAACAGCATGCCGACGAACAGGCCCATGGTGATGAGCGAACGGGCGCCCAGCTCCATGAAGACCTGGGTCCACGGCACGATGAAGATGATTTCCAGGTCGAAGACGATGAACTGGATCGCGATCAGGTAGTAGCGCACGTCGAACTTCATGCGCGCGTCTTCGAAGGCCTCGAAGCCGCACTCGTACGGCGACAGCTTTTCCAGATCGGGGCGGCGGGGACCGAGGAATCGACCAACCAGCATCAGCGTAATGCCGATACCGGTGGCAACGATCAGAAACAGCAGAGAAGGCAAATATTCGGCCAGCACAGCGATTCTCTCTTGCCTCTGCCGCCGCGCCTGCAGGCGCTTTGGCATGGGGGAGTGGACGGGAACCTGCCTGGCGCATTGCGCGCCAGGCGAACCCGCTTTACTTACAAATGGTGCCCAAGAGGGGACTCGAACCCCTACGACTTGCGTCGCTACCACCTCAAGGTAGTGCGTCTACCAATTCCGCCACCTGGGCAAACGATCACATCAGACTATCTTCCCGATGCGCCGCGTATTGTAACCGGCTTCAGTGTTTCTGGGAGCCTTCCGAAGGCTTTTCTTCACCAGAAACCGAAGATTCCGCCTGAGCCGGCACATTCGCCGCCGGAACCGGGGCGGCCGGGACCGGATCGGCCTTCGGAACGGCCGGCAGTTCGCCCGCCGGAGCCGCCGGCGCGCTGGCCGCCGGGGCGGACATCAGGCCCAGGTCCTGGTCGGCCGCCGGACGGGTGCCGTGACCGGCATACCAGGCCATGAAGAGACTGATGCCGAAGAACACGACTGCCAGCCACTTGGTCGACTTGGACAGGAAGTTCGAGGCGCCACGCGCACCGAACACCGTGCCCGAGGCGCCGGCACCAAAGCCCGAACCCGCCGCCGCACCCGAGCCACGCTGCATCAGGATCAGCGCGATCATGGCCACAGCGACCAGCACGTAGACGACATTGAGGATCAACATCAGCATTGGAAACCGCCCTCGGACAATACTTCTAGGATTAGTTCGCGGCCGCCGCCCGTGCGATGGCCAGGAAGTCCGCGGCCACCAGGGAGGCGCCGCCGACCAGCCCACCATCGACATCCGGCTGCGCGAACAGTTCCCCGGCATTGTCGGGCTTCACGCTACCGCCGTAAACAATGGGCAGTGAATCAGCAATTCTAGCATCGAAGCGCGCAACTTCGCCACGGATGAACGCGTGCACCTGCTGTGCCTGCTCCTTTGTAGCGGTACGGCCGGTACCGATGGCCCAGACCGGCTCGTAGGCGACCACGGCCTTGGCAAAGCCGGCCGCGCCGACCAGTTCAAGCACCGGCGCCAGCTGGCTGGCGATGACCGCTTCGGTCTGCCCGGCCTCGCGCTGCTCCAGGGTCTCGCCCACGCACAGCACCGGCACCAGGCCGGCATGCTGGGCGGCGGCGAACTTGCGCGCGACCAGCTCGCTGCTTTCATGGTGATACTGGCGGCGCTCGGAATGGCCGACCAGGCCATAGCGGGCCCCGACCTCGACCAGCATGGCCGCGCAGACCTCGCCGGTATAGGCGCCCTTCTCGTTGCTGCTCACGTCCTGCGCGCCGAAGGCCAGGCTGGTCTCGCCGAAGTCCTCGACCAGCTCGCCCAGGTACGGCAGCGGCGGCAGGATCACCACGTCCACCCCCTCCAGCGGCAGCCCGGCAGCCACCTGCCCCAGCAGTTCATTGGCGAATTGACGGCTGCCATGCAGCTTCCAGTTTCCGGCGACGATCTTGCGGCGCATGAGCGGGTGGCTCCTGTGTGAAGTCAGCCGGTCATGATACCCGTTGCGGCAAAATCCGTTTCATTGTAAGCGGTTACATGGATTTTCAGCCAACGGCGCAGCCCCTCGTGGCGGAGGGGGGGGCGGGGTTTGGTTGGTCGCGGAGAGCCCGGCTAGATCTGGGGCTTGGCCGGGCGGGTGGGACTGCGCAGGGGGCGCTGCAAGTACGTCCATGTAAGCTCGATCGCCGCTTGCTCGTGTGCGCTGTCCTGCGCACACGGCAAGACCGGGATTGGGCGTCCTGCCCAACCCGCCCGAGGCATGCCTCGGGCCCATGCGGCTCACGCCCCTGCGCAGCCCCACCCGCCCGGCCTCTGACACAGTCCGGCGGTTCCGCCCGCCACGGGAAGAAAAAAGAAGAGCAAGAGCAAAAGACAAAAGCTGCATTCCGGGTTGATGCTGGCTGGACCAACCCCCTACCCCACTTCGATCCGAGAGATCTCATCCACGCATGGCGTGGATCTACCGTGTCGAGCAAGGTCGACACCCACCAACCGTCACCGGGAAACTGTCGAAGGCGGGGAGGTGTCGGATGGCGGGGTGTCCGCGGCATGGATGCCGCGGCCAAGCCCCCAGGGATGGGTTTACGGCGTCCCCGCCATCCGACACCTCCCCGCCTCCCCACGGAACACCCCAGAGCCGCTTTGGCTTTGGACTTGCCGGCCAGCGGCCGGCACTACCGCGGGTGCAGGGTGCAACCCTGCAAAGAAAAAGGCCGCCTTTCGGCGGCCTCACTTTTCTTTACTTCAGCTTGATCTCGCGCAGGCGTTCCTCGAGGAAGCCGTGGGCGGTGATCGCCTCCGGATACCGGCTCGGGTTCTCCGGAGTGATGCACGAGGGCAGCACGTCGATCAGGAAGTCCGGGTTCGGGTGCAGGAAGAACGGCACCGAGTAGCGCGGCTGGCGCGCCAGGTCACCCGGGGGGTTGACCACGCGGTGGATGGTCGACGGATACACGTGGTTGGTCAGGCGCTGCAGCATGTCGCCGATGTTGACCACGATCGTGTCCGCATCTGACGTAAATGGCACCCACTCGCCGTCATGCGACTGCACTTCCAGGCCTGCGGCACTGGCGCCGACCAGCAGGGTGATGAAGTTGATGTCGCCATGGGCACCGGCACGCACGTTCGGGATGTCGTCAGTGGTGATCGGCGGGTAGTGGATCGGGCGCAGGATCGAGTTGCCGAAGTTGGTCTTGTCGGCGAAGAAGTCTTCCGGCAGGCCAATGTGCAGGGCCAACGCGGACAACACGCGCGACCCCAGGTTGTCCAGCGCCTGATACAGGCCGTAACCGCGCTCACGGAAACCTTCGACCTCGGCCGGCCACAGGTTCGGCGCCATCACGTCCCGGTACTTGGAATCGTCGGCGATCTCGCGGCCGATGTGCCAGAACTCCTTCAGGTCGAAATGCTTGGAGCCCTTGGCGGTTTCCACGCCGAACGGGGTGTAGCCGCGGGCGCCGCCGCTGCCGGCCACGTGGTACTTGCGCTTGACCTCTTCCGGCAGGGCGAAGAAAGCCTTGAAGGCATCGTAGGCCGCGTCGATGTCGGCCTGCGGGATGCCGTGGTTACGGATGCCCGCGAATCCCCATTGGCGGTAGGCCGCGCCCAGCTCGGCCACGAAGGCCTCGCGGTCGCTGTCGAAACGGGTGATGTCGAGGGTAGGGATCTGGCTCACAGCGGTTCCTGGCTTGTCGTTGGGTCTGAGGGGGCCAACGCATTCATGGCCCGCCTGAACATTGTGACAGATCGCCCGGGGGACGCCACTCGATACACGGAAACAAACCGATACAATGCGCGACCCGCGCGCGGAGCAACGCTTCCGTCACGTTGGCCCCGCCCCTCTCCTGCACCCCCTGAACCTGCCCCACCATGCCCGCAGCTGCCCCTGCCGCCCCTGCCATTGAAGGTTCCGCCCGGCGCTGGCGGCGGCTGGCCTGGTGGTCGCTGTTCATCGCCGGCAATGCGGTACTGGCCGCGGCGATTGCGCTGGGCAATGTACCGCTGCGTGACAATCCGGGCGGCGGCGCCGGCCTGGCCTATCTGGCGGTCGCCCTGCCCGGCCACCTGCTCGCGTTCGGTGCGCTGGCCGGCCTGCTGCCGCTGCTGCTGGGCCTGTGGCCACGCAGCGCGCGTACGCTGAGCATCAGCGCGGCCGTGCTGCAGGGCCTGTGGCTGTGCCTGCTGCTGGTCGACGCCAAGGTCTTCACCCTGTACCGCTTCCACCTCAATGCCATGGTCGTGAACATGGTGTTCGGCGGCGCCCTGCAGGACCAGGTTGCCCTGTCCTGGAAGACCTGGCTGCAGGTCGGCCTGCTGGTTGCCGCGGTCTTCACCGCCGAGGGCCTGCTGGCCTGGGCGTGCTGGAAACTGCTGCCGGCCGCGCCGCGCCGTCGACGGGTGCTGCAGGCCTGGGCGGTGGTCGCGCTGCTGATGGCCGGCGGCCAGGTCGCCACGGCCTACTACGACGCCCGCGGCGACCGTGATGTGATCGCGCAGTGGAACTACCTGCCGTGGGCGCAGCCGATCACGGCCAAGAGCTTCATGCGGCGCCTGGGCGTGGTCAGCCAACAGCACGCCGGCCTGCCCGACCCGCGCCATGCGCAGCTGCTGTACCCGCTGCATCCGCTGCGCTGCCAGAGCCCACATCGTCCCAACGTACTGATGGTGGTACTGGAGTCGCTGCGCCACGATGTGCTGACACCGCAGCTGATGCCCAACACGTCGACGCTGGCGCAGGATGCGCGCGTCTTCGACCACCATTTCAGCACCGGCAATGCCACCCGCTACGGCCTGTTCGGGCTGCTCTACGGCCTGCCCGGCGGCTATTGGCCGAGCATGCTTGACGAGCAGCGTGGCTCGCAGCTTTTCCAGGTGCTGGGCCAGCAGGGCTACGACCTGCACCTGTACGGCAGTGCGCCGTTGTACAGCCCGGAGTTCGATCGCACGGTGTTCGCCGATGTCCGCGACCAGCTGCACCAGGGGCCGGCAGCGCTGAAGTCAGACGGCCGCGACCGCGCGATCATCAGTGCGCTGCAGCAGGACATCCGCGCCAGCCAGGCCGCGCAGCGCCCGTGGTTCGGCTTCGTGTTCCTCGACTCCACCCATGCGCCCTACCACATGCCCGAGGGCTATCCGGCGGTGGCCACACCGATGGCCGCCGATATCGATTTCCTCAAGTTCGGCCCGGAGCATGACCCGACGCCGGAACTCAACCGCTACCGCACCGCCGTGCACTATGCCGACAGCCTGATCGGCTCGCTGCTGGACGACCTGCGCGCACAGGGCCTGGCCGAGGACACCATCGTGCTGGTCACCGGTGACCATGCCGAAGAGTTCAACGACCTCAAGCTGAACTACTGGGGCCACAACGGCAACTTCTCCGACTATCAGCTGCAGGTCCCGTTCGTGCTGCATTGGCCGGGCAAGGCCGCTGGCCACGACGCACGCACCAGCTCGCACGAAGACTGGGTGCCGACACTGATGCGCCACGCACTGGGTTGCGAGAACGCACTGGCCGATTACAGCACCGGCCAGGACCTGCTGGCCGAGCCGCAGGGCACGCGTGCGCTGGTGGTCGAAAGCTGGTCGCAGCGCGCGGTGCGCCATGGCGATGCCATCTATGTGTTCGACAAGTTCGGCAACGCCACCGCCCTGGACCTGCGCTACCGGCCGCTGCCACAGCAGGCGCCCGATGCGGCCGCCGTACGCACTGCATGGGAAGCGCTGACCCGCTTCCGCAACCGCTGACCCTCAAGGATCGATCCTGCATGAACCGTCCGCTGCGCATCCTGCACACTGAAGCCGCCAAGGGAATGGGCGGGCAGGAGATCTACATCTTCCGCCACATGCAGGTGATGCGCGCGCGTGGCCACGAGGTGGCGCTGCTGTGCCAGCCCGAAGCGCGACTGGCCCAGCTGGCACGCGATGATGGTTTCACCGTGCATACCCTGCGCATGGGTGGCCTGCTGCGCCTGCTGCGCGGCATCTGGTCGGTCTCGCGCCTGGTGCGCCGCGAACGCTATGACGTGGTCAACACCACCAGCCGCCGTGACGCACTGATCGCCGCCGCCGGTGCACGCCTGGGCGGCACGCCGCTGGTGGTGCGCTCGCGCCACCTGATGAGCCCGGTCAACTCGCTGCTGACCTATACCGGCCTGCCGCACCGGGTGCTGACCGTCAGCAGCTTCGTCAAGCAGTTGCTGGCCGCGCGCGGCATTCCGGCCGAACACATCGGTATCGTGCCGCCCATCGCGGTCCCGCCGCGCTGGAGCGAAATCCGCAAGGACGACCCCTGGCAATGCCTGCAGGAGGTACGCGCGGACGTGCGCGCCGAACTCGGCTTCGGCGAACAGGACATCGTGGTCGGTTGCGTGGCGGTGCTGCGCGAACCCAAGGGTCATGCCGACCTGCTGCAGGCGATGGTACCGCTGTGCAAGACGCACCCGAACCTGCACCTGGTGGTGGTCGGCGATGGCCAGCCGGTCATGGACCGGCTGCAGGCGCTGCGCGACGAGCACGGGCTGCAGCAGCAGGTCCATCTGCTTGGCTATCGCGATGGCGCATGCCGGCTGATGGCTGGCTTCGACATCTTCGCGCTGGCATCGCACAAGGAAGCGGCCGGTACCGTCTTCCTGGAGGCCGCCTATGTCGGGGTGCCGATCGTGGCCACGCGGGTGGGTGGCGTGCCGGAGATGGTGGTGGATGGCAGCAATGCGATCCTCACCCGGCTGGGCGACAATGCAGCCCTGACAGGGGCCCTGCGCCTGCTGGTGGACGATCCGGAACGGCGGCGGCAGATGGGCCGCGCCGGGTGGGACTGGATGCGCAGCGCGCACCGGTTCACTCCCGACGGCCACGGTGAGACCACCGAACACTATTACCACCAGTGGCTGAAGGAGCTGGGACATGGCTGATGCCCGAACCGTACCGGTGCTGATGCACCACCACGTCAGTCCGTCGCCGGGCATGATCACCGTGTCACCGGAGAATTTCGAAAGCCAGATCGCGTGGCTGGCCGGCAACGGCTGGACGTCGCTGACACTGGACCAGTACGCCGGCTTCCTGGCCGGCAAGCCGGTGCCGCGCAAGTCGATCGTGATCACCTTCGACGATGGCTACCTGGACAACTGGGTGTATGCGCACCCGATCCTGCAGAAGTACGGCATGCACGCGGTGGTGTTCGTGGTCACCGGCTGGATGGGCGAAGGCCCGGAGCGGCCCCACGCCGGGCTTGCCGGGGCAACGTTGCCTGCCACGCCGGACCATCGCGGCTGCGAAGCGGCGATCTACGAGCAGAACCGCAGCGACGACGTGATGATGCGCTGGAGCGAAGCGCGCGCGGCCATCGCCGCCGGCACCTTCGAAGTGCATTGCCATACCCATACCCACACCCGCTGGCTGCGCCGCGACGACCTGGACCGCGCACAGCGCCGTGCCGGCCTGAGCCACGACCTGGCAGTCTCGCGCGACGTCCTGCAGGACAAGCTTGGCGAGGTGTCCGATACGCTGTGCTGGCCCTACGGCGATTTCGACCAGGACCACATCGAGGTGGCGCGCGAGCACGGCTTCCGCTACCTGCATACCACCCACCCGTTCGGACGCAATGTGGTGGGCGGCGACCCGGAGCGCATCTATCGTTTCGCGATCCGCAACCGCCCGGCCAGCTGGCTGCGAAAGCGCATCGCACAGAGCTACAACCCGCTGATCGCACCGCTGTTCAATGGCTTCAAGGCACGCCAGAAGAAGATGGTGCCGGGGCCGTAGGCAACCCACCGCCCTGCCCCTTCAACGAAAACGCCCCGGCATTCCGGGGCGTTTTCGTTGGGCGGATGTGCAGCGGCCTCAGGCGGCGGCTTCACGTACCGCCGCGGACAGTCGATCCAGCGTGTCCTGCATCAGCGTCGCATCATCGGCCTCGACCGTGACCCGCACCACCGGCTCGGTACCGGACGGGCGCAGGAACGCACGGCCACGACCGGCCACCGACTGCTGCGCGACAGCCAGCGCGGCCTGCACGCTGCCGGCCTGCACCGTGGCCTTGGCCGAGACATTGCCCAGCCGCACGTTGACCGTCTTCTGTGGCACCCGCACCAGTCCTTCCAGCGCCTGGCGCAGGGTCTGCCCGCTGTTGCGCAATGCCACCAGCACCTGCAGCGCGCTGACGATGCCGTCGCCGGTGGTGGCCCGATCCAGGCACAGCAGGTGGCCGGAGGCTTCACCGCCGAGCACGCCGCCGCCTTCCATCAGCGCCTGGTGCACGTAGCGATCGCCGACATTGCTGCGCACGAACGGAATCTGCAGGTCGGCAAATGCCTTCTCGACGCCGTAGTTGCTCATCAGCGTGCCGACCACCGGGCCGCGCAGGCGGCCTTCGGCTTTCCATGCACGGGCCAGGATATACAGCAGGTCATCGCCGTCGACCGGGTTGCCCTGGTCGTCGGCCATCAGCACGCGGTCGCCATCCCCATCGAAGGCGATGCCGAGATCGGCGCGGGTTTCGCGGACCTTGGCCGCCAGGTTGTCGATGTGGGTGGAACCCACGCCGGCGTTGATGTTGACGCCGTTGGGCTCGGCACCAATGCCGATCACCTCGGCGCCCAGTTCACGGAACAGCAGCGGCGCGATCTGGTAGGTGGCGCCGTGCGCGCAGTCCAGCACCAGGCGCACGCCACGCAGGTCGAACGCGCGCGGCACGCTGGCCTTGCAGAACTCGATGTAGCGGCCGACCGCTTCGCGCGCACGCGACGCCTTGCCCAGCTTTTCCGATTCGGCGGTGGTGAACGGGATGTCCAGCGCCGCTTCCAGGGCCAGCTCGGTGGCATCGTCGAGCTTCTCGCCCTGGGCGGAGAAGAACTTGATGCCGTTGTCGTAGTGCGGGTTGTGCGAGGCGCTGATGACGATGCCAGCGTCCACGCCAAGCGTACGGGTCAGGAACGCCACCGCCGGGGTCGGCATCGGCCCCAGCAACTGCACGTCCGCACCGGCGGCGACCAGGCCGGCTTCCAGTGCCGCTTCGAACATGTAACCGGAGATGCGGGTGTCCTTGCCGATCACCACGATCGGCCGGCGCCCGTCCTGGCCGCGCTGGTCGACCAGGACACGGCCCAGGGCGTTGCCCAGGCGCAGCACGAAGTCGGCCGAGATCACGCCCTGGCCGACCCGTCCACGGATGCCATCAGTACCGAAGTACTTGCGGCCTCCCATCAAGCCACCTCCGGCGCCGGCTGACGGCCCAGCAGTGCCAGCAGATCGGACAGGCGGTCGCGCATTTCGCGACGGTCGCAGATCTGGTCGATGGCGCCGTGCTCCAGCAGGAATTCCGAGCGCTGGAAGCCTTCCGGCAGCTTCTCGCGCACGGTCTGCTCGATCACGCGCGGGCCGGCGAAGCCGATCAGCGCCTGCGGCTCGGCGATGTTGATGTCACCCAGCATCGCGAAGGAAGCCGACACGCCGCCGGTGGTCGGATGGGTCAGCACCGAGATGTACGGCAGGCCGGCTTCACGCAGCTTGCCCAGCGCGGCCGAGGTCTTGGCCATCTGCATCAGCGAGAACAGGCCTTCCTGCATGCGGGCGCCACCGCTCTGCGAGAAGCACACGTAGGGCGCACCGATCTCGACCGCGGTTTCCGCGGCCAGTGCGAAACGCTCGCCGACCACCGAGCCCATCGAGCCGCCCATGAAGGCGAAGTCGAACGACGATGCCACCAGCGCACGGCCCTTGAGCAGGCCGCGCATGGCGATCAGCGCGTCGTACTCGCCGGTGTTCTTCTGCGCGATCTTGATGCGCTCGCTGTACTTCTTCTGGTCCTTGAACTTGAGCAGGTCGGTCGGCCCCAGGCGCGCACCGATCTCGGTGGTGCTGTCGGCATCGAACAGGGCGGCCAGGCGCGCACGCGCACGGATCGCCATGTGATGGCCGCACTTCGGGCAGACTTCCAGGTTCTCTTCCAGTTCCGGACGGTACAACGCGCTGCCGCAGTTGCTGCACTTTTCCCACAGGCCCTCGGGGACACTGCGCTTCTTGCTGGGGGTGTTGTCGGTGCGGATGCCGGACGGCATCAACTTGCTGAGCCAACTCATGCGGGAGGACACTTCCGTTCAGGGCGGCCCGGGGGCCGCAAAGGCGGACAGTCTAGCTCCGCTTTCCCCGCCCGTGCACCCCCTTGCCAGCCACGGGGCAGCCGGAAAAAACCATGCTGGGACGTACGTTTAGGTGCTGGGGCGGTGCCCGCCGCTGGCCGGCAGCCCTTGCGTGCAGACCGATGGGTAGTGCCGGCCGCTGGCCGGCAGCCCTTGCACGCGAGCCCTCAGGAGGATGCCGGCCAGCGGCCGGCACTACCGTTACGCGTCCAGCGCCTGCCGCAGCGGGGCGAGGAAGGTCCGGGCGTGCTGCGCGGCCTCTTCCGCCGAGCCCGCTTCGGCCAGCGCCGCCACCAGCGCGCTGCCCACCACCACGCCGTCGGCCTGCCGGGCCATGGCCGCGGCACTGGCGGCATCCTTGATGCCGAAGCCCGCCACCACCGGCACCGACGCACGCGCGCGCAACGCCTGCAGGCGGGCACTGGCGGCATCGCTGTCCAGGCGCTCGGACGCGCCGGTGACACCGGCAAAGCTGACGTAGTAGAGATAGCCACGGGCCAGCGCCAACAGCTTGTCGGCTCGCGCCTCACTGGTGGTCGGCGACGCCAGCAGTACCAGCGCAAGGCCGGCTGCGTCGAACGCCTGCTGGGCGTCGCCCGCTTCTTCCGGCGGCAGGTCGACCAGCAGCACGCCGTCCACGCCGGCGTCGACGGCGGCCTTGGCGAAGGCCGCGTAACCGTGGATCTCCACCGGGTTCAGGTAGCCCATCAGCACCACGGGGGTCTGCGCATCGCGCTCGCGGAACTGCGCCACGGCCTGCAGGACGTAGCGGCTGCCGGCGCCGCGCGCCAGCGCGCGCTCGGAGCTGCGCTGGATGGTCGGGCCATCGGCCATCGGGTCGGAGAACGGCACGCCCAGTTCAATCACGTCGGCGCCGGCGTCGACCAGTGCGTGCATGACCGGCACGGTGGCCTCCAGCGAGGGATCACCGGCCGTGACGAAGGGGATCAGCGCCTTGCGCTGCTGTTCGCGCAGACGCAGGAAACAGGCATCGAGTCGGGATACGGGCATTTCAGGCACATCCTTCAATCAGTTCAATCGCATCGCTGGTTCCCCAGTACATCTGGGTGACCCGCCCTTCAAACAGTTCCACGCGGATACCCAGGTCCGAACCCGGGTCCTGCCAGGTGAGGTACTCGCCCTGGTCACCGTCGTAGGCATGCGGGCTGGATACCGGCGGCTTCGGGAACTGGGCCATGGCCTGGGCGCGGGTCATGCCGACACGCAGGCCGAACGGACCGGGCTGCTGGGTCGGCGCCCCGCTGTCCGGATCCAGGCCGAGATCGAAACGGACGACGCGATCTTCATCGGTCATCATCGACACGCCGGGCGGCAGCCCCTTGCCGTCGTAGTACTCGCAACTGCCGCCGATGGCTTCGACCGCCCCTTGCGCGGTCCACGGCCCGAGTGCCTTCAGATCGCTCATGTGCTGGCCGATCAGCACCTCGCCGGCATGGTCCAGCGCCACCGAGACCACCGCGGGCGCGCCATCGCTGTCCATATCTTCCGCGGACGGCGGATCGACGATCGGCGCACGTGCCATCGGGTCGAGGTCATCATTCGCGGCCGCCTGCTGTGCCGGCTGCGTGGTGGCCTTGGCGGCCGGTGCCAGCAGCGGCGGCTCCGGCGGCTGGCACGCGGCCAACCCCAGCGCCAGCAGCAGCACGCCACTGTTGCGCAGCAGCGCGCTCACAGCACCAGCCCTTCGCGCGCGGCGATGGTATGCACATCCTTGTCGCCACGGCCGGACAGATTGCACAGCACGATCTGGTCACGCGGACGCTCACGCGCCAGCTTGATCGCCTGCGCCAGCGCATGGCTGGACTCCAGCGCCGGCAGGATGCCCTCGGTATGCGCCAGCAGGTGGAAGGCCTGCAGTGCTTCGTCATCGGTGATGCCGAGGTAGCGCGCGCGGCCGGTATCGGCCAGGAATGCGTGTTCGGGGCCGACGCCCGGATAGTCCAGGCCGGCCGACACCGAATGGGTCTCGATGATCTGGCCGTCGTCGTCGCACAGTACATAGGTGCGGTTGCCATGCAGCACGCCCGGGCGACCGGCGGCGATCGATGCAGCATGGCGACCGGTGCTGATGCCATCACCTGCGGCCTCGGCGCCGACGATCTCGACCTGGCGGTCGTTGAGGAAGGCATGGAACAGGCCGATGGCATTGCTGCCGCCGCCGACGCAGGCAGTGATCGCATCGGGCAGGCGGCCGTACTCGGCCAGCATCTGCTCGCGTGCCTCGCGGCCGACGATGGCGTTGAAGTCGCGCACCATGCGCGGGTAGGGATCCGGACCGGCGACCGTACCGATGATGTAGAAGGTGTCCTGCACATTGGTCACCCAGTCGCGCATCGCTTCGTTGAGCGCGTCCTTCAAAGTGGCCGAACCGGAGGTGACCGGCACCACCGTCGCGCCGAGCAGCTTCATGCGGTAGACGTTGATCTTCTGCCGCTCGATGTCGGTGGCGCCCATGTACACCACGCATTCCAGGCCCAGCCGCGCGGCAACCGTGGCGCTGGCCACGCCGTGCTGGCCGGCACCGGTCTCGGCGATGATGCGCTTCTTGCCCATCCGCGCCGCCAGCAGCGCCTGGCCGATGGTGTTGTTGATCTTGTGCGCGCCGGTGTGGTTCAGGTCTTCGCGCTTGAGCAGGATCTGCGCGCCGCCGACATGGTCGCTCAGCCGCTGGGCGTGGTAGATCGGGCTCGGCCGGCCCACGTAGTGGGCCAGGTCGCGGTCGTAGGCGGCCTGGAAGGCCGGATCCTGGCGGGCCTGGTCATAGGCCTGGGCGAGTTCCTGCAGCGGGCCGACCAGGGTTTCGGCAACGAAGCTGCCACCGTAGCGGCCGAAATGGCCCTGGGCATCCGGGAAGGCGTGGTAGTCGGCAATGGGGGAGGCAGACATGGAAGCGACCGCTGGTTCGAGACAGGTGGATACTCTAGCGCACGGGTCGTGACCGGATAATGGATATTATCTGGCATATACCGTCAGGAAATCTCACATGAGCCGTTCGATGTTGCCACCGCTCAATGCGCTGCGCGCGTTCGAGGCCACCGCCCGCCTGGGCGGGGTTGGCCGCGCCGCGCAGGACCTGCACGTGACCCACGGCGCGGTCAGCCGCCAGCTGAAGCTGCTGGAAGACCACCTCGGCCTGGCGCTGTTCCAGCGGGCCGGTCGCGGCCTGCGCCTGACCGCTGCGGGCACGCGCCTGCAGGCAGCGTGCAGCGAGGCCTTCAGCGGCATCGAAGACTGCGTGCGCGAACTGCGCCGGCCGACGGCGGCCCCGGCGCTGGTGCTGGGCTGCAGCGGCAGCGTGCTGGCGCGCTGGATGATTCCGCGCCTGCCCGCACTTCAGGCCGCCCTGCCCGGCGTACGCCTGCAGTGGTCGGCGCTGGATGGCAGCTTCACCGAGGCGCAGGCCGCACTGGACGCGGTGCTGCTGCTGGCGCAGGGGCCGTGGCCCCGGGGCTGGCAGGTGCGTGAGCTGGCGCCGGAACGGGTCGGCGTGGTGGTGGCCCCCTCGCATCCGGCCGCGCAGCGCCTGCGGCACGTGCCGCCCTCGGCGCTGCTGCAGGAGACGCTGCTGCACACCAGCTCACGGCCGCAGGCATGGCCGGCGTGGGCGCAAGCGCACGGTCTGGACACCTCGAAGCTGCAGCTGGGTACTGCCTTCGAACACCTGTACTACCTGCTGGAGGCAGCGGTGGCCGGGCTGGGCCCGGCGATCGCACCCGAGCCACTGGTGGCCGAGGACCTGGCCGCCGGGCGACTGGTCGCGCCGTGGGGGTTTGCCGCCACCGGTGGCTTCTGGGTGCTGGCGCGACCGGATGGACCGGCAGATGGGCGCGTGGATGCGCTGGCCGACTGGCTGGGCCAGCAACTGCGCTGACAACAAAAAGGGGACGGAGGGGATTAAGTCGCAAGTGGCACAAACGACTTAATCCCCTCCGTCCCCTTTTTTCAGCTGGCAGTCGGGGTGGCCAGTCGCTGCTGCAGGTCTTCGCGCAGGCGCGACAGCTCGACTTCGGCCTGCTGCCGCTGCTGCATTCCTTCGCGATGGATGCTGCGCACTTCCTCGACCGTGGCGATCAACTGGTCGTGCACGTGGCGCAGCGTCGCCACGTCGATCACGCCGCGCTGGTTGCTGCGCGCGGTATCCACCGAGGCCTGGCGCAGCAGGTCGGCGTTGCGGCGCATCAGCTCGTTGGTGGCATCGTCGATGGCGGTGGACAGCTCGACCGCGGCCTTCTGCTCACCCAGCGAAAGCTGGATGGCGAACTGGCGCTTCCACGACGGGATGGTGATCTCGCGCACCGTGTTGAACTTCTCGATCAGCTGCAGCGCGTTGGCCTGGATCAGGCGGATCATCGGCAGCGACTGGTCGGCCGCATGCTGCATCAGCTGCAGGTCGGACACGCGCTTTTCGAGGAGGCGGATCGCGTTGTCGACTTCGCTCTGGCGGATGCGCTGCTGCGGATCCTCACTGCCCTGCCCGGCCTGCTGCTCGGCCTGCAGTTCGGCCAGGCGCTGCTTGCCGGCCGCAGCATACAGGCCCAGCGCATGGCGTTCTTCGCGGACGATGTCATGCATGCGGTCGAACTCGCCCACGCGCTTGCCCATCAACGCCTGCTGCACACCGACATCACCCAGCAGCTGCTCGATCTGCGCATTGGTGTCGCTGAACTTCTGCACCAGCTCGCCCTTGGATACGCGCAGGCGGTCGATCAGGCCACCGATCACCGGTACCTTCGACCGCTGCGCGAAGCCGTCCAGCTTCAGGCTGCGTGCGATGCGCACCACTTCGCCCAGTTTCTCGCCGCTGGCATCGAGGTCACGATTGCGCACCTGGTCCAGCAACTGGCTGGAAAACGCCGCGGTGCGCGTGGCCGCTTCGCGACCGAAGACCTGCAGGTTGCCCGGGCGCAGGTCATCCAGCTCCAGACGGATCTCGGCGATGCGCGGCAGATCCTCGCGGACCAGGCCAAGCGCCTGCAATGCGCCTTCATCGAGCGGAACGGCGGTAGTCGTGCCGGGCACGAGGGCACCGGGGGTCTGGCTGTCCTGGGTCATCGGGCAGTCTCCTTGCAGTTGGGTAAGCGGCAGCGGCGGCCGGCTCAAGGCAGTCTAGCCTGAGCCGCCGCGACCTCGTCATCGATCTGTGCGTGCAGCGTGGCGGCCTTCGCCGCCAATGTGGCGCCGGCCGCGGCCTGGCCCGCCGCGGCGGCCTGCCGCCAGGCTGGCAACAGGACGTCATGGATGCGCGCGAAGCGTTGCAGCAGCACGTTGTCCTGGTCCTGCAGGAGCTGCCACTGGCCGGCCTCGAGACGGCGCAGCGTGGCCAGCCGGCGCAGGTGATCGAGCCGTTGCGACAGCGCGGCCTGGCCGGCGGTATCCAGCGACGCCAGCCGCACCGCTGCCAGCTCGACCCAGGCGTCCAGCGCTGCGGCCGCCGCTGAATGTCCGGCGATGGCCATGGCCCGCAGCTGCAGCTGCTGCTGCAGCTGCTGGGCCTGCTCGCGCGCCTGCAGGGCCAGCACGCCCAGCTGCGACTGCAGCGCACGTCCTTCCGCCTCGCGATCGACATCGCGCCCCAGCAGGCGGCCCCACCAGCCCGCCTGCTGCCGGATCTGCGCCGGGTTATCGGCCTGCAGGGCCAGCGCGATGCGTGCCAGTGCGGCCACCAGCCCTGCGCCCGCGCCCGGCGGCAACGGTGTTTCGCGCCGTGCCAGCGCCTGCAGCAACGGCGCACCATAGTCGGCCAGCGCGGCGACATCGGCCGTGTCCGGCAAGCTCGGTGGCGGCAGTGGCGCCTGCATGGTCACGGCAGCGGCGGCGGCTTCGGTGTCGTCGCTGGAATCTCCTCACCGTCGTCCGGCGGCAACGACTCGCCGTAGAAGTGACGCATCAGCGCCTCATCCAGCGCGCGCTCCTCCGGCGTCGTGGCACGGCGCACACGCGCACGCTGCGCCACCGCACTGTTCGGCACCCCACGCTCGACCTGCTGCCGCGCCCAGCCGGCGAACGCGGCCAGGGTCTGCGACACCTGTGCCTGCTGCGCCTGCGATGCCGCCAACAGTTCCACCAACGGTGCCAGGCCAGCCTGCAGGTCGTCGGCCAGGACCGTCGTCGGCACACTGGCGGCTGCCGCGACCGGCACCGGCGCGGCGGCCGGACGTGTTTCAGAAAGACGATGCAGGGCCTCCAGCAACGCCGGCCACGGTGCCGGGTCGGCAACGGCAATCGGTTCCGGCGTCGGCGGTGGAAGCTGCAGGGCGGTGGCGATGTCGGCCAGCTGCGCGACCACGCGCCCGCCGACATCGCTGTCGTCGGCCCCCATGGCCTTGTTGCGCAGGAAGTCGCGCTTGATCTGCGTCCAGCGTTGCGCCTGCGTGTCGTCCAGCACGCCGCGCAGCTCGGCCAGCTTCAACAGGTTTTCTTCGGCGCCGGTGGTCAGCAGCTGTGCCTCGCCCAGGTAGTGGTCGGAGATCAACTGCTGCAGCTCGTCCTCGTTCATCACCGGCGAGATCTTCTCGGCCAGCTTGTTCATGTTGCGGTAGCTACCCTGCAGCCGGAACGGCGGCTCGGTGCGGTAGCGATCGTCCTGCGCGGCACTGGCGATGTACTGCTGGTTGACGCGGTAGACCACGTCGCGCACGCGCAGCATGCGCTGCAGGGTGGCGGTGATTTCGTTGATCTCCGCGCTGCTGTAGGCGTGGCTGAGGCCGTTGGTCGAGACCTCCTTGCCCATCGCCCGGTCGACCAGCGTGTACAGGTCAGCCATGTCGCGCGTAGCCAGCGGCGCCAGCACCGGGTTGGAAGTCAGGCTGTTCTCGATGTAGCTGAGGGTAAAGGCCGCCTCCATGCCACCGAGCACATCACCCAGGTTGTAGATGTCGGCACGGTTGGCCAGCATGTCCGGAATCTTGAACACCTCGCCGGACTCGGTATACGGGTTGCCGGCCATCACCACGCAGAATTTCTTGCCGCGCATGTCGTAGGTGCGGGTGCGACCGCGCCACACACCTTCGATACGGCGGGTGCCATCGCACAGCGAGATGAACTTCTGCAGGAACTCCGGATGGGTGTGCTGGATGTCGTCCACATACAGCATGGTGTTGTTGCCCATTTCCAGCGCCAGGTTGAGCTTCTCCAGCTCCTGCCGCGAGGTCGCGTCCGGTGCCTGGGCCGGGTCCAGCGACCGCACCTCGTGACCCAGCGCCGGGCCGTTGATCTTCATGAAGACCAGGCCCAGGCGGTGCGCCACGTATTCCATCAGCGTGGTCTTGCCGTAGCCGGGCGGCGAAATCATCATCAGCAGGCCCATCAGGTCGCTGCGCTTGTTCTCGCCGACCGTGCCCATCTGCTTGGCCAGGTTGTCACCGATCACGCCCAGGTAGACATCATTGATCAGCTTGTTGCGTACGAACGAGGACAGCGGCCGCGCCTTGAACTCGGAAAGCCGCAAGGTCTCGCGCTCGCGGCCGATGATGCCCTGGCGCAGCGCCTGGTAGGCATGGAACGCTGGCACGAAATGACGCAGGTGCTGCTTCAGGCGCGCCAGGAAATCATCCAGCGATACCACCAGCGTGCCGTTGCTGATGCGTGCGTGTTCACCCAGCAGGCCACTGACCTCCGCCTGCAGCGCGGCGTCGCTGGCACGGGTACGCAGCTGGCGCTGCACCAGCAGCAGTGCTGCAGCCTCGTCGACGTAGCCGGCATGCGGGGCATGCGCCGGCATCCGCGCCAGCGCCCGCAGCCACTGACCGGCCAGCGCCCAGCGCGTGGCCAGCGGATCCTGGCTGCGCTGCAGGGCGCGTTCGACCGCCTCGCGTTGCCCGGCCTGTTCCAGCTGCCGAGCCAGTGCCTCCAGCAGCGCTACCGCATGGCGGCTGCTGCTGAACACCGGTTCGCCGGCCGCCAGTTCCTCGCCCAGATAAGCGGCCGCGGCCTCTGCGGCATCGGCATCGAACGGCAACGCGTGGGATTGCGCATACGCCAGCAGTGCCTCGGCCATTTCCGCACGCAACGCCAGGCGCCCTTCGTCGGACCCCAGCAGGCGTGCCAGCGCTTCAGCACCCATCTGGCGGGCCGGCCATTGCGCCACCGCTTCGCGCCGCTGCTCGGCAGCCCAGAACAGCACCGCCAGCGCACGCACCCGTGGTGCATGCCGCAGGCTGCCGGCCGCCTGCTGCAAGGGCAGCAACGCACGCAGGATCAGCGCGGCATCATGGTCATGGATGCCGCGCTCGTAGCCTTCGCGGTAGCGCGGTGCGGCAAACGCACGCACGCGCTGGTCCAGTGCTTCGGGCGTGGCGACGTCGTGCTGCAGCGTGGCCAGGTCAAGCCCGTCGCTCCCCTCCTGCGCGGCCATCAACAGGCTGCCGGCAAGATACTCGCCGCGATACAGTGCAGGTGATTCGGAGTCCAGGGTGACCGGCCAGAACGGCTTCAGCGCATCCAGCTCCGGATCGTGCAGGGTCTCCAGGAAGTCGGTGCCGGTCAGATGGATCGCCAGCGTGTCACCACGCGGCAGCAGGGTCAGGTCCAGCGCCTGGGTGTTGACGCTGAAGCGATGGCGCGGCCCCAGCCGCACCACGTTGCCGCCCGCCTCGTACAGATCACTGCGGTCACGCAGCTGGCGCACCGCCTGGTCACGCACGCCCTTCAGGCGCGCTTCGATGTCGTCGGCCTTGACGTTGTCATGCAACGCGCGCAGGCGTTCGGCCAGCTCACGCAGCTTGAGGATCAGCGGATCGCCGGCAAAGAACGCATTGAGCTCATCGGCGGTGGCGAAGCGCTCGGTGCGCTTGGCCAGGCCATCGAGGATGCGGCTGGCCGCATCCAGCACCGAACGTGCCTTGCGCTGGCGGTCATCCAGCAGCGCCTGCTTGTGCGTTTCGAAGGCTTCAACCAGCTCTTCGCGCTTGCTCAGGATGTCGCCGAGGAACTGCTCGTGTTCGCCGAACTGGCTCTCCAGCTCCTCCAGCTGCACCAGCAGGCGCGACAACTGCTCGTCGGCACGCTCCGGGTCCGTGGCCAGCGCCAGCGCGCTGGTGATCGACTGCGAGAACAGCGCGAACTGCGCGGCGAACTGCGCCACGGCCTCGGCTGAGCCGAGCGACCTGCGGCGCTGATCGGCACGCGCGCGGGCCTGGTTGAGGCGGCCGTACAGCACCGAAATGGACTCGACCACGCGGGTGCGGGCGGTGGCATCGTCCACCTTCAGGCCGGCCATCAGTTCAGACAGCATATCCAGATCGGCCGCCATCCCGCGCAGCCCCTCCAGCTGCTCATCCAGCTGGCGGGCACTCTGCGCCTGCTGCGCAGCTTCATCCAGCGCCTGCAGGCGCGTGGTCAGCGGCACCAGCGCGGCATCGCCGGCGAGGAAGTCACCCGTGGCGGCGCCGACATGATCCTGCGCCTCCACCAGCTCGGCCGTCATCGTCTCGATGCGCGCGGTGTCGATGTAGCGCAGCTCGCGGATGGTCAGCAGCCGTCCGCGCAATGCGGTGACCGCATTGAGGGCCTCGACGAAGGCCTGCACCTCGCTCCAGTTCTGCGGCTGCAGCCGGCCCAGCAGCGCCTTGTGCGCGGCCTCTGCCTCGACCATCGCCTGCGCCGACTGCTGGCGGATCGACTGCACCTTCTCGTACTCGTCCAGCACCGATTCGCCGGTGGCGCTGATCTGCCGCAGCAGCGCCTCGGCGCCATCGCAGGCCGCGTCGCCCAGCCAGTGGTGGGCATCGAACAGGCGCCGGGTGTCGGCCACCAGGCGCTGGTAGCGCTGCACCGACACGTCCTGGCCATCGATCTCGCGCGCCAGGTTGAACAGGTTGGAGATGCCCCGCACCAGTTCGGCGTTGCCGATGCGTCCCATGAAGGTGTTGCCGGGTGGCCGGCTTGCAGCAAACTCGTCACTGCTGAACGGGGTCTGCCAGACCTGCATCGGATGGATGCGGGTCGGTTCGCTGCCTTCGGCATGGAACAGCACCATGCGCCCGTCCTGCATCAAGGCGTAGCCATGGCCGAACACCGGGTTCTGCAGCACGCGCTGGATGGTGTTGTAGACGAACAGCGCCGAGCGCCCGCCTTCGCGCTCGTAGAAGATGTACAGCACGTCCTCGCCGTTGGGCGAACGGATGCTGCGCTTGAACTGCATGCCGGCCATCGAGGCGTCGAACGCCTTGTGCTCGCCGCCCTGCAGGTAATAGCCACCCGGGAAGATCACGCCGTGGTCTTCGGGCAGCTGCACGCAGGCCTGCACGATCGCATCGTTGCGCACGATGCCGCCGGTCAGCGTGTTGTAGATCAGCCCGCGCCACTCCGTCTCGCGGTACGGCAGCACTTTCAGCAGCACCAGCGAGCCGACCCGGGCGAACTCGAACTGGGCGTCGTCCAGCGACTGCGTGCTGTCCTCCACCGGTTCGCTGTAGATGCCCTGCCCTGTCTCGGTGTTGTTCTCGACCTTGATCGTGAGGTCGCCGCCGGTGGTCTCCACGAACAGGGTATCGAGGATGTTCAGGTGCGAATGGCGGCCATTGACCGCCAGGTCGCGGGTCGCCCGGGTCCATTCGAAGTCGAACGGCGGCGGCAGTGCGATATCGCGCTCACCGCGCGCATCCAGATAGGTCAGTTCCCCATCGCGCGACAGCGCCCAGCGGAACACGCGCACGTCGCTGCTGCGCTCACCGATCTGGAACGACGCCAGCAGCTTGTCCCCCACCACGATCAGCTGCAGCAGGCGCGCGTGCTTGTAGTAGGCGTACAGCTCGTTGAAGTCGTGCACGAAGCCGGGCTGGTCGAGGAAGCTGCCCTTCAGCTCCAGCGCCGCCACGTCGTAGCCGTCGCTGCCCTGCACCAGCCGGTACAGGCCGAACACGTCCTCGATGCGGGTCTGGGTCTTCAGCCCGATGAACACGTTGTAGCCGAACAGCAGGCGGTCCGGCCCGACCTGCACGATGTCACGGCCGACGCAGTTGTTTTCGCTGCGGATGCGGAAGCGCCCGACCACCTCCAGGCGGCTGTCGCCGAACTCGGCCAGGCGCTGGCGGTTGAGCGTTTCGGCCAGGCCCTGCAGGCGCTGGCCCTGCTCGGCCAGGCGGCGGCGCAGGACTTCATAGGCACCGCCCTGGGCAACGGCTTGGTCGACGGTAGTGCCGCCGGCCTCCGGTGCAGTGGATTCGGCGGACGGATGGGTATCAGACATCAGCAGGCTTCCGGCTCACGGGCGGACGGCCGCGGTTGCGGCCGGCGCGGGCGGGCGATGGCCGCAGCAGCCATCGCCCGATGCATCAACGGGCGCTGTCGACCACGGTGGCCGACACGGTCGGCACCGCTTCGGCATCCTCGGCGATCTGGCGCGGCGCCGGTTCGGCCACGGCCACGCCCAGGTAGCGCTGCATCAGCTCCTGCACGATCGGGCTCTTGCCGGCAAAGCCTTCGATCGACTTGCCCAGCGACACCGCCTTGACCAGGTTCTCGAACATGCCGCCGTCGCCACCGACCAGATCGATATCGGCGTTGCGCAGCGCGCTGGCGATGACGTTGGCGTTCTCGCGCGAGACTTCCTTGCCGGCTTCGATCGAGGCCAGCGCCTGCTTCAGGCTGTTGTCCAGCATCATGCGGAACTCTTCGTGGCCACGTGCCTGGTCGCTCAGCGAAGCGATCGCTTCGAACTTGCGCACCAGGCCTTCGGCCTCGGCCAGCAGCTTCTTCTGCACCACGCCGGCTTCGGCGTTGCCCAGCGATTCGGTGGCGGTGGCACGGGCCAGGCCCATCTTCTCCTCACCCTGCGCCTGCGCCTGCAGGGTCTCGGCCAGCACGCGGGCTTCGTTGCTGCCCTGCTTCAGGCTGGCTTCGGCCTTGGCTTCGATCACGCGGGCCTCGGCGATGCCGACCTTCTCGATGGCCAGTGCCGAAGCTTCACGCACCTGCGCTTCGGCCAGGCCCGGTGCGGCCTGCTCGGCGCGCAGCGCGTCGGCCAGCAGGCGCTTGGCTTCGGCCTGCTTGCCGGCTGCTTCGTGTTCGGCCTGGGCCAGCGTGGTCAGTTCCACTGCGCGGTGCTTGGAAGCGGTCTCGCGTGCCTGCGCTTCCTTTACCTCGCGCACCAGCGATTCCTGCGCCTTGGCCTCGGCTTCCAGGATCAGCACCTGCTTCTGGCGGTCGGCCTCGGAGACCTCGCGCACTTCCTTGATGCGCTCTTCCTCCTGCGCCACGGTCTTGTCGATGGAGATGCGTTCGCGGGTGATGTTGGCCACGTCCATCTTGCCCTGCTCGACCACCTTGTCGCGCTCCACGCCCTGCAGCTGCACTTCGCGGTCGGTGGTGACCTGCTCAAGCTGGCGTGCGCGCTCCACGCGCTCGGCCTCGATGGCCACGGCGCGCTGGCGGTTCTGCTCGGCCACTTCCACTTCGCGCAGGCGGTTCTGGTCGCGGATCTCGATCAGCTGCTGTGCTTCGATGCGGGCGTTCTCGGACAGCTGGCGCTGCTCTTCCTGCACCTTGGCGGTCTCGGCCTCCTCGCGCGCGCGGATGGTCTCGATCTCGCGCTTCTGGCGTGCTTCGGCTTCGGCCTGCTGGCGTTCCAGCGCCAGCAGCGCTTCACGCGCTTCCACGTTCTTCTTGGTGATGGCGAGCTTCTCGTTCTGCTCCAGCTCGTTGGTCACCACGTTCTGCGCGGCGGTCAGCTCGGTGATCTTGCGGATACCCTGCGCGTCAAGGATGTTGAACTGGTCCAGCAGCGCCTTCGGGGTCTGCTCCAGGTAATCGATCGCCACGTCTTCCAGCACATAGCCGTTGAGGTCGTTGCCGATCACCGCGATGATCTCGTCGCGGAACTCCTGGCGCTTCTCGAACAGTTCGGTGAAGTCGAACTTCTTGCCGACCGTCTTCAACGCTTCGGAGAACTTGGCGTTGAACAGCTCATCGACGGCATGCTTGTCCGACGCACGGTCGGCACCGATGGCCTTGGCCACGCGCAGCACGTCGGCCTGGGTCTCGTTCACCCGCAGGTAGAAGGCCACGGCGATGTCGGCACGCATGTTGTCGCGGCAGATCAGGCCTTCCTTGCCACGGCGGTCGATCTGCAGGGTGATCAGGCTGATCCGCATCAGCTCGGCGCGGTACAGCACCGGGATGATCAGCGCGCCGGTGAAGTGCACCTTGGGCGTGGAGCTCATGTCGTTGACGATCAGGGCCACGCCCTGGTCGACCTTGCGGTAGAAGGCCTTGAACAGCCCGGCCACGCCCAGCAGCAGGACGAGCAGGCCGCCGGCGACGGCCAGGAACGGTAAGAGGGATGCCAACGTCATTGATGAGTCTCCTTGTTGCCCGGAAGCAGGTTGTCCTGGAAATCGAGGGCGATCGCGTCGGCGCGGACCACCCGGTAATAGTGTTGTTCGGCCATGTGCTCGACCAGCACGATGCGCTCGCCACGCTGCAGTTCGATGTCGCTGCGGATCTGCAGCACCAGCCCGGCGCCGCCATCATCGACCGTGGCATGACCGCTGCGTGCGTCCACCTTCGGCGATGCGACCACGCCGGCCCGGCCGAGCAGCGATGCCTGCGGCACCGGCCGCAGGCGCAGCAGGAAGCGCCGGACCGGGCGCAGGATCAGCGCGATGAGCGGTACCGCTGGCAGCGGTGCCAGCACCGCCACGAGCGTACCCAGGCCCCAGCGCAGCAGGTCCGGCAGCGGCAGCAGTACGAACAGATGGATGAAATAGGTGATGAGCCAGCCGAACAGGCTCAGCAGGGTGACCACCACCATGATCGGGACGCCACCCAGGCCCCAGCGCGCCAGCATGGCTGACAGGCCACTGAGGTCGGTCCCCGCCTCGAGCGCGCCATCGGCGCCGAGATTGCCAAAACCGTCATCGACCAGGCCGAACGCCGCAACCGCCCAATACATCACCGACACCAACAGCAGAATGCTGTACGGCAGCGTCGGGTAACCGAGTACGACGGTGAGAAACTCCTGCATCGCTTGCCTTCCTGGGCTGTGGGCGGCGGCCGCCCGTTCGGGGCGCGCCGCGCGCGTCCCGTCGATCCCCGCGCCAGCCCTCATGGCAGGCGCGCTTGGGACCATCCTATGTGAAGAATGCGTGCAGGCTCAAATCCAGGTCCAAATCACGGCAAATAATGACGCCACTCACTCGAGAACCGTGCAATCGGCGCGGCGCACTTCCTCGACGAAGGTGCGCATCTTGTAGCCGTCCTTGATGCCCGGCTCCAGTTCGATGCCACTGGAGACATCCACGCCCCACGGCAGGGTACCCAGCACCGCGTCGTAGACGTTTTCCGGGTTCAGGCCGCCGGCCAGCAGGAACGGGCGATGCAGGCCGGTCGGGATCCGGCCCCAGTCAAAGGCCACGCCGGTGCCGCCACCGCCACCCGGCGCGTGGCTGTCGAACAGGAAGCCGGCGGCGCTGGGATAGCGCAGCTGCAGGGTGCGGGCGTTGATCTCTTCACGGCCGCCCATGGCGATCGCCTTCAGGTACGGCATGTTGAAGCTGCGGCAGAAGCTCTCGTCTTCCTCGCCGTGGAACTGCAGCAGGGTCGGTCGTACCGTGCGCAGCACCTCGCGCACTTCTTCCTTGCTGTTGTTGCGGAACAGCGCCACCACGTCGACCATGGGCGCGATCGCCTGGCGCATCGCGCGTGCCTCGGCCGGAGCGACCCGGCGGCTGCTTTCACGGGCGAAGATGAAACCCACCGCGTCCACGCCCAGCTCACCGGCCAGGCGGACGTCGCCGGCCCGGGTCATGCCACAGAACTTGATGCGCGTGCGGTAGTAGGAGCGGCTCATAGCGTGACCTCGGCGGGCAGATGCCAGTTGTCGGGGTACAGGGGCCCAAGGAACACCAGGCCCTGCGGCGGTGCGGTGGGACCGGCTACGGTGCGATCGCGCCCGGCCAGCAGTTCGGCGATCCATTCCACCGGCTTCTCGCCACTGCCCACCAGGATCAGCGATCCGACGATATTGCGGACCATGTGATGAAGGAATGCATTGCCCTGCACGGCGACCTCGATCACCTCGCCCTGGCGGCTGACCTGCAGTGACTGCAGTTCACGCCGTGCATGCAGCGCCTGGCACTGCACCGAGCGGAACGCGCTGAAGTCGTTCTCGCCTAGCAGGGCCTGGCCGGCGGCATGCATCAGGCCCGCGTCCAGCGCACGGCGCTCCCAGCTGAGGGTCTGCCGCTGCAGCGCCGGCCGCACTTCGCGGTTGAGCAGGCGATAACGGTAACGGCGTGCCCGCGCCGAGAAGCGGGCGTGGAAATCATCGGCCACGGGCACGCACCAGCGCACCGCGATCGAGCGCGGCAGGCGGGTGGTGGTGCCCAGCATCCAGGCGCGCGGATCGCGCACCACGTCGGTGTCGAAATGCACGACCTGGCACTGGCCGTGCACGCCGGCATCGGTGCGACCGGCACAGACCACCTGCAGCGGCGCATCGGCCACCGACGACAGGGCCTGCTCAAGGCTGGCCTGCACGCTGGGACCACCCTCGCCCAGGTTCTGCCAGCCCCTGAAATCGCTGCCGTCGTACTCGACGCCAAGCGCGTAACGCATGTGCTACCTCGATGTTGCGGGAGGGGCGGCGCTCAGGCCGGATCGCGTTCGGACCAGACCGCCAGTTCGTTGCCACCGGGCTCGACGAACTGGAAGCGGCTGCCACCGGGGAAAGAAAACACCGGCCGTACGATCTCGCCGCCAGCGTCGCGCACCGCTGCCTCGATGGGCGCCAGCTGGTCGGCATACAGCACCAGCAGCGGCGCGCCGCTGTCACTGGCTCGTTGCGGCTGGCCGCGGAAGAAGCCACCCTGCAGGCGGCCATCGTCGAAGGCGGTGTAGTCGCTGCCATAGTCGACGAACGACCACCCGAACACCTTTTCGAAGAAGGCGCGGCTGTCGGCCGGGTCACTGGAGGCGAATTCAACGTAGTCGATACGGCGCTCGCGGCTCATGGCACGGTCCTTGTCGGCGGGTTCGGTCACGGCAGGCGGGCCAGCAGTTCGCGAGCCTGGGCCTGGCAGTGCAGGTCGCCGCCCTCGGCCACTTCCAGCAGCAACGTCCGTGCGGTCTGCGCATCGCCCAGGTCGAGGTAGGCGATGGCCAGTTCCAGGCGTTCCTGCCCGGCGCGCGGCGCCCAGCCGGCATCGCTGGCCGGCGCGGCAGTACCGTCTTCATGCGCGGCCGCGGCCAGCGCGTCGTGCGGCGCCGCGCTCGAATCCCCGCCGTCATGATGCTCGGCCGGCAGGTCGAACACGCCGCGGAACTGCGGCTGCTGTTCGGCGTGCAGCGCGTAGTCCGGTACTGCGATCTCGTCAGGGACCGCCTGCGCGGGCGGCTCATCCTGCACGGGGGTGTCCTGCATGGCCACCGGCTCGTCCCAGCGCGGCAGGTCGGTCACGGCCCCGGGCAGCTCCACCACTTCGTCATCGCGCAGCGTCTGCGCCTGCCAGTCAGTCTGGGCGGCGACGTCGGCGACCGCTTCGGCAGCCACGTCATCCTGCACCTCGGCTTCGGTCGCCCAGGCAGGCATCGCCGGTTCCTGGCGGCCACTGTCGGACACCGCCGTCGACCACGAAGACTGCTCGGCCAGCGTATCCAGCGCCGCGCCGGCCGGTACCGCAGCGGCCAGGCCGGCGGCGTCGCCTTCCTCGCGCAGCGGCGGCAGTGGCGACGGCTTGCGACGACGCAGCAGCCAGGCCGCGCCGGCCGCCAGCAACAGCACCGGCAGACCCAGCCAGTACCACGGCGTTGCCGCATCGCGGGCAGCCGGTGCCTGCGCCAGGCGCTGCTGCGCCGCGGCCAGGTCGTTGTCCTTCATCGCGATCAGCGACTGCTGCTGTTCCTTGAGTTTTTCCAGGTCGGCCACCCGCTGCTTCAGCTCGCCGATCTCGGCATCGCGGGTCGCGATGTCCTCGCGTGCCTGGCGCAGTTGTTCGTTGCCCAGCATGTCACCCTCGCTGCCGGCTGCAGTGCCGGTGGTTGTGCCCGCGTGCGCGGCGTCGGAGGCCAGCGCCGGAGCGATTTCAAGTCGTGCCCCAGTGGCCGCAGCCGGGGAAGAAGCGTTCGTGGTTCCCGCCGTGGCGACCGGGGCGACAGTACCCGCCGGTTGCGGCACGGTGCGCGCCTGACGCCACTGTGCGGCATGCTCGCGCACCAGCGCGGCGGCCTCGGCGGCATCGACCGCCGCCAGTGCATCGCTGCCGGGCATGCGCAGCACGGCGCCCTGCTTGAGCAGGTTGACGTTGCCACGGATGAAGGCCTCCGGGTTGGCCCGCAGCAGCGCAATCATTGCGCGGTCGCGGCTGACCTGGTTGCCGCGGGCCACCACGCTGGCGATCTGCGACAAGGTCTGCCCACGCTGGACAATAACGCTGCCATCGGCTGCCGGTGCGGCAGCGGGTGCAGCCACTGCACGCGGGCGAGCCGGTGCGGGTGCCGGCGTGGTGGCGGTGGACGGCGCAGGCGCGCTCACGCTCTCCGCGGCGGCGGGCGCCGGGGCGGCCTCACGGGCGATGGTGTTGGAGAGCGTACCTGCGGGTGCAACGATTTCCGGCTCGGCCACGGCCAGTGCGCTGGACGGTGCATCGACCAGCGCCGAGTACTCGCGCACCAGGCGGCCCTGGCCCCAGTCCGCCTCGATCAGGAAGCTCAGCGACGGGGTCTCGACCGGCGTCTGCGAGGTCACCCGCACCACTGCCCTGCCCTGCGCATTGCGGGTCAGTTCGAACTGCAGTTCGCCGACCAGCCCGGTCGGCCGCTGCAGGCCGACGCGCTCGAAGGTGACCGGTGAGGCCAACGCGACACGCAGGTTCTCCAGCTCGGACGGATCGGCCGAGACCACCGGGATTTCGGCCAGCAGGGGCTGGCCCGGCTTGGACAGGACACGGATGTCGCCCAAGCCCAGGGCAAGCGCCGAACTGCTGGCCAGGGCCAGCAGCGCGGTGGAAAGATAGAGGAGGGGGCGCTTTGCGCCCCTGGCCCGTTTATTCATGGCGACACTATAAAGCGTGCGGACCGCGGTCCGCACCCACCCATGGGGACCTTCGGTAGTGCCGGCCGCTGGCCAGCAGATACGCACGTGCCATCACGGCAATGCCGGCCAGCGGCCGGCACTACCGGTGAGGCAACCGCTGTGATCAGCGCTGCTCGGCGGCGACCAGCTCGGCCAGCTGCACGGCATTCAGGGCGGCGCCCTTGCGCACGTTGTCCGATACGATCCACAGGTTCAGGCCGCGCGGGTGCGACAGGTCCTCACGGATGCGGCCGACGTACACCGCGTCGGTGCCCGAGGCGTGGGTGACAGGGGTCGGGTAGCCACCGGCCTCGTGGCGGTCCACCACTTCGATGCCCGGCGACTGCTCCAGCAGCGCACGTGCTTCGGCCACGGTGACCTTGTCGCGGGTTTCGATCGCCACCGACTCGGAATGGCCGTAGAACACCGGCACGCGCACTGCGGTCGGGTTCACCAGGATGCTGTCGTCGCCGAGGATCTTGCGGGTCTCCCAGATCAGCTTCATTTCTTCCTTGGTGAAGCCGTTGTCCTGGAAATCGTCGATGTGCGGGATCAGGTTGAAGGCGATCTGCACCGGGAAGCGCTGCGGATCGATCTCCTGGAAGCTCAGCAGCTGGCCGGTCTGCTTGCCCAGCTCCTCGGTGGCCGAACGACCACCGCCGGACACCGACTGGTAGGTGGAGACGTTGATGCGCTCGATGCCGTACTTGCGGTGCAGCGGCGCCAGCGCCACCAGCATCTGCATGGTCGAGCAGTTCGGATTGGCGATGATGCCGCGCGGACGGTTGGCGACCTGTTCCGGGTTGACTTCGGACACCACCAGCGGCACGTCATCGTCGTAACGGAAGGCCGAGGAGTTGTCGATCACCACCGCACCTGCGGCGGCGAACTTCGGTGCGTATTCCTTGGACACGCTGCCACCGGCCGAGAACAGCGCGATCTCGACGCCGGCCGGATCGAAGGTGGCCAGGTCCTGGACCGTGACCTTCTGGCCGTTGAACTCGATCTCGCCACCGGCCGAACGCTCGGAGGCCAGGACGCTCAGGGTACCGACCGGGAAATCACGCTCGGCCAGGATCGACAACATGGTCTCGCCGACGGCGCCGGTGGCACCGACGACGGCGACGTGGAAACTGCGCTGTGCATTGCTCATGGGGGAACTCTCACGAAAACGGGAATGGGGAAAAACACGCACGACAGCTGGGTTCGGGGAACCTCCTCAAGCGGGGCGCGCGGAGGTTCCCTATCGTTTCCCGGTTTTTTTGCCCAGCGTCACGCGCGCGGCCATCGCCGCGTCAGCGTTGATCGCGCTCGGCATCCGCGACGGGCCGCCGTCCAGGCCGAGCCCGGCAAGCAGATTATCCACGGCCAGCTGTACCATCGCCGTGCGCGTGGCCAGCGAGGCGCTGCCGATATGCGGAGTGAGCACGACGTTGCGCAGCGCCAGCAGTTCCGGGCGTACCGTTGGCTCGCCTTCGTACACATCCAGACCCGCCGCAGCCAGGCGACCGTTGGCCAGCGCATCGGCCAGCGCGATCTCATCGACCAGGCCACCGCGGGCGATATTCACCAGCGTCGCCGACGGCTTCATCTTCGCCAGTGCGGCGGCATCGATCAGATGATGCGAGGCCGGCGTGTACGGCAGCACCAGCAGCAGGTGGTCGGACTGTGCCAGCAGCGTATCCAGGTCCACATAGGTCGCGCCCACTTCCGCCTCGGTCGCCGCCGGCAGCTGCGACCGGTTGTGGTACAGCACCTTCATGCCGAAACCGTGCGCGCCGCGACGGGCGATGCCCTGGCCGATGCGGCCCATGCCAAGGATGCCCAGCGTGCTGCCGTGGATATCGGCACCGAGCATGGTCTGGAACGACCACTGCTGCCACTGCCCTTCGCGCAGCCAGCGCTCGGACTCGGTGATGCGGCGCGCGGTGGCCATCAGCAGGGCGAAACCGAGATCGGCGGTGGTTTCGGTCAGGACGTCCGGTGTGTTGCTGGCCAGGATGCCGGCCGCGCTGAGCGCGTCGACGTCCAGGTTGTTGTAGCCCACCCCGACATTGGCGATCACCCGCAGCTGCGCGGCGCCGGCCACCTGGGCCGCGCCGATGCGCTCGTTGAGCGTGATGATCGCGCCGTCGGCGCTGGCCAGTTGTCCGGCGATCTGGTCCGGGGCCCAGGCGGTGACGGTGTCGGTGCTGCGCAGCTGCACGCGATCGCGCAGCGGCGCGATGGCCGCGTCGATCAGCGGCTGGCTCACCCACACGGTCGGCCGCGTGTCAGCCATCGATCTGCCCGGGAATGCGCGGGGTGATCGTGCCCACATCGCCGCACTGCGCGCGGTGACGCAGCGCCTGGTCCATCAGCACCATCGCTACCATCGCCTCGGCGATCGGGGTGGCGCGGATGCCGACGCAGGGGTCGTGGCGGCCGGTGGTGACCACCTCGACCACGTTGCCGGACGTATCCAGCGACGGGCCCGGCAGGCGCAGGCTGGAGGTCGGCTTCAACGCGATCGAGGCGACCACCGGCTGGCCGGTGGAAATGCCACCGAGGATGCCACCCGCATGATTGCTGGCGAAGCCCTGCGGGGTCAGCAGGTCGCGGTGTTCGGTGCCCTTCTGCGCGGCGCTGGCGAAACCGTCGCCGATCTCCACGCCCTTCACTGCGTTGATGCTCATCAGCGCGGCAGCCAGTTCACCGTCGAGTTTGCCGTAGATCGGCTCACCCCAGCCCGGCGGCACATTGTCGGCGACCACGTCCACGCGCGCGCCGACCGAATCTCCGGACTTGCGCAGCGCGTCCATGTACGCCTCCAGTTCGGGCACCTGTGCAGCGTGCGGCCAGAAGAACGGGTTGTCTTCCACCGCCGACCAGTCGAAACCGGCCGGGGTGATGTCGCCCAGCTGCGACAGGTAGCCACGCACGGTGACGCCGAAGCGCTCGGCCAGCCACTTCTTGGCGACCACGCCAGCGGCCACGCGCATGGTGGTCTCGCGTGCCGAGGAACGGCCGCCACCGCGCGGGTCGCGGATGCCGTACTTGTGCCAGTAGCTGTAGTCGGCATGGCCCGGCCGGAACTGCTGGCCGATGTTGGCGTAATCCTTGCTGCGCTGGTCGGTGTTGCGGATCAGCAGCGCGATCGGGGTGCCGGTGGTCAGGCCCTCGTACACGCCGGACAGGATCTCGACCTCGTCGGCCTCGCGCCGCGCCGAAGTATGCCGGCTCTTGCCGGTGGCGCGGCGCTGCAGGTCGTGGGCGAATTCGGCCGCGTCCAGCGCCAGCCCCGGCGGGCAGCCATCGATCACGCAGCCGATGGCCGGCCCGTGCGACTCGCCGAACGTGGTGACGGTGAACAGCTTGCCGAACGAATTGGAGCTCACGGGCGCTGCGCCGCCAGTTCGGTGATGCGTGCGCTGTGGGCGATCAGCTCGCGGCATTCAACCGCGAAGATACCCATCTGGCCGACCTTGAATTCGATCCAGGCGAAATCGACTTCCGGCAGCAGCTTGACCAGATGCTGCTCGGATTCGCCCACTTCACAGATCAGCAGGCCATCCTCGCTCAGGTGCAGCGGGGCATCGCGCAGGATCTTCAGCACCAGGTCCAGGCCGTCGTCGCCGGCACGCAGGCCCATCTCCGGCTCGTAGGAGTATTCCTGCGGCAGGGCATCGGTCTCGTCGTTGGTGACGTATGGCGGATTGGTGACGATCAGGTCGTAGTGGCGGCCGGACAGGCCGTGGAACAGGTCCGACTTGATCAGGGTGACGTTGTGCGCCTGCAGGCGCTCCTTGTTTTCTTCGGCCAGCGACAGTGCATCGTCGCTCAGGTCGACGCCGTCCACCTGCCAGTTCGGGTAGTAGTGGCCCATGGCGATGGCGATGCAGCCCGAACCGGTGCACAGGTCCAGTGCACGGTACACGTCGCGGCCGGCCAGCCACGGCTCGAAGCCGCATTCGATCAGTTCGGCGATCGGCGAGCGCGGTACCAGGGCGCGCTTGTCGCTCTTGAAGCTCAATCCTGCAAACCAGGCCTCACCGGTCAGGTAGGCGGCCGGGATGCGTTCATCGATGCGGCGCTGGAACAGCTCCAGCACGCGCAGCTTTTCGGCCTGCAGCAGGCGCGCCTGGCCGTAGGCCGGGCCGAGGTCGTGCGGCAGGTGCAGGCTGTGCAGCACCAGCTGGGTGGCCTCGTCCAGCGCGTTGTCGTAGCTGTGCCCGAAGGTCAGCCCGGCTTCGTTGAAACGGCTGGTGCCGTAGCGGATCAGATCGATGATCGTGTGGAGTTCGGCGGCCGTTTCAGCGGTCATGGCGGTACTGCGGGCAAAGTGGCCCCCGATTATAGGGGCTGGCGCCCGTGGCGGCATCCGTTGCGGCGGAAACGATTCGGGCCACAGCCGGTATGATGGGGCCCACTTCGCGCGGGAGCCCCCATGTTCAATCGCAACGCCGGCATCATCCTGCTGATCGCCCTGGCGGCGGGTCTCGGCCTGCTGGCCGCCCAGCAGGTGTTCGCGCCGAAGCCGCCGGCCAATGCCCCGGCCACCGAAGCGATCACGCTGTACCCGCAGCCGCGCGAACTGCCTGACTTCAACCTGGCCCAGTCCGACGGCACCCGCCTGATCCCGGGCGAACTGAAGGGCCACTGGACCCTGGTGTTCCTGGGCTTCACCTTCTGCCCGGACGTCTGCCCGACCACGCTGGCCGCGCTGGCCGGCGCGCAGAACCAGTGGGAAGCCCTGCCCGACAGCCTGCGCCCACGCGTGCTGTTCATCTCGGTCGACCCCGACCGCGACAGCGCCACCCGGCTGGGCGAGTACGTGCACGGCTTCCACAAGGACACCCTGGCCGCCACCGCTGACGTTCCCTCGCTGGAGCGCTTCGCCACCTCGTTGGGCTTCGTGTTCCAGAAGGTGCCGGGCAAGCATTTCGACGAGAACCCCGAGGATTACACCGTCGAGCATTCGGCCAGCCTGGCCGTGCTCGACCCGCAGGGCCGCCTTGCCGGCCTGGTACGCCCCCCGTTCAACGCGCCGGCGATCGCCCGCGACCTGCAGAAGCTGACCGAGAAAACCGCCCCATGAGCCTCACCACCGCCCTGACGTATGCCCTGCCCCACCGCCTGCTGTCCTCGATGGCGCGTTCGCTGGCGTACTCGGACGATCCGCGCGTGTCGCGCTGGCTGATCGACACGGTCACCCGCAAGTTCAACGTCAACCTGGACGAAGCGGCCAACCCGGACCCGCGCAGCTATTCGACCTTCAACCAGTTCTTCACCCGTGCGCTGAAGCCGGGCGCACGCGTGGCCGATGCCGATCCGCGCAGCCTGGTGATGCCGGCCGACGGCCGCATCAGCCAGCTCGGCAGGATCGAGGCCGGCCGCATTTTCCAGGCCAAGGGCCAGTCGTTCACCGCCGCCGAACTGCTGGGCGGCGACGAGGATGCCAAGCCGTACAACGACGGCCTGTACGCCACCGTGTACCTGTCCCCGCGCGACTACCACCGCGTGCACATGCCCTGGACCGGCACCCTGCGTGAAACCGTGCACGTGCCAGGGCGCCTGTTCAGTGTCGGCCCGGCGGCCGTCAACGGCGTACCGCGCCTGTTCGCACGCAACGAACGCCTGGTCTGCCATTTCGATACCAGCTTCGGCCCGATGGTCAGCGTGATGGTCGGTGCACTGCTGGTGTCCGGCGTGGAAACCGTGTGGAGCGGCGAGGAGATTCCGCACTACGGCGACCGCATCACCCGCAAGGACTACCGCGGCCAGGGCATCAGGCTGGAGCGCTTCGCCGAGATGGCACGCTTCAACTACGGCTCGACCGTGATCGTGCTGCTGCCGCCGGGCGTGGCCGAATTCGCCCCGCAGCTGGGCGCCGAAAGCCCGGTACAGCTGGGCCAGGCCCTGGCGAAGCTGCGCTGATAAAAAGGGGACGGAGGGGATTAAGTCGTTTATGCATAAACGACTTAATCCCCTCCGTCCCCTTTTCCACAACGGGATGCCGGCCAGCGGCCGGCACTACCGGTACGCGCGTTACTGCAGGGCCGGGGCCGGGCCGACGTCCATGCCGTCGTAGTCTTCCACGCCCTTCTCCGCGGCCAGCGCTGCGAATTCCTGGTTGCGACGGTCCAGCGAGGCTTCGTCGTGGATCTCCACGCGCTCCACATGCAGCACGTGGAACGGCGCGTCACCCTCTTCCGGATCTTGTTCGAACAGTTCCACGAAGGTGTAGCCCTGCGCCTGCAGGTGCTCTGCCAGTGCCTGCAACGGCTCAGCAGTGGAGTGCACGAAGAAGTACCCCCACAGCAACGGGCCGTTGATGTCCCAGTCGGTGTTTTCGCGGAGGTTGGCGAACAGGTTGCGGGTGTCTTCGAGATCCATGCGGGTTCCAGGGGTCGGGGGAATTACTTGTCGCAGCCCTGCAGCTTCAGCGTCTGGCCGTGACGCAGGCTGTAGGCCGGGGCCTTCAGGCCGTTGGCGCGGGCCAGGGTCGGCACGTCGCACTGGAACTTCGCCGCGATGGCGCCCAGGGTCTCGCCCTTGCCCACCTTGTGGCTGCGCACCGGCTTCGGGCGCGCGGCCGGCGCCGGGCGAGGCGTCGCCACCGCCGCCACCGGCGTGGTCGGCACACTGGTGGAGGCCGCAGCGTCGGCCACCGGCACCACGCCGCCCACGGCGACGCTGCCGGTGTAGCTGGCCGCGGTCGGGCGCTTGATCGCCGCGTTCAGATCGGCGGTGATCAGGGTGCGGGCCAGGTCGGCACGCGGGCCACTGACGCAGTTGCGCTGGTACAGCCCGGCGATGCGGGTGGTGGCGTTGATCAGGGTGCCGGCCGGAATCCAGCCATCGGCTTCATAGCGCGGGTTGAGGTTGCGCAGCGCGCGCATGTAGCCATCACGGGTGCCGTGGCTGCCCAGGCAGATGGTCAGTTCATAGATGGTGGTGGACTTGGCCAGGCGCAGCGTGGCCGGCTGCGCGCTGATCTTCGGGAACTCCACGCCATACTGCTGCGGGTGCAGGAAGATCCAGGCCGCGGCAATCACCATCGGCACATAGTCCTTGGTCTCGCCCGGGAACTGGTTGTAGACACTGTCGGTCCAGAAGCTCTGGCCGGCGCTCTGCTTGAACACGCGTGCGGCACGGCCTTCGCCACCGTTGTAGGCGGCCACCGACATTTCCACGTTGTTGTTCAGTTCGCGCAGGCGTTCGTTGAGGTAGCTGGCGCTGGCCTCGGCGGCGCTGCGCGCATCGAAGCGCGTGTCGAAGCCGGTGCCATCCGGGCCGAGGCCGAAGCGACGGCCAGTGGCCGGCATGAACTGCATCAGGCCGGCGGCGCCGGCACGCGAGGAAGCGTGCACGCGGCCGTTGGATTCCTTGGCCATGATGCCGAACAGCAGCGCCTCGGGCAGGCCACGCTTCTCCCACTCCGGCCACATCACCGCGCGCAGGTTCTGGTAGTTCTCGTAGCTGGTCAGCAGCGCAGGACGCATGTCGGTCAGCCAGCGACGGATGCCGGCCTGCACCGCCGGGTTGTACTCGACCATGCTGTCGAAGGCGTGCCGCTTGTCGTTCAGCAGCGCGGCAGCGCGCGCGGCCTCGGGCACATCCGCGGTCAGCGGGCCGATGTGATCCGGGTCGGCTTCCAGGCGGTCACCCCCCTCGTCGGCCACGTCATCGCTGGCAGCGGCATCGGCGTCGTGCTTGAGCAGGCGCTTGTAGCTGGCCAGCAGGGTGCCCATCTGGCAGCCCTTCTGCTTCACGCAGTCGTTGAGGACATCTTCCATGTCCTCCAGCGCGGCGTCGGCCTCGTTGCTGCCCTTGGGGTCGGCATTGGCGACCAGCAGCAGGGCGTCGCTGTAGCGCTTTTCGGCGACGGTCATGCGCTGCTGCAGCGCATCCACCTTCACCTTGTCCCGGGCCGAAACCCGCTGCGCATGGGCGTCGGGCGCCAGGGAAACCAGGCCGGCCAGGGCCAGCAGCGGCCAACCGCGGGAAATCAGGACAGGAACGGGCATTGATGGCACTGTGTGCGAAACAGGCAGGCAGAGTAGCGGCGCCGCCAAGGTCCGGGCAAGCCGACCTTCGGACCGTCACTGCCGGCGGTTAACATTGGGCTATTCATCACAAGGGCTGGACCATGGATCCGATTCTGCTCGGCAAAGGCATTACCGACGATATTGCCGTCACCCTGCTGCCGAAACTCGGCAACCGCCACGGCCTGGTGGCCGGCGCCACCGGTACCGGCAAGACCGTGACCCTGATGACGCTGGCCGAGGGCTTCTCGCGACTGGGCGTGCCGGTGTTCCTGGCCGATGTGAAGGGCGATGTCTCCGGCCTGGCCGTGCCCGGCAGCGGCGCCGAGAACCTGCTCCAGCGTGCCGCCGAGATCGGCGTGGCCGACTATGCGCCGGCCGCCAGCCCCACCCTCTTCTGGGACCTGTACGGCAAGCTGGGCCACCCGGTGCGCACCACCGTCAGCGAAATGGGCCCGACCCTGCTGGCGCGCATCCTCGAGTTGAACGACACCCAGTCCGGCGTGCTCGACATCGTGTTCAAGCTGGCCGACGACCGCGGCCTGCTGCTGCTGGACATGGACGACCTGCGCGCCCTGCTCGGCCTCGTCGCCGAGGAGCGCAAGGACATCTCCACCGAGTACGGCCTGGTCAGCGCGCAGTCGATCGCCGCGATCCAGCGTTCGGTGCTGCGCCTGGCGCAGGACGGTGGCGAGCACTTCTTCGGCGAACCTGCGCTGGAGCTGGCCGACATCATGCGCGTCAACCACGACGGCCGCGGCATGATCGGCATCCTCGCCGCCGACCAGCTGGTACTCAAGCCCAAGCTGTACTCCACCTTCCTGCTGTGGCTGCTGTCGGAGCTGTTCGAGCAGCTGCCGGAAGTGGGCGACCTGGACAAGCCGAAGCTGGTCTTCATCTTCGACGAGGCACACCTGCTGTTCGACGATGCGCCGCCATCGCTGGTGCAGCGCATCGAGCAGGTGGTGCGCCTGATCCGCTCCAAGGGCGTGGGCGTGTATTTCTGCTCGCAGTTCCCCGACGACGTGCCAGGCAACATCCTCGGCCAGCTCGGCAACCGCGTGCAGCACGCACTGCGCGCGTTCACCCCGCGCGACCAGAAGGCGGTGAAGACCGCGGCCGAAACCTTCGTGCCGAACCCGAAGCTGGACGTGGCCAAGGTACTGAGCCAGCTCGGCACTGGTGAGGCCCTGGTCTCCACGCTGCAGGACAAGGGCATCCCGATGCCGGTGCAGCAGACCATGATCGCGCCGCCACGCTGCCGGATGGGGCCGATCACCGAAGCCGAACGCGCCCAGGTGCGTGCCGGCAGCCCGGTCGGCAGTCGCTACGACACCGCGATCAACCGCGAATCGGCCGCCGAACTGCTGGCCCAGCGTGCACAGAAGACTGTCGAACAGGCGCAGGCGCCGGCCGCGCGCAGCCGCGAGCAGGACGAAGCGCAGGAAGGCGGTTTCGGCCAGGCGATCAAGGATGCGATCTTCGGCACCAAGCGCCGCCAGGGCATGATCGAGACGATGGCCAAGCAGACCACGCGCACCGTCGGCACCAAGCTGGGCAACCAGATCGTGCGCGGCATCCTGGGTGGCATCTTCGGCGGAAAGCGTTGATCTGCCACGGCCGGGGTCAGAGCCCTTTCCGCTGGAAAGGGATCTGACCCCAGGGTCGGATCCCCCCGCCAGGGAGGGCTCCGACCCCGCTCCCCGTTCGTCATCCAGAAAAGAAGTCGTATTGCATGTCGCGTTGGCGTCCCCCCGCAGAAAAAAGCACGGCCCTGATCACCGCCTCCGGGCATGCCCGGCTGAAGGCCGAACTGGATGAGCTGTGGCGTGTGCGCCGCCCGGAGGTGGTGAAGGCACTGGCCGCGGCCGCCGCGGAAGGTGACCGCTCCGAGAACGCCGAATACACCTATCGCAAGAAGCAGCTGGGCGAGATCGATCGTCGCGTGCGCTACCTGACCAAGCGGCTGGAATCACTGCGCGTGGTCGACACCACGCCGACCGACCCGCTGGCGGTGTTCTTCGGCGCATGGGTGGAACTGGAGAATGTGGACAGTGGCGAGACCAGCCGCTATCGCATTGTCGGGCCGGATGAGACCGATGCCGGGCTGGGCTGGATCAGCATCGATTCGCCGTTGGCGCGGGCGCTGCTGAAGAAGCGACTGGATGACGAATTCTCGGTGGAGCTGCCCGGCGGGCAGTTCACCTTTGCGGTGATCGGGGTGGAGTACGCGCCGTTGTAGAGTCGAGTCATGCCCGACCTCGCTGCCGTTGTAGAGCCGAGCCCATGCTCGGCTGATGGGCAAACGCAGCCGAGCATGGGCTCGGCTCTACAACGGCGGCGGGTATGTGCGCCCTGCGCGCAACGGGCGGAAATACCCGGCATTGCGATAGAAGGCGGAATCCTGCACGCCGTGCCAGCCAGGAACACCGGCCAACGGCAGGGGCCGCAGCTGCAGCGGATCGGTCACTGCCCTGCCTTCGGCAATGGCCGCAGTCACCGCGTCGACGCAGGCAGCATCGGCATCCCCCTGCACCACCACGCACTTGCCCACCAGCAATCGCCCCGGCAGCAGTGCCTGTTCCATCAACGCGTGCCCGAATACCGTGGCAATGGCGATGTCACCGCTCTGCCAGCGCGTTGGCTCGAACAACGCAGGCCAGTCATGCCCATCCCACGCGCGCAGCAACGTGACATCATCCACACGCACGATCACGCCGGTTTCGTCGAACTGGGTCAAGGCGGCCTGCGCGCGGTTGCGCTGGCCGGGTGGCATGGCTTCGATATGCCGGCACTGCTGCACGTTGAGTGCCCGCTTGAGCTTTGGGTGGGAGGCCCACACCAGCGCGTTGAACAGGTCGTGCCAGTTGTCGGCACGGGTGGCGATGCGCCCCTGCGCGATGCGGGCCTCGTAGTGCAGGCCATCGGCCAGCAACGCGGCATCCTGTTCGACCAGCTGCCAACCCGGCAGGGACAGGCGTGCGTCAAGCGCCGCGATGGACGGCCAGTGGGAGCCAACCAGCAGATCACGGAAATCCTGCAGCCCGGCAAACAGCGGCTGCGCGAACACCTGCGGATCGATCGCCGCACGTGGCGGCGGTACGAAGCGCCGGACGCCGCCCCCGTCATTGGCGGCGGTCGTCGCTGCGGTCACAGCATCTTGAGGTCGAATGCCGGGCGGGTAGCGGCGGGCAGCGCGTCACCGTACAGGTCGTGCTCGTCGCTCTCGGTGATTTCCACGTCGACGAATTCGCCCACGCGCAGCGGCACCTGGTCGGCGTTCTGGATGTGCACCAGTCCGTCGATCTCCGGCGCATCGGCCCTGGAACGGGCCACGGCGATATCGCCTTCGATGGCGTCGACCAGGCACTGCTGCACGGTGCCGATCTTGGCCTCCAGGCGTGCGGCGGAGATCTGCGCCTGCTTCTCCATGAAGCGGGCCAGACGCTCCTGCTTCACTTCCTCCGGCACAGCATCGGGCAGATCGTTGGCGGTGGCCCCCTCGACCGGCGAATAGGCGAACGCGCCCACGCGATCCAGCTGCGCTTCGTCGAGGAACGACAGCAGTTCTTCGAACTCGGACTCGGTCTCGCCCGGGAAGCCGACGATGAAGGTCGAACGCACGGTGATGTCCGGCGCGATACGGCGCCAGTTCTGCACGCGCTCCAGGGTCTTCTCGACCGCACCGGGGCGCTTCATCAGGCGCAGGATGCGCGGACTCGCATGCTGGAACGGGATGTCCAGGTACGGCAGGATGCGGTTCTCGGCCATCAGCGGCACCACTTCGTCCACGTGCGGATACGGGTAGACGTAGTGCATGCGCACCCACGCATCCAGCTCGGACAGGCCTTCGCACAGCGCCTTCAGGCGGGTCTGGTAGGCCTTGTCGCGCCACATCTTCTCGGCGTACTTCACGTCCACGCCGTAGGCCGAGGTGTCCTGCGAAACCACCAGCAGCTCACGCACGCCACCACGCACCAGGCGCTCGGCTTCGCGCAGCACCTCATCCACCGGGCGCGAGACCAGCTTGCCGCGCATCGACGGAATGATGCAGAAGCTGCACTTGTGGTTGCAGCCTTCGGAAATCTTCAGGTAGGCGTAATGGCGCGGGGTCAGCTTGATGCCGTAGTCGGGCACCAGATCCACGAACGGATCGTGCTTGGGCGGCAGTGCTTCATGCACCGCTTCCATCACGCTCTGGTAATCCTGCGGGCCGGACACCGCCAGCACGTTGGGGTACGCCTCGCGGATCTGCTCAGGGCGCTTGCCCAGGCAGCCGGTGACGATGACCTTGCCGTTCTGGTTCATCGCCTCGCCAATGGCATCCAGCGACTCGGTCACCGCCGAATCGATGAAGCCACAGGTGTTGACCACCACCACGTCGGCCGAATCGTAGGACGGGACGATGTCGTAGCCTTCCGAGCGGAGCTGGGTGAGGATGCGCTCGGAATCGACGAGGGCCTTCGGGCAGCCAAGGCTGACGAAGCCGACTTTGGGGTTCAGCTGGGACATGGAATCGCGGGACTCTGGGGGCCTGGGCCCCTGCCGGCATGGCAGGGGTTCCTGGGGGCCGGGGCCTGAAAGGGCGCCAGTATACCGGGCTTCGGGCCAGCGCCCTGAATCGCCGCTGCCGCCTGCGGCGCCTGGCCCGTGAAGGGTCAGTACCCGGTCATATCCAGCACCACTGCAACCGCCCGGTCTCAGCCAGCGGCTGTTTCAATGGGCAGCGCTTCTTCCACCTCGATCGCCTCGAACCGGTACAGTGCCCCGAACTTCAAGGCATACGCATCCAGCGGCGATACCGGGATCACCATCTGCGGAAGAAGGTTCTCGCCCTCCGGCCGGAAATGCAGATTGACCACCCCCGACTGCTCCACTGCGCGGGTCAGCAGGACAAGACGTGCGTTGAACTTCATGTTGGATCTCCAAAAAAAGGGCCGCATCCACCGGCGGCCCGAACGGTTTTCATGCAGGGCACCCACCGCGACGGGCAGGTGCACGGGTCACCACACGCCCATGCGCACGCGCAGGCGTCCGGCTTCGTCATAGACCCGCCAGTTGCCATCGCTGTACTCGGTACGACGCCCGCCACCGGGGGCACTGACACTGAACGCGTCGGCCACCACATCGAAACGCGAGACCTGGCCGCTGGACGCCAGTTGCACGCCCCCTACCCGGCCATCTGCACGGACGTTGACCGACCACTGCGCAGAAGACTCGGTGCCTCCGGCCGACCAGGTGGGCGGGGCGGTTGCTGCCGCGTCCACCTGGCTGAGCATCGGGCGGAACATCCAGAAATAGGGCGTGTTTCCACCGGTGCCGATCACGATCACGCGAAAGCGAGCGAAGGTCGCCGTGGCGGGCGCCTTGGTGATCAGGAACGTGCGCGTCAAGCGGTCGAGCGTGATCGGGGTTCCGGTATCGCTCCTCACGCCCGGGCTGTGCACCAGCCCCAGGTGATTGCCGGCCGCATCGAAGAACGTCATCTCCAGCTTGGCTTCCACGCGATGGGTATTGATCCAGGCGGACGCGCAATAGGTCTTGCCGCCTTCGATGGCGATGTCGTACTCGGTTCCCCACCATGCCATTTCGCCTGCTGCGACGACGCCGGGCGTCACCGCGCCCAGCCCGAAGATCCCCTGCGGATGCCAGTTGTCATCGCCGGTGGGGTTGCCCAGTTCGGTCCACCGCCCGTTCGGATTACTGCCCCAGCCCCACCCCGAGCGCTGCCAGAAGGGGAACGTGGTGTTCATCAGCAGGTTGCCACCGGCGCCCAGATTCTTGACCTGCGCCTGCATGCTGGTGACCACGGCTGCATCCGCCTTGCCACCCAGTGAGGCCTGCACGCCATCGATCCGCCCGGACAGCGCAGTCAGTTGCCTACCCTGCTGGCTGACCTGGCTGTTCAGCTGCGAGAAGCCGCTGGCCGATACATCGCCCACCTGGGTCTTGAGCTGGGTCAGGTCACGCGCGGTGGTGTCCAGCTTGGTGCCCTGCTGGCTTACCGAGGTGCTCAGCCCCGTGATGGCCGAGGCATTGGCATCGTTGGCCACCTGGTCGGTGATGTCATAGACCTGGACGCTGTCCACCCGCACCTGACCGTTGTCGGGATGAACATAGAGGTTCAAGCGCCAGGCATCGATGCCGCTGTTGAAGGCATCGAAGTCGAACGATCGGGTCTCGAACGCCTCCACCGCGAACACGGCACGCAGATCCTGGTAGGACTGCTGGCCTGCCGCATTCTTGCGATACATCCGCACCAGCAGATTGTTGGCGCCGCCAGCACCGCAGGCGCGGACGATCACCCGCAGGCGGCGCGCGCCGTTGATCGGCACCCATTTGCCACCGTTGGCCTGCAGGGTCGGATTCACGTTCGTGTAGCGGTTGAGCAGCACACCTGGGCGTCCGTCGCCGTTGACCGTACTCCACACCGCCCCATTGGCCGCCGCCGATGCCGTCCACCCCCCCAGCCCTTCGGCGAAGTCGGGATTGGGCAGCAGGCCGCTTCCGGTGTTGAGCACGCCCTTCAGCCCGCTGGACAGGTCGGTGAGCTGCTGCGCCTGCGCGTCGACCTTCGTGCCCTGCTGATCGACTTTGGTGGTCAGCGCGGTCACCGCGGTGGCCGTGGCAGCGGCGCTCTGCTGCGCGGCGTAGGCGTCGGTGACATCGATCATGCGGATGTCGTCCACCTGCACGCGCACGCCCACTTCGCGCGCACCACTTCCTCCCGGAATGCTGACCAGCATCCGCCACTTCGCCGCAGACGCGGCGGTGTCCAGGTAACCGCTGACCTTGGTCCAGCCATCCTTGCGCAGCGAGGCCAGTGCGTAAGCCTGCAAGGGCCACGAATTCTCCGCGTTGGCTTCGTTGGTGGTCTGCCAGCCCACCCGGATGGAACCACCGGTCGGCTGGATACTGTCCGGATGCAGGCGGGCGTAGTACTCCACATAGATGCGGCGATTGCCGGTGATGGGGGTCCACTGCCCGAAGTACAGGTCCGCATTGGTGTTCGGGCTGGTGTTGGCCGCAACGTTCACATCCAGACCGCGCTCACCGGTCCGGCGAGCATCGGCGCGGACGGTGTAGATCGTGCCCGCCGCACTGCCCAGCAGCTGGCCATCCTGGAACGTTTCGAACGCACCCAGCGGGAACAGGCTGTCGCTGCCATTGAGGACCGACTGCACGTCCGACTGCAGCTTGAGCACACTGGACGCACTGCTGGTGACACGATCGCCCAGCTGCACCACGTCGCTGCGCAGGTTGGCGATGGCCGTCGCGTTGCCGGCGATGTCCTGCGCATCGGTGATGTCGTAGAACTCGATCCGGTCGAACAGCACCTTGCCGCCGGCGTTGGTCAGATGCACCTGCGGCATGATCTCGTTGCGATCCTGCGCGGCAGACCATTCGGCCGTGTAGGTTTTCCAGGACGCATCGGACAGGTTCAGCGTCACGTCGGCATGGCTTTCGCCTGTACCCGTGGTTCGCACGCGCAACCGGCAGACCAGGGTCGCCGTGGCTTCATCAAAGGCGCGAGCCACCATCACCAGTCGGTACCGGCGCGACCGCCCCGCAACCACCGGCAACCACCGCGCGTCATTGGCCGTGATGAAGGGGTTCTGCCCGGCCTGCGGCCCATGCGTCATCAGCAACGCATCACCACTCTGGCCCGATGCCTTCACCCACTCCACGGTGTTGGCCGACACGGTACGGGTCAGCGTCCACCAGGCGGCACTGCCAGCAAAGTTACTGTTGCGCAGCACGTTGTCGCTGCTGGTCACCGAGGTGTCGACCCGCGCGGTCAGGCTGGTCAGGCTGTCGGCGGCGGACACCAGGTCGGTACCGAGCTTGCTGACGTCGGTGCGCAGCCCGGTCAAGGCGTCCGCATTGCTCCGCGCCGTACGATCGAGCATCGACGAATCCTGCGATCCGGTCGGCACGCCATTGAGCACGGTGACGGTCATTTCCACCCACATGCCAGTACGGCCGGTCTCCGGCAAGGGCGACAGGATCTGCCTGCCACCGCCGGCACCACTCCTGCGCCGCCCGATCATCACCAGCATCCGCGACCCCGACAGGGCCGCCAGGTTTTCCTGTGACAGGCCCGCGTCCAGCAGGCGGGTGCGCAGGCCACTGGTGTCGCTGTTGCTGGCACTACTGATCGCCCCCACTGCATCGGACGTATAGGCAATGAAGTACTGGTTGTCCTTCAGCGTCTGGTCGTACCAGGTGTTGAAGCGGGCCGACTCGGTCTGCAGATTGCCATGGGTATCGAACACCGCCGTATCGGTGATGCTGTTGTCCGCATTGATGATGCCCACCCGCAGCCCCCGGTTGGCGCCCATGCCTGGCACGATGCTGCCATTGGCACGGTACACACCCGATGCACGGGGGCCACCGGTGGGCCAGGCGAGGATATGTGCGTTGGCGATGATGTTGTAGGCCACCATGTTGCCGATGCCCGAGGCCAGCCGGGTGACGTCCTCGGCGGCACTGCTCAGCTTGCCATCGATCTGTTCCACCCTGGTCGACAGGCCACTGACCGCCGCAGCGTTCGCGTCGACATCGGTCACATCCTCCACCCACAGATCGTCCAGCCACAACGTGCCGGCCGTGCCATTGCGATTGATCGTGACCTTGATGCCCTGCACCGTGCCGGTAGGCGGCAACGTCACGAAGGTCTCGGTCTTGACCCAGTCCGCCGATTTCGGGAACGACTGCGTGGCGCCGCCCATCAGGTTGCCGTTGTGGTCGGCGACGCGCAGCTTGGTATTGTCGGCGGTGCCGTCGAAGTCCTCGCTGGTCCGCGTCCAGCACGACACTCGATAGCGACGGCCGGCGGTCAGGGTGATGACGCGCCCCTCATTGACCGCGGCGCTGACCACCGTATTGCTTCCGCCCGCATAGGGCTCCGCCTTCCAGCACAGGCTGTTGCCGCGGCCCTCGCGCACCACCGATGCTGCGGTGGTGTTGAAGAACGTCCAGCCGGTGCCAGCGCCCAGGTTGAAGTCGCCATTGAGCGCGAGGTTGCTGCCCGCGCCCATCACCGCTTCCATGCGACTCTTCAGCTGCACCAGGTCCTGGCTGCTGCTGGTAACCCGGCCATCGAGCTGCCCGACTTCGGTCTTCAACGCATTGAAGGCGCTGGATCCGATCTTGTCCCCCATCGTGGCATCGAGGCTGTCCACGCGCCGCCCCAGCGCGGTGTCAGCGGTCACCATCGCCTGCTGCAGGCTGCTGACACTGGCACTGGTGGCCAGCGCGTCGGTGCCTGCGGGCATCCGTGCCTGGAGTGCCTGGATCGACTGCGCGTTGACCTGGTCGCCACTCAGCCGTGCGGTCTTCTCGGCCGCGATCAGGCCCTGGCTGACCCCTGCCAGGTCACCGCCCTCGTAGCTGCCGCGCAACTGCACGGCCAGCGACTCGCGCCGGCCCGCTTCGCTGCTGTCTGCTGCGACGCGTGCAGTGGCTTCGTCCTGCAGCATGGCCACCGACGCACCCGGCGTCGGGCGACCGATCGCCACCCAGTCCAGCAGGAAGTAGTCGGCATCGGTCTGCGCCTTGGACAGATCCAGGCGGATCTGGTCGACGATGGTCCCGTTCCATGGAATGTTGTCCACGTCCAGCGTCGCGATGCCGTTGCTGTCATAGCTTGGCTCCGCGAACTGCACCATGCGTGCGTTGTCCCACGACTGGCCGGGACCATTCCACAGCAGGCGCCCGTCCCAGGCAGGACTGCCCACCTTGCGGATGCGCAGCTTGACGAAGCGGTGCGCCGCGCCCTGGACATCCTGGCCGCGCGGGCTCGTCACGAAGGCGTCGCTGGCATGGTTGGCCGGGCGCAGCCAGCCCTCCACCAGCGTTGGACTGCCGCCATTCGCGCCCCAACCTTCCACGCTGCTGTCGAAGTACCAGATGCGCTTGCTGTCGAACTGCACGCCACTGCCTGCCGACAGCTGGCTCACCATGCGGGTCAGGTTCTCCACATCCGACCGGCGCTCGCTGGTTTCGCGGGTCACCGCCGTGGTCAGCTCGGTGCGGGTATTCAGATCGCCGGCAGCACGGTCCAGCACTTCGCGCGCCAGGCCATCGGTGTTCGCCTTGAGCGCCTGCGCCTGCTGGTCCAGCCGTTCGGCCTGGCCGGCAAGTCGTTGGGCGCTGGCGGTGATCTGGTCCTGCAGGCGCAGCGATTCGCTACGCAGCGCCTCGGCTGCACGGGTGGCGGCGGCCAGGTCGCTGTCGATGCGGGCGTTGATTTCCTTGCCCAGGTCCTGCTTGACCGATTCGACCACACCGCCGATTCCCTCCAGCGTCTGCCCGGTATTGCGCCCCAGCGAGCGTCGCAGGTAGCGGGCACCGACGGACAGCACGCCAGCGGTGTTGCGACTGCGGCACGCAAACGTCCAGCTGCCCGCCTCTGGCAATACGGCTTCGATTGCGGAGGTGAAGAAGCCACCGGCATCGCCCAGCGGGGTCATGTGCTCCCACAGCGGGTTGTCGATACTGCCGGCGGTATAGCGGATTTCCACGCCGGCGAAATCAGCCGACTGCACGGTGTCGCCGGAGAAGCCCCACACATACCGGCGCACGCCACCGCTGAGCTCTTCGATGTCGAACAGATCGACCAGGACCGGCGGCGCATCGGCACCCAGCGTGGTGTACTGGGTGGACACGGCAACGCCGGCACGGCCATCGGGGCTGTACGGACGAACGACCACCGGATAGGTACCCGCTCCGGGAATCGCCCAGCTCGCTGATCGCGTGCTGGTGCGTGCCACTTCCTCCAGCGCGGCATTGCCGTCTGGATCGGACAGGACCCGCGTTTCGCCGGTGGGTCCACTGATATCGAAGCTGGCCTGCAGTTCGGTATGCACGCTGCCACCCCGGCTGACCTGGCGCTCGACCACCTTCAGATTGCTGGCCACCGGCCGGGTCTGCAGCGAGGATTCATTCGACGGCGGCACATACTGCCCGGTCCGCACGTAGTGCCAGAACTCGGGCCCCTCCTGCACCACCTCCACAGCGGCGCCCTTCAGGTCACCTTCCGGGCGGATGCCGGTCACGCGCACGCGGGTACCCGGCGTCTGCTTGAAGTCGTAGATCCAGATCGTGTCGTGTGCAGGATTGCCGTCGTTGTGGCCCGGCAGCGGTGCATCTGCCGGCCACGGATCGGCCAGCACCAGCCTGTCACTTGGCTCAGCGCCCGGAACCACGCGCAGTACGCGGTAGACACGCTCGCCTGGAATACGCAGGCCGATGAACGCACTGCCCAGCGAAGGTGCCGGGACCGTCTCGTCCAGTTGCAGCGTGGCAACGCCTGCAGCGTCGACGGCGGCATCGATCAGGCGGCCACCAAAGCCCCACTGGGTAAGGTCGTGCTGCAACGCCAGCACCGACAACCGCGAGTAGGCCAGGTGCTCGATGTCGGTGCTGTAGCTGATCGACTTGTATTGATAGACGCTCTGCGCCAGATGCCAACGCGCCAGCATCGCGGCATGGGCTTCGGAGCTGACGCCCTCACCGGTGATCTTGGCCGGATTGAGCATCACCTCCACGCCCGGCGCCGGCACGCGCAGCGTCGCCGCCTTCCAGGTGCGGCGGTCCAGGTAGCTGTACTCGATGCCGTCGGCAGCGTTGGCCAGGGTGTAATCGACCTGGAACTGGCCCTTCTTGATCGTGGCCATGTTGACCACGCCGGACAGGGGCTGCTCATCGGCCGCCCAGGCCACGCCCAGCCGGCCCTTGGCCCAGGTCACCTGGCCGAAGCCGGCCAGCGCGATGGCGTCGAGCACTGCCTGGTGGCTGCGCACCTCGGTCAGCCAGTAGTCGTAGCCCAGCGCGTTGTCCGCGCAGTGCAGCATGAAGGCTTTCAGGCTTTCGATATCGATGCGCCGGTCGGCCATGCCCAGGCCGGCGATGCGCTTGCCGTTCTCATCATGGATGCCACGCGCGTAGGCCAGGATCTGTGCGCCCGGGTTGCTGGTTTCCTCGGTCACCCAGCCGGCCGCTTCACCCTTCCACACCGGAATCGGTCGCGCATGAGCCACGCAGCGGATCTCATCCGGGGTGCCATTGAGCTGGCCGGACGCCTTCATCTGCAGGCCGATGGCAGGAATGCCGGCATGGCTGGCGTCGTCGCGCTGCACGCTGACCAGCGTGGTCCAGGTGAAATTCGCCTGCGCGCCACTGCCATCGGTGTTCTGCCCGGCCACGCGTACGCGCACGTCGTACTGGCCCAGCTCCACGTCGCGGCCGTAGCTGACGCGGCGCGCCTTCTGCGTGCGTCCCACGACGCTGTAATTGCCGAACGACTGCCAGGCATCGGAGCCGACCGGCCGGTACTGGATCTGGATCTGCTCGCGGTTGTCCTTGTCCTTGCCCTTGGACGTGGTATCCCACAGCCGGAACTCGATGTTCACCTGCAGGCGCAGAGAGTCAGCGGAGCTGGTGCGCTCCACCCACGGGCTGGCCACGTGCTTGGCATCGCTGCCGGTATCGAGCAGCTGCGCGCCTTCAATCACATCCGCGTTGCTGTACAGCGGAATCGCTTCGTCGGGCATCTGCGGGAAGCCGCGGAACCAGGTGCGCACGCCTTCGTAGCTGGACAGCGCTGAATCACCGTTCTGCAGGGCCTCCACCCGGCCAACGTTGATGCCCGGGCTGAGGGTCAGGCCGACGTACTGCTCATCGCCCTCGAACCAGGTATAGGGGCGGCTGATCAGGTCCGGAGCGAGGCGCGTGGAACCGAACAGCAGGCCCAGCGGTTCATAGGCGCGCACACGGTTGCGCGGCGCTGCCAGGGAATACGCAGTGTCGGCGACACCGCCACCGCCACCTGCACGGGGAGGCTTCGGGCCCAGCACCTTGTTGATCAGCACGCTGCCGGCAACATAGACCGCCGACGCCAGCGCGGTGCCGTAGGTGGCGCTGAGCCCCGCAACGGCGCCTGCGCCCCACGCGGAACCGGCCACCAGCGTGCCGATGCCGAAGGTGAAATAGGTCAGCGCGATCATCGCCACCAGCGGAATCACCGCCTTGCCCACCACGCTGCGCACTTCGATCAACTGGCCATGGCGCGGTCGCGTGTGCATCCACTGCTCGCGCGGCACCTCCAGCCCGTCAACGCAGACCTGCCATGCGCGGCCATCGAGCCCGTCTACATGGCGCATGAGGAATGCGTACAGGCTTTCACCCGGGCGCAGTTCGACCGGCACGTTGCGCTGGCCATCCAGCAGCACCGGGTGCGGGGTGATGATGAGGCGGCCGTCGACCGCCGGTTGTGGTGTCAGTTCCATGCGTAGTATCCCTCGATCCTCAGCCCAAATCCGGGTAGGTCACGAACGCGGTGCAGCACGCTGCAGCCGTTCGTTTCGTTGCTGTGCAAGACCCAGCCCTCATGAGCCAGGAAAAAGAAAACCCCGGCGTGGCCGGGGTTGTGTTGTCCGCGTTCGATCATCAGTACCAGGTCGCCGTCCTGTGGAGGGCCCTCGCGAGGTACCGCCTGCGCGCGCGACAATGCGCCCAGCTCGGCCGAGCCGCGCCGCCCGCGCGGCCGGCGTCCGGGCAGTGCCACTTCACGGGCGAACAGCGCCCGCTGCACCTGCATCACCAGGTCGGCGCAGTCGCACGCTGCTTCGTCATAGGGGATGCCCACCCATCGCTCGACGTCGACCAGGCGCATCAGAAGATTCCCGGCAGCGTGAACGGATTGGCATGCAGCAGCACGGCCTGCTGGCGCATCAGGAAGTCGACACCACACTGGGCACTGACCGTGCGCGTGTTGACCGACACCTGGGTCATCGGCAGGTCGTACTCGGCCTCGATGGCATCCGGATCGGCGCGATCGGTCAGCATCAACCGTGCGGTCACCATCTCTCCGGGGGCAAGCCCTTCCAGGTCCTCGGTGAGTGCGCGGCCGATGTTGTCGATCACCAGCTGCGCGCGCGGTGCCTGTCCACTGACATCGTCGGGAAGCTGGAAGCCGAACGGTGCGGCAATGAACTCCTTGCCGTTGCTGGTCCAGTTGACGTTGTCGTTGACGATCCGCAACACCTCCGGCATCGACGGCGCCGACACTTCCAACAGCATCAGCGGTCCCTGGGTGTCGGCCAGGCGCTGGCGGCGCTCATGGAAGGAACTCATCGCATGTACTCCAGTACAAGATCGCGCTTGGAGAAGCGGAACCGGGTGTTCAGTGGCACCAGGCGGCCGATGCCCTGCGGGAAGCGGGCGCTGATCGGCTGCCCGGTCCGCGGGTGCTCCATCGTGAACCAGCCGACGCGACCGACATCGTGCAGGTACCACGCTTCGAATGCCTCGGCGTCAGCCGCGGTGCGGAACTGCACCGAGGCGTACACGTTCTTCATCACCCGGCTGTTGAGCGCGCGCATCTTGCTGGGGCCGCGCTCCATCTCGGTCCGCTCTTCCGAAGCGACGATCTCCTCGCCGTAATCCGCAAAGCGGATTTCTGCATATTCTGGCCAACTGCTCATCCCACTGCCTCCGTCCATCCGTATCGGGCCCGTCCAATGGCGCCCAGCTCACCACCGTTGAGGCTGTCGCCCACGATGTCGATCACCAGCCGCCGTACTTCGCTGCCATCGGGCATGCGCTGCCGCTCTTCCCGGGTGTTGACCCGGCTTTCGCCGTAGTTGTTGATTTCCACATTCATCCCACCCTCGCCGGCACGGGCGATCGGTACCTGCACATAACCCCCGCTATCACCACCGGACAGGCCATTGCCGGTTCGCAGCGAAGTGCGCAGGGCGAAGAATGCCGATGGGCCGCCGAGCGCAGCCATGTCTTCCTGGCTGAGCACGCCCTCGCCCTTGTGGACGATGCCGGCCGGCTCGTACTTGCCCCCTGGGCCCGTGTACCCGCCGATGGAAAAGCCGGTGATCTTCGGCCCGAACATCTGCCCGATCGAACTGATCAGCCCACTGACCATCTGTTTGGCTGCCACGCGCGCCAGATCGGCGATGATCGAGTCGGCGAGGTCGGAGAAGGACAGCTTTCCGGTCTGGGCAAACTTGACCAGACTGTCTTCCAACCCGCCCAATGCATTACTGAAGACGCCGTGGCTCAACTCGGCGGCATTGGCCGCGGCATCGGCATAGTCCTCGAACGCCCGCATTGCGCCGTTCTTCCAATCGGACTGGTATGCCTTCTTGTTCTCCTGGAACTCTGCCTCGCGTTGCAGTGACTGTTCATGGAATGCATCGAGCTCGGCCAGCCGGGCTCTGTAGCGCTCCGACTCGATGACCTTACCGTCCTCACCACGCGACTCGTCGTCCAGCGCGCGCTTTCGATTGTCCCGATCCTCATCCAGAGCGGAACGGCGTTGCATGCGATCCACGCTCGCTGCGCCATGGCCGATGCCGAACAGCGCCTGGTCGTTGCCGCGCTGCTGTGCATGCGCCGCCTGCTGGAGCTCCCGCTGCAGCTTCAGCAGATCCTGCTGGGCCTTCTTCGACGCTTCAGCGGCTGCCGCTTCCTTGGCCAGGGCCACCGCGGCGTCCAGCGAGGCCTTCACCCGCAGTTGCTTCTGCTCGCTGAGCTTCTTCTCGGCATGCTCCATCTCGTCAAGGAGGGTGACCTGCAGCTTTTCCGCCTCTGTCATCCCCTCCTTCAGCTTCTGCCGCACCCGGTCCTGGGCGATCTGCTTCTCGATGCGATCCATCAGCCCGGCGTACGCATCAGCCTGCTCGTGCACGCCCCTGACCGACTGCTGGGCGGCCTGCTGCTGTTCGCGGAACTGGGCCTTGCGTTCGATGTCGGCCTTCTTGCGCGCGGCATCCCTGTTGAACTCTGCGCGCTGGGCCGGGTCCATCTTGTCCGGGCCGCCCCTTGCGTTGATCTCCGCGCCGCGTTCAGCCATCCAGGCCGCGTACTCGCCACGGGTCAGCCGGATCCACTCGACCTCGTCCCGCCACGCCTCTCCGCGCATGGCGCCCAGCATGCCGTTGAAGGCATCGGTCGCCTTCAATGCGTTCCATTGCGTCGCACCCAGAGACGCGATGAGCTGGTCAAGCGTCTGGTTGTCCACGTTCTGGATGGCCGCGGCAATCGCATTGAACAGCTTCTCGTCGAGGGCGCCCCTGATCGTTTCTTTCAGGCCCCGGAACTTCTCCTGGACCGGCGCGACCTCCGCCTGGAACGCTTCCAGGTTCGCCCTGGCCTTCTCCAGCTCGGCGTAGTCCGAGGCTGCACTCAGGCCCGCCCCTTCCCGTCCCGATCGCTGGCCATGACTCACTCGGCCTTCCCAATGGACGACCGAGCCCTGCAGCGCCTTCTCGCGTGCCTCCAGCTCGCGCAGCGCCCTGGCCTGCTCATGCAGCGTGGCGACCGCCTGCTCCAGGGGCAGCGTGCCCGCGCCCATGCCCAGGCCGGCCTGGTCCATCGAGAACGACATCTGCTGCAGCGACTGCATCTGCTCCTTGTACTCGCTGCGCGCACGTTCGGACGCCTTGACCATGTCCAGGTACGCTTCGCCCAGCTTCTGCACCGACGCGATGGCGATGCCCCATGGGCCACCGGCGGCCGTCAGCAGGCCGCTACCAAGCTCCTTCAAGCCGCTGCCGAGCACATCGCCGCCGACGTTGGCCTTTGCCTTTGTCGCGGCCTTGCCCGTTGCGCCCTCCGGTGCCGCATGCACGCGCGCCAGCGCGGCGGCCGTCCGCTCGGCCTCCGCGCGCAGTGTCTTGAGATTCTGCGTTGCCAGGCGGCTGGCCTCCGCCATTGCGGTACGGAAGCCCGTCGTGTTGACCCGCAGTACTACGTCTAGATTCTGGTTAGTGGACGCCATACGCGTTCCTCCAAGAATGATGAGGGGCCCCGCAGGGCCCCAGGTTCGATTGCATGCCACGCATCGGAGAAGCAATGCCCTGCCCCGCCCGGAATCACGCCGCAGCGTTGCGCCGCGATGCGCTGCCGAACAGTTCCAGCAGCTGCTGCGAGCGCTCCTTTGCCGCCCTCTCCGGCGACGCACGCGGTCGCACCAGCAGGAAGTCGTCGGCAGTGGTCGTATTGCCGTGCACCTGCGCCAGCACACTGGTCAGCTGGGCGAGCATCCCCTGCAGGGGCTGGTCCAACGGCTCCAGGCGTGCGAACGCATACATCTCCGAGAGCTGGCGGGAGGTCACTCCCGCCAGCAGGTGGTCCGGATGCGGGAGGCCCAGCCTCCACGCGATCCGGAACTGAAGCCGGCGCTCAGGCCGGCGGATCAGTTTTTTTCCAGCTCTCCCACGGCCGCATCGCCGAGCGCATTGAGCGTCTGCGCGACACGGAACACGCGATCCAGCGCCGCGGCCGATTTCGTGCCCAGCTGGGCCACCTCATGGTCGGAGAACAGGCGCTCGCCCATTTCATCGACCAGGCACAGGCCGACGAATCGCGCGCGGAAGTCATCCACCTTGGGCGTGTCACCGCCATAGGTCTCCTGCTCCCAGCGATCACGGTCACGCGCCGACATCATCGCCACGCGCACGCTGCCGCCCCATTCGGGTACGGCGACGTCCTCGTGCCGGCGATCCTGCGCGTCCAGGATCTGCTGCTTGCCCAGCAGCATCACGGGGTGCCGCCAGCGGCCACGGTTACCAGCGCGAACTCACGCGGCAGCAGGTCCGCAGTGAACGTCAGCACCTGGTTGGTGCCCGGGGCCACGTTGAAGGCGGCGACCTTGGCGACGAAGGTAGCGGCATCGCCGGTGGGCAGCACCATCAGGAAGTGCAGGTCGGCATCCGGATCGGCGTCGCGCAGGATCTCCTGGCCTGCCGAGCTGCCGACCGGCCAGCGGTGGCCGGACACCTGCACGGCCTGGCCGCCGGACAGACCCGCAATGTTCTCCATCTGCTTGGAACGCAGGTTGGTGGCATCAAGGGTGTTGGCCTGGCCGCGGCCGAACGGGAAGGCGGTCAGGCCGTCGATTTCGGTATAGCCGGCCGGATTGTTCGGCGCGGTCGGGGCGGTACCGGCCTTCACGTACAGCGCGGAGTCCTGGGCGGAAATGGCTTGATTGATGGACATGGTGTTGAATCTCCTGGAAATGAAAAAGCCGCCTTGCGGCGGCTGGGGTTCGGGGTGATCAGGCTCGGGGCTGCCTGCAGTGGGTCATCGTGGCTGGCCCGTCACAGCCACCGGTTGCGCGTTGCGACCCGCAACACGCGGACAACAAAAAAGCCCCCGGCTCGCGCCGGAGGCTTGTATGTCATCGTGGCTGAAAGCTTAGGCTGCGGGTGTGCACCGGTCAATGCAGAAACAGCCCTCTGCACCGCCTTGGGAACGCACTGCCGCAAACCCGCAGCCGCCCGATCCGGCACAGCCGCTGACGCCGCGCTAACCGGCGCAGCGCCGACAATGCAGCTCTGTTCCCAGCAACGAGGAAGATGACGATGGCCGAGTGGATCACCCTGGATACGCATCACGGCCCGGTACGGGCCTGGCAGGCCCTGCCGGACGGCACCGCGCGCGGCGGCCTGGTGGTGGTGCAGGAAATCTTCGGCGCCAATCCGCACATCCGCAGCGTGGCCGAGCGCTTCGCAGCCGAAGGCTATGCGGTGCTGGCGCCCTCGTTCTTCGACCTGGTCGACGGCCCCGACGCCGACCCGGATGCGCTGCCCTACGACGCCGAGGGCGTGAAGCAGGGCCTGGAACGGGTCGGCGCGCTGGGCATGGAACGGGCGCTGGAGGTCGTGCGCGCGGCGGCCACCCGACTGGCGCCCTACGGCAAGGTCGGCACCGTCGGCTACTGCTGGGGCGGCACGGTGGCGATGCTGTCCGCACTGCGCCTGGGGCTGCCGTCGGTCAGCTACTACGGTGCGCGCAACGTGCAGTTCCTCGACGAGGCGCCCAAGGCCCCGGTGATCTTCCACTTCGGCGCCCAGGACCGCAGCATCCCGCCGGAAGCGGTCCAGGCCCACCGCGAGAAGCTGCCGCAGATGGCCACCTACGTCTATCCGGCCGATCACGCCTTCAACCGGGAGGTCGGACATGCGTATGATCCAGACAGCGCCGCCCTGGCGCTGCAACGCACCCTGGACTTCTTCTCGGAGCATCTTGGATGAGCGAATTCGAACTCGATTCACGCCTGGCCACCGATAGCGTGCTGGTGGCGGAAGGACCGTTGTCGCAAGTGCGGCTGATGAACGACGAACGATTCCCCTGGCTGGTGCTGGTACCGCGCCTGGCCGGGGTGACCGAGTGGATCGAGCTGGACGGCGAGCAGCAGGACAAGCTGCGCACCGAGCTCAACCGCGCCTGCAAGGCCCTGAAGGGTGCCGACGGGGTGGAGAAGATCAACATCGGGGCGCTGGGCAACATCGTGCGCCAGCTGCACTTCCATGTCATCGGCCGCCACGACGGTGATCCGGCCTGGCCGGGCCCGGTCTGGGGCAGTGGCCCGGCGCACCGCTACGAGCCGGCGGCGCTGGACCAGCATGTCGCCTACTGGAAGGAACGGCTAGGATATCCGGCCCAGTCCTGAGCCTTCGCCGACCCGATGCGATTCAACCTCGTTGCCGCCGTCCTGCTGATCCTGATCGGCCTGTTCATGCTCGCCAGCAATCTCGGCTGGACGCACCTGAACCTGTCCAAGCTGCTGTTGACCTGGTGGCCGGTGGCCCTGGTTGGTGTCGGCATCGCGATGCTGTTCGGTCGCGGCAAATAAGGAAGGCGGCGCATTGCGCCGCCTTCCCTCATGTAGAGCCGAGCCATGCTCGGCTTCAATGCAGGGCAGCCGAGCATGGCTCGGCTCTACAAATCGCCTGCAATCGTCAGGTCCGCGGCAGGGTCACGCCGGTCTGGCCCTGGTACTTGCCGCCACGGTCGCGGTAGGACGTCTCGCAGACGTCGTCGGCGGCCGCCTGGAAGAACAGCATCTGTGCCACGCCTTCGTTGGCGTAGATGCGCGCCGGCAGCGGCGTGGTGTTGCTGAATTCCAAGGTGACGTGGCCTTCCCATTCCGGCTCCAGCGGCGTCACGTTGACGATGATGCCGCAGCGCGCGTAGGTGCTCTTGCCCAGGCACACCACCAGGGTATCGCGCGGGATGCGGAAGTACTCGACGGTACGCGCCAGCGCGAAGCTGTTCGGCGGGATGATGCATTCGTCGGCGGTGATGTCGACGAAGCTGCCCGAGTCGAAGTGCTTGGGATCGACGATCGTCGAGTTGATGTTGGTGAACACCTTGAACTCGCGCGAGCAGCGCACGTCGTAGCCATAGCTGGACGTGCCATAGCTGACGATGCGCTGGCCGTTGGCCTGCTTCACCTGCCCGGCCTCGAACGGCTCGATCATGCCGTGCTGCTCGGACATGCGGCGGATCCAACGGTCACTCTTGATGCTCATGCTTTGTCCTGGGGGTACGAGGGGGCGCGAGGATTCTAGCAGGGGCCCGGCCTCGGCCGGCGGCCCCTGCCCCGGCCCTTACAGCAGCGACGACAGGATCGGGATCGAAGCCCGCGGGCGCCTGCCCACTTCCTCGATCAGGCGCTGTGCGGCATGGCGGTAGGCCTGGGCCGGCGCCGAATCCGGCTGGGCGACGGTGATCGGGGTGCCTGCATCGCCCTGTTCACGGATGCCGATCTGCAGGGGCAGAGAGCCCAGCAGCGGCACGCCGTACTGCGCGGCCATGCGCTCGCCGCCGCCCTCGCCGAACAGGTGCTCGATGTGCCCGCAACTGCTGCAGGTGTGCACCGCCATGTTCTCGACGATGCCCAGCACCGGCACCTCGACCTTCTCGAACATCTTCAGCGCTTTCTTCGCGTCCAGCGTGGCGATGTCCTGCGGCGTGGTGACGATCACCGCACCGGCCAGCGGAATCTTCTGGGTCAGGGTCAGCTGGATGTCACCGGTGCCCGGCGGCAGGTCGATCAGCAGGAAATCCAGGTCGTCCCACAGGGTGTCGTTGAACAGCTGGGTCATCGCCGAGGTGGCCATCGGGCCCCGCCAGATCATCGGCGTGTCCTCTTCGATCAGGTAGCCGATCGACATGGTGTCCACGCCAAAGGCACGCAACGGCTCGATGCTCTTGTTGTCCGGGCTTTCCGGGCGACCGGACAGGCCCAGCATGGCCGGCACGCTCGGCCCGTAGATGTCCGCATCGAGCACGCCCACGCGCGCACCGAGCTGCTGCAGCGCCACGGCCAGGTTCACCGAGGTGGTGGACTTGCCGACGCCGCCCTTGCCCGAACCGACCGCGATCACGTTGCGGATGCGGGCATGCGGCGTAAGTCCCTTCTGGACCTGGCTGACATGGGGACGGCGGGGAGAACTGTTCACAACGGGCACCGGCGGGGTCAGGGGGATAACCCGACATCATACAAGCTGGATGCAAGCTGACTGAAATTCAGGAATGCGACAGATTCGTGCACAGATTGTTAAGTTCATGTTACGTTCGATGAGCACTGTTTTGAGCTGCGGAGCCGGATATTCCAGCCCGCGCGATGGCGCATGCGCAGTGCCGTTTTTGTTTTTGCTCTCCAATGGAATTACATGAAACACGTCAGCAATACCGCACGTCGCAACACGCTCGCCGTCGCCCTGATGTCCGCTCTGATGGCCGCCGCCCCGGCAATGGCCCAGGACAAGGCGACCAACCTGGACAAGATCACCGTCACCGGTTCGCTGATCCCGCAGACCCAGGTCGAAACCCAGACCCCGGTGATGTCCATCACCGCCGAAGACATCCAGACCCGCGGCTTCAGCAGCGTTGCTGAAGTTCTGCAGCAGTCGTCGCTGACCACCGGCGGCCTGCAGGGTGGACAGACCTCGGGTGCGTTCACCCAGGGCGCCGAAGCCGCCGGCATGTTCGGCCTGAACCCGGGCTACACCAAGTACCTGATCAACGGCCGCCCGATGCTCTCGTATCCGGCGCTGTACAACGGCAGCGAGTCGTTCAACAACATCAGCGGCATTCCGATCGACATCGTCGAGCGCATCGAGGTCCTGCCGGGCGGCCAGTCGTCGCTGTACGGCTCGGACGCGATCGCCGGCGTGGTCAACATCATCCTGAAGGAACGCATGGACGGCGGCACGATGTCGATCCGTGGCGGCACCTACACCGAAGGTGGTGGCAGCAACATCCGCTTCAGCGCCGCCAAGGGCTTCAACGCATTCGACGACCGCTTCCACGCGCTGGTCAACGTGCAGATCGAAAACGGCAGCCCGATCTGGGGCTACCAGCGTGACATCACCAAGCAGAACAACCCGGTCGGCTATACCGCACAGCTGCCGTCGAACGACTTTGCCGTCATCGGCAACGCCGACAACAAGCTGTACATGATGGACCCGACCCGCTGCGCCAACGTCGCAGGCCTGTACGACGGCACCACCACCGTCGGCAAGCGTGCATCGGGCGAATCGTGCGGCTCGGTGTACAGCGCCGGCTACAAGACCCTGAAGAACGGCAAGAACAGCGGCCAGTTCTACTCGTCGATGACCTTCGACGTGAACGACAACTTCCAGCTGTTCGCCGATGTGCTGTACAGCAAGGAAAAGACCGAGTTCACCTCCGGCTCCAGCGCCCTGTGGTGGGGCACCAAGTCGGTGATGGGCGGCTTCTACGACCAGGGCCTGGGCAAGGTCGTGAACCTGCAGCGCGCCTTCGCACCGGAAGAAATCGGCCCGGGCCACTACAACAACATCCTGAACTCCGATGAGAGCCGTTCCTACCAGGTCACCCTGGGTGGCAAGGGCATGGTCGGCGACTGGGACTACAGCGCCAGCTTCACCCGCGGCGAATACCGCCTGGACCAGAACCGCTTCGCGCGCTGGAAGGACAAGATCGAAGGCTTCTTCGGCGACACCGTGCTGGGCCCGCGCCTGGGTACCACCGCTGATGGCTTCGGCATCTACAACCCGGACTACGCCGCGTTCTACTCGCCGATCACCCCGGACCAGTTCGCCAGCTTCACCGGCTATGGCACCCACCGCAGCAAGACCTGGCAGAACCTGGGTCGCGTGCAGGTGACCAACGGGTCGCTGTTCTCCCTGCCGGGCGGCGACGCCGGCCTGGCCGTGGTGCTGGAAGGTGGCAGCGAAGGTTGGGATTACTCGCCCGACCAGGCCTTCGTCGATGGTAACGCCTGGGGCGCCACCGCCGTGGCCGGTGCCGGCCACCGCAGCAACTACGCGGTGACCAGCGAACTGCGCATGCCGGTGTTCGAGTCGCTGACCATCAGCGCCTCGGGCCGCTACGACGCCTTCAAGATCGCCGACAAGACCGTTGACAAGGCCACCTACAGCATCGGCCTGGAATACCGCCCGGTTGAGAGCCTGCTGCTGCGCGGCAAGTACGGCACCGCATTCCGTGCGCCGACCCTGTCCGATGCCTTCCAGGGCATGAGCGGCTCGTTCGCCTCCGGCCAGAACGACTACTACCGCTGCAGCCAGATGGGCTACGCGCTGCGTGACGAAGCCTGCTCGTTCTACAAGACCACCTCGGTGTACAGCGAAAAGTCCGGCAACCCGGACCTGAAGCCGATCACCGCCGACGTGTGGAGCGCGGGCGTGGTGTGGGCCCCGGTGAGCAACTTCTCGCTGTCGGTCGACTACTACAACTGGAAGATCAAGAACGAGGTCAAGACCCTGAGCACCGACCAGCTGCTGCTGGCCGAGTACCAGTGCCGCAACGGCCTGCCGAACAACACCTCGGCCAGCTGCCAGAACGTGACCGACTGGGTGTCCCGCGACGCCGGTGGCAACCTGGCCCGCGTGTACACCCCGAAGCTCAACGTGGCCAGCCAGAACCTGGAAGCGGTGACCGTCGGCGCCAAGTACCAGCAGGACCTGGGCCGCTTCGGTTCGCTGATGTTCTCGGGCAACTACACCAACATGCTGAAGCGTGAAGTGGTGCCGCTGCCGGGCGCACAGAAGCTGGATCTGCTGAGCGATCCGTACAACATGTGGTACTACGACAACTTCGCCAAGGTGCGCGGCGATGTGTCGGTGGGCTGGGCCATCTCCAAGTTCACCACCACCCTGTACGCCAACTACGTCGGCAGCACCCCGAACTACCTGGCCTACACCGGCCGCAGCTATGACTACTTCCACTCCTCCGGCGCCAAGGCCGGCAAGTGGGGCTCGTACACCACCTACAACATGAGCCTGAACTACCAGGCGCAGGACGATCTGACCCTGTCGCTGATGGTCAACAACGTGTTCAACAAGCTGCCGGAAGGCCAGCGCTACAACTACCCGGGCAACGAATCGACCCCGTTCAACGACGGCTTCTACAGCGTCTACGGCCGTCAGATCTCGGCCCAGGTCAAGTACGACTTCTGATCCCGTCGTATTCCGGACTGCGTGTCTGGACCAGGCCCCGCTTCGGCGGGGCCTTTTTTTGTCCGTCGCACAGCACGGCCACATCCCGTTCACGGTTCAGACACGTTTGACATGAACCGAAACAAATCAATACATATCAATGAGATGAAGGAGAAATGGGCGCTCCTGTCACTGCAAGGCGCGCCCATCACCCACAGCTTCATGACTCCCTCGTGAACGTTTGACAGGCTCGGTTAATGTCGTGTTAATCTCGGGTCATCGGCACGTGAAGCCGGTACCAGCGCCGGGTGGCAGCACGCTGCCGACCCCGGGCAAGGGGCACACGGAGACGCCGACAAGGACCTGTCCCGGTGTACGACGCAATCATTCGATTCAAGGGGATTTCAGATGATCAATCGCAAGTCGCTCAGCAAGCACCCGCTGAGCTTCGCCCTCGCCTCCGCCGTGCTGCTCGCTGCGGCTGCCCCGGCGATCGCACAGGACGCCTCGGGCTCGACGCAGACCACCGAAGAGGCATCCAAGTCCAAGGCCACCAATCTGGATACGGTGACCGTCACCGGCTCGCGCATCAGCCGCGACGTGTTCAACTCGGTCTCGCCGGTGCAGGTCGTCACCCGTGAAGAAACCACCCTGGCCGGCTTCAACTCGACCACGGCGGCCCTGCAGAGCACCGCGGTCACCGCCGGTGCGGCGCAGATCAACAACGCCTATGGCGGCTACGTCACCGACGGTGGCCCGGGCGCCAACACCCTGGGCCTGCGCGGCCTCGGCCCGACCCGCACCCTGATCCTGCTCAATGGCCGCCGCGTGTCGCCGGCCGGTACCCGCGGCTCGGTGGGCTCGACCGACCTGAACGTGCTGCCGAACTCGATCGTCGACCGCGTCGAAATCCTGAAGGACGGTGCGTCCTCGATCTACGGCTCCGACGCCGTTGCCGGCGTAATCAACATCATCACCAAGAAGAAGGTCGATGGCGTCAGCTTCGAAGCACAGCACAACGCCACCGATGGCGGCGGCGGTGAAGAGCGCCGTTACTCCATCATGTTCGGTGCCACCGGCGAGCGCTCGCACTTCTCCGGCTCCTATGAGTACTACACCCGCAACGAGCTGACCCTGGCCGACCGCAGCTGGGCCGGTGGCTGCCCGACCGACATGTACCGCGACATCGACGCGGGCGACTATTGGGGCAGCGGCGACTTCATCGACCCGCTGACCGGCAAGCCGAAGTGCTGGTCGCTCGATGCCGGCGGCACCACGCTGAACACCATCGGCACCAACACCCGTACCGGTGTTGCGGCCCCGGGCGGCGCCGGCACCCGCTTCAACCGCTGGCGCCCGAATGCGGCCATCACCACCGGCCTGGTGGGCTACGAAGGCGTGGACCTGAACACCCGCGACACCTTCGATCCGGCCATGCGCAACCAGTCGCTGATCTCGCCGACCAAGACCCACACCCTGTACCTGCAGGGTGGCTTCGACCTCAACGCACTGGGCGATGCCGAGCTGTACTACGAGTTCCTGGGCAACAAGCGCAAGTCGACCCAGACCGGCTATCGCCAGCTGACCCTGGACTATGCCGTGGGCAGCCCGCTGATCCCGGCCAACCTGCGTGACAGCGTTGCCGGTGCTCCGACCGACCAGACCAGCGGCAAGAACCTGGGCGTGCGTGCGTTCATCGGTTTCGGCAACGACACCAACAAGCAGAACGTCGACTTCCTGCGCTTCAATGCCGGCCTGCGTGGCCACCTGAGCTCGGAGTGGAACTATGACTTCAACGTCATGCACTCGCGCAGCGACGCCGACTACACCTTCGAGAGCTTCCTGACCAGCCGCCTGCGCCAGAGCCTGGACGTGGTCTCCAACGGTGCCGGTGGCTATGTCTGCCGGGACGGTTCCAACGGCTGCATCGCCGCGCCGGCGCTGAACACCAACACCATCGGTGGCAAGCTGCCGCAGGACTGGAAGGACTGGGTGTTCGTGCCGGTCACCGGCAACACGCTGTACAAGGAAACGACGGTCAACTTCAACGTCAACGGCCCGCTGTTCGACATGCCGTACGGTTCGGCCGGTGGTGCATTCGGCGTCGAGTACCGCAAGGCACGCATCGACGACACCCCGTCGCCGTACTCGATCAATGCCGACCTGTACAACCTGACCAACGCCACTCCGACCCGCGGTTCGGACTCGGTGTTCGAAGCCTACGGCGAACTGGAACTGCCGCTGCTGTCCGGCGTCACCGCTGCCGAGGAACTGACGGTCAACCTGTCCGGCCGCTACACCGACTACAAGTCCTACGGCTCGGATGAGACCTACAAGATCGGCGCGCTGTGGACCCCGGTGAAGTGGCTGTCGTTCCGTGCGTCGTACGGCACCTCCTACCGCGCACCGGCGCTGTTCGAACAGTTCCTGGGCGGCACCACCGGCTTCCTGAGCAGCAGTGCCGACCCCTGCAACGAGTATGGTGATCGCAACCCGAGCTCGCCGCGTTACCAGAACTGCGCATCGCTGGGCCTGGCACCGGACTACCTGGCCACCCAGGGCGTGACCGTGGTCACCCAGGGTGGTGCCGAGGCCGGCCTGGAAGCCGAAACCTCCAAGGCCAAGACCCTGGGCGTGGTGATCCAGCCGGAATTCGGCAGCGGCTTCGGTGACCTGTCCTTCGCCGCCGACTACTTCGACATCGAAGTGAAGAACGGCGTCGACAGCGCGGGCGGCGCGAACATCCTGTCGCGCTGCTACGACAGCGGCAGTGCCGACTTCTCCTCCGGTTCGGGTCTGTGCCGCCTGGTGGCCCGCAACCCGGTCAACAACCAACTGGTGGTGACCAACGGCTTCATCAACCTGTCCACCGACAAGGTCCGTGGCCTGGACTTCACCACCCGCTATGTCCGCGAAATCGGCCCGGGCACCCTGCGCACCACGCTGCAGTTCACCCACTACCTGGAACAGGCCAGCAAGGTCTTCTCCGACGATCCGCTGGTGGACTACAACGGCATGCTGTCGCGTCCGGAGAACACCGCCTCGCTGGACCTGAGCTACAAGTGGAAGAACTGGCAGGTGCGTTACGGCCTGGACTGGATCGACAAGATGGACAGCTACGCGTACTACGAGGAGCGCAACCCGGGTGACTTCGATCCGGCCACCTCGGCGTACAAGCTGTACACCCCGAACTACTTCCTGCAGGCCATCTCGGTGAAGTATGAAGCGGACAAGTGGTCGGTCACCGGTGGCGTGCGCAACTTCGCCGACCGCAAGCCGCCGACCATCTCGCAGGGTGTCTACAGCACCGTCGGCAACGCGCTGCTGTACAGCGGCTTCGACTACTTCGGTCGCAGCTACTTCCTGAACATCACGCGTTCGTTCTGATCCTGCTCCCTGCAACCGCCGCCCTTCGGGGCGGCGGTTCCATTTCAGGCACCGGATTCTCCGCAAGCCGGTGCCAACGCATTCCGAGGTTGCAATGAAGCGAGCCCTGCTGCTGGCGGCCCTGGCCAGCCTTTCACCGTTGCTGCACGCCAAGCCTGTGGCGCCCACCATCGAACAGATGGCCGCCTTCCCGGCCATCTCCAGCCTGTCGTTGTCACCAGACGGAAAACACATCGCCGGCCTTCGCGCCGATGGCGAGGAGCGCGTGATCGTGGTTTGGCGGACCGATGCACTGGACAAGCCACCCACGGTGATCGGCGCCAACCGCATGAAGTTCCAGAGCGTGTCGTTCATCAAGAACGGACAGCTGGCCGTCGTGCTGTGGCAACCCTACGACCTGCGCGCCGACCGGGTGACCAAGACCTTCGTCAGCAAGTTCTTCATCACCGACATCGAAGGCAAGCAGTGGAAGGAGCCGATCACGCCGCCGCGCGCCTCCAGTCGCAATGAAGAGCTCGAGCAGGCACTGGCCAACGCCACGGTGCTCGACACCCTGCCCAACGATCCCGACCACATCCTGGTGGTCAACGGTTCGGGCAGCAGTTCCGGTGACGTCTACAAGGTCGACCTGCGCAACTTCACCTCCCAGCGCATCCAGAAGACCGAAGAGCGCGTGGCGGGCTATCTCACCGACCTGGACAGTGAACTGCGGGCACGCCTGCGGCAGGACGTCGACGGTACCGGCGCCTACGTCGCCACCGAGTTCCGCTCGCCTGCCAACGGTGCCTGGGAGGAGCATTTCCGCTCCTACGTGAAGAACCGCGACGTTAACCAGGTGATCGGCTTTGCCGATGATCCGAACATCGCGTTCGTACTCAGCAATGTCGGCCGCGACAAATCAATCGTCTACGAGTACGACATCACGGCCCGCAAGCAGAAGGAAGTGCTGTTCGAGCACAAACTGTTCAACGCCGGCTCGATGCTGATCAACCGCCACCGGAGCGGTGCGGTACCCTTCGGCGAGATCATGGGAATCGGCTACGCCGGTCCGCGCGGCGACGACATCCAGTGGACCTCTCCGCGCATGAAGGCCCTGGACCAGGGGCTGCGCCAGGCGCTTGGCATCCGCCAGGAGCCGCTGGCGATGGTCGATACCGCGAACGGCCAGCGCTACACCGCCAACTACGATACAGGCCTGAGCTACCGCATCGTCGACTACACCGCCGATCTTTCCAATGTGCTGGTGGCTACCTCCGGCCCTTCCAACCCGCCCGAGTATCACCTGCTGCACGACGGCAAGCTGACCCTGCTGGCCAAGACCTATCCGCAGATCCAGCCAGCCGCGCTGGGCACCACCCGGCTGGTCTACTACAAGGCACGCGACGGGCTGGACATTCCGGCATTCCTGACCACGCCCAGCACCGAGCTGTGCGGTGCCGGCCCGTGGAAAGCCGTGGTGCATCCGCACGGCGGCCCGTGGGCGCGCGATGGCATGGACTTCGACGGCTCGATGTGGGTACCGCTGATGGCATCACGCTGCATGGCGGTCCTGCGCCCGCAGTTCCGCGGCTCGGCCGACTGGGGCCGCAAGCTGTGGATGGCCGGTGATGCCGAATGGGGCCAGAAGATGCAGGACGACAAGGACGATGGCGCGCAGTGGATGATCGACCAGAAGATCGCCCAGCCCGGCCACATCGCCATGTTCGGCTTCTCCTATGGCGGCTACTCGGCGTTCGCGGCTTCGGTGCGTCCCAATGGCCTGTACAAGTGCGCCATCGCCGGTGCCGGCGTTTCGGACATCAAGAAGATCTGGTCGCGCTTCTATACCAACCCGTTCTTCCGCCAGGCCCAGGCGCCGACCGTGGCCGGCCTCAACCCGGTCGACAAGGCCGGTGAAATGAAGATTCCATTGATGGTCTACCACGGTGACCGCGACCGCACGGTGCCGATCGAGCAGTCGGAGTGGTTCGTGAACAAGGCCAGGGGTTCGGGGCAGCCGGTCGAGTTCCACGCCATCGCCGACTACGCGCATGGTCCCGCCTGGACCCGCGCGATCATGGGTGACCAGCTCAGGCTGATCGACGACTACCTGGGCAAGGGCTGCGGCGGCGGCGGCCTGTAAGCCGCACCGCTTCCTGCAAGGGCGCCCACGGGGCGCCCTTGCACGTTCTGGCCCTTGCGCCCGGACATGACCTTCGACACCCTTGCAGGCCAGGCCGGCGGCGTATCGTTCGGCCCACGGCCGTACCTGCGGCTTCTCCCTGACTCACTCGGCCTGGAGGCCAAGAATAGTGATGACGCGCACTCCCAAGATCGTCCTGCTCAGCCTGGCCGTGTCGGCCGTGCTGGCCGGCTGCGGCAAGAACGAAACCCCGGCCAAGGATGCCGCGACCCCCGCCCCGGCCACCGCCGAAGCCACCACCTACAAGCTGGACGACAGCAAGCTGCCGGCCTACAACGCCTTCCAGCCGAGCGACCTGGACACCACCAAGGACGCGTGCACCGCCTTCGGCGACTACGTCAACAGCAAGTGGCTGGCCGCCAATGAAATCCCGGGCGACCGCACCAGCTGGGGCGCGTTCACCATCCTCGACGAACGTTCGGTGGCCGTGCAGCACCAGCTGGCCGAACAGGTTGCGCAGGTCAAGAATCCGAACCACATCGAGAAGATCGTCGGCGACCTGTGGGCCACCGGCATGGACGAAGCCAAGATCAACGCCCAGGGCATCGAGCCGCTGAAGGCCGACCTGGCTGCGATCGACGGCCTGCAGGACAAGGCGGCCATCGCCAACTACCTGCGCACCAGCGCCGCCAAGGGTGACAACCTCCTGTTCGGCTTCGGCGCTGAAGCCGACTTCAAGAACTCCGGCGTGAACATGGCCTATGCCAGCCAGGGCGGCCTGGGCCTGCCGGATACCACCTACTACACCGATGCCAAGAACGCCGACAAGCTGAAGGCCTATCAGGCGCATGTCGCCAAGGTGCTGGAGCTGTCCGGCGTGGCCGCGGCCGATGCAGCCAAGCAGGCCGAGGACGTGGTCAAGTTCGAAACCCGCCTGGCCAATGCCTCCAAGTCGCGCGTGGAGCTGTCGCGCAACGTCGAGCTGTACTACAACCCGGTCACCCTGGCCGACGCCGACAAGCTGACCCCGAACTTCAGCTGGACCGAGTTCTTCAAGTCGCAGGGCGTGGCCGCGCCGGAGAAGTTCTCGCTGGCCATGCCGGCCTTCCATGAGGAAGTGAGCAAGTCGCTGGCCGACACCGATCCGTCGGTGTGGCGCGCCTACCTGCGCTTCCACACCGTGGACAGCGCCTCGCCGTACCTGGCCGATGCCTTCGTGCAGGAGAACTACGAGTTCTACGGCAAGACCCTCAACGGCCAGAAGGAGCAGAAGCCGCGCTGGAAGCGTGTGCTGGGCACCATCGAAAACGATGCCGGTGAAGCCTTCGGCCAGCTGTACGTGAAGGTGGCCTTCTCGCCGGAAGCGAAGGCGAAGATGGAAGAACTGGTGAAGAACCTGGCCGCCTCGCTGAAGGACCGCATCCAGGGCCTGAGCTGGATGAGCGAGGAAACCAAGGCCAAGGCCATCGCCAAGTGGGAAACCTTCACCCCGAAGATCGGTTACCCGGACAAGTGGCGCGACTGGTCGGGCCTGCAGACCCAGCGCGACAGCTACCTGGGCAACGTGCGCGCGGCCAACGAGTTCAACTACAAGTTCAACCTGTCCAAGATCGGCAAGCCAGTGGACAAGACCGAGTGGGGCATGACCCCGCAGACCGTCAACGCCTACTACAACCCGCTGCAGAACGAGATCGTGTTCCCGGCCGCCATCCTGCAGCCGCCGTTCTTCGATCCGAAGGCCGACGACGCGCTGAACTACGGCGGCATCGGTGCGGTGATCGGCCATGAGATGACCCACGGTTACGACGACCAGGGCGCACGCTTCGGGCCGACCGGCAACATGGAAGACTGGTGGACCCCGGCCGACAAGAAGAACTTCGAAGGCCTCACCGGCAAGCTGGTCAAGCAGTTCGACCAGTACAAGGTCGACGGCCAGGCAGTGAACGGCCACCTGACCCTGGGCGAGAACATCGCCGACCTGGGCGGCCTGGCCACCGCCTACGACGCCCTGCAGAAGGCGACCGCCGGCAAGGAAGATGCGAAGGTCGACGGCTTCACCCGCGACCAGCGCTTCTTCTTCAACTGGGCCACCGTGTGGCGCACCAAGTACACCCCGGAAAACGCCAAGGTCCGCCTGGCCACCGACCCGCACGCCCCGGCGCAGTTCCGTGCCATGGGTGCGCCGTCGAACCTGCCGACCTTCGCTGCCGCGTTCCAGTGCAAGGCCGGTTCGCCGATGGCCCGCACCGGCGAGCAGCAGGTGGTGATCTGGTAAGCCACGGCTGACGCTGCGGCAGACCTGCAAAGGCCCGGGAATCCCGGGCCTTTGTTTTTCACAGCGCCCGTCATCCACGCATGGCTCAGGCCGTTGGTAGATGCCGACCCTGGTCGGCGCACGGCCCAGCGGCGCCACCGTGACGCGTGCATGCCGCGCCCATGCACAGCTTGCTATAGTGCGCGCGCCCTCAATCCATCACGGATTCGTTCCACATGCCCAATTTCCGTCCGCTTGCCATCGCCCTGGGCATCAGCCTGGCGACCCTGGTCCCGACCCACGATGCGTTCGCCGCCAAGAAGAAGGCCGCGCGCGCCCCGGCCGTCAGCGCCCAGTGCAGCGACTTCTACGACGCCACCAATGCAGGCTGGCTGAAGGCCAACCCGGTGCCGCAGACCGGTGCCACCACCGCGCTCGGCCAGCTGGTCGAGCGCAGCCGCCAGCAGCAGCGTGAACTGCTCGACGCAGCGATGAAGTCGCCGCAGGGCAACGTGCAGAAGCTGCTGGGCGACTTCTGGGCCAGCGGCCTGGACGAAGCCGCCGTGGAAGCGGACGGCTCCAACCCGATCGCGCCGCTGCTGACCCGCATCAACGCCATCAAGAAGGCCAAGGATGTGCCGGCCTCGATCGCCGCGCTGCACCAGGTGGGCATCCCGGTGGCCTTCAACTTCGGCCCGGACGTCGACCTGAAGGCACTGGACCGCCACATCGGTTACTTCATGCAGGGCGGCATGGGCCTGCCGGACCCGGCGTTCTATACCCGCACCGACGCCGATACCGTGGCGCTGATGGGGCGCTACCGCAACTACGTCAAGCAGATCCTGGCGCTGACCGGCACCCCGGCGGCCAGGCTCGATGCCGAATCGCAGTCGGTGATCGCGCTGGAGACCGAGCTGGCGCGCAATGCGCAATCGCTGGCCGGCATCAACAACCCGTTCAACAACTACGCGCCGATCTCCACCAAGGAGCTCAACAGCCGTTACCGCAACCTGCAGCTGGACGCGTTCCTGAAGGCACAGGGCGTGGACGACGACCTGGTCTCGCTGGCCGACCCGGGCCTGTTCAAGCAGCTCGATGGCATGGTCACCAAGCTCAAGCCGGACCAGTGGAAGGCCTACCTGCGCTGGCGCGTGGGCGACTCGATGGCACCGTACCTGTCCAAGGCCTACCGCGACGCGGAGTTTGAATTCCGTGGCCGCGTGCTGCGTGGCGAAACGCTGCCGCCGCAGCGCTGGGAAGACGTGCTGGAGGCGATCAACGTGGCCGCCGGCCCGATGGTCGGCCGCGAATACGCGGCCCGTTACCTGTCGGCCGAAGACCGTCGCCAGGCGGCGTGGATCGTCGACAAGCTGCGCGAAGTGCAGATCGAGGCGGTCAAGAACAACAGCTGGATGAGCGCCGAAGCCAAGACCGAAGCGCAGGCCAAGCTGGCTGCGCTGAAGATCGAGATCGGCACCCCGTTGCGCGACCTCGACTACAGCGTGCAGCCGATGGGCCGCGGTTCGTTCGGCGGCAACATGCTGATCGCGTCGACCTGGCGCCACCGCGAGGAAATGAAGCGCATCGGCAAGGGCAACGCCGACCGCCGCTGGGACGTGCTGCCGCAGCAGCCGTCGCTGGCCTACGACCTGGCACAGAACCGCCTGATCGTTACCGCGGCGATCCTGCAGGGCCCGGTGTTCAATGCCAAGGCCGACGCCGCCGACAAGTTCGGCAGCTTCGGTGGCCTGGTCGGCCATGAGCTGACCCGTGCGATCGACGCCAAGGGTGCACTGGTCGACGCCAAGGGCGAACTGCGCAGCTGGTGGACCCCGGCCGACAAGACCGCCTGGACCCTGCTTGGCAACCGCGTGGCCGCGCAGTACAGCGCCTACGATTTCCCGGGCGTGAAGGGTGCCAAGGTCAACGGCACGCTCACCCAGGAAGAGAACCTGGCCGACATCGCCGGTCTGGAACTGGCCTGGGCGGCCTATACCGCGCAGGAGCCGAAGGCCAAGCCGGCACAGCAGCAGGGCTTCTTCCGCGCCTGGTCGGCGTTGTGGGCACAGCAGCTGTCGCCGAACGAGGCCGTGCGCCGCCTGACCGCCGACATCCGCGCGCCGGGCCTGTGGCGCAGCAACGGCACGCTGGCCAACCTGCCGGCATTCGGTTCCACCTTCAGCTGCAAGGCCGGCCAGCCGATGCAGCGCAGCGAAGCCGACCAGATCAAGGTCTGGCGCTGAGCCACGCGCACTACCCGTAGTACAGGGGGCGCCTTCGGGCGCCCTTTTTTTGCGGGTGCAGCACGATCCCGGGTTAACACCGCGCGTGCTATCGCTGCGGCTTCGTCCATCGCGGAGCCCCGACATGGCACACAAGAACACGATCTGCCTCTGGTACGACAACGGCGCGCTCGAGGCCGCCACCTTCTACGCCAGCATCCTGCCCGACAGCGCGGTGATCGCCGTGCATCACGCCCCCGGCGACTTTCCGGATGGCAAGGAAGGCAACGTGCTGACGGTCGAGTTCACCGTCTGCGGCATTCCCTGCGTCGGCCTCAACGGCGGCACCGCGTTCAAGCACAGTGAAGCGTTTTCCTTCCAGATCCAGACCGAGGACCAGGCCGAGACCGACCGCCTGTGGGATGCGATCGTCGGCAACGGTGGACAGGAAAGCCAATGCGGCTGGTGCAAGGATCGCTGGGGCATCTCCTGGCAGATCAGCCCGCGCATGTTGATCGAAGCCGTGACCAGCAAGGACAAGGCATTGGCCAAGCGCGCCTTCAACGCGATGATGCCGATGAAGAAGATCGACATCGCCACCATCGAAGCGGCAATCAAAAAAGGGGACGGAGGGGATTAAGTCGTTTCTCCCCATGCCCCGTGTGCAGATGCAGATTGCGACTTAATCCCCTCCGTCCCCTTTTTGCGAGGTGTTGATGTCCTGGGATGCGATCGTCGTTGGTGGCGGCCACAACGGCCTGGTCTGCGCGGCCTATCTGGCGCGCGCTGGAAAGAAGGTGCTGGTGCTGGAACGTCGTGGCGTTCTCGGCGGTGCCGCAGTCACCGAGGAATTCCATCCCGGCTTCCGCAACTCGGTGGCGTCGTACACGGTGTCCCTGCTGCAGCCCAAGGTGATCGACGACCTGCAACTGCATGCGCATGGGCTGCGCATCATCAATCGCCCGGTCAACAACTTCCTGCCGATGGAGGATGGTCGTTACCTGCTGTCGGCACCGGGCCGCACCCAGGCAGAGGTCGCGAAGTTCTCCGAGCGGGATGCGCAGCGGCTTCCCGAATACGAAGCGCGCCTGGAGATCTTCGCCGATGTGCTGCGCGCGTGGGCCCTGCGCGCGCCACCGGATGCCGGCGTTGCCGGTGGTTGGCGCGCGTTGCCTGCGCTGTGGCAGATGGGTCGTCTTGGTCGTGAACTGGCCACGCTGGATGCCTCGCTGCGGCAGGAGCTGCTGGACCTGTTCACGCTGTCGGCAGCCGAGTATCTGGATCGCTGGTTCGAAAGCGAACCGATCAAGGCGCTGTTCGGCTTCGATGGCATCGTCGGCAACTACGCAAGCCCCTATACACCGGGCAGTGCCTACGTACTGCTGCACCACGTATTCGGCCAGTGCAATGGCGTGAAGGGTGCGTGGGGCCATGCGATCGGCGGCATGGGCGCGATCAGCCAGGCGATTGCAGCCTCGGCACGCGAGGCCGGGGCGGAACTGCGCGTGGAGGCCGGCGTGCAGCGCGTGCGAATCGAACAGGGCCGCGCGGTGGGCGTCGAACTGGCCAACGGCGAGATCCTGCGCGCACGCACGGTGGTCGCCAACGTCAATCCGAAACTGCTGTACGAACAATTGCTGGAACCGGCACAGGTACCCAACGCGACACGCGAACGCATGGCGAACTGGCGCTGCGGTTCCGGCACGTTCCGGATGAACGTGGCGCTGTCGCGGCTGCCGGAGTTCCGCGCCCTGCCCGGGCCCGGCGATCACCTCGGCGCCGGCATCATCATGGCACCCAGCCTGGATTACATGGACCGCGCCTGGCTGGATGCGCGCCGCGACGGTTGGGCGCGCGAACCGATCGTGGAAATGCTGATTCCGAGCACGCTGGACGATTCGCTGGCGCCGCCCGGGCAGCACGTGGCCAGCCTGTTCTGCCAGCATGTGGCGCCGGTGTTGCCTGAAGGCCGCCATTGGGACGATCACCGGGAGACCGTGGCCGACCTGATGATCGCCACCGTCGAACGGCATGCGCCCGGCTTCACCGCCAGCGTGCTCGGTCGGCAGGTGCTGTCGCCGCTGGATCTGGAACGCACCTTCGGCCTGGTCGGCGGCGACATCTTCCACGGCGCACTGAGCGCCAACCAGCTGTTCTCGGCACGGCCGATGGTCGGCCAGGCCGGCTATCGTGGCGCCCTGCCCGGGCTGTACCTGTGCGGTTCGGGCACACACCCCGGCGGTGGCGTCACCGGTGCACCGGGGCACAACGCGGCGCAGGTGGTGTTGCAGGATCTGTAGAGGCGTGCCGACCAACGGTCGGCACCTGCAGCGTCAAATGATCCTTCGGATCATTTGACGCTGCGCAGATGGTTCGGGCGCTTCGGTGGGCCGGGCGGGCGGCGCTTGAACGGCGGCTGCCCGCGCCAGTAGCGGATCAGCAACCAGCCGAACAGCATGCCGCCGAGGTGCGCGAAGTGGGCCACGCCCGGCTGCCAGCCGGTCATGCCCAGCACCAGCTCGCCCACACCGAACAGGATCACGAAAGTGCGCGCCTTCATCGGGATCGGCGGGAACAGCAGCATCACCCGCTGGTTCGGGAACAGCATGCCGTAGGCCAGCAGCAGGCCGAACACGCCGCCGGAGGCGCCCAGCACCGTGGCAGGGTTTTCCAGCAGCGTACCCACCAGCAGCTGGCAGACACCGGCACCGGCCACGCACACCAGGTAGTACAGCAGGAAGCGCTTCTCGCCCCAGGTCTGCTCCAACGGCGCGCCGAACATGAAGACCGCCAGCATGTTGAAGAACAGATGGCCGAAGCTGCCATGCAGGAAGCCGTAGGTCAGCAGCTGCCAGGGCTGGAAGTTGCCGCCCGGCGAGAACGCGTCGAAGCCCTGCTGCAACGGTTGCAGCATGAACGGCTCGAAGGTCTGCATGCCGAGCAGGAACGGCTGCTGCAGCAGGAACAGGATCGCGTTGGCGATCAGCAGGGCCTTGGTGACGGTTGGCAGTCGCGGGAACATGGGAGCACCGGCATGGAACGGCCTCCATCATAGCCGCAGCATCGTGTCTTGTTGGCGACCCGCAGGTCCGGCCTGTTCAGTCGCCAGCGGTGCTCAGCCCGGGCCCCACACCGCTGCGTCCAGCGCCGCCGCCGGATCGGTCGCCGGCATCCGCACCCGGCCGTTCTCCACCCGCACACCCTCGGCGCGCAACCGTTGTGACTGCTCGCGCCAGCCGGCCGACCCTTCTTCCATGGCAATGCGCCCGTCCGAGCGCAGCACGCGGTGCCAGGGCAGGTCCGGGTCGTCGTTCTGGCCCAGGATGCGTGCGGTCAGGCGTGCACGCCCGGGCAGGCCCGCGCGCATCGCCACCTGGCCGTAGCCCATCACCTGCCCCGCCGGGATTGCGCGGATCACCGCCAGGATGCTCGCACGCGCCTGCTCCGGCGTCAGCGCCGCAGGCGGGTCACCAGCAGAACGCCGATCAGCACCAGCACGGTGCCGGCGATCTGCGCCGGCCCCATCGGTTCGTCGAGCAGCCATAGGCTCATCACGATGGTGGAAACAGGGCCCAGCATACCGACCTGCGCGGCCAGCGACGAACCCACGCGCTGCACCGCCAGCATGATCGCCAGCACCGGCAGCACCGTGCACACGGTGGCATTGACCAACGACAGCCACTGCACCGGCGCCGGTGCCTGCCACAGCAGCGGCAGCGGATGGGTCACCGCGAAATGCAGCAGCACCAGCACGCTGGCCACGCAACTGGCATAGGCGGTCAGCCGCACCGCACCGATGCGCGCGACCACCTGCCCACTGCCGAACAGGTACAGCGCATAGCTGAGGGCACTGCCCAGCACCAGCAGGCTGCCGACGATGATCTGCCCACCCTCGCGCTGCAAATCGTGGCCGAAGGCCAGCAGCACGCCGAGGTAGCTCAGCACCAGCGCACCGATCTGCCAGCGGCCCGGCCGCTGGCGCGCCAGCAGCACGTTGATCAGCAGTACCAGGGTCGGGTTCAAGTACAGGATCAGCCGCTCCAGGGTCACGCTGATGTACTGCAGTCCCTGGAAGTCGAGCAGGCTGGACAGGTAGTAGCCGGTGAAGCCCAGCCACAGCACGCGGGCACGGTCGGCCCAGGACAACGGCTCGGCCCGGCGCGCGGCCCACGCTGCCATCAACGCGAACAGGGGCAGCGCCATCAGCATGCGCAGGGCGAGCAGCGTGGTGGCATCGACGCCGTGGCGCAGGCCGAGCTTGACGATGATCGCCTTGCCCGACGCGGCGATGGCGCCGATCGCGGCCAGGCCGATGCCGCCCAGCGCAATGCGTGGGGAAGCAGTGGCAATGCGGGAAGCGGGAGTGGACATCAGGACGACGGCGGGCCGCGCAGAGCGGCCCGGCAAGGCGTGGGGTCGCTCATTGTCGCATGGGGGCGCCCGCTGCCCTGTAGAGCCGAGCCTGCGCTCGGCGTCGCCAGGCCGGTGCGAAAGGCTGCCGAGCAGGGCTCGGCCCTACAACATCCCGGCTCAGCGCATCAGCACCACTTCTTCGGCCGAGGTCGGGTGGATCGCCACGGTGTCGTCGAACTGGGCCTTGGTCGCGCCCATCTTCACCGCCACCGCAAAGCCCTGCAGGATCTCGTCGGCCGCTTCGCCCAGCAGGTGGATGCCTACCACGCGTTCTTCCGGGCCGGCACAGACCATCTTGAACAGGCTGCGCTGGGTACCATTGGCCAGCGCCTGCAGCATCGGGCGGAAGCGGCTGTGGTAGACGCTCACCTGGTCGAAACGCCGGCGCGCTTCTTCCTCGCTCATGCCCACCGCGCCCAGCGGCGGATGCGAGAACACCACGCTGGCCACGTTCTCGTAATCCATTTTGGACTGCGGGCGCCCCCCGAACAGGCGGTCCATCAGCCGCCGCGAAGCGGCCACCGCCACCGGGGTCAGGCCGACCTTGCCGGCGATGTCACCGACCGCGTGCACGCTCGGCACGCGGGTGGTCTGCCACTCGTCCACCTGCACCTGATCGTGCTCGCCGATGTCGATGCCGAGCGCTTCCAGACCCAGGCCACGGCTGTTGCCGCGGCGGCCGGCAGCGAAGAACACCGCATCGAACACACTGTCGATCGGGCCGTCATGGCCGAACGCCCGCACGCGCTCGCCATCGCGCTGCAGTTCGCGCAGGCGATAGTCGAAATGGATCCGCACGCCCTGCTGTTTCAGGTTCTCGGCCAGCTGATCGGTCAGCTCGTAATCGAAGCGCTCCAGCAGGCGCTTGCCGCGCACCAGCAGGCTCACGCGGCTGCCGAGCGCCTGCAGCAGGCCAGCCAGCTCCACCGCGATGTAACCGCCACCGATGATCGCCACCTCGGCCGGCGCCGCACGCAGGTCGAAGAAATCGTCGGAGACCAGGCCCAGCTCCGCGCCGGGAATATCCGGACGCAGTGGATGCGCGCCAGTGGCGATCAGGATGTGTTCGGCGCTGTAGTGCACGCCATCACTGCAGGCCACGGTGTGCGCATCAAGCAGATGGCCACGTGCCGGAATGCGCACCACGCCGGTTTCGTCCAGGCGCTTGTGGTAGCTGGTGTGGATGTTGCTGATGTAGGCCTGGCGATGGATCACCAGTTCCTTCCACGACAGCGCCGGGCGTGCCTCGACATCGAAGCCCATCGCATTGGCCAGGCCGATGCGCTCGTGCAGGTCGGCCGCCAGCCACATCGCCTTCTTCGGCACGCAGCCGACATTGACACAGGTTCCGCCCAGTTCGCCGGGTTCCAGCATCGCCACGCGCTTGCCATGCTGCGCGGCGCGGATCGCACCGGCCAGGCCGGCGGAGCCGCCGCCAAGGACGATCAGGTCGTAATCATAGGATGCAGTGCTCATCGGAATCGCTCGGGTCAGTAAGGGGCAGGATCGATCGCTGGCGTGTGGCCGCAGACGAGATCGGCGATCCGCTGGCCGATGCCGGCGCTCATGCTGACGCCGAGCATGCCATGCCCCGCTGCAGGCCAGACGTGAGGATGCGCGGGCGCGCGGCCGATCAGCACAGCGCGTGCGCGCTCATCGCTCACCCCTGCTTCGTCCTGCGCCGCATCGGTGGCCACTGCCGGTAGGTCATTGCACGCCACAGCCATTCCATCGGACCAAAGCGGAAGCGCGCCAGCCACGCGTGCGAAACAGCCACCTGCACGGCAAACAACAGCAGCGCGAACAGCAGCTGCACGCTGCGCGGCATCATCTCGAACCTGCCCAGCCCGTAGTGGTAGAAGGTCCAGGTACACAGCAGCGACTGGCCAAGATAGTGGGTCAACGCCATGCGCCCCACCGGCGCCAGCCACGCCAGCCGCGTGCGCCAGTGCACGATCCACGCCAGGTAGCCCAGGCACATCGGCAGCCCGCCAACCGTGACCAGGGCCATCGCCGCGGTCACCGGCAGGTTGTAGGCGCCGGGTGCAAGGTAGGGTTTCCAGGCAACCCCCAGCAGCGTGACCAGCAGCCCCAGCGGCAGTGCGATCCAGCGCAGCGACGCGTACAGCCGCGGGAAGCGCTCCGGCGTCGCCAGCGCGCCACTGCCGGCGAACCAGCTGCCGAGCAGGAACATGCCCAGCACTTCCGGGCCGCTGATCAGCAACGCGCCCATCGAGGTGCCGAACTCGCTCAGGCGCTGCACAGTGGCCTGCGCCCAGCTGCCCTGCCCGTACACCTGCCGCTGCAGGTCGATGCTCTGCTGCGCCTCGGCAAGCATGCCCTGCACCTCTTCGGCCGACGCCATCGACACCATCGCACCCACCAGCAGCATCATCGCTACACCGCCGAGGTAGACGATCACGCCCATCCACGGCAGCCAGCTGCGCGGCGCCTCGCGGCAGGCCAGCAACGGCAACGAGACCAGCGCATACATCACCAGGATGTCGCCGGACCAGACCAGCAGTGCATGGCACAGGCCGATCAGCAGCAGGCCGGCGCTGCGGCGCAGGTAGAACGGGGTGAAGTCGCGCCCGGCCACCTCGGCGCGTTGTGCCATCACCGCAAAGCCGGCACCGAACAGCAGCGAGAACAGGGTGAAGAACTTGCCCTGCACGAACACATAGACGAAGGCGTCGGCCCAGTAATCGATGCCCCGCCAGTGCACGTCAATGCCGGTGAAGGCCAGGTCCAGCGGGCCGCTGAAAGCCTCGATGTTCATCAGCAGGATGCCCAGCAGCGCAGCACCACGCAGCACGTCCAGCACGGCGATGCGTTCGCCGGAAGCCACCGGCTGCAGGGAAGGAGAAGCGGCGTTCACGGGGCGTCCGTCAGGCAGGTCCGCCATTATGCCGCCGGCCCGTGCACCATGGATGGCCGCGGCGTGTTCCAGAAACGCAACGGCCCGCCGAAGCGGGCCATTGCTGCCATCACGATCGCGCTGCGATCAGTGCTGGTGACCGCCGTCGCCGTGGACGTGGCCGTGGTCCAGCTCTTCCTTGCCGGCTTCGCGCACGTCGACGATTTCGACGTCGAAGTGCAGGTCCTTGCCAGCCATCGGGTGGTTCAGGTCAACGTCGACGACGCTCATGCCGACCTTCTGCACGGTCACCGCACGCGGGCCGAAGTTGGTCTGCAGCACGACCTGCTGGCCCGGCGCCAGCTTGGTATTGCCGAAGTGCTTCTTCGGCACGCGCTGGGACAGGCCCTCACGACGCTCGCCGTAGGCATCGGCCGCCTTGACGTCGACGTTGAAGGTCGCGCCGGCTTCCTTGTCCATCATGGCGTTTTCCAGGCCCGGGATGATGTTGCCGTGACCGATCAGGATCGCCAGCGGCTCGCCGCGGTCCTTGGACGATTCGATCGGCTCCTGGCCGACTTCGGAAACGGTGTAGTGGAAGCGGACAACGCGGTCTTTTTCGATCTTCATGCGCAACTCTGTCTGGATCTGCCGGAGGCAGGCGGGTTGGGGCGGGTTGTCGCCCGGCGGGGACGCCGCCATCATGACGGCCAATCCAAGGTGGCGCATTATCCGGAGATCATGCACATCACGCCAGTTTCGTCCGGCCAGCGCCGGTTTCTCGCCCCGGCCCTGCTGCTGGCCCTGCCCCTGTTGATGACCGCCTGTGGCGGTGGCAAGGCCACCCGCCCGGCCCCGCCCCCGCCCACGGCGAACTGGCCAAAGACCGTGCCGGACAACCCCGAGGCTGCCAACTCGGTGCTGATGCGCGCCATCAGCCTGGTCGGCACGCCCTACCGCTATGGCGGCAACACCCCGGATTCGGGCTTCGACTGCAGCGGCTTGGTCGCTTATGTCTATCGCGAGATGCTGGACCTGCGGCTGCCGCGCACCTCCCGCGACCTGGCGGCGGTGCAGGGCCCGAAGATCGACCCGCAGCGCCTAGCCACCGGCGACCTGGTGTTCTTCGGCAGCCGCGGCAGCGTCACCCACGTCGGTATTTATGTAGGTGAAGGGCGTTTCGTGCATGCGCCGAGCACCGGCGGCACCGTGCGCCTGGACTCGCTCAGCGGTCCCTACTGGAAGGACCACTACACAGGGGCGAAACGCGTCCTTCGCTAAAATGAACAGGCGATATATTCAAAACTGTGACGAACATCACTGTGCAACTAACGAATTACTAACGGAATTTTTAACTTATCCGCGCTTTTACAGGGCATGATGCCCCATCGTTTTTTTCCTGTGACCGACGCGTGACGACTGACGACCTGAAAAGCGAAGGCCAGACTTCCGTATCTTCACGTAGTGCCCGCCCGCTGTTGCTTGGCCTGGCACTGTGTCTGACCAGCCTTCCGGCCTGGTCGCAGACTGCTCCGAACCGTTCCGATGTGACCCCGGCCCCGGTGGCCGAGAGCACCGCCCGACCGGCCGCCAAGGCCGAGGCTGCCGCTCCGCAGCGCAGCCGCGTCGATGCCGCCGCCAGTGCCACGCTGGCCGCCCTGCTGCCGCACCTGGCCGCCAACGACACCATTCCGCTGATGGACCGCTCGGCCGTGGTGGCCGGCGACCTCAGCCGCCTGCTCGCCAACTACGACACCAGCAGCGCCGCCAATGGCAGCGTCGTCGGCACCGCCGCCGACAACGGCAAGGTGCAGTCGCTGCTGCGCCGCGCGATGACCCTGCTGGGCACCCCGTACCGTTGGGGTGGCAGCAACCCGGACAGCGGTTTCGACTGCAGCGGCCTGGTCGGTTATGTGTTCCGTTCGGCCCTGGGCATCGAACTTCCGCGCGTCTCGCGCGAGATGGCCCACGATGACAATGCGGAACTGATCAACGACCGCACCGCGCTGGCCGCGGGTGATCTGGTGTTCTTCGGCCGCAAGGGCCGCGTCGACCACGTCGGCATCTACGTCGGCGATGGCCGTTTCCTGCATGCGCCGAGCTCGGGCAAGGACGTCCGCGTGGACACCCTGCTCAGTGGCTACTGGGGCAACAAGTTCATGCAGGCCCGCCGGGTCGACCTCTGACCGGCTGGCGTCACAGCGCCGCCTGATACGCAAAGCAAAGCCGCTGCCCTGCAGCGGCTTTTTTGTTGGGCCCGCGTAATGGTGGGTAGCTGCCGACCTTGGTCGGCACCGCCTCCATTCAGGCATGGCGTGGATCTACCACGGCCGGCAGCGCGTCAGCCATCTCCCAAACGAAAGGCCCGCCGGTCAGGGCGGGCCTTTCATCTCCACGCAACCTCAGCTGCGTGGCGGTGTCGGGTCAGGATCGTCCACGCCCACGTTGCTGGACGGATTGTCATACACCGCCTGGTCCAGCAGCCCGGTTTCCTTGGCCACGATCACCGGCACCAGCATCTGGCCGGTCACATTCGTCATCGTGCGCATCATGTCGAGGATGCGGTCGATGGCATACAGATAGCCGATGGTCTCCAGCGGCAGGTTGGCTGCGCTCAGCACCACCGTGGCCATGATCACCGCGGTACCCGGCACGCCGGCCGTACCGAAGCTGCCCAGCACCGAGGCGATCAGCACCACCACGTACTGCTCCGGGGTCAGCGGCACACCGCTGTACTGCGCGATGAACACCGCGCACAGCGCCGGATAGATCGCGCCGCAGCCATCCATCTTGATGCTGGCGCCCAGCGGCACCGCGAATGAACCGTAGTCCTTGTTCACGCCCAGGTTGTGGGTGATCGAACGCAGCGCCACCGGCATCGCGGCGAAGCTGGACGAGCTGACGAAGGCCACCTGCATGCCCGGCGCCGCGCCGCGGAAGAACTTCAGCGGGTTCAGGCCGTGCGCCAGCAGCAGCGCGCTGTAGACCACCACGATGTGCAGGGCGCAGGCCACGTACAGGGCCAGCACGAAATGGCCCAGCGGCAGCAGCTTCTCGAAGCCATAGCTGCCGACCAGGCCGGCGATCAGGCCGAAGGTACCGATCGGGGTGACTTCCAGCACGAAGCGGGTCACCTGGATCATGATGTCGCTCATCTGGCCGACCAGCTTGCGCGCCTCGGTCACCTTCTCGCCCAGCTTGACGATGGCAAAGCCCACCAGGCCTGCGAAGAAGATCACCGGCAGGATCGAGCCGCGACCGGCCGCCAGCACAGTCTCACCGGCCGCATTGACCTTGGTACCGATGCCGGACAGCGCGTAGAAGACATTGGCCGGCACCACGTCCAGCAGCACCTGCACCACACTGGGCACTTCGCGCGGCACGTAGTTGCTGGCCATTGTCAGCTGCAGCCCGCCGGCACCGGGCTGCAGCACGGTCCCCACGCCCAGCCCAACGCATACCGCCAGCGCCGCGGTGATCACGAACCAGAGGAAGGTGCGGCCACTGAGCGCGGCGACCGACTTCTGCCCGTGCAGCGACGAGATTGCGTTGATGACCGCGAAGAACACCAGCGGCACGGCGATCATCTTGATCAGGGTGACGTACAGCTCACCGAGCGGGCCGAACCACGTTTCCGCGGCCGGGCCAAGCGCCCAGCCGGCCAGCGCGCCGAGCACGAAGCCACCGACCACGCGCTGCCAGAATGGAATCCGCAGCCAGGCAGAGACCAGCTTCATAGGCAATCCAGAGGGGAAGGAAGGGATGCTGGCACGATAGCCCAAGGCGGCCCGCAGAACGACCGCCCGGCCGGCAAATCAGTGTGTCATCGGCGTGCCTTGCAGGGGCGGGCATAATGAACGTCCCGTTACAGTTTGTGAGATCCCAGCGTCCATGCGCCGTTCCGTCTCCCTGTTGGCCGCCTGCGCCACCACCCTGCTGCTGGGCGCCTGCGCCAGCACCACCCCCGCCTCTGCCCCGGCCGGCCTGAAGGTCGCCGTCGACCCGGTCGCCCATCCGGCCGGCGAGACCCCGCAATGGTGGTACCGCAGTGGCGCCGCCCAGGCCGCCGCCAACGGCGCGATGTCCGGCAAGGCGAAGAACGTCATCCTGTTCCTCGGCGACGGCATGAGCCTGACCACCGTGGCCGCCTCGCGCATCTACGAAGGCCAGCAGAAGGGTGGCTCGGGCGAGGAGAACCTGCTGTCCTGGGAGCGCTTCCCGGCCACGGCGTTCAGCAAGACCTACAACACCGATTCGCAGACGCCGGATTCGGCCGGCACCATGACCGCCATCACCACCGGCGTGAAGACCCACATGGGCGCGATCGGTGTCAGCGCCGGCAGCCGCACCGACTGCGCCGACAGCCTGTCCAAGGGCCTGCTGACCTGGCTGCAGCTGGCCGACAGCGCCGGCCTGGCCACCGGTGTGGTGTCCACCGCGCGCCTGACCCATGCCACCCCTGCTGCCACCTATGCGCACTCGCCCGAGCGCAACTGGGAAAACGACACCGACCTGACTGAAGCGGCCAAGGCTGCAGGCTGCAAGGACATCGCACAGCAGCTGCTGTCGACCTCGCGTTATGGGCGCGGCCCGCTGGTCGCTCTCGGCGGCGGTCGCGGTGAATTCACCACCGTGGAAGAGCGCGATCCGGAATACGACGACAAGGTCGGCCAGCGCCTGGATGGCCGCAGCCTGGTGCAGGAATGGCAGCAGGCGCACCCGCAGGGTGCCTACGTGTGGAACAGCAAGCAGCTGGCGGCGGCCGCCAATGCGCCGGCCATCCTCGGCCTGTTCGAACCGGACCACATGCGCTACGAATACGAGCGCCCGCAGGATCCGGGCGGTGAGCCGAGCCTGGCCGAACTGACGGCTGCAGCGATCAGGAATCTGGCCAGGCACCAGGAAGGCTACGTGCTGATGATCGAAGGCGCGCGCATCGACCACGCCAACCACAGCGGCAACGCCTACCGTGCACTGACCGAGACCGTGGCGCTGTCCGACGCGGTGCGCGTGGCCAACGAACTGACCTCGGCCGACGACACCCTGATCATCGTTACCGCCGACCACTCGCATACGCTGAACTTCGTCGGCTACCCGGCACGTGGCAATCCGATCCTGGGCAAGGTGAAGGACAAGGGCGGCGAAGATGGTGCCGGCAAGCTGGACTACGCGCTGGACGGCACGGGCCAGCCGTACACCACGCTGAGCTATGCCAACGGCCCGGGCCATACCGGCAGCAGCAACCAGCAGCCGGCCGGCCCGAAGCGTTACCCGCACAACCCGAGCAGCTTCGAACCGGCCAACGGCCGCCCAAACCTGCGCGAGGTCGACACCGAGCATCCGGACTACATGCAGGAAGCACTGGTGCCGATGAAGTCCGAATCGCACGGTGGTGAGGATGTCGGCATCTGGGCGCGTGGCCCGGGCAGCAAGGCGATCCGCGGCACGCTGGAACAGAACGCGATCTACCACATGATCGTGCAGGCCACCCCGGCCCTGCGCGAGCGCCTGTGCCAGGCCGGCACCTGCGATGACAAGGGCGTGCCGGTGCAGCTGCCGGCACCGACGGCCTTCGAGCGCAAGGCCGAGGCCAAGTGATCGTGCGGCAGGCCCGCCTCGACCGCGGCCGCTTCGCGCGGTCGCTGGTCCTGCTCGGCGTACTGGCCGGTTCCAGCGCGCTGGCGCAGGCGCCGGCCTGCAAGCTGCTGACCGACGAACACGGGTTGTGGCCGCTGCCCAACTGCGAGGTGGTCGATCACCGGCCGAAGATCAGCGCCGATGCGCTGAAGGACCTGAACTACGACGACCACGGCCTGGCCGTGGTGTATGCCGACCAGGGCTTCCACTACGTCGACCGCAAGGGCCGCAGCCTGCCTGTGCTGACCTGGGACAACGGCCCGGAAACACCGCAGGAAGGCCTGCTGCGCGGCCGCGTCGGCAACCGCGTCGGCTACTTCGACCTGACGTTCCGCCAGGTGGTGCCCGGCACCTACGATTTCGGGTGGCCGTTCCAGGATGGCGTGGCCGAGGTCTGCAACGGCTGTCGGCGCGGCACGCCGGATGCCGATGGCCACACGCCGATGGAAGGCGGGGAGTGGTTCCGCATCGACCGCGCGGGCCGTCGGGTGAAGTAGGTTTTTCGGCAGGGCTGCGCCCTGCACCTGCCGATGCAACGGCAACGGCCGAAGCAACAGCAACAGCGTGCATTCCGTGGGATGGCGGGGCGGCCGGCAACCACGGCGGTTGCTGTTGCTCCTGGTAGGTGTCGAGCTTGGTCGACACGATTTTTCTCTCAGATATCGAATTGAATCCGGGGTCAGATCCGTTTTCCGCAGGAAAACGGATCTGACCCCAAGAGCCATTCCGACAGTTCGCAGGAAACTGTCAAAGGCGGGATGGGTCCGGTTGCGGGAGTGTCCGCGGCATGGATGCCGCGGCCAAGCCCCCATGGGTGAGGGCGCTTTGCTTGCGAAGCACTGCTTCGCAAGCGCCCGAACGCACAGCCGCCAGCGGCTGGGCCGGCCTGGGGGTTTACGGCGTCTCCCGCAACCGGACCCACCCCGCCTCCCCTCAGGAAACCAGCTTCTGCTGTTGCCGTTGCCGTTGCTCTGGATCGTAGCGGGTGCAGGGCGCAGCCCTGCCGAGCAACCCTATACTTGCCGCCGTGACTGCCTTCCCTGCCCTCGTTCCGCTGGATGCGCCACTGCTGGTGGGCTACAGCGGCGGTGTCGACTCGACCGTGCTGCTGCACTGGCTGTGGCGCTGCGCCAAGGCCTCCGGCACGGCGCTGCGCGCGGTGCATGTGCACCATGGCCTGCACCCCGATGCGGACGACTGGGTGCTGCATTGCCAGCACCAATGCGCAGCGCTGGGCATCGAACTGGCCGTGCATCGCGTGCAGATCGACCCCACATCGGGCCTGGGCGTCGAAGGCGCAGCACGGCAGGCGCGACGCGCCGCGTTCGCCACCGAACTGCGCGACGGCGAAACACTGGCGCTGGCGCAGCACCTGGACGACCAGGCCGAGACCTTCCTGCTGCGTGCCCTGCGTGGCTCCGGCGTCGATGGTCTTGCCGCGATGTCCGCAGACAGCCGCGTAGGCGAACACCGTGTGTGGCGACCGCTGCTGGCGGTGCCGCGCCGTGCGCTGCTCGATTACGCGCACCAGCACGCGCTGCGCTGGGTTGAAGACCCCAGCAACGCCGACGACCACGCCGATCGCAATTTCCTGCGCCTGCAGGTGCTGCCGTTGCTGCGCCAGCGCTGGCCGCAGACCGCCGCGGCATTGGCGGGCAGCGCCCTGCATTGCCGGCAGACCCGCGAACTGCTGGACGAGGAGGACGCCGAGCTGATCGTGCATCTGGAGGTGGCACCGCGTGTGCTGTCGCTGCAGCTGCTGCGCCAGGTGTCACCGGGCCGCGCCGCGCGCGTGCTCCGTGCCTGGGTGATCGGCCATGGGGCCGCCCCACTTCCGGCCACGGTGCTGCAGCAGGCGCTGGACGAGCTGCTGCCAGCCGGCAACGATCGCCAGGCGCGGGTGCGCTGGCACGATCATGCCATCCAGCAATGGCGCGATCATGCCTATCTCCTGCCCGCGCAACTGCCGGCGCTTCCCCATGATTGGCAGGCCGGATGGGATGGACGCGCGCCATTGGCGCTGCCCGATGGCGGTCAGCTGCACCTGCACGGCGCCGAGGCCTTCGAACGGCCGCTCCAGGTCCGTGCGCGTGTGGGCGGCGAACGCATCCTGCTGCCCGGTCGCCAGCATTCGCATGCGCTGAAGGACTGCCTGCAACGCGAACACCTTGCCCCCTGGCGACGCGCCCAGCTGCCGCTGGTCTTCGATGGAGCGCAGCTGCTTGCCGCCGCCGACGTGGTCATCGCAGCTCCCCTGCAGGCCTGGTTGCAGGCCCACGACGCGCAGCTGCAGTGGCGTCCGGGCGGCTGGTGAATTGACCCCCGCGCGCAGCCCGTCCACACTTGCCGCATGGCCAAGAAGTCCCCCGAAAACGCCTCCCCGGTCGCCCAGTTCGAGCAGTCGCTCGAATCGCTGGAGCAGCTGGTGGAGCAGATGGAAACCGGCGAGCTGAGCCTGGAAGCGTCGCTCAGTGCTTACGAACGCGGTGTCGGTCTGTACCGTCAGTGCCAGCAGGCGCTGGAGCAGGCCGAATTGCGCGTGCGCCTGCTCAGCGATCCGGCCCAGCCGGAAACGGCCGAGCCTTTCGATCCGCCCAACCATGACGGCTGAAGCCCTGTTCGCGCGCTGGCGCGACCGTATCGAAAGCCAGCTCGATGCCGCCCTGCCCTCGCCCGCCGAAGCACCGCAGCGCCTGCACCAGGCCATGCGCTATTCGGTGCTGGGCGGTGGCAAACGCATGCGCCCGCTGCTGGTGTATGCCAGTGGCCACCTGTTCGGCGCGCAGCCGGAACAGCTGGACGCGGCGGCGATGGCTGTCGAGCTGATCCACGCCTATTCGCTGGTGCATGACGACCTGCCGGCGATGGACGACGACGCCCTGCGCCGCGGCAAGCCGACCACCCACATCGCCTTCGACGAAGCCACCGCGATCCTGGCCGGCGACGCCCTGCAGACGCGTGCCTTCGGCCTGCTGGCCGATGCGCCGCTGCCGGCCACGCTGCGCGTGGCCTGCCTGCAGACCCTCGCTCACGCGTCCGGCGCCTCCGGCATGTGCGGTGGCCAGGCGCTGGACATCGATGCCACCGGCCAACAGCAGACCCTGGCGGCACTGACCCGCATGCATGCGCTGAAGACCGGCGCGCTGATCCGTGCAGCGGTGCGCATGGGGGCGCTGTGCGGCCAGGCCCACGAGCCGCAGCTGGCCCAGCTCGACAGTTTCGCCGATGCACTCGGCCTGGCCTTCCAAGTCCGCGATGACATCCTCGATGTCGAAGCCAGTTCCGAACAGCTGGGCAAGACCGCCGGCAAGGACGAGGCGCAGGACAAGAGCACCTTCCCCGCGCTGCTCGGCATGGACGGCGCGAAGGCGCAGCTGCGCGAACTGGCCGCACGCATGCAGGCCACGTTGGCCGGCCATGGCGAAGAGGCCGATGCGCTGCGCGCGCTGGCAACGCTGGCGGTGGAACGCGATCACTGATCGCCGCCGGTGACGCTGCCCTCAAACAGGAACGCCCGGCAATGCCGGGCGTTCCTGCTTGCGCATGCGGCCGGTATTACTTGATCAGGCGCAGGGTGAACGGGTAGCGATAGGCTTCGCCGTTGTTGGCCTTGACTGCGGCAATGATGCAGAACACCAGGTTGATGATGCCCACGATCGGCGCCAGGATGCCGCCGATGATCACCACCATCAGGATGATGCTGATGACCATGGCGATGGTCACGGTGATCTGGAAGTTCAGCGCTTCCTTGGCCTGGTCGGTCACGAAGGCCTTGCTGGCGTCATCCTTGTTGATCAGCCAGATGATCAGGGCGCCGATGAACCAGGTGAAGATGCCCAGCAGGTGCGCAGCCAGCGCCATGGTGCGCTGGTCGGCCGGGGCATCGGTGGTTGCCGGCGGCGGCGGGACGTTATCGAATTCGCTCACGACAAAACTCCTTTTCATTGGGTGGTCTTGACCCACCAGCACCAAGCTGGTTGCGTCAGGCGCGCATAGCTTACGTCATCAATGCCATCAATCATTACCGGCGACGGTCATCCGCCCCAGCAGGATCGAACCGGTCCGGATGTGCGAGCGCGGGTCGACGTCGCTGCCGACCGCCTCGATGCTGCTGAACATCTCGCGCAGGTTGCCGGCGATGGTGACGCCGTCCACCGGGTACTGGATCTCGCCGTTCTCGACACGGAAGCCGCCCGCGCCTCGTGAGTAATCGCCGGTCACCCCGTTCACGCCCTGCCCCATCAGCTCGGTCACCAGCAGGCCGTCACCCATCTGCCGGGCGATCTCTTCCAGCGGGCCGGCATTGGCCGCCAGCTGCAGGTTGTGCACGCCGCCAGCATTGGCGGTGGTCTGCAGGCCCAGCTTGCGCGCCGAATAGCTGCCCAGCACGTAGCGCTGCAGTACGCCGTCTCGGACCAGCGCCGAACTACGGGTGGCCACGCCGTCGCCGTCGAAGGCGGCCGAGCGCAGGCCACGGCGCAGGTGCGGCAGCTCGTCGATCTGCATCCATTCCGGGAACAGGCGTTGGCCGACGCTGTCCAACAGGAAGCTGGCCTGGCGGTACAAGGCGCCGCCGGACACCGCCGACAGCAGGTGGCCGACCAGGCTGCGCGCCACTTCCGGGGCGAACAGCACCGGCATGCTGCCAGTAGCCAGTGAACGCGGCTGCAGGCGGGCCACGGTGCGCTCGGCGGCACGACGGCCGACCAGGCCCACGTCTTCCAGGTCCTCCCGGGCAAGCGCGCTGGTGTACCAGCCATCGCGCTGCATGCCATCGCCCTGCCCGGCGATCAGCGCGCAGCCGACCGAATGGTGGGTGCCGCGCTCACGACCAAAGAAACCATGCGAATTGGCATACACCGACAGGCTCTGCATGCTCGACACCGATGCGCCGTCGGAATTGCGGATCTGCGCGTCGGCCTCGCGACCGGCCGCCTCGCAGGCCAGGGCCAGGTCCACCGCCTCATCGGCCTGCAGCGCCCACGGGTGCCAACCGTCCAGCTCCGGGAAGTCGGTGGCCATCAGTGCGGCCTCGGCCAGGCCGGCAGCCGGGTCATCCTCGGTATGCCGGGCAATCGCGCAGGCCTGCTCGACCGTAGCGGCCAGGCTGGCCTCGTTCAGGTCACCGGTGCTGGCACTGCCCTTGCGCTGGCCGAAATAGACGGTCACGGCGATGCCGCGGTCACGCGTGGACTGCACGGTCTCGACCTCGCCGAGGCGGACATTGACCTCCAGTCCGCGGTCCTCGCTGCAACTGACCTCGGCCTGGCTGGCGCCCAGCGCGCGGGCGCGGTCGAGCAGCTGCTGGGAGAGGTCGGCCAGCCGTTCCAGCCGGGCCGGGCTGTCGTCGCCGACGGCCACTTCAGGGGCGATCACGTTCAATGCTTTATCCTGTACAGGTTGGGCCCGGCATCACGCCGGGCGACTTTTTTTGAGATCAGGTAGGGACGATGCGCGGACGCGACGAAGAAACCGGTGAATTCCACGACAAGAGCCGCAGCCAGAACCGGCGCGACGCGCTCGACGTCCTGGCCCTGGGCGAGAAGCTGGTGTCGTTGACCCCGGCCCAGCTGGCGCGCCTGCCGATCCCGGAAGACCTGCTGCCGCATATCGCCGAGTGCAAGCGCATCACCGCCCACATCGCCCACAAGCGCCAGCTGGCGTTCCTGGCCAAGCACATGCGCCGCGAGGACGAGGCAACGCTGGACGCGATCCGCGATGCGCTGGACGCCAACAGCGAGACTGGCCGCCGCGAAGTGGCGATGATGCACCGCGTGGAAGACTGGCGCGACCGCCTGTTGGCCGACGGTGACAAGGCGCTGGCCGCCCTGCTTGACGACTACCCGCAGGCCGACCGCCAGCAGCTGCGCACCCTGGTACGCAACGCGCAGGCCGAAAAGGCGAAGAACAAGCCGCCGCGCGCCTACCGCGAGATCTTCCAGGTGCTGCGTACGCTGATGCTGCCGGCGGCGCTGGGCTTGAAGACGGCGGGCGACGAACACGCCGGCGATCCGGTCGACGAGGCCGACGAGGACTGAGTCCGCGCCGGCCCGGGCGGTGGCCGCGGCCATCGCCACGCTCAGGCCTGCGTACCGCCGACGGTGATGCCCTCGATCAACAGCGAGGGCTGGCCGACACCCACGGGCACACTCTGCCCGTCCTTGCCGCAGATGCCCACGCCCTCGTCCAGGGCCAGATCGTTGCCGACCATGCGCACCTTCTGCATGGTCTCCGGGCCGTTGCCGATCAGGGTCGCGCCCTTCACCGGGGTGGTGATGCGGCCATCCTCGATCAGGTAGGCCTCGGTGGCCGAGAACACGTACTTGCCGCTGGTGATGTCGACCTGGCCACCGCCGAAGTTCACCGCGTACAGGCCCTTCTTCACCGAACGGATCATCTCCTGCGGGTCGTGCTCGCCGGCGCGCATGTAGGTGTTGGTCATGCGTGGCATGGTCAGGTGCGCGAACGATTCGCGGCGCCCGTTGCCGGTCGGGGCCATGCCCATCAGCCGCGCGTTGAGGCTGTCCTGCATGTAGCCGACCAGGATGCCGTCCTCGATCAGCGGGGTGCACTGGCTCGGGTGGCCTTCGTCGTCGATGTTCAACGAACCGCGGCGACCGTCGAGGGTGCCGTCGTCGACGATGGTCACCCCCGGTGCGGCGACGCGCTCGCCGATGCGGCCGGCGTAGACGCTGGTGCCCTTGCGGTTGAAGTCGCCTTCCAGGCCGTGGCCGACCGCTTCGTGCAGCAACACGCCCGGCCAACCCGGGCCGAGCACCACCGGCATCATGCCGGCCGGCGCCGGCACCGCGTCCAGGTTCACCAGCGCCTGGCGCAGCGCTTCCTGGGCCAGGGCTTCGGGGCGGCCGCTGGCGAACAGCGCTTCGTAGCCATAACGGCCACCACCACCGGCGTAGCCGGACTCGCGACGGCCGTTGTGTTCGACGATGACCTGCACGTTCAGGCGTACCAGCGGGCGCACGTCGGCCGCCAGCACGCCGTCGCTGCGGGCGATCAGCACCGTATCGACGCCGCCGGACAGGCTCACCATCACCTGCTTCACGCGCGGGTCGGCGGCACGCAGGTAGCCATCCAGGCGCTTGAGCACCTCGACCTTGGCCTCGTTGCCGATGCCGTCGATCGGGTCCAGCGCCGGGTACAGCGCGCGCGCATTGCCGCGCAGCAGCGAACGTCCGGTCTGCGCACCGCCCTCGCGCGAGATCGCGCGCGCCGACTGCGCCGCCGCCAGCAGCGCATCGGCATGGATGTCATCGGAGTAGGCGAAGCCGGTCTTCTCGCCGGAAATCGCCCGCACGCCCACGCCCTGCTCGATGGAATGGGCGCCGTCCTTGACGATGCCGTCTTCCACGCTCCAGCTCTCGCGGCGGGCGTGCTGGAAATAAAGGTCGCCGAAGTCGACACCAGGGCCGAGCAGCTGCCCGAAGGTGCGCTCCAGGCCGGCGGTATCCAGGCCGCCGGGGCGCAGCAGGCGGTCTTGGGCAAGCGTCAGGGCGATATCAGTCATGGTTTCGATCTGGGGGTGCGGGGGCGCTCAGGCAAGCCCCGTGAACAGGAAGCCGTGCTCAGCGCGAGCGCGGCAGGTCGGTGACGGTCGGCGGAATGGCCGGTGCAGGTGCCGGCACGGGCGGTGATGGGGTCTTGTCGCGGCTGCGCTCGATCACTTCCACCTTCGGCTCCTTCCATGGACCGGTCACCTTGTAGGTACGGGCGCCAATCTCGCCCAGCGGCTTGGACAATACCGCATTGGTGGCCGCGCCCAGCGCCGCCCCCACCGGGCCGCCGGCCACCGCACCGACCACGGTCAGCAGGTTGCCCGCGCGCGGGTTGACGTCGATGGTCTGGTCGAACTGCTGGTTGCGCAGGTCGGCCTGGCCACGGATGGTGATGTTGGCCGCCGGGCCTTCGATCAGCACCTTGTCGGTGCGCGCCATGCCCTGACCGAACTGCATGCTGCCCTCGATCTGGTTGAACGCGAAGCCCTTGGAGAAGAAGTCGCGGAAATCGAACATCAGCCGCCGCGGCAGCTGCGCGACGCTGAGCAGGCCCAGCACGCGGCCGGCGCCCGGCTCCAGCTCCAGCAGCTGGCCATTGCGCGCATGCAGGTCGAGGCTGCCCTGCAGGTTGCCCAGCTGGAAGTCCGACGGCCCCCCGCTCCAGGCCGCCTGCAGCTGCGCCTGGCCGGAACCGCCGCGCAGCTGGCCGCCGTAATCAAGGTTCTGCATCAGCCCGCCCAGGTCCTCGCTGCGCACCTGCGCGGTCAGTTCGGTACGGGCGCCGCCCGTACGGCCGAGCCAGCGGCCGGTGATGTCGATTTCCTGGTCCGGCGCGCGGAAGCGCAACGCGTCCACGTTCAGGCCGTTGGCCAGCGGGCGCGTGCGCAGCACCGCCTGGCCCAGCACCACCTTGCCGAACTTCAGGTCGGCGATGTCCAGCGCGAACGGCGGCAGCTTGGCCGGGTCCATGTCATTGGCACCGGCCTGTACCCGCGCCGGCACGACGGCCGCACCCGGTGCCATCGGCAGTGACTGCCAGTGCACGCGGTCAAGCTGGCCGCTGATGGTGCCGCCGTCGGCGTTGGGTACGGTCAGGCGGCCGGCCAGCGACGGCCCGTCCAGGCGCACGTCCAGTGCCTGCGGGCCCGGGTGCAGCTGCAGCCGGGTCTGCTCGAACACTCCGCCGATCAGCTTGAGCTGGCCGACCTGCACGTCGACCGCGCGCAGCGGCATCGCGTCGTCGTCACTTCCACCGCGCGCCAGGCTGATCCACTCCAGCGCATCCAGGGTCGGGCTGCGGCCATTGACCGTCAGTCCGCTCGCCGGCGGCTCGCGGTCGACATGGTCGCTGCCCAGCGTGACCTGCACACCGGTCTGGTTGTTGTGGCTGCGCGCGGCCAGGGCCAGGCGCTGGCCGAACGCCACATCGATTCGGCCGGCGCCCATCGGCAGCTGCGCGGCCACCGTGGTCGCCAGCGGCTCGGCGGCCGGCTTGTCCAGCGGCGCCGGCAGGTCGAGCCGGGTGCCGACCAGGTCCGAACTCAGTCGCAGCTCGCTCGGCGGCGCAGGCGCGCCGGGCGCCACCTTGGGCAGGTTGACGCCGATGGTCCAGGCCGAATTGCCGTTGATGTAAGGCTTGAGCCAGGCCATCTCGGGAGCACGGTCGATCAGCACGCTGGCATCGAGGCGGGCGGTCAGCTGCGACTCGAAGGCGCGCGTGCTGTCATGCACGTAACCGCCGGCACGCAGGCTCAGCCGTCCTTCCTGGCCGAGGTGGCGCACCGCCAGGTCCTCGGCGCCGAAACCGCCATTGCTGTAGCGCGCCTGCCCGTGCATGTTGTCAAAGGTCAGCTGGAAGCGCTTGTCGACCAGCTTCACGCCGGCCAGATCGACCGTGCCCTGCAGGTGGCCCTCGCCCTCGTCCTGATGCAGCGGCTGCAGCAGATCGAAGGTCACATGGGCCGGACCACTGGCGACCAGATTGTCCAGCGTATCGCCGTAATCCTTGTGCAACGGGCTCTGGCGCAGCATCGCCAGCAGCTTGCCGGCCTCGCTCGGCGCGTCGGCACGTACGTACAACGGCTGGTGCCCGAAGTCCGGAATGCCCGCTTCGAATTTCTGTACCGCCACGCCGGCAAGATCACCCCGTCCACGCATGTCGAAGCCAGGGCCGATGAATGCGATGTCGGCGTCGACCTGGCTCATCAGCGGCCAGTCGTGCTGGAAGCGGATGTCGCCATTGGTGATGTGGCCGGTGGCCTCGAAGCGGCCATCATTGTTGTCGAACGGCCAGTCGTCCAGGTCACCGGTGACCAGGCCGACGCCATTGCGCACCTGGCCGCCAGCCAGCGCCATGTCCAGCCAGTCGGTGGCGCCCTTGCTCATCTTGGAGTGGATCCAGAAGCGCTTGGCCGCCGTCATCGGCACGTCGTCCAGCTTCGCGGCCAGCTGCAGCCACGGCCGCGTGCCGTCGCCCTGGAACCAGACCCCGCCGCGCACGTCGGCCGCGTAGTCGGTGCCTTCCACACGCATCGCCGGCGTCCCGATCCGCCAACCACCGCCCTCGTCGCGCCAGCCCACGATCTGTCCGGCCAGGTGCAGGTCATGGCGCACGCCGAAGCCGGTCGGCCAATCGAACTGCAGCTGCCGTTGCGGTTGCAGCTGCAGGCTGAAGCCGTCGGCGTCGCCTTCAAAGCGCCCGCCCAGGCCGCGCAGGCCGGGCGAGTTGCCCACGCTGGCGAAACCCAGCGACTGCAGTTCACCCTGCGCCCACAGGGGGCCATCGCGTTCGCCCGACAGCTGCAAGGCGCGCACGTCCAGCTGCGGCCTGGACAGGAACAGCCAGCGACGCAGGCCCGGCTCAAGGCGATCACTCAGGGCCAGCGCACGCAGTGCGATGCCGGCCTGCACTTCACCGGAACGGACCTGCAGCTGTTTGCCGACCTGCAGCTGCAGGCCATCGAGGCGCTGCTCGCCGTCTTCATTCTTCAGCCGCAGCTGCGGTACCTGCAGCGCCCAGCCCTCGGCCTGGCGCTGCCAGCGCAGGCGGGCCTGCAGTCGCTGCAGCTGCAGCTGCGGCGCCGCCATGCCGGGTATCGGTGCGCCATCGATACGCACGTCGCGCAGGTCCGAATCCGTGGTCAGCGCCACCGGCGCGAAATCGCGCAGGGTCAACCACAGGTTCAACTCGCCCTTGCCCTCGCGCAGGCGCACGCCGCCAGCCGCCAGCAAGGGCGCCCAGGCGTGGAAATCGACCGGGTCGGCGCCCAGCCAGGCCTCGCCGTTGCCGCGCGCACGGTCCACGTCCAGCACCGCGGTCAGCGGCAGCGCTTCGGGCTGCGCCCAGGCGCGTACGCCCACGCGCAGGCGATCGCCATTGACCCGCATGCGCAGGTCGATGCGCGGCAGCGTGGTGTCGATGCCCAACGTCGGCGCGTGCACGCCCAGGCGCCCTCCGATCACCTGCAGCTCGCCCAGCCGGCGCAACGCATCCAGCGGATCGCCGCCGTTGTCCGATTGCGGCAGCCCGCGCACCGTCCAGCGTCCGTCCTCGCCCTGCTGCAGATCCAGCGCCAGGCCACGCAGGCGCAGCTCGGTCAGCGAGCGCCCGGGCAGCAGCCCGCTGTACATCGATACCAGCACCTCGGCCTCGCCGATCGCCAGGCCCTGCCCGGCGCCGATGCGCAGGCCTTTCAGCTGCAGCAGCGGGCCACGACGGGTCCAGGCGGTCTGCAGCTGGTCGAAACGCACCGGCTGGCCGGCACGCTCGCTCAGCCAGGCGGCGATCCTGTCAGGATGACGCTCGGCCAGCGGCAGCAGCTGGCTGAGCGTGCCCACCAGCAGTGCAAGCCCGACCAGGCCCACCGCACAGGCGGCAATGAAATGACGGCGGATCCTTCGCAGTCGCAGGCGCGGCGGCGCGCTCATCGGCCACCGCCGGCCTGCAGCCGGCGAGGATCAGAGCAGAACGACATCGAATTGCTCCTGCAGGTACTGCTCGTCCGCCTGGAAGCGGATGCTCTTGCCGAGGAACTCTTCCAGCTCGGCCACCGCCGAGGATTCCTCATCGGTAATGCGCGCGACCACCTTGGTCGAGGCGATCACCAGCAGGCGCGCAGCATCGAACTGGCGCACGGCACGGGTGATCTCGCGGAAGATCTCATAGGTCACCGTCTCGGTGGTCTTGATGCTGCCGCGGCCGCTGCACTGCGGGCAGGTCTCCGACAGCTGGCGCTCCAGGCTTTCCACCGTACGCTTGCGGGTCATCTCCACCAGGCCCAGCGGCGAGAAATCATAGACCGTGGTCTTGGCATGGTCGCGGGCCAGCGCCTTTTCCAGCGTGCGCAGCACCTGGCGACGATGCTCCGCATCATCCATGTCGATGAAGTCGATGATGATGATGCCGCCCAGGTTGCGCAGCCGCAGCTGCCGCGCCACCGCCTGCGCCGCTTCCAGGTTGGTGCGGAACACCGTTTCTTCCAGGTTGCGCTGGCCGAGGAACGAGCCGGTGTTGACGTCGATGGTGGTCATCGCCTCGGTCTGGTCGATCACCAGGTAGCCACCGGATTTCAGCGGCACCTGCTTGTCCAGCGCGCGGCCGATCTCGTCCTCCACGCCGAACATGTCGAAGATCGGGCGGTCACCGGAGTACAGCTCCAGCTTCTCGGCCAGCACCGGCATGTACTTGGCGACGAAGGCCTGCAGTTGGCCGAAGGTCTCCTTCGAGTCCACCTTCACCTTGTCCACGTCCTTGCGGATCAGGTCGCGCACCGACCGCAGCGGCAGGCTCAGGTCTTCATAGATGATGCTGCACGACGGCGCTTCGCGGCCGCGGCGCTCGACCACGTTCCACACGCGCGACAGGTAGGCGATGTCCTCGGCGATGGCCTCGGCCGGCTGGCCTTCGGCGTTGGTGCGCACGATGTAGCCGTAGCCGCCGTGCTGCGCCGACAACTCGGTCACCAGCGCCTTCAGGCGGGCGCGCTCGGTTTCATCCTCGATGCGCGCGGACACCCCCACCACCTTGGACTGCGGCAGCAGCACCATGTAGCGCGAGGGAATGCTGATCTGCGTGGTCAGGCGTGCACCCTTGGTGCCGATCGGGTCCTTCACCACCTGCACCACGATGTCCTGGCCGTCACGCAGCAGCTCGACGATCGGCACGCTGGCCGGCGGCGGCAGGGTCGTGTTCTCGGTGTCGGCACTGGCCACCGGGGCCGGGCGCACCACGTCGTTGGCGTGCAGGAACGCGGCGCGCTCCAGGCCGACCTCGACGAACGCGGCCTGCATGCCGGGCATGACCCGCTGCACCTTGCCCTTGTAGATGTTGCCGACCACACCCCGGCGCCAGCCGCGCTCGATGTGCAGTTCCTGCAGCATGCCGTTCTCGATCACCGCGACCCGGGTTTCGCGGGGGGTCACATTGACCAGGATTTCCTCAGACATCGGCAGCCTCCCTGGCGGCATCGGCAGTGGGGGCCGGCACGCCACAGCGCGCCAGCAGACGATCGGTATGCAGCAATGGCAGCCCCATGACGCCGGAGTAGCTGCCGGAAAGATGTTCGATCCAGCGCTCGGCCCCGCCCTGGATGGCGTAGGCCCCGGCCTTGTCCAACGGCTCGCCGGTGGCGACATAGGCGGCGATGTCGGCGGCGGCGATCGGGGCGAAGGTCACTTCGGAAATGACCAGTTCGCTGTCCAGCCCGTCGGCGCCGACCACCACCACCGCAGTCATCACCTGGTGGGTGCGCCCGGCCAGGCGCGCCAGCATCGCGCGCGCGCCGGCGGCGTCGGCCGGCTTGCCGAACACTTCACCGTCCAGCACCACCTCGGTGTCCGAGCCGAGCACCCGCGCCTGCGGGTCTTCGGCCAGCACCCGGGCCAGCCCGGCGCGCGCCTTGTCGGCGGCGACCCGGCACACATACTGTTCGGCACTCTCGGTCGCGGCGCGCTGCTCGACGACCTCCAGGTCCAGGGCCTGGAAGGGGCGTCCGAGTCGGGCCAGCAACTGGTTGCGTCGGGGGGAGCGGGAAGCAAGATAGAGCATCGGCACAGCATAACCTGAGCCCGTCACCTGAATCGTCGGCAACCCGTTACGGAACGCGTACAACCCCTTACAGGCTCACAGCGCGTTCATCGCTACGACACCACCCTCACCGCACAACAAGGAGATCCCATGCGCCTGACCGCCACCCCGCTGCTGCTCGCCCTGTCCCTCGCCCTTGGAACCTCGATGACTGCCCATGCTGCTCCGTCGTCGCCGTCGATCGCCGCCGCGGCCGAAGGCACCCTGCTGAACATTTCGGCCAACGCCGAGGCCACCCGCGTGCCGGACGTCGCCACCCTGTCGGCCGGCGTGGTCACCCAGGCCGCCGACGGCAACAGCGCCATGCGCCAGAACGCCCAGCAGATGGACAAGGTGCTGGCCGCGATCAAGGCCGCCGGCATCGCCGAGCGCGACGTGCAGACCAGCGGCGTCAGCCTCAACCCGCAGTACCGCTATGCCGACAACGAGGCGCCGAAGATCACCGGCTACCAGGCCAGCAACACGGTCAGCCTGAAGGTCCGTGACATCGCCAAGCTCGGCAAGGTGCTCGATGCGCTGGCCGCTCAGGGCGCCAACCAGATCAACGGCCCCAGCTTCGAGATCGACCAGCCGGAACCGGTCTATGACGAAGCCCGCCTGGCCGCGCTGAAGAAGGCCCAGGCCCGCGCCCAGACCTATGCCAAGTCGCTGGGCCTGCAGGTGCGCCGCATCGTCAGCATCTCCGAGAACAGCAGCGGCGGTTTCCGCCCGATGCAGATGATGCGCACCATGGCGGCCGGTGCGGCGATGGACAAGGCCACCCCGGTCGCACCGGGCGAATCGACCGTCTCGGTCAACCTGGACGTGGTGTTCGAACTGGGCCGCTGATCGCGTCCGCCGCGGTCGACGACACAGGCGGGTCCCGCAGGGGGCCCGCCTTTTTCGTGCCCTCCGCCGACACTGGCTGAAGGCCAGCCCAACGATCATGCCCCTGCCTCTAGGCAGTAGCCGTCGTGCCGCGCTACTGATGGACTGCCAGCCGCGTGCGGCAACCCCGCCACGGGCCCTGGTGCGTTGAGGACTTCGTCACTGGCATGGAGGTGGATCATGGTTCGTACGTACCCCGTTGCATCCCTGCATTTCGACCCCGCCCGGGTGGCCGCCTGGAGCGCGGCGATCGCCCTGCACCTGCTGGCCTTCCTGTTGCTGCTCATCCCTGCGACCTACCAGGCCGTGCAGGTCCCGCGTGAAAAGACGCCGGTCCGGCTGATCGAGAAGATCCCGCCACCGCCAACGCCGCCGGTTCCGGTCCCGCCCAGGGAGATCGTCCAGGTGGTGCCGAAACCGCGAACGCAGCCGGTGGTACCGCCACTGCCGGCGCCCACCGCGACCGTGGAGGAGACCCAGGGCATCGCGCTGCCGGCCGCCGAACCGGCTCCGCCGCAGCTGGCGCCCAGCATCGACACGTCCACCCCTCTGGCCGGCGCCCAGCTGCAGTACCGCAGCGCCCCGCCGCCGACCTACCCCATCCAGTCCCTGCGCAACCACGAACAGGGAACAGTGCTGTTGCGGGTGGAAGTGGACAGCCATGGCCAACCGGTCGCGGTCAGCGTCGAGCGCAGCAGCGGCTCGCGCAACCTGGACCAGGCCGCCCGCCAGCAGGTGCTCCGGCACTGGCGCTTCGAGCCTGCCCAGCGTGACGGCGTGGCAGTTCCGGCCATCGGCCTGGTACCGGTACAGTTCTCGCTGCCCGACTGAGCCCCACCACCGGCCCGGCCTCGCGCCGGGCCGGTCCCTGCCGCTGCCCGGGAAATGCGGACAGGCCAGGGACCAAGCGTTACCGATTAAGCAAAATTTCACGACTTCGTCACCTGCAGGAAACCTAGATTGGCGCGTCCCGGTATCGATCCGGCGACAGCCCTCAACGCTACGGTTTTCCAGTTAGGAGAGAAGCTGTGAAACACCCGATCCAACGGCCCGCCAGCCGCCGCCGCAGCACCCTGGCATCGTCCATCACCCACATCCTCACCGGCGGCGCCCTGCTGCTGGCCGGCGCCGTCGCTTCCTCCTCCGCCTTCGCGCAGGAAAAGGCCACCAACCTCGACCGCATCACGGTCACCGGCTCCAACATCCCGCGCACCAACACCGAGACACCGTCGCCGGTGCAGGTGGTGACCCGCCAGGAAATCGACCGCACCGGCAAGACCTCGCTGGCCGAGTACCTGCAGACCATCACCGCCGATGGCGCCGGCTCGATTCCCAAGACCTTCGGCAACGGTTTCGCCGGCGGTGGTGCCGGCATTTCGCTGCGCGGCCTGGGCGCCGGCTCGACGCTGGTACTGTTGAACGGCCGCCGCATGGCCACCTATGGCCTGGCCGATGACGGACAGAAGGTCTTCACCGACCTCAGCACCATTCCGCTCGATGCCGTCGAGCGCGTGGAAGTCCTGAAGGACGGCGCTTCGGCGATCTACGGCTCCGATGCCATCGCCGGCGTGGTCAACATCATCCTGCGCAGCGACTTCCAGGGCGCCATCCTGCGTGGCTCCTACGGCCTGTCCGGTGACAGCGATGGCGACGCCCGGAAGGCAACCCTGACCGCCGGTACCGGCGACCTGGCCACCGATGGCTGGAACGCCTTCTTCAGCCTGGACGTTGGCAAGACCGACGCGATCAAGATCAGCGACCGCAAGAACCGCAAGTGGATCGGTACCGGTGACACCCGCCCGTGGGGCTATGACAAGACCGCCCAGTTCCTCGGCGGTGCCTACACCCGTGGTGGCACCTCCGGCGGTTCCGGCCCGAACGGCTCCTACCTCGACGCCACCGGCCATCTGGTGCCGCTGCCGGGTTGCGCCGGCCTGACCACCATCGGTGGGCAGACCCCGGCCAGCATCGCCGCCGATGGCTGCCTGTGGGATCCGGCGCAGCAGTACCGCGACCTGATTCCGGAAGAGAAGTACGTCAACGTGTTCGGTCGCGCCAGCTTCGCCTTCGGTGAAGGCGGCGAGATCTACACCGAGATCGGCTACTCGAAGAAGGAAACCATCTTCAGCAACACCCCGTCCGGCGTGTCGGGCGGCTGGGGCTATCCGGGCGGCCCGGTCAATGCCAACAGTGGCCCCGGTGCCACCGTGCTGGGCCCGAACCATCCCGACAACCCGACCCCGGGCACGGCGCGCCGCGTGCGTTACTCGGCCTGGGATGTCGGCCCGCGCGTGACCGACAACACCAATGAGTTCAACCGCTTTCTGGTCGGCATCAAGGGCAACTGGGGCGACTGGAGCTACGACACCGCCTACCTGCACTCGGGCACCGACCTGACCAACAAGCGCACCGGCTTCCTGCGCTACAGCGCCGTCCAGTGTGCACTGGGCAATGCCAACTGCGCCGGTGGCGTGTGGCGTATCGGTGATGATGCCGGCAAGAACTCGCAGGCGCTGTACGACTACATCTCGCCCACGATCAGCGCCCGCGCCAAGTCCAGCCTGGACATGTTCGACTTCACCGTCTCGCGCAGCCTGATGGACCTGAAGGGTGGTCCGCTGGGCCTGGCGATCGGTACCGAGTGGCGCAAGACCAGCAACAGCCTGACCCCGCAGACCTACACCGACCAGGGCGACATCATCGGCCTGGGCTACTCGGCCTATGACGGCACCCAGAACGTCTACGCCGGCTACGTCGAACTGTCGGCACCGGTGCTGGAACAGCTGGAACTGTCCGGCGCCCTGCGTTACGACAAGTACGAAAGCGGCGAAGGCAAGGCTACGCCGAAGCTGGGCGTGAAGTGGACCCCGGCCGACTGGATCGCCCTGCGCGCCAGCTACGCCGAAGGTTTCCGCGCGCCGAACCCGGCCGAGAACGGTGACGGTGGCCTGGCCGCCTTCTCCACTGCGGTCGACCCGGTGCGTTGCCAGATCAGCGGCGGCGCTGCCAGCGAATGTGGCGCCAATTCGGTGGCGATCATCACCAAGCCGAACAAGCTGCTGAAGCCGGAAGAGTCCAAGAGCTACTCGGTCGGCATCGTGCTGCAGCCGACTTCGACCACCTCGATGACCGTCGATGCCTGGCAGATCAAGCGTACCAACGAGATCGTGCAGGGCAGCACGGCGGCGGCGATCCTGGCCGGCAACGTGCTGCGCGACAGCAACAATCTCAATGGCGTGGCCAACAGCGGCACCATCCTGGCGGTCAACACCGGCTACGTGAATGCCAGCTCGTCGCGCGTGCGCGGTATCGATACCGATATCCGCCAGACCTTCGAGATCGGCCCGGGCCAGCTGGAGCTGGACCTGCAGTGGAGCCACATCCTGAAGTTCGAGCGCACCGAAGGCGGCGACACGGTTGATTACGTGGGTACCCACGGCAACTGCGACGTCACTAACTGCATCGGTACGCCGAAGGACAAGGTCAACTTCGGCACCACCTGGAAGCAGGGCCCGTGGAGCGTCAGCGGCATCGTCAACTACATCAGCAAGATGGACAACATCGACAGCCGTGGTGGCAGCTACCTGGCCTTCTACGCTGACGGTACGCCGGTGAAGAAGATCTCTTCGTTCACCACGATGGACCTGTCCGGTCGCTGGAGCATCAACGACTCGTTCGAACTCAACGCCTCGGTGGCCAACGTGTTCGACCGCATCGCCCCGCTCGATCCGACCACCTACGGCGCGGTGAACTACAACCCGATGCACTTCTCCGGTGCGCTGGGCCGTTACTACACCGTCGGCTTCAAGTACACGTTCAAGTAAGACCGGTTGCAGCGTCACCTTCGAAGGCCCGGGCCGTTGCCCGGGCCTTCGTCGTTTTCACGCGGGCCGGTTCCTGCAGGCTGGCGCTTGCCCGCTGGCTCTTGCGGACATGTTCACGAGGACATGGCTACCGTATGCTCGCGGCATTCGCGCCGCAGGGGATCTCCATGGCCGCGACATCGCAACGGCTGGGCCTGCCCGCGTTGACTGCACTGGTAGTCGGCTCGATGGTCGGCGCCGGCATCTTTTCACTGCCGCAGAACGTCGCGCGCAGCGCCGGCCCGGCCGCCGCCTTGATCGGCTGGGCGGTCAGTGGCGCCGGCATGCTGATGCTGGCCTTCGTGTTCCAGGCCCTGGCCAATCGTCGCCCCGACCTGGATACCGGCATCTACGCCTATGCGCGCGAAGGCTTCGGCAACTACATCGGCTTCTCCGCGGCGTGGGGCTACTGGGTGGCGTCGGTGCTCGGCAACGCCAGCTTCTTCGTACTGATCTTCAGTGGCCTCGGCCACTTCGTGCCGGTCTTCGGTGAAGGCAATACACCCGCCGCCGTAGCCGCTTCATCACTGCTGCTGTGGACCGTGCACCTGCTGGTGCTGCGCGGCCTGCGCACGGCCGCCATCGTCAACGGCCTGGTGACGGTGGCCAAGCTGCTGCCCATCGCGTTGTTCCTGATCCTGGCGGCGGGCGCGTTCCGCATGGACGTGTTCCGCGCCGATTTCCTCGGTACGCCCGCACTCGGCGACCTCGGCCAGCAGCTGCGCGGCATGATGCTGGTGACCGTGTGGGTGTTCATCGGCATCGAAGGGGCCAGCATCTATTCGCGACGTGCCGCGCGCCGTGCCGACGTCGGCCGTGCCACGGTGATCGGTTTCCTCGGGGTCTGGCTGCTGCTGGTACTGGTCAGCCTGCTGTCGATGGGCGTGCTGTCGCAGGCCGAACTGGCCGGGCTGCCCAATCCGTCGATGGCCTACGTGCTGCGCGCCATCGTCGGCGAATGGGGCGCGACGGTGATCATCATCGGTTCGATCGTCTCCGTACTCGGCGCATTGCTGGCCTGGGTGCTGCTGTGCGCCGAAGTGCTGTATGCCGCCGCCGGTGACGGCACCATGCCGGCCTTCCTCGGCCGCGAGAACGCGCGTGGCGTGCCGGCCAATGCACTGTGGTTGAGCAATGGCCTGATCCAGTTGTTCCTGCTGATGGTGCTGGTCAGTTCGGGCAGCTACACCGGGCTGGTGCTGCTCGCTGCGTCGATGAGCCTGGTGCCCTACTTCCTGTCCACCGCGTTCGGCGTGCAGCTGGCCTGGCGCGGGCAGGCCTACACCGGCGAACCAGGCGTGCGCTGGCGCGATTTCGGGGTCGCACTGCTGGCCAGCGCCTATGCGCTGTGGCTGGTGTATGCCGGCGGCCTGGACAACCTGCTGCTGTCGGTACTGCTGTACGTGCCCGGCGTGGTGTTGTTCGCTTTGACCCGGCGCCAGCGCGGCGAGCGGGTATTCACGCGCTGGGAGTGGGTACTGTTCGGCGCGATCCTGGCGGTGGCGATCGCCACGCTGGTGGCCTTCTGCAGAGGTGAGCTGGCACTGTAGAGCCGAGCCCGCGCTCGGCTTCACACAGGCAGCCGAGCATGGCTCGGCTCTACAACTGGCGATCCGCCAGCATGCCGATATCCTGCATCCAGCGCTCGGCCAGCTGCGGCCACGCCGCGACCGGTGCATCCTTCATGCGCAGCCCGAATGCGTGGCCGCCGCGTGCAAACAGATGCATTTCCACCGGCGCGCCCGCGTCCGCCAAGGCACGGTAATAGGCCAGCGATTCGCGCACGTCATCGGTGCGATCGTCGGTGGCCTGCGCGATGAACGTCGGCGGCACCTTGTCATCCACGGTGATGTCCCTGACCAGCGACAATCCCTTCCCGTGCCCTGCCCACAGGTGCCCGGAATACATCACCATCGCGAAATCGGGACGGCTGGGTTGCTTATCCGCAGCATCGACCGGCGCGTAGCTGCGCAGCGCGTGCGTGCTCAGTCCCGCCACCACGTGACCACCGGCGGAAAAGCCGATCGCCCCGATCCGCTTGGGATTGATTGACCAGCGCTCGGCCTGTGCGCGCAGCAGGCCCATTGCACGCTGTGCATCCTGCAGGGCCATCGGCACTTTCGGAATGTCGCGGCAGTTGCACTCGGGGTCCCAGTTCGGGCCAGAGGCTGGCACCCGGTACTTCAGCAATGCACAGGTGATGCCCTGTGCGGTCAGCCAGCCGCAGATCTCGCTGCCTTCCAGGTCCATCGCCAGCACCCGATAGCCTCCGCCAGGCACCACCATCACTGCGGTGCCGGTGGCCGGTCCCTTCGGTGGAAACACGGTGAGGGTCGGCGCAGCGACGTTCTGCAGCATCATCCAGTGTTCGCCACTGGCTTCGGAGATCACTTCGCTGACCTGCTCGGGCCCCTTCAACTTCGGCGGCGCGATCACCGTGCCCTGCGGCCACAACGGAAGCTCGGTGGTGCCCTGTGGCGGATGCCAGGTGGAAGGCGCGGCCTTCGTTGTGGCGAACGGCACCATCGCCAGCAGCAGGAAGCTCGAGGACAGCAGCACGCGCATGATCGGCATCCATGGTTGCAGCAGCAGAGTGTAGCGACAAAAAAAAACCTGCATCTTGCGATGCAGGTTTCTCAAGGTGGCGCCCGAAGTTGGACTCGAACCAACGACCCCCTGATTAACAGTCAAGTGCTCTAACCGGCTGAGCTATTCGGGCAGACGACTAGTATAACCACTCTTCACGCGCGATGGTAGGGGTGATTGGCAATCATTGCGGCGGCCCGATACAGCTGCTCGGCCACCACCAGGCGCACCAGCATGTGCGGCAGCGTCAGCGGTCCGATCGACCACTTCTCATCGGCCAGCGCGGACACCTCCGGCGAATGCCCTTCCGGGCCACCAATCAGGAACGCCAGGTCGCGGCCCTGCCCGCGCCAATGCTCCAGGCGCTGTGCCAGCTGTTCGGAACTCAGCTGTCGTCCTGGCACATCCAGTGCCACCACATAGGCGTTCTTCGGCAGCGCAGCGATGACCCGCTTGCCTTCCTCTTCAGTGGCGCGGCGCGGATCACGTCCCTTGCCGCGCAAGCCGGGCTCGATTTCCACCAGCTCGAACGGCAGCCAGTGCGACAGCCGCTTCTGGTACTCGGCGAAGCCCTGCGCGACCCAGCTGGGCGCGCGTTCACCGGTGGCGATCAGGCGGGCTTTCATCTACACGGTCCTCCAAAACGTCGACGGCGCCATCGGCGCCGTCGAAGGGATGCATCAACGTGCGGCTCAGGCCACTTCGTCGTCGCTGGACGGCGGCTGGTCGCCAACGGTCCACAGGCGCTCGAGGGCGTAGAACTCACGCACGCGCGGCAGCATCACATGGACGATCACGTCGCCCAGATCGACCAGCACCCACTCGGCTTCGCGCTCGCCTTCAACACCCAGCGGCATCACGTCGATGTTCTTGGCGAAGCGCACGACTTCATCGGCGATCGACTTGACGTGGCGGGTCGAGGTGCCCGAAACGACGATCATGTAGTCGGCAACGCTGGACCGGCCGCGCACGTCGATCTCGACCAGGTCCTTGGCCTTCAGGTCTTCGGTGGCTTGGCGGACGCTGGCCAGCAGTTCCGGCACGGACGGCGGCGGGCTGGGCAGATCGACCTTGATGGTCTGGGGCTGGGTCTGGTTGCTCAAAATGGATCGACTCGATAAACGTGGGGGCGATTATACGGGGATGGCACGGCGGCGCCATTCACGCTGTGGCCGGGCGGTACAGCCCGTGTGCAGCGACGTAGTCCGCGACAGCCGGCGGCAGCAGGGCGCGCCAGGGGCCACCGGCGGCGATCTGCGAGCGCACGGCGCTGGCCGATTCCTCGCGCAGCGGGTGGTGCAGGCGCAGGATGCGTCCGGCCGGGCTGGCGAACAGGGCCTGTTCGTTGTCGGCCCAGCGCCCCTGCAGGGCACGCCCCAGTTCACCGTCGATCGACGCCTGCAGCGGGCTGCCCGGCCGCTCGGCCACCACGAAGTGGGCCAGCCCGAACAGGGCCTCCCATTCGTGCCAGCCGGACAGGCCCAGCAGGCTGTCGGCGCCCACCAGCCAGGCCAATGGCCGGCTTGGGCCCAGCTCGCCACGCAGCTCGCGCAGGGTATCGACGGTGTAGGACGGACGACCGGGATAGCGCGTGGCACGGTCCAGTTCACGACGGTCCAGCAGCAGGCCCGGTTCGTCGCCGATGGCCAGCGACAACATGGTGCAGCGCTGCTCGGCGGTAGCGCCGGGCACCGCACGGTGCGGCGGATCGCCTGCCGGCAACATGCGCACGGCCACCTGCAGTTCGTCCCGGGCGGCTCGCGCGATTGCCAGATGCCCCAGGTGCACCGGATCGAAGGTGCCCCCGTAATAGATCCGCAGGCTCATCGCTCAGGCCCGCGCCAGCAGGCGCACGGCACGCGGTTCGGCCACGGCCACCAGCAGGCGCTCCAGCGCCAGCCAGGCATCGCCGTCGGCCCTCCCCTTGGCGATGCGGTCGACCAGCCCGGCTTCGGCCACGAAGCGTTCCCAGCGCTTGCCTTCCGGGTGCCGCTGCAGCGCGCGCTTGTAGGGCGCCTGCCGTGATTCCCAGATGCCACGCGATTTCATTTCGGCGGCCAGGTTGCCGCCACGGGCCTGCACACGGGCCAGGCCGGCACCGGCCAGCAGTTCACGGATCACGATCGGCATCAGTGCGGCCACCGCTTCGCCTTCGCCGCGCAGGCCAGCCAGCATGCGCAGCACGGCCGGCGGCTGGCCGGAGAACGTCGCCTCCACCAGCCGGAACACGTCGTAGCGGGCAGCGTCAGCCACCAGCGATTCCATCCGCTCCACATCCAGCGGCTGGCCATCGGCCAACAGCGCCAGCTTGTCGATTTCCTGGGCGGCGGCCAGCAGGTTGCCCTCCACCCGCTCGGCCAGGCGTTGCACGGCGGCCGGGTCGGCACGCAGGCCCTTGCCGCGCAGGCGGCGCTCGATCCAGTCCGGCAGCTCGTGCGGCTTGATCGCCCAGGCCACCGACAGCACGCCGATGCGGCTGACCGCCTCGGCCCACTTGCCCTGATGGGCCTTGCTCCATTCATTGGCGGTGATCATCAGCACCACGTCCGGCGCCGGATTGGCGCAGAACTGGCTGATCACTTCGGCGCCGTCCTTGCCGGGCTTGCCGCTGGGCAGGCGCACCTCGACCAGGCGGCGGGCGCTGAACAGGCTGGGCGCATTGAAGCTGGCGTCGAGCTGGTTCCAGTCGAAATCCCGCCCGTCGGCGTCGAACACTTCGCGTTCGCCGATGCCGGAGGCGCGCGCGCGCGCGCGGACGGCATCTGCCGCCTCCAGCACGCGCAGGGTTTCCGGGCCTGCGATCAGGTACACCGGCGCCAACGGGGTGTCAGCGCCCTGGCTGGCCAGCTGCTCCGGACGCAGTTCCATCGTCGCTGCCGCTCAGTGCTTGGCGTCGGCGGCCGGCACCGCACCCTCGATCGGCTTGGCCTTCGGCGCGGACAGGCTGCCGCCCTTCTCGATCTCGGCGCGGACCACGCTGTCGATACGGCGGATGATCGAGGCGGACATTTCCCGGCGCAGCTCCGTGGCCAGGATTTCGCGTTCGGTGGTGGTACCGGTGGCGTCGGTCGGCGGCGACACATAGTCGCGCGACAGTTCGATCACCTGCTGCGGCACCAGTTCGCTGCCATCCTCGCGACGGAAGATGAAGATCACCGCGTAGCGCAGGCTGTATTCCTGTGCGCGGCCCTGCGAGTCGATGGCGATCGGCAGGTCACCCCAGCGCTCGGACAGCACCTGCAGCTGGGCGTTGGGTCCCTTGCTGTCCTCATCGGCCAGCTTGGCACCGGAGGCCAGCAGGCTGCGGTTGAGCAGCTTGACCAGTTCACTGTACGGGGCGGTGGAGACCACCTTCACCGGGGCAGTGTCGGTCGGCAGCATCAGCTTGTTGCGCAGATGGAAACCGCAGCCGGCGAGGCCGAGGACAAGAACGAGGGCAAGCAGGATTCGGGTCATGGAGACAGTCTGGCGGAGCCGGGCGATCACGGCAACACACAGCGTGCCCGAAGCCGCGTGAATGCAGGGCCATCAGGCGCCCGGCCCTGCTCATGAAATGGCACCGGCCACCGCGCGGGTGACCGGTGCCGGGGACATCAGGCAGCGACGATGTTCACGATCTTGCCCGGGACGATGATGATCTTGCGCACCGTCAGGCCTTCCATGAACCTGGCCGCGTTGGGCTCGGCCAGGGCCAGCGCCTCGACCTGCTCGCGCGCGGCATCGGCCGCCACCTCGATGGTGCCACGCAGCTTGCCGTTGACCTGCACCGCCAGGGTCAGCGCATCGCGCACCAGCGCGCTGCTGTCGGCCTGCGGGAACGGCTGGTCTTCCAGCAGCGTCTCGCCATGACCCAGCACCTGCCACAGGGCGTGGCTGGCATGCGGGGTGATCGGGTTGAGCAGCAGCACGATCGCCTGCAGCGCTTCCTGGCGCACCGCGCGGCCCTGCTCGCTGCCATCCTCGAACTTGGCCAGCGCGTTCATCAGCTCCATCACCGCAGCGATCGCGGTATTGAAGCTGTGGCGGCGGCCATAGTCGTCACCGACCTTGCCGATGGTTTCATGGGTCTTGCGGCGCAGCGCCTTCTGGTTGGCATCCAGCGCCGCGGCATCCAGCGCCGGGGCGGCACCGTCGGCAGCGTGCTTCTGCACCTGGGCCCAGAGGCGGCGCAGGAAGCGGGCCATGCCGTCCACGCCGGCTTCGTTCCACTCCAGCGACTGTTCCGGCGGTGCGGCGAACATCGAGAACAGGCGCACGGTATCGGCGCCGTACTTGCCGACCATCGCCTGCGGGTCCACGCCGTTGTTCTTCGACTTGGACATCTTCTCGGTACCACCGACCACCACCGGCTGGCCGTCGGCGATCAGGGTGGCGCCGGTGATGCGGCCGCGCTCGTCGCGCTGCACTTCCACGTCGGCCGGGTTGATCCAGTCCTTCGAGCCGTCCGGGTTCGGGCGGTAATAGGTTTCAGCGATCACCATGCCCTGGCACAGCAGGTTGCGCGCCGGTTCGTTGCTGTCCACCATCCGCGCGTCGCGCAGCAGCTTGTGGTAGAAGCGGAAATACATCAGGTGCAGGATCGCGTGCTCGATGCCACCGATGTACTGGTCCACCGGCAGCCAGTAGTTGCCGCGCTTGTCGACCGCATCACGGGCACCCGGCGAGGTGTAGCGGGCGTAGTACCAGCTCGACTCCATGAAGGTGTCGAAGGTGTCGGTCTCGCGCTCGGCCGCGCCGCCGCAATCCGGGCAGGTGGTCTTGCGCCATTCCGGGTCGGTCTTGATCGGCGAGCCGGTACCGGCGAAGGCCACGTCTTCCGGCAGCACCACCGGCAGCTGCTCTTCCGGCACCGGCACCGCGCCGCACTTGGCGCAGTAGATCACCGGAATCGGGCAGCCCCAGTAGCGCTGGCGGCTCACGCCCCAGTCGCGCAGGCGGTAGTTGACGCGGCGCTGGCCCTGGGCCTTGCGCTCGAAACGTTCGGCCAAGGCTTCAAAGGCGCCCTGGAAATCCAGGCCGTCGAACTCGGCCGAGTTCACCAGCTCGAAGGCACGGCTCTTGTCGCTGTACCAGTCCTGCCAGCGGCTACCGTCCCAGTTGCGCTCCTCTTCGGTGCGCGCATCCTTCAGGGCGATGACCTGCTTGATCGGCAGGCCGTACTTGTTGGCCACTTCGTTGTCGCGCTGGTCATGGCCCGGAACGGCCATCACCGCGCCGGTGCCGTAGCCCATCAGCACGAAGTTGGCGACCCACACCGGCACCGGCTCGCCGGTGACCGGATGCAGCGCGCGCAGGCCGGTGTCCATGCCGCGCTTTTCCTGGGTTTCCAGTTCAGCCTCGGACACGCCACCCTGCTTCAGGTCGGCCAGCATCGCCGCCAGCTCCGGGTTGTTCTTCGCCGCATGCAGCGCCAGCGGGTGCTCGGCGGCGATCGACACGAAGGTCACGCCCATCACCGTGTCCGGGCGGGTGGTGAACACGCGCAGCGGGTCCAGCGCGCTGCCATCGACATCGCGCACATCGAACTGGATCTCCAGGCCCTCGGAACGGCCGATCCAGTTGCGCTGCATGGTCTTGACCGATTCCGGCCAGCCGTCCAGCTCGTCCAGGCCGTCCAGCAGTTCCTGGGCGTAGTCGGTGATGCGCAGGAACCATTGCGGGATCTCGCGCTTCTCCACCAACGCACCGGAGCGCCAGCCGCGGCCGTCGATGACCTGCTCGTTGGCCAGCACGGTCTGGTCGACCGGGTCCCAGTTCACCACCGCGTTGCGGCGGTAGGCCAGGCCCTTGCGCATCAGGCGGGTGAACATGCGCTGCTCGTGGACGTAATAGTCCGGACGGCAGGTGGCGAACTCGCGCGACCAGTCGATGGCATAGCCCAGCGACTTCAGCTGGCTGCGCATGTGATCGATGTTCTTGTAGGTCCACGCCGCCGGCGCGGTCTTGTTCTTGATCGCAGCGTTTTCCGCCGGCAGGCCGAACGCGTCCCAGCCCATCGGCTGCAGCACGTTGTGGCCGGTCATGCGCTTGTAGCGGCTGATCACGTCGCCGATCGTGTAATTGCGCACGTGGCCCATGTGCAGCGCACCGGACGGGTACGGAAGCATCGACAGGCAGTAGTACTTCGGCTTGTCCGAAGTCTCGTCGACCTCGAAGGCACGGGTGGCGTCCCAGTACTGCTGGGCGGCGGATTCAACCTGCTGCGGGTCGTAGGCGTTGGTTTCAGCGCTGGTCATGGAACACGCGGATGCGGCGGCAAAGCGGTACAGCGTACCGCAGTGCGGCAAATGGCTCCAATCCTGCCTGCCGGACGCCGGCGCCGCGGCGCTCGGGGAGGCGTCTCAGCGCGGACGCGACAGCGGCAGGGCCGCCGCCAGCCAGACCAGCCAGCAGGCGAACGCGAGCCGTTGTGCCATCGGCGCCGGCAGTGTGCCCTGCAGGGCGAACGCCGCCAGTGCGGCCAGCACGCCGCAGCCCAGGGCCACTGCGCCCAAGGCCCGGCCATGCGCCTGGCGCAGATGGGACACGCCCAGCAGCACGGTGCCGGCGACGAAACCCAGTACCCAGATCATCCAGGCGCTGGCATGCAGCTGGCTGGCGGGCCCATGCAGGTCATCCACGTCCAGTGGCAGCAGCCCCATCGCGGCAAAGGCCAGACCGGCCAGCAGCAGCATCTGGCTGCCGACCCGTGGCGCCCAGCCAGCAGTGGCCGGCAGACTGCGGCGCAGGCGTTCAGCCACCGCCACCGCCAGCACGCCGGGCAGCACGAAACCCAGCAGATTGAAGGCCAGCGCATGCGGTACACCGCGCGCACCCAGCAGCGCCACCGGGTGGCGAGCCTGGGCATAGCCGTCCAGGCCGGCACCGAAGCCGGCCACGGCCAGGACGAATACGACTGCCGCAAGCAGCCCCAACCAACGATCAAGCCGGACCACGGACATTGCGCGCAATCACCTGGAAAGGAATGGACCACGGCATTGTCGCGGCAGCGGCGCGATGCGCCAAGCGCGGCGCATTCCAGAGCACTTCAATATCCGCCTGCTGCGCCTACCGTGATGCTCGAGGCATGGCAGTTCCGCCCTGTCGCAAGCGCGCCTCCCCATCGAAGCCTGTCGCCTCCGGCTAGTGGGTGATCCACACGCTGCACTGCGCCCCTGCCGGCCCGCCAGCACCACTCGAGGGCGTACTCCGTGATGGCAGGGTTGAGACCGACATCGATCGTCACCATAGAATCGGTCTCCAGATGCCAAGCGATGCCTCCCCCATGACCGAGACGACCTACGTATTCGACGCCACCACTGCGACCTTCGAGGCCGAAGTCCTGCAGAAGTCGCTGCAGACGCCGGTGCTGGTCGACTTCTGGGCCACCTGGTGCGGGCCGTGCAAGACCCTGGGCCCGATGCTGGAAAAGCTGGCTGCCGAGTACAACGGCGCTTTCGAGCTGGCCAAGGTCGATGTCGACAAGGAACAGCAGATCGCGGCAGCCTTCCAGATCCGCTCGGTGCCCACCGTGTTCCTGGTCAAGGGCGGCCAGCTGGTGGACGGCTTCCCCGGCGCCATTCCGGAAGGCCAGCTGCGTGAATTCCTGGCCCAGCACGGCATCGTGCCGGCCGATGTCGGCGATGCCGCCCCTGAAGATGACGCCCCGCTGGACCCGCAGGCGCAGGTCGACGTACTGCGCGCGCAGATCGCCGCCGAGCCGGACAAGGATGAGCTGAAGCTCGACCTGGCCCTGGCCCTGCTGCAGATCGGCGGCGTGGACGAGGCCGGTACCCTGATCGACGGCCTGCCGGCCAATCTGGCCACCGACGACCGCGCCGTGCGCGCCCGTGCCCGCTTGGCCTTCGCCGCTGCGCTGAAGGATGCTCCGGCGGCCGAGGTGCTGGAGGCCCGCATCGCCGCTGATGGCAAGGATCTCAAGGCCCGCCACCTGCGCGGCGTGCAGCTGCTGCTGGGCGGGCATGACGAGGCCGCCCTGGCGCAGTTCCTGGAAATGCTGCGGATCGACCGTGGATTCGAGGAGGGCCTGCCACGCAAAGCCTTGATCGACGCCTTCAATGTGATCTCCGACGAGGACCTGGTGGGCCAGTACCGCCGCAGGATGGCGTCGCTGCTGTTCTGAACGGAAGCCCGCTCCGTTCAGAATCCCTGCACTGAACGCGGGCAATAATGCGCGCGCTGGCGGCCTTGCGGTCGCCACGATCCGTTCGGGGGGATGAGGTCGGGGCCATGGGGTCTTGCAGCTGCACCCCCGCATTGCCGGGATTGCAAACTGTGACCGTCGTCCGCTCTCTGTCGTTCGCCATGCGTTTAACGGGCGCCCTGCTCTGCGCCCTCCTCCTGCCGCCTGCCATCGCCGGCGCCCAGGACTGGAACTACCGGGTCCGGCCCGGCGACACCCTGTGGGACCTGGGTGGGCTGTACCTGAAACCCTCGGTACGCTGGCAGCAGCTGCAGCAGCACAACCGCATCGACAACCCCTACCAGTTGCCGCCGGGCCAGCTGCTGCGCTTCCCGATCAGCTGGCTGCGCACCGAACCGGCGCCGGCCCGGGTGCTGTCGGTGCGCGGCAAGGTCGAGCTGTCCGGTGCCGATGGCACGGCGACCCGTGCGCTCCAGGCCGGCGAGCAGCTGCATATCGGTGACACCGTGGAAACCGAGGGCGATTCCAGCATCACGCTGGAATTTGCCGATGCCTCGCGCCTGCAGCTGCGCGAATACTCGCGCCTGCGCCTGGACCAGCTCAGCCGCTATGGCCACACCGGCATGGTCGACACCCGCTTGCGCCTGCAGCAGGGGCGTGCCAGCAACCGGGTGACGCCGGCGCGCGGCCCGGCCTCGCGCTACATCATCGATGCGCCCACCGCGACCAGCAGCGTGCGCGGCACGGTGTTCCGGGTCAGCGCCGGGGATACCGGGCACGTCGGCGCCACCGAGGTCCTGCAGGGCAAGGTGCAGGTCGGCAACCCCCATGGCCAGCGGCTGGTACGGCCGGGGCAGTCCACCCGCAGCAGCGCCGATGCGGCCCCCGCCGCGGTCTCGGCCCTGCTGCCGGCGCCGGCGCTGCGCAATGACGCGCTGCGCCTGGCGCCGCTGCCGACCCTGCTTGCCTGGGAACCGGTCACTGGCGCCGATCACTACCGGGTGGAAGTGGTGCAGGCGGCAACGCCGGAGATCCTGCTGTTCGCCACCTCCACCGCCGACACCCGGTTGGCGATCGGCGACCTGCCGCCCGGCCAGCTGCGCCTCCTGTTGCGCGCGGTCGACGCACAGGGCGTCGAAGGCATGGATGCGAGCGCCGATTTCGAGCTCAGTGACCAGCCACCGCCGCCGCTGACCGTATCGCCGCTGCATGGGCAGACGATCAACAGCGACCGCCCGCGCTTCCGCTGGAGCCAGGCCCCCGGTGCACGCAGCAGCGTGCTGCAGATCGCCGCCGAACCCAGCTTCCGGCAGCCACTGCAGGAGCAGGCTACCCATGCGACCGACCTGCGCCTGGCGCAACCGCTGCCGCCCGGACAGTACTACTGGCGCGTGGCCTCGCGCGATGCCGAAGGCCACCAGGGCCGCTATGGCCAGGCGCTGCCGCTGCAGCTGAGCAACGAGCCGGTGGACCCGGCACTGCAACCGCCCGAGGCCGCGCACGGCGAGCTCACCCTGCGCTGGCAGGCCGGCAGCGAAGGCCAGCGCTACCGGGTGCAGGTGGATCGCCGCGGTGACTTCAAGGCCCCATTGATCGATGAAACCGTGGCCCAGCCGCAGGTGAGCTTCAAGCGCCCGTGGAGCGGCACGCTGCACGTGCGCGTGCAGTACATCGACGATGACGGCCACGCCGGCGAGTTCTCCCCTGCCCAGCAGATCCCGTTGCCATGCCGCCTGTGCTACGGCGCCGGTGGCGGTGCACTGCTGCTCTGGTTGTTGTTGTGAGGCGCTCGCCGCTGCCATGGTCGAAGCGGATCCTGCTGGCCCTGCTGGCCGGCGTGCTGACCATCGTGGCCAGCCAGGGCCAATGGCTGTGGCGGCAGGACGAGGCGGCCTATGACGCACTGGTCGGCAACTGGGACTACCGCCCCGACCCCAGCGTGCTGATCGTGGCCATCGACGAAGGCAGCCTGCAGCGTATCGGCCAGTGGCCCTGGCCGCGCTCGGTGCATGCCCGCCTGCTGGACCGCCTGACCGATGCCGGCGCCGAACGCGTTGCGCTGGACCTGATGCTGTCCGAACCCGACCGTCGCGACAGCCGCCAGGATGATGAGCTGGCGGTCGCGATCCGACGCAACGGCCGGGTGGTGCTGCCGGTGCTGGCGGCACCGGCGGCCGGCGACCGCATGGCCGAGGAAATGCTGCCGATCCCGCAGATCGCCGCCAGTGCTGCCGCGATCGGCCACACCGATGTCGAGGTGGATGGGGACGGCGTCGCCCGCGGCGTCTATCTGCACGCCGGTATCGGACGGCCGCACTGGCCGGCACTGGGCCTGGCACTGGCCGACCTGCCGGCGGGTGCGGTACGCGGCCTGCCCGACCCCGACCCGGCGCTGGGCTCGCCCTATCAATGGCGTCGCGATGATTACGTGCGCGTGCGCTACGCCGGCCCGCCCGAGCGGCTGCCGCAGGTGTCCTATGCGGACGTGCTCGATGGGCACGTGGATGGAGCGATGCTGCATGGCCGCCGCATCGTGGTCGGGATGACGGCCAGCGGCATCGCGCCTCGCCTGCTGACCCCGACCACCCGCGAGTTCTGGATGAGCGGCAGCGAGTACCAGGCCAACATCACCTCGATGCTGCTGCAGCACAAGCAGATCGACGTGCTGCCGCACGCCTGGCAGCACGCCATCAGTGGCGTGCTGGTGGCGCTGTGCGTGATCCTGCTCGGCCTGCGCCTGCCGTGGCTGGTCGCGCTGTGTTCGCTGCCGATGCCGCCGCTGCTGAGCTGGCTGCTGCTGCGCACCGGTGACCTGTGGTGGGCACCGGCCAGCGCGATGCTGGGCGTGGTGCTGGCACTGCTGGTCTGGGCGGTGTGGCGGATCTCGGCCTGGCACCGCCTGGCCAACCGCGATGCCCTCACCGGCCTGGGCAACCGCCTGCGCTTCGAGCAGTCACTGCAGCAGGAATGCGACGCCGCGCGGCGCAGTGGCAAGCCATTGAGCCTGGCGCTGATCGACGTCGACCACTTCAAGCGCCACAACGACCGCCATGGCCACCAGGTCGGTGACCGCGTGCTGCGTGATGTCGCCCGCCTGATCGGCGCGCATGCCCGTCGCCCGCGCGACATGGCGGCGCGCTACGGTGGCGACGAATTCGCACTGGTGCTGCCGGATACGCCGGCCGAGGGCGCGCGCCGGGTGATCGAGGACCTGATTGCCTGCGTGCGTGCACTGCCGGCGCCGGGCGATGGCAGCGATGACGGCGTCACGCTCACCATCGGGGTATTCACCCGCGTGCCCGACGGTGACCTGCAACCGCACCATTTCGTGGAAGGCGCCGACACCGCCCTGTACCAGGCCAAGGCCAACGGCCGCGACGGGTTCATGATCGACGGCGGGACGTGACTCCCGGGGTGCAACATACGCATGCGAATGGTTAGACTGGGCACCTCGCCCCGCGCCCCGGACCCGCATGAACGCCCGCCTGTTCCGCTTCGGCATCAACCTCTGGCCGCCGTTCCTGTTCACCGGCATCCACGTCACCCGGATCACGTCCGATTACCGGCAGATCGACGTGGCACTGCGACTGCGGCCGTGGAACCGCAATTACGTGGGCACGCATTTCGGCGGCAGCCTGTTCGCGATGACCGATCCATTCTGGATGCTGGGCCTGCTGCACATCCTCGGCCGTGACTATTACGTGTGGGACCGGGCCGGTGCGATCGATTTCCTCAAGCCTGGCCGGGGCACGGTGCGCACTTCGTTCCGCATCGATGATGCACTGCTGGCCGAACTGCGTGCCGAAGCGGCCGGCGGCGAAAAGGTGCTGCGCTGGTTCAGCAACGATGTCGTCGACGAAAGCGGCGAAGTGGTCGCCCAGGTACGCAAGCAGGTGTACCTGCGGTTGAAGCCGCACGCACGCTGATCCAGCACGCGCGCGCTATCCTCGGCCTCCCTGCCATGGAGGCTCCGATGCGCCCGTATGCGCTTGCCACACTGCTGACCCTGCTGTCCTTCACCACCCACGCCCTCGACCTGCCACCGGTGCAGTATCCGACGCTGCCGGCCCAGGCGGCCAATGCCGCCGGTTTCGTCCCCCAGGGCTGGGCACTTGAATCGAGCGTCGAAGGCGATCTCGACCAGGATGGCCGCGCGGACCTGGTGCTGGTGCTGCGTCAGCAGGCGCCACGCAACGTCATCGAGCACGATGGCTTGGGTCCCTCGCCGTACGACAGCAACCCGCGCATTCTCGCCGTGGCGTGGTCGCGCCCGTCAGGCTACGTGCTGGCGGTGCAGGACCACCAGCTGATACCACGCCCGGACAATCCGGTGATGAGCGACCCGCTCGAAGACGGCGGCGTCAGCATCCAGCGGGGCACCCTGAAGGTCGCACTGTTTTCATTCGCCAGCGCGGGCAGCTGGTCAATGGGCACGACCGCCTTTACCTTCCGTTGGCAGGACGATGCCTTTGCGCTGATCGGCTACGACCAGAATTCGGTGATGCGCAATTCCGGGCAGACCGAGTCGGTGAGCGTGAACTTCTCCACCGGCAGGGTAAAGCGGAGCGAAGGCAGCATCGAGGACGACAAGGACAGCGTGCACTGGGAGCCCCTGCACAGCCGCCGCCGCTGGACGCTGCAGACCATCGGTGATGGCTGGGCATTCGATCCGCTGGCGGGCAGCGACTGAGACGCTGCTCAATCGCGCGCAGCAGCGGCCGGGGCGTTCTCCATCACCAGCGGCACCGACAGCCATGGGCTCTCGTCGGTGCTGCGCGACGGTGAACGCCGCGGCACCTGCAGACGGCGGCCATCGGCCGACAGCTGCGGTGCCCGCACCGGCGAGCGGAACTGCGCAGGCAGGCGCTGCAGCGCATCCACCGGATCCTGCGCCTGCTGCCGCAGCCAGCGCTGCGCGCCGATCAGCCGCACCATCGCGGCGGCATCCTGGGTCCGTGACGAATAGGCCGGATAGACCGGGCGGGCAATATCGGTCAGCACGCACCCCAGGATGTTCGACAGGCAGCCAAAGTCATGCTGCGGCGGTGCCGGCACCGGCAGCGGGCGATCCGCTTCCAGCGCCGCCATCGCCGCCGCGCCGCAGGCCCAGCCCAGATTGCCCGCCGCGCGCGCCAGGGTGCTGCTGCGATCCAGGACCAGCACCCCGCCGAATTCCTGCGCCGAAGTTTCGATCGCAGCCCGGCTCATCGCGTACTCACCCTGCATCGCACGGCACAGGCTCTGTTCGGCGGCCAGCATCGGCTGCATTGCCTGATCGCATTCCGCTGGCAACGGATGGTCGGCCGGCAGTTCGACCAGCATGTCGGCCAGCAGTTGGGCATTGGCCTGCACCAGGCTGGCACCGATGGTGCTCTCCACCAGGTAACTGCCGCCCGTCACCAGCCGCCGGCCCAGCTGAAGCCCCCTGCAACTGCCACGCAGCGCACCGTCGATATCGCCCTGCACATAGGCCAGCGCGCGTGCGCTGGTGGCATCGATCATCAGGCCATAGGTCGGCATCGGCACCAGGATGCCGTCGCCCTTGGGCCGGAATGGCGACACGAAGTGGTCCGCATCGGCCAGCTGGTCCAGGCGCGCATGCAGCTGCTGGTGGCCAGCGTGGGCATCGACGAAGCGCTGCGGGTCGGCGCGCACCTGGCCCAGGCAGTCACTGGCGGTCGGCCCGCAGCTGGCCGCCGGTCGTGATCGCAGCGCGTCATGGTCCTCCGCCAGCTGCGGTCCGGCGCCGCCATTGCCGCGCGGATCGGCCTCCCAACGCTGCACGTCGCGGGCCAGGGCCTGTTCGCGCTGGCGCGCGTCCAGATCGTCGAACGCGAGCGTCCACAGCAGCGCAAAACCGTTGTGGCCGTGGACGGGCAGGCGGGCCTGCAGGCGCTGCTGGGCCTGTAGCCGCGATTCCGGCACCGGCCACATGCGCGAGGCGCACCACACCACGATGGCCAGCACCAGAAGGCCTGCCAGGGTCCAACCCAGTCCGCGCAGAATCTTCAACACAGCTTCCCTTCCATGTGCCGTTGCCGCAGTCGATTCTCCAGCGTAATCGACCGGCCGTGACCGCTACAATGCGCACATGTCGCTCGAAGCCCCCGCCCTGGTCCCCCGCCCCTCCCTGCAGCGCCTGTTCCTGACCGGCCTGCTGACCCTGCTGCCGATCTGGCTGACCTGGGTCGTGGTCAAGTTCGTGTTCGTGCTGCTGTCGGGCATTTCCAGCCCGTTGGTGGTGCCACTTTCCGAGCAGATCGCGACAAGCTTTCCGCACTACCTCGGCTGGGTCCGGGCCGAGTGGATCCAGAACACCATCGCCCTGCTGGCCACCCTGCTGGTGATCCTGGCGGTGGGCGTGGCCAGCCGCCGCGTGCTGGGCCAGCGCCTGCTGCGCTGGGTCGGCGCGGTCATCAAGCGCATTCCGCTGGCCAGCATCATCTACGACAGCGCCAAGAAGCTGCTGGACATGCTGCAGACCGAACCGGGCAGCACCCAGCGCGTGGTGCTGATCGACTTCCCGCACCGCGACATGAAGTCGGTCGGGCTGGTCACCCGCGTGATCAAGGAACACGGCACCGACCGTGAACTGGCCGCGGTGTACGTGCCAACCACGCCGAACCCGACTTCGGGTTACCTGGAAATCGTGCCGGTGGAACTGCTGACCCCGACCGACTGGACCGTCGACCAGGCCATGAGCTTCATCATTTCCGGCGGCGCCGTCGCGCCGTCCAGCGTTCCGTTCACGCGCGCCGGCGATCGCAGCGAATGACCGCGGCGCCGATCGAGCGCCCGTTGCAGGACCGCGCGGTCCTGCTGTTCATCGTGCTGGCTGCGTTCTTCTGCGGCAATGCGGTGCTGGCCGAACTGATCGGAGTGAAGATCTTCGCGCTGGAAGACACCCTCGGCATCGATCCGCTGAACTGGAACCTGTTCGGCCAGACTGGTTCGCTCAGCTTCACCGCCGGCACCCTGCTATGGCCGGTGGTGTTCATCATGACCGACACCATCAACGAGTTCTTCGGCAAGCGCGGCGTGCGCTTCATCTCGTGGCTGGCCGTGGTCCTGATCGCCTATGGCTTCCTGTTCGCCTTCGCGGCGATCTCGCTGGCGCCGGCCAGCTGGTGGATCACCTCCATGGACGGGCACGGCGTGCCGGACTACCAGGCCGCATTCGCAGCGGTGTTCGGCCAGGGCATGTGGACCATCGCCGGTTCACTGGTGGCCTTCCTGCTCGGCCAGCTGATCGACGTGGCGGTGTTCCATCGCATCCGCCAGGCCACCGGCGAGCGCCACGTATGGCTGCGTGCGACCGGGTCCACCGCGATCTCGCAGGTGGTGGACAGCTTCGTGGTGATCTGGATCGCCTTCGTGCTCGGCCCGCAGCACTGGCCGACCTCGCTGTTCCTGGCCGTCAGCAGCGTCAACTACATCTACAAGATGGGCTTTGCAATTGCCCTGATTCCGCTGCTGTACCTGATGCGGCGTGCGATCACCCGCTATCTGGGCGCAGACAGGGCCGCTGCGCTGCGCGCGGCGGCGGCGGCTGACTGAAGCCCCAGCGGCGGCAAGCTGACTGCGCCTTCACGCTGGCCGTACGCGGCCGGATCGTGCAAGCTCCACGGTCTGTGTTCCACGGAAGCTCCTGATGCCGCATCCCACCCGCGCCCTGGCCGCCGCCATCGCCGCGTTGTTCCTGTTCAGTGCCGTGCCGTCGGCCGAAGCAGCGAAAAAGAAGGCCAGCCGCCCTGCCGCCGCGCAGACCCGCCAGGCTGCCAAGCCCAAGGCCAGGCCCGCCCGCGCCACCGCACCGGCGCGTGGCAGCTCGGCACGCCGCGCCGCGCCGCGTCCGGTGGCGCCGGCCCGTGCCGTACCCAAGCAGGTACAGCTGGAGCGCCTGTACGACGAGTACTGGGATGCCTCGATGCGGTTGAACCCGCTGCAGGCCACCTTCCAAGGCGAATCCCGCTACAACGACCAGCTGCCCAACATCCTGTCCGCCGCCTGGCGCCAGCAGTCGCACGACTTCACCACGCAATGGCTGGGCAAGGTCGAGAAGCTCGGCAGTGATGGCCTGCAGGGCCAGGACCTGCTCAGCTACGAGATCTTCGTGCGCGACGCACGCGCCTCGCTGGCCGCCGAGCGCTACCCGAGCTGGATGATGCCGATCAGCCAGTACTACAACATCGGCAGCATCATGGCGATCCTCGGTGCCGGTGCCGGCGCGCAGCCATTCAACACCGTGCAGGACTACGACACCTGGTCGCGCCGTTCGCTGGGCATTCCCGAACTGTTCGACCAGGCCATCGACAACATGCGCCAAGGCATGAAGGCCGGCGTGGTACAGCCGCGCGACCTGATGGAAAAAGTGCTGCCGCAACTGGATGCGGTGATCAAGCCGACCGCCGAAGAGAGCATCTTCTGGTCGCCGATCCGCACCATGCCCAACACCATCCCGGCCGAGGACAAGGCGCGCATCAGCGCCGAGTACAAGCGCATGATCGAACTGCGCATCATGCCGGCCTATCGCGCCCTGCGCGGCTTCATCGCCACCGAATACCTGCCGGCCACGCGCGCCAGCAGCGGCCTGGGCGCACTGCCCGATGGCCAGGCCTGGTACGCCAGCCTGATCGTGCAGACCACCGCCAGCGACCAGACCGCCGCGCAGCTGCACGCGCTGGGCGAACAACGCGTGCAGGAACTGCAGGCGCAGATCGCCACGGTGATGAAGGATGCCAAGCTGCGCGGCACCCCCACCAAGCTGCTGCGCAGCATGCGCAACGACCGCCAGTTCCAGTACGGCGATGCCAATGCGCTGATCAACCGTTACCGCCAGGTGCAGCAGCAGGTCAACGCACGCCTGCCGCAGGTGCTGGATACCTTGCCCAAGGCGCCGCTGGACGTACGCGCGGTGGAACCGGAGCGTGCGCTCACCGCCGCTGCCGCTGCCTACCAGCCAGCACTGCCCGGGCAATCCGCGGTGCTGTACGTGAACACCCGCGACCTGCCCGGCCGCAAGCGCTGGACCGTGCCGGTGCAGTACCTGCATGAAGCGATCCCCGGCCACCACGTGCAGCTGGGCCTGCAACAGGAGCTGGCCAAGCTGCCGCGCTTCCGCCGCCTCGGTGGCGATCTCGCCTTCGTCGAAGGCTGGGGCCTGTACGCCGAAACGCTGGGCGAGGACCTGGGCATCTACACCGATCCCTACGACCGCATCGGCTACCTGTACTCGCGCCTGCTGCGCGCCGCCCGCGTGGTGGCCGATACCGGCGTGAATGCCCAGGGCTGGAGCAAGCAGCAGGCTGTCACCTACCTGCAGAAGACCGTGGACATGAGCAGCGACGATGCCAACGCCGAAGTCGAGCGGGTCATGGCCCAGCCTGGCCAGGCACTGTCGAACGTGGCCGGCCTGACCACCATTGTCGCCCTGCGCGACAAGGCCAGGGCGCGCCAGGGCGCCGCCTTCGACCTGCGCCGCTTCCACGCCGAACTGCTGAAGGACGGCTCGATGCCGCTGGACGTGCTGGACCGCAAGATGGAACGCTGGATGGCCCAGCCGGCCAGCGCCACGCCCGCCCCGTCACCCTGAGCCTTCCGGAGCCGCCATGCGTCCTGCCGTCGCCCTGTTCGCCGCCGTGCTGGGCCTGCTGCCGCTGGCCACCGTTGCCGCACCGGTGCTGGCCCCACCGGATGCGGGCATCGACGGCCTGATGCAGGCCTACGACGGCCAGGTGCCCGGCGCCGCCGTACTGGTGCTGCATGACGGCAAACCGGTATTCCGGCGCGGCTATGGCCTGGCGGTGGTGGAGGACGGCACGGCGGTCACCGCGGCCAGCAACTTCCGGCTGGCCTCGGTCAGCAAGCAGTTCACCGCTGCGGCGGTGTTGCTGCTGGTGGAAGATGGCCGGCTCGGGCTGGACCAACCTGCCCGGCAATGGCTGCCCGAACTGCCCCCGGCTGCGGCCGCCATCACCATCCGCCAGCTGCTCTCGCATACCGGTGGCCTGCCCGACTACGAAGACCTGATGGACCCGGCTGATGCTCGGCAGGTGCATGACGCCGATGTGCTGACCCTGCTGTCGCGCCAGGACCGGCTGAACTTCGCGCCCGGCACGCAATACCACTACAGCAACAGCGGCTATGCGCTGCTGGCACTGATCGTCGGCCGCGCCTCCGGCCAGGATTTCGCAGCCTTCCTGCAACAGCGCATCTTCCGCCCGCTGGGCATGGCCCACACCGTGGCCCATCAGGACGGCATCGATACCATCGCCGCACGCGCCTATGGCTACAGCTGGATCGATGGCCGTTGGCGGCGCACCGACCAGAGCACCACCAGCGCCGTGCTCGGCGATGGCGGCATCTATTCCTCGCTGGACGACCTGGCCCGCTGGGATGCGGCGCTGTACGACGACCGCCTGCTGTCGAAGGCCTCGCGCCGCGCGATGTTCAGCCCCGCCACATCGACGCCCGAACCGGATGTACCGCACTACGGGTTCGGCTGGCGGCTGAATGGCCCCGTGCAATGGCACAGCGGCGAGAGCATCGGCTTCCGCAACGTGATCGTGCGCCACCCGGAAAAACACCTGACCGTGATCGTTCTGACCAACCGCAACGACCCCGAACCCTATCCGCTGGCGCTGAAGATCGCCCAGCGCTGGCTGGACACCCTGCAATGACCGCCGATTCCGGTGCCCTGCTGGGCATCCACCACGCCGCACTGATCTGCAGCGACTACGCACGTTCAAAAGACTTCTACGTGCGCATCCTCGGCCTGCGCGTGCTGGCCGAGAACCACCGCGCCGCGCGCGATTCCTGGAAGCTGGACCTGGCCCTGCCCGACGGCGGCCAGCTGGAACTGTTCTCCTTCCCCTCGCCGCCGCCCCGTCCCAGCCGCCCGGAAGCCCAGGGCCTGCGCCACCTCGCGTTCCGCGTGGCCACGCTGGAACCCTTCATCCAGCGCCTGTCAGCGCACGGCGTAGTGTGCGAACCGATCCGCGTGGACGAGTACACCGGCCGCCGCTTCACCTTCTTCGCCGACCCCGACGACCTGCCGCTGGAGCTGTACGAAGCCGGTTGACGTCCCCGGGGGTCAGATCCCTTTTCCGACGGAAAAGGGATCTGACCCCATCGCCGCCACCGGAAACGTCATCCACGCATGGCATGGATCTGTGTCGACCAAGGTCGACACCCACCAACCGCACCAGCACCGGCAGATCGCCGGAAACTGTCGAAGGCGGGGCATTGTGGGTTTGCGGGGTGTGAGCCGCATGGATGCGGCGACCAAGCCCCCAGGGACGGGTTTACGGCGGCCCCGCAAACCCACAGTGCCCCGCCATCCCTCAGCAAGTCCGCTTTTGCTGTTGCTCCGGCTGTTGCGGCTGCCTCCGCAGGTGCAGGGCGCAGCCCTGCAAAGCCCCCCTTCCCCATACCCCGCCGAATGGGTATACAGTCGACCCATGCCGGCACCGTGCCGGAATGAACCCTGGGAGGGGACCATGCGCAACACCTTCAAGACCCTGCTGCTGGCACTGCCGCTGTGCCTGGCCGCCCTGTCGGCCCAGGCCGCCGACGGCGCCGCCGGCCGCTGGAAGACCATCGACGACAAGACCGGCAAGGTGAAGTCGATCGTCGAGATCAGCCAAGCCGCCAACGGCACCCTGACCGGCAAGGTGGTCGACATCCTGCACTCGGACAAGGGCCCGAACCCGGTCTGCGATGGATGTGAAGGCGCCAACAGGAACAAGCCGGTGAAGGGCATGACCATCCTCTGGAACCTGAAGGCCGATGGCGCCAACAAGTGGTCCGGCGGCACCATCCTCGACCCGGCCAACGGCAAGACCTACAAGTCGAAGATGGAGCTGCAGCCGGGTGGCACCAGGCTGGACGTGTCCGGCTGCATCGCCTTCATCTGCCGCGCGCAGACCTGGCAGCGCGAGTAAGCGCCCCGGCCCCCGCTTCATCCCCGTGACCCGGCCCCGGCCGGGTCACGTCGTTGCGGGCATGCGATACTCTGCGGTTCCCCTCGGCTTCACCCCGCGACCATGACCCGTACCGCGCTCGTCACCACCGCCCTGCCCTACGCCAACGGCCCGCTGCACCTGGGCCACCTGGTCGGCTACATCCAGGCCGACATCTGGGTGCGTGCGCGGCGAATGAGCGGCGGCAAGGCCTGGTTCGTCTGCGCCGACGACACCCACGGCACGCCGATCATGCTGGCCGCGGAAAAGGCCGGGGTCACCCCGGAAACCTTCATCGCCAACATCCAGGCCAGCCACGAACGTGACTTCGCCGCCTTCGGCGTGGCCTTCGACCACTACGACTCGACCAACTCGGCGGCCAACAAGGCACTGACCGAGCAGTTCTACCTGAAGCTGGAAGCGGCCGGCCACATCAGCCGCCGTTCGGTCGCCCAGTTCTACGACCCGGCCAAGGGCATGTTCCTGCCCGACCGCTACGTCAAGGGCATCTGCCCGAACTGCGGCAGCCCCGACCAGTACGGCGACAACTGCGAAGTCTGCGGCGCGACCTATGCACCGACCGACCTGAAGGAGCCGCGTTCGGTCATCTCCGGCGCCACGCCGGAAATGCGCGATTCGGAGCACTTCTTCTTCGAGGTGGGCCACTTCGATGCATTCCTGCGCGAATGGCTGGCCGGCGATGTCGCCCTGCCGGGCGTGAAGGCCAAGCTGGGTGAGTGGCTCAACGCCGAAGGTGGCCTGCGCGCGTGGGACATCTCGCGCGATGCGCCGTACTTCGGTTTCCAGATTCCCGGCCAGCCGGGCAAGTACTTCTATGTCTGGCTGGATGCGCCGATCGGCTACCTGTCCAGCTTCCAGACCCTGTGCGGCAAGCTCGGCGAAGACTTCGAAGCGCACCTGCGCGCCGGCACCGCCACCGAACTGCACCACTTCATCGGCAAGGACATCGTCAACTTCCACGGCCTGTTCTGGCCGGCGGTGCTGCACGGTACCGGCCACCGCGCGCCGACCCGCCTGCACGTCAACGGCTACCTGACCGTGGACGGTGCCAAGATGAGCAAATCGCGCGGCACCTTCGTGATGGCGCGTACCTTCCTCGATGCCGGCCTGGAGCCGGAAGCGCTGCGCTACTACTACGCCGCCAAGTCCGGCGGTGGCGTCGACGATCTTGACCTGAACCTGGGTGATTTCATCGCCCGCGTCAACGCCGACCTGGTCGGCAAGTTCGTCAACCTGGCCAGCCGCTGCGCCGGCTTCATCAGCAAGCGCTTCGACGGCCAGCTGGCCGCGCAGCTGCCCGACGCGGCGCAGTACCAGCGCTTCGTCGACGGCCTGGCGCCGATCCGTGAAGCCTACGAGCGCAACGACCCGGCTGCGGCGATCCGCCTGACCATGACCCTGGCCGACGAAGCCAACCGCTACATCGACGACGTCAAGCCGTGGGTCATCGCCAAGCAGGAAGGCGCCGACGCGCAGCTGCAGGCCGTGTGCAGCCAGGGCCTGAACCTGTTCCGCGTGCTGGTCACCGCACTGAAGCCGGTGCTGCCGGCCACCGCCGCGCAAGCCGAGGCCTTCCTGGCCGCGCCGGTCAATGACTGGACCGAACTGGCACAGCCGCTGCTGGGCCACCGCATCACCGACTACACCCCGCTGTTCACCCGTATCGACCCGAAGAAGATTGACGCCATGATCGACGCCTCCAAGGACACCCTGCAGCCGGCCGCCGCTGCCGCCCCCGCCGCCAGGACCGACGCCGCCAAGCCGGCCACACCGGCCCCGGCCAAGGACGACGCGAAGAGCGCCGATGCTCCGGCCTATATCGGCATCGACGATTTCGCCAAGCTCGACCTGCGCATCGGCAAGGTGCTGGTGTGCGAGTTCGTGGAAGGTTCGGACAAGCTGCTGCGCTTCGAACTGGATGCCGGCGAACTGGGCAAGCGCCAGATCTTCTCCGGCATCCGTGGCAGCTACGGCGAGCCGGAAGCCCTGGTCGGTCGCAGCGTGGTGTTCATCGCCAACCTGGCCCCGCGCAAGATGCGCTTCGGCCTGAGCGAAGGCATGATCCTGTCGGCCGGTTTCGACGGCGGCGCGCTGGCGCTGCTGGACGCCGACAGCGGCGCGCAGCCGGGCATGCCGGTCCGCTGATGCCTGCAGCGGGCGCGGCCACCGCCGCGCCTGCCGGCAGCATCGGCCAGCGGAGGCAACGCGATGGGAAGCAATGGAATGGAACTGGCGCTGTTCGACTTCGACCACACGGTGACCACCTGCGATACCTATGGCCGTTTCCTGCGCCGCGTGGCCACCGCCGAACAGCTGGCGCAGGCGTGGTGGAAGGTCGGCCCGTGGCTGGCCGCATACAAGCTGAAACTGATCTCGGCCGAACGCATCCGTGCACGCGTCACCCGCCTGACCTTCAGCAACCGCCACAGCGATGACATCGCCACGCTGGCCGCAGGCTTCTCGCGTGAGTTCCTGCCCGAGGTGGTGCGCCCGGAAATGCTGGAGCAGATCCGCTGGCACAGGGAACAGCAGCATACCGTGGTGATCGTGTCCGGCTCGCTCGACCTGTACCTGCGGCCATGGTGCGAGCAGCTGGGCCTGCAGCTGATCTGCAACCGGCTGGAAAGCCAGGACGGCCGCCTGACCGGTCGCTATGCCGGTGGCGACTGCGGCCCGCGCAAGGTCGAGCACATCCGTCGCCAGTTCGATCTGTCCCGCTACGTGCGCATCCATGCCTACGGTGACAGTTCCGAAGACAAGCCGATGCTGGCGCTGGCCCACGAGCGCTGGTTCCGTGGCAAACCCCTGAAGTAACCCCGACGCGCAGCCTTCGCCACGCATGAGCCTGATCCCGCCCCTGACCGAACGCCTCGACCGCCTGCTGCCGCAGACCCAATGCGGGCAGTGCGGCTACGACGGCTGCCGCCCGTATGCGCAGGCGATGGCGCGCGGCGAGGTGGGCGTGGACCGCTGCCCGCCGGGCGGCGATGCCGGCGCGCGCGCGCTGGCGCAGGTACTGGGCGTGCCTGCCATTCCGTTTGATCGTTCGCGTGGCGAACACAAGGTGCCGCAGGTGGCGCTGATCGTGGAAGCCGACTGCATCGGCTGCACCAAGTGCATCCAGGCCTGCCCGGTGGACGCCATCGTCGGCGGCGCCAAGTACATGCACACGGTCATCGCCGATCTGTGCACCGGTTGCGAGCTGTGCGTTCCGCCGTGCCCGGTGGACTGCATCGAGTTGCTGCCCCTGTAACAGGGGTCGGATCCCTTTCCGCGGGAAAGGGATCCGACCCCATCCCGCAGTTACGGCACGGCCGCCGTCACCACGATCTCGACCTTCCACTCGGCGTGGGCCAGCTTGGCTTCGAAGGTTGCGCGGGCCGGGGTCGCGCCCTCGACCACCCACTCGTCCCACGCCTTGTTCATGCCGTCGAAGTCGGCGATATCGGCCAGGAACACTTCCGCGCGCAGCACGTGCTGGCGATCACTGGCGACCAGTGCCAGCAGCTTGTCGATCTCCGCCAGCACCTGCCGGGTCTGCCCGGTGATGTCCTGGCTGGTGTCTTCCGGAATCTGGCCGGAGAGGTAGGCGACCTTGTTGTACACGGTCATTTCGGACATGCGCGGTCCGACGTCGTAACGCTCCATCATGGGCGTGGCTCCTGCGGGTGATCAGGCCTGCATTGTCCTCCAATCCGGTCGACGGTGGGTGCACGGGCACCTTCCGCGACACGTCACTACCGGGCTCCGACGGTCCCACTGGTCAAATGACGATGACAGGCGCACGATGCGCCACGCCCGCGTTGACACCGCCCTCGCCCCTCCTGCCGCACCCTTGCGCCGATGACCGTACCCGTCGATTCCACCACTGCCCCTTCCACGCCAGCCTGGAAGCGGGTTGCCACCATCGTCATCCCGCTGCTGATCCTCGCCCTGGCCCTGCACGGCCTGGCCAACGAGTTCGACGAGCACGGCTACCGGGCCATCCGCCAGGCGTTCCGCCAGCTCAGTGGCATGCAGATCGCGCTCACCGTGGTACTCGGCCTGGCCAGTTACGCCTGCCTGATCGGCTTCGATGCCATCGGCCTGCGTCGCAGCGGCATCCGCGTGCACCCTGCGCGAGTCGGCATCACCGCGTTCCTTGCGCACACGCTGGGCCAGACCGTGGGCTTTGCCGCGTTGACCGGCGGCGCGGTGCGCCTGCGTGGCTACCGCAGCGCCGGCCTGGACCTGGCGCAGATCGGCCAGGTGGTGCTGATGAGCACGCTCGGCTTCGTGTTCGGGGCATGGCTGCTGATCAGCGTGGCACTGTGCATGGAACCTGCAGCGGCAGCGTTGGCATTGCCATTGAATCCCGATGCCGTGCGCATCGTCGGCATCGTCGCCCTGCTCGCATATCTCGGCACCGTGCTGCTGGTCGGCCGCGATGGACGGCAGTTCAGCGTGTTCGGCCATGCGTTGTGGCTGCCCGACCGCCGCACCATGATCGGCGTCACCGTGCTGAGCGTGATCGAACTGGTGCTGGCCAGTGCCGCGTTCTACGTGCTGCTGCCGGACTCCACGCCGACCGGACTGCCCGGCTTCGTCGGCCTGTACCTGGTGGCCGTGCTGGCCGGCCTGGTCTCGACCGTGCCCGCCGGCCTTGGCGTGTTCGAGTGGAGCCTGCTGAAGCTGTTGCCGCAGGTGGCACCGGCGGCGGTGCTGGCAGCGGCGCTGATCTACCGCGTCACCTACTACGTGCTGCCGCTGGTGCTGGCCACCCTGCTCGCCCTTGCGCCCGCCCTGCGCCAACCGCTGCAGGCCAGCGCCGGTGCAACCCGTGCGGGCTGGAACGCGCTGCGCCCGTGGCTGCCGCAGATCATCGCGCTGGCGGTGTTCAGCATCGGCGCCGCACTGGTCATCGACGGCACGCTGCCGACGCCACGCCGTCACCTGGTCAATGCCTCGCTGCCGATCCTGGAGACCTCGCACCTGATCGGCAGCCTCAGCGGCGTCGCACTGCTGCTGATCGGCCAGGGCCTGGCCCGGCGCAGCCACGCCGCGTGGGTGCTGGCGATGGCAGTGTGCGTGATCACCCCACTGCCGCTGTGGCTGCGGGGTGGCCAACTGTTGATCGCCGTCTCGGCAGTGCTGGTGGCGATGGCACTGTGGGCCGCACGTCGCGAGTTCTACCGCCAGGGCGCGCTGCTGGACGAAGCCTGGTCATGGCCGTGGCTGCGCAACCTCGGCCTGGTGCTGGTCGCGGTCACCTGGCTGCTGTTCTTCACCTACAGCCATGTCGAGTACCAGAACGAGCTGTGGTGGCAGTTTGCGATATCCGGCAACGCACCACGCGCGCTGCGCGCGTTGCTGGTCGTGGCGATCGCGCTGGTGATGTTCGGCCTGGCGCGGCTGCTGCACAGCACGCGCAGCCCGCTGCCAGCCGCCGACGAGGCCACGCTGCAATCACTGGCGCCGGTACTGGCCGGTGCCACCGATACCCAGGCCTGCCTGGTGCTGACCGCCGACAAGGCGGTGCTGCGCGACGAGGCGAAACAGGGCTTCGTGATGATGCAACGCTACGGCGGTTCGCTGATCGCGATGGGCGATCCGGTCGGCCCGCCGGAGGTCGCCCGCGCATTGATCTGGCGCTTCCGCGAGGAAGCCGACCGGCTCGGCCTGCGCCCTGTGTTCTACCAGGTCGGCGAGTCCTACTGGCAGACCTACCTCGACCTGGGCCTGGGCCTGGTCAAGCTGGGCGAAGAAGCGATGGTGCCGCTGCACGATTTCGGCCTGGAAGGCCGCGAACGTGCGGACCTGCGCCAGGCCTGGAACCGGGGCAAGCGCGGCGGCCTGTCCTTCCGTGTGGCACCGGTGGAGGAAATTCCCAGCCTGCTGCCGCGCCTGCACGCGATCTCCAACGCGTGGCTGGAAGACAAGGCCGGCGACGAAAAGGGCTTTTCGCTGGGCAGCTACGACCCGGATTACCTGGTGCGGTTCCCGGTGGCACTGGTCGAAGCCGAAGGCCAGATCGTGGCGTTCGCCAACCTGTGGCAGGCGCCGGCCGGTGCCGAGCTGTCGGTGGACCTGATGCGCCACGTCAACGAGGCGCCGAAGGGCACGATGGACTTCCTCTTCATCGAGCTGTTCCTGTGGGGCCGCGCGCAGGGCTATGCACGCTTCTCGCTGGGCATGGCGCCACTGTCCGGGCTGGCGCAGCATCGCCTGGCCGGCCGCTGGAACCGCCTGGCCGGCCTGCTGGCGCGGCATGGCGAACGCTTCTACGGCTTCAGTGGCCTGCGCCGCTTCAAGTCGAAGTTCGACCCGCAGTGGCGGCCACGCTATCTCGCTGCGCCGGGCGGCATGCACCTGCCAGCCGCACTGCTGGATGCCACGCGCCTGATCTCGCTGGACCCGCGGCGCAACTGACGCCCCGTACCACCAGGCATACCCGGCGCCACCTGCCGCCCGGTAGGTGTCGACCTTGGTCGACACGCTCATCCCCAAGGCGCCCTCAGCCCCAGCGCCGACCAAGGTCGGCGTCTACCAAGCGCTACATACCGCCCTTGAGGATCACCTCGGCCAGCCGATCATAGTCACCACCGAAATGGTGGTCACCCGGCAGCTTCACCTTCTTCACACCGTCATTGGCCGGCAGGTCCGGGCACAGTGCGTCCTCATCCTTGTCGCCGTACACGCACAGCGTTTTCTCCGCCGGCAGTCTGGCCACTTCCGGCGCGATCGGCAGGCCGTCGCCGCCGCCGCCCAGCCAGTTGCTGACGTGGAACTCGAAGTCGGCCTTCTTGCCTACCGACAGCAGCACGATGCGGTCCAGCGCTGCACGGGTATCGGCATCGAGCTGGTTGATGGTCGCCGGCAGCACGTCGGCCCCCTGCGAGAAACCGATCAGCATCACCTTGTCGCGGTGCCACTGCTGGCGGTAGTGATCGATGATCTTCTGCAGGTCAGCAGCGAAGCCCTTCGGCGTGCGCTCGCTCCAGAAGTAGCGCAGCGAGTCGATGCCGACCACGGCCACGCCGTGCTCGTTGAGCGACGACGCCACGTCCTTGTCCAGGCCGGCCCAGCCACCATCACCGGAGACGAACACGGCCAGCGTGTCGCCGTTGCCGGTCGACGGTACTTCCACCACCGGCAGGCCCTTCAGCGCGGCCGGCGGCGGTGCCAGGCTGACGCCTGCCTGCGCACCCATCACCCGCGCTGCAGCCACCAGGCCCGGTGAGGCATCACCACGCGCCGTGCGCTTGAACTCGCGCGCCATCGCCACCTGCTGCACGAAACCGCTGGCCTCGCCCGCCTTGCAGCCGTGATCACCGGCTGCACTCAACCACGGGAAGTTCAGTTCGGCGGGTTGCAGCGTGTTGCGCTTCACGCCATCGCCGCAGACCATGCGCTCGTGGTTGTGGTCCGGGCAGAAACCAGTGGTGAGCAGGCCGGCGAACACCTGCGTATCGGCCTGCGCAGCCAGCGCATAGGCCATTTCAGCGCCTTCGCCATCGCCGCCGACCAGCGGCAGGTGGTACCCGGGCAGATGCAGCGAGGCCTGCAGCCAGCGCGAGAAATTCTCGACATCGCCGGAACCGAACGAACAGGTCGGGTTGCCTTCGCGCTTGAGCACGCCGCGCAGGTGCGCGATGTCCACGGCGGCGACCATCGCACCGTCGGCACGCAGGGCCTCGATCGGCAGACGGCTGGTATCGCCACCGGGAGTCGGTTCGTGGAACCAGATCACCACCCGCTGCGGGGTACCGGCCGGCATATGCACCGGAATCTGTTCGAACCGCCCGTGGCTGAACTGCTGCACGGTCGCTGCCGCGGTTGCCGGCAGTGCGGCCAGCGCCAGCACCACGCCCATTACCCTGCCCAGCCCTGCACGCTTCATATCGCAGCCCCGATGGAATGCGCACACGATACGCTGCCTCCACGTGCACGGCACGTACCGGTGCAGGCCGTTGGGGTTTCAGCAGGCTGCGGCGCGACGACTGCGCCGATACAGCGCCAGCGCCAGATACAGCAGCCAGCCCACGATCACCACGATCACCACTTTCTGCCCCAGCCCGCGCGGCGGCCCGCCACGCCACAGCACGTGCAGCCACAGCAGCACGAAGGCCAGCCAGGCCCAGCCCCAGAGCAGGCCGGCGGCGGATTGCCAGCCCGGTTCGCGGCGCAGGTACCAGGCCTGCAGCAGCATGCCGACGCTGGCACACAGGAACGCAGTGTTGGCCGCCAACCCGTGGATGAACGGTGCCAGCAGCGGGGTTGCTTCGGGCAGCCAGCTGTCACCGATGGCGACCGTGGCCAGGCCCAGCGCCGAGACCGTGAACAGCAGCGGCGCCGCCGCGCTGCGCCGCGGGCCGATGCTGCCGCGATAAAGGGCGATGCCGAGCAGGGTGATCGCCAGTGCCAGCAGGCAGTACGCCGCACGCAACGCCAGCCCCCACGGCCCGTGCAGATAGAGGCTGAGCGTGGCCCGCACCCAGTCCAGGTCGGTGCGTGCGAACTGGGTCCACAGCGCGGTAACCAGGAACAGAACCAGGGCGGCCAGCGCCAGCAGCGCCGCCGGACGCGCGCGGCTCATGCGGAGGCTTCCGGGTGCCGCGCCTGCCATTCGGCCAACGCCTTGCGATAGCGCTGCAGCTCGTCGGCATACAGGTCCAGCACGCACAGCGGGCAACCGCTGCCACAGCATTCGTTGGGACCGGGCTCTTCCGGCGGCAGCGGACGGGGATCGGGATCAGGGACGGACACGGTTGGAAGCGGCAATCGGTGGAAACGGGCCCCAGTGTAGCGGGCTGGCTCAGCGACCCAGCTGCCGCCGCAGGTTGTCGCGCGCGGCCGCGTCGAGGCGCTGGTGGAAGAACTCGCTGAGGAAGATGCGCGGTGCGCGCAGCAGGCCCTGCAGGAAACGGCGGCGGCCAGCGCGATACAGGAAGCCCGGCACCACGCCCTTGTACTCTTCGGCCACGCCCCGGTCATAGGCGGTGAACACCGGTTCCGGCGCGGCCAGGATCGCCATGTCGCAGTCCAGGAACAGCGCGGCCTCGGCATCGACATCGTCCGGGCCGAGCGCGCCATGGCGGGCGGTCAGCAGGATCAGCTGCTCGACCCGGGCGGCATCGACAGCGGCGAGTTCCGGCGCCTGCGTGATCGCCTGCAGGGCCATCTGCGCCGAACGTGCTTCGTTGTCCTTTCGCCCCGCCACGTAGATCGCATCGTGGTAGAGCACGGCCAGGTAGACCTCGGCCGGCTGCTGCCAGCCGGGGCCGTCGGCAACCTCCTGGCAGTGCTGCAGCACCGCGCGCACGTGGCCGAAGTGATGGTAGGCGCGTGGTGGCGTTGCATAGCTGTCCTGCAGCGCCTGCCACTGCGCCGGAGCGAGCGTCAGCGGGGAAAAGTCCATGCCCGGATCATCCCGCCTGCGCGGTTGACGGGCAAGCTGTCGCTTTTTTCACCACGTCCTCACAACGCCCTTCGCACTAGGCCGCAACGCGGTTGTCCACAGCTTTCCCGAGCGCTGGTCCACACCGGTTGTGGATGAACGTGCGGACCGACCAACGGTCGCTGCAGCGGTGCGCGCACAGGTCTACACTCGCCTCAGGCGGGAGCGCCCGCCGCTGCCGGGAGCCGTCATGTACCGTCCTGCCGCCCGATTCGTTCTGCTCGCACTGGCCGCATTGGCAGCACCGTCCGCGATCGCACAGGATCATCCGGGAACGGCCGCGCCGCTGGCCGTTGCCAGCACCGCCACTCCGGCGATGCCGACGCCGCAGCAGGTGTTCGCGATTCCAGCGGCGATGCGCGACATGCTGCGCACGCAGGTGATCAATCACAGTTACTCCCGCGAGCAGCGCCTGCAGGCGCTGGTGGAGATGATCTTCGACCGCCACGGTCTGGACCTGCAGTACGACGCCGATGCGACCTTCACCGTCAGCGAGATCTGGCAGCAGCGGCGCGCCAACTGCCTGGCCTTTACCCTGATGTTCGTCGCGCTGGCACGCGAAGCCGGCATCCAGGCACGCGTGCAGGAAGTCGGCCAGGTCGTGTCGTGGTACCAGGACCAGGCCCAGGGCCTGGTCTACAGCGTCGGCCACGTCAATGCCGGGGTCGGCTTCGCCGGCCGCTTCGCCACCGTCGATCTGGATCGCAACGTGCTGTACGACCGCCGCGGGCCGCTGCCGATCAGCCAGGCACGGGCATTGGCACACTTCTACAACAACCGCGGCGCCGAACGCATGGCCAGCGGCGATCTGGTGGGTGCACGCACCTTCTTCAATGCCGCGCTGGCACAGGACAACAGCTTCGCCGCCACCTGGAACAACCTGGGCGTGCTGGAAAACCGTACGGGCGATACCGCCGCCGCGCGCCGGGCATTGGAAACGGCGCTGCGACTGGACGGCCGCCAGGACGCTGCACTGACCAACGCCAGCGCGCTGTACCGGAAGCTGGGCATGGTCATGCAGGCGCAGGCGCTGGAGCAGCGCCTGCAGTCGGTGCAGCGCGAGGATCCGTTCGCGCAGTACATGCTCGGCGCCGAGGCCGAACGCGCCGGCCGACTGGATCAGGCGATCCGCTATTACCGGCAGGCCGTGCGCCTGTACGACACCGCACACCAGTTCCACTTCGGGCTGGCGCGGGCCTATTTCCTGGCCGGCCAGCTCAGGCGCGCCGATCGTGAACTGCTGCGCGCGCAGGCGCTGGGCGGTGCCCCGCAGCAGGCGCGCTACCAGGCCAAGCTGGACAGCCTGGCCCGCTGGCGCGCACAGCAGCAGGCCAGGCGCTGAAGGCCGGTCAGGCCTTCTTGAGGAAGCAGGTCTTCAGGACCAGGCCCTTGATCTTCTCCGAGTTGCCTTCGATGTGCTCGGCATCGTCCTCGACCAGGCGGATGTTGCGGATCACGGTACCCTGCTTGAGCGGGATCGAGGAACCCTTCACCTTCAGGTCCTTGATCACGGTGACCGTGTCACCGGCCTGCAGGGTATTGCCGTTGCTGTCACGCACGACCAGGGTCGAACCGGCACTTTCCTCGGCGGTCCATTCGAAGCCGCAGTCGGCGCAGATCCACAGCGCGCCATCGGCATAGGTGTTTTCCAGGGTGCACTGCGGGCAGGCGGGGGCAGAAGACATCAGCAAGTACCTCAAAGTGAATCAACAGCCGCCATTGTAACCGCCCGGCTCGCCTGCCCTTTTCCGGGCGGCGCCCGGCTCCCGGCTTGACCCGATCCGGCCTCCCGATACGGAATGGGAGGCCGCAGGAACTTGCAGTCGGCGGCGAACTGCAGCAGAGTGCGCGGCCCCTGATCGCCCCCGGAACTCCCCATGCGCCTCGGCATCGACTTCGGTACCAGCAACTCCGCCGCCGCCATCGTGCATGAGGGAACACTGCTGCCGATCCGCTTCGGCGACGCCGAGCAGTTCCGCACCAGTGTGTACTTCCCCGGCGTGGTGCCCGACCCGGACGACTTCCAGCTCGACGACGGCCAGGAACACCAGCTGCAGCAGATGATCGACAGCGCCGCGCGCGCGGCGCGCGCCGCCGGCCAGGAACGCACGCCGCAGGCGCTGCGCCGCGAAGCCCTGCGCGCGCTGCGCCGGGAATGGATGGAAGCCCGCGCCGGCAAGGAACGCAGCGCCAACGACCTGCTGCAGAACGCGGTCTACGGCGACGAAGCGCTGGAAGCCTATTTCGAGGAACACGAAGGCAACCTGGTGCAGAGCCCGAAGTCGATGCTCGGCTACAACCTGCACCCGCGCGCGAAGCAGACCATCACCGGCATCGCCGCGCACATCCTCGAACACATCCGCCTGACCGCCAGTGCCCAGCTCGGCCGGCCGCTGCGCGCCGCCCTGCTCGGGCGCCCTGTGCAGTTCCGCAGTTCGATCGGCGCAGCCGGCAACGACCAGGCGCTGGACATCCTGCGTGAAGCGGCCACCCAGGCCGGCTTCGACCAGGTTGATTTCCTCGAGGAGCCAGCCGCGGCGGCCATGCATTACCACGCCGAAAGCCGCGAGCGGCACCAGGCGGTGATCGTCGATATCGGCGGCGGCACCACCGACATCGCCCATGCCGAAGTCGGCGGCGACGACGCCCCGCGCATCCACCGCGCCTGGGGTATCGCCCGCGGCGGCACCGACATCGACCTGGCGCTGAGCCTGTCCAGCTACATGCCGCTGTTCGGCCGCGGCATCACCCGCGTGCCGGCCCACCACTACGTGGAAGCGGCCACCGTGCAGGACATGACCCGCCAGCGCGAATTCCGCCTGCACAAGTACGACCATGTCGACGCGCCCTGGGGCGAGCGCCTGCAGGCCCTGCAGGACACCGGCAACACCGCCCGCCTGTACCGTGACGTGGAACGCGCCAAGATCGCCCTCAGCGCTGCCAGCGAGCACCGCAGCACGCTGGACTACATCGCCCGCGACCTGCATGCCGACAGCAGCGCCGACGGCCTGGCCGCCGCCGCCCATGGCTACCTGGAGCAGATCCGCGAGCTGCTGGCCCAGGTCCGCAGCGACATCGGCGGCGACCCGGATGCCGTGTTCCTGACCGGTGGCATGTCCCGCGCCGGCTACCTGCGCCAGGCGGTGGCGGCCGCCTTCCCGGGCGCCCGCATGGTCCACGGCGAGCCCTCGCTGGGCGTGGTCCAGGGCCTTGCGCTGGCGGCAGCCAGCCAGGATTAACAAAACGTTACGCGGTCTAAGTTACTCTTGGTCGGCTAGAACCCTGCTGCCCCTTCCACCGGCCATGCCGGTGTGTGTGTCCACGGTGCAGCCTGGCCCGCCCAGCGGGCCTAGCGGCCATGCCTTCCTGGCTCGTTCATGGTCCGCGCAGCACCTGAGCCGCCATTGAGACCCGCTTTGGGCACCCGCCAGGCCCCTGAGGCCTTACAACCTGACGCAGCACCTGCACCCATCGACTGCCGCCGTTGTGACGCGGTCTGTTGCCGGTTGCCCGTGCTGCTGCAGCCCGGCGACCACGTGCCCGGCCAGTTCCTGTCACGCGACACCCACGGCCGTGCCGTGATGGCGCGCAACGAGGAAGGCTGGTGCGCGGCGATCGATCCCTATCACCTGCGCTGCACGATCTATTCGCAGCGCCCGGCGATCTGCCGCCAGTTCTCGATGGGCGGCGATGACTGCCGCCGCGAGCGGCAGGACTACCTGCGCCAGGCCGATGCCTGGGCGCTTTCCTCCCCTTCCACCTGACAGGAGCAACCATGCCCCGCAAGGCAAAGACCCCCGCGAAGGCCAGCAACAGCATCCGCAGCGAACGCAAGGGCGCGGCCGCCAGCACCGTGGTCAGCAGCGATTCGATCGCTTCGGACCTGGCAGCGTTCCGCAAGGCCGGTGGCAAGATCGAAGTCCTCGGCACTACCTGGGCGCTGAAGAAAGCCAGCTGACCCAGCTCCGACCGCGGCGGCGCTGCCGCCGCGGCCTGCCGGACCGCGCTCAGCGATCCAGGCGTACCCGCACACTGCCCGAATGCGACTGGATGCGGATGTCACCGTCGCCATTGCCGAGCCGAGTATCGAGATGGCTGCCGGGGCCGTAGCGCGGCCGTTCCACCTGGCCGGCGTCGCTGTTGATCGACCCGCTGAAGCTGTTCACCGACAGCTGCGCCGAAACCGTGCGTGGCAGGCGCAGGTTGACCGACGCGCTCACCGATTCGACATTGATACGGCCCCCCGGCGCCAGCCCGGCCGCCGACAGGTCGATGCTGCCCGACACGGTTTCCACCGCCAGCCGCTGCACCCGCCCGGCATCGACCTCGACCCGGCCGGATACCGTCTGTGCACCGATGTCACCGGACACGCCGCCGCCGGCTTCGATGCGGCCACTGACCGTGTTCACGTCCAGCTTCGGCGTCTGCAGGCGCGCGATGACACCGCCGCTGACCGTATTGAGCTTGCTGTCGCCGCTGCGACCGGAGGCGCTCAGGCTGCCGCTGACCGTGTCGGCCTGCAGGCGGCGCACATCGATGCCGCTGATGTCCTGGCTGGCACTGACCGTACTCAGCAGCAGTTCCACCGAGCGCGGCACGTTCAGCACCAGCGTCGCGCCGCCGTTGTTGTTGCGACGCGGATACTCGATCTCCCAGCGCACGCGGTTGGCACTCTTCTCCTGGCGCAGCTGCAGGCCATCGCTTAGCGTACCGGTGAGCTGCACGTCGTTGCGGTCCCAGCCACGCACGCTCACTTTGCCGGCCACGTTGCTCAGTTCGATGCGGCCGCCGGCGGCCAGGTTGTGGCGCTCGTCGATCCGGGTGTCAGCCAGGGCCACCGCGGGCAGCAGCAACAGCGCGGCGCAGCAGGTCATCAGGGTTCGTGTCATCGGGGGTCTCCTCAGGTCGTCAGGCCGGACTCGGCGGCATAGGCCGCCTGCCGGGTCAATTCCAGCCGCAGCGCATAGGTGCGCTTGAGCTGGCCAAGCAGATGCGGCGCGCGTGGATCCTGCGCCAGCGCGGCCCGGATCTGTGCCGCGCTTTCATCGAGTTCGTGCAGCGCCGGCTGCCATTCCGGCGCCCGGCCTGCGGGCAACGAGGCCACTGCCTGCTGGTACTGCTCGGTCATCGCCGCGGCCTGCAGTTGCAGGGTAGACGGCACCGGCGCGTCCGGTTGCGCATGGCGCCACGGCGCCACCGCGTAGAGCGCCAGGCTTGCGGCCAGTGCGGCCCCCACCGGCAACCACCAGCGCCGGCGCGAACGCCCCGGCAGCACCACCACGTTGCCGGTCGGCGCAGGCGCCGCCTGTGGTTCACGCGGCGGCAGCTGCGCCGACAACCGCGCCCAGCCATCGGCGGGCAGGCCGCGTTCGGAAGGCAGCGCGCGCAGTCGGGCCACCAGATCGTGGTCGGAATCGTGTTCGTGTGTACTCATGTCATGTCTCCCAGCCGTGCGCGCAACAGGCCGCGCGCACGATGCAACTGTGCCTTGGAGCTGCCGACGGCCATCTGCAGCTGCGCGGCGATCTCCTGGTGTTTCCAGCCCTCGATGTCATGCAGCACCAGTACCGCGCGCGCCCTCGGCGGCAGCGTCGCCAGCGCGCGCTCCAGGTCGCGCTCGGTACCGGCGCAGCGGTCGTGTACGGCCAGTTCCTGCAGTCCTCCGTCCACATCATCAAGACTGTCGTGGTCCTGCCCGGCGGCGCGCCCACGCAGTTCCATCAGCGCAGCGTTGACGCCCAGGCGATGCAGCCAGGTCGACAGGCTGCTCTCGAAACGGAACCCCGGCAGCGCCTTCCACGCCTGCAGGAAGGCTTCCTGCAAGGCGTCTTCGGCACGCGCCTGCTGGCCCCCGCACAGCCGCCACAGCACGGCGAACACGCGCGGTGCATGCCGCCGGTACAGCAGTTCATAGGCCGAGGTATCGCCGGCGGCGGCCGCCCGCACCAGGGCGGGTTCATCGACGGCGTCGTGGGCGGCAGGCGGCGCGGGCATGGTGGTGTCGAGCATATCGCTTGGATGCGGCGGCCCGGGAAAAGGTTTAGAGCCGGACGACGATCACTGCCGTGCAACCTTTTCGACACCTGCTGCATCCATGGAAGGTCCTTCGCGAAATTGCCGTCCAGGAGTCCTGCCATGTCCAGCCCAACCTGCGCCGCCCTGCTGGTGATCGCCGCCTGCGTCGTGCTGCAGGCACTGGGCCTGTCGCTGCAGCTGCACCCCGGTAACGGCCGTGCCTGCCTGCAACAGCACCGCCAGGCGCTGGTGTGCCTGGCCTGGGCCCCGGCGGTCGAATCCCCGGCACGCGCCGGGTAACATCGAAGGTCGTTATTGCCACCTGTTGTCGCCCCATGATGTTGTCGCTGAAGGATCACCTGCCGCCCTGGACCCACCCGTGGTTGAACTACGCCGGCGTCGCCCTGCAGATCGTAGTGGTGCTTCTGGTCGCGTGGCTCCTGCGCGTGCTCGCCCGGCGCCTGATCCGCCGCTTCGCCGAGCACTACACGTTGCCGCCCGAGATGGTGATGGGCGCGCGCCGGATCACCAGTTTCGTGGTCTATTTCAGTGCCCTGCTGTACATCCTCAGCCTGCTCGGCGCGAAGCCCTCGGTGCTGTGGACCGCGTTCACCGGCTTCGCGGCCGTGGGCGCGGTGGCCTTCTTCGCGGCCTGGAGCGTGCTGTCCAACATCTTCTGCACGCTGCTGATCTTCACCACCCGCCCGTTCCGCCTGCACGACTACATCGAGGTGCTGGAGAACGGCGAGAAGCCGGGCCTGAAGGGCCGGGTGATCGACGTGAACCTGATCTACACCACGCTGCAGGAGACCGGCGAGGGCCACGAGGGCACGGTGCTGCAGCTGCCGAACAACCTGTTCTTCCAGCGCACGGTACGGCGCTGGCGTGACCCGGCGCAGGCCCCCGGCGGCATCCAGGGCGACGGTTGAGGGTGGAGTTTTCGGCAGGGCTGCGCCCTGCACCTGCAGAGGCCGAAGCCGAAGCCGAAGCAAGATCAAGAGCGGCATTCCGTGGGATGGCGGGGCGGTGTGGGTCCGGTTGAGGGGGGCCAGATCAGTGAGCGCCATGGATGGCGCCTTTGATGTTGACGTTGCTTCTGCAGGTGCAGGGCGCAGCCCTGCAATAAAACACCCCTTTACCTCAGCTGGCTGTCCTTGCTGCCACGCCGGTTGTACCCGGCATGCGCCTGGTCTTCGTCGTCCCGCGCCTGCTGGCACGCAACGCACAACCGCACACCAGGCACAGCCTGGCGCCGCGCCAACGGGATCGGCGCGTCGCATTCCTCACAGTGTTCCAGACCGGGTCCCTCGCGCAGCTGGCGCCGCGCGCGGGCGATCGCGTCGTCGACGGTGGCGTCGATCTGGTCCTGGACCGCGCCGTCTCCTGCCCAACCGGTGGCCATGGCTATCCTCCGCAGGTGTGTCGCCCGATATGGGGACGATACACCCCGGCAAAAAGGAAGGCCTTCATGTAGAGCCGAGCCATGCTCGGCTGCTTTTCAGGATGCCAAACAGAACGCCGACGGATCCGATCAGGCCGATTGCGGCTTAATCCCCTCCGTCCCCTTTTTGCTTACCAGACCAGGTCGTCGGGCACCTGGAACTGCGCGTAATAGGCGTCGTCTTCTGCGTTGCCGGTGGAGATCTCGGCGGTCGAGCCCGGCTGGCCGTGGTCGACGATGATTGCTTCGGGTGCGCGTTCACGCACCTTTTCGGCGGCGGCGCGGGGCAGCAACACATAGCCCTCGCCGTGGGCGACGATGACCAGCACGCCCACCGACAGCGCCTTGCGCAGCTTGGGGTCGATCAGCAGGGTACGGATCGCCGCGCCATCGCTGAAGCGGTACTCGTCGTCGCCCTTATGGGGTACGGCATGGGCCGTGATGATCTGCCTGGCCTGGGCCTTCTGTTCAGCCTGCCTGGCCTGGGCATTGCGTTCGGCGGCCAGTGCGCGGTCGCGCTCGACCTTCTCGGCGCGGGCACGTTCAGCCTCGCGCTGGACCTCGGCCGAGGTCGATTCGGCCTTGCCCTGGCGGGCCTTGGCCTGCTCGCGTGCGGCGGCGCTGGCCTGCGACTTCTTGGCCAGGCCGGCCTTGAGCAATTGTTCCTGCAGCGCGTTGGGCTTTGCCATGGTCGGTGCGTACCGCGTGTAATCTTGGATGCCCCATTCTACCGACGCCCCGCCGGCCCTGCATGGCAGTCCTGAAGTACCTCACCGGTTATCCCGAACCCCTGGTTGCCCAGGTCAGCGAGCTGCTGGCGCAGGGCAGGCTCGGCCCCTGGCTGCAGCAGCGCTACCCCGACCCGCACGAGGTGCGCAGCGACCGCCAGCTGTACGACTACACCCAGGAGCTGAAGGACCGTTACCTGCGCAAGTCGGTGCCGCTCAACAAGGTCTGCTACGACAATACGCTGGAAGTGATCAAGCACGCGCTGGGCACCCACACCGCCATCTCCCGCGTGCACGGCGGCCGCCTCAAGGCCAGCCGCGAGATCCGCATCGCTACCGTGTTCCGCCAGGCACCCGCGGCGTTCCTGCGCATGATCGTGGTGCATGAGCTGGCCCACCTGAAGGAAGCCGACCACAACAAGGCCTTCTACCAGCTGTGCCAGCACATGGAGCCGGAGTACCTGCAGCTGGAGTTCGATACCCGCCTGTACCTGACCGAGCTGGCCAACCGCGGCCAGCGCTGACCGGCCGCAGCAGCTACACTGCGCGCCCCCTGCCCGACCTGCCTGCCATGGAACCGATCCGTCTCGACAAACGCCTGTCCGCCCTGCTCGGCATCCCGCGCGGCGAAGCGCGGCGCTACATCGAAGGCGGCTGGGTCACGGTCAACGGCGACGTGGTGGAACAGCCGCAGCGCCCGGTCGATGGCAGCGCGGTGATCGTGGTGGCCGAACAGGCCAGCGATGAAAAGGCCGAGCGGGTCAGCATGCTGCTGCACAAGCCGGCCGGTGTCGCCGCCGAAACCCTGTGTGCCCTGGTCAGCAGTGACAGCCGCAGCGAACTTGATGCCAGCGACCTCCGCCCGTTGCAGCGTCACTTCCACGGCCTGCAGCTGGCCGCCTCGCTGCCGGCCAGCGACAGCGGGCTGGTGGTGGTCAGCCAGGATCCGGCCACGCTGGCCCACCTGCAGCGCAACCTGGGCCGTACCGAGCAGGAATACCTGATCGAAGTGGCCGAAGGCGGTCCCGAGCGCGGGCCGTGGCTGATGGCGCGGCTGCAGCAGGAATCGGGCGGCGCCAAGGTCAGCTGGCAGAGCGAGCAGCGCCTGCGCTTCGCCGGCAAGGGCCTGACGGCCAAGGGGCTGCGTGTGGCGGTCAGCGCCGCCGGCCTGCAGGTCACGGCCGTGCGCCGCCTGCGTATCGGACGCGTGGCGCTGGGGCCGCTGCCGCCGGGGCAGTGGCGCTACCTGGGCAGCGACGAGCGGTTCTGAGGTGTGCGGGTCAGGGCCCTTTCCCGTGGAGAGGGATCCGGGGGTCGGATCCCGTGCCGAAGGCAGGGGCTCTGACCCCCTGTCGATCCTGCAGGCATTCCTTCACGCATGGCGTGGCTCTACCATCGGGGCATGAGCCTGCCCAAGCCGCTGTGGCGACGCCTGCTGCGTGTTGCTGCGATCATCCTCGCCGTGCTGGTGCTGCTGGTCCTGTCCGGGCTGCTGCTGGCCGACCATCTCACGCCGCAGGCGCATGGCGCGCCTTCGCACGTGCTGCCGCTGCAGCCGGCACAGACCCGCATCGACCAGCAGATCGTGCCGCTGCAGGCGGCCCATCCCGGCCAGTCGGGCGTGGCCTTCCTCAGCGATGGCATGGATGCCTTCGCCGCCCGCGCGATGATCACCACCCAGGCCGGCCGCAGCCTGGACCTGCAGTACTACATCTGGCACGACGACCTGATCGGCCACCTGATGGCCAAGGCGCTGTATGACGCCGCCGAGCGCGGCGTGCGCGTGCGCATCCTGCTCGATGACATGAATGCCAAGGACAAGGACGCGCTGATGATGGCGCTCGATGCCCATCCGAACATCGAGATCCGCCTGTACAACCCGTTCCGCAACCGGACCGGCATCCTGCGCATGGTGGAGATGGTGCAGCGCTTCTTCAGCGTGAACCACCGCATGCACAACAAGAGCTGGATCGCCGATGGCCGCGTCGCGATCGTCGGTGGCCGCAACATCGGCGAGGAGTACTTCAGCGCGCGCACCGACGTGAACTTCCAGGATCTGGACCTGCTGGTCGCCGGCCCCGCCGTGGAGCAGGCCAACCGGATCTTCGACGACTACTGGAACAGCGAAACCGCCATCCCGGTATCCGCGCTTGCCTTCCATACCGACGCACAACTGCGCCTGCTGGTGCGCGAATCGGACCACGAGGCGCAGCGGGACGTGGCCCGCCCCTACCTTGCGCGCGTGGCCGAATCACGCCAGCGGCAGCGCCCGAGCCCCGAGCCGTTGCACTGGAGCGGTGCCGTGCGCATCGTGTCGGACCCGCCGATGAAGCACCGCAGGGATGATCGCGCCACCTGGCTGGTGTCGACCCTGATCAGCGAGCTGCAGGCCGCCCGGCACAAGGCCCTGTTGATCTCGCCCTACTTCGTGCCCGGCAACGAGGGCCTCGATGGCTTTTCGGCAATGGCCGGGCGGGGCGTGCAGGTGGGCGTGGTCACCAACTCGCTGGCCGCCAACGACGTCGCCGCCGTGCACGGGGGCTACATGGGCTACCGCGTGCCACTGCTGGAAGCCGGCGTCCACCTGTACGAGCTGAAGGCACAGGGTCAGTCGGGCGATGCCGGCGTGTTCGGCAGCAGCGGCGCGAGCCTGCACACCAAGGCATTCCTGATCGATGACCGCCGCGGTTTCGTCGGCTCCTTCAACCTGGACCCGCGCTCGGCCTACCTGAACACTGAAATGGGTGTGCTGTTCGACGATCCGGTGCTGGGTACACAGCTGCGGGACGAATACCTGCGCCTGGCTGACCCCAGGCACAGCTGGTGGCTGGCACTGGACGACCGCCGCCGGTTGCGCTGGCTGGAGCGCGAACCGCCACCGCACTGGGTGGAGGCCGAGCCAGGGGCAACGGCGCGCAAGCGCTGGTTGTCGCGGGTGATCAGCTGGCTGCCGGTGGAATCGCAGCTGTAGCGCTCAGGACGCCGGAGTGGCCTCATCCTGTCCGGCCTCGTCCAGCGTTTCCACGTTGCGCCCATGCAGGCGCCGCCAGATCCAGCGCAATGCATGCGGCGGTGCCGAGGGCAGCTGCTCCAGCAGGGCCAGCATGCGGCTCTGGCTGGCATGCCCATGGCGGCACAACAGGCTGGCCGCTGCGGCCGCGCTCGCCAGGCGCAGGCTGTCGGCCAACGATCCTTCCGCATCCACCGCCAAGGCCTGGTGAACCGGCTCAGGCAACTCCCATGCGGCAGCGACCCGCTGCGCCAGCGGCAACGACCACTGCTGCAACAGCTGCAGGGCCAACGCCGGCTCCACGGGCTCGCCACGGGCCTGTGCCTCCTGCAGCAGCTGGCGCATCACCAGCGCCGCACCCAGCCCCTGCACCAGGCCCAGCCACTGCGCGGCGAAGGCATCGCCGAAGGTGACCGTGCGTGCGTGGTCGGCCGCTGCACGCGATGCCAGCAGTGCGTGCTCCCAGATGATCGCGCTGAACTGCGGGAACACCTCGCATTGCACCTGCATCACCGGCTGCACCAGTACCGCACTGATGATCTGGCGCACGCCCTCGGTGCCGACCAGGGTCACCGCCCGCTGCAGGCTCTCTACCGGGCGCTCGTGGACCTTGTAGGCCGGGCTGTTGGCGATGCGCAGCAGGTTGCCGGTCAGCACCGGGTCCTGGCCGATGATCGCGGCCATCACCCGGGCCGAGGCGGCATCGTCGTTGACGGTCTGGATCAGCTGCGGCAGCAGCTGCGGCCGGCGGGGCAGCTGCCTGGCCGCCCAGTCGCGGTCCTGCAGCGCGCGCGCCACCGCCTCGCCCAGGCCTGGGTCCTGCACCGGCGTTGGCTCGCCGGCCAGCCGTGGGTACAACGCAAGCGCATGCAGCCCGCGTTGCAGGTGAGCGGCGATCTCCGGCGACGGCAGCGCCTCGCCCTGCAGGCTTGCGGCTGCGGCGGCCACCGCCTGGCGGGATGCGGCAACCAGCCGCGCCGGTGCCGTCCCGGTCGAACGTGTCAGCCAGCCGCGCAGCGATCGCCACCATGCCGCTGTCATCGCCGCCCGTCCTGTCGTTGTGATGCCCTTGCCGTCACTGACCGCCCTGCCTCTTCACGCCCATCCGGCCACCCGCCGTCGTCGCAGCATCGGCCGCACTTTCATCTTCTTTAACCTGACGGCCGCCTACGTCGACGGCAACGGCCGGGCGAATGGACTAGAATGGCGCCGCGCGACCCGTCCCCCAGCCATGACGACGTCGCTTTTTTTGTTTTGGGACCCTACCGTTCACTGGCCGTTCGCTGCAGTTCGCCGCTGTTCGCGCCATCGGAGACGCCATGCTATTCGAAACCCTCGCCACCACCGGTCACGAACAAGTGGTGTTCTGCCACAACCACGATGCCGGCCTGAAGGCGATCATCGCCATTCACAACACCACCTTGGGCCCGGCCCTGGGCGGCGTGCGCATGCGCCCCTACGCCAGCACCGACGAGGCACTGGCCGACGTGCTGCGGCTGAGCCGGACGATGACCTACAAGAATGCGCTGGCCGGCCTCAACGTCGGTGGCGGCAAGGCGGTGATCATCGGCGACCCGAAGGTGGACAAGACCGAGGTGCTGTTCCGCGCCTTCGGCCGTTACGTCGACTCGCTGGGCGGCCGCTACATCACCGCCGAAGACGTCGGCACCGACGTCAACGACATGGAGAACATCTACCTGGAGAGCCAGTTCGTGACCGGCGTTCACCAGGTCCATGGCGGCTCCGGCGATCCGGCCCCGTTCACCGCCTACGGTGCGCTGCAGGCGCTGATGGCGGCGATGCGCTTCAAGTTCGGCCACGAGGAAGTGGGCAAGACCAGCATCGCGGTGCAGGGCCTGGGCCACATCGGCATGGAGCTGGTGAAACTGCTGCGCGACCGCGGTGCCAAGCTGTATGTCACCGACCTGGACAGCGCACTGGTTGATCGCGCGGTCAGCGATTTCGGCGCCGAAGCGGTCAAGCCCGACGAGATCCACGAAGTGAACGCCGACGTGTTCGCACCGTGCGCGCTGGAAGGCGCCATCAACGCCGACACCCTGCCGCGGATCAAGGCCAAGATCATCTGCGGTACCGCCAACAACCAGCTGTCGAGCCTGGAAATCGGCGATGAACTGCACGCGCGCGGCATCCTGTATGCGCCGGACTATGCGGTCAACGCTGGCGGCGTGATGAACGTGTCGCTGGAGATCGATGGCTACAACCGCGAACGCGCGATGCGCCTGATCCGCAGCATCTATCACAACCTCACCCGCATCTTCGAACTGTCGCAGCGCGAGAACATCGCGCCGCAGCGTGCGGCCGACCGCATCGCCGAAAGCCGCATCCTGTCGATCGGCAAGCTGAAGATGCCGCTGGGCCGCAGCACCCCGCGCCTGGGCAACCTGCGCGGCGGCTGAGCCTGCCGATGTCGCGCCGGAGCTGACGTCCCGGCGCGACCTCCCGCTCAGAACCCGGTGCTGTAGCGCAGCGCCGCCTGGCGCGCGCCCTCGCCACCGACGCGCTGGTCGAAGCCCAGGCTCAGGCGGCCATTGCGGCCCCACCACGACTCCAGCGCCACGCCGAACAGCGCACTGCCACGCGGTGCGTCCCATCCCGCCAGGGGTGCCCAGGCATCGACACCAACGAAGCTGGCCTGCCAGTCCGCATCGGCACCGTCGAGCCGTTGCTGCCACTCGGCGTGCCCGCGCAGCGTCCAGCGCCCCCAGCCGCGCTCGCCGCGGATACCGGCCAGCATCTGGCTGCGCTGCACGCGATTGGCGTCGCCACGCAGGCCGAAGCCGAAACCACCCAGCTCATTGAAGGCATCGGTATCCACGCGCGTGGTGCTGGCACCCAGATACGGTGTCAACGACGCGCCCGCGCGGCCGAAACGATAGCCGCCTTCGACGCTGGCACTGCTGAAGCGTCCGCCGTAACGTGCGGAAACACCATAGGCACCGGCGCCCAGCAGCAACTGGCGATCCAGCGCACGGGTGAACTGGCCGCTGCCGACCTGCGCCAGCGCATAGCCCCGGCCCAGGTTCCAACCGGCGTACAACTGTGCCTGCGCCTGGCGATCACGCCCACGATCGCCGCCGAAGCTGCTGCCACCATTGCTGCGGGTCTCGCCAAAGGCCACGCCCATCAGCCCATTGCTGCCCAGCGGCAGGTCCTGGCCGGCCATCCAGCCACGGCTGTCGGCGGCATTGCCGGCAAAACTGCCCTGCCCGGCCTCACCGAGCGCGCTCTGCCAGGCCCCGCGCAGGCGCGGCGCCGCCTGCACGCGATCGAAGCGCTCGGCGATCGCACGGCGCGACATGTCGATGCTGTCGAAGGTGGCCGACTCGGCCCGCGCATGCGCCTGCCCGGACAGGCTCTGCAGGCTGGCTGCCAGGCCCTCGCTGCCACCGCCGGTCCACTGCAGCGCACCGGCCGCCGTGCCGAAGGCCGAGCCCTGCAGCGCAGGACTGCCATCGAGTGCGCTGAACGCACCTTCCAGTCGTTGCGCCGCGGACTGCGCCGAGGCCGCGAGCCCGGTCGCCGCCGCCGTCACGCTCACCTGGGTCAGGTTCAACCAGGCAGTGTTGCTGTCATAGCCATAGCTGCTCTGCAGCAGCGACAGGCCCTGCAGGCCGCTGGAGGAGGCCGGGCTGCTGAAGGTGCCGCTCAGGCCACCGGCCGCATGGACCAGGTCCTGGCGGCTGCCGTTCTGCGGCACGTAGCCGGAGACGAAGCCATGCACGCGCACGCCACCATTGATCGAGGCCGTGCCGGTCACCTGCAGCGCATTGGCACCGAGCGCGACCATCAACTGGCCACCCGCCTGCTGCGTGTAGTTGCCCTCGATGGTGCCGGTGGTGCTGCCGGTGGTCAGGAACACGCTGCTGCCGTTGACCACGTTGCCGATCACGCGCGGCGTGCCGCCATTGAACTGCAGGCCGGTCGAATCCGGGTCGGGCTGGCCGAGGATGGTCACGTTGGAACGGATGACACCGCCGTTCTGCAGCGACAGGATGCCGCGTTCGATGCGGGTGGCGCCGCTGTAGCTGTTGTTGCCTGCGAGCACCAGGGTGCCCCCGCCCTGCTTGACCAGGCCGCCGCTGCCGACGATGTCGTTGCTCCACAGCGAGCCGCTCGATGGCGCATCGACATTGGCCACTACATCACCCCAGTCGAAGCGGCCCGGGCCCTTGATCGCCCGCGAGATGTCGAGCAGGCCGTAGCCGAACACCGCATCCACGCCGGGCGCGCCGATGTCCTTGGCCGTGCCCAGCAGGGTCTGCCGCACCAGGTTGTTGTCGAAGTACGGGTAGCGCTGCCAGACCAGCGCGGCGGCGCCGGAGATCAACGGGGCGGCGAAGGACGTCCCGTAGTTCCAGTAGTAGGTGCTGCCATTGGCATCGGGATAGACCGCGCTGCCCGGCGCCGCCAGGCAATAGCGCGCCGCCTGCCCGCAGGCATTGGCGTAGCTGGCCAGCGTGCCCGGTGCATAGGGATCCACTGCGGTCGCCACCAGCCAACCGCGCTCCAGGTCGGCCGCCGGCAGCGAGCCGGCAACGCCCAGCTGGCTGGGCAGGGCGGCCAGGCTGCTCGGTTCGGTGCGCGCATCGTTGCCGGCCGCGAACACCACCAGGCCGCCATGGTTGATGACGAACGGACGGTACTCGGCCGCCACCTGCGCGGTGGTTGGCAGGTCGGTCCAGTACAGGCCGCCCCACGAGTTGTTCATCACCTTCACGTTGTAGCTGATCAGGTCCTGGTGGACCTGCGCCACGCCCAGCGGACCGCTGAAGGAATTGCCCTTGCCGCTGCCGTCATCGACCGGCGGCTTGTCGGCGATGATCCGCGCCGAAACGATCTGCGCACCGGGGGCGATGCCGCCCGGCCAGGTTCCCACCGGCGCGCCGGCGGCCAGGCTGGCTACCGCCGTGCCGTGGCCCACCACGTCGTCCACCAGCAGGTTGTTGCGCGCCGGATCGATGTAGTTGAGGTTGCCCACCACCCGCCCGTTCAATGCCGCTGCGTTGCGCTGCACGCCCGAGTCGACGATGCCGATGCGCACGCCCTGCCCGGTCAGGCCGGCGGCCTGTGCGGCACGCGCATTGGTCACTGACAGGTGCGCGTCGAAGGCCGGTTCCTGCGGCTTGGCCGGAGGCGGTGCCGTCGGAGGGGGCGTCGTTGGGGGTGTGGGGGTGGTCGGAGGGGGATCGATGCGGACATTGCCGCCGCCTCCGCCGCCGCCACATGCCGTCATTGCCATCGCCAGCGCCGTTGCCAGCGCGGACCTAACCATCGTCGTGCGTTCCATCGATTCCTTCCCATGAACGTTGACCTGCCTACATCCCGGCAGGCGTGCGGTGCCGCCCAGCGGCGGCCCTCCCCGACCCTCTATACTTGGGCCGACCCCCACGCAGTCTGCCGGGAAACCGGGGCGCTTCCAACGTCCGCGGTCTCCTTTCCGAACATTGCTTACGCATCAACGAGATTGCCATGTCCAACATCGTCATCGCCGCCGCCAAGCGCACCGCCATCGGCTCCTTCCTCGGCCAGTTCAACGGCGTGCCGACCCCCACCCTCGGCGCGGCCGCCATCGCTGCCGCCCTGGAACAGTCGGGCGTACCGGCCAGCGACGTCTCCGAGGTCCTCATGGGCTGCGTGCTGCCGGCCAACCTCGGCCAGGCGCCCGCCCGCCAGGCGGCGATCGCCGCCGGCATTCCGCTGTCGGCCGGCGCCACCACCCTCAACAAGGTGTGCGGCTCGGGCATGAAGACCATCATGCTCGGCCATGACCTGATCAAGGCCGGTTCGGCCAGCATCGTGGTCGCCGGTGGCATGGAATCGATGTCCAACGCCCCGCACCTGCTGCCGAACTCCCGTACCGGCAACCGCTTCGGCAACTTCCAGGCGGTCGACCACATGGCCCACGACGGCCTGGTCAACGCCTATGACGGCAAGGCCATGGGCGAATTCGCCGAATGCGCCGTGGACAAGTACCAGTTCAGCCGCGAGGAGCAGGACGCCTACGCGATCGAATCGGTCAAGCGCGCGCAGGCCGCACAGGCCAACGGTGCGTTCGCCGACGAGATCGTCGCGGTGAAGGTAGCCACCCGCAAGGGTGACGTCGAGGTCGCCACCGACGAGCAGCCGGGGCGCTCGGATATCGCCAAGATCCCGAGCCTGCGTCCGGCCTTCAAGAAGGACGGCAGCGTCACCGCCGCCAGTTCCTCCAGCATCTCCGACGGCGCCGCCGCGGTGGTCCTGCTGACCGAGGAAGACGCGGCCGCCCGTGGCATCACTCCGCTGGCCCGCATCGTCGGCCACGCCACCCATTCGCAGGAACCGGAGTGGTTCACCACCGCCCCGATCGGCGCGATCCACACGCTGCTGGCCAAGACCGGCTGGTCGCTGGACCAGATCGACCTGTTCGAGATCAACGAGGCCTTTGCCGTGGTGGCAATGGCGCCGATGCGTGAGCTGGGCATCCCGCACGACAAGCTGAACGTGAATGGCGGTGCCTGCGCGCTGGGTCATCCCATCGGTGCCTCCGGTGCACGCCTGGTGGTGACCCTGGTCAACGCCCTGCGCACGCGCGGTGGCAAGCGCGGCATTGCCACCCTGTGCATCGGTGGCGGCGAAGCAACGGCAATCGCCATCGAATTGATTTAAAAAGATTTAACGATGATTTCGCAAAAATGAATGCGGGATCGCTTGACACCCAATCTTGGCTTGTCATCATGTTGTCGGCGCGCAGCATGCGCGTTGCCTAATTCTAACGACGAGGATTTACACAATGAGCATCAACAAGCTGCTGGTCGCGATGTCCCTGGCTCTGGCCCTGGCCGCCTGCTCGAAGCAGGAAGCTGCCCAGGACGCCGCTGCTTCGGCCAACGAAGCCGCCACCGAAGCCCAGGCTGCTGCCGACCAGGCCGCCGCTGCCGGCGCCCAGACCGCCGACGCTGCCCAGCAGGCTGCCAACACCGCCGCCACCGCTGCTGACGCTGCGACCGACGCTGCTGCCAACACCGCTGCTGCCGCGACCGACGCTGCTGCTGGCGAAGCCAAGGACGCTGCCAAGGCTGCCGAAGCTACCGCTGAGCAGGCCAAGGACGCTGCTGAAGAAGCCAAGAAGTAATAACTTCTTTCTTCACGCTGTTCCGGAAAAGCCGCTGGTTCGCCAGCGGCTTTTTCTTTGCGCCACTGCGACCTCGCGGCGCGGGCATCGCGACCCCGCCTTCACAACGGCATGAATAGGCTGGCGTCCCCATCCATTGCAGTACCGGAGACCGCCATGAAGATTCGCCCGATCACCACCACCCTGCTGGCCGCCTCCCTGCTGCTGGCCCTGGCCGCCTGCAAGGGCCCGGAAGCCGAACAGGCCAAGCAGGACGCGCAGCAGGCCGCTGACAGCGCCGGCGCGGCTGCCCGCGATGCCGTCGACAAGGCGGCAGAAGCTACCCGTGACGCCGCCGACAAGACCGCTGCAGCCTCCGAGCAGGCCGCCGCCGATACCCAGCAGGCGCTGGACAAGGCTGCAGACGCCACCGCCAACGCTGCCGACAAGGCCAAGGACGCCGCAACCGACGCCGCCGCACACGCCAGCGACGCGACTGCCAACGCCGCACAGAAGGTGGCCGACAAGGCCCGCGATGTTGCCAATGACGCGAAGGCGAACGCCGCCAAGGAAGAAGCCAAGCACTGAGGCGTACCGGCAGCCAGGCATGGGCCCGGCGCTACAGGAAAAGCCGCGGCACTGCCGCGGCTTTTCTGCTTTTCGCTTTGCGTTTTTTCCGTTGATTCCGTGGTGGGCGCTCCTACGGCAGCGCGCGCACCAGCATCGCCGACAGATCCACGCCCGTCGGCAGGGTCCCGAACACCAGCCCATGCTCCGCTTGCAGCCGGCTGCGCACGAACGCCTCTGCCATCGGACTTTGCGCACGCAACAGCAGCGCGGCCTGCAACAACAGCACTGTGCGCTCGCAGAACAGCCGCGCCTGCGACTCATCCGGTGGCGGTGCTGCTGCCCACCGCTGCAAAGCCGCTGCGTAGCGCGCATCACGATCGGCCACCGCCGCCAGTTCAGCGCGCAGCGCCGCCAGCGCCTCCGGTTCGCGCGCCAGCGCGCGCAGCACGTCCAGACACTGGATGTTGCCGCTTCCTTCCCAGATCGAATTCAACGGTGCCTGCCGGTACAGCCGCGGCAGCATCGATTCCTCCACATAGCCCGCGCCGCCCAGGCATTCCTGTGCTTCATTGACGAAGGCCGGCGCGCGCTTGCACAACCAGTACTTGCCCAGCGCCGTCCCCACACGCGCCAATGCGGCTTCGTTGGCATCCACGCCGGCCCGGTCCACCGCACGCGCGATGCGCATCGACAGCACTGTGGCCGCTTCCGACTCCAGTGCCAGGTCGGCCAGCACATTGGTCATCAACGGGTGCTCGACCAGCAGCTTGCCGAACGTGCGGCGATGACGTGCGTGATGCAGCGCCTGCGCCAGCGCCATGCGCATTTCCGCCGCCGCGCCCAGCATGCAGTCCAGGCGGGTCATCATCACCATGCCGATGATGGTGGCCACGCCCCGCCCCTCCTCGCCCACGCGCCACGCCTGTGCCCCGCAGAACTCGACTTCGCTGGAGGCATTGGCCCAATCGCCAAGCTTGTCCTTCAAGCGCATCAACCGGAATGCGTTGCGGTCGCCGTCGGCCAGCCGGCGCGGCATCAGCAGGCAGGTCAGTCCTCCCGGCGCCTGCGCCAGAACCAGGAAGCCATCGCACATCGGTGCGGAAAAGAACCACTTGTGACCGACCAGGCGATAGCGCTCGCCATCGATCGGTTCAGCGCGCGTGCTGTTGGCACGCACATCCGAGCCTCCCTGCTTCTCGGTCATGCCCATGCCCAGCGTGATGCCGGCCTTGTCCGCCACCGGTACATCGCGCGGGTCATAGACCGGCGCTGCGGCCTTGCGCGCCCACTCGGCCAGGTGCGGCTGCGTGTGCAGCACTGCAACTGCCGCATGGGTCATCGTCAACGGGCAACTGGTGCCAGCCTCGGCCTGGTGGTGCAGGTAGCTCAACACCGCGCGCGCGACATGCCCGCCCGGTTGCGGCTCGTGCCAGGACAACCCGGCGACCCCGTGCGATTTCGCTGTGCCCATCAACTGGTGATAGGCCGGATGGAACTCCACCGTATCGATGCGATGGCCCTGCGCATCATGCGTGCGCAGGCGCGGCCGATCGCGGTTGGCATCGAAGCCGAGCCGGTACAGTTCGTCACCCGCCAGCGCACCATAGACCGCCAGCCGCGGCGCGAAGCCGCCAGCGCCTTCGCGCTGCACCGCCTCCATCAGCGCCACGTCATCGGTCCACAACTGGCGCCCCGCGAACGACGGCGGCTGGTTCAGCACCACATGGGTTTCGTAGGGCGCATTGCTGCTGAAGCTGGGTCCACTCATCCGGTCCGTCCTGGCGGCAAGAGATCTGCGGTTCGATTGTGCCGCATCGCCTGCCAAGCCCGTGTTCAGGCCGATTCTCACCCTGTGCACGAGCGGCCGGCCACAGTGACCGCATGGCAGTCAATGACGATCTGGTGGTCCTGCGCCCAGAAGGGCTGTACTGCGCCGCCGGTGATTTCCACATCGATCCCTGGCGACCGGTCCCGCGCGCGGTTATCACCCATGGCCACGGCGATCACGCACGCCCGGGCATGGGCGAGTACCACTGCAGCGACGGCAGCCTGCCGATCCTGCGCTGGCGCCTGGGCGATGTGCCGGTGCAGGCGCATGCCGAGGGCGTGCCGTTCCGCCTGGGCCGGGTGCAGGTATCGCTGCATCCCGCCGGCCATGTACTGGGGTCTTCGCAGGTGCGCATCGACGACGGGCAGCAGGTCTGGGTGGCGTCCGGCGACTACAAGCGCCAGCCTGATCCAACCTGTGCGCCGTTCGAAGTGGTGCCCTGCGATACCTTCATCACCGAGGCCACCTTTGCCCTGCCGATCTATCGTTGGCCGGACACGCCCACCGTCGCTGCGGAGATCGTGGCGTGGCGCCGCGAATGCGAACAGCGCGGCGAAGCTGCCATCCTGCTGTGCTATGCACTGGGCAAGGCGCAGCGGGTACTGGCCGAACTGCTGCCGCTGGACGATCGCCCGGCCTGGCTGCACGGTGCCATCGCCAATGGTGTGGAGGTGTATCGGCAGGCCAACGTGCCAATGCTGGAGACGCTGGCGGTGGCCGAGCAGGGTCGCCAGCCGGATGCCGCCGGCCAGTTGATCCTCGCCCCGCCCTCGGCCGCCGGCACGCCGTGGATGCGCCGCTTCGGCCGCTACCAGCTGGGCTTCGCCTCGGGCTGGATGCAGCTGCGCGGCAACCGGCGTCGCCGCAACGTCGATCGTGGCTTCGTCATTTCCGATCACGCCGATTGGCCCGCACTGCTGCAGACCATCGAACAGACCGGCGCGCAGCGGGTGATCGCGACCCATGGCAATACCGATGCGTTGATTCCCTTCCTGCGCGAGCGCGGCGTAGCGGCTGAAGCCTTCCGTACCGATTTCGGGAGCGAGGAATGAAGGCCTTCGCGGCGCTCTACCAGCGCCTGGACCGCAGCACCGCCACGCTGGACAAGCGTGCGGCATTGATCGATTACTTCCGCCAGGCAGGCGCGCACGATGCGGCGTGGGCGCTGTACCTGCTCAGCGGTGGCAAGGTGGGCGGCGCACGCCGCAAGATCGCCGCCAGTGGCGAACTGCGCGCCTGGATTGCCGAAGAATCCGGCTTGCCGCCATGGCTGGTGGAAGACAGCTATGCGCAGGTCGGTGACCTGGCCGAAACGTTGACCCTGCTGCTGGATGATCCATCCCAGCCCGCCGCCGACCGTGCGTTGGCGGATTGGATCGAACAGCATCTGCTGGCGGTGGCCAACCAGCCCGAAGCGGTACGCCGTGCGGCGGTCGTCGCGGGCTGGCAGCAGCTGTGCAGCAGCGAACGCCTGGTGTTCAACAAGCTGCTGACCGGCGCCCTGCGCGTTGGCGTCTCGCAGCGGCTGGTGCAGCAGGCACTGGCGGAGTGGTCCGGGCTGGACATCGCGCGCATCGCCCAGCGCATGCTTGGCGAGTGGGTGCCCTCGCCCGCACTGCTGGGCCAGCTGCTGTCGCCGGATGAGCTGCCACTGGACCGGCAGCAACCCTACCCGTTCTTTCTCGCCTCACCACTGGAAGGCGATCCTGCCGAACGCCTCGGCTCCATCGAAGATTGGCTGCTGGAATGGAAGTGGGATGGCATCCGCCTGCAGCTGCTGCGCCGGCGCGGCGAGGTCGCATTGTGGTCACGCGGCGAAGAGCGGCTGGATGGTCGCTTCCCCGAAATCGAACAGGCGGCGATGGCGCTTCCCGATGGCTGCGTGCTGGACGGAGAGCTGCTGGCCTGGGACGAAGCCACGGACCTGCCGCGTGCATTCACCGCGCTGCAGACCCGCATCCAGCGCCGCAAGCCCGGTGCGGCTACCCTGCGCAACACGCCGGTGCGCGTGCTCGCCTATGACCTGCTGGAACACGATGGCGCGGACCTGCGTGAGTTGCCGTTGCGGGAACGGCGTGCACGGCTTGCCGACGTCGTCGGTGCCCTGGGTGATGCACGGATCCAGCTCTCACCCGACGTTGCCGCCGAAGACTGGCCGCAGGCGGCGGCGATGCGCGATGTGGCACGCGAACGTGGCGTGGAAGGGCTGATGCTGAAACGTCGTGCCTCACCCTACCAGGCCGGGCGACGCCGCGGTGACTGGTGGAAATGGAAGGTCGATCCGCTCACCATCGATGCAGTGCTCCTGTACGCGCAGGCTGGCCATGGGCGGCGCAGCACGTTGTACACCGACTACACCTTCGGCGTCTGGGACGGCGACACGCTGGTACCGGTGGCCAAGGCCTATTCGGGCCTGGATGACAAGGAGATCCTCGCGCTTGATCGCTGGATCCGCGCCAATACCCGCGAGCGCTTTGGCCCGGTGCGCAGCGTACGCCCCGAACACGTCTTCGAACTGGGCTTCGAGGCGGTCAACCGCAGCAGCCGGCACAAGTCCGGTATCGCCGTACGCTTTCCACGCATCCTGCGCTGGCGCCACGACAAGCCAGCCAGCGAGGCCGATCAGCTGGCTACCCTGCAGGCGCTGGCGCGATGAACCGCAGCCAGGCACTACGCCGGCTGGAAGACTGGTTCGCGTCGAAAGGCTGGCGCTCGTTGCCGTTCCAGCGCGCGATGTGGCGGCACTATCTCGCCGGCGGATCCGGGTTGCTGCACACGCCCACAGGCAGCGGCAAGACACTGGCGATGTTCGGGGGACCGCTGCTGCAGGCCATGATCGACCCACCGCCTTCGCCCCGCCGCGCCAGTGCGGTACGCCCGCTGCAGGTGCTGTGGGTGACGCCCTTGCGCGCGTTGGCCAGCGACACCGCGCGTGCGCTGCAGGCCGTGGTCGATGGGTTGCAGCTTGGATGGCGTGTCGGCCTGCGCAGCGGTGACGCCAGCAACCGCGAACGACGACAGGCACGCGAGGGCCGCATCGACGTACTGGTCACGACGCCGGAATCGCTGGCGCTGCTGTTGAGCTATCCGGATACGCTGCCGCGCATGCGCCAGCTGCGCTGCGTGGTGGTGGACGAATGGCACGAACTGCTGGGCAACAAGCGCGGCGTCCTGCTGCAGTTGAATCTGGCCGTGCTGCGCGATGCCGCGCCTGCATTGCAGCTGTGGGGGCTGTCGGCCACGCTGGGCAATCTGGATGAGGCGCGCGACGTGCTGCTGCCCGGACAGCCCGACGCGCCGATCGTGCAGGGCGTGCGCCCGCGTGCGACCACGGTGCGCAGCCTGCTGCCCGAACCCGGTGAACGCTTTCCCTGGGCCGGGCACCTGGGCCTGGCCCAACTGCCGCGGGTGCTGGACGCATTGATGCAGGCACGCAGCAGCCTGCTCTTCACCAACACCCGTGCACAGGCAGAACTGTGGCATCAGGCGCTGGCGTCGGTTTGGCCCGAGGAACACGACACGCTCGCGCTGCACCACGGTTCGCTGGATCCGGCGCTGCGCCAGCAGGTGGAGGACGGGCTGCGTGCAGGAACGCTGCGCTGCGTGGTCGCCACCTCCAGCCTCGACCTCGGCGTGGACTTTCCCGAGGTCGAACAGGTACTGCAGCTGGGCAGCCCGAAGGGTGTCGCCCGCCTGCGCCAGCGCGCCGGACGTGCGCGCCATCGTCCCGGTGCCAGTGGCGCGATCCTCTGCGTGCCGAGCCATGCGCTGGAACTGGCCGAGTACGCAGCCGTGCGTCGCGCACTGGCCGAAGGCGTGGTCGAAGCACGCAGGCCACCGATGCTGTCGCTGGACGTTCTGGCCCAGCATGCGGTCAGCCGTGCCCTGGCCGGTGGCTTCCACGGTGATGCGCTGCTGGCGCAGGTCCGGCGCACCCATGCGTTCGCATCCCTGGCCGAGGACCAGTGGCAGGCCGTGCTGACTTTCATCGTGCAGGGAGGCCAGGCCCTGGCCCAGTACCCTGACTTCCACAAGGTCGTGCAGGACGCCGATGGCCGCTACCGGATGCACGACCGGCGCCAGGCACTACGCCACCGGCTGTCGATCGGCACCATCAGCAGCGATGGCAGCGTGCGCGTGCAGTTCCTGCGCGGGGCCGGCCTCGGCGCCGTGGAGGAACAGTTCGCCAGCCGCCTGCGCCGCGGAGACCGCTTCCAGTTCGCCGGGCGCCTGCTGGAGCTGGTGCAGCTGCGCGACATGACCGCCTTCGTGCGGCTGGCACGAGGGCGCGGTGAAGGTGTCGTGCCCCGCTGGCAGGGAGGCCAGCTGCCGCTGTCGATGGCACTCGGCAGCGAACTGGAGTCGGTGCTGTCAGGCGCCGACGACAGTGCGGAAGCGCGCTGGCTGGCACCGCTGCTGGCACTTCAGCAGCAGGTGTCGGCGCTTCCCGGCTCGGACCACGTGCTGCTGGAAGACGTACGCCGCCGCGAAGGCCAGTTCCTCTTCGTCTATCCCTTCGCCGGACGCCACGTGCACGAGGCGCTGGCCGCCCTGTTGGCACTGCGCTGCACCCGCCAGCAACGCAACAGCATCGGCTATGCCGTGAATGATCACGGCCTGGTGCTGGCACCGGCGCAGGCGATCGACCTGGACGCGGCGCAATGGCATGCGTTGTTCACCACCGATCAGCTGCTGGACGATCTGCGTGCGGCGGTGAACCTGGGCGAGCTTGCGCGGCGCCAGTTCCGTGGCATCGCGCGCGTCGCAGGCCTGCTGGTACCCAGCCTGCCGGGGGGCATGCCGCGATCGCTGCGCCAACTGCAGGCCTCGGCGGGCCTGCTGTATGACGTATTGCGCGAGCATGACCCCGAGCACCTGCTGCTGGCGCTCGCCGAACGCGAAGTGCTGCATGACAGCCTCGACCTGCCGGGGCTGCGCCAGGTGCTGGTCCGGATCGGCGCGCGACGCATGTCGATGCAGCGCCCTGCATCGCTGACGCCCCTGGGCTTTCCACTGTGGGCCGAACGCCTGCGCGGGCAGTTCAGCAACGAGGACTGGCGTACCCGCGTGCAACGCGCGGCCCAGCAGCTGGAACGTCGCCATGGCCGATGAAATACCGCTGCTGCTTGCCGGCGAACCGGTGACCCTGGCGGGCGCACGCGCACTCTACTGGCCGGCGCGGCAGGCGCTGCTGATCGCGGACCTGCACCTGGGCAAGGCCGATGTGTTCCGCCGCGCCGGCATCGCGCTGCCCAGCGGCGGAACCGGCGAAGACCTGCAACGCCTGCAGGGTCTGCTGGACAGGCATGCCTGCCGCGAGCTGTGGATCCTGGGCGACATCCTGCATGGGCCGGCGCATCGCGCCGCCTGGTACCAGCAATGGCTCGGCTGGCGCGAACGCAACACCGCACTGGACGTGCATGTCCTGCGCGGAAATCATGACCGGCAGCTACCGCATGCCCAGCTGCAGGTGCAGATCCACGAGGAGGTGCGGCTGGCGCCGTTCCTGCTGCGCCATGAACCGTGCGCAGACCCGGCGTGGCACGTGGTCGCAGGCCACCTGCATCCGCAGGTCGCACTGCCCGCATTGCGCCGGCGCTTCCCGGCCTTCTGGCTGCGCGAGCGGATGACGGTCCTGCCGGCCTTTTCCGCGTTCACCGCCGGAATCGTGCCTGCTCCCGCCAGCGGCGAACAGATGATCGCCTGCGTGGAAAACGGCCTGGTGGAACTGCCAGTGGCTTGAATCAGGCCGGACGAATGTCCAGCTGCGGCATCAACTGGAACTCAGGCGTGTCAACTTCACGTCGCCGCGGCAAGGCCTGGATTGCCGCCAGCATCTCCTGTGCGCAGGCGCGGATGCGTCCGTGGTGCTCCGGCGATGCATGACTGATCAAGCTGCCCACATGGAATTCGAACACGTCCTCCAGTACGTCGGGCTGGTCCTCGTGCAGCATCTGCAACAGTCCGCGCAGCTTGCAGATTTCCGATTCCAGCTCCTCGACCGCGAACCACATGGCGTCCTCCTCTTCAACAACAGGCGGCACGTCCGGGCCGCGACAGGCCGCAACGGCAGCGCCGCCCGGGCCACGCGCGATGTCAATCACGGAAAGGAAAACGGGCGACGCGCAATCGCGTGCAACCTACTTCTCGCATATACACGGTGAGGCAACCGTTAATTCGCGTGACAGCGCGCTTCACGCATTCGCAGTGATCGCGCTGATGCCAGGCATCTGCGCCCTTGCAGCCAACGCGTCGACAAATGCCGGATCCAGCGCAAGCGAACCGAACCAGCCATGCTGGGTACCGCTGAGCACGCGCAGCATGTGGCCACGCCCACCCGGCAGGCGCCCCATCGGCCCGAGCAGCACGTCGCGCGCCTTTGCCCAGGCATCGCGATCAGACTGGAACAGCGGCGTCAGCCAACGGCTCCAGCGCTGGTAGACCGCAACGTGCGCCCTGCGCTGCGCCTGGTAGGCCTGCAATGCAGCGCCTCCCCCGCCATGTGCGCGCACGGCATCGCGCAATGCCAGCGCATCGAGCAGCGCCATGTTCACGCCCTGCCCCAGCTGCGGGCTCATCGCATGTGCGGCATCGCCGGCCAGCACCATGCGGCCGCAATGCCAGCGCGTCATCACGGCGTCACGGTAGACCGCGCGCGCCAGCTGGCCGGCATCATGCAGATGCGCAAAGCGCGCGCTGGCCTGCGGCCACAGCGCGTGCAGCTCGTCCAGCCAGGGCGTCATGCCATCGGCCTGCCATCGTTCGAAGTCGGCGCGTGGCAGGCTCCAGAAGAAGCTCAGGCGCGGCGTGTCATCACCTGGCCGCGTACCGACCGGCAGCAGCCCGATCATCTTGCGCGCGGCCACGTAGCGCTGCCGCAGCTCCTGCAGGTGCGGCCAGTCCTCGGCCGGCAGCAGGCACCACAGTGCGCCCCAGGGATACACGCGGTCCAGCCCGGTGCCGCCTTCGATCGAGCCGCGCAGCGTCGAAGCCGCACCATCGGCGGCCACCACCAGGTCGAACGGCCCATGCATGCGGCCCTCACTGTCATGCAGGCGGCCCTGTGCGGCATCCACTGCGGCGATGGTGACGCCGGCATGCAGCTGGCCCGCACCCGCACGCGCCCCGTCCAGCAGCGAGAACAGCGCCCCACGCTGCATGCCGAGGCCGTGCAGGCGCGCGTCCAGGCCGTCATAGCGCATGTCCATCACCGTGCGCTCGCACGGTGTATCGCCATAAAGACGGTGCACCGGCGCCGCATGCGCGCGCACGGCATCAAGCAGGCCCATCTGCCACAGCACCTGCAGGCCGCTGGGCTGCAGCAGGAAGCCGGCGCCAACCGGCCCCGGCGAGGGCACGCGTTCGAAGATCTCCACCTCGTGGCCATCACGAGAGAGCAGGATGGACAATGCCTGTCCAGCGGTGCCGTAGCCGATCACGGCGATGCGCAGTCGTTCCTTCATCGGCGCATTGTGCCCGAGCGCAAATCCGGATGGCCACCTGGAACCCTGTCCACAGCGCCGCAATGCCCGTCGCGACGCAAAAAAAACCCCGCCGAAGCGGGGTTTTCAACGCACTGTCGAGTGGATCACTCGGCCGGCGTGATGTTCGAAGCCTGGGCACCCTTCGGGCCCTGGGTCACGTCATAGGTGACACGCTGGCCTTCCTGCAGGCTGCGGAAGCCCTTGGAGTTGATGGCGGAGAAGTGCGCGAACACGTCGGCGCTGCCATCCTCCGGCGAGATGAAGCCAAATCCCTTGGCGTCGTTGAACCACTTGACGGTACCGTTCGGCATGGTGATGCGAGACCTTATGCAATGAATGGGTGGTGTACGCTGAACCCGCGCACAAGCTGAGTATGCAAAGCTTGCTCGGGGAAGACAATCACCCCCGCGCCAATTCGCCCACCAGTTCCGGAAGTCCGTTGCTGGCCGCCTGCACGTTCGCCAGTACTTCGGCCATCGTAATCTCCTCGCCATCACCGCAGCCGGCGGCCCAGTTGGCGATGATTGCCAGGCAGGCGTAATCCAGCCCCAGCTCGCGTGCCAGCGCGGCCTCCGGCATGCCGGTCATGCCTACCAGGTCGCAGCCGTCATGGCGCATGCGGGCGATCTCGGCGATGGTCTCCAGGCGCGGGCCCTGCGTCGCGCCGTAGCAGCCACCGTCATGGACCGTGACGCCGGTCACTTTCGCTGCCGCCAGGATCTTGCTGCGCAGCATCGGCGTATAGGGGTGGCCGAAATCGACGTGGACCACGTCGGTGCCTTCTTCTTCACAGATCGTGCTGATGCGGCCCCAGGTGTAGTCGATGATCTGGTCCGGGCAGGCCAACACGCGCGGGCCGAAGTCTTCGGTGATGCCACCCACCGTGTTCAATGCCAGCACGCGCTGCGCGCCCAGCTGCTGCAGTGCGGCCAGGTTGGCGCGGTAGTTGATCTTGTGCGGCGGCAGTGAGTGCCCCTCGCCATGCCGCGCCAGGAACGCCACGCGATGGCCGAGCAGCGTGCCCACGCGCACCGGGCCGGACGGGCGGCCAAAGCGGGTGTCGACCTCGTGGGTCTGCACGTCGTCGAGCTTGGCCAGGTTGTAGACACCGGTACCGCCGATCACGGCCAGGGCGATCTGTTGCATTCAAAGCACTCCATGGAAAGACGAACGCCGGCACCCGAGGATGCCGGCGGTGGAAGAAGACGCGCCGCAGGCAGCTGCGCCGTTACTCCTTCATTGCGTAGATCGCCGGCACGCAGCGCAGGGTCTCGTTGACGTCCATGCCGAAGCCGAACACGTAGCGGTCCGGCAGCTCGATGCCGGCGTAGTCGGCGGTCACGTCCGGCAGTGCGCGGTCGTGCTTCTTCACGGTCATCGCGGCGATGCGCACGTCGGTCGCGCCCTGCTCCAGGCACCAGGTGCGGACGCCCTGCAGGGTGTAGCCCTCGTCGAGGATGTCGTCGATCAGCAGCACGCGGCGGCCGAACAGCGAGGTGGCCGGCTTGTGCTTCCAGACCAGGTCTCCGCCGGTGGTTTCACCGCGGTAGCGGGTCGCGTGCAGGTAATCGAACTGCACGTCCTGGCCGCGCGCGCCCAGTTCCAGCGCCAGCTGGCCGGCGAACGGCAGCGCACCATGCATGATGGACAGGAACAGCGGCACCTCGCCCTTGTAATCGCGCGCGATGGCGTCGGCGATACCAGCGATGGCCTTGTCGATGGTGGGGCGGTCGACCAGCAGGTCAGCCTGGGCCAGGGCCTGGGAAATGGTGAGGTTGGGCATCAGACGGTTCTTCCAAGGGTTTCAAGCAGACGGGATTGGGTGTCGCCATGGCGGGCGTCGGCCAGCAGGCCGTCCCAGCCGAGCGCGCCGCGGCCAAGCAGGCCCAGCAGCGCAGCAGTATTGAGGGAGCGTCCCTGCACCGCGTGCAGGGCTTCATCGACCAGTTCCGGGTGGCAGACCAGCACCACGTCGCAGCCGGCATCCAGGTGCGCGTGCACGCGTGCCGGCACGCCACCGGCACTGTGCGAGGCGGCCATGCCGATGTCATCGGAGAACACCACGCCACGGAAGCCGAGCTCGCCACGCAGGATGTCCTGGATCCAGCGCGGGGAATAGCCGGCCGGCTCCGGCGCCACCTGCGGATAGATCACGTGCGCCATCATCACCGCATCGGCACCGGCGGCGATGCCGGCCTGGAACGGCACCAGGTCCTGGGCGCGCAGTTCGTCCAGCGCGCGCGGGTCGATCGCGGTATCGACGTGGGTGTCTTCCAGCACGGTGCCGTGGCCGGGGAAATGCTTGAGCGTGGCGGCCATGCCGACCGCATGCATGCCGCGCACATAGGCGGCGGTGAACGCGGCCACCACCTGCGGGTCTTCACTGAAGGCACGGTTGCCGATGGCGCGGTTGCCGCGGCCAAGGTCGACCACCGGCGCGAAACTCAGGTCGAGGCCGCTGGCACGTACTTCGCTGGCCATCAGCCAGGCATGCTGCTCGGCCAGGGCCAGCGCCTGCTGCGGGTCGGCGGCGTACAGCGCGCCGATGTCCTGCAGCGGCGGCAGCGCGCTGTAGCCCTCGCGGAAACGCTGCACACGGCCGCCTTCCTGGTCCACGCAGATCAGCTGCGGGCGCGGGGCGGCGGCACGGATCGCCGCACTCAGATCGGTCACCTGCTGGCGCGAGGCGAAGTTGCGCTTGAACAGCACCACCCCGGCCACGGCGTCGTGCTGCAGCCAGTCACGTTCCTGGGCGGTCAGTTCGGTGCCGGCAACGCCGATCAGCAGCATGGTCGATCTCCACAACGCGCGCCCGCATGGCGCAGTGCCGCATTGTCGCAGAACCGGCCGACAGGCGCAGGGGTCAGACGAAGGGGAGTGTGGGGTCAGAGCCCCTGCGGGGATCTGACCCCGGGGTCGGATTCCCGCGGGGGGCTGCCCCCGGTCTGCTCAGACCTTGCAGCCGTCCGGGCCGCAGGCCTCGTCGCCGTCAGCCGAAGCTGCCGGGGCGCCCTGTTCGGCTGCGATCTGGCGAAGGGCGTTGGCGAAGGCCTCTGGCGGCTGGGCCCCGGAAATGGCCCACTTCCCATCGATGACGAAAGTCGGCACCGAGGAAATGCCCAGTGCATGGGCCTGCGCCAGCCTGGCTTCGACCTCGGCCAGGCCGCGGTCGGAGCCCAGCATCTGCGCGATTTCAGCACCGTCCAGGCCGCCAGCCACGCCGGCCTTCACCAGCACTGCAGTATCGGCCAGATTCTGGCCATGCTCGAAGTGGGCACGGAAAAGTGCTTCGCCGACCGCATCCTGCACGCCGTGCTGGCCGGCCAGCCACAACACCCGATGGGCCGGCAGCGTGGTCACCCGCACCTGGCCCTGGCTGAAATCCATCGGCAGGCCCTCGGCCCGCGCGGTGGTCTGGGTCTGGCCGAGGATCTGCTCGGTGCGCTCGACGCCACCGAACTTGCGCACATAGGCCTCGCGCAGCGGCACCGGGGTGGCGTCCGCGTCCGGGTCCAGCTGGAACGGCTGCCAGTGGATATCGAGTTCAGGCGCATTGGCGCCGAGCAACTGCACACCCTGCTGGAAGCGATGCTTGCCAATCCAGCACCAGGGGCAGACCACGTCGGAGTAGATGTCGATTCTCATCCCCACCACATGGGGCCCGCCTCCCTCGAAAAAAGGGGACGGAGGGGATTAAGTCGTTTCCAGCACAGCTGGGGTAAAGACGACTTAATCCCCTCCGTCCCCTTTTTTGGGGGCTTCACCACTGTGAATAGGGGTGACTGGCCAGTGCGACGTTGTAGTAGCGCGCGTCGTCGGTGACTTCGGCACCCACCCAGTCCGGCAGTTCGATCGCCTGGTCGGCGCTGTCCAGCTCGACTTCGGCCACGACCAGGCCGGCGTTGTCGCCGAGGAACTCGTCCACCTCCCAGGTCAGGCCGGCGTGTTCGACCAGGTGGCGGCGCTTGTCGATCAGGCCACCGACGCACAGCGCCAACAGGGCGCGCGCATCCTCCACCGGGATCGGGTAGTCGAACTCCTGGCGGGTATGGCCGATGGTGCGCGACTTCAGGTTCAGCGCGGCGTGGTCGCCTTCGATGCGCACGCGCACCGAGGCGTTCTGGGTGCCGCGGTCGAGCGCGCCCATGTCGTTGATGTAGCCCTGCGCCATCGGGATCACCCGATGCGCGGCGGTGCGCCAGCCATCACTGCTGACGAGGAATTTGCGTTCGATTTCGATGCCCATCGCGCCATTATGCGCGATGGGTGATGACAACCTGTCAGCGCTTCTCGAACACCGCGATGCTTTCCACGTGCGCGGTATGCGGGAACATGTCCATGGCACCGGCGCTGACCAGGGTGAAGCCCTGTTCGTTGACCAGATAGCCGGCATCGCGCGCCAGCGAGCCCGGGTGGCAGCTGACGTAGACAATGCGCTTGAACTGCTTCAGCGGCAGCTGCTGCAGCACTTCGATCGCACCCGAGCGCGGCGGGTCCAGCAGCAGCTTGTCAAAGCCCTGGCGCATCCACGGGGTGCTGCGCTGGTCCTGGGTCAGGTCGGCGCTGAAGAACTGCGCGTTGGCCAGGCCGTTGCGCTCGGCGTTCTCACGCGCACGCGCCACCAGGCCGGCATCGCCTTCCACGCCAACCACCTCGCGCACGCGGCGCGCCAGCGGCAGGGTGAAGTTGCCCAGGCCGCAGAACAGGTCCAGTACACGCTCGTCCTCACCCGGTTCCAGCAGGTCCAGGGCGTGGGCGATCATCTTCTCGTTGAGCTTGGCATTGACCTGGATGAAGTCCAGCGGGCGGAACGCCAGCTCGACATCCCACGGCGCCAGACGGAACGACAGCGGCACACCCTGCCCGTCCAGCGGCTGCACGGTATCCACGCCGCCGGACTGCAGGTAGATCACGAAGCCATGCTGCTGGCCGAAAGCCGCCCAGGCCGCGCGGTCGGCATCGCTGAGCGGCTGCAGATGGCGAACGGTCAGGACCACGGCCTGGTCACCGGCGATGAATTCGATCTGCGGGATGTCACGCTTGCCATCGAGTGACTCGATGAAGGTGGACAGCGCCTCGACCTTGGTGCCGATCTCGGGGATCACGGTCAGGCACTGGCTGAGGTCGGCGACGAAGCGCGGATCCTGTTCACGGAAGCCGACCAGGGTCTTGTCCTTCTTTTCGACCCGGCGCACCGAGAAGCGGCCCTTGCGGCGGTAGCCCCAGCTCTCGCCGACCAGCGGCGCGAGCACGGTGCCCGGCTTCACATGGCCGATCCGCTCCAGGTTGTCCATCAGCACGCGCTGCTTGGCCACGATCTGCTGGTCTTCGTCCAGGTGCTGCAGCACGCAGCCGGCGCAGGTGCCGAAATGAGGGCACTTGGGGGTCACCCGCTGCGGCGAGGCCTGCAGCACCTCCAGGGTGCGCGCCTCGTCGAAATGGCGGCTGCGGGCAGTCTGCTCAGCCATCACCACCTCGCCGGGCAGCGCGCCGCTGACGAAGGTGACCTTGCCGCCCTCGCCTTCACGGCGGGCGACACCGCGACCATCATGGCTGAGGTCGAGGATCTCGGTCTGGAATGGGGTACGGTCAGTGCGGGAACGGGATCGGGCCACGTGGCAACAGGCTGCGGGCAAAAATGGGGGCGTATTGTCGCAGATCCTGACCGACGGGGCCTGGACCCGCTTGCGCCCGTGGCCGTCGTGCTTGATGATTGGGCCAGCTGACATGGAGGCAGCCCTGATGCAGATGACCCCGCGGGCCGCACGGCCCCGCTTCCTGCTTGTCGAGGACGACATCATCAGCCGCGGTTTTTTCAAGGCGGCGTTGGAAACGTTACCGGCGGATGTGGATACCGCAGATTCGCTGGCCAGTGCCCTGGCCAGTGCCGAACCCGGCGCGCATGATCTGTGGCTGATCGACGTCAACCTGCCGGATGGCAATGGCGCGCAACTGCTGCGTGAGCTACGCCGCTCACATCCCGACACACCGGCGCTGGCACATACGGCCGACGGCGATACCTCCATCCACGCCCGCCTGCGCGAAGCCGGTTTCAGCGACACCCTGGTCAAGCCGCTGGGCCGCGACCAGCTGCTGAAGGCCGTGCGCCGTGCGCTGGTCAACAGCCCGGCGGGAATCTTCGTGGCACAGGCCCCGGCCGCGGTCGAGCTGGCCGTTCAGGACTGGGACGAGACTGCGGCATTGGCCGCGCTCAATGGCCAGCGCAACCACCTGATCGCACTGCGCGAGCTGTTCCTGGCCGAGTTGCCCGGTGTGCGCGACGCGGTCGAGCAGGCGGTGGACCAGCACGACGAGCGCCAGCTGCGCAGCCAGCTGCACCGGTTGCAGGCGAGCTGTGGCTTCGTGGGGGCGGCACGGTTGGGCCGGGCGGTGCGCCAGCTGCATCATGCACCCGAGTCCGGGCAGGCCCAGGACGGGTTCCGCGCCGCGGTAGCTGCCCTGCTGCATTGAGGGTTTTTCGGCAAGGCTGCGCCCTGCACCCGCAGAGGCTTCAAGCCAAGCCAAGGCAACAGCAACAGCAACGGCATGCATTCCGTGGGTTGGCGGTGCGGTATCGGAGGGCGGGGACGCCGTAAACCCGTCCTTGGGGGCTTGGCAGCCGCATCCATGCGGCTGACACCCCGCCCTCCGATACCGCCCCACCTCTTACAGTTTTCCGCGATCGGGTAGATCCACGCCATGCGTGGATGAATTTCTGTCAGATATCGAAATCAATCTGGGGTCGGATCCGTTTTCCTGCGGAAAACGGATCCGACCCCACGCCGTTCCGACAGTTCGCGGAACACTGTCGAAGGCGGGGTGGGTCCGGTTGCGGGAGTGTCCGCGGCATGGATGCCGCGGCCAAGCCCCCAGGGACGGGTTTACGGCGTCTCCCGCAACCGGACCCACCCCGCCTACCCACGGATAGCCAGCTTTTGCCGTTGACGTTGATTCGGCAGGTGCAGGGCTGCAAGCCCTGCCGCCCCCCCTACCTGCGCGGCGCAAGCTGCTCGAGCATTTCCCAGGACTTCAGCCCGCGCGCGCCCAGGTGATGGGCCAGCACCCGCCGCATCGGCAGGCGCAGGCTGGCCAGATCGGCGGCATCCGGTTCTTCGTCGGCCGCAAGGGCCAGCAGCGCCGAGCCAGTGGCCGCCGCCCGGCGCTCCCCGCCACGCTCGCTCAGCAGGCGCTGCGCCCCTTCCTGCGGGTCCAGCTCGTAGCGCGCCGCCGGGTCGATCGGCTGGCCATCACTGGCACTGTCCAGCTCGAAACCCAGGCCCAGCGCGGACAGCAGTTCGCGCTCGAAACGGCGCAGGGTCCAGGCCAGGCCGGCACCGACCGCCAGCCGCGCGCGTGCCTCACCGTAGGCAAGGTACAGCTCCGGCAGCGGGTCCTGGCGCGGGGCCAGGCGCAGGGTCAGTTCACTCAGGTAGAAGCCGGCCAACATCGCCTGGCCGACCAGGCGTGGCGCGGCATCCAGCGCCTCGGCACCCCGCAGCTGGGCCAGTTCACCCCGCTGCTGGGCACTGAAGCGGATCCACTGCAACGGCTGCAGGGCGGCGCGCAGCACCTGGCCCTTGGCGGTGGAAACGCCACGCGCCAGCAGGCCGATACGGCCATGCTGCGCGCTCAACACTTCGACCAGCAGGCTGGTCTCGCGGTAGGCCCGTGCGTGCAGCACGAAGCCGGTGTCGTCCTCGATCATCATCGAAGCGACCGTCGCGGCTTATTCGTAGCCGAAGGCCTTCAGCGCGGCCTCGTCGTCGGACCAGCCTTCACGCACGCGCACCCAGGTTTCCAGGAACACCTTGGCCCCGAACAGACGCTCCATCTGCAGGCGGGACTTGGCGCCGATCTCCTTCAGGCGGGCGCCGCCCTTGCCGATCACGATGGCCTTCTGCCCCTCGCGCTCGACCCAGATCACCGCACCGATGCGCAGCAGGTTGCCATCCTCGGTGAAGCGCTCGATCTCGACGGTGGTTGCGTACGGCAGTTCCTCGCCGAGCTGGCGCATCAACTGCTCGCGCACCAGTTCACCGGCCAGGAAACGCTGGCTGCGATCGGTGATCTCGTCCTCGCCGAACATCGGCGGGGCTTCCGGCAGCAGCTTCAGCACGTCGCGCACCAGCGCTTCCAGGCCGTTGCGCTTCTGCGCCGAGATCGGGTGCACGGCGGCGAAATCACGACCTTCGGTCACCTGCTGCAGGAACGGCAGCAGCGCGCCCTTTTCCTTCAGGCGATCGATCTTGTTGACCACCAGCACCACCGGGATGCCGGCGTCGCGCAGCACGTTGAACGCCAGGCTGTCCTCTTCATCCCAGCGACCGGCTTCGATCACCAGCAGGCCGGCATCGACGCCTTCCAGCGAGCCACGCGCGGCGCGGTTCATCACCCGGTTCATCGCCCGCTTCTGCACCTTGTGCAGGCCGGGGGTGTCGACCAGCACCAGCTGGCCTTCCGGATAGGTGGCGATGCCCAGCAGGCGATGGCGCGTGGTCTGCGGACGGTTGGAGACGATGCTGACCTTGGCGCCGACCAGGGCATTGGTCAGGGTCGACTTGCCCACGTTCGGGCGGCCGATGACGGCCACGCTGCCGCAATGATGGGGAGTTTGTTCGCTCACTTGGAATCCAGTTGTTCTAGGACGGCCGCAGCCGCCTGTTGTTCGGCAAGCCGCCGCGAGGCGCCTTCGCCCTCGGTGCTGGCGGCCGGGTCGGCTACGTTGCAGCGTACCCGGAAGTGCTTGGCGTGGTCGTCACCGGATTCTGACACCAGTTCATACTGCGGCAACGCCTTCTGTCGGGCCTGCAGCCATTCCTGCAGGCGGGTCTTGGGGTCCTTCTCGGGCCGGCCGGAGGCCGGCAGTGCCTCGATCGAAGCGCTGAACCAGGGCAGTACCACCGCCCGGCAGGCCTCGAAGCCGGCATCCAGGTAGATCGCAGCCACCACGGCTTCCACCGCGTCGGCCAGGATCGAATCACGACGGTGGCCGCCGGACTTCATTTCTCCCGGACCCAGGATCAGTCGATCGCCCAGTTCCAGGGTGCGCCCGATCACCGCCAGCGCGCCTTCACGCACCAGCTCGGCGCGGGCACGGGTCATCGCGCCTTCGTCAGCCTTGGGCCAGCGCTGGTACAACGCCTCGGCCGCCATCATGTTGACGATGCTGTCGCCCAGGAACTCCAGGCGCTCGTTGTGTGGCGCACCGGCACTGCGATGCGTCAGCGCCTGCTTCAGCAGCGCCGGGTCGCGGAAGGGATGACCGATCAGGTCACCACGTTGGAAAGGTTTATTCGGCACCGCTTCGGGTCAGGTCCTGGGATGAATCGAATTTGCCAACCACGTCCAGGTTGCCGACCAGCGGACGGCGCACTTCGTAGTTGACCTTGAGGGTCCAGCCATTGTCGCGGCGGTCGAACTTCACGTTGGCCGGCTTCACGTTTTCCGAGTAGTTGATGTACAGCCGCTTGAAGAACAGATCCTGGATCCGGGCCGGTTCCATGCTGCCCACACCCGGCTCGTTGGCCAGGCTCTTCATCGCCGAGCGCACCGCGTAATACTCCTGGTACATCGGGAACAGCTTCATGCCGATGTAAAGGAAGAAACCGACCACGATCAGGACCGCCAGGAACGAGGTCAGGGTCATGCCACGCTGCGTGTTCATCGTCTTCATTGCGTTCTCCCCAGATACGCGTTGGATGTGAAAATACTCGGTTGATGCCCGATCAGTTGATGCTCGAGCCGATCCGCGACGGCTCGAAGCCATCCTTGCAGAACCAGCCCTGGCAGTTCAGCCAGATCAGGAAGGCCTTGCCGCGCAGGTTTTCTTCCGGCAGCAGGCCCCAGAAACGGCCATCGTCGCTGTTGTCACGGTTGTCGCCCATCACAAGGTACTTGCCGGCCGGCACGGTCCACTGGCCCTGGCCACGCGGATAGTCGGTCTCCAGCACGGTGTGGGTACGACCCGGCAGGTGTTCGACCAGCAGGTTGGCACCCTCGCCCTGGCCCTTGTGGCCTGCATAGATGCCCTTGTTGTCGTACTTCAGCGGTTCGCCGTTGAGGATCACGCCGTCGCCTTCGAAGACCACGGTGTCGCCCGGCACGCCGATGACGCGCTTGATGAAGTTCTCACCCTTGGCCGGATCGTTGTCGCTGTGGCCGGGGAAGTGGAACACCACCACGTCGCCGCGCGACGGCTCGCCGAACGGCACGATCTTGGTGTTGCTGATCGGCAGGCGCAGGCCGTAGGAGAACTTGTTGACCAGGATGAAGTCGCCGATCAGCAGGTTCGGCATCATCGAGCTGGACGGGATCTTGTACGGCTCGGCGATGAAACTGCGCACGATCAGCACGATCGCCAGCACCGGGAAGAACGCACGCGAGTAATCCACCAGCACCGGCTCGGAGTCGAGCAGGCCCGCGCGCTGGGCGCGACGCTTGGCGAGGTACAGCTTGTCCGCGAGCAGGATCAGGCCCGAGGCCAGGGTCAGCACGACCAGGAGGATCTCAAACAGTTTCATTCAGGGTCCTTTGCAACGTCACCAGACGACCGGCCCCGCAGGGCCGGTGCGGGCCTTACTTGTTGTCCATCTGCAGGACGGCCAGGAACGCTTCCTGCGGAATCTCCACGCGTCCGACCTGCTTCATGCGCTTCTTGCCTTCCTTCTGCTTTTCCAGAAGCTTCTTCTTGCGCGAAACGTCGCCACCATAGCACTTGGCCAGCACGTTCTTGCGCATGGCCTTGACCGTGGTGCGGGCGATGATCTGCGAGCCGACGGCGGCCTGGATGGCCACGTCGAACATCTGGCGCGGGATCAGGTCCTTCATCTTCTCGCACAGCTCGCGGCCACGTCGGTCAGCGTGGCTGCGGTGCACGATCAACGACAGCGCATCGACCTTGTCACCGTTGATCAGCACGTCCACGCGCACGAACGGGCCTGCGTCGAAGCGCACGAAGTGGTAATCGAGCGAGGCGTAGCCGCGGCTGACCGACTTCAGCTTGTCGAAGAAGTCCAGCACCACCTCGGCCATCGGCAGCTCGTAGCTGATCTGCACCTGGCTGCCCAGGTAGTTGATGCCGATCTGGCTGCCGCGCTTTTCTTCGCACAGCTTGATGATGTTGCCGATGTACTCCTCGGGGGTGAGCACGTTGGCGCGGATGATCGGTTCGCGGATTTCCTCGACCTGGTTCACCGCCGGCAGCTTGGCCGGGTTGTCCATGTTGATGATCGAGCCATCGGTCTTCAGGACCTCATACACCACCGTCGGCGCGGTGCTGATCAGGTCCAGGTTGTATTCGCGCTCCAGGCGCTCCTGCACGATTTCCATGTGCAGCATGCCCAGGAAGCCGCAGCGGAAGCCGAAGCCCATCGCTTCGGAGCTTTCCGGCTCGAAACGCAGCGCGGCATCGTTCAGGCGCAGCTTGTCCAGCGCTTCGCGCAGGTCCGGGTAGTCTTCGGCATCGACCGGGAACAGGCCGGCGAACACGCGCGGCTGCATTTCCTGGAAGCCCGGCAGCGGCTTCGGCGCCGGGTCGCCGGCCAGGGTGAGGGTGTCGCCGACCGGCGCACCATGCACGTCCTTGATGCTGGCGGTGACCCAGCCCACTTCACCGGCACGCAGCGCCGGCAGCACCTTGCGCTTCGGCGTGAACACGCCGACGTTGTCGACCTGGTGGTTGCGGCCGGTCGACATCACCTGCAGCTTGTCACCGGCCTTGATCTCGCCCTGCATCACGCGCACCAGTGACACCACGCCGAGGTAGTTGTCGAACCACGAGTCGATGATCAGCGCCTGCAGCTTGTCGGTGTCGCGCGGCGCCGGCGGCGGGATGCGGTGCACGATCGCTTCCAGCACGTCCTGCACGTTGAGGCCGGTCTTGGCACTGACCGGCACGGCGTCGGAGGCATCGATGCCGATCACGGCCTCGATCTCGGCCTTGGCGCGCTCGATGTCGGCGGTGGGCAGGTCGATCTTGTTGATCACCGGCACCACTTCCAGGCCCTGCTCCACGGCGGTGTAGCAGTTGGCCACCGACTGGGCTTCCACGCCCTGCGCCGCATCAACCACCAGCAGCGCGCCTTCGCAGGCGGCCAGCGAGCGGCTGACTTCATAGGAGAAGTCGACGTGGCCGGGGGTGTCGATGAAGTTCAGGTGGTAGGTCTGCCCGTCCTTGGCCAGGTACGGCAGTGACACCGACTGCGCCTTGATCGTGATGCCACGCTCGCGCTCGATCGGATTGGAATCGAGCACCTGCGCTTCCATCTCGCGGGCCTGCAGGCCACCGCAGAGCTGGATGATGCGGTCGGCCAGCGTGGACTTGCCGTGGTCGACATGGGCGATGATGGAGAAGTTGCGGATGTTCCGCATCGAATCAGAAGACATAGGTGGCGGCGGCGCGCGGCGTCGTCAGGGTAACGGTCGATTATCGCACGCCCAGCGCCCGGCCGCTAAAACCGGCTGCCGGGCACCGGCCCGGAACGACCGAAGCCCCGCCGGGGCGGGGCTTCGGGGGAGGCCCAGGGGCCGCCGGAGCGGCCCCGGCAGGCCCTACTGGCCGGCCTTGACCGCCACGAAGGCGCTGTTGCCGTTGGCCGTGCGGACCAGCAGCATGACCACGTCGTCCTTCTTGAAGCTGGACAGCGCCCGGTTCAGGGCATCCACACTGCCGACCGCGACGCGGCCGACCTGCAGGATCACCATGCCCGGCGACAGGCCGGCATCACGCGCCGCCTGGCCCTTGACCCCGGTGATGCGCACGCCTTCGTTGCCGTTGAGCCCGAACTGCTTGCGCTGAGCCGCGCTCAGGTCGCTCACGTCCAGCCCCAGCAGGGCATTGGCCCCGGTCTGCGGCGCCGCCTCGGCACCGCCGGCCGACGGCCCGCGGGCACTGGCCTGCCCGTCTTCACTCAGGGCGGTCAACGTGGCACTGAGGTCATGCGGCTTGCCGTCGCGGTACACCACCAGGTTCACCTTGCTGCCCGGCGCCATCGCACCGATCAGCGGCGGCAGGTCGGACCAGCTGTTGACCGGGCTGCCGTTGACCGAGCGGATGACGTCGCCCACCTGCACGCCGGCCTTGGCGGCCGCACTGCCGGCCACGATCTGGTTGACCAGGGCGCCACGGCTGTCCGGCAGGCCCAGGCCCTGCGCCTTCAGCGAATCGATCGGCTCCACGACCGCGCCGAGCTGGCCGCGGGTGACCTTGCCGCTCTTCTTGATCTGCTCCACCGCGCTCATCGCAAGGTCGATCGGGATCGCGAAGCTGATGCCCATGTAGCCGCCGGACGCGGAGAAGATCTGCGAGTTGATGCCGACCACTTCGCCGCGGGTGTTCAGAAGAGGGCCACCGGAATTGCCCTGGTTGATCGCCACGTCGGTCTGGATGAACGGCACATAGCGCTGGTCGGGGCCGCCCGTACTGCGGCCGACGGCGCTGACCACGCCGGCGGTGACAGAATGGTCGAGGCCGAACGGCGAGCCGATCGCGACAACCCACTGCCCCGGCTTCAGGCTGTTGGAGTCACCCACGCGCACGGTTGGCAGGTTCTTCCCGTCGATCTTCAGCAGGGCGACGTCGTACTGCTGGTCGCTGCCCACCACCTTGGCGGTGAACTCACGGCTGTCGCCCAGCTTGACCTTCACGTCACTGGCGTCGGCCACCACGTGGTAGTTGGTCAGCACATAGCCATCGGGCGAGATGATGAAGCCCGAACCCATGCCACGGCCCTTGATGCTGGGGCCACCGTCTGGCCCACCCGGCCCCTGCCCCGGCATCGGGAAGTCGGGACCAAAGAAGCGGCGGAAGAACTCCGGCATGTCATCGTCGCCCATCGGGCCGCGCGCGGCCTGGCGGTTGTTGCGGACGATGGTGGTGTCGACGTTGACCACGCCCGGGCCGACCTGTTCGACCAGGTTGGTGAAGTCGGGCAGGCCACTGACCAGCGGCTGCGCCGGTGCCCGCGCGGCCGCGGCTGGCGCGGGCTGGGTCTGCGCGACGGGCGCCGGCGCCTGTGCGCAGGCCACCAGGGGAAGGGTCAGGGCCAGCAGGCCAATGGCCTGCGTGCGGAGTCGGGGAGTCATCGGACGGCAACCTCCGGGTCGGGTGGAAAGAGGAATACGGGCCCCGCCGACGGCGGGGCGTGAAGGCGCCCGGCTCAGTCGCGCGGGCGCGGCGGCACCGGCAGCTCATCCTGCAGGCGCGGCTCGAACGGATAGAACGCGGCACTACCGGCGTGGGCCGGGAAGCTGGCATTGAGCGCGCCGCCAGCGGCGGGCGCCAGGCTGGAGCGCGGCCATGGCCGGGCCTGCAGCCCGCTGACCTCGCCGAACGGCAGGTTGCGGTTGGCGTTGGCCGGCACGGTCGGGGTCAACGGTGCCTGCACGGCCGCGATGGCGCGCTGCGAAGTGTCGTCGCGCTGGGCGGCACGCGCGGCCTGCTGGCTGCGCGTAGCGCTGGCACGGCGGGCGTCCTGGCGGCGGCCCGCCGCGGCCATCGCTACGGCCGGCGCAGCAGCCACGGCCACTGCGGCCGTGTCCACCGAAGCCTCGGTGACTGGGGTCGGCGCGGCCGGTGCCGGCGTCAGTTCCGCCTGGCTGGCGATCACCTGCGGCGCCTGCGGTTCACCCGGCGTCGCCTCCTTCAATTTCTCGCCGCCGATGAACAGGGCGACCGCGGCCACAGATGCGGCCAGCGCAGCACCGCCGCCCCAGGCGCGCCAGCCACTGCGACGCACCTGGCGACGCGGCTCGGCCTGCGGCGTCGGCTCTGCCGCAATGGCGGCCGCAACGGCGGCACTGAAGCCGGCCGGTGCCAACGCCGGGGCCTGCCCGCGCATCACGTCGCCCAGCAGCTGCCAGCGCTCCTGGCAGCCGGCCAGTTCGGGGTCGTGTTCCATCCGGCGCAGCAGGAAGCGCGCTTCATCGGCACCCAGCTCGCCATCGACCAGGGCCGACAGCTGCTCGCGATGGCGCTGGTCCAGGCGCTGCCCGGCGGGCGATTGATGGTTCTGCGATTCGTTGAACGGATTACTGGTCATACGCGGCTCTTCTCACGGGTGGCGCTGCCGATGTCCAACAGCGGCCGGAGTTCGGTGTCGATCGCCTCGCGCGCCCGGAAGATCCGGGAACGCACGGTGCCGATCGGGCACCCCATCTTCTGCGCGATATCCTCGTAGCTCAGGCCTTCCACCTCGCGCAGGGTGATCGCCGACCGGAGTTCCTCCGGCAGCGCGTTGACGGCCTTCATGACCGTCTGTTCCAGCTCCTGGCGCATCAACTCGCGCTCGGGCGTGTCGGTGTCCCGCAGGCGGGTACCGCTGTCGAACTGCTCGGCGTCACCGATGTCGATGTCATCGGTCGGCGGACGACGATTGTGTGAAGCCAGGTAGTTTTTGGCGGTATTCACGGCGATTCGATGCAACCAGGTTGAGAACTGGGCATCGCCACGGAAACTCCCGATCGCGCGGTAGGCACGGATGAAAGTGTCCTGGGCGACGTCCTGACATTCGCTCCAGTCGGCGATGTAGCGACCGACCAGGGCCACGACCCGATGCTGGTACTTGCGCACCAGGACATCGAACGCGGCACTCTCGCCGTGCTGCACGCGCCGGACCAGCTCCAGATCCAGCTCCTGAGGTGTATCAACATCGGCCATGAGGGGCCGCACTCCTGTCAGCCCAACCGACGTCGGGCAATGAGACTGCCAATCCCGGGAAAAGTTCAGTCGCCGATCACCTGGCGCCGCACCAGCTTTTAACCACCATTCGGTTAGCGTCCCGATCCACGGCCATGGATCCGGGGGCGCCACTCCCCTGCTATTGGGATTTGACGCGGGGGAAACAACCTCTGGATCATAGCCGCTTCTCCATACACAACCGGATGGAACGTCCATGCTCTCAGGCTTCGATGGTCTCCGCTTCAGCCACTGGCACCCCGAGATCCGCGACGACGGCGTGGTGGTTCTCTCCCTGGATCGCCAGGACAGCAGCGTCAATGCGATGTCGCAGGACGTGCTGCTGGAACTGGGCGACCTGCTTGAGCGCATTGCCCTGGACCCGCCCAAGGGCGTAGTCATCCAGTCGCTGAAGAAGGCCGGCTTCATTGCCGGTGCCGACCTGAAGGAGTTCCAGGAATTCGACCGTCGCGGCACCGTCAACGACGCGATCCGGCGTGGCCAGGCCACCTACCAGAAGCTGGCCGAGCTGCCCTGCCCGACCGTGGCGGCCATCCACGGCCACTGCCTCGGCGGTGGCACCGAGCTTGCCCTGGCCTGCCGCTATCGCGTGGCCTCCAATGACAGCAGCACCCGCATCGGCCTGCCGGAAACCCAGCTGGGCATCTTCCCGGGGTGGGGTGGCAGCGCCCGCCTGCCGCACCTGGTGGGCGCCCCGGCAGCGATGGACATGATGCTGACCGGCCGCACCCTGTCGGCCTCGGCCGCGCGTGGCATCGGCCTGGTCGACAAGGTGGTGGCACCGGCGGTGGTGCTCGACACGGCCGTTGCACTGGCGCTGTCCGGCACCACCCGCCCGTTCAAGCAGCGCGCCACGGCTTGGGCCACCAACACCTGGCTGGCACGCACGCTGCTGGCACCGCAGATGGTCAAGCAGGTCGCCCGCAAGGCGAAGAAGGACCAGTACCCGGCGCCGTACGCACTGATCAGCACCTGGCAGCGCAGTGGCGGCAAGCCGATCCAGGCCCGCCTGGACGCCGAGCGGCGTGCCGTGGTGAAGCTGGCCAGTACTCCGACCGCGCGCAACCTGATCCGTATCTTCTTCCTGACCGAACGCCTGAAGGGCCTCGGTGGCGGTGATTCCGGCATCCGCCACGTGCACGTGGTCGGCGCCGGCGTGATGGGCGGCGACATCGCCGCGTGGGCCGCCTACAAGGGCTTCGAGGTGACCCTGCAGGACCGCGAGCAGCGCTTCATCGACCCGGCCATGGAACGCGCGCAGGCGCTGTTCGCCAAGAAGGTGCGCGACGAGAGCAAGCGCCCGGCCGTGGCCGCGCGCCTGCGTGCCGACCTGGAAGGCAACGGCGTGGCCGAGGCCGACCTGGTGATCGAGGCAATCATCGAGAACCCCGAAGCCAAGCGTGCGCTGTACCAGACGCTTGAGCCGAAGATGAAGCAGGACGCCCTGCTGACCACCAACACCTCGTCGATTCCGCTGGTGGAACTGCGCGACCACATCCAGCGCCCTGCGCAGTTCGCGGGCCTGCACTACTTCAACCCGGTAGCGCAGATGCCGTTGGTGGAGATCATCCATCACGACGGCATGGCGCCGGAGACCGAGCGCCGCCTGGCCGCGTTCTGCAAGGCGCTGGGCAAGTTCCCGGTGCCGGTAGCCGGCAGCCCGGGCTTCCTGGTCAACCGCGTGCTGTTCCCGTACATGCTGGAAGCGGCCACCGCGTATGCCGAGGGCATTCCGGGCCCGGTGATCGACAAGGCCGCGGTGAAGTTCGGCATGCCGATGGGCCCGATCGAACTGATCGATACCGTGGGCCTGGACGTGGCCGCCGGCGTCGGCCGCGAACTGGCGCCGTTCCTGGGCCTGCAGATCCCGGCCGCACTGCAGACGGTGGAACCGGACAAGCGCGGCAAGAAGGATGGCCAGGGCATCTACACCTGGGAGAACGGCAAGCCGAAGAAGCCGGACGTGGCCAGCGACTACCAGGCCCCGGCCGATCTGGAGGACCGCCTGATCCTGCCGCTGTTGAACGAGGCGGTGGCCTGCCTTCACGAGGGCGTGGTGGCCGACGCGGACCTGCTGGATGCCGGCGTGATCTTCGGCACCGGTTTCGCACCGTTCCGCGGCGGTCCGATCCAGCACATCCGTGCGGTCGGTGCCGATGCGATCGTCGAGCGGTTGAAGGCGCTGCAGCAGCGCCATGGCGACCGTTTCGCGCCGCGCCCGGGCTGGGACAATCCCGCCCTGCGCGAACCGGTGATTTGAGTTCATCGGCCGGGCCTGCGGCCCGGCACCCGCAGAGGCAACGTCAAGTTCCACAGCAGAAGCCAGAGCCAAAGCGGCTCTGGCTTTTCTGTTTGTTGGTCGGGGCGGTGTCGGGTTGCGGGGACGCCGTAAACCCGTCCTTGGGGGCTTGGCCGCGGCATCCATGCCGCGGACACCCCGCAACCCGACACCGCCCCACCCCTGACAGTTTCCCGGTGACGGTGGGTGAACTGAACTGCGATGGCTGTAGGTGTCGACCTTGTTCGGCACGGATCATTACGAACTGGTGGGTGTCGACCTTGGTCGACACCAGGAGCGAAGCGACCGGCGTTTGATTTTGATTTTCTTTTTTCTTCTCCGTGGCTGGACGCACACGGAAACTGTCAGAGGCCGGGCGGGTGGGTGGCGCAGGACCGTTGGCGCCATGGATGGCGCCATCGAGCCCCCATGGGTGAGGGCGCTTTGCTTGCGAAGCACTGCTTTGCAAGCGCCCGAACGCACAGCCGCCGGCGGCTGGGCCGGACCGCGGAGCGGGGTTTACGGCGTGTCCTGCGCCACCCACCCGCCCGGCCAAGCGCGGCTTTTGCTTTACGCGACCAAGCAACCAGCCACGAGGGGCTGCGCCGTTGGCTGGAACACCCTGTTACCCATACGGGGCATGTGCCCGTCACAGCTGCATGCGATGCTCATCACCTGATCCCTGCCAGCGAGAACGCCCGCATGACCACCATCATCGCCCCGCGCGTGCACGACATCGGCGGCCTGGAAGTCCGTCGCGCCGTCCCCACCCTGCAGGCGCGCAGCATCGGCTCGTTCGTGTTCGTCGACCAGATGGGCCCGGCACTCATGCACCCCGGCACCGCCATCGACGTGCGCCCGCATCCGCATATCGGCCTGGCCACCGTCACCTACCTGTGGTCGGGCGCGATCGGCCACCGCGACACGCTGGGTTCGGATCAGGTGATCCGTCCCGGTGACGTCAACTGGATGACCGCCGGCCGCGGTATCGCCCATTCCGAGCGCACGCCGCAGCCGGACCGCGATCACGACAACCCGATCCACGGCATGCAGACCTGGGTCGCGCTGCCGAAGTCGCATGAAGAGATCGAGCCGGCGTTCTACCACCATGCCGCTGCCACCCTGCCCGAGCAGCGTCGCAACGGCGCGTGGCTGCGGGTGATCGCCGGCCGTGCGTACGGCGAGGAATCGCCGGTGAAGGTGTTCGCCGACACCCTCAACGTGGCAATCGATCTCGACCCCGATGCGGAAATCGATATCGACGACGGCCACCGCGAGCGCGCGTTGTACATCCTCGAGGGCGACGCGCAGCTGGATGGCGTGGATATTCCCGCGCAGCACCTGGTGATCCCCGAAGCCGGTGCACGCGGCCGCCTGCGCGCGAAGACGCCGGTGAAGGCGATGCTGTTCGGTGGCGAGCCGCTGGATGGCCCGCGCCACCTGTGGTGGAACTTCGTGTCGAGCTCGAAGGAGCGCATCGAGCAGGCCAAGCACGACTGGGAAGCCGGCCGCTTCGGCACCATTCCGGGCGACGACAAGGAATTCATCCCACTTCCGCAGTACTGAACATCGCGTGTTGCACACATCTGAAGGTGTATCCCTGCACCCGGCGTTGACGCTACAGTCACCCGCTGATCATTGAAATGTGACATAAATCACACTTTCGACCGTCAAAGGAGTGCAACACATGAGCATGGGTAAACGCTTGTCCGCCGAGTTCCTCGGCACGTTCTGGCTGGTTCTGGGTGGCTGTGGCAGTGCGGTGCTGGCCGCCAAGTTCGGTGGCGACGGCAATCCGCTGGGTATCGGTTTCCTCGGCGTGGCGCTGGCCTTCGGCCTGACCGTGGTGACCGGCGCCTATGCGTTCGGCCATATCTCCGGCGCGCACTTCAACCCGGCAGTCAGCGTCGGGCTGTGGGCCGGTGGTCGTTTCCCGACCAGGGATCTGGTGCCCTACATCATCGCCCAGGTTGCCGGCGGCCTGCTGGCCGGCTTCATCCTGCTGCAGATCGCCTCCGGCGCCACTGGCTTCGCCATCGATGGCAGCCAGGCGGGTGCGTTCGCCAGCAATGGCTATGGCGCGCTGTCGCCCGGCGGCTACAGCGTGGCAGCCGCCTTCCTGTGCGAAGTGGTGCTGACGGCGGTGTTCCTGATCGTGATCATGGGTTCCACCCACGGCAAGGCACCGGCCGGTTTCGCCCCGCTGGCGATCGGCCTGTCGCTGACCCTGATCCACCTGATCAGCATTCCGGTCACCAACACCTCGGTTAACCCGGCCCGCTCCACCGCCGTGGCCTTCTTTGCCGGCAGCGGAGCAGTCAGCCAGCTGTGGCTGTTCTGGGTCGCTCCCCTGCTGGGCGGCGCGATCGGCGGCCTGATCTACAAGTGGATCGGCAGCGACCGCTGATCCTCGCGACTCCCATTGCGGCCGACCCTCGGCCGCAATGGTTACTTCTGTAACCGCGAATTGTGCGATTGCTCACGTTCCGTTAAGGTTGAGTTGACCGTCCGTGCACATGCCGGATGGGGCGGCATCCGGGGATGGGATGCCATGGCCGCCGGCCCTGCTGGCGGAGCCAAACAACTCATCACCTTGGGGGATGCATGAAGTTCGTGCCTGTCATGTTGTCGAGCCTGCTGTTCGCTGCGGCCCAGGCCGCCGCGCAGGCGCCGTCCGAATGTCCTTCGCTGCCAGCCAGCAGTGGCCTGCAGTGGCAGCAGCAGGTGCAGGCCGATTTCCTGGTCTGCCGCGCCAGCACCCCTGATGGCCGCGAAGTACTGAGCCTGATGCTCAGCGCGCGTGACCCCGCCATTCCGCTGAGCCGCTCGCTGCGCCAGGAAAAAGGCAGCTTCGGCGGTGAATCGCTGTACTGGTACCAGCCCGACCTGGGCGGCCAGCAACCGCCGGGTTACGCCGAACGGCGCATCAGCGTGGTCAAGATCGACAAAGGGCGTTACGCGCAGATTGCGCTGTATCCGGACAGCGCGCAGGAGCTGAGCTCACTGCAGCAGCTGGCGCAGGGCATGAGCCTGACCCCTTCGGCCGTGGCCGCCGGGCGCTGAAGGTGACGGGGATGACTGCCTGGCAGCATCCCCGCAATGCACCTCGATCGGCAGGTAGTGCCGGCCGCCGGCCGGCAAACCCTTCGGTCCTGATCAAAAGCAGGTGCCGGCCGGCGGCCGGCACTACCTCAGAACCTGCCTTCCTGGAAATCGACGAAGGCCTGCATCAGTTCCTGCCGCGTGTTCATCACGAACGGGCCGTGCCGCATCACCGGCTCGCGCAACGGACGGCCGGCCACCAGGATCAGCCGCGCGCCTTCGCTGCCAGCCGAAACATGCAGCTGTTCGCCGCCGCCCAGCACCGCCAGCTCCTGGCGCGCAACATCACGGGCGGCGTCCTGTTCACCCACCGTCAGTCCGCCTTCAAATACATAGGCAAAGGCGTTGTGGCCTTCCGGCAGCGTGTAAGTCCAGGCCCGGTCGGGCGCCAACGTGATGTCGAGATACAGCGGCTCGGTGGCCGGCTGCACGATCGGGCCGCGGGTGCCGTCGACCGAGCCGGCGATCACCTTCACTTCCACGCCGGCTGCCGGCTGCACCACGGGAATGCGCTCGGGCGCGAACTCCTGGTACTTCGGCTCGGTCATCTTCTCCTTCGCCGGCAGGTTCACCCACAGCTGGAATCCACGCATCTGCCCGCTTTCCTGCTCGGGCATCTCCGAGTGCACCAGGCCGCGGCCAGCGGTCATCCACTGCACGCTGCCCGGGGTCAACAGGCCTTCGTTGCCATGGTTGTCGCGATGCCGCATGCGTCCGTCGAGCATGTAGGTGACGGTCTCGAAACCGCGGTGCGGGTGTTCCGGGAAGCCGGCGATGTAGTCCTCGGCCCGGTCGGTGCCGAATTCATCGAGCAGCAGGAACGGGTCCAGGTCCGGCAGCGTCGGGCCGCCGATGACGCGGGTCAGGCGCACGCCGGCACCGTCGGAGGTGGGCATGCCACGGATGGTGCGCAGCACGCGGACCGGTTCGGGAAGGCTCATGGCGACTCCTGTGGGATGGATGCCCCTGAAGATGGACGCCACATGGCCGTACGCCAATGGATGGCACCGCAACCAATTGTTCCATCCCTGATGTTGGCTGCACGTCAGCGCCACCGTCGTACGACCAAAGTACTACCGCCGATTCGTCCTGTGCCAATTGACCCTGTCGTGGGCAAGCAGGACTCTTTGACTGTCTTTCCGGGAGAGAGCACCTCATGAAAGGGTTTTCCAAACTGGGCTGGGCGGCACTCGCCCTGCTCGGCGCATTCTGTCTGGGCACCGTCGCCCTGCGCCGCGGCGAGCACATCAACGCACTGTGGATCGTGGTGGCCGCGGTCTCGCTGTACCTGGTCGCCTACCGCTTCTACAGCCTGTTCATCGCCAACAAGGTGATGCAGCTGGATCCGACCCGGGCCACCCCGGCGGTGATCAACAACGATGGCCTCGACTACGTGCCGACCAACAAGCACGTGCTGTTCGGCCACCACTTCGCCGCCATTGCCGGCGCCGGCCCGCTGGTCGGCCCGGTGCTGGCCGCGCAGATGGGCTACCTGCCCGGCCTGCTGTGGCTGGTGGTGGGCGTGGTGCTGGCCGGCGCAGTGCAGGACTTCATGGTGCTGTTCCTGTCCAGCCGTCGCAACGGCCGCTCGCTGGGTGACCTGGTGCGCGAGGAGATGGGCCAGGTACCCGGCACCATCGCCCTGTTCGGTGCGTTCCTGATCATGATCATCATCCTGGCGGTGCTGGCGATGGTGGTGGTCAAGGCGCTGGCCGAAAGCCCGTGGGGCATGTTCACGGTGATCGCGACGATGCCCATCGCGATCCTGATGGGCGTGTACATGCGCTACATCCGCCCCGGCAGGATCGGCGAGATTTCGGTGGTTGGCCTGATCCTGCTGCTGGCCGCGATCTGGTACGGCGGCAAGGTCGCCGCCGACCCGGTGTGGGGGCCGGCGTTCACCTTCACCGGCACCCAGATCACCTGGATGCTGATCGGCTACGGCTTCGTCGCCTCGGTGCTGCCGGTGTGGCTGCTGCTGGCCCCGCGCGACTACCTGTCGACCTTCCTCAAGATCGGCACCATCATCGCGCTGGCCATCGGCATCCTGGTGGTGATGCCGGAACTGAAGATGCCGGCGCTGACCCAGTTCGCCGCCAGCGGTGATGGCCCGGTGTGGAAGGGCGGCATGTTCCCCTTCCTGTTCATTACCATCGCCTGCGGTGCGGTCTCCGGTTTCCACGCACTGATCTCCTCCGGCACCACGCCGAAGCTGCTGGCCAATGAAGCGCACATGCGCTACATCGGCTACGGCGGCATGCTGATGGAATCGTTCGTGGCGGTGATGGCGCTGGTGGCGGCCTCGATCATCGATCCGGGCATCTACTTCGCGATGAACAGCCCGGCCGCCGTGATCGGTGCCGATGCAGCCTCGGCGGCGCACTACATCACCAACACCTGGGGCTTCACCATTACCCCCGAGCAGTTGACCGCGACCGCGGCCGCCATTGGTGAACCGACCATCCTGCACCGCGCCGGTGGTGCACCGACGCTGGCGGTAGGCATCGCGCAGATCCTGCACGAAGCGATTCCCAGTGGCAGCGACGCGATGATGGCGTTCTGGTACCACTTCGCGATCCTGTTCGAAGCCTTGTTCATCCTGACCGCGGTGGACGCCGGTACCCGCGCCGGGCGCTTCATGCTGCAGGACCTGCTGGGCAACTTCGTGCCGGCCCTGAAGAAGACCGAGTCGTGGACCGCCAACATCATCGGTACCGCCGGCTGCGTGGCGCTGTGGGGCTACCTGCTCTACACCGGCGTGGTCGATCCGTTCGGCGGCATCCAGACGCTGTGGCCGCTGTTCGGCATCTCCAACCAGATGCTGGCTGGCATCGCGCTGATGCTGGGCACGGTGGTGCTGTTCAAGATGAAGCGTGACCGCTATGCGTGGGTCACTGCGGTACCGGCGGTGTGGCTGCTGATCTGCACCACCTACGCCGGCTTCATCAAGATCTTCGACAGCAACCCGGCGCAGGGTTTCCTGGCGCAGGCACACAAGTTCCAGGCCGCGCTCGCCAGCGATACGATCACTGCACCGGCCAAGTCGGTGGCGCAGATGAAGCAGATCGTGGTCAACGCCTACGTCAACACCGGCCTGACCGCGCTGTTCCTGCTGGTGGTCGGCGCGGTGCTGGTGTATTCGATCAAGACCATCCTGGCGGCACGCCGCAACCCGCAGCGCAGCGACCGCGAGACCCCGTACGTGGCGCTGAAGCCGCATGAAATGGTGGATCTGTGATGAGCACGCAACTGGTTCCCGCCGGCCAGTACCAGGCGCACCGCCGCATCTGGCGGCGCCTGGTGCAGACCGCACGACTGTGCTGTGGCATTCCTGATTACGACAATTACGTCCGGCACATGCTGGATAAGCACCCGGACCAGGAGCCGATGGATTACAAGACGTTCTTCCGCGAGCGCCAGGAAGCGCGTTACGGCGGGCGCAACGGCGGGCGCTGCTGCTGAGGGCCAGGCCTGCCTTTCAGCAGGCAAAAGAAAGCCGAGCGCGGGCTCGGCTCTACACGGGCAGAGCGGGTTCGCGGCGCACGCCGCGAACCCGCAACAGGATCGTCCGGCCAGGACTCAGGCGCCGGCCATCCACTTCAGGATCAGGCCGGTGACATACGCCAGCCCGGTGCCGGTGGCATAGCCCACCGTACCCAGCAGCACGCCCACCGGCGCCAGCGTCGGATGGAAGGCTGCGGCCACCACGGGGGCCGAGGCGGCCGCGCCGATGTTGCCCTGCGAACCGATCGCGAAGAAGAACAGCGGCGCGCGCAGCAGCTTGGCTACCCCCCACAGCACCAGCACGTGCGTGGCCATCCAGATCGCGCCAAGCAGGAACAGCCACGGCCGATCCAGCAGCGACAGCAGGTTCATCTGCATGCCGATGCAGGCGATCAGGAAGTACAGGAACACCGTGCCCAGCCGCGAAGCGCCTGCGGCTTCCAGCCGGCGCGCACGGGTGAAGCTCAGGCCCAGGCCCATCGCCGTGGACAGCAGGATCACCCAGACGAACTGGCTGTCGAGGCTGAACTGGCTGGCCCAGCTGACATTGGCCTTGAACCAGCCCGACAACGGCGCGGCGATGGCATGGGCCAGGCCGACGCCACCCAATGCCACGCCAACGATCACCATCAGGTCGGTCATGCTGGGAATGCGCGCGTTCTGTGCCTCGTAGGCGCTGATGCGTGCCTTCATCTCGTCGATGGCGCGGGTGTCGGCACCGTTGCGGGTATCGATCTGCTGCGCGCGGTTGGCCAAAAACAGCAGGATCGCCATCCACAGGCTGGCGCAGGCCACGTCGACCACCGCGAACTGGCCAAAGGTGGTGGCATCGGTGCCGAACACCTCGCGCATGGCCACCATGTTGGCGCCGCCACCGATCCAGCTGCCGGCCAGCGCGGCCATGCCGGCCCAGGTATCACCGGCCACCGTTTCCGGATGGATCAGCTTCATCAGCTGGAACGAGACGATGGCGCCGAGCATGATGCCGGCGGTACCGGCACAGAACACGATCAGCAGCTTTGGGCCGAGCTTGATGACGCCTTTCAGGTCGATCGACAGTGTCAGCAGGACCAGCGCAGCGGGCAGCAGCACGTCGCGCGCGACCGGGTTGTAGAGCGAGGTGTTGTGGCCATCGATGACACCGGCGGTGTTGTAGATGGCGGGGATGAAGTAGCACAGCAGCAGTGCCGGCACCCAGGCGAAGATCTTCTTCAACAACGGGGTCGGACCACTGGCGGCCCAGAAGATCAGGGCCAGGGTGGCGGCAATCAGGCCCAGTCCAACGATGTCGTTGCTGATCAGGGCGGTAGCGGGTTCGGTCGGCATGGGATCCTCTGTCGATCGAAAGAGCGGAGAAAAAAAGCGCCGCATGAAGCGGCGCAGGTCGAGATTAACATTGTCTTCACGCCTGGTCATGCTGCGCTGCTTGTCGCCTTCCCCTGCATTGACGACGATTGCGGCATCACCGTTGTGGAGCAGGCCCATGCAGCTTGGTGCGTTCTCTGTCAGCCTGTCCGTGAAGGACCTGGCCGCCTCCCGCGCGTTCCACGAAGCCCTCGGGTTCTCGGTCACCGGTGGCGATCCCACGCAGAACTGGCTGGTAATGCGCAGCAACGGCACGGTCATCGGGCTGTTCCAGGGCATGTTCGAGGGCAACCTGCTGACCTTCAACCCCGGCTGGGACCAGCACAGGCAGGAGCTGCCCCACTTCCAGGATGTGCGTGAACTGCAGGCGGAACTGGATGCCAAGGGCATCGAACTGGCAGTCCGCACTGACCCCGATGGCCAGGGGACCGGCTACCTGCAGCTGGCCGATCCCGACGGCAACGTGATCCTGATCGACCAGCACGTGGCGCGGCCGAACGGGCGGTAATGCGAACAGCCATTGCGTGGGTAGGCGTCGACCTTGGTCGACGGGCCGCATGCCAACCAAGGTTGGCATCTACCAGGACGGCCGGTTCAGGCCGGGCGCGAGGCACTGAAATCGAGCGTGACACGCGTTCCGCGCGGTTCGCAGGGCTGCAGCTGCAGGGTCCAGCCCAGGTGTTCGCACAGCCGCGCGATCAGGTCCAGGCCGATGCCGCTGCCACGATCGGCGCGTCCGCCACGGGCCATGCGCGCGTGGATGGCGGCAATCTCCTCCGGGCTCATGCCATGCCCTGGGTCCTGCAGCGTCAGCACCGCCGACGCACTCAACTGCAGCTCGATATGGCCGCGGCCGCTGTTCTCGATGGCATTGCGCAGCAGGTTGCCGATCGCCGCCTGCACCACTGCCATCGGCGCAACGATATCCACCGGCGCCGCCTGGATGCCGATGCTCAGGTCCTTGTCACCGAGCAGGTGGCGATGGTCGTCGACGATCTCCGGCAGCAGCTGGTCCAGGGCGATGCGCTCGGCACGCGCGGCCAGGCGTGCCGGATCACGCGCCAGCACCAGCAGCAGCTCGATCAGCTGCTCCACGCTCTGCGCTGTGCGCAACACCCGCTGCATCTGCTGGCGGGCGCGCTCGGGCAGGCCCGGTTGCTCCAGCGCGAGCTCGGCAGCACCGGTCATCACCGCGATCGGCGTGCGCAGTTCGTGGCTGGCGGTGCTGATGAAGACCCGCTCGCGCTCGACGAACTGCTCGTTGCGGTCCAGGTAGTCGTTCAACGCACCGGCGATGGTATGCAGCTCAGCGCTGCCGCGCGGATCGACTTCGATACGCTGGCCCTGCACGCCCGGCCGCAGCCCGGCAATGTGCTGTGCCAGCAGGCTCAACGGACGCACCATCCGCTCCATGCCGAACGACGCCATCAGCACGGTGACGAAGATCATGATCACCCCGGCCAGCATCACCCAGCGCGTGGCGAACTGTTCCAGGTCATGGAAATCGGAGATGTCAAGCGCCAGCGCCACCCGTCCCATCGACTGCGTTTCACGGACCATCACCGCCGTCTCGCGGCCCTTGACCATCACTCCGTCATGCAACCCAGGATGCAGGGAGCGCAGGCTCTCTGGCAGATTGACTGCGTCAAAGCGGTACAGGCTCAGCGTGTCCGAGTCCTGCCAGCGATAGTGAGGTTCGTGCTCGACATGCTCGACGATGCTGTCCAGTTCGGAATTGAGCAGCGCGCGCCACGCGGCGTGCTCGGCGTGTTCGTGCACGTAGTTGCCGACACTGAATACTGCAATCGACAGCAGTGCCAGGTACCCGAGCAACCACCACACCACCCGCCGGTACAGCGGCCCCGGCTTACGCGCCCTCATCAGCATTCCTGCCTGCGTCGGCAGCGTCCATCAGCGCCAACCGATAGCCCACCCGCGGCAGCGTATGGATCAGCTTGTCGGCAAACGGGCCGTCGACGCTGCGGCGCAGCTCGTAGACATGCGAGCGCAGCAGATCGCCATCCGGTGGCTCGTCGCCCCACAGGGCGAACTCCAGCTGCTGGCGGGTGACCGCACCGGGGCTGGCGCGCATCAGCACTTCCAGCAGCTTGCGGCAGGCCGGGTACAGGTGCAGCACCTGGCCACCACGCTGGGCTTCCAGGGTCGCCAGGTCCAGCACCAGGTCGCCCACCTGCAGGCGCTTGCGCGGATTGCGGCCCTGCGCGCGCAGCAGCAGCGCCTCCAGCCGCACTTCCAGCTCGGGCAGGGCGAACGGCTTGGTCAGGTAGTCGTCGGCACCGGCGCGGAAGCCGGCGATCTTGTCCGGCAGCTCGTCGCGCGCGGTCAGCATGATCACCGGCACCTCCGACGCGTGCTCGGCGCGCAGGCGACGCAGCACCTCCGGCCCCTCCATGCGCGGCAGCATCCAGTCCAGGATCACCGCATCGTAGGGGTGGCTGCCTGCCAGGTGCAGGCCGGTGATGCCATCCGGGGCCACGTCGAGCACGTGCCCGCGCGACTCGAAATAGTCGAACAGGTTGGCCACCAGCTGGCGGTTGTCCTCGATCACCAACAGACGCATGCACGAAAGATCCACGGAAGTCCGTACCATGGTAGCGCCGACCATGTCGGAATGCGGTCGCCCTGCGCCCGCTCCGACGCCTTTCCTACCCCAGCCACGTCAGAGTGGCGGTTTTGCTCCCGGAGCCTGCCGTGCCCGTAGCCCTGCCCCGCCGTTGGCGCCTGCCCCTGTTGTGGCTGCTGATCATCGCCGCGTTGGCCGCCGGTATCGGCCTGCGCCAGCCGCAGCCGCCGGACGAGCCGCGCTTCGTGCTGGCGGCCCGTACCATGGTCGAAAGTGGAGAATGGCTGCTGCCGCACCGGGGCGTGGAGCTGTACGCGGAGAAGCCGCCGGTCTTCATGTGGCTGCAGGCGGCCGCTTACGAGGTGGTCGGCAGCTGGCAATGGTCGTTCCTGCTGCCGTCGCTGCTGGGCGCCCTGCTCAGCCTGTGGCTGGTGTCGGACCTGGCACGGCGGCTGTGGTCGCCGCGGCATTCCCTGTACGCCCTCGCGGCGCTGTTCTGCACCCTGCAGTTCGGCCTGATGGCCAAGCGCGCGCAGATCGACATGGTGCTGGTCGGCATGACCACGGTGGCCCTGTGGGGATTGATGCGCCACCTGTGCGAGCGCCGCAACCTGCCCGCGCTGTGGCTGGCCGGTTTCGCCGCTGGCCTCGGCACGGTGACCAAGGGCGTGGGGTTCCTGCCGCTGCTGATGGTGCTGCCGTGGTTCGGCTGGTGGCTGTACCAGCGCCGCCGCGGGCGCAGCGTGGACGGTCCGCACCCGGCAACGCTGCTGTGGCTGATCCCGGCCTTCCTGCTGGGCGTGGCGGTGTGGCTTGCCCCGCTGGGCTGGGCATTGCTGCATGAGCCCAGCGCGTCCCTGCAGTCCTACGCCCACGAACTGCTGTTCAAGCAGACCGGCACCCGCTACGCCAACGCCTGGCACCACCGCCAGCCGGTCTGGTACTACCTGCAGGTGATCCTGACCTTGTGGCTGCCGGGCAGCCTGTTGCTGCCGATGCTGTTCAAACCCTGGTGGCGCCGCATCCGCCGTGGTGACTGCCGGCAATGGCTGCTGTTGGGCTGGGCGCTGCTGGTGCTGGTGTTCTTCAGTGCCAGCCCCGGCAAGCGCGAGGTCTATGTGCTGCCAATGCTGCCGGCGATGGCGCTGGCGGTGGCCCCGCTGTTGCCTGGCCTGCTGCGACGGCTTTGCGTGCGGCGCTACCTGTTCGGCTACACCGTGGTGCTGATGCTGGCCACCGGTGTGCTCGGGGTGATGCTGATGACCGAACATCCGTGGGCCCTGGCGCAGCTGGAACGGCGGGCGATGCCCGATTCGCTGCTGCCGGTGCTGGGAGATGGCCTGCTGACCTTTGCCATTGCCCTGGCCACGTTGATCGTGTGGCTGCGGGTGCGACGTGCCGCAACGCTGGTGTTGCTGACCCACGGCATGCTGTGGATGCTCTACGGCCTGGTGCTGATCCCGGCGCTGGATCCGTACGCATCAGCGTCGGCGGTGATGCGCCGGGTGGGCGCGCGGATCGGCCCGGATGCGGAGCTGGCACTGGTCGCCTGGCGCGAACAGAACCTGCTGCAGGCAGATCGGCCGGTGCGCGAGTTCGGCTTCAAGCGCCCGTGGGCCGAACAATGGCATGACGCCGGCCCGTGGCTGGCCGAGGCGCCGGGCAAGCGCTGGGTGCTGGTGCTGGACGATGCGATGAGCCCCTGCGTGGACCCGGCCAAGGTGATCGACATCGGCATTGCCAACAGGAATCGTTGGCAACTGCTTCCCGGTACGGCCTGGGACCCGAAGTGCCACGCCGAGCGGACCGGATCGACCGCCGAAGAAGACTGAACGGTGACGCGCGCCGGGGACTCATTAACCCGGCGCGAACGGGCGTCCGACCCTTCTCCGACATCGAGGTGACGAGCATGAGCGCGGATTCCCGAACCGCCCCTTCCCAGCATGCCCGTTCGTCCCATTGATGCGGCAGCGCCGCTTGCGACATCACCACTGGCGTCAAGATTCGCCGTAACTCACTTCTGGCTGCCTGTCGCAATCGGTCTGCCCGTGTTTACGCTGCTGATGGGTTTCGGCGGTGATCAATGGGTGGCCGATCACCTGTTCCGCCTCGAAGGTGGCCACTGGGCGTTGCAGGACGCCTGGGTCACCCGCACGGTGGTGCACAAGGCCGGCAAGTGGCTGAGCACGTCGGCGGCGCTGGTGGCGATCCTGTTGTGCGTGCACCACTGGCGCAAGGGGGGCGATCGCACCCTGCGATGGGCGCTGCTTTATGTCGTAATTGCCATGGCGCTGGGTACGGGCGTGATCTCCCTGCTGAAGACCCTGGTGCCGATGGAATGTCCCTGGGACCTGCTGCGCTACGGTGGCCATCAGCCCTATATCGGGCTTTTCACGCAGCGCCCGGCCGGCATGGCCGCACAGGCCTGCTTCCCTGCCGGCCACGCCAGCGCAGGCTATGCGTGGCTGTGCCTGTACTATTTCGCCCTGCTGTGGCGCCCGTCGTGGCGCTGGGCAGGCTTGTGGATCGGCCTCGGCACCGGCCTGGTGTTCGGCATCAGCCAGCAGCTCCGGGGCGCGCATTTCCTTTCGCATGATGTTGCCACCGCGTTGATATGTTGGCTGCTGTCACTCGGCCTGTACCTGATCGTCAAAGGCATCCTGATCCGCCGTCAGCTGGACCGTCCCAACCGCCAGGAGGCAAACGCATGAGTGCATCGGTCCAACGCCCCGCCCGCCCTTCCGCGCTGGCGGGTCTTCGCCACTGGCGGCCACAGCTGTCCACCGAAGCACTGATCGCGTTCACCAGCCTGTTCTTCGCGGTGGCCGGCAACGGCCTGTTCTGGCACAGCGCGATGGCCAGCCATCCGGGCAGCCTGCGCTACGCGCTGTCGCTGCTGCTGTTGCTGCTGGGTGCGCACGGCGTGCTGCTGGGCATCCTGGTCTGGCGCTGGAACGCCAAAGTGGTGATCAGCCTGCTGCTGCTGGTGACCGCATTCGCCGCACACTACATGAGCCGCTACCACATCTACCTGGATGCGGACATGCTGCGCAACGTGCTGGCGACCGACCCCAAGGAAAGCCGCGAGCTGATGACGGTATCGCTGCTGTGGCCGGTACTGCTGCTGGCAGTGCTGCCGATGGTGGTGCTGTGGCGCGTGCAGCTGCGCCGCCGCAGCTGGGGCCGCAGCCTGCTCTGGCGCGTCGGCTTCCTGGTGGTGGCGGCAGTGACGGCTGTCGGCGGCGCGTTGATCTCGTTCCAGGATGTCTCGGCACTGATGCGCAACCAGCGTGAAGTGCGCTATCTCGCGACACCGGCCAATGTCCTGTTGGGCATGCCGCGTGCATTGCGTGGCGACAATCCGGTGCAGCGCGCGCCGAAGCTGCCGATCGGCACCGATGCCAAGGCCACCCCGCGCGCGCCGGCCAGCAAGCCGCGCCTGCTGGTGATCGTCATGGGCGAGACCGTGCGTGCGCAGAACTGGGGCCTCAACGGTGGCCGCAACACCACCCCGGAACTGGCGCAGGCCAGCGTGATCAATTTCCCGGACATGCATTCGTGCGGCACCAGCACCGAGGTTTCGTTGCCGTGCCTGTTCTCGCCGTGGGGCCGCCATGACTACGACGAGAAGAAGATCCGCGCGCACCAGTCGCTGCTGCACGTATTGAACCGTGCCGGCATCGCACCGTTGTGGCGTGACAACCAGTCCGGCTGCAAGGGCGTGTGCGAAGGCCTGGACTTCCAGTCCCTGTCCGATGCCACCACGCCGGGCCTGTGCGCCGATGGCCGCTGCATGGACGAGATCCTGCTGCAGGACCTGGCCACCCAGGTACGCGCCAGGCCCGGCGACCGGGTGGTGGTGCTGCACCAGCTGGGCAACCACGGTCCGGCCTACTTCGAGCGCTATCCGCCCGCATTCCGCCGTTTCACCCCGACCTGCGATACCCGTGACATTGGCCGTTGCTCGCGCGAAGAGATCACCAACAGCTACGACAATGCCGTGCTGTACACCGATCACTTCCTGACAAAGACCATCGGCACGCTGCAGGGCATGCAGGATTACGACACGGCGATGATCTACCTGTCCGACCACGGCGAGTCGCTGGGCGAGAAGGGCCTGTTCCTGCACGGCGTGCCCTACGCCATCGCCCCGGCCGAGCAGACCCGGGTACCGATGACGATGTGGTTCTCGCCAGGCTTCGCCAGCAGCCGTGGGCTGGACCTGCAGTGCGTGCGCAAGCGTTCGGCGGCGTATACCGACCATGACAACCTGTTCCCGTCGGTGCTGGGCCTGATGCAGGTGAAGACCTCGCTGTACGAACGCGACCGCGACGTGTTCGCCAACTGCGAGAGTTGAGGGGTGTTCGGCAGGGCTTGCAGCCCTGCACCTGCCGGGGCAACGGCCGAAGCAACAGCAACAGCGTGCATTCCGTGGGATGGCGGGGTGGGCCCGGTTGCGGGAGACGCCGTAAACCCATCCTTGGGGGCTTGGCCGCGGCATCCATGCCGCGGACACTCCCGCCACCGGACCCACCCCGCCTTCGACAGTTTTCCGCGATCTGTTGGAACGATCTTGGGGTCAGATCCGTTTTCCGGAGGAAAACGGATCTGACCCCATTTTGATTGTCGATACCTGACAGATGTGTCGACCAAGGTCGACACCTACCAACAGCCGCCACGATCTGTCAGAGGTGGGGCGGTGTGGGCTTGCAGGACCGTTGGCGCCATGGATGGCGCCATCGAGCCCCCATGGATGGGTTTACGGCGTGTCCTGCAAGCCCACACCGCCGCGCCATCCCACGGATACCCCGCTGTTGCGGTTGCTTCGGCGGTTGCTGTTGCTTGTGCTCTGGCCTCTGCGGGTGCCGGGCGCCGCCCGGCCGACTTCCGCCACTTGCGGAGGCAGCGGCTGCCCACTAGCCTTCGGCCGTCGTTCACCACCCAAGGACCGCCCGTGAAACACCGTCATCTCCTGCTGGCCTCGGCAATCGCCGCCGCCACGCTGGCCCTGGCCGCCTGCAAGAAGGAAGCTGCCCCAGGCACCGATACCGCCAGCAGCAGCGCCCCGGCCGGCGAAACCGCCGACCAGTTCGTGGCCCGCATCAATGCCGAGTTCAAGGCCGCCTACCCGGAGATGACCTCGGCGCAGTGGCTGTCCTCCACCTACATCAACAGTGATTCGGAACGCATCGCGGCCAAGGCCAACGAGCGCTCGCTGACCCAGCTCAACAGCTGGATCGAACAGGCTGCGAAGTTCGACGGCAAGCCGATGAGCGAGGACAGCAAGCGCGCCATCCACCTGCTGAAGCTGATGTCGTCGATGCCGGCACCGCGCGACCCGGCCAAGCTGGCCGAGCTAACCCAGATCGCCACCCGCATGGAAGGCAGCTATGGCGCCGGCAAGTACTGCACCGATGCCAACGATCCGAACTCCTGCCGCCAGCTGGGCGAGCTGGAGCAGGTGCTGGCACGCAGCCGCGACTATGACAAGCAGCTCGACGCCTGGCAGGGCTGGCACAGCACCACCAAGAACATGCGCGGCGACTACCAGAAGTTCGTCGGCCTGGTGAACGAAGGCGCCAAGGGCATGGGCTTCACCGATGCCGGCCAGATGTGGCGCAGCGGCTATGACATGCCGCCGGAGCAGATCGGCCCGGAAACCGACCGCCTGTGGGAACAGGTCAAGCCGATGTACGAGCAGCTGCACTGCTACGCACGCGGCAAGCTGGACAAGACCTACGGCAAGGACAAGGCCGAAGTGGGCAACGGCCTGATCGCCGCGCACCTGCTGGGCAACATGTGGCAGCAGGACTGGTCGAACCTGTGGGACCAGCTGGAACCGTACCCGGGCGCCGGCAGCCTGGACATCACCGCGGCGCTGGAGAAGCAGTACCAGACCAACCTGAGCGCGGCGCTGGCCAAGGCCGGCAAGGATGCCAACGTGGCCGCGCAGTACAAGGCGCAGCGCGAGGCCGAACTGCGCACCGCCAAGCAGATGACCGAACGCGCGCAGGACTTCTACGTGTCGCTGGGCATGCCGTCGCTGCCGCAGTCGTACTGGGAACGCACCCAGTTCATCAAGCCCGATGACCGCGATGTGGTCTGCCACGCCAGCGCCTGGGACATGAACATGGAAGGCGACGTGCGCACCAAGATGTGCATCAAGCCGAACGAAGAGAACTTCACCACCATCTACCACGAGCTGGGCCACATCTATTACGACCTGGCCTACAACCCGCTGCCGCCGCTGTTCCAGGGCGGTGCCAACGATGGGTTCCATGAAGCGATCGGCGACACCATCGTGCTGGCGATGACCCCCAAGTACCTCAGCTCGATCGGCCTGGTCGATGCGCCGACCGAAAGCCGCGAAGCGGTCATCAACAACCAGATGCGCATGGCGCTGTCGGGCGTGTCGTTCCTGCCGTTCGGGCTGATGATCGACCGCTGGCGCTGGGGTGTGTTCGATGGTTCGATCACCGCCGACAACTACAACAAGGCATGGTGGGACCTGAAGGCCAAGTACCAGGGCGTGGCGCCTGCCAGTACCCGTGGCGAGGAGTTCTTCGATCCGGGCGCGAAGTACCACGTGCCAGGCAACACCCCGTACACCCGCTACTTCCTGGCGCGCATCCTGCAGTTCCAGTTCTACAAGGGCCTGTGCGACGCGGCCGGCTACAAGGGCCCGCTGCATGAGTGCACCTTCTACGGCAACAAGGAAGCCGGCCAGAAATACTGGGCGATGCTGAGCAAGGGTGCCAGCCAGCCGTGGCAGGCCACGCTGAAGGAGCTGACCGGCACCGACAAGCTCGATGCCGGCCCGATGATCGAGTACTTCACGCCGGTCAACGAGTGGCTGAAGCAGCAGAACGAAGGCCAGATGTGCGGCTGGCAGGCCAACGCGGCCCCGGCGGCAAAATGAAAAAAGGGGCGGGTCCGCAAGGATCCGCCCCTTCCTGGTAGTGCCGGCCGCTGGCCGGCAACTACGCGATGAAGACCCCGCGGGCAGCCGGCCAGCGGCCGGCTCTACCGGAATGCCTGTCAGCTGTCCTTCTTCGCCGCCATCGCCGCGGCCAGGTCCGCCTTGAACTCCTCGAAGGTCTGGCCCTTTTCCTTCGCTTCGGCCTGTGCGGCGTCGCGCAGCGCATCGGAGTACATCAGGCGCACCGGCGTGCCGTTGCGCTCGTGCAGTTCACCGGCCTGCATGATCAGCGCCAGTACCTGCGCGGCGGAGTCACTGTGGCCGGCGATACGGCCGTCCATGCCCAGCACCCATTCGCCATCGCGGCGCACGACACCGGCCAGCAGGGTGCGCTGCGCGTCGCGCAGTTCCGCATGTGGCTCCACCGGCGAGGCCTGGGCAGCGGCCTTGTTGGCGGCCTGCTTTTCCTGGCGACGGCGCTGGTCGCGGCGGGTCTTGGAGCTGGTGGACATGGTGCGGTACCGCTGCGAAAGGGGGCGCAAGGATAGCGCACCCCACGCGCAGCACCGCTTCACGCGCGCTCGATCCAGCAAGGTCAGTCCAGCACTTTCCCGTGCCGCCAGTAACCCATGAAGGTGATCGTGCGGCGGTCCAGCCCGCACTCGCGGACCAGATGGCGACGGATCGCCATCACCGCTCCCGCCTCGCCTGCCACCCAGGCATACAGCGGCCCGGCCACGCTGGCATCGGCCTGTTCCCAGAGAATCTGCGCGTCAACGTCGATCTCTTCCAGTTCTTCGCCAGCGACCACGCTCGAGGCGGCCAGGCGCGCCTGCACCGCCTGCAACAGGGGCGCCCCGTACGCCGCCCGCCCGCGCGGCAGCCAGACAAGCTCGGCGGTAGCCGGCGCCTTCAGCGGCACGGCGTCGCCGGCCTGCGCCACTTCCAGCAGGGCCAGCGTACGTGGCGGATCCACCCTGGCCGCCAGTTCCTCAAGAATGCCGGCCACTGCCGGCAGCGCGGTCTCGTCAGCCACCAGCAGCACCTGGCCAACGCCGGCCGGCGGCTTCCATTCCCAGCCCTCGCTGCTGTCGGCGCAGTCGGCATCCGGGGCCAGCAGCACCACGCGGTCGCCCGGCCGTGCATGGATGGCCCATCGCGAGGCCGGCCCGGTCTCGCCATGCAGCACGAAATCAACATCGACCTCGCCCTGCTCTGCACGCAGCTGGCGGAGGGTGTAGGTGCGCATCGGCGGGCGCTGATCGTCCGGCAGGGCCCGGTAGCGCGGGTACCAGTCCTCGCCGCTGGGGACCTGCGGCGCCTCCTGGCCGGGCAAGGGGAAGAACACCTTGATGCGCTGGTCCGGCCCTCCGGTCGTCATCCGCGCCACGTCGGCACCGGTGAACACCATGCGGTCCAGGGAAGGGGAAAGAACGCGGCGCTCCTTCAGCGCCACCTCGAACAGGCGGTAGGTCTGCTGCGCAGCCATGGGGAACCTCATGCAACGACAGTGGATCGGCTGGCTGTCGTGCACCTGTGCACCGGCTGGCTGGAGTGCCCAGCCTAGTCCGGCGGTTTCCCGTCGCAAGCGTTGCGGGCGTCGTAGCCTGCCCTACCCCTGCGCGCTGCTCAGTGACCCGTGCAGGCTGCCTGCGCCGCGCGTTCGCGCCGGTGTTCCCAGTACCAGAACACGAAGCCGGCGCCGAAGAACCCAGCCTGGCCCAACGCCAGGTGCAGCGGGCTGGCGCTGAGCAGCGGCGACACCACGCCGGCCACCACGGTGCTGATCATCAGCTGCACGAAGGCCTGCAGCGACGAGGCCAGGCCGCGCTGGTGCGGGTACATGTCCAGCACCGCCAGCGCCAGGATCGGGAAGATCAGCGCCATGCCCATGCCACCCAGGAAGATCGGCAGCACCGCCCACGGCAGCACGAACTGCGGCGCCAGCGCCACGTAGCCGACGTTCAGCAGCACCGACAGCGCGCACAGGCCGAAACCAATGGATACCTGGCGGGTGGGCGTGGTGTGCCCGGCCATGCGCCCGGACAGGAACGAGCCGGTGGTCATGCCGCCGATGGTGGGGATGAACAGCCAGGCGAAACCGCCCTCGCCCAGGTGCAGGTGTTGCATCACGAACACCGGTGCCGAGGAGATGTACAGGAAGATGCCACCGAAACCGATGCTGCCGGCCAGCGCCAGGCGCAGGAAGCGCGGATTGAAACCGATGCGCACGTAATCACGCATCAGCACCCGCGGCGACAACGGAACGCGCGCTTCGAGCGGATGGGTCTCCGGCAGGTAGCGGGCGGTGGCCGCCAGCAGAACCAGTGCGAACACCACCAGGAACCAGAAGATCAGCGGCCAGCCAGCACCGCTGAGCAGGATCCAGCCACCGATGATCGGCGCGATCGCCGGGGCGATGCCGAACAGCATCGACACCTGGCTCATCAGCCGCTGCGCGTCGTGACCGTGGTACAGGTCGCGGATCACCGCGCGGCCGACGATCATGCCGACGCCTGCGGACAGGCCCTGCAGGGCGCGGAACCCCAGCAGCGTGGTCAGATCGGTGGACAGCGCACAGCCGACCGAGGCGCCGACGAACACCACCAGGCCGCCGAGGATCACCCGCTTGCGGCCCCAGGCATCGGACAGCGGGCCGTGTGCCAGGCTCATCAGGCCGTAGAACAGCAGGTACACGCTGATGGTCTGCTGCACCGCCACCTCGTCCACCGCCAGGCGCTGGGCCAGCTGCGGGAACGCTGGGAAGATGGTGTCGATCGAGAACGGACCGAACATGGCCAGGCCGGCGAGCAGCAGGGCCATGCGGCGGGTGGAAGGAGCAACAGCGGCGGTCATGGAGAAGGCGTCCGGCAGGGCCATGCGCGGCACGCACGGCGGGCGCCAGTCCCCTGCAGCAGGGACGGCGCCAGATGAATTCGGGTATCCGCCCATCATAGGTGGGGATTGCGCCTGATGCCATGCAGCAGTGCACAAAACGCACGGGCGGGCCATCGGCCATTCAGGCGCCGCGGCCGGGCCCGCAGGCGGCTGGCGCGCCCGCAACGGGCTATAATCGGCGGGCAACACGGTGGGAGAAGCGGAACACCGCTGCCGAAGGCGCAACGCCCGTAATCGCTCAGGCCCGATACCACCCGTAACACAACTCTGGAGAGACCGGTTCGATCCGGCGCCGAAGGGGCACGAAGCCGCGGTTTTCCGCGCTTCCAAACTCTCAGGCAAAAGGACAGAGGGGCGCCCCGCAGACCGCCGACCGGCGGCTTGTGCCCGTGCGTGTGCCCTTTCCTGACGGATCCTTCGCCATGTCCCAGAACACCCCTTCCCTGCGTGAGCTCGAGCACCACAATGCGTTCGTCGAGCGCCACATCGGCCCCAACGATGCCGAGATCGCGCAGATGCTCGACGTCGTCGGCCACGCGTCGCTGGATGCGATGACCGATGCCATCGTACCGGCCAAGATCAAGTCGCCGGCGCCGCTGGCACTGCCGGAATCGATGACCGAAGTGCAGGCACTGGCGAAGATCCGTGCGATCGCCGACAAGAACACCGTGCTGCGCAGCTTCATCGGCCAGGGCTACTACGGTACCCACACGCCGAACGTGATCCTGCGCAACATCCTGGAAAACCCGGCCTGGTACACCGCCTACACCCCGTACCAGGCCGAGATCTCGCAGGGCCGCATGGAAGCGCTGATCAACTTCCAGACCCTGTGCGCCGACCTCACCGGCATGGAAATCGCCAACGCCTCGCTGCTGGACGAAGCCACCGCCGCAGCTGAAGCGATGACCCTGGCCAAGCGTTCGGCCAAGTCGAAGTCGGACACCTTCTTCGTGCACGACGCCGTGCACCCGCAGACCCTGGAACTGCTGCGTACCCGCGCCGAGCCCATGGGCATCGTGCTGCGCGTCGGCACCCCGGCCGAGGCACTGGAAGCAGAAGCCTTCGGCCTGCTGCTGCAGTACCCGGACACCTTCGGCCAGATCGGCGACTACAAGGCGCTGGTCGAGGCCGTGCACGCGCGCGGCGGCCTGGTGGCCGTGGCCACCGACCTGCTGGCGCTGACCCTGCTGGCCGCCCCGGGCGAATGGGGTGCGGACATCGTGGTCGGCAACAGCCAGCGTTTCGGCGTGCCGTTCGGCTTCGGCGGCCCGCACGCCGCATTCATGGCCTGCCGCGACGCCTACAAGCGCTCGATGCCGGGCCGCCTGATCGGCGTCTCGGTCGATGCCCAGGGCAACCCGGCCTACCGCCTGACCCTGCAGACCCGCGAGCAGCACATCCGCCGCGAGAAGGCCACCTCCAACATCTGTACCGCACAGGTGCTGCTGGCGGTGATGGCCTCGATGTATGCCGTGTACCACGGCCCGGAAGGCCTGACCCGCATCGCCCGGCGCACCCACCGCCTGGCCTCGATCCTGGCCGCCGCGCTGCGCGAGGCCGGCGTGCAGGTCGGTGGCGACTTCTTCGATACGCTGCACATCACCGGCGTGCATGCCGATGAGATCCACGCCAAGGCACGCGCCGCCGGTTACAACCTGCGCGCGATCGACAGCGACTCGGTCGGCATCAGCCTGGACGAGACCGCCACCCGCGCCGACGTGGTCGCACTGGCCGCCGTGTTCGGTGCGCAGGCCGACGTCGACGCGCTGGATGCCAGCACCGCCGATGCGCTGCCGGCCGGCCTGCTGCGCCAGTCCGCATTCCTGACCCATCCGGTGTTCAACACCCACCACAGCGAGCACGAACTGCTGCGCTACCTGCGCTCGCTGGCCGACAAGGACCTGGCGATGGACCGCACGATGATCCCGCTGGGCTCGTGCACCATGAAGCTCAACGCCACCGCCGAGATGATCCCGGTGACCTGGCCGGAGTTCTCGCAGATCCACCCGCTGGTGCCGGCCGACCAGGCGCTGGGCTACAAGGAACTCATCGACACGCTGGAAGCGATGCTGGTGGAATGCACCGGCTATGACGCGGTCAGCCTGCAGCCGAACTCCGGCGCGCAGGGCGAGTACGCCGGCCTGCTGGCGATCCGCGCCTACCACCGCTCGCGCGGCGAAGGCCACCGCGACATCTGCCTGATCCCGGATTCGGCGCACGGCACCAACCCGGCCTCGGCGCAGATGTGCGGCATGAAGGTGGTGGTGACCAAGACCGATGCCAACGGCAACGTCGACGTCGAGGACATCCGCCTCAACGCCGAGAAGTACAGCGACCGCCTGGCCGCGATCATGATGACCTACCCGTCCACGCACGGCGTGTTCGAGGAAGAGGTGGTGGAGATCTGCGAGATCATCCACAAGCACGGCGGCCAGGTGTACACCGACGGTGCCAACATGAATGCCCTGGTCGGCGTGGCCAAGCCGGGCAAGTGGGGGTCGGACGTTTCGCACCTGAATCTGCACAAGACCTTCTGCATCCCGCACGGCGGTGGCGGCCCGGGCGTCGGCCCGTGCGCGGTCAAGGAGCACCTGGCCCCGTTCCTGCCGGGCAAGCTGGGTGACAACGGCCCGGTCGGCATGGTCAGCGCGGCCAGCTTCGGCAGCGCCTCGATCCTGCCGATCAGCTGGATGTACATCGCGATGATGGGCCGCGACGGCCTGCGCAAGGCCACCCAGGTCGCGCAGCTCAACGCCAACTACATCGCCAAGCGCCTGGCCCCGCACTTCAAGACCCTGTACACCGGCCGCAACGGCCTGGTGGCGCACGAGTGCATCCTGGACGTGCGCCCGCTGGAGAAGACCAGCGGCATCGGTGCCGAGGACGTGGCCAAGCGCCTGATCGACTTCGGCTTCCATGCCCCGACCCTGAGCTTCCCGGTGGCCGGCACGCTGATGGTGGAGCCGACCGAAAGCGAATCGCTGCACGAACTGGATCGCTTCATCAACGCGATGATCCAGATCCGCGAGGAGATCACCGCGATCGAAGACGGCCGCCTCGACCGCGAGGACAACCCGCTGAAGAACGCGCCGCACACTGCCACCGCAGTGACCGCCAGCGAGTGGACCCACGCCTACCCGCGTGAACTGGCCGCCTTCCCGCTGGCCAGCCTGAAGCAGAGCAAATACTGGCCGCCGGTGGCGCGTGTCGACAACGTGTACGGCGACAAGAACGTGATGTGCGCCTGCATCCCGGTCGATGCCTACAAGGATGATGAAGTCGAGGCGTGATTCCTCACTGCATCGGTAAAGAAAACGGCCCGCGCAAGCGGGCCGTTTTCATGGGGCGTGTGGACCAAGGCCCACACCCACAAGCATCCGATCACGGGTCCGGCATCTGCCCCAGGCTCAACTGCCACGACACGCCAAAGCGGTCCTGCACCCAGCCGTAGCGATTGCTGAAGTCATAGTCGCCCACCGGCATCAACCAATGGCCGCCCTCACCCAGCACGCGTGCCGCGCGCTCGAACTGCTCGGCACCGGAACACTCGACGAACAGCGAGATCGACGGCGAGAAGGTGAAATCGTGCACGTCCAGGCTGTCGAAGCACAGGTAGTGGGTGCCACCGAGCAGGAAGATGGCCTGGCGGACCTGCCCCGGCACGCCGGCGCCGGCCCCCTCGGGATGGCGTTGCAGGGCCAGCAGCCGGAAATCGGCAAAGGCTTCGGCGTACAGGGCCAGCGCGGCCTCGGCCTGGCCGGTGAACATCAGGAAGGGACGGCTGCGCAGCATGCGGTACTCCTGGTCGACGGGCCGATGACGGCCTGCCTGCACAGTGCCACGCGGAGTGTGTGCCTGTTGTAGAGCCGAGCCCATGCTCGGCTGGCGATCGCGCAAACAGCAGCCGACCGCAGGGTCGGCTCTACAGAATCACGCCCGGCGCATGCGCCGCGCGATGGCACTGCTGGCGGCGATCGTGGCGGTCAACGCCACCATCGACAGGAACTGCAGGCGGGTGTGCGGCTCACTCAGCAGCAGGCCGAAGATCAGCGCAAGGATCGCCAGTGCACAGCAGGTCAGCCACGGGAAACCGGCCATGCGGAACGGCAGTCGGGTACCCAGACGATCCGCGCGACGACGCAGCACCAGCTGCGAGACCAGCGACAGCGTCCACACCAGCAGGCAGGTGGAACCGACGATGTTCAGCAGCACCGGCAGCACCCGGTCCGGGAACAGCAGTTCCATCACCGTGGCGGCAAAGCCGAACAGCACGCTGGCCAGCACGGCGATCACCGGCACCTGGCGCGGGTCGGTCCAGCCAAGCACGGCCGGCGCTTCGCGACGCTGCGCCAGCGAATACATCATGCGCGAGGCGCCGTAGAGGTTGGCATTGAGCGCCGACAGCAGCGCGATCACGGCGATCAGCGTGATGGCGGTACCAGCGCCCGGGATGCGGGCGATGTCCAGCACGGCGGCGAACGGCGACTTCAGCGCCTCGCTGGTCCACGGCACCACGGCGATGATCACGCTCAGCGAGCCGATGTAGAACACCAGGATGCGCCAGGCCACGGTGCGGATGGCACGGGCAATGCTGCGCTCGGGGTCTTCGGTTTCGGCCGCCGCCACGGCCACGATCTCGGTGCCGCCGAAGGCGAACACCACCACCAGCAGCGCCGCGCCGATCCCGGCCAGGCCCTTCGGCGCAAAACCACCGTGTTCGGTGAAGTTGCTCAGGCCCGGGGAGGTCACCTGCCGCAGCCATCCCATCAGCAGCGCCACGCCAATGGCGATGAACGCCAGGATCGCCGCGACCTTGAGGATGGCGAACCAGAATTCGAACTCGCCGAAGTTCTTCACTCCGAGCAGGTTGATCGCGGTGAAGAACAGCATGAACGCCAACGCCGCCATCGGTACCGGTATTGCCGGCCAGACCGTGGCCAGCAGCCCGGCCGCACCCACCGCTTCGGCGGCGATCACGATCACCAGCTGCACCCACCACAGCCAGCCCACGGTTGCACCGGCGGTAGCGCCCATGGCGTCGGCTGCATACACCGAGAACGCGCCGCTGGTGGGCTTGGCCGCCGCCATCTCGCCCAGAGCGTTCATCACGATGATCACCAGCGCTCCGGCGACCAGATACGACACCAGGACCGCCGGACCGGCCGCCTGCACACCCACGCCCGAGCCGAGGAACAGCCCGGCGCCGATGGCGCTGCCCAGGCCCATCATGATCAGCTGGCGGGGCTTGAGCGAATGTCCGAGGCGGGACGGCGAAGCGGTCGGAATCGAGTTGGGCATCGGCGGGGCTGGCGGCGGGCTACAGGGGCGACACCTTACCCTGTCCCGTGCCCACGGGGATAGGCACAGCGCAGCAGGCCGCTCAGGCCAGCGCCGGCTCGCCGACGTTCCCACCGATACGGGCACGATAGGCACGCGGCGAGAAACCGGTTTCAGCCTTGAACTTGCGGGTGAAGGCACTCTGGTCGCTGAAACCGCAGGCCTGGCCGATGCAGGCGATGCTGTCGTCGCCATGCAGCAGATGCATGGCCATCTGGATCCGCAGCCGGGTCAGCACCTGCTGCGGGGTCATCTGGAACACCTTGCGGAAGCTGCGCTCCAGCTTGGACAGCGAAAAGCCGGTGATGTCCAGCAGGGTCTGCATGCGCACGTTCTCGGCGTAGTGCGCGTTGAGGTGGGCCAGCGCCAGCCGCAGCTGCTCGTACTGGGTGCCGAGGCTGTCCTTCTGGCCAAGGTCGCGGGAAATGCCGATCAGGCCCTCGATGGCCCCGTCGACCACCAGCGGGCGCTTGCAGGTCAGGCACCAGCCCGGTTCGCGGTTGGCGAACAGGTGCAGCTCCATCAGGTTCTCGATCACCTCACCGGACAGCACACGGGCGTCCTGGTCAACGTAGTCCGCACTGAGGCCGGTCGGGTAGATTTCGGCCGCCGTACGCCCGATCACGTCCTTGCGCGCGCGCAGACCCAGCCGCCGCAGCATGGTCTGGTTGACGTGGGTGTAACGCCCCTGGCGGTCCTTGATGAAGAACAGCACATCCGGGATGGCGTCGAACAGGGCTTCGATGTCGGCGGGCTCGACTCGCATGCGGCAAGCATACCCGAGCCTGCTTTTGCCCGTACGTTCACCTTTGCCGGACCGTGGTTTAACGGGGCTGGTTCCAGTGTCGTGGTTCCTTTTGATGATCCGGAGCCAACGTCCATGGCCGCCAGCAAGCCGACCGGCAAGCGCGCAACCGTCCCTGCCGAAAGCCACCGCCGGGGCGATGGCGATGAACTGCACCAGCAGGCCGGGGGCAGCCATCCGGCAATGACCACCGACCAGGGCATTCCGGTGGCGGACAACCAGAACTCCCTGCGGCAGGGACCTCGGGGGCCCACGCTGCTGGAGGACTTCATCCTGCGCGAGAAGATCACCCACTTCGATCACGAACGCATTCCCGAGCGCATCGTGCACGCACGTGGCAGCGCAGCACACGGCTACTTCGAGCTGACCCGATCACTGGCAGCCCATACCCGCGCACGCATCCTGACCGAGGTCGGCGTGAAGACGCCGGTATTCACCCGCTTCTCGACCGTGGCCGGTGGCGCAGGCTCGGTGGATACCCCGCGCGACGTGCGCGGCTTTGCGGTCAAGTTCTACACCAAGGAGGGCAACTGGGATCTGGTCGGCAACAACATCCCGGTGTTCTTCATCCAGGACGCGATGAAGTTTCCGGACCTGGTGCACGCAGTGAAGATGGAGCCGGACCGCGCCTTCCCGCAGGCCGCGTCGGCCCATGACACGTTCTGGGACTTCATTTCGCTGATGCCCGAATCGATGCACATGATCATGTGGGCGATGAGCGACCGCGCCATCCCGCGTTCGCTGCGGATGATCGAAGGCTTCGGCGTGCACAGCTTCCGCCTGCTGAACGAGGCTGGCGAGTCGACGTTCGTCAAGTTCCACTGGCGGCCCAAGCTGGGCATTCAGTCCACGGTCTGGGACGAAGCGTTGAAACTGCAATCGGCCGACAATGACTTCCATCGCCGCGACCTGTTCGAGGCCATCCAGCGCGGCGACTTTCCCGAATGGGAGCTGGCGGTGCAGCTGTTCACCGAAGAAGACGCCGACGCATTCCCGTTCGACCACCTGGATCCGACCAAGATCATTCCCGAATCGCTGGTGCCGTTGCAGGTGATCGGGCGCATGGTACTGGACCGCTGGCCCGACAACTTCTTCGCAGAGACCGAGCAGGTGGCGTTCTGCCCGGCCAACGTGCCGCCCGGCATCGACTTCAGCAACGACCCGCTGCTGCAGGGCCGCCTGTTCTCCTACCTGGACACCCAGCTGCTGCGCCTGGGCGGCCCGAACTTCCACCAGATCCCGGTGAATGCACCGCAGTGCCCGTTTGCCAATCATCAGCGCGACGGCCACATGCAGATGCAGGTGCCCAAGGGCCGCGTCGCCTACGATCCCAGCTCGCTGCAGGACGACACCCCGCGCGAGACGCCTGCCGGATTCCGCAGCCATGCCAGCGCCGACGATGGCCGCAAGGGCCGCACCCGCGCGGAGAGTTTCGCCGACCACTACAGCCAGGCCCGGATGTTCTTCCGCAGCCTGGAAAAGCCGGAGCAGGCGCACCTGGCATCGGCGCTGGTGTTCGAGCTGTCCAAGGTGGAAACGCTGAAGGTGCGGGTGCGCACCGTCAGCCACCTGCGCAACATCGATGACGCGCTGGCGCAGCGCGTGGCCGATGGCCTGGCCCTGCCTGCGCTGCCCGACCCGGCCCCAACCGCCACGCCGGTGCGGGACATGCCGCCCGCTCCCGAGGTGCGCGTGATCGGGCGTAACAAGCCGACCCTGCAGGGTCGCTGCATCGGCATCCTGTTCGACGAAGGCTCCGACGCGCGCGTGATTGCCAGCCTGAGCAAGGCCGCCCGGAAGGCAGGTGCAGACGTGAAGCTGGTCGCGCCAAAAGTGGGAGGCGCCACGCTGAGCGATGGCGCATTGCAGGCGGCAGATGGGCAGCTGGCGGGCACCCCGTCAGCCGTGTTCGATGCAGTAGCCGTGGTGCTCAGCCTTGAAGCCGCGAAGGCCTTGTCGAAAGAGAGTGCAGCCGTCGAATTCGTCAGCCAGGCGTGGGCACACCTGAAGGCCATCGCCAGCGACGCGGGCGGCCAGGTGCTGCTGAAGGCGGCGCGCGTCGGCAACGACCCCGGCATCGTCGAAACAGAAGACGCCAAGGCATTCCTGGCGGCGGCCGCCACCCGCCAGTGGGCGCGCGAGCCCAAGCTGCGCCTGCTGGCCTGACCACAACGACAGGAGAATCGTCATGCCCCGTGGTGACAAATCCGCATACACCGAAAAGCAGAAGCGCCAGGCCGAGCACATCGAGCAAAGCGAACGTGATCGCGGCGCGAGTGAAGGCACCGCCGAGCGCATTGCCTGGGCCACCGTGAACAAGCAGGACGGCGGCGGCAAGCGCGCCGGCAGTGCCCGCAAGGGCGCGAAGAAGGCGACCAGCAATAAGGCTGCCAAGAAGGCGCCTGCCAGGAAATCGGCCACAAAGAAGGCCGCAACCAAGAGGACGGCGGCGAAGAAGGCACCTGCGAAGAAGGCAGTGGCGAAGAAGGCTGTGGCGAAGAAGGCACCGGCTCGCAAGACCGCGACAAAGAAGGCCGCAAAGAAGACGGCGAAGAAGGCAGCGGTAAAGAAGACGGGTACGGCCGCCGCGCGGAGCGCCGCCGCGAAGAAGGCAGCCAAGACGCGGGCCGCGAAGAAGACCGTGCGCAAGGCGGCGGCGAAGAAAGCCGCGCGCACGCGTGCACGCGGCTGAGTCTTCGATCAGGAGGGGAGCGCCCTCATCCATGCGGCAACTTCGGCTGCGGCTGCCTCGGCACGGGCCTGCAGCAGTAGATGCGGCCCTTCCAGCGACACGTGCCGGGCATCGGGCAACAAGACCTGCAGCTCGGCCACGCTGGGCGGCCACAACAGGTGGTCCTGTCGTGCATGCAGGCATAACGTCGGCAGCGTGAGCTTCGGCAACTGCGCGCGGACATCGATCTGCAGTGTCGCCGCAGCGCGCTGCCGCAGGATCGCGGTCGGTACCGCAGCGATCGCATGCCGCAGCTCGCGAAGGTTCATGCGTGTCCGCCAATGCCCCAGCAGAAGCCGGGCCAGCAACGCCAGCGGCGGCGGTGGCCATGCAGGGGCTAGCAAGCGTGCGCTCGCCGCTGGCAGCGGCACCGGTCGCCGCGCGAAGGTCGTACTCAGTATCAATCCGCGCAATCCCGGCGGTGAAGCCACCGCCAGTTCGATAGCCAGCGGCCCGGCAAACGATTCAGCCAGCAGCACAAAGGGAGAGATGGGAAGCTGCGGGCGCAGGATCGACGCCAATGTAACGTAGTCCTGTGGCCCGTGCATGGGCAGCGGCAGCACCTGCACGGTAACCCCCTGGTCCTGCATCGCTTCCACGAAGCATGTCGACAGCAGGCCGCTGCCATCCAGCCCGGGCAGCATCACGATCGGGAGCATCACGGCGTTCATCACATTGCTCACTTCTCAGGTCCCTTCGCACGACTCGCTGCCGCGCAGCTTCGCTTATCGGCTCGACCCAGGGAAGTGCACGCCGCTGGTCGCGGCGCTACCCTGATGGCCCCGGACAGACGAGGAAGGCGGCATGCGCAAGCCACGCTGGCTCAGCTGGACCGGCATTGCCCTATGCGCGCTCTATCTCGCGCTTACCACCTGGCTGGTGCTCGATGCCCGGTCCAACAGCGACCCCAAGAGCGCCTACATCCTCATGCAACTGCCGGTGATGCTGCAGACCGCAGCACTCAACGTCATCGGCGTGGGACGCTGGCTTTCCGGAATGACCTGGATCACCGTCTACCTTCTGGTGATTCCTCCCACGCTTGGCGTGCTGTACGTGCTTGGGGCCATGCTCGGCAGCGTCCTGGAGCAATGAGGGCGATCCTCCCTGCTGCCTGAGCGGGCAATGCAAATACGGCCGCTCAAGGCGGCCGTATTCCTGTCACGGGGTCAGCAGCCTGCTCAGGCTGCATGGCGCGGCGCGGCCGAAGCCCCTGCGCCTTCCACCTTGAATACCGCCACCGACGTGGTCAGCGCATGCGCCTGTTCTTCCAGCGCGCGGCTCGCCGCAGTGGCTTCTTCCACCAGGGCCGCGTTCTGCTGTGTCACCTGGTCCATCTGCACCACCACCTGGTTGACCTGCTCGATGCCGGCGGCCTGTTCCTTGCTGGCCGCTGCGATGTCGCTCATCAGCTGGGTGGTGCGCGAACTGGCCTGGGCCACGCGTGCGATCGCTGCTTCCGATTCAACGGTCACCGCCAGGCCACTCTTCACCTTGGCAGCGGCGTCTTCGATCAGCTCCTTGATTTCCTTGGCCGCGACGCCGGCGCGCTGCGCGAGCGTGCGTACTTCGCTGGCGACCACGGCAAAACCACGGCCCTGCTCGCCCGCGCGCGCGGCTTCCACCGCAGCGTTCAGCGCCAGGATGTTGGTCTGGAACGCGATGCCGTCGATAACGGTGGAGATTTCCGAGATGCGTGCCGAGGACTGATCGATCTCACCCATCACCGAGGCCATCTGCGCCATCGCCTGCTCGGTCTCGCGTACGGCGGCACCGGCGGCATGCGCTTCGCTGTCGGCCTGACGCGCCAGCTCGGCGTTCTGGCGCACGGTGGAGGTCAGCTCCTCCATCGACGCGGCAGCTTCCTCCAGGTTGGCCGCCTGCTGCTCCGTGCGGCGCGACAGGTCGTTGTTGCCGGCGGCCAGTTCCTGGGCCGCGTTGTTGATGCTGTCGGCAGCCACCTGGATGCCCCGCACAATGCCCGTCAGCTGCGCGGTGGTGGTATTGGCGTCGTCGCGCATGCGCGCGAACACGCCGTCGTACTCACCGTCCATGCGTGCGGTCAGGTCACCGTGCGAGATCGCGCGCAGCACGTCGGAAACATCGGCAATGCTGGCCTGCGAACTGGCCATCATGCCGTTGAGGTGTTCGACCATCGCCTTGAACTGGTACTGGAACGCAGCAGCATCGCCACGCATGCTGAAGTCGCCGGCGCGAGCCGCACGGGCCAGTTCATCGATCTGCGCGTTGATCGCCATCAGGCTCTGCTTTACCGCGGCCAGAGTGCGGGTCAGCGTGCCCTTCTCGCCCGGGTAGTCCGGCAGGTCACGGCTGAGGTCGCCGATCGCGTAACGCTGCATCACTTCGGCCATCAGCAGCTCCACCTGCACGTGCGATTCGACCAGGCTGTTGGTGGCCTGCACCATGCGGCCGAAATCACCGGGGAAGGCACTGTCGTCCATGCGATAGCGGATCGCACCCGCTTCGTGCTGCTCAGCCATCTGCAGCTGCGCGCCGATCGCCGCCTGCACGCTCTGCCGCACACTGGCCATGGCCTCGCCCAGCTGGGTCAGTTCATCCCGGCCACCGAGGCGGAACTCCTGGTCCAGCTGGCCCTTGGACAGCCGCTCGGCCAGGTTCACCGCGCGCGCCAGCGGGCCGGTCAGGCTGCGGCCGATCATCACCGAGGCGCCGATGCCGGCAAGCAGCGCGACGCCGCCCAGCACCAGCAGCTGCAGCAGGCTGCGTTCGCCCAGGCGGATCGCTTCGGCGGCAGCTTCACGGCTTTCCTTCTCCTCGAAGTCCACGCCATCGGACAGCGCCTTGTTCCAGCCGTTGGCCGCTTCCTGCACCGGGCCCAGCGTCAGCGCCACGGCGCCAGGGTAATCACCCTGCTCCATCAGTTCGCTGGTCTGCTTGTTGAGCGGGCGCGCAACGGCACGCTTGGCCGCGATGGTTTCCGCGATGGTCTTGCCCTGGGCATCGCTGGGCAGCGCCTGGTAGGCGGTCCAGCTGGCCTCATAGCGCTTGACCAGGTCGGCGATGCGCTTCTCGTCGCTGCCGCGGTCTTCGCCCTGACGGATCAGCATTTCGCGGCGTACGACCATCATCTGGTTGTTGGCATCGAGCATCTGCGACAGCAGGCGCACCTTGGCCACGCTGACGTCGACCACCTGCTGCATCGCGCGCTTCTGCACGACACTGGCAGTGGCGCCGGTGGCCACCACGGCGGCGACCAGCAGCAGCAACAGGCCAAAGCCCAGCCCAAGACGCCAGGCAACCCTGACGTTCCTCAAGTAGTTCATGGGGGTATCCAATACGGGGGGATGTGGCCTTATCGGCGGCCTCATGCTGGGTCTTGACCCGTAAATTCTGAACGCTTCGGGCGCGGTTCACGTTTGCATCGCCATTGCCAGCAACGAATGCGCAGCATCTCCGTAGGCGGTCTGATCCACGCAGTTGTTGCCGTTATGCTGGGCCACCGCTGATCTGCAAGATGCCAGACCTCGGCCACCCTCGCCATCGTACAAGGACGACCATGAGGCATTATCTCAGTGCACTTCCGCTCCTGCTTGCCTGCATGACAAGCCCACAGTCCGCGCACGCCCAGGACGCATACACCGGAAGCAACTTCAAGTTCCTCTACGCGTACAACATCATCGGCAATGCTGACCCCGCAGTCCGCTCCCAGCTGACCGAGCTGCACAATGCCGGCGCGAATGTGATTCCCGTGACAGGATGGAATACGGGTGAACTCAGCTCCCGTTTGCAGGCGCTGCGGCAGGACCCGCTGTTATCCAGATTCAAAGTGCTGCTCCAGTTCAACGGACCCGTTCACGACGCCTGGTACGCAGATCCCGGCAGTGCCTGCTCTCCTGGCAACGAGCGTCTACCAGACTGGCTTCAACAGGAGCTTGACGCTGTTGCTGCACTTGCCCTGCAGAACTCAGACATCGTAGTTGGTTACTACACTTTTGACGAACCAGCTCTGCCACAGACACCACAGAACCTTGGTATCTGCAAGCGCTTCCAGGAACTGGTCTACGAAAGGCTTCGGCAAGCGGATCCCGATGCATCCGCGCGCCCGGTGATCATCGCCAATCTGATGGGCACGTTGAGCGATGTCCAGATCCAGTACGCAATGAGCCCACACGCACAGGATGTCGTCTTCGTTGACCAGTATCAGAACACCGTCAACGAACAGGTCGCTCAGTACCAGAAATGGAAACGGCACGGATTGCTGGGAGGTGGAATGGTTCCGGTCCTTCCTGCTTTCAACTACACCAGCTGCAATGACCCCGGACTGCGCACCAGCTTCCGGGTGAAACTCGAAGCTTCATTGCAAGCCGTGTATGGAGCGGACCGCCCTCGCAACCTAGGCAGCGCCTACTTTGCGTTCTGGCCGGGTGCACGCCCTGATTTTCAGTTCGACGGGCAGAACTGCCCTGCCATCTTCAACTCAATGATCGATGACCTCACGCATCAACCGGACCTTCAGGTCACGCGGATCGACACGATTCCAAGCCAGTTCCGGGCAGGGGAGCCAGTCCGTTTCCGGGCAACCATCCGAAATGCCGGCAATGCTCCGTCTCCCATGAATCACCACAGTGTCCTCGTCCATGAGGAGGGACAGTGTTTCGAGGGAGGATGCCAATGGGGGATCTTGACCATCAGTCTGGCCCCTGGTCAACAGGCCACCATAGATCTGAACCAGGGACCCAGCTGGACACCTTCGGCAGGGCTGCATGCGATGACCGTGTTCGCTGATGACGCGGACCGCATCAAGGAACTCGACGAACACAACAACGAGTTGACCCGGGAAATCATGGTGGGGGATCTGCCCGATCTGCAGCCATACCTGATCGAAACGATTCCAGCCAGTTTCAAGCCAGGCGATGCAGTGACATTCCGCACGGCGGTAACCAACCGCGGATCAATGCCCGCACCTGCGGGTTGGCTCGGAGCGGTCTATCTGGTAAACGGCGCGTGCCCAGCCAGTGGCTGCCCCTGGAGTGGCCTGACAACGGCCTTGGCGCCGGGCGAATCCGTATGGTTGAGCCCCGCAGGCCCCGTTTGGCCAGCCGCGGGTGGCCAGCAACAGATCACCTCCATTGTTGACGACCAAGGGCTGATCCAGGAGTCGAATGAGGGCAACAACCAGCTGGCTCGAATCATCCAGGTCTCGGACAAGCCAGACCTTCGGATCACCAGCGCCCATTCACAGCCGCTGCGTCCGAAATCCGGCGATGCAACCTCGTTCACCGCAACCATCGAGAATGTCGGCTCGGTCGCCGCCAGCGCGCCTTGGATTGGGCTGATGGCCATGAAGAACGGGCAGTGTTTCATTGAAGGTTGCGTATGGGGCGGCCTCCAGAACTACACCCTGGCACCCGGCGCCAGCGTCAATGTCAGGACTTACAACGACGTCTGGCGCCCGACCCCAGGGGTGCACTCCATCCAGCTGCTGGTTGACGATCAGAACACCGTGAGCGAGTCACGGGAGGACAACAACAGCATCGACATCATGGTTACTGTGGATTGAACATCAGGGCAGGCGGCGACGGATCCGTGGTCGCCTGCCCTCGTTGCTTTCCATGTGCAGACGCGGCCCCACAAGGGATGGTCACGTTGGCACCACTCATCCCGGCGTCAGATTCTTTTCACATCAGTCCTGCATTGCGCACAGGCATGGTAGTTCCGTGAATGCCGGAGATGCCCATGCGTGTACCCCATCCTGTACTGTTCGTCCTGTCGCTACTGATATCACCCGCCTTCGCGCAGTCCCCTGCGCCCAACCTGCCCGCCCCCATTGCCGAGAAGGCCGGCCCGGACACCGCAGTGCGCTCCGCACTGCATGCCCAAGTGCTGCTGGATCGCGCGAATTTCTCGCCTGGCCAGATCGATGGCGAAGTGGGCAGCAACCAGCGACGCGCGGTGGCGGGCTTCCAGGCCGCGCATGGGCTGACCGCGACGGGTGAGCTGGACGACGCCACCTGGAAGGCCCTGCAGGCTGATACGGTGGGGCCGCTGGCCAGCTACACGCTGACTGCCGAGGATGTTGCCGGCCCGTTCCAGGCCACACCGAAAGGACCTGCCGCACAGGCCAAACTGAAATCGCTGGGTTTCAGCAGCGTGGAAGAAGCCCTGGGCGAGCGCTTCCACGCCTCGCCGGAGTTGCTGAAGGTGCTCAATCCCGGCGTGGATCTGACCAAGGCTGGCAGCCGCATCCAAGTGCCCAACATCGCACCAGCGGCATTGCCGAAGGCGGCGAAGATCGTGGTCGACAAATCCGACTCCACCCTGCAGTTGCTGGATGCGCAGGGCAAGCTGATCGCGCAGGTGCCGGTGTCGTCGGGCAGCCAGCACGACCCGTTGCCGATCGGCGAATGGAAGATCCTGGGCGTGTATCGCGACCCGCCGTTCCACTACAACCCGAAGTTGTTCTGGGATGCGCGCAAGGGCGAAAAGAAAGCGACGCTGCCGCCGGGCCCGAACAATCCGGTCGGCCGGGTCTGGATCGACCTGTCCAAGCCACACTACGGCCTGCATGGCACGCCCGAACCCAGCCATGTCGGCAAGACCGAATCGCATGGCTGCGTACGCATGACCAACTGGGATGCGGTGCGTGTGGCCGACGCAGTGGATACCTCGGTACCCGTGGTGATGCAGGAGTGAACCGATGCGTCTTTCGCAGCTGATCGTATTGGGCGTACTGCTGGGACTGGGGGCAGGTTGGTGGCTGCGTCGCGATGGGAGTGAGCCGGTAGCCGCCTCGCTGCCGGCAGCGCCATCGGCGGTGTCCGCCGCGCCGGTGGTCGAACCAGCGCCACGCGCAACGGCCCCACCCGCCACCACCGCGCCGCCGGCCGCGCAGGCTGCGGATGCACCGTCCGGCCTGCTGCTGCCGGTGCAGGGCATCCTGGCCTCGCAGCTGCGCGATACCTTCACCGATGCACGCAGCGAAGGCCGCGTACACGATGCCATCGACATCATGGCCGATGCAGGTACTCCCGTACTCGCGGTGGCTGATGGCACGGTGGAAAAACTGTTCGACAGCGAACGCGGCGGGCTGACGATCTACCAGTTCGAGCCCAGCGGACGCTGGTGCTACTACTACGCGCACCTGCAGCGCTATGCCGATGGCCTGGCCGAGAAACAGGCGATCAAGCGCGGGGATGTGATCGGCTACGTCGGCAGCACCGGCAATGCCAGCGCCGAGGCCCCGCACCTGCACTTCGAAGTGCATGTGTTGGGGCCGGAGAAGCAGTGGTGGAAGGGAGAGTCGATCAATCCCTATCCCTTGCTGAAGTCGGCGGCACCGATGCCCGGCGCTGCTGGCGCCGCAACGCCACAGTGAAGACAGTCAACGCAGCCCCCGGAATCAGCAGGAACAGCGCCGCCATCTTCCAGAAAAAGAACGGCCACAGCCAGAGGTAGTCCAGGTCGGTCAGCTTCAGCAGACCCAGCGGCGGCTGCAGCTCGATGTCTGCAGTGCGTCCCGCCAGCGCCGGATCCACCTCCAGCACGGTTACCCGCAGCCATGAGCGGCCGCGTGGCAATGCGTCGCCGCGACCGTAACCAAAGTAGGAGGCCATGAGGCCGCTGGACTCAACCGATACCAGCGCGCGGTCGATGCCCTGCCCGGCCACTCCCCAACGCTCCCCTGCGCGGAAGTCTCCATGTTCGGTGGGAGTCTCGATGCGCAGCAGCACTTCAGGGTCAGCCTCTGTACCGTCCGCGGCATAGCGCAGGCGCAGCCGAAGCTGGTCATCGATGAGGCGGTAGACGGTGATCTGGGCGGTTGCGCCAGGGCGCAGCACCAGCGGCACCGTCTGCGTGCGCGAAGCCAGGGCATTGGCGGCTGCACCCAACACAAGTACCAGGCCGGCCATGCACCACAGGCTCCACGACACCCACAGGGTGACCCGCACTACCGTCCCGCCTTTCACGTTGACATCCTGGTCATCGCGTCGCTTCCCCGCTGGCCTGGCGACACAGTAACGAAAAAGCCCCGCGTGCGCGGGGCTTTTCCTGTCACCAACGCCGGGCATGGCCCGGCGCCACCTCAGGCGAACGGATCCTGCAGGACCATGGTGTGGTCGCGGTCCGGGCCGGTGGAGACGATGCTGATCGGGCAGCCGGCCAGCTCTTCCAGCGAACGCAGGTATGCGCGTGCGGCCGGCGGCAGGTCGTCCCACTGGGTGATGCCGTGGGTGTTCTCGCTCCAGCCCGGGAACTCCAGGTACACCGGGGTGCATTCTTCCCAGCCCTGCGCGTCCAGCGGCGCGTACTCGGTGCGCTTGCCGTTGTATTCGTAGGCGATGCAGACCTTCAGCTTTTCCATGCCGTCGAGCACGTCCAGCTTGGTGATGCACAGGCCGCTGATGCCGTTGATGGCCACGGCGCGCTTCAGCGCGACGATGTCCATCCAGCCACAACGACGCGGACGGCCGGTCGACGCACCGTACTCGGCGCCGCGGTCACGAATGCCCTGGCCGACTTCGTCGTCCAGCTCGGTCGGGAACGGGCCACCGCCTACGCGGGTGGCGTAGGCCTTGGCGATGCCCAGCACGTAGTCGATCGAATCAGCGCCGACGCCGGAACCGGCCAGCGCACCACCGACGGTGGTGTTGGAGCTGGTGACGTACGGGTAGGTGCCGTGGTCGATGTCCAGCAGCGCACCCTGCGCACCTTCGAACAGCACGCGCTTACCCTGCTTGCGCAGGTCGTGCAGGATGCCGGCCACGTCGGACTTCATCGGCTGCACGTATTCGCCGAAGGCCAGTGCTTCGTCGAAGGTCTTCTGGAAGTCGACCGCATCGGTGTTCAGGTACTTGGTCAGCACGAAGTTGTGGTAATCCAGCGCGGTGCGCAGCAGTTCTTCCAGCTGCTTCGGGTAATGCAGGTCGGCGATGCGGATGCCGCGACGCGCCACCTTGTCTTCGTAGGCCGGGCCGATGCCACGGCCGGTGGTGCCGATCGCCTTGCCGCCGGCTGCGCGCTCGCGCGCCTGGTCCAGGGCGATGTGGTACGGCATGATCAGCGGCGCGGCCGGGGAGATCTTCAGGCGCGAACGCACTTCCACGCCGGAGGCTTCCAGCTCGGCGATTTCCTTCTGCAGCGCGGCCGGCGAGATCACCACGCCGTTGCCGATCAGGCACAGCGCATCGTCACGCAGGATGCCCGACGGGATCAGGTGCAGGACGGTCTTCTTACCGTTGATGACCAGGGTGTGGCCGGCATTGTGGCCGCCCTGGAAGCGCACGACGGCGCCGATTTCCTCAGTGAGCAGATCGACGATCTTGCCCTTGCCTTCATCGCCCCACTGGGCACCCAACACTACGACAGACTGACCCATGACGGGCTCCTCGGTTTGTTGCGGCCATCGGGGCCGCGGACGGGTAAACCGTGGCGGGGCTGGCCAGCACCTGGAGGGCGGCTCCAAACGGGGAGCGGCCGGCGATGGAGGGCCCAGACACGGAAAAAGCCGAACGGGGAGGCCCGTCCGGCTTTTGTGCATTATCCGGGTTTCCGGGGTCCGCTGCCACCTTTCCGACGGACGGCTTCACCGGCCGGTCAGCCGCCCCGCCCGGTCGTGCCGGCCGCTGGCCGGCAATGCCAACCAAGGTTGGCATCTACCAGAGCCTGGCCACGCAGGTGCAGGTCGGTCAGCTGCCCCACCCGGTCGTGCCGGCCGCTGGCCGGCAATGCCAACCAAGGTTGGCAGCTACCAGAGCCTGGCCACGCAGGTGCAGGTCGGTCAGCTGCCCCGCCCGGTCGTGCCGGCCGCTGGCCGGCAATGCCAACCAAGGTTGGCAGCTACCAGGGCCAGGCCACGCAGGTGCAGGTCGGTCAGCCGCCCCACCCGGTCGTGCCGGCCGCTGGCCGGCAATGCCAACCAAGGTTGGCATCTACCAGGGCCTGGCCACGCAGGTGCAGGTCGGTCAGCTGCCCCGCCCGGTCGTGCCGGCCGCTGGCCGGCAATGCCAACCAAGGTTGGCAGCTACCAGAGCCTGGCCACGCAGGTGCAGGGCGGTCAACTGCCCCGCCCGGTAGTGCCGGCCGCTGGCCGGCAATGCCAACCAAGGTTGGCAGCTACCAGAGCCTGGCCACGCAGGTGCAGGGCGGTCAGCTGCCCCACCCGGTCGTGCCGGCCGCTGGCCGGCAATGCCAACCAAGGTTGGCAGCTACCAAGGCCAAGCCACGCAGGTGCAGGTCGGTCAGCCGCCCCACCCGGTAGTGCCGGCCGCTGGCCGGCAATGCCAACAAAGGTTGGCATCTACCAAGGCCAGGCCACGCACGTAGTCGCAGGCGGCCGCGCCGGGGCGTCTAGTGCCGCACCCACCACAGCAGGCTCAGGCCGGCCAGCAGCACCAGTCCGCCGAAGCTGCGCAGGGCCGGGCTGGGCAGGTCCAGCAGGCGTTCGGCCATGCGCTTCCAGGCGAACGGCGCGACGAACAGGAACAGGCCTTCCAGCACCGCGACCAGGCAGACGGCGGCGAACAGATCTTTCATCGGAACTCCGGAAAAAGCACGGGGCCCGGCAGTTGGCCGGGCCCCGTGGGGTAATGCCCTGCGACCTCAGCGGTCGTTCTTCAGGTACTGCAGGAACGGGTCGTTCTTGTCGAGCACGATCACGCCGTTGCCGTCGGTCATGGAGCCGCGGTACGCCTCCAGGCTACGGTAGAACGCGTAGAACGATGGGTCAGCCGAACCGGCCTTGCCGTAGATGCGGGTGGCTTCCGCATCACCTTCACCGCGCAGGCGCTGTGCATCGCGCTCGGCCTCGGCGATCAGCACGGTGCTGTCACGGTCGGCCTGGGCGCGGATGGTCAGCGACTGTTCCTCGCCTTCCGCGCGCAGCTTGGCGGCTTCCTGCTTGCGCTGGGCGCGCATGCGCTCGTACACATCGTTGATCACCTGGCTGTCGGTGGGCAGGTCCACCTGCTTGATGCGCAGGTCGATCATCTGCATGCCCAGGCCGGCCACGGCCTCGTTGATTCCCTTCAACTGCTCGGCGATCAGCTCACTGCGGTCGCCGGACACCAGCTGCTGCAGGGTGCGCGAGTTGATCTGGTTGCGCAGCGAATCGGTGATGATCGGCGCCAGGCGGGCGTTGGCCACGCGCGGGTCGCCGCCGGTGGCACGGAAGTAGTCACCCACGTTGGAGATGTAGCCGATGGCGAAGAAGTCGACGCTGACGTCCTTCTGCTCGGCGGTGAAGTAGCGCGCCGGCGCGGTGTCGAGCACCTGGAAGCGGCGGTCGAAGACCTTCACCGTTTCCACCACCGGCACCTTGAAGTGCAGGCCTGGCTTGATGTCCGACCGCACCACCTTGCCCAGGTTCAGCACCATGGCGGTCTGGTCCTCACGGACCACATACACCGAGCCGAGCAGGCCCAGCACCACCGCCACGATCACGGCGATCCAGATAGGACTCTTCATCGGCTGCCCTCCTCACGGCCGCTCGGTCGCCCGGTCGGGCGGCCCACCGGCCGGCCCGGATCACGGGAAGCTTCCACCGCTGCGCCCGGCAGCGACGGCATGACCACGTCCGGGTTTGCCACTGCGGCCGGGGCCGACGTGGTGGGACGGGTGTCGCCGGTCATCGGCACGTAGATCAGCTGGCGGCCATCGCCGCCGATCACCTTGCGGTTCTCGCTCAGCACCTGCTGCACGGTCTCCAGCCACAGGCGCTTGCGGGTCACTTCCGGCGCGTCCTTGTACTGGGCCTGCAACAGGCTGAAGCGCTGCGCGTCACCCTCGGCCTTGGACACCACCGCCTGCTTGTAGCCTTCGGCGGTGGTACGGGCGCGCGAGGCCTGGCCTCGGGCTTCCGGCACGACCTTGGCGGCGTAGGCCTGGGCTTCGTTGATCAGGCGTTCCTTGACCTGCTGGGCACCATTGACCTCGTCGAAGGCCGGCTTCACTTCCTCCGGCGGACGGGCGTCCTGCAGGGTCAGGCCGGTCACGGTCAGGCCGGTCTTGAACGCCTTCAGCAGCGCCTGCAGGCGCTCCTCGGCGGCCACGGCCAGCGGGCCACGGTTGTTCAGCACGGCATTGAGGTCGGCGCGGCCGACTTCCTCGCGCACCGCGCTCTGCGCCGACTGCTCCAGCACCTGGTTGGCATCGACCGTGCCGAACAGGTACTGCTGCGGATCGTCGATGCGGTACTGGACGTTCAGCGAGACGTTGACGATGTTCTCGTCACGGGTCAGGACCGGCACCTGGATCGAGAAGGTCTTGATCTCGGTGGCGTTGACCTTGGTGACCGACTCGATCGGCCACGGCAGCTTGAAGTTCGGGCCGGGCTGCAGGATGCGCGAGAACTGGCCGAAGCGCAGGACCACGCCACGCTGCTGCTCACCGATCAGCTGGAAGCTGGAGAACAGCACCAGCAGCACCACGGCCGCCACCACCCAACGCACGATGCCGCCGTCGAACAGGTCCTTCAGCGGCCCGGGCAGTCCGCCCCAGCCACCACCATTGCCACCGCCGCGCGACCCGAACGGCCCGCGTCGATTGTCCTCGGGGCCTTGTCCGCCCTTGTTGCCGCCGGGTGTATTCCAGGCCATGCACGCTCCATCAAGATGTGGGCTGCGGCGCGGGCCCTTCCCGCGGCGCCAGCCGTGAAACCATTACCGATCATACAAGATGGGGCGGATCGGCAGGATCGAAAGGGCGACGACGGGGTAAGGTGGCGTTTTCCTCGAAGTCAGGCAACGCCGATGGCCCCCACCACCCCGTTCACCGCCTTCCGCATCGAAAACGACGACGCCGGCTATCGCAGCGGCCTGACCCGGCTCGGTGTCGACGACCTCAACCCCGGGCAGGTACTGATCCGCGCCCACTGGTCCTCGGTCAACTACAAGGATGCCTTGGCCGGCACCGGCAAGGGGAAGATCCTGCGCCGCTTCCCGCTGGTCGGCGGCATCGACGTGGCCGGCACCGTGGTCGCCAGCACCGACCCGGCCTGGCGTGAAGGCGACGCGGTGCTGGCCACCGGCTGCGGCCTCAGCGAGACCCGTGACGGCGGCTACAGCCAGTATGTGCGGCTGGAGTCGCGTGCGGTGATTGCACAGCCGGCCGGGCTGAGCCCGCGCGAGGCGATGGTGCTGGGCACCGCCGGCTTCACGGCGGCGCTGGCGCTGCTGCGCATGCAGGACAACCGCCAGACCCCGGCGCTCGGCCCGCTGGCGGTCACCGGCGCCAGCGGCGGCGTCGGTGCGCTGGCGCTGTCGATCTTCAGCCGTGCGGGCTACACCGTGCACGCGGTCAGTGGCAAGCCGGACCAGACCGACTTCCTGCGCGACATCGGTGCCAGCGAGGTGCTGCCGCGCGAGGCGCTGGCCGACACCGGCCCGCTGCAGTCGGCGCGCTTCGGCGGGGGCCTGGACAATGCCGGCGGCGCCATGCTCGCCAGCCTGCTGGCGCAGACCGTGCCCTACGGCAGCGTGGTCAGCGCCGGCCTGGCGGCCAGCCCGACGCTGGACATGACGGTGATGCCCTTCATCCTGCGCGGTGTGTCGCTGCTCGGCGTGTCTTCGGCCAATGCGCCGCGCCGGCTGCGCGAAGAGGTGTGGTCGCGCCTGGGCGGTGAGTGGAAGCCGCAGCACCTGGACCGCATCTGCACCGCCGAGGTCGGCCTTGATGGCCTCCGGGCAGTGTTCGAGCGGATGCTGGCGGGTGGATCGCTGGGCCGCACGGTGGTGCGGATCGACTGAACGTCGCAGGCAGGCGACGGACGGCAGGTGCCCCCCTCCCGCCGGTAATGAGCCCGCACTACACTGCGGGCATTACATGGGGAACAACATGGCACGCATTCTGATCGTCGACGACTCACCGTCGCAGCTGTTGGGGATACAGCGCATCGTCGAGAAGCTCGGGCACCAGATCCTGACCGCCACCGATGGCGCCGCCGGGGTCGAAACCGCCAGGGCCGAGCTGCCCGACCTGGTCCTGATGGACGTGGTGATGCCCAATCTCAACGGCTTCCAGGCCACCCGTACCCTCGCCCGCGACGAGGCGACCCGGCATATCCCGGTGATCCTGGTGACCACCAAGGACCAGGACACCGATCGCATGTGGGGCATGCGCCAGGGCGCCAAGGCCTACATCACCAAGCCGTTCTCGGAAGACGAGCTGTCCGAGGTGCTGGAGCGGGTGTTCGCCGGCCAGGGCTGAGACGCGCGTGGTCGTGCCGGCCGCTGGCCGGCAACCACGCATCACCGTCCCAGGTCATGAAATTGCCGGCCAGCGGCCGGCACGACCGCAAGGCGTGCTCAGATCGACTCGCCGAAGGCCTTGGCCAGATTGCGGTAGGCCTTCTTCTGCGCCTCGTCGGTCGCGGCCGGGGCCACGATCTCGATTTCAACGATCTGGTCGCCGTCCGGGCTGCCCGGCAGGCCCCGGCCACGCAGGCGCAGTTTGCGGCCGGCATCGGAGTCGGCGGGGATCTTCAGCTCCACCGCACCGCCCAGGGTCGGCACGCTGATGCTGGTGCCCAACGCGGCCTGCCAGGGCGTGACCGGCAACGTATAGAGGATGTTGCGGCCATCGACCTCGAACTGCGGATGCGCGGCGTACTCCACTTCCAGCAGCAGGTTGCCGCCATGGTTGCCCTGCCCTGCCAGGCGGATCACCTGGCCCGGACGGATGCCCTTGGGCACGCGCACGTCCAGCTGCTTGCCGTTGACGGTGATGCGCAGGCTGTCGCCGCTGTAGGCCGCTTCCAGCGGGACCGACAGCTTGGCGCGGGTGTCGCGGTTGGGTGCGTGGCCCTGGCTGCTGAAGCCCGGGCCCGGACCGGCACCGCCACGCTGGCGCGCGAACAGGCTTTCGAAGAAGTCGCTGAAGCCGCCGTTGGGGCCACCACCGCCGAATACTTCCTCGAAATTGAAACCGCCGGCGCCGCCGTAGTTCGGCGGCACGTTGAACTCCTCGCCCGGGCGATAGCCCTGCGCGCGCAGCTGGTCGTAGGCTGCGCGCTTTTCCGGATCGCGCAGCGCCTCGTAGGCCTCGTTGACCGCCTTGAACTTGTCTTCGGCCCCGGCCTCCTTGCTGACGTCCGGGTGGTACTTGCGTGCCAACCGGCGGTAGGCGGTCTTGATCTCCGCCTCGCCCGCGCTCGGTTCCACCCCCAGGGTGGCGTAGTAATCCTTGAATTCCATCCAGCTACCTCGATCTGCTTCGGCCGCGCCGGTGGCGCCGCCCCGGGTTCATTCTACGCGCCGGCGATGCTACGCCGCCCCTCGTGCGGCCCCGGTGAGGCCGACTGATCCTGCGCAATGCCGCTGCCATCCCGATGCCCCAGGCTGTGGCTGGAAGCCCCCGCCGCAACCCTGAAGATGGGGCCTGCACACGGGTTTTCCAATGTCTTGACGCCCCTGTCCCATCCGGCCCACTAGCCTGCCCCAGCAAGGAGTTCCCCATGACCATCCATGTCGGCGACCGCATTCCGGAAGTGACCCTCAAGCGCATCCGCGAGGGCATCGAAACGCTTGATACGCATTCGCTGTTCGACGCCCGCAAGGTCGTGCTGTTTGCGGTGCCCGGCGCGTTCACGCCCACCTGCTCGGCCCGCCACCTGCCCGGCTACGTCGAAAAATTCGAGGCCTTCCGCCAGCGCGGCATCGATGTCTACTGCATGGCGGTCAACGACCCGTTCGTGATGAAAGCCTGGGCCGCCGACCAGAAAGTGCCCGACGGCCTGCTGATGCTGTCCGACGGCAATGCCGAGCTGACCCGCGCGCTCGGCCTGGAGCTGGATGCCAGCGCCTCGGGCATGGGCATGCGCTCGCGCCGCTTCGCGCTGTACGTGGTCGATGGCGTGGTGCGTGCGGCCTGGATCGAGCAGCCGGGCCAGTTCGAGGTGTCTTCCGCCGAGTACGTGCTGGAGCACCTGCCTACCTGATTCCCCACCGCAGAAGGAAACGGCCAGCAATGTCCAGCAAGCCAGCCAAAGCCAGCAAGCCCGCCGCCGGGATTCCCGGCATCAGTGACCGTCAGACCCTGCGCGAGCGTGCCCGGCATAACATCGAAGACGGCGCGATCACCGACAGCTACAGCGCCGACCGCAAGGTGGTGATCAAGCTGCTCAACGATGCCCTCGCCACCGAGTACGTGTGCGTGCTGCGCTACTACCGGCACTATTTCATGGCCAAGGGCATGCTGGCCGACGCGGTCAAGGCCGAGTTCCTCGAGCATGCGCAGCAGGAACAGGCGCACGCCGGCAAGCTGGCCGAGCGCATCGTCCAGCTTGGCGGCGAGCCGGACCTGAACCCGGATACGCTGACCACGCGCTCGCATGCCGAATACAAGGAAGGCAGCGACCTGCGCGACATGGTGCGCGAGAACCTGGTGGCTGAACGGATCGCCATAGACAGCTACCGCGAGATGATCAACTTCATCGGCGACCGCGATACCACCACCAAGCGCATCCTTGAAGAGATCCTGGCGCAGGAGGAAGAACACGCCGACGAGTTCGCCGACCTGCTGGACGGGTGGATCGGGGAATAGCGGCCCCGCAAACGCCTTGGTAGATGCCCACCTTGGTGGGCGCATTTATCGCGTGCCAACCAAGGTTGGCACCTACCAGAGCATGGATGCGTCGGGTCGACGGGCCATTCCCAGCACCTATCGCAGGACGTTGAACCGCACCTGCGTCCACGCGCCGTCGGCTGCCAGCGCGGTCAGGGTGTGTGCGCCCGGATCGGCGAACTCGCGCTGCATCAGCTGCGCGCCGTGGGTCTGTGCAATCCAGCGTCCATCCAGCAACCAGTCCACCGCCTGTTCGCTGCCCAGCGCGCGCAACTGCAGGCGCACGCCGTGTTCGGAATTCGGCGCGCGCGCCAGCGTGGCGCCGTCATTGAGCCCGTCCACGTGCAGCGCGACGCTGGCCTCACGCCCGTCGTCGCGGCAGTCCGGCGACAGCGCCGGCAGCTGCGAAGCCTCGCGCGTGGCCTTCGGCAGCCACGGCGACAACAACGCCGGCCAACGCGCGATCTCCCGCGCGACTTCCTGATGCGGCAAACGGCAATCAGCGGATACACGCAGACCGGTCCGCGCGTCGGCCAGGTAACGCTGCCGCCCCGGCTGCCAGCGCCGCGCCTCGCGCTCGGGGAAGGTCGGCGGTGCCGCACCGTCCAGCAGATAGGCCGACATCCGCCGCTGGCACAGCGCCGCTGGCAGGCCCTCGGCACGTTCGCCGGTGGGCCAGCAGACGTCCTCCTGGCTGACACTGGCCGGCATCGGTGCAGCAGCTGAATCACCGCGCTGGCGAGGCAGGCTGTCCACCACCTCGAACATCAGCGGCAGCGCGGTCACCGCGCCGTACTGGCCCGGCAACGGGGTACCGTCCGGCCGCCCCACCCACACGCCCACGGTGTAGTGGCGGGTGCTGCCGATCGCCCACGCATCGCGGTACCCGTAACTGGTGCCGGTCTTCCACGCCACGCGCGGGCGGCCACCGACATCGAACGTCCCGACGCTATACCCCGGCCGCGGATTCGATTCCAGCATCTCGCGCACGATCCAGCTGGCGCCCGGCGAGGCCAGGCGACGCTCGATCATCGGTTCGTCATCGGTGTAGCGCACGCGCCCGGCGATGCCGTTGCGGTTGAGCGCGGCGAACGCGCCGACCAGGTCTTCCAGGCGTGCGCCGGTGCCGCCCAGGATCAGCGACAGATTGGGTGTACTGCCCGGCGGGAAGCGCAGCTGGATGCCGGAGTGCGACAGGCGTGCGGCGAAGCGCGCCGGACCGACCCGCTGCAGCAGGTCCACCGAGGGCACGTTGAGTGACAGCCGCAGCGCGCTGGAGGCACCAATCGGCCCATTGAAAGCCATGTCGAAGTTGCCGGGGCGGTAGCTGCCGAAACTCTGCGGCGCATCGACCAGCAGGCTTTCCGAATGGATCAGGCCATCGTCCAGCGCCATGGCATACAGGAACGGTTTGAGCGTGGAGCCCGGCGACCGCCAGGCCTGCACCATGTCCACGTGGCCCAGCCGCTGCCGGTCACCGAACGCCAGCGTGCCGACATAGGCACGCGCCTGCAGGGTCTGGTTGTCGACTACCAGCAGGGCGGCCGAGGTGCGTTCCGGCAGCGTCGAGAAATAGCTGGCCACGCGTTCTTCCAGCGTGCGCTGCAGGCCGATGTCGATGCTGCTCTGGATGCGTGCTTGGCCCGGATGCGCCGAGTGCAGGCGCTGCGCCAGCAGCGCGGCGTGCAGCGGCGGGCGCAGCGAGCGCGCCACCACGTTCTCGATGCGCGCGTCTTCCACTTCGTCCGCCGTCCACACGCCCAGCTCGTTCATGCGGGACAGCACCTTGTCGCGCGCCTTCTGCGCCGCTTCCGGATGACGGTCCGGGCGCAGCCGGCTCGGCGCCTGCGGCAGCACCGCCAGCAACGCGGCCTCGGCATGCGACAGCTGCGCCGCCGGCTTGCCCAGGTAGGCCCAGCTGGCCGCCTCCACCCCCTCGATGGTGCCGCCGTAGGGCGCGCGCTCCAGATACAGGGCCAGGATCTGCTGCTTGCTCAGGTGCACTTCCAGCTGCACCGCGCGCAGCATCTGCTTGAGCTTGCCCCACGGCGTGCGCGTATGCGGATCGAGGATGCGGGCGACCTGCATGGTCAGGGTCGAGCCACCGGAAACGATGCGGCCGCCACGCAGCAGCTGGCCGCTGGCACGCAGGATCGCCAGCGGGTTGATGCCCGGATGCCGCCAGAACCAGCGGTCTTCGTAGGTCAGCAACGCCTGCAGGTACAGCGGCGAGACGCTGTTGATCGAAGCCGGGTAGCGCCACACACCCTCGGCGTCGGCGAATGCACGCAGCGGCGTGCCGTCGGCAGCCACCACCAGGGTGCTGGTATCACGCTGCTTCGGCAGCGGTGGCGGGAAGGCGAAATCCAGCACCAGCAGCAGCGCCAGCGTGGCGGCCGTACCCCAGCGCAGCCAGGGCCACAGCGGCTGCAGCCGGCGGCGCAGGGCCGCCAGCCGGATCGACATCGTGTTGTTCATTGCAGGTTGCCAGCAGGACGGGCCGCGCCGTCGCGGCCCGTCCGCGCGGTCACGGCTGTACCACCGTGATCGTGGTCGGGTTGCTGCGGCCGACGCCGCGCAGCTGCGGCCGGTACATGTCCTCCACCAGCGGCGGCGGCACCGAGTAGGTTCCCGGCGTCACCGCGCGTACTAGGTAGAACACGTTGGCCTTGCTGCCACGCGAGAGCTTCAGCGCGGCCACATAGCGGTCATCGCGGAACTCCTCGTGCTTGGTGTCGGCGGCCTCACCACGGTCGCTGATGGTGATGCCATCGACCACCACGTCGGCCCACTGCTTGGCATCGCCCAGGTTGAAGTTCTCGATCTCCAGGCCCGCCGGCAGCAGGTCGGTCAGCAGCGCATCGGGCATCGTGGTGTCGGCAGTCACCGTGACGCGCACGATCAGCGCTTCGCCTTCCTTCAGCGGGCGCGGCGACCACGGCTTGCCATCGGTGCCGTAGTAACTGCGCTCGACGCCCAGCACACTGTTGTCCGGTGCCGGTGCGCTGCGCGGGATGCCGGCCACATCAATGCTGGCGAACATCGGCGGCTGCCCCTGCGGGGTGAAGCGCACGCCGCTGGCCAGCTCACTGGCGCTGAAGTTGCGGCCGAACAGCTTGCGCTCGCCGATGGCTTCGGTGTTGCCACCGATCACCAGCTCACCGGCCACCAGCGCCTTCTGGTTGGCGGCCAGGGCCTTGCCGAGGCGGGCAATCGCCACCTGTTCCTGCGTGCTCAGCCACATCCAGCCGGCATTGCGGCGCGCATCCAGGCCACGGCCAAGATCCACCGCACGCGCGTCCCAGGCGGGCTTGGCCAGCTTGTTCTCGTGGGTCAGCGCGATCATCAGCGCGTCATCACGGATCGCACTGCCGTAGTCGCCGAAGTACGACGGACGTTCACTGCTGGACTTGGCGAAGGCCGCCGCCAGCGCGGCCTGGCCACGCTTGGCATCACCCTGCAGCGACAGCGCCACGCCCAGGTGGACCAGCGACAGGCCACCGACCGCCTTGCTGCGCTCGTTGTCGTACAGCGTGCGCAGGGTACCCAGCGGTGCACGGTTGACCCGGGCCAGCACGTAACCCGAATACGCCTGGTTGGCGAACTTCAGCTTCTCGCGATCCTCCTGGCCATAGAACTGATTGCCGCCGGACAGCAGATCCTCGCTGAGCCGGTTGAGCGCCTTCTGCAGCACGTTGTCGGGCACGGCGAAGCCGGCGTCCTTGGCATCAAGCAGGAACTCGGTGATGTACGGGGTCAGCCACGGATTGACGTAGCCGTCGTCACCCCACATCGAGAAGTTGCCGTTGGCCACCTGCATCGACGCCAGGCGACCGAACGCACCTTCCATGCGCTCTCTACGGGTCTTGGCATCCAGGCCGTCGGCACCGAGCATCGACGACGTCGCCTGGTCCAGGATCAGCGCGGCGTAACCCTTGCTGGTGGTCTGCTCGGCACAGCCATACGGGTAGTTCAGCGCGCCCTGCAGTGCACTGGCGAACGGGATCGGCGGCAGCGGGCTGACCAGCAGGCGGGCATTCACCGACTCTGCCATCAGGCCATCGGTCAGGCCGTTGTCGAGGCTGACCGCGGCCAGTGGATCGAGTGTGCGCACCTGCGAACGCAGCACCTGCGGCCACGCCGCACGCACCGGCAGGTCGTAGCGGCGATCAGCCTTGAAGCCGTTGCCGTCCACCCGCACCCGCACCTTGGCCACGCTGTGGCCCTCGCGAGCCGACAACGGGAAGCTCAGCGTGGTCTTGGCATCGGCATTCAACTGCACGCTGCGGCTGCCCTCACCCAGGTTCAGCGGACCCTCGCTTTCCACCTTGACGTTGAACTGCCCCGGCTTGCCGGTGAAGTTCTGCACGTCCAGGGTCACGGTGCTGCGGTCGCCCGGGGCCAGCACGCGCGGCATGCTGGCTTCGGCCAGGATCGGGGCGCGCACGATGGTTTCCACGTCACGCTTGCCGTACTGGTCATCGCTGTAGACCAGCGCCGACACGCGCAGAGTGCCGTTGAAGTCCGGCACCTTCAGGCGGATGCGGGCATTGCCCTTGGCATCGAGCTGCACCGGGCCGGAGAACAGGTCCACGGTCTGCACGCGCGCGGTCGGGCGCTTGGCCTGCGGCAGTGCCTGCAGCGCCATGTCGCCGCCGAACTTCAGCTTGCCGCTGCCACCATCGAAGCTCTCGATCACCCGGCTGTAGATGTCATAGGCATCGATACCGAGGCGACGCTGGGCGAAGAAGTGCGCGCCGGCGTCGGGCACCGGGAAACGGGTGATGTTGAGGATGCCCACGTCCACCGCCGAGACGGTCACGTGCGCGGCCCTGCCGGCCAGCTGCGGTGCGCTGACCGTTACCGGCAGGTCCTGTTCCGGCCGCATCTGCTTGGGCGCGACCAGGCCGACGGCCACGGTTCGGCCCTTGCGGTCCATCGGCACATGCACCACGCCCACGGCGCGGGCCGGGGTGATCTTGCTCGGCGCACTGCCGCCGCGGAACACCAGCGCGGTGATGTAGACGTCGTGGCGTTCCCAGTCGGCGGTGACCGGGATCTTGAAGGTCGAGCCCGGCTTGGCCTCGATGTCCTGCACATACAGCATGCGGTCGGTCTCGACCATCAGGATGCCCTTGCCGGCGTGCGGCGGGGTCACCGTCACTTCCAGGGTGTCACCGGCCTTGTAGCCGGTCTTGTCCAGGCCCAGCTTGACCTTGTCCGGGCGTGCATCCAGGCCACGGTTGTCATCGCCCCAGCTCCAGCCCGCACGGAACGGGTAGCGGCTGGTCAGTCCGGTGGACGGATCGAACACGTCCACCCGGTACTCGCCCCACTCCACCGGGAAATCGAAGGCAACCGCACTGCTGCCGGCATCGACGGTGCGGGTTTCCTTGTTCTCGAAACGGCGGGTGAAATCGTAATCCCAACGGTTGTCGTTGAAGGTCCAATGGTAGTCGCGCAGTTCCCGCACCAGGGTGATCTTCAGGCCCTTGGCTGGCTGCGGTGTGCCGGCGGCATCCACGCGCATCAGTTCGAAGCGTGCGTTGCCGTTGGAATCAGCACCATCGTCGGGGTTGAACAGCGGCCGCACGCCGACCAGCGCGTTGGCCGGCCACATCACCCGTTTCAGGGTACGGGTGACCGTGCGGCCACCGGTTTCATACAGGCTGCCGGACAACACCACGGCGATCGGTGCCTTGGCCTTGGCCGCCTCTTCCGGCAACGCCACATCCTCACGCAGCTGGCCATTGGCCGGCAGCGTGGTATCGATCACGTCCTTGGCCTCGCGCGGCAGCTGCAGGGTCGGGTCACCGAAGAAATAGCCCGGCAGGCCCTCCACCGGCTTCTGCTCGGCAGCCACCGCCATGCGCGCAGTGAAGCGGTTGCCATCGGCCGGCGCGCCGTACAGATAGGCGCCGTTGGCCTGCAGGCGCAGGTCCTCGCCCGGCTTCAGCGTCTTCTGCGCGCTGTCCAGGTCCAGCTTCATGCGCTCGGGCAGGAACTCCTCGATGCGCAGGGTCATGCCCTGGATCGCTTCCTTGCTGGCCGGGTCGGTGCGGAACTCGACCTGCCAGCGCCCGGTCGGCGCCTCGGCGGGGATCACCTGCTCGAAGTTGATGTAGCCCTGGTCGCCCGGCTGCAGGCGGGTCTCGCGGAAGGTCTTGCCGTCGGGCTGCTTCAGGCGCAGGAACACCGGTTGTGCCTTGACCGGCTTGCCGTCGTTGTCGCGCAGCAGCGCGGACAGGCGCACGGTCTCGCCCGGGCGGTACAGGTCGCGGCCGGACCAGGCGTAGACGTCGAACCAGGCGTTGTCACGACCGGCCACGGCGAACTCACTCAGGTCCAGCGCCGGCTGGTTGAACGGCAGGAAGCTGGTGTCCTTGCCACTGCTGGCGACCAGCACGTGGGTGGCATCCAGGGTGTAGTTCAGCAGCGCATTGCCGTTGCCGTCGGTGCTGCCCTTCAGCACCACCTCACCCTTGGCGTCGAGCACGCGCAGGTCGATGCCCTTCAGCGGCGCACCGTCCTTGAGGCCGGCGGTGTGCACGAACAGCTTGTCCTTGTAGGCACGGGTATGCAGGCCGATGTCGCTGACCGAGAAGAACGCGGTATCGAACTCGCCCTCGTAGTCACCGGTGCGCTTGAGCAGGGCGAAGTACAGGCCCGGCTCCTGCAGTTCCTTGATGTCCTGGGTCGGCAGGTAGGTCAGCACCCGCTCGTTCTGTTTGCCACCCAGGATGAAGCGGTTGACATAGACCGGCTCGGCCAGCTTGTTGATCGGGCTGCGCTCGTAGTCGCTGCTGAGCTCCCAGCTGCCACGGCGGCCGCCGCGCTGGTACTGGCTGAAGAAGGTCGGCAGGTCCTTCTCGCGCACGCGCAGGAACTCGACGTCGACCTCCGGCACGTTCACCGAGACCACCGGCAGGCCGCGGCTGTCCTTGGCCGGCAGCACGCTGCCCTGCGAGGCGAAACCGACCACCGGCTTCAGCTCGCCGCTGAACACCTTCTGCTTCAGTTCCTTGCCCAGCCGGCTGCCGTCGGCGGCCAGCAGGTCCGGCGAGGCCACCAGGCTGAACTCCTTGCCGGCCTCGACGAACGGGTAACGCAGGGTCAGGCCGTCATCGGACAGGGTCCAGCTGCTGTCCTCGGTGCCGACCTTCTCTTCGAAGCGAACCAGTTTGTCGAAATCCTGCGTGCCGACCAGCGGGCGCGAGAACTCCAGCGCCAGCGACAGGCCGTCATTCTTCTGGTCCGGGTAGGCACGCAGCAGGGTGAATTCCTTCACCTGCTCGGCCTTGGTGGTGATGGCTTCACCACTGGCCTTGGGCAGCTGCCCGCTGTCATTGCGGCAGCCGGCCAGCCCCAGCAACAGGCCTCCTGCCAGCACGGCCGCCGCCCACCCCCACCGCTTCCGCCGTGCCGGACCGCTCATGTCGTCACTCCTTGATCGAGGCGGCCATTATAGGCAGGCCACGTCAAGGTGTTGACGCAAATCCGGCAATTGCCCCAGGCGCGGGTAGTGCCGGCCGCTGGCCGGCAGTCTCGGTAGCCGCCAACCTTGGTTGGCGTCGGCCGTGCCAACCAAGGTTGGCACCTACCCAAGCGGATCGAGCCATGTGCCCGGCAAGCAGGCGTGGTGTCAGATCCGGTGAAGCGCCCCTACCCCGGCAGGTACAGGTCCACATAGTCGGTCACCGGCATCGCCGCCAGCGCCACCAGATCCAGCGATGCGGCCAGGATGCGCTGCTGCTGGGTGGTCGGGAAGCGATGGGCCAGGTGCCGGCGGAACTTGTCCATCAGCAGCGGAATGCCTTCCTCGCGACGGCGCGCGTGGCCCAGCGGGTATTCCACCAGTACTTCGGGCAGCTCGGTGCCATCGGTGAAGCGCACGCTCAGGCCGTTGGCGATGCTGCGCTTGTCAGGGTCCAGGTAATCGGCGCTGAGCTGCGGGTCTTCATGGCAGGTCATCTTCGCGCGCAGCGCATCGATGCGCGGATCCGCCGCCACATCGTCCTCGTAGTCCTGGGCCACCAGCCGCCCATGCAGCAATGCGATGGCGACCATGTACTGCACGCAGTGGTCGCGGTCGGCCGGGTTATGCAGTGGGCCCTGCTTGTCGATGATGCGGATGCAGGCTTCCTGGGTGCGGATGGCGATGTGCGCGATGTCCTCGACCCGACGCCCCATCGCACGCAGCTGCTGGTGCAGCGTGATCGCCGCCTCCACCGCGGTCTGGCCATGGAACTCGGCCGGGTAGCTGATCTTGAACAGCACGTTTTCCATCACGTAGCTGCCCAGCGGTCGCTCCAGCGTCAGCGCCTTGCCCTGCATCGATACCGCTTCAAAACCCCAGGTCGGCGCGCTCAACACACTGGGATAGCCCATCTCGCCACTGGCCGCCATCAGCGCCAGGCGCACGCCACGGCTGGTCGCATCGCCGGCCGCCCAGCTCTTGCGCGAGCCGGTGTTGGGCGCGTGCCGGTAGGTGCGCAGCGCCTGGCCATCGACCCAGGCCAGCGACAGTGCATTGAGCATGCGTTCGCGATCCAGGCCGAGCAACTGCGCGACCACCGCGGTGGTGGCCACCTTGACCAGCACCACGTGGTCCAGCCCGACCCGGTTGAAGGAATTCTGCAGGGCCAGCACGCCCTGGATCTCGTGTGCCTTGATCATCGCCAGCAGCACGTCATGCAGGGTCGGCGCTGGGCGATGCAGGGCCTGCGCGTTGCGCCCCAGCCAATCGCAGACAGACAGGATGCCGCCCAGGTTGTCCGACGGGTGGCCCCACTCGGCGGCCAGCCAGGTATCGTTGAAATCCAGCCAGCGCACCATCGCGCCCAGGTTGAAGGCGGCCTGCACCGGGTCCAGCACGTAGTGCGTACCCGGCACGCGCGCCCCGTTGACCACGCTGATACCCGGCACCAGCGGACCGAGCAGCTTGCTGCAGGCCGGGAAGGACAGCGCTTCCAGCCCGCAGCCCAGCGTGTCGAGCAGGCAGTAGTGCGCGGTCTGGAAGGCCAGGGGGGAGTCGATGCGCGCGTCGCGTACGTAATCGACGATGTCCACCAGCAGCGCATCCCACGCTGCACGCTCGTTGGATGGGGTGTGGCTGTCAGACATCGTCGATCTCCTCTTCAGAGCTCAGGCCGCGCCTCCCGGTAGTCGCCAACCTTGGTTGGCGCTGGACGTTGCCCGGGCGGTGCCAATGCCATGCCAACCAAGGTTGGCATCTACCGAAGCATGTGATGCCAGCGCCGACCGGCTGGTTATTCGGCCGGCACCCGCACCTTGCCTTCCATCAATACGCGGGCGCTGCGGCTCATGATGGCCTTGGTCACTGTCCACTGGCCGTCAACGAGGCCGGCCTGCGCACCCACGCGCAGCGTGCCGGAAGGGTGGCCGAAGGTCACCGCTTCGCGTTCACCACCACCGGCCGCGCGATTGACCAGCGTGCCCGGAATCGCCGCCGCAGTGCCGATCGCCACGGCGGCGGTGCCCATCATCGCGTGGTGCAGCTTGCCCATCGACAACGCCCGCGCGTGCAGGTCGATGGCCGAGGCCGGAATGGCCTTGCCGCTGGAGGACACGTAGTCCCGTGCCGGCGCCACGAAGGCCACCTTCGGCGTGTGCTGGCGGGTGGCCGCATCTTCCAGGTTCCTGATCAGACCCATGCGCAAGGCGCCGTAGGCGCGGATCTTCTCGAAGCGCTCCAGCGCTCCCTTGTCCTCGTTGATCGCAGGCTGCAGCTCGGTGCCGGTGTAGCCCAGGTCTGCCGCATTGAGGAAGATGGTCGGAATGCCGGCGGTGATCATGGTCACCTCCAAACTGCCGACGCCCGGCACGTCCAAGGTGTCGACCAGGTTGCCGGTCGGGAACATCGCGCCCGCATCGCCGTCATCGGACGGATCGATGAACTCCAGCTGGATCTCGGCGGCCGGGAAGGTCACGCCATCCAGCTCGAAATCGCCGATCTCCTGCACTTCGCCATCGCGCATCGGCACGTGGGCGATGATGGTCTTGCCGATGTTGGCCTGCCAGATGCGCACGGTGCACAGGCCATCGCGCGGCACCCGGGCCGGATCGATCAGCCCATTGGCGATCGCGAACGGACCCACTGCCGTACTGAGGTTGCCGCAGTTGCCGCTCCAATCGACGAAGGCGGTGTCGATCGAGACCTGGCCGTACAGGTAGTCCACATCGTGGTCCGGCACCGAGGCGGTGGAGATGATCACGCACTTGCTGGTGCTGGAGGTGGCACCGCCCATGCCGTCGGTCTGCTTGCCATACGGATCGGGCGAGCCGATCACGCGCATCAGCAGCGCATCGCGCGCGGCGCCCGGCACCTGAGCGGCTTCGGGCAGGTCCTGCAGGCGGAAGAACACGCCCTTGCTGGTGCCGCCGCGCATGTAGGTGGCGGGAATACGGAGTTGCGGGAGGAAGGTCATCGTCGAATCCACGCGTTTGAATTTCAGGAAATGTCTTGCATCAGTGCGTCAAGACCACGATCAACGCACCACACACGCATGATGTCCACGCGGTCCGGTAGATCGAGGTAATAGACGAGGTAGCGTTCGAAGCCCGGAACCAGCATGAACCGCAACGACACCGGCAGCTGTGCTGCGAGGTCGGCGTGCCGGGTGGAACCCGAGCCTGGAAACACGGCGATGCGTTGAAGCGTGGCCTCCAACTCGGCGAGAAAGCGCCGACCCAGTACCAGCCCACCCTGCCGTGCAAACCACAGTGCGGCATCGGCTACGTCGGCTTCGGCCCTTGGCCGCCATTCAATCGCCTTCACGCTCCAACCTTTCGGTCAGTTCGCGACGCATGCGCTCGAATGTGTCGGCCGTCACCGCAACGCCTGGACCAGAAGCCAGCCCCTCGGCTATCAACTGCTTGAGCAGCTCTTCGGCCTTGCTGCGCTGGCGCTGGCGGATCAGGTCACGCACGTAGTCCGACGTACTGGAGTAGCCGCCTTCACGCACTTCCTCGTCCACGAACTGCTTGAGCGGATCGGTCAGCGAAATGTTCATGGTGGCCATGAAACTCTCCTTTGGCAGTTTTTGCCAAGTCAGTGTGCGCCCTGCCCGGGTGTCGGACAAGCCGCCCCCGGCCTCCGGGGGCAGGCATTCAGGCCGGTATCACGCCACCTTGGCCCCTTCCAGGAAGTCCTGGGCGAAGCGCTGCAGCACGCCACCGGCTTCGTAGATCGCCACTTCCTCGTCGCTGTCCAGGCGGCAGGTCACTGGCACGATCACATCCTGGCCGTCGCGGCGGTGGATGACCAGGGTCAGGTCGGCGCGCGGGGTGCGCTCGCCGATCACGTCGAAGGTCTCGGTACCGTCGATGCCCAGGGTCAGGCGGGTGGTGCCCGGCTTGAACTCCAGCGGCAGCACGCCCATGCCGATCAGGTTGGTGCGGTGGATACGTTCGAAGCCTTCGGCCACGATCGCTTCCACACCGGCCAGGCGCACGCCCTTGGCGGCCCAGTCACGCGAGCTGCCCTGGCCATAGTCGGCACCGGCGATGATGATCAGCGGCTGCTTGCGGTCCATGTAGGTCTCGATCGCTTCCCACATGCGCATCACCTTGCCTTCCGGCTCCACGCGCGCCAGCGAACCCTGCTTCACGCTGCCATCGTCGTTGCGCACCATTTCATTGAACAGCTTCGGGTTGGCGAAGGTGGCGCGCTGTGCGGTCAGGTGGTCACCGCGGTGGGTGGCGTAGGAATTGAAGTCCTCTTCCGGCAGGCCCATCTTCGCCAGGTATTCGCCGGCGGCACTGGACGCCAGGATCGCGTTGGACGGCGACAGGTGGTCGGTGGTGATGTTGTCCGGCAGCACCGCCAGCGCACGCATGCCCGACAGTGTGCGCTCACCGGCCAGTGCGCCCTCCCAGTACGGCGGACGGCGGATGTAGGTGCTCTGCGGGCGCCAGTCGTACAGCGGGCTGACCGCCGCGCCATGCTCCACGCGCACGTTGAACATCGGGTTGTAGACGCGGCGGAACTGCTCGGGCTTCACCGAGGCCTTCACCACCGCGTCGATCTCGGCATCGCTCGGCCAGATGTCCTTCAGGCGCACCTCGTTGCCCTCGGCATCCACGCCCAGCACGTCCTTCTCGATGTCGAAGCGCACGGTGCCGGCGATGGCATAGGCGATCACCAGCGGCGGCGACGCCAGGAAGGCCTGCTTCGCATACGGGTGGATGCGGCCATCGAAGTTGCGGTTGCCCGACAGCACGGCCGTGGCGTACAGGTCGCGATCGATGATTTCCTGCTGGATGGCCGGATCCAGCGCGCCGCTCATGCCGTTGCAGGTGGTGCAGGCGAAGGCGACGATGCCGAAGCCGAGCTTTTCCAGGTCCGGCAGCAGGCCGGATTCTTCCAGGTAAAGCTGCACTGCCTTCGAGCCCGGCGCCAGCGACGACTTTACCCACGGCTTGCGCAGCAGGCCACGTTCGTTGGCCTTGCGCGCCAGCAGTGCGGCAGCGATCACGTTGCGCGGGTTGGAGGTGTTGGTGCAGCTGGTGATGGCGGCGATGATCACCGCGCCGTCGGGCATCAGGCCCTGCGCCTGCTCGGCCCTGCCCGCTGCCAGCTTGGCTTCGTCGGCGATGCCGCGCTCGGCCAGCTCGGCGGTGGCCACGCGCTTGTGCGGGTTGGACGGGCCAGCCATGTTGCGCACCACGCTGGACAGGTCGAAGCGCAGCACGCGCTCGTACTGCGCAGTGGCCAGGTCATCGGCCCACAGGCCGGTGGTGCGCGCATAGTTCTCCACCAGCGCCACCTGCGATTCCTCGCGGCCGGTCAGGCGCAGGTAATCGATGGTCTGCCCGTCGATATAGAACATCGCGGCGGTGGCGCCGTATTCGGGGCACATGTTGGAGATGGTGGCGCGGTCACCGATGGTCAGTGCCGACGCCCCCTCGCCGAAGAATTCAAGATACGCACCCACCACGCGTTCCTTGCGCAGGAACTCGGTCAGTGCCAGCACCACGTCGGTGGCGGTGATGCCCGGCTGTGGCCTGCCGGTCAGCTCGACGCCGATGATATCCGGCAGGCGCATCCACGACGCGCGGCCCAGCATCACGTTCTCCGCTTCCAGGCCGCCAACACCAATCGCGATCACACCCAGCGCGTCGACGTGCGGGGTGTGGCTATCGGTGCCCACGCAGGTATCCGGGAAGGCTACGCCGTCCTGCACGTAGATCACCGGCGACATCTTCTCCAGGTTGATCTGGTGCATGATGCCGTTGCCCGGCGGAATCACGTCCACGTTCTGGAACGCCTGCTTGGTCCAGTCGATGAAGTGGAAACGGTCTTCGTTGCGGCGATCCTCGATGGCGCGGTTCTTCTCGAACGCCTGCGGATCGTAGCCACCGCATTCCACCGCCAGCGAGTGATCGACGATCAACTGCACCGGCACCACCGGATTGACCTTGGCCGGGTCGCCGCCCTTGTCGGCGATCGCATCACGCAGGCCGGCCAGGTCCACCAGCGCGGTCTGGCCGAGGATGTCGTGGCACACCACGCGTGCCGGGAACCACGGGAAGTCGAGGTCGCGACGGCGCTCGATCAGCTGCTTCAGCGAATCGCCGAGCGTGGCCGGATCGCATCGGCGCACCAGGTTCTCGGCCAGCACGCGCGAGGTGTACGGCAGGGTGGCATAGGCGCCGGGCTGGATCGCATCGACAGCGGCGCGCGCGTCGAAATAGTCCAGCGCGCTGCCGGGGAGGTTCTTGCGGTAATCGGTATTCATGGGCTGGCGGAGTGCTTGGGGCGGGCCGGGTGCCGGCGGTGCGGCGGCGAAAGCACCCGGCCGGCATGCGGCCGGCCGGATGGGTACAGCAGGGGGATCAGACGCGCTTGTCGATGGCGACGAAGTCGCGGTCTTCCGGACCGATGTAATTGGCGCTCGGGCGGATGATCTTGCCGTCGATGCGCTGCTCGATGATGTGCGCGCTCCAGCCCGCGGTGCGCGCGATCACGAACAGCGGGGTGAACATCGCGGTCGGCACGCCCATCATGTGGTAGCTGACCGCACTGAACCAGTCCAGGTTCGGGAACATCTTCTTGATGTCCCACATCACCGATTCCAGGCGCTCGGCGATGTCGTACATCTTCATGCTCGACTGTTCCTCGGACAGCTCGCGGGCCACGTCCTTGATCACCTTGTTGCGCGGATCGGAGACGGTATAGACCGGGTGGCCGAAACCGATCACCACTTCCTTGCGCTCGACGCGCGCCTTGATGTCCTCCTCGGCTTCATCCGGGTTGTCATAGCGCTTCTGCACTTCGAACGCCACTTCGTTGGCGCCGCCATGCTTCGGGCCACGCAGCGCACCGATGCCACCGCAGATCGCGCTGTACATGTCGCTGCCGGTACCGGCGATGACACGGCAGGTGAAGGTCGAGGCGTTGAACTCGTGCTCGGCGTACAGGATCAGCGAGGTGTGCATCGCCTTCACCCACGAATCCTGCGGCTTTTCGCCATGCAGCAGGTGCAGGAAGTGGCCGCCGATCGAATCATCGTCGGTTTCCACATCGATGGCGCGGCCGTTGTGGCTCCAGTGGTACCAGTACAGCAGCATCGAACCGAGGCAGGCCATCAGCTTGTCGGCGATGTCGCGCGCGCCCGGGTGGTTGTGGTCGTCCTTCTCCGGTGCCACGCAGCCGAGCACGGACACGCCGGTGCGCATCACGTCCATCGGGTGCGCCGACGGCGGCAGCTCTTCCAGCGCGGCCTTCACCGCGGCGGGGATCCCACGCAGCGACTTCAGCTTGGCCTTGTACGAAACCAGCTCGGCGCGGGTCGGCAGCTTGCCGTGCACCAGCAGGTAGGCGATTTCCTCGAACTCGCTGGTGTTGGCCAGGTCCAGGATGTCATAGCCGCGGTAGTGCAGGTCGTTGCCGCTGCGGCCCACGCTGCACAGCGCGGTGTTGCCGGCCGCGGTGCCGGACAGGGCGACGGACTTCTTCGGCTTGAAGGTCGGGGTTGCGGTCGTATCGTTCATGTTTCCCTCCGAAACTTGATGGTGCAGGGTACTGCTTATTTCTTGGCGGCGAACAGCGCATCGAGCTGCTGCTCGAAGGCGTGATAGCCGATGCGGTCGTAGAGTTCCTCGCGGGTCTGCATGGTTTCCACCACGTTGCGCTGGTGGCCATCGCGGCGCACCGCCTGGTAGACGTTCTCGGCGGCCTTGTTGGCGGCACGGAACGCCGACAGCGGGAACAGCTGGATGGCGACGCCGGCCGAGGCCAGTTCATCGCGGCTGAACAGCGGGGTGGCGCCGAATTCGGTGATGTTGGCCAGCACCGGCACCTTCACCGCGTCGACGAAGCGGCGGTAGGTATCCAGATCGTAGGCGGCCTCGGCGAAGATGCCGTCGGCACCGGCCTCGACACAGGCGATGGCGCGCTCGATCGCCTTGTCCACGCCGTCCACCTGGATGGCATCGGTGCGCGCGATCAGGAAGAAGTCCGGATCGGTCTTGGCATCGGCAGCGGCCTTCACACGGTCGACCATTTCACCCTGCGAGACGATCTCCTTGCCCGGACGATGGCCGCAACGCTTGGCACCGACCTGATCCTCGATGTGGCAGGCGGCCGCGCCGGCCTTGATCAGCGACTTCACGGTGCGCGCGATATTGAACGCGCTCGGGCCGAAGCCGGTGTCGATGTCGACCATCAAGGGCAGGTCGCAGACATCGGTGATGCGGCGCACGTCCACCAGCACGTCTTCCAGGGTGTTGATGCCCAAGTCCGGCAGGCCCAGCGAGCCTGCGGCAACGCCGCCGCCGGACAGGTAAATGGCACGGAAGCCGGCGCGCTTGGCCAGCAGGGCGTGGTTGGCGTTGATCGCACCGATCACCTGCAGCGGCGATTCGGCAGCCAGCGCCTCACGGAAGCGGGCACCGGCGGAGAAAGGGGCAGAAGCGGTCATGCGGCAATCCAGGTTGAAGTACGGGAAAGGAAGCGCAAGCACCATGCCAAGCTGCAAGCGGTTGATTTCACGGGAATGACCGGCATGCAACAGTGGAACATATGAAACATTGAAACGGATGTATCATGAAACATCCTCCCCGAAACGGCTGCCATGTATCTGCCCCGCTCCCCCCTGCGCCATGCCGATGCCGACCCGGGCCGTCCGGTGATCTGGACGGTCAGCGTCTCGCGGCTGACCGGCCTGCTCGGCGACGTGATCCCCGAGTTCGACCGCCGCGCGCGTATCGAACAGATCAACCTCGGCTTCGAGGAAGCGGTGGAGGTGATCGGCCAACGCCTGCGTCGCGAGCACTGCGACGTGGTCATCGCCGGCGGCTCCAACGCGGCCTGGCTGCGCGGCCGGCTGGAGCTGCCGCTGGTGCCGATCCAGGCCAACGGCTTCGACCTGATGGAAGCGCTGGCCCGGGCACGGCGTATCGCCAGCCGCATCGGCCTGGTCACCCACGCCAGCGACGTACCGGTGTTCAGCAACTTCCAGCAGAGCTTCGGCCTGGATATCGAGCATCGCCGCTTCGTCACCCGCGAGGACGCCCGCGACTGCATCGCCGACCTGCGCGCCAACGGCATCGAGGTGATCGTCGGCACCGGCATGGCCATCGACCATGCCGAGCAGGCCGGCCTGCCCGGGGTGCTGCTGTATTCGGCCGACTCGGTGCGGCAGGCGTTCGAACATGCGCTGGAACTGACCCAGACCCTGGCACGTTCCGGCAGCAACCGCGCTGCACCGCGCCGGCGCCCGGCAGCGCGTGCCGATGCGCATGAACTGCTGGGCGACAGCGACGCGATGGCGCAGGTGCGCGCGCAGATCGCGCTGTATGCCCCACATGACAGCACCGTGCTGGTCAGCGGCGAAACCGGCACCGGCAAGGAACTGGTGGCGCGCCAGCTGCACGCCGCCAGCGGGCGCCGTGGCCGCTTCGTCGCGCTGAACTGTGGCGCGATCAGCGAATCGCTGCTGGAAGCGGAGCTGTTCGGCTACAGCGATGGCGCCTTCACCGGCGCACGGCGTGGCGGCCGCGTTGGCCTGGTGGAAGCTGCAGATGGCGGCACCCTGTTCCTGGACGAAATCGGCGAACTGCCGCTGCCGCTGCAGACCCGCCTGCTGCGGGTGCTGGAGGAACGTGAAGTGCTGCGCGTGGGTGCCACCGAACCGACGCCGGTGGACCTGCGCGTGGTCGCCGCCACCCTGCAGTCGCTGGAGCAGCGCGCGGCGACCGGCAGCTTCCGCCGCGACCTGTATTACCGCCTGGCCGCGCTGCGGATTGCCCTGCCCTCGCTGCGCGCCCGACGCGGTGACATCCCGTTGCTGGCGCAGCATTTCTTCCGCCAGCTGCGTGGCATCGACGCGCCATTGGATGAGGCGGCGCTGGCGGTGCTGTGCGCGGCCGAGTGGCCGGGAAACGTGCGCGAGCTGCGCAATCTGGTCGATCGCCTGCGCATCCACTGGCAGCCCGGTGAAGGGCTGATCGATACGGCGCGGCTGCTGCAGCTGGCACCCGAGCTGGTGCATGAAGGTGTCGCGGCGTTGCCGCTGGAAAGCAACGGCAGGCGCCCGCCGCGGGCCAAGCTGGAAGCACTGCTGCGGGAACACCGGCATGATCGTGAGGGCATGGCGCAGGCGCTGGGCGTGTCACGCACCACGCTGTGGCGCTGGCTGCGCGCGGAGGACCTGTAAAGCCGAGCCCATGCCCGGCTGATGTCCCCGCAGAAGCAGCCGAGCATGGGCTCGGCTCTACAGGATGCGTGTCGTCAGCGCGCTTCGATGGCGAACCGTCCACTACCCACTGCGGCAATCCACAACAGCAGCACGCCCAGCGGCACTTCGCTCAGGTAGAAGAACCAGCTCAGCCAATCCGGCACGCTCAGTCCCGCAGGAATGCGCGCGATGCCATCGGTCAGCGCAGCCACTACGCAGATCGCCGCCAGCAGCAGGGCCGAGGGGCGGCTCAAAAGGCCCAGCACCAGCAGACCACCCGCAATCCACTCGATCGCACCGAGTACCGGCGCACTGAACACCGGGAATGGGATACCGGCATCGACCAGCGTATGCACCATGCGCTCGCGCCCGGCGTCGGTGAACACCTTGTTCCAGCCGGACACGCAGAACATCACACCGGCGACGATGCGGGCGAGCAGCAACAACAACGCTTCCACGCCGCGGCGTGGTGGCGGCACGGCAAACAGGCAACGCCAGGAGGGCATGGCAACTCCGCAGATCGAGGGCATCGCAGCGAGTGTGCCCGTCGCCGACCTGCTCGTGCATGAAGCGGACCAGTCCGTTCGCGACAAACGCAGGTTTCTGTAGAACCGAGCCCATGCTCGGCTGCTCCTGCGAGAACATCAGCCGAGCATGGGCTCGGCTCTACAGCAGCCCCGGCACCACCCCGCCTTACGGGTACAGCAGGCGCTTGCTCCAGCGCCCTTCGGCGCCGGCTTCATAGCACCAGCGCTCGTGCAGGCGGAACTGCGCGCCAAACCAGAACTCGATGCGGTCAGGCACCACGCGCAGGCCGCTCCAGCCCTCCGGGCGCGGCACGTCCTTGCCCTCGAAGCGGGCTTCGACCTCGGCCACGCGAGCATCGAATTCCTCGCGCGTTGCCAGCGTCTTCGACTGCTGCGAGGCCCACGCGCCGATCTGGCTCATCCGCGGGCGGCTGGCGAAATAGGCGTCGGCTTCGGCATCGGCGACCTGCTCGACACGGCCTTCGATGCGCACCTGGATGCCGGCCTCGCGCAGGCTGCGCCACAGGAACAGCAGCGCGGCCTGCGGATTGGCCTGCAGCTCCTGGCCCTTGTGGCTGTCCAGGTGGGTGTAGAACACAAAGCCGCGCTCATCGAACGCCTTCAGCAGCACGGTGCGCGCCGAGGGGCGACCCTGCGTATCGGCGGTGGCCACGGTCATCGCGTTCGGCTCGACCTCGCGGCTCTGTTTGGCCTCGTCGAACAGGCCGGCAAACGTGGACAGGGCTTCGGCGTACAGGTCGCTCATGATTGCGTTCTTCTCACACGGATTGGGCTATTGTGGCTGCATGGCCGCTGCTGCGTATATGCCCCAGGTGAAAGGATTCCCCGAAACATTGGCCGAACAGGCGCTGGATGATGCGCTGGGCAGCGGCGCAGCGGTTCCAGTATTGGCGATCAGCGGCCTGCAGGGGAGCGGCAAATCGACGCTGGCGGCGCAGGTGGTGGCCCGTGCCCGGGCACGCGACCTGAACGCCGCCACGCTGTCGATCGATGATGTCTACCTGACCCGCGCACAGCGCCAACGTCTGGCCCGCCAGGTGCACCCACTGCTGATCACCCGTGGCCCACCCGGCACCCACGACCTGCCGCTGGCCCATGCGGTATTGAACGCCGTGGCCGCACGCCAGCCCTTCGCAATGCCGCGCTTCGACAAGCTGGCCGACGAGCGCCTGCCCGAAGCACAATGGCCGCAGCTGCAGCAACCGCTGGACCTGCTGGTATTCGAAGGCTGGTTCCTGGGCACGCCCGCGCAGGATGACGACGCGCTGGACAGCCCGTTGAACGCACTGGAACGCGAAGCCGACGCCGATGGCCGCTGGCGGCGCTGGTGCAACCAGGCGCTGGCCCGCGACTACCCGGCGTTGTGGCAGCGCTGCGACCGCCTGTGGTTCCTGCAGCCGCCGGATTTCTCGGTGGTACCACGCTGGCGCTGGCAGCAGGAGCAGAACCTGCAGGCCGCGCAGCCGGGCCGGCACGGCATGAGCCGGCCACAGCTGGACCGCTTCGTGCAGTACTACGAGCGGGTCAGCCGGCAGGCATTGAGCGCCCTGCCCGCCCTGGCCGACCACGTGGTGGTGCTGGACGGCCAGCGACAGGTGCAGGACGTGCGCTGAACGCGCCTATTCCACCAGGAAAGTCACCCGCAGGTTGACCCGCCATTCGGTGATCTCGCCGCTGCCATTGGTGACCACCTTGGTCTCGTTCACCCAGGCGCCCTGGATGCCCTTGACCGTCTCGGAGACCTTCTTCAGCCCGCTGCGCACGGCGTCTTCCACGCTTTTCGGCGAGGACGCAGTGATTTCGATGACCTTGGCGACCGTCATGGCCTGTACTCCGTCTGGCGCGGGAGACCCCGCAGGAACGCCCACCCTGACGTGAAGAACGTAAAGGCCAGGGCACGGAGGTGTTAGCATCAGAAGGCATGAATCCTGCTCCGAACCTGATCCTGATCGGCCCGATGGGCGCCGGCAAAACCTGCATCGGCCGCCGCCTGGCCGAGCGTTTCACGCTGGACTTCGTCGATGTCGACCAGGCCATCGTCGATGCCGCCGGCGCCAGCATTCCGACCATCTTCGAGCACTCCGGCGAAGCCGGCTTCCGCAGCCATGAACGCCAGGCGCTTGCGCGGGTACTGGAAGGCCGTGGCCAGCTGGTCTCCACCGGTGGCGGCGCCGTGCTGGATCCGGACAATCGTGCACTGATCGCCCGGCGCGGCTTCGTGGTCTATCTTCGGGTCAGCGTGGCCGAACAGCTCGAGCGCCTGGCCCGCGACAAGGGCCGGCCGCTGCTGCAGCGCCCGGACCGCGAGCAGGTGCTGCACGATCTGGCCGCACACCGCGACCCGCTGTACCGCGAACTGGCCGACCTCACCCTCGACACCGACCCGTATACCGCTGCCGATGCGACCGCCCAACTGGTGGTCAAGCTGGCCACGCAATGGCAGCGCCAGGACCTGACCGCATGACCTCCCCCGCCCTGCTGCAGGTCGCCGTTGGCGGCGACCGCCCCTACTCCATCACCATCGGCGCCGGTGCCCAGGCCGATGGCACCGCGCTGGCCTCGCACGTGCGCGGCCGTCATGTGCTGCTGCTCAGCGACAGTGAAGTCGCCCCGCGCTATCTGGCGCCGGTGAAGCAGACGCTGCTGGCCGCTCGCCCCGACCTGGTCATCGGCGAGCACGTGCTGGCCGCGGGCGAAGCCTCCAAGACGCTGGCCGAGTTCGACCGCGCGATCGAAGCGCTGGCCGCGCTCGGCGCCACCCGCGACGCCTGCGTCTTCGCCCTCGGCGGCGGCGTGGTCGGTGATCTCGCCGGTTTCGCTGCCGCCTGCTGGATGCGCGGCGTGGACTGCGTGCAGCTGCCGACCACCCTGCTGGCAATGGTCGATTCGTCGGTGGGCGGCAAGACCGCAGTCGACATTCCGGCCGGCAAGAACCTGGTCGGTGCCTTCCATCCGCCGCGTGCGGTCATCGCCGATACCCGCGTGCTGGCCACCCTGCCGCCACGCGAGCTGCGTGCCGGCCTGGCCGAAGTGGTGAAGTACGGCGCGCTGGGTGATGCCGTGTTCTTCGAGTGGCTGCAGCAGCATGCCGATGCGCTGCTGGCCGGCGAGGATGCGGTGCTGGCCGAGGCCATCGCGCGCAGCTGCCGGCACAAGGCCGCCATCGTCGAGCGCGACCCGTTCGAGAAGGGCGAGCGTGCCCTGCTCAACCTCGGCCACACCTTCGGCCACGCCATCGAGACCGAACAGGGCTATTCGGCCCCGGGCCGCGATGCGCTGAACCACGGCGAGGCGGTGGCGGTGGGCATGGTGCTGGCGGCGAAGCTGTCCACCGACCTGGGCCTGGCCGACGATGCCGACCGCGCGCGCCTGCAGGCCCTGCTGGAACGCCTCGGCCTGCCGGTGGCGATCCCGGCCGGGCTGGAGCCGCAGGCCCTGCTCGGCCGCATGCGCCTGGACAAGAAGAACGTGGCCGGCCGCCTGCGCCTGGTGTTGTGGCGCGGGATGGGCCGTGCCGAAGTGGTGCCGGACGTGGATGAGGCGGCGGTGCTGAAGGTGCTGTCGGTCCGGTAGTGCCGGCCGCGTTGCGGCCGGGGTCACCCTGGCCCCGCTACAATCGGCGCCATGCACGTTTACCTGCAACATCCCGACGCCGGTGCGCAGGCACCGCGCTTCCTGCGCCTGAGCCTGCTGCCGGACCTGTTCGGCGGCTGGGAGCTGCTGCGCGAGAGCGGCCGTGTCGGCAGCCGCTCGCAGCTGCGGCGCGAGCTGTTCCTGCAGGCCGACGACGCCCGCCACGCCTTCGAGAAGGCCCGTGATGCCGAACTGCATCGCGGCTTCCAGATCCTTTCGCACGGCGACTGACGCCGCTGCTCCTCCCGTCCAAGGAATGCCCATCGTGACCAGCCCTCTCCGCAACGATCGCCTGCTGCGCGCCCTGCGCCGCGAACCGGTGGACTGCACCCCCGTCTGGCTGATGCGCCAGGCCGGCCGCTACCTGCCGGAATACCGCGCGACCCGGGCCAAGGCCGGCAGCTTCCTGGCCATGGCCAAGACCCCGGAGATCGCCTGCGAAGTCACCCTGCAGCCGCTGCGCCGCTTCCCGCTGGATGCGGCCATCCTGTTCTCGGACATCCTCACCATTCCCGATGCGATGGGCCTGGAGCTGTACTTCGTCGAAGGCGAAGGCCCGAAGTTCCGGCACCCGGTGCGTGACGAAGCGGCCATCGCCAAGCTGGCGGTGCCGGACATGGAACAGGACCTGGGCTACGTGATGGACGCGGTGCGCCTGATCCGCCGCGAGCTGGACGGCCAGGTACCGCTGATCGGCTTCTCCGGCAGCCCGTGGACACTGGCCTGCTACATGGTGGAAGGCGGTGGCAGCAAGGATTTCGCGCGCATCAAGGCGATGGCGCTGAACCATCCGCAGGCGCTGCACCGCCTGCTGGAGGTCACCACCGAGGCGGTGATCGCCTACCTCGGCGCGCAGCGCGCTGCCGGTGCGCAGGCGCTGCAGGTGTTCGACACCTGGGGTGGCGTGCTGTCGCCGGCGATGTACCGCGAGTTCTCGCTGCGCTACCTGCAGCGCATTGCCGAGGGGCTGGAGCGCGGCGAAGGCAGCGAGCGCACGCCGCTGATCCTGTTCGGCAAGGGCACCGGCCTGCACCTGGAAGCGCTGTCGCAGACCGGCGCCGATGCACTGGGCCTGGACTGGACGCTGGACCTGGACGAGGCGATGCGCCGCACCGGTGGCCGCGTTGCCCTGCAGGGCAACCTCGACCCGACCACGCTGTACGCCTCGCCGGATGCGATCGCCGCGGCCGCCGCGCGCGTGCTCGACACCTATGCCGCCGGCAACGGCGGCTCGCGCGAGGGCCATGTGTTCAACCTCGGCCATGGCATGTCGCCGGACATGGACCCGGCGCATGTACAGGTGCTGGTCGACGCAGTGCACGCGCACAGCCAACGCTGAGCATTCCGCATGCAGGTACGGCGCGACCTTGATCGCGCCGTGACCCGCAGTGCGCGATCATGGCGGCCCCCACGCTGCACCGGCCGCACCCCATGTCCACATCGCCATCGACCTACAACCGCCAGCGTCCCCTGCTGTGGCTGGTGTCCCTGGCGATCTTCATGCAGATGCTGGACTCGACCATCGTCAACACGGCGTTGCCGGCGATGGCGGCCAGCCTGGGCGAGAGCCCGCTGCAGATGCAGTCAGTGGTGTTCAGCTATGCGCTGGCGGTGGCCACCTTCATTCCCGCCTCGGGCTGGATCGCCGACCGCTATGGCACCCGGCGCACCTTCCTGGTGGCGATCATCCTGTTCACCCTCGGCTCGCTGGCCTGCGCGCTGGCCCAGCACCTGCACCAGCTGGTCGGTGCGCGCGTGCTGCAGGGCATCGGCGGTGCGATGCTGCTGCCGGTCGGCCGGCTGGCGGTGATGCGCTCGGTGCCCCGCGAGGATTTCCTGCGCGCGATGAGCTTCATCGCCATCCCCGCGCTGGTCGGCCCGCTGATCGGCCCCACGCTGGGCGGCTGGCTGGTCGAGATCGCCTCATGGCACTGGGTGTTCCTGATCAACCTGCCGATCGGCGTGATCGGTTTCATCGCCGCGATGAAGATCATGCCCGACCATTACGCCAGCCACCGCACCCGCTTCGACCTGCGCGGCTACGTCATGCTGGCCTTCGCGATGGTGGTGCTGTCGCTGGCACTGGACGGCATCTCCGGCCTGGGTACGCCACACGCACTGGTGATGCTGATGACCGTGGCTGGCCTGGCCGCGCTGGTGGGCTACTGGCTGCACGCCGCCAACTCGACCGCACCGTTGTTCTCGCTGGCCCTGTTCCGCGTGCCCAGCTACCGCATCGGCATTCTCGGCAACCTGTTCTCGCGCATCGGCAGCAGCGCGATGCCGATGCTGATCCCGCTGCTGCTGCAGGTCGGCCTCGGCCTGGGCCCGATGCATGCCGGCCTGATGATGGTGCCGGTAGCGGCCGCCGGCATGGTCTCCAAGCAGCTGGCGGTGAGGCTGGTCGAGCGCTTCGGTTACCGCCGCGTGCTGATGGTCAACACCGTGCTGGTCGGCCTGGCGATGGCCAGCTTCATCCTGATGACACCCGGCCAGCACCTGGCCTGGCGCCTGCTGCAGCTCGCGTTCTTCGGCGCGGTCAATTCGCTGCAGTTCACCGTGATGAACACCGTGACCCTGCGCGATCTGGACCGTGAGTTCGCCAGTTCCGGCAACAGCCTGCTGTCGATGGTGATGATGCTGGCCGCCGGTTTCGGCGCCGCAGCCGCCGGCAGCCTGCTGGCCGCGTTCGGCAACCACCTGGACAGCAACAGCGCCACCGCCGCGCTGCATGCCACGTTCCTGTGCGTGGGCGCGATCACGCTGACCTCGACGATGATCTTCTGGCAGCTGCCCGACACCAAGCCCGAACCGCGGCAGGTCGAGCACGTCGCGGAGTGAAGGGGGTTCGGCAGGGCCTGCGGCCCTGCACCTGCAGAGGCCGAAGCCGAAGCAACAGCAACAGCAACAGCGAGCATTCCGTGGGTTGGCGGGGCGGTGCGGGCTTGCAGGACACGCCGTAAACCCCGCTCCGCGGTCCGGCCCAGCCGCCGGCGGCTGCGCGTTCGGGCGCTTGCGAAGCAGTGCTTCGCAAGCAAAGCGCCCTCACCCATGGGGGCTCGATGGCGCCATCCATGGCGCCAACGGTCCTGCAAGCCCACACCGCCCCACCTCTGACAGGTTCACGCGGCTGTGGGTAACGGCGACTGTTGGAACGCGCGGTTGTTGGTAGGTGTCGACCTTGGTCGACACATCTGTCAGATATCGAATTCCAGATTGGGGTCAGAGCCCGTTGCGCAGCAACGGGATCCGACCCCGAGCTCCGACAGATCGCGGAAAACTGTCGAAGGCGGGCTTTTGACGTTGACGTTGATTCTGCAGGTGCAGGACTGCAAGCCCTGCAATAAACCCTACCTGCCCATCGCCCTGGCGATCGCTTCCACCAGCAGTTCACCGGTCACCGGCTTGCGCAGGAAGCCGCCGATGCCGGCCGCTTCCACCTGCTGCTGAAGGTCCGGATCAGTCCGCGCGGTCACCGCCAGCAGCGGCAGCATGTAGCCCTGGTTACGCAGGTGCTGGGCCAGTTCGAAGCCGCTCAGGCCGGGCAGGTCCAGATCCAGCAGGCCGACGTCGAAATCGCCGGCACTGATCTCGCGCAGCGCCGCCAGCGCATGGCCGGCATGCACCACCTCGTGGCCGCGTGCGCTCAACAACCCCCGCACCACATCGGCCACGGTGGCATCGTCCTCGACCAGCAGCACCCGCAGCGGTGGCATGTTCGCCGCATCGTCGCGATGCCCCTCGGCGGACACCTCGGCGTCACCGTCCACCACCAGTGGCAACGGCAGGGTGACGCCGAAGCAGGTGCCCCGGCCCAGCTGGCTCTCCACCTGGATCCGCCCCTGCATCGCTTGTGCCAGCTCGCGGCAGATCGCCAGGCCCAGGCCGCTGCCACCGTACTGCGCTGCCGTACGTGCACCATCGGCCTGCTCGAAGCGTCGGAACAGGCGCTGCTGCTGTTCCTGGCTGATGCCCGGGCCGGTATCACGTACCTCGAAATGCAGCGCGCGCAGCTCGCCATCGCAACGTGCATGCAGGGTGATGGTGCCGCGGCTGGTGAATTTCACTGCGTTCGACAGCAGGTTCAGCAGGATCTGCCGCACGCGCATGGCATCACCGGTCGCCTGCAGGCCCGGCGGCAGCTGGTTGTCCAGGACGAAGCGCAGGCCCTTCTGTGCAGCCAGCGGGCCCATCAGCGCCGCCAGATCCTGCAGCAGGCCATTCAACGCAAACGACTGCGACTGCAGCTCCAGGCGCCCGGACTCGATCCGCGCCAGGTCCAGCGCATCGTTGACCAGATGCAGCAGGTGCTCGCCCGCATGCCGGATCGACTGCGTGTAGCCGCGCTGCTGCGGGTCCAGCGGCGAAGCCAGCAGCAGCTCGCTCATGCCCAGCACGCCGGTCATCGGCGTACGGATCTCATGGCCAAGGTTGGCCAGGAAGCGGGTCTTGGCCGCCGAGGCCTGCTCGGCCAGTTCCTGCTTGTGCAGCGCCAGCTGGTAGGCGTGGCGCCGCTGCAGGCGGCGTCGGTACAACCAGGCGAACCAGCTGGTCAGCAGCAACCCGACCGACGCCAGCACCAGCAGGCCGGACAGGCTGCGCCACCACGGCGGCTGCACGCGGAACTCCAAGCTCTGCACCCGCGACCACACATGGTCGGCCGAGCGTGCCTGCACCTCCAGCCGGTAGCTGCCCGGCGCCAGGCGCGAGAACAGGCGCTCGCCCGCCGGACCGACTTCAACCCAATCCGGGTCGTAGCCGGCCAGGCGGTAACGGTAGGTATTGGACGCCGAGTCGGCGAAGGACAGCAATCGCGCGACGATGCGCAGGTCGCGATCGCCATCGGCGATCTGCAACGGCGCATCGTGGGTCATGTCCAGCACCTGTTCGTTGCGGCGCACTTCCACCCGCTCGATCACCAGTGGCGCGCGACGTACCGAAGGCCGTACCTGCTCCGGGTCGAACACCACTGCGCCTGCCGCCGTTCCGGCCACCAGGTGGCCATCGGCCGCTGCGATCAGGGTGTGCTCGCGGAACTCCTGGCTTGGCAGGCCGTCGTGCACGCCGTACAGGCGCACGCTCTGCCCATCGGCACTGACACGTACCAGGCCGCGTGCGCTGGTCGCCCAGGCCACGCCCTGCGCATCCACCACCAGGCCAGAGGCGGAGATCGCCGGATAGCCCTGTTCGGCACCGACCACCGCCTGCCGTTCCAGCCGCCCCTGGCTCCAGCGGTATCGCGACAGGCGCCCGTCCTCGGACAACCAGACCTGGCCGTCACGGCCCACATGCAACGCATGGATGGCCGTTGCCGGCGCACCCGGCACCGGCTGGAAGCGTTCGCTTTCCGGCAGCCACTGCAGCAGGCCACGGCTGCTGGCCAGCCAGATATGGTCCTGCGGACCGCATTCCACATCGAGGTTGAGCTGGCCCTGCTGCAGGCCGCGCTGGCCATTGTCCAGCTGGCGCCGCAGGCGTCCGTCGAGATCACGTTGCTGCAGGCCCGCGGGAAGCATCAACCAGAGGCTGTCGCCGTCGCAGGTCATCATCGCTTCGATGACCCCTTCCATCGCCGCATCGGTACCGGCATCACGGCCCCAACGACGCAGTTCGCGCCGTTGCGGGTCGTAGCGCACCAGTGCATCGGTCGATCCGATCCAGACCTGGCCACGCCGGTCCTCGCGCACCGAGGTCAGCCAGTGCATGCCGTTGACCCAGGTGCGGTGCTGCTCGATCCTGCCGGTCTTCGGATCGAAGCGGTCCAGCGCGCCATGGCTGCCCACGGTCCAGACACCGCCATTGCTGGACGGGCTGGTGCCCAGCACGAGCGCATTGCGCAGCGAGCTGGGGTCGTCCTCCAGCCGCGACAGCACCGAGAACTGCCACCAGCGTGGCAGGAGGTGCCACAACCCGGCATTGGTGCTGGCCAGCCAGATGCCACCTTCGCGGTCCTCATAGGCACCGGTCCAGTTCGGCCGCACCGGACCGCGTGCGATCGCGCTGTACAGCGGCACGGTCTGGTACTGGCCGTCGACCGCACGTCCCAGCCCGGTGCGCGTATCCAGCCAATGTCCGCCCTGCTCGTCGCGCAGCATCATGCCCAGCACCTGCTCGCCTGGCGGCAGCTTCCACGGTGGTGCCTCGAAGCGGCCATCCGGGCGGCGCACGGTGGCCCCGGCCATCGTGCTGATCCACAGGCTGCCATCGGGCTCGGCGGTCAACCCGTTGATCAGCAGGCTGGGAATGATGTCCGTACCGACACGCTCGAAGTCGGTCCCGGTCCAGCGTGCCACGCCATGCTTGGTGCCGATCCACAGGCTGCCATCGGCCAGCGTGGCCAGGTAGGGCACCGACGACGAAGGCAGGCTGCGCGGATTGTTCGGCTCGGGCAGGAAGCGCTGCAGGCGGTCCTGGCTGTCCAGGCGGTACAGGCCGCCTTCGTGGGTACCGAACCAGATCGAGCCATCAGGCGTGCTGGCCAGGCTCCAGACCGTGTTGGTGCCCATCAACGGCTGGCTGCTGCGGTCGTAGAAGTGCAGCTGCCGGCGGTCGGCCGACATGCGCACCAGGCCAGCGTTCTCGGTGCCTATCCACAACTGGTTGCGGGCATCGACCAGCACCGTCCAGATGCGGTTGTCACGCAGTCCATCCTCGGAACGCCACACGCGGTAAGTGCGGCCGTCATAGCGGGCCAGGCCATCGTTGGTCGCGATCCACAGGTAGCCGTACCGGTCCTCGGCCATGCGGTTGACGGTATTGGACGGCAGGCCATCGAACACCGTCACCTGCCGCGGGCTCGGAGGCACCGGCTGTGCCGCAGCGGGCAACGCGCCGCACAGGAGGACCAGCAGCAGCATCGCCGCCCGCAGATACACCACCGATTGCCTCCTCACGCTGGTCCTGATGATTCCCGCGCTGCGGGCGTCGGCATGGTAAACCGAAAGTCGCGCCGTTCACGCCCGGCGCCGGCACAGTCACGCAGTTGCCTGCCGTTTCGCACGCGCCTGGGCGATGGCCGCCACCAGCAGGTCGCCGGTCACCGGCTTGCGCAGGAAGCCATCGAAGCCGGCGGCCAGCACCTGGGTTTCGGCGTAGGCATCGGAACGGGCGGTCACTGCCACCAGCGGCAGTTCATAGCCCATGGTGCGCAGCTGGCGGGCGATGGCCGTACCGTCCAGCGCGGGCAGATCGAGATCGAGCAGGCCGACGTCGAAACCATCGGTGGCGATCTCCGACAGCGCGCCCAGGCCATGCAGCACGTGGACCACCTCATGCCCGCGCACCCGCAGCAGGCCGGCGATGACCTCGGCCACCGTGGCGTCGTCCTCGACCAGCAGGATGCGCAGCGGCGGCAGTTCCGGCAGGGCCGCCACCTCGCCCGCGGTGCCGGCGGCCTGGCGCGTCCAGGGCAGGGGCAGGCGCACGCGGAACCGCGCACCCTTGCCAGGCTGGCTGTCCACTTCGATACGCCCCCCCATCGCCACCGCCAGTTCCTGGCAGATCGCCAGTCCCAGGCCACTGCCGCCGTAGCGCGACGCGGTACGCGGACCGTCGGCCTGTTCAAAACGATGGAACAGGCGCTGCTGCTGCTCGGCATTGATGCCCGGGCCACTGTCATGCACTTCGAAACACAGGCCGCCCTTCTCTTCCAGGCGCACGGCCAGGCCGACGTGGCCGCGCTCGGTGAACTTGATGGCGTTGCCGAGCAGGTTCAGCAGGATCTGGCGCACGCGCATCTCGTCGCCGCTGACACTGACCGGCCCTGCCGGGTTTTCACCGCGCCGGAATTCCAGCTGGCGCTGCTGCGCCATCGGCTGCATCAGGCCCTGCACCTGGTCGAGCAGTTCCTCCAGGTCGAACGGACGCAGATCCAGCTCAAGCCGCCCGGCTTCGATGCGGGCCAGGTCCAGCGCATCGTTGACCAGCCGCAGCAGATGGCTGCCGGCCTGCTGGATCGACCCCGCGTAGCCACGCTGCACCGGATCCAGCGGAGTCGCCAGCAGCAGTTCGCTCATGCCCAGCACGCCGGTCATCGGCGTGCGTACTTCGTGGCCCAGCGTGGCCAGGAAACGGCTCTTGGCCTGCGAGGCCTGCTCGGCCAGCTGCTGCTTGTGCACCGTCAGCTGCCATTGCTGGCGACGGCGCAGCCGCGCGCGGACCGACCAGACCAGGACCACCAGCAGCAGCGACCCCAGCAGGATGTAGCCGAAGATCGCCATGCCGCTGCGCCACCACGGCGGCAGCACCTTCACCTGCAACTGCTGCGAAGGCGTCCACGCGCCCCGGGCGGTCGCTGCCTGCACCTCGATGACGTAGCTGCCGGTCGGCAGCCGCGACAGGGTGCGCTGGCCATCGCCCCCCTGCTCCACCCAGTCCTGGTCATAGCCCTGCACGCGGAAGCGGTAACGGTTGCCCTGCGGGCTGGCATAGGACAGCAGCCGCGCATCGATCTGCAGATCGCGGTCATCCGGTCCCAGCAACAGGGTGCCGGTGAGCGGCAACGGTTGCCAGCCGCGCGCGTCGTCGCGGCGTACGCGCACTTCGGCGATCACCAGCGATGAAGAAGGCAGCACCGTGTCGTCGGCATTCACATCGAAGGCAACCAACCCGGTCTGGGTGACGGCCAGCACGCGACCATCTGCATTCACTGCCGGTGGCCGGCCGGTGAACTCCGCATCGGACAGTCCATCGCGCTCGTTGAACTGCTGCAGGCGCCGCGTTTTCGGGTCCCAACGCAGCAGGCCGCGCGGCGTCGTCGCCCACAGCTGGCCGTTGCCGGCCAGCGCCAGCCCGCCCATGGTGACCGGCGGCACGCCTGCACTGCCATCGATGCGCTGGATCAGGCGCAGGCTCATGCCATCCCACTGGTAGCGCTCGAACGCGCCTTGGCGCGCCAGCCACAACTGTTGCGGATCGATCCACACCAGGTCGTAGATGGGCCCGCGCGAAACGCCCGGTACTGCCTCGAAGCGTCCAGCCTGCTCGCGCCAGATGCCCATGTCACCCATCACCCAGGGCCGGCCATGGGCGTCGAAGCGGATCTGCTCGATCGGCGCATCGGCGGTCCCGCGGAAATGCTCCAGCGGATAGCGGTGCAGCAGCCGGCCCTCTGCATCGCGCTGCTGCAGGTCCAGGCCCATCACCGACACCCACACCGTGCCATCAGGCGCCTGCCGCATCAGGTCGATGCGCTGGCGCAGGTCGGCACTGCCATCGATCCGCAGATCGCGCAGCGCGTCGGTAGCCGGATCGTAGACGGTGATGCGGCCGCCGCGTCCCAGCCACAGGCGCCCATCCGGGCGCGGCAGCACCGACCACACCACGCCGCTGCCGAGCTGCCGGTCGCTGGCCAGCAGGCGCAGGGTGCCCTGCGCATCGAGCTGGTACACCCCTCGCGCCGAGCCGACGTAGTAGTTCTTCCCATCGCTGGCCGCGCTCAACAGGTACTGGCTGTCCAGCGGCTTGCCGTCGAGTTGGTTCCAGATCGAGAAGCGCCGCCAGTCCGGTGGCAGATAGGCCAGGCCCTGGGTCAGCAGCGCCACCCACAATCCGCCCTCGTGGTCCTGCAGCAGATCGAGCACACCGCTGTGCGCGGTCAGGAAGCCGCTGCCGCGGTCGCCCTCCAGCCGGCGCAGCGCCGCCGCATCCCCCCGCAACAGGCCATCGGAGGTGCCAGCCCAGTAGCCCCCCTGGCGATCGGCCAGGACCAGGGCCGAGCGCAGCTGGGCGCTGTCGGCCCATCGCGGACGACTGACCCGTTCCTGCCCATCGATGCGGTACAGGCCATCGTTCTGGCTGCCGACCCAGATCGAACCCTCCGCATCCCGGCTCAACCGGAGCACGCTCAGCGTGCCCAGTTCCCGCGCGGCCACCGGCTCGAATCCGCTGCCGTTCCAACGCGCCACGCCCGCTTCGGTGCCCAGCCACAGGCGGCCCTGCGCATCGACCAGGCTGGTGAAGATGCTGTTGCTGGGCAGGCCCCCCGGCTGCGCCGGGTCATGGGTGTAGAGGCGCACGCTGCCGTCCTCGCCAAGCCGGCAGACGCCATGGTTGTTGGTCCCGATCCACAAGGCGTCGTCGACATAGGCCAGCGCCCAGAACTGCCCCTGGCAGGTGGAATTGACCGTGTCGAAGGTCCGGAAGCGCTCGCGGTCGGCATCCAGGCGGGCCACGCCCTTGCCGTTGATGCCCACCCAGACCCGGTCCAGCGGATCGATCAGCAGGGTCTCGATCTCGTTGCCGGGCAGCGAGCCCGGCTGTTCCGGATCGTGCTCCCAGACCCGCAGGCTGTTGCCGTCATAACGGGCGAGTCCACCATCGGTGGCGGCCCAGATGTGGCCCTGGCGATCCTCGGCCAGCGCCACCACCATGCGTGACGGCAAGCCTTCGGCGGCACCGAAGCGGCGCAGGCGCGGTGTTTCTGCCATGTCCAGGGTCGCAGCCGCCGTGGCCATCGCCATCAGCAGCAGTCCCATACCTGCGATGCCACGGCACCACCGGCGCCAGCCGCTCGTCATCCTGAACCCCCTGTCCTGGGCCGATTGTCACACAGGGCCGGGTTCATGGCTGCAACAGGCTGTTTCCAGCGGCGGCCCCACCACGAACTGTTGCAGCCATGCACGCAACGTTGGCAGGGGGCTGTGCGTATGATCACAGCGTCACCTTCCGGAGCCCGCCATCGATGCGTCCCTGCCTGGCCCTGCTGCCGATGCTGCTCGCCACCGCCCCTGCCTGGGCGGCCGCCGACACCTATCGCCTCGATCCGGTGCACACGCGGGTGCTGTTCTCCATCGATCACGCGGGCTACTCGCAGGCCATGGGCACCGTGTCCGGCAGCGAGGGCCGCGTGCTGTTCGATCCCGACAACTGGCGCGACGCCACCCTGGAAGTGGACATTCCGGTGTCGCGTCTGGACCTTGGCGACGCCAAGTGGAACCAGGCCACGCTGGCCCGCAGCCTGCTCGATGGCGAGCGATTCCCCAGCGCACGCTTCGTCTCCAGCCGGGTCGAACCGATCGACGCCAAGCGTGCGCATGTGATCGGCACGCTGACCCTGCGCGGGGTCAGCCAGGAAGTCACCCTGGACGTGACCCTCAACGCGCTCAAGCGCTACCCGCTCCCTCCATTCCGACGCACCGCCGGGTTTTCCGCCAGCACGACGCTGAGCCGGCGCGCGTTCGGCATCACCGCCTGGCCGGGGGTCATCGGTGATGCGGTACAGGTGCGGATCGAGGCCGAAGCCACCCTCGACCGCAGCGACGCCCCGGGAACTCCCGCTCCCGTTCCACACTCCGACCACACGACGGCCCCCAAGGACCCTTCATGACCGCCAAGAACACCCCCGCCGCGTGGGGAAGTGTCAGCCAGCTCCTGCACTGGTTGATCGCACTGCTGATCCTCGCCCTGGGCGTGGTCGGCCTGACCATGGGCGAACTGCCCAAGACGCCCAAGTACTTCTGGGTCTACACCGCGCACAAGTCGATCGGCATCACCGTGCTGGCGCTGGTGCTGTTCCGTCTCGGCTGGCGCCTGTATGCCGGTGCGCCGAAGCAGGTGCCGGGCGTGCCCAGCTGGCAGGAACGCATCGCCAGTGCCACCCACGTGCTGCTGTACGTGCTGATGTTTGCCATTCCGCTGTCGGGCTGGCTGTACGATTCGGCCAGTGGCCTGCGCCCGTTCCGTTGGTTCGGCCTGGTCGACGTGCCCAAGCTGAGCGGCCCCGACCCGCAGGTCGTCGTGGTGTCCCATGCCCTCCACGAATACGGCTTCTGGCTGTTGATCGCGGTGGTGCTGGCCCATGCCGGCGCTGCCTTCTACCACCACCTGTTCCAGCGCGATGCAACGCTGTCCCGCATGTTGCCGCGCGGCTGGCTCGCCTCCCCTCAGAAGGACTGACCGATGAACCTGAAACTGACCACTCCGGCCGCCGTGGCTGCCGCCCTGGCCGGCATGCTGGCCACCGCCCCGGCGCTCGCTGCGGAGTATGCGCAGGCCCCCGGTGCCGGCTCGATCCTGGTGTTCGCCAGCAAGTACGACGGCGAAGTGTTCACCGGCAGCTTCCCGGGCTTCGCCACCAGGCTCAGCTTCGACCCGGCCAACCCGGCCGCCGGTTCGCTGGATGTGGTGATTCCGCTGGCAGGCGCCAGGAGCGGCAACAGCGACCGTGACTCGACCCTGCAGGGCGCCGACTTCTTCAATGTCGGCAAGTTCGCCACCGCGCGTTACACCGCCAAGGGCTTCCGCGCCGTGGGCAACGACCAGTTCGCCGCCGATGGCACCCTGGAACTGCGCGGCGTCAGCAAGCCGGTCACCCTGACCTTCACCTGGAAGCCGGGCACCCAGCCGGTGCTGACCGGCAAGGCCACGGTCAAGCGCCTGGACTTCGGCGTCGGCGGCGGTGACTGGGCCGATACCAAGACCATTCCGGACGACACCGCGATCAGCACGATCGTGAAGTTCGACGCGAAATAAGACGCATCCGGTGATGCCGTGCCCGCGGCCGGCATCACCGGGCATCGCAACGCATCCGGTAGTGCCGGCCGCTGGCCGGCATCACCGGGAACAGAGGGGTTGCCGGCCAGCGGCCGGCACTACCGATCGACGGCCAACCAGGCCTGCACCGTGGCAGCATCGAACGGCCAGTCCAGCTCGCGCTCGCCGCGCTCGTCGCGCAGCACCGGCACCCGCGTGCCATAGCGCGCTTCCAGCGCCGGCTGGTCATCCAGGAACACCGATTCGAACTCCGGCGCCCGCGCCTTGGCCAGCTCGGCCAGGGCCATGTCGCACAGGTGGCAATCGTCACGCTGGATCAGGGTCAGCACCAGTCAGGCTCCCGTGGCGGAAATGCTGCGCCGCAGCCATCGGATGGCCCGGCAAGCCGCTAGAATAGCCGCTTGTCCGGTACCCGCAGTTTGGCATCCATGGCTGTCAGCACGTTCGACGTTTTCAAGATCGGCATTGGCCCGAGCTCCTCGCACACCGTCGGACCGATGAAGGCCGCCGAGCGATTCATCCATCGCTGGCTGCTCGACCCGGGTCGCCTGCACGAGGTCGCGCGCATCCGCGCCGATGTCTACGGCTCGCTGGCCTTGACCGGCCGCGGCCATGGCACCGACAAGGCGATCCTGCTGGGCCTGGAAGGCCAACGGCCTAACCTGATCGACCCGGACATCATTCCGGCCACCCTGGAGCGCATCCGCAGCAGCAAGCGCATCCAGCTGATGGGCCAGCACGAGATCGCCTTCGACGAGAAGCGCGATCTCGGCATGAACAAGCGCCAGAAGCTGCCCTACCACACCAACGGCATGCGCTTCACCGCGTACAACGCCGACGACGAAGTGATCGCCACCCGCGATTACTACTCGGTCGGTGGTGGCTTCGTGGTCAACCAGGACGACGCAGCCGATGACCGCATCGTGCCCGATGAAACCCCGCTGCCCTACCCGTTCAAGAGCGGCGACGAGCTGCTGGCACAGACCGCACGCAGCGGCCTGAGCATCGCCCAGCTGATGTTCGAGAACGAAAAGTGCTGGCGCAGCGAAGACGAGATCCGCGCCCAGCTGCGCGAGATCTGGAGCGCGATGCAGTCGTGCGTCACCCGCGGCATCCGCGAGGAGGGCGTGCTGCCGGGTGGCCTGAAGGTCGGCCGTCGTGCACCGGCGCTGTACCGCGAGCTGTCGTCGAAGCCGGAAGCGGCGATGCGCGATCCGCTGACGACGCTGGACTGGGTCAACCTGTACGCACTGGCAGTGAACGAAGAGAACGCTGCCGGTGGCCGCGTGGTGACCGCACCGACCAACGGTGCGGCCGGCGTACTGCCGGCGGTGCTGCATTACTTCGACCGCTTCTGCCCCGGCGCCAACGAACAGCGCGTGTTCGATTTCCTGCTGACCTCGGCGGCGATCGGCATCCTGTACAAGGAAAACGCTTCGATTTCCGGTGCCGAAGTGGGCTGCCAGGGCGAAGTGGGCGTGGCCTGCTCGATGGCGGCCGGTGGCCTGGTCGCGGCGCTGGGGGGCAACCCGAGCCAGATCGAGAACGCCGCGGAAATCGGCATGGAACACAACCTGGGCCTGACCTGCGACCCGATCGGCGGCCTGGTGCAGATTCCCTGCATCGAGCGCAATGCAATGGGCGCGGTGAAGGCGATCAATGCCTCGCGCATGGCGATGCGTGGCGACGGCAAGCACAAGGTGTCGCTGGACAAGGTCATCAAGACCATGCGCGATACCGGCCGCGACATGCAGGACAAGTACAAGGAAACCAGCCGCGGTGGCCTGGCGGTGAACGTCATCGAGTGCTGAGGGCGACCGGCTCCGGCGCGATGGCGACGGGCCACAGGTAGAGTCGACTGTCAGTCGACCATCGCGCGCAGCGCGGGATTTCCGCGGCCTGAGGGAAGAGCAGTCGACCAACAGTCGACTCTACCCGGTCACCCTTGCCCGAACGGGCGACACCGTCACCGCGTTCCGGTTAGGCTCGGGGCTTCCCCACCCCGGATTGCCCCATGCGCGTGATCGCTGCCGCCCTGCTTGCCTGCCTTCCGCTGGCCGCCCTGGCCGCCCCCACCTACGGGCCTCGGCTGGAGGGTTTCGACTACGGCTATCCGGTGAAGACCTTCGCGCTGGAATCGCAGCGGCAGCCGCTGGAGATGGCCTACCTGGACATCGCGCCGAAGAAGGCACCCATCGGCGTGGTGGTGCTGCTGCACGGCAAGAACTTCTGTGCCGCCACCTGGAAGGAATCGATCAAGCCACTGGTCGCCGCCGGCTATCGGGTGATTGCCCCGGACCAGGTGGGCTTCTGCAAATCCAGCAAGCCCGAGCGTTACCAGTATTCGTTCGCGCAGCTGGCCGCCAACACCCATGCCCTGCTGCAACAGCTGCAACTGGGTGACGTCCCGGTGCACCTGGTCGGTCATTCGATGGGCGGCATGCTGGCGGTGCGCTACGCGCTGATGTTCCCGCAGGACCTGCGCAGCCTGTCGCTGGTCAATCCGATCGGGCTGGAGGACTGGAAGGCGCTGGGCGTCCCCTGGCGCAGCGTCGACGCGTGGTACGCCGGCGAAATGAACATCAGCTATGACAGCATCCGCCGCTACCAGCTGGAGGTGTACTACGACGGCAAATGGAAACCGGCCTACGAACCGTGGGCGCGGATGCAGTCTGGCATGTACGAAGGCCCGGGCAAGCAGGCCGTTGCATGGAGCCAGGCGCTGGCCTCGGACATGGTGTTCAACCAGCCGGTGGTCTACGAACTGAAGCACCTGCAGGTGCCGACCACGCTTTTCATCGGCCAGAAGGACCGCACCGCGATCGGGCGCGACCTGGCGCCGCCTGCGGTGAAGGCGACGCTGGGCAATTATCCGGTGCTGGGCAAAGCAGCGGCCGCAGCGATTCCCGGCGCGACGCTGGTCGAGTTCGCCGAACTGGGCCATTCGCCGCAGGTGCAGGACCCCAAGCAGTTCAACAGCGCGTTGTTGAAGGCCCTGAAGTCCCGCTGACCGGCAGGCGTGCCCTCTGTAGAGCCGAGCCCACGCTCGGCTCATGCGGCAGGACCGGGGTTCTGTCAGGAGCAGCCGAGCGTGGGCTCGGCGCTACAGGAACAATGCGATCAACCCACGATCCGCAGCACGTCATCCAGCAACGCAGCCGCAGTGACTTCCGCGCCGGCACCCGGTCCCTGGATCAACAAGGGTTGGTGGCGGTAGCGATCGCTGTGGATGGCCACGCGGTTGTCGGTGCCGGCACCCTGCGCCAGCGGATGATCGGCCGGCAGTTCGCGCAGGCCCACCTGCGCACCTTCGCTGTCAACACGGCCAACGAAACGCAGCACGCGGCCGTTGTCACGTGCCTGCTGCCAACGCGCCTGCAGCGGCGCATCCAGCTGCTCCAAGGCAGCCACGGCATCCTCCAGCGGCAACGCTGCCAGCGCTTCAGGCACCAGTGAATCCACCTGTACCTGCGACGCATCCAGCGCCAGCCCGCTGCTGCGCGCCAGGATCAGCAGCTTGCGGCGCACGTCCTCGCCGGACAGGTCCAGACGCGGGTCTGGCTCGGTATAACCGGCCGCCAGCGCCTCGCGCACCGCCGCCGAGAACGGCGACTGGCCGTCATAGCGATGGAACAGCCACGCCAGCGAGCCGGACAGCACGCCCTCGATGGCATGGATGTGATCGCCACCGGCCACCAGCGCGCGCAGGCTGCTCAACAGCGGCAGCCCGGCACCAACGGTGGCACTGTCGCCATAACGCGCGCCACTGTCGGCACAGCTTTCGGCAATGGCCTGCGCGCGGGCGAGCTGCGCGCCCCGGCCCAGCTTGTTGGCGGTCACCACATGCACGCCGCGCGCCAGCCATTGCACGTGACGGGCGGCCACGTCTTCACTGGCCGTGGCATCGACCACCACGTCGCCACGCTCCAGCCCTTCGGCGCTCGCCCATGGTGGCGAACTGTGGCCATCGCGGGGGGCTCGACGTGCCAGTTCCAAGGGCAGCGCCAGGTCGCGATCGATCTCCAGCGCGGTGCGCGAGTTGGCCAGCCATTGCACGCTGGGCAGTTCCAACCCGCGTGCCTGCAGCGCCTGGTAGCGCTGTACGAAGGCCGAACCGACCGTGCCCGTACCGAGCAGCGCCAGGCGTCCCGCCCCCAGCGCAGGAATGTCAGCGGCGAGTGCGCTCATGCGTCCACCACCTGTTTGCGGCGGGCGGCCGCATCGATCACCGCTTCGGCGCGCTGCAGCGCGGCGCCGAGATCGGCCAGCAGGTCACGCTCGGCCTCGATGCCGACCGACAGGCGCAGCAGCCCTTCGCTGATGCCGGCGGCTGCACGCGCTTCGGCGGTCATCGCCGCATGAGTCATCGTGGCCGGATGTGCGATCAGGCTTTCGACGCCGCCCAGCGATTCGGCCAGGGTGAAACAGCGTAGCCCGTCCACAAATGCACGCACCGCCGCATGCGGATCATCACCGGCGCAGTGCGCCAGTTCGAATGACAGCATCGCGCCGAAGCCATTCTGCTGGCGCGCGGCGATGGCGTGGCCCGGGTGATTGGCCAGGCCCGGGTAGTACACCGCGCCGACCGCCGGATGCTGGTCCAGCAGGGCAACGATCGACGCCGTGTTTTCCTGGTGCACGCGCAGGCGCGCATCCAGCGTGCGCAGGCCGCGCAGGGTCAGGAAGGCATCGAACGGCGAACCGGTCAGGCCCAGCGCGTTGCCCCACCACACCAGCTGCTCGTGCAGCGCCGGATCGCGCGCGACCACCGCCCCACCCACCACATCGCTGTGGCCATTGATGTACTTGGTGGTGGAATGCAGCACCAGGTCCGCACCAAACGACAGCGGCTGCTGCAGCGCCGGTGACAGGAAGGTGTTGTCGACCACCACGAGGGCACCGGCCTTGTGCGCGGCATCAATGACGAAGCGCAGGTCGGTGATGCGCAGCAGCGGGTTGGACGGGGTTTCCACCAGCACCAGCTTTGGCTGCGTGGCCAGCGCCTGCGCCAGCGCTCGCGGATCGGTCAGGTCGGCGGTGACCAGTTCGAAGTGCCCCTTCTTTGCCAACGCGTTGAACAGCCGCCAGCTGCCGCCGTAGGCATCGTGCGGCACCACCAGGGTGTCGCCCGGCTGCAGCAGCGCGTTCAGCACCAGGTTGATCGCGCCCATGCCGGTCGCGGTGATGACGCCGCCGGCGCCGCCTTCCAGCTCGGCCAGCGCTTCACCCAGCAGGTCGCGGGTCGGGTTGCCACTGCGCGTGTAATCGTACTGGCGCTTGTTGCCGAAGCCTTCAAAACTGAAGTTCGACGACAGCACGATCGGCGGCGTGACCGCGCCATGCGCGGTGTCCCGATCGATGCCGGCACGGACGGCGGCAGTGGTACGACTACAGGACGGCTCGTTGGCGTGCAGGCTCATGCGGACTCTCCAGAAGTGCGGAAGGCGGTGGCGAGGATCGCATCGATGCGATCGGTTTCTTTGAGGAAGGCATCGTGGCCATAGGGCGAGCGCAGCACGCGCAGGCTGCCGCGCGGGCCCAGCCCTTCGACCAGGCCGACCAGGTCGGCCAGCGGCACCAGGCGGTCGCCCTCCACGGCCACCACCACGGTCGGCGGCAGGATCGCGGTGGGATCGACGCGGTGCAGGTCGATTGATTCGGACAGGCGCAGGTAAGCGGTCACTGGCGTGCGCGCGACGTACTGCGCACCGGCCGCGTCGAGATAGTCTTCGGCAGCCACGCGCACGCGGCCATTGATGACCTCCGGCGCAGCATCAAAGCGCTCGCCGAACTCTTCCGGGGTGCGGTAGCTGAGCATGGCGAACTGCCGGGCCAGGGCCAGGCCGTGGTCTTCGCCGCACTGCAGCTGGCCCAGCGCGACCGCGCGGCGCTGCAATGCGCGCCAGGCGGCGGCATACGGATGCGGTCGGTGCGCACCGCTGGCCAGCACCAGCTGACGCACGCGGGCACGATGACGGATCGCGAACTGCTGGCCGACCAGCGCGCCATACGAATAGCCAACGAAGGCCTTCAGCGTGCGGATGCCGAGATGGTCCAGCAGCAGCGCCAAGGCATCGGCCTGGTCGGCGGTATCGATCGGCACATCAAGTGCACCGTCGGCGCCGATGAAGTCGAAGGCCAGCACGCGCAGCTGCTGCGGATCCAGCGCGCGGCCGCTGCCCACCAGGTCTTCGGCCCAGCCCTTCTCGCGGAACTGCGTGTTGGACGCCACGTGGCGATGGGCGGAAATGCCGCCGGCCAGCACCACCACCGGTGCATTGGCCGGACCGACCCACTCATAGCGCAGGCGCACCGGGCTGGGGCCGGCGTGGCGCATCGACAGCACCGCGGCGAACTCACCGCGCTCGGCATGCACGCGGTCTTCGACCGGCACGCTGACGGGGACAAAGGGTTCGGGGCGAATGGCGGTACTGGCGGCGAAGCTCATGGCGGGATCCGGTTGGGGAATCGGCCATCGAGCCTTCGCGGGGCCCGCGTTCGAGATGCACGTGTGGTGCATGGTTCGAACCATCTTTCGGTGGACGCCACGGTCCCCGCAGGATTTGGCACCTACGCAGGCGCTTGCGCGCCTGCGGGCTGCCCCGGCTTCAAAGGGCCTGTCCCTCTGCCGGTCTCGATGGTGGGGCCACGATGCCAGCCCTTTCCGGCACTGTCAATCCCTTCATGCGGATAAAGCGATGAATATTCTTGGGACAGCTATGCGAAGGCCGTCCCGGTCGCCCTGTTCAGGATCGGGTACAGTCCGGGCGGTCCATTCCGCTGGAAACGCCGATGTCGCGCCTGCCCCTGTCCTGCCTGCTGCTGCCTCTGCTGGCGAGCGCGACCGCACACGCCGGCGACTGGCGCCAGGGCTGGGGACTGGCTCCCCCTTCCGCCCCGGCCACCCGCGCAGGCAGTGCCGAGGGCGCCGCCCTCATGGCCCAATTGCGCCTGCAGCCGGTCGGTACGCAATGGCAGGCCCGGATCGACAACGGGCTGGCAGGGCCGCTGCAGATCCAGCTGCGCGCCGCCCCCGGGCACCCGGTCGAAGGCCTCCCGGTCGAGTCGCTGATCCAGGGCGACAGCAGCCTGGTAGTCGGCCACCTGCCCGCCCCGATCGATGGCCGCATGCTGGATCTGCGCCTGCAGTCGGTGCCGGGCAACCCGGCCGCACAGGCCGAAGATGTCGCCTACCGCCTGCCATTCGATGCGGCGCGCCTGCGCGTGGACCAGGCGCCGCAGGGACGATTCAGCCATGACGACGAGGAGAACCGCGACGCGGTCGACTTCGCACTGCCGGAGGGCACCCTGGTGCTGGCCGCGCGCGAGGGTACGGTGATGCAGATCCAGGATGGCTTCCGTGGCAACGGCCAGGACCGCGAACGCGATGGTGCCCGCGCCAACTTCATCCGCGTGCTGCACAGCGACGGCAGCATGGCGCTGTACGGCCACCTGCAGGCCGGCGGCATGCGCGTGCGTCGTGGCCAGGCGATAGGGGCCGGACAGCCGATCGGCCTGTCTGGCAACAGCGGCTATAGCAGTGCCCCGCACCTGCACTTCGTGGTGCAGGTCAATCGCGGCATGGGCCTGCGCTCGGTGCCGGTGCGCATCTTCGCCGAGCAGGGCCAGCTGCAGTTCGCCCGCCAGGGCGAGGCCGAAGGCGGTACCGGGCGCTGACCGCCCCCGGCCGGTATAATCGGGCGCTTATCTCTTTGAAAAGCGCCCCGGGCGGGCGCCACTGCCATGTCCGAAGTCGCCAACGAAGCGTCGCGTCGCCGCACCTTCGCCATCATTTCCCACCCTGACGCCGGCAAGACCACGCTGACCGAAAAGCTGCTGCTGTTCGGGGGCGCGATCCAGATGGCCGGTTCGGTCAAGGGCCGCAAGGCTGCCCGCCACGCCACCTCCGACTGGATGGCGCTGGAAAAGGAGCGCGGCATCTCCGTCACCTCCTCGGTGATGCAGTTCCCGTATGAAGGCAAGATCGTCAACCTGCTCGACACCCCCGGCCACGCCGACTTCGGCGAAGACACCTACCGCGTGCTGACCGCGGTGGACTCGGCGCTGATGGTGATCGACGTGGCCAAGGGCGTGGAAGAGCGCACCATCAAGCTGATGGAAGTGTGCCGCCTGCGCGACACCCCGATCATGACCTTCATCAACAAGCTCGACCGCGAGGGCAAGGACCCGATCGAGCTGCTGGATGAAGTGGAAACCGTGCTCGGCATCCAGTGCGCGCCGGTCACCTGGCCGATCGGCATGGGCCAGCGCCTGAAGGGCGTGGTCCACCTGCTGACCGGCGAAGTGCACCTGTACGAACCGGGCCGCAACTTCACCCGCCAGGACTCGACCATTTTCCCGTCCATCGATGCTCCCGGCCTGGCCGAGAAGATCGGTGCACAGATGCTGGCCGACCTGCGCGACGAGCTGGAACTGGTGCAGGGCGCCAGCCACCCGTTCGACCTGCAGGCCTACCGCGAGGGCAAGCAGACGCCGGTGTTCTTCGGCTCGGGCGTCAACAACTTCGGCGTGCAGCCGCTGCTGGACTTCTTCGTCGAACACGCACCCGCACCGCAGGCGCGCTCCACCACCGGCCGCGAGATCGCCCCGGAAGAAAACAAGCTGACCGGCTTCGTGTTCAAGATCCAGGCCAACATGGACCCGCAGCACCGCGACCGCGTGGCCTTCATGCGGGTCTGCTCGGGCCGCTTCAGCGCCGGCATGAAGACCTTCCACGTGCGTACCGGCAAGGAAATGAAGCTGGCCAACGCGCTGACCTTCATGGCCAGCGACCGCGAAATCGCCGCCGAGGCGTGGCCGGGCGATGTGATCGGCATCCACAACCACGGCACCATCTCCATTGGCGATACCTTCACCGAAGGCGAAGCGGTCACCTTCACCGGGATCCCCAACTTCGCCCCGGAACTGTTCCGCCGCGCCCGCCTGCGCGATCCACTCAAGCTCAAGCAGCTGCAGAAGGGCCTGGCCCAGCTGTCCGAGGAAGGCGCGACCCAGTTCTTCCGCCCGCTCACCAGCAACGACCTGATCCTGGGTGCCGTCGGCGTGCTGCAGTTCGACGTGGCCGCCTACCGCCTGAAGGACGAGTACGGCGTGGAAGCCACCTTCGAGCCGGTGAGTGTGACCACTGCGCGCTGGGTCCACTGCAGCAACGAGAAGAAGCTGGAAGAGTTCCGCGAGAAGAACGCGCTGAACCTGGCGCTGGATGCCGCCGGGCACCTGGTCTACCTGGCGCCGACCCGGGTCAACCTGCAGCTGGCCCAGGAACGCTCGCCGGACGTGCGCTTCTCTGCCACCCGCGAAGCGGCGCATACCGTTTCGGCAGGCTGATGCCACGGGGTCGGATCCCTTTCCGGCAGGAAAGGGCTCTGACCCCAGCCAAGGCAAGGCAGGCATTCACCCACCATACGGTGACAGGCGTGCACGCATCGCCCATCGCGGCGATGATAGGGGGGTGCGGGTCCCCCTCCCCGCGAACAATGCCTACGCCATGTCCACGACGTCCATTGCTTCGATCCGTGAAGAAATCGCCAGCGCCCTGACCCATGGCCTGGGCGCGGTATTCGCCCTGGCAGCCAGCGCGGTGTTGATCACCCTGGCGGCGATCTACGGCGACGGCTGGCAGCTGGCCAGCGCGATCGTATTCGGTATCGCGCTGTTGCTGCTGTACACCGCCTCCACGCTGTACCACGCCATCCAGCATCCGGTCGCCAAGGGCCGGTTGAAGGTGTTCGACCATTGCGCGATCTATGTGCTGATCGCGGGCACCTATACCCCGTTCACCCTGATCGGCCTGCGCGGTCCGTGGGGCTGGGGCCTGTTCACCGCGATCTGGGCGCTGGCGCTGGGCGGCGTGGTGTTCAAGCTGTTCTACACCGGCCGCTTCAAGGTGCTCTCAACGGTGATCTACATCGCCATGGGCTGGCTGGTGGTCGTGGCGATCAAGCCGATGTGGGCCTCGATCGATGGCGGCACCCTCACCTGGCTGTTCGCCGGCGGCCTGTCGTACACGCTGGGGACCTATTTCTACCACCGTGAATCGATCCCGTACTCGCATGCCATCTGGCACCTGTTCGTGATCGGCGGCAGCGTCTGCCACTTCGTCGCGGTCACCATGCAGGTGCTGTAACGGCCGCTCGACGGCAGCGCGTGCACACCATGCACATGGTCGCTTCGCGCCCTGTCCACGAAGAGGGGGCAACCATGGCAGCGTGAATGCTGCCGCCTCCCCTGCCGCAAAGCGCACGCCCCGCTGGCGCCTCCGCCGCCCCGGCCCACGAGGCCAGCGCTGGCTCACGATCCTGATCTTCCTGCTGGCGGCGGTCCTGGTACTGATCGCGTTGTGGGACTGGAACTGGTTCAAGGGGCCGGTGGAGCGCGCGGTGCAGGCACGCACCGGCCGCGTGCTGCACATCGGGAACCTTGATGTCGACCTCGGCCGCACCAGCACGATCCGCGCCGATGCGGTCACCTTCGCCAATGCCAGCTGGGCGAAACAACCCGATATGGCCAGTGCCGACCGCGTCGAGATCGACGTGCGGGTCTGGCCCCTGCTGCGCGGCAGCGTGCAGCTGCCCGAAGTGCGCCTGACCCGGCCGGACGTGCTGCTGGAAACCGCCCCGCGCAAAGGCGAACCGGGCAACTGGGATTTCCTCGGTGACAGCGCCGGCGGGACCAGCCCCCAGCTCAAACGGCTGCGCGTCGATGACGGTCGCCTGCAGTTCCTCGATGCGCTCGGCCGCACCGATATCCGCGTGGACGTGCGCAGCGGCCAGCCGAAACAGGCCGACGCGGCGCCACCGCTGCTGGTGCAGGGCAAGGGACGCTGGCGGGGCAATCCGTTCACCCTGCGCGGTGGTACTGAATCACCGCTGGAGCTGACCGACAGCGGCCACCCGTTCCGCATCCACCTCGACGGTCGTGCTGGCGCCACCCACGCCGTCGCCAGCGGCACATTGACCAATCCCTTCCAGCTGCGCGTGTTCGACCTGCAGTTCGCGCTCAGCGGCCAGGACCTGGCCGACCTCTACCCCTTGCTCGGCATCGCCATTCCGCCGTCCCCGCCCTACGCGTTGAATGGTCGGCTCAAGCGTGACCACGACCTTTGGCGTTACGAGCAGTTCACCGGCAAGGTCGGCGACAGCGACCTCGGTGGCAACCTGCAGTTCGAAGTGGGAGGCGCGCGCCCGCGACTGACCGCCACGCTGGAATCCAGACGCCTGGACTTCGATGACCTGGCCGGCTTCGTCGGTGCGCCACCGAAGACCGGCGGCGGCGAAACCGCCAATGCAGAGCAGAAGGCCGAGGCCGCACGGGTCGCCGCGCGTGCGCGTGTGTTGCCGGACACGCCCTACAACCTCGGCAAGCTGCGTGCGATGGATGCCGACGTGCGTTGGAAAGCCCACCGCATCAACGCGCCGTCATTGCCATTGGACGACATGGATGCACACCTGTTGCTGGACGACGGTGTGCTGCGGCTGGACCCACTGAACTTCGGCGTCGCCGGCGGCGACATCCGCAGCACGATCCGCATGGACGCGCGCCAGCCGCAGATCAGTACCGCGCTGAAGGCCAGTGTGCGCGGCGTGCAGCTTGGCCAGTTGTTCCCCGACGCCAAGCTGGCCGAACAGGCCAAGGGTGGCATCGGCGGCGAGGTGGACCTGAGTGGCCGCGGCAATTCGATCGCCGCGATGCTCGGCAGCAGCAGCGGCAAGGTCGGCCTGGCAATGGGCCGTGGCCATGTCGGCAACCTGGTGATGGAACTGGCCGGCCTGGACATCACCGAGTCGCTGAAATTCCTGGTGACCGGCGACAAGCAGATCCCCCTGCGTTGCGCCTTCGCCGACTTCGGCGTGCGCGACGGCCTGATGACCAGCCAGGCGTTGGCGGTGGATACCACCGACACGATCCTCATCGGCGAAGGCACGGTCAGCCTGCGCGACGAGAGCCTGGACCTCCTGTTGAAGCCACGCCCGAAGGACAAGAGCATCCTGGTGCTGCGCTCGCCACTGCACATCGCCGGCACTTTCAAGGACCCGTCGTTCCGCCCGGACTTCAAGGCGCTGGGCATCCGCGGCGCGGTGGCCCTGGCACTGGGCAGCATCGCCCCGCCGGCGGCATTGCTGGCAACCATCGAACTGGGGCCGGGCAAGGATGCCGACTGCGGGGGGCAGTATGCGAAGTAGGAGCGTTCGTTCGTGGCGCCTGGATTGGTCGTGGTTTGAGGGGGACGAGTGACAGTTTCCTGCGCGCGCGGAACGAGAGCGGAAATTCAAAGTCAAAAGAAAAAAGCAAAGTCAAAAGCTGTTGCCAACCAAGGTTGGCAGCTACCAAAGGCAGTCAACCGACGGGCAACCCACCGCACTCGCGGGACGAGTCCTGAGGCGGAGTGCATGGCCGTGCAGGACCGTTGGCGCCATGGGCCCGAGGCATGCCTCGGGCGGGTTGGGCAGGACGCCCAACCCCGGTCTTGCCGTGTGCGCAGGACAGCGCACACGAGCAAGGCGCCATCGAGCCCCCATGGGTGAGGGCGCTTTGCTTGCGAAGCACTGCTTCGCAAGCGCCCGAACGCACAGCCGCCAGCGGCTGGGCCGGACCGCGGAGCGGGGTTTACGGCGTGTCCTGCATGGCCATGCCCTCCGCCTCCCCCGCATCAGGAAGGCGCTGCTTTGGCTTTGGCTTTGGCTTTGAGCTTCGAAAAGCGGGCCGGCGGGCCGCAGGCCCGCCGGTGAACACCTCACCCCGCCACGATGTACTGCTGCAGCTGGTCCAGCTCGCGCCGCTGCGCATCAATCACCGACTTCACCAAGTCACCGATGGAGATCACCCCCAGCACCTGCGCGCCCTCCACCACCGGCAGATGGCGGATGCGGTAGTCGGTCACCAGTTGCAGGCAATGCTCCACCTGCTCACCGGGCGACACCGTCACCACCTGCGCCGTCATGATCTCCGCCACCGCGGTATCGCGCGATGAACGATCACGCAGCACGATCTTGCGCGCGTAGTCACGCTCGGACAGGATCCCGACCAGCCGCGGCCCGTCCATCACCAGTACCGCACCGATGCCCTTTTCCGCCATCAACCGGACCGCATCGATCACCGCCGCGTCCGGCGCGACCGCATGTACTTCAGGAGACTTGCCATCCAACAGCTGCCGTACCGTCGTCATCTGCCTGCCCTCCGAGGGTGGGTTGCAGGGCCGAGTCTGCCACGGCGGATGCTAGCCACGCGTCAACCAGGTACAAGGGCCGCTGCTTGGACTCTTCGTACAGCCGCCCCAGGTACTCTCCCACCAGCCCCAGCGCGATCAACTGCACTCCCCCCAGGAACAGGATCACCGCCATCATCGTCGGCCAACCCGCCACCCGGTCGCCATACAGCGCCGCCTTCACGATCACCCACAGGCCGAACACGAACGCGACTGCGGCGGTTGCCAGTCCCAGGTAGGTGGCAGCCCGCAGCGGCACAGTCGAGAAGCCGGTGATGCCTTCGAGGGCGAAATTCCACAGCCGCCACAGGCTGAATTTGCTGGTGCCGGCCACGCGCGCGTGGCGGTGATAGGGCACGGCAATCCGCTTGAAGCCTACCCAGCTGAAAAGCCCCTTCATGAAACGGTGGCGCTCACGCATCCCGCGCAGGGCGCTCAGCGCGCGCGGGGACAGCAGGCGGAAATCTCCGGTATCGGCCGGAATCGGCGTACGCGACAGGCGACCCATCACCCGGTAGAACATCGCTGCCGTGGCGCGCTTGATCCAGGACTCGCCATCGCGGGCCATGCGCGTGCCGTAGACGTTGTCATGGCCCTCGCGCCAGCGCGCGACGAATTGCGGCACCAGCTCCGGCGGGTCCTGGCCGTCGGCATCGAGGATCATCGCTGCCCCCTCGTGCACCAGATCCAGGCCTGCGGTCAGCGCCGCCTCCTTGCCGAAGTTGCGCGACAGCTTCAGCGCCGAGACGCGCGCATCAGCCTGGGCCAACCCCGCGATCACCTCCCATGTGCGGTCATGACTGCCGTCATCCACATAGAGGATGTGGCCGTCGATGTCGGGCATGCCGTCCAGCACCGCGCACAGCCGTGGATGCAGCAGCGGTAATGCCAGGGCCTCGTTGTAGGCGGCGATGACAAAAGTGAGCCGTTCGCGGGTCATGCCCGGATTGTACATTGCCGGCCAGGCGCACGACCCGTCGCCCGCCGCTCACGCCACGCCTGCCTCAGTCCTCCGACAAGTATGACGCGCCTCCCAGCTGGCGCGCCTGGCGCTGGATCCATGCGGCGCGCCGCTGCACATACGGCCCCGGTGCGGCCGCGTTGTAGCGTCGCGGTGCCGGCAGTACCGCCGCCAGTCGCGCACTCTCGGCCGGGCTCAACCGGGCCGCGTCCTTGCCCCAGTATTTCTGGGCTGCCGCCTGCGCACCGTACACACCATCACCGAACTCGGCGATGTTGGCGTACATCTCCAGGATGCGCTCCTTCGGCCACAGCGCCTCGATCAGCACCGTGTACCAGACTTCCAGGCCCTTGCGGATCCAGCTGCGGCCCTGCCACAGGAACAGGTTCTTGGCCACCTGCTGGCTGATCGTGCTGGCGCCACGCAGGCGCCCTCCCCTGGCGTTATGGTCGCGGGCCTTTTCGATGGCCTGCAGATCGAAGCCATTGTGGTCGGGGAAGCGCTGGTCCTCGGCCGCCACCAGCGAGATCGGCAGGCTCGGCGCCATCTGGTCGAGGTCGCGCCACTGGTAATGCAGCCGATAGGACCAGTCCGCCTCGCCCAGCGCCTCGCCGTAGCGCCACAGCATCACCGTGGACACCGGCGGGTCGATGAAGCGCAGCACCAGCACCTGCAGGCAGCTGAAGGCGGCCAGCAGCACCGGCAGCCACAGCAGCCGCTTCCAGCGCCAGCGTCGCCGGCGCGGTGCGGCCACCTCCGCCACTACCTTGTGCTGCTCTCCCGCTGCCCCCATTACTGGTGCATCCTTCTTCTGTCTGGTTGTCGGCGCATTATCCGGCAACCGCCCCCGTTTACGCGCGATGTGAGCCGATGACCGCCAACTCCGATTCCCTGATCCGTTTCCTGCTCCCCGACGCCGGCGTCCGCGGCGTGCATGTGCACCTGCAGGCCACCTGGCAGGAAATCCTGTCCCACGCGGTGTACCCGGACGCCGCTGCCGAGCTGCTCGGCGAGGCCTGTGTCGCCTCGGCCCTGTTCACCGGCCACACCAAGATCGACGGCCGCCTGTCAGTGCAGCTGCGCAGCAGCACTGCCCTGCGCACCCTGTTCGCCGAATGCACCGCGGGCGGCACCCTGCGTGGCATCGCCCAGCTCAGCGAAGGCGCCGACGCGCCGCGTGACCTGTCCAGCCTCGGCGATGACGCCATCCTCGCCATCACCATCGAGAACCCCGGCCTGGACCCGCGCGAGCCGCAGCGCTACCAGAGCCTGGTCGCGCTGACCGCGCCGGAACTGGACGAGGCCTTCGAGGACTACTTCCGCCAGTCGGAGCAGCTGCCCACCCGCCTGCTGCTGGCGGCCGACCGCAACGGTGCCGCCGGCCTGCTGCTGCAGAAACTGCCGGGCGACGAAGGCGACGAAGATGGCTGGGCGCGCGCCAGCGCCCTGTTCGAGACCCTGGGCAAGGCCGAACTGCTGGCGACCCCGGCCGAGCAGCTGCTGCACCGCCTGTTCCACGAGGAGCGGCCGGAGCTGCTGGGTGAAAAGCCGCTCTCTTTCGCCTGCTCCTGCTCGCGCGAGCGGGTGGCCGGCATGCTGCAGTCGCTGGGGGAAGAGGAGGCCCGAGCGGCCGCCGAGGACACTGGCGCCGTCGAGGTGCGTTGCGAATTCTGCGGACGCGAGTATCACTTTCCATTGACGGAGTTCGGCATACTGTTCCACGGCGCCCAGGGGGCTGTACCGGCGCCTGAACGACTTCAGTGAACGGCAGTCTTGTACCTGGGGAGGATCAAGGCTTGTTAAGAATTCATAAACACCCTAGGATCGAGTTCCCGTCCCCACGGGAACTTCCGTTGTCTGTCCCTGTCTGAACTGGTCCGATGCGTACCTTCCTGCGTCTACCGCTGGCCCTGCTGATCGCCCTTGGCGCGATCACGGGCGTGCATGCGCAGAGCAAGGACACCCGCACCGTGCTGCCGGTCTGGAACAAGGGCAGCGGCAAGGTCGAGGCGCTGCTGTACCTTGAGCCGACCGGCGAACAGGCGGCCGGCGCCCGCTGGCATTTCGGCCGCAACTCGCTGGACGCGGCCTTTGGCCTGTCCTCCGGCGATTCGCTGGGCCTGCTCTGCAACAGCAGCAGCGGCACCAGCATCAGCGGTCTGGCCAGCCATTGCATGCTGGCCAGCCTGGGCGACGAGGATGATCTGAACAGCCGTCGTTTCAGCGGTACCGCCGCGCTGAACCGCGGCAACAGCCGCCTGGGCATCACCGCCGGCACTGGCCGTGAAACCCTGCCCGCCTGGTTGTCGGGCCCGAACAAGACGCCCTCGCTGCGTGCCGAGCAGAACGATCTGACCGTGTTCGCGCAGAAGAACATCGGTCGCGAAGGCTTCGTCTCCATTGCCGGTACCTACGCCAAGGCGCGCCTGGTTCCGCTGGCCGACGCCTCGCCGGCCATCGTCGATCGCTGGGACAGCAAGAGCCTGAGCATCGGCGCCGGTTACGGCAACTTCACCGGCAGCATCATCGGCCGCGTGGTCGACGTCCCGGGCAAGCCCGGCAAGTGGGAAGGCCTGGGCATCGGCCTGACCTGGCGTACCCCGTGGTCCGGCCAGCTCACCGTCGGCGCCGAGAATGTGATCAGCCGCGGCAAGAATCCGTTCTCCCCGCGCAACGAAAGCAACGACGACGGCACCGTGCCGTATGTGCGTTACGAACAGGATCTCTGATCCCGGTAAACAGGCTCAGCAACGATATTCCCAAAGGCGCCGAAAGGCGCCTTTTGCATGTGCAAGCCTGCCGCGCACTTGCGTAACCGGTATCGCCGCTGGGCGATGAAACGCTGCGCACCGACATAGTGAGATACATTTCAATCGAAACTTTTTTCATCATTCTGCGTTAACAAACGAGGCAGAGCGCCCTGACCATGCCGGTAAACTATTGAGTGGCATGGAAAAAGCGCATCTTTACCAAAATCACAGGCTTGATTAACACAGCTTTAATTCTTGGCGAACGCCCGTTACTATCGGGTCAGCCTCGCGATTTGGGAGCGCTTTTTCGCTCCCCCGCCGGGCATTAACCCCAGCCAAGATTTCTTGGAGAGAGAGAGCCAATGAAACTCAAGTCCAGCCAGCTGCGTGACGCAGTTGTGATCGCGCTTGTCGCCGGTGCCACCACCGCGACGGCCCACGCCCAAGAAGCCACCAACCTCGACCGCATCGAGGTCACCGGTTCGCGCATCCGTCAGGTCGATACCGAAACCGCCCAGCCCGTTCTGAGCATCAGCCGCGCTTCGATCGAGAAGAGCGGTTTCAAGACAGTTGCCGACGTCCTGCAGAACATCTCTGCCGCTGGCAGCCCGGCCATCAGCCGTTCCGAGCCGCTGTCCTCCGGCGAAGCCGTCGGTGGCTTCTACATCGACCTGCGCAACCTCGGCGCCGAACGCACCCTGGTGCTGGTCGACGGCAAGCGCCTCGGCGCCAGCGTCAGCGGCCTGCAGGACGTGTCGCAGATCCCGTCGGCCATCGTCGAGCGCATCGACGTCCTGAAGGACGGCGCCTCGTCGATCTACGGCTCCGACGCGATCGCCGGCGTGATCAACATCATCACCCGCAAGAACTTCCAGGGCCTGGAAGCCAACGCCTACGTCGGCCAGTACGGCGAAGGCGACGGCCAGAAGAGCAGCTTCGACTTCGTGGCCGGCTTCACCGGTGATCGTGGTTCGGTCACCATCGGTGCGGAATACGCCGAAGAAAAGGCCGTCTGGGCCAAGAATCGCTGGTTCAGCAAGTCGCAGCGCACGGATCGCCACCCGGACCGCGGCTGGACCCCGGTCAGCCAGTGGGGCGCGGTCTATGACGTCAATGATCCGAATGCACCGTTGCTGACGCTGAACCGTGGTGGAAATCCGTTCGATCCGAACGCCTATCACGAGACCGACCTCACCCCGATCACCGGTGACGTCAGCAACTCCAACGAGCAGATGCACCTGCTGACGCCGACCAAGCGTCGTTCGGTGTTCGCCAACGTACAGTACGACCTGACCGACAACATCCGCTTCGTCTCCGACCTGCTGTACACCCGTCGCGAGTCGCAGGCCCAGGTCGCCGGTTATCCGCTGCAGTCGGCCGACTATGAGCGTCAGCTGGGTACCGTGCTCTCGCAGGACAGCTACTACAACCCGTTCGGCACCGACATGGGCTTCATCCGCCGTGGCTGGGAAGTGCCGCGCCTGTCGACCAACAAGCTTACCACCTTCCGCTTCACTGGCGCCCTGCAGGGCAGCTTCCAGTTCAATGACAAGTACTTCGACTGGGAAGCCGGCTACATCTACCAGAACTCGGAGAACCTGCAGACCCAGACCGGCAACTACAACATGCTGGCGGTCACCCAGGCCACCGGCGCGTCGTTCCTCAACCCGGCCACCGGCCGCGTCGAGTGCGGCACGGCCGCCGGCCTGGCCGCGGGCACCAACCCGATCTATGGCCCGGGCCCGGGCGGCTGCATTCCGTGGAATCCGGCCATTCCGTACGGCCGTACCGGCGACGGCGGCCTGACCGGCAATCCTGCCCTGCAGCAGTTCCTGTTCCCGACCACCAAGAACACCGGTGAAGTCACCACCAAGACCTACTACGCGAACATCGCCGGCAGCCTGTTCACCCTGCCCGCCGGCGACCTGGGCTTCGCGCTGGGTTACGAGTACCGCGAAGACAAGGGCACCTACGTCCCGGATGCGCTGTCACAGTCGGGCTACTCGACCGATCTGGCGGCCGGCCCGACCGGTGGTGGCTACAACGTCAACGAAGTGTATCTGGAGCTGAATGTTCCGATCCTGGCCGACCTGCCGGGTGCCAAGGAACTGAGCTTCAACGCCGCATCGCGCTACTCGAAGTACAACACCTTCGGCAACACCACCAACAACAAGTTCGGCCTCAAGTGGAAGCCGATCGACCAGTTGCTGGTGCGTGCCACCTATGCCGAGGGCTTCCGCGCACCGACCATCGATAATCTGTACGGTGGCAGCTCGCAGACCTTCGCCTACTTCACCGATCCGTGCGATACCGATTTCGGCCTGGCTGCCAGCGATCCGGCCACCGCCCAGCGTTGCGCCGCCGCTCTGGGCGCGCTGGCCCCGAATTTCCGCCAGCTGAAGCAGGGTTACGTCCCGGCGGAAGGTCAGGATGAGCAGAGCCCGGTGCCGTTCAACGCCGTCTCCAACCCGAACCTGACTCCGGAAAAGTCCAAGTCCAAGACCGTCGGCCTGGTGTGGAGCCCGACCTTTGCCCAGGGCCTGAACATGAGCCTGGACTGGTGGAACATCAAGATCACCAACACCATCGTCACCGACGATCCGACCACCCAGCTCAACGACTGCTACGTACTCGGCATCGCCGACCGCTGCAACTCGTTCACCCGCGACGCAACCCGTGGCATCGTGACCAACCTGACCTACGCACCACGTAATGCCGGTTACCAGGAAACCGAAGGCTTCGACTTCGATGTGGCCTATCGCTTCGAAACCAGCAGCTGGGGCAGCTTCAACGCCAACCTGCAGAACACCTACGTCAGCAAGAACGTGCTGAAGACCACCAACGCGCAGCAGGTGCCGGTGTCGATCCTCAACGGCTTCAGCAGCAACTTCCGCCTGCGTTCGAACCTGGTGCTGGGCTGGGAATACGGCGATTGGGGCATCACCTGGGGTACGCGCTACTTCTCCAGCGTGAAGGAACAGTGCTACTTCTCGACCGAGTGCAGCCTGCCTGACTTCGGCTCGCCGGATCCGGCACGCGACCAGCCGATGAACCGCCGTGGCGCCACCACCTTCCACGACGTCCAGGTCTCCTGGAACGCACCGTGGAATGCAACCATCGCCGTGGGCGCGCGTAACGTGTTCGATCATTACGGCCCGCAGATGTACTCGGCGCCGAACTCGCAGTACTCCTACTACGGTGGCTACGACATCGGTCGCTTCATGTACATGCAGTACAAGCAGAAGTTCTGATCGGCACTCTGATCAGCTGATGCAGCAACGGCCCCGCAAGGGGCCGTTGCTCTTTGTGTCGCATGGAAACAGCTGGCCAGGCACAACAAAAAAGGCCGCGGTGTCGCCGCGGCCTTGCTTCAACATCATTCCCGGGTGCTCATCCGTTCGGAATCAGCGTCTCGATCAGATGCTCGACGTACGCTTCGAAATCCTCGCGCGCCTGCTTGGGCTGCTGCAGCTGCAACGACAACTGCAGGAAGCCGACATACGCGGCGTAGGCAAGGCGTGCCCGATGACGCGCATCGGTCGAGCTGAGGCCCGCCTGGCGGAACGAGGCGACCAGATAATCGAGGCGGCGCTGCGAGACGCGGTCGATCACCGGCCGCACCATCGGATGATCCAGTGCCTTCAGCAGCTCGCTGTAGATGATGTGCGGCTGCACTTCATGCGCCACCATCTGGAACAGCTGGCGCAGGCGCACGCGCGGATCCGGCACGTCTTCCAGGCTGCCGAACACCTGTTCCTGTTCGAACAGTTCCCAGCGCTCCAGCGCCGCCTGCAGCAATGCATCGCGCGAAGGGAAATGCCAGTAGAAACTGCCCTTGGTAACGCCGAGCCGCCGTGCCAGCGGCTCCACCGCGACGGCGCCGACACCTTGTTCAGCAATCAGATCGAGGGCCGCCTGGGCCCAGTCTTCGGCACTCAGGCGGCTGTTGCGGCCGGCGCGCGGTTCGCCGGCGGAAGCGTCAGGTTGATTCATGGGCTGATTTAACCATACGCCGGGGTTCGTTGCAGTACGCGGTTGCGGTCGAAACCGTCGCAGCCTCCCAGGCGAGGTCCATTCAGGGGACTTCCGCAGCGCACCATACCGTGCAGTATTGACTTCCCCCCGAACCGATCCATACTAGCAAGTATGGTTACGTCCCCACCTCCCGCTGCGTTCCATGACCTGCGCCTGGACGCCGCCCATGGCGCCCGCCTGGCCGCCACCGCCAGCGACCATGGCCGGCGCGGCCGGGTGCTGTTCGCGCATGGCTTCGGCCAGACCCGCCACGCCTGGAATGCCACTGCCCGCGCACTGAATGCCGCCGGCCTGCAGACGCTGGCCTACGACGCCCGCGGCCACGGCGATTCGGACTGGAATGCCGCCAACCTGCCCTATCACGGCGAACAGTTCGCCGATGACCTGATCGTGCTGGCCGGCGAGCAGCCGCGCCCGCCGGTACTGGTTGCCGCATCGATGGGCGGGCTGTTCGGCCTGCTGGCCGAGTCGCGCTGGCCCGGCCTGTTCTCGGCGATGGTGCTGGTCGACATCACCCCGCGCTGGGATACCGCCGGCGTCGAGCGCATCCTCGCCTTCATGACCGCCCATCCCGACGGCTTCGCTTCGCTGGCCCAGGCCGCCGACGTGATCTCGGCGTACATGCCGCACCGTCCGCGCAAATCCGAGCAGTCGCTGCGTGCGCTGCTGCGCGAGGACGGCCGCGGCCGCTGGCGCTGGCACTGGGATCCGCGCCTGGTGGCCGAACTGGCCCGCGACAGCGAACAGCACCAGGACGCACTGGCCGAGGCCGCGCGCCAGGTGAAGTGCCCGCTGCTGCTGGTCAGCGGCGGACGCAGCGACCTGGTCACGCCGCAGACCGTGGCCGAGTTCCTGGCGTTGGCGCCGCATGCGCGCCATGTGCAGCTGCCGCAGGCCACCCATATGGTCGCCGGCGATGACAACGACGCCTTTACCGCTACTGTGTTGGACTATCTGGACGTGTTGCCCGCAGCGGACGCTGCGGCTTCGTCCGCCACAAACGAGCACGTCACCGGAGCACGCTCATGAGCATCGTTCTTCCCTTCCTCGCCCTGCTGCTGGCAGGCGCGTTCGTCGCCTACCACCGCATGCGGCTGGTTACCTGGACGCTGATCAGCGTGGCCCTGCTGGCCGCCTGCTGGTTCATTCCCTACGTCAACCAGACCGCCACGATCGTCGCGGCCGCCGTGTTGGCCGTCATCGCCGTGCCGCTGCTGCTGCCGTTCATCCGCAAGCCGCTGCTGACCGGCCCGATGATGAAGGTGTTCCGCAAGGTGCTGCCGCCGCTGTCGCAGACCGAGCGCATCGCACTGGAAACCGGTTCGGTCGGTTTCGAGGGCGAACTGTTCACCGGTGATCCGGACTGGAACATCCTGCTCAACTATCCCAAGCCGCAGCTGACCGCCGAGGAACAGGCCTTCCTCGATGGCCCGGTGGAAGAGCTGTGTGCGATGGTCAACGACTGGGAAATCACCCATGTCCATGCGGACCTGCCGCCGGAACTATGGGCCTTCATCAAGAAGAACAAGTTCTTCGGCATGATCATCCCGAAGGAATATGGCGGGCTGGGCTTCTCCGCACTGGCCCACCACAAGGTGATCCAGAAGCTGGCGTCGGTGTCTTCGGTGGTCAGCTCCACCGTCGGCGTGCCCAACTCGCTGGGCCCGGGTGAACTGCTGGTGCATTACGGCACCCAGGAACAGAAGGACCAGTACCTGCCGCGCCTGGCCGATGGCCGCGAAGTGCCCTGCTTCGGCCTGACCGGTCCGTTCGCCGGCTCCGACGCCACCTCGATCCCGGACTACGGCATCGTCTGCAAGGGCGAGTGGAACGGCGAGCAGGTGCTCGGCGTCAAGCTCACCTTCGACAAGCGCTACATCACCCTGGCCCCGGTCGCTTCGCTGATCGGCCTGGCGTTCCGCATGTACGACCCGGATGGCCTGATCGGCGATACCCGCGACATCGGCATCACCCTGGGCCTGCTGCCGCGCGACACCGCCGGCGTTGAAATCGGCCGTCGCCACTTCCCGCTGAACTCGACGTTCCAGAACGGCCCGATCCGCGGCAAGGACGTGTTCATTCCGCTGACCCAGCTGATCGGTGGCGCGGCGATGGCCGGCAAGGGCTGGAACATGCTCAACGAGTGCCTGGCCGTGGGCCGCTCGATCACCTTGCCGTCCACCGCCAGTGGTGGTGCCAAGGCCGGTGCCGCGGTGACCGGCGCCTATGCGCGCATCCGCAAGCAGTTCGGCCTGTCGGTCGGCCGCTTCGAGGGCGTGGAAGAAGCGCTGGCCCGCATCGGCGGCAAGGCGTACAAGATCAGTGCGCTGTCGCAGGCCACCGCCGCCGCGGTTGACCGTGGCGACGTGCCGTCGGTGCCGTCGGCGATCGCCAAGTACCACTGCACCACCATGAGTCGCGAAGTGATCTCGGACATGATGGACGTGATCGGCGGCAAGGGCATCATCCTGGGGCCGCGCAACTTCGCTGGCCGCAGCTGGCAGGCCGCGCCGATCGCGATCACCGTGGAGGGCGCCAACATCATGACCCGCAGCCTGCTGATCTTCGGCCAGGGTGCGATCCTGTGCCACCCGTGGGTGCTGAAGGAAATGAAGGCCGCGCAGGATCCGGATACCCGCGCCGGCCTGCAGGACTTCGACCGCAGCCTGTTCGGTCACATCCGCTTCGGCATCTCCAATGCCGTGCGTTCGTTCTGGTTCGGCCTGACCGGCGCGCGCTTTGGTGCCGCCCCGGGCGACGCCTATACCCGCCGCTACTTCCGCAAGCTGGACCGCTACTCGGCCAACCTGGCGCTGATGGCCGACATCTCGATGATGACCCTCGGCGGCAAGCTGAAGTTCAAGGAATCGCTGTCCGGCCGCCTGGGCGATGTGCTGAGCCACGTCTACATGACCAGCGCCATGCTCAAGCGCTACCACGACGAAGGCGCACCGCAGGCCGACCAGCCGCTGCTGGCCTGGGCCTTCCATGACAGCGTGCACAAGATCGAAGAGTCGCTGTCGGCCGCACTGCGCAACTTCCCGATCCGTCCGATCGGCTGGCTGATGTGGGCACTGATCTTCCCGCTGGGCCGTCGTGCCGAGGCTCCGGGCGATCGCCTGAGCCGTCGTGTCGCCGCCCTGCTGATGGCGCCGAATGAAGCCCGCGACCGTCTGGCCAGTGGCGTGTTCCTGACCCCGTGCGAGAACAACCCGGGCGGCCGTATCAACAGCTACCTGAGCAAGGCGATCATGGCCGAGCCGGTGGAGCGCAAGTTCCTGAAGGCGCTGAAGAGCAAGGGCATCGAGGCGCTGGACTTCAAGGCGCAGCTGGACGAAGCCGTGGCCGAGGGCGTGATCACCCAGGATGAGCGCAGCCTGCTGGAAGAGCTGCGCACGCTGACCCTGGACACCATCAGCGTGGACGACTTCGACACCCACGAACTGCGCGCGGCCAGCTACTACGACCGCCAGCACAAGGACCCGCATTCGCAGGCAGCCTGATCGCCCGCGACACGCGTTGCTTCGACGGCGGGCCTCGGCCCGCCGTCGCTTTATCCGCCGACCGGAATACCCACCATGTCCACGCCCCTGCTCTCGCTTTACCACCGGCTGCAGCGCTGGCCCGCCGGCACCTGGCTGTTCTCGCGCGCGGTGTGCTTCAAGGCGCCCTACTTCGCCAGCATCGCGCCACGCATCACCCGCCTGGAACACGGCCGCTGCGAAGGCACGCTGGCCGACCGCCGCAGGGTGCGCAACCACATCGGCACGGTGCACGCGATCGCGATGTGCAACCTGGCCGAACTGACCGCCGGGTTGATGGTCGATGCATCGCTGCCGAAGGGCATGCGCTGGATCCCGAAGGGGATGCAGGTGCAGTACCTGGCCAAGGCACGTGGCACGCTGCAGGCGGTGGCGTTGCCGGCACAGCCGATTGTCGTCGCGGCCGAGGGCTATGCCCTGCCGGTGACGGTGAGCGTGCGCGACCGTGCGGGCACGGAGGTGTTCAGCGCGGTGATCGACATGTGGTTGTCGCCGGCGAAGTAGGTTCCCGCGAACGGCGCAGCCCCTCGGGGGTGGACGGTTGATCGCGGAAAGCCCTGGTTAGGCTGGGGACGGTGGGTTCGCGGGGGACGCCGTGAACCCATCCCTGGGGACTTGGCCGCGGCATCCATGCCGCGGACATCCCCGCGAACCCACCGCCCCCAGCCTCGGACGCATCTCTGCGGCGTCCACCCACGCAAGAGAAAAAAGAAGGGCAGAAGCAACAGCAAAAGCGGCCCACCGGCCGCTTTTTGCTGTTGCTGTTGCTGTTGCTGTTGCTGTTGCTGTTGCTGTTGCTGTTGCTGTTGCTGTTGCTGTTGCTGTTGCTGTTGCTGTTGCTGTTGCTCTTGAACTTCTTTTTCTTCTCCGTGGGCTGGCCGCGCCCTGAAACTGTCAGGGGTGTGGCGGGTGGGCCGTTCAGGGGCGTTGGCGCCATGGATGGCGCCATCGAGCTTACATGGACGTACTTGCAGCGTCCCCTGCACGGCCCACCCGCCACACCCAACACATGACCCGCTCCACGCGACCAACCCACGAGGGGCTGCGCCGTTGGCTGGAAACTACGCCAGCGCGCGAAACACCAACGCCAGGATCGCCGGCACCGCCTGGATCATGAAAATACGGCGGCTCACGCTGTACGCGCCATAGCACCCCGCCACCACCACGCAGGCCAGCGAGAACGTCACCAGCACCGGCTGATCGATCACCAGCCCCACCACGATGCCTGCCGCCAGGAAGCCGTTGTACAGGCCCTGGTTGGCCGCCAGCACGCGCGTGGCCCCGGCCTTCTCCGGCGTGTTGCGGAAGGTCTTCAGGCCCAGCGGGCGGGTCCACAGGAACATCTCCAGCACCAGGAAATAGACGTGCAGCAGTGCGACCAGCAAGGTCAGGGCGAGTGCGATCCAGTACATGTGCGGTTCCTTGGACAGGGAAGGAGAATGGGGTCAGCGCCCTTTCCCCGCGGGAAAGGGCCCTGACCCCGGCAAATCAACGGTCGCGCGGCAGCTTCTTTTCTTCGCGCAGCACGCCGAATGCAGCCAGGGTCATGAAGCCGGCCACCAGCACGCCGCCGATGAACACCACGTGCGAACCGAACAGGGTCAGTGCCTTGTGGATCCAGGTGAACCCCAGGTCCGCGCCGCGGTACACCACGGTGTCGATCGCCGCGCCGGCCTTGTAGCGCCACTGCCGGTCCACGCGCGTGTAGATGGTCTCGCGCGCCGGCTTGGCCAGTGCGAATTCGCTGGCGCGGGTCATCACCTGCACCACCGCGACCATCAACGGCATCGGCGAGGCTGCCAGCACCGAGAAGCCGATCAGGATCGCGAAACCGGGAATCAGCAGCGCCGGCGCGATGCCGTGGCGCGACAGCAGCCAGCGGGTCAGGCCCACCTGCATCAGCAGCGCCAGCGCGTTCACCGCCAGGTCGATGCGCGAGAAGAACGCGGTACTGGCCGCCGGGTCGGTAAACGCCGCGCGCACGATGCTGGCCTGCTGGTTGTACAGCAGCGTGCCGACGCCCACGCCGAACACCACCATCACCGCCAACCAGCGCAGCAGCGGCTCGCGCACGATCAGTTTCAGGCCGTCCAGCACGCTGCCGCCCATCGGTTGCTCGCCGGACACCAGTTGCTGCTCGCGTTCGCGCAGCACCGCCCAATGCCGCAGCCGCCAGATGCACAACAGGCACACGACCAGGAATGCTGCCGAGACCAGCATCAGGTTGGCGATGCCCACGCGCTGCGCCAGCGCGCTGGTGATCAACGGGCCGAGGAACGCGCCAACGGTGCCGGCCGCACCGATGTAGCCGTAGTAGGCACGCGCCTGTGCGTTGGAGAACACGTCGGCCATGAAGCTCCAGAACACCGCCACCGCGAACAGGTTGAAGACCATCACCCAGAGGAAGAAGGCCATGCCCCGCCCTGGCACGTGACTGTCGAACAGTGCGTAGAACCCCAGCAGGGTGACGATGAAGAAGCCGTACACCACGGGAAGGAACACACGGCGCGGGAAGCGGCTGACCAGCCAGCCGTACACCGGCTGCAGCACCAGCATGATCACGAACACGCAGGAGAACAGGAACTGCAGGACGAAGTCCTTCAACGCGATGCCATGGCTGGCGAACCAGGTGATCAGCACGGGCGGGAACACCGTTTCCAGGTCCGCCGAGGCGGCCATGGCCTCACGCACCGGGCGCAGCACGTAGTAGCCGCTGAGCAGGCAGAAGAAGTACAGGAACGACCACCACAGCGCCGGCGACTCGCGCAGCGCCGCCGCCAGGCCCTGCAGCGGCCCCTTGCCCGATGCAGCGCTCATGCAGCGCCCCTCGCCCACAGACGGCGGTTGGACAGCAGCATGGCAGGCTCCGGGGCGGTGAAGCGCGTACGTTAGCCAATGCACTGCAACATCGCCAGCGTGACGCGCCCTCGCGCCTGCGGACGGACGCGAGGACCGGCCTGGACGACACGTTCCGATACACACTTTCGGGGCGTCAAAATTCCAAATTTTTCAACAAGATGCGCATTCATCTTCGCTTTGTTTGTGCACAGGGGAAAAGCGGCGCTAGAATCGCCATCAGCAGTCGCGCACGGGTCCAACCGATGAAAAAGAACAGCCTGCGTCGTCCGATCCGTTCGGCGGCCACCGGTTTGCTGGGCATGTTGATGCCCGTTGCCTTGTCCACCACCGCGCAGACACCGCCGGCGTTGCCGCCGATGCCGACCAACATCGAATCCGCGACGGCTGCCACCGTCGCCCACACCCAGCCTGCGGCCTACCGCACCGGTCTGGTGCCGCGCGTCCAGGCGCCGGCGGCTGGCTTCAACGTCGCCAACATCGAATCGATGGCGCAGCAGCTGACCTATGGCGAGCGCGTGCCAGGCATGGCGGTGGCGATCGTGCAGGGCGGCCGCATTCTCAGCGCGCGTGGCTATGGCGTCACCGACGTCAACAACCCGCTGCCGGTCGATGCGCACACCGTGTTCCGCCTGGCCTCGCTGTCCAAGGCCTTCGCCGGCACCATGGCCGGCCTGCTGGTCAACGACGGCACGCTGCGCTGGGACAGCAAGGTCACCGACTACGTGCCGGGCTTCCGCCTCAATTCGCCCGAAGCCACCGACCGCCTGACCGTGGCCGACGTGCTCAGCCATCGCGTCGGCCTGCCGTACAACGCCTACGACCGCGACATCGAAGGCAACGCCGAGTACTACGCGCTGACCCAGAAGCTGGCCAACACCAGCCTGAAATGCCTGCCGGGCGACTGCTACGCCTACCAGAACGTGGCCTTCAGCCTGATCGGCGACGTGGTCTATGCGGCCTCGGGCAGCTTCTACGAGCAGTCGGTCGAGCGCCGCATCTTCAAGCCGCTGGGCATGAATGATGCCAGTCTCGGCCTGGCCGGCATCCAGGCCAGCTCGCGCTGGGCGCGTCCGCACGTGCGCAGCCGCAACGGCTGGGTCTCGCTGACGCCCAAGCCCACCTATTACCGCGTCGCTCCGGCGGCTGGCGTCAACGCCAGCGCCAGCGACATGGCGCAGTGGCTGCTGGCCCACACCGGCCATCGCCCCGACGTGCTGCCGGCACCGCTGCTGGCCACCCTGCATTCGAGCCTGATCAACACGCCGGGCGAGATGCGTTCAGGCTGGCGCCGTGAGCGCCTGCACTCGGCGGGCTACGCATTGGGTTGGCGTACCTTCGACTACGCCGGCCACGACGTGGTGTTCCATGCAGGTGCCGTGCAGGGCTATCGCGGCCTGGTCGCGCTGGTGCCGGAACGTGACCTCGGCATCGCCATCCTCTGGAATGGCGAAAGCGGCCTGCCCAGCGGCCTGCTGCCGACCGTGCTCGACTCGGCGCTCGGCCTGCCGGCGCAGCGCTGGCTGGACGTGGACACCGACTTCGGCAGCGACAACCTGATGGCCGAGGGCGCAAGCCCGGCGCAGCAGGACAAGCGCAAGGGCAAGGGCGCCTCGGGCAACCGCGCGGTGGCTTCGCCGCGCTGACCAGGCGGGCTCGACCGTGTGTGCGAAGGGCGGCCCATCGGTCGCCCTTTTTGTTGGCCGTTGCAGCGTCGAGCCCATGCTCGGCTCTGCAGTTCCGCAGCGCTAGTGCGCGAAGTAGTGCATGCCGCCGTCCACTGGAATCACCGCACCGGTGATGTAACCCGCCAGCGGCGAGGCCAGGAACGCCACCAGCGGCGCCACTTCCTCCGGTTCACCAAAGCGTCCGATCGGGATGTTGCGGGCAATGAACGCGCGTCTGCTTTCCTCGGTGGGGTGCAGGCGGTCCAGGATCTGCGCGCTGTTGATGCGCCCCGGTGCAATCGCGTTCACCGTGATGCCCTGCCCCGCCACCTCCGACGACAGGCCCTTGCTCCACAGGTGCAATGCCGCCTTCGCCGCGGTGGCCGCGTTCACCGCGCGCGGTTCCATCGAACCGCTGAAATTGATCACCCGTCCCCATGCCTGCGCCTGCATGCCGGGCAACAGCGCCTGGGTCAGCCGTCGTGCGGCGGAGAAGTTCAGGGCGATCGCTTCCTCCCAGATATCGTCATCGGCATCGACCGTGGTCGGCCGGGAACCGCCTGCGGCATTGACCAGGATGTCGACACGCTGCAATGCCTCACGGGATGCGTCCGCGATGTACCGGAGGTCGCCGGCAACCGTGACATCGCCGGCCACGATGACCGGTGCAGCGCCGCCTTCGGCTTCGATCCGCGCCGCCAGCGCCTGCAGCGGTGCCCGCTGCCGCGACGTGATGGCAATGCGCACGCCCTGGGCCGCCAGCTGCCTGGCGACGGCGGCACCGATGCCGCTGGCCGCGCCCGTCACCAACGCGGTACGGCCAGCAAGATTCAAGTCCATGGTGTTCTCCTGTCAGCGTGGCCGGCGAATCCGGTCCGTGCACGACATGCTGTTTGATCACCCCTGATTGATAAACTCCACGCAGGTTTCAGCATTCAACACCCGGGGTGTCAGATGAACCTGCTGGAGAGCATGCAGGTCTACGTGCTGATCGTGGACAAGGGCAGCCTCAGTGCGGCAGCCGCGGCGATGGATATCTCGGCAACGATGGCCGGCAAGCACCTGCGCGCATTGGAAGCCCGGCTGGGCATGCAGCTGTTGAGCCGTACCACCCGGCGCCAGCACATGACACCGTTCGGCGAGGACTACTACGCGCGCTGCAAGGAGATCCTGCGCCTGGTGGAGGAAACCGACGCGCAGGCGCAGCACCAGCAGCTCTCACCGGCGGGCACGCTGCGCATCAGCGCACCGGTGATCTTCGGTACACACGCGCTGGTACCGGCGCTGGCCGAGTACATGGCCCGTCATCCGGATGTCCGGGTCGAAGCCACGCTGACCGATCGTGTGGTCGACCTGGCCGAAGAGGGCTTCGAGGCGGCACTGCGCATCGGCACGCTGGCCGACAGCAGCGTGCTGGTGGCCCGAGCACTGGCCCCCTATCGCTTGATGATGTGCGCATCGCCGGCGTATCTGGCCAGGCACGGCACGCCACGCAGCGTGCACGCACTTGCCGGCCATCAATGCCTGTCGTTCGAACCGAGTGCGCTTGCCCAGTGGCTGCAGCACGACGCTGGCGAGCTCGACCACGTGCCCGACGGCCGACTGCAGATCAACAATGGCGAAGCGCTGCGTTCGGCGGCGCTGCACGGCCTTGGCATCGTCCTGCAATCGACGCTGCTGCTGGCCGCCGATGTCGAGGCGGGGCGTCTGGTGCAGCTGTTCCCGGAATACGGTCAGGCCGGTCGGCCGATGCACGTGGTCTATGCGCACGACCGTTACCACTCCACCCGCCTGCGCAGCTTCCTCGACTTCCTGATGGAGCGCTTTCCAGCGGCGCCGCACGGCTAGCGCCGACCGTCAGCAAAGCGGTCGAGCCTGGCTCGACTCGACGCTACAAGTGGCCCATAAAAAAACCCCCTCCCCGCTGGGCAGCCAGGGAAGGGGGTTTCAGGATGCGGCTATCGGGAAGTACTTAGATCAGCGGCGCCGGGGTTGCCGGCAGAGCGACCGGAGCGGCCTTCTTCTTGCGGGCGGCCGGCTTGCGCTTGGCAACCTTCTTCGCTGCCTTCTTCGGGGCAGCCTTCTTGGTGGCCTTCTTCGCGGTCTTCTTCACTGCCTTCTTGGCGGTCTTCTTGACGGCCTTCTTGGCAGTGGCCTTCTTCGCGACCTTCTTGGCCGGCTTGCGCGCCGCGGCCTTCTTGGCAGTCTTCTTGGTGGCCTTCTTGGCAACCTTCTTGGTGGCCTTCTTGGCAGCGGACTTCTTGGCTACCTTCTTCGCCGCCTTCTTCACTGCCTTCTTCGCAGTGGTCTTCTTGGCGACCTTCTTCGCAGCCTTCTTCACTGCCTTCTTGGCGGTTGCCTTCTTCGCGACCTTCTTCACTGCCTTCTTGGCAGCGGCCTTCTTCGCGACCTTCTTCACCGCTTTCTTGGCGGCGGGCTTCTTCTTCGCAGCTTTCTTGGTTGCCATGGGATGGCTCCTCGTCAGTGATAGGGAGTTGAAACGCCCAGTTGGATCAAACCCGCGGATGCTGCGTGCGGGGACCGCCGGCGCGTCAGGCGCGCCGTTACGGATGCGGCAATGCCCGCCTCGATCGGCGGAGCGGGCATCGGAACGGGAGTTGCCTTGCATTTCTCCGGGGGAAGCGGGGCCATGTCCACCGTCATCAGGGTCGCGGTGGTCTTGAAGGGGCTGCTTCGCATCGGACGATTGATTCTGCGCACTCGGTTGGGCAGGCAAGGTCTGCTGAGGCGAAACCTAATCACGGTTTTTTTTACTGTCAACAACCCCCGCGAAAAATTTTCACATCCGCGCCTTCCCGGGCGCCGCCGGCGCCACCACTCTGCACGGCCTGCAACGACGGTGGAAGCGGCGCGCACGCACGTTGCCTGCATCGATGCCAATGCAGGCGTTGATCAAAAAACACTTGAAATAAGCACTCCGCGTAGACAGGCGCAGGCAAGGCACAACGGCGTACGCGCATCGTCGGTGGTCACCGGCACCGCCGCCAACGCCAGCACAACGGCGCCGCAACGGGGGGCGAAAAGTTTTCACATTCGAACGCTTCGGCGCGGGGCTGAAACGCGGATTTGCGCAAAACTGCGCACGCCCATCGGCACCGTTCGCCTGTCGGCTGATGCCACGCCGAGGGTGCACAGCGAACCCCGCGTCATGAGTCCGACGCGGTCGCCAAAACAAAAACGGCCACCCGAAGGTGGCCGTTCCAGAATCCGGAAACGACGACTCAGTGGTCGTCGTTCTCCAGGGCTTCGGCGTACGCGTCCGGGTCCAGCAGCTCGTTGACCTCTTCGGCGTTGGTCAGTTCGATCACGAACATCCAGCCTTCGCCGTAGGCATCTTCGTTGATGGTTTCCGGCTTGTCGGACAGGGCCAAGTTGACCTCGACGACCTTGCCGCTGATCGGGCTGTAGACGTCCGAGGCGGCCTTCACCGACTCGACGACGGCGATCTGTTCGCCGGCCTTGGCGTCGGCGCCGACTTCCGGCAGTTCGACGTAGACCAGGTCACCCAGCAGGCCCTGGGCGTGGTCGGAAATACCGACGGTGACGCGGCCATTGCCTTCGACACGGGCCCACTCATGGGACTTGAGGAACTTGAGGTCGCCGGGGATCTCGCTCATGGGACTGCTCCAGAGATATGCAGGGGTGGAAAAAACGGGGCTAGTGTAACCAACCGGCCGCCACTGCTGTCAGTGACGACCGGCACGTTCGGATCAGGCGTCGGCGAGCACGCCGGGCTGGGCCTGGCCTTCGCGCACGAACGGGAACTTGACCACGCGCACCGGCACCTGCCGGCCGCGGATGTCGACGGTGACCTCGCCGAGTTCACCGGCCGGCACGCGGGCGAAGGCGATGCCCTTGGCCAGGGTCGGCGAGAAGGTGCCGGACAGGATCTCGCCCTGGCCGCCAGCGGTGGTCACCGCCTGGCCGTGGCGCAGCACGCCCTTCTCGTCCATCACCAGGCCGATCATCTGGCGCGCGGTGCCGGCGGCCTTCTGCGCCTCCAGCACGTCGCGGCCGATGAAGTCGCGGCCTTCGTCCAGCGACACGGTCCAGGCCAGTGCCGCTTCATACGGGCTGATCTCTTCGTCCATGTCCTGGCCGTACAGGTTCATGCCGGCCTCCAGGCGCAGGGTGTCGCGCGCACCGAGGCCGGCCGGCTTCACGCCTGCCGCCAGCAGGCGGTTCCAGAAGGCGACCACGGCATCCTGCGGCAGCAGGATCTCGAAACCGTCTTCACCGGTGTAGCCGGTGCGGGCGACAAACAACTCGACGCCGTCGTCGGACTGCGCCTGCAGGGCGGCGAAGCGGCCCAGCTTGGTCAGTGCTGCACGGTCGGCTTCGCGGGCCAGGCCGATCACGATGTCGCGCGCCTGCGGGCCCTGCACGGCGAGGATGGCCAGGTCCGGGCGCTGCTCGACGGAAACACCGAACGGTGCCGCCTGCTCACGCAGCCAGGCCAGGTCCTTTTCGCGGGTGGAGGCATTGACCACCATGCGGAAGAAATCGTCGCCCAGGTAGTAGACGATCAGGTCGTCGATGACGCCGCCGCGCGGATTCAGCATGCACGAGTACAGGGCCTTGCCGGTCACCTTCAGTTTGTCGATCGAATTGGCCAGCAGGCGGCGCAGGAACGGCTTGACCTGGTCACCGCGCAGGTCGACCACGGTCATGTGACTGACGTCGAACACGCCGGCTTCGCGACGCACCAGGTGGTGTTCGTCCAGCTGCGAGCCGTAGTGGATGGGCATGTCCCAACCCCCGAAATCGACCATCTTGGCGCCAAGGGCGCGGTGGGTATCGTTGAGCAGCGTCTTCTGGGTCATGACCGGTCCGGCAGCAGAGGAAACAGGAATTCCCATTATCCCAGATCGGTCGCCCGCAGGCGTGCCGCAGCGCAGCGGTTCGTGGAAGCGGAAGCGCGGCCCGCCGCGCCCTTTCCCTTTCGGGCGAGGCAATGGCTGCGCTCCCCGCAGCCGCCTGTTACAGGCGCACCCGCCCACGCAGGATGTCGACGAACATCACCCAGTCACCCATGAATGAATACAGCGGATGCCGGAAGGTGGCCGGGCGATTCTTCTCGAAGAAGAAGTGGCCGACCCAGGCGAATCCATAACCGCAGAACAGCGCGGCCAGCAGGAGCGTCGGCTGGCCGCGCAACACGGCAGCCGCAGCCAGCAGCAGCACCCCGCAGCTGCCGATGAAATGCAGGCGCCGCGAGACCGGGTGGCGGTGCTCGCTGAGATAGAACGGATAGAACTCGCGGAAGCTGGCGAAGCGGGACATGCGCGTGCTCCGGGGCCGTGGTCACTGCCATCATGCGCCTTACCGGGATGCAGCGCTGCGCGCTTGCGGGGCATGGCCCGGCGGCCGTTGTAGAGCCGAGCCATGCTCGGCTGCCTTGGCCTTTGTAGCGCCAAGCTCGCTCGACTGCTCCCCGGAGAAGCAGCCGAGCATGGCTCGGCTCTACAAAAGGGTGGGCGCGGTCGAGCCTGGCTCGACGCTACACCGGGGGCGTGCGCGGACCGAACATGATCACCGCCATGCCGGCCAGGCACAGGGCTGCACCGAACAGGTCCCAGCGGCTGGGGCGGATGCCGTCGACCAGCCACAACCAGAACAGCGCGGTGCCGATGTACACGCCACCGTAGGCGGCATAGACCCGTCCACTGGCAGTCGGGTGCAGAGTCAGCAGCCAGGCGAACAGGGCCAGGCTGGCCGCGGCCGGCAGCAGCAACCAGACGCTGCCTCCCTTGCGCAGCCACAACCATGGCAGGTAACAGCCGACGATCTCGGCCAGCGCGGTCAGCAGGAACAGGCCAAGCGTCTTCACGCTTTTTCTGCTGCCTTGGCGTGCTGCCACAGCGCTTCCTGCGCATCCAGGTCCAGTGCCACCAACGCCTCCCCCTGCGCCTCGGCCTGCGCTTCCATCGCGCGGAAGCGCCGCTCGAACTTGTGGTTGGCCCCGCGCAGTGCGGCGCCCAGATCGATATCGGCGTGCCGGGCCAGGTTGGCGCAGACGAACAGCAGGTCGCCCAGTTCTTCCTGCAGGCGCGCCTTGTTGCCCGCGATATCGCCGCGCTCGAATTCCTCTCGCAGCTCCTGCAGCTCCTCGGCCGCCTTGTCCAGCACAGGCAGCGGGCCCGGCCAGTCGAAACCGACCCTGGCCGCGCGCGACTGGAGCTTCACGGCGCGCTGCCATTCCGGCAGGCCACGCGAGATACCGGCCAGTGCGGAGGTGTCTTGCTCGCCCTTGGCGGCACGCTCGGCGCGCTTGATCGCGTCCCAGTTGCGCATCACCCCGTCGGCATCGTCGACGCTGACATCGGCAAACACATGCGGGTGACGGCGCTGCATCTTGTCGCTGATCGCACGTGCGACATCGGCGAAGGCAAATGCCCCCTGCTCCTCGGCCATGCGTGCGTGGAACACCACCTGCAGCAGCAGGTCGCCGAGCTCGTCGCAGAGATCGTCGAGGTCGCCGCGGTCGATCGCATCGGCAACCTCGTAGGCTTCCTCGATGGTGTACGGGGCAATGGTCGAGAAGTCCTGCTCCAGGTCCCATGGGCAACCTCCCTGCGGGTCGCGCAGGCGCGCCATGATGACCAGCAGGCGTTCCAGTTGATGGCTTGCCTCGCTGCCGGTGGCAGGGGTGTCGTGCGCGCTCATGCGGCCTCCAGGTTCAGTCGGACAACCAGTCGCGCCACGGCAGGCTGGTATCACCAAGGGCAATGAAATCGCCGTTCAACAGCGTTTCGCGGCGGTTGTAGCGGAACGGCTTGCCGGTCGCGGCCGACAGCACCGCGCCACCCGCCGCATGCAGCACGCACTGGCCGGCGGCGGTATCCCATTCAGAGGTCGGGCCGAGCCGCGGATAGACATCCAGGCCGCCTTCGGCGATCCGGCAGAATTTCAGCGACGATCCCTGCGCGATGGTCTCGATGCGGCCCATGCGCGCCAGCAGCGCCTCGGTTTCCGGCGAACGGTGCGATCGGCTGGCGGCGACGCGCAGCGGAGCAGTGGCCGGCGTGCGGGTGCGCAGCACGGTGTCGTGCAGACCCTGCCGCCGATAGGCCAGTTCCCCGCGCATGGCATGCCAGACAATGCCGGTGACCGGCGCCAGCACCACGCCGAATGCCGGTGCGCCCTGGTAGATCAAGGCAATGTTGACGCTGAACTCACCGTTGCGCTTGACGAACTCGCGGGTGCCGTCGAGCGGGTCCACCAGCCAGTAGGCGCCCCAGTGGCGGCGCTGCTCCCAGCCCACCTGCGCCGATTCCTCGGACAGGATCGGCAGGTCCGGGGTCAGCTGGCGCAGGCCCAGTTCAATGACCTGGTTGGCGGCCAGGTCAGCTGCGGTGACCGGGCTGTTGTCGTCCTTGATCTGCACGTCGAAGCCATCGGCATACACCTGCATGATGGCCTGTCCGGCTTCCTGGGCGATGGCGATGGCGGTCTCGCGCAGGTCCGTCGTCAGCTTGATCATCGCGTTCCCTGCAGCCACTGGCGGGCAATGAACAGCGCCGCCAGCGAGCGTCCCTCTGAGAAGTCCTCGCGCAGCATCAGCTGGTCCAGTTCGGCCAGCTTCCACGGCACCACTTCCAGCTCCTCCGGCTCGTCGCCGGCCAGTTTTTCCGGGTACAGGTCGCGCGCCACCACCAGCCACGACTGGTGGCTCATGTAGGTCGGGGCCAGGGTCATCGCGCGCAGCACGTCGACCCGGCGCGCACCATAACCGGCCTCTTCCTTCAGTTCGCGGTCGGCCGCCTGCTCGGGCGTCTCGCCGGCATCGATCCGGCCCTTCACCAGCCCCAGTTCGTAACGGTGCATGCCAGCGGCGTATTCACGTACCAGCAGCACGGTTTCGTCGTCGAGCATCGGCACCACCACCACCGCACCGTGCCCACGGCTGACCAGGCGCTCGAAGCGGCGGCGTTCGCCGTTGGAGAACTCCAGGTCCAGGTGCTGGCGCTGGAAGGGGCCGTTCTCCTCATCGGTGATCCGATGGATGATCGGCAAGCGACGGCCGGCACGGTCATCGTTCATGCGGAATCTCCGCGGCGACCGGCGGCTGCGCCGGGGCCGATAGAATGTGCAGGCAGCAACATGTTCATGAGCCCGAAATGCTAGCAGACCCAACCCCCTCCCCGCTGGTCCGCCACTGGCGGCAGCGCGACCTGCAGGTGCTGTGGCACCCGTGCACGCAGATGCGTGAGCATCCGGACACCCTGCCGCTGGTACCGATTGCCCGTGGCGAAGGCGCATGGCTGATCGACCACGACGGCAACCGCTATCTGGACGCGGTCAGCAGCTGGTGGACCAATCTGTTCGGTCATGCCGAACCGCGCATCGGTGGTGCCATCGCTGCCCAGGCCGGGCAGCTGGAACAGGTGATGCTCGCCGGTTTCGGCCACGAGCCGGCGATCACCCTGGCCGAACGCCTGCTGGCACTGGCGCCACGCCAGGCCGGCCGCGAACCGCTGGCCAAGGTGTTCTACGCCGACAACGGGTCCGCCGGCGTGGAAGTGGCGCTGAAGATGGCCTTCCAGTACTTCCAGAACCGCGGAGAGCCCCGGCGCACGCGCTTCATCGCGCTCGAGAACGGCTACCACGGCGAAACCCTGGGCGCGCTGGCGCTGGGTGACATTCCGCTGTACCGCCGCGTCTATGCGCCGCTGCTGGCCGAGGGCCTGTTCGCGCCGTCGCCCGATGCCTACCTGGCCGAACCGGGCCAGAGCGCGGCCGATCGCGCACGGCAGGCGGCCGATGGCCTGGCCACGCTGTTCGACCAGCACCCGGGCGAGGTCTGCGCGGTGATCCTGGAACCGCGCCTGCAGTGTGCCGGCGGCATGCGCATGCATGACCCGGTCTACCTGCAGCGCGTGCGCGAACTGTGCGATGCCCATGGCGCGTTCATGATCGCCGACGAGATCGCCACCGGCTTCGGCCGCACCGGCACCCTGTTCGCCTGCGAGCAGGCCGGGGTGATGCCGGACCTGATGTGCCTGTCCAAGGGCCTGACCGGCGGCTTCCTGCCACTGGCCGCCGTACTGGCGACGCAGGCGCTGTATGACGCCTTCCTCGACGACTCGCGCGAGCGCGCCTTCCTGCATTCGCACAGTTACACCGGCAACCCGCTGGCCTGCGCCGCGGCGCTGGCGACGCTGGACATCTTCCGCGACGACGATGTGATCGCGCGCAACCGGGGCATCGCCTCGGTGATGGGCACGCTGGCGGCACCGTTTGCCGACCACCCGCACGTGGCCGACGTGCGCCAGGCCGGCATGGTGGTGGCGTTCGAGCTGTCGCGCGACGGCAACAAGCGCACGCCGTTCGACCCGGGCCTGCGGCTGGGCCTGCAGGCCTACAAGGCCGCCCTCAAGCGCGGCGTGGTGCTGCGCCCGCTGGGCGACGTGCTGTACTGGATGCCACCCTACTGCGTGGACGACGAACAACTGGAGCTGCTGGCGCACACCACGCTGGCGGCCATCGACGAGGCGATTGCATGCGCGTGACCCGCTGCCCCATCGACCTGGCGCTGCACAGCGGCCAGACCGTGACCCTGCCGGAAGAGACCGCCAATCACCTGGTGCGGGTGATGCGCCTGCGCGAAGGCGATACCTGCGTGCTGTTCAACGGCGATGGCCACGACTACAGCGCGACGCTGACCGTGGCCGGCAAGCGCGAGGTGCAGGTCCGCATCGACGCCGTGCAGGCCATCGACAATGAATCCCCGCTGGCGATCACCCTGCTGCAGGGCATCGCCCGTGGCGAGAAGATGGACCTGATCCTGCAGAAGGCCACCGAGCTGGGCGTGGTCGCGATCATTCCGGTCAACGCCGAGCGCACCGAGGTGAAGCTGGACGCGGCACGGGCGGAAAAGCGCGTGGCGCACTGGAACAACGTGGTGACCTCGGCCTGCGGCCAGTCCGGGCGCGCGCGCATTCCGCCGGTAGGATCGCCGCTGTCGCTGGCGCAGGCTGCGGCGGCGCTGCCAGCCGATTCGCTGCGCCTGACCCTGGATCCGCAGGGAGCACATCGCCTGTCGACGCTGGAAGCCGCTCCCGCTGGCGGCATCGTGATTGCAATCGGCCCGGAAGGCGGCTGGTCGCCACGCGACTGCGATCAACTGGCCGCAGCAGGATTCCAGGGGCTGCAACTGGGGCCGCGGATCCTGCGCACGGAAACGGCCGGACTGGCCGCGATCGCGGCGTTGCAGGCGCGGTTGGGCGATCTGGGGTAAGGCTGATTCGTGGTAGTGCCGGCCGCTGGCCGGCATCCACGGGATCATGGGGCTGCCGGCCAGCGGCCGGCACTACCAGCTACCCGACCGGCGGATTGCCGATCAGGCCGCCAGCGAATGTCGACGCTGGAAGCCGCTCCCGCTGTCGGCATCGTGATTGCAAGCGGCAGGATTCCAGGGGCTGCAACTGGGGCCGCGGATCCTGCGCACGGAAACGGCCGGACTGGCCGCGATCGCGGCGTTGCAGGCGCGGTTGGGCGATCTGGGGTAAGGCTGATTCGTGGTAGTGCCGGCCGCTGGCCGGCATCCACGGGATCATGAGGTTGCCGGCCAGCGGCCGGCACTACCGGGAACCCGACCGGCGGATTGCCGATCAGGCCGCCAGCGGATGTCGACGCTGGAAGCCGCTCCCGCTGGCGGCATCGTGATTGCAAGCGGCAGGATTCCAGGGGCTGCAACTGGGGCTGCGGATCCTGCGCACGGAAACGGCCGGGCTGGCCGCGATCGCGGCGTTGCAGGCGCAGTTGGGCGATCTGGGGTAAGGCTTCGTGGTAGTGCCGGCCGCTGGCCGGCATCCACGGGATCATGGGGTTGCCGGCCAGCGGCCGGCACTACCGGCTACCCGACCGGCGGATTGCCGATCAGGCCGCCAGCGAATCCAGCGCCGCTTCCAGTGCATCCAGGTTCGGCAGCAGCGCGCTCTGCTCACCCAGCAGCACGCGCATGTGCACGATCTGCGGCAGGGTTTCTTCGGAGGCGTCGGCCAGCAGGCCGTCGCGCGGCACCGAGATCAGCTGCGGGAAGTTCTGCGTCAGCAGCGCGTAGTACGGGCGCTGCGCGTTGCCGCTGAGGGACTTCAGTACTACCACCTTGTTGTGGCCGGCCACCGTCTCTTCGCCCAGCCCGGAAAGGCGTGCGAACGACACCAGCGGCACCTGCCAGCCGTGCCAGCCGATCTCGCTAACCAGCCAGCGCGGTGCATCGGAGACCGGCTGCACCGGTACGCGCGACATCATTTCGGCCACGGTGGCATTGGGCAGCAGTACGCGCTCGTTGCCGGCCTGGATCAGGACGCCGCGGATTTCGTCGTTGCTGGCGTAGCTCATGGTGCCTCTCCGTTGTCGTCCTGCTCACCCCAGCGCGCGGCAATTGCCTGCGCCAGCTCCTGCGGTTCACCGGCCACCATGCCGGCAGCAACCACGGCGGTGGCCGCAGCCGGGTCGTAGCAGCCCTCGCCTACCTGCCCGGCCACCCACGCACCGGCGGCCGCCAGGTCCAGCGCCGGGCCGACATGGGCCAGGTCGGCACCGCTGAGCAGCACCAGCGCAGTGTGTGCGGCCGGCAATGCAGCGAGCGAAATACCGGTGGCATCGCTCTGGAAATGCAGGCCATCGCTGGCCGCGCGCACGCCGATATCATCAGCCAGCACGTGGACCTCGCCCGGCGCGGCGCGCTGGCCGGCCTCGGCCAGCTGCACCGGCAACGGCGAAACACGCGACATCTGCTTGACCAGGTTGCCGTAGCGGCCACCGTCCAGGCGCATGTGCACCAGGACCGGCACGCTCAACGACGCGGGCAGTGCGCCGAGCAGGCGACGCAACGCATCCGGGCCACCGATGCCGGCCAGCACCAGCACTGATGCGGCGCGCGCACCGGCCGGGGCGGCGGCATCCAGATCGACCAGGGTCAAATGATCGGTATCGAAGGAGGGCTGCGGCGCAGCGGCCGGCGCCGCCACTTCTGCCGGTGCCGGCGCTTCGATCGATTCCTCGACCAGCGACCAAGCGGTGTGATCGAAGGAGATCGGCGGTGCCGCAGGCGCCGCCGGTTCGGCCGGCGCTTGCGGCGGCGAAGGCGGATCCCGTGGTTCGGGCACGTCCGGCTGCAGTGCCGCCAGGGCCTGCTCCAGCGCGATCGGTTCGTGCAGGTGTGCCGGCGGCGAATACAGACCGTCGGCCGGAACGTCATCGGCCCAGCTCAGCGCCTGCGCCAGATGCGGCTGCAGGGCTTCTTCCTGCGGTGCCGGCGCGGGCGCCGGATGGCCGGGCTCCAGCTGCAGGCTGGGCTCTTCCTCGGCACCCGGCGGCAACACCTGCTGGTGGCCGTGCAGCTTGGCGGCCAGATGGCGCCCCCAACGCTGCGCCTCCCAGCCGTCGCGGCGCGCGGCCAGCTCGGCCTCATCGAACACCAGGGTCAGCCCCGGTGCCGAGAGCGCGGCGTCCAGCCGTTCCAGTGCGTCCTCGATGGCCGCTTCCAGCGCGATCACCACGAACTGCGGATCCGCAGCCTGCAGGACCTGTGGCTCCAAGCCGTTCGGGTCATCTTCCAGAACCAGCTGCACATCTGCATGCGACAGCGCCTCGCGCAGGCGTTCGCGCGCCGCACCGGGGCGGGCCAGCAGGGCGACGGCCGGGGCCGGATGGGTTTCACTCACGGACACGGGCGATCCCCAGCAGGTCGTACACGTTACGCATCAGGTCCAGTTCCTGGTACGGCTTTCCCAGATACCGCTGGACACCGATCTCGAAGGCGCGCTGGCGGTGCTTGTCGCCGCTGCGCGAGGTGATCATCACGATCGGCACATCCTTGTAGCGCGGGTCGGCGCGCATCGCCGTGGCCAGCTCGTAGCCGTCCATGCGCGGCATCTCGATATCCAGCAGCATCAGGTCCGGCACGCGCTCTTCCAGCCGCTCCAGTGCTTCCACGCCATCGCGGGCGACGCTGACTTCGAAGTTGTGCCGTTCGAGGATCCGTCCGGTCACTTTGCGCATGGTCAGCGAGTCATCGACCACCATCACCAGCGGCACCTGGCGTTCGTCGCGCGGTGCATTGGCCAGCACCGGTGCGGTCGGATTGGCGAGGAAACGGCGCACCAGCGGCGCGACGTCCAGGATCACCACCACGCGACCATCGCCGGTGATGGTGGCACCGTAGATGCCCGGTACCGATGCGATCTGCAGGCCGACCGGCTTGACCACGATTTCGCGGTTGCCCAGCACCTGGTCGATCGCCACGGCAGCGCGCAGGTCACCGGCACGCACCAGCAGCAGCGGCACCTGGTCCTGGCCATCGGCGCGTGCCGGGGCCTGCCCGACCAGGCTGCCGAGGTCATACAGCGGATAGTCTTCGCCGCTGTAGCGGTAGCTGCTGTCGGCGGCCTCGAAGCGTTCGCGTGACAGGCGGCCGATACCACTGACCGAGGCCACCGGCACGGCGAAGGTGGTTTCACCGATCTGCACGAACACCGCCTGGGTGACGGCCAGCGTCTGCGGCAGGCGCAAGGTGAAGCGCACGCCCTGGCCACGCACCGACTGGATGTCGACCGAGCCGCCGAGCTGGCGCACTTCGTTGCGCACCACGTCCATGCCCACGCCACGACCCGCCAGCTGGCTGACCTGGTCGGCGGTGGAGAAACCGGAGGCGAAGATCAGGTTGTCCAGTTCCTGCTCGCTGGGCTGCGCGTCGGCGGCCAACAGGCCACGATCGATGGCGCGGCGTCGGATCGCTTCGCGGTCCAGGCCAGCACCGTCATCGGCCACTTCCAGCACGATTTCCGAGCCTTCACGGTGCAGGCGGATGGCGACTTCGCCCTCTTCCGGCTTGCCGGCGGCGCGACGCTGTTCCGGCGCTTCCAGGCCGTGGGCCACGGAGTTGCGCAGCATGTGTTCGAGCGGCGCGACCATGCGGTCGAGGACATTGCGGTCCAGTTCGCCGTGGGTGCCCTCGAGGGTCAGGTGCACCTGCTTGCCGGTATCCATGCCGGACTGGCGGACCACGCGGCGCAGCCGCGGCACCAGGCCATCGAACGGCACCATGCGCGCGCGCATCAGGCCGTCCTGCAGCTCGGAGCTGACGCGCGACTGCTGTTGCAGCAACGAATCGTACTGGCGTGACAGATCGTCGAGCACGCCCTGCAGGCCCCCGAGATCGGCCGCCGACTCGTTCAGTGCACGGCTGAGCTGCTGCAGCGTGGAGAAGCGGTCCAGTTCCAGCGGATCGAACTTCTGATCGGCCTGGTCCTGCTCACGCTGGTAGCGGGCGACGATCTGCGCCTCGGTTTCCAGGTCGAGTCGGCGCAGCTGGTCGCGCAGTCGCGCATTGGTGCGCTCCAGCTCGCCCATCGCGCCGCGGAAGGCACCAAGCTGCTGTTCCAGGCGCGAGCGGTAGATCGCCACTTCACCGGCATGGTTGACCAGGCGGTCGAGCAGATCCGCGCGCACGCGCACCTGTTCCTGCTGCGGGCGCGCCAGCGGATCTTCATCGATCACGCCTTCGGCCGGCAGCGGTGCCGACAACGGCGCATCGAGCAGTGCCGGCGCAGGGCCGGCGACCGCTGCCGACGCGGTTTCTGCAACGCTCGCCACGTCCGCTGCGCCTGCGGCAGCCGCTGCTGCTGCGGCAATATCGGTGGTGGTACGCACTTCGAACGCATCGACCAGATCCTGCGCCGGTTCCACCACGCGGTGGTTACCGGTGCGGGTCAGCAGCTGGTGCAGGCGATCGAATCCGCGCTCCAGCAACTGCACATCGCGGCGTTCGATCTCGGTGCGACCGGCGGCGACCGCCTCCAGCAACGATTCGATGCTGTGGCCGAGATCACCGATGGCGTTGATGCCGGCCATGCGTGCGCCACCCTTCAGGGTGTGCAGGTCACGCTGCAGGCCGGCCAGCACCTCGCGGTCCTGCGGTGCATCACGCAGCTCGCTGATCAGGCCATCGCAGTGGTCGAGCAGGTCCTTGCCTTCCTCGACGAAGATGTCGACCAGCTCGCGATCGTAGACGCTGAAGTCGAGCGTATCGGTGCTGTCTTCCGGCACCGGCATGGCAAGGATGTCAGGTGTCACGGTTTCAGGCACGTCGGCTTCGGGCGCGCTGGCTGCCACGGCATCCGACACCGCAACCGCGTCGACGCCGGCAGCTTCGGCGTGGACCTCCGCCTGGCCCGGCGCGTCTTCCAGTTCGAAGAAGCGTACCGGTTCGGCGGTGGCCTGCGCTGCGGCCTCCGCGATCTCCTCATTCACCGTCGCCGGGGACGGCTGATCGGCGCTCTCTCCTTCACCGATCGCCGCCTCCCCGCCGACGTCCGCATCCTCGGCAAAGGCTTCCGCCTCGCCCGGCGCGAGTTCGCTGGCCTGCAGGCCGAGCACGGGCCATTGCCCGTCGTCGGCCAGGGGCTGCTCTTCGTCGATCACGTGCAGGCCGGCCTCGAGCGCGGCTTCCAGCGAGACCGGTTCTGCAAACCCCGGCGCAGCCATTTCATCCTGCAGGCTCGACAGCTCGCTGTCGAGTGGCAGTGCAGCAGGCATTTCGAACGCCGTGGCATCAGCGACGTGCGCGCGATCGGCCGAGGGCGCATTCAGGTCAGATGCGACGGCTTCGACAGCGGCCGGAGTCTCTTCGGCGTCGCGGTCGTCAACCGGCAGCGCACTGGCATCCAGGTACGGCGACAGATCATCCACGACGGTCAAACCGGCATCGTCGGACAACCGCAGCACGCCTTCGGCCTCCGCCTCGACACCGGCTACGGCAACGGCTGGAACGTCGTCGGCCACCTGGATCGATTCGACCACCGGCAGCGACGCATCCTCCTCACCCGGTACGGACGGCCATCCGGCATCGAAGTAGCGCGAAAGATCATCGCTGGCCGTCAGCTCACCGACCTCCAGCCCGGCCTCGATCGCCACGTCGGCGACCGGGGCTTCGACAGTATCGGCACGTGCTTCCGCGTCCTGCTCCGGTGCGGCAAAAGAATGCGGCACCGCATCGGATTCAGGCGCGACGGCTGTCGATGCATCCGCGTCCAGTTCCACCGGCGGTTCGTCATCCAGCGCCAGATCGTCTTCTTCGTCTTCCAGGCCCACCATCGGCCAGCGCGCTTCCGGCAACGCGCCAGCCAGCGCCTGCAGGCGCTGCGCGAGTACCTGTTGCGGCGCGATGCGCGGCTGTTCGGCCTGCAACGCTTCCATGGTGGCGGTGATCGCCTGCGCAGTCGCATCCAGGGCGGCTACGCCTTCATCACCCGGGACCACCTCGGCGGCCAGTGCGCGCTTGATGTAGGACTCCGCGCCGCCGGTCACCGCCGTGATCTCGGGCACTTCGGTCATCGCGAAGGCGCCGTTCATGGTGTGCACCGCGCGCAGCAGTGCATCGCTGACCGGTTGCGGCGCCTGCTGCGCCGAACGCAGCCAGTCCTGCAGGGTGGCCTGGTGGACTTCCACCTCGGCCTCGAGAATCTCGCGCAGCACGCTGTCGATGTTGGCCGGCGTACCGGCCACTTCGGCCTCCACGTCGGTATCGGCCGGCGCCGAGGCGGCAGCCTCCACATCGAGAATGCGGCTGATCTCGTCTTCGCCGTCAGCTTCAGCAACCGGTACAACCGGCGCAGCCGCACCCGGCAGCGGTACGTAGTAGGTTTCCTCGCCTGCGCCGACACGATCGGCAATGGCCTGCATGGCCTGCAGGTCGACGCTGATGCGCTGGCCGTGGCGCAGCGCTGCGTTCAGTTGTGGCAGCGCCGCATGTGCGTTGTCGACCATCGCCAGCACCGCCGGCGAGGCGGCGCGGCTGCCATCCAGCACGCGGTTGAGCATGCCTTCGATCTTCCACGCGAACTCGCCCAGCGTACGTGCGCCAACCAGGCGGCCACTGCCCTTGAGGGTATGGAAGATGCGGCGGATCGGGCGCAGCCGGTCCATGTTGTCCGGCTGCATGCGCCACGCCGGCAGCAGCGTGCCCAGATTGGCGAGCTCGTCGTCGAACTCTTCCAGGAACACCTCGCGGATGTCCTCGTCGATGTTCTCGGCGTCGTCGTCGAAGCCGGCGTCGAAGCCCGTAGTCGCGTCGGCATTGGCGTCGGCGCCGGTCGCAACGACCGCCTCCGGTGCCGTCGCGGTGGGCATCGCCTGCGGATTGAAGCCGGCAGCAGCTGCACTCAGCTCGGCGAAGAACTGGGCATCGGCTTCGCTGAAATCGATCGGCGCGATGGTGTCGATATCGATCACCGACACGGCCGGCGCCGACGTTTCCGCTGCCGGGGCGGGCGCTTCGATCGACGGCGGCGTGATCGACGATGCCGGCAGGTCATCCGGAGCCTCGTCCACCCTGACCTCCGCCGCAGGCGATGCATCGGCCAGCGGCGGCGCCACGGCATCGACGATCTCCAGCGACGGATGCAACCCGGCGTCATCGTCCAGCGACAACGTTTCCATCGCGTGCAGCGACAGCACATCGTCAGCGTTGTCCAATGCATCGGCGTCGAAGCGGAACACCACGTCGTCGGCCTCGGCAACCGCGCCCCGTTCGGCCGCTACCGGATCGAACACCGGCGCAGCATCGAATCCGGTCACGGGCGAAACCACGCTGTCCGTCGTCTCGTCGATCGCAGGCGCTGCGCTTTCCTCGAGCACCTGCGGCGCCTCGGACAGCGACCACTGCGGTGCATCGGCGTGATCGCTGTCGGCCAGTTCGAAGCTGACGGGATCGAAACTGGCGAACGTCGGCGCGCGTTCGTCGCCGGCGGGCGCGGCCGCCTCGGCTTCGGGGTAGAACGGCGCCAGCTCCCACTGTGGGACATCAGGCGCAGGTGCGCTGGACGCGGCGAAGACCAGCGATGCCTCGGCATCATCCTGTGTTGGCAGCGGCGAGGCGCCAGCATCCAACGGGCTGGCGGCCACGACGCCCGCGGTGCCCAGCGCGCCGAACATCAGGCTGTTGTCGGGCACCCTCGGTGCCGGTGTGGCCGGCGGCGGATCGAAGGTGAAGTCCGGCAGCGATACCGGCACGTCGCCGGCCGCGGGCGCAGCAGGCTGCACCGGTACCTCGATGCGCTCGGGCTGCAGCGGCTCGACCTGCACCGGCAGCGGCTCACGTTCGATCGCAAGCGCTGCCGGCGCTTCCGGTGCGGCGGCGTTGCGTTCGGGCAGCGGCCAGTAGCGCAGTGCCTCGAGGCTGCTGCGGGTGATTTCGAGGATGTCTTCGCGGCCCGGGCGACGATCGCGCAGGGCTTCCAGGTAGTACTCCAGGCTGGCCATGGCATCGGCCAGGGTGTCCAGCTGGCGGCCGCTGGGCACGCGCTGGCGGCCGATCAGCTCGGCCTCGATGTACTGCTGCACGCCACGCAGGTAATCGGCGGCGGTACCCAGGTCGAGCATGCGCAGCGCGCCGGACACATCGCCCAGCAGGCGCGGTACATCCTGCAGCTCGGCATGGTTCCAGCTGGTTTCGATGAAGGCGACGAAATGCTCGCGGGCGGCAGCGAAGTTGGCGATGGCTTCATGGGCCAGCACTTCCACCGTGCGCCGGTTCTCCACCGCGCTCGGATCGTCCTCGCCACTGCCGCCGGCGCCCAGATGGGCAACCTGGTCGTCCAGCGAGGCATCGACGTACAGCAGCGCACCGGCGATATCCAGCAGCAGGTTCTCGTCGATCTGCTGGCGCCCCTCGACCACGCCACGCAGCGCGTCGCGCTGCTGCACGACCACGCCACGGGCCACGCCCAGGCCCATCATGCCCAGCGTGTCGGCCACGGCGCCCAGTTCGTTGGCCTGGGTCTGCAGCTGTTCCGGTGCACCGCCGGTGCGCAGGTGCAGGTCAAGCGCATCCTTGATGCGCAGCAGTTCTTCCTTCACTGCGCTGCCGACGGTATCGAGCAGCTCGCGGTTGCGCCCGCTCAGGCTGCCCCGGGCATGGTCCAGCTCGGCCTCGGTGGCGGTGATGCTGTCCGGCGCAAAGGCCAGCAGCACGCTGTCGTTGACGCCTTCTTCGCCACGCGACGCGCGGATCTCGTTGAGCAGCGGCATCAGCACGATCGGAATGTCGCGATGGCCGTTCTGCAGGCGCTCCAGATAGTCCGGCAGCAGCACGCTGCCACGCATCAGGGTCGCACAGGCTTCATCCCGGTCGGCCACCTGGCCGGCGCCGATGGCATTGGCCAGCTGCTCGAGCTCTTCGGCCACCATCGCCGGGGCATACAGTTCAACCATGCGCAGGGTGCCCTGCACCTGGTGCAGGTAGCCGGCGCAGATGCGCATGCGGCTGGCATCACTCGGGTCTTCCGCGTAGTACTCGACCTCGTTGCGCACCTGGCGCAGGGTCTCGTCCAGCTCGGGCTTGACCCAGCCCAGCGCTGCGTGGCTCATCGCATCGCGCAGACTGCTCATGGACGCGCTCCGTTCGCCGCCGCGCGATGGCCGCGCGGATTCTGGCGTGGGGAATGGAAATGCTTCATCGACTGGTTCCTTGCTCGCCGCCCTGCCCGCGTCACGCCGGCAGCTTGAAGTCGGCGACCGAACGGCGCAGGTCCGCCGCCAGCTGCGCGAGGTGGCCGATCGACTCTGCGGTCTGCCCGGCACCCTGCGAGGTCTGGCCGGTGATCTGCCGGATCACGCCCATGGTGCGGGTGATGTCCGAGGCCGCGGCCGACTGCTGCTGGGCGGCGATGGAGATGTTCTTGATGAGGGTATTGAGGGCGTTGGATACGCGCTCGATCTCGGTCAGCGCGGTACCGGCGTCCTCGGCCAGGCGCGCACCGGACACCACTTCGGCCGTGGTCTGCTCCATCGAGGTGACCGCTTCGTTAGTATCGGCCTGAATGGCCTGGACCAGGTTTTCGATGCGTCGGGTCGCACCCGAGGTACGTTCTGCCAGGCGCTGCACTTCGTCGGCCACGACCGCGAAACCGCGGCCCGCTTCACCCGCCGACGCCGCCTGCACCGCCGCGTTCAGCGCCAGGATGTTGGTCTGCTCGGAAATGTCATTGATCAGTTCCACGATCGAGCCGATTTCCTGCGACGACTCGCCCAGGCGCTTGATGCGCTTGGAGGTTTCCTGGATCTGGTCGCGGATCTGGTCCATGCCCTGGATGGTCTCGCGCACCACGCCGGCGCCTTCGGCGGCGATCACCACCGAGCGCTGTGCCACGTCGGCCGACTCGGCCGAGTTGCGCGACACCTGCTCGATGCTCGCTGCGATTTCACCGATGCGGTCCGAGGCGGAGGTGATCTGGTTGGCCTGGTGGCCCGCCGCCTCTGCCAGCTGCATCGCGGTGGCCTGGGTTTCCTGGGTGGACATCGCGACCTTGGCCGAGGTGTCGTTGATGGTGGTCACCAGGTGGCGCAGCTCGTCCACCGCATAGTTGATCGCGTCGGCGATCGCGCCGGTCATGTCCTCGGTCACCGAGGCCTTCACCGTCAGGTCACCCTCGCCGAGCGAGGAGATTTCGTCCAGCAGCCGCATGATCGCCTGCTGGTTGCGGCTGTTGAATTCCACCTGGGTCTGGTAACGCAGTTCCTGCTCGCGCGAGCGGCTGCGCACGTTGGTGGAGACGAAGCCGATGATCGCGATCAGCGACAGTGCGCCGGACACCACGCCGATCCAGAAGTTGGGGAACAGGCGGGTGTCGGACACCGAGCCGAACGAGGAGAACGCATCGAACAGCTTGCGGCTGTCGTCCAGCATGTGGGCCGAGCCCTGGCCCAGCGCGGTCGCCGCCGATTGCGCCGCGAACAGCTGGCGCGAGCTGGCCAGGATCGCATCGGCGTCCTGCTTCATCGCTTCCCACTTCTGCTGCGACTGCTCCAGTGCGGCCACGGCGGCAGCACCGCGCACGGCGGTGATGCCCAGTTCCTCGTTGCCGTTGCGCAGGCCGTCGAGCACCTGCGAGAACACGGTGATGTCACGCGCCAGCGCATCCCCGGAGGTCGCTGCGGCGCTGCCACCGGCACGCATTTCGGTCACCCGACGGGCCATCGAACCGGCCACCACGACCTGCTGCAGTGCGCTGTACACCTGCGACGAGGGGGCGCCGGAGGCGGACATCGCGCGCACCAGCTCGTTCAGCTGGGCCTGCAGGCCCGGTACCGCGCCGGTGAAGTTGTTGGCATTGCCGGCCAGCGCCAGCACCGCCGGCTCGCTGGCCACCAGCTGGCCGGCCTGCTTGCCCAGCGGCGCCCAGGTTTCGCCCAGGGTGGCGATGGCGCCGGACACGCCCGGCTCCTTGCCATAGCGGCCCTGCAGCGTCGACACGTTCTGTTCGATCGCGTTGCGGGTGGCCTTGAAGGCGGTGAAGGCCTGGGCGTTGCCGCCGACCGCGTCACGTCCCTGGTTGGCCAGCTGCTGCGACAGCACCTGCAGGTCGGCGGCCTTGGAGCCGGCGTCGGCAAGGCGGCTGCCCTGCCAGGTGGCGACGCCGGTGTTGACGCCGAACAGGATCATCGATGCCAGCAGCAGGAACAGCCAGAGGTTGCTGCCGCCCAGCCGCAGCTTGCCGGTCTTGGTGGCGTCCGAAGCAGTACTCATCGTTCAACCTCGATCTTCAATGCAGGGGGCGATGCCCGGCCTCAGGCCGCGGCTTGCCGGAATTCAGGGGTGCGCGACAGCAGCGAGAGCGAGAACACGCCCCAGTCATGGCCGTCGGCATGGAAGGCACGGTCAACGAAATGGCCGTAGCGGCCTTCGGCCAACGTGCCCGCGTCGATCTGCTGGTCCAGCTCGAAGCTGCGCTGGCCGAACAGTTCATCGATGGTCAGTGCGACGTCGCCGCCAGCCTGGCGCATGATCAGCACGCGCTGGCCTTCCTGCTGCACGGTGCGCGTGCCTTCCAGGAAGTACTTCAGGTCGACCACCGGAAACAGGTTGCCACGCAGGTTGCCCACGCCCAGCAGCCAGGGCTGCGCGCAGGGCACCGGGGTCACCGGCGGCATCGGCACGATTTCCACCACTTCGCGGAAATCGGACACCAGCCGGCGCTGGCCGACGCGGTAACCGACGCCACGCCACAGGTCCTGGGCGAACTGCCGCCCGGGCAGCTGCACTGCATGGGCCAGGCTGCGTCGTTCGTAGGCTTCAAGGATGTCGAAGGGCGAGCGCATCAGGCCACCAGTTCGTTGATCCGCGCGATCAGTTCATCCTCGCGCGGCGGCTTGACGATGTAATCGGCTGCGCCCTGGCGCAGGCCCCAGGCCTTGTCGGTTTCCATCGCCTTGGTGCTGACGATGATCACCGGGATGTGCTTGATCGCCGCATCGCGGGCCATCGCCCGGGTGGCCTGGAACCCGCTCATGCCGGGCAGGACCACGTCCATCAGCACCAGCTGCGGCACCTGGTCGCGGACCAGCTGCAGGCCATCCTCGGCGTTGTCCGCTTCCAGCACCTCGTGGCCGGCACGGCGCAGCCACTGGGTGAACACCGCGCGGTCGGTCGGTGAATCCTCGATCAGGACGATACGAGCCATTGTGCCTTTCCCCCCTGGTCAGGCGTTGACGTATGTGCGGATGGCACCCAGCAGTTCTTCGCGCGTGAAAGGCTTGGTCAGGTATTGCTCCGAGCCGACGATGCGCCCCCGCGCCTTGTCGAACAGACCATCCTTGGACGACAGCATGATCACCGGGGTCGCCTTGAACAGCTGGTTGCCCTTGATCAGCGCACAGGTCTGGTAGCCATCCAGGCGCGGCATCATGATGTCGACGAAGATGATCTGCGGCTGCTGGTCTGCGATCTTGGCAAGCGCTTCGAAGCCGTCGGTGGCGGTGACCACCTCGCAGCCTTCGCGCTTGAGCAGCGTTTCCGCAGTCCTGCGGATGGTCTTCGAATCATCGATGACCATCACCCGGAGTCCTGCGAGTTCCCCGCCCGCAGTCGTGTTTTCAGTCATTGCCTATCCCCAAGCGCACGGCCCAATCTCTGGCGGGAGCCGCTGCGAAAGCGTATCTATATCGCACTTCCCGCGCCCGCTTCAAGGCCGGCCTGCCGCGCAGGGGGTAGCACCGGGCTGAACGTGACCGGGTTCGCAATGACTGCGCTGCCGGCAGGCGGACGCTGCGTTGCACTACGGCGGGGAGGCACACGGCCGGCGTTGCCGCTACCATCAACGCCTTGCCTGACAGGTGCGCCCATGCCGTTGAACGTCATCGTGGTGATGGACCCCATCGCCCACATCAAGATCGCCAAGGACACCACCTTCGCCATGTTGCTGGAAGCCCAGCGCCGTGGCCATGCCCTGCACTACGTGCGGCCCGGCGGGCTGGCCCTGGAAGGTGGCGTGGCGGTGGCCCAGACCGCACCGCTGCAGGTGCGCGACGACCCGGCCGGCTGGTATGAGCTGGGCGCGTTCAGCCGTACCGAGTTCGGTCGCGGCCAGATCGTGCTGATGCGCAAGGACCCGCCCGTCGACGCCGAGTACATCTACGACACGCAGGTGCTGGACGTGGCTGCCGCTGCCGGCGCCTGCGTGGTCAACAACCCGCAGGGCCTGCGCGACTACAACGAGAAGCTGGCCGCCCTGCTGTTCCCGCAGTGCTGCCCGCCGACCCTGGTCAGCCGCGATGCCAAGGCATTGAAGGCCTTCGCGCTGGAGCACGGCCAGGCCGTGCTGAAGCCGCTGGATGGGATGGGCGGCCGCTCGATCTTCCGCAGCGGCCAGGGCGATCCGAACCTGAACGTGATCCTGGAAACCCTGACCGACGGCGGCCGCAAGCTGGCGCTGGCCCAGAAGTTCATTCCCGACATCACGGCCGGCGACAAGCGCATCCTGCTGGTCGACGGCGAACCGGTCGACTACTGCCTGGCGCGCATTCCCCAGGGTGACGAGTTCCGCGGCAACCTGGCGGCTGGCGGCCGTGGCGAAGGGCGCCCGCTGAGCGAGCGTGACCGCTGGATCGCCGGCCAGGTTGGCCCGGAGATGAAGCGCCGTGGCATGCGCTTCGTCGGCCTGGACGTGATCGGCGATTACCTGACCGAGGTCAACGTGACCAGCCCGACCTGCGTGCGCGAGCTCGACGCGCAGTACGGCCTGAACATCGCCGGCACCCTGTTCGACGCGCTCGAGGCCGGCCTGCGCTGATGGCGGCCGCACCTGCCGTCCTGCCCCCGCCGGCGCGCGAAGCGCAACGGCTGGGCGCGACCATCGCGCTGTCGATCGTGGTCCACGCCCTGCTGATCCTGGGCGTGGGTTTTGCGGTGAAAGGCGACGCACCACTGGTGCCGACGCTGGAGGTGATCTTCAGCCAGACCCGCACCGCACTGACCCCGAAGCAGGCCGATTTCCTTGCCGCCGCCAGCCAGGAAGGTGGCGGCGAGCACGACCGTGCGCAGCGCCCGCGCGACAACCAGGCCGGCATCGTTCCGCAGGCCCAGGCGGGGCTGAGCCCGGTGCCGCAACAGCAGCAATCGGCCGCGCCGGCGCCCCCGCCGCAGGCGCGGGTGGTCAGCAGCCGCAACGGCGAAGAGGCAGTGGCCCAGGCGCAGGCGCGCCCGACACCGGAGCAGCCGGAACCGGATGCACCGCTGACGGCACGCGAGCAGCGTGATGCCGAGATGGCACGGCTGGCGGCCGAGGTGCATCTGCGCTCGGCGCAGTACGCCAAGCGCCCGAACCGCAAGTTCGTGTCGGCCAGCACGCGCGAATATGCCTACGCCAATTACCTGCGCGCCTGGGTCGACCGCGCCGAGCGCGTCGGCAACCTGAATTACCCGGACGAGGCCCGGCAGCGCCGGCTCGGCGGCCAGGTGGTGATCAGCGTGGGCGTGCGCCGCGATGGCAGCGTGGAAAGCAGCCGGATCCTGCGTTCAAGCGGGACGCCGTTGCTGGATGAGGCGGCGCTGCGGGTGGTGCAGCTTGCGCAGCCATTCCCGCCGCTGCCGAAGACCGAGGACGAGATCGACATCCTGCAGGTCACCCGCACCTGGGTGTTCCTGCCGGGTGGCACCCTGCACGACGACCGGTAGGGGTTTGTTGCCCGGGCCTGCGGCCCGGGACCCGCTGGAAGGCTGGAGCAACGGCAACAGCAACAGCGGCGGTTGGGATATTGGGTTTGGCGGGGCGGTATGGGCTTGCAGGAAACGCCGTAAACCCGTCCCTGGGGGCTCGATGGCGCCTTGCTCGTGTGCGCTGTCCTGCGCACGCGGCAAGACCGGGGTTGAGCGTCCTGCCCAACCCGCCCGAGGCGTGCCTCGGGCCCATGGCGCCAACGGTGCTGCAAGCCCATACCGCCCCGCCTCTGACAGATCCCGACGCATCATTGCTGTTGGTAGGTGTCGACCTTGGTCGACACACATCCACGCTACGCGTGGATGCGAGCGAAGCGATCCGCTGTTGACTTTGATTTTCTTTTGATTTTCCGTGGCGGACGCACACGGAAACTGTCAGAGGTCGGGCGGGGTGGGTTCGCGGGGGTGTCCGCGGCATGGATGCCGCGGCCAAGCCCCCATAGGTGAGGGCGCTTTGCTTGCGAAGCACTGCTTCGCAAGCGCCCGAACGCACAGCCGCCAGCGGCTGGGCCGGACCGCGGAGCGGGGTTTACGGCGTCCCCCGCGAACCCACCCCGCCCGGCCAAGCGCGGCTTTGGTTTATGCGATCAACCAACCCCGCCACGAGGGGCTCAGCCGTTGGCCTTCGCCTTCGCCTCGCGCGCGGCCTGCTGCTCGACCAGGGTCAGTGCCACGTTGTCGCGCAGGTAGGCCGGCTCGACCTTCTCCGGTGCAATGGCTTCGCCGCGCGCGAACGCCGGCACCGCCAGTGCGAGCACGTCCGACGCACGCGGCAATGCCGTGGCGTCGAATCCGCGCAGGCCAGTACCGAGCTGCGCGACCAGCGCACCCTCGGCTGCGGCGAACCCGGTACCGACACCGTAGGCCGACAGCCCTTCCGGCAGCGCCACCGCTGCCGGCGCGCAGACGCGCTCGGCATCGCGCGCGACCGGCAGGCCGTCCACGCGCTCGAAGCGGGCGACGTAGAGTTCGCCCATCCGCGCATCGATGGCCGACAGGATCTGCGTTTCTTCCGCCGGTGCGCGCAGCGCCAATACCTGCAGCGTCGAGACCGGCAGCAGCGGGCGGTCCAGTGCCAGTGCGATGCCCTGGGCAATGGCAATCGCCAGGCGCACGCCCGTGAACGCACCCGGACCGCGACTGAGGGCGATGCCATCAAGCTGGCGACGGCTGATGCCGGCGTCGGCCAGCAGCGCCTCGGCCCACGGCAGGCTCAACTCGGCGTGCCGGCGCGGGGCGATCTCGAAGCGTTCCAGGACCTGCCCATCGACATGCAGGGCAACGGAACAGGCTTCGGTGGCGGTTTCAAAGGCAAGCAGTTTCATTGGATCAGGTCAGAACAAGGGGAACGTGGCACCGGGAGCAGGCTCCGGGCCCGCCGCAACGGCGGCCGGGGCAGCCGCATCATCGGCCACGGGCAGCCATTGTGGCCTAAAGAAGGCCTGCACATCGGCCAGGCTGCGGGTGCGCCGGAACGGCGGCAGCGACTCAAGAAAGACCCGGCCATAGCCACGGTTGAGCAGGCGCGGATCGCACAGGACCAGCACGCCCCGGTCGCTTTCGCTGCGGATCAGGCGGCCAACGCCCTGCTTCAGGGCGATCACCGCCTGCGGCAGCTGCTCGTCGCGGAACGGGTTGCCCCCCTGGCTGCGGATCGCCTCCAGCCGCGCCTCGTATACCGGGTCATCCGGTGCCGCGAACGGCAGCTTGTCGATCATCACCACGCTCAGCGCTTCGCCGACCACGTCCACGCCCTCGCGGAAACTGGCCGAGCCCAGCAGCACGCCATTGCCCGATTCGCGGAAACGCTGCAGCAGCGCCGCGCGTGGCGCCTCGCCCTGCACGAACAACGGCCACGGCCCGTCGCGCAGTGCCTCGGCGGCCTCGCGCAATGCACGGTGCGAGGCGAACAACAGGAACGCCCTGCCCTGCGAGGCCTGCAACACCGGCCGCAAGGTCTGGATCAGCGCGGTGCCAAACCCGCGCGCCGCCGGATCGGGCAGGCCTTCGGGCAGGTAGCACAACGCCTGCTCGGGCCAGTTGAACGGGCTCGGCTGGACCAGCGTGTGCGGATCGTCCAGGCCCAGGCGCGTGGCGATGTGGTCGAAGCCACCGCCCACGGTCAGCGTGGCCGAGGTGAAGATCCATGCCGCGCGGCTGCGCTCGCGATGCTCGCGCAGCGGGCCGGACACATCCATCGGCGTGCGCTGGCAGCGGAAACCACGCGGGGTGAGCTCATACCAGAGCACATCGGCGGCACGGGGGGTCTCCGCCGGATCGGTATCGAAATCGAGGGTGGGCTCATCATCGCCCAGCCAGCGCTGCAGCCGCGACACCGCCTCGCGTGCCCGCGCATGACAGGCATCCAGACCCGCCGCCGCCTCGCGCAGCGGTTGCAGTGCCTGCTCCAGCGTCACCAGGCCGGCCATCACCGTATCGAATCCATCGCGCACCTGTGGCATCGCCAGCGCACGCCACTGCGTACCCCGTGGCGGCAGCCCCTCCATCGCCGAGCGCAGCGCCAGCAACGCCTGCTGCAACTGGTCGACCGGTTCCTGCAGGGCCGACTGCGCGCCGCCTACGCCGCGCGCCTCGGCCAGGCAGTCGCGGCCGAGTTCCTGCCACGGGCGCATGCCGAAGCCTTCGCCGAAAAACTGCGCGGCCAACTCGGGCAGCTGATGCGCCTCGTCGATGACAAAGGCCTGCGCCCCCGGCAGCAACTCACCGAAGCCGTCCTGTTTCAGTGCCAGGTCGGCCAGCAGCAGGTGGTGGTTGACCACCACCACGTCGGCAGCCTGCGCACGTTGGCGCGCGCGCACCACGAAGCAGTCTTCCCAGAACGGGCAATCGGTACCCAGGCAGTTGTCGACCGTGGAAGTGACCATCGGCAGAAGCGGCGAGTCATCGGCCAGGCCTTCCAGTTCGGCGATGTCACCGAACTCCGAACGGCCGGACCAGGCCAGGATGCGCTGGAACTGCGCAGCCTGCTCCGGGCTGGAAAAACGCGGTTCGCCCCGCGCCTGCTGCAGGCGGTAGCGGCACAGGTAATTCGCGCGTCCCTTCAGCAGCGCGCTGCGCAGGCCAACGCCCAGTGCCTGGCGCACGCGCGGCAGATCGCGGTGGTAGAGCTGGTCCTGCAACGCGCGGGTACCGGTGGAGATGATGGTGCGCAGCCCGGACAGCAGCACCGGCACCAGATAGGCGAAGGTCTTGCCGGTGCCTGTACCGGCCTCGGCCAGCAGCAGGTCGCGCTGCTGCAGCGCTTCGGCGATGGCGTCGGTCAGGTGCAGCTGTGCCGGACGCGGGACAAAGGCATCCAGATGCGAGGCGAGCGCGCCGCCTTCGCTGAGGGCTTCGCGGCTGGCATGGACAAGGTCGGACATCAGAGGGAGAGGATACCCGGCCGGGCGCTGCCCGGCACCCGTTTCAAGCCAGGGCAACAGCAACAGCGGTGTTCATGGCTCTGGATTTTTACGTACTGGGCAGGCCGGGAGGGGCAGGCAGGACACGCCGTAAACCCATCCATGGGGGCTCGATGGCGCCATCCATGGCGCCAACGGTCCTGCCTGCCCCTCCCGCCCCACCCTCGACAGTTTCCCAGTGACGGATGCACGCGCGGCGTCGCGTCGAGCTTGCTCGACTGCCCTTTCAGAAGCGGTGGGTGGAACGGAAACAAGAAGGGGTCGGATCCGTTTTCCTGCGGAAAACGGATCCGACCCCACAACGAGTGCGCGCAGCGCGCGACCCGCTTTTGATTTTCTTTTTCTTTTCCGTGGCTGGACGCACACGGAAACTGTCAGAGGTTGGGCGGGGTGGGTTCGCGGGGGTGTCCGCGGCATGGATGCCGCGGCCAAGCCCCCAGGGACGGGTTCACGGCGTCCCCCGCGAACCCACCCCGCCCGGCCAAGCGCGGCTTTTGCTTCTGGCTTCAGCGACCAACCCACAGCCACGAGGGGCTGTGCCGTTGGCTGAAAACTCAGTACCGCTTGATCCCCGGCACCGTGCAGCCCTCAATCTGCGCATGCGCCGACACCGCATTCTCCTTCTCGCCCCGCGCCAGGCGCGACTGCTCGATCGTCGCCCAATGCCGGCGGCACAGCGGCCCGGTCTTCGAGCCCAGATCCACCGCCTTGCGCGCGAACGTCTCCGCCTGCGCCCACTGGCCCTGCAGCAGCGCCAGTTCGGCACGTTCCTGCAGCACTGCCGGGTCACCCGCCACGATCTCCAGCGCGTGGTCCAGGCTGCTGGCCGCGCCGGCCAGGTCGTTCGCCTGGCGTTGTGCCAGTGCAGTCACCCGCAGATCTTCCACCTGCGAATCACGCAGCGGCTGTACCGACAATTCCTTGTCGTCCGGACCCGCTGCAGCATCCACCGCAGCCAGGCGCTGCGCCGGCGTGGTGGTATCGACCGGCTTGACCACCGGTGGTGCGCTGCTCACGCAGGCGGCCAGGGCCAGGCTGAGGCCGGTCAGGGCCAGGGGCTGCAGCAGGGATCGCATGTTCATCGGCATCATCGGCTCGGGGGAGGAGTGGCGGCGGCAGGTGCCGCGGCAGGTTCGGCAGGCGCTTCCGGCTTGCGGTCCAGGCCGAACCAGCTGCGCCAGCCACCGCCCTCGCCGTCGGCCTCGCCCTGCCCCTCCGGCGACGCGGCCGGCGCGCACGGCGCATAGGCAGGCGCATAGCCCACCACGAACGGGAAACGACGCGCGCCGGGGCAGCCTTCATCGGTGCTGTTGAGGCCGGTGGGGGCCACCGACTGCCAGTCCAGGCCCTTGTTGCTGACCCGCAGCGGCGCGCTCGGCAGGCGCTGGAAGATGCCCGACCAGACCCGCATCGCGCCGGTGGCGCCATACAGGCCGGCCTGCGCGTTCTGGTCGTTGCCGATCCAGATCACTGCCAGGTGATCACCGGTGTAGCCGGCATACCAGCTGTCACGGCCATCGTTGGTGGTGCCGGTCTTGCCGGCGGGCTGCAGGCGGCCGAGGCCATCGGCATTGAGCCGCTGCGCGGTACCGCTGGCGACCACCTGCTGCAGGCCGACACTGATCAGGTTGGCGGCAATCGAGTCGCCTTCCTGCGCCGGTGCCGGGGTCTTGTCGTACCGCTTGAGCAGCTTGCCCTGCGGATCGAGCACGCCACGCACCGCGTGCAGCGGCTGGATCTCGCCGCCGGACGCCAGGAACTGGTACAGCTGCGCCATCGCGTACGGGCTCTGGTCGGTCGAGCCGAGGATCACCGCCGGGTTGGCGTCAGCCTTGATGCCGGCCAGGACATGGATCAGCTGGGTCACGCGCTCCGGGCCGACCTGCATGCCCACGCGCACCGTGGCCTGGTTGTAGGAATGCGCCAGTGCGTCGATCAGGCGCACCGTGCCGTGGCTGCGGTTGTCCGCGTTGCCGGGACTCCAGTTGCGGCCGCGGCCGAGCTGCACCGTCACCGGCGAATCATCCACCCAGCTGGCCAGCGAGTAACGGTCCGGCTGCGCCAGGGCCAGCAGGTAGACGAACGGCTTGAGCAGCGAACCGACCGGACGCTGCGCCTCGATCGCGCGGTTGAAGCCGACCTCGGACACCTCGCGGCTACCGATCACCGCCAGCACGTCGCCGTTGTGCACGTCGGTCAGCACCATGCCGGCCTGCAGCTCGGGGCGGCGCTTGCTTTCCAGCGACTTGATGGTGCGGGTCACCGCGCCTTCGGCATAGGCCTGCGCGGACGGCGACATGCCGGTCATCACGCTCAGGCCCGCGCCCTGCAGCGCCGATTCCGGATAGTCATGGCCGAGCTGGCGGCGGACCAGGTCAACGTAGGCCGGGAAGCGGTTGGCTGCCACCAGGCCCGGCGTCTTGGGCACGCCCAGCGGCGCCTTCAGCGCGCGCTGGTACTCGGCATCGTCGATCAGCGTGGCCTCATGCAGCTTGCCCAGCACGAAGTTGCGGCGATCCAGCGCGCGCTCCGGGTTGCGCCGCGGGTCGTAGAAGGACGGCCCCTTGACCAGGCCGATCAGCAGTGCGATCTGCTCGGTCTCCAGCGACTGCAGGTCACGGCCGAACCAGAACTCGGCGCCGGAGGACATGCCATGGATCGCCTGGCTGCCGCGCTGGCCCAGGTACACCTGGTTGAGATAGGCCTCGAAGATGGTGCGCTTGTCATAACGCGCTTCCATGATCAGTGCGTACAGCACCTCATTGAACTTGCGGGTGACCGTCTGCTCCTTGCCGATGCCGAGCAGGCCGCTGCGGGCCAGCTGCTGGGTCAGCGTCGAAGCGCCCTGGCGGCTCTGGCCACCGGAACGGATCGTCACCCACACCGCGCGCGCGATGCCGGACAGGTCGATGCCGTGGTGGCGGTTGAAGTCCTTGTCCTCCACCGCCTGCAGGCCAGTCACCAGCAGGTCCGGCGCCTCGTCCATGCGGATCAGGCGGCGCTCTTCCTGCTTCTGGCCGTACAGGGTGGCGATGCGCGCCGGATCCAGCCGCGCGGCCTTCAGCGCCTTGCGGTTGTCGGCGTCGCGCAGCGAGGCCACGCCGCCATCGGCCAGCGACAGCTCCACCCGGCGCGGGGCCACCCGGCCGTCAACGTCGTTGAAGCCGCGGCTGGAGATGACGAAGCGCCCGCCGTTCACCGCATAGGTGGCCGGCTCCTTGCCCTGCCCGTCATCGCGGTAGGCAGAGGCGGCCAGCTCGGTCTTCAGCGTAGACGCATCCATCGCCTTGCCGGGGGTGAGCACCAGCGGGCGCGCGTACACGCGCGTCGGGATCTGCCAGCGCAGTTCACCGAAACGCTGGGTCACCTGTTGGTTCAGGTACAGCGTATAGGGAATGAGGAAACCCAATCCCAACGCGACCGCAGCCATGCTCCAGGTGATCAGCCGGCGCCGCCACAGCGGACCGTTGTCCTGCTGGTCGTCGTCGGAATCGTCGATGTCGTCGGAATCGTAGCGTCGGGGCACGGGAATGCGAGAATGTAGGGTCTGGCGAGTCTACCCCAGCCGCTGCGGCTGGCGAATTCTCCCGGGTTCCCCTGCTTAAGCTGGAGTTGCAACCGGATGGCGATGTCCCTGGCCGAGATCCGATACCTGATCAACCGCCTGTCGGGCCTGGCCCGCCGGAGCCTGGCAAGCCTGCGCACCCGTGGCTGGCGGGCCACCTGGCAACGCATCCGCGTGCATGCCCAGCGCGCCGTCCCCGCCCCGCGCACGCCACTGTTCCTGCCGCCAGCGCAGGATTTCGCCCCCTTCACGGTGCCGTTCAGCGAGTCGCCGGAGGTGAGCATCGTCATCCCGGTCTACAACCACGTCGCCCACACCGTGGCCTGCCTGCGCGCCCTGGCGGCGCACCCGCCGGCCGCCGCGTGCGAGATCCTGGTAGTGGATGACGGCAGCAGCGATGCCACCGTGCAGTGGATGCCGCAGGTGGCCGGGCTGCGCTATGAAGTGCGTGCGCACAACGGCGGCTTCATTGAAGCCTGCAATGACGGTGTATCGCGCGCACGCGGCCGCTACGTGGTACTGCTGAACAACGATACGGTGCCGCAGCCGGGCTGGCTCGACGCCCTGCTGGACACCTTCGGCAGCGTGCCCGACGCCGGCCTGGTCGGCAGCCAGCTGCTGTACCCGGATGGCCGCCTGCAGGAGTCGGGCGGGGTGATCTTCGCCGATGGCAGTGGCTGGAGCTACGGCCGCTTCGAGGCCGCCGATGATCCGCGCTTTGCCAGCCTGCGCGACGTCGACTACTGCTCGGGCGCGGCGCTGATGCTGCCACGCGCCCTCTGGCAGCAGCTGGACGGCTTCGACACCCGCTACAAGCCGGCCTACTACGAGGACACCGACCTGGCCTTCCGCGTGCGTGCACACGGCCTGCGCGTGCTGGTGCAGCCGGCCAGCCGGGTGATCCACGACGAAGGCACCAGCAACGGTACCGACACCGGCAGCGGGGTGAAGGCCTACCAGGTACGCAACCAGGCCATCTTCGCCGCCCGCTGGGCCACCGAACTGGGCCGTCATCCGGCGGTCGGCGAAGTGCCGTCTCCGGCGCTGCTGCTGCGCGGCCGGCGCCAGGTGCTGATCCTGGACGAGGAAGTACCGCAGCCGGATCGCGATTCCGGGTCACTGCGCCAGGTCAATCTGATCCGCCTGCTGCTGCAGGGCGGCGCCCACGTTGTGTTCGTACCGACCCGGCGCGAGCACGCCGGTGCGGCCACCGAAGCGCTGCAACGGATGGGCGTGGAAGTCTGGTACGCGCCCTTCCTGGACGGCGTAGCCGGCTGGCTGCGCAGCCACGGATCGCGTTTCGACGTGGCAATGCTGGTGCGTCACCACGTCGCCCACGAATGCCTGCCGCTGCTCAGGCGCTATGCACCGCAGGCACGGACCGTGTTCGACACCGTTGACCTGCACTACCTGCGCGAACGCCGCGGTGCCGAAGTCGCCGGCGACGCAACCCTGCTGCGTGCAGCGGAACGTACCCGCAGCAGCGAACTGGCCGTGATGGAGCAGTGCGACATCACCGTGCTGGTCAGTGCGGCCGAACGGGAGCAGCTGCAGTCCGATGCGCCGCAGGTGCGGGTGGAGCTGATCTCCAACCTGCATGAGGTCGCCGGCGCCGGCGCTGTATTCGAGCAGCGGCGCGACCTGGTGTTTGTCGGTGGCTTCCGTCATCCGCCGAACCTGGACGGCATGGAATGGTTCATCGGCGAGGTCTTTGCCCGCATCCGCGCCCGGTTGCCGGAAGTGCGCCTGCACTGCATCGGCGCCGCGGCGCCGGAGTCGCTGCTGGCACTGGCCGCACGCCAGCCCGGTGTGCAGATGCACGGGTTCGTCGAAGACATCACGCCCTACATGGACGGCGCGCGCATCGCCATTGCGCCGCTGCGGTTCGGCGCCGGCGTGAAGGGCAAGATCAACCTGAGCATGGCCCACGGCCAGCCGGTGGTCGGTACCACCTGCGCCGTGGAAGGCATGCACCTGCATCCCGGCCAGGACGTGCTGGTGGCCGATGACGCTGTCGGTTTCGCCGATGCGGTGATCCGCCTGTACCAGGATCCACAGCTGTGGCAGCAGTTGTCCGATGCCGGCCTGGCCAACGTCGCCCAGCATTTCTCACTTGATGCCGCCCGCGCGACCGTGCAGCGGGTGTTCTTCGCCTAGTCCGCCCGTCCACCGGCGCGACGCAGGCGGTCTTCGAACGCCGGCAGTTCGGCCAGGTCCGGTTGCAGCAACCGCGCCTGTTCGGCAGCGTGCGCGGCAAAGGCCAGGTCGCCATTGCCGAGCCGTTCGCTGCCGATCGCCAGCCAGCGCTGGGCCAACCGCAGCCGCGCCGAGGGCAGGCCCGCTGCGGTCGGTGACAGCGTCTGCCAGGCCTGCAGGCAGGCACCCGCCGCCTGTACCCGGTTCTGCCGCAGATTGTCGTCGAAGCAGCGGCGACTGGCGGGCAGCAGGCGTGCTGCGGCAGCCTTGACCCGCGTGTCGCGGGGGGCCAGTGACTGGGCTTCGCGCAGTGCGTCGAACGCGCTGTGCCCCGGTGGGCTGATCCACTGCCCTGCACGTTCGGCACGCTCGATCTTGCGCAGGTGGTCGCGCAGCTGGCGTTCGCGCTGCGCCGTACTGATCGCGGGCTGCTGCAGGGCCTGTTGCGCCTGGCGCGCACGCTGCAGGCGCTGTGCCAGTTGCTGCCGGATTGCCTGCGAAGCGCCCAGCTCCGCCGCCAGGGCTGCATCGCGTTGCGCCGCATCGAACTGGAAGTCGTCGGCGGATGTCTGGCTGCGCACGACCACCGCCTGCAGCGCCTGCTCACGCCCCCGCTGGGCATTGGGATCATCGGCCGCCACCGCAAGCACTGCCAGGAAACCCTGGGCCGCGGCGTCCAGCTGCTGTCGTTGCAGTGCCCGCTGCGCCTGCCGCAGGCGCTGGTCCACCGCGCGCGCCAGGGCTTCCTCGCTGGCCGGCAGATCGGCATGACCGGCATCGAACTGGCGGGCACGACGCAGGATCGCGGCCGCCTCGGCCAGCTCTCCGCGCCCTGCCAGCGTGCGCGCCTGCAGCAGCAGGTCGCTCAGCGCATCTTCGCGCCCTTCCAGCGCCGGCAGGTTGTCCGGCTGCAGGGCAAGGATGCGCTGGAACAAGGGCAACGCACTGCTGTCGCCATCATCCAGGCGTCCGGCCGCGAACGCGTTGCGCGCCTGGGCCAACAACGCACCAATACCGGCTCCGGCACTGCGTCGCGCCTGCAGCTGGCGGGCGACCGCATCGGCTTCGCCCTGCGGCACCTGCAGCTCACGGGCCAGTGCCAGTGCCTGCGCGCTGCCGTCCAGGTCACCGGCGTGCAGGCGATCGCGCGCCTGTTGCAGCGCTGCCGCGCCGGTATTGGCCAGGCCCTGGCGCGCCTGCGGGCGATCACCGTCCAGCGCCAGCACCGCCTGGTAGCGCTCGCGCGCACCACTGCCATCGGCATCGCTCAAACGACCGGCGGCCAGCGCACGATCCCCCTCGGCCAGCAGCTGTTCGATCTGCGGCTCATCCCAGAACCAGTCGGCCAGCGGCTTGCGCAGCAGGACCAGCAGCACGAACACGGCCAGCGCCGCAAGCAGCGCCCAGCGCCAGACCCGGCGCGCATGGCGTGCCTGCAGCCACCACCAGCGACCCTCGCGACGGACGCGGTCCAGCGCAGGATGTTCAGCGCCATGCGGGCGATGCGGGGGCTCGCGTTCCATGCGTGCAGGGTAGCCGGGGCAGCGTGAAGCTCAGCCGAGGCGACGTGCCTCGCTCACGCCCGGCAGCGCATCAAGCTTGCCCAGCAGCGTCGACAACTGCCCGTAGTCGCTGACCTTCAGCCGCAGCCGCAAATGGGCACGGCCACTGTTGCGCACGTTGTCACTGTGGATGTCGAGCACGTAAGCGTCTTCCTGGGCGATCAGGTTGGTGATGTCCTTCAGCAGCCAGCGGCGGTCGACCGCGTCGACCACCACGTCCACTTCGTAGCCGCCACCGGCCTGGCCCCACTCCACCGGCAGGATGCGCTGCGGGCTGGCGGCGGCCAGCCGGGCCAGCGCGGCGCAGTCTGCACGATGCACAGTGACACCACGGCTACGGGTCAGGTAGCCGACGATCGGCTCGCCGGCCACCGGCTGGCAGCAGCGTGCCAGCTGCACCAGCAGGTTGCCCACGCCCTGCACGGTGAACTTGGACTTGCCCAGGTTCTCGCGGCGCGCGGTCGGCCGCGGCAGGGTCGGCGCGGGCGCGGGCTGGCTGGCGGCACGTTCCGCCTCCAGCAACGTCCGGCTGACCTGGTTCGGGCCGGTATCGCCCAGCGCCACCTGGATGTACAGGTCATCGACGCTGTCGGCATGGAACTTCTTGGCCGCGACGGCCAGGTCCGAGTGCTGCAGGCCCAGCCGCTTCAGCTCGCGCTCGAGCAGCTCGCGACCGGCCTGCACGTTGCGCGCGCGGTCCAGCTTGTGGAACCAGCTGCGCACCTTCTCGCGCGAGCGGTTGCTGGCCAGGAAGCCATTGGCCGGCATCAGCCAGTCGCGGCGCGGGTCGGCCTCCTTGCCGGTCAGGATCTCGACGCGGTCGCCACTGCGCAGGCGATAGGTCAGCGGCACGATACGGCCGTTGACCTTGGCGCCGCGGCAGCGGTGCCCGACCATGGTGTGCACCTGGTAGGCGAAATCGAGCGGCGTAGCGCCCTGCGGCAGGTCCAGCACCTCGTCCTTCGGGCTCAGCGCATAGACCCGGTCCTCGGTCAGCTCGGCATCGAGCGCCCCGGCCAGTTCATTGCCCTGCCCGTCCTGCGCCTGCTCCAGCAGCTGGCGCATCCAGGTGATCTTGCGATCGAAGGACTTCTCCGCGCCCTTGCCGCCTTCCTTGTACTTCCAGTGCGCGGCCACGCCCAGCTCGGCCTGCGAGTGCATTTCATGGGTACGGATCTGCACTTCGATGGTGCGACCTTCCGGGCCGACCACGGCGGTATGCAGCGAGCGATAGTCGTTGGCCTTCGGGCGTGCGATGTAATCATCGAACTCGCTTGGTACCGGCGCCCACAGCGCGTGCACCACGCCCAGCGCGGCGTAGCAGGCGGCGACGTCGTCGACCATCACGCGCACCGCACGGATGTCATACAGCTGGTCGAAGGCCAGCCGCTTCTTCTGCATCTTCCGCCAGATGCTGTAGATGTGCTTCGGGCGGCCGCTGACTTCGGCCTTGATGCCCTGGGCGACCAGCTCGCGCGACAGCACCTTCTTGACGTTCTCGACGTAACGCTCGCGGGCGATGCGGGTTTCGTCCACCTCGCGGGCGATGCGGCGGTAGGTTTCCGGTTCCAGGTGGCGGAACGCCAGGTCCTCCAGCTCCCACTTCAGCTGCCAGATGCCCAGGCGGTTGGCCAGGGGCGCGTGGATGTCGCGGGTCAGCTGGGCCAGCGCGCGGCGTTGCTCGTCGTCCAGCTTGTCGGCCGCGCGCATCCTCGCGAGCTGGCGCGCCAGCAGGATCGGCACCACGCGCAGGTCGCGGATGATCGCCAGCAGCAGCCGGCGCAGGCCCTCGCTGTTGCGTCCGGCCTCACGGCCGGCGTGCAGCGCCCACACCGGGTCGGCCGCATCCTGGCCATCGAGCAGGCCGATCACCGCCGCCTGGTGGCTGCCCAGCGGCAGCTGGTCCAGGCTGGCGCGCAGGCCCGGCAGGTCGAACAGCAATGCTGCCACCACCGCGCCTTCGTCGGCCGAGAGCATCGCCAGCGCATCGAGGGTATCGCCCAGCACCGACCAGGTGGCACGCATCTGGTGGTCGCAATCCGGCGCTTCCCAATGCTCGCGCAGGGCCTGGCGCAGCGGGGCAGGCAGCACCGCTGCCGAGGGACGGTTCAACAAGGCATCCAGGCCAGGGACGGAAGCGCGGTTCACAGCATCGAGCAGGCAAGACAGAGGCCCCTACACTAGCGCCGGCGCCGTTCAGGGACAATCACTGCGGCCACCATCACCCGGCATGAAGACATGCCGCTACACTCGCCAACACATCCAGGAGAGACCCGCCATGCCTTCGATTGCCCTGCGCGTCCGTCCACGGCTGCTGGCCTGTGCCGCCGTGTTGCTGTCCCTGTCCGCGCCTGCGCTGGCCCAGCGCGTGGTGGAGGGCGACCTGCAGCAGCAGATGTCGCCCACCGAGTTCAAGGCCGCCGGCCTGGACAAGCTCAGCGCCGCTGAACTGGCCACGCTCAACCGCTGGCTGCAGGGCAAGGTCGAGGCGGCCACCACCCAGGCCGTCGCCGCAGCGCGCGAAGAAGGCCGCCAGGAAGTGATCAAGAAGAACCGCGGCTTCCTGGACTTCGGCAGCAGCGAACCGATCGAAAGCACCCTGCAGGGCGAATTCCGTGGCTTCGGCCAGGGCCGCCGCTACGTGCTGCAGAACGGCCAGGAGTGGGAGCAGATAGACGCCACGCACTATTCCGGTGGCCGCAAGGAAGCGCCGAACGTCAGCATGCGCCCGGGCGTGATGGGCGCCTGGTACATGAAGGTGGACGGGGTGAACGTGCAACCGAAGGTTCGTCGCACCAAGTAACGCCCGGGCATTCCAGCCGTGCCGGATCCATGCCCGGCGGCCATGGTCGCCCGATGGGGCGACCATGGCGCGCGTTCACGCCTGGCGAAGTGCAGCCACCCGCTGCGCCAGCTTCTTCGCCGAAATGCCGGTGCGTGCCCCCAGCTCCTGCGCGAACAACGACACCCGCAGCTCTTCCAGATCCCAACGCAGCGCCTGCCATTGCGGGCGATCACGCAGGCCCTGCTGCTCGCCCGCTTCCAGCGCCTCCAGGAACGGGTGCAATTCCAGCATGCGCGCCTGGTCACGCGACGGATCACGCTTGGCACGCTCGGTGCGCAGGATCATCGCCTTCAGGTAGCGCGGGTACTGCGCCAGCGCGTCGGCCGGCGTGTCGCGCAGGAAGCCGGGGTGGATCAGCCCGGCCAGCTGCGCTTCCATGTCGTCCAGGTTGCCACGCGCCCAGCCCATCAACGGCGCCTCCAGCAACGGCTTCAGTTCCGCCACCAGCGCCAGGATGGACTCGGCCAGTTTCAGCCGCGACATCGCCTCGCCGAACAGGGCCTTGGCCGCATGCTCGCGGCGTTGCTCGAAGGCTGCCGCATCGCGGATGTCTTCCAGGCCTTCGGCCAGCACCGCGTTCATCGCCGCATCCACCAGGTCTCCACGCAGGCGTTCCTGCGATTCGATCGCGGCATACAGCAGGCCGGTCTTGGCACCCACCGGCAGCTGCTTGCGCGCCTGCTTGACCTTCTCGGCCAGGGCAATCTCCAGCAGCCGGCGCACACCCAGCGGGTGGGCCTCCTGCGCCTGCTGGCGATCGGCGAAGATGCGCAGCGCCACGCTGTCGCCCTCGTCCAGCAGCGCCGGATAGGCCGGAACGCCGGCTTCACCGGGCACCTGCAGCGGAATCGGCGCGGCCGGGAACGTGCGCAGGCCATCGGCCGCCATCTCGCGCCCCGCCCGTGCAGCGAAGGCATCGCCGGCACGGCCGCCGAATTTCGCGCGCAACGCATCCAGATCCCGCGAGGTCGCCAGCACCTTGCCGTGCTCGTCGCGCAGGCGCAGGTTCATGTGCAGGTGCGGTTCGATCGAAGCGGGTTCGAAATCGAGCGCCGTCACCGTCGCGCCGGTGGCACGTGACAAAAAGCGCGCCAGTTCGCCAGTGATGGCATCGGCGCTGGGCTGCGGGAATGCCTCGAAGAACGCACGACCGAAGTCCGGCGCCGGCACGTAGTTGCGGCGCATCGCCTTGGGCAGGCTGCGGATGAGTGCCGAAGCCTTGTCGGCGACGAAGCCAGGCGCCAGCCAGCCCAGCTGCACCGGGTCCAGCGCGTTGAGCAGGTGCAGCGGCACGTCCAGGGTCACGCCGTCATCATCGGCACCCGGCTCGAAGCGGTAGTGCAGTGGCAGGCGCGCCTGGCCCAGTGGCAGGTACTTCGGGTAGCGCTCCTGTTCGCTGCCCTCACCCGGCAACAGGTCGACCAGTGACCAGTGCAGGGTCTTGCGCTGTTCCGGCGCCAGCCCCTTCCACCAGGTATCCAGCCCTGCGGCCGAATGGATCTGCGGCGGCACCCGGTCCAGGTACCAGCGCGCCTGCCAGTCCTCGTCGGCCACGATGCCGGCGCGGCGCAGCTTCGCTTCCTCCTCGCGGGCGACCTCCAGCACTTTCTGGTTGTCGGCCACGAAGCTGGCGCGGGTGTTGATCTCGCCGGTCACCAGCGCCTGGCGCACGAAGATGTCGTGCGCCTCGCCCGGTGCGATGCGGCCGTAGTGCACCGGCTTCTTCGGTGCCAGCACCAGGCCGAACAGGCTGATCTGCTCGGAGGCCAGCACCTGGCCCTGCGCGCGCGACCAGTGCGGGTCGAAGTGCTTGCGCAGCAGCAGGTGCGGCAGTTCGGCGATGACCCAGTCCGGCTCGATCGCGGCCAGGGTCATGCCCCAGACCTTCTGCGTGTCCAGCAGGTTGGCCACCAGCAACCACGGCGGCGGGCGCTTGGACAGCGCCGAACCGGGGAACGGCAGGAAACGGCGCTGGCGTGGCGCCTGGAAATCGCCCTTCTCGCTGCGGTGCCCGATCTGCGTCGGCAGGCCCGCCACCAACGCCCGGTGCAGGGTCTGGTAGGCAGCCGCGCGCACGCGTTCGCTGAAGCCGCCGCCCGCCGGTGCCTGCTCCTTCTGTGCACGTACGGCCACCGGCGTCGGCGCCGCTTCGGCCTTGCCTTCGCGGGCCAGGCGTGCAGCGCGGTGCAACTGGCCACGGGTGGCCTTCACTGCGGCGGCATCATCACGCGCTGCCGCCGGCGCACTGCTGCCGGCCAGCAACGGCGCCATCGACGCCTCGTTGGCCTCTTCCTTCCAGCCCAGTTCCTCGCACAGCAGCCGCAGCTGGCGGTGCAGCTCGCGCCACTCGCGCATGCGCAGGAAGCCGAGGAAATGACGGCCGCACCAGTCGCGCAGCTTGGACTGGGTCAGGTCTTCATGGGCCTGCCGGTAGGCATCCCACAGGCGCAGCACGCCAACGAACTCGGAACGACCATCGGCGAACTGCGCATGCGCGCTGTCGGCGGCACCGCGTGCTTCGGGCGGACGTTCGCGCGGGTCCTGGATGCCCAGGAACGAGGCGATCACCAGCATCGGCCGCAGGCAGCCGGCGGCCTGCGCGGCGACCAGCATGCGCGCCAGCTTCACGTCCACCGGCAGGCGTGCCATCTGCTTGCCGATGGTGGTCATGCGCCGCTCGGCGTCGATCGCACCCAGTTCGGTCAGCTGCTGCCAGCCATCGGCCACCGCACGCTCGTCCGGCGCTTCCAGGAACGGAAACTCCTCGATGCGGCCCAGGCCCAGCTGCAGCATGCGCAGGATCACCCCGGCCAGGCTGGAGCGGCGGATTTCCGGATCGGTGAACTCCGGCCGCGCCTGGAAATCGGCTTCGGCGTACAGGCGGTAACAGATGCCCTCGGCGATACGGCCGCAGCGGCCCTTGCGCTGGTTGGCGCTGGCCTGCGAGATCGGCTCGATGTGCAGGCGGTCCAGCTTGTTGCGCGGACTGTAGCGCTTGACGCGGGCAAAGCCCGGATCGACCACGTAGCGGATGCGCGGCACCGTCAGCGAGGTCTCCGCGACGTTGGTGGCCAGCACGATGCGCCGGTTCGGCCCGGGATTGAACACCCGGTCCTGGTCCTGGTTGGACAGCCGCGCATAGAGCGGCAGCACCTCGGTGTTGCGGTACTTGCGGCGCTCCAGCGACTGGTGCGCATCGCGGATCTCGCGTTCGCCCGGCAGGAAGATCAGCACGTCGCCGCGCGCATCCAGGCGGGTGATCTCGTCGATGGCCGACACGATGGCGTCGTTGACGGTGCGTTCGCCCTGGTCTTCGCCCTCGCCTTCCAGCGCGCGGTAGCGCACTTCCACCGGGTAGGTACGGCCTTCGACGCTGATCACCGGCGCATTGTCGAAATGCTGGGCGAAGCGTTCGGTGTCGATGGTGGCCGAGGTGACGATCAGCTTCAGGTCCGGGCGCTTGCGCAGCAGCTGCTTCAGGTAGCCCAGCAGGAAATCGATGTTGAGGCTGCGTTCGTGCGCCTCGTCGACGATGATCGTGTCGTAGTTCGACAACCAGCGGTCACTGGCGATCTCCGCCAGCAGGATGCCGTCGGTCATGAACTTGATGCGGCTGTCGTCGCTGACCTTGTCGTTGAAGCGCACCTGGTAGCCGACCAGCTGGCCCAGTTCGCTCTGCAGTTCCTGCGCCACGCGGCTTGCCACCGCACGTGCGGCAATCCGTCGCGGCTGGGTGCAACCGATCATGCCGGCCTGGCCACGGCCTGCGGCCAGGCACAGTTTCGGCAGCTGGGTGGTCTTGCCCGAGCCGGTTTCACCAGCGATCACCACCACCTGATGGTCGCGGATCAGCCCGATGATGGCGTCGGCTTCACGCGCAATCGGCAGCTGCGGGTCCAGAGTAATGGACGGCTGCTGCTGCGCCCGGACCTGCCGGCGCTGCACCGACGCCTGCAAGGCCTGCTCGAAGGTAGCGGCCAACGCCGCATCCTGTGGCTTGGCCTGGCAACGCGAGAGCATCCCCAGCAAACGGCCCCGGTCGCGGCTCATGGCGCCGTCGATGGCGGCGCGCTGTTGGCGCAGGCGGGACGATGGATTTTTATCGATAGAGTTCATCAATCGGTTCGTTCAAAACTTTGATAGCGACCAGTCATCACGACCGGTTTATTGTGAAGGCCAACGATTCCACAAGGAGAAACCCCATGGCGAAGACCAAGAGCACGACCAAGGCCAAGACCGGCAAGCAGAAGCTTGCAGCGGCGGCCCCGTCGGCGCCGAACATCGATATCGGGATCACCCAGGGCGACCGCAAGAAGATCGCCGACGGTCTGTCGCGCTTCCAGGCCGATGCGTTCACGCTCTACCTGAAGACGCACAACTTCCACTGGAACGTGACCGGGTCGATGTTCAACTCGCTGCACACCATGTTCGAGACGCAGTACACCGAGCAGTGGGCGGCACTGGACGACGTGGCCGAGCGCATCCGCGCGCTGGGCTTCAATGCCCCGGGCTCCTACCGGGAATTCGCTGCGCTGACCTCGATCGCCGAGGAACCGGGCCTGACCGACAGCGCGGACTGGCGTGAAATGGTACGCCAGTTGGTGGTCGCCAACGAAGCAGTCTGCCGTACGGCACGTGAAGTGCTGGAGGTGGCGGCCAAGGGAGACGACGCCCCGACCGAGGATCTGATGACCCAGCGGCTGCAGACCCACGAGAAGTACGCCTGGATGCTGCGCTCGCTGCTGCAGTAAGAGTTGGGGGGCCCGGCAGGGCTGCGCCCTGCACCCGCAGAGGCCTTAAAGCCAAGGCCAGAGCCAGAGCAAAAGCTGGCCTCCTGTGGGTAGGCGGGATGGGTCCGGTGGCAGGGGACGCCGTAAACCCGTCCTTGGGGGCTTGGCCGCGGCATCCATGCCGCGGACACCCCTGCCACCGGACCCACCCCGCCTTCGGCAGTTCTCCGCGATCTGCCGGCAAAGCCATTGGGGTCGGATCCGTTTTCCCCAGGAAAACGGATCTGACCCCATTTTGTTTGTCGAGTTCTGACAGTTTTCATCCACGCATGGCGTGGATTGATCTGGCCCCCCGTCACCGGGAAACTGTCGGGGGTGGGGCGGTGTGGGCTTGCAGGACCGTTGGCGCCATGGATGGCGCCATCGAGCCCCCAAGGGCGGGTTTACGGCGTGTCCTGCAAGCCCACACCGCCCCGCCCAATAGGCAGACAGCCCAGAGCCGGCTGTTGCCTTTGACGTTGCACTGGCTTGCAGCAGGTGCAGGGCGCAGCCCTGCCGAACCCCTACCCCTCCCTCCGGGGTAAACTAACCGGATGGCTTCCCGTCCCGCGCACGACCTGCTCCAACGCGTCTTTGGTTACGACGATTTCCGTGGTCCGCAGCAGGACATCGTGGAGCATGTGGCTGCCGGTCACGATGCCCTGGTGCTGATGCCCACCGGCGGCGGCAAATCGCTGTGCTACCAGGTCCCGGCCCTGCTGCGTGACGGTTGCGGCATCGTCATCTCGCCGCTGATCGCGCTGATGCAGGACCAGGTCGAAGCCCTGCGCCAGCTCGGCGTGCGCGCCGAGTACCTGAATTCCACCCTGGATGCCGACACTGCCGGCCGCGTCGAGCGCGAACTGCTCGCCGGTGAGCTGGACATGCTCTATGTCGCTCCCGAGCGGCTGCTGACCGGTCGCTTCTTGTCGCTGCTGTCGCGCAGCCAGATCGCCCTGTTCGCCATCGACGAAGCACACTGCGTGTCGCAGTGGGGCCACGACTTCCGCCCGGAATACCGCCAGCTGACCGTGCTGCACGAGCGCTGGCCGCAGATCCCGAGGATCGCGCTGACCGCCACCGCCGATCCGCCAACCCAGCGCGAGATCGCCGAGCGCCTGGATCTGCAGGAAGCACGCCACTTCGTCAGCTCCTTCGACCGCCCCAACATCCGCTACACCGTGGTGCAGAAGGACAACGCCCGCAAGCAGCTGACCGACTTCCTGCGCAGCCACCGTGGCGAGGCCGGCATCGTCTACTGCATGTCGCGGCGCAAGGTCGAGGAGACCGCTGAATTCCTCTGCGGCCAGGGCTTCAACGCCCTGCCCTACCACGCCGGCCTGCCGCCGGACGTGCGCGCGAACAACCAGCGCCGCTTCCTGCGCGAGGACGGCATCGTGATGTGCGCCACCATCGCCTTCGGCATGGGCATCGACAAGCCGGACGTGCGCTTTGTCGCGCATACCGACCTGCCCAAGTCGATGGAAGGCTACTACCAGGAAACCGGCCGCGCCGGTCGCGATGGCGAGGCCGCCGAGGCCTGGCTGTGCTACGGCCTGGGCGACGTGGTGCTGCTCAAGCAGATGATCGAGCAGTCCGAGGCCGGCGAAGAGCGCAAGCAGCTGGAGCGGGCCAAGCTCGACCATCTGCTGGGCTACTGCGAATCCATGCAGTGCCGCCGCCAAGTGCTGCTGGCCGGTTTCGGCGAGACCTACCCCCAGCCCTGCGGCAACTGCGACAACTGCCTGACACCGCCGGCCTCGTGGGACGCGACCATTCCGGCACAGAAGGCGCTGAGCTGCGTCTACCGCAGCGGCCAGCGCTTCGGCGTCGGCCACCTGATCGACATCCTGCGTGGCAGCGAGAACGAGAAGGTGAAGCAGCAGGGCCACGACAAGCTCAGCACCTATGCGATCGGTCGCGATCTGGATGCGCGCACCTGGCGCAGCGTGTTCCGCCAGCTGGTCGCCGCCAGCCTGCTGGAAGTGGACAGCGAGGGCCACGGCGGCCTGCGCCTGACCGACGCCAGCCGCGACGTACTGACCGGCCGCCGCCAGATCAGCATGCGCCGCGACCCGGCCAGCAGCACCAGCGGGCGCGAGCGCAGTGCGCAGCGTACCGGGCTGTCGGTACTGCCGCAGGATCTGGCGCTGTTCAACGCCCTGCGCGGCCTGCGTGCCGAACTGGCCCGCGAACAGAACGTGCCGGCGTTCGTGATCTTCCACGACAGCACCCTGCGCAACATCGCCGAACAGCGCCCGACCAGCCTGGATGCACTGGCACGGGTCGGCGGCATCGGCGGCACCAAGCTGAGCCGTTACGGCCCGCGCCTGGTCGAGATCGTGCGCGAAGAGGGCTGACGGTATCGCGTTGCCGCGCTGCGCGGCCGCCGGACATGGTCCCAACGGCACGTGGGCGCCCCTGTAGAGCCGAGCCCACGCTCGGCTGCCCCTGCGCGAACAGCAGCCGAGCGCGGGCCCGGCTCCACCTTGGTGCAGCTCCAACCTTGAACCGGCCATTCAGCCGGAAGTGCATCCGCGCCCGCTTGCGGCTAGATTAGCGCCATGTCCCTGGCCTCGACCCTGCTTCGTGTCGTGCTCATGCTCAGCCTGTTGCTCAACGGGCTGAACGCGGCCATGGCCAGCGGTCATGAAGAAATGGGGCGGATGGCACACGCCGTCGCGGCCGCCGCAGCTGGCGGTGACGCCGACTGCCACCACGCCGGCATGCAGGCCGACCCGGCCCCGCAGGCCAAGGCCCCCGCCCACGACGCCCACTGCCAGATCAAGGACTGCGTGCGCAGCTGTGCCCAGCACCCGTTGCTGGTGGTGCAGCCGTTGCCGTTCATGGCCGGCCCGGCGTTGTCGCTGGCACCACAGCCGATGCCGGCCACCGGCCGTCCGGCGCCGCCGCTGCCGCCGATCTCACGCCCTCCCATCGGCTGATTCCACATGCACCGTGCGCCCTGCGCACCGTAGCCGGCCACCTGCCGGCGTCTTTACGTGTCTGGAGTCACCACCATGAATACCCGCATTCCCCCCGGTCCGGGCGCCGTGCCCATGCCGTCGCGCCGCCTGTTCGTGCAGGGCCTGGCCGCCGGCGGCGTGGTTGCCGGCATCGCCGCCGTCGGCGTACCACAGCGCGCGCTCGCCGCCGCCACGGCCACCCCGCGCCTGGCCGGCGCCCCAGCCGTGCTCAGCGACACCCGCATCGAACTGGCCATCGGCGAATCACTGGCCAACTTCACCGGCCGCACCCGCCCGGCGATCACCGTCAATGGATCGCTGCCGGCGCCGATCCTGCGCTGGCGCGAAGGCCAGACCGTGGACCTGTTCGTGCGCAACACGCTGGAACGCCACCCGACCTCGATCCACTGGCACGGCATCCTGCTGCCGGCCAACATGGACGGCGTGCCCGGCCTGAGCTTCAACGGCATCGGCCCCGGCGAGACCTACCACTACCACTTCCAGCTGAAGCAGTCGGGTACCTACTGGTACCACAGCCACTCGATGTTCCAGGAGCAGGCCGGCCTGTACGGCGCGCTGATCATCGATCCGGCCGAACCGGCGCCGTACAGGCACGACCGCGAGCACGTGATCATGCTGTCCGACTGGACCGACATGGATCCGGGTGCGCTGTTCCGGCGCATGAAGAAGCTCGCCGAGCATGACAACTACTACAAGCGCACCCTGCCTGACTTCCTGCGTGACGTGAAGCGCGGGGGCTGGTCAGCCGCGCTGTCCGACCGTGGCATGTGGGGGCGGATGCGGATGACGCCGACCGACATCTCCGACATCAACGCCCACACCTACACCTACCTGATGAACGGCACCGCCCCGGCCGGCAACTGGACCGGGCTGTTCCGCAGCGGCGAGAAGGTGTTGCTGCGTTTCATCAATGGCGCCTCGATGACCTACTTCGACGTGCGCATCCCCGGTTTGAAGATGACCGTGGTCGCCGCCGATGGCCAGTACATCCATCCGGTCAGCATCGATGAGTTCCGCATCGCTCCCGCCGAAACCTACGATGTGCTGGTCGAGCCCACCGGCCAGGACGCGTTTACCATCTTCTGCCAGGACATGGGCCGCACCGGCTTCGCCGCCGGCACGCTGGCGGTACGCCATGGCCTGCAGGCGCCGATCCCTGCACGCGACCCGCGCCCGTTGCTGACCATGAGCGACATGGGGCATGACATGGGCGGTGGCGGTCATGGCGGGCACGACATGACCGCGATGAAGGGCATGGAAGGCGGCTGCGGCGCCAGCATGGGCCACGGTGCGCATGGCGGCGGTGATGCCGCCAGCAAGGCGCCAAAGCACCCGCCCAGCGAGCGCAACAACCCGCTGGTGGACATGCAGAGCTCGGCGACCGAACCGAAGCTGGACGACCCCGGCATCGGCCTGCGCGACAACGGCCGCCAGGTGCTGACCTATGGCGCGATGCGCAGCCTGTTCGAGGACCCCGATGGCCGCGAGCCCAGCCGTGAGATCGAACTGCACCTGACCGGGCACATGGAGAAATTCTCCTGGTCGTTCGATGGCATTCAGTTCGCCAGCGCCGAACCGCTGCGGCTGAACTACGGCGAGCGCATGCGCATCGTGCTGGTCAACGACACCATGATGCAGCACCCGATCCACCTGCATGGCGTGTGGAGCGATCTGGAGAACGCGCAGGAGGAATTCCAGGTGCGCAAGCACACCATCGACATGCCGCCCGGCACCCGCCGCAGCTACCGCGTGCGCGCCGATGCGCTCGGCCGCTGGGCCTACCACTGCCATCTGCTGTACCACATGGAAGCGGGCATGATGCGCGAAGTGAGGATCGAAGAATGAGCCGCTCACTGCTTTCCCCCAGCCTGCTGGCCCTGGGCCTGGCCGCCGCATTGCCGGTGTTCGCGCAGTCGCACGCCGGGCATGACATGGCCGCGATGGATCCGCCCGCAAAGACCGCCAACGCGCCGGTCGAACAGGCCGATCATTCGAAGATGGATCATTCGAAGATGGATTCGGGCGCCACAGATCATGCCGGCATGGATCACTCGAAGATGGACCATGGCGCGATGCAACCGGCGGCGATGGACCATTCGCAGATGGACCACGGGGCAATGGGCCATGCCACGCCCGCGCCCACCGAACCGCGCGACCCCATCCCGGTGCCGTCCGATGCCGATCGTGCCGCTGCATTCCCACCGATCGCGCACGGCGCGATGGAGCATGCGCCGGAGATCAACAGCCTGCTGCTGATCGACCGCCTCGAACATTGGGACGGCAAGAGCAGCAACGGCCAGGCCTGGGAGGCCACCGGCTGGATCGGTGGCAACATCAACCGCCTGTGGCTGCGCACCGATGGCGAACGCAGCCGCGGCCGCACCGAGTCATCGTCGCTGGAAGCACTGTATGGCCGCAGCGTGTCGCCGTGGTGGGACGTGCTGGTCGGCGTGCGCCAGGACTTCCGCCCGGCCGACTCGCGCACGTGGGCGGCCATCGGCATCCAGGGGCTGGCACCGTACAAGTTCGAGAGCTCGGCCACGCTGTATATGGGTTCCGGCGGCCAGGTGCTGGCCAAGGCCGAGGTCGAGTACGACGTGCTGCTGACCAACCGCCTGATCCTGCAGCCGCTGCTGGAAGCCACCGTCGCTGCCAGGGATGAACCGGAGTACGGCATTGGTCGCGGACTGAACAAGGTCGAAGCCGGGCTGCGCCTGCGCTATGAGTTCAGCCGCCGCTTTGCGCCATACATCGGCATCAGCCACGAGCGCACGTTTGGCGACACCGCCGACTACGCCGGCGACCACGCGCGCGACACACGCTGGGTGGCCGGCGTGCGCATGTGGTTCTGAGCAGCGGCTCGTGCGCAATGGCCAGCCCCGGCAGCCGCCGGGGCCGGCTACACTGCGCCACGTTCCAGTGCAGGCACCGCCATGTCGTTGCAGATCCGCCGCGCCACCCTTGCCGATGTCGACGCCCTGTCGGCGATCGCCATCACCACCTACACCGAAACCTGGGGCGACTCGTACCCCGCGCAGGAGCTGCATGATTTCCTGCAGGCGCACTACAGCAGCGAACCGCAGCGCACTGAACTGTCCGACCCACGCAGTGCCATCTGGCTGCTGATGGACGGCGACGCCGTGGTCGGCTACCTGGCCGCCGGTGCCAACACCCTGCCGCATGCCGATGCACGCGAGGGCGACATCGAACTGAAGCGGTTCTACATCCTGGCCGCACACCAGAACGGCGGCCATGGTGCACGCCTGATGGACGCGTTCATGGCCTGGCTGGACCAGCCGCGGCGCCGCACCCTGTGGGTGGGCGTATGGGAAGAAAACTTCGGCGCACAGCGCTTCTACGCGCGCTATGGCTGCAGCAAGGTCGGCGAGTACGACTTCATCGTCGGTGATACCCACGACCGCGAGTTCATCCTGCGGCGGCCGTGATCATGCAGCCCATGTAGCGTCGAGCCATGCTTGGCCAGGGGCCGCAATATCCAGTCGAGCATGGCTCGACGCTACAAACTAGAAATCGAACAGTTCCGACAGGAAGCTGTCCTTCTTCTTTTTCTTGTAGCCCTGGCCCCGGTTGTCCTCGTAGCGCTGGCCGAGGTGGCGGGTATCACGGTGCATCACCGGTGGCGGCGACGCCGGCTGAGCCAGCACGGGCGCTGCCGGCGGTACGGCCGCACCGGCGCCTGCGCGCTCGATGATCTTGTCCAGCTCACCACGATCCAGCCACACGCCGCGGCAACTTGGGCAGTAATCGATCTCGATGCCGTGGCGTTCGGCCATCTGCAGCGTCTGGGTCTTGCACACGGGGCACAGCATCGGTATTGCTCCTGTCGGTCTGGTTTCGACTGTACCTGCACCGCGATGACTGTGCGGCAACGCGTGACCGATGGCACAGGGACTTCCGGCGCGTGCCCACATGCGTACCGCGCGGCACACTGCGCCCTTGTTCCGCAGGGAATGCGTACATGACCGTGTTGTCCCGCCTGCCCACCACCGCGCGCCTGTTGCTGGTGCTGCTGGGTGTCGGCCTTGGCCTGAACCTGCGGGATATCGCCGCGGCCATCGGCACACCGGTTCCCGCACTGCCCATCCCCTATGGCGGTAGCCTGTTGGACAACGCGCTGGCGGTACTGGTGGCACTGCTGCTGGCCGCGCTGCTGCGGCCCCGTGACATGGGCCTGATGGCCAGCTTGGGACTGCGCGGAAACGGCTGGGGCGGCCCGTTGTGGGTGCTGCTGGCCAGCCTGCCCTGCTGGCTGGGACTGGCGCTGCTCGGAACTCCGAACACGGCACTGACTGCGCTGGATGCCACGATGCTGGCCGCGCTGTTCCCGCTGGCCGAGGAAGTGCTGTTCCGTGGCCTCGGCTTCGTGCTGCTGGTGAAGATCGTGCGCGGTCCGTGGCCGTTGCTCGCGCTGCCGCAGGCACTGCTGTTCGGCATGGTGCACTGGCTCGGCTTCGGCGGGTTCGACGGCGGCGGCATCGCACTGTTCATTGGCGCGGTGATCGCGCTGGGCGGCTTCATCTTCGCCTGGCTCGACCACCTCGACGGCGACACCCTGTGGTGCGGCCTGGTCCTGCATGTTTCGATGAACCTTGCCTGGAATGTGTTCAGCCTCGATGACGCCATCGCATTGGGTTGGCAGGCCACCGGCCTGCGCATCGGCACCGCCCTGCTCGCAGTGGTGGTGCTGGCCTGGCACGTGCGGCTCAGGCGCCAGAGAGGCCTGTAACGCCCGCTTAGCTTGCCGTGCACGTCGGGATCACTACCGGCTTGCGCATACTTGCGCGCCTTTTCACCGTTGCTGTCCGGAGTTGTCGCGTCATGTTGCTGTCCAAGCGCCACGTTGAACCCCGCGTCCTGCTCATCGAGGACGCCGAGGAAACCCGCGAGCTGAGCCGACTGGCGCTGGAAAGCCAGGCCTGCCACGTAGTGGGCGTGAGCTCTGCCGAAGCGGCGCTGGGCCTGCTGGCGGCCGGTGAGCGTTTCGACCTGCTGTTCACCGACGTCAATCTGGGTGCGATCAGTGGCATTGAAGCCGCCAACCGGGTCCGCAGCCTGTATCCCCAGCTGCCGATCCTGGTGACGTCGGGCATGGACCAGCACCAGGTGCTGCCGCAGCTGCGCGACGGCATCCATTTCCTGCCCAAACCCTACAACATGAGCGAGCTGCTCGACGCCATCCGGCTGTGCTTCCGGCACGCCGATGCGGGCGTATTGACCGGGCCGGACGCACAGGCGGCCTGAGGCACTCATCAACCGCTGCTGTACGGCCCGGTACCCGGGAACACCTTCAGCAGCGCGCGGGTGATCATGTCCGGGTAGACGGTGAAATGGTCCTCGCCGTCGATCACCATGTTCTCCACCTTCAATGATCGCCCGCTGCTGCGCAGCTGCTCGGCGAACTCGGCGTTGTGGCGCAGCATGTCGTTGCGGGTGAAATAGCGCGGCTCCGGCTTGACCGTTTCGAAGCTGCCGATCGACAGCACCACCGTGGTCGGCTGCGCAGGCGCCTTGGCTTCGGCCAGCATGCGCGGCACCCGATGGTTGTCGAACCACAGCGACGGGCTGGACAGGATGTAGCTGCGGAACATGTCCGGGCGCGTGGTCAGCACGTAGGCGCCGAACAGGCCGCCATAGGAATGACCGGCATAGGCTCGCCGCGCCGGATCGGTGCGGTAGCGCGCATCGATCAGCGGCAGTACGCGCTCGGCGAGGAAGTCGCGGTAATGCGCGGCGCCGCCGTAGCTGACGTCGTCGCTGTAGTCACGCGGATCGGTGCGCGCCGGATCGCTCGGCGTGTAATCCCGCGAGCGGCTCTGCCTGGAGGTCAGGCCTTCCTGCGGCGGCAGCCCGACCAGGATGAAATCCTCGATGTTGACGCCCTTCTGCCCGACCAGGTTGCGCACGCTGCGCACCAGCGGGAAGCTGTACAGCGCATCGGTCACGTACAGCACCGGATAGTGTTTTTCCGGATGTGCGGCGTAGTCGGCCGGCAACGCCACCCAGATCGGGTAATCGCGTCCCACCGGGTCGTGCACGCGCAGCGCCTCGGTATCCGGCAGCACCACGCCCTGCGCGGCGGTGGCCGCGCTTTCCTTCGCTTCATCCAGAGTTGCCGGTGGCGCCACCGACATCGCACAGCCCCCCATGGCCAGGCAGGCCGCCACACTCCATCCACGCACACGCTGCATCCACACTCTCCCGTTGCGGGCGACGTACCCGGGTGGCGTCGCTACCGCATCCTCACACGTCGCGCGGCGCCGCGCCACGCGCGGTCAGGGCGAGGCCGGCGGCGGCGCCGGGAACAGTGTGCGCAGCGCCTGCAATGCGGCCGGGTGGTAGACGGTCGCGTGGGTTTCCTCCGGCAGCGGCAGGTACTTCACCAGCGGCGACGGCGAGGCCTGCTGCAGCAGCGCGGCCAGTCGTGCCGTGGAGGCGGCCAGTTCCGGTTGCCCGCTGCTGGCCAGGAACACGTGCGGCTGTGCACGCGTCACCGCCGGCAGCTGCCGGGATGCTCCGGCCAGCATCGCACCACGGTTCCACCACAGGCTGGGGTCCAGCGCGATATAGCTGTTGAACAGCGTCGGCTCCTGCAGCAGCGTCTCGACCACGAACAGGCCAGCCAGCGACTCACCGATCAGCGCACGCTCGTCTGTGGTCGGGTAGCGCTGGCGTACCTGCGGCATCAGTTCATCGCGCAGGAAGCTGCGGTAGGCCGCCGAGCCACCGATGCGTGGCGCGATCTTCTGGTCCTGCGGGTCGCTGCTGGGGCCGGTCATGTCGCGGCGGCGCTCGGTATTCTCGATGCCGACCAGCAGGAACGGACGCATGCTGCCATTGCCGGTCAGCACCTGCACCAGCCCTGCCACATGCAGGAAATCCTCGCCGATGCCGCCATCGGCCATGTACAGCACCGGCAGCGGCGCCTTCGGATCCAGGCCCCAGGGCTGCGGACGATAGACATTGATGCGGCGGGTCTCGCCCAGTGCCTTCGACTGCACGGTGAAGGTCTCGCCGATCACCAGTGGTGCGGCCGCAGCGGTCGATGCCGGCGGTGCTGCCGGCACGGTGGGAACAGCTGCGAGGCCCGGCCCTGCGGCGGCCAGCAGGATCAGAGCGGAGAGAGCGACGACGCGCATGCGAACTTCCATTTTCGAGAGGACGGCCAGCATAACTGCGCCGGCGCCCTCAACGGCGATCCAGTTCGATCACGGCCTGGCAGGCACGGAGCTGGTCGTCGGCATCGCGTCCGATTCGAACAAGCGCTGCCGCAACCTCTGCTCGTAACTGGGCGCCCGCATCACGTTCGCCGGTGCGGGCGGCGGCTTCGGACAGACGGCCGGTATGGCACGCGGCGAGGTCGTCGCGCAGGCGGAGAGTGCCAGCGCGCAGGGCAGCCACCACATCGGCATCCACCTCGGCCGCGCGCTCACGATCCTGTTCATGTTGTTCCCCCAGTGAGGCCATCGCCTCGCTCCGTTCTTCCTGATCCCGGCGCAACCGCCGTTCGGACTGCACCGCGCCGGCCTGTTGCTCCACATCGGCACGCGCCATCGCGAGGTCGCTGCGATCACCGCGCCAACGCCAGCCAGTCATGAACATCAGCAACGACCACAGCAGCAGCGACGCCATCACCACCAGCATGCGCGGCATGGGTCACTGCTCCGCCAGGCAACGCGCGTGGCGCTGCTGCTGGCGCTCCCACACTCCCCAGCACACGGTGTTGGGGCGGCCGTCGATGCGGGTTGAACAGTCGTAGCCCCCTGCCCGCCTCCACAGCAGCAAGGCATCGCAGGCCTGGTGATACTCACCCTGCAGCAGATGCCGGCGCATCGACGACGCGCGCCAGTTGCCGATGCCGTACTGGTAGAGGAAATCGACATAGACGTCGTACTCGCCCTGGCTGAGCGCCACACCGGGCAGCGACGCGCGGAACTGCCCTTCCTCCCTGGCCAGATGAGCCTGCACGGCATGCAGCGCGCGTACCGGCGTGGTGCGGTCGCCCAGCCTCACCGGCGTGCCATCCTCGCGAACGGTCGAGCCGAAGCCATAGGTGGGCCGGTCATTGCGCGTGGGCACCACTGCGGCGTCGGTGTATCCCTCGCGGTCAACGATGGCGATCAGGCCCGCAGCACTCAGCGCAAGCGCGGCGACCAGGCTGCGTACCGGCAATGTACTGCCGGGCCGGCTCATTCGCGCTCCCTGCGGCGCCATTCGCGCAGCCAGCGCCAGCCCAGATAGGCAATCTGCGCCGCCAGGTAGATGATGGTGAGGACCACGACCAGGCGGTCCAGGGTGATGCCGGCTGCAAGCGCACCGGCGACGGTAACCGGCGGCGCCGACTTGATGGCCGCCGCGCCGGCCGTGCTGATGATTTCTTCTTTCATGATGGGTCCTGGAGGGAATGCAGGCCGCGTCGCATCGACGTGGCCCGAAGAGGTGCCCGCCCCGCTGCCGGCTCGGCACGAGGGTTGTTCCGGTCGGGAGGCGGGCGGAAGATCGGTTCCGCCGCTCATGCGGCCTGGGCGATGCCCTCCATCCAGCCACGTACGCGCTGGAAGCCAAGTTCGACCAGGTTGAGGTAATGCCGGTTGGATACCGGCCGCTGCCCGCTGTTGGCCAGCAGCAGATTCGCCGTTTCGAATCGTTCGACCTTGCGTCGGCCACGCCCGCAGTAGTAGCCGCGCAGCGCACAGGCCATCGCCACGTTGTCACGCGCGACCGCCGTGATGATGTCTTCGATCTGCTGCGCCAGCTGATCGGTTTCCAGAGGCTTGTAGCCCTGGGCCCGCCCCGGCATGTCACCACGATGCTCGATCAGCACCGCCAGCAGGTTGCGCGACTGGAAGCCGAGGTATTCGCAGTCGCGATGCAGCGCATATTCGCCGCCCCAGTGCTCCAGGCGGCTGCGGACATACTCACCGAACGTATCAAGCTGCATGGGTGGCTTCTCCTTTGACGGGCGACGGGGCCGGACCGAACACATCCGGGCGCAGGGATTCGCGGCGCACGGCGCCCGCAGTGGCCAGCTCGATGCGCCGGCACAGGCGCGCGCCGGGCAGCTTGTGGCCGCGGGCGATCATGTAGAGGGTCCGCAGCGCGCAACCGGTCTGGTGGGCCAGGCGGCGCATGACGGGACAGCTGGGGGTGCCGTAGCCCCCTTGGGAGATGGCGTAGTCGATGAGGTTCATGGGCCACACATTACTGCCACGGTAATGGATAGTCAATACCGTTTTGGTCATTTGCTGGATTGGTAATGCAGCGCACCATCTACAGATGGACGCCAGTACCGCTCGCACCCTCAACATGCGCCTCCGCGTGGCCGCCGCCGGCGGCCCGGCCGAGTGGGCCCGCCTGTACGGTGGCACCCGCTGGGCCCAGCCCCAGGTCAGCCAGTGGATTTCCGAGAGCAACCCGAAGAGCATCGGCCATCGGCTTGCGCGCGATCTTGAATCAGTGATGCAGCTTCCACATGGAACGCTGGATCGCGTCGATCAGGACGGAGACGTGTCGCTTCAGTCTCAATCTACGGGACTGGATTTCGAGAAAATGAGCGCTGCGGTCAAGGTGCTTTCGCACTACCTGGAGCTGGTCGGCGATCCACCGGAATGGATCTACGATCCCGTGCTGCTGGAGACCGCATTCATGGTCGTGGACGAGTTCGGTCAGCCCTCTGCACCGGACAATGTGCTCGACCTGACGAAGCTTCTGGCAAGACGGATCAGGGAGGCAAAGGATGACTCACACGCGACTCGAGGAGCTCGCACAGCGGTTGGCCGCTAGGACCCAGGAACTGCGCGGCGAGCGCACCCCGGCGCCGGCATTGCGGGTGGTGGCGGGAGACGCACATGTGGTCCGCGGGGAGAGGCGCATGGACGCGATCATGCGCGAGTGGCATTGCCGCATGATCCGCAACGTACGCCGACGCTGGGGCGAACCCATGCAGCATGTGATCGATCAGGCATGTTGCGGTGTGGTCAACATCGAGCAGCTCGCCGACGACGCACTGATCCAGTTGCACAAGGACATGGAGCGCGCGGAGGAGTGTATCCGCGAGGGCATTTCCTTCCACGACGCCGGGCTGTTGCGCGCGCATTACGGCTGACAGCGTCCCTGGCCGGCCGGAAACGGCCGGTTCTGATGAGATCAATTACCTGAAATTACCTTTATTGTTACCTTAAAGGTAATTTTTTTAAGGTGAGCGACGTGGGGGCAGCAGCGACGGAAGCGGGTGCGCGGAGCGCCGCCTCCCCGCACCCGCTGCCAGCGGGCGCCGGGGAGTCGATAGCACCTGCAACACCGCATCGTTGCAGCGGCGCTTCCCCCATTGCGGAAGTGCTTTGAAGGAAGCAACAAAAAAGGCGCCCCTTGGGCGCCTTCTTGATCGTCAATGCAATGGTGGGCCGTGAAGGATTCGAACCTTCGACCAAAAGATTAAAAGTCTTCTGCTCTACCGACTGAGCTAACGGCCCGATGCATCGCCCGGCCTTTCGGCGGGGTCCGCATTCTACCCTACTTTGCCGGGTCGCGCGAAGTACAGGGGTGTTGCGTGTCCCGGCCAGCGGCCGGCACTACCCGGTCGGGTCAGCCCGCTTAAACCTTCCGGGCCTTCCACGCATCCCATCCATGTTCACCACCCGGAGCCACGGATGCGCCTCACCTGCTGTCTGATCGCCATCCTGCTGTTGCCCTGCACAGCAGTGGCCTCGACGTCCCAGGTCGTCACTGACGACATCGCCCGCTTCTGGGCCACCTATGACGCGGTGCGCGCCGAGCCTGATGCCGAACGCCGCGTGGTGCTGGTCCAGCAACGCTACATCGATCCCGGCAGCCCCGGACTGCATGCACTGATGCAGGTCCGCAACTACACGGCCCGCGAATACGCCGAGGCCATGCAGTCATGGCCACGCTTCTGGACTTCGGTACGGCCGTTGACTGCGAACGCGCAGCAGGCCAGCGCCACGCTGGACCGGGACCTGGACGCGTTCCGCGCGCTCTACCCTGCACTGCGTCCGGCCACCATCACCTACGCGATGGGCGTGCTGCGTACCGGCGGCACCACGTTGGGCGACAAGGTGTTGATCGGGGCGGAGATGGCGCTGGGCGATGAGCGCGTGGACGTAAGCGAGCTGCCCGAGCCGATGCGCGGCCGCCTGCGGATCTTCTACGACAGCCGCCCCGGTGCGAACAACGCGCAGAACAACCTGCACGAGTACGTGCATACCCAGCAGCGCGAGACCACTGGCAGCCTGGCCCAGTACGCAGTACGCGAAGGCGTGGCCGAATACGTGGCAGAGCGCATCAGCGGTCGCCGTCCGGCACTGCCGCTGTACGCCTATGGGCCCGCGCACGAGGCACAAATCCGCACGCGCTTCCTTGCCGAGATGCACGGTGACAGCCTGGACAACTGGCTGTACAACAGCGCGCGCAATCCGTTCGGGGTGAGTGATCTGGGCTACTACGCCGGATACCGCATCGCGCAGGAGTACATGCGCCAACAGACCGACGAGGGGGCCGCCATCGCGCGGATGATCGAACTGGACTACGCCGATCCGGACGCGGTGCGCGGCTTCATCGAGGCATCGGGATGGTTGCAGGCCCGGTAGGTCAAGGAGTGCGAACCAACGGTTCGCACCCACCGGGAGGGGCGGCTTGCACACACCAAGAAGGGGCGGTTCGCACCTGCAGTGAAGCCGGCCAGCGGCCGGCTCTACCAGACGCGGTCAGGCGTACAGCGTGGGGTCGGGCACGCCGGCCTCGGCAAAGCCCTGCGCGCGCAGGCGGCAGGCATCGCAATGACCGCAGGCGGCGCCGTGAGCGTCGGCGTTGTAGCAGGACACGGTCAGGCCGAAGTCCACGCCCAGGCGCACGCCTTCGCTGACGATCTGGCCCTTGCTGAGGAACTGCAGCGGTGCGTGCACCTTGATGCCCGCACCTTCCACGCCCGACTTGGTGGCCAGGTTGGCCAGCGCCTGGAACGCCGCCACGAACTCGGGGCGGCAGTCCGGGTAGCCGGAGTAATCCACGGCGTTGACGCCGCAGAAGATGTCGTTGGCGCCAAGCACTTCGGCCCAGCCCAGGGCCAGCGACAGCATGATGGTGTTGCGCGCCGGCACATAGGTGACCGGAATGCCGGCACCGCCGGCCTCCGGCACGTCGATGTCGTCGGTCAGTGCCGAGCCGCCGATGCTGCGCAGGTCCACGTCCACGGTCTTGTGCGCGACCACGCCCTGGGCCTTGGCCACGCGGGCGGCAGCGTCCAGTTCGGAGGTATGGCGCTGGCCATAGCGCACGCTCAGGGCATGCACGGCGAAGCCCTGTTCCTGGGCCATGGCGATGACGGCGGCTGAATCCATGCCGCCGGAGAGAAGCACGACTGCCTTCTTCATGGGAAAAACATCCGGTTGGGAGGGGAAAGCCAGCACGCTGTCCCGCGCCGGAGTTACATCAGGGAACGCTGCGCCGGCTCATCGGCCCGGCTCGTCGTTCCACAGGATTTTATGCAACTGCATCTGGAAGCGCACCGGCAGCCGGTCTTCGACAATCCAGTCGGCCAGCTGCCGCGCGGTGATCTCGCCCTTGCTGGGCGAGAAGAACACGGTGCAGCGCTGCACCAGGCCGTGCTCGGCGACCATCGCCTTGGCCCAGTCGTAGTCCTCGCGGTTGCAGATGACGAACTTGATCTGGTCGCGGGCGGTCAGCAGCGGCAGGTTTTCCAGGCGGTTGCGGGCGGCTTCGGCCGAACCCGGCGTCTTGATGTCGACGACGCGCGACACCCGCGGGTCCACCGCGCTGACGTCCAGCGCACCGGAAGTTTCCAGCGAGACGTCCATGCCGGCATCGCACAGCTTTTCCAACAGCACCAGGCAGCGCTTCTGCGCCAACGGCTCGCCACCGGTCACGCAGACGTGGCGCACGCCCTGGGCCAGCACCTCGGCCACGATGTCGTCGATATCCCACCAGGTGCCGCCGTGGAAGGCATAGGCGGTGTCGCAGTACTGGCAACGCAGCGGGCAGCCGGTCAGGCGCACGAACACGGTTGGCCAGCCGGCGGTATCGGCTTCGCCCTGCAGCGAGGTGAAGATCTCGGTGATCTTCAGGCGTGGCAGGGGCGACTGCACGATCTCACTGGGCGTGGCGGCGGCGCTGGACGGAGTAACGGCGGTCATGGCGGGTACTTCTTGGTGGGACACGTGGCGGGTGGGCTACCGTGGCCGGTAACGAACGCAGCCGAGCATGGCTCGGCTCTACGAAAACAACCGGGCAGACAGGGCCCGGCGCTGCCGGATCCGGGCGGGTTTGCCGAACCGGAAACGAAAGCAGCCGAGCGTGGGCTCGGCTCTACAGGGCACCTATTGTACGCCGGGTCAGCGGATCTGCTTGCCGAGGCGGATGGACTGCAGACGGTCCTGCGCGGTGCGCGCGGCGTCCGAGCCGGGGTACTGCGCCACGACGGCCTCCAGCGTCTGCTGGGCCTGGTCGACCTTGCCCTCGCCATACTGCGAGAGGCCGACCTTGAGCAGGCCGCCGGCGGCCTTGTCGTGGGTCGGATAGCGCGAGAGCAGTTCGCGGAACTGGGCCTCGGCCATCGGGAAGTTGCGGGTGGCGTAGTAGCTCTCGCCCAGCCAGTACAGCGCGTTCGGCGCGTAGACGCCGTTCGGGTACAGCTGCAGGAAGCTCAGGAACAACTGCGCCGAATCATCGTACTTGCCGGCCTTCAGCGAATCGAAGGCGACGTTGTAGGAGGTGCGCTCGTCGCCGGTGGCGGCAAGACTGCCGGCATCACCATGGACGGAAGGCGGCCGCTCGGAAGTGGCCGCCGCTGCGGGTTTTGCCGGGGCCGGTGCGGCCTTCGGCGCGCTCGCCGGAACGGGCGGCAGGGCCGGGGCGGCATTGCCCCCTTCCAACCGGTTCAGGCGGCTGTCCAGATCCAGGTACTGGTCCTGGGCGGACTGCTTGAGCTGGGCGTTGTCGTGCTGCAACTGCTCGATCGAGGCCTGCAGGCTGGTGACCTGCTGCCGCAGCTGATTGATCTGGTTCAACAGGTCCTGGTTGGCGCTGTTGTTGTACATCTGCTGCTCGAGCGCGCCGACACGGTCGGCCAGGCTCTGTCGCTGTGCATGCGCCGGTGCGGCAGCCACGAGGGCTGCCGCAACGACCAGCATCAGTTTGATGCCAATGCGCATGGATTACTGCGCGGTGTAGACGATTTCGACGCGACGGTTCTGCGACCAGCAGGACTCGTTCGACTCGGTGCAGACCGGACGCTCTTCACCGTAGGACACGACGGTCAGCTGCGAAGCCGAGCCACCGTTGGCCTGCAGGGCCGAGTTGACGCCGTTGCCACGACGCTCACCCAGGGCCTGGTTGTACGCGCGCGAACCGCGTTCGTCGGTGTGGCCCTGCAGGGTGATGCGCGAGGACGGACGGTCACGCAGGTACTTGGCGTGGCAAGCCATGATGGCCTGGAATTCCGGCTTCACGTCTTCCTTGTCCAGGTCGAAGTAGACAACGCGCTGGCGCAGGCAAGCGTCGGTGTCCAGGTCGCCCGGGCCATACAGGCCGGAGGTCGACGGACCGGTCGGGGTGGTGGTGGAGGTGCCGGTGTCGACCGGGGTTGCCGGCTCTTCCTTCACCTTCTTCGAGCAACCGGCCAGGACGGCCACAGACAGCAGGGAAACAAGCAGAACGCGGGTGGACTTGTTCATGGCGATACCTTTGTGGCTCCTAGGCCGATGAGGGGTTCAAGACAGCGAAAATATTAACACTCTTTTAGCGCTGGGTACGGTATGGGGACCATGCCGGTTCGCGCACATCTCCGTCAGCCAGAACCAACCGCTGGCGCACGCGCGCATCGGCGGAAACGGCGTACAGCACACCACGGCCACCCTCGCGGGCGGCGTACAACACCATGCTTGCGTTGGGCGCAAAGCTCGGAGATTCATCCAGCGAACCCGGGGACAGCGTGCTCCAGCGGGGCGAACCCAGCGAGCTGTCCATCATCGCGATCTTGTAGCTGTTGCCCGAGCCCTGCGCAACGGCGATCTTCTTGCCGTCGTAGGACACCGAGGGCTTGGCATTGTAGTTGCCCTGGAAGGTCACGCGCTCGGCACTGCCGCCACCGGCGCCGACCTTGTAGACCTGCGGGCGGCCGCCGCGGTCGGAGGTGAAGTACACCGCGCTGCCATCCGGCGCCCAGGTCGGCTCGGTGTCGATGGCGAAGTGGTTGGTCAGCTGGGTCAGCTGCTTGCTGCCCAGGTCCATCACGTAGATTTCCGGGTTGCCCGAACGCGACAGGGTCAGGGCCAGCTTGCGGCCATCGGGTGAGAACGCCGGGGCGCTGTTGATGCCGCGGAAGCTGGTGACCAGTTCGCGCGCACCGGTGCCGATGTTCTGGATGTAGATCGCCGAATTGCCACGCTCGAAGCTGACGTAGGCCAGCTTGCTGCCATCCGGGCTCCACGACGGCGACAGCAGCGGCTCGGCCGAACGCACGATGGTCTGCGGGTTGTAGCCGTCGGAGTCGGCCACCATCAGCGCATAGCGCATGGCATCGCCCTTGCCGCTGGCGGTCACGTAGGCGATGCGGGTCCAGAAGGCGCCGCGCACGCCGGTGATCTTCTCGTAGATGGCGTCGGCCATCTGGTGGGCGACGTCGCGCATGGCGTTGCCACGGGCGGTCATCGCCAGGCCCAGCAGGCGCTCGCCCTTCGGCACGTCGAACAGTTCGTACTCGACGCGGTAGGCACCGGCACCGGCATCGAGCACGCGGCCGACCACGATGTAGTTCTGCTTCAGCGCGCGCCAGGTGGCGAACTGGATGTCACCGCCACGCACGGGCTTCTCGACGATCTGCGCTTCCGGCAGCGTGCGGAACTGGCCCGAACGCTCCAGGTCGGCGCGGACCACGCCGGCGACGTCGGTCTGCGGAGCGGCCGACGAACCCTGGTAGGGCATCGGCACGATGGTGATCGGCAGGGCGGAGGCATTGCCGCCGATGATGTCGATATCCAGCCCCTTCTGCTGCGCGACGGCAGCAAAGGGCAGCAACAGGGCCGCAAACACGGCAAGCCAGCGAGGCATCTTTTTCATGGAGCGCTCAATAGGGGGAAACCGGAACGAGGGATAACAAAGCGGGAGTGAACCGCTTCGCAATCATGAACCAAGGGTACGTGAATTCCGGGTCAGTTCCAGCCCGTCCTCTCACGCACCGTTAACGTCGTGGCTAACATCGCACCTGCCTGCCCCGGGCACGCCGCCCCTCGGGGCGGTGTTCGACAGCAGCCTGCAGCCTGCCCGGCCGAAACCGAGCACGCCAGAGGCAAGCGCGACATCCGTGGGCAGGAGTGGCCCGAGGCCACCCCTGCCCTGCCCGCCTCAGCGATCCTGGGCGGTAAAGGTGAAGTTGAGCGTACGCGCGAACACCGACTCGAAGCCGCGGTACGGCAGTGGCTGCGCATTGAGCACCGCGGCCTCGATCGAACGCTTGCCGGCCTCGTCATAGGGGCAGTTCGGGCTGACCTTGGCCTGCATCACCGTGCCGCCCGGAATCTGGGTGATGGTGATCTGGCAACGCTGGCCCAGCGGCACCGTATCCGGGCGCACCCACTGCGACAGCACCTTGGCCTGGATCGCTGCGGCGTACTTGGCTGAAAGATCGTCGCTGTTGCCACCACCACCGGCCGCCGGCTGGGAAGCGCCGCTGGAGCCGGCAGCGGCACTGCCTGCGGCATTGCGCGCGGCGGCGACCTCGCGCAGCTTCCGCTCGGCCAGCTTGGCTTCCTTCTCGGCCTGCTCGCGGCGGGCACGGATCTCGGCGATCTTCTTCTGCTTCTCGGCCTCGGCCTTGTCAGCCGCGACGCGCTCCTGCTCGGCCTGCTTCTTCTTCTCGTCCGCTTCCTGCTGCTTGGCCAGGCGCAGCTTCTGCTCCGCTTCTTCCTGGCGCTTGCGTTCGGTCAGGTCGATCTGCTCCTGGCGGCGCTTGGCTTCCTGTTCCTGCTTGGCCTTCTCCTGCGAGATGGCCAGTGCGCTCACCGCTTCCTGGTCCTTGGTGTCCGGCTGCGCAATACGCTCCTGCGCCTGTTGCTGCTGGGGCGTGGGCGCGTCCTGCGGGCGCGGCTCGGGAATCGGCTGCGGCGGCGGAATGGTGTCTTCCGGCACCGGGATCGGCTCGGCGACCGGCGGCGGCAGGTCCTCCAGCTTCTCTGACTGGCGCAGCGCCTGGCGTGCGGCGGACGCCTCGGAGGCGGACAGCGCCAGGCTGGCCTCGACCGAGGGGTCGCCAGCGGCGGCATCGGTGTTGCGCTGGGGCGACCACAGCCAGGCCACGATGAAGACCAGCGCGACCAGCAGGTGCACCAGCAAAGCCAGCGCCAGGGGCAGACCCCAGCCGGGTTCGCGCTGATGCGGGGGTGGCAGGGCGTCAGCGTGCATCGGTGGCCAGGCCTACCTTGTCTACCTTGGCGCGCTTGATCACGTCCATCGCGGCAATGACCTTCTCATAGGCCACGGCGCGGTCGGCGGCGACGATCACGCGCACGCCCTTGTCCTGGGCGGCGATGCCGGCCAGGCGGCCTTCCAGTTCCTCGGCCGACACGGCGGCCGGCTCCTTGGCGTCGGGCAGCTTCAGGCTGAGCTGGCCGTCCTGGCGCACCGAGACGATCACCGGGTCCTGCTTGCTCTCCAGCGCCTTGGCGTTGGACTGCGGCAGGTCGACGTCGAAGCTCAGGGTGAGCAGCGGTGCGGTGACCATGAAGATGATCAGCAGCACCAGCATGACGTCGATGTAGGGAACGACGTTGATTTCCGATTTCAGCTTGCGGCGCTTGCGGCGACCGATGGCAGCGGACATGGCTTGGACTCCCGGGTCAGGCGCTTACTCGTCGCCAGCGCTCTGGCGCTGCAGGATGGAGCTGAACTCTTCGGCGAAGGTCTCGAACCGCACCGACATGCGCTCCACGCGGGTGGTGAAGCGGTTGTAGGCCCACACCGCCGGGATCGCCACGAACAGGCCGATGGCGGTGGCGAACAGTGCCTCGGAGATGCCCGGCGCGACGGCGGCGATACCGGCCTGGGCACCGCTGCTGATCATGTCGTGCATGGTCACCATGATGCCGAACACGGTACCGACCAGGCCCACGTACGGGGCAGTCGAGCCGATGTTGGCCAGCAGCTCCAGGTTGCGCTCGAGCTGGTCCACTTCGCGGGTATAGGTGGTGCGCATCGCGCGCTGCGCGCCTTCAAGCTGCGCACGGCCATCCAGCCGGCGCTTGTCGCGCAGGCGGGTGTACTCGCGGAAACCGGCTTCGAAGATGGCTTCCAGGCCGGTCACGCTGCGGCTGCGGTCGGTGGCTGCGCTGTACAGCTTGCCCAGGTCGGCGCCGGACCAGAAACGGTTCTCGAACTCGTCGGCTTCGCGGGTGGCCTGCTTGAACACGCGGGCCTTGCGGAAAATGATCACCCAGCTGACGAACGAGCCGACCAGCAGCAGCAGCACGATGATCTTCACCGGCAGGCTGGCCTTGGCCATCAGTTCGAGGTAGTTGATGCCGCCGCCGGTGGTGGCCTGGGCAAGGGTCTGTGTCGCGGCGTTGCTGACGTCGGCCGGCAGTGCCTCGGTGACCGTGGCCTGCAGGGCCAGGAGCGTTGCGATCATCCGTTGTTCCTCAATGTTCGGATTCGGGGTGGAGGTGGGGTTGCAGCACGGCAAGGACGGCATCGTCCATGCCACGAGGGCGGAAACTGGCCGCTTCCAGTGCGGCGATGCGGACCTGCGCGGACAGCAGCAGCTCGCCGTCGCGCAGGATCTGCTGGTCGAAGACCATGCTGGCCTTCTTCAGCTGGACCAGGCGGGCAGTCACCTGCAGGGTGTCATCCAGCCGTGCCGGCCTGATGAAATCCATCTGCATCGAGCGCACCGCGAAGACCATCCCTTGCTCGGCGCGCATGCGCTCCTGGCCGTAGCCGAGCGCACGCATCCATTCGGTCCGGGCCCGTTCCATGAAGGCCACGTAGCGGGCGTGGTAGACCACGCCACCTGCGTCGGTATCTTCCCAGTAAATGCGTGTCGGCCAACTGAATCGGGGCTCAACCGACATCGGGAACCTCCGCGAACAGGTCCTGCGGCGGGTTCTTCGGCTTCAGGCCCATGTGCCGGTAAGCCTTGTGGGTGGCCATGCGGCCGCGCGCGGTACGCACCAGGAAGCCCTGCTGGATCAGGTACGGCTCGACCACGTCTTCCAGCGTGCCACGCTCTTCGGACAGCGCCGCGGCCAGCGATTCGATGCCGACCGGGCCGCCGTCGAAGTAGTCGACCAGGGTCTTGAGCAGGCGCCGGTCGAGCTCGTCGAAGCCCTCCGGATCGACCTTGAGCATCTTCATCGCGGCCTGTGCCACGGCCTCGTCGATGTGGCCGCCGGCCTTCACCTGCGCGTAGTCGCGCACGCGGCGCAGCAGGCGATTGGCGATACGCGGGGTGCCGCGCGCGCGGCGCGCGATCTCGCCGGCGCCATCGGCGGTGCAGTCGATGCCGAGGATGCTGGCCGAACGGCGCACGATCCGGGTCAGCTCTTCGACGCTGTAGAACTCCAGGCGCTGGACGATGCCGAAGCGGTCGCGCAGCGGCGCGGTCAGCAGGCCGGCGCGGGTGGTGGCGCCGATCAGGGTGAACGGCGGCAGGTCGATCTTGATCGAACGGGCGGCGGGGCCCTCGCCGATCATGATGTCGATCTGGAAGTCCTCCATCGCCGGGTACAGCACTTCCTCGACCACCGGCGACAGGCGGTGGATCTCGTCCACGAACAGCACGTCGTGCGGCTGCAGGTTGGTCAGCAGTGCAGCGAGGTCGCCGGCCTTCTCGATCACCGGGCCGGAGGTCACCCGCAGGGCCACGCCCAGCTCGTTGGCGATGACGTGGCTGAGCGTGGTCTTGCCCAGGCCGGGCGGCCCGAAGATCAGCACATGGTCGAGCGCGTCGCCACGGGCCTTGGCCGCTTCGATGTAGATCTCCAGCTGCTCGCGCACCGGGGCCTGGCCGAGGTAGTCGGCCAAGCGCCTGGGGCGGATGCTGGCGTCGGCGGCGTCATCCTCGCGGGTGGCGCCGGCGCCGATGATGCGGTCGTCGGTCATGTGCTGATTATGCGGCAAAAGCGTATGGGGTCGGATCCGTTTTCCAGAGGAAAACGGCTCTGACCCCGAACCGGAACACCGGGAACATGGGGTCAGAGCCCTTTTCCTGCGGAAAAGGGATCCGACCCCGCGCGCGTCAGATCTCGACCTGGGCCCCGAGTTCGACCAGGCGGTTGCCCGGAATCCGGAAGAAGCCGGTGGCCGGGGCGGCGTTGCGATGCATCAGCGCGAACAGCTTGTCACGCCAGATCGGCATGCCGCGGTTGGCGGTGGCGACGATGGTCTCGCGGCTGGCGAAGAAGGTAGTGTCCATCGGATCAAAATAGATGCCACCGTGGTCGCACGAGCGCATCAGCGCCAGCGGCACGTCCGGGGTCTCCATGAAGCCGAAGCGCACGTAGACGCGGTAGAACTCGTCACCCACTGATTCGATCTTCAGCCGCTGCCCTTCCATCGCATACGGGATCGGCAGGGTTTCCACGTGCAGGAACACGTTGCGCTCGTGCAGCACCTTGTTGTGCTTGAGGTTGTGCATCAGCGCATGCGGCGCCACGGTCGGGTCGGCGGTGAGGAACACCGCGGTGCCCGGCACGCGCACCGGCGGGGCCAGCATCAGGCCCGGCAGGAAGGTATCCAGGCGGATGCCGTCCTTGCGGATCTCGTCGCGCAGCAGCTCGCGGCCACGGCGCCAGGTGCGCATCATGGTGAACAGGAAGATGCCCAGCACCACCGGGAACCAGGCGCCCTGCAGCAGCTTGGCGCCGTTGGCGATGACGAAGCCGAGGTCGATGATGAAGAACACCACGCACAGCGGCAGCAGCCAGCCACGCGACTTCGGCCACAACGTCCGCGCCACCACGGCCAGCAGCAGGGTGTCGATCAGCATCGTGGCCGACACCGAAATGCCGTACGCCACGGCCAGGTTGGACGAACTGCGGAACGCCAGCACCAGCCCGAACACCATCACCGCAATGCCCCAGTTGATGCCCGGGATGTAGATCTGGCCGATGGTGTCGTGCGAGGTGTGCTTGATGCGCATGCGCGGGATGTAGCCCAGCTGCATGGCCTGGCGCGAGACCGAGAACGCGCCGGTGATGACCGACTGCGAGGCGATCACCGCCGCCATGGTGGCCAGGATGATCATCGGGTACAGCGCCCACGACGGCACTGCCTCGAAGAACGGATTCTTCAGGGCCTCGGGGTGGTTGAGCACCAGTGCGCCCTGCCCCAGGTAGTTCAGCACCAGGCACGGCAGCACGAAGAAGTACCAGGCGTGGCGGATCGGGCGCAGCCCGAAGTGGCCCATGTCCGCATACAGCGCTTCGCCGCCGGTCACCGCCAGCACCACTGCACCGAGAATGAAGATGCCGTGCCAGCCGTGCTCCATGAAGAAGCGGATGCCCCACCAGGGGTTGAAGGCCTTCAGCACCTCGGGCGCATCGACGATGTTGTAGATGCCGATTGCCGCCAGCGACACGAACCAGATTGCCATGATCGGGCCGAACGCCTTGCCGATCTTCTCGGTACCGAAGCGTTGCGCGGCGAACACCGCCAGCAGCACCACCAGGGTGACCGGCACGATGAAGACATGAAGTCCGGGCGCGGCCACCTCCAGGCCTTCGACCGCACTGAGCACGGACATGGCCGGGGTGATCACGCCGTCGCCGAAGAACAGCGAGGCGCCGAAGATGCCGAGGATGCCCACCACATAAGCCGAGCGCGAGCCGTTGCGCAGCGTGCGTTGGGTCAGCGCCATCAGCGCCATGATGCCGCCTTCGCCATCGTTGTCGGCGCGCATGATGATGGTGACGTACTTCAGGGTCACCACCAGGTTCAGCGCCCAGAACGCCAGCGACAGCACGCCCAGCACGGTGTCGTGGTCGCTGTTGAGCCCGTAGTGTGGCGAGAACGCCTCCTTCAGGGTGTACAGCGGGCTGGTACCGATATCGCCGAACACCACGCCGATCGCACCGATGACCAGCGCCAGTCCTCCAGCGGAGGGGGCGTGGCCATGGCCGCCGGGGGCGGCTGCGTGCGGGGTTTGACTGCTGGACATGGGACTCCTGGCGAAGCTCAGGCGGTAGGTTGGGGGAAAGGGACGCGGTTCAGCGCAGCGCGGACTGCAGCGCCTTGCGGATCACGGTGGCCACTTCGTCGCCTTCATTGAAGGCATCGCGGGCCATGCGGGCCGCTTCGGCCGGCTTGTAGCCCAGCTGCTGCAGGGCCACGGTGGCATCGGACAGCGGATCGGCCGGGGCCGGACCACTGCCGGTGGGCAGCGCGCCGCCGGCACCGAACTGGGCCGCGCGGTCACGCAGTTCCAGCACCATGCGTTCGGCGGTCTTCTTGCCGATACCCGGGATGCGGGTCAGCGCGGTGATGTCGCCGGCCTGGACCATGCGCGCGAATTCTTCGACGCTGACACCGGACAGCACGGCCAGCGCGATCTTCGCGCCGATGCCGCTGACCTTCTGCACGTCGCGGAACAGGCGCCGCTCGCCCTCGCGCAGGAAGCCGTACAGCGAGACGCTGTCTTCCTTCTGCGAGTAATGGGTGTACAGGGTGACCTCGCGGCCGAGCTCGGGCAGGTCGTAGAAGGTGCTCATCGGCGCCTCCAGTTCGTAGCCCACTCCGTTCACGTCCACCACCAGCCACGGCGGCGCCTTGTAGGCGACGATGCCGCGCAGTCGACCGATCATTGCGTGCAGCTCCTCATTTGCGGCCCCACGCCTGGCGGGCACTGAGCCCCAGGCGGTTGGCCGTCGCCCTTACGTGGGCATGGGTGATCGCCACCGCCAACGCGTCGGCCGCGTCGGCCTGCAGCTTGGTTTTCAGGTTGAGCATGAGCCCGACCATGTGTTGAACCTGTTGCTTTTCGGCGCCACCGCGCCCGACCACCGCGAGCTTGATCTCGCTGGCGGCGTATTCGTGCACCGGCAGGTCGCGCAGCACCACGGCCGAGATCGCCGCGCCGCGGGCCTGGCCCAGCTTCAGCGCCGAATCGGGATTGCGCGCCATGAACACCTTTTCGATGGCCACTTCATTGGGCTGGTACTCGCGGCACAGATCGGCCAGGCCCAGCACCAGCAGTTTCATGCGCTGCGGGAAGTCGTCGGCGCCCAGCAGCACCAGCGGCTGGTGGTGCACGTAACTGACGCGGCCGGCGGCGTCGACATCGATGATGCCGACCCCGGTCCGCTGCGAACCGGGGTCGATGCCGAGGATGCGGGTCATGCCGCGCTCCTGGCGGGGCGGAACGGGGGGCGCTGGCAGGCGTATGGGCTCATGACTGTCCGCGGTGACCGTTCAACGGCCCGCGCCCAGGCCGTCGAGGACGGCTCAGGCGTAGGCGTCGGCGCCGAGTTCGGCGTTGGAATACACGTCCTGCACGTCGTCCAGGTCTTCGAGCATGTCCAGCAGCTTCTTGACCTGCAGGGCGACCTCGCCTTCGACCTTGATGTCGTTGTCGGCGCGGAAGGTGATCTCGGCGTGGTCGGCGACATGCCCGGCGGCGACCATTGCGTCCTTGACTGCGTTGAACGCGTCAGGGCTGGTGACCACGTCGATCGAGCCGTCATCGGGGTAGACCACGATGTCGTCGGCGCCGGCCTCGATGGCTGCTTCGGTGATGGCTTCCTCGTCGGCACCCGGGGCGAAGCTGAGCACGCCCAGGCGCTTGAACATGAAGGCCACCGAGCCTTCGGTGCCCATGTTGCCGCCGCACTTGCTGAACGCATGGCGGACGTCGGCCACGGTGCGCACGCGGTTGTCGGTCAGGCAGTCGACGATCACGGCCACGCCACCCGGGGCATAGCCCTCGTAGCGGATTTCCTCGTAATCGACGCCTTCCAGTTCACCGGTGGCCTTCTTGATGGCGCGCTCGATCACGTCCTTGGACATGTTCACGGCCAGGCCCTTGTCCACCGCCACGCGCAGGCGCGGGTTGTTGTTGGGGTCGCCTCCACCGCCGCGCGCGGCAACGCCGATCTCGCGGATGATCTTGGTGAAAATCTTGCCGCGCTTCGCGTCGGACGCGTTCTTGCGGGCTTCGATGGAGGGGCCTCTACCCATGGGTGCTACCGTCTGGCTGCTTCAGGATCAAGGCGCGGATTCTACCTGATCGGGCGCTGCAACCGTGTCTAGGCCCGTATTGTTGTAGCGCCGGGCCAATGCTCGGCTCAATGGGCCCGACGGAATGCAGCCGAGCATGGGCTCGGCGCTACAAGGCGGCCCCGCCTGCCCTGCCCCTATGCCGCCGCCGCGTCGCGGCTGTGGTCGAAGTGGCCGTGGCGCAGGAAATGTGCGGTCTGCCGCGCGGCGTCGGGCGACACCACCAGGCCGCTGTGGCTGGTACGCACCACGCAATGGTCGGCCAGGCCCGGCAGGCGGGTCTCGGCCAGGGCCACGGTGCCGTCGGACGCATCGTCGATCGCGCCCAGCAGGCTGCCCAGCCCGTGCGGCACCGAACCGGCGATCAGGCCAACCTCGGCCTTGCCCTGCCAGTCCGGCAGGCCGTCCAGCAGCAGCTCGCTGCTGCGCCCCAGCGCCAGGCCCCAGCCATGATCGGACAACGAGCGCGCGGTACCACTGCCGCGCAGCGGCGAGCCCAGGCAGACCACGCGCTGCACTGGCAGCTGCGGATCGCGGCGCAGCGCCTCCAGTGCCAGCAGTCCGCCCAGGCTGTGACCGACCAGCGACAACGGCCCGGCGTCGGCCAGACGTTCCAGCAACTGCGGCACTGCCACATCGGGGCCACCGAACACCGAGGGATAGCCGAACGCGTGTACCTGGAAACCACGCGCGCGCAGGCGCCAGGCCAGTGGCCCGACCCAGGCACGGGCATTCCAGATGCCATGCAGCAGCAATACGGGGGGAGTCATGCAAACAGCCTGGCGGTCAGCGGGGCAGGAACGTGAGGTGATTGAACACGCGCGCGCGGCAAGCGGCGGTGAACGTCAGGCCGCGCGCGGCGCGCGGCGCAGGATGAATTCGAGGTCCTGGGTGTCGCCGACAGGGAACAGGTACTCGCCGGCCTTCTCGAAGCCGTAGCGGGCGTAGAAGCGCTGCGCGCCGAAGTTCTCCGACCACACGCCCAGCCACAACGTGCGCGGGCCTTCGTGTTCCAGCCAGGCCAGCGCGGTTTCCAGCAGGCGGCTGCCCCAGCCGCAGCTCTGCTGCGTCTTGACCAGGTACAGGCGCTTGAGTTCGCCGTCACCGGGTTTCACATCCGGATGCGGCAGGCCACAGGGGCCGGCGGCGGCATGGCCGACCGCCTCCCCATCCAGTTCCAGCAGCCACACCGCGTAATCGGGGTGGGACAGGATCACGCGCTGGCGCTCGACCGTGTAGGCCTCCTCGAGGAAGGCCTGCAGGTCCTGCGGCGGGTACAGATGGCCGAAGGTTTCAGTGAACGTGCGTGCGGCCAGCGCCGACAGGGTCGGCGCGTCGTCCACAGTGGCGCGGCGGATCGAATACATGCAGGAAGTTGACGTCAGGGCGAAGCGCGGGTCAAGCCTTTCCAGGCGATTCCGCTTCTTCTTCCTCGTCCTCTTCCTCGTATTCCTCTTCGTCCTCGTCCTCTTCTTCCTCGCCTTCCTCGTCCTCGTCGTACTCTTCTTCCTCTTCGTCGTCCTCGTAGTCCTCGACGCCGAAGTCTTCACCGTCCCAACGGCCTTCGCCGTCGGCGACGAAGGTCAGGGCCATCGCGGCCGGATTGGTGCCGACGCGGACCAGCCACCCCCCGAACACGCGTGCACGCTCGGTGACCAGGGTGGCCTCGGAGCCTTCATTGCCCAGCTTTTCCCACTCCAGCGAAAACGCAAACTCGGTCATTGCCTGGATCTCCTGATCAGTTGGTCTTGGGGCGAACCTGGATGTGCACTTCGGCCAGCTGCGCGTCGACGATCGGCGACGGCGCGTCGGTCATCAGATCCTGTGCACCGGTGGTCTTCGGGAACGGGATGACGTCGCGGATCGACTCGGTTCCGGCCATCAGCGCGGCGATGCGGTCGATGCCGAAGGCGATGCCACCGTGCGGCGGCGCGCCGTAGTTCAGCGCGTCGAGCAGGAAGCCGAACTTGGCGCGGGCCTCTTCGGCGCCGATGCCCAGCAGCTCGAACACCGCGCTCTGCATGTCCGGACGGTGGATACGGATCGAACCGCCGCCAATTTCATTGCCGTTGAGCACCATGTCGTAACCGCGCGAGACGGCGGTACGGGCATTGGCGCGCAGGTCGGCGATGTCGTCCACGGCCGGTGCGGTGAAGGGGTGATGCAGGGCGACGTAGCGCTGTTCTTCCTCGTCCCACTCGAACATCGGGAAGTCGGTGACCCACAGCGGTGCCCAGCCGTCGGCGACCAGGCCAAAGTCCTTGCCGGCCTTCAGGCGCAGCGCGCCCATGAAGTCGGAGACCTTGTTGTAGCCACCGGCACCGAAGAACACGATATCGCCGTTGCCGGCACCGACATGGGCCACCAGCGCCGCGAAGCGCTCTTCGCTGAAGAACTTCTGGATCGGCGAGCTGACTTCGCCGTTGTCGGCGATCTTGATGTAGGCCAGGCCCTTGGCGCCGTACTTGGCGGCATGCGCGGCGTACTCGTCGATCTGCTTGCGGCTCAGCGCCGCGCCGCCCGGGATGCGCAGCGCGGCGACGCGGCCTTCGGCATCGTTGGCCGGGCCGGTGAACACGGGGAACTCGCTGTCCTTGACCAGTTCAGCCACGTCGACCAGTTCCAGCGCGATGCGCAGATCCGGCTTGTCCGAACCATAGCGACGCATCGCCTCGGCCCAGGTCATGCGCGGGAAGCTGGCATCCAGCTCGACATCGACCACTTCCTTGAAGATGGCGCGGATCATGTCCTCGACGAAGTCCTGCACATCGCGTTCGCGGACGAAGGCGAACTCCATGTCCAGCTGGGTGAATTCCAGCTGGCGGTCGGCACGCAGGGCCTCGTCGCGGAAGCAGCGCGCGATCTGGTAGTAGCGGTCGAACCCGGCCACCATCAGGATCTGCTTGAACAGCTGCGGGCTCTGCGGCAGGGCGTAGAACTCGCCCGGATGCATGCGCGCCGGCACCAGGAAGTCGCGCGCGCCTTCCGGAGTGGCCTTGGTCAGGATCGGGGTCTCGATGTCCTGGAAGCCCTTTTCGTCCAGGTGGCGGCGCAGCGCCTGCACCAGCTTGATGCGGGTGCGCTGCATGCGCTGCATTTCGGGGCGGCGCAGGTCCAGGTAGCGGTACTTCAGGCGGGTTTCCTCGCCCGGGTTCTCGTGGGCGTGGAACGGCAGCGGGGCGGCCTTGTTCAGCACGGTGATGGCGGTGGCGATCACTTCCACCTTGCCGGTGCGCATCTTGTCGTTCACCGCGTGGCGGGCGCGCACGACGCCCTCCACCTGCAGCACGTCCTCATAGCCCAGCGACGCGGCCACGGCGAACACGTCGGCGTTGTCGACCTCCACGGTCACCTGCACGATGCCTTCATGATCGCGGAGATCGATGAAGCAGACGCCGCCCTGGTTACGGGCCACGTCGGTCCAGCCGGCGAGGGTGACAGTCTGGCCAATCAGGGTCTCGTCGACCAGGCCGCAGAAGTGGGTACGCATGGGGGGAAGCTCCGCTGGAGAACGCCGGCACCGGATGGGGGCCGGAAAGCCTCGTATTCTGCGGCCGAGGCCCCGGCCGGGGCAAATCCGGGCAGTCACGCCGGCTTGATCGCCCCGGTCCCTATAGTCGGGCACCTGCCACCGTATGGGATGCCGCCATGAAATCGTTGTCCCTGGCCACCCTGGCCGTGACCCTGAGCACTCTGGCCGTGCTCGCCCTGCCCTCTGCTCCGGCCGCTGCGCAGGACGGGGTGATCCGCTGCGAAAGCCAGAACAACCGTGAACGTGTCTGCAGCACCGGCTGGCGCAATGCGCAGCTGGTCCGCCAGCTGTCCGGCAGCGCCTGCGACGAGGGCCGCACCTGGGGCAGCCGCAATGGCAGCATCTGGGTCAGCAATGGCTGCCGCGCCGAGTTTGTTGAAGCCCGCGGCGGCTGGGGCGGTGGCAATGGCGGTGGCTGGGGCGGCAACAACGGCCGTCCCGGCGAAACCATCCGCTGCGAGAGCCAGAGCAACCGTGAGCGCAGCTGCCCGGTCGGCTGGCGCAACGCCCGCCTGGTCCGCCAGCTGTCCGGCAGCCCCTGCGATGAAGGCCGCACCTGGGGCGTGCGCAACGGCGCGGTCTGGGTCAGCAACGGCTGCCGCGCCGAGTTCGCCGAGGCCCGCGGCTGGGGCGGCGGCGGTGGCTGGGGCGGCGGCAACAGCAATTATTCGATCACCTGCAGCAGCAACAACAACCGCACGCAGAACTGCGACTGGGATGAGCGCCAGGGCCGGCCGGTGCTGCAGCAGCAGCTGTCCGGCAGTGCCTGCCAGGAAGGCCGCAGCTGGGGCTATGCACGCGGCCAGGTGTGGGTGAGCAACGGCTGCCGCGCACGCTTCAGCGCGCGCTGAGCCCCGGGGTCGGATCCCTGGCCGACGGCCAGGGCTCTGACCCGTGGGTTCATGCAGTGACCGGGTCGGACCCTCCGCAGGAGGGATCCGACCCGAAGATCAGGGTGCTGGCGCCTTCTCGTCGCCCCACGGTGCGGGCGGCAGCTCGACCGGCTTGCTCAGGTCGAACTTCACGCGGAAACGGCGGCCTTCCGGGCGCGTCAGTTCGTAGACGAAAGTCTGGTCGGGGTCGATCTCCATCGCCCAGGTGTTGTGCGTGGAGGCCAGCATGTCGGCACGACGGAACATCGCCACCGAATCGGAGTCGGCTGGGAACCGCTGGCGCTCGGCGGTGCCCGGTGGCGTGCTGTCGCCGCCATAGAGGGTGATCGCGTCGGGGCTACCGTCTTCGTGGCGATGATCGTGTTTCAGGCGCAGGCCGTTTTCGGTGCGGGTCAGCACCCAGGTGCGCGAATGGTCATCCCCCACATGGAAGGGAATCCGCAGTTCATGGGCGGGGTCGGCACAGCCGCGCACATGCATGACCAGGCGCTGGCCGGCGAACGGGTCCTTGCCGGTCGGTGCCGGCGTGTCCTCCACCACCCGGCCCTCATAGGCCTGGCCGCAATGCGCGGCGATGGCAGCCATGAAGGCATCGGCCGGTGCGGTCGCCAGATCATGCGCGACCGTATCGGAACGCTGCGAGCAGGCAGCGAGGCTGAGCAGGAGGGCGGAAGCGGTGACAACGGCAGGCAGTTTCATGCCCCAACCCTAACGGCCATGGCCGACGGGCGCAAACCGCGCGCGGCAACCGGTCAGCGTTCGGCGATGTGAGGTTCCGGCCGCGTCTCGGTGGCCGCTACCGGCGCGGACTCGCCCTCGCCCGCCGGCTCCTGCTCCACCGGATCGACGTCGAAGGGTGTGCGGAACACCAGCGACGGCAACAGTGTGGTCAGTGCGGCGTACAGCAGCAGCGCGCCGAACAGCACCGCCGGAATCTGGAAACGCTCGCGCATGATCGCCGCCAGCACCAGGGTGAAGATCAGGGTCGGGGCCAGCGCCAGCGAGACGCGCAGGCTGCTGCGGAAGCTCTCGCCGAACATCACCCGGCGCTGCAGCCAGACCACGCCGATGCGCAGCGGCAGCACCACCAGGGTGATCACGATGCCCAGCCCCAGCGCCTCGAAACTGAGGGCTTCGCTGGGCACCTTGGTGCCGGCATTGAAGAAATAGAATGGCACGAAGAACGAGGCGAACAGGCGCAGCGCGTGCAGGTTCTCGTGCGAGGCCAGCAGCGGCATGCGCTGGTGCAGCAGGCGCGCGACCAGGCCGGCGATGAACGCGCCCACGAGGTAATACACGCCCAGCAGATAGGTGATGTACGCCGCCACCATGCCGACCATCACCAGCAGCGAGAACTCCGAGCCCGGCGCGTGCGGCGCCACCCAGCGGCCCAGCGCGATGAACAGCAGCGGCAGGCCGATCATCATCGCCAGCAGGGCCAGGCTGGACAGCGCCATGTGGCCCGGGTCGCCGGCCTGCAGCACGATGAACAACGCCGCCAGCGCCAGCAGTTCGCCGGCGATGGCCTTGCTGGTGACCCAGAACCGCTCGTCCTCGCTCAGGCCCAGCCGCGACAGCGAATCCATGATGAAGCCGGTGGAGGGCGTCAGCAGCGCCAGCGCCAGCAGCCCAGCGGCCTGCCATGGCAGCCCCGCATAGCGCCAGGCCAGCCAGCCCACGCCGAACAGCGTGCCGGTACGGATCACCAGGTGCGCCAGCAGCGGCCACATGCCACGCCGCAGCGCCTGCAGATCCACTTCCAGGCCCGCGAACAGGAACAGCGAGGAAATGCCCAGCGTGGCCAGCAGGCCGATCACCGCGTCGTGTGCCTGGTCGCCCAGCCAGAGCATGCCGATGATGCCGAACAGCAGGCAGGTCAACGGTGCCGGCAGGCTGAAGCGCTGCAGTGCGCGCGGGATCACCAGCAGCGCGAAGATCAGCAGCAGGTAGATCAACTCATGGCTCATCGGGGTCTTCCGTGGGGTTCGAACGCGCGCAGGATGCGCGTGCCCGACCGATCCGGCAAGCCATTTCCCAATGACCCCGGTTACCTCATCCGATCATCGCATCGGCCAGCGCCCCCACCCGTGCAAGCACTGCTGCGCGCTGGTCGTCATCGACCGATGCGCCCTGCAGATAGGCGGTGACCACCCACGCGGTGCCGCCCGCATGCGGCCACAGCACGGCGATGTCGTTGCGCGTGTCATCACCGTTGCTGCCGGTCTTGTCCCCCACCCGCCAGCGCTTGCCCAGCCCGGCGCGCAGGCAGGCATCGCCGGTCTGGTTGTCGATGAGCCAATCGGCGAACTGCCGGCGCGATGCAGGCTGCAGGCCATTGCCCACCGCGAAGCGGGCCAGGCTGGTGGCCATCGCGGCCGGGCTGGTGGTATCGCGCGGGTCTCCCTTCGCGAACAGATTCACGTCCGGCTCGTTGCGGTCATTGCGGGTAATGCTGTCGCCCTGCCCGCGCAGGAATGCCGTCAGCGCCGACGGCCCGCCCACCACCTCCAGCAGCAGGTTGGCCGCCGTGTTGTCGCTGGTGGTCAGCGTGCCCCGGCACAGGTCGCGCACGGTCAGATCCTTGCCCACGTGGCGGCGCACCACCGGAGCGTAGGACAGCAGATCCTTCCCGGCGATGGGCACACGGGTGTCGAGCGAAACGCGGCCTGCATCGGCAAGGCTCAGCACATGGGCGACCAGCATCGACTTGAACGTGCTGCACATCGGGAAGCGCTCATCCTGCCGATGCCCGCCGATGCGACGGCCGTTGCCGGTGTTCAGCACGGTGACACCCAGGCGGCCACCGCTGGCTTTCTCCAGCGCGGCGAAATCGGCGGCGCCGGCAATGGCGGCGTTCGCGGCGGGTATGCCAGACGAGGCGGAAACCGGTTGCGCCAGCGCCGGGGCAAGCAGCGAGGACGCAACGGCAGCACCACTGAACTGCAGGAATCGGCGACGGGCGAGCATAGGGGTTCTCCTGGTGACCGCTCGATTATTGGCGCCTCCCCTGCAGCCGACCAGCGCGAAAAATCAAGGCAAGCCATAAGTGGAATTCATGCCTGTCGCGATCAACTCATTGAGATTTACGAAATTCCTCATTGAACGAGTACGATCAGCCATCATCCTGGCTCACGGCTTTTCGATGTTGCACCCTACCCTGCCGCTGAACGCGCTGCGCGCTTTTGAAGCCGCCGCCCGCCACCAGAACTTCACCCGTGCCGCGCTCGAGCTGTGTGTCAGCCAGGCCGCGCTGAGCCATCAGATCCGTGGGCTGGAGGACCGGCTTGGCATCCGCCTGTTCCATCGCCTGCCACGCGGCGTGGCGCTCACCGATGAAGGGGCAGCGCTGTACCCGGTGCTCAACGAAGCGTTCGAGCGCATTTCCGCCAGCATCGCGCGCTATACCGGTGGCCCGGCACGCGAGGTGCTGACGCTGGGCGTGGTCGGTACCTTCGCCACCGGCTGGCTGCTGCCACGGCTGGCGGCGTTCGAAGCCGCGCACCCGGACATCGAGCTGCGCCTGCAGACCCACAACAACCGTATCGACCTGGCCGGCGAAGGGCTGGACCTGGCGATCCGCTTCGGCGATGGCGACTGGCAGGGCCAGGCCTGCACGGCAATCCTCGATGCGCCCTTCGCACCGCTGTGCGCCCCCGCATTGGCGCGGCGGCTGAAGCAACCGCGCGACCTCGCCACACTGCCGTTGTTGCGTTCCTACCGCAGCGACGAATGGCCGCGCTGGTTGCAGGCGGCCGGGGTGAGCGGCGTGGAAGCCCGCGGGCCGGTGTTCGATTCCTCACTGACGGTGGCGATGGCCGCCGCCGGGGGCGCCGGCGTGGCCTTGCTGCCCTTGTGCATGTTCGAGCAGGAACTGGCCGAAGGCCGCCTGCTGCAGCCCTTCGGCACCACCTTGGAGCTGGGCCGCTACTGGCTGACGCGGCTGCGCTCGCGCGCCGAGCGCGAACCAGCCAAGCGCTTCCGCGAATGGCTGCAGGCGCAGGGCACGTAACAAAAAAGGGGACGGAGGGGATTAAGTCGTTTGTGGCACAAACGACTTAATCCCCTCAGTCCCCTTTTTTTTGCGTGATCAGGACTCCAGCAGCTCCATCCACGCCGCTTCGGCTTTCTCCAGCTGCGCGGCGGTGGTTTCGCGGTCACGTCCGATCACCGCCATGCGGGTGGCATCGGCATAGTTGGCCGGGTCGGCCAGCTGGCGGTCGAGCTCGGCCAGCGCGCCCTCCAGTTCGGCCACCTTGGCCTCGGCAGCCGCCAGCTTGTGTGGGTTCACCGGCTTCTTCTGCACCACCTGCGCCACCGGTGCGGTCTTGACCACCACCGGCTCTTCCACCTGCTCCATGCGCGCCTTGGTGCCCTGCGCCTGCGGGCGGGTGCGCAGCCACGCGGCGTACGCGTCCAGGTCGCCATCGAACGGTTCGACCACACCATCGGCCACGCGCCAATAGGTATCGCAGACCAGGCCGATGAGGTGGCGGTCATGCGAGACCATCACGATCGCGCCTTCGAAGGTGGCCAGCGCTTCGGCCAGTGCTTCGCGCATTTCCAGGTCAAGGTGGTTGGTCGGTTCGTCCAGCAGCAGCACGTTCGGCTGCTGCCAGGCGATCAGCGCCAGCGCCAGGCGCGCGCGCTCGCCACCGGAGAAGCCATCAACCGGCTCGAATGCACGATCGCCCGGGAAGTTCCACTTGCCGAGAAAATCGCGGAAGGACTGGTTCGGTGCGTCCGGGGCGATCTCGCGGAAGTGCTCCATCGGCGATTGGCCTTCGTGCAGCGATTCCACGGTGTGCTGGGCGAAGTAGCCGATCTTCAGGTCCGGGTGCGCCATGCGCTCGCCGACGATCGGTGCAAGTTCGCCCACCAGGGTCTTCACCAGGGTGGTCTTGCCCGCACCGTTCGGGCCGAGCAGGCCGATGCGCTGTCCCGCTTCCAGGCCGAAGCCGACGTTGTGCAGGATCACCGCGTCCTTGCCGTAACCGGCCTCGACGTGGTTCAGGCGGATCAGCGAGAACGGCAGCTTGGCCGGCGGCGCGAACTCGATGCGGAACTCGCGCTCGGCGCGCACCGCTTCGGTGCCGGCCAGCTTGGCCAGGCGCTTCATGCGGCTCTGCGCCTGCGCAGCCTTGCTGGCCTGCGCCTTGAAGCGGTCGATGAAGCTCTGCAGGTGGGCGCGCTCGGCCTGTTCCTTCTCGTGCGCGATCTGCTGCTGGCGCAGCTGTTCGGCGCGCTGGCGCTCGAAATCGGTGTAGCCGCCCGGGTAGAGCTTGGCGCCGCCGCCATGCAGGTGCAGGGTGTGGGTGGCCACGTTGTCGAGGAACTCGCGGTCATGCGAGATCAGCAGCAGGGTGCCCGGGTACTTCAGCAGCCACTGTTCCAGCCAGTACACCGCGTCCAGATCCAGGTGGTTGGTCGGTTCGTCGAGCAGCAGCAGGTCGCTGGGCATCATCAGCGCGCGGGCCAGATTCAGGCGCACGCGCCAGCCACCGGAGAACGAGGACACCGCACGGTGGTGCGTCTCGGCAGGGAAGCCGAGGCCGTGCAGCAGCTTGCCGGCACGCGCTTCGGCGTCGTAGGCCCCCATCTCGGCCATCTTGGTGTGCGCGTTGGCCACCGCCTCCCAGTCTTCGCGCGCGGTCGCCTCGGCCTCTTCGGCCAGCACCGCGGCCACCTCGGTATCGCCGCCCAGCACGAAGCTCAGCGCCGGATCCGGCAGCGACGGGGTTTCCTGGGCCACGCTGGCGATGCGCACCTTGCCGGGCAGGTCGACGTCACCCTTGTCGGCCTCCAGCTCGCCCTTCACCGCCGCGAACAGGCTGGACTTGCCAGCACCGTTGCGGCCGACCACACCTACCCGGTAACCGGCGTGCAGGGTCAGGTCGACATTGGACAACAGCAGCCGCTCGCCGCGGCGCAAGGCGAAATTACGAAGGGAGATCATCGGGGGAGGGGTCCATATAACCGGATGGAATGTGCTGGTGAGCACTGTTCCTGCGACGCAATTCTAGCGTTAACGAATACTTGACGCGTCCCGGGATGCGCAGTGGCCGACGTTCCTCTCTCCCACGTCCCCGCCGCGCGCGTCCCGGGGTCCCTTCCTGCCAGCGCTGATCCGGGCTAAATGGTTGCTGCTGCAACGTTTTTTCTGACGCCTGGCATTTGACAGGCACTGAATATCCCGTTAATTGCTGTATTGCGCACCGCAACAACCGCCGTCCGCCTCACGCTCGTGATGTCGATTCCGGTGCCGCCCCCGCCAACCGGAGCCCATCCCGATGACCCGCAAGACCCGCCTGATCGCCGCCGCCGTCGCTGTCGCACTCGGTGGCTCTCCGTTCGTCGCCGCTGCACAGCAGGCCGGCACCGCCGCCAACACCCTGGACACGGTGATCGTCACCGGCACCCGCGTGGCCGACCGCACGGTCGCCGAATCGCAGTCGCCGATCGACATCATCACCCCCGAAGTGCTGCAGTCCACCGGTACCAGTGAACTGGCCACCGCACTGTCGCGCGCCCTGCCCTCGCTGAACTTCCCGCGCCCGGCGCTGACCGACGGCACCAGCGGCGTGCGCCCGGCGCAGCTGCGCGGCCTGTCGCCGGACCAGGTGCTGGTGCTGGTCAACGGCAAGCGCCGCCACACCTCGGCGCTGATCAACGTCAACGGCAGCATCGGCCGTGGCTCGTCGGCGGTGGACATCAACGCGATCCCGATCGCCGCGATCGAGCGCGTGGAAGTGCTGCGCGACGGTGCCTCGGCGCAGTACGGCTCGGACGCCATCGCCGGCGTCATCAACATCGTGCTCAAGGGCAGCGGCAGTGGCGGCAGCCTGGCAGTGGACTACGGCCAGTACTCGGCCGGCGACGGCAACAAGTACCAGCTGTCCGGCGACACCGGCGTCGAGTTCGGCAACGGCCGCGGCCGCGTGCACGTGGCCGGCCAGATCAGCCAGCAGGACGAGAGCAACCGCGCCGGCCCGTACCGCGGCACCACGCCGAACACCGGCAACTTCCCCAGCATCGGCCAGAAGACCTTCATCGTCGGCGACCCGCGCGTGGATGCCACCGCGGCCTCGGCCAACGCCAGCTTCGACTTCAGCGACCACGTGACCGGCTACGCCAGCGCGCTGCTCAGCAACCGCGACATCACCTCGTTCGCGTTCTACCGTTCGCGCAACCACAGCGGGCAGAGCGCGCTGCTGGCGCAGACCTACCCGGACGGCTACGTGCCGGAGATCAACCAGTATTCCAAGGACCGCTCGCTGGTGGCCGGGGTCAAGGGCAACACCGACAACGGCTGGACCTGGGACCTGAGCCTGAACCACGGCGAGAACACCCTGGACTTCCACACCCGCAACAGCATCAACTACAGCCTGGGTGCGACCAGCCCGCGCTCGTTCTACGACGGCACGCTGAAGTACCAGCAGGACATCTTCAATGCCGATCTGACCAAGTCGCTGGACTGGGGCCTGGCCTACCCGGTCACGCTGTCCTTCGGCGGTGAGTACCGCAAGGAGAAGTGGGACCAGAACCCGGGCGAACTGAACTCGTACACCGGCAGCGGCGCGCAGGGCTTCGCGGGCTTCACCCCGACCAATGAAGTGCATGCCGACCGCCACAACTACGCGGTCTATGCCGGCCTGGAAGCGGACCTGACCGACAAGTTCTCGGCCGGCATCACCGGCCGCTACGAAGACTATTCGGACTTCGGCGACCGCTTCTCGGGCAAGCTGTCGGCGCGCTACGCGTTCACCGACAAGGTGGCGCTGCGGGCCACCGCCTCCAGTGGTTTCCGCGCGCCCTCGCTGGCGCAGCAGGGCTACCAGGCGGTGACCAGCCAGTTCCTCAATGGCGTATTCGTCGAGCGCGGCACCTTCCCGACCACCAGCCAGGCCGCGCAGGCGCTGGGCGCCTCGCCGCTGAAGGCCGAGACCTCCACCTCCTACAGCCTGGGCCTGGTGCTGCAGCCGGTCGACCGCCTGTACATCACCGTCGATGCCTACCAGATCGACATCGATGACCGCATCGCACTGTCGTCGAGCATCACCACCAATGCCGCGACCAGCGCGCTGCTGGGCACCCTGGGCCTGCCGCAGGTGACCGCGTTCTCCTACTTCACCAACGGCCTGGATACGCGCACCCGCGGTGTCGACTTCGTCTCCAGCTACACGGTGCCGTTCAGCGCCAGCAGCCTGGAGCTGACCGCGGCATACAGCTACAACGACACCGAAGTGCGCCGCGTTGGCGGCACCCCGCCGGTGTTCGGCACGCTGGGCCTGACCCAGTCGCTGATCGGCCGTGATGAGATCGGTCGCATCGAGGACAGCTACCCGCGCGACAAGGCGATCCTGAGCGGCACCTGGCGTTCGGACCACTGGGAGCTGGGCCTGGCCGCCACCCGCTACGGCAAATTCACCGTGCGCAACTCGGCCACCGCGCTGCGTGACCAGACCTACGGCGACGCCTGGGTGGTGGATGCCTCGGCCAGCTACAAGCCCAGCAGCAACTGGACCCTGACCGTGGGTGCCGACAACCTGCTGGACAAGTACCCGGACCGCACCGAAGACCTGCAGAACTCCACCTTCGGCATGCTGCCGTACAGCAACTACTCGCCGTTCGGCTTCAACGGCGCGTATGTGTACGGGCGGATCAAGTACACCTGGTAAGGGGTAATGGGTGCGCCGGGCCCTGCCCGGCGCTGCTCCACACACCCGCCCGCGGCCTCGGGGCAGGCGCGGCCCTGACCGTATACCGTTGCCAGCTCCTGCACCCGGTTTCCAGGCTGTGCTCTGTTGCACGCGCCTCATAGGTCGTCCCGTGCATAATCAGCGGACCAACGAAGGAGCCGCTCCGTGACGAGAGCCTGCATCACTCGCCGCCATGTGTACGCTGCGCTCGCGTGGGTTGCGCTGGCGGCCCCCCTGTCAGGGTGTTCAGGAGATCACGTGAAACCCAGCTATTCCAAATCGAGCCTTGAGCCGGTCGTCGTCACCCAGCTCTCCGCGTCGAAGCTCCAGGTCCAGTTCAATGAACCGATGGAAAGCATGTATTACGCGGCAGGGATGAGCTATGTCGTGGAAGGGGACACCATGAAAGTCGTTGTTGATCGCTGCCCCATATCCGGCCAATGCACAACCATGCTGCGGCGCGACGTGAAGCCCGGACCTGCTGGCCCGGCCCGTCAGGAAATTCCCTTGATGGCGCCGCGCGTGGTGATGCTGTACGCCGATGGCGAAACACAGATTTTTCCGTAAGGGCATCCCATGAGCGACAAGGTCGTCCTCGGCATCCATAGTCACGTAGACCCCAATACACAGGGGTCGTTCAATCAGTTCGTGGACGGCCACGCCTGGATCTCGGTGACGCGAAACGGCCATACGACGTTCCATGGCCTGTGGCCAGACAACCATCCACTCGTTGAGGACAATGGCCCAGGTTCGGACATCCGCGAAGGCATGGAAGCCCGGGCCACACCTTCGGCCTCACGCTATTACGAATTGACTCCCGAGCAGGTCAAGCGAAGTGACCAGGCCTTGGGCGAAAATGTCACCTGGTCATATGGCAATACCTGCGCATCGTGGGCGACCAGTACCGTGAACAAGGTTACCGGGCAGTCCCTGGATGCAGGCGAACTGCTGTTCACCGATACACCGCGGGAGCTGATCGAGTCCATTCGCAAGGCAGAGCGCGTGCGGCCCACCAGTCCTTCGCAGCCGCAACCGGCAACCGAACGGCCGGAAACCAGCATCCCATCGCTGAGCGATGCCTCGGCATCGCTTCACCAGCAGGCACTCGCCGGCGTCCACGCGCTGGACGCATCGTTGGGTCGCGCATCTGATGAAGCCAGCCAACGCATGGCGGCCAGCCTCACCCAACTTGCCCGGGCACAAGGTCTGGAACGGATCGACCATGTGGTATTGGGCTTGCCGGCTGGTCAGCCCCCAAGGCCGGAGAACGTCTTCGTCATTCAAGGAGCCTTGGATGACCCGGGCCATCTGCGTGCCCACATCAACATTGAAACGGCCCTTCAGCCACCCGTTGCGGAGTCGCTGCGGCAGATTCATCAGTTGGACAAGCAGCTGGCCGCCTCGCCGCAGCAGGCCGAGCCTGCCCTGGAAGAGACCCAGCGCCGGCAGATGGTGTGATCATCGACGGCTACGCCTGGAGCCCCCCATAGGTAGGCACCATTCGGCCCGTCAGGGCCTGCCATCTCTCAACAAGGCTTGATATCTCGCCCGTACAAGCCGCCCACGCAACGATCCGATACGCTGGCCAGGTTTGCCGTATGTGACCGCATCGGTGAAAATCGGGGCATCCCCCGATTGCCTGCGAGTGCCGATGCACCATGACACCGACCTGATCAACATCGTTGCCGTTGGCCTGGGGCTCGCCTTCATCTTCGGCGCGCTGGCCAACAAGCTCCGCTTGTCTCCCCTGGTCGGTTACCTGGTTGCTGGCATCTGCGTAGGCCCGTTCACCCCCGGCTTCGTCGCCGACCAGGCGCTGGCCAACCAGCTGGCCGAACTGGGCGTGATGCTGCTGATGTTCGGCGTCGGCCTGCACTTCTCGCTGAAGGACCTGATGGCGGTCAAGGCGATCGCCATTCCCGGCGCCATCGGCCAGATCGCGGTGGCCACCCTGCTCGGCTGGGGCGTGGCCTCGCTGATGGGCTGGCCCGCCATCCATGGCGTCATCTTCGGTTTCTCGCTGGCCACCGCCAGTACCGTGGTGCTGCTGCGGGCGATGGAGGAACGCCGCCTGCTGGAAACGATGCGTGGCAAGATCGCGGTCGGCTGGCTGATCGTGGAAGACCTGGCCTGTGTGCTGGCGCTGGTGATGATGCCGGTGATGGCCGGTGTGTTCGGTCCTGACGCGGCCAAGGAATCGCACTCGCTCGGCAGCGTGCTTGCCGACATCGGCTGGACCTTCGTGCAGCTGGGCCTGTTCGTGGCGGTGATGCTGGTGGTCGGTCGGCGGGTCATCCCGTGGATCCTCGAGCGCATCGCCGGTACCGGTTCGCGTGAGCTGTTCACCCTGTCGGTGCTGGCGATCGCGCTGGGCGTGGCGTTCGGCTCGGCGATGCTGTTCGGCGTCTCGTTCGCGCTGGGCGCGTTCTTCGCCGGCATGCTGCTCAACGAATCGGAGCTGAGCCACAAGGCCGCGCATGATTCGTTGCCGCTGCGCGATGCGTTCGCGGTGCTGTTCTTTGTGTCGGTCGGCATGCTGTTCGACCCCAACATCCTCGTCCAGCATCCGTGGCAGGTGCTGGCCACCGTCGCCATCATCATGTTCGGCAAGTCGGCGGCGGCATTCTTCATCGTGCGTGCGTTCGGCCACCCGACCAGCACCGCGCTGACCATCTCGGCCAGCCTGGCGCAGATCGGCGAGTTCGCCTTCATCATCGCCGGCCTCGGCGTGGCGCTGCAGATCCTGCCGAAGGAAGGCCAGTCGCTGGTGCTGGCCGGCGCGCTGGTGTCGATCATGCTCAACCCGCTGGTGTTCGGCCTGCTGGACCGTTGGCAGGCCAAGCAGGAGCAGTCTCCGCAGGTACCCGAGCCGCCCGAAGCGATCGGCCCGTCGCGCGACCTGCATGACCACGCCATCGTGATCGGTTACGGCCGCGTCGGCAGCGAACTGGCGCAGGTGCTGCGCGACCGTGGCGTGCCGGTGCTGGTGATCGATGACAACAAGGAACACGTCGAGCAGGCACATGCCAAGGGCCTGGCGGCGATCCGCGGCAGTGCCGCCGCCGACCGGGTGCTGGCCGAGGCCCATCCGGAGCGCGCCAAGATCGCGGTGCTGGCGATTCCGCAGCCGCTGGAAGCCGGTGAGGCGCTGGCCAAGCTGCGGGCGATCAATCCGGACCTGACCCTGCTGGCGCGCGCGCACAGCGATGCCGAGGTGAAGCATCTGCTGGAGCACGGCGCCGATGGCACGGTGATGGCCGAGCGCGAGCTGGCGTATTCGCTGGCGGAGATGATCATGTCCACGCCGCCGTACCGGAACCTGGGGCAGCACAGCATTCCGGTGGTGTGAGGGGTGTGCGTGCGGCAGGGCTTGCAGCCCTGCACCTGCCGAAACAACGGCAACGGCAAAAGCGGGCATAGCGTGGGATGGCGGGGTGGGTCCGATTGCGGGAGACGCCGTAAACCCTTCCATGGGGGCTTGGCCGCGGCATCCATGCCGCGGACACTCCCGCAACCGGACCCACCCCGCCTTCGACAGTTCCCCGCTGCTGTTGGTGGATGTCGACCTTGGTCGACACGGCGGCGCGCGGGGTCAGATCCGTTTTCCAAAGGAAAACGGATCTGACCCCGGAAACAAAAAATCCCCGGTCGACCCGCATCGACCGGGGATCTGGATCGCCACGTTGCCACGCCTTGGAGAGGCAGTTCCACCGTAACCCATCGCGGTGCCGGCGGTGATCGCCTGTGGCGATGACGACCAAGCGCGCAGCTATCAGGCGCCGGCCAGGGCCTGTTCCAGGTCCGCGCGCAGGTCGCCAATGTGCTCGATGCCGATCGACAGCCGCACGGTGTCCTCGCTGACACCGGCCTTGGCCAGCTCCGCTGCATCCAGCTGGCGATGCGTGGTCGAAGCCGGATGGGTGGCCAGTGACTTCGCATCCCCCAGGTTGACCAGGCGGGTGAACAGCTTCAGCGCATCGAGGAAGCGGGCGCCGGCCTCGCGCCCACCGGGCAGACCGAAGGTCAGTACGCCCGAGCCGTGTCCACCCAGATAGCGCTGCGCGGCGGCATGCTCGGGGTCGTCGGCCAGTCCGGCGTAGCGCACCCAGGCTACCCTGGCATGCGCCTTCAGGAACTGCGCAACGGCCAGCGCATTGGCATTGATGCGTTCCATGCGCAGGGCCAGGGTCTCGATGCCCTGCAGGATCAGGAACGCGTTGAACGGCGACAACGCAGCGCCCGTATTGCGCAGCGGCACCACCCGCGCGCGGCCGATGTAGGCCGCTGGCCCCAGGGCTTCGGTATAGACCACGCCGTGGTAACTGGGGTCGGGCTGGTTGAGCCGTGCGAAGCGTTGGGGCTGTGCGGTCCAGTCGAAGTGGCCGGAATCGATGATCGCGCCGCCCAGGCTGTTGCCGTGTCCCCCGAGGTATTTGGTCAGCGAATGCACCACGATGTCGGCGCCGTGCTCGAACGGGCGCAGCAGGAACGGCGTGGCCACGGTGTTGTCGACGATCAGCGGCACCCCGGCGGCATGCGCGACCTCGGCGATGGCGGCGATGTCGGTGACATTGCCGCGCGGGTTGCCGATGGATTCGACGAACACCGCCTTGGTGCGTTCGTCGATCAGCGCGGCGAACGCGGCCGGGTCGGCCGGGTCGGCGAAGCGCGCCTGGATGCCGTACTGCGGCAGCGTGTGCGCCAGCAGGTTGAGGCTGCCACCGTAGAGCGCACTGGAGGCGACGATGTTGTCGCCGGCCTCGGCGATGGTCTGGATGGCATAGGTGATCGCGGCCTGCCCCGAGGCCAGCGCCAGCGCGCCGATGCCGCCTTCCAGCGCGGCCAGGCGCTGCTCCAGCACGTCGGTGGTGGGGTTCATGATGCGCGTGTAGATGTTGCCCGGAACCTTCAGGTCGAACAGGTCGGCGCCGTGCTGGGTGTCATCGAAGGCATACGCCACGGTCTGGTAGATCGGCACCGCCACCGCGCGGGTGGTCGGGTCGGGACGGTAACCGCCGTGCACGGCCAGGGTTTCCAGTTGCCACTGCGGGTCGCTCATTGCACCAGGCTCCATCCGGGAAACCGCCACCATAGGCCAGCCAGGGCCGCCTGCTGAAAGCCGCTGGCGATGACGTCCGTACCCGCGGTTATCAGGTTGGCCGCGATTCAGGCAGTCGTCATGGGGCGTTGCTAGGCTGCGCCGCCGGGCGCTCCTGCCTGGGAACGGAGGCCCCACGCATGCAGCCATCCCCCTGGACTCCCCCTGCCAGCAGTTCGCCCACGTCGGTCCTGCTGGTGGAGGACGACCGTCGCCTGGCCGAACTGGTCAGCGACTATCTCCACGAACATGGCTTCGCCGTGCAGCACGTGGCACGCGGCGACCTCGCCAGCGCCGCCTGCCGCCAGCATGCACCGGAACTGGTGGTGCTGGACCTGATGCTGCCCGGCCTGGGGGGCATCGATGTGTGCCGGCAGATCCGCAGCTTCTCCGATGTGCCGATCCTGATGTTGACCGCCTGTGAGGACGACATCGAGCAGGTGCTGGGCCTGGAATCGGGTGCCGATGACTATGTGCACAAGCCGATCGAGCCACGCCTGCTGCTGGCCCGCCTGCGCGCCCTGCTGCGCCGCCGCCACGGCAGCAGCAATACCGGCACGCCCAGCCGGCTGATGCATGGTGAGCTGCTGATCGATCGCATGCAGCGCGAGGTGCACCTGCACGGCCAGCCGGTCGAGCTGGGCACCACGGAATTCGAGATCCTGTGGCTGCTGGCCAGCCAGCCGGGGCAGATCCTGTCGCGCGACCAGATCCTGCAGGCGGTGCGCGGCATCGGCTTCGACGGTCTGGACCGCAGCGTCGACGTCTGCATCGGCAAGCTGCGCCGCAAGCTCGGCGACGATGCGCGCGAACCGCGGCGGATCAAGACCGTGTGGGGGCGCGGCTACCAGTTCAATCCTGCGGCCTGGTCGGAATGAAGCGGCTGTTCCTGTGGCTGTGGTTCATCACCGGCGCCTGCTTCCTGGTGTCGGTGTTCTTTCTCAACCACATCCTGGATGGCATCTACACGCCCGTGCAGGATCGCGTGTTCGTGCAGCAGGTGCGCGGGCAGGTGTACGCCCTGCGCAGTGGCCTGGCCGGCCTGGACGCCGTCCAGCAGCGTGAGCGCCTGCAACAGTGGCAGCCACACTACGGCATCGCCCTGACCCTGCTCGACAAACCTCCCGCGCTCGACGCGCAGGAACAGGAGGCCGTGAAGGCCGATGGCTTCGTCGTGCGCGATCAGTACCAGCAGGTGCTGCTGCCCATCGACGGCATCGGCGGCCGCTGGCTGCACCTGCGCCTGCCCGGCGCGGTGCAGATGACGACGTACATGACCATCGCCGCCTACCTCAGCATCCTGCTGCTGGTGGGCGCCAGCCTGTATGCCTGGGTGCGCCTGCTCTGGCGCGACCTGGAAGCACTGCGCCGGCACGCCGACCGCATCGGTTCCGGCGACCTGCAGGCACGTGCGCAGGTTTCGCCCCGCTCGCAGATCCGGGTCATCGTCGAACACTCCAACCGCATGGCGGCACGCGTGGCCGAACTGGTGCAGCGCCAGCGCGACCTGACCCATGCCATTTCGCACGAACTGCGCACGCCCATCGCGCGCGTGGCCTTCGGCCTGGACCTGATGCAGGACAGCGATGACCGCGAACGCCGCGCACGGCTGGCGCAGGGCCTGCACGGCGACCTGGCCGAGCTCAACCGGCTGGTCAGCGAACTGCTGGCCTACGAACGGCTGGAGCATCCCAGCGAGGGCGAACCGATGCAGCGCATCGAAGCCAACGACTGGCTCCAGGCCTGCCTGGCCGATGCCCGCCGCGATGCCGAACGTGCCGGCATTGTCCTGCGCGTGCAGCCCAGCGCGTTGCCGCGAGTGGATGCCGAGCCACGCCTGTTGCAGCTGGCGCTGAGCAACCTGGTCGGCAATGCGCTGCGCCACGCGCGTTCGCAGGTGGAGGTCTCGCTGGTCGGTATCAGCGGCCGCGCCTGCCTGCGCGTGGACGATGACGGCCCGGGCATCGCCGAAGCCGATCGGGAGAAGGTGATGCGCCCGTTCACCCGCCTGGACGACAGCCGCAGCCGCGATACCGGCGGCTTCGGCCTGGGCCTGGCCATTGTCGGCCGCATTGCAGCCCGCCACGGCGGCGAGCTGCGCATCAGTCGCGCCACGCTGGGCGGCGCACGCCTGGAAATGCACTGGCCGCTGGCTGCCAGCTGAACGCCCAAGGGCGCGATTACAGTTGATTACAACTCCCGCACAACTGCGGACGGATCGGTCGCCGGCATATCGCCACGCTGGCAACCCTGCAGCACTCGCCGGATGCGCGCGCTGCTTTCCTCCCATTGCCGAGAGTTTCCATGTCCCAGCTTCGCCGTTCCCCCGCCCTGCTCTGCCTGGCCGTGTTGCCGCTGTTCGCCGCCCCGATCGCCCACGCCAAGGATGACCACTGGACCTTCGAGCTCGCCGCCGGCGGCGGCGTGGCACCGCGCTACAGCGGCAGCGAGGAGTATCGTGCGACGCCGTCGCTGTCCTTTGATGTCACCTCGCCGGGGGGATGGTTTCTGGGCACCAGTGGCATCGGCTGGGGCACCTCCCTCGGCGAGCACACGCGCGTGCGTGCCTATGTCGGCGCCAGCGGCATCCGCAAGGACAAGGACTCGCTGCTGGGCGGTTCGGACTTCCTGCGCGGCATGGGTGATATCGATACCCGTCCCCTGGTCGGCGTCTCGGCTGGTTATACGCTGGGCGAAGCCGTGCTGAGCGGCTCCTGGCAGTTCACCCGCAAGGACGAGGACAAGGCCGAGAACGGCCTGGCCACCCAGCAGATCCATCTGAACCTGAGCATGCCGCTGTTCGACCTGGCCGGTGGCGTGGTCAGCGGCAGTGTTTCCACCGACTACGGCAACCGCGGCTACATGCAGACCTGGTACGGCGTCAGCCCGGAACAGGCCAAACGCACGGGCTTCGCCGAGCACAGGCCGAAGGCCGGCCTGGTCAGTGCCGGTGTCGGCCTGAAGTGGAGCCACCGCGTGGGCCGCAACGGCAACTGGTACATCTCGGCCGAAGGCACGCGCCTGCTCGGCGATGCGGCCAACAGCCCGATCGTGCAGAAGGCAGACCAGTTCGGGCTGATGAGCGGTTACACCCACCGCTTCTGATGCATGAAGGGCGCCGCTGGGCGCCCTTTCCCTCTGCGGTCAGCGGCAGGCCGGTGCGTCGCCGTTGCCGCACAACCCGACCTCGCGCAGCCAGCCGATCCACTGCACGACGTCCTCCTTCTCCGGCTCGGAGCGGAACGACTTCTGCACGGTGTGGAAGCCCTGCCTGCCCTGCACGCCCTTGATCCAGGTGAACTCGGGCTTGCCTGTCCCCGGATTCCGCGGGCAGCTGAGCATCAGCAGGGCGAAGGGCCGTCCCCCTTCTTCACCTTCGCGGATCCAGTGGCTCTGCGCCGCCGGACAGGCGATGCGCCACCCCGCCTCGATGATGCCGAGGAACTCACGCGGACTCACATGGCCACTGTTCGGCGCATCGTTGACGGTGACCATGTCGGTCCAGTCGTGCACGGTCTGGCCCTGTGGCACGTACTCGGTGATGCGGTTGCCTTGAGCGTCGGTGCTCTGGTGGGCCTGCTGGTAGCCCTTCATCGGGGGCAGCTGGACCTGTTCGGCGGCCGCGGCGTGTCCACAAACAGCAGCCAACGCCAGCGTCATGCAGAGTGAAGCCCTGCGGGCAACGTCCATGCGGTTCTCCTCATCCTTGCGAAAGTGAAACAGGACCATCGTGCGCTGCCAAGGCTCGGATGGCGCCCCAGCCATGGCCGGGGCGCCACCGGTTCAAGCCTTGGCGAACACCAGGCGACCACCGTCGTTGCCGACTTCGATGGTATCGCCGTTGACGAAGGCGCCGGACAGGATCTGCTGCGCCAGCGGGTTTTCCAGCTGCGACTGGATCGCACGCTTCAACGGGCGCGCGCCGTACACCGGATCGAAGCCGACGTTGCCGAGCAGGTCGAACGCCGCATCGGAGACCGCCAGCTTCAACCCGCGCTCGGCCAGCCGCTTCTCAAGCCCGCGCATCTGGATGCGCGCGATCTGCTTGATCTGCTGCTTGTCCAGCGGGTGGAACACCACGATGTCGTCCAGGCGGTTGATGAACTCCGGACGGAAGTGCGCCTGCACCACGCCCATCACCGCTGCCTTCATCTGCGTGTAGGCCTCCGGGCTGTCGTCGGCGCTCATGTCCTGGATCTGGTGCGAGCCCAGGTTCGAGGTCATCACGATGACGGTATTGCGGAAGTCCACGGTGCGGCCCTGGCCATCGGTCAGGCGGCCATCGTCCAGCACCTGCAGCAGGATGTTGAACACATCCGGATGCGCCTTCTCCACTTCGTCCAGCAGGATCAGCGAATACGGGCGACGGCGCACCGCCTCGGTCAGGTAGCCGCCTTCCTCGTAGCCCACGTAACCCGGGGGGGCGCCGATCAGGCGGGCGACGCTGTGCTTCTCCATGAATTCGCTCATGTCGATGCGGATCATCGCGTCGGCGCTGTCGAACAGGAATTCGGCCAGCGACTTGCACAGCTCGGTCTTGCCGACGCCGGTCGGGCCGAGGAACAGGAACGAGCCGGCCGGACGGTTCGGATCGGACAGGCCTGCACGCGAACGGCGCACGGCATCGGAGACGACCTTGATCGCTTCCTCCTGGCCGACCACACGGTTGTGCAGCACTTCTTCCATGCGCAGCAGCTTGTCGCGCTCGCCTTCGAGCATCTTGTTGACCGGAATGCCGGTCCAGCGCGACACGACCTCGGCGATCTCCTCGTCGGTGACCCGGTCCTGCACCAGCTTGAAGTCCTTGTGCTCGGCTTCCTGGGCCGCGGCCAGCTGCTTTTCCAGCTGCGGCAACAGGCCGTACTGGATCTCGCTCATCTTGGCGAAATCCTGGCGGCGCTGCGCGGCTTCCAGTTCCAGCTTGGCCTGCTCGACCTGCTCCTTGATCTTGGTGGCGCCCTGCAGCGCAGCCTTCTCCGACTTCCAGATTTCATTGAGGTCGGAGAACTCGCGCTCCAGCCCGTCGATGTCGTTCTCCAGGTCGGCCAGCCGCTGCCGCGAGGCTTCGTCCTTTTCCTTCTTCAGCATCTCGCGCTGGATCTTCAGCTGGATCACCCGGCGTTCCAGGCGATCCAGCTCCTCCGGCTTGGAGTCGATCTCCATGCGCAGGCGCGAGGCCGCCTCGTCCATCAGGTCGATGGCCTTGTCCGGCAGCTGGCGATCGGTGATGTAGCGGTTGGACAGCGTGGCGGCGGCCACGATGGCCGGGTCGGTGATCTCCACCCCGTGGTGCACGGCGTACTTTTCCTTCAGCCCGCGCAGGATCGCGATGGTGTCCTCCACCGACGGCTCACCGACGAACACTTTCTGGAAGCGGCGCTCCAGCGCAGCGTCCTTCTCGATGTACTTGCGGTATTCGTCCAGCGTGGTCGCACCGATGCAGTGCAGCTCGCCGCGTGCCAGCGCCGGCTTCAGCATGTTGCCGGCATCCATCGCGCCGTCGGCCTTGCCCGCGCCGACCATGGTGTGCAGTTCATCGATGAACAGGATGATCTGGCCTTCGTTCTTGGCCAGATCGTTGAGTACACCCTTCAGGCGCTCCTCGAATTCGCCGCGGAACTTGGCCCCGGCGATCAGCGCGCCCATGTCCAGCGACAGCACGCGCTTGCCGCGCAGGCCCTCGGGTACTTCGTCGTTGATGATGCGCTGGGCCAGCCCTTCCACGATCGCAGTCTTGCCCACGCCGGGTTCGCCGATCAGCACCGGGTTGTTCTTGGTCCGGCGCTGCAGCACCTGGATGGTGCGGCGGATTTCCTCGTCACGGCCGATCACCGGGTCGAGCTTGCCGCTCTCGGCCCGCGCGGTCAGGTCGATGGTGTACTTCTCCAGCGCCTGCCGCTGCTCCTCGGCATTCTCCGACTGCACGTTCTCGCCGCCACGCAGCTTGTCGATCGCCGCCTGCAGGCGCGTCTTGTCGACACCGGCGGCGCGCAGCGCCATGCCCAGCGTGCCGCCATCGTCCAGCGCCGCCAGCACGAACCACTCGCTGGCAATGAAGGCGTCCCCGTGCTGCTGCGCCAGCTTGTCGGTCTGGTTCAGCAGGCGCCCCAGATCGTTGCCCATCGAGACGTTGCCGGCTTGGCCGGATACCTTGGGCAGTGCGTCCAGCGCCTCGGTCAGGCGCTCGCGCAGCACCGGCACGTTCACCCCGGCCTGGGCCAGCAGCGGGCGCGTGCTGCCACCCTGCTGGTCCAGCAGCGCGCTGAACAGGTGAACCGGTTCGATGATGCTGTTGTCGCGGCCCACGGCCAACGACTGTGCGTCTGCCAGCGCCTGCTGGAAACGCGAGGTGAGCTTGTCCATCCGCATTGCGAATCCTCATCGGTCATCAGGGCCGGCCTGGGCCGGCAATGCTGGAAAGATGCGGTTGCCCCACCCGGTTTCAAGGGTGGCTGCGACTGCACCCCGGGGCCAGTCAGCCTGCGGCCAGCATGCCGGAGCGCGTGTGGTCGGCGCGTTGATCCCGATCAGTTCCGTACGGTGGACGGGCTCAGCGGGTGATCGCGCTGCGGATCGCCCGCAGCTGCTGCTTGATCGCCCGCGCCTGTGCAGGATCCATGCGTAGCAGGGCCTTCTGCCCGATCGAGCGTGACTGCAGGGCGGGATCGACGAAGCGATAGCGGCCGCGTTCATCGCGCTGCACCAGCGGCGACTGGGCCAGTTCCGGGGTGTCCAGCAGGTGGTCGATCACCATGACCAGGCGGTCGTTGAAATAACCCTCGGGCCGGCCAAGGTCGGCATAGGCCTGCTGGATCAGCGGATAGAAGCGCTTGTAAGCGGTAGCCGTTGCCGCCGGGTCCAGCGCAGTGAACGCCAGTACGTAAGGCGCATAGCGTGCCGCATTGCTGGCGGCGATGCGTTCGCCGCCTTCGCCCGTATCGACCTGCAGATTGCCCGGCAGCGGCCGCGCGGCCAGCGCGGTCGGCGGCACGCTGGGCTTGTCCAGGTTGTCGACCTGGGTGACCAGGCGCTGGATCAGGTGATCACGCAGCAGCAGGGTCAGCGGTCCCTCGCCCTGGAACAGCTGGCTCAGTGCGCCCCAGGCCGCGGCATCGCTGTCAGCCAGTTTCGGCAGCGCCGGGTCGGCGGCGGCCTCAGTATCCAGCGGATGCCTGATCGATGGTGGTGCTGGCGCGGGCTCTGCGGCCGCCTGCGGTTGTGCCGGTGCACTGGTACTGGCAGGGCTTGATTGCACCGGCACCGGGACACCGTCGGCCAGGCTCTTCAGCTGATCGCGGAACAACCAGCCGCCCGCGCCGCCGATCACCACCACACCCAACACCCAGGGCCAGACCGCCTTTCCACTCTGCATGATGCAGCACCTCGTTTCACACGCAATGGAGAAGGTGTGACCCCATCGATTGCAGCCGGTTCCCCGCCTGTTCCGCTGCCGTTCGGGTTGAGACCTGCAGCAAGGCCGCGCTCACGTCTGCTTTGCGCCACCCGCGCGAGGCTAGGAGTCCTGTCCCGTGGAGACTCTGCCATGCAGTACGCGCTGTACTACTGGACCGGCATCCAGGGCCGTGGCGAGTTCGTGCGCCTGGCGCTGGAAGATGCCGGCGCCGACTACATCGACATGGCGCGGGTGCACGGCGATGCGGTGATGCAGCCGTTTCTGGAGGGTCGCAACGAAGGGGCACAGCCCTTTGCGCCGCCGTTCCTGAAGGCCGGCCGCCAGGTCATCGCGCAGGTCGCGGCGATCCTGGATTTCCTCGGCCCGACGCTGGACCTGGTGCCGCAGGCCGCATCGCGGCGGATGCAGGCGCTGCAACTGCAGTTGACCATCGCCGACCTGGTAGCCGAGGTGCACGACACCCACCATCCGATCGCCGCATCGAAGTACTACGAACAGCAGAAGACCGAGGCCAGGGCACGAGCCGCGTCACTGCGCAGCGAGCGCCTGCCCAAGTTCCTCGGCTATTTCGAGCAGGTGATGGCCGCCAACGGTGGCCGCCATGCACTGCGCGAGCACTCCTATGTGGATCTGTCACTGTTCCAGCTGCTGAGCGGGCTGGACTACATGTTTCCGCGCCGCATGCAGGCGCTCGGCCCCACCCTGCCCCGGCTGCGCGCGCTGCAGGAACGAGTGGCGAAACGACCCAACATCGCCGCCTATCTGGCGTCTGAGCGGCGGTTGCCGTTCAACACCAACGGCATCTTCCGCCATTACCCGGAACTGGACGCCGAACGGTAGTGCCGGCCGCTGGCCGGCAGAGCGCGCTGTGATCATTCGCCGCCTGCAACACGCCCCTGTAGAGCCGAGCCATGCTCGGCTCAGAGCAGCCGAGCGCAGGCTCGGCTCTACAAAGCACCAGAAGTGGAAGGAGCGGTAACGCCGGGCCATGCCCGGCGTCACCAGTCAATGATCGGTGCGATCATCCAGCGGTTTCACCGGCTGCTTCTGCAGCGACAGCAGGCCCAGCAGCAGCGCCAATGCCACGTAGGCGCCGGCGAACTGCAAGCTGATGATGCGTGCCAGCCCGTCCAGATCCCACGGCAGGTAGATGCCGCCACGCGGGTCCACCGAATGGATCAGGCCGAACAGGGTCAGCACCGCCGCCACCAGCAGGAAGCCGCAGGCACGGCGCAGGCGGCCATCGACCATCGCGGCTACCGCCGAGATCCACAGCATCGAGGTGATGATGAAGCCGTTGCCGAGGGTGAAAATCACCGCCAGCTCGGGCAGGCCATGGCCGTCGAGCTTGGTCAGCAGCTGCGGCAGCTGGTCCGGTGCGATCCAGCCGGGCGCCTTGATCGCCAGCAGGTAGGCCACCGACGGCAGGAAACCGAACACCATCGCGCCGGTATGGTGGCGCGGCGTGGCCTGGAAGGCCTGGGTGGTGATGTCGATGGCCACGTACACGATGATCGGTGCCAGCACCGCCAGCGGCAGCCACTGCACCAGCCCGGAGATGATGCCGAGCATGCCGCCGATGCCGACGAACAGGCCGGTCAGCAGCGTGTAGCCGCTGCGCGCGCCCATGTGCTTGTAGGCCGGCTGGCCGATGTACGGCGTGGTCTGCGCGACACCGCCACAGACGCCTGCCACCAGCGTAGCCACCGCCTCCACCAGCAGGATGTCGCGGGTGCGGTAGTCATCGCCAGCCGCGCGTGCGCTCTCAGACACATTGATGCCGCCGACCACCATCAGCAGGCCGAACGGCAGCAGCAGCGGCAGGTAGGTCATCGCCGTGGGCAGGCCCTCAAGGAAGCCCAGCGTCGGCAGCGGCAGCACCACCTGCGGCGGCACCCATTCCGGCACATGGAAGCCGGGCGCGCCCAGCCCGGCCAGTCCAAGGCCGTAATACAGCACGGTGCCGAACACGAAGGCCAGCAGCACGCCCGGGCCACGCACCGGCAGCTTGCCCTTGGCGATCAGCACATACAGCAGCAGGCCCAGCGTGGTGAAGCCGACCAGCGGCGAGCGCAGCGTTTCCAGCAGCGGCAGCAGGCCCATCAGCACCAGCGCGATGCCGGCGATGGAACCCAGCAGCGCAGCTCGCGGCAGTGCGCGGGTGACCGCTTCACCGAAGAACGACAGCACGAACTTGAGCACGCCCATGATGACCAGCGCGGCCATGCCCAGCTGCCAGGTGGCGATGCCCGCAGCATGCGGATCCATGCCCTGCTGCTTGAAGGCGAGGAAGGCCGGGCCGAGCACCAGCAGGGCCATGCCGATGCTGGTGGGGGCATCCAGGCCGAGCGGCATGGCGGTGACATCGTCGCGGCCGGTACGTGCCGCCAGCCGGCGCGCCATCAGGGTGTACAGCAGGTTGCCGACCAGCACGCCAAAGGCGGTGCCGGGGAACATGCGGCCGAACACCACGTCGGCGGGGAACTGGAAGATCCCGACCAGGGCCATGGCGATGAAGCCGAGGATGGAGAGGTTGTCGACGACCAGGCCGAAGAAGCCGTTGAAGTCGCCGGCGACGAACCAGCGACGCGGTACGGCGGAAGCGGGAGCGGACATGGAAGGGGCGGTGGGGGTGGGGAGCGCCGATGGTAGGCCCAGCGGGGCCGGCGCGCCAATTCCGTCGTGGAATGATGGGTTCCAGCCAACGGCGGGGCCCCTCGTGGCTGGTCGCGGGTAGAGTCGACTGTTAGTCGACCGGCATTGCGAGTTCGGCCGGTCGGGGGGCTGCGCAGGACACGCCGTAAATCCCCAGACCGGCCCAGCCGCTGGCGGCTGTGCGTTCGGGCCTTGCGAAGCAGTGCTTCGCAAGCAAAGCGCCCTCACCCACGGGGGCTCGATGGCGCCATCCATGGCGCCAACGGTCCTGCGCAGCCCACCCGACCGACCCCTGACAGTTTCCTGCGCGCGGCAGCCACGGAAGAAGATCAAAAGATCCAAAGCCAAGGCAGGCTCTCGCTGCAGTGCCGAGCCCATGCTCGCCCGCTGTACGCGAAGGCTCTGAGCCGAGCATGGCTCGGCTCTACAGAAGATTATTTCGATCATTCGTTCGTTCATCCACGCATGGCGTGGATCTACCGTGTCGACCAAGGTCGACACCTACCACACGGATGGCCGCCGTTGCTTCTGAGCGGCCGGCACTACCGCGGGTGCAGGGCGCAGCCCTGCATCGACCAACCCTCTACTTCTTCAGGAAGTTGTCCACCAGCAGATGCTTCACGTCGTCGAAGCGGCCGTTCAACACTGCCTTGGCCGCGTACAACGCCGTACCGGCCACCTGCTTGGCCTCGATCTGCGGCGGCATCACCAGCTCCGCGCGGCTGGTATGCACGTCCAGCAGCGCCGGGCCGCGCTGGGACAGCAAATCCAGCACCGCCTCTTCCAGATCCTCGCTGCGGGTCACCGTGCGGCCGTGGAAGCCGATGACCTCGGCCAGGCGGCCGAAGTCCGGGTTCTTCAGGTCGGTGTAGTTGTCCAGCAGGCCCTCCACCTTCTGCTCCAGCTCGACGAAGTTCAGCGAACCATTGTTGAACACCACCACCTTGATCGGCAGGTTCTCCTGCACTGCCGTGAGCAGGTCACCCAGCAGCATCGCCAGGCCACCATCACCGGACAGCGAGATCACCTGCCGGCCGGGGAAGGCCTTCTGCAGGCCCAGCGCCTGCGGCATCGCGTTGGCCATCGTGCCGTGCAGCAGGCTGGTCAGCGTGCGGCGGCGGCCGTTGACGCGGATATGGCGCAGCACCCACACCATCGGCGAACCGCCGTCGGCGGTGAACAGCGCATCGTCGCTGGCATGCCTCGACAGCAATGCCGTCAGGTGCTGCGGATGGATCAGTTCACCCTCGCCCGGTTGTTCTTCCTGTTCGCGCTTCTTCAGCGCCTTGTCGCGATGCCCGATGCACTCGTCCAGGAAACTGCTGTCCTCGCGCGGCGGCAGCATCGGCAGCAGCGCGTCCAGCGTCGGTGCGATGTCACCGACCACGCCGAGGTTCACCGGGTGGCGGCGGCCGAGGTGGCTGCCATCGCGGTCGACCTGGATGATCGTGGCCTTGTCCGGGTAGAACTGGCCCCAGGCGAAATCGGCGCCGAGCAGCAGCAGCGTGTCGCACTCCATCAGCGTGTGGAAGCCGGATTCGATGCCGAAGATGCCGGTCATGCCCATGTTGTACGGGTTGTCCGGCTCGACGAAATCCTTGGCGCGCGAGGTATGCGCGATGGGCGCCTGCAGGCGCCGGGCCAGCTCCAGCAGCTGCGCGTGCGCGCCCTGGCAACCGGCACCGGCATAGATGCCGATGCGCTTGCCCTGCCCCAGCAGTTCGGTGATGCGCTGCAGCTCGGCATCGGACGGGCGCAGCACCGGCTGGGTGTAGTGCACCGAGAACGGCACATCGTGCTTCACCTCGGCCTGGCTGATGTCGGCCGGCAGGATCACCACCGCCACGCCACGGCGGCTGATCGCGGCCTGGCAGGCCAGGGCCACGACGCGCCGCGCCTGCTCCGGGCTGTGCACCTGCTCGCAGAACACCGAACAACTGGCATACACCGCCTTGAAGTCCACTTCCTGCGGAAATTCCATGCCCAGCTCACTGGTCACCACCTGGCTGGCGATCAGTACCATCGGTGCACGGTTGCGATTGCTCTCGAAGACGCCGTTGATGAAGTGCAGGCCACCGGGACCACAAGAACCCGCACAGGCGGTCAACTCGCCGCTCACCAGCGAATCGGCGCCGGCAGCGAAGCCGGCCACTTCTTCGTGGCGCACATGTACCCAGTCGATTTCACTGCGGTGCAGGGCATCGGTGACGTGATTCAAGGTATCGCCAACGATGCCGTAACAGCGGCGGACGCCCGCCTGCTGCAGGGTATCGACAACGATCTCGGCAACGCGCTTGCTCATCGGATACATCCTCGAGGGGAGAGCATCCGAGGCTAGACCCGAAGAAGTGATGCCTCCGTGGGCAAGGCGCACATCACCTCGATAGGCAAACTACCGGCGGAGATCGAGTCAATCGTTGACGTTGATCCAGCCCTCCACCGCGCCCTGCTTCGGGTTGCGGTAGCGCAGCTTCACCCAGCCATCCTGTTCATCCAGCATCTCCACGCGGTCTCCCTGCACCAGGTAACGCCTGGTGCTGGATGCGCCGGGTCGATCGAACAGGAACAGCCGCGCGGGTACCACGGTGGCCTGCTGGCCACGCAACGGTCCATCCGGCGGTGCACCCAGGCCATCGGCGATGGCACTTTCCAGCACCCGGCCGGCGGCATCATAGGTGCGCCAGACCGCCAGCGGGCCCTGCTCGCCGGTCTGTTCCCACTGCAGCGCGGCGTTCAACGTATCGCCCAGCATCAGCACGCTCTCGGCGCGGTACAGATAGAGCTTCGCGCCTGCAAACCGGTACTGGTCGGTGTACCACATCGGGCCGCTGCGGCAGCTGCTGGTCAGCGTGCGGCTCGGACGGTCGACCGCCAGCCCCATCAGGTCACCGCAACTGTCCTTGCCGTGGGTGTCGGCCTGCAGCGCGCGGAACCCGGCACTGGCCGGATCGAAGCGGTACACCGTCACCGCTTCGTTGACCATGCCCATCGAGGCGCGCGCGACCAGTTCCGGGTAGCCATCGAAATCGACATCTTCGAGCGACCATCGCGAATTGCCGTCGGCATCGGCCGCGCCCTCAAGCGTCTGGCGCTTGCCTGACGGTGACAGCTGCACCGCGATGCTGCCGTCCTGCTGCGGATCGGCATGCGCCTGCACATGCGCGGCCACCTGGAAGCGCAGCGTTTCTCCGTCGTCCCCACCCGCCTGCGCCGTCGGTGCCAGTACGCCTGCCAATGCCAGGCCCAGCAGGCATTCCCTGTAGTTCATCATTGCTCCCTGCAGCACCGCGGCGGCACCTTCAACTCAGAACGATACCTCGACCGGCTGCCGCGACCACAGCACCGACTGATGCCTGGTCTGCTGCTTCCACGCCAGGCGGATCGCCTCGATGTCGGCGCGGCGCTGCGGGGTGTCCTCGTGCAGCACCACCAGCACCTTGGTGCGCAGGCGGTTGGGCGCGGCATCGCCGCGGAACAGCCACTGGCCGTAGGCATCAAACACGGTCAGGCCGTCCGGGAAGCGCGGCGTTACTTCCTTGTCAAGGAAGGCGCGCCACTGCGCGTCGCTGATGGTGTCGGCCTGCGGGCGGTTGCCGGCCCCCTGCTCCTCGCCTACGCCGAAGTACAGCTCGCTGCGCACCCAGCCATGGCCGGCGGAAGGGCGGGCGGCATCGCCCTTCAGTTCGGCGGTGGTGGCCGTGGCATAGGCGCTGGGCGCCTGCGAAGACAGGCTGGCGCAGCCACTGGTGGCCAGCAGCACGGCGAAGACGAGGCCAAGGTGTTTCATCGGTACAGCTCCGGGGAAGGGGGACAGGGCAAGCCGGCAGCGTACAGCGCCACCGGCCCGGCGTGCTGATGCCAACCGGGCATCAGCTCATGCCGGACCGGCAGGGACTTGCATCGGCACCGGCCATCACGCGAAGATAATATATCGCTTCATCCGGATGGATGTAAGTGAAACTATCTCCCCCCTTCCCCGTCGTCGTTGTTGCTGGAGCCCTCCATGTCCGCCCGCCTGCCCGCGTCGCCGCTCGGCCTCGCCATCGCCCTCGCGCTTTCCTCCGCTGCCGTCCCGGCCCTGGCCCAGGACGCCACCAACCTGGACACCGTGATCGTCACCGGCACCCGTGCCGCAGACCGCACCGTGCTCGAATCCACCTCGCCGGTGGATGTGCTCACCGCCGAGGACATCCGCAAGGCCGGCGTGGTCAACGGTGAACTGGGCAGCGCGCTGCAGGCGCTGCTGCCGTCGTTCAACTTCCCGCGCCAATCCAACTCCGGTGGCGCCGACCACGTGCGCGCCGCACAGTTGCGTGGCCTGTCCCCCGACCAGGTGCTGGTGCTGGTCAACGGCAAGCGCCGCCACCACACCGCGCTGGTCAACACCGACAGCAAGATCGGCAAGGGCACCACCCCGGTCGATTTCAATGCGATCCCGGTCAGCGCGATCAAGCGCATCGAAGTGCTGCGCGATGGTGCCGGTGCGCTTTACGGATCGGACGCCGTGGCCGGCGTGATCAACGTGATCCTCGACAACGGCGGCGACGGTGGCGAGATCGAGGCCAGCTACGGTGCCAACCACACCGACCTCAAGCCGATCGGCCGCACCCTCACCGACGGCCAGACCGGCAACGTCAGCGCCAAGGTCGGTACTTCGCTGGGCGAGGACGGCGGCTTCCTGCGCGTCGGCCTGGAATACAAGCACCGCAACGGCACCAACCGCGCCGGCTTCGACCAGATTCCGCCGTGGGACCAGACGCCGGACAACCTGGCGCTGCAGGGCAAGCGCAACTATGTGCTGGGCGATGGCAAGAGCAAGGACATCAACCTGTGGCTGAACACCGAGATTCCGGTGGGCCAGACCTCGACGTTCTACGCGTTCGGCACCTTCAACCAGCGCGATACCGAAGGCGCCAACTACTTCCGCTATCCCGATGGCGATGCCAACTGGAAGCAGGTCTATCCGAACGGCTACCGACCGATCTCCGAAGGCGAGAACCGCGACGTACAGGCCGTGGCCGGCGTGCGCGGCCAGTGGGGCGAATGGAGCTACGACAGCAGCCTGGATTACGGCCAGAACGACTTCACCTACCGCCTGCGTGATTCGCTCAACGCATCGCTGGGCCCGACCAGCCCGACCCGCTTCAAGACCGCCGACTACGAGTACGCGCAGACCGTGGGCAACCTCGATCTGAGCCGCGTGTTCACCCAGAGCGACAGCATCAGCCACACGCTGGGCCTGGGCGTGGAAGCGCGCCATGAGCGCTACCAGACCCGCCCCGGCGACCCGGCCAGCTATGCGGCGGGCCCGTACACCGACCGCCCGACCGGCTCGCAGGCCGGTGGCGGCCTGACCCCACAGGACGCCGCCACCCTGTCGCGCGACGTGGCCAGCGCCTATGCCAGCCTGTCCAGCCAGTTCGGCGAGAAGTTCTCCACCGACCTGGCCGCGCGCTACGAGCACAACGACGACTTTGGCGGCGAACTGACCGGCAAGCTCGGCCTGCGCTACGAATTCACCCCGGCGTTCGCACTGCGCGGTGCCATCTCCAACAATTTCCGCGCTCCGTCGCTGGCGCAGATCGGCTACGAATCCACCTCCACCGGCTACAACGCCGGCGGCCAGCTGGTGCAGGGCCGGCTGCTGTCGGTCAACAATCCGATCGCGCGTGGCCTGGGTGCGCAGAACCTGAAGCCGGAGAAGTCGATCAACACCTCGCTGGGCTTCACCAGCCGCATCGGCGAGCATTTCGACCTGTCGCTGGACTTCTTCCAGATCGATATCGACGACCGCATCGCGCTGTCGGAGAGCATCACCGGCGATGCGCTGACCGATTACGTGGCCGCCAGCTACGGCGTCAGTGGCCTGCAGAGCGCCAGCTTCTTCGTCAATGCCGCCGATACCCGCACCCGTGGCGCCGAGCTGGTAAGCAACTGGCGGCAGTCGCTGGGCGATGGCCAGCTGCTGCTGACCGGCACCTACGCCTACACCAAGACCACGCTGAAGAATGTGCTGGCCACGCCGGCGCAGCTGCGCGCGCTGAACCCGGACTACGTACTGTTCGGCATCGAGGAGACCAACACCCTGACCGATGCCACCCCGCGCACGCGTGGCAGCTTCTCGGCCGCCTGGAGCAACGACCACTGGTCGCTGAGCACCCGCGTGAACCGTTACGGCAGCGCCACCCGGGTGTTCAACTTCGGTGATGGCTACATCCCGCGCCAGACCTACCAGGCCGAATGGCAGCTGGATGCCGAAGTCGAGTACCGCATTACCCCGCAATGGAGCGTGGCCATCGGCGGCCAGAACCTGACCGACAACTACCCGGATCGATCCAACAGCGATATCCACTACTTCGGCAACCTGCCGTACGACGTGCTGTCGCCGATCGGCAGCAACGGCGCGTACTACTACGGCCGCGTCCGCTATACGTTCTGATCGCATTGGGTGGGTGCGGACCGTTGGTCCGCGCTGTTTGGGCTGGATGCAGGCTGACCTGCCGTGCCGACCAACGGTCGGCACCCACCGAAGCTGATCCGCAGCCTGCCCTCGACCCCACGTACACGCTCAGGCTGGCAGGCTGGTCGTCATGGCTGAACCGCTCCCCCTGCGTCCGCCACCGCCATTGCTGGACGACGCCTGTGCGTTGTTCCTCGATGTCGATGGCACCCTCATCGAATTCGCTGCACGACCGGATGCCGTGCAGCTCCTGCCGGATGTGCGCGAAGCCATCGGCCGCATCAGTGACCGCCTGGAAGGCGCCGTGGCACTGGTCAGTGGCCGACCGCTTGAACAGCTGGACCAGCTGTTCGCTCCCCTCCAGCTGCCTGCCGCCGGCCTGCATGGGCACGAACTGCGCGGCGAGGACGGTCGTGTGCTGCGCGACGAGCACGACGACGACACCGCCGAGTGGCTGCACGCGCTGCACCAGCAGGCGATGCGCTTTGCCCACGGCCATCCCGGCGTGCTGGTGGAAGACAAGGGCGTCGGCCTGGCCCTGCATTGGCGCGGTGCGCCGCACGCGGCAAGTGATGTGCGCGCCTTCGCCGATCGCCACGTGCGGGGCCGCGCCAGCTACCGCCTGCAACCCGGCGACCATGTGGTCGAGTTCGTGCCCGTCGGCACCGACAAGGGCCGTGCCGTGCGCCGGATGATGCAGTACCTGCCCTTCCGCGGCCGCCTGCCGGTGTTTCTCGGTGACGACCTCACCGATGAATTCGGCTTCGATGCCGCCAACAGCCAGCATGGCTGGAGCGTGCTGGTGGGTGAACGTGAACCCAGCGCGGCGGTGTTCGCGCTGCCCGACATACGCAGCGTGCACGCCTGGCTGCGTGAGAATGCCTATTGACCCGGCCACCCCCCACGGCCGCAACCGAGATGTACCGCGTGATGACCCAACCCGATCTTGATCTGGGCGTGGTCGGCAACGGCAGCTTCGGCGCCCTGGTCGACAAACGTGCCCGCGTTGCCTGGAGCTGCCTGCCCACCTTCGACGGCGACCCTACCTTCTGTGCGCTGCTCGGCCCCAACCAGCAGACCGGTGGCGACTTCGCCATCGAGCTGGAAGACTTCGCCAGCAGCGAGCAGGAATACCTCACCAACACGGCGATCCTGCGCACGGTGCTCCGCGACGCGCACGGCGGCGAACTGGAAATCCTGGATTTCGCCCCCCGCTGGCGGCAGAACGACCGCTTCTACCGGCCGGTCAGCCTGATCCGCCAGGTGCGTCCGCTGGCTGGCAGCCCGCGCATCACCGTGCGTGCGCGCCCGCTGGCCGACTGGGGCGCACGCGTGCCAGAGTCGACCTGGGGCAGCAACCATGTGCGCTGGATCCTGCCGGAGCACGTGCTGCGGCTGACCACCGATGTGCCGGTGCGCTTCGTGCGCGATGGCCTGCCGTTCGTGCTCAACCATCCCATCCACCTGATCCTGGGCGTGGATGAGTCACTCAACCGGTCGATCAGCGGCTACGTGCAGGAAGCCTTCCAGCGCACCCGCGACTACTGGCGCGAATGGGTGCGCTACCTGTCCATTCCACTGGAGTGGCAGGACGCGGTCATCCGCAGTGCGATCACGTTGAAGCTGTGCCAGTACGAGGACAGCGGCGCGATCATCGCGGCGATGACCACTTCCATTCCAGAAGCACCCGGCAGCGTGCGCAACTGGGACTACCGCTACTGCTGGCTGCGTGACGCAGCTTTCGTGGTGCGGGCGCTGAACCGTCTCGGCGCAACGCGCACGATGGAACAGTTCCTCGGCTACATCTTCAACCTGGCCACCACCGACGGCACGCTGCAGCCGCTGTATGGCATCGGCTTTGAAGCCAAGCTGGACGAAGACGAAGTGCCCAGCCTGTCCGGTTATCGCGGCATGGGCCCGGTACGCCGCGGCAACCTGGCCTGGGTGCAGCGCCAGCACGATGTCTACGGCAGCGTGGTGCTGGCCTCCACGCAGCTGTTCTTCGACCGCCGCCTGCAGGATCCCGGCGACGCGCACACCTTCGCCCGCCTCGAACCGCTGGGCGAACAGGCCTTCGCCCTGCATGACGTGCCCGATGCGGGCCTGTGGGAGTTCCGTGGCCGCACCGAGGTACACACCTACACCAGCGCGATGTGCTGGGCCGCCTGCGACCGCCTGTGCAAGATCGCCGTGCGCCTGAAGCGCGATGACCGTGCACACTACTGGCGCGAGCGCGCCGACACCATCCATGCGCGCATCATGGCCGAGTCCTGGAATGAGGAACTGGGCCACTTCACCGATACCTTCGGCGGCCATCGCCTGGACGCCTCGCTCCTGCTGCTGGCCGACATCGGCTTCATCGATGCGATGGACGCCCGCTTCATCGCCACCGTCGATGCGATCGGCCGCGACCTCAAGCATGGCAATTCGCTGTACCGCTATGTCGCGCCGGATGACTTCGGCGAGCCGGAGACCAGCTTCACCATCTGCACGTTCTGGTACATCGATGCGCTGGCGGCGATCGGGCGCATGGACGAGGCGCGCGAGATGTTCGAGCTGCTGCTGAAGCAGCGCAACCACCTGGGCCTGCTGTCGGAGGATCTGGCCTTCGACAGCGGCGAGGCCTGGGGCAATTTCCCGCAGACCTATTCGCACGTCGGCCTGATCACTGCCGCGATGCGCCTGTCGCGGTCCTGGCAGGAGGCATCGTGAGTCGTCTGGTGGTGGTTTCAAATCGTGTGGCCGTACCCGGCGAGAACCGCGCCGGCGGCCTGGCTGTCGGCCTGCTGGCCGCCCTGAAGGAACGCGGCGGCCTGTGGTTCGGCTGGAGCGGCAAGACGGTAAAGGACGGCAGCGGCACGCTGCACCGGCAGAAAGACGGTGACATCGACTACGTCACCATGGACCTGAGCAAGCGCGAGGTGGACGGCTACTACAACGGCTTTGCCAACCGCACGCTGTGGCCGCTGCTGCACTTCCGCCTGGATCTGGTCGACTACGACCGTGCCACCCGCGAGACCTACCACAAGGTCAACGCACTGTTCGCCGACAAGCTCGCGCCCTTGCTGCGCGAGGATGACATCGTCTGGATCCACGACTATCACCTGATCCCGCTTGGCGCATTGCTGCGCGAGCGTGGCATCGGCTGCCGCATCGGCTTCTTCCTGCACATCCCGATGCCCTCGGCCGACCTGCTGCAGGCGATGCCCGACCACCTGCGGTTGTTCTCCGCGCTCTACGCGTATGACCTGGTGGGCTTCCAGACCCAGCGCGATGCCGATCGCTTCCAGACCTACCTGCGCCTGTTCGGCGGGGGGCGGGTACTCGCCAACGGCGAGCTGGAGGCACCGGGCGGGCGTCGTTTCCGCGCGGCGGCGTTCCCGATCGGCATCGACACCGAGCTGATCGCGCGCCAGGCCGGTACCGCCGCCACCAAGGCCGCCGTAAAGAACCTGCGCGCCAGCCTGCGTGATCGCCAACTGGCGATCGGCGTTGATCGCCTGGATTATTCCAAGGGCCTGCCCGAGCGCTTCCTCGGCTTCGAACGGTACCTTGAGCGCCATCCCGACCAGCGCGGGTCGCTGACCTACCTGCAGATCGCCCCCGTCTCGCGCGGTGATGTCACCGAGTACCGGCAGCTGCGCAGCCAGCTGGAGCAGATCGCCGGCCACATCAACGGTGGCCACGCCGAGCCGGACTGGACACCCCTGCGCTACGTCAACCAGAACTTCACCCATGCCACCCTCACCGGTTTCTACCGTGCAGCGGCGGTGGGGCTGGTCACGCCGCTGCGTGATGGCATGAACCTGGTGGCCAAGGAATACGTGGCCTCGCAGGACCCGGAGGACCCGGGCGTGCTGGTGCTGTCGCTGCTGGCCGGCGCCGCCGACGAACTCAAGCAGGCACTGCTGGTGAACCCGCACGACCTGGATGGCGTTGCCGACGCCATCGCCACCGCGGCGACGATGTCGCTGCGCAAGCGCAAGGAGCGCTGGCACGCCATGATGGAGCACCTGCGCACCTACGACATCAACCACTGGCGGCGCAGCTACCTGGACGCACTGGAAGGCTGAGGAAAAAGGGGACGGAGGGGATTAAGTCGTTTGTGCACAAACGACTTAATCCCCTCCGTCCCCTTTTTCTTCAATCCAGGAATCGCGCTGCCTGCTCCGGTGCGGGCAGATGACAGGCATCATGCCGCCCGAACCAGCGGTAGCGGTTGCGGGCCAGCGCGCGGTACGCCGCGTCGCGCAGTCCGCGCGGCAGCACCTTCAGTACGCCGCTCAGGCGCCATCCACCGCCCAGCCCGGCCAGTACACGCAGGATGGCATCGGTATCGGTCCAGGTGCCCTGCGCATCCAGCAGCAGGAACGACATCGGGTCCTGCGGGTCCAGCCCGTGCGCGCGCAACATCGCGCTGCCCTGCTGCCCCTGCATCGCCGCAAAACGGTAGCGCCCCTTGCGGTCGAAACGCAGCAGGAAGCGCACCCAGCGGTTGCACAGGGCGCACACGCCGTCGAACACGATCACCGCGCTGCCAGTCCCGGCGGCGCCGTCACTGTGGTTCGAGCCAGCCTTCATAGCGGATCAGGGCTCCGGCCCAGGGCAGCGTCACATCGACCAGGAAAGTGTAACGCTCGCCGCGCCAGGCTTCACGGCAGCGCACACCGCCGAACCAACGCGTCGGCAGCGGCAGCAGCCCGAACGCCCAGACCCGCCGCACCGACCAGTCGATGCCACCCTCGCGGGCCTGCAGCGCGAACTCGAAGCGAACCGCGCCCAGTTGCTCGCGCAGAAGCCCTTCGTGCGCCCACAGCCGCGACACCATCGGCCAGCGGCCAAACCGCCGCGCCCACTGCTCGCCCTGCCCGCGTGCACTGAACGCCACTTCGGTGGGCAGCGCGTCGCCGTCCTTCGGCAACCGCGCCAACGTGGCCAGCAGCGGCACCAGCCAGTGCCGCCCCCTCACGATGCGCGCCTGCCCCACGTAACGGCAGGGCAACGGCGCGGCATGCAGCGCCTGCACCGGCGCTGCCAGAGTGGCGAAGGCCGGCCCCAGCACCCGCGCAAACAGCGGCGGGGTCAGGGCGCGATCCAGGCCAGGGTCGCCATGCGCCCGGTACGACGGTCGCGCCGGTGCGAATACAGGTCAGGATCGGCCATGGTCGACACCGTGCCGCCATACACCTGCGCCGGGTCCATCCCCGCCGCCTGCAACCGCTGCCGCGCCAGCGCGAACAGGTCCACCTTCCAGTGGCCCGGCCGGGTCGCCACGAACGCCGCTTCGGCGGCCGGATCATGGCCGACGAAGGCGTGATAGACCTCCTCGCCGATCTCATAGTCGGACGGCCCGGCGGCCGGGCCCAGCCAGGCCCGCAGCTGCGCCGGCGGCGTCTGCAGGGCGGCCACCGTGGCCTCCAGCATGCCGTCAGCCAGCCCACGCCAGCCGGCATGGGCCGCACCCACCTCGCTGCCATCGGCCGCGGCAAACACCACCGGCAGGCAGTCGGCGGTCAGGATCGCCAGCACCACGCCCGGCACCGAAGTCACCGCGGCGTCGGCCACCGGTTCGCTGGTGCCGGGCACCGGTGGCGCGGTGAAGCGCAGCACGGTGCTGCTGTGCACCTGGCGCAGCCAGTGCGGTGCCGAGGGCAGTGCCAGCCCCTCCTGCAGCAGCTTGCGGTTGTGCTCCACGTTGGCCGGGGTATCACCATCGGCCGCGTGCCGGTTGCCGAGGTTGAACTGCGCGAACGGCGCCGGCGAGATGCCCGCGCCATGCCGACGCGTGGTCAGCGCATGGACGCCTGCCGGCGCCGGCCAGTCCGCCTGCAGCAACGGCAGCGCGGCGGCCATCACCAGCGATCCCGCTCGCGGGCGGCGAAGGCTTCGCTGTCTTCGCGCAGCACCTTCATCAGGTGCAGCATGTCCTCCGGCACCGGCGCGGTATTGCGCACCGGCTCACCAGTGATCGGATGCATGAACTCCAGGGTCTCGGCGTGCAAGGCCTGGCGCTTGAAGCCGCGCAGCGCGGCCACCAGCTCGTCGCTGGCACCCTTGGGCAGCTTCAGCGCACCGCCGTACAGCGGGTCGCCGATGATCGGATGGCGCACGTGTGCCATGTGCACGCGGATCTGGTGGGTACGGCCGGTTTCCAGGCGGCACTCCAGCGCGGTGTGCGCACGGAAGCGCTCGCGCAGGCGGTAGTGGGTCACCGCTTCCTTGCCGTCTTCGCGCACCGCCATCTTCAGCCGGTCGCGCGGGTGGCGGTCGATCGGGGCATCGGCGGTACCGCCTGCCACCAGCGCGCCCATCACGATGGCCAGGTACTGGCGGTGCACGTCACGGGCCGCCAGTTGCTCGACCAATGCAGTCTGCGCTTCCAGGGTCTTGGCCACCACCATCACGCCGCTGGTGTCCTTGTCCAGGCGGTGCACGATGCCCGCGCGCGGCAGCACCGCCACCGAGGGGTCGCGGAACAGCAGCGCGTTGACCAGGGTGCCGCTGTGGTTGCCGGCGCCGGGGTGGACCACCAGGCCGACCGGCTTGTTGATCACCAGCACATGCTCGTCCTCGAACAGCACGTCCAGCGGGATGTCCTCCGGCTGGGCGTCGGTCTGGGTTTCCAGCACCACATGGAGGGTCACCACCTCGCCGCCGCGCAGCGGATCGCGCGGGCGCACCTGGGCGCCGTCCAGCAGGACGTCACCGGACTTGATCCACTCGGTCAGGCGCGAACGCGAATATTCGGGGAACAGTTCGGCCACGACGGCATCGAAACGACGGCCGGCAGCGGTGTCGGGGACGATGGCCTGGCGGGCCGATTCAGAGGGTTGTTCAGACATGGCAGGGGGCATTCTTTGAAATTTTGGGGTCCCGGCGGCCGGTTTCAGTCGCTGGACAGGACACTAGGCTATCATCGACCCTTCGTATTCCAGCCGCGTCCCGCCTCGACCCCATGATCCGACGCTCCGCCATGCTCTCCGCGCCCGTCCGCCTCACCGCCCTGCTGCTGGTGCTGGTCATCGCCGCAACCGGCTGCCACCGCGGCGCCAAGAAGGGTGATCGCCCCGACGAAGGCGTGCCGGTCGAACAGCTGTACGAGAAAAGCCACAAGCTGATGCAGGGCGGCAACTGGAGCGGCGCCGAAGCCAGCTTCCGCCGCCTGGTGGCCCAGTATCCGTACGGCCCGTACACCGAGCAGGCGATGATCGAAACCGCCTACGCCCAGTACAAGGCCGGCAAGCACGATGACGCGGTGTCCAGCATCGACCGCTTCATCCGCACCTACCCGACCCACCGCAACATTGCGTACCTGTACTACCTGCGTGGCCTGGCCAACTCCAACCGCAGTACGGTTTTCCTGCGCCGCGTATGGTCGCTGGATGCCAGCCGCCGCGACCTGTCCACGCCGCACCAGGCGTACTCGGACTTCAACATCGTGGTTGATCGTTACCCGAACAGCCGCTACGCCGCCGATGCGCGCCAGCGCATGCTGGAGCTGCGTGACGTGTTCGCCCAGCACGAGCTGGACAACGCCCTGTACTACATGCGCCGCGGCGCCTGGGTCTCGGCCGTGGGCCGCGCCAACTACCTGCTGGAAACCTACCCGCAGAGCGCCTTCCAGTACGACGCCGTGGCCGTGCTGGCCGATTCCTACACCCACCTGGGCAACAAGACCCTGGCCGACGACGCCCGTCGCGTCCTGCAGCTGAACCAGCCGGATCACCCGTGGCTGGAAGGCAAGTGGCCGAAGTACCCGTGGATGATCCGCAAGCTGAACCCGTTCGCCGGCGAGAAGTCCGCCAGCACCGGCCAGCGCAACGCGCGACTGGAAAAGAAATAAGAGAGGGCCCCGAAAGGGGCCCTTCTTCTTTGTGGAGTCGAGCCACGCTCGACTGCTTTCCTCATCCGCCTCCCCGCGCCGGGGCCGCCACCTAGGCCCGAACCTAGGAATGCTACGAATCCAGCGCGGATGCGACGCCGGTCGCAGCCCGCCTGGGTGAGGCGCTCCACACTGCGGCGCAACGGCCACACCGGCCATCACGGAGCGTCCCATGGCCCCACTGCGCTGCAGTTTCCGTCCCCTGTCCTGCCTCATCGCCACCGCCCTGCTGGCGCTATCCCCGCGCCCCCTGGCCGCTGCACCGGCCGCGCCGGGCGATCTGCTGTCTGCTGCCCCCTATCGCGCGTCATGGGTGCCGTCCAGGGCCGCGCAGGCCTACAAGCTGCACTACCGCACCCCGGACCACCGCGGCCAGCTGGCCGAAGGCACCGGCCTGCTGTACCTGCCCGCCGGCGCGGCGCCTGCGGGCGGGTGGCCGGTGGTGTCCTGGGCACATGGCACTCAGGGCATTGCGGATCGCTGTGCGCCCTCGGTCTCCGGCCCCACCCATGCCGAACGCGACGGACGCTTCCTGGACGTGTTCCTGGCCCAGGGCTATGCCGTCGCCGCCGCCGACTACCAGGGCCTGGGCAGCCCAGGCAATCATGCCTACCTGCACGTGCGTACCGCGGCGCGCAACGCCATCGACATGGTCAAGGCCAGCCGCCAGTACCTGGGGACGGCAACATTGTCGCCGCGCTGGGTCTCGGTCGGATATTCGCAGGGGGGCGCGGCCGCATTGACAGCAGGCCATCTGGCCGCCTCCCATGGCGGCCCATCCCTGCAGTACCGCGGCAGTTTCACCGCCGGAACGCCCACCGCAGTCGAACTGACCGCGCTGGTGATGAATCCCGGCAACCGCACCGCCAATCCTGGCGCACCCAACGCATATCACGCGTATCTGCTCGACGGCCTGCTGCAGGCCGCGCCTCAGATCGACCGCGTCCTCAGCGACGCAGGCCGTGCCCGTGTGGCAGTGGCCCGCGAGCAGTGCCTGAGCGAACTGACCGCCACGCTGGACGGCGCCGATACCGGCAGCATGTTTACTGCACCACTGACCAGCGTGCCGGGCATCTGGGCGGTGCTGTACGACTATCTGGGTGTACCGCGCCGCGGCTTCAGCCAGCCGCTGATGCTGGCCCATGGCAGCGAGGACCGCGACGTGCCCTATCTGACCACCCTGCTGTACGCCGCAAGCCTGGCCTTGCGAGGTGAGCCGGTCGCGTTCCGGCGCTACCCGGTCGATCATCGCGGCACGCTGGATGCGGCGGCGGCGGATGCCCTGGCGTTCGTGCGTGCACGACTGGAGGGCGACCACTTCAACGACGCTGCGGAGATCGCAGGCCTCGAACAACGGCTCGACGAAGCCCGGTAGATCCACGCCATGCCGGATACGCGATCCAGGAAGTTGCCGGCCAGCGGCCGGCACTACCGAATGCAGTAGATCCACGCCATGCGTGGATACGCGCTATAGGGCGTTGCCGGCCAGCGGCCGGCACTACCTGCCAACCGCTGCCTCAGCCCTTGTAGCCGTTGCTGATCGGGTAACGACGCTCGCGGCCAAAGGCGCGGCGCGAGACCTTCGGCCCCGGCGCGGCCTGGTGCCGCTTCCACTCGCTGATGCGCACCAGCCGCAGCACGCGGTCGACCACGGCCGCGTCATAGCCGGCCGCCACGATCTCCGTGCGCGACTGCTCCTGGTCGATGTAGCGGTACAGGATGCCGTCCAGCACGTCATAGGCCGGCAACGAATCCTGGTCCAGCTGGTTCTCGCGCAGCTCGGCCGACGGCGGGCGGCTGATCACCGCCGGCGGGATCACCGGTGCGCCGCCCACGGTATTGCGCCACTTGGACAGGCCGAACACTTCGGTCTTGTACAGGTCCTTCAGCGGCGCATAGCCACCGCACATGTCGCCGTAGATGGTGGCGTAGCCGACCGCGTACTCGCTCTTGTTGCCGGTGGTCAGCAGCAAGCCGCCGAACTTGTTGGCCAGCGCCATCAGGATCACCCCGCGGCTGCGCGACTGCAGGTTCTCTTCGGTCACGTCCGGCGCGGTGCCCTCGAACATCGGCGCCAACGCTTCCATCAGGCCCTTGAACGCCGGCTCGATCGACACCGTCTCCAGCTTCACGCCCAGCGCCTGGCACTGCTCGGCCGCCAGGTCGTTGGACAGGCCCGCGGTGTAGCGCGACGGCAGGCGCACGGCGGTTACGTTCTCCGCGCCCATCGCGTCGACCGCCATGGCCAGCACGATCGCCGAGTCGATGCCGCCGGACAGGCCCAGCCACACTTTCTTGAAGCCGTTCTTGCGGCAGTAGTCCTGGATGCCACGGGTCACCGCGCGCCAGGCCAGCGCGTCCATGCTCTCGTCGCCGTCGTCCATCCACACGTGCGGCATGAAGCGGCGGCTGGCGCCGTCGTACTCCACCACCAGCCACTGGTCGACGAAGGCAGCAGCGGCCGGGTGCACCGTGCCATCACCGTCGGCCACCACCGAGGCGCCATCGAACACCAGCGCGTCCTGGCCGCCAACCACGTTGAGATAGGCGATCGCCGCCCCGCTCTCGCGGGTACGTGCAGCCAGCACGGCGTCGCGCTGGGCATGCTTGCCACGCTCGTACGGCGAAGCATTCGGCACCACCACCAGCTGCGCACCGGCGCGCATGGTGTCGGCCAGCGGCTCGGCAAACCACAGGTCCTCGCAGATCAGCAGGCCAACCGGAATACCGTTGACCTCGAACACGCAGCTGCCGCCATCCGGATCGACATCGAAGTAGCGGCGCTCGTCGAACACGGCGTAGTTGGGCAGCTCACGCTTGCGGTAGGTCTGCTCGACCAGGCCGTCACGCAGCACGCTGGCGGCGTTGTAGACCACCGCGCCAGCCGCCTGCGGCCAGCCGACCACGGCGGTGATGCCGCGGCAGGCGGCAGCGATGCGGGCCATCGCCTGCTCGCACTCGTACAGGAAGCCCGGGCGCAGCAGCAGGTCTTCCGGCGGGTAGCCGCTCACCGCCAGCTCGGGGAACATCACCAGCTCGGCGCCGTACTCGTCGCGCGCCTGGCCGATCATCTCGATGATGCGCTCGGTGTTGCCGGCGACATCGCCGACCGGGAAGTCGAACTGCGCCATCGCGATGCGGATCGAAGCCATGGGATTCCAGCCTGTGGTTGCAATGCCGCCATTGTAACGCCGGGGTCAGATCCGTTTTGCGCAGCAAAAGGGATCTGCCCCACACCAGACGCAGAAAGGCCGCCCGGAGGCGGCCTTTCTGTGTTCAAGCAGCCGGCCAGCGGCCGGCTCTACAGCATCGTCTGCCGGAGGCAGTCGATCTTATTTCACCAGCTTGGCGATGGCAGCGCCCAGATCGCCCGGCGAGCGGACGGTGACAACACCGGCAGCTTCCATGGCGGCGAACTTGCCTTCGGCAGTGCCCTTGCCGCCCGAGGCGATCGCGCCCGCGTGGCCCATGCGCTTGCCGGCCGGAGCCGACGCACCGGCGATGAAACCGACGACCGGCTTCTTCACGTGGTTCTTGATGTACTCGGCGCCGGCTTCTTCAGCGTCACCGCCGATCTCGCCAACCATGATGATGCCTTCGGTCTGCGGGTCTTCGTTGAACAGCTTCAGGCAGTCGACGAAGTTCAGGCCGTTGATCGGGTCACCACCGATGCCGATGCAGGTGGACTGGCCCAGGCCGACTTCGGTGGTCTGCTTGACCGCTTCATAGGTCAGGGTGCCCGAACGCGACACGATACCGATCTTGCCCGGCTGGTGGATGTGGCCCGGCATGATGCCGATCTTGCACTCACCCGGGGTGATGACGCCCGGGCAGTTCGGCCCGATCAGCACGGTGTCCGGATGCGAACGGGTCAGCACGTTCTTGACGCGCAGCATGTCCAGCACCGGGATGCCTTCGGTGATGCAGACGATGACCTTGATGCCGGCAGCAGCGGCTTCCAGGATCGCGTCGGCCGCGTACGGCGGCGGCACGTAGATGACCGAAGCGTTGGCGCCGGTGCTCTGCACGGCGTCGGCAACGGTGTTGAAGACCGGCAGGTCGATGTGGGTGGTGCCACCCTTGCCCGGGGTCACGCCGCCAACAACCTGGGTGCCGTACTCGATCATCTGAGTGGCGTGGAAGGTGCCCTGCTGGCCGGTGAAGCCCTGCACGATCACCTTGGTGTTCTTGTTAATCAAAACAGACATGGGAATTCCTTGGTGTCGAATCAGGCAGCGTTCTTGACAGCTTCAACGATCTTCTTGGCGCCATCGTTGATGTTGTCAGCCGGGATGATGGCCATGCCGCTGTCGCGCAGCAGCTGCTTGCCTTCTTCCACGTTGGTGCCTTCCAGGCGCACCACGACCGGAACCTTGACGCCCACTTCCTTCACGGCGGCGATGATGCCTTCGGCAATCATGTCGCAGCGGACGATGCCGCCGAAGATGTTGACGAAGATGCCTTCAACCTTGTCCGAGGACAGGATCAGCTTGAACGCCTCGATGACGCGCTGCTTGTTGGCACCGCCGCCCACGTCCAGGAAGTTCGCCGGCTCGCCGCCGTTGAGCTTGATGACGTCCATGGTGGCCATGGCCAGGCCGGCGCCGTTCACCATGCAGCCGATGTTGCCGTCCATGGTGACGTAGTTGATGTCCAGCTCCGAAGCGATCACTTCGGTCGGATCTTCCTGAGTCTTGTCGCGCATGGCGACCAGGGCCTTCTGGCGGAACGCGGCGTTGTCGTCGCTGTCGAACTTGCCGTCCAGCGCGTACAGGTTGCCGTCGTCCAGGATGGCCAGCGGGTTGATTTCAACCAGGGCCAGGTCCTTTTCGTTGAACAGGCGGTACAGGTTCACCATGATGCTGGCGAACTGGCCGGCCTGCTTGGCGGTCAGGCCCAGCTTGAAGCCGAAATCACGGCCGTGGTAACCCTGCACGCCTTCGACGAAATCGACGTTCAGCGAGTGGATCAGCTCCGGGGTTTCAGCAGCAACCTGCTCGATTTCCACGCCGCCTTCCGAAGAGGCGATGTAGGTGATGGTCTTGGTGCCACGGTCGACCAGCACCGACAGGTACAGTTCCTTGACGATCTCGCCGGCGGTGGTCACCAGCACCAGGTTGACCGGCAGTTCAACGCCTGCGGTCTGGTAGGTGGCCATCTTGGTGCCGAGCATCTTGGCCGCAGCGGCCTTCACGTCGTCGGTGGTCTTGCAGAACTTGACGCCGCCAGCCTTGCCGCGGCCGCCAGCGTGGATCTGCGCCTTGACCATCCAGGGGCCCTGGCCCAGGGAGTTGGCAGCGGCAACCGCTTCGTCCGGGGTCGCAGCGACCTTGCCGGCCGGGACCGGGATGCCGTACTCGGCAAGCAGTTGTTTTGACTGGTATTCGTGGAAATTCATGCGTCACCGTGGGAATAGGAACGACCGCACGCAATTCCTCAGGGCCCCGGCGGGGCGCCGGCATGGACCGCGGCGGGCCCACTATTGTGGCCGAGCCGGCGCCGGGGCGCAAAGAAGTCTGTACAAAACGCCAGACGCGGCCAGATTTCCGCCGTCATTCAGGCAGTTGCGCCCGGCGGCCCACTGGCCACCGGTATCCATCCCGGGCCAAATGCGCGATCCGGGCGGCTCCGGCAGCGCCCTGCCCGGGGCCCTATACTGGCCGACCAAGGTGTGTAGAGTCGGGCTTGCCCTGCTGCTTCCACCGCAGGCCACATCGAAGCGACGTGCCCGCCCGGCCTCAGGGGACGCCAGGCAGGCCCGCCGCAGCGTCCAGACCCAGGCAGCCAGAAGGGGAGTTCCGGCGTGTCACCCAGTGCTTCATTGATCGACCGCATCGAATCGATTCCGCGGCGTGAGCTGTATTTCTTCGCGCTGTACCGGGTGCTGATCGCCTCGGTCATCGCCGCGCTGCTCTACAGCCCGCTGTCGGCCATGGTCGGCGAAGCCCACCACCCGCGGCTGGCCGACACCGTCGCCGCCATCTACCTGGTGCTGTCCCTGCTGGCCCTGGTGATCGGCCGCAACGAACGCTGGCTGCGCCCGATCGTGGTCAGTGGCGTGCTGGTGGACATCGTCGCCGCCACCCTGCTGTCGCATGCCCTGCCCGGTGCCAGCGCCGGCATCTCGATGTCGCTGCTGTTCAACATCGCCGCCGCCGCCACCCTGCTCCCGCTCAGCCTGGGGCTGGGCCTGGCGCTGGCCGCCAGCCTCGCCACCGGCGTGGAGTACACCTGGAAGCTGCTGGAAGGCGGCGATCCCACCCGCACCCTGGCCGAACTGGCCATGTTCGCCACCAGCTACCTGGCACTGGCCTTCATCAGTTACCAGGTCGGCAGCCGCGCGCGCCGCAACCAGCAGCTGGCCAACCAGCGCGGCGACGAAGTGGCCAACCTGTTCCAGATCAACGAGCTGATCATCCGCCGCATGCGTACCGGCGTGCTGGTGGTCGACGCCGACAACCGCGTCACCCTGGCCAACGAGGCCGCCGCGATGCTGCTCGGTGACAACGACGGCAGCGGCGAAAGCGGCCGCCTGGACCTGGCCAGCGCCGCCCCGGAACTCGCCCGTCGCCTGCAGCGCTGGCGCAATGGCTGGGCGCAGGACGAACTACCGCTGCAGCTCAACCCCGACCAGCCCGAAGTGCAGCCGCGCTTTGCCCGCCTGCTGGCCGGCAGCGACCTGGCCCTGGTGTTCCTGGACGACTCCAGCGTGGTCTCGCGCCGCGCCGAATCGCTCACCCTGTCGGCGATGGGCCGCTTCTCGGCCAGCCTCGCCCACGAGATCCGCAACCCACTGGCCGCGATCAACTACGCGGTGCAGCTGCTGGAAGAAGGCACCGGCTTCAACGAAAGCGACCGCCGCCTGCTGCAGATCATCCGCCAGCAGTGCCAGCGCACCAACGGCATCGTCGAAAGCGTGCTGGGCCTGGCCCGGCGCGAGCGCGCCACGCCGGAGAACGTCGACCTGGCCGCCTTCGTGCGCCGCTTCGTGCTGGAGTACAAGCAGGGCCAGACGCTGGAGACCGACAGCATCGAGCCGATCATCAACGACACCTCGGTGCTGGCCCAGGTCGACACCAAGCACCTCTACCAGGTGCTGACCGTGCTGGTGCACAACGCGCTCAAGTACGGGCGCATCGGCCAGCAGCCGGCGCGGGTGCGCCTGCGCGTGGCGCAGCACGAGCGCAGTGCGGTCATCGACGTGATGGACCGTGGCCCCGGTATTCCCGAGAGTGTGGCCGCACAGTTGTTCCGGCCGTTCTTCACCACGTCCGAGCATGGCACCGGGCTGGGCCTGTATATCGCCCGCGAGCTGTGCCGGGCCAACCAGGCGCGGCTGGACTACATCCCGGTTCCCGCTGGAGGCTCCTGCTTCCGCCTGGTGCTGCCCGGCCCGCATACGCTGTTGCCCACCTGATCTCGATTCTGTGCGTCAAACATTTGTCGCTTCCAGCCCCCTCGTTTATCTTTCACGCCCATGAACGAAACCCGCAGCGCCCTCGTCGTCGACGACGAACGCGACATCCGCGAACTGCTGGTACTGACGCTCGGCCGCATGGGGCTGCGCATCAGTACGGCAGCCAACCTTGCCGAAGCGCGCGAACTGCTGGCCAGCAATCCGTACGACCTGTGCATCACCGACATGCGCCTGCCGGACGGCAACGGCATCGAGCTGGTCAGTGAGATCGCCCAGCACTACCCACGCACGCCGGTGGCGATGATCACCGCCTTCGGCAGCATGGACCTGGCGGTGGAAGCGCTGAAGGCCGGTGCCTTCGACTTCGTCAGCAAGCCGGTGGACATCGCCGTGCTGCGCGGCCTGGTCAAGCACGCGCTGGAACTCAACAACACCGAGCGCCCCGCGCCCGGCCCCGCCGCCGAACAGGGCGCACGCCTGCTTGGTGATTCGCCGGCCATGGACGTGCTGCGTACCACCATCGGCAAGGTCGCGCGCAGCCAGGCGCCGGTCTACATCCTCGGCGAATCCGGCGTGGGCAAGGAGCTGGTCGCACGCACCATCCACGCCCAGGGCGCCCGCGCGGCCGGCCCGTTCGTGCCGGTCAACTGCGGCGCCATTCCCGGCGAGCTGATGGAAAGCGAATTCTTCGGCCACCGCAAAGGCAGCTTCAGCGGCGCCCACGCCGACAAGCCCGGGCTGTTCCAGGCCGCGCATGGCGGCACCCTGTTCCTCGACGAAGTGGCCGAGCTGCCGCTGCAGATGCAGGTGAAGCTGCTGCGCGCGATCCAGGAGAAGTCGGTGCGCGCGGTGGGCGCGGCTGCCGAGGAGCCGGTTGACGTGCGCATCCTCTCGGCCACCCACAAGGACCTGGCCGAGCTGGTCGAGGACGGGCGCTTCCGCCACGACCTCTACTACCGCATCAACGTGATCGAACTGAGGGTCCCGCCGCTGCGCGAGCGTCGCCAGGACCTGCCGGAACTGGCCGCATCGGTACTGGCACGGCTGGCCCGCAGCCATGGCCGCCCGACGCCGTTGCTGGCGCCGTCGGCGCTGGACGCACTGGCCCAGTACGCCTTCCCTGGCAACGTGCGCGAATTGGAGAACATCCTGGAACGCGCGCTGGCCCTGGCCGAAGAAGACCGCATCGGCGCCGACGACCTGCGCCTGCCGCAGCATGCCCCGCGCACGCCCGGCAGCGCAGCACACGCCGAGGCCGTGGTGGACCTGCAGCCCGGCAGCGCCGCCCTGCCCTCGTACATCGAACAGCTCGAGCGCAGCGCCATCCAGCGCGCGCTGGAAGAGAACCGCTGGAACAAGACCCGCACCGCCGCGCAGCTGGGCATCACCTTCCGCGCGCTGCGCTACAAGCTGAAAAAGCTGGGGATGGAGTAAGGACAGGGCCCGACGCGGGCCACCCCATCCACGCACGACGCAGATCTACTGTAGAGCCGAGCCCACGCTCGGCTGCTCTTCGAACCATCAGCCGAGCATAGGCTCGGCTCTACCTCAATCCTTGGTAACGCGGTTGATCTCGGCCAGGCTGGTGACACCCGCAGCCGCCTTCTTCAACGCCGACTGGCGCAGATCGTTCACCCCGATCTGCTGTGCGGCCTCGGCAATCTGCAACGCATTGCCACCGGCCAGCACGATCGTGGCGATCTCGTCGGTCATCGGCATCACCTGGTAGATACCGGTGCGGCCCTTGTACCCCTCGGTGCACTCGTCACAGCCGACCGCCTCGTACAGCTCGATACCCGCATCCAGCTGCGCCTGGGTAAAGCCTTCAGCCAGCAGCGCGTGCTCTGGCAGGTTGGCCGGGCGCTTGCAGTTGTTGCACAACCGGCGCGCCAGGCGCTGGGCGATCACCAGCGTCACCGAGCTGGTGATGTTGTACGGCGCGATGCCCATGTTCATCAGGCGCGCGATGGTCTGCGGTGCATCGTTGGTGTGCAGCGTGGACAGCACCATGTGGCCGGTCTGCGCCGCCTTGATCGCGATCTCGGCCGTCTCCAGGTCGCGGATTTCGCCGACCATGATGATGTCCGGATCCTGTCGCAGGAACGAGCGCAGTGCCGCGGCGAAGGTCATGCCGCGCTTGTTGTTCTGCTGCACCTGGTTGACGCCGGGCAGACGGATTTCCACCGGGTCTTCGGCGGTGGAGATGTTGCGCGTCTCGTCGTTGAGGATGCCCAGCGCGGTATACAGCGACACCGTCTTGCCCGAACCGGTCGGGCCGGTCACCAGCACCATGCCGTACGGCTTGTGGATGGCGTCCAGGAACAGCTTCTGCTGGTCCGGCTCGTAACCCAGCTTGTCGATGCCCAGCTTGGCCGCGCTGCCGTCCAGGATACGCAGCACCACCTTCTCGCCGAACAGGGTCGGCAGCGTGCTCACGCGGAAGTCGATCTGCTTGGTCTTGGACAGGTTGAGCTTGATGCGTCCGTCCTGCGGCACGCGCTTCTCGGCGATGTCCAGCTGCGCCATCACCTTCAGGCGCGCGGCGATGCGCTGGTTCAGCTTCACCGGCGCGCGCGCCACCATCTTCAGCAGGCCATCGATGCGCAGGCGCACGCGATAGTCGTCTTCATAGGGCTCGAAGTGGATGTCCGAGGCGCCCTTGCGGATCGCGTCCACCAGCACCTTGTTGACGAACTTCACCACCGGGGTGTCATCACCCTTGGCATCGATGCCGGAGTCGCCGGCTCCGGAAATGTCTTCGTCACCGCCGGACACATCCAGGTTGCCAATGCCATCGTCGTCACCGCTCAGCGCGTCGCCCAGCGTGTCATGGCTGGCATGCCACTGCTCGAGCGTGCGGCGGATCTGGTCTTCATCCACCAGGATCGGCTCCACCACCAGGTTGGTGTGGAACTTGATCTCGTCCAGCGAATGGGTCGGGTTGCTGGTGCCCACGAACAGCTTGCCGCCGCGCTTGAACAGCGGCAGCACGTTGTGCTTGCGCAGCAGCTCCTCGCTGACCAGGCTCATCGCGTTCTGGCTGGCGTCGAACGTGGACACGTCGAACAGCGGCATGCCGAACTCGACCGCGTTGGCCGCCGCCAACTGGGCCGCCCCGACCACCTTGTTCTGCGCGAACCAGGTCGGCAGCGGCTGGCGGGCCGCGGCGGCCTTGGCCATGGCGTCGCGGGCGGAAGCCTCGTCCAGCGCACCATCCTGGACCAGGCGACGGGCCAGGCCGGTGATGCCGACGAGGTTGGCGGTGGTTACGGTGTTCATCTACTGGTCTCTTGCCTGTCAACGCCGGTGATATCGAATTTCGTACCGTGCACCCGTGAATCATGCTTCCCGGTACGCCCCACATTGGAGAGGATAGTCCATTGCTGGTGCAGCCAGAGAGCGCATTATGACGAGCCTTCGCCCCAACCTCCCCGATTGCCTAAGGAACAGCATCGCTCCCGACACCGGAGGGACGCCTCAATCTAAACAAGCGGGCGAAGGGACTGAAGATCTGATGCAAGAAGGAATCGTGACCGCCACCGGTCACACCCAGAGGTGCGCCGCACGAAGAGGGCACATACCAAGTACCAAACCACTGGTCAAACACCGAGAACACTGTGGCGAAATTGCTACCCACCCCTTCCCCGTTGCGCACGTGATGCCATCTATGCATCGCGGGCGACACGAATAAGCGACCCAAGGCGCCATAGGTCCATGGCAGGTTCGCGTGAATGAACAAGCCATAGTAATGACGCAGGAGCGCGTTCATAAAGATGACCCACAGCGGGAACCCGAAGAGCAGAAGCGCTCCCATATCGATGAATACCGTTGTCAAACGATTGATGGGATGAAAACGGTAGAGAGAGAACCAAGTCATCCTGCGATCACTGTGGTGCATCTCGTGAAACAGCCATAGCCACTTGCAGTGCTCGAGCCGGTGTCGGAAGTAGCCGATTGCATCCCCAACAAAGAGCACCACCAGGAGCAGCAGCCACTTTGGAAATTCAGCCCACATCGCGTCCAGTGCCCCGGTCCATGCCCATGCGACTGAACGTTGCATCAACACCATACCCATCCCCAGAAGCGGCGCAACCAGCAGCGCGTCCAGCAGAAAAGAAAGGACGTTGACATGGCACCCGGCAGGCAGTAAACGGCGCACGACGCCCACAAGATCGTTGCGATTGACGATCGCAGCCAATAGCAGGAATGCTCCTATCTCCGGAAGGAGCCCGGATATAGCGCTCTGGAACTGTGCGGCAACGTCGAAGTTCAACCCCGGACCGATCATTCGACTGCCCTCCCCCCCCTGTTGTGACACTACTCGGAAGCCACCTTGAGTCGATGAGATCAGAATCTGCGCGGCCAACGACATCAATTCCCAGCAGCGAGTGGCCCCATCCCCCCTAACGGCTACCCCTACAAAGCAAGAGCCCCGCAGTGCGGGGCCCTTGTTGTCTCAGTCAGCGCTGCAACCGATTACGGCGCCGGAGCGGCGGCGGCACCACACTGGCCCGGACGATACTTCGCGTCGAGGCTGGTGGAGCAGGACCACAGGCCGCTGTTGGCGTCGCGGGTCCACGTAATGTTCTTGCTGTTGAACTTGGTAGCGTTGCCGTTCTTAGTGGTGCAGGCAATGGTCGTGGCAGTCACGGCCACATTGCAGTAGGAGGTGCTGGCAGCAACGCCGATGAAGCCCGCATCGGTTGCGGTGGTCGACGGAGTCTTGCCTTCGTTGGTCGCCTGTTCGAAGCCGACCTTGCCGGGGGTAATCTCAGCCAGGGCGGAAGCCGCCTGCGAACGAACGACGTAGTCCTGATAGGCCGGGATCGCAATCGCAGCCAAAATGGCGATGATCGCAACAACGATCATCAGTTCGATAAGGGTGAAGCCCTTCTGGTTCTTCATTTGGTACATCCCCAAGATGGTGGTGGTTGATGTCAGCGGACAGGTTCGACCCGGCCCATGGCCGGTTGAGCGGGCCCTGCCCCCTGCGGGTGGTTCAACGCAGGTTGCGTGCCAACCCCGGCACGCCTCCCCCTGGATTTCCCCGCGCCAATGATGGCAGCAATTTCGCGGATGGGAACCCCCCTTACTCCAATCTGCGATGGAGGCGGCAATGTGACGCAGTGCGTCACCTTTGGTCAGCGACCGGCACGAAATCGCACAGCCCGCCATTCTCCCGCTGCCCAGACGGCCCTGAACCGGCTACCATCTTGAGCTAGACACCCGCCTGGGGATGGCGGGTCTTGGGGAGCCGATATGTCTGTCAGTGGCAGTGCAATGAAGAAAGAACCCGTGGCGCGCAGCACCACGGAACTGCAGCCGTTTGTATGGGAGGGGACCGACAAGCGGGGTGTGAAGATGAAAGGCGAGCAGATGGCAAAGAACGCCAATCTGTTGCGCGCAGAATTGAGACGCCAGGGCATCACGCCCAAAGCGGTGAAGGCGAAGCCAAAGCCTATTTTCGGCAGCACAGGCAGCAGGATTACGCCGAAGGACATTGCCTTCTTCAGTCGCCAGATGGCAACCATGATGAAGTCAGGTGTGCCTATCGTCTCTTCACTCGAGATCATTGGCGAAGGGCACAAGAACCTTCGGATGAAGAGGATGATCGGAACGATCCGCGCCGATATCGAGGGCGGCTCATCCCTATATGAGGCGATCAGCAGACATCCAGTGCAGTTCGACGAGCTGTATCGCAACCTGGTCCGTGCGGGCGAAGGCGCTGGTGTATTGGAGACCGTGCTTGACACTGTGGCCAACTACAAGGAGAACATCGAAACACTCAAGGGCAAGATCAAGAAGGCGCTGTTCTATCCGATCATGGTCATGGCAGTCGCCATCCTGGTCAGTGGCATCCTACTTGTCTGGGTGGTCCCTCAATTCGAAGATGTCTTCAAAGGCTTCGGAGCCGAGTTGCCCGCTTTCACCCAGCTGATTGTTGGCGTTTCTCGCTTCTTGGTGTCTTGGTGGTGGCTGATCCTGTTCACTTTTGTGGGGGCGATAGTTGGCTTCATCGCAGCCTACAAGCGCTCTCCGAAGCTGCAACACACGATGGACCGATTGATCCTGAGGGTGCCAGTGATCGGCCAGATCATGCACAACAGCTCAATTGCCCGCTTTGCACGTACCACTGCAGTTACCTTCAAGGCCGGCGTGCCCTTGGTGGAGGCGTTGGGCATTGTCGCCGGCGCGACCGGCAACAAGGTCTACGAAGAGTCCGTACTGCGGATGCGTGACGACGTGTCGGTCGGCTATCCCGTGAACATGGCCATGAAGCAGCTGAACCTATTTCCTCATATGGTCATCCAGATGACCGGCATCGGCGAGGAGGCCGGTGCTCTGGACGCCATGCTGTTCAAGGTCGCCGAGTACTATGAGCAGGAAGTCAACAACGCCGTGGACGCATTGAGCAGTCTGCTTGAACCTTTCATCATGGTCATCATTGGCGGAATTGTCGGCAGCATCGTGATCGGCATGTACCTGCCGATCTTCAAGCTCGCAGGAGCGGTAGGATAAGCAATGGCATTTCTAGACCAGCATCCCGGCCTCGGCTACCCCGCCGCGGCCGCCCTGGGGCTGCTGCTGGGCAGTTTCCTCAACGTCGTCATCCTGCGCCTGCCCAAGCGGCTGGAGTGGCAGTGGAAGCGCGATGCGCGCGAGGTCCTGGAAGAACCGGACTTCTACGAACCCCCGCCACCGGGGATCGTGGTCGAGCCCTCGCACTGCCCGCACTGCAAGCACAAGCTGAGCTGGTACGAGAACATCCCGCTGTTCAGCTGGATCATCCAGGGCGGCAAGTGCCGCCACTGCAAGGCGCCGATCTCGCTGCAGTACCCGCTGGTCGAGGCCCTGACCTCGGTATTGGTGCTGGCCTGCGTCTGGCAGTTCGGCTTCGGCTGGCAGGGCTTCGGCGCCATCGTGCTGACCTGCTTCCTGATCGCCTTGTCCGGCATCGACCTGCGCACCCAGCTGCTGCCCGACCAGTTGACCCTGCCACTGATGTGGCTGGGCCTGATAGGCAACATCGACAACCTGTACATGCCGGCCAAGCCTGCCTTGGTCGGCGCGGCGGTGGGCTATCTGTCGCTGTGGATGGTCTGGTGGCTGTTCAAGCAGCTGACCGGCAAGGAAGGCATGGGCCACGGCGATTTCAAGCTGTTGGCCGCGCTCGGCGCCTGGTGCGGGCTGAAGGGCATCCTGCCGATCATCCTGCTGTCGTCGGTGCTGGGCGCCATCATCGGCTCGATCTGGCTGTACACCAGGGGCCGTGACCGCGCCACGCCGATCCCGTTCGGCCCCTACCTGGCCATCGCGGGCTGGCTGTACTTCATGTGGGGCGCGCCCGTGGTGGAGCAGTACCTGGTGTTGAGCGGACTGCGCTGAGGGGAATCCCCATGAGCCGCTATGTGGTTGGCCTGACCGGCGGCATTGCCGCCGGCAAGAGCGAGGTGACCCGGCGCTTCGAGGCGCTGGGCATCGTGGTGGCCGACGCCGATCTGGCCGCCCGCGCGGTGGTTGCCGCCGGCAGCCCGGCCCTGGACCGTATCGCCGAGCGCTTCGGCGCCGGCATGCTGCAGGCGGACGGTAGCCTGGACCGGGCACGCCTGCGGGCCCACGTGTTCGCCGACCCGACCGAACGGGCGGCGCTGGAAGCGATCACCCACCCGGCCATCCGTCTGCTGATGCAACAGCAGTGCGAGCAGGCCGCCAGCCCCTATGCGATTGCCGCCATTCCGTTGCTGACCGAGGTCGGTGGGCGGCAGGCCTACCCGTGGTTGGACCGGGTATTGCTGGTGGATGCGCCCGAAGCCGTGCAGCACGCCCGGCTGATGCAGCGCGACGGCATCGACGCCGCGCTGGCCGACAAGATGATCGCCGCCCAGGCCAGCCGCGCGCAGCGGTTGGCACTGGCCGATGATGTAGTGGTCAACGATGGTCACCCCGAGGACCTGCAGGCGCAGGTGGAACGGGTGCATGAGCGGTATCTGGGGTTGGCTGGGGGCTGAGGCCTGGCTGCCGGCCAGCGACCGGCACTACCGAAGCGCATCGCCCCATGGCGTGGATCCACTGTAGAGCCGAGCCTATGCTCGGCTTGATGATCGCAGCCGAACTTTCTTGCGTTTTCTTCGACTCAATCTAATCGGACATCATCACTGCGGCGCGGGCCTCGATCATGACTATCCCGTTTCGCAGGTATAACCAGCAGACTCCTCGCTTTTCGTCGACGATGCAGCTCGCAACATTTCCAAGACGTTCGCTCCACTCCATTGCGGTTTCATCAAACCTCACCGCGCACGACTTGACGCCCTCGAAGCAGACAGACACGGGAATGCGCTCAGGCACGTCTGGCAAGCAGATGACATCTGTATCCCTCAGCACCAACAGCTGAGCTGAGAACTGCTTGCTGCCTACGGAATGGCTCAACCCCGTCAAGACAGCGAAACTCAGCCGCCCGGCAGCAACTCCATCGAGTCGTGTTCCAGAGGCCGCGGACACGCTGGGTCGTGGAGAATGTCCAGACAGCGCAGGGAGCTCCGACCTGAGTAGACTGCCCCCCCGCCTCCAGCATGCCTCCGGCCAGATAAAGCCGAAGTACGCCAGTGCAGCCCAACCCATCAAAATGGCCATCCTGAATGTTCCCGGGCCAAGCGTTGTCCGACAGCTCCTGACTGTCGGACAGCAGGAAGAACGATTCTAGGTTATGGCAACCAATGTCAGCCAATGCTCCTTCCGCAAGGTCACCACATACGCCAACAGTCCGTATCAGGCAGGATTTATCCAGGATCGACACCTGCACTGAATCGAGAGACGAGTCATGAAGTCCCGTCGCCTCCAATGGACTTCGAACCACCAACTCAGCCTCCAATAAGCCACGGGGAAATGCGCTCAATACTTGGCCGTGGCTCGGATGTACCTACAAATTTCAGCTGATCCAGTGGGTCATTGCAGCTCTGACCCACATCACTAATCAATCAGGAAATCAGCGGCCGCCACGAATAAACAGAGCCACGTCTCGATCAAAGAAGACGCTTTGGGCGATGTACGTTCTGACATCACCCGCCATTGCCTGATCAGGGTCCAAGAAAGAAAGCTCAACCAACTTCATCAGCAGATCCTTACTTGGCGACTTTCTCAACCACCAATGGAAGACACTGTTCCTATCATGTTCTGAGGCGCTCTCCATCCCAGGCTGATATGTAGCCATGAGCTGATCGATCAACTCCGCTCGCAACAAGTCGTACTCCCACCACTTGGTCGGGAATTCCATCATTTCCAGATACGCACTTCTATCCATGAATCATCACCAATAAGGCAGACCAACGCCCTCGATAAGCCCCCACATGACACCGGACATGATCGACACTCATCTGCAAACGATCATGCACCAACCATTTGCACGGGATCAACTTGATCATGCACTTCCCACCTGAAAAGGACGTTGCTTATCAAGCCATACAATTGAATCAAGCCCCCCAGCTCTACGACGCAGGACTTCCTGATCGACCGCGCTCGATCAAAGTGAAGTCGTGCTCTGTATCTGGACAATGCAGTAGACCGAATCCAGGCGCTCGCAACAACGCACCTCGTCCGAGGTACCGCCACTCTTCCGCGGAAAAGCCAACTGCATAGCACTCATCATCGATCACGGCAACCACGATCCCGCGCGTTCCGCCACCTAGATCAACGGTGTCGCCAAGCAGTACCTTTTCCCCATCCGGGTAGTTCATAGGAAGCACTCAGGGAAGCCCATGAATGTCGACGAGATCAGAGCGGGCTTCGAGCTCAAGCATGCCTTCGGATAGCGCCATACGGGATGGTCGATTCGGATTTCCAACTGCTGGCCACCAACAGGACCGAGCTAGACATACGGATCGAAATCCAATGAGACTCCACTAGACGCCATCAATCTGATCACGTCACAAGAAAGATTGAAACCCGGCCACACCCCGCGCTGACTCGATAGGCGTACTCCCACCTCCAGCGCCCACACCTTCGCCTCTCCTCCCACCTTCTCAAGGCCGCGCTGCAACGCTTCATGAACTCCCTCCTGGATGTCGCCAGTTCTGTATTGCTGGCGCTCGACTCTGGAAAGGATGACTTCTTCACCACTCACAGGAGAGTCACCAACGAGAACGACAACCAGCTCAGGGCGCGTCGATGGAGCACTGTCCTCCCCCAATTCCAATCCATCTGCGCCTCCGTCTCCAGTCAACTCGGGATCAAAATTCAATGAAGCAGATATAGATGCCATCTTTTCAAGGGTTGCGGAAGAGAGATTCAGACACGCCCTATCTCCCTCGCCTGCCCGAACTCGCACATCGACCTCAAGAGTCTGATGGGTCGACTCGGACAGGCTTGCCGCCCCGCGACAATCAATGACTTTCCTGATCAGAACATCCGCAGCATCCAGCTCATTCACTTCGAGCGACAGCTGCGCCATCAAGTCACAGCTAGCACAGCCAGCTACCGAAGCCGTCAATTTCACTTCAATCTCAGGATGCATCACTTCCACCGATGATTGGCAACTTCCACGAATAGAGCAGCGGATTATACGAACACCAGAATGATGCAATCGGGCATGCGCGCATTGCAATCAACGCACCTTTACCAGTTCAACTTCATATAGCGACGGCCTCCTTTGCAAGCAACGAAATTCTCGCGCCTTCAGATGCACTCTCCCAGCTCTACGCCTATTAGATCACTTTCGCCCAGGTCAGTCGCGTGCGGCGCTCGGCATCGGCCGACGATGCGGTGATCAACGATGTCCAATGGGAAGGCCTGCAGGCGCAGCTCGAACCTCTACATGGACGCCATCCGAGGCTCGCTAGGGACTGAGGTGCTCGCAATGCGCGGAAGCGCTTTTACGCATGACTTGGATCTTCTGAGATATTTCATCCGCTCATCCCTATCGACGTCGGCGTCCCTTTTTTTGCCTACGCCTTTCCGCTGAGCCCTTTCCGTGCCAAACCACAACAGAAACAAAAATGAACATCACTCCCGCAACAACCCAGGAAAAGCCCATCAATCTGTTGTAGGCCGACTGTCCGAATAAACGAATCAAGGCGCTATACAGACCACAGTTCGCTCGGCAAGGACCCGTCCCAATCAATGCATCGTCCATGACTGCAACGCCATACACGACCATCAGTACACCCACGAGACATCCGAAAATACGCAAGGCGAGCATCTTCATTCCTTAATTCGCGTCAAAGATTCCGCCATTGGCATAAAGAGCTCCAACTACCGGGCGCGCACCTGGAGAGCGCCCTACCGCGCTTTCGGATCCACCTGCCAGCATTTCAGGCAATCTCCAGCCCAGGATTCAACGACGGAGCATTCACTCGCCGCAATATGATTGCGCACTTCACCGCCCACTACGGGCCAGCATAGCCAACGGGGTCTTCCCAAGCGCCCAGCAAGCCACGGTTACCGGCCGTAACGTGCGCAAGGTGCCGATTCACATGAACCCTTGGTCGATGTTGGCCTTTAGCTCGGCGTTCAACAGCTCGGGCCTGAATCAAGATTCAATTCAAACTCCAGCTAGAGACAAGCCCCCTCACCGAATGACCCAAATCCAGACCAACGGAATCAACACGACGAGATAGGTAGAGAATGACAACCAGAATATCGCAAGAAGCATCCTTCGGGCACCAGAAGCCACCCAGAACACCTGCCGCCAGCCACAAAATGGATACTTCCGCATCAAGTGATCCCGCTCCAGAATCGCAGGACTCCCAAGTGAGATCCACAGCTCCGGGGAATTTCTTTTTAACTCCCAAACAAGAATAAGCCTTGAAGCGATCGCGATCATTAGCATCACGGCTGCCAATACACAAAGCAATTCGAATATGGATTCTAAGGGCATTCGCAGCTACTCCATCTGACACCAGCACCCAAGAGACTGCTTTGCGCAATGACGTAACTCGCCGTGGCATTCCACCGCCTTTGGCCAACGATTCCCACTGACGAGACCGCACCAATTTTCATAGCTGAATGGGAGAGCCCCCGCCGAAGCTCGGCATCCGCCTCGTAAAGTCTTGAGAAATGCCTTTCGTAGCAGTCTCTCGTTACCCGCTCCTGAGCGTTTGCATTGAGTGAGAAGATCCCACCTAGCATCGGGATCAAGTCAGGAAATCCGAAAGCCGTTGCAGTCCGGCACAGATGCGCAACCCGATCTTTCAATGAGGCGCCCGCGGTGGTCTCGCGTCGTTGCGGCTAGCGCGCATCCGGTCGAATCTAAACACAGAACAGCCACAACCACCTCCCTGTGGAAAAAAGCGAAAGAACGCAACGCTGTAAGAGCGCGCCCAAGTCCAAGCATTAGTCTTCCGAAAGCCTGTACACAGCTTCCTTCTGACTCTACACAGGAGAAGCTTCCTGTGAAACCTTCGTGGCGCGTTCAGAGACGGAGTATTGGATTGTGGCAATTGAGCTGCAACCCCCTCCCGCCTCATCGTGGCAAGCGAGTTCATCGCATCTGCCCATCGTTAGGGGTAGCACGACATAACAGCAGTTTGTGCCCCCCCCCAAGCAGCGCGCGAAGCGCGCCACAAGCGGACCACAGAAAGCGTACGCGCGACCCAAGGCAGTTGCGGCAGCAGCTCGCGCATCCACGCATTGCGTGGACCTACTCCAGCTGCAGGCGGGCATAACGGGCCAGTTCTCGTGCGCCGAGCAGCAGGCCGTCGACGACATCCGGGCTCAGCTGCTGGTGGGCACCGCCCTGTTCGCGGGCGGCTTCGGCGGCGTGCAGCACCTGCATGAGTGCATTCAAGCCGGCCAGGGTGCGGCTGAGACCGGCCATGGTGGCCGCCTGGGCAGGGCTGAGGCCCTGCGCTTCCAGTCGCCGGCCGTCGGCGGCATCGCGGCCGTCCATGCGGGCAAGCAACGCAGGCAGCAGATCTTTCGGATCATCGAGCAGGGTTTCGATGCGCGCGGCGACGTCGGCCGGCAGCAGGTCAGCGGCTTCGCCGATCAGGGCGTGCAGTTGAGGGAACACGGGGCGTGCGGACATGGTGAATCTCCTCGCAGACGACGAGCCACCTGCGGATGCGAGGTGGCGGACGGTGCGGGTTGGCGTACCGGAGATCCGACATTCAGCAAAAATACTCCAGCGGATTCTGATGAATCCCCACGCACCGCCCGCCGAAGCAAGGCACGCGGTGCATTTTCAACGACTGGCCGAGGGGCCGTCGAAGAGAGCTGAATGTTGGTTTTTTTCAGGACGCCAATCCCGGCCAGGGCACCTGCCCCGGCCGCCCCATCTGGCCATCACGCAGCGCTGTGATCTGTAAGGAAATTCTCAAGCCGCTGTTGGGTGTACGAATGCGTGCATGCGGACACGCGCGCTACGTGGCAACGGTCACGGTGATGTCGTGTTGGGCTTCTGGCCCATCCTTCCTGCGAGGGGAATTCGGTGGCACAAGCGACAGAGGGCGCGACACGAACCCGCTGTGGAGCCGAGCCTATGCTCGGCTTCGGGAAGCCACGGCAGCCGAGCGCAGGCTCGGCTCTACAAGTGGAGCACCCACCCAAGCAGGGGCCCTTACAACGGCTTCGGCGAGAACGTCAGCGTGGCGATCACGCCGCGCTCGCCACCGGGGCGCACGCTTACCTGCCAGCCGTACAGATCGCACAGGCGGCTGACGATCGACAGGCCGATGCCACCGCCCTGCGAATGGCCGGCATGGGTGCCGCGATAGCCGCGCTGGAACAGCTTGGCGGCGTCTTCTTCGCTCAGGCCCGGGCCGCTGTCAGTCACCGACACTGAATTGCTGCCGACAAAGACGCGCACTTCGCCATCCTGCGAGTACTTCACCGCGTTGCCGATCAGGTTGCCCAGCGCCACCGACAAGGCCGCCTCCGGCGCATCGATCACCAGGTTGCGCTCGCCTTCCAGCGCCAGCTCCAGCGGCTTGCCACCCAGCTGGGCGCGGTGGGCGTCCAGCAGCTGTTCGGCCACGCGCGCGACGTTGCTGGTGCCCTGCCCGCGCTCGTTGCGCGACAGCAGCAGCAGCGCGCCGATCAGGTCGCTGCACTGCTGTTCGGCGCGTTGGATGCGCTGTAGCCGCTGCAGCACCTTCTCATCCAGGCCGGGCCGGGTCAGCAGCAGTTCGGTGGCGCCACGGATCACCGCCAGCGGCGTGCGCAGTTCGTGGCTGACGTCGGCATTGAACTCGCGGTCGCGCTGCACCACTTCGGTCAGTCGCGACGAATAATCATCCAGCGCCTGCGCCAGCTGCCCCACTTCGTCGTCGGGGAAACGCGGCGCCAGCGGCTCGGGATCACTGGTGCCGCCGCGATAGGCACGCAGCCGCGCGGCCAGGTCCGAAACCGGCTTCATCACCTTCGATGCCGACCACCAGCCCAGCACCAGCGACAACAGGCTGAACACCAGCACCGACAGCACCAGCGCGCGGTTGAGCTGCTGCCCACCGCGCACGCTGTCGGTCATGTCGTAGGCCAGGAACGCCCAGGCGTCGGGCGTCTTGCGCACGGCCAGCTTGTAGGAATAGCGCTGGCCGCGCTCGTCCACGCCGCCCATGTTGTACAGGCCATCCTTGAACTCATACCAGTCCGGCTCTTCCTCGCGCAGCGCGTCAAACTTGTCAGGCTTGATCAGGCGCGCACGCATCTGCTGCACGGGCAGGTCGGGGTTGCGATCCGGGCTCTCGTAGAACCGCCGCACGTACTCGTTGATGTTGCGGTTCATCACGTCTTCCACCAGCTGGTTTTCCACGCGCATGCGGGCCCAGTTGGTGGCAAACGCGAACAGTGTCGTCAGGCAGAAGCCCAACAACACGAACGAGACGATGATGCGGCTGCGCAGGCGCCGCCGATACGGCGAACGCCGGCGCTCCCCCTTGGTTGCCACGGAATCAGGCTTCCGGGGTGGCGATTCGGTATCCGATGCCATGGCGGGTCTGGATCAGCGGCACTTCAAACGGCTTGTCGACCACCGCACGCAGGCCGTGGATGTGGACACGCAGCGAATCCGAGTCGGGCAGCTCCTCGCCCCACACGCGGGTTTCCAGCTCCTGGCGGGTGACCACGGCCGGCGCGGCCTCCATCAGGGCCTGCAGGATCTTCAGCGCGGTCGGGTTGAGTTGCAGCAGCTTGCCCTGGCGGCGCACTTCCAGCGTGTCCAGGTTGTATTCCAGGTCGCCGGTTTCCAGCACGCGGGTCTGCACGCCCTTGCCGCGGCGCGACAGCGCGTTCAAGCGCACTTCCACTTCCTGCAGCGCGAACGGCTTGATCAGGTAGTCATCGGCGCCGGAATCGAAACCGGCCAGCTTGTTGTCCAGCGAGTCGCGGGCGGTCAGCATCAGCACCGGGGTCTGCTTGCGCGCTTCGTTGCGCAGCTTGCGGCACACTTCGATGCCATCCATGCCCGGCAGGTTCAGGTCCAGAACGATGGCGTCGAACTCGTGGACCACGGCCAGGTGCAGGCCGGTCACGCCGTCGGCGGCGAAGTCCACGGTGTGGCCACGATCCTCAAGGTAGTCGCCAAGGTTGGCGGCGATGTCGCTGTTGTCTTCGATTACGAGAATGCGCACTGGGACCTCTGGTTCTTGAAGGGTCGTCGGGGGGCCAGGCCCACCCGCTCAGGATGCCCCTGCGTGGGTGGACGCGACGTCTACCTGCTGAACGATACAGGTTCCATTCTTAACATTTCGTACCGAAGGGCCGACACCGACAAAAGCCCCCTCGGCGAGCGGTCAGCGGCTGATGCGCTGCTGGTCGGTCAGCGCCTGGCGGCTGTCTTCCTGGGCCTTGCGACGCTGGGCCACGGTCAGGCAGACGCTGGTCGGCATGTTGCTGCCGGTAAGGCGCTCGCGGCGGCAGATCATGCGGCTGTCGGCCTGGGCGCGGGTCATGATGGTGTTGACGATCTCCTGCTCGTTGAACAGGTCGTTGCGCTCCTGCGGGGCCAGCTCATCCACCTTCTCCCGGCCATTCATCTTGATCCGGATCCGGTTCAGTGCCTGCTGCACGCGACTCTTGTCCTCCAGCCCGATCTCGCTGTAGTCCTCGCTGCCCATGGCCGTTTCAACGCGGCGGATCTGCTCGGACACCGGGGTGAAGGCATCCATCTGCACGGTGTCCTTCTGCGCCTTGGCCTGCACGGTGGCTACCAGGCCGAGCGACAGCATCAGGGCAAGTGTCGTGTTGCGGTACATGACGAGCTCCATGTTCGTCCATGAATAGGGTCTCGACTTTACGATTCCGCCGATGCGCCCACAAGGGACGCACGGCAGGGTGACCGATGGCGGCATGAGATCGGTCCGGCAGCGATCAGGGCTTGTAGTTGTTGAAGCGCTGGTTGTCGTTGAGCGCCTTGCGGCTGTCTTCCTGCGCCTTGCGGCGCTGGGCCACGGTCAGGCAGACACTCTGCGGCATGTTGCTGCCGGTGGTGCGTTCACGACGGCAGACCATGCGGCTGTCGGCGTGGGCGCGGGTCATGATCGTGTTGATCACTTCCTGGTCGTTGAAGATCTCGGTGCGGTCCTGCGGACTGACCTGCTCCACGCGTTCGTGGTCGCCCATCTTGATCTTGATGCGGCCCAGCGCCTGCTGCACGCGGCTTTTGTCTTCCAGCCCGATCTCGCTGTAGTCCTCGCTGTTGATCGCCGTCTCAACGTTGCGGATCTGTTCGGCCACCGGTGCGTTGGCGTCGAACTTCACCTGCCCTTTCTCGGGCTTGGCGTGGGCGGTGGTGGCCAGGGCCAGGCCCAGCATCAGGGCGAAGGGGGTCATGCGCTGCATCGTTACCTCCAGGTTCTTCCATGAGTGGAACATCGATCCTGCGGTGCCACCGATGCGCCGTCACAGCACACTCGATGGGCCGAAGGGCGGTGCGGTCAACGCCCGGCGGGCGGTGGGCTGAGCGTGTTGTAGCTGCGCTGGTCGTTGATCAGCGCCTTGCCTTTCTCTTCGATCCGGCGCCGTTCGGCCACGGTCAGGCAGCGGCTCTTGGGCATGTTGCTGCCGGTGGTGCGTTCGTACCTGCAGATCTGCCGGCTGTCTTCATGGCCACGCGCCAACAGGGTGTTGATGCGTTCCTGCTCGTTGAAGACCTCGGCCTGCAGCTGCGGCGGCAGCTCCTGCACGGTCTGGCGTTCGCCCATGTGCTGGCGGATACGCGACAGCGACTGCTGCACCTGGCCGCGATCCTCGGCGGAGAGTTCGGCATAGTCGGGGGCGGCCAGGGCGGTTTCCACCTGACGCATCTGCTCGGCGACCGAGCCCTGCCGGTCCATCTGTACAGCCACTTTCTCCGGCTTGGCGGCAACAGCGCCAGACAGGCCCAGCAGCAACGCGATCATCATGATGCGGTACATCGCCAACCTCCCGATCCATCCCGGAACGAAGGGCCAACTCTACGACCGTCACGCGGCCTCCACAAGAGACCTTGGGCATGGGGCCGACAGGCATAAAAAAGGCCCAGACGGTGCACCCGCCTGGGCCTGAAGTCGTATCCCGATACCGATCCTGCTGAGAGGCAGAGCTGCGGTTCGCTGAAGCCTACGCCCGCTCCGATTAAAGCCTCGTTAAAGACCCGGATCATTTGCCGGTGAGAATCATAACCCCATGGATAATCAGGGTTTTTTGATCTTCTCTACGTGCTCGATGATGCGTGTCGCCACGTCGACCCCGCAGGCCGCTTCGATGCCTTCCAGCCCGGGCGTGGAGTTGACCTCCAGCACCAGCGGGCCGCGCGCGGAACGGATCAGGTCCACGCCGCAGACCGACAGGCCCAGCGCCTTGGCCGAACGCACCGCCACCTGCTGCTCGGCACGGCTGGCCTTGGCCGCCACAGCGGTACCCCCGGCGTGCAGGTTGGAGCGGAAGTCGCCCTCCGGTGCCTGCCGCTGCATCGACGCCACCACCTGGTCGCCCACCACGAAGCAGCGCAGGTCGGCCCCCTTGGCCTCGCCGATGAATTCCTGCATCAGGAAGTTGGCGTACAGGCCGCGCAGCGCTTCGACGATGCCGCGCGAGGCACTGGCCTTCTCGGTCAGGATCACGCCGCGCCCCTGGGTACCTTCATTGAGCTTCACCACATGCGGCGGCGGGCCGAGCATGGACAGCAGATCGACGGTGTCATCGGGGTTGTCGCCGAACACGGTGACCGGCATGTCGATGCCCTTGGCCGCCAGCAGCTGGTGCGCGCGCAGCTTGTCGCGCGAACGCAGGATGGCGTCGGACGGATTGGGCGTGCGCGCGCCCATCAGCTCGAACTGGCGCAGCACCGCGGTGCCGTAGCGGGTGATCGAGGCACCGATGCGCGGGATGACCATGTCCACGCCGGTCATTGGCCGGCCCTTGTAGTGCATGGAAAAGCCATCGGCGGCGATGCGCATGTAGCAGCGCAACGGGTCCAGGATGCGCACGGTGTGGCCGCGCGCGCGCGCCGCCTCGACCAGCCGACGGGTGGAATACAGGGAGCTGTTGCGGGACAGGATGGCGAGCTTCATCGCGGTGGGATCGGTCGGCAGGCGCGAAGCATAGCGCGGGCGTGTGGCGGGTGGATGATGCCTGGCCCGTGCCGCCTGCGCCGGTAGTGGCCGGCTCCTGCGGCGACGATTCCGGCGAAAGAGTAACCGTCGCCGGATACACCACAGGCCCGCATCACCATGCGGGCTGGTTCCGCTTCAGAACCCGCGCGCGGATTCACCCAGCGCTGCGATGCAGGCCATCTGCGTGACCGATCCGGCCGAGGTCCCCTCATAGATCTGCCACAGAAGCTGCGCGGCCTTCGGCCCACCGGCGCGACCCAGTGCGCGCACTGCCGCCAGCTGGCGGGAGGTGCCGGCACCGGAGTTCCTGTAGATCTCATGAAGGCTGCCGACGACGTCGTCCTTCGTTTCCATGCGCTGCGTCCCGTGTAGGAAATGCGGCAACGCTAACCGGGCGCGGATGGCCGTGGATATGAAACTAATCAGAAATGCAGAAGGCCGCTGATGAGCGGCCTTCTGTCTACACGCGTGGCGTGATTGGAGCGGGCGATGGGAATCGAACCCACGTCAGTAGCTTGGGAAGCTACAGCTCTACCATTGAGCTACGCCCGCAGTGCGCGGTGAAAGTCTATGCGGTGGGGCCGGTGTTGCGCAATGGCAGCGTGCCGCAATGGGGTCAGAGCCGTTTCCTGGCGGAAACGGATCCGACCCCCGGCGCAACAGGTCAGAGCCCTTTCCTTGCGGAAAGGGATCCGACCCCAGCGGGTGCTGCTTAGAACGTGCCGCTGAAGTTGGCGAACAGGGTGGCGTCCTGCGCGCGCTTCTGGCCGGTCGACGCGCTCAGGCCGAAGTTGCTCTGCAGGCCGAACAGTTCGGTGCGGGCACCCAGCACGACGGTGGCGTAGTTCTTGTCGAACTTCAGGCCCGGCACGCGGTAGCTGCCCAGTTCCGGCAGGGTCTGCAGCCAGGCGCTGGCCTGCTTGGTGTCCTCGAACTCGTGATCGTAGGTCACCTGCGCGTACGGCTTGACGGCGCCGCCATCGAAACGGGCCTGCCAGCCGATGCGGCCGACGGTCGAATCGACGTTCTGGCGGTCATAGCCCAGTGCGGTGGCCAGGGTGCCGGCCGCGGCGCTTTCGGTGTAGCCGTCGATCTTCACCTTCTGCCAGATCACCGAGGCGATCGGGCCGTGGCGGAAGCCGCCTTCGGTGCCGAACTCGTAACCGGCGTTCAGGGCGGCGGTCAGGTTGCTGCCGTCCGGCGAACCACCGTGCTCACGGGTGGCCGGGCCCAGCTGGACCTTGCGGTTAACGTCATAGGACAGCCAGGTGTAGCTGACCTGGCCGTTCACCCAGATGCGATCGCCGTACCAGCCGGCGAACAGACCGGCGGTGGTGTCCTTCTGGGTGAAGTCGCCACGGCTGTTGCCGAAGTCGGCGCTGAGGCGGCCGAAGCCGGCGAAACCGCCGAACACCATGCCGTCGCGGGCCCAGTCGATACCGAACAGGCCGGCCGGGGCCAGGCCGTCGTACAGGTCGGCGTGGTCGTAGCGCTGCAGGTCACCGCGCACGCCGCCCCACCAGGACAGGCCGTCAGCCGGCCGACCGCCGAGGTGCATGCTGACCTGATCGGCGCGCGAGCGGCCGATGGTCTGTGCCGAGTGGCTCAGCACCTGCTGCAGGCGCGGGCCTTCCAGCACCGAGACCGCGTACTGGCCCAGCAGCTGATGACCGGCGGTGGTCGGGTGCACGCCATCGGCAAACAGGTAGGTGTTGGCCGCATCCGGGCTGACGTAGCTGGTCGGGTTGCAGGTCAGGATGCTCTGCGTCGAGTTGGCCGGATCGATCTTGCAGGCGGTGCTGGTGACGTTGGTGAAGCCGTACATGCCCGGGTTGGCGGTCACTTCACGCAGGATGCTGAAGGTGTCGAGCGGAATGAACTCGATGCCCGCCTGCTTCAGACCACCGTACAGGGCCTTGTTGTAACCGGCCGACAGTGCAGTGGCGGCGGCGGCGTTGGGGCCACGGAACTGCGGAGTGATGCCCACGTCCGGCAGATTCGGCACGAGCACGTACTGGGCACCGGCCTGCTTCAGGGCGCCCACCAGCGCGATCTGGTCGGTGACCGCGGCGCCGATGATGCCCTGCACCTGGGCCTGCGAGGCACCACCGGCCGCTGCGCGCGTGGCCGCGAACAGATCATTGGCACCGCCCCATACGGTGTACAGGGCATTGGCGTCAGCCTTGCCACCATTCGCAGCAAGGTAACGGGTCGCCTGCGACTTCAGCGACGGAATGGCTCCGAGGCCACCCGCTTCGTCGGCCGATACACGGGCGCCGCCGACGGCGTAGTTGTCACCGTTCTGGCCATTGCCGTTGGGCGTGCCGTTGAGGCCGTAGTAGTTGGCGACCTGCTGCGCCCACACCCAACCCGGGTTGGTGGTGAACTGGCCGGTCACCGGACGCACATCGGCCGGCAGCAGCGGGCGGAAATAGCCAGCGTCGGTCAGGCTGTCACCGAAGAACACGGCCTTGGAATAGGGGGATTCGCCTGCCATGGCCGGAAGCGCGGCCAGCGCGATCGCGGCCGCCATCAGGGAGCGGATCGGGCGTTTGCTGAGCAGCATGTAAAAAACTCCTGTGGGGATATCGTTGAGGACCCGGCGGACGTACGCCGGCGCACGGTGAATGGTTCCACTGCGCCGCGTTTTGCTCACGCTGCGCCGCCGCATGGATTGTCGCCTGAGGGCGCTGGACCACGCTGTGCCGGGGCTGGCGATCAACGAAATTTGCAAGGGTTCCGATCCGCGCAGGCCATCGGCGACAATGCGGCGATGAACATCCAGCTCAACGGCGAACCCCGTACCCTGCCCGCTTCGGCGACCCTCCACGACCTGCTGCAGGCCGAGCAGCTGCTGCAGCGCCGGGTGGCGGTGGAGGTCAACGGCGAGATCGTCAGCCGCAGCCGCCATGGCGAGCACGTCCTGGCCGAAGGCGACGTGGTGGAGATCGTGCACGCGCTGGGCGGGGGCTGAGGCCTGCGCGGGTGTTCAGGGGTCAGATCCCTTTGCCGATGGCAAAGGGATCTGACCCCACGCTCGACCCCGCCCTCTGCGTGACCCCATCTTCAGGCGGATAAGCGATAATCGCGCCATGAACGTTCATGTCTCCCCCGATTCGCTGGTGATCGCCGGCAAGACCTATGGCTCGCGGCTGCTGACCGGCACCGGCAAGTTCAAGGACCTGGAAGAAACCCGCCTGGCCACCGAGGCCGCTGGCGCCCAGATCGTCACCGTGGCCATCCGCCGCACCAACATCGGGCAGAACCCCGGCGAACCGAACCTGCTGGACGTGCTGCCGCCGGAGCGCTTCACCATCCTGCCCAACACCGCCGGCTGCTACACCGCCGAGGACGCCGTGCGTACCTGCCGGCTGGCCCGTGAGCTGCTGGACGGCCACAACCTGACCAAGCTGGAAGTGCTGGGCGACCAGAAGACCCTTTACCCGGACGTGATGCAGACCCTGAAGGCCGCCGAGCAGCTGGTCAAGGACGGTTTCGAGGTGATGGTCTATACCTCCGACGACCCGATCCTGGCCAAGCGCCTGGAAGAGATCGGCTGCGCTGCGGTGATGCCGCTGGCCGCGCCGATCGGTTCGGGCCTGGGCATCCAGAACAAGTACAACCTGCTGCAGATCATCGAAGACGCCAAGGTGCCGATCATCGTCGACGCCGGCGTCGGTACCGCGTCGGATGCGGCGATCGCGATGGAGCTGGGCTGCGACGGCGTGCTGATGAACACCGCCATTGCCGGTGCGCGCAGCCCGGTGCTGATGGCCAGTGCGATGCGCAAGGCGGTCGAGGCCGGCCGCGAGGCCTTCCTTGCCGGGCGCATCCCGCGCAAGCGCTACGCCAGCGCCTCCTCGCCGGTGGATGGGCTGATCGGCTGATGACCAATCCTTTTGACAGCGCCGGTTCCAAGGCCCCGCCCAAGCCCTTCACCGTGAGCGAGGGCCGCCGCGAGGTGCGCAGCTTCGTGTTGCGCCAGGGCCGCTTCACCCCTGCCCAGCAGCGCGCGTTCGACGAACGCTGGCCGCGCTTCGGCCTCGACTACACCGGCCAACCGCGTGACCTGGACGCCACCTTCGGCCGCCCGGCACACAAGGTGCTGGAAATCGGCTTCGGCAACGGTGCCGCGCTGCGCTTCGCCGCCCAGCACGACCCGTCGCGCGACTACATCGGCATCGAGGTGCACGCCCCGGGCGTGGGCCGTCTGCTGAACGCGCTGGCCGAGGACAATGCCGACCACGTGCGCCTGTACCACCACGATGCGGTGGAAGTGCTGCAGAACGAGATCGCCGACGGCGCGCTCGATGAAGTGCGCATCTACTTCCCGGACCCGTGGCACAAGAAGCGCCACAACAAGCGCCGCCTGCTGCAGCCGGCGTTCGCCGAACTGCTGGTGCGCAAGCTGCGCCCGGGTGGCCGCCTGCACTGCGCGACCGACTGGGAAGACTACGCCGAGCAGATGTGGGATGTGCTCGATGCCACCGCCGGCCTGGTCAACCGTGCCGGCCCGCGTGGCAGCGTGCCGCGCCCGGACTGGCGCCCGCAGACCCACTTCGAGACCCGCGGCCAGAAGCTCGGCCATGGCGTCTGGGACCTGCTGTACGACCGCACCTGACGATCGCCTGAGGACGCCGCGCCCCACATGGATACCGCGCTGACGCTGACCAACGACATGAAGCTCGTGCTCGGGCTGGTCGGCTTCACGATGGCGATGTTCCTGTTCGAGCGCATCCGCGCCGACGTGGTCGCGCTGGTGGTGCTGGTGGTGCTCGGTGTCACCGGACTGATCGCGCCGGAGGAAATCTTCGGCGGTTTCTCCGGTAACGCGGTGATGAGCATCATCGCCACCACCATCCTCGGTGCGGGTCTGGACCGCACCGGGGCGCTGAACCGGCTGGCCGCCTGGCTGCTGCGGCGCGGCCACGGTGTCGAGCAGCGGCTGCTGATGATGACCACGGCCATCGCCGGCCTGAACTCATCCTTCATGCAGAACCCGTCGGTGATGGCGTTGTACCTGCCGGTCGCCTCGCGACTGGCAGCGCGCACCGGGCTGACGATGCAGCGCCTGCTGCTGCCGATCTCGGCGGCGATCGTGATGGGCGGCGCGCTGACCATGGTCGGCAATTCGCCGCTGATCCTGCTGAACGATCTGCTGGCCTCGGCCAACAACAACCTGCCCTCCGGCCTGGCCACCATCGAGCCGCTGCGCATGTTCGCGCCGCTGCCGATCGGCGTGGCACTGCTGGTCGCCTCGCTGCTGTACTTCCGCTACTACGGCGACCGCAAGCTGATCGAGGAAGAAAACCTGGTCAACGACGGGGTCACCCCGGCGCGAACCGAGAGCTACTTTGCCAAGACCTACGGCATCGAAGGCGATGTGTTCGAGCTGGTGGTCAGCGCCGAAAGCCCGCTGGTCGGCATGACCCTGGGCGAGGCCGAGACCCTGCACGATGCGCCACTGCTGCTGGCCCTAAAGACCGGCAATGACACCCGCCTGGCGCCGCCGGCGGAGATGCGCATCTGGGTCGGCAGCGTGCTCGGTGCGATGGGCCCGCGCCAGCAGATCAGCGACTTCGCGCAGAACCAGTTCCTGCGCATGTCCTCGCGCCTGAAGCACCTGGGCGACCTGTTCAACCCCAGCCGCGCCGGCATTTCCGAGGCGGTGGTGCCGCCGACCTCGAACGTGATCGGCAAGAGTGCGGCCGACCTGCGCCTGCGCAAGGAGCGCGGCATCAGCCTGCTGGCGATCAACCGTGACAAGCAGGTGATCCGCGAGGACGTGCGTGACGTGCAGCTGCGCGCCGGTGACATGCTGGTGTTCCACAGCATCTGGACCGACCTGGCGCAGGCTGCCAAGAGCCGCGACTTCGTGGTGGTGACCGACTACCCGACCGGCGAGCAGCGCCCGCACAAGTTCAAGATCGCGATGGCGATCTTCGCGTTGACCATCCTGATCGCGCTGACCAGCAAGCTGCCGGTGGCGCTGACGCTGATGACCGGCGTGGCCGGCATGCTGCTGACCGGCGTGCTGCGCATGGACGAGGCCTATGCCTCGATCAACTGGAAGACGGTGTTCATGATGGCCGGGCTGATTCCGCTCGGCTGGGCGATGGACTCCAGCGGTGCGGCCGCGTGGGTGGCCGGCCATACCATCGACAAGCTGCCGACCGGCATTCCGGTGTGGGTGCTGGAGGTGGCGCTGGCGCTGCTGACCACGGCGTTCTCGCTGGTGATCAGCCATGTGGGCGCGACCATCGTGATGGTCCCCATTGCGGTGAACCTGGCACTGGCGGCGGGTGGCAACCCGACCGCGTTCGCACTGATCGTGGCGCTGTCGGCGTCCAACAACCTGATGACGGCCTCCAACCCGGTGATCTCGATGATCACCGGCCCGGCCAACTACACCCCGCGCGAGATGTGGCGGGTCGGCGGCCCGTTGTCGCTGATCTACACCTGCGTGGTGGTGCTGATGATCAACCTGATGTTCTGAGGGTTGGGGTTTGTTGGCAGGGCTGCGCCCTGCACCCGCCGAATCAACGTCAACGTCAACGTCAACGTCAACGTCAAAGGCTGGCATTCCGTGGCATGGCAGGTTGCCGCGATCTGTCAGAACGGCGTCGTGCATCGCTTTGGTAGGTGTCGACCTTGGTCGACACGGCTTTTGTAGCGTCGAGCCGTGCTCGACTGCTTCTGGCCTCAAGCCAGGTAGACCTGCCCGTCGCGCACGTCCACCGGCACCGCGCGCAGGCGGTCGCCCTTGCACGGGCCGGCGATGCAGTCGCCACTGTCCAGCGCGAACGACGCGCCATGCGCGGCGCACACCAGGTGGCCCTCGCGGCTCTTCAGGAACTGCCCCGGCGCCCAGTCCAGGCGGCGGCCGGCATGCGGGCAGATGTTCAGGAATGCGCGCACCTGCGCGCCGTCGCGGTACAGCACCAGCGATTCGGCATCTCCATCGACCACCGCTTCGACCTCGGCAAACGTGCCATCGGCAATGGCATCCAGGGCGATCAGGGCAGCAGCGGCAGTCATGGCGAAGGCTCGTACGGTAAACCCGCATTGTCGCATGCCCACTCAGGTGACTGGCTGCGACATGAACACAAGTCATTGATCCGTAATAAGCACAGGCTATATTTAACGAGTTTTTCACTCAATGACAGTGGCGCGTCCCGATACTCTGGTTTCGCTGATCCCAGCCTATCGAGCCGCCATGTTCAATCGCGCATCCGCCTTCAACCAGTTCCGCACCCTGTTCGCGCCGCGCAAGCCGCGCCACCCGCTGGTGCGCGTTGCCGTGGGCCTGCTTGGCCTGGCGATCCTGGCCGCGATGGTGTTCATCGGTGTGTTCGTCGGTGCGGCGATGATCCTGGTCGGCCTGGCGTGGAAGCTGCTGGCCTCGCGCAAGCCGGGTGTTGCCCGTCCGGTCGACCCGACCGTGGTCGAAGGCGAATACCGCGTGGTACGCAAGCCGGTGTTGCCGGCCTCGCGCTGATCCACCTCCTCCGCGCCCGCTGACGGCGGGCGCCATGCGTTCTAGACTGCGGGCACGCCCTTCCTGGATGCCCGCATGTCCGATGTCTCCGATGTGATCCCTGCCGTAGCCTTGCCGCGTGTGCCGGTAGCCGGTGGTGGCAGTTTCCCCGTGCACCGCATCTACTGCGTCGGCCGCAACTTTGCCGACCACGCCCGCGAAATGGGTGCGGCCGTGCCGGCGGCCGATGACCGTGGCCGCCCGATGTTCTTCAGCAAGCCGGCCGATGCGATCGTGGTCGGCCACGACGATGCAATCCCCTACCCGCCAGCGACCGCCAACCTGCACCACGAAGTGGAGCTGGTGGTGGCGATCGGCCGCGATGCGCCCGCCGGCGAGCTGGCCGTGGCCGACGCCGACGCACTGGTCTACGGCTATGCCGTCGGCCTGGACCTGACCCGCCGCGACCTGCAGGCCGCGGCCAAGGACAAGGGCCACCCGTGGGACGCGGCCAAGGGCTTCGACGCCTCCGCGCCGATCAGCGAAATCGTCCACGCCGAGGAAGTCGGCGACCTGGCCGCGCTGAACCTGTCGCTGGAGGTCAACGGCGAGGTGCGCCAGCAGGCACTGCTCGACCAGATGATCTGGAACGTGCCGGAGATCCTGCATGAGCTGTCCAAGCTGTGGCAGCTGCGTGCCGGCGACCTGGTGTTCATGGGCACGCCGTCCGGCGTGGCCGCGCTCAAGCCCGGCGACCGCTTCAGCGCGCGCCTGGAAAACGTGGCCGAGCGCCACGGCGTGATCGCCGGCTGACATCACCTGCGCTACCCTGCGCGCTGTCCACTTCCCCACCGGAGAAAAACAACAATGGGAATGCTCACCGAGTTCAAGGAATTCGCGATGCGCGGCAACGTCATCGACCTCGCCGTCGGCGTGGTGATCGGCGCGGCCTTCGGCAAGATCGTGACCGCACTGGTCGAGAAGATCATCATGCCACCGCTGGGCTACCTGATCGGCCGCGTGGACTTCTCCAGCCTGGCCTGGACGTTGTCGCCAGCCCGGCTCGGACCGGATGGCAAGGAGATCCCGGCGGTGGTGGTTGGCTACGGCGACTTCATCAACACCGTCATCCAGTTCGTGATCGTGGCTTTCGCGATCTTCATCGTGGTCAAGGCGATCAACCGCCTGTCGCGCAAGAAGGAAGCGGCACCGGCGGCGCCGGCCGAAGAAGTGGTGCTGCTGCGCGAGATCCGCGACAGCCTGAAGAAGTAAGGGTACCGGGCGCCTATGGGCGCCCCTCCCACCTGTAGAGCCGAGCCCACGCTCGGCTGATCTGCAAAAGGCAGCCGAGCATGGGCTCGGCTCTACAGAAGCAGGCGAAAGCCCCGCTCCGGCGGGGCTTTCGCTTTGCTGCATCTGGCGGGAAACAGCATCCGCGCCAGCCATGACCTCCCGCCCATGCGCCGGGCTGAACGACTGTTAAGCTCCAAGGCTTAGGTCCCTTCCCGGAGTTGTCCATGCGTCGCCGCGTCCTTGCCATCGCATCCTCCCTCGCCCTGTTGGCCGCCCCGGCCTTCGCGGCACCGCGCACCACCACCCTGCCCCCCGCCTCGCTGGCGACCGCCGCGCAGCTGCGCGACCAAGCGCTGGCCGATGACACCGGCTGGAAGGTGGTCGAGTCGCTCACCACCGAAATTGGTCCGCGCATCGCCGGCAGCGAAGCCGATGCCCGCGCCGTTGCCTGGGCCGAAGCCAAGTTCAAGGCCCTGGGCTTCGACAAGGTCTGGAAGGAGCCGGTGACGTTCCCGAAATGGGAGCGCCGCAGCGAACACGCCGCCGTGACCGGCAGGAACCCGCAGCCGCTGCAGATCACCGCACTGGGCGGCAGCCCGGGTGGCACCGTGGAAGCCGAGGTGGTGCGCTTCGCCGATCTGGCCGCGCTGCAGGCCGCACCGGCAGGTTCGCTGAAGGGCAAGATCGCCTTCGTCGATTACCAGATGCTGCCCTTCCGCGATGGCCGCGATTACGGCCGCGGCGGTGCGATCCGCAGCAAGGGCCCGTCCGAAGCCATCCGCAAGGGCGCGGTCGGCTTCCTGATGCGCTCGGCCGGTACCGACTCGCACCGCGTGCCGCACACCGGCATCACCCGTTTCGATGACGGCCTGACCCCGGTGCCGTCGGCCGCGCTGTCGGTGCCCGATGCCGACCAGCTGGCCCGCCTGCTGGCGCGTGGCAGCACCACGGTGAAGGTGGCACTGGATTGCGGCTGGGACGGCACCGCCACCTCGTACAACGTGATCGGAGAGATCACCGGCCGCAGCCTGCCGAAGGAAGTGGTGGTGATCGGTGGTCACCTGGATTCGTGGGACCTGGGCACCGGCGCCGTGGATGACGGCGCGGGCGTGGGTATCACCATGGCCGCCGGCCACCTGATCGGCCAGCTCAAGCAGGCACCGAAGCGCACCGTCCGCGTGATCGCCTTCGCCAACGAGGAACAGGGCCTCTACGGCGGCAAGGCCTATGCCGAGGCACACGCCAAGGACGTGGCCCTGCACCAGCTGGCCGCCGAGAGCGACTTCGGCGCAGGCCGCATCTATGCCTTCAATACTGGTTCACCGAATCCGGAAGGCTCACGTGAAGCGACGAAGCAGATTGCCGAAGTAATGAAGCCGCTGGGCATCGAGTACCAGGCCGACAAGGGTGGCCCGGGCCCGGACGTCGGCCCGCTGGCCGCCAAGGGCGGTGCGTGGGCGTGGCTGGCGCAGGACGGCTCGGACTACTTCCACCTGCACCACACCGCCGACGACACGCTGGACAAGATCGACCCGAAGGCGCTGGCGCAGAACGTGGCCGCGTATACCGTGTTCGCCTACCTGGCGGCGGAAGCCGACGGCAGCTTTGGCAGCGAGGCCAAGGCGACCACGCCGCCGAACGAGTGATGCGGTGGCACAGGGGGTCAGAGCCCTCGCCCTTGGCGAGGGATCTGACCCCTGATCGTATTAGCTCTCCCAGACCCGGGTGTTGCTTACCCCGATCGTCTGCGGCTTGAACAGCGGATCACGCTGCTTGCGCTTCTGCGCCTCGTAATCGCGCAGTGCGGCCAGGGCAGGCCTTTGCAGCAGCAGGATGGCGATGATGTTCAGCCAGCTCATCAGGCCGACGCCGATGTCGCCTAGCGACCAGGCCACTGTGGCACTGTTCACCGCCGAGTAGCCGGTCGCTGCCAGGAACAGCAACTGGAAGACGCCCATCAGCCACGCCGCCGGCCGATCGCGGCACAGATAGCTGACGTTGGTCTCGGCCATGTAATACAGCGCCAGGATGGTGGTGAACGCAAACGGCAGGATCGCCAGCGCCACGAACGAACGGCCGAAGCCCGGCAGCGTCGATTCCACCGCGTGCTGCACGAAGCGTGGGCCGGCTTCGACACCCGGCAGATTGCCCAGCAGCAGGCGCGCCTCATCCGGAATACCGTTCACCGCCGGGTCGTAGACGTTGTACAGGCCGGTGGACAGGATCAGGAAGGCGGTCGCACTGCACACCACCATTGTGTCGATGTAGACCGAGAACGACTGCACCAGGCCCTGCTTGACCGGATGCGAGACTTCCGCGGCGGCGGCCGGATGCGCACCACTGCCCATGCCGGCCTCGTTGGACAGCACGCCACGGCGCACGCCCCACTGGATGGCGGTGCCGATCATCGCGCCGAACGCCGCATCCACGCCGAATGCACTGCGCAGCACCAGCATGATCACCTCCGGCACCCTGTCCGCGTTGAGCACCATCACCAGCGCCGCGACCAGCAGGTAGGCCACGGCCATCAGCGGCACCACCCATTCGGCCACGCGCGCAATGCGCCGCACACCGCCGATGAGGATGGCCCCCAGCACCACCAGCAGAACCGCCGTGGTGGTCATCACCGGCACGTCCCAGGCTTCGTTCACCGCACTGGTGATCGCATTGGACTGCGTGCCGGCCAGCATCGCGCCCGCCAGCACCGTCACCAATGCGAACAGCACGGCATACCAACGTTGGCCGAGGCCTTTTTCGATGTAGTACGCCGGGCCACCCCGGTATTGTCCTTTGCCGTCGCGCTCCTTGTAGATCTGCGCGAGCGTGGACTCGATGAAGGCGCTCGAGGCGCCGAGGAAGGCGACGATCCACATCCAGAAGATCGCGCCGGGCCCGCCGAAGGCGATGGCCATGGCGACGCCGGCGATGTTGCCCACGCCCACGCGGCTGGACAGCGAAAGGGACAACGCCTGGAACGGCGACACGCCGGCATCGGAGCGCTCATGGCGGAACATCAGGCGCAGCATGTCCGGCAATGCACGCAGCTGGATGAAGCGCGTGCGGACGCTGAAGTACAGGCCGGTGAGCAGGCACAGCACCACCAGGTAGGGGCTCCAGACGACGCCAAGGATCGCGTTGACGATGGATTCGATGTTCATCGGCGGCCCCTCAGAAGAACATGCCCAGGGCGACCTGGGGGCTGATGATGCGGCCGGTGTTGCGGCCAGCCACGCTGAACTCGACGCCGGCGATCAGGCCCAGTGACGGGCTGAAGTGGTACTCCACGGCCGGCGCCAGGGTGACGCTGCGGCTGGCCGGGCGATGCTCGTCGATGCGTTCGAAACCACCGCTGGCGTTGCGCGCGAAACCCCTCAGGCGCTGGCCGGTCTCGCGGCTGGCGGCCACTTCCATCACGCCCACCCAGCGCGGATTGAAGCTGTACTCGGCGCCGACCGACAGGCCCAGCACCGACCCCCGGGAGATGTGCCCCTGGAAGCTGTCGTCGGTGCCGTAGACGCTGGCCCCGGAGATCGCCGTCCGCGACGGCGCAGGCCCGGCGCTGAGCTGGGCACGCCAGCGCAGCGGGCGGTCGTTACCCAGCCAGACCACCTGCTGCACGCCCAATGCGGCAGTGGTGCGCTGCACACCGTCGCCCTGCGCATCGAGCGGATTGCCGGTGATGCGGTCATGGCTGCCGGTGCTGAAGCGCTGCACCAGCGCGACCGAGATGGCCGGACGCGTGCCATCGGCATTGGGCGCCTGCAACAGGTACTGCAGGCGCGCGGTGGTGTCACCGGCACGGAAACCACTACTGCGCGCGCCGCCCTGTTCGGCACGCGATGCACTGAGATTGACCTGCCCCATCACCCGGTCGCTGAAGCCGTAGATGATCGGTACCACCGTTGCCCATGCGCCGCTGCGTTGCCCACTGCGGCGGCGATGGCCGCCATCGTCGTAATGATCGCGGCTGTCGATCCGCACCAGATAGGGTTCGATGTACCAGTTGCCCTGCGGCAGGCCAGCCGGGTTGGGGGTGATCAGCGGCCCGGTGAAGTTGACGCCGTCCAGGCTGCGTTCGCTGGCTGCGGCACGGCCGTTGGCAAGGACGCTGGTCAGGACCAGCAATGCGATGAGGATACAGCGTGGGTGATGCATGGCAGCCTCTTCTGGACAACGTGGGATGGAGTTCCACCCTGCGTTGCCGGAAGCGGCTGACCAATAAGGAAACTTTCAAAACATCATGCGCGCTTGACGCAATTACGGACCCTGGAAGGGGTCAGAGCCCTCGCCTGCGGCGAGGGATCCGACCCGGGATACCGGATCAGCCGCGGCGACTCGCCCACTGCGCCAGCAGTACCGCCGTGGCCGAGGCCACGTTCAGGCTCTCCACCGCGCCGCTGCCGGGAATCGAGACCTGCTGGTCGCACGCTCCCGCCAGGCTGCGGTCCATGCCCTCGCCTTCGGCGCCCATCACATACACCAGGCGGGCCGGCAGCGAGGTGCGGAACACGTCGTCACCGCCCTCCACCAGGGTCGCCGCCAGGCCGAAGCCGGCCGCACGCAGCTGCGTCATCGCCTGGGCGGTCTCCGGCAGCTGCACCAGCGGCACCGCTTCTGCACCGCCCTCGGCCACGCGCGCGGCGGCACCGGACAGCGCCAGCGTGCTGCCGGCCGGCAGCAGCAGCGCCTTGGCGCCGAAGTGTGCGGCCGAGCGCAGGATCGCACCGAGGTTGTGCGGGTTGCCCACGCCATCAAGCCACAGCGCCAGCGCCGGGCCGTCGCCGACCTGCTCCAGCCACTGCGCCAGCGGCAGCGCCGGTGCGCGCAGCACATCGGCCACCACGCCTTCGTGGTGGGTGGTGCCGGCAAGCTTGTTCAGATCGCCGTCTTCAACCACGCGATACCCCACGCGGTTGGCCACGCACCACTTCAGCAGCGGCTGCAGGCGCGGAATGCGCGCCTCCAGCAGGTACAGCTTGCGCAGCGCCTGTGGCCGCGCTTCGAACGCGGCCAGCACGGCATTCAGGCCGTACAGGCGCAGCTCGTCGCCGCCACCGCGCCCACCACCGCCCGTGGCCGGCACCTCCGGGCGCGGCAACGGCGTTGCGCGCGGCGGACGGGCGGACGGGCGGCGGTTGTTCCAGGGGTTGTTCACTTACACACTCTCCTGCTTGCGCTGGCGCCAGAAATCGGCGTTCTTGATGCCCAGGGCATCAGGGTCGAACACCGGATCCAGGCCCAGCTTCTTCTGTCGTTCGTAGTCACGCAGGGCCAGCATCGCCGGCTTCTGGATGATGAGGATGGCAATGATGTTCAGCCAGGCCATCAGGCCGACGCCGATGTCACCCAGCGCCCAGGCCAGGGTCGCATTATGGAACGCGCCGAACACCACCATGCCGATGATGCCCAGGCGCAGCACCAGCACGGTCAGCGGGCGCTTCCTGTTGTGGTTCACATAGCTGAGGTTGGTCTCGGCCATGTAGTAGTACGCCATGATGGTGGTGAAGGCGAAGAAGAAGATGGCCACCGACACGAACGCCGAACCCCAGCCCGGCAGCACCGCTTCCACGCCGGCCTGGGCGTAGCCCGCACCTTCGGGAATGCCGGCCAGGCCCTGGAAGATCGGCGCGGCGCCCTCCACCGGCGAGTACACGTTGTAGGTACCACTGGCCAGGATCAGGAACGCGGTGGCGGTGCACACCATCATGGTGTCGAAGTAGATCGCGAAGGCCTGCACGTAGCCCTGCTTGGCCGGGTGCGAGACTTCCGAGGCAGCCGCTGCATGCGGGCCCGAGCCCTGGCCGGCTTCGTTGGCATAGATGCCGCGCTTGATGCCCCACTCCACCGCCAGGCCCATCATCGCGCCGAATGCGGCATGCGTGCCGAAGGCACTCTTGAAGATGATGCCGAACATTTCCGGCACGCGGTCGTAGTTGATGATCATGATGATGATGGCCATCAGGATGAAACCGGCGGCCATGAACGGCACCACCACTTCGGCGAAGTTGGCGATGCGCTTGACGCCACCGAAGATCACCACGCCCAGCAGCAGCGCCACCACGATGCCGATGCCCAGCTTCAGCGCCTGCACCGATTCCATGCCGAAGGCCTGGCCATCGAGCGGACCGCACAGCGCGGTGCCACGGCAGGCGTTGATGATGCTGTCGGCAATGGCGTTGGCCTGTACGCCCGGCATCAGGAAGCCGGCGGCGATGATCGTGGCGATGGCGAAGGCCAGCGCGTACCACTTCAGGCCCATGGCCTTTTCGATGTAGTACGCCGGGCCACCGCGGTAGCGGCCTTCGGCGTCCTTGGTCTTGTAGATCTGCGCCAGGGTGCATTCCACATACGACGTGGACGCGCCGAGGAAGCCCATCACCCACATCCAGAAGATCGCACCGGGGCCGCCGAAGGCGATGGCCGTAGCCACGCCGGCGATGTTGCCGATGCCCATGCGGCCGGCCATCGACATGGCCAGGGCCTGGAACGAGGACACGCCGGCGTCGGATTTCTCACCCTTGACGGTGAGGCGGCACATCTCGAAGAAGCCGCGGATCTGCATGAAGCGCGTGCGCAGGCTGAAGAACAGGCCGGCGCCCAGGCACACGAAGATCAGTGCCTTGCTCCAGATGATGCTGTTGATGAAGTGTACGGTTGCTTCCACGCGCGCTCTCTCCAGTCGGCGGGTTGTAAGGACGTCCCGTCGGCTGGAAGGGACCGGTCGATTCTCCCTGATCGCAGGCCGCTGCGGTAGCGCTGTTTTGTAGAGCCGAGCCCATGCTCGGCTTGGCCCCCCGAGGAGGCAGCCGAGCATGGGCTCGGCTCTACAACAGCCAGCCCGCGTGTTCACGGCAGCTGGGTGCGTACCCGGGCGAAACGGCGAAGGTCGTGCAGCACGCCGCGCTTGTAGACCGCGCAGCGCTCCACGCCCTCCTCCTGGAAGCCGTTCTTCTCCAGCACCCGCGCCGAGCCGAGGTTGAAGTCGACGACCGTGGCCTGCAGCCTGAACAGGCGCAGCTCGTCCATCACCCACGGTGCGAACAGCCCGACCACACGGGTCATCACGCCGTGCCCCCAATAGGCCTGGCCCAGCCAGTAGCCCAGTTCGGCGGTGTGCCCACGCTCGGCCATGCCCTGCTGGGCAGCGACGCTGCCGCAGGCCTGGCCGTCGATCTCGATGGCCAGATTCAGGGTTCCGGGGGCCAGCACGCGGCCGGCGAGGAAGGCCTCGCCATCGGTGCGCGTGTACGGGTACGGGAAACGGTCGCGCAGGCCGCGCGACACCTCGGGATCGTTGGCGTGGCGCAGCAGCGATTCCAGATCATCCGGGCGCCAGGGGCGCAGCTGGAAGCCGTCGCCTCGAAGTGGGGGCAGAGCCCTTTCCCTTTGGGAAAGGGGTCCGACCCCGTCAGCGAGGGACCCGATCCCGTCGGTGTGCCGGTCAGGCATGGCCGCCCACCGACGGCGATTCCGCTTCCTGCTTCTCCAGCTCGCGCTTCACCGCTTCCGGCGAACGGGTGTACGGGGCAAGCCGCGCGTAGAACGCCGGCACCACGAACAGCGACAGGAAGGTCGAGAGGGTCACGCCGAAGATGATCACGATGCCGATCGTGCCACGGCTGGCCGAACCGGGACCACCGGCCACCACCAGCGGAATGGCGCCGACCACGGTGGCGATCGAGGTCATCAGGATCGGGCGCAGGCGCACCATCGCCGATTCAATGATCGCCTCGCGCACGCTGCGCCCATCGTCGCGCAGCTGGTTGGCGAATTCGACGATGAGGATGCCGTTCTTCGCGGCCAGGCCAACCAGCATCACGATGCCGATCTGGCTGAACAGGTTCACCGTACCGCCACTCACCCACAACCCGACCAGCGCGCCGAGCACGCCCAGCGGCACGGTCAGCATGATGGTGAGCGGGTGGATGAAGCTCTCGAACTGCGCGGCCAGCACCAGGTAGACCACCAGCAGGGCCATGGCGAAAGTGAGCAGCACGGCGCCACCGGCGCTCTGGTACTCGCGCGATTCACCCTTCCAGTTCACCTGCGCGTACTGCGGCAGCTCTTCCTGGGCCACGTTCTGCGCCCAGGCAATGGCCTCGCCCAGCGGATAGCCCGGCGCCAGGCCGGCACTGATGGTGATCGAGCGCAGGCGGTTGAAGCGGTTCAGGGTGCCGGCCTCGGCCACTTCGCTCAACGTGACCAGGTTGGACAGCGGCACCAGTTCGCCAGAGGTGGCGCGCACGCGCATCGCGGCCAGGTCGGCCGGGCTGGCGCGACCGTCACGTCCGGCCTGCACCAGCACGTCGTACTCCTCGCCGTTGTCGACGAAGGTGGTGACGCGGCGCGAGCCCATCATGGTTTCCAGCGCCGAACCGATCGCGGTGACCGGCACGCCGAGATCGGCCGCACGCTGGCGGTCGATGTTGACCCGCATCTGCGGCCGGGTTTCCTTGTAGTCCGAGTCGGGGCCGACCAGGCCGGGGTTGTCGGTCATGCGCAGCAGGATGCGGTCGCGCCACTGCGCGATCTCCGCGTATTCCGGCCCACCCAGCACGATCTGGAACGGCTGCCCGCCGCTGCGCACCAGGCCGCCACCGACCTGGGTACGCACACGCACGCCACGGATGGTGTCCAGTTCCTTCTGCAGTTCGTTGGCCACGTCCGGCGTGGCCTCGCTGCGCTGGCGCCACGGCTGCAGGAAGATGCTGACGCGGCCGGTGTGCATTTCCTCGCTGGCACCGAAGCCACCGGGCACGCGCGGGTTGGCACGCACGATCGGCTTGTCCGGACCGACATGCGGGGCCAGCAGCGCCTCCACCTGCTGCACCTGCTGCACGGTGTAGTCGTAGCCGGCACCTTCCGGGCCGTCGATCATGATCTGGAACGAACCGCGGTCTTCGGCCGGCGCCAGTTCCGAGGGCAGCAGCTTGAGCAGGCCCCAGCTGGCGACCAGCGCGGCCACCATCACCAGCAGGTAGATCCAGGTGCGGTCGACATGGTGATCGAGCACCCGCCCATAGGCACCCGCGAGGCGTTCCAGGTTGCGGTTGATGAAGCCGTGCAGGCCACGTGGCGCCTGCCCGGTGTGCGGCTTGAGCAGCTTGGAGGCCATCATCGGCGTCAGTGTGAGCGCCACGAACGCGGACAACGCCACGGCGGCGGCCAGCGCCACTGCCAGCTCGCGGAACAGGCGCCCGGTGTTGCCTTCCAGGAAGCCGACCGGCAGGAACACTGCCACCAGCACGGCGGTGGTGGCGATCACCGCGAAGGCGACCTGCGCGGTGCCGCGCTTGGAGGCCACCAGCGGGGGTTCGCCCAGGTCGATGCGGCGCTGCACGTTCTCCACCACCACGATCGCATCGTCCACCACCAGGCCGATGCACAGCACCAGCGCCAGCAGGGTCAGCAGGTTGATCGAGAAATCGAACGCATACAGTGCGATGAACGCCGCGACCAGGCAGACCGGTACCGTCACCGCCGGGATCAACGCGGCGCGGAAACTGCCGAGGAACAGCCAGATCACCACCAGCACCAGGATCATCGCCTCCACCAGCGTGGCGTAGACGCGGTCCACCGCCGCTTCGATGAAGGTGGTGTTGTCGAAGGCGACGAAGATCTGCGTGCCCTTGGGCAGGGTCAGCGCCACCCGCTCGGCTTCAGCGCGCGCGGTACGCGCCACGTCCAGCGAGTTGGCGGTGGAGGTCTTGACGATGCCCAGCCCGATGCCGGGCTCGCCATTGCTGCGGTAGTACGCGCGGCGTTCGGCCGAGGCCAGCTCGATCTTCGCCACGTCGCCCATGCGCACCACGTAACCGTCGCGGCCCTTGCCCAGCGGGATGGTCGCGAAATCTTCGGGCTTGATGTAGTTGCGCTCCACGCGCAGGGTGAAATCACGGTCGGTCGACTCGATGCGGCCGGCCGGCAGCTCCACGTTCTCGTTGCGCAGCGCGGTTTCCACGTCGCCGGTGGTCAGCCCGCGTGCGGCCAGCTGGTCCCGGTCCAGCCAGATCCGCATCGCATAGCGCTGGCGGCCGCCGATGCGGACCTGGGCCACGCCATCGAGGCTGGAAAAGCGATCGACCACGTAACGGTCGGCGTAGTCGCTCAGCTCCAGCGTGTCCATGGTCGAGGAGACCATGTTGAACCAGATGATGGGGTCGGCATCGCTTTCGACCTTGGCGATCTCCGGTGGCCGCGCCTCTTCCGGCATGCGGTCGGCCACGCGGCTGACCGCATCGCGCACGTCGTTGGCCGCCGCTTCGATATCGCGGTTGGAGGTGAACTCGATGCTGACCTGCGAGCGGCCGTTGGTGCTGCGCGCGTTGATCGTATCGATGCCTTCGATGCCGGCCAGCGCATCTTCCAGCACCTGGGTGATGCGGCTTTCAATGACCGCCGCCGAGGCGCCGGTGTAGTCCACCGAGACCGAGACGATCGGCGGGTCGATGGCCGGCAGTTCGCGCAGGGTCAGGCGGGTGAAGGACATCACGCCCAGCACCAGCAGCAACAGGCTCATCACCACGGCGAACACCGGCCGCTGGATGGAGATGTCGGACAGCTTCATCCGCCGTGGCCCTCGGCCGCGGCCGGCGCAGCGTCTTCAGCGGGCTTTGCACCACTGGCGGGCGCTGCGTCCTTGGCGGCAACCTTCAGGCCCGGACGCAGCTTGCCGGTGCCATCGACCACGATGCGCTGGCCCGCTTCCAGACCCTGCCTGATCTCGACCACGCCGGCACGGCGCGCGCCAGTTACCACGTCCACACGCTCGACGCTGTCGTCAGCCTTGATGCGGTACACGAAGGTATCGCGACCGACCTGCACCACGGCGATTTCCGGAATCACCAGCGCCGGGCGCTCGGGGCGGAACAGGCGCACGTCCAGCAGCATGCCAGGACGCAGCGCATGGTCGCCGTTGGCAAAGTCGGCGCGCACGGTCACGGCACGGGTGGCCGGGTCGATGCGCGCATCGATGGTGCTGACCACGCCCTCGAAGGTGCGGCCCGGCCAGGCCACGCTGGTGGCGCTGACCTTGTCACCGACGCCCAGCGCAGCCAGTTCCACTTCAGGCACCTGGAAATCGATGTGCATGTGCTCGATGTCATCGAGCGTGGCGATGACCGTGGTCGGAGTCACCAGCGAGCCAGGGCTGACCTGGCGGATGCCGAGCACGCCGGCGAACGGCGCGCGCACACGGCGATCACCGATGTCTGCCTGCATCTGCATCACGCGCGCTTCGGCGGCATCGCGGATCGACTTCTGCGTATCCAGCGTGGCGCTGGACACCAGCCGCTGGGCGGCCAGCTCGCGCTGGCGCTTGTACAGCTGATCGGCTTCATGGAAGGTCGCCTGCGCCTGCACCAGTGCGGCCTCCTGGGCCTGCCCACGCAGGGTCACGATCGGCGCACCGGCAGCAATGTGCTGGCCGCTTTCGAAATGCACTTTCTCGACGATCTCGCTGACCTTGGCGGTCACGCTGATCGATTCGCGCGCCTTGGCCGTGCCAAGCGCCTGCAGGGTGTCGCTCCACTGACGGGACTGCACGACCTGCGCAGTGACCGGCACCGCTTCTCCCTGCCGACGCGCGGCGGCCTCCTGTTTGCCTGCGCACCCGGCCAGCACGGCCAGGCTGAGGCCAAGGGCCAGGGTCGAAGCGATACGAGCCAACATGAACGGTCCAAATTGATCCACGGCCGCCGAGTGTAGGCAAGTGCCCCTGAAAGCGGTATGTGCCAAGCGTTTACCGGCGTGGAACCAGGGCTGCGATAGCGCCTTGAACCCATTCCGTGCAAGGCTGCCATGGGCAGTGTCGGCGTGTATCGGGGTGTATCCCGTCGTGCACCACCGGGTCAGTCATCGTAGAGTCGAAGCTGCCCGACGGAGGGCGTCGGGCGGGGACGGATCCTGGCGGGGATCCGGCCCCGTTTTTTTTTACACCCGGCGGATCAATACCGGTAGTTCAGCTTCATCCACACGCTGCGCCCCGGCTCGTTGATGCGCACCGGGTCGGCCGGGAAGCCGAAGTCGGCGCTGCCGGCCAGGTTCAGGTGCTCGCTGTAGGCGCGGTCGAACAGGTTGTCGACGCCTGCGCTGAGCTGCAGCTGTGAACCGAAACGGTACGCCGCGTTGAGCGCGAAGGTGGCAAAGCCCGCGCTCGGCCCGAGATCCTGTGCGACCACGTTGCCCTGGCCATCTGCGACACGGTGCTGGTGGGTCACCGCGCGCAGCAGCGCACCGGCGCTCCAGCGCTGGCCTTCCCAGTTCGCACTCAGGCGCGCTTCCAGCGGCGGCATCTGCGGCAGCGGACGCTGCTGGTCGCGGTTCTCGCCCCAGGCATAGGCCAGCGTGCCACCCAGCTTCCACTGTTCGGCCACGCTCACTTCCAGCCCCGCCTCGGCACCGGCGATGCGCGCATCGACGTTGCTGGCCTGGCTCATCCCCATCGCGCCGCTGCGGTGGTAGGTGAACAGGATGTAGTCCTGGATCTGCCCGGCGTACGCCGAGACCCAGGCCTGCACGCGCGGTCCCTTGTACTGCAGGCCAGCGTCGAGCTGGGTGGTGCGCTCGGGCTGGATGCCGGCAAACGCGTTCACCGCATCGGCCGGGCCGTGGTCGGGCGAGAACAGCTCCCAGTAGTCGGGCATGCGTTCACTGTGGCCGAGGCCGGCGTACCAGGTCAGGCCGTCGGCCAGGTCCTGCTCGTAGCGCAGGAAGCCACTGCCGAGCCATTCCTTGCGACGCTGGCCGGCAGTCGGATTGGGCATGTTGCCCATCATTCCGCGGAGCGACTGCCGCTCGTCGCGCACGCTGGCGCGATCGATGCGCAGGCCGCTGATCCAACGCTGATCGGTGCCGGCGCCGAGGGTCAACTCGGTGAACACGCCATAGCGGCGGAAGTGGGCATCGGTCTCCCACGCCACCTGGCGATAGGTGCCGCGGCCCATGCCCATGCGCCCACGATGGCGGCTGTCTTCGCCGTCCACGCCCGCCACCAGCTGCACGTCCTGCCAGCGCCACTCGGAACTGACCCGGCCGCCCTGGGTACGGCGATCCACGTTCGAAGCCATCGGCGTCGGCATCATGCTGTTCGGGTTCGGCGCACGCAGCGTATAGTTGTCCATCACGTGATCGGCCTCGTTGTAGTACACGTTGGCCTGCACCGTGTCCCACGCACCCGGCAGGTTGCGCTTCTCGAAGCGCGCGGCATAGCTGGTGCGTTCGAACGCGGCCCCGTCCATGCCGCGTCCCGCATAGCGTGCGATCGCATCTCCGGCACCGGCAGAAATTTCCAGCAGCGTGTCGGCATCCGGCGTCCAGCCGATCGCTACGTCACCGTTCCACTTGCGCCACTTCGATGGCACCACATCGCCGTGGCCGTCCTTGTAGTCATCGGCTTCGGAACGGTTGCCACTGGCGCGCACATAGCCGGTCGGGTTGCCCAGGGTCAGGTCGAGCACCTGGTCGTTGCGGTTGCGCGAACCGACCAGCGCACTGGCATCGGCACGCAGGCCCGGCTCTTCGAAGCGCGGTGTATCGCGCTCGAAGCGTACGGTGCCAGCCGAGGCACCTGCGCCCCAGCGCACGCTCTGCGGGCCCTTGATGATGGTCAGCCGGTCGAAGCTTTCCGGCGCGATGTAGGACAGCGGATTGTCCATGCGCGACGGGCAGGCACCGATCAGGTTGCCGTCATTGCTGAGGATGTTCAGGCGCGAACCGAACATGCCGCGCAGCACCGGGTCACCGTTGGTGCCGCCGTTGCGGATGGCGGAGAAACCGGGAACGGTCTTCAGGTAATCGGCGCCATCACTGGCGGGTACCGGCTGCCGCGGCAGGCGTGGGTCGGTCACCCAGTGCAGTGGCGAGGACGGTGCGGCAGCGGTGACCACCAGGGTGTCGAGGGTACGCGCCTCTTCGGCGGGCGCGGCATGGGCGAGCGTTGCAGCTACGGCCAGGCCAAGGGCAACCGGCAGGCGCGCACAGGCGCCCGCGGGGCGGGAAGTCATTTTCATCGGAACAGCTCCAAGGTACGCACGCGCGCACGGCGCCCGGTCAGGCGTCGTGCGGCAGATTCGACAGGGACATCAGCGAACGATGGAGAAAGGCGGCGGCCCACGCGCGGCATGCGCCGGCCAGCACAGCGCGGGCAGCACCTGCCGCGACCAGGGGAACACCAGCCGCGGCCGCCACAACAGCGGCAACAGCAGCACAAGCACGGCCAGCCACGGCAGCAGGCGCATCGCCAGCACGCAGTATTCGCAGGCTTCGCCGTGCATGGCGTGGGGATCGACCGGTGGGGCCGGATCCGTTTGCCCGGGCAAGGGGCTCTGGCCCGCTACGGCACCATCATGCTGCATGTGCGCGTGGTCCATGCCGGCCATCGCAGCGTGGTCCATCGGCTGCGCCTGCAGCGCGCGGCTGACCAGCGGCGCAAGCACCATCAGCAGCGTCGCCAGGACGGCAAGCTGGAGCAGAAGGCGCTGCGGGCGGGACAGCCGGGTCATCCCGCTAGTGTAGAGCCGGGTCCAGGGTTGCCCGTGCGACGAACCGTCGCAGGAGGGGGTTTATCGGCAGGGCTGCGCCCTGCACCTGCAGAGGCCACGTCCACGGCAAGAGCCGAAGCAACAGCAAAAGCAAAAGCTGGCTTCCTGTTGAATGGCGGGGCGGGTCCGGTTGCGGGAGACGCCGTAAACCCATCCATGGGGGCTTGGCCGCGGCATCCATGCCGCGGACACTCCCGCAACCGGACCCACCCCGCCTTCGACAGTTTCCTGCGGTCTGTTGGAACGGCTTTGGGGTCAGATCCGTTTTCCGAAGGAAAACGGATCTGACCCCAGATGTATTTCGATATCTGACAGCTTTCATCCACGCATGGCGTGGATCTACCGTGTCGACCAAGGTCGACACCTACCAACAGCCGCGAAGATCTGTCAGAGGTGGGGCGGTGTGGGCAGACAGGACCGTTGGCGCCATGGATGGCGCCATCGAGCCCCCAGGGATGGGTTTACGGCGTGTCCTGCCTGCCCACACCGCCCCGCCTCCCACGGAAGCCAGCTGTTGCTTCGGCTGTTGCTGTTGCTTCGGCTGTTGCCATTGATTCGGCAGGTGCAGGGCTGCAAGCCCTGCTCGCCCCCCTCACACCGTGATGGTCTGGGTCAGTGATTCCCAGGTCGGTGGCACCGGCCACGCGGCCGCCTGGTTGCCATCCAGCACCCGCCGCAGGTCGCGGGGATCGATCTGCGGTGCCAGCACATGCACCAGCTCCAGCGCGTAATCACGCAGCACGCGGTCGCGCGGCAGCACCGCCCAGGCGATGCACTCGCTGATCGGGTCCGGCGCCGGCCACGACCTCAGGTCTTCGTCGTTGGAACTGACCGCCATTTCGGCCAGCAGGCCCACGCCCAGGCCGGTACGCACATAGGTCTTGATCAGATCGGCATCCAGCGCGGTCAGCGCCAGATCCGGCACCAGCCCGTTGGCGGCAAACGCACGCTGCAGCGACGAATTCGGGCGGGTCGAGGATTCGTAGCTGATCAATGGTTGCCGGGCCAGCGCGGCCAGGTCCGGTGCACGCCCGGCGCGGTCCAGCGGGTGGCCCTTGGGCACCACCACCAGGCGTCGCCAGCGGAACAGTGGCACCGCGATGCCATCGGTGGGCTCCCCCCCAGCGGTGCTTATGATGGCGATATCCGCGTCACCCTGGTTCAAGCGATCCAGCGCGTCGGCTTCACCGGCCTGCTGCAGGTGCACGCTGACCTGCGGGTAAGCCTGCTTGATCGCCGCCACCGCCGGCGGCAGCACGAAGCGCGCCTGGGTGTGGGTGGTGGTCAGGATCAGCTGGCCCTGGCTCTCGCGCCGCTGGTTGGCCGCGTAGGTGCGGATGTTGTTGGCCTCGGCCAGCACGGCGCGGGCGCGGGCGATCACCTCGGTCCCGGCCGGGGTGACCGACTCCAGGCTGCGGCCCTTGCGCACGAACAACAGGAAACCCAGCTCGTCCTCCAGCTGCTTGAGCTGCTTGGACAAGCCGGGCTGGGTGGCATGCACGCGCGAGGCGGCCAGCGTGATGTTCAGCTCGGCGTCGGCGATGGCAACCAGGTAGCGCAGCTGGGTCAGCGTCATGGGCAGGCAGGCGGCGTGGGGCGGAGGTCCACTCTAGGGTCAATTGCCGTCACCAGCTTATAACCAAAGGTTGTTTAAGAAAGGTATCTGGTCATTTCCGGGCGTCATATGCCGGCGCTACGGTCAGCCGGCAGCCGCTGGCCTGAACAGCCAGCCCTCCCCCTTCGCCCGCCGAAACCCGGCGCGGCCCCGTTTCCGGAGCGCTTCCATGGCCCTGTACGACTCCATCCTCGACACCGTCGGCAACACCCCCATCGTCAAGCTGCAGCGTCTGGCACCGCCGCAGGTCAGCGTTTACGCCAAGGTCGAGTCGTTCAATCCGGGCGGCTCGGTCAAGGACCGCCTGGCTTTGGCGATCATCCTCGACGCTGAAGCGCGTGGCCTGCTCAAGCCGGGCGACACCATCGTGGAGGCCACCTCGGGCAATACCGGCGTGGCACTGGCGATGGTCGCCGCAGCGCGCGGCTACAAGTTCGTGGCGACCATGGTCGAGACCTTCTCGGTCGAGCGCCGCAAGCTGATGCGTGCCTATGGTGCCAAGGTGATCCTGACCCCGGCCGCCGAACGCGGCAGCGGCATGGTGCGCAAGGCAGCCGAACTGGCCGAACAGCACGGTTGGTTCCTGGCCAGCCAGTTCGCCAACCCGGCCAACCCGGCCTATCACCGCAACACCACCGCCGCGGAAATCCTGCGCGACTTCGCCGGCAAGCGGCTGGACTATTTCGTCAGCGGCTGGGGCACCGGCGGCACGCTCACTGGTGTGGGCGAAGTGCTGAAGGTCGCGCGCCCGCAGACCCGCATCATCGCCACCGAGCCGGCCGGCGCCGCCCTGCTCAAGGGCGATGACTGGAAGCCGCACAAGATCCAGGGTTGGACCCCGGACTTCGTGCCGGACGTGCTCAACCGCGATGTGGTGGACGAACTGGTCTCGGTCGAAGATGACCGCGCGATCGCCACCGCGCGCCGCCTGGCCGCCGAGGAAGGTATCTTCGTCGGCATCTCTGCCGGTGCCACCGTGGCCAGCGCGCTGGACGTGGCTGCCCGCGCCGAACCCGGCGCGGTGATCCTGGCGATGCTGCCGGACACTGGTGAACGCTATTTCTCCACACCGCTGTTCGCCGATGTCAACGAAGGCTCCGACGACGACTGGCTGGCCGGCCTGCCGTAAACCGCCCGGGGTCGGATCCCTTTGCCGCAGGGAAAGGGCTCTGACCCCACCCGCGTGGATCAGCGACAGGGGTCAGAGCCTTTCCCATGCGGGAAAGGATCTGACCCCGTTCTGCTTCAGCCTGCGTGAAGGCGTCGCCCGCCATCGTGCGTGAAGGCCGTCGGATCGCAGCGCGTGAGACGGTCATGACGCAGTATCGATGCCCTGTCCCCTACCGTGGGAACAGCCGGCGCAGATGCTGCGCGGATCACCTCACAGGCAGGAGACGGACGCATGAAGATCGAGGTTTGGCAGGGTGACATCACGACCCTGGCGGTGGATGCGATCGTCAACGCGGCCAACGAAACACTGCTCGGTGGCGGCGGTGTCGACGGCGCGATCCATCGCGCGGCCGGCCCCGCATTGCTGGCCGAGTGCGCGCAGTTGCCGGAGCTGCGCCCGGGCGTGCGTTGCCCGACGGGCGAAGTGCGCGCCACCAGCGCCCATGCGCTGCCGGCGCGCCATGTACTGCACACGGTGGGCCCGGTCTGGCATGACGGCCAGCGCGACGAACCGGCGCTGCTTGCCAACTGCTACTGGAAGTCGCTGCAGCTGGCCGAGTCGCTGGGCGTGCAGTCGATCGCGTTCCCGGCGATCAGCTGCGGCGTCTATGGCTATCCGCTGTACCAGGCGGCGCAGATCGCAGTGACCGAAACACTGGCGTGGCAGCGCAGCCATGCGCAACCGATGCGCATCGTGCTGGTGGCGTTCAATACCGCTACGGCCAAGGCCTACCAGCAGGCGTTGAGCGCCGCCGGGCAAAGCGCGGACAGCGAACCGCGCGGGTCGATGCTGCCGCCCCTGGGCGATGCGGGTTTTGCCGCCGCGCACTGAATCCCGGTGCGCGACGTAAAGAAAAAGGCCGGGCAGTGCCCGGCCTTTTCCGTTGCACCGTTGTGCTCAGCCACGCATGGCGTGGGTCACGCTCAACGGCTGGCAGCTTCCACCGCGGCGGCGTCATCGGCCACGGCGGCTGCGTCGGCTGCGGCGCGTGCCGCCGAGGCCGCAGCCCCATCGGCGCTGGCGCCATCCACCTGCACGCGCACTTCCACCATGCCCGCGCCATTGTTCAGGCTGGACACGTCGACCGTGTAATGACCGGCCGGCAGGGTCTCTTCCAGGCGCGAATTGGTGCCGTTGCCACCATCGTCGTCGGTCAGCTCGACATCGCCGCCGACCACGCGCAGCACGGTATCAACCTGGCTGGAAATCGCATCCAGGCGCACATCGGCCGGGCGGTCCAGCGACAGCAGGAAGCGGCGACGGCCATCGTTGTCGAGCATCGTGTACACGCTGCCCGCCTTCGGCAGCGCCGTGCCATCGCGCTCGACCAGATTGCCGGGCAGCTCGATGCGGTTGGCCGACAGGGTGAACATGCCGCTGACGCCGTCGCCGAGGCCGCGCGCGGTCAGGGTGTACTTGCCCGGCTTCAGTGACAGGGTCAGGCGCGAGTTGGTGCTGTCGCCGCCATCGTCATTCTCTGCATCCACGCCCTGGCCCGACAGCTTCAGCACCGGATCGAAGACATCCGACACCAGGCGGATCTCGTACAGGCCGGCCTTGTCCACCTGCAGGGTGTAGTCCTGGGAACCACCGGCCAGCATGTCGACGATCTCGCCGCTGCCCGCCAGCGGCTTGCCGTCGTACGGCACCAGCTTCTCGGCGCGCAGGCGGTAAGGACCGTAGTCGGTCGAGCCGTTGGCGTTGACCGCCACCTGGTAGGTGCCGCCACCGTTGGCACGGAAGGCCACCGAGACGTCGCCTTCGCGCTCGTAGCCGGTGTTGCTGCTGGCCACCAGGCTGCCGTTGTTGAACACGGCGATCGAGCCGCTCAGCGAACCGGTCAGCTTCAGCCCGACCAGCTGCTTGTCTTCCAGCTTGATCTGGTAGAGCTGGTGGTGGCTGCCGTCGTTGTAGTTGATGCCGCTGCGCGAGGTGATCTCGCCGGATACCGGCTTGTCGAAATCGAGTGACGCGGCCTTGCCCGCGTCCGCGCCGCCGCCGATGCGGTTGCAACCGCTGGCGACCAGGACCGTGGCAACGGCCAGTGTGATTGCTGCCAAACGCATGTTGTTTCTCCTTGGCCTTCCATGTGGTTCCCGCATACCGGCCAGGCACGCGGGGGCGGAAAAGATACCCGCAAAAGCAAACGCCGGCGTGATGCCGGCGCTGCCTTGTTCATCCGGCGATGGGACGGATCAACCGTTCCACTTGCCCAGCGCGGCCAGGCCGTTGTCCTTGGCGCGCTCGTACACCGTCTTCTGGGCAGCAGCGTAGTTGCCCTTCATGTCCTTGGCCCACAGCTTCAGCGCGGCCTGCTGCATGGCGCGGCCGTAGGAGAAGCTCAGCGGCCACGGCAGGTTGCCCAGCTGGTTCATCGCGTTCAGGTGCTCGGTGGACTGCTCGTCGCTCTGGCCACCGGACAGGAACACCACGCCCGGCAGGATCGCCGGCACGGTGCTCTTCAGGCACATCACGGTCGACTCGGCCACTTCCTCGACATCGGCCTGCTCTTCACAGTCCTTGCCGGAGATGACCATCGAGGCCTTCAGGATGGTGCCTTCCAGCAGCACGTTCTGCTGGTACAGCGCGTCGAACAGCGAGCGCAGGGTGGCTTCGGTGACTTCGTAGCAGGTTTCGATGTCGTGGTCGCCGTCCATGATCACTTCCGGCTCGACCATCGGCACCAGGCCGCATTCCTGGCACAGCGCTGCATAGCGGGCCAGCGCATGGGCGTTGGACTCGATGCAGGTGCCCGACGGGATGCTCTCGCCGATGTTGATGACCGCACGCCACTTGGCGAAGCGCGCGCCCAGCTTGTAATACTCCTGCAGGCGCTCGCGCAGGCCGTCGAGGCCTTCGGTCACCAGCTCGCCCGGGCAGCCGGCCAGCGGGTGCGCACCCTTGTCCACCTTGATGCCCGGAATCATGCCGTGGTCGGCCATGTACTTGGCGAACGGCACGCCGTCCTTGGTCGACTGGCGGATGGTCTCGTCGTACAGGATGGCGCCGGAAATGTGCTCGTTGAGCTTCGGCGTGGTCAGCAGCAGCTCGCGGTAGGCGCGACGGTTCTCCTCGGTGTTCTCGATACCGACGCCGGCGAAACGCTTGGCGATGGTAGCGGTGGATTCGTCGATCGCGATGATGCCCTTGCCCGGGGCGACCATGGCCTGGGCGGTTTCAGCCAGCTGTTCGATACTCATGTATTTCCTGTGGCGGGTGCGGGAAAAACGTAAGTATAGCCCTGCTGCCCGTTGCCTCGCCGTGGAGGACAGGATGGAAACGCTTCCACGTCTACGCAGGACAAAGGATGTCCTGCGGCATGGGGTCAGAGCCCCTTCAGGGATCTGACCCCTGGTCAGTACGGGGTCAGATCCCTTCAGGGCTCTGACCCCGGATCGGCAGCGCCGACCCGACCGTCAGGGCTTACAGATCGCCCAGGCCGATGGCGCGGCCATCCTCGCCCACTTCCAGCAGGCGCAGGGTGTTGGTGGCACCATGGGTTTCCATGTGCTCGCCGCTGGTGAACACAACGCGGTCACCGGCCTGCAGCAGTTCCGATTCGACCAGCAGGCGGATGCTGCCGCGCGCCGCTTCGCGCGGGGTCAGGCCGCGGCTGTCGAAGTTGATCGGGAACACATCGCGCATCAGCGCCATCTGGCGACGCGCGCCGTCGTGGCGGGTGACCGCGAACACCGGCGCCTTGGCGCGGAAACGCGACAGGTAACGCGCGGTGCCGCCGGATTCGGTCATGGCCACGATCGCGCGCACGCCCACATGCTGCGACAGGAACATGGTGGCCATGGCAATTGCCTGGTCGGCACGTTCCAGGTTGCGCGGCGAGGCGTTGAAATCGGTCTCGGTCTGGAACTGGCGCTCGGCACCCAGGCAGATGCGTGCCATCGCTTCCACCGCCTTGACCGGGTAGGCACCGGCGGCGGTTTCCGCCGACAGCATCACCGCGTCGGTACCGTCGATGACCGAGTTGGCCACGTCCAGCACTTCGGCGCGGGTCGGGATCGGGCTTTCCACCATCGACTGCAGCATCTGCGTGGCGGTGATCACCACCTTGTTCTGCGCCAGCGAGGCCTTGATGATCTTCTTCTGCAGGCCCGGCAGCTCGGCATCGCCGATTTCCACGCCAAGGTCGCCACGGGCAACCATCACCACGTCGCTGGCCTCGACGATTTCTTCCAGGTTCTCGATCGCCTCGGTGCGCTCGATCTTCGACACCAGGGCGGCATCACAGCCGTGCGAGCGGGCGATGTCGCGCGCGTCGTTCATGTCCTGCGCGTTGCGGCAGAACGACACGGCGATGAAGTCCACGCCGATCTTGGCAACGATGCCGATCAGTTCCTTGTCGCGCTCGGTCAGGGCACCCAGCGACAGGCCGCCGCCCTGCTTGTTCAGGCCCTTGCGGTCGGACAACACACCATCGTTGAGCACGGTGTTGACGATGCGCTCGCCCTGCACTTCCACCACCTGCAGCTGCATCAGGCCGTCGTCGAGCAGCAGCACATCACCCGGGCCCACGTCCTGCGGCAGGCCGAGGTAGCTCACGCCCACCTGGCTGGCGTTGCCCGGGCCGGCGTTCTCGCTGGCGATCAGGTCGAAGCGGTCACCCGCCTTCAGCTGCACCTTGCCTTCGGCGAAGCGCTCGATGCGGATCTTCGGGCCCGGCAGGTCGGCCAGGATGCCCACTTCCACGCCTACGCGGGCCGCAGCAGCACGCACTTCGGCGGCACGCTTGGCCTGGCCGGACGGATCGCCATGGCTGAAGTTCAGGCGCACCACATTGACGCCGGCGCGGAAAAGATCCTCCAGCACGCCCGGCGGATCAGTGGCCGGACCGAGGGTGGCAAGGATCTTGGTGCGACGCTGACGCTCGAACATGGTGGATGGGCCTCTCCCGTTAAAGAACGGAAATTAGCACATCCTTCACGCCGCATGTATACGGTTACAGCCTTGTGCTGCCTGACTCCGCAGGTCATGCAACGGACATTGTCCGGACATACGCTGGCGCAGGGCATTCCGTAGAGCCGAGCCCATGCCCGGCTGGCCACTCGCCGGAGCAGCCGGGCATCGGCTCGGCGCTACAGCAAGCTAGGCCAGCAGCGTTTCCAGCTGCGCCGGTTCGCGTGCCAGCTGGCCAGCGCCGGCCGCGGTGAGTTCCGCCTCACCGCCAAAGCCCCACAGCACACCCACGCTGCGCAGGCCGTGGTGACGCGCGCCTTCGATGTCCATGCGGCGGTCGCCGATCATCCAGCACTGTGCGGGCTGCACCTGCAGCCGGCGCAGAGCTTCCCCGACCAGCTCCGGCTTGTGGCTGCGCGAGCCATCCAGGGTCGAACCGATGATCTCCTCGAACAGCCCGCCAAACGGCAGGTGCGCAAGGATGCGGCGCGCATGCGGCTCGTTCTTGGCGGTGACCACCGCCAGGCGGTGGCCACGGCCATGCAGCGTGCGCAGCGTGTCTTCCACCTGCGGGTACACCGTGTGTTCGCGCCAGCCTTCGGCGTCGAAGCGCTCACGGTAGTAGCCCACCGCCTGTTCCACCCGTGCCGGTTCGACGAACAGCGGCGCGAAGGTGGTGCGCAGCGACGGACCGATCCAGCCCAGCAGCGTCTCCTGCGGCGGCACCGGATGGTCCATCTTCTGCAGCGCATAGGCGATGCAGGCGGTGATGCCCACCTGCGAATCGATCAGCGTGCCGTCGAGGTCGAAGAACAGGACATCCTTGCTACGGTCGGCACTCATGCGCCGCGCGCGTCGAGTGCGGCGACGGCCGGCAGGGTCTTGCCTTCCAGGAACTCCAGGAACGCACCACCGCCAGTGGAGATATAGCTGACCTGCCCGGCGATATCGAACTTGTCGACCGCCGCCAGGGTGTCGCCACCGCCCGCGATGGAGAATGCCGGCGAGCTGGCGATGGCGCGGGCCAGCGCTTCGGTGCCCTTGCTGAAGGCTTCGAACTCGAACACGCCGACCGGGCCGTTCCAGACCACGGTGCCGGCCTTTCCGATCAGCTGCGCGTACTGCGCAGCGGTCTGCGGGCCAATATCCAGGATCAGGTCGTCCTCGGCGACGGCGTCGACCGCCTTCACTTCGGCAACAGCGTCCGGCATGAACTGCTTGGCGGTGACCACGTCGACCGGCAGCGGGATGTCGGCGCCACGCGCCTTGGCATCGGCCACGATCTTCTTCGCGGTGTCCAGCAGGTCCGGCTCATACAGCGACTTGCCGACCTTGTAGCCGGCGGCAGCGATGAAGGTGTTGGCGATGCCACCACCAACGATCAGCTGGTCGACCTTGCCGACCAGGTTGGCCAGCAGTTCCAGCTTGGTGCTGACCTTGCTGCCGGCAACGATGGCCAGCAGCGGCTTGGCCGGTGCGTCCAGCGCCTGCGCCAGCGCGTCCAGCTCGGCCATCAGCAGCGGGCCACCGGCCGCGACCGGGGCGAAGCGGATGACGCCATGGGTCGAGGCCTGCGCGCGGTGTGCGGTACCAAAGGCATCCATCACGAACACGTCGCACAGGGCGGCGTACTTCTTCGACAGGGCCTCGTCGTCCTTGCCCTCGCCGACGTTCATGCGGCAGTTTTCCAGCAGCACCAGCTGGCCCGGCTGCACGTCGACGCCGTCGACCCAGTCACGCACCAGCGGAACCTCGCGGCCGAGCAGCTCGGACAGGCGCTGGGCGACCGGCGCCAGCGAGTCGGCCTCGCTCCACACGCCTTCCTTCGGGCGCCCCAGGTGCGAGGTGACCATCACTGCCGCGCCCTGCTCCAGCGCGCGCTTGAGCGTCGGCAGCGAAGCGGTGATGCGCTGTTCGGAAGTGATGCGGCCATTCTCGATCGGCACGTTCAGATCCTGGCGGATCAGCACGCGCTTGCCGGAGAGGTCGAGGTCGGTCATGCGGACGATGGACATGGGCAACTCTTTGGCTCAGGGACGGGATGCCGGGCTACGGCAGGCGGCCATTGTATCGGGTGGCGATGCCTGCGGCAGGCAGAGGCGTACGGCAACAGCGAACTGCAACAGCCAAAGCGCTGGCGCTTCTTGGTGCTGAGGGTGAGCCGGGGTGCTGTGGGGTGGCAGGGGACGCCGTAAACCCGTCCATGGGGGCTTGGTCGCCGCATCCATGCGGCTCACACCCCTGCCACCCCACACCATCCCGGCCTTGACAGGTTCATGAGGCGGAGCGGATGGCAAAGGCAGGAGCAAGAGCGGTTTCTGATGTCGGAGAAACTAATGTAGAGCCGAGCCCATGCTCGGCTGGGTCTACCGCGAGCAGCAGCCGAGCGTGGGCTCGGCTCTACAAAGAGCGCCCAGCCAAGCAGCTTTTGCTCTTCTTTTTTTCTTTCCGTGGGTGGACGCACACGGAAACTGTCAGAGGCCGGGCGGGTGGGCTGGGCAGGGGTATCCGCGCCATGGATGGCGCGGCTAAGCCTCCAGGGACGGATTCACGGCGTCCCCTGCCCAGCCCACCCGCTCGGCCCATCCCCGGGATCGCGCTTTGCAGCCACCCACGAGGGGCTGCGCCGTTCGCCGGAACCTACGCCGAAGGCGTCGGCTTCTGCCGAAGCAGGCTGAGCGCCAGGCCACCCACCACCAGCACGCCCAGACCCAGCAGCGCCCACAACAGCCACGACTTCCAGTCATGCTGCGGTTTCAGCGCCGCGTCGCCCGCCAGCGGTTCCGGGCTGCCTTCCAGTCGCGCCAGCGTCGGCTGCCACGACGGATCGTTGCGCTGCCGAAGTTCCTCGATCAACACCCCGATCGGCGCGTCCGTGCGGCGCGCGGTCGCGCTGCCCACCGCCAGTGCGTAGGGCGCCGCACCCTGGCTCAGGAACACCAGCACTTCGGGTTGGTAGCCCAGGCGCAGCGTCGGCGCAGTGGCAGATTCCGCCGGATTCGCCACCAGCTTCCAGTAGCGGTCGCGGTGCACGCCGCCCAGCGGCTGCGCCGCCGACTGCTGGCGCTGGCCCTGCGTGCCCTGTTGCACCTGGTAGGCGATCCACGGCGCGCTGCGGCGCTGCCACTCGGCACTCTCGTCATCACGACTGAACAGCGTCCATTGCACCAGGCTGTTGTCGGTGCTGGCCACATCGGCGCGCGCCACCGGGAACCGGCCATCCATCTCGAAGGTGTATTCGCCCTTGCCCTTCGACGTCGGCTCCAGCGACAGCCATTCCCACGGCAGCGTGGCCGGCGCTGGCGGCAGTTCCGCCAACACGCCGCGCAGGGTCGGCAACCGCGAGTCGCCCTGCGCCAGGATGCGCAGGTAGCGTGCAGTGCCGTCCACCTGCAGGCGGCGCTGCAGCAGGCGCTTGCCGGCGCGCTGCAGATCCACCAGCGGCACGTCGCGACCCATCGATCGCCAGTGCTGCAGGTCATCACTGGCATCCAGCTGAACCTGCGCCTGCAGCGGCTGGCCGCTGTCGGCCCAGTCCAGCACCAGCGCCGCCAGCGGCTGCTGGTCGAGCATGCTGGCGTCGATCAGCCAGCCGCCCTGCCCGTTCGCCGTCGCCCCGCCACTCACCCGTGCTTCGACCCGGCGCACGCGCCCATCGGTATCACGCTCGGTCAGCAGCTGCAGATCGTTGCGCTGGGCATCGGCCAGCGGCGGCAGCACGAACCACGGCAGCTCACGCTGCACCGGCGGTTGCGCCAGCGGCTGGTCCGGCGCCAGCAGTGCCGACGGCAGCAGCTGGCTGGCTGCATTGAACACCTGCAGGTCGCTGAGGTCGGGGCTCACGGCACGGCGGTAGATCGCCGGCTCCAGCACGATGCGGTAGGCACCGGACTGCGCGCTGGACAATGTGAGCGGCCATTGCTCGGCATACTGCGTGCGGTAATCAGCCGCCTGCACCACGACGGCGGCCAGCATGCCGAACATCGCCGGCAGCAGCGCCCTGCTCCACTTCCTCATTGCTTTTCCTCCACGGTCGGCGCCACGCTCGGCGGAGCCGGTGCCAGATAACCCACGACCGTGCACAGCAGGCCGTAGGCGATGAACGATGCGATGCCCAGCAGGTTGCCCAGGTGCTGGCGATCGACAATAACCAGCTTGGCCAGTACCACGCCCATCAGCACGGCACCGACCATCCACAGCACACGCTGGCCACGACGCGAACCCCACACCCAGGCAATCACGCCCAGCACGCTCCACAACACGGTCAGGCTGGTCTGGGCCAGGCTGAAGCGCATCATCGACGCGTTCCACGCCAGCCCACCCCACTGGTGCACGCCATGCAGCACCAGGCTGGTCAGCGCGACGAAGGCCGCCAGTGCCAGCAGCGGCATGCGGATGTTCAGCAATGCCTGCGGGGCCTGCGAACCCTGATTGCTGTACAGCCAGCGCGCCAGCAGCAACAGGCTCAACCATTGGCCGATCTCGGCCGGATTCAGCACCGGCAGCCACAACAGCGGTGCAGCGTCGCCCGGCAGCAGCTGGCCCAACAGCCAGCCGATCGACAGCAGGCCGAACAGCACGCACTGCAGCGGGACGCGCACGCTGTCGAAGGCCTGTCCCAATGGCCAGCGCAGCGCATTCCAGCGCCACAGCGACAGTGCCGCCATCAGCAGCCATGGCAAGGTCACCAGCAGGGTCGTCCAGCCCTGCGCCAGATCGGCTTCGCCACCGCCCCACAGGGCCAGCAGCGAAAGCAGCGACGGCCACAGCAGCCACCACAGGAACTGCGCGATGCGGGCCACGGTATCGCCGCCCTGGCGCAGGCACAGCAGGGTCCGCACGCCCAGCACCGCGAACACCGCCCAGGCCAGCGCGCCATAACCGGCGAACGGCTGGTGGTGTGCATCGCTCTGCACCAGGGCCAGCGGGAAGCCCAGCGCGAGCATGGCCAGTGCGGTCACGCCCAGTGCACGTGCCGGCTGGCGACGCGGCACTTCGGCCACCAGCCAGGCAGTGACCGCGGCCAGCACCAGCAACGCGTCCACTTCGGTGCGGTACGGGAAGAAGCGCGTGATCTCATGGACCAGGCCGCCCAGCCACCACAGCAGGCCCCACAGGTAGTACACCAGTGCGACCTCATGACGTGGCCTGCGCTGGTAGCTCCACGCCGACGCGAAGCCGGCCAGGGCCAGCAACAGCGCGCCGATGGCGGTCGGGTTGATCAGGAAGCGCAGGTCTTCGTGCCAGTGGTCGCCACCGGCAACGAAGGCGAATGCGGCGCCGATCTGCAGCAACGCGCCGGATACCTGCGGCAGCCAGCGCTTCTGGCGCAGCCCCAACCAGGCCAGGCCTGCACCTTCCAGCGCAAACACGGCACCGGTGGCACGCGCCGACAAGGCCAGCGGCACCGCCAGCGTGGCGAAGCCCACCGCAAGCACGGCATGCGATTGCGCCAGCACGGTATAGGACGCGCGTGCGATCAGTGTCCGTGCCAGTACCGCGTAGATCGCGGCCAGGCCCAGCGCGCATAGTGCCAGCGTCATCGGTTGTTCGTGCAGCATGCCTGCCTGCAACGAGAATGCGACCAGCGGCGTGCCGAACACCAGGCTGCCATCGATCAGATCGCGCCGGCTGGCCGGCTGGCGGCGCGCGTACAGCAGCGGGATCAGCAGGTAGAACACGAAGAACAACAGCAGGAACGGCTCAGTGCTGCTGAACTTGTCCGGTACGTACTGCAGCACGCCCCAGAAGGTGCCGATGCCGAAAGTGAAGGCGAAGCCCAGCAGGTTCAGCGCGCGCCAAGGGCGGAACCAGGCGATGGCGAAAATGCCTGCGTTGAGCACCGCGTAATAGCTGAACAGCCCCACGTGATTGCCGCTGCCGGCGGACAGCCACAGCGGTGCCATGAAGCCGGCCAGGATGCCCAGCACGGCCAGCGTGCGCGAGTTCTGCACCACCGCCAGCACGCACAGCCCGGCCACCAGGGCAATGGAGCTGGCGAAGGCGAAGCCCGGCGGAATCAGGTCGAAGCGCTTGAAGGCCGCGAAGATGGTCAGCAGCAGTACGCCGATGGCACCGCCCTGCAAGGCCAGCGCAAACAGGCGCCGGCGCTCGCGCTGGTGCCAACCAAAGGCCAGCAGGCCCAGCGCCCCCACGGTGATGCCGGCCAGGCGCAGCTCGATCGGCAACACCAGCCAGCCCTGGTCGCTGACGTACTTCAGCAGCGCAGCGACACCGGCAAGCAGCACCAGCATGCCGATCTTGACCGGCACGTTGCCTTCGGTGAACCAGCGCTTGACCGCACCGATGCCGCGCTCGATGACGTTGGGCAGTGCCGGCTCGGAAGGCAGCGGCGGCTGCACCGGCACCGGTGGCACCGGCGGTGGCGCAGCAGGTCGGGGAACAGGCGCCTCGGTCGGCGCTGCTTCGCGCACCGGTGGCTGCGTGGGGTGCGGCGCAGCAGCGGCGACCGGCCGCAGGAACGGTGGATCGGCACTGGCCGTGGGCGTGGCCGCAGCCCGTTCAGGCGTGGGCGCGCTGGCGGCCGGCCTGGCGGTGGCAGGCGCGGCGGCCATCGCGCTTTCCAGCGCCGCGACGCGGCGGCGCAGGCCGGCGATCATCACCAGCGCGACCACCAGCAACAGCGGAATAGCCAGAAGAACCAGTACGACCAGGGCTATCAGTGCTTCCATTGCATGCTTCCAATGCGGTTCCGCGCCCCAGCGGCAGCGGTCGACCGGCCCATGCTACGACAGGGCTGGCCCCATAAACGACGAACCCCGGCCAGGCCGGGGTCCGCGCGCGCTGCTCGCCGGCCTTACTTGGCGGCGACGACCTTGGCCATTTCCAGGCACTTGTTCGAGTAGCCCCACTCGTTGTCGTACCAGGTGACCAGCTTGACGAAGGTGCCATCCAGGGCGATGCCGGCTTCGGCGTCGAACACCGAGGTGCAGGTCTCGCCGCGGAAATCGGTGGCCACCACCTTGTCTTCGGTGTAGCCCAGGATGCCCTTCAGCGGGCCTTCGCTCTGTGCCTTCACTTCGGCGCAGATCTCGGCGTAGGTGGCTTCCTTTTCCAGCTCGACGGTCAGGTCGACCACCGACACGTCCGAGGTCGGCACGCGGAAGCTCATGCCGGTCAGCTTCTTGTTCAGTTCCGGAATGACCACGCCGACGGCCTTGGCCGCACCGGTGGACGAGGGAATGATGTTTTCCAGGATGCCACGGCCGCCGCGCCAGTCCTTGTTGGACGGGCCATCGACGGTCTTCTGGGTGGCGGTGGCCGCATGCACGGTGGTCATCAGGCCGCGCTTGATGCCCCACTTGTCGTTGATGACCTTGGCCAGCGGGGCCAGGCAGTTGGTGGTGCACGAAGCGTTGGAGATGATCGCCTGGCCGGCGTAGGTCTTGTCGTTCACGCCGTACACGAACATCGGCGTGTCGTCCTTCGACGGGGCCGACATGATGACCTTCTTGGCGCCGGCATCGATGTGCTTCTGCGCGGTTTCCTTGGTCAGGAACAGGCCGGTGGCTTCCAGCACCACATCAGCGCCGACTTCATCCCACTTCAGGTTGGCCGGGTCGCGTTCCTGGGTCAGGCGGATCTTCTTGCCGTTGACCAGCAGGTCGTTGCCCTGCACCGCCACGTCGGCCTTGAAGCGGCCGTGCACGGAGTCGTACTTGAGCATGTACGCCAGGTAGTCCGGCTCCAGCAGATCGTTGATGGCCACGATTTCGATGTCGTCGCCGAAGTTCAGCACCGCCGAGCGCAGGACGTTACGCCCGATGCGACCGAAACCGTTGATACCAACCTTGATTGCCATTTCTCAAGCTCCTGCGGCCGCGACAGGTGCGGCGGGATGGATAGGGCCCACAAGTCTAGCAAACCGCCGCTGGCCACCGTGGGCCAGCCGGGACCGCCGGCCGGCCCACGGACAGGATTTGATCCGGATCAAAGCGTTAGCGCGGCGTGAGGCCGAGACTGTCGCCATCCACCCAGCAACGAGAACACCCCCATGCGCAAGACCTCCCCCCTGATCATGGCCAGCCTGGCCGCCGCCCTGTCGCTCGCCGCCGCCCCGGCCATGGCCCAGTCCAAGGGCGACTGGACCGTCTCGGCCGGCGTGCACCAGGTGGCGCCGAAGTCGAACAACGGCTGGCTGGCCGGCGGCACCCTGAAGGTCGACGTCGACAATGACGTCAAGCCGACCATCACCGGCGAGTACTTCATCGCCGACAACCTGGGCATCGAAGTGCTGGCCGCGCTGCCGTTCAAGCACGACATCAACATCAACGGCCTGGGCCGCGTCGGCAGCACCAAGCAGCTGCCGCCGGTGGTCACCCTGCAGTACCACTTCAACAGCAAGGGCAAGGTGTCGCCGTTCGTCGGCGCCGGCCTGAACTACACCACCTTCTTCAGCGAAGACACTACGGGTGCGCTGGCCGGCAGCAAGCTGAAGCTGCAGGATTCGTGGGGCCTGGCCGCACACGCCGGCGTGGACTTCGCGATCGGCGAGAAGGGCGCCCTGCGCGTGGACATGCGCTGGATCGACATCGACAGCAAGGTGAAGTTGAACGGCGAGAAGATCGGCACGGTCAACATCGATCCGCTGGTCTACGGCGCTTCGTACGTCTTCAAGTTCTAAAGCGGTGTATTGGGCGCGGGGGCTTCGCCCCCGCTCCCCCGCTACACGCAAAGCCCTCGCAGCATGTTGCCCCGGTAATTGCCGGGGCTTTTTTGTGCCTGGGACTGAAGCGGTTCCGGAGCTGGGGCAAGGCAGGGAGCGGAGCCGGGACACGCCGTAAACCCATCCCTGGGGGCTCGATGGCGCCATCCATGGCGCCAACGGTCCCGGCTCCGCTCCCCGCCTTGCCCCTTCCCATCACCGCGTGCGTACCAGCTCAAGCAAAGGCAAGAGCAGAACCCGTGCATCCGAGGCGCAGTGATTGCCTGTAATTGCAGGAGGCCGATTTTGATCCTGCATTTGTTTTTGATGTTGCATTTGACGTTTGCATCCGCCTCCGCGGCCATGTTTGGAGGGGAGCGCAGAGGGAGGGGCGGCGGGACCGTTGGCGGCATGGATGGCGCCATCGAGCCTCCTCCAAGGACGGATTTACGGCGTGTCCCGCCGCCCCTCCCTCTACGCTTCCACTTCGGAACAGGAACGCGCCGCTCTTCAATCCACCTACCCCGCTAGAATGGGCGCATGAAAGCCCTGCACTCCCTGTTCCTCGCCGCCGCCCTGGCGCCGGCCCTGCTGTCCGTCTCCGCCCCTGCCCATGCCTGGGGCGCGCAAGGCCACCGCCTTGTCGCCGAAGTCGCCGACGCCCGCCTCACCCCCGCCGCCCGCGCCGAAGTGGACCGCCTGCTGGCCACCGAACCGGACGCCACCCTGGCCAGCATCGCGCCCTGGGCCGACCAGCTGCGCGCCAAGGACCCGGGCCTGGGCCGTCGCTCGGCCGGCTGGCACTACGTCAACATTGCCGAAGACGACTGCCACTACGAAGCACCGAAGCACTGCAGGAACGGCAACTGCATCGTCGAAGCCCTCAAGGCGCAGAGCGCCATTCTGGGCGACCGCAGCCTGACTGACGGCGAGCGCCTGCAGGCGCTGAAGTTCGTCGTGCACCTGGTCGGCGACATCCACCAGCCGATGCACGCCGGCTACGCCCACGACAAGGGCGGCAATGATTTCCAGCTGCAGTTCGGCAACCGCGGTACCAACCTGCACTCGCTGTGGGACAGCGGCATGCTCAACACCCGCAAGCTGGACGATGCCGGCTACCTGCCGGTGCTGCAGAGCCAGCGCGCACCGAAGCTGGCACGCCAGTCCAACCCGCAGCGCGACCCGCAGGCCTGGGCCGAGGCCAGCTGCCGCATCTCCATGCAACCTGGCGTTTATCCGGCCTCGCGTAAAATCGGTGACGAGTACACCGAGCGCTACCGGCCGCTGGCCGAAGCGCAGCTGCGGCTGGCCGGTGAAAACCTGGCGCAGTTGCTGAACCGCGTGCTCGGCACGCGCTGAGGAGAGCTCCAATGCCGGTCCAGGTGCAGTCGTTCTTCCACCGTGACAGCAACACCTTCAGCTACCTGGTCAGCGACCCGGCCAGCGGCGAGGCGGCGCTGATCGATCCGGTCCTGGACTACGACCCGGACACCGACGCCAGCAGCGAATCACCGCTGCGCGCGGCATTGCAGGCCATCGAACAACAGGGCGTGCAGCTGCGCTGGCTGCTGGAGACGCATGCCCACGCCGACCATGTGTCGGCCGGGCGCCGACTCAAGCAGCACTTTCCGCAGGCCACGCTGGCCATCGGTGAAGGCATCCGCGCGGTGCAGGCGACGTTTGCGCCACGCTATGGCCTGCAGCTTCCGGGCGCCGATGAAATCTTCGACCACCTGTTCAGTGATGGCGAGACCTTCACTTTGGGCGAACTGCGCTGCCAGGTGATCGCCGTGCCCGGCCACACCAGCGACAGCATCGCCTACCTGATCGACGATGCGCTGTTCACTGGCGACTCGCTGTTCATGCCCGACGGCGGCACTGCCCGTTGCGACTTCCCTGGCGGTGATGCCGCACAGCTGTACCGCTCGATCCAGCGCCTGCTGGCCCTGCCGGATGCCACCCGCGTGTTCGTCTGCCACGACTACGGCCCGGGCGGCCGCGACTTCGCCAACGAAACCACCATCGGTGAACAGCGCGCGCACAACATCCACGTGCACGACGGCGTGGCCGAGGCGGAGTTCGTCAGCGTGCGCCAGGCCCGCGATGCGACGTTGGAAGAACCGAAGCTGATGCAGCCTGCGGTAAAGGCCAATATCCAAGGCGGGGCCTGACATACGCCGGGCAGAGCCCGGCGCCATCGGTTTCCATCGCGGACCGCCAGTGTTCATTTTCCCTGCATCCGCACCACGTGCTGGCCCTTCACGATCTCGAACGTGAAGGCGTACTGCAGGGTGACCGCTACCGGCTCGACGCGCTCGGCGCCCCGGCAGTCACCGCGGTCGGCAGGCACCTTGCCCGCCGCGAAGTGGCAGACCGCTGCGGACGAGTACTTCCACATCGCTACGGCTTCCTGGGCAGCCTGCAGCAGGGGCGCATTCTCGCCCGCAGCACCTGCCGCGCACTCCGGACGATCGGTCAATGGCAGGCTTCGCTCCACGGCGCCATTGGCATCAACCACCACCTGCAGGCAGATCGTGGTCGGCGCCAGTTCCGCGCGCGGGTCACGATCGCCAACCTCCGGGTCCGGTGCCGCGTACAGCTGGGGCATCCGGTAGCCTTCGGTCGCACCCAGCGAATACACCTGCGACTGTCCACCGCCGCTGCCCGCCTGCGGCTGCAGGCGCTGGTGGCCGACATTTTCGCTGCGGGTATCCACCGTGGTCAGGCGGTCCTGGCTCGCACACCCGACCAGCAGCGCTGCCGCCATGATCAGCGCAGCGGACTTCATTGGGTGTCCTCGGTGTTGTCCATGGCGAACGTGATCGGAATCTTCACCGCCGCTGCAACCGGCTTACCGTTCTTCATCGCCGGCCGATAGGTCCAGCTGCGTGCCGCAGCGATCGACACCGCATCGAACACGCCCGGATTGGTGGCACTGAGCACGCGGACATCGCTGGGACGCCCCTGCGCATCCACCTCCACGCGCAGGTTCACCACACCTACCTGGCGCTGCTCGAACGCGGATTTTGGATAGGACGGCGGTGGCATCCTGTCGATCTGGATCGGACGGTCCAGCCCAGCCTTGGCCGCATCTTCTTCAGCGTGCTCGAACGGCTCGACACCGATCCCCGGGCTCCCAACCGCGCCGCCCTGGCTGGCCCATGCCACCGCGCCCATGCCCACACACAACCCGACCACCAGCACCTGCCCGGACACCCACGGCAATGCCTTCCGCTTGGACTGCTTCAACATGGCGATACGCTCCTTCAACACGGGTTGGCTGCGCCAATGGCAGACCGCTGGCGCAACCGGGTGGACCAGCTGCGCCTTCAGCAGCGTGCTGGCGTAGAGGCCGCGCAGCGCCGGCTGCGGGGCCATGGTGCGGGCATCGCAGGCCAGTTCCTGGTCGCGCAGGAAGCGGCCCGCAGCCCACGGCAGAAGCGGGTGGAACCAGAACACCGCGCGCACCAGCAGCAGCGCACCGTTGGCCCAGTGATCGCCATGACGGTGATGGCTGCGCTCGTGCTGCAGGATCAAGCTCTGTTCCTGTGCGGTGAACTGCAGGTCGAAGTCGGGACCAACCACGATGCGTGGGCGCCACAGGCCAACCAGCGCGGGCAAGCCGGGATCGCCGCTGGCCTGCCAGCTGCCATCGGTGCGCGGCGTCAGTGGGCCCATGCTCCGTTCGAAACGATGTTGTGCGTGCAGGTCGCGCAACAGGCGGATGCCCGCGCCCAATGCCCACAGCGCGAACAACAGCCCGGCCCATGGCAGCGAGGGCCCGCTCAGGGCATCGAGGGCACCGGGCATCACTTTCAGCGGCAGCGTGGGTACCTGCTGCAACACCGCAACCTGTGGCAATGGCAGCGTCAGGGCCACCAGCAGCAGCGGCAGCAGCCACCAGCTGCGGTAGGCCAGCCCAGCGCCCCCCAACCGCACCAGCAGCGGTCGCAGCACCGCCAGCAGGGCCACACCCACGGCCAGCCACAAGCTGGCCCGCCACAGTCCGTCGAGCAGCTCAGTCATGGTCCAGCTCCTGGATCAGCTTCTTCAGTTCGGCGATGTCCTGCGCGCTCAGCTGGCCGCGTTCGCTGAAGTGCGCGACCAGCGGCGCCACGCGCCCTTCGAAGACACGGCCGATGAAGTCCTGGCTCTGCGCCTCCACCCACGCCTGTCGCTGCAGCAGCGGCCGGTACAGGTAACGCCGTCCATCGCGCTCGGCAGTGATCGCGCCCTTGGTCAGCAGGCGGTTGAGCAGGGTCTTGATGGTCGGCTCGGCCCAGTCGCGATGGGCCAGCGCGGCCACCACGTCATCGGCACTACGCGGTGCCTGCTGCCACAGCACCTCCATCACGACGGCTTCGGCTTCGCTGATCGGGGTCATGGTTTACATCCGTAATCGACAAATTGATTACGCGCGTAATCGAACTGCCTGTCAAGCCCCTCGACTCCGGGTTCATCCCGGCTGCGCCAGCATCGGTTCCTCCCGCCCCTGGCCCCGGATGAAAGCACTGCCGAAGAAGGATTTCCCGGTCGAGCAGGCCCGCCGCTTCCTCGAACCCGGCCCGATCGTGCTGGTCAGCACGGCATGGCGCGGCCAGCGCAACCTGATGACGATGGGCTGGCACATGGTCATGGGCTTCTCGCCTTCACTGGTCGCCACCTACCTGTGGGACGCAAACCACAGCCACGCGTTGGCGCGCGGCAGCGGCGAGTGCGTGATCAACGTGCCCGGGGTGGAGCTGCTCGATACCGTGGTGGACATCGGCAACTGCAGCGGCCGCGAGGTCGACAAGTTCGCCCGTTTCGGGCTCGACGCACTGCCCGCGCGTGAGGTCGGCGCGCCACTGGTCGGCCAATGCCATTCGTGCTTCGAATGCCGCCTGTACGACGACAGCCAGGTGGCAGCGAGCAATCTGTTCATCTGGGAAATCGTGCACGCCCATGTTGCGCCCCGGCCGAAACTGCCGCGCACGGTGCATTACCGCGGCGATGGGCAGTTCATGGTGGCCGGCGCGGAAGTCTCGCGTCGACGGCGGTTCAAGCCCGACATGCTGTAATGCCCGCACTCCCCCGACGCAGGACCGCCGCGCATGACCGAACACCTCACCGACCTGGACGCCGCCGTCGACTGGTTGTTTGCGCGCGTGGACGGGCCGCTGCGGATCGGGGCACCGCTGGCACTGGGCAAGCCGCATCGGCTGCTCAATGCCCTCTACGCGCGCGTCGAGCACGATCCGTCGCGGCCGCTGCAGCTGTATACCGCGCTGTCGCTGAATCCGCCGAAGGCGCGGGGCAACGGCCTGGAAGCCCGCTTCCTGGCACCGTTCGCGCAGCGCCATTTCGGCGACGACTTCCCGCGCCTGGCCTATGCCGATGCGATCGCGCGCGACGCGTTGCCTGCACATGTGCAGGTGGAAGAGTTCTACATGCAGTCCGGCGCCCTGCTCGGGTCGCGCCAGGCGCAGTCCAGCTATACCAGCCTGAACTACACCCACGCCGCCGATGCGGTGGCGCAGCGCGCGCCACAGGTGATCGTGCAGAAAGTGGCGATGCGCCCGAACGACCGCCGGCTTTCCCTGTCGTGCAACAACGACATCACCCAGGACACGCTGGACGCGATGACCGCACGTGGCCTGCCGCGTCCGCTGCTGATTGCCGAGATCGATCCCCAGTTGCCCTACCTGGGCGGCTCGGCCACGGTCGATGTCTCGTTCTTCGATCTGGTGATCACCCCACCGCCGCCGTACCCGGCGCTGTTCGGGCTGCCGCGGCAGCCGGTCGGCGATGCCGACTACGCCATCGGCCTGTACGCCAGCACGCTGGTGCGCGATGGCGGCACGCTGCAGATCGGCATCGGTACGCTGGCCGACGCGCTCAGCCATGCGCTGGTGCTGCGCCACACCGACAACGCGCGCTACCGCCGCGTGCTGCACGCGCTGGATCCGCAGCTGGCCAGCCACCCGCTGGTGCAGGAGATCGGCGGCGTGGACCCGTTCGAAGTGGGTCTGTACGGCTGCAGCGAGATGCTCAACGAGGGCTTCCGCAGGCTGGTGCAGACCGGGGTGATCAAGCGCAAGGTACACGATGACCTGGCGCTGATGCAGCGCATCGAGAACGGCAGCACGCTGTCGATCGACCACGCCACACTGGCGGCCGAAGGTGAGTACCTGCACGGCGCGTTCTACCTGGGCTCGCCGGAATTCTACGAGTGGCTGCGCACGCTGCCAGAGGACGAGTGCCGTGCGATCGGCATGCGCCGCATCAGCGAGATCAACCAGCTGTACGGCGGCAACGAAACGCTGGAACGCCTGCAGCGCCGCCATGCGCGCTTCTTCAACTCCTGCATGATGGCCACCGCGCTGGGCGCGGCGGTGTCCGACGCGCTGGACGATGGACGCGTGGTATCCGGTGTGGGCGGCCAGTACAACTTCGTGGCGATGGCACATGCCCTGCCGGAAGCCCGCAGCGTGCTGATGTTCCGCGCCGCGCGCGATGACAAGGGCCGACGCGAATCCAACGTGCGCTGGAACTACGGGCACACCACCATTCCGCGCCACCTGCGCGACATCTACCTCAACGAATACGGCATTGCCGACCTGCGCGGACTGACCGACGAGGACTGCGTGCATGCGATGACCGCAATCACCGAGGCCCCGTTCCAGGGCGGCCTGCTGCAGCAGGCGCACGCCTCGCGCAAACTGCTGGCGGTCGCGCAACCGGATCCGCAGCGGCAGCAGCGCAATACGCCGCAGGCGCTGACAGCGGCGCTGGCCCCGTTCCGCGCCGATGGCAGCCTGCCGGACTATCCGCTGGGCAGTGACTTCAACGAGATCGAGCAGGTGCTGGTGAAAGCGCTGGCGTGGCTGAAGGCCAATACGCAGACCCGCGGCGACAAGCTGCGTACCGTCTGGGCAGCACTACGGCAACCGGCCGGCGACGGCGATGCGGTGTACCTGCAGCGCATGGGCCTGCAGGCACCGAAGGATTTCGCCGAACGCCTGGACGCGCGCCTGCTGCGCCTGGCACTGGCACGCACCGCCTGAGAAAAGGGGACGGAGGGGATTAAGTCGTTTGTGCACAAACGACTTAATCCCCTCCGTCCCCTTTTTCCTGCGGCAAAGAAAAGGCCGGCTTGCGCCGGCCTTTCCTCATTACGTCGCGATGCTGCTTACAGCGCCTTGGCGGCTTCCACCACGTGCGCGGTGGTGATGCCGAAGTGCTTGTACAGCTGGTCGGCCGGGGCGGAGGCACCGAAGGTGTCGATACCGATCACGGCACCGTCCAGGCCGACGAACTGGCGCCAGAAACCGGTGACGCCGGCTTCCACGGCCACGCGCTTGCGCACGGCGTTCGGCAGCACCGATTCACGGTAGGCCGCATCCTGGCGCAGGAACACGTCGGTGGACGGCATCGAGACCACGCGGGTCTTGAGACCAGCCGCATCCAGCTGGGCCTTGGCTTCGGTGGCCAGCGAGACTTCCGAACCGGTGGCGATCAGGATCACATCCGGGGTACCGGCGGCATCGGCCAGCACGTAACCGCCGCGCTCGATCTGCGCGATCTGCTCGGCGCTGCGCGGCTGGTGCGGCAGGTTCTGGCGGCTGAACACCAGGCAGCTCGGGCCGTCCTGGCGGGTGATCGCGGCCTTCCAGCTCACCGCCGACTCGACCGCATCGCACGGACGCCACACGTCGTTGTTCGGGATGTAGCGCAGCGAGGCCAGGTGCTCCACCGGCTGGTGGGTCGGGCCGTCTTCGCCCAGGCCGATCGAGTCGTGGGTGTAGACGTGGATGGCGTGCGCCGGGATCAGCGCGCTCATGCGCACGCCGTTGCGGGCGTAGTCGCTGAACACCAGGAAGGTGGCGTCGAACGGAATGAAGCCACCGTGCAGGGCCAGGCCGTTGGCAATGGCGGTCATGCCGAACTCGCGCACGCCGTAATACACGTAGTTGGCGTTGGCGTCGTCGCTGGCAACCGATTTGCTGCCCTTCCACAGGGTCAGGTTGGAGTGCGCCAGGTCGGCCGAACCGCCGACGATTTCCGGCAGCAGCGGGGCATAGGCTTCGATGGCCAGCTGCGACGCCTTGCGCGAGGCGATCGTCGGGCCTTCCGCGGCCACCTGGGCGATGTACGCATCGGCCTTGGCAACGAAGTCGGCCGGCAGTTCGCCATGCGAGCGGCGGGTCAGTTCGGCTGCTTCAGCCGGGTACTGGCTGGCGTACTTGTCGAACAGCTGTTCCCACTCGGCCTGACGCAGGGTGCCGGCGCCATTGGCGCGCCAGCCGTCGTAGATCGCCTGCGGGATCTCGAACGGACCGTATTCCCAGCCCAGCTGCTTGCGGGTGGCTTCCAGCTCGTCCTTGCCCAGCGGTGCGCCGTGGCTGGATTCCTTGCCCGCCTTGTTCGGCGAACCAAACCCGATGGTGGTGCGGCAGCAGATCAGGGTCGGCTTGTCGCTCTGCGACAGCGCGGCCTCGATGCCGGCCTTGATGCTGTCCGGGTCATGGCCATCGACGTCGCGGACCACGTTCCAGCCATAGGCCTCGAAACGCTCCGGGGTGTTGTCGGTGAACCAGCCCTCGACGTTGCCGTCGATGGAGATGTGGTTGTTGTCCCAGAAGCAGACCAGCTTGTGCAGGCCCCAGGTGCCGGCCAGCGAAGCGGCTTCATGCGACACGCCTTCCATCAGGCAGCCATCGCCCATGAACACCCAGGTGCGGTGGTCGACCACTTCCAGCTCCGGACGGTTGAAGCGCTGTGCCAGCAGCTTCTCGGCCAGGGCGAAGCCCACGGCATTGGCGAAACCCTGGCCCAGCGGGCCGGTGGTGGTCTCCACGCCCGGGGTCTCGTGGCGTTCCGGGTGACCGGCGGTGTGGCTGCCCAGCTGGCGGAACAGCTTCAGCTGCTCGATCGGCAGGTCGTAGCCGCTCAGGTGCAGCAGCGCGTACTGCAGCATCGAACCGTGGCCGTTGGACAGCACGAAACGGTCGCGGTTGAACCAGTGCGGGTTGCTCGGGTTATGGCGGAGGTAGTCGTTCCAGAGGACTTCGGCGATGTCGGCCATGCCCATGGGCATGCCGGGGTGGCCGGACTTTGCGGTTTCAACCGCATCGGCGGCAAGGAAGCGGATGGCGTTGGCCAACTGGCGACGGGTAGGCTGCGTCATGGTTCTGTCGGAATCGGGAGGCGGCCGCGGACGTGCGGGCGGCCTATTGTCCCATAGTCGCCGGGCGGGGGGTCAGTTCACCTTGCCCGGTCGTGCCGGCCGCTGGCCGGCACGTCATGATCTCCGCCGGATTCCGCATGTGAAAGGGGTCGGAGCCCTTTCCCTGCGGAAAGGAATCCGACCCCGATCAGGTCGCCAGCAGTGGCGTTGGACTCAGTCCTGCTGCGGACCCAGGGCCGGGCCATCGTGCGACTCGCCCTTGGCCACCAGCGTGGTCAGGGCCAGGTCGCCGGTCACGTTCAGCGCGGTACGGCACATGTCCAGGAAGTGATTCACGCCCAGGATCAGGCCGATGCCCAGCGGATTCACACCGACCATCGCGCAGATCATCGCCACCACCGGCAGCGATCCCGACGGCACGCCGGCGGTACCGATGCCACCGAGGATGCAGACCGCCATCACCATGATCTGCTGGCCGATGCTCAGGTCAACGCCGAAGAACTGGGCCAGGAAGATCACCGTCACGCCCTCGAACAGCGCGGTGCCGTTCTGGTTGGCGGTGGCACCCACGGTCAGCACGAAGCGCGACACGCGCTGCGGCAGGCCCATCTGGTCGGCCACGCGCAGCGCGGTCGGCAGGGTGGCATTGCTGGAGGCGGTGGAGAACGCCATCACCGTTGCTTCCTGGGTATCGCGGAAGAACGACAGCGGCGAGCGGCCGGACAGCCACACCGCGGTACCGTAGGTCACGATCATGTGCAGACCCAGCGCCAGCACCACCACGCCCACATAGGCACCCAGGCGGATGATCAGCTCGAAGCCGAACAGCGCGGCCAGGTTGAACATGAAGCAGGCCACCGCATAAGGGGCCAGGCGGATGACCAGGTTGATCAGGGTCATCGAGATTTCGAACACGCCTTCGATGGCGCGGCGCAGCGGGGCAACCTTTTCATTGTCGGTCAGCACCATGCCGATGCCGAACATCAGCGCGAAGAACATCAGCGACAGGATCGCGCCGTTGTCCGACGCGGCCTGCAGCACGTTGCTCGGCACGATCGACAGCAGCATGTCCATGCCCTTCGGCGTGCCGTGGATGCCAGCGACGATTTCCTTGCTGCGCTCGGCGTTCTCCGAGAGCATCAGTGCCGCAGTCTGCGGATCGACGCCCGCGCCCGGCTTGAGCAGGTTGACCAGCACCAGGCCGATGCCCACCGCGATGCCGGACAGCAGCACGGTGTAGGCCAGGGTCTTCCAGCCGATGCGGCCGAGGGCGCGGATGTCGCCCATCTCCGACACGCCCATGATCAGCGCCGAGAAGATCAGCGGCACGATCAGCATGAAGATCAGGTTGAGGAACAGGCCCGACGCCGGGGTGGTGACGTAGTCCATTACCCACTTGGCACCAGCCTGCAGACCATCGACGCTGCCGCCCAGGGCGTGCACGATCAGTCCCAGGACCAGGCCGATCGCAAAGCCGATGCCCATCTTCCAATGCAGGGGCAACTTCTTCTTGTCGGCAGCAGCTGCTGTCATACGCGGGTTTCCTCGAAAAATGAATGCACTCTAACAAAGCGCGCAAGCGGCGCCGGTTCAGGTTCGCCGCGGCGGATACAGCGGCGCCAGGTCAGTGTCGGCGGTGCCCGCAGCCGCCGACCAGTGCGGTCCGTCACGGAAGACCTCGCGCAGGCGCGTGCGCAGCGGCGCCAGATCCCCCTGCCCGCCCCACCGCGCCTGCTGCAGGTCCTGTAGCACTTGACGCTGGGCTGCATCCCCAAGCCGCGCGATGACCTGTTCGATGCGTTCCACACCAGCCATCGCACACAGCTGTGCTTCCACCTGGTCGAAGCCCTCGCCATCCAGCGCGCGGCGCAGTTCTGCCAGGCCGGCACGCCCGCCCGCCGCAGTCGGCACAGAGGGCTTGCCCGCTACAGGCGCCACTGCGCGCGGGCGCCGACCTCGCTGCCAGCCCCACAGGAGAGTCAGCAGCCACAGCAACGCCAGGCCGATGGCCGCCGCCATCCACGGCCACGGACGCTCGGACAGGCCGCTGGCACGCGGATCGGTCGCGGCGATGCGGCTGTCCTGGCCATCGGCGCCCGGCAGCGCGGCATCGGTGTCGATCGGCGGCAATGGCGCCGGTGAGGCAGTGCCGGTGCCGGTGCCGGCCGCGACGGCCAGCGTCAGGTCCGGCAGCTTCGCCTCCTGCGCCTTGCCGTTACGCACATCCCACCAGGGCAGGCGCGGCCCCGGCACCACCAGCGAACCCGGCTGGCGCGGCACGATCGAATAGCGGCGGGTGATCTTCAGGCGCGGCGTGCTGCCGTTGAAGGTCTCTTCGTACTGTGTCGGTTCGGCGAACACCTGCGCATTGGTGCCGACATCCGGCACCGGCAGGTCGGTGAACTGCGCGCGCGTCGCGCCTTCGGCAACCGCTTCGACCACCACGTTGGCGGCCTCACCGGTGCGGGCACTGGTCGGCGCACTGGTGTAGCGCAGCTGCAGGCTCTGCAGTGGCAGCCACGGCTGCGGGGCCTGCGCCGGCTGTGCCTGCACCTGCAGCGTGCGGTCTGCGCCGGTGGCATTCATGCGGCCATCGCCACCGCCGAAGAAGTCGTCGAAGAAGCCACCCGCACTGCGCCCACTGAAACGGGCACCGGCCAGGCGCAACGCGCCGCTGCGCTCGGGGATCAGCAGGAAACGCCGTTCGACCACGTTGTAGCGGCGCCCGTTGACCTGGCGTACATCGGTGCGGTCGTCGCCCACACGCTGCAACGACGCGCCCGCCGGGGTATCCAGCACCAGCTCGCCGGAGGCCAGCTGCGAGGCGAAGTACAGCCGCACCACCACGCCCACGCTCTGCTGCACATACGGCGTATCGTCATCGACAACGGTTTCGATGAAGGCCATCGCATTGCTGTCGGGCCCCGCCACGGCCGCCGCATCGACCTGCAGCGTCAGCGGTGCGGTGCGCACACTGCCCACCTGCAGGCCCGGTACCACCAGCGCACCACTACGTCGTGGTGTCAGCGCCACGCCATACAGGTTGCGCTGCTGCATGCTGCCATTGCTCCATTCCACCTGGCGGCTGCTGGTCTGCCCGCTCAGGTCGAAGTCGGTGCGCAATGGCGTGAAGTCAGGGGCGCCCTGGTCGCTCTCGACATTGAGCGTGACCGTGTCGCCCATCGCGATGCGGTCGCGGTCCAGCCACGCGCGCGGCTGCGCCCAGGCCAGCAGCGGCAGCCACAACAGCAGCGCCGCCAGTACCTGTCGAGGCCAGTGCCCGTGCATGTTGATCGACCGCGTCATCGCCCTTCCCTCTTCCTGCGTTCGTTTTCCAGCTGGAACTTGGCCCGCAGCAATGCGCCCGGATCATCCGGCACACGCCGCATCCATGCCTCCACCGCCTGTTGCTCCTCGCGCTGGCGCGGCGTGCGGCCCTCACCACCCGGCACTGGCTTGCCCCCCTTGCCGGCCTCACCCTCGCGTGCCTGCTGCATCGCCTGCTGCATGCGCTGGCGCTGCTGTTCATCGGCCTGCGCCTGCGCCTTGGCATCTTCCACCTGCGGTGGTGCCTGCTGGCCATCGCGGCCACGTTCGCCAGGCTGAGGCTCCGACTGCGCGTTGTTGTCACCCGCCTTGGGCTGGCCCTGCTGGCCCGACGGCGGCTGGCCCTGGCCGGGTTGCTGCTGGCCCTGCTTCGGCTGTCCCTGTGGGTTCTGTTGGCCCTGCGGGCCCTGCGGTTGTTTCTGCTGCCCGTTCTGCGGTGGCTTCTGTTGATCCTGGCCTTGGCCGCCCCCGGATGGCCTGCGCTTGCGTGCGGCATCGACCACGGCGCGGTTGGCCACTGCATCGGCCATGCCCGGATGCAGCGCCAGTGCGCGGTCGTAGGCGGCGATCGCTTCGTCGTAGTTGCCTTCGCGTGCAAGCGTGTTGGCCAGGTTGTACCAACCGGCATCGCTGTCGATGCCTTCGAACTGTCTGCGTGCAGTGGCGAAGTCGCCCTTGCGGTAGGCCTGAACCCCCTCGGCCAGGCGTTGATGCTGCAGCTGGTCGCTGCGCTTCCACGGCGTGCCCTGCGCCGGCTGCGAGACAGGCGTCGCAGGGGCCTGCGCCTGCGCGTCATTCATCCATGGCAGCAGACCCACCGCGAGCACCGCGGCCAGCACCGCGCGACGGCGGAAGGCCAGCAATGCCAGCAGCATCACCGGCGGCAGCAACCAGAAGCCTTCGTCACGCCACTGCTTGCCTTCGCCCGGCCGCTGCGCCGCCGTGCCGTCGCGCGCGTCGAGTACACCGAGCGCACGCAGATCGCCGTCATCGGCAGAGATGCGCGCATAGCGGCCGCCACCGGCAGTGGCGACTGCACGCAGGCTGCCCTCATCCAGCGCGGCCTGGCGGATCTGCCCATTGCCATCGCGGTACGCCGCACCGGCAGGCGTGCCCAGGCCCAGCACCGACACCTGCAGGCCCAGGCTGCGTGCCTGCGCCGCCGCCAGTGCAGCTTCGCTGTCCGCCTGATCGCTGACCAGCAGGATCTGCCCCTGCAACGCGCCGATCTGCCGCATCAAGCGTGTCGCCCAGTCGATGCCGCGGTCGGCACGCTGGCCATCACGCGGCATCACGTCCGGCGACAGCGCATCCAGATACAACGCAACATTGCTGCCGTCGTCGGTCAGCGGCGCCACGGTGTAGGCATCATCGGCATACACCACCAGCCCCACCTGCCCGCCCTGGCGCGCGCGCAGCAGCTCGCCCACTTTCGCCCGCGCCTGCAGCAGGCGCGACGGCGGAAGATCGGTTGCCGTGATCCGGCTGGACAGGTCCAGCACCACCAGCAGCGGTGCGCTGGCCTGGAACATCGGTTGTGCCTGCTGGCGCCAGCTCGGCCCGGCCATGGCCAGCGATGCCAGTGTCCAGCCCAGCAGCAGCGCCCATGGCAGGCGCACTCGCCGCTTCGCGCCCGCGGCCAGCAGATGTGGCAACAGGTGTGCGTCCACCGCCTGCCGCCACGCATCACTGCGTCGCTGCCGGTACACCGCGAGCGCGAGGATCAGGGGCAACGCCAGCAGCGCCCACAACCACTCCGGTCGCAGGAAGTGCAATGCGCTCCAATCGGGGAGATTCGAAGCAAACGCGATCATCGGCGACGCTCCGGCCACAGCCAGGCCAGCACGCCCAGCAGCAACGCCAGCCCCAACGGCCAGGCATAGCGTTCTTCGCGCGGACGCAGGCTCGGCCCCTTCGCGGCGACCGGCTCCAGGCGATCGAGCTCGGCGTAGATCCCGGCCAGCTGCGCGGTGTCACGCGCGCGGAAGAACTGGCCACCGGTCATGCTGGCGATCTTCTTCAGGGTGGCCTCATCGACCGGATCCTGGTCGGTGGAAATCGGGATACCAAACAGGCGCATGCTGCCATCGCCGCCGAATGCAACCGTGTGGATGCGCACGCCTTCGGCGCGCGCGACTTCCGCGGCGCGCAGCGGCTCCAGCACACCGGCGTTGCTGACACCATCGGTCAACAGGATCAGCACGCGCTGTCCCTCCGGCTGGCTGCGCAGGCGCTTCACTGCCAGGCCGATGGCATCACCGATGGCGGTCTCGCGCCCGGCCAGGCCGACCACGCTGTCGCGCAGCTGATCGCGCACGCTGGCCAGGTCTGCGGTAAGCGGCGTAAGCGTGTAGGCGCGATCACCGAAAATCAGCAGGCCGACGCGGTCGCCGGCACGACGATCCAGGAAGTCGGCCAGCACGGCCTTGGCCGCGGTGAGGCGATCAACCGCCTGGGCTCCCAGCACCATGTCACCCTCGCCCATGCTGCCGGACACGTCCATCGCCAGCATCATCTGCCGGCCCTGCTGCGGCGGCGTGATGGCTTCGCCCAGCTGCTGCGGCCGTGCCAGCGCGATGCACAGCGCGCACCAGCCCAGCCATAGCAGCAGCGTGCGCAGCCACGACACGTCGACGCGGCCCCCACCGGACAGCGCTTCGAGCTCGGCGGCGGCGTACGGCACACGCAGCGCGGCGCCCGGTTCTGCACGGCGCTTCCACCAGCGCATCAGCAACGGCAACGGCAGCGCGAGCAATGCCAGTGGCCATGCCAGCTGCAGGTCCGGCCATGGCCAATAGGTCGTCCAGAGGTTCATCGGCGGCGCTCCAGCAGCATCGCCAGATAGCGCTCGCGGGCCCAGCTGCGCACGGCCGCCACGTCGTTGCTGTCGACGCGTGGGCGATACGCGCCTTCGGCCAGCAGGCTGCGACGCGCATCGGGCAACGTGCCCTGCGGGTCTACACGCTGCCACCAGGCATCATCGCGCAGCGATTCACTGCCCGGCTTTGCACGGCGTGCGGCACGGCGCAGCAATCCGGCAATGGCCGCCAGTTCGGCCGCAGCGTCGGTGGTGGCTGCCAGTTCGCTATCGAACAGCTGCAACCAACGCTGGCGGCGACGGCGACGCCGCCACATCAGCACGGCGATCACCAACAGCACCAGCACAACCGCCGCGCCGACCATCAGGTAACCGGGGGCAGGCGGCCACCATGAAGGTGCCGGTGGCAACTGCACATCGCGCAGCGGCAGCGCGGCGCTCACGCCGGCACCTCGGTCGGTGATGGCGCCAGCCACGCGTCGCTGGGCGCATCCGTGGACAGCACCTGCACATCAACACGGCGTGCGCCGAGCTGGCGCCGCAGTTCCTGCAGCGGTTCGACGAAGTGTGCCTGCCAATGCGCCTGCACTTCACTGCGGCGCAGGTCGAGGCCGATGCGCTGCTGTGCGGTCTGGAACTGCAGCGCCGCCGAGGGGGGATGCAGTTCCAGCGGATCAACCAGCAGCACCAGGCTGAGATCGTGATGCTGGGCCAGCGCGCTCCAGCGCGCGGGCGGAATGCGGATGGCCTGCTGCGGATCGGCCAGCACCAGCATGCGTGCCCCCGGGCGCAGCACGCGACCGGCATGATCCAGTGCACGCGCCAGGCCCAGATCGTCGGCCGGCGGCTGTGCATACCAGCGGGTCAGCGCGTCGAGCACGCGCAGCACGCCGCGTGGCCCGCCCGCAGGGGCAATCGGCGCTTCGCGGTCACTGCCGCGCAGCGCACCCACGCGGTCGCCGCGGCGCTGCGCCGACCACGCGGCAACCGCACCGGCACGGGCGGCCTGTACCGATTTGAAGCGCACGCGCGTGCCGAAGTACAGCGCCGGCGACGTATCGGCCACGATCAGGCTGACCCGCTCGCGCTCGGCCTGGAACAATTTGGTATGGGCGCGGCCGGTGCGCGCAGTCACGCGCCAATCGATGTGGCGCGCGTCGTCGCCAGCTACATATTCGCGCGACTCGGCGTATTCCATGCCGCGGCCGCGCAGTTGGGACGGTGCCTGGCCCGCGTTGCCGGTGCGGCCACGGCGCGGCGGCGGCGGACGCTGTGCCAGCCGCCGTAGCGCGACCAGTTCGGCCAGCTGCGGGCGCAGCCCGTCACCTTCGAGCGCGGACGGTGCCTGTTCCAGGGATGGATCGGTCATGCGCAGGCTCAGGGTGCCGGCACCCGGGCCAGCAGCTCCTGCACCAGGCGCTCGCCGTCCCAGCCCTCGGCGGTGGCTTCATAGCTGGGCAGCACGCGATGGCGCAGCACGTCGGCGGCGACTGCACGCACGTCGTCGGGCGTGACGAAGTCACGGCCGGCCAGCCACGCCCGCGCACGGGCACAGCGCTCCAGTGCGATGGAACCGCGCGGGCTTGCCCCCCAGGCGATGCGGCGGCCGAGGCCGGCGTCGTAGCGCGCGGGATCGCGCGAGGCCAGCACCAGTTCGATCAGGTAGCGCTCCAGTGCCGGTGCCATGTGCAGGTCCAGCACTTCGCGGCGGGCGTCGAACACGTCCTGCATCGGCATCTTGTCCGGCGCCGGCGCAGCCTCGCCCAATGCACCACGGGCACGCTCACGGGCCAGCCGCAGGATTTCCGATTCGGCGGCCTGGTCCGGGTAACCGATGCGCACATGCATCAGGAAACGGTCCAGCTGCGCTTCCGGCAGCGGGAAGGTGCCCTCCTGCTCGATCGGGTTCTGCGTGGCCATCACCAGGAACAGCGGCGGCAGCGCATAGGTATGGCGGCCAACCGTGACTTGGCGCTCGCCCATGGCCTCCAGCAGCGCCGACTGCACTTTGGCCGGTGCCCGGTTGATCTCGTCGGCCAGCAGGATCGGGTGGAAGATCGGGCCGGGCACGAACTCGAAGCGGCCCTCCTGCGGGCGCCAGATCTCGGTGCCGGTGAGGTCGGCCGGCAGCAGGTCGGGGGTGAACTGCACGCGGGCAAAGTCTGCTTCCAGGCGCGAGGCCAGTGCACGGATCGCCGTGGTCTTGGCCAGGCCCGGCGCGCCCTCCACCAGCAGATGGCCGTCGGCCAACAATGCAATCAGCAGGCGTTCGACCAGTGCCGCCTGGCCGACGATCTCGGCCGACAGCGCGTCGCGCAGCTGGGTGAACGCCGCATGCAGGCGGGAGGTGGCCGGCGCGGGCGGCGGCGAGACGGTTTCGGGCATCGGCGGTGGCAGGTTCATGGGGGCCTTTGACCGGCGCAGGACGGCACGGGTTCCCGACATCATCGCAGGGTGCCCTGCGATTGGCATCAAGAACCGCTGAACAGCCGTCCACACCGGGCATGGATCTGCTTCGTGCATGCCGCCAGCCCAAACGAAAAAGGGCCGCACGGGGCGGCCCTTCTTCGTTTCGCGGGAGGCGCGGGCTCAGTTCTGCTTGGCCACGCGTAGCACCTTCGGGGTGACGAACACCAGCAGTTCGGCCTTGTCCTTGTTGCGACCGCGCTTCTTGAACAGGTTGCCCAGGAACGGCACGTCGCCCAGGAACGGCACCTTGCTGATGCTGTTGCGATCGGTGAACTCGTAGACGCCACCGATCACCACGGTCTGCCCATCCTCGACCAGCACCGCGGTGTTGACTTCGCGACGGTTGATCGACGGCACGGTGCCGTAGCCCTCCAGCTGGATCAGCTGGTCGACTTCGTCCTTCTTCACCTGCATGTTGAGGAACACGCGGTTGTCGTTGGTGATGGTCGGGGTGACCTTCAGCTCCAGCACCACTTCCTTGAACTGGACGTTCGGGGTCGCGACGCCGCCAGCGCCACCACCGCTGATGGTGACGTAGCCGATTTCCTTGCCCTGCTTGATCATCGCTTCGCGCTGGTTGGTGGTGACCACGCGCGGGTTGGAGATCACCTCGCCTCGCGACTCCTGCTGCATGGCCGACAGCTCCACGTCCAGCAGGTAACCGGCATTGAGGATGGACAGTGCCAGCGAACCCGGGTTGCTGGCGGCAGCCACCGGCAGGTTCCAGTTCAGGCCACGGGTGATGGTCGAGCCCACCGGGACAGGAGCCGGGCCCACCCGGCCACCGGCGATCCAGTCGCGCTCGGCCTTGGCGTTGTCCTGCGCGGACTTGACCTGCGATTCCCGGGTCAAGCGGTTGGCCTCGAGATTGCCGCTGAAATAGACATTGTCGCGGCTGCCGCTGACACCGAACTTCGCGCCCAGCTCGCGGGCGAAGGTGTCGGTGGCGATGACGATGCGGCTTTCGATCAGCACCTGGTCGACCGGGCGGTCGATCACGTTGATCAGCTCGCGCATGCGCGCGATCTTCTTCGGGATGTCGCTGATCATCAGCGTGTTGGTACGCTCGTCGGCCACGATGCGACCACGCGAGGACAGGAAGCCACTGTCTTCCTGCGAGGAGTTGCCCGAACCACCACCACTGCCACCACCACCGCCGCCGCCGATGCCCTTGGCCTCGGTCAGCGCTTTGAAGATCTGTGTGGCGCTGTGGTAGTTGATCTGGATGTAGTCGGTCTGCAGGTCTTCGCGGTTCTCGATGGCGATGCGCGCGTCTTCCTTCTCCTGCTCGAACTTGGCCAGTTCGGCCTGCGGCGCCACCCAGATCACGCTGCCGTCACGACGCTTGTCCAGGCCCTTGGCGCGCAGGACGATGTCCAGCGCCTGGTCCCACGGCACATTGACCAGGCGCAGGGTCACGTTGCCCTGCACCGAGTCGGACGCCACCACGTTCAGGTTGGACTCCTCGGCGATCAACTGCAGCACGGTGCGCACCGGCACGTCCTGGAAGTTGAAGGTCACCGGCTTGCCGGTGAAGCCGCGCTGGCCGACGGCCTTGGCCGCCTGGGTGACGCTGCCGGCGGTGACCGCACCCACGGCGGCCTGGGCCTGGCGCGGGCTGATCTCGACCACGTATTCGTTGCCGCTCTGGTAGGCCAGCGACTCCACCGCGCCACCGGTGCTCAGCACCAGCTGGGTACCGGCGCCCGACGGCTTGGCGTCGATGCGCTGTACCGGCGTGGCGAAGTCGGTGACGTTCATCGGCTTCTGCAGGTTGGCCGGCAGCCGGGCATTGCCGACGTCGACCACGACGCTGTTGCCCTGCGTGCGCAGGTCAGGGATCGCGCCCTGCCCGTCGAACTGCACGATCAGGCGCCCGGCGCCGTCATCGCCACGCTTGAAATCGATCTTGGCCACCGACAGGCCCGCCGGCGCGGCGGCCGGTGCCACGGTGGCGCCCACCGGCTTTTCCGCCGGTGCGGCAGCCAGCGCCGGAGCGCAGGCCAGCATCAGCGCGACTCCCAGCGCGCTGACACGGTTCAAGGTAGAGCGCCGGATGGGACGCAGCCCCTTGGCTTGGTGAAAGGTCATCGTGCTATCCCCAGTAAACGATCATTGATCTTCAAGCGAGAGCGTTGCCGGCCGTTCCAGCCAGCCACCCGCGCCATCCGGCACCAGTTCGATCAGCTCCACGCGGTCTTCGAAGACCGCCGTGACCCGCCCGTCGCTCTGCCCCAGGTAACCGCCCGGGCGAACCCGGTAGGTGACCTTGTCCGGCCCCATCACCAGCGCCACGGTACCTGCGCCGGTACCGATGGTGCCGACCATGTCCAGCGCATCCAGCGGGAAGCCTTCCAGCGGCTCCTTGCGCCGGTTCGGGTCCGGTCGCAATCCGCCGTTCCCCTGCTGCGGATTGGTCCAGGCATCGGTGAACGGATCGCGCATGCCCTGCGCGGAGTATTCAAAGGTCTCGAACTGCTGCATCACCGGCAGCGGCTCCAGCGGTTGCGCCGGTCGCGCGCGCTCGCCTTCCACCCACTTCTCAAGGTTCGGTGCGTCGCCGGGCGTGCTGGTCACGCCACGGCCGCAACCAGCCAGCAGCAGCACAGCCAGCACCATCGCACCACGTACGGTCTGCGCGCGCATCACTTCTTGCCCTCCTTGCCAGCGTCGGACGCCTGCTGCGCCTGCACCTCGGTCTCGTCCAGGTAGCGGTAGGTCTTGACCGTACCGGACAGTTCCAGTGCACCGCTGCGGACGTTGCCGCCGGTCTTTTCCTTGGGCTTGAGGTTGATGTCATGCATGGTCAGGATCACCACCCGCGGCAGCGAGGCCACGCCACTGACGAACGCGCCGAACTGGTGGTAACTGCCCACCATGCGCAGCTTGATCGGCTTCTCGGCGTAGAACTCCTTGATCTGCTCCTGCTCCGGCTCGAACAGCTCGTTGGTCAGGCCGCTGGACAGCGCGGTCTGCGAGATGTCGATGATCAGGTCGGGCATTTCGGTCTTGCTCGGCAGCTGCCGCAGCATCTGCTGCAGCACCTGCTCCATCTGCGCCAGCTGCTGCTTCAGCGGCCCCAGGTTCACCGCGCGTTCCTGCTGCTTGGTGAACTCGGTGCGCAGCTCGACTTCCTTCGATTCCAGGCCGGCCAGTTCTTCGCGCTTGCCGCTGATCAGCAGCATCCACGCCACGAACATGATGACCAGCGCCAGCAACGAGCAGAAGACGATCTTGGCCTTCTGCGGCCAGTTGCCGATGTCGTTGAAATCCAGGTTCTTGATGTCGATCTTCTGGCTCATGCGCGGTCCCCCTGCAGCAGCGCATTGAAGGCCTGCGGCGGCTGCGCCAGGCGGCTGCCCTCAGGCTTCGGGGCAGGTGCCGGGGCCGGCGCGGCGGCCGGAGCGGCCGGTTGGTTCGGCTTGGCCGGCGTGGCCGGTGCAGTGGCCGGTGCGGCGGGAGCTGCTGCCGGCTGGCCCGCCGCCGGCGCCGCAGGCGTCGCGGCATCCGGACCTGCGGCCAACGGTGCCACCGGTGCCGGGGCAGCCGTCGCCACCGAGCCATCGGCGTTCAGGCCCGGCGTCGCCGACACCTCTTCGCTCTGTGCCGGCAGTTTCACCTTGACCACGAACACGTAGGGCAGCGCCTTGATGTCGGCCAGCGGGCCGGCCTTGCCGTCCTTGTCCTTCTCCGGGTCACGCGCTTCGATGATCGACAGCTCCGGGTTGGTCATCCAGCCGGAGGTCTCCAGGTTGCGCATGTAGGCCGAAACGCGGGCGTTGGACTGGGTGCGGCCTTCCAGCGTCAGTACATCCCCTTCCTGCTTCAGCGCGGTCAGCACCACGCCGTCGGGGATGGTGCGCACCAGCGCGTCGAACAGGTGGACCATCTGCGAGCGCTTGGCCTGCAGCTCCTCGATCACCTTCTTGCGCGCCAGCAGGCGTTCCTTCTGCGCGTCGAGGCGGTCGATCTCCTTGTTCTGTTCCTTGACCTTCTCGATCTCGGCTTCCAGATAGGCATTGCGGTCCATCTGGCCGCTCACCTGACGGTCGTAGTAGAACCAGATCATCAGCGACAGCAGCAGGCCACCGACGGCGGCCATGCCCAGCATTGCGTAGAACTCGCGCTGGCGTTGCTTGCGCCGCTCGGCGCGCCAGGGCAATAGATTGATGCGTGCCATCAGTCAAAGCTCCTCAGCGCCAGACCGGTCGCGATCATCAGCGCGGGGGCATCCTGGGCCAACGCATGCGCGTTCACCTTCGGCCCCAGGGTCATCTGCGCCAGCGGGTTGGCGACCACGGTCGGCACGCCCAGCTGTTCCTCGACCATCTCCGGCAGGCCACCGAGCACGGCGCAGCCGCCGGCCAGCACGATGTGATCGACGCGGTTGAATTCGCTGCCTGCGTAGAAGAACTGCAGCAGGCGGCTGATCTGCTGGACCGTGGCTTCCTTGAACGGCTCCAGCACTTCCATCTCGTAGCTTTCCGGCAGGCCGCCCTGGCGCTTGGCCAGCCCGGCTTCCTCGTAGCTCAGCCCGTAGCGGCGCATGATCTCATCGGTCAGCTGCTTGCCACCGAACACCTGCTCGCGGCTGTAGAGGCTGCGGCCGCCGCGCAGGACATTGAGCGTGGTCATGGTGGCGCCGATGTCGACCAGCGCGACCACGCCGTCGATGGATACCGGCAGCTCGCTGGCGACCAGAGCGTAGGCGTTCTCGACCGCGAAGGCCTCCACGTCCATCACCTTGGCCTGCAGGCCACCGAGTTCCAGCGCGGACTGGCGCAGCTCGACATTCTCCGAACGCGACGCGGCCAGCAGCACCTGGACCATCTCCGGGTTGTTCGGGATCGACCCGATCACCTCGAAGTCCAGGTTCACTTCCTCGATCGGATACGGAATGTAGTTGACCGCTTCCAGCTCGATCTGGGCTTCCATGTCGTTTTCGTCGAGATCGGCCGGCATCGGGATCACCTTGGTGATCACTGCCGACCCCGCGACGGCGGCAGCGGCCAATTTGGCCTTGCTGCCTGAACGGTTCATCGCCCGACGGATGGCCTCACCCACGGCCTCCACTTCAACGATGTTCTTCTCCACCACCGCATTGGGCGGCAGAGGTTCCACAGCGTAATGTTCCACGCGGAAACGATTGCCGCTGCGGGACAGCTGCAAAAGCTTTACCGCAGTCGAACTGATGTCGACGCCTACGAGCGGCGACTGACTTTTTGGGATGAGCCCCACGGTTTCTCCCCTGCCGACGGGCACTTGGACGCAAGACCTGCGCCCAAGCATTAATAACGTATTCTTAGCAAATGGCAACGGCCCTGCTGTGAATTCCTTCACGGATTCACCATGCAGCCCCTGACTGTTCCCCTTGCGCTCCCCGGTGCCGACCCCAGCCGGCACCTTGCGTAATCTATACTCTGCGACCACGAAATTCGCAATCGGAATCTGAACCCGATGACTCGACTCCGCCGCTGGCTGCGCTGGATCTTCTTGATTGTCCTGGTCCTGGCGCTGATCGGCGCGGCCGCCGTGGGCGGTCTGTACTACGCCGTTTCCTCCAAGCTTCCCGACGTGCAGACCCTGCGCGACGTGGAAATGCAGGAGCCGATGTACGTCTATGCTGCCGATGGCAAGCTGATGGCGGTGTTCGGCGAGACCCGGCGGACCCCGATCACCATGAAGGACGTGCCGGAGAAGCTGAAGCAGGCCTTCCTGGCGACCGAGGACGCCCGCTTCTACGAGCACGGCGGCGTGGACTACATGGGCATCGGCCGGGCGGTCTGGCTGCTGGCCACCACCAGCGACAAGCGCGTGCCGGGTGGCTCCACCATCACCCAGCAGGTGGCCCGCCAGTTCTTCCTCAGCTCCGAGTACAGCTACACCCGCAAGCTGGCCGAGATCCTGCTGGCGCGCAAGATCGAGTCCGAGCTGAGCAAGGACGAGATCTTCGAGCTGTACCTGAACAAGAGTTTCTTCGGCAACCGCGCCTACGGCGTGGCCGCTGCCGCCGAGTTCTATTACGGCAAGAAACTGAACGAGCTGGACCTGGATGAGATGGCCTCGCTGGCCGGCATCCCCAAGTTCCCCTCGTCGGGCAACCCGATCTCCAACCCCGAGCGTGCCCGCCAGCGCCGCGACAACTACGTGCTGCAGCGCATGGCCGACCTGAAATTCGTCAGCCAGGCCGAGGCCGACGCGGCCAAGGCCGTGCCGATGCACGCCACCGCGCATGAGCCGCCGGTGCAGGTCGATGCTCCGTACGTGGCCGAGCTGGTGCGCCAGGAGATGATCGCCCGCTTCGGCGGCGACGTGGTCAACAAGGGCTATCACGTCACCACTACCATCGACTCCACCCTGCAGACCGCCGCGAACCAGTCGGTGCGCGACGGCCTGCTGCTGTACGACCACCGCCACGGCTGGCACGGCGTGGAGAAGCAGGTGCAGGTGGGTGCCGGCGAAGACGCCGCCGCCCTGGCCGAGCACCTGCGCGGCATGTACGGCCAGGCCGGCCTGCTGCCGGCGATCGTCGCCAGTACCGGCGCCGACGGCAGCGCCACCGTGGTGCTGGCCAACCGCAGCGAGATCGTGCTGCCGGCCGGCGCCGCCAAGTGGACCAACAAGACCCCGGGCAAGCTGGTGCAGCGCGGTGACATCGTGCGCGTGCGCGCCGGGGCCAAGGAGGGCGAGTGGCTGCTGGACCAGATCCCGCGCGGCCAGTCCGCGCTGGTCTCGCTGGATGCCCACAGCGGCGCGCTGAAGGCGCTGGTGGGTGGCTTCAGCTTCTCCGGCAACAAGTTCAACCGCGCCACCCAGGCCCGCCGCCAGCCGGGTTCGAGCTTCAAGCCATTCGTCTACGCAGCCGCCTTCGACAAGGGCTACAACCCGGCCTCGATCGTGCTCGACGCCCCGGTCGTGTTCCGCGACCGCCGCGGCAAGACCTGGGCCCCGCAGAACGACGGCGGCGGCTTCCGCGGCCCGATGCGTCTGCGCGAAGCGCTGGTGCAGTCACGCAACCTGGTGTCGGTGCGCCTGCTCGATGGCATGGGCGTGGACTACGCACGCAAGTACATCAGCGAGTTTGGCTTTGCCGAATCGGAGCTGCCGCCGAACCTGTCGATGTCGCTGGGCACCGCCTCGCTGACCCCGCTGTCGGTGGCGCGCGGCTACGCCGTGTTCGCCAACGGCGGCTCGCGCGTGGACACCTGGCTGATCGACCAGGTCAATGACCGCGACGGCAACCTGGTGTTCAAGGAAAACCCGGCGCTGGCCTGCCGCGACTGCGCCGGCAGCAGTGACCAGCCGGTCAACCAGGTGGTGGACGGCTTCAACTTCGGCGCTCCGGCCCCGAAGGTGGACCCGGCCGCCGCCAAGGCCGAAGCCAAGGTCGAAACCCCGGCGGCACCGGCCAACCCGGATGCCCGCACTGCCCCGCGCGCGATCGACGCCCGCACCGCCTACCAGCTGGTATCGATGATGCGCGACGTGGTCCAGCGCGGTACCGGCGTCCAGGCCAAGGTGCTCGGCCGCGAGGACGTGGGCGGCAAGACCGGCTCCACCAACGACCACCGCGACGCCTGGTTCTCCGGCTTCGGTGGCCCGTACGTGACCACCGTGTGGGTGGGCCGCGACGACTTCCGTTCGCTGGGTTACCGCGAATACGGTGGCAAGGCCGCCCTGCCGATCTGGATCGACTACATGCGCACCGCGCTGAAGGACACCCCGATCGCGCAGAACGACCCGCCCAGCGGCATGGTCCAGGCCACCCTCAACGGCGCGACCGAGTGGGTGAAGGTGGAAGACATGGACCGCCTGACCGACTACGACCTGAACCTCAATACGCCGCAGGCCGACGCCGCCGCGTTCGATATCTTCTGAGGAAGGTTCTGGTGGGTGCCAACGGTGAGTTGGCACCCATGCGGCTGTAGAGCCGAGCCCATGCTCGGCTCCGGGCGCCTGCGGTAGAGCAGCCGAGCATGGGCTCGGCTCTACAGGATCAACGACACCCGCTTGCTCGCCTCCATGAAATACCCACGCGGATGTCACATCCTTGCGCTAGTCTGTAGCCAGGTCGCAACAGGAGTCATCGCATGCATCGCGCCCGTCAGCATGCTGCCAGCCAGACCCGCGAGCGGCGCCATCGCCTCGCCCACGAAGCCGCCCGCCTGATGGCCGAAGGCGGCATCCGCGACTACCACCAGGCCAAGTTGAAGGCCGCCAGCCGGCTCGGCATCCACGACGATGCCTCCCTGCCCCGCAACACCGAGATCGAAGACGCCCTCCGCGAGTACCAGCGGCTGTTCTCCGGCCCCCAGCACGGCAACGAACTGCAGCGCCGCCGCGAAGCCGCGTTGCGTGCGCTGGAGTTCCTGCACGGCTTCGCACCGCGCCTGGCCGGCCCGGTGCTGGAGGGCACCGCCGATGCCAACAGCCCCGTGCAGCTGCACCTGCACAGCGACGACCCGGAAGCCGTGCATCGCTTCCTCGACGAACACGGCATTCCCGCCGAATCGCGGACGCGCCGGTTGCGGATGGACCGCGAACGCTGCCTGGAGGTACCGGTGTGGGTGTTCAGCGCCGAGGAGCTGACCTTCGACCTGGCCGTGCTGCCGTATGACGCCCTGCGCCAGGCGCCCTTGTCGCCGGTGGATGAGAAGCCGATGCGACGCGCGTCTGTCGCACAGTTGCGGCAGCTGCTGGCCCAGGCGGAGATCACCGCGTATATCGGGGGGTGACGGTTGCGCCGACCTTGGGGTGCGGACCGTTGGTCCGCACTGTGCATCAGGCATGCGGACACCTGCCCCAAGAGCAGCCGAGCATGGCTCGGCTCTACAGAAGGCGCGTTGCCTGCTTCCTTCTTCTGGTAGGTGCGGACCGTTGGTCCGCACGGTGCATCAGGCGTGCGGACACCTGGCCCAAGAGCAGCCGAGCATGGCTCGGCTCTACAGAAGGCGCGCTGCCTGCTTCCTTCTTCTGGTGGGTGCGGACCGTTGGTCCGCACGATGCATCAGGCATGCGGACACCTGGCCCAAGAGCAGCCGAGCATGGCTCGGCTCTACAGAAGTCGCGCTGCCCTACCAGACATCATGGTGCTGCTCCTCCGGCTCATCGCCAAGCAGGCGCATCAGCCACGGTGCTCCCACCCGCTGCGGGTACGCCATCATCATCCGCGCGTGCATGTTCTGCAGATCGCCCAGCAACCAGGTCTGGTTGTAGACATCGCCGAACGGGTCCGACCACGCCGTCTGTATCCGCGCGCGCTCACCGCCGTTGAGGTTGGGCATCCTGTCCAACGGCACCTCCAGCACCGGCTCCAGCCCCCGGTTGATGGCCGCGTTCTCCGCCTCCGCCGCACGCATGAGCTCCAGCCGGTGGCTCACCTGCCAGCATAGGAAGGGGAAGCAGCTGCCCGTGGCTTCGATGTACGCCGCCATGTCGGCCAGCATGTGGGCTTTCAGCTGCCACACCCTCTCACTGTCCAGCAGTTGTCGCACCCGCAGGGTGCGCAGCGTTCCCGCGCGGACGTCTTCCGGCGTGGTGAACGGCTCGCCCGGTGTCGGGCCACCATGCCGCACCAGCACGATGCGATGGATCGCCTCCTGGGTGATGTTCTCCACGCGCACCGCGGCGGCCTCCGGATGCACGCGCGGTGGCGGCACGCTCGCCACCCGCCAGTGGTACCAGAGCACCAGCACCATGCCCACCAGGCACAACAAGGTGAACTGCACCCAGCGATCCAGATTGCGGGTGTAGTAGTAGAAACGCGCCCGCCACAGATAGAACGTGCGGTAGCTGATGAATCGGCTTACCCATCGATACATTGCCATCTCCTCGGCAAGGACCCCGGCGCGGCGGGGTTCATTACGCGCACCACGCCGGGGCTGCACGGCTTACCAGCCGATGCCCACGCCGACGCCCATGCTGCGCTCACCGCTGTTGGTGAACGCACCATTGAGGCTGAAGGTGGCCGAACCCTTCTCGTTCAGCACGCGCTGGTAGCCCACCGCCATCGCCGACTCACCCTCGCTGTAACCCACGCCCGCACCCAGGCGGTTGTAGGTGGCCAGGCCGGCGGTATTCATCGCCATCGCACTCTGTGCGCTGCTCATTGCCGCCATGCGGTTGAAGCGCTTGTCCATCTTGTCCAGGCGGCGCTCGAAGTTGCTGATCGCACCATCGGTGTACTCGTTGGCCCGGGCAAGCATCTTCTCCAGCTCGGCGGTATCGACCTGCGGCTTGGGCGTGTCGTCCTGCTTCGACTTCGGCTGCGGGGCTGGCTTGTCACCTTCACCGGTTGAGGCGATCTGCGGCGAGCCGCCGGTCTCCGGCGCCGGCGCGGTCTCTTCGGTGGATGGCGAAGGCGTGGATGCTGCCGCCGTGGCGCGGGCCTGCGGCTGACCGTCGATACGCTGCTCCAGCCCATCCATGCGGCCGTTGATCTGCTGCTGCATCGAATGCAGCTGGCCGCCGTTGACCGCATCGCGGCTGCCGGCCGCGATCAGGCCGTTGGCCACGTTGGAGATGACCATGCCGTTGGCACCGGCCAGGGTGAGCTGGTGGGTGCCGTCTGCACGCACCGACGGAGTTTCCTGGAACACGGAGCGGAGCTGTGATTCGACCTGGTTCACGCGCGAGGTGGTGCTGACGACTGCGCCGTCGAGCGCTTCCAATGCACCATTGAGCGTGGATTGGGACTGACCCTGCACGTTGAAGCTGGGGCCGACGATGTTGCCGTTGGCATCGACTTCGCTGCCGAGGGCGGAGAGTGCACCGCGCAGCTGGCCGACGGTGGCGGCGTTGTGGTTGGCGGTGCCGTTGGCGATGTTTACGAGGCGGCGTTCAGTTCCTGCACTCCCAAAGGATGCGGTTCCTGCCTCAGTAGCTTCAGACCCCACGCCCAAGGCCAATGATCCCTCCGCGCCCGCGTGAACTCTCGAACTTACACCAATTGAAACTCCGTTCGTCGACGCGACATGTGCACCAGCCCCCACCGCGAAGCCATTCAAAGAGTTCGCTGACACGGAAGATCCACGGCCTATAGCGACAGAGTTTACGCCCAGCGAAGAGGCAAACGAACCGACAGCCGTGCCCCCCTCGCCCTGCGTACGAGCCGAGTCACCAATGGCAACACCCAAGAATCCAGCGAAGGCATCTTCGCTCAGCTGATCCGTGTCAATTTTGAGGAAGCGACCCTGATGCTCGATCTTGGATACCCGATCACTGACGCCGAACAACTGGCGACCGGTGACCACGTCGTGACTATCCGCAGAAACCGAACCATCGGACACGCCAGTCAAACGCGCACCGCCGAAATCGATCGGGCCGCTCGCATCCAATCCACGCATTGCCTGCTCGCCCACCTCCCGCTCCTTGCGCATCGCCTCCAGATCGTTCCGATTCTGCGAGATCTTCTGCTCTGCGGCGTACAACTGACTGCCGGTTACGGCATCACGGCTTCCCGGCGCCACACGTCCGTCAGCCAGGTTGGTCAGCACCATGCCATTCACGCCATTCAGCACGATCTGGCTCATGCCGTCGGCGCGGGTCGAAGGTGAATCCTGGAAGATCGAACCCAGCCGGCCTTCCACCTTGTCCGCGCGACGGCCTGCGGTGACGACAGCGCCATCGAGTGCCATCAGCGCGTCCTCAACGGTGCCCTGAGTTCCACTCTGCACTGCATAAGTAGGGGCAATGATGTTGCCGTTGGCATCCATGCCTGCACCACCACCGAGAGTGGCGAGGGAGTCATTGAGCTGAGAAACGGTAGTGGCGTTGTGGTCGGCGGTGCCTCGGGCAATGTTGGTGAGTCGACGTTGAGTTGTGGCATTTCCAAAAGAGGCCGTTCCAGCCTCGTCTGCACCGGAGTCTGCACCCAACGCCAAAGAGCCAGCCGCTGAGCCTTCGACAACAGCACCTGCTCCGATTGCAACCCCACTGATTGCGTGCACCTGAGCGCCGGCCCCCATTGCAAAACCATCAGCGGCACCACCAGATACCCCAGCCCCACGGCCCACCGCTACCGAGTTCTTGCTCAGCGCCCTCGCAAATGCCCCCAGAGCTGTGGCTCCCTCCGCTCCGGCCTTCGCAGAATCTCCAATTGCCACCCCAAGCGAGGCCGCATCCGCCCGCTCGCTGAACGAATCGGTACCCACACTCACGTACAGATTGGCGTTCTCCAAATCCGAAATTCGATTGTTCGTTGTATACAATTGGCGGCCCGACACAGCTTCGCTACTGGAAGCGTCAACTCCCCCATCCGCCACACCACTGATCTTCCGGTCGGCATTGGCGCTGTTACGCACATTCAGGGTCGTACCGCTGTTTTTCTCTCCCAAACGAACATCGCCAGAGGCGGAGACCTGCGCCACCAGCCCGCCCAGAACCGCTGTTTCGGCCAGCGCCTTGGCCGCATCCACCTTTGCGAGTGTCGCATCCGCAGCCGCAGAGGTAGCCATGCCTTCCACAGCTACCACCTTCTCATTGGTGGCATTGAGCTGCCTGCCATTTACTGCTTCGTAGCTGCTGGCACTGATCGCACCATTGGCCACGCCGGTCAGCTTACGGTTCACATTCGCGATGTTGCGCACATCCAGTACGGTGCCGCTGTTCTTTTCACCCAGGCGGACAATCCCCGTGGCCGAAACCTGCCCGACCAACCCACCCAGAACGGTGACTTCAGCCAAGGCCTTGGTGGCATCAACCTGTGCGGCATTGGCGGTGGTCTGCGCGCCGTTGGCGGCATTCTGTGCAGTCGTTACCCGGCCGTTGGTTTCATTCAACTGCTTGCCCGTAATGGCCTCGGTACTGCTGCTGCTGACAGCGCCATCCGCAAGGTTGACGATCTTGCGCTTGATACTGGAGCTGCCGACCGAGACCTGATTGATGCCGGTGGTCTGGGAGCCGTTGCCCAGAGCGACACTTCCCGTGTGCGATGCCAGGGCGCGGTCGCCCAACGCAATGGCACTTTCGGCACCCGCCTTTGCAAGATTGCCAAGCGCCGTCGAATACAAACCCGATGCGGCGGCCTCCCGGCCAATGGCGACGGCCTGATTGCCGCTCGCATCTGCCTTGTAGCCCAGCGCGGCGGCATGGGTCGCCGCGGCCGTCGCATCATTGCCTACGGCCACGGCGCGATCGCCCACTGCCGAAGCACGCAGGCCTGCCGCCACCGCGCCGTTGCCACTACGCGTTGCAGCACCGAGAGCGACTGCACCGGTGGCAGCGCTCTTGTCACCGTTGGCGTCGACACTGGCCCGAGCATCTGCACCAACTGCGATGCTGTTGGTGTTGTAGGCCTTCGCCGAGCGCCCCATCGCTACGCTGGCGGTGCTTCCGCTCCCCTCCGCCTCTGCCGCCAGCCCGATAGCCGGGGCGGATGCGTTCAGGCGCGCGATTGCCGCGTCTGCGGCGCGCTGTGCATCTTCCACCTTGGTGTTGGTGGCATTCAACTGCTTGCCTGACACAGCATCCGTGCTGGTCGTGCTCAGCGTGGCATCCGCCACGCCCGTGATCGTGCGACTGGCGCTGGCGCTGTTGCGGACGTCCAGTACGGTGCCGCTGTTGCTTGCACCTACACGAACGTTCCCCGAGGCAGACGTCTGGCTCAGAAGACCGGAAAGCACATTGGCTTTTGCCAGCGCGCTGTCGGCATTGCTCTTGGCGGAGTCGGCGACGGACCGTGCGGCCGTTACATTGGTGTTGGTGGCATTCAGCTGCTTGCCAGACACAGCCTCCGTGCTGGTCGTACTCAGCGTGGCGTCTGCGACGCCCGTGATCTTACGGCTGGCGTTTGCGCTGTTGCGTACATCCAGTACGGTGCCACTGTTGCTTGCGCCGAGGCGGACGTTCCCCGAGGCAGACGTCTGGCTCAGAAGGCCGGAAATCACATTGGCTTTTGCCAGCGCGCTGTCGGCATTGGTCTTGGCGGAGTCGGCGACGGACCGTGCGGCCGCTACATTGGTGTTGGTGGCATTCAGCTGCTTGCCAGACACAGCCTCCGCGCTGGTCGTACTCAGCGTGGCGTCTGCCACGCCCGTGATCTTACGGCTGGCGTTTGCGCTGTTGCGCACATCCAGTACGGTGCCGCTGTTGCTTGCGCCGAGGCGGACGTTGCCGGACGCAGACGTCTGATTGAGCAGCCCAGTCAGGGCATTGGCTCTGAGCAGGGCGTTGTCCGCAGTCGACTTGGCGGTATTGGCGGTGCTCAGCGCGGTGTTGGCGTTCGAATTTGCGGTGCCAGCCACGCTTCCAATGGCGCTGACAGTCTGGTTTGTTTCGTACAGTTGCCCGCCCGTTACGGCATCGGTGCTCCCATAGGACGTACTGCCGCGGGCAACGTTGACGATTCTCCGTTTGTTGCTCGAACTCCCGACCGATACGATATTGTCCTCATAGGCTGTGGAACCGTTTCCCAGGGCAACCGAGTTATAGGCCAAGGCATTGGCACGGTACCCCAGTGCCACCCCATCGTATCGAGCGACCGCCTGATGGCCGATTGATACAGCACCGGAGACGCCACTCGTTCCAGCACGAGCGTCTGCGCCAATGGCAATGGCACCCACGCCGCCATTGGTGGTGACCTGCGCGCCACTTCCCACTGCTACGCTGTTGACGCCGCTGCCCCAGGAATTGTTGCCCAGCGCGGTTGAGCCCAGACCATGCGCGCGTGCATTCGAACCCACGGCAGTGTTGTAGCCACCGGTCACCTCGACGCGGTAGCCAAACGCAGTGTTGTGATCGCCGTTGCGCTTGATACCGTCACCCCAGATCGTCTCACCTACGGCCAGGAGACCGGCGCGGGAAAGGTCATCTGTTGCCTTGAGCAACGAATTCATGCGCACCGTGTTCGTCGCAGAAGCATCCGGGGCGCACTCGGTCTGCTCGGACTCGCAGTGCGCAGGCTCCATCGCCTGCGCCAGCGGCAGGAAGAAGAAACAAGCAGCCAGTACAGCGCAGTTTCCCGACAAGCGTGCTCCGCCACCGTGCGGTTTCCCACGCAACGCACTCAACTCACTGCCAACCACCCAGCACTGCTTGGCGGTACTCCAGATACGACGATAGATGTGGTTCATGCTCTCTCCCTTAACAGGACATCGAAAATGAGGCCCCGCGCACAGCGCGGGGCCAGGAACGATCAGGCGCTTGGCGCCAGGGTGGTTACGTGCTCGCGGTAGCCGTCCTTGGACAGGCGGTAATGCAGCTGCACGGTGTTGCCCGGCTGAGGCTGGAACGGCAGCTTCAGCTCCGCATCCGGGTACAGGCTTTTGGCAAAGTCGTGGGTCGTGCAGGCACCACTGCCGGTGCACTCGGCCAGCCCTGTGATGCCGACCCGCAAGGTCCCCACGTTGCGCAGGGTGTCGCCCTGCAGTTGCAGATCCACGCTGCCATTGGCGGGCAGCACGTTCACCAGCGCACCCCAGACCAGGCTGACGCCGACGTTGGCCTGTGCCGCCTGCTCGTCACCCTCGAGCAGGGTCCCGTCCGGTCCCCTGACACCCTCGAAGTAGACGCGGTAGGCCACTTCCTTCTCCACGCTGCGTAGCGGAATCACCCGGATCAGGCGATTGCCTCCGCCACTGAGTGCGAACTTCCCAGGGGTGATGGCGACCGCGGCATCGGCCGCCTCCATGTCCACCTCTTCCTCGCCAGCCTGGGCGGGATTCGAGATGCGCAACAGGCGTGCCTGCACGTACTGCGGCTGGGTGGAGTGCGAGTAGACGCGGATCTGCGTACCGCGTTTGCCATCGACGGCCGCGCGCATTGGATGGATCGAGAGGTTGGCATGTACCGGCGGCGCCAGCAGCGCGCTCAACGGCAGCAGACAGAACAGCAGCTTCTTCATGATGAGGCTCCGTGGGATCAGGGTTTGGCGGTCGGCACGCGCAGCTCTACCGTCAGCTCGCCGTCGTAAAGACCGGGCCGCTTGCTGGCGATGGGGGTAGGCGGCGTTTCCAGCACCAGCGGCGTGGGCACGCAGTACACGGGTTGGCTGATGCCCGGCAGCATCACCAGCCGCAACTGCGCGCTGTCGATACCGCGTAGCAGCTGTTCTTCGCCGTTCTTCATCGCCAGACGGTTGCCGCCGTATTTCAGGCTGACCTGGTAGTCGAGGCGCTGGGTGTCATCGCTGCCGCCGTCCCCGTGCCAGACCGCGAAGTCCCGCCCCGGTGGTGGTCGCGGCCCGCTATCCCGCACGGTGACGCCGAGGAACTCGCTCTGCGAGCCCACGCCGTCGTACAGGCACATGTCCACTTCCTTGTATCCGCCGACTACCTTGCGGATGGGGTCGTAGCGCAGGTCCATGTTGACCAGTGGGGCAATGCCGTCGAAGCCGGGAAAGTAGATCGAGATCGCGTCGTAGTCGGTGACGGTGAAATCGAAGTTGAAGGTGGCTGTGGCGACTGGTGGTGCGGTTGGATCGGCCTTGATGTTCAGGCGCATCGTGGCCTTCCAGTGGCCTGCGACGAGTCGCGAGATTTCATACTGAGGCAAGATCAGCTCGATGCCAGTTCCAATCGGCTCATCTGGGATCCCCACACTGCATTGAAACCAGTACGCTGAGTGCAAGGGGCGCAAACTTTCATGCCAGAAATCGCCTGCGCAGATCCGCCCTGACATGATTCTCCGCATGCTTCCAATCGTGCGCACTTGGGATGTCAGACCTGTCCGTTGCTCCGTAAAGCGCAGCACCACTTCTGAAGTCCCCGATGCAAGGGCGAGCTCACCTTCCGTCGGGCACTTCCCAAACTCACTATCAGAAGCAGACCCACAAACCACATGGATCTGCCCATACTTAATCGCCAGGTCGTGACTGAACCCCAGCACCGTCCGTGGCGCCCACAGCTCCACATCGCCCGGTACCGCCGAGCGATCCCAGCTCATCACGATGTCCCGGCTCTGGTCCGTCGGATGCGTCTCCGGCGGCCACTGCGCCCGCGCCCGTGGCATCACCAGCACCAGCGCACACACCAGCATCAACACACACATCCAACGCCGGCTCATGGCGTACCTCCTGCAGCAGCGGTCTGGGGCGTGGCGGCAATCAACGCGCGTTCCTGCAGCAGGCGGGTCACGCGGGCCTGCTGGCGGATCTCGGGCGGCAGCTGGGCCACGGCCAGCGGCTCGCAGTGCACGGCGCCGACCAGCAGCACCACCTGGCGGCGCTCGCGCACCTGCAACGGGCAGTGCAGCAGGCGGTCGTCCTGCAGCAGGTACAGCGTTGTTTCGCGGCGCGGGAAATCGGCAACAAAGCTGCCGTTGGCGCTGGTGCCGGGCACCGGCGCGTTGAGGATGCGGGCGCCGCCCAGCGGCGACCCCGCAAGGTCCTTGGCGTTGCCGATGAAGGTGTAGGTCACTTCGATCGGCACTGGCATGCGCATCAGCTTGCCGGGCGTGAGGAACATCGGCCGTGCACCGCCCACGCCGGTCACGCGGATCGCGGCGATGCTGTCCAGCGTGCTGGCATCCTGCACTTCGGCGCGCTGCGACTGATAGGCCTGCAGCGGCAGCAGCCGGCGCTCGCCGATCTGCAGACGCTGTCGGCGCAGCCCACCCACCTGCAATTCCGCGGCCACGCCATGCAGGTCGGCATCGTCGAAACCGTCCACCTGCACGGCCAAGCCGGCCTCGGCGCCGTTGGCACCGCTCCAGTAGAAACCACGACGGCCCAGTGCGAAGCCGGAGCTGTGGCTGCCGCTGTAGCCGGTCTCGCCACGCCCCCGCTGCTGATAGTGCGCGATGCTGGCGGTGGTGTTGCCGATGCCGTTCTGCAGCTGGCCACTCAGTGACGCGCTGTAGCGATCGTTGTTGTTGGCGCGCAGTTCGGCGTTCAGCTCCCGATAGTGCGTGTCCCGGTCCTGGCGCAGGCTCTGGCCCACGCTGTAGTCGATGGCCGGGCGCTGATGCTGCGGCTGGCGCACGTCCACCGCGTAGCGGCGCTGGCCGCTGCTGTCATGGTTGCGCTGCAGGCGGGTCAGGCTGAGGTTGAAGTAGATGCCACGGTCACGCTCGTTGCTGCCGCGCACGCTGTCGGTGCTGCGCTGCTGCCATAGCCCCACGCGCGTGTACACGCTGAAGTCCTGCCAGCGGTGGCTGCGGCTGAAGCTGGCCTGCCAGGTCCGGCTGAGCACGGGCTCGCGGCGCGGCTCCAGCGGACCGGGCGGCAGCAAGGGATCCAGCCCGAACAACGGGTCCTGCTCGAATTCAGGCCGATGCCAGCCGGTGCGCCAGGTCTGGCGCCGGGTGTAGCCCACGTAGACGTTGCCGCCGGCCAGCGGCAGCGATACCGAGCCGCTGAGTGAGTTGGTGCAGCCCAGCTGGTCGCGTGCATCGGCCTCGAACTGGCAGGCCTTGCCGCGCATGCGCTGCTGGTAAAGATTCCACGACGCCTTGCGCCGGTATGACAGCTGGTGCTGCTGACCATTGCTGCCATCGCTTCCACGCATGCCGCTGAGCGAGGCGCGCATTTCCTGGGTGGCCAGCACGCGGCGCAGGTCCAGGCGCAGCTCGCCGTAGCTGTGGCCGCCGAGGTTGGCAGCGCCGGCAGTCATGGCGGCATCGCGGCCCAACGGCACACGTACGCCCGCCACCGCAACCGACTCACCGTCGAAACGATCGCTGCGTCGCTCGTTGCGGCGGCCGCCCTGCACGAACCACTGCCACTGGCTGTTGGTCCAGTCGCCGCCCTTGTCGAACGGCGCCTCCTCGGTGCGCACCAGCACACCGTCCTCGTAGATGCGCATGCGCACCAGGTAGTTGCCGAACGGGAAATTGCGGGTGTCGATCTGGTTGATGCCGGCCTGCAGGTAGAAGGTCTGCAGCAGCCGCTCGCCATCGAACACATCGACGCGAGCGTCGCGCGCCAGCAGCACCGTCAGCGGCGTGGCCTGCACGGCGGCATCGGTGTCCACATAGGCCTGGGTGGTACCCACGCGCGCGCCCTGGAAACGGTCCAGCGGCAGCATGCTGAAACTGAAGGTGCCACCCTGCGGGCTGGACAGGTTGCGGCGATCCATGCGCCCGAGCTGCAGGTAATGCGCCTGGCCCAGGTCATGGCGGTAATAGACGTTGTCGAACTGGAAGTCGTCGTCACTTCGGCTGCGGTAGCGTTGCTGGGTGTAGTACCACTCGGCGGACAGATGACCGCGGTCGAACAGGCCCAGCGTGCCCACGCCGCGCGCGGACAGTGCCTGGTAATCGCGACCACCGCTCACATTGAGCGTCTGCTGGTGCAGGAAGGCGTTCTCGGCATTGGCCGTGACCTTGTGGTAACGCTCCGCTGCCGGCTCGCCGGGAATCCACTGCCGCGCCACGAACAGGCGCACGGCGCCCTCGCCTTCGTCGTACAGCGCGCGCGCCGCGGTGGGCTCTTCGGGCGGGTCCAGATAGCCGCACCCCGCCGTGGCGCCACCAAAGCGGCAGGCCAGGTGGCTGTTGCGCGGCAACGGTTGCGACAGCGCCGGTAGCAACGCGGCCTGTGCTTCGGCAGGCAGGGCCAGCGCCTGCAGCACGCGCGCAGGATCTTCCAGCTGCACGTGCTCCAGGGTCACGCGCACCGGCGACAGCCCGGCCGAGCGGCCGAACAGCTGGATGTCGAGTTGTTCGGTCTGGCCATCGACCAGATCCTCGAAACCGGCGGGCACGCCGCGGGCCGCCACCAAGGGAGCAACCATTGCCAGGGCGAGCGCGACCGCCAGCCGAGTGACGGCGGGGGCGTGTCGAATCATGGGGGTACCGCTGTAGAAGCGGCCGGCCCGGCGTGCGGACCGGCGCGCGGGGATTACGGCGTGGTGGCCTTCTGGTTCAACACGACGCTGACGATGCCGGCGTAGCGGCCCTTGGTGGCAATCGGCGCCGGCGTGGTCTGGGCAATGGTCAACGGCATCGAAATCGAGGCGCCCGGAGTGGAGCCGGCGCCGGTGAACAGATCAGCCGCCTTGTACTCGATGGCAGTGGTACCCAGTGCGCGGTTGTTGAGGCTGATGGTCATCGGCACGGTGACGGCGCCGGTCTCGTTGGCCAGCACGAATGGACCGTCGATACGGGCCTCGATATCGGCGGCTTCATCGTTGGAGTGGATGCGGACGCGCTGGGTGTCCGGAATCAGGCCGCGCAGCGGATCGTGGGTCAGCGTGACCAGGTCCGGCAGCGGGGTGCCGTCATCGCGCAGCAGCGCCAGGGTCGGATCGACGTCGGCGTAGACGGAGATCCTGGTTTCAACAGCGTGCGCGGACAGTGAAGCAGTGGCCAGCGCTGCAGCGAGCGCGGCCTTCTTGATAATGGCGTGCATGATTGTCTCTCTCGGACAAGGGGGAATTTGAAAGCTCCCCTCCCCAAGGAGAAAAGGGAGGGAAGCGCCGCCCGCGGGGATGGGTGCGGGCGACGGAGAGAATGTTAGAAATCCATTGCCATGCAGGCCATTCAAGCATTCCTAAAACGTTGAACGTTAAGGAGAATTTTTGAAGGCGCTCTATGTTTGAGGGTTATGCAATTTCCCTCACTGTTTGAATGCAATAAACCTCATTGCATTGCGTTTGTAGAGTCGGGCATGGCTCGACTCTACTGTGGGGCATCCACGCGTGGCGTGGGTCTGCGGGATGGCATCAGGCCGCCTTTCGGCGGCCTGATGACACGGCGCGGTGGTGCGCGATCAGAAGAAGATCGCGTACAGGATCAGCAGCGGAATCGGCACGCCCAGCAACCAGAGCAGAATCATCTTCATGGCAGGTCTCCTTGCATGGAAGGGTGGATTACAGGTCGCGGCGGCGGCCGCCCCAGGTGGCGCTGAGGCTGGCGAAGAACGCGCCGATCAGCAGGGTGATGAAGAGCCACAATGCGGCGTAGGCGGTCGCCTTCCGCGCGTCGTCGGCAGCCTGCTTGGCGGTATTCCTGGCCTTCTGCAGCGCTGCACGCATGCGCGTCTGCACATCGGTCACGCGGGCCTGCGCTTCAGCCGGGCTCATCCGGTCTCGCGCGCGATCAGCTGTGACAGGTACTGGGTATCGGCCGGATCCAGGCCTTCCCCCTGCAGGCTGTTGACGATGATGCGGTTCACTTCGGCACGCACTTCGCGGCGATCGCCGATCGGACCGTTGCCCGTCGCCGGTCGCGGCGGCGGGGCCATGCGCGCGTCGCGTGGACCGGCGCCCGCTGCCGGCGGTGGCGCGGCATCCGGGTCCATCGGTGCGCCCGGCGGCGGCGCTGCGGGATCGGCCTGCCCTGCGTGGGTCGTGCTGCGGAACAGCGCATCCACCCAATAGTCGAGGTCGCCTTCCGGTGCAGCCGCCACAGCGCCGCTGGCACCGGCTGCAGCCACGCCGACGGTGGACGCAGCGGCACCGGCAGTGGCGCCGGCCACCTTTGCGCCCGCACCCAGCACGCCACCGATGGCCGACGTCAGCAGGCCCGCGGTCAGCAGCGTGGCCACCGCCCACGACACGAAGCCGTGCGCGGTGTCGCGGAAGTAGGTTTCGTCGCCGTGGATCTGCGTCCACTTGGTACGCAGGCGACCCGCCAGATAGCCACCCAGGCCGGAAGCGGCCAGCGCGGTGAAGGTGAGCCAGGCGATGCTGGACCAGCCGAAGGTTTCCTTGCTGACGCCTTCGAACGACCAGGGCGACACCGACGACAACCCCAGGCCCACGCCGAGGATCAGCAGGATGAGAGAGAGCGCAGCGGCGGCGGCGGCGCCAGCGAAGATGGCTCCCCACGACACCGCGCTTTCGCTGGCGGGCGGAACGATGGGGGCAGTGACGACAGCGGCGACGTCAGCGCCGAGCGGGCCGCGCTCGGGTGGGTCGAATCGGGTACTCATCGGGATGGACGCTCCATTTCAGGTGCTGCGAATGCAGCTGGCGTCCTGAGGCTGCGCGAGCGCTTGTGAAGCTGATGAGACCCCTAAATCACGCGGTCTTGGCGCGTTGAAGAGCGTGCCAACCAAGGTTGGCACCTACCAAGGCGGGAACGCGGTAAATCCATGCCACGCGTGGATGGGGAGCGTGCCAACCAAGGGCGGGAACAAGTGGATCCACGCCATGCGTGGATGGTTTTTCGCGAGTGTCGAAAGCGTGCCAACCTTGGTTGGCACCCACCAGGGCGGCAGAAAAAAAAAACGCCCCGCGCATGCGGGGCGTTCTCGGCACAACCTACGCGGGGCGATCAGCCCTGGTAGTCGCGCACATCGCTGCCGGTGTAGACCTGGCGCGGACGGCCGATCTTCATTTCCGGATCGACCTGCTGTTCCAGCCAATGCGAGACCCAGCCGGAGGTACGGCCCAGGGCGAACATGACGGTGAACATTTCGGTCGGGATCTGCAGCGCCTTGTAGATGATGCCGCTGTAGAAATCGACGTTCGGGTACAGCTTGCGCGCGACGAAGTACTCGTCCTGCAGCGCGGCCTGTTCCAGCTTCACGGCCACGTCCAGCAGCGGATCCTGCACGCCCAGCTGCTTGAGCACCTTGCTGGTCATCTCGCCGATGACCTTGGCGCGCGGATCGAAGTTCTTGTAGACGCGGTGGCCGAAGCCCATCAGGCGGAAGCCGGAGGTCTTGTCCTTGGCCTTGACCACGGCAGACTCGACGTTGTCGGCGGTGCCGATCTCTTCCAGCATCTTCAGCACGGCTTCGTTGGCACCACCGTGGGCCGGACCCCACAGCGCGGTGACACCCGCGGCAACCGACGCGTACGGGTTGGCACCGGTCGAACCGACCAGGCGCACGGTCGAGGTCGAGGCGTTCTGCTCGTGGTCGGCGTGCAGGATGAACAGCAGGTCCAGCGCCTTGACCACATCCGGGTTCAGATCGTACTGGCCGTCAGCCGACTCGAAGGTCTGCTTCAGGAAGCGGCTGACGTAGTCCAGCGAGGTGTCCGGCTTGTTGGCGGGCAGGCCCTTGCCATGGCGGTAGATCAGCGCCGACAGGGTCGGCACCTTGGCGATCAGGCGCACGGCGGCCTGGCGGCGCTGCTCGGCGTCGGACAGGTCCAGCGCGTCGTGGTAGATGGCCGACAGCTGCGCGATCGCAGCAGCCAGGATGGCCATCGGGTGGGCGTCCTTGGCGAAGCTGCCGATCAGGGTGTTGATCGAGTCGTCGACATTGGCTTCGGCAGTCAGCTCATCGGTGAAGGCCTTCAGCTGCTCGGCGCTCGGGCGCTCGCCGTTGATCAGCAGGTAGGCCACTTCGACGTAGCTCGACTTTTCCGACAGCTGCTCGATCGGGTAGCCGCGATACAGCAGCACGCCCTTGTCGCCGTCGATGTAAGTGATGGCGGACTTGCAGCTGGCCGTCGCGGTGAAGCCGGAATCGTAGGTGAAAAACCCCGTTTCCTTGGTCAGCTTCGCGATGTCGACGCAGTCGTTGCCAAGGGTGGGTTTGATGACGGGCAGAACGACGGACTTATCGCCGGCGTTGAGCGTGACCTGATCAAGATCGGACACTGTGTGCGCTCCTTCATGGGAAGGCGCCTGCCCAAGCGCATTGGTCAGGCACGTGAATGACGTCCTCGGCCTGTGCCGGGGATCATGCCATTATCGCACAGCAGCATTTGCCCGGCGCTAGACAGAAGTCGTAGACGGCAGGCGGTCAGAACCCGGCCAGCAAGCGGCCCGGATCGGCAAAAGCGTTGTCACACGAACGCAGTGTTCTGTCCATCCAAACGCCCGTTGGGTAGGCGTTGGGGAAAAACAAACGGCCGCGCAGAGCGCGGCCGTCGGTTCGAAGCTGGATCGACAGATCAGCGCGCGTAGCGCTTCTGGAACTTGTCGATACGGCCCGAGGTGTCGATGACCTTGTGCTTGCCCGTGTAGAACGGGTGCGAAGCCGAGGAAATTTCAACCTTCACCAGCGGGTAGTCGTTGCCGTCTTCCCACTTGATGGTTTCCTTCGTCGCCATGGTCGAGCGGGTCAGGATCTTGAAATCGGAGGTGACGTCATGGAAGACGACGTCGCGGTAGTTCGGATGGATATCGGCCTTCATGGGCTCACACCGTAAATGGGCTGGTGGTCAAGAGCGGCATTATAAGCACCGGTTGCCGCCCGGGGCAACCGGTGCCGGTCAATCGGCTTCAGTCCGCGCCCAGGGCCTGGCGTACCAGGGCCTCGAAACGCTGCTGGTCGTAGGCCATCAGCAGATCGCAGTTGTCCGGCTGGCCGGTCTGGCGGTTCCAGTCGACGATGGTGGCGCCGCGGCTGAACGTGCCATTCAGCTCCACGTTCAGCGGACGCGACTCGACCCGCAGCTGCCCTTCCGGGTTCAGTGCCCAGGCCATGGCAACCGCGTCGGCGGTGTACCAGCGGCCACCCTTGCTGTCTTCGGACAGGCCACGGGTCTTGCGCGAGATCAGCTCGTAGAAGCGGGCACGATCGGAGTCGGCCTGCAGCCACTTCTCGGCTTCTTCCAGCGGCAGGCCGTGGGCGACGGTGGCCTCCCAGTCCGACACCAGCAGGTGCTTGAACGAGGTGAACACCACATGCGCCGCTTCCGGATCGAAGGCGATGTTGAATTCGGCCGCCGGGGTGATGTTGCCGTGGCAGGTGACCGCGCCGCCCATCACCACGATGCGCTTGATGCGCTGGGGCAGGGTCGGGTCCAGCTTCAGTGCCAGCGCGAGGTTGGTTAGCGGGCCAAGCATCACCAGCATCAGTTCGCCGGCATGCGCGTGCGACAGGCGCAGGATGGCCAGCGCAGCGTGCTCGGCTTCGGCCTGGCGGCTCGGCGGCGGCAGGTCCACGTCGCCATAGCCATCACGGCCATGCACGTGGGCAGCGTCTACGGAAGGATGCAGCAGCGGATCCGGGCTGCCGGCAAACACCGGCACGTCGGTGCGGCCGACGATGTCGCAGAGCTTGAGGGCGTTGCGGACGGTGTACTGCAGGCCGACATTGCCGGCGGCGATGGTCAGGGCGACCACGTCATGCCGTTCATCGGCAAAGGCCATCAGCAGGGCCAGGGCGTCGTCCACACCGGGGTCGGTGTCGATCAACAGGGGGATCTTGTGGGTCATCGTTGCCGTCTTCAGATCGGCAACGAAGTGTGGACCGGGATGATGACCGTTGCAAGTATGGGGGGCGGCAGGGCTGCGACCTGCACCCGCGGTAGTGCCGGCCGCTGGCCGACAACTTCAACAGCAACGCCGAAAACGGGTTTCCCGCGGATGGCAGGGAGAGCTCTCTGTAGAGTCGAGCCATGCTCGACTCCCGCGCGCAACGCGCACAGCAGCCGAGCGTGGGCTCGGCTCTACAGTGGATCCACGCCGTGCGTGGATGAGCGTCCCGGGGATGGGGTCAGAGCCCTTTGCTGTGCAAAGGGGCCTGACCCCGCCACTTACGCCGAGGCGTAGCGCACGGCGGTGCCGATCCAGCGCTGCACCACGCGATCGGCCAACGCGGGCTGCTGGGCCAGCAGCCGCTCGGCCAGGTCATGCACGCCGGGCAGCAGGCCGGCATCGCGGGCCAGGTCTGCAATGCGGAAACCGGCCAGGCCGGTCTGGCGGGTGCCCAGCAGTTCGCCGGGGCCGCGCAGTTCCAGATCCTTCTCGGCGATGACGAAACCATCGTTGGTTTCGCGCATGGTCTGCAGGCGCTCGCGCGCCATCTGCGAAAGCGGAGCCTGGTACAGCAGCACGCAGCGCGATACCGCCGAACCACGCCCCACGCGGCCGCGCAGCTGGTGCAGCTGGGCCAGGCCGAGGCGTTCGGCGTTCTCGATCACCATCAACGAAGCATTGGGTACGTCCACGCCCACTTCGATGACCGTGGTCGCGACCAGCAGGTCGATCTCGCCGGTCTTGAACGCCACCATCGTCGCCAGCTTTTCGGCGGCTTTCAGGCGTCCGTGCACCAGCCCCACGCGAACGCCGGGCAGCAGTGCCTGCAGCGATTCGTAGGTGGCCTGCGCCGGGGTGGCATCCAGTTCTTCGCTTTCCTCGATGAGCGTGCACACCCAGTACACCTGCCGCCCTTCCTGGCAGGCCAGCGCGATGCGCTCGATCAGCTCCGGGCGGCGGTCATTGTTGAGGGCGACGGTCTGCACCGGCGTGCGTCCCGGTGGCAGTTCATCGATGGCCGACACATCCAGGTCCGCGTACTCGGACATCGCCAGCGTGCGCGGAATCGGCGTGGCGGTCATCACCAGCTGGTGCGGCACGCTGTTGCCACCCGCGCCCTTGTCGCGCAGCGCCAAGCGCTGGTGCACGCCGAAGCGGTGCTGTTCGTCGACGATGGCCAGAGCCAGATCCTGGAACACCACCGCCTCCTGCATCAGCGCGTGGGTACCGACCACCACCTGCGCTTCGCCACTGGCGACCTGCTCCATCACCTTGGCGCGCGCCTTGCCGGTGACCTTGCCGGCCAGCCAGGCGATACGCACACCGAGCGGCTCCAGCCAGCCGCGCAGGTTGTTGAGATGCTGTTCGGCCAGCAGTTCGGTGGGCGCTGCCAACGCAACCTGCTTGCCCTGCTCCACCGCCAGCATCGCCGCCAGTGCGGCCACCACGGTCTTGCCGGAACCGACGTCGCCCTGCACCAGCCGCAGCATCGGGCTGGGGCGCGCGAGGTCTTCACGGATCTGCTTGAACACGCGCGCCTGCGCGCCGGTGAGCGCGAACGGCAGCTGCTTCAGCAGCGCCTTGGCCAGCTTGCCAGGACCAGCCAGCGGCGGCGCATGGTGTGCCTGCAAGGCAATGCGCTGGCGACGCAGGCTGAGGTGGTGGGCCAGCAGTTCTTCCATCGCCAGGCGGCGCTGCGCCGGGTGGGTGCCGGCGGCCAGCGCGGCGAGGTCGGCATCCGGCGGTGGCCGGTGCACGGTCAGCAGCGCGCTGCGCAGCGACGGCAGGCCCAGGCCATCGAGCCAACCGCTGGGCAGCAGTTCCAGCGTGCTTTCCTCGGGCAGGCGATCCAGGGCCTGGCCGATCAGCTTGCGCATCGTCATCGGGCCCACGCCTTCGACGGTGGGATACACCGGGTCGAGGCGGTCGCCGAGTTCGGGATCATCGTTGCGGCCCAGCACCTGGTAGCTGGGATGGACGATTTCCAGGCCGAGGTGGCCGGGCTTGGGCGTGCCGAAGCAGCGCAGCCGGTTGCCGACCGCGAACTGGCCGACCTGCTGCTGGCGGAAATGGAAGAATCGCAGCACCAGGGTGCCCTGCCCTTCGTCCTCCACCGCCACTTTCAGCATCGGCCGGTAGCGCATGACGCGCTCCACCGCGACCACCCGCCCTTCCACCTGGGCCGGCACGCCGTTGCGCAGGTCTTCGATGCGGGTCAGCCGGGTCCGGTCTTCATAGCGCAGGGGCAGGTGAAGCCAGAGATCCTGCAGGGTGGCCAGGCCACGCGCCTGCAGTTTGGCGGCCACGGCCGGACCGACGCCGGCGAGCATCGCCAGGGATGCTTCGCCGGACGGTGACAGGACCGGAGTGACCGCCGCCTTGCGTGCCACGTGGCGGTCAGTCGATGACCATCACCGCATCGACCTCGAAGCTGGCGCCCTTCGGCAGGCCGGAGACTTCGATGGTGGAACGGGCCGGGTACGGGGCCTGGAAGTAGTCCTGCATGACCGCGTTGACCTTGGCGAACTCGCCCAGGTCGGTCAGGTACAGGCCCAGACGCACGACCTTGTCCAGCGAGCCGCCGGCGGCTTCGGCCACGGCCTTGAGGTTGTCGAAGGCGCGACGGGCCTGCGCTTCGACGTCGCCAGCGCCGACGATGTCGCCGGTGGCCGGGTCAAGCGGGATCTGGCCGGAGAAGTACACGGTGTTGCCGGCGCGCACGGCCTGCGAGTACGGGCCGATGGCGGCGGGGGCCTTTTCGGTGTTGATGATCTGGCGGGACATGGGTCGCTCCGGTGCTTTGGGGGAAAACAGAGCGGTGATTGTACCGGGTGGGCGCGGCATCGGCTGGGGGTCGGATCCGTTTCCCGGCGGGAAACGGATCCGACCCCGTATGTCGTGTGCGCGGAACGTCATCCACGCATGGCGTGGACCTACTGGCGGCGTACCGACTGCACGACCGACAGGCGGCGCAGGCGGCGCATCACTTCGGCCAGGTGGTTGCGGTCGCGCACCTGGATGTTGAACGCCAGCACGGCGGCGTTGAAATCGCGATCCAGGTAGTCCACGCGCTCGATGTTGGAGTGGCTCTGCGCGATGGCAGCGGCCAGCTGTGCCAGCACGCCGGTGCCGTTCTCCACTTCCACCACCAGCGAGGTGTCGTAGTCGCCGGAGACGGTGGTGTCCCAGCCGATCGGCACCCAGCGCTCGGGCGACTTGCGCAGCTCGGCCAGGTTCGGGCAGTCCATGCGGTGCACCACGATGCCCTTGCCGGCGGTGTGGTAGCCCATGATCTCGTCGCCGGGAATCGGCTGGCAGCAGCCGGCGAAGGTGACCACGCCACGCTCGCTGCCGTTGATCAGGATCTTTTCCTGCGAGTGGTGGCGCGAATGCGGGCCACCACGCAGTTCGGCGTAGGCCATCAGCGCCTGCGCGGCCTGGGTCGGCATCCAGTTGCCCAGTGCGACCTCGGCCAGCAGGGCTTCCAGGCGCGGGAAGCGGTGTTCGGCCAGGAACGCATCCAGGCGCCCCTTCGGCAGCCGCTCCAGCGACGAATCCATCGCTTCCAGCGCACGGTCGAGCATGCGGTGGCCCAGCTGCACGGCATCCTCGTGCTCCAGCTGCTTGAGCTGGTGGCGGATGGCGGTGCGCGCCTTGCTGGTAACCACGAATTCCAGCCACTGCGGTTTCGGCGTGGCCGAGCGTGCGGTGATGATCTCCACCGACTGGCCCGACACCAGCTTGGTGCGCAGTGGCACCAGTTTCTTGTCCACGCGCGAGGCCACCGCCATGTTGCCGACGTCGGTATGCACGGCGTAGGCGAAATCGAGCGCGGTGGAATTGCGCGGCAGGGCCAGGATCTTGCCCTTCGGGGTGAACAGGTAGACCTCGTCCGGGAACAGGTCGACCTTGACGTTGTCCAGGAACTCCAGCGAGGAACCGGCGGCACGCTGCGAGTCGATCAGCTCGACGATCCACGCGTGGGCACGGCTCTGTGCGCTGTTGGGCGAATCGCCGCCGAACTTGTAGGTCCAGTGCGCGGCCACGCCGCGTTCGGCGATCAGGTCCATTTCCTCGGTACGGATCTGCACTTCGATCGGCGAGCCATACGGCCCGAACAGCACCGTGTGCAGCGACTGGTAACCGTTGGCCTTGGGAATGGCGATGAAGTCGCGGAAACGGCCATCCAGCGGCTTGAAGGTGGCATGCACCGAACCCAGCGCGTGGTAGCAGCTGGGCACGCTGCGCACGACCAGGCGGAAGCCGAACACATCCATCACCTGGTCGAAGGATTTGTTCTCGTCGCGCATCTTGTTGTAGATGCTCCACGGGGTCTTGATGCGGCTGATCAGCCGATGCTCGATCCCCTCCTTGGCCAGGCGCTGCGACAGCTGCACTTCCACCTGCGCCATCGCTTCGCGGCGCACCACCGGCTGGCTGCGGATGTGCTTCTCGATGATGGCGTGGCGCCACGGGTACAGCGCCTTGAAACCGAGGTTCTGCAGCTCGCTCTTGACCAGGCTCATGCCCAGGCGCTGGGCGATCGGCGCGTAGATCTCCAGCGTCTCGCGGGCGATGCGGCCGCGCGCTTCGCGGCTCTGCGCACCCAGCGTGCGCATGTTGTGCAGGCGGTCGGCCAGCTTGATCATGATCACGCGCAGGTCGCGCGACATCGCCAGCAGCATCTTGCGGAAGCTCTCGGCGGCCGCCTCCTGGCGGTCGCGGAACTTCAGCTTGTCCAGCTTGGTAACGCCGTCGACCAGTTCGGCCACGGCTTCGCCGAACTCGGCGGCCAGCGCCTCGCGGGTCAGCGGCGTGTCTTCGATGGTGTCGTGCAGGATCGCGGCGATCAGCGCTTCCACGTCCAGGCCGAGCTCGGCCAGCACCTGGGCCACCGCCACCGGGTGGGTGATATAGGGCTCACCCGACTTGCGCGTCTGCCCAGCGTGCGCGGAGGCTCCGACTTCCCAGGCACGGCGCAACAGCGGCAGCTGTTCCGGCGGCAGGTAATGGGCGGCGCGTTCAAGCTGGAGGACGTAGTCGGGTACGGCGGCAGTGGGGGCTGCGGCGACCTTGGCAGTGGGGCCTGGGTTCATGCCCGCAGCCTATTCCAGCGCGACGTTTACGGCAAATCCTGAATGCGAAACAGCCCGCACGGGGCGGGCTGTTCGGTGTATCCAACGATTACGTTGATCGATGCGATCAATCGTCGTTCTTGGACATGTCTTCGTCAGCGACCACTTCGGCGGCAGCCCACTCCAGCGCTTCGCGCTCGGCGCGCTCACGCTCGGCCTTCTCGACTTCGTCGATCAGCGCGTTGTCGATCTTGCGGGCGGCGATTTCGCGCAGCGCCAGCACGGTCGGCTTGTCCTCGGTCTCGCTGTTGTCCAGCGTGGCCTGCACGCCGTTGGCGAGCTGGCGGGCACGCTTGGATGCCATCATGACCAGTTCGAAACGGTTGTTAACGACTTCCAGGCAATCTTCTACGGTGATGCGGGCCATACGGGCTCCCGGCGACCGGTCGGCCGCTCAGTCGAATGAGGGAAAGGGGACGGAGTGTACTGGCAGGAGCTGGACAAAATCAAGCCAACCCCTACCCGATTCTTTTGGAATCAGTCAGTTGCGCCCGGATCGGGAGTCAGCAGGGCCTGGATCAGGCCGGCGTGGCGGACCTTCTGGGCCTCCCGGCGCAGGCGGCTGGCGGTGAAGATGGCGCACAACTCGTCCACGGCGGTGTCGAACACCTCGTTGACGATGACGTAGTCGAACTCGTTGAAGTGCAGCATTTCATCGCGCGCCGCGCCCAGGCGCTGGGCGATGACCGCCTCGCTGTCCTGGCCGCGCTTGCGCATGCGATCCTGCAGGGCCTGCCTGGACGGCGGCAGGATGAACACGGTGACCGTGCCCGGCACCAGCTGGCGCACCTGCTGCGCGCCCTGCCAATCGATTTCCAGCAGCACGTCCTGGCCGGCGGCCAGCTGCGGCTCCACCGACTGCCGGGCCGTGCCCTTCCAGTCGCCGTGCACCCACGCATGCTCGAAGAAGTCGCCGGCGGCGATCATTTCTTCGAACCTTTCCGCAGAGACGAAATGGTAGTGCTGGCCGTTCACTTCCCCCGGGCGCATCGCGCGCGAGGTGAAGGAGATCGACAGCGCGATCTGCGGGTCACGCGCCAGGGTGGCATTGACGATGCTGCTCTTGCCGGCGCCGGAGGGGGCGGCAACGATGTACAGCGTGCCGCGCGCAACGGCGTCCGACGGCTTCGACGGGGCGCTCATGCGCGGAACCCAACTGGTTGATTTCGCAAAATTTTTCCTCGGTGTTCCAGATCCGGCGCGGAGGATCGCGCCAGGACGGCGGGGGCTGCGCGGAACATCCTGGAACCAGGCCCGGCAGACGCTTCCCCGGGGGGCGGGCACGCAACTTTACCAGAGCGGCCCCGTTGCGCGCCCGCCCCGCCGGCGCCGGGCCTTGTGCCACATGGGCGTGCGGGGGCCTGTGCTATAACCGGGCCGTACCCAACGACAGCCCGGAGGCCTGTGCCTCCCCGCCATCCCAGGAGAACGGCATGCCATCGATGAGCCGCCGCCAGTTCCTGAAAGTGACCGGGACAACCCTGGTCGGCTCCAGCCTGGCATTGATGGGCTTCGCGCCCGGCATCGCGCTCGCGGAGGTCAGGCAGTACAAGCTGACCCGCGCGACCGAGACCCGCAACACCTGTACCTACTGTTCGGTGGCCTGCGGCATCCTGATGTACAGCCTCGGCGACGGCGCCAAGAACGCCGAGCCGAGCATCTTCCATATCGAGGGTGACCCGGACCATCCGGTCAACCGCGGCACGCTGTGCCCGAAGGGCGCCGGCCTGGCCGACATCATCCACAGCAAGTCGCGCCTGCTCTACCCCGAGTACCGGGCACCGGGCTCCAACGAGTGGAAGCGGCTGAGCTGGGACGATGCGCTGGACCGCATCGCGCGGCTGATGAAGGAAGACCGCGATGCCAACTTCGTGCAGAAGAACGAAGCCGGGCAGACGGTCAACCGCTGGCTGACCACCGGCATGCTGGCGGCCTCGGCCACCAGCAATGAAACCGCGGTGGTGACCCACAAGGTCGTCCGCTCCCTTGGCATGCTGGCATTCGACAACCAGGCACGTGTCTGACACGGCCCGACGGTGGCAGGTCTTGCCCCGACGCTAGGCCGTGGTGCGATGACGAACCACTGGGTCGACATCAAGAATGCCGACCTGATCCTGATCATGGGTGGCAATGCCGCCGAGGCACACCCGTGCGGATTCAAATGGGTGACCGAGGCCAAGGCCCACAACAAGGCCCGGCTGATCGTGGTCGATCCGCGCTTCAACCGCTCGGCCGCGGTGGCCGACGTGTACGCGCCGATCCGCACCGGTACCGATATCGTGTTCCTGGGCGGCCTGATCAACTACCTGCTGACCGAGGACCGCATCCAGCACGAGTACGTGCTGAACTACACCGACATGCCGTTCCTGGTGAAGGACGAATTCGCCTTCAAGGACGGCCTGTATTCGGGTTACAACGAAGAGAAGCGCAGCTACGACCGTTCCAGCTGGGACTACGCCTACGGTGACGACGGCTACGTACGCAGCGACCCGACGCTGAAGGACCCGCGCTGCGTCTACAACCTGCTGAAACAACACTACGCGCGCTACACCGTGGAGATGGTCGAGCGCATCTGCGGCACGCCGGCCGACAGCATCCGCCAGATCTGGGACATGATCGCGTCCACCGCCGGCAAGGACAAGGCGATGACCATCCTGTACGCGCTGGGATGGACGCAGCACTCGATCGGCGCACAGAACGTGCGTGCCGGCACCATGGTGCAGCTGCTGCTGGGCAACATCGGCGTGGCCGGTGGCGGCATGAACGCGCTGCGCGGGCATTCCAACATCCAGGGCCTGACCGACATCGGCCTGATGTCCGACCTGCTGCCCGGCTACCTGACGCTGCCGAGGCAGGACGAGCAGGACTACGACGCCTACATCGCCAAGCGCACGCAGAAGCCGCTGCGCGCCAACCAGATGTCGTTCTGGCAGAACTATCCGAAGTTCCACGTCAGCCTGATGAAATCGTGGTGGGGCGATGCCGCCACCGCCGACAACAACTGGTGCTTCGATTACCTGCCCAAGCTCGACAAGCCGTACGACATGCTGCAGGCGTACGAGCTGATGAACGAGGGCAAGATCCACGGCTACATCTGCCAGGGTTTCAACCCGCTGGCCTCGGCGCCTAACAAGGGCAAGCTGATCAGCGCGTTCTCCAAGCTGAAGTTCATGGTCAGCATGGACCCGCTGGAAACCGAGACCATCGCCTTCTGGCAGAACCACGGCGCGTTGAACGACGTCGACCCGAGCACGATCCAGACCGAAGTATTCCGCCTGCCCACCACGTCCTTCGCCGAGGAGAACGGCGCGGTGGTGAACTCCTCGCGCTGGCTGCAGTGGCACTGGAAGGGCGCCAATCCGCCGGGTGAAGCGCGCAGCGACATCGAGATCATGTCCGAGCTGTTCCATCGCATCAAGGCGATGTACGAGAAGGACGGCGGTGCGTGGTGGGAGCCGGTGCGCGACCTGGCCTGGAAGTATTCCAACCCGGAGCTGCCGACGCCGGAAGAGCTGGCGATGGAATACAACGGCAAGGCGCTGGCCGACGTGTTCGATCCGAAGGATCCGACCAGGCTGGTGCGCAAGGCCGGCGAGCAGCTGGCCGCATTCGGCGACCTGCGCGACGATGGCAGCACCGCGTCGGGCTGCTGGATCTACATCGGTGCCTGGGGCCCGACCGGCAACATGATGGCGCGGCGTGACAACAGCGACCCCACCGGCATCGGCAACACGCTGGGCTGGGCCTGGGCGTGGCCGGCCAATCGCCGCGTGATGTACAACCGCGCGTCGTGCGACGTGGCCGGCCAGCCGTTCGACCCGCGCCGCACGCTGCTGGCCTGGAACGGCAAGAACTGGGGCAGCGTGGACGTACCGGACTTCAAGGCCGATGAAGATCCCGCCGGCGGGATGGGCCCGTTCATCATGAACCCGGAAGGCATCGCCCGCTTCTTCGCCAAGGCCGGCATGGCCGAAGGGCCGTTCCCGGAGCACTACGAGCCATTCGACACGCCACTGCGCAGCAATCCGCTCAGCCCCGGCCAGGCACTGACGCTGAACAACCCGGCCGCCCGCGTATTCGCCAGCGATCGCGCACAGATCGGTTCGCCGGACGAGTTCCCGCATGTGGCCACCACCTACCGCCTGACCGAGCACTTCCACTTCTGGACCAAGCACGGCAAGTTGAACGCCATCATCCAGCCCGAGCAGTTCGTCGAGATCGGCGCGGCCTTGGCCGACGAGCTGGGCATCAGCAACGGCAGCCGCGTGCGGGTCAGTTCCAAGCGTGGCCACATCGAAGCGGTGGCGATGGTGACCAAGCGCATCAAGGCCCTGCAGATCGATGGCCGGACCGTGCACCAGGTGGGCGTGCCGATCCACTGGGGCTTCCTCGGTGCGGCCAAGCCCGGATACATCGCCAATACGCTGACCAACGCCATCGGTGACGGCAACTCGCAGACGCCCGAATCGAAGTGCATCCTGGTCAAGGTCGAGAAGGTGTAGGAGACACGCCATGTCACTGCAATCGCTGGACATCATCCGCCGCTCGGCCACCACCACGCCCTCGCCGGAAGCGCGCGGTGCGCACACCGGCCAGGTCGCCAAGCTGATCGATGTGAGCAAATGCATCGGCTGCAAGGCCTGCCAGGTCGCCTGCATGGAATGGAACGACCTGCGCGACGAGGTCGGCAGCTGCGTTGGCAGCTATGACAACCCGCCCGACCTGAGCGACCAGTCGTGGACGGTGATGAAGTTCCGCGAATACGAGGACGAGAAGGGCAAGCTGGAGTGGCTGATCCGCAAGGAGGGCTGCATGCACTGCAGCGACCCGGGCTGCCTGAAGGCCTGCCCGTCGCCGGGCGCGATCATCCAGTACGCCAACGGCATCGTCGACTTCCAGGAAGAGAACTGCATCGGCTGCGGCTACTGCGTGACCGGTTGCCCGTTCGACGTGCCGCGCATTTCCAAGAAGGACCACAAGGCCTACAAGTGCACACTGTGTTCGGACCGGGTGGCGGTAGGCCAAGAACCGGCCTGCGTGAAGACCTGCCCGACCGGGGCGATCACCTTCGGCAGCAAGCAGGCGATGACCGAGCACGCGGCCGGCCGCGTGGAAGACCTGAAATCGCGCGGCTACGGGAACGCCGGCCTGTACGACCCGCAGGGCGTGGGTGGCACCCACGTGATGTACGTGCTGCAGCATGTGGACAAGCCGGAGCTGTACGCCGACCTGCCCAAGGACCCGCGGATCAGCCCGATGGTGGAAGTCTGGAAGGGCGTGGCCAAGCCGCTGGGCGTGCTGGCGATCGCCGCCACCGCCTTCGCCGGCTTCCTGCATTACATCGGCATCGGCCGCAACACGGTCAATGACGAGGAAGAAGAGGAAGCCGAACACGAGGCGAAGAAGATCGAAGAGGAGCAGCGGCCATGAAGTACGCCCCGCACCCGCGGCAGATCATCCGCTACCGCGCGCCGACCCGCATCAATCACTGGATCGTGGCGATCTGCTTCGTGCTGACGGCGCTGTCCGGGCTGGCACTGTTCCATCCCGCCCTGTTCCCGCTGACCCAGCTGTTCGGTGGCGGCCCGTGGACGCGCATCCTGCATCCATTCATCGGGCTGGCCATGGTGGTCGGCTTTGCGTTTCTGGCGTTCCGCATGTGGCGCGACAATCTGCCGACGGCCGACGATCGCGCATGGATGCGCGGCATGCGCGATGTGCTGCGCAACGAGGATGAGAAGCTGCCGCCGGTGGGCCGCTTCAATGCCGGCCAGAAGCTCCTGTTCTGGGCGATCATTGGTTGCCTGTCGGCACTGCTGCTGACCGGCTTCGTGATCTGGCGGCAATACTTCAGCCATCTCTTCCCGATCGGGCTGATCCGCTTCTCGGTGCTGGCCCATGCGTTGTTCGGTTGGGTGCTGGTGTGCGCGATCGTGGTGCACATCTATGCGGCGCTCTGGATCAAGGGCTCGGTGCGGGCGATGACCCAGGGCAAGGTGACCTATGGGTGGGCGTACAAGCATCACCGGCAATGGTTCCGGGACATCCTGCGCGGACGTCGGGAAGAGGGGTAACGGCAGGGCCTGCGGCCCTGCACCTGCAGAGGCGCCTTCGACAGTTCCCCGGTGCTTTTGGTAGGTGTCGACCTTGGTCGACACGATGAACACGGCAACAACCGATGGGGTCAGATCCGTTTTCCTGTGGAAAACGGATCTGACCCCGACCATTTCAAATGGCCTACAGTGCGCTGGACGCCAGCGCTGACAACGGCGAGGATGGAGGCTGGTTCTTCTGGCTGGCCCTGCATGGCGCAACGCATCCTTGAACCCGGTGAGATCGAGACGCTCGCCTCGCGCGACGTGCCGCGCATCATCCTGCCTGATACCGGGTCGCTGTTCGCCACACGCGCGGCGCGCCTGCGCAGCCTGGCCGCGCACAGCGCCATCGGCGGTTACCTGCAGCTGCTGGCGGCATTGGCCGATGCACAGCAGGCGCTGCTGGAGGAATTGACACCCCAGCAACGCGAGGCGCTGCAGGACCACGCGCGCGCGCAGCAGTCCAGCGCGGCCGCCAGTGCCGGCATGCCGTTGCGGCCCGCCAACACACTTCATCTGGACGGGCGCTGGCGCGACTGGCTGCGCACGCTGTGCCGGCACTGCGCCGACGAAGCGGGGCTACCGGCGGAAACACGGCAGGAATTGCTGCGCGTCGCCGCCGCCGACGACACCTGGCTGGATGCGCAGGCCCACGCCGTGCTGGAACGCGCTGACGCGCCCCCGGTCGACGCGGTCGCTGCGCTGCTGGTGATGAATGCGTTGCAGGTGTATTGGGCAGTACTGGCGGCCAGCTTCCGCCCCAGCGACCTGAAGCCGCTGGCCGATGCGCCAGGGCTGTGCCCGCTGTGCGGCACCCTGCCGGTGACCAGCATGGTGCAGGCCCGCCCGCCCTATGCCTCCTACCGCTACCTGTCGTGCTCGTTGTGCGCCTGCCAGTGGCACTACGTGCGCGTGCAGTGCAGCCAGTGTGGCGCCGCTGGCAAGGACATCGCCTATCGCGCCCTGGCTGATGCCGACGGCGATACCGGCCAGGCGGTGCGCGAGAGCGCGGTACGTGCAGAAACCTGCGACCACTGCCACAGCTACCGCAAGATCCTGTATCTGGAAAAAGATCCGTCGCTGGAACCGGTGGCTGATGACCTTGGCACGCTGGCGCTGGACCTGCTGCTGGGCGAGGAAGGCTATGCACGCGCCAGCCAGAATCCGCTGCTGTGGCAATCCGACGGCGAGTGAGGCGATGACAGCCACGCCCCCCACCCCGGCATCGGCTTCCGCGCTGCCCTCGCTGGACCGGTTGCTGCGCCTGCCTGCCTTGGCAACACTGATCGAGGGCCACGGCCGCAGCCGCATCACCCAGTTGCTGCGCGTACATCTGCAGGCGCTGCGTGAGCGCATCAGTGCCACGCAGCTCTCGGCCGAGCAGTTGCATCAGGCCATTGAAGGCCCGGCACTGGTCGCGGCGCTTGATGCCGCACTCATCGCCGATGCACGGCTGAACCTGCAGCCGATGTTCAACCTGACCGGCACCGTGCTGCATACCAACCTGGGTCGCGCCCTGCTGCCCGAGTCCGCGGTGCAGGCCGTCACCCGCGCGATGGCCGCACCGGTTGACCTGGAATTCGACATCACCCGCGGCCGCCGCGGCGACCGCGATGCACGGGTGCAGGCGCTGGTCTGCGAGCTGACCGGCGCCGAAGCCGCCACCGTGGTCAACAACAATGCGGCGGCGGTCCTGCTGCTGCTCAACAGCCTGGCCAACCGCCGCGAGGTGGTGGTGTCGCGCGGCGAACTGGTGGAAATCGGCGGTGCCTTCCGCATTCCCGATGTGATGCGCAGTGCCGGCGCGCGGCTGCTGGAAGTGGGCACCACCAACCGCACCCACCCGGCCGACTTCGCCCATGCCATCGGCGCGCGCACCGCACTGCTGATGGAGGTGCACGCCAGCAACTACGCGATCACCGGCTTCACCGCCAAGGTCGACACCGCGGCGATGGCAGCGATCGCGCACGACCATGGCCTGCCGTTGGTGGTGGACCTGGGCAGCGGCAGCCTGTGCGACCTGGCGGCCTTCGGCCTGCCACACGAGCCGACCGTGCAGGAAACACTGGCGGCCGGTGCCGACCTGGTCTCGTTCAGTGGCGACAAGCTGCTGGGTGGGCCGCAGGCCGGCATCATCGCCGGCCGCGCCGACCTGATCGCGCGGATCAACCGCAACCCGCTCAAGCGTGCGCTGCGCATGGACAAGATGGGCCTGGCCGCGCTGGAGGCGGTACTGGCGCTGTACCGCGAGCCGGAGCTGCTGGCGCAACGGCTGCCGACACTGCGTACGCTCTCGCGCACGCAGCAGGACATGGATGCGCAGGCCCAGCGCCTGCTGCCGCCGCTGCGCTCGGCGCTGCCGACCGGCTACATGCTTGAACAGGCACGGATGCACAGCCAGATCGGCAGTGGTGCGCAGCCACAGGCGCAGCTCGGCAGTGCCGGCCTGCGCATCACCACTGCGCAACGTGGCGGCCTGGACCGCCTGGCCAAGCGCCTGCGCCAGCTGCCGCGACCGGTGCTGGGCCGCATCGGCGAGGACGCATTGTGGCTGGACCTGCGTTGCCTGGAACCGGCCGACGAAGCGGACTTCCTCGCCCAATGGAGCATGCTGCAACCATGATCGTCGGCACCGCCGGGCATATCGACCATGGCAAGACGCGCCTGGTGCGGGCACTGACCGGCATCGAAACCGATCGCCTGCAGGAAGAACGCACGCGCGGCATCTCCATTGAACTGGGCTATGCCTATGTCCCGGTGGAAAACGCGAACGGCACGGGCCCCGCCGCGATGCTGGGTTTCGTCGATGTGCCGGGTCATGAGCGCTTCGTCCACACGATGGTGGCCGGCGCCACCGGTATCGATGTCGCCCTGCTGGTCGTCGCCGCCGACGACGGCGTGATGCCGCAGACCCGCGAGCATCTGGCGATCCTGCAGCTGCTGGGCGTGGATCGCGGCGCGGTGGCGCTGACCAAGATCGACCGCGTGGACGCCGCGCGCATCGCCCGGGTCGAGATCGAGATTGCCGCTTTGCTGGCCGGAATGCCGCTGCAGGGTTCCCCCGTGTTCGCCTGCAACAGCACGTCCCCCGATGACGCAGGCATCAACGCCTTGCGCGCCCACCTGCACGCATGGGCCGCCGGCGATGCCAACGCGCGCCAGGCCGCGCTGCGCAGCGAGCTGTTCCGCATGCCGGTGGACCGCGTGTTCTCGCTGGCCGGCCACGGCACATTGGTGACCGGCGCGGTACATGGCGGCGGCGTCACGGTGGGCGAGCACCTGCAACTGATGCCCGCCGCCACCGATGTGCGCATACGCAGCATCCACGCGCAGAACCAGCCCAGCGATCACGCCATGGCCGGACAGCGCTGCGCGTTGAACCTGGCCGCCATCGCCCGCGACGAGATTCATCGTGGCGACTGGATTGCCGACCCGCGCGCGCTGCTGGCCACCACCCGCGTCGATGTGCGCCTGCGCTTGTCCGCACGGGCAGCACCACTGCGCGACTGGGCACCCCTGCACATCCACTGGGGCACGATGCACCGGCAGGCCCATGTGGTGCTGCTGGAGGACCGTGACCAAGGTGATGGGCAGTTGGTGCAGCTGGTGTTCGATGCACCGGTCTGTGCGATGTGTGGTGAACGCTTCATCGCCCGCGATTCCGCCGCGACCCACACGCTGGGCGGTGGCGTCGTGCTCGACCCGGACCCGCCACAGCGGCGCCGGCGCAGCCCGGCACGGCTCGCTTGGCTGGGCGCACTGGAGCAGCTGGCCACAGGTGCGGGAATCGGCCCGCTGTTGCAGCAGGCGCCCTTCGGCATTGCCATGGCCGCGCTGCAACGCTACTGCCGGCGCGCGGCCGACCGGATCGATCTTCCTGCAGACGCACAGCGCATCATCACCCGCGAGGACACGGTGGTCATCCTTGCCTCGCACTGGCAGGTGCTGCACGAGCAGGTGATCACATCGCTGCGTAGCTGGCATGAGCGACGCCCGGACGAACCCGGTGTCGACAGCGGGCGCCTGCAACGCAGCACCCTGCCCGCGCTTGCGACGGGGCTCTGGAATGCGCTGCTGCAGGACCTGCTGGACGACGGCAGCGTGCAACGCGTGGGCGCCTGGTGGCGCCTGCCCGGCCATGACCATGCGCCACCGGAACGCGAGCGCCTGCTGCTGGAACGCGTGCTGCCGCAACTGCACGCCGGTGGCTTCGATCCGCCGTGGGTGCGTACTCTAGCCGCCGACTTCGGACTGACCGAAGACGATGTCCGCGCCGTCCTGCGCCGCGCCGCCGCACGTGGCGAACTGTTCCAGGTGGTGCCGGACCTGTTCTATGCACCCGCACGCATTGCGGAACTCGCCGCGATCGTCGCGCAGCAGTCACAGGCCAGCGGCGCGGTGGATGCGGCGGCCTTCCGCGATGCCATCGGCCTGGGCCGCAAACGCAGCATCCAGATCTTGGAGTTCTTCAATCGCGTTGGCTACACTCGACGCGTCGGTGACCAGCATCGGCCGCGCGGCGACCTGCAGTGGAACGCAGCCCGCGACTGAGCCCACCGGTACCGCCGTACTTTCGGAAGGCATGCGCATCCGGGCATGCGGCTGGGCTTCAAACCCAGTAGGGGGCGTCGATCGTTCCCTGGTAGGTTCGACTCCTGCTGCCTTCCGCCATTCGTGTTTCCGCAGGAGATGTCGGCATGGCCACGCACGCGCAGTCACCCGCCCCATCCACGGCCGATGCCACGCGACGACTGACCTCTCTCGCTCATGGCGGCGGCTGCGGCTGCAAGATCGCGCCGGGCGTGCTGAGCGAACTGCTGCGCGGCGTTCCAGCACTTCCCGCACCGACCGAACTGCTGGTTGGCCGCGAGACCAGCGACGACGCCGCGGTGTACCGCCTCGATGACCGGCAGGCAATCGTGGCCACCACCGATTTCTTCATGCCCATTGTCGACGACCCGTTCGACTTCGGCCGCATCGCCGCCACCAACGCGTTGTCGGACCTGTACGCGATGGGCGCGCGGCCGCTGTTCGCGCTGGCCATCGTCGGCATGCCGATCAACACCCTGCCGCAGGACACCATCCGCGGCATCCTGCAAGGTGGCGAACGCGCCTGCGCCGATGCCGGCATCGTGGTGGCCGGCGGCCACAGCATCGATTCGGTGGAACCGATCTACGGCCTGGCCGCGATCGGCGTGCTCGATCCTCAGCGGCTCAAGCGCAATGCCGATGCCCGCGCCGGCGATGTGCTGGTGCTGGGCAAGCCGTTGGGCGTGGGCGTGTACTCGTCGGCGCTGAAGAAAGAAGTGCTGGATGCAGAGGGCTACCGGCAGATGATCGCGTCGACTACCCGCCTGAACAGCGTGGGCGTGCCGCTGGCCGCGCTGGACGGCGTGCACGCGATGACCGACGTCACCGGCTTCGGCCTGCTCGGCCACCTGCTGGAAGTGTGCCGCGCCAGCGGCGTCGCTGCCGAAGTGGACAGTGCACAGGTGCCGCTGCTGCCGCAGGCGCTGGAGCTGCTGCAGCGCGGCTGCGTGACCGGCGCCTCCGCCCGCAACTGGGCCTCGTATGGCGCCGAAGTGCGCTTCGCCGAACGCTTGGCCGGCCACTGGCAGCCACTGCTGACCGATCCGCAGACCAGTGGCGGGCTGTTGGTGTCCTGCGCCCCGGAGGCAGTGAATGCGGTGCTGGCCTGCTTCCACGACGCAGGGTTCGGCCAGGCGGCCGTGGTCGGGCGATTGGGTGAAGGGGCGCCGGGCGTCAGCGTGCGCTGATGCGCTGGAACGACAAGGGCGCCCGAAGGCGCCCCTGCTGTATCGCTGCACGCAACATCATTCGATGTTCTGCACCTGCTCGCGGATCTGGTCGATCAGCACCTTCAGCTCCACCGCGGCATTGGACGTGCGGCTGTCCACCGACTTCGAGCCCAGCGTATTGGCTTCGCGGTTGAACTCCTGCAGCAGGAAGTCCAGGCGGCGGCCGACCGGCTCGCGCTGCTTGAGCACGCGGCGGATCTCGACGATATGGCTGCCGAGCCGGTCCAGCTCTTCATCCACGTCCAGCTTCTGCAGCCACAGGACCAGCTCCTGCTCCGCACGGCCCGGGTCGACCGGGTGCGGCAGGTCAGCCAGACGGGCGGCCAGCTTGGCGCGCTGGCCGTCGCGAATGGCCGGAATCAAGGTGCGCACTTCGGTGGCGATGCGTTCGATGCCGTCCACGCGTTCGCTGATGGCCGCAGCCAGCTTGCCGCCTTCGCGCTCACGCGCTTCGACGAAGCCGTCCAGCACCTGGTCCAGCAGGGCAAGCGCCTCGACCTGCAGGGCGGCGGCATCCGTTGCCTCGCCGCGGGTCACGCCCGGCAACTGCAGCAGATCGGTGAAGCTGACCTGCAGGTTCGGGAAATCGGAGGTCAGGCGGTGGGCCAGGCGGCCCAGCTGGCCCAGCAGGGCCTCGTCCACCTGCAGGTTGGCAGCCGCCTCCGGCGCGCGCAGGCGCATCACCAGATCCAGCTTGCCGCGGCTCAGGCGCGCGGCGATACGCTCGCGCAGCTGCGGTTCGAGCGCCCGCAGTTCCTCGGGCAGGCGGGTGCCGACCTCCAGGAAGCGGTGGTTGACCGAGCGCAGCTCGCAGCCCAGCGTGCCCCACGGGGTGACCCGCTCGCCGCCGGCATAGGCGGTCATGCTTCGAATCATGGAATGTGTCCGGTGCGTGCAAAGGGGGAATGGTACCCTAGCGCCCTCACCAGAGCCCCCTTGCCCGCCCCGTGAAGGCCGCGGGCGTGGCGGCGTACTCCCTCGCCATTACGGAACCCGCACCATGTCCGACTCCCGCCCCAGCGGCCGCCAGCCCGACCAGCTCCGCCCGGTCGTCATCCAACGCGGCTTCACCCGCCACGCCGAAGGTTCGGTGCTGGTGTGCTTCGGCGAAACCCGCGTGCTGTGCACCGCCAGCGTCGAGAACCGCGTGCCGGGCTTCCTGCGCGGCAAGGGCGAAGGCTGGGTCACCGCCGAGTACGGCATGCTGCCGCGCGCCACCCATACCCGCAGCGACCGCGAAGCGGCCCGTGGCAAGCAGGGCGGTCGCACGCTGGAGATCCAGCGCCTGATCGGCCGCAGCCTGCGTGCCTGCGTGGACCGCAATGCGCTGGGCGAACGCACCATCACCCTCGACTGCGACGTGCTGCAGGCCGACGGTGGCACCCGCACCGCCGCCATCACCGGCGCCTATGTGGCCCTGGTCGATGCGGTGAACGTGCTGATGAAGCGTGGCGACATCAAGCGCAACCCGGTCCTGGGCGCAGTTGCAGCAGTGTCGGTGGGCGTGTACCGCGGCACCCCGGTGCTGGACCTGGACTACGCCGAAGACAGCGACTGCGACACCGACATGAACGTGGTGATGAACGACGGTGGCGGCTTCATCGAGCTGCAGGGCACCGCCGAAGGCCACGCCTTCCGTCGCGATGAACTGGACGCGCTGCTGGGCCTGGCCGAGAAGGGCGTGGCCGAGCTGCTGGCCGCGCAGCAGGCGGCGCTGTCGGCATGAACCGGCGCATCGCCCTGACCACCCTGGTGGTTGCCGACTATGACGAAGCCATTGCCTGGTACACCGACAAGCTCGGCTTCGCATTGCTCGAAGACATCGACCAGGGGCACAAGCGCTGGGTGGTGGTCGGCCCGACCGACGGCAGCGCCGCCGCCCTGCTGCTGGCCCGTGCCAGCGACGAGGAACAGCGCAGCCGCATCGGCAACCAGACCGGTGGCCGCGTTGCCTTCTTCCTCAACACCGACGACTTCCACCGCGACCACGCGGCGATGCTGGCCGCCGGCGTCGAGTTCCCGGAAGCACCGCGCGAAGAACCCTATGCAACGGTCGCGGTATTCCGCGACCTGTATGGCAACACCTGGGACCTGTTGGAGCCCCGTCAATGAAGAAACTGGTATTGGCCAGCCACAATGCCGGCAAGCTGGTGGAGATGCAGGAGATCCTCGCCGACCTGCCGCTGCAGATCACCTCGGCCGCCGAGCTGGGCCTGGGCGACGTGGAAGAGACCGGCCTGACCTTCGTCGAGAACGCGCTGCTGAAGGCACGCGCCGCCTGCGAAGCGACCGGCCTGCCGGCGCTGGCCGATGATTCCGGCCTGATCGTCGATGCCCTGGGTGGTGCACCGGGCCTGTACAGCGCGCGCTATGCCGGCCACCCGACCAACGCCGCTGCCAACAACGCCAAGCTGCTGGACGCGATGGCCGGTGTTCCCGATGGTCAGCGCAGTGCCCGCTTCTATGCGGTGATCGTGCTGCTGCGCCACGCCACCGACCCGCAGCCGCTGATCTGCGAAGGCCGCTGGGAAGGGCAGATCATCCGTGAGCTGCGTGGCACGAATGGTTTCGGCTACAACCCGGTGTTCCTGGACACCACCCACGGCCTGACCGCCGCGGAAATGGAGCCGGCGCTGAAGAACGCCATCAGCCACCGTGCCGTTGCCCTGCAGCAGCTCAAGCAACAGCTGGCGACGCTGTACTGACGCCCGACCTGATCGAACCAGGGAAGCCGGCCAACGGCCGGCACTACCGATGAAGCCCATGCCGCACGCCCACGACCACTGCAACCACCTGCCCGGCGAAGCCTGCTCCGCTGACCACGACAGCGCACCGCGGCTGGTGCCGCCACCGCTGTCGCTGTACGTGCACCTGCCGTGGTGCGTGCGCAAATGCCCGTACTGCGATTTCAATTCGCACCAGGCCAAGGGCGAGTTGCCGTTCGAGGCCTACATCGATGCACTGCTGCGCGACCTGGACCAGGACCTGCCGCTGGTCTGGGGCCGGGTGGTGCACAGCGTGTTCTTCGGCGGCGGTACGCCCAGCCTGTTCCCGCCGGAGGCGATCGACCGCTTCCTGCAGCAGGCCAGCGCGCGCCTGCGCTTTGCCCCCAATGCCGAGATCACCCTGGAAACCAACCCGGGCACCGCCGAGCATGGCCGTTTCGACCGCTACCGCGCGGCAGGCGTGAACCGCCTCAGCTTCGGCATCCAGAGTTTCGACGACGCCATGCTCAAGCGCCTCGGCCGCATCCACGACAGTGGCGAAGCCGAGCGCGCGGTGAAGATGGCGCAGGACGCGGGCTACGACAATTTCAACATCGACCTGATGTATGCGCTGCCGGAACAGACCCTGGCCGGCGCCGAGGCCGACCTGGAGCGTGCATTTGCACTGCAACCGGCGCACATCTCGCACTACCAGCTGACCCTGGAACCGAACACGGTGTTCTTCGCGCGGCCGCCGCAGGGCATTCCCGATGAAGACAACGCCTGGGACATGCAGGAACACTGCCAGGCATTGCTGGCACAGGCTGGTTTCGGCCAGTACGAGGTCAGCGCCTATGCGCGCCCCGGCCGGCAAAGCGCGCACAACCTGAACTACTGGCGTTTTGGCGATTACCTGGGCATCGGTGCCGGTGCGCACGGCAAGATCAGCTCGGGCGCCGAAGAACACGTGCTGCGCCGCTGGAAGCTGAAGCATCCGCAGGCCTACCTGGACAGCGCTGGCACGCCGGCCTCTTTCGGGGGTGACGATGTGATCGCAGCCGAGCGCCTGCCGTTCGAGTACATGCTCAACCTGCTGCGCCTGCACGAAGGGTTCGGCCTTCGCGATTTCGAGTCGCGCACCGGGCTGCCGCGCGGCGTGCTGGACGCTCCGTTGGCCGAGGCCGTCCAGCGCGGCTGGCTGGAGGTGGCGGAGGGTCATGTGCAGCCGACCGAGCTGGGCCGCCGGTTCACCAACGATGTGGTGAGCCTGTTCCTGGAGGAATAAGCCTTCCGCCATACCGGGTAGTGCCGGCCGCTGGCCGGCACTCTGGTAAAGACAGCGCTGCCGGCCAGCGGCAGGCACTACCGTTCATCCGTCGGCCCTGCCCGATGAACGTGAGACACGTTCAGCCTAAAGTAGCGCCGACTGCGGCCGACACGGTAGATTCACAGGATCGATCCGCGGGAATCCGGGTACCGCTCGCCGATGTCAGCTGTCTTTTCCATCACCTCTGCCGACAAAGCACGCCTGGCCGCCAGCGACCTGCCATCGCGGGTGCGTGAACTGCTGGGTGCGTTGATCGGCCTGTGCCGGCAAACGCTGGCCGCGCCCCTGATCCTGACCGTCGAAGCGCTGGAGCAGACGCTGCTGCACGACGCCGACCGTGCACGCAATCCGATGCAGCAGGCGGACCTGATGGCCCAGCGTGGCCAGCTGCACGCCTTCGCCGGCCATTTCGCCGACCGCATGCTCGATGCCGTGGCCGAAGCGCTGGCGGGCCTGCGCGAGCCGTCCATCGCCGCTGCGGCCCCTGCTTCGCCGCCGCCGCTACCGGGCGCGCTCGGCCTGTCGCTGGTCGATGAGCACGAGGTGGATCGCGACCTGCTGCTGACCGAAATGATCCGGCGCGAGACCCTGCGTTCAACCAATACGTTGAACCTGCTGGGACAGCGCCTGGGCGTGCTCGCGGCGGCGCCGGCGTTCGAGGCCGACACCCTGCCACTGGCACCGCAGGCCCTGTGCGCGATGGTGCGCCGGATCGCCGAACAGGACGCCCTTGGCGTGGAGGTGCAGCTTGCGCTGTACCGCAGCTTCGAGCGGCAGGTGCTGGAACGCCTGGGCGATGTGCTGGACCGCGCCAATGCGCTGCTGGCCCAGCATGGCGTGCTGCCGGGCCTGGTCTACACCCCGTACCTGGCACGCTCGTCGAGCACCCGGCGGATCATCACCCAGTCGGTGGGCGGCGGCCGCACGACCCAGCCTGCCAAGCGTTCCGCCGCGCCGTTGACCGGCTGGAACGGCTCCGCTCCGGCCGGTTCCTGGTCGAACCTGGTGCAGGACGCATTCAACGACGCGGGTACGCCGGGCGCAGCCACCGCTGGCGTGACCACGTCCACCGGCAGTGCGCTGCATGAATTGCTGCAGCAGGCCCGCCATGCCACTGCCCCTCCTGCGGACACCGCTGCCGTGCCCAGTGCGGCCGTCGATGCGGTCCTCGCGCGGCTGCAGGCCCAGTCCAGCGCGGCCACCGGCGTCGCCGACCTGCAGGCTGCGGTGGTCGCCCAGCTGCGCAGCGAGCACGGCGCGCAGGCCCAGCTGGGCAGCCACGACCGCGACAACCTCGACCTGCTGCGCCTGCTGATGCAGCAGGTGCAGCAACAGCAGCGCCCCGACCCGGTGCCGGCCGCCCTGCTGGCGCGCCTGCAGGTACCACTGGCGCGTGCGGCGATGGCCGACCCCGGCTTCTTCGTGCGCGATGAACACCCTGCACGCGAACTGCTCAACCAGATTGCCGAAGTCGGCGCCAACTGGCTGGGCGACGATGACGTGGACCCCCAGCTGCTGCAGCGCATGGCGCAGAGCGTGCAGGGTCTGCTCGGCCAGGATGCACGCTCGCCCGAGGCCTTCGCCGCCGCCAACGAAGACGTACAGCAGCATCAGCGCGCGGCGGCCCATCGCGCCGAACTGGCCGAGCGCCGCCACGTCGAGGCCGCGCGTGGCAAGGAACGGCTGGAACTGGCGCGTCGCCAGGCCAATGCGCAGATCGACCAGTGCTGCGACACACAGGCGCCGCCGCGCTTCGTGCAGACCCTGCTGCGCCAGGCCTGGGCCGATGCACTCACCCTCACCCGCCTGCGCCATGGCGAAGATTCGCCGCAGTGGCAGGAACGCCTGCTACAGACCGAGCGCATCGCCGCGGTGACCGCGCAGGCCGTCGATGCCAACGGTGGCACCGATGCAGTGCTGGCCAACGAGGTGGAATCGGCGCTCGTGCAGGTCGGCTATCACGCCGAGGAAGCCGCCGCCGTTGCGCGCCGCCTGGCCACGCCAGGAGGCGAGGATGAAAGCACCTCGCGCACCGAGCTCAGTGCGCGCCTGAAGGCACGTGCACGACTGGGCGAACATGCTGCCAGCGGCAGCGCCGACGCCCCGCGCACGCCGCGCAGCAGCGCCGAAGAGGCGGCCTACCAGCAGCTCGTGACCCTGCCCTTTGGCAGCTGGTTCGACATCGACAACGGTGACGGCACCCTGCGCCGCCAGCGCCTGTCCTGGTACAGCCTGCTGACCGGCCACGCCCTGTTCGTCAATCCGCGCGGGCAGAAGATCGCCGATACCGACCTTGATACGCTGGCCCGGCAGCTCAGCGCCGGACGCGCGCAGCTGGTCACCGAAGACAAAGGGCGGCTGGTCGATCGCGCATGGCAGGCCAGCCTCGGTGCGCTGCGTGCGCTGGCCGGCGGCCGTTACAGGGAGGCGTCCGTTTGAACGTGCAACCGCCGCAGGACACCCGCCGCGCGCCGCGTCGCCAGGTCTCGGACCTGGTACCGGTCACCGACCAGATGCGCGAATGCGTGGTGGGCCGGCTCGGCAATGTCTCCGAGACTGGCATGTTGATGCTGGCCAGCACCCCGCTGCGCGAGGACGCGCTGTACCAGTTCCGCTTCCCGTTGCCGATCGGTGACGGCCGCCACGAGGCCATTGACGTGGGCGTGCACCTGCTGTGGAGCGAGCCGGCGCATGTGCCCGGCCAGAGCTGGACCGGCTTCCGCTTCCTCACCCTGTCACGCGAACATCGGCAGCTGCTGCGCCGGTGGATAGGCGAAGACAGCGACGAGGCACCGGTTTCGACGGCCTGAGTGCCGGTTCCAGCACAGCGGTTTTTCCCGGTATGCGGCAGAATCTAGGGCCGTTTTCCGTGTCGAGCCACCGCAATGATCCAGCAAGACCCCGGCGCCCTGTACCCCGACCACCTGGCCGTGCTGTGCCGACGTGCCGAACAGGCGTTGGCCCGCGGCGGCTTCGACCATCTGGTCGTGCCCAGCGGCACCCTGCACTACCAGGTGTTCGACGATCGCGACTACCCGTACGCGGTCAATCCGCAGTTCAAGGCCTGGCTGCCGCTGACCCGGGTGCCCAACAGCTGGATCGTGTTCACCCCGGGCAAGCGCCCGGCGGTGATCTTCCACCAGCCCTTCGATTACTGGCACGTGGTACCGGACGCACCGAGTGGCTGGTGGGTGGAGCACTTCGACATCCACATCATCCGCAAGCCCGAAGAGGCGCTGGCCCTGCTGCCGGCCGACCCGTCGCGCTGCGCGATCCTCGGCGAGCCGCAGAGCGCGCTGGGCAGCTACGTGCCGAACAACCCGGCACCGGTGGTGAACTACCTGGAATGGTACCGCGGCAGCAAGACGCCGTATGAGATCGCGCTGATGCGCCAGGCGCAGGTGCTGGGCGTGCGCGGCCACCGCGCCGCCGAAGCCGCGTTCCGCACCGGCGCCGACGAATTCAGCATCCACATGGCGTACTGCCAGGCAGTGGGCCAGGATGCCAACGAGCTGCCCTACGGCAACATCGTGGCGCTCAATGAACATGCCGCCGTGCTGCATTACACCGAGCTGGGCCGCAAGGCGCCGCAGCCGCTGCGCAGCTTCCTGATCGATGCAGGCGCCAGCGCGCACGGCTACGCCAGCGACATCACCCGTACCTACGCCGCGCAGGGCCACGACGAATTCGCTGCGATGATTGCTGCCGTCGACGCCGCCCAGCAGCAGATGTGCGCAGCGGTGCGCCCGGGCTTCGACTACAGGCAGCTGCACGTGGACGCACATCTTTCGCTGATGGGCGTGCTGAAGGACTTCGGCGTGATCAAGGTCTCGCCGCAGACCGCGCTGGAGACCGGCGTCAGCGCCGCGTTCTTCCCGCACGGCATCGGCCACCTGATCGGCCTGCAGGTGCACGACGTGGCCGGTTTCGCGGCCAGCGACGAGGGCGGCCGCATCGAGCGCCCGGCGGGCCACCCGTACCTGCGCCTGACCCGCGTACTGCAACCGGGCATGGTGGTGACCATTGAACCGGGCCTGTACTTCATCGACATGCTGTTGAACGAAGTAAAGGACGCCGGCCATGGTGATGCGATCAACTGGGACCGCGTGGATTTCTTCCGTCCGTATGGTGGCATCCGCATTGAAGACGAAGTGCTGTGCACCGAGGGCGAGGCGGACAACCTGACGCGGCCGGCGTTTGCGGCGGCGAACGGCTGAGCCCCTCGTGGTTGGGCGCTGATATCAAAGGCCGCGCTTGGCCGGGCGGGGTGGGTTTGCAGGACACGCCGTAAACCCATCCATGGGGGCTCGATGGCGCCATCCATGGCGCCAACGGTCCTGCAAACCCACCCCGCCCGTCCTTTGACAGTTTCCTGCTGCGTCCAACCACGGAAAAAGAAGAAAGAAAAGCAGAAGCGGGTCGCTCGCTGCGCTCGCTCCGTGTCGACCAAGGTCGACACCTACCAACAGCCGCGCGTGCCAATAACCGCGGTTGCCAACAGCCGCGTGAACCTGTCGAAGGCGGGGTACTGTGGGTTTGCGGGGTGTGAGCGGCATGGATGCCGCGACCAAGCCCCCATGGATGGGTTCACGGCGTCCCCGCACACCCACAGTGCCCCGCCATCCCACGGAATGCGCGCTGTTGCTGTTGCTGTTGCTGTTGCTCTTGCTGTTGCCTCTGCGGGTGCAGGGCTGCAAGCCCTGCAGAACACCCCTTACCCCGCCATCACCGCTTCAATCTCGTCGGCGCTGCGCGCCAGACCTTCGGTCAGCACGCGATGACCGTCGTCGGTGATCAGCACATCATCCTCGGTACGGATGCCGATGCCGCGCCAGCGCGGTTCCACCGTCGTATCGTCCACGCCGATGTACAGCCCCGGCTCGATGGTGAATGCCATGCCCGGCTCCAGCAGCCGCGAATCGCCCGCCAGGCGGTAATCGCCCACATCGTGCACGTCCAGCCCGATCCAGTGCCCGGTCTTGTGCCGGTAGAAACGCTGGTACAGGCCTTCGGACAGGTTCTTTTCCAGCGTCCCCTTCAGCAGGCCCAGCCGCAGCAGGCCCTCGGTCAGGGTCTGCACCGCGGCCAGGTGACCGGCCTCGTACGGCACGCCCGGCCTGGCCTGGGCCAGCGCGGCGGCCTGCGCATCGCCGACCAGGTCGTGCAGTGCACGCTGCTCGGCGCTGAAGCGGCCATTCACCGGAAACGTGCGGGTGATGTCGCTGGCGTAGCCACGGTACTCGGCACCGGCGTCGATCAGCACCAGCTCGCCGTCGCGCGAACGCGCGTTGTTGTCCCGGTAATGCAGGATGCAACCGTTGCGGCCCGCACCGACGATGCTGCAATACGCCGGCACTGCATCGCTGGCGCGGAACACGCGTTCCAGCTCGGCCTGCAGCTCGTATTCGTGGATGCCGGCCCTGGCAGCCTTCATCGCCGCCAGATGTGCACGCACGCTGATCTGCGCAGCGTGGTGCATCAGCGCCACTTCCGCACCGGACTTGAACAGGCGCTGCTCGTGCAGCAGATGGCCCAGTTCAAGGAATTCATGCGGCGGCTGCGCGCCGTGGCGCACCTGCGAACGCACGCGGTTGACCCAGCCGATCAGCTTCAGGTCGAAATCGGCGTCGCGACCGAAGTGGTAGTAGACGCGCGAACGGCCTTCCAACAGGCCCGGCAGGATGTCGTCCAGATCATCGATCGGGTACGCATCGTCCATGCCGTACTGCGCCACCGCGCCTTCCTGGCCGGCACGGCTGCCGTCCCAGGCTTCGCGCTCGGCATCACGTTCGCGGCAGAACAGGATGGCCTCGCCGTGGCGCCGGCCCGGGATCAGCACCAATACCGCCTCCGGCTCCGGGAAACCGCTCAGGTACTGGAAGTCCGAGTCCTGGCGGAACGGGTAATGGGTATCGAGGCTGCGCACCTTCTCGGCCGCGGCCGGCAGCACCAGGATCGCGTCCTCGCCGGCCATGTCCATCAGCTGGCGGCGCCGACGCTTGTATTCGCCGGCCGCGATGCCGGTGCGCTGCTTGATGTCCATCAGTTCAGGCGCTGCCGATGGCGCGAGGCCAGCACCACGTCACCGTGCAGCAGCAGTACCGCCACGCGGATGAACTCCTCGATCTCCGACAGGGCTTCGTCGTCATCATCGCCACCCGCTTCGAAATCCTCGCTGGAGGCGCGTGCCAGGCTGGCCATGTCGGTCAGCGCTTCTTCACCCTCTTCGGACAAGGTCGGGCGACGGCCGCCGCTGCCCAGGCCGAAACCACCCAGGAACGAGCGGGTCCAGCTGAACATGGCATCGGCCTGCGCGGACACATCGTCGCCGTCTGTCAGCAGCAGTTCGAAGGCGAAGTCGCGGTCTTCCAGCTGCTTGATGGTCGCCTGCAGCAGCTGCCCCAGCACGCTGTCGGCAGCCACCGGCGGCAGGTTGTCGTCGGCCAGCACCCGTGCCGGCCAGTCGTTGCCGGGGGCGCCACCGGCGGCCAGCCAGCCACACAGCGCACCGTGCAGCTCGGCAGCGGTAGCGCCCAGGCCCAGTTCCTGGCTGGCGCGGGTAACGTCGTCGACGGAGGGAAGTTCGGTCATCGTGCGGCTCGTTCGGAGAAGGAAACCCGGGGCGCGCACGCGCGCGCCCGTGAGACCCCGTAGTGTAGCAACCCGGCGGCGTCCTCTCTGCGGCCGCCAGGCCTTGCTGCGACAACGCTTGACCGCCCTTGCCCGGCTTGCCTATCGTGCCCGCATGGAACCCGCCGATCCCCTTGCCCAGCTGCAGGACTTCGCCGCCCGCGTGGAAGCGTTGCTCGAACGCAACCAGCGCCTGGCCGAGGAGAACCGCAGCCTGCGCCACCAGCAGGAACAGCTGGTGGCCGAGCGTTCCACGCTGCTGGCCAAGAACGAGCAGGCACGCTCGCGGGTGGAAGCAATGATCAGCCGGCTCAAATCCCTGGAGCAGCACACATGAGCGCCGAACCGGTCAGTGTCCGCATCCTCGATCGTGAATACACGGTGGGTGTCGGCGGCGATGAACGCGACAGCCTGATGGCCGCCGCGCGCCTGCTCGATGCGCGCATGCGCGAAATCCGCGGCAGCAACCGCATGGCCGCCGTCGACCGCGTCGCCGTGCTGGCCGCACTGAACCTGGCCCACGAACTGCAGCTGCTGCGCGACGAGAACGCCCGCCAGGCCGTGGCCCTGCAGCAGACGCTGGCCGACCTGAACAGGCGCCTCGACCGCGCGATCGACGGCACCCCCTAGAAAAAGGGGACGGAGGGGATTAAGGCGCATTCGCCCCATCCGTGCCGGAAACGTCTTAATCCCCTCCGTCCCCTTTTCGCATATCTGAATTGGCACGGACTGTTGCCGACGAACGGCCTATCCAGATCCTGCACGCTGGCTATAATGGCCACGCGTTCTCTGCGGTACTCGACGGCATGTGCAAACATTCGCCTTGTCCCTTAAGAACGACACCGGGAGCGCGACAGCGCCGGGAGTGCAGGTCCGCCTTGTAGCGGGAAGCCCGATGGTTCTCCAGCGTTCCCACTTGAGCCCCCGGGTTCAAGGTCGTTTCGCATGCATCGACATTGCGGAGAATGCAATATTCCAGCAAGGGCGGCGTCTTCGGGCGTCGCCCTTGTTCTTTCCGGCACAATGGCGGCTGATCCTTGCCGCACGCTGCCATGACCGACCCGCGCCAGGCCCTGCGCCACGACCTGCGGCAACGCCGCCGCGACCTTTCCGCCGGTGAGCGCATCGCTGCCGCCGAATCCCTTGCCGATGCCCTGCTCGCCCTGCCGTTCACCCCACGCGAAGGCGCCGTGGCCGGCTACTGGGCGCTGGATGGCGAAATCGCCCTGCACCGCTGGCAGCTGCAACTGCCCGAAGGCCTCACCTACTGCCTGCCGGTGCTGGCCGGCGAGGTGCTGCGCTTCGCGCCGTGGCGGCCGGGACAGGCGCTGACCAGCAACCGCTACGGCATTCCCGAACCGGACGTAGCGCTGGACGATACGCTGGAACCGGCGCAGATGGCGCTGGTGGTGGCCCCGCTGGTGGGCTTCGACGCACAGTGCCGGCGGCTGGGCATGGGGGGCGGCTGGTATGATCGCAGCTTCGCCTTCCGCCATGACCGGCCGGCGCCGCCCTGGCTGGTCGGTGCTGCGTTCGCGGTGCAGCAGGTCGAGTCCTTGCCGGTGGCGTCGTGGGACGTGCCGGTGGATGCGATCTGCACCGAAGACGGCACCCTGTTCCCCTCCGCTGCCCCCGTGAACGCATGACCGCCCGCAAGCGCTACTGGCTGATGAAGTCCGAACCGGACGCCTTCTCCATCGATGACCTGGCCAAGGTCAAGGTCGAACCCTGGAACGGGGTGCGCAACTACCAGGCGCGCAACTTCATGCGCGATGGCATGCAGGTGGGCGACGGCATCCTGTTCTACCACTCCAATACCAAGGTGCCGGGCATCGTCGGCCTGGCCACGGTGGCCAGCACCGCCTATCCGGACGACACCCAGTTCGATCCAAAATCCGACTACTACGACCCCAAGAGCACGCGCGAGAACCCGCGCTGGATGCTGGTGGACGTGGCCTTCGACCGCAAGCTGAAGCAGGTGATCGCGCTGGACGAGATCAAGCTGCACGCCGAGGAACTGGGCGAAGGCTTCCCGCTGGTTGCCAAGGGCAACCGCCTGTCGGTGTTCCCGGTGACCGCCGCGCAGTGGAAGCTGCTGCTGTCGCTGGAAAAGAAATCCTGATTCCCTGCCTGAGAGTTCTCCCATGTCCGAAGCCAAGCGCCTGGCCGCCGAGAAAGCCATCGAATACGTCGAAGACGGCATGATCGTCGGTGTCGGCACCGGTTCCACCGTGGCCTATTTCATCGATGCCCTGGCCCGCATCCAGCACCGCATCAAGGGCGCCGTGTCCAGCTCCGAGCAGAGCACCGCGCGCCTGAAGCAGCACGGCATCGAAGTGATCGAGCTGAACCACAGCGGCAACCTGTCGCTGTACGTGGACGGCGCCGATGAGTGCGATCCGAACAAGTGCCTGATCAAGGGCGGCGGGGCCGCACTGACCCGCGAGAAGATCATCGCCGAGGCCAGCGAGCGCTTCATCTGCATCGTCGACCCGAGCAAGCAGGTGCCGGTGCTGGGCAGGTTCCCGCTGCCGGTGGAAGTGATCCCGATGGCGCGCAGCCTGGTCGCCCGCCAGATCCGCGACATGACCGGCGGCCAGCCGACCTGGCGCGAAGGCGTGGTCACCGACAATGGCAACCAGATCCTGGACATCCACAACCTGCAGATCACCGATCCGGAAAAGCTGGAGCGCGAGCTCAACCAACTGCCGGGCGTGGTCTGCGTGGGCCTGTTCGCGCGCCGTCGCGCCGACGTGGTGATCGTCGGCGGCGAGCCGCCGGTCGTGCTCTGACCCTTCCGAAGGATCCTGACGATGTCGCTGTTGCGTTCGCTGCTGATGCTTCCGCTGCTGGCCCTGGCCGGCTGTGCCACCGACGCGGCCCGCCATTGGGTCGAACTGGATGGCGCCCGCTACCAGGTGGAGCTGGCCACCAACGATGAAACCCGCGCGCGCGGGCTGATGTTCCGCGACCAGATGGCGGCCGACCACGGCATGCTGTTCATCCACGACCGCGAAGAAATGCAGGCGTACTGGATGAAGAACACCAGGATCGCGCTGGACATCCTGTACTTCGACAGCCAGCGCAGGCTGGTCAGCCAGCAGCGCGACGTACCGCCGTGCTCGGCCGGCGACATGTGCCCGCCCTACCCCAGCGGTGGCCCGGCGCGCTACGTGCTGGAACTCAACGCCGGCCAGGCCGAGAAGCTGCAGTTGAAGGACGGCACGGAGCTGAAATTCGGCCCGGGCATCGAAAAGTAAGGTACGGCCGGGCTGCGCCCGGCACCCGCAGTAGTGCCGGCCGCTGGCCGGCAACCCTGCAGGGGTCAGATCCCTTTCGCGTGCGAAAGGGATCTGACCCCTGCATTTTTCACGCGGCACCGCTTGAAACGGCCAGCGAATGACGCCAGTCTGTGGCCATGCAGGACCGGATCACACTCCCCGACTGGGATGCACTGGCCGACCTCGAAGACGAGGCGCTGCCACTGTTGCCGACCGCGCTGCTGATCGCGCGCGATGAATACCCCGATCTGCAGCCGTCGACCTACGATGCGCTGATCCAGAGCCACGTCGACCACCTCCGCTCGGAAGTGGAGAGCATCGACAACAGTCCATTGAAGATGGCGGCGATCAACCGCCACCTGTTCGACGAGCTGGGCTACAGCGGCGACCACGACGAGTATTACGACCCGCGCAACAGCTACCTCAACCAGGTATTCGAGCGCCGGCTGGGCAACCCGATCTCGCTGGCGCTGGTGCAGATGGAAGTCGCGCGGCGGCTGGGCATTCCGCTCGACGGCGTGTCCTTCCCCGGCCACTTCCTGGTGCGCCTGCCGGTGGACGACGGCGTGCTGGTGATGGACCCGTTCAATGGTGGTCGCCCGCTGGACGTGGACGAACTGCGCGAACGCGCCAAGTCACACCTGGGCGGGCAGATGCCCGACGACCAGGTGCTGGCGCAGATTCTGGACCCGGCGCCGGCGCGCGCGATCCTGATGCGCATGCTGCGCAACCTGCACGGCGTGTATGCCGAGGCCGGCGAATGGGACCGCGCCGCGCGCAGTGCCGACCGCCTGCTGAAGCTCGCCCCGGAGCAGGACGATGCGCTGCGTGACCGCGGCCTGGCCTACCTGCAACTGGAGTACCTGGCCGGTGCCCGCCACGACCTGGGGCAGTACCTGAAGCGCAACCCGGAAGCCAGTGATGCGCAGTGGCTGCGCGAGAAGCTGATCGACCTCGGCGGACCGATGCCGCGGCTGCATTGAGGGTGCCGGGGTGTGGACCAACAGTCCACACCTACCCTCATCAATCGACCTCGACCATCTCGAAATCGGCCTTGGTGACCCCGCAGTCCGGGCAGGTCCAGGTCTCCGGAATGTCCTCCCAGCGCGTCCCCGGCGCGATGCCCTCCTCCGGCAGGCCCTCCGCTTCGTTGTACAGGAAGCCGCAGACCACGCACATCCAAGTGCGCAAGGTGGTGGGGGTGGCATCGCTCATCGGATAATCAGGGCTGGATTCACGGGCCGCCATTGTCCCATCGCGGTCCACTCACCGGTAGCCATCGATGACTTCTGCTTCCCCGGCGCCCCGCGGCGTCTACCTGATCACCCCGGACGAGCCCGATACCGCATGCCTGCTGGCCCGTACCGCGCCGCTGCTGGCCGCTGGCGCCACCTGGCTGCAGTACCGCAACAAGACCGCCAGTGACGCGCTGCGGCGGGAGCAGGCCACCGCCCTGCAGGCGCTGTGCGCGGAACACGGCGTGCCGCTGATCGTCAACGACGACCCGGCGCTGGCCAAAGCCGTTGGCGCGGCGGGGGTGCACCTGGGCGGCACCGACGGTGACATCCCCAGCGCACGCGCCCTGCTCGGTGCCGAGGCCATCATCGGCGCCTCCTGCTACGACCAGCTGGCCAATGCAGAGAAGGCCGTGGCCGCCGGCGCCAGCTACGTGGCCTTCGGCGCGTTCTTCCCCACCACGACCAAGGTCACCAGCAGCCGCGCGCATACCGGCCTGCTGCGGCAAAGCGCCGCACTGGGCGTGCCGCGGGTGGCGATCGGCGGCCTGACGCCGGACAATGTCGGTCCCATCATCGACGCCGGCGCCGATCTGGTCGCCGTGGTCAGCAGCGTGTTCGCCGCCGAAGACCCGGTCGCGACCCAGCGCGCCTACCTCGCCCAGTTCGCGTAACGCCCAGGAAAGCCCCATGAACCACGACCAGTCCCACGCCCTGTTCTCCCGCGCCCAGCAACTGCTGCCGGGCGGCGTCAATTCGCCGGTACGCGCGTTCAAATCGGTCGGTGGCGAACCGTTCTTCGTCGAGCGCGCCGACGGCGCCTACCTGTACGACGTCGACGGCAACCGCTACATCGACTACGTCGGTTCCTGGGGCCCGATGATCGTCGGCCACAACCACCCGGCCGTGCGCCAGGCGGTGAAGAAGGCGATCGACAACGGCCTGTCCTTCGGCGCGCCGTGCGCAGCCGAAGTGACCATGGCCGAGACCATCACCCGCCTGGTGCCGTCGTGCGAGATGGTGCGCATGGTCAACTCCGGCACCGAGGCCACGCTGTCGGCGATCCGCCTGGCGCGTGGTGCGACCGGCCGCAACCGCATCGTGAAGTTCGAAGGCTGCTATCACGGCCATGGCGACTCGTTCCTGGTCAAGGCCGGCAGCGGCATGCTGACCCTGGGCGTGCCGACCTCGCCGGGCGTCCCTGCCGGCCTGAGCGAACTGACCCTGACCCTGCCCTACAACGATTTCGAAGCGGCCACTGCGCTGTTCGCGCAGCAGGGTGACGACATTGCCGGCCTGATCATCGAGCCGGTGGTCGGCAACGCCAACTGCATCCCGCCGCGCGAGGGCTACCTGCAGCACCTGCGCGAACTGTGCACGAAGCATGGCGCGCTGCTGATCTTCGACGAGGTGATGACCGGCTTCCGCGTCGCCCTCGGCGGTGCGCAGGCGCACTACGGCATCACCCCGGACCTGACCACCTTCGGCAAGATCATTGGCGGCGGCATGCCGGTCGGGGCCTACGGCGGCCGCCGCGAGCTGATGCAGCAGATCGCCCCGGCCGGCCCGATCTACCAGGCAGGTACGCTGAGCGGCAACCCGGTGGCGATGGCCGCCGGTCTGGCGATGCTGGAACTGATCCAGCAGCCGGGCTTCCACGCCGACCTGGCCGAGCGCACCGCGCGCCTGTGTGCCGGCCTGGAAGCGGCCGCCGCCGAAGCCGGCGTGGCCGTGACCACCACCCGCGTGGGCGCGATGTTCGGGCTGTTCTTCACCAGCGAGAAGGTGGAGACCTATGCGCAGGCCACTGCCTGTGACATCCCGGCGTTCAACCGCTTCTTCCATGCGATGCTGGACCAGGGCGTGTTCCTGGCGCCGTCGGCGTACGAAGCCGGTTTCCTGTCCAGCGCGCACGACGATGCGGTGATCGAGGCCACCCTCGCCGCTGCACGCGTGGCGTTCAAGGCCACCAAGGGCTGATCGCAAAAAGGGGACGGAGGGGATTAAGTCGTTTGTGCACAAACGACTTAATCCCCTCCGTCCCCTTTTTTTCTAACCGAAGAGGAACTTGCCCTTCATCATCGCGAAGTGGCCGGGGAACGAACAGAAGAAGGTGTAGTCGCCACCTTTCTGCAGGCCCTGGGTAGAGAAACGCACGCGCGTGGTCTCGCCGCCGCCGATCACCTTGGTGTGCGCCAGCACGCGCTTGTCGGCCTTCGGCAGGTAGCTGTCAGCCAGGGTCATGCGCATGCCCGCCATCGCCACCGGCTGGTAATCAGCGCTGCGGGTGAGCACCCAGTTGTGGCCCATCGCGGTGACCGCCAGCTTGCCGGTATGGCGCAGAGTCAGGTCCACGGCGGTGCAATCAGCGGCAACCTTGATCTCGCGGCTGCTGAAGCTCATCTGGTCGGTGCTGTCGATGCTCACCGCACACACCCGCGCCATCGCCGACGGCGCCAGCATCAGCGCACCCAGTCCCACTGCCACCCTCCAAGCCTTCATCATTGCATCTCCTGCGGATTCAAGCGCCATTCTAGGCAGCCCCCTGCGGCGCCGTCTGCGACCGTCTGTCGCATGCCAGCTCCAGGGTTTCCCGCGCACTCATCGCAATGGCATGCTCAGCCGATGCGGATCGACCTGTTGCTGCTGGATGTGGATGGCGTGCTGGTGCAGTACCAGCGCGGGCAACGCGTGCTGCATCTGGCCCGGACACTGCAGGTTCCGACGCACGCCGTACAGGCCGCGCTGTACGACAGCGGTCTGGAAGCAGCGCATGACAATGGCACGCTGGATGGCCCGGCCTATCTGGCGCAGCTGGGAGAGCTTCTGGGCACGACTGTCGATGTGGCTGCATGGACCGCGGCGCGACGGGCCGCCAGCCATCCTCAGGCGGCCGTGTTGCAACGATTGCAGGCCCTGCAACTGCCAATCGCGGTGCTGACCAACAACGGCGCGCTGATGCAGCAGGCATTGCCCACCCTGCTGCCGGAACTGTTTCCTGCCCTGCAGGCGCGCGTGTTCTGCAGTGCGGATTTCGGCCTGCGCAAACCTGCGCCGGCGGTGTTTCTGCGCACGCTGGAAGCGCTGGGCGTGGCACCTTCGCGCACGCTGTTCGTCGATGACCTGTTCGCCAATGTGCGTGGCGCGCGCGCTGCCGGCCTGCACGCGGAAACCGTGCGCGATGGCCGGGGATTGGGCAAGGTGTTGAAGCGCTACCGGATTGCGTGAACTACTGTAGAGCCGAGCCCATGCTCGGCTGCTGTGGCCTGGCATCGCGATGAACCGAGCATGGGCTCGGCTCTACGGGCATTCCTCAGCAACGGGGTCAGAGCCCTCTCCGCAGGAGAGGGGTCCGACCCCGGCATGATGGCCTCAGCGCGCGGCGATGAACGCGGCAATCGCCGCGCGCAGGCGCTTCAGGCCTTCGGCCACTTCTTCGTCGGTGATGTTCAGCGACGGCACGAAGCGCAGCACGTCCGGGCCGGCCTGCAGGGTCAGCAGGCCCTGCTCGGCGGCGTGGTCGAGGATCGCACCGGCCTGGCCGGCGAAGTCCTTGCTCAGCACCGCGCCCAGCATCAGGCCACGACCACGCACGTCGCTGAACACACCGAACTCGTCGTTGATGCGGGCGAAGCCATCGCGCAGCGCCTTGGACTGGCGGCTGACGTTGGCGGCGATCTCCGCCGAGGCCAGCTTGCGCAGCGCCACGCGGGCCACCGCAGCAGCCAGCGGGTTGCCACCAAAGGTGGTGCCGTGCGCGCCGAACTGCATGGTCTCGGCCACCTTCGGGCCGGCCAGCATCGCGCCGATCGGGAAGCCGCCACCGAGTGCCTTGGCCAGGGTAACCATGTCCGGCACCACGTCGTCCTGCCAGTGCGCGAACAGCGTGCCGGTGCGGCCCATGCCGGCCTGGATCTCATCCAGCACCAGCAGTGCGTTGTGCTGGTCGCACAGTTCGCGCACGCGCTTGAGGAAACCGGACTTGGCCGGCATCACGCCGCCCTCGCCCTGGATCGGCTCCAGCATCACCGCCGCCACGTCGCCGGCGGCCATCGCGGTTTCCAGCTGTACTTCATCGTTGAAATCGATGTAGCGGAAGCCGCCGGGCAGCGGCTCGTAGCCTTCCTGGTACTTCGGCTGGGCAGTGGCGGTCACCGCGCCCAGGGTGCGGCCGTGGAAACTGCCACGGAAGGTGATGATCACCCGCTTGTCGGCCGGGCGGCCCTGGCTGGAGGCCCACTTGCGGACCATCTTGATCGCCACTTCGTTGGCTTCGGCGCCGGAGTTGCACAGGAACACGCGCTCGGCGAAGCGGCTGGCCTTCACCAGCTCCTCGGCCAGGTGCAGCGGCGGCGCACTGTAGAACACGTTGCTGGTGTGCCAGAGCTTGCCGGCCTGCTCGACCAGTGCGGCCACCAGGTCCGGATCGTTGTGGCCCAGCCCGCACACGGCGATGCCGGCAGCCAGGTCGATGAACTCACGGCCCTGGCTGTCCCACACGCGGGCGCCTTGGCCTCGCTCCAGTACCACCTGGCGGGGCTTGTAGACCGGCAGGTAATAGTGCGAAAGGGAGATCAGCGGATCGGTAGCGGCGGTCATGGCAGTCGGCAGGGTTCAGGAATCCCCATTCTCGCGCCGGAACCCCTGCGGCACAATGCGCCCATGCGACCGTTTTCTGCCCCCCAGCTGAACCCCGCCACCGAGACCGGCTGGCGCCGCCGGTGGTTCGACATCATCTACCGCCACGACTCGCGGCCCTCGCGCAATTTCGACCTGATCCTGGTAGTGGCGATCGTCGCCAGCATCCTGGTGGTGATGATCGACAGCGTGCAGCACCTGCATGCCGAATGGTCTACCGGGCTGTACATCCTGGAATGGGCTTTCACGATCATCTTCACCGCCGAGTACCTGCTGCGGCTGGCCGTGGTCAAGCGCCCGCTGCGTTACGCGGTGAGCATCTGGGGCATCATCGACCTGCTGTCGATCCTGCCCGCCTACCTGTCGATGTTCATTCCTGGCGCGCAGAGCCTGCTGGTGGTACGCGCGCTGCGCATCCTGCGCGTGTTCCGCATCCTCAAGCTGACCCGCTACATCGAGGAAAGCGGCGTGCTGATGACGTCGCTGTGGCGCAGCAGGCGCAAGGTGCTGGTGTTCCTGTTCACGGTGATCACCATCACCATCATCGCCGGCGCGCTGATGTACGTGATCGAGGGCCCCGAACACGGCTTCACCAACATCCCGGCCAGCATGTACTGGGCGGTGGTGACCATGGCCACGGTCGGCTTCGGCGACATCGTGCCGCAGACCGTGCTTGGCCGCTTCGTCACGTCGGTGCTGATCCTGATCGGCTACAGCATCATCGCCGTGCCCACCGGCATCTACACCGCGGAGCTGGCCAGCACCATGCGTGAAGCCGAGCTGGCCGCGCGCCGTGATGCGCGTGGCTGCCCGCACTGCGGGCTGGAAGGCCACGAGCCGGATGCCCGGCATTGCCGCAAGTGCGGGGGTGAACTACCGGATGCATTCAGCCATTGAGGCACATGCCGGCCAGCGGCCGGCACTACCAAACCCGCAGGGTGCGTGCCGGGCGTGACCCGGCACTACCCTCGGTAGCTCCACGCCATGCGTGGATCCTCCTCAACGCATGCGGTTGCTGGTGGTCACCAGGTCGTTGTAGGCATCCAGGATCGTCGACTGCGCGCCCTCAGGATCGGTGGTGAGCCAGCTGCCCGACGCCTTGCGCTCGGCGGCCAACGCATCGGCGGTGATCGGCTTGCCCTGCTCCAGACGTTCGACACCGCGACCGGCGGTACGCACCAGCTTGTCGGCCGAACGCTGCACATGACCCCACATCGGGTCGTCCTTGCCGACACCACTGTTCTGGATTTCCGTCACCAGCGCCTGATAGTCGGCCAGCTCGCCGCGCAACGCCGCAACGTCCGGTGCGTCGCTCTGGAACGCCATCGCCAGCTGCTTGCCATCGCCGACAAGGCGCAGGTGGTAATAGGCCAGCGAGCGGCCTTCGCTTTCCTCGATCTGCTTCAGCTGGGCGGCGCGGCGATCGTTCTCGTTCTTTTCCAGCGCAGCATCCATCGCTTCGCTGGCCTTGAAGAAATCAGCATAGGCCTGCATCAGCGGGGTATGCTGGCTGCGCATCCCTTCGCCACCATCGCGACGATAGTCCTCGCGGGTGAAGTACCCATCGGCACGCTCGATCAGGGTGTTCAGTGCCTGGAATGCCCGCTGGTACTGTCGCGCTGGTGCATCCAGCGGCGTGGCAGGGGTCTTTGCCAGCGCATCGGTCAGCGGCTGGCCGCAATGGTCGACCCGGTGCGACAACAGCTTGCCGGGTGAACGCGGCTGCGCTTCCTTGCCGGTCGGGCCGGCCTCGGGATCCTTCATCCAGCCCGTATAGGTCTGGAAACCCTCGCGGATGGGCTGTTCAACGCCGTTGTAACACTCGATGTAGGCGTTCACCTTCCCCAGCCCGGGGTCGGCGACCGCCAGCCCCGCCGGGTTGTTGCAGCCGGCCAGCGCGCCAAGCAGGAGAACGGGAATCAGGCGTGTGGATGCGTTCAAATCAGTTCCTTGCACCAGTGAAAACTGCAGGCATCTTCATGCATGGCGCGGGCGCGCGCTCCAGCACCTCGGGAAGGTGCTGGCATTCGGGGCTGCGGGGCGCGTCATGTCGCAATCATCCTGCTCGATCGCGACAAAAATAACGTTGAGCTTCGCTACTGGCGGTTGCTCTGGAAAACCAGCGAGTTGTATTCCTGCATCAGCTTGTTGGCGGAGCCACGCGGCGCCATCGAGGGCGAATCCAGCATGCGTCGTTCGAAATCGCTGTAAGGCTTTTTCTCGCCGACGCGCTGCAGCCGCTCCTTGCCTTCGCGACGGAAGTTCTCGGCTTCACGCTCGAAGCTGTTCCAGTCCAGCTTGCCCGGCTCCTGATCAGCCACCTTCGCATGCGCTTCGTCGGAAATGCGGTTGAACGCATCCAGGCGCTCGCGCGCCTTGGCCTGATCGAAGTCATCCTCACTCATCAGATCCATGATGGCCTTGGCTTCCAGCATCATTGCCAGACGGTAGTACTCGCGCGTGCGTCCCTCGGCCTGTTCCAATACCTTGAGCTGCTCGCGCTGGGCGGCGTCGTTCTGGCGCTCCAGCTCGGCGTTGAACGTTTCGCTGGCAGTCACGAACTCCTTGAAGGCGGCCATCAAGGGCGCGTGCAGCTGCTTTCCCTTGGCGAACTGGTCGTCTTCGTAGTCCTGGCGATCGTAATAGTCGTGCGCGTCCTTGCTGAGCGGCACCAGTGCCTTCAGCGCCTGCTGGTAATGGCCAGCAGCGGCATCGAGCTCAGCCAGCGCCGGCTTGGCAGCCATCGCCTCGGTCACGGGGCCATCGCACTGCTTCATGTCGTAATCGCTGATCTCGAACGGACCGTACACCTGGGTCTCGCGCCCGCTCGGGCCGGCCTCGACGTCCTTGATCCAGCGCGTATAGGACTCGATGCTGCCGTGGGTCTTCGAATCAAGCGTGTTGAAGCAGCCGATGTAGGCGTTGAGCTTGGCGGTCAATTGCTGCTGTGCGTCGGACGGCGCCGCGCTGGCGTCGGGCGTGCTGGAAGGGCCGGCGTCGCCAGTGGTTGCGGGTGCCTTGCCGCCGCAGGCAGCCAGGACAATCGACAGCGAAGCGGCCAGCGCCGCGACGGAAAGAGTGCGTGACATGGGTTCACGTCCTTGTTGAAAACGATTACAGCCGCGCATTCTAGCGCAGCAGGCCGAAGGTCGCAGCCCTCGGCCTCTGCCGGCGACGCGCGATCACTCCAGGAACAGATCCGGCAACAACGGACGCGATGGATCCACCGCATAGCCGGACAGATCGGTGATACCCGCCTGTGCCAGCACGTCATCGTCGATCAGGAACTGGCCGTGGAAACCCGCCGCCTCGCGCACCAGCACCGCGTGCGCAGCATCGGCCATGATCTGCGGCGTGCGGCAGCCGGCCGCATCGACGCCCGGAATCATGTTGATCGCATCGGTGGCGATCACCGTGCGCGGCCACAGCGCGTTCACCGCCACACCCTGCGGGCCGAATTCCGCGGCCAGGCCGAGCGTGACGAAGCTCATGCCCATCTTCGCCAGCGTGTAGCCGGTATGCGCGCCCCACCACTGCGGTTCCAGGCTTGGCGGCGGCGCGAGAGTGAGGATGTGCGGGTTCGGCGCCTGCAGCAGGTACGGCAGGCAGGCCTGCGCGCACAGGAAGCTGCCGCGCGAATTGACCTGCTGCATCAGGTCGAAGCGCTTCATCGGCGTATCCAGCGTGCCACGCAGCCAGATCGCGCTGGCATTGTTGACCAGGATGTCGATGCCACCGAAGGTATCGACCGTGGCCGCAACCGCCGCGTGCACCTGCTCTTCCTCGCGGATGTCGCACTTCAGGGCCAGGCCCTGCCCGCCTGCCGCCGTCACCGCTTCGGCCGCGGTGTGGATGGTGCCCGGCAGCTTCGGATTCGGCACCGACGACTTGGCCGCAATGGCCACGTTGGCGCCGTCGCGCGCAGCGCGCAGTGCGATGGCCAGGCCGATGCCACGCGAGGCACCGGTGATGAAAAGCGTTTTGCCCTGCAGACTGCCCACGTCCCACACTCCAGCGTATGCAATGAGCCGCTAGTATGCCGCGCCGACGTGGAGTTCACCCGGCCTTGACGATACTTGGGCCTCCAGACAACGCACGAGGTCCACGCCATGCGCCGTTCCCGCCTGTTGCTGCCTGCCCTGGGGCTTGCCCTGCTGACCGCCTGCCAGGGCCGTTCGCCGGAACCGGGCAAGGAGCCACCTGCCGGTGACACGCCCAGCGCGGAGAAGGCCGCCGCCGACGGCAAGCTGCGCTGGAGCGAGGCCGTGGTGTGGGATGGCGACCTCAACGCCTGCCGCCAGGGTGAGAACGCCGCCACGCGTGATTGCCTGCGCGATGCGATGCGCGCCGGCGGCGCCAGCGCCGACGCGATCACCGCCGCCGAACAGCTGTCCACCGGGGGCGAGCTGGCCTACGTGACGGCCTGGCACGAGAACGAAGGCCTGGGCATTGCGACGGTCGAGTATCCGTTCCGCGCCAACACCAACGAGGGCACCCGCCTGGTCGACGCCACCGGCAAGCGCATCGATGTGGATGCCGTGCAGCTGGACGACACCCTGCGTGCCGACCCCGCCGTGCAGGCCCTGCTGAAGGACCACCCGCAGGCCACGCCGTTCGCACCGGCGCAGTCGGCCGGGGCCACGCCGCTGGAGAACGGCGGCGTCCGCCTGCTGTACCGCACGCCGCTGCGCGACTGCCACGCCTGCCCGGATGTGGGCCAGCTGCAGATCGCGTACGACTTCGACGCCAAGCGCAACTTCATTGGCCAGCAGGTGGTGCCGGCGACGCCGTAAGGCATTAAGCGTTAGCGTTAAGCGCCGAGATGCTCTGTGGACCGGGCCATGCCCGGCGACATCGACCGCGCGAAGCATACATATCGGCTTTGCCCTGACCACAAAGCCGAACGACGACCGCAGCAGCAGTTTCTCGCATCTCGCGACAGAGAGAATCAACGGGATCGCTGATAGAAGGAGTCAGTCGTCAGCCGACTTTCAATTACCGATCGAACATAGGCAGCCCGCGCCTTGCGGGACTGCGAGTATTCGGCAAAAATCGTCATTGCTTCGGACCTCATCTCAGTGCCGCCGGTGGTCGTAAATACGAAAAATGAAGGCTCAAGATAACCAACAGTCTCTCGCATAAACCGCTTGCACTCATCAAGCGGAAAATCTGCGGCGTAGTCCGCCCAATCGATATAGCGCCTCCAGAAAGCAGGCGCCCCCCATTCCCCGCATCTCTCATCAACAAAGAGCTTCAACTCAGAGAGCATGTCGGCGCATGCATCTACAGTTTCATCATCTAAATCCAGCGAAGCAACGCGACCGGGATCAACCGCCTGCCAACAAAAAACCATAAAATCCGCAACAAAGCTCTCTTCACAGCCCTCGAAGAAATTACTCTTGTACCAGGCAAGAGTTTTCGCCACATCAGTCAATTCATCAGAATCAATCATCATCTTACCTTTCCCGCGGCATTAACACCTGCGTTGACTATCTCACCATTCCGCACATGAACCCAAACCTGCGCCCCTCCCCTCATCGTCTGAGTGTACGTACTGACACCGGCAGAGGCTGCATCTTGCGTCATTAGCCGCGCGGCAACCGCATCCACCCTTAGGTTCGCCGGGTTTGAGCTGACACGCTGGAAAAGACCAACAAATCTCATTTGTGAAGCAACCGTAGTGGGATTCACATGCCCTGCGGCGCTTCTAAATACATGCTCTGCTCGTACCGCAAAATTGAATCGAGCAAGCATTGGAATTGCAGCAGGAACAGAAGCCAGCCCTCCGCCGCCCCGCGAGTACATTGCGGGTATCGCGATATCATGAAAAAGGGCACCGACGTCAAAGATGTTTCCATTCTTTGTCAAATCTCCCGACAAGCCAAGACGCGACTTTATCTCTTGCCAGTTGGAGTTTGATTCTCCGCCAGATGCCACGCTCGGAGATGAGCCAGAGGATGGCGCCCTCGGAATCGCGGAGTCAGATGATGTCGGCCCAGTGGCCGTCGTGTTCCCACCGGTACTCTTACAAGTACCGTCACTATTCGTGATTCTAGAGCCAGTGCAGCGGCCATCTGGATCAACGAAAGTATAGGGGTTCAGTGCCGAATACATGTATCGATTAAATAGGGCTCCGTTGTCCAAGCCCACGTCGACCGGATCTGTCGATAGGAATATCCCGACCAACGGATCGTAGTACCGCTGCTGCATGTACGTCAGACCCGTCGCCGAGTCCGACACATGCCCGGTGAATCCCGGGCGATCCCCCTTCGCATCACCTACGGTCGCACCATAGGGCTCATAAACGGTGCGCTCGACGATCGCGCCGTTGGCATCAGAGATGGCAACCGGGGAACCCAGCGCGTCGGTATGCACATACTGGACGATCTCCTGCGCCGAAACACTCACTGTGCCCAGCAACAGTCCCAACAGAACAGCGACACCAACCAGAATTTTCTTGATCTTCATTTTCAGGTCACCGAGGGTTGGTCAGGTCGCCGTAATCCACAACGCTCTGCGGATACGGGTTGGACCAGGCTGAACAACCGCTGGCATTGCAGGCGCGCACAATCTGTACTTCCGCGCAGTAGACCGCGCCCTGAGCTTCGATTGAGCTCTCCGGACCGGAATACTCGAGCCGTCCGCCGTAGGCCATCATCTCGTAGTTGGTTGCACCCGGCATGCTGGTCCACTTCACCTCGCAGGAGATTTTGGTGGCGCGCCCTTCCTTCCATTGCGACTTGATGGAATGAATGAACTGCGGCGTACCCGGGGGCGGATTGGAAGCGACGACCACCGTGTTGGAGAAGTCACTGCAGCCAGAGATGTTGCATGCCCTTACGCGATAGGCGTAGTTGCCGAACACCAGACCATTGCGCTGCGACTGGGTCGAACCGTCGTTCTGGACCGCCGTCCAGGTTCCGCCATTGACACTCTCATCCAGCAGGTAGCTGGCCGCCATGGCAACGCCCGTCCAATTCAACGTGACACTGCCCGACGAGGTTCCTGCGGGCGCACTCAGGCTGGGCGGTGCCGGTGGCCGGATCACTGAAACAACACTCGTCGCCGAGTACACGCCCCACCCCGCATCGTTGCCGGCCCGGACGCGGTAGGCATAGTTGCCGGTCCCCTTGCCACCGAATGCCTGACTGGTGCTGGCCAGTGAGGCAACCTGTGCCCATGCACCATTGTTGAAGCTCTCCTCCAGTGCATAGCGCAATGCGCCGTCGACGCTGCTCCACGCAATCGTATAGTTGCCATCGAGACTCTGCCCCGGCACGTTGAGCGAAGGTGCCGCTGCAGGCGGATAGATCACCTGGGTCCGGGCAACATCTGATTCAGGACCACAGCCCGCTGGGTTACAGCCAAAGACCCGGTACCCATACGTCCCGGCCGGCTTGCCGGAGACCGCGAGACTGCGCGCCGCGCTCTCCTGCACCGTCTGCCAGGCGCCCGCTCCCACCTGCTCCTGCAGGCGATAGGTTGCCGCGCCCGCCGCTTCCGTCCAAGTAATGCTGTAGCTGCCATTGAATGCCGTTGCGGGCGCGCTTACAGCAGCCTTTGCCGCAGGAGGACGCTGCACCACGACACTGGCCGTCGCCGACCAGCCACTGCAGCTGTCCTGTTGGCAAGCGCGGACAGCATAGCCAAACGTTCCTTCCGCCTTCGCGGACGTGTTCCAGCTACGTTCGGCGCCGTTGTAGATCGTGGCCCAAGCTCCGCCAGCTGCCTGCTCTCGCAGTTCATAACGGCTGGCGTAAGACACCGCCGTCCACTGCAGTGCATAGGCACCGTTGTTGCTGAACGCGGGCGCGGTCAGGACCGGCGTAACCGGCGCGACGACCTGGATGGCCTGCGCCACCAGGCTGCCATTGAGGTGGATGTACTCGGTATTGCGGCCCTCCCGGGCATTTTCCTGCCGGCGCAGCACACCGTCGTTGCCGTACAGCGATCGAATGGTGGCACCGTCATTGGCGCCCGCCGACAGGATGCGCCGGCCATGTGCGTCGTATCGGTATCGCTCCGCGCTGGCCACACTGCGCAGGCGATTGCCGAAGTCGAAGCTGTAGCCGACGCCGTTGCGGCTGGAGAGGTTGCCCTGTGCGTCGTAGCTCAAGCCCAGAGTGGTGGCGCCTCCACTGTTCTGTACGTTGGTAAGCCGGTTATGGGTGTCGTACCAATAGACGTGATCCTTGACACCGGTCAGCGCGGCCGAACGCAGGTTGTCCACAGCATCGTAGGTGTAGCGGTACACGCCATCTCCGCCAAACGAAGGCGAGGTGGCCTGAATCAGACGATCCAGTCCGTCGTAGGCCATGGTGCGCGTGCGCTGCCCGTCCAGATTGTCGACGATACGCGCGACGTTGCCATTGGCGTCGTACTCATAGGTCGTGTCCAGCGCTCCGGCACTGTCGACCACCCGGGTAGGCAACTGGCGCTGGTTCTGCGCCATCGTGTGCACGATGCCATTGCCATAGGTGAATTGCTTCATGCCCCCATTGGCGTAGTAAGTCACCCCTGAGGCGTAGCCTCCCGCCTTGGTCGGCTGGCCCAGCGCGTTGGGCGCATAGTCAACGAAGCGCCCACTCGGATAGGTCAGGCCTGAAAGTGCGCCATTGGCGTTGTAGGCATATCCCAGCGACTGGATGCCGAGGGTACTGTCACTGGAGGTTTCGGCCGTCAACAACCCACGCTTGTTGTAGGTATAGGTGTTGATCGCCTGCGTCGTCCCCGCATCGTTTGCCGTGGTCACCGTGGCCGGCTTGCCGTCCCTTGTATACGTCCAGCCCTGGTTGCCATTCCCATCCGGGAACGCAAGTGTCGACAGCCGATTGCGCGCATCGTAGCCACGAACGATCCTGCGGGCCGCAACCGGTCCAGCATCAGCGTCGCATGCCGTGGTGCTGGAAAGGTCCAGGCCAGCTGCGCTCCAGGCAAGATTGCCCGCTGCGTCGTAACCCATCAGCGTTGCGCCGGTCTCCGGCTCCACACTCTTGCAGAGCTGCTGATGACCGTCATACACATAATTGCGGGCAATCCGGGCGCTGCCGTCCTGGTTGCGGCGCACGATCGAGCGCGGCTTGCCGAAGATGTCGCGATCGATATCGGTGAACGCGCCCGCCGGGTGAATGATCGACACCGGGGATTCCGTCGACGGCGCACCGAACGCCTGGAAAGTGGTCAGCGTCGTATTGCCCTTGGGGTCGACCACTTTCAAGCCGCCACCCGCCAGATAACTGGTCAGCGATGTCAGCAGACCGGCCTCGCTGTCGACGGACACCGAGGTCTGTCGCCCCAGCGCGTCGTAGCCGGTCCATGTACCTGTACTCAGCACAGCAGACTCGCCAGGGTGCGAGGCGAACACCTGCCGACCCGCTTCGTCGTAGGCAAACCTCTGGTAGCGCTGGGTCACGCCACGCGAGGACTCGTCATATTCCTCAGTCAGCAGCGGACGCCAGAAGGCATCGAAATAGACGTTGCGCCGCGCGTTTCCGGTTGCGACGGTCTGCCGCCAATGACCCGCTCCGATACCGTACTCGTCGCCGTTGATGGCGGTGAAACTCTGTGTCGTACGTGCCCAAGCCACACTGTCGCCCGCCGGCCAGTCGATGGTGGCCATGCGTCCCATTGCGTCATAGCCGTACTGGGTGGTTGCACCGTTCTCATCGGTAACGCTGCTGACCCAGCCATTGTCGTCCACCACCGCCGACTGCACAGCGCCGTCGGCAAACTGGATCTGCTGTGGCGTGCCGCGCTTCCAGCCGGAAAGCGTAGTGCGATTGCCACGACCGTCATCCACCATGGCCACGGTTCCGTCAGGGTTGTAGCCCAGTACCTGCTTCAACAACCCGTACGAACGCACTTCCGTGGGGCGCATCAGGCCATCGAACGTCGTCTGCTCGACCACCACGCCGGTATTCTCGTTGGTGACCTTCGCGGTCGCGCCCAGAATCCATCTACTTCGGTCGTCCGCATACTGAGTGGCATCGGTGCGGCTGCCCAAAGGACTGGCGCTATTGACACGCAACGGGCGAGCCAGATCATCGAACAACAATATGCTGGTCTGGTAGGTCACGCCATCCTGCTGGATGGCCTCGGCCACGACCGGCCGCACCTGAGCTGTGCTCGGCTCGTCGCCACTGTAGATCATCCCGTGAAGCGGGGCGAATGGCTGTGATTTCACTTCGTCTTCGGTCATGTAGACCGAGGTGCTGCTCTTGACCACATTCCCGGCCGCGTCAATGACGCTGCTACCCAGCAGCCGCCCTTCATTCAGCGCGTACTGCGAGCCATAGCGGTAGGCCGTGCGGGTTCCGTCGGGATTTGAGATCGTGACCTGCTTTTCCTTCTTGCAGGTCGTGCAGGGGTAGATGGCTGCACCGCCCACGCCGCCCCAGAGCGGCTCGTAGCCGCTGCCATAGTCATAGCTCCACTGCAGCACCTTCGGCAGGCCCGGTCCCCAGATCTTCTTGGCTCTCAGCGAGACTACGTCGTAGAAAAACGGGGTGACGATTTCGTAGTAGTACGCCGACTGTGCGATCCGGCGGATGCACTCGCTGGCATGGACGCCACTGCGGTACTGGCGACCATTCGAAAACTGGAACTCACCCATCGCACCGGACGGATGCTTGATGGTCATGACCAGCGTACCGTCACGCTCCGGCGGCTGCTCCTGACAGGTCTCGTTGCTGTTGCCGTCCCAGTTCACCTTCTCCCAGGCGCGCAGCGCGCTGGAGTAGGCGTAGGACCAAGTGCTTCCATCGGGCTGGGTAACTGCGGTGAGGCGGTTCTGGCCTTCGACCTGACCGTAGCCATAGTTCCAGGTACGGCCCGCGGCAGTCACCGACACCAGAAGCGTGCCGTTGTAGGCCAGCGTGATCTCGCGGCCATCGCTGGACCAGATCCGGGTCGGGTGACCGTTGCCGTTGTACTCGTACTGTACCCAGTTGCCCGACCGGTCCTCTACACGGCTGGCCATGAGGTAGATGCGCGTGCGAGCGATCTTGGTCCTGTCTCCTTCGCCGCCCGAGCGCTCCAGCGTGCCGCCAAAGCGCGTGAACGCGGTATCGAAGAAGTACGACTCGCCCGAGGTGGTCCTGACCCGATAGCCCTCGCCAGCCAGACCCGACTTCATTGGAATACAGTCGATGGCATCGCGATGCGAGGTGCTCCACTTGCGTGCAACGCCGTCTGTCGGCATCGGCGTGTTGTTCCAGGCCCCCAACATGGTGCGATCACCACCACCCGGGACATGGATCATGTTGCCCTGCCAGACTTCGTTGAGCCGGAAGGAAATGGGCCACTGAGGCACCATGTCGCCACTGCAACGATTGTTCAGCCAGGCGCTCGCGCCGGGGAACATGCCGGTGATGTACGGCGTGTCGACCTCCCAGCCGCCCACACCATCGAGACTGGCGTTGAAGCTGCCACTCCCGACCAGGTCCATCTCGACACTGAACCGGCGCCGCATCTGCACCGGCAGGGCGTTGTTGCCTGGCAGGCTGACGTCGGTGACGGCAAACTCAGTCTTGCCGTTGTAGAGGCTGACGCTCTCGCCGAAAAGATCATCCTTCAGCGCCGTCAGGTTCTGGGCGGACTCAATGAGCTTGCGGTATTCCTGGTAGGGCTCGACTGCCGAGACCGAACCTGCGACCACGCACAGCGTCAGTGCCGTAGCAACACGGCACTGCCAAGCAGCAACTCGCTTCACAATTTTCCCCTCGCGTCCGCATGCGTAGCCGCGCCAGGACGGCGCGACGTTGCTTCCATGCGACTCTCTCGTTCCTGATTCTAGGCGAGCGCTGCGAACAGATGGAAGGGGTCGTCAACGGCAATCATCTGGCACTTGCACGCGGCCATTGAATTGCTTAATGCACCCACGCATGGCGTGGATCTACCGGTACGCCTGCACCTGCTTCCTCAGCAGATGCGGCACGATCAGCCGATGCACGGGTGCAACCGGCAGCATGTACACGCGCCCGAACGCGTTGTGCGTATGGACCACCGTCGCCACTTCCAGCACATCGCCCTGCCACTGCAGGGCCAGCTGCACACGCAGGTGGCGGTCGTCGTCTTCCAGCACGATGGCATCGTCATCCAGCGACTGCAGGGTGAAGATGCCCAGCCGTTGCCCCGGACGCGGCTGCGCGATGTCCTGTACCGCACGCAACGAGCCCAGGTGCTTCATGCCGAGCAGGCGCATGCCGCGATTGCGCAGTGCCATCAGCCCATCGAACCAGCCGGGAATGGTCGCCGCCATGTCGCGATAGGCCTGCAAGGCCGAGCGCCCATCACGACGGGTCGTCGCCTGGCAGGCGTGCACGAAGTCGGCGCCAGCCAGCTGTGGGCGCAGGATGCTGCCTGCACTCGGCGGGCCGGTCACCACCTGCGTACGGCTCACGGCTTCGGCCCCTGCCCCTCGTTGTCTTCCCAATGCAGGATGCGGCGGGTGACGAAGCGGTAGACCGGCTTGCCGGTGGCGAACCACAGCTCGCGCACCCAGGAGGTGCGCTTGAGCACCCGCTTTTCCACCGGGGTGAGCGACTCGCGGCAGTACATGCGCTTGTGCTTGAGCAGGTGGCGCAGGTCCTCACGGGCCAGCAGGCGCATCCAGCGCGAGCGCGGGTTGCCGATCACCGCCAGCTGGAAGTCGATCAGCGCCGGGCGGCCATCGTCGGTGACCAGCCAGTTGGCTTCCTTGGCCAGATCGTTGTGGGCCACGCCATTGCGATGCAGCTGCTGCAGCAGGCGACGCGCGGCGCGGAACCAGGCCAGGTCACCGCGAGGCGGACGCTGGTACATGGCGTCGCCGGCCATGAAGCTGCGGTCGAGATGACGTCCATCCCACGCCAGCAGCTGCGGCACATCGGCCATGCCGTGGATGTGGCGCAGTGCGCGTGCTTCACGGCGGGCCAGCCACCAGGCCGGCAGCCGCAACCACAGTGGTGTGGCGCCCAGATCACGGCGTACAAAGGAGCCGGCCGGCCCTTCCACAAGGAGGATGCGACCGAAGCTGTCGGCCTTCAGGGCGTGCGAGGGCGTGTCTGACGAATGCGGCATGTGCCCATTCTAGGCGATGGCGCCCGTTGCAAACGGTCACCAAGCGGCTGGGAACCAGTCACCTTCACGCCCCTATAATCGGGCAATGGACTCTTCATGGATCGACGCCACCCTCGCGTGGATTGCCGCTCACCCCGTGCTGGCGGGTGCCGTTATCTTCCTCATCGCCTTCTGCGATGCGGTGATCATTCTCGGCGCCATCGTGCCGGCCCTGCCGCTGCTGTTCGCGGTGGGCGTGTTCATCGGGCTGGGCCAGATCTCCGGGCCGTATGCGGTGGCGGCAGCCGCACTGGGCGCATTCGCCGGTGATGGCATCAGTTACTGGATCGGGCGCCGCTGGGGTGACCGCCTGCGTGGCGTGTGGCCCTTCAGCCGTTACCCGCAGCTGCTCGACCGCGGCGAAAACCTGTTCCGCCGCAATGCTTTCAAGAGCATCCTGGTAGCACGCTACGTGGGCGCGATCCGGCCGTTCGTGCCGGCCATCGCCGGCATGATGAAAATGCCGGCCAGCCGCTACATGCAGGCCAGTGGCATCGCCAGCATTTCGTGGGCGGTGCTGTTCCTGGCACCGGGCTGGGTGCTCGGCGAGGCCTACGACGCGGTGGCCGCCGTCGCAGGGCGCCTGGTGGTGGTGGTCGGCCTGCTGGCAGTGATCCTCGGCCTGGTCTGGGCCATCGTGCTGTACGGCTACCGCTGGTCGGCCGCGCGCATGGACAACTGGCTGGCGCGGCTGCTGGACTGGTCCAACCGGCACCCGACGCTGGGCCGCTACACCGTCGGTGTGCTGGACCCGAAGCGCCGCGAGTCGGTGCCGCTGGCGATGCTGGCGCTGATGCTGCTGGTGCTGGGCTGGGGCTGGTTCGCGCTGCTGACCGTGGTGGTCGCCCATGGCGAGCCGCTGGCGATCGACCTGCTGGTGCACCAGGCCATGCTGGCGCTGCGCAATCCGCTGGCCGATTACCCGATGGCCGCGCTGGCATCGCTGGGCGCCTGGCAGGTGTTGTTGCCGGCCACCGCTGCAGCGATGGGCTACCTGATCTGGCGCCGCCGCTGGATGGCAGCCGCGCACTGGCTGGCCGCGCTTGCCTTCGGCCTGGCGTTGACCATGCTGCTCGGCGCAACGGTGGATGTGGTGCGACCGGTCGATGCCAGCAGTGGCTTTGGCTTCCCGTCGGTGTCGGTGACCATGGCCACCATCACCTTCGGCTTCTTCGCGGTGCTGATCGCCCGCGAGATGCCTGGCCGCACCCGTGTCTGGCCGTACCTGGTGTCGGGCATCGTGGTCAGCCTGATCGGCTTCTCGCGCCTGTACCTGGGCGCGCACTGGCTGAGCGATGTGATCGGCGGCATGCTGTTCGGTACGTTCTGGCTGCTGGTGCTGGGCATCGCCTACCGCCGCCGCTTCAACCGCTCGTTCTGGGTGAAGCCGGTGGCGTGGCTGTTCTACGGTGTCTTCGCCGTGGCGGCGATGTGGTACGCGCCGCGCCACATTCCGGTGAAGCTGGAACGCTTCGAGCCGACCCTGCCGGCGGCGCAGGCGATGGACATGCAGGCCTGGTGGCAGCACGACTGGGCGACACTGCCGGCGCGCCGCAACGAGTTCGACGACGACCAGCGCTGGCCGCTGGACGTGCAGGTGGCGGGCCCGCTGGCCCCGCTGCAGGCGCAGCTGGAAGCACGCGGCTGGAAGCGGCAGGAACAGGCCGGCTGGCAGGAGGCGCTGCTGATGCTGGACAAGAACACGGGTGCCGACGAACTGCCGGTGCTGCCAGCCACGCTGGACACGCGCGTGGAAGCGCTGTTGATGGTGCGCCCGGGTACACACCGCGATGAGCGCTACGTACTGCGCCTGTGGCCAGCCCCTGCGCAGTTGCAACCGGGCAATACGCCGCTATGGCTGGGCAGTGCGCAGACCCTGCGCTACGAGCGTCATTTCGAGTGGATCGGCATGTGGCACCCGCTGCGTGGCGTCGACCCGGCGCTCAACGCAGTGAAGGACGCCGTGCAGGACCTGCCGCAGCGCGAGGATGTGCACAGCGAAACCGGGTTGCCGGTGCTGCGGTTGAAGACCACGGCGCCCTGACCGGCACCGGTGCGCGATCACCCACTGTAGAGCCGAGCCCATGCTCGGCTGCTCTTCGCGGGAACCATCAAGCCGAGCATAGGCTCGGCTCTACAGTAGATCAGTAGATCCACGCCGTGCGTGGATGGCATTCCACGCATGCCCCAGCGTGTGCACCAAGGTGCACACCCACCCAAGGCAGGCTGCTACGGCATCCAGCCCAGCAACTGCTGCAATCGCTGGTGCGGGTCGTCCATCTGCAGCAGCTGCAGGCGCTGCTGCTCGCTCAGCAGCAACAGCTCGGCCAGCCGCCAGCCGACCCAGCTGGCCTGGTCCAGCAACGCCGGGTTGGACGGCGCATAAGCCTCGCCGGCCTGTTCGATGATGTGCCCCAGCACCGTGGCCAGCAGCGCGTGCTGTGGTCGCAGTTCGTCGTCCGGGTCTTCCTCGCACCAGCGCACGTCGGCCACCACCAGGCCGTTGTCGCGCACGCGGGTACGCTCCACATGGAAACGGCGGGTGCCGCGCAGGCGAAGCTGCAGCACGCCATCGGCACCGACATCGAAGTCTTCGATGCGCACCTGCACACCGTAGGCCGCCGGCGTCGCCGGTGCGCCGACTTCCTCGCCATCGAGGATCAGGCAGACACCGAACCCCTCACCACTGCGGCCGCTGTCGCGGACCAGGTCCAGATAGCGGCGCTCGAAAACACGCAGGCCCACCGCCGCACCCGGCACCAGCGTGGTGTGCAGCGGAAACAGCGGCAGCGGGCTGTCGACGCTCATCGGGCCTGCAACGCGGCGAGGAAGCGGCGCGGGGCGCCGTCGAAGCCACCGTTGGACATGAACACCACGTGGTCGCCACTGCGCACGCTGGACTGCAGCTGCGCCAGCAATGCGTCGGTATCCGGCACCGCGTGGGCGTCACCACGTACCGCAGCGATCACCGCAGCGGCATCCCAGGCCAGTTCCGGGCGATGCAGGAACACCACTTCATCAGCCAGCGCCAGCGACGGTGCCAGTGCCTGCGCATGTGCGCCCAACCGCATCGAGTTGCTGCGCGGTTCCATCGCAACCACGATGCGCGCATCGCCGACCCTGGCACGCAGGCCCTCCAGCGTGGTGGCGATCGCGGTGGGGTGATGGGCGAAATCGTCGTAGACGGTGATGCCGCCATGGCTGCCGATCACTTCCATGCGGCGCTTGACGCTGCGGAAGCGCGCCAGCGCCGGGATCACCGTGGCCGGCGCCACGCCCACTGCATGCGCAGCGGCCAGCGCGGCCAGCCCGTTGAGCACGTTGTGGCGGCCCAGCAGCGACCACTGCACGTCGCCCAGCGCCTGCCCACGATGGTGCACGCGGAACGCGCTGCCATCGGCGGCCAGCAGCTCGGCATGCCACTCCAGCGACGGATCGAAACCAAACCGCTCGACCGGAGTCCAGCAGCCCATCGCCAGCACTTCGGCCAGGTGCTGATCCTCGCCGTTGACGATCAGCCGCCCACGTGCGGGCACGGTACGCACTAGGTGGTGGAACTGGCGCTGGATCGCCGCCACGTCCGGGAAGATGTCGGCGTGGTCGTATTCAAGATTGTTGAGGATGGCCACCAGCGGCCGGTAGTGCACGAACTTGCTGCGCTTGTCGAAGAAGGCCGTGTCGTACTCATCGGCTTCGACCACGAACTCGCGGCCCTGGCCCAGGCGCGCGGAGACTCCGAAATCCTCGGCGACGCCGCCGATCAGGAAGCCGGGCGAGCGCCCTGCACTTTCCAGCAGCCAGGTGAGGATGGTGGTGGTGGTGGTCTTGCCATGGGTACCGGCCACGGCCAGCGTGTCGCGGCCCGGCAGCACCTGCTCGGACAGCCACTGCGCGCCGGATATATAGCGCTGGCCGGCATCGAGCACGGCTTCCACGGCGGCATTGCCGCGCGACAGCGCGTTGCCGATCACCACCTCGTCGGTGCCGGCCGGCACACTGTCGGCACGGTAGCCCTGGTCCAGGGTGATGCCCAGCTGTTCGAGCTGGGTCGACATCGGCGGGTAGATGGCCTGGTCGCTGCCGCTGACGGAATGCCCGAGTTCCCGCGCCAGGGCGGCCACGCCGCCCATGAAGGTGCCGGCAATTGCAAGGATATGTACGCTGCTCATGACCGAGGATTGTGACCGATGACGGCTGTATAGGGCCAATGTCCGCTATCGGGTAAGACAACCCCTACACGGGATGTGAGAAAACTCCAATCAGCTGTCAGGGAATTCCCGATAGCGATGTTCTGTGAACCCGGACACAATTCGAACTGCCAGCCGCAGTACCCGAACCGGTCCTACTCCCCAAGAGGCCATCCCCAAGGGAGCTCATGCTGCGGGGCCCTGAGCAAGCCCTTCGCTGGCGCCTGTCAAACGACACAGGCCTGATCCTCGCGGACCAGGCCTGTGTTTTTTTGCGCCCGGGGAGCCGGCAATTCGCGCCGGCCCGGCCGGATCAGGCCTTGATCGCCGCCAGGATGCGGGCTTCGATCTCGTCCAGCTCACCGACGCCATCGACGCGGGCCAGGGTGCCACGGCCGGCGTAGAAATCGACCACCGGGGCGGTCTGCTCGTTGTAGACCTGCAGGCGCTGGCGCACCGCTTCCGGATTGTCATCGGCGCGGCCCTGCTCCTTGGCACGACCGGCGATGCGATCCACCAGCAGCTCGGTGGCCACGTCCAGCTGCACCACGGCGTCCAGCGGCTGGCCGATCTTGGCCAGCAGGCCGTCCATCGCATTGGCCTGGGCCACGTTGCGCGGGTAGCCATCGAGGATGAAGCCCTTGGCGACATCAGCCTGGGTCAGGCGCGACTCCAGCATGCCCAGCAGGATGTCGTCCGACACCAGGTTGCCGGCATCCATCACCGTCTTGGCCTGCTTGCCCAGCTCGGTGCCGGCGGCGATTTCCGCGCGCAGCATGTCACCGGTCGAAATGTGGGCGATGCCCAGCTTTTCCTTCAGGCGCGTCGCCTGTGTCCCCTTGCCCGAACCGGGCGGTCCCAACAGAACCAATCGCATTGACCTGACTCCAACGTGTTGAAAACAAAGAAGGTTCGCGTCCCGGACGGTCCGGTATCGCTGCACCGCAATAGCGCCACTTTACCGCATCCGGGTAATGTCCCTGCAATGTCCCCTCCCCCGAGCAGGTAGAAGCATGCGCAACGGTACTCTCCTTTATGCCCAGTCCGGCGGTGTCACCGCCGTCATCAACGCCACGGCGGCGGCGGTGATCGAGCAGGCGCGGGCCAAGGGCATCAAGGTCCTGGCCGCCCGCAACGGCATCCTCGGCGCCCTGCGCGAGGAGCTGATCGACACCAGCAAGGAGAGTGCCGCGGCCATCCGCGCGCTGGCCCATACCCCGGGCGGTGCCTTCGGCTCGTGCCGGGTCAAGCTGAAATCACTGGACGCCGACCGTGCCCGCTACGACCGCCTGCTGGAGGTGCTGCGCGCGCACGACGTGCGCTGGTTCCTCTACAACGGCGGCAACGACTCGGCCGATACCGCGCTGAAGGTCTCGCAGCTGGCCAAGGCCTCCGGCTACGACCTGACCTGCATTGGCGTGCCCAAGACCATCGACAACGATCTGGCGGTGACCGACACCTGCCCCGGCTTCGGCTCGGCGGCCAAGTACACCGCCGTCTCGGTGCGCGAGGCGGCGCTGGACGTTGCGGCGATGGCCGAGACCTCCACCCGCGTCTTCATCTACGAGGCGATGGGCCGCCACGCCGGCTGGCTGGCCGCGGCCGCCGGCCTGGCTGGCAACGGTGATGACGAAGCACCGCACATCATCCTGCTGCCCGAGCGCGCCTACGACGAGGCCGCATTCCTGGCCAAGGTGAAGGCCGTGGTCGAGCGCGTCGGCTACTGCGTGGTGGTGGCGTCGGAAGGTATCGCGACCGCAGATGGCCGCTTCGTCGCCGACGCAGGCGGCGGCAAGGACTCGTTCGGTCACTCGCAGCTGGGCGGCGTGGCCGCGCACCTTGCTGCACGGGTCAAGGACCAGCTGGGCCTGAAGGTGCACTGGGCGCTGCCCGACTACCTGCAGCGCTCGGCCCGCCACCTGGCCAGCAGGACCGACTGGGAGCAGGCACAGGCGGTCGGCAAGGCCGCCGTGCAGCTGGCACTGAAGGGCCAGAACGGCGTGATGCCGGTGATCGTGCGCAGCAGCGATGCGCCCTATCGCTGGAAGATCGAAGCAGCCCCGCTGTCGAAGATCGCCAACCACGAGAAGAAGATGCCAGCCGGCTTCATCCGCCGCGATGGCTTCGGCATCACCGCCAAGGCGCGCGCCTACCTGTCGCCGCTGATCAAGGGCGAAGCGCCGCTTCCCTATGGCACCGACGGCCTGCCGAAGTACGTGACACTGAAGAACGTGGCGGTGAAGCAGAAGCTGCCGGCCTTCGAGGGCTGAAGTGTGCCTGCGTCCTGTGCGGCGCACAGGGCGCATTGCGGCGGCCGCCGAAGCGCCCCACAATCGGGCTCCGGCCCGGGGCAAAGGGGCCGCTGCAAGCCAGATTCGACGCTGCCCGGCCCTCAAGGCCCGGGCCCGTGCTGCCATTCCACAAGGACTGTAACCATGAAGCACCCGATCCTGATCGCCGCGCTGCTGTGCGGTGCTGCCGCGCCGGCCTTCGCTGCGACCTGCGAAAGCAACTTCCAGAAGAAGGGCAATCCCTTCGTCGGCACTACCTTCACTTCATCGGTCACCCATCCGGACCTGACCGTGGCCAGCGCCATTGGCCAGATGCGGGTGATCGCCAAGAACGCCAACATGGACGTCCTCAGCGAGGACGTGGAAGGCGGCTCGATGCTGATCGAAGAGCCGGAATCCATGGCCCACAAGCCGATTCCGATGATCATCAGTGCCACCTCCGAAGGCGGCCAGGGCACCGTCGGCATGGTGGTGAAGGTCAACAAGGGCGCCATCGCCCCGGCCGACGGCGTGCGCGAAGAAATGTGCAAGCTGCTCAACCAGATCAAGCCAGGCAAGGCGGGCGAACAGGCGGCCAAGGCCACTCCGCAGGCCTCGGTGGTGACCATTGCCGCCGACCGCTTCGGCTTCCAGCTGCGCAACCAGAACAAGGACAACCCGGCCGCGGTCGAGCCGCGCTACAAGGGCAAGACCTACGCCATCACCGGTCGCATCACCACCGTGCTGCGCAGTGGCGGCACCTACAACACCAGCTTCGACCTGCCCAGCGATGGCAGCATCGATTTTGAGCGTGTGGCCATTTCCTGCTCGTTCGCAGCCAACCAGGCCGCGTATGCGCTGGCCCTGCGCCCGCGCGAGAAAGTAACGCTGACCGGCGTGGTCGACAGCTACGACCAGATCGGTCGGGTGTTGTGGCTGAAGGACTGCCGCGGCAACTGACCGCTGCCGGCATGGGAAAAGGCCCGGGTGCGCAGGCGCCCGGGCCTTTTCGTTTCCCCAGCGGTTCACGCCTGGCGCACGTGCATCGCAGGATGATGGACGCCCCGCCTGGAGGTCATCATGGCACTGCGTGTTGTTCGTCTCGGCAGCCCGCGCCAACCCGGTGAGGGCCTGCGCATCGGCACCGTGCGGCGACCACCGCGCGGCGTGCCCCGCAGCGAATTCGCGAAACGGGACTGGTACGACGTCTGGTTCCCGACTCTGTCACCCAGCGCGGAGCTGGTGAAACAGGCCCATGAGGCGAAGACCGCCGCCGACTGGACTGCGTTCTTCCGCCACTACAAGGCCGAGATGAAAGCGCCCGATGCCGCGCACGCGCTGGACCTGCTGGCCGCGATGTCGCAGCACAGCGACCTCAGCGTGGGCTGCTACTGCGAGGACGAAGCGCATTGCCATCGCAGGGCGTTGCGCGAGCTGCTGGTGGCGCGCGGGGCGACGCTGGCGGAGTGAGATCAGCCGGATGCCGGCCAGCGGCCGGCACTACCACCCGTGGACGACTGCGTGGGCGCAGCGCACGCATCATCTCAATTGCAGGCCCTGCCTTCCATCTGCAGCTGCGCGGCGAACATCGTCACCTGCGGAATCTGGCCGGCTGCCGCCTGCTTCTTGGCCTCTTCCAGATAGATGCGCGACTGGCCCTGCCCATCCAGCTCGACCTTGTTGCTCGACGGCAGGCGCCACACCCGCACCACCGCCTGCTGCGCCGGGCATGCCGCGTTGGGCACGCGGATCACATCGTTGAGCTTCCAGCCCTTGTCGGCACTCGGCTGTGCCTTGGTGTAGTCGACGAAGCGCGCACGTGGCTGGCACTGCTCGCTGGTACGCACGGCGGAGAAGCGGTACGGGGCGGCGGCATCGCCAGTGAACGCACCTTCCAGGCGTGCGCAGGCCTCGGGAATCTGCCGCAGCGTATGCACCGCGCCCACCGCCTGGGGTGCGCCAACGGCACGCTGCAGCTCCGGGGTTTCCGCAGCGAGTGCCGGCACGGCCGGGGCCAGGGCGGCGAGCATCAACAGGGACAGGCGCATGGGGGATCTCCATCGGGACTCCGCGCAGGCTTGCAGAGGCTGGCTTAACGGGGTGCAAAGGCCGGTGGCTCGCAAATCATGCCCTTGCCTGGCGGCGGGTCCGCGCGCATGTCGACGCGTTCATTGGCAGGGCGCCCACGGGTCATGCGGCGCGGCTCCCACGGGCCAGTCGAGCATGGCTCGACTCTACAAACAGCGGCACGCATACTGCGGGCACCAGGGAATGCTGAACACCGCCATACGTCGGACGACCACCAAGGTCGGTACGGGTTGGTTCCAGGCTGCAGCCCGTCGTCCCCCTCGTGGTGCCGTTCATCGCCACTGGATGCCTACATCCATTCTGCGGAGGGGTCTAATGCTGGAACGTCACGGGCTGTCACTGGCGCTGGGCTGCGCCATTCTCGCGATCCTGTTCGGAATCGTCTCGGCGCGCTGGATCCTGCGCCAACCCACCGGCAATGAGCGCATGGTTGCGATCGCCACCGCGATCCAGGAAGGTGCGCGTGCCTACCTCAACCGTCAGTACCTGACCATCGGCATCGCCGGCATGGTGCTGTTCGTGCTGGTCGGGGTGTTCCTCAGCTGGTACACCGCGATTGGTTTCGCGGTCGGTGCGGTGCTGTCCGGCGCCGCCGGCTACATCGGCATGAACGTGTCGGTGCGCGCCAACGTGCGCACCGCGGAGGCGGCGCGCCAGGGCATCAGCGCGGCGATGGACGTCGCCTTCCGCGGCGGCGCGATCACCGGCATGCTGGTGGTCGGGCTGGGCCTGCTGGGCGTGGCAGGCTACTACGCACTGCTGCTGCGCATGGGCCTGCCGATGGAGCAGGCGCTGCACGCGCTGGTCGGGCTGGCGTTCGGTTCGTCGCTGATCTCGATCTTCGCGCGGTTGGGCGGCGGCATCTTCACCAAAGGAGCCGACGTCGGCGCCGACCTGGTCGGCAAGGTCGAAGCCGGTATTCCCGAAGATGATCCGCGCAACCCGGCGGTGATCGCCGACAACGTCGGTGACAACGTCGGTGACTGCGCCGGCATGGCCGCCGACCTGTTCGAGACCTACGCGGTGACCGTGATCGCCACCATGCTGCTGGGCAGCCTGATGCTGGCCGAGGCCGGCGCCAACGCGGTGCTCTACCCGCTGGTGCTGGGCGGCGTATCGATCATCGCCTCGATCATCGGTGCGCTGTTCGTCAAGGTGAAGCCGGGCGGCTCGATCATGGGTGCGCTGTACAAGGGCGTGATCGTCTCCGGCGTGCTGGCGGCGATTGCGTTCTATCCGATCACCACCGGGCTGATGTCCGACAACGTGCATGGGCCGATGGCGCTGTATGGCTGCGCGTTGATCGGGTTGGTGCTGACCGGGCTGATCGTGTGGATCACCGAGTACTACACCGGCACCCAGTACAAGCCGGTGCAGCACGTGGCGCAGGCCTCGACCACCGGCCATGGCACCAACATCATCGCCGGCCTAGGCATTTCGATGAAGTCCACCGCGCTGCCGGTGGTGGCGGTGTGTGCGGCGATCTGGGGAGCCTTCGCGCTGGGCGGCCTGTACGGCATCGCCATCGCCGCTACTGCGATGCTGTCGATGGCCGGCATGATCGTCGCCCTCGATGCCTACGGCCCGATCACCGACAACGCCGGTGGCATCGCCGAAATGGCCGAGCTGCCCTCGGAGATCCGCGACATCACCGATCCGCTGGATGCAGTGGGCAACACCACCAAGGCAGTGACCAAGGGCTACGCGATCGGATCGGCGGCGCTGGCCGCACTGGTGCTGTTCGCCGACTACACCCACAACCTGCAGGCGGCCAATCCCGGCCAGGAGTTCCGCTTCGATCTCAGCGACCACACGGTGATCATCGGCCTGCTGATCGGCGGCCTGATTCCCTACCTGTTCGGTGCGATGGCGATGGAAGCGGTCGGCCGCGCCGCCGGTGCGGTGGTGGAGGAAGTGCGCCGCCAGTTCCGCGAGATCCCCGGCATCATGCAGGGCACCGGCAAGCCCCAGTACGACAAGGCGGTGGACATGCTGACCCGCTCGGCGATCCGCGAAATGATCGTGCCGTCATTGCTGCCGGTGGCGGTGCCGGTGGTGGTCGGCTTGCTGCTGGGGCCACGCGCGCTGGGCGGCCTGCTGATCGGCACCATCGTGACCGGCCTGTTCGTGGCCATTTCGATGACCACCGGCGGCGGTGCCTGGGACAACGCCAAGAAGTACATCGAGGACGGCCACTTCGGCGGCAAGGGCAGCGAGGCGCACAAGGCCGCGGTGACCGGCGATACCGTCGGTGACCCGTACAAGGACACCGCCGGCCCGGCGATCAATCCGCTGATCAAGATCATCAACATCGTGGCGCTGCTGCTGGTGCCGCTGTTGTGAATTTCGCAGGACTGACGACCTTCAATGGTCGTCAGTCCTGGCGCTCAGACAATCGGAAATGCTGGAGTAGACACTCGTCCCTGCGCCCGGCAGCGGATCATCAAAGGGATCTTTGGTGGCTGCCGTCGCCAGCAGGATCGCAAGCGGCGTATCTGCAGCCAGGGGAATTTCACAAACCGCTGTCCGGATCTCGTACTCCCCTCTTCCTGTCCCGGGATGGATGCTCCGAGCACTTCCCGCGATGGCCCAATGGCAGCTCTTCAAAATTCCATCGTCTGCACGCACTGCGCAACTCAGATGCACAGGAAGATAGTTGTTGTAGCCGGTATCGCAGATCGCGTCCATGCACGCGATCGTGAACCCCTCGCGCCACTTCGCTTCCAGGGCTTCAAATGCAGCGCGTCCGGCACCCTGCGTGGGGTAGTCCCGTGCGTCCACATAGATAGGCTTCGCCTGCACCATTGAGGCCAGCATCAATCCGCCCACAAGAACCACCCAGTATGCGCGCGTCATGCGAAGCGCCCCGGCAGGCATTCCCTGCTCAGACTCAGCAGGGAACGATTGATTCCCGGCAGCGGAACGTTCAGCGGATCAGTATCCAACAGCGCGCTTGCCAACTCCAACGCCCCCAGGTTCTCGGGCAGGGGCAATTCACATCCGGATGTCGTGGTCGTCCCATGCACCACGCCGCTCTGCGGATCCAACTCAAGATGCATGGCTACGAACACCCAATGACACGCGCCGATGAGGCCGCTTCGCGTATCCGCAGAGCACTCGAAATGAAGTGGGCGGTACTGCCCCAACCAGTTCACACAAGCGCTCTGTTCGCACTGTCTGATCAGATCGGAGCGGATTTTCCATGCAGATTCGTGAAAATACGAAGTCTGTTTCGAGTAGGCGCCCAGATCGACATACCCGTGCTCTGAAGCCGTTGCTCCAACGACGAAAGACATGCTCGCAATGCCCGAAATCAACGCGACGATGACCGCTCGCATCTCAAGCTCCAACGATGGATGGGATTCCAGTCTGCGCGCTCGACGCCAACCCGTGCAGCAAGGAACTCCAGAACTCCCTGTCAGGGTTTACCGCATTGAAGCAGACTCATCAGGCAGACTGGAGCCATATCCAGACAGCCCTCCGTACGCAGCAGCAGAGCTTCAGGCGAATTCCAGCTTGACGTAGCCTTGCACGCTGCGGAACGCGGCATCAGCTGCGTCGACCACCTGCTGTTCCTGTTCGGCGTTCAGCGTCACCGCGTCCAGCACGGCGGTGAACTTGCGCCATTGGCCTGCCGCTCCATCGGGGTGCGCGGCCAAGTGGCGGGCGCCGAAGCCACGATCGAGACCGAGCGTGGCGGCCATCTTGTAAAGAACGGCTCCGCCCAGTTTGGAACCTTCGGCCACGTACAACCAGCCCAGGAGGGCCGGCAGCGCCAGATCGCACGGCAATGGCACCCTGTCTACCTCCGGTAGCCTCTGCTCCAGGTCCTGCAGATCACGCGCGATCTGCGCCAGACGACGACGCTCGTCCAGGTCGGGCAGCAGCGCGACCACTGCAGGATGGGCGTACAGCCCATCGATGCTGTGATGAAAGCGGTACTGCACGCGCAGGAAACGGGAAAAATTGCTGCGACTGGCGAAGATGTCGCCGGCCATGATGTGCTTGTCCAGCGCGCCGTGGCTGTCACGGGTGGCGGCCTTGAGCCGAAGGCTGCGGCTCTCTTCAGGAGCAGGGGGTACGTTCACGGGGAAAATGCCAGGAGATGGTGGTGCTATGGACGTTCGCCACAGGGCTTACCCCAAGGCTGTGAACACCGATAATGGACCATCCCTTCTCCCAGCAGGAAACCGATGATGATCACCACCGAACCGCGCATGACAAACCTGTTCCTGCAGCTGGGCCTGGATGCCAGTGCCGAGGGCATCGCCGGCTTCATTCGTGGGCACCAGTTGCCCGCAGGCGTGGAGGTGGCCGAGGCACCGTACTGGAATGACGCCCAGCGCCAGTTCCTGTCTGAATCGCTGCAGGCCGATGCGGCGTGGACCACCGTGGTGGATGAGCTGAACGAATCCCTGCACGAAGATGCGGTGAAGGCGGCAACCGGTCGATGATTGCCGGGTCATGTGTCGCCAGGTTCGACCTGGCGCTACCGGGTGTCCGGGAGATGCAGATCACGACCTGAACTTCCAGGGGGTCCTTCTCGCGGTCGATCAATAGTGCCGATCACAGCCCACCGCACCCTGCGGTCCGGTGGGATTCCATGCAGCCCCCAGTGCTCCGGGCAATGCCGTGGGCAAGCATCCGGCCCGCGTCGACCGACAGCGGGCCGGGAATCCCAGGCCCGCGCACGCCCTCCAATGCTGGTATGACCCGCTTGCAGTTGTGGACGAGGGCGAGGGCGATACTCAAATGCACTCGCGTAACCCCTCATAGACAGTTGCCGAAGTGCCGGGCAGCGCAACGTTGATCGCATCGTGGGCGGGAGCGGCCTCGAGGGTGTGCAGGAATGCCGCCAGCGACGTGTCAGCAGCCAGTGGCAGCGGACAAGCAAAGCTGCGCACATCCACCTCTATGTGGCCGTCCCTGCGTACCGAGGTGTTGCTGCCGGCGAAGGTCCAGATGCAACCCGCCAGCAGTCCAGTATCCTGATTCACCGAGCAACGCAGGCGCATCGCCTGCAGGTTGTAGTACTCGCCTTCGCAGAAGGTATCTCCGCAGATATCGTCGAATCCGCGCACCAAGGCCCGCTCGATGGCCAGAAAGCGCTGCCAGCCTTCGGCCTGATTCGGATACAGCCGCGCGTCTACATAGGCGGGACCGGCGTGGGCGAGGCCCGTTGCCAGCAGAAGTCCGCAGATGACCCCCAACCGCAGCGCGCCCATCATGCTTCCCTCCCGTGGTGTCCTGGACGGCGCAGGCACTCGGGCAGCACATCGAAAAGACCGGTTCCAGTTCCCGGCAGGGGCCTGAAAATCCCTTCAGGCTGCTGCAGCGCAGCAAAGAAGGTGTCGACCGGGACGCCTGGCCGCAAACCCACTTGGCACACCCAGCGGCCGTTATCGACCCGCACCTGGCCGGTCTGCGGCACGATACCGAGCTCGCTGGCCACGATAACCCAGCTGCAGCCCTGTACGGTTCCGCGCGGCGCCAGTACCGAACAGCGAACCTCCAGCACCCGGTAGTTGCTGTACTCCCCTTCGCAGAACGTATCTGAACAGACGCGGTCGAAGCCCTGTACCAGGGCGCCCTGCAGCGCAAAGAAGCGATCCCAGCTGCCTTCACTGAGCGGGAAGTCGATCAGATCCACATGGGGCCCGTGCGCCAGCGCGGGCGAAGCGGCCGCCAGCAGAGTCGCCAACAGCAGACCATTCATGGCAGGCACTCCTGCAGCAGCTCGAACAGTGAGGACTGCTGGCCTGGCCATGGATTGAACAGTCTGCCGGAGCGGCCTGGCCTCACGTCCATATGATCGAACCAGGTCTGCACTCCCAAACCAGGCGGGAGCGGCAGCTCGCAGACCCAGCTCGACCGGGTTGCCGAGAGGTCTCCCGTCAGCGGATGCACGTCGTGCGAGCTGGCAGCAACGTAGAAGGCGCACTGGCTCACGGTGTCCGAGGCGATCTCGACAGCACACTGCAACCGCAGCGGCGCGTAGTTGTCGAACAGGCCCTGGCAGAAGAATTCGGGACAGAGCTCGCGGAACTCCTCCAGCAGTTCGCGCTCCAGATCGTAAAAGGGTGAATCCCCCGGTGCCAGCCCCGGCCACGGGCGTTCGCCCAGCGGGACAAATCGTGGGCCGGCGCCCGCTGGCGCCGCCGGCAGCAACAGACAAACCAGAAGGGAGGCAGAGCAGCACCAAGCTTTCCAGGTCATGACGGGACTCCTCGGGATGGGGTGCCAGCGTGCGCCCGCTACCTGTCCGGGCCTATCAGGCAAGGCCGGTGCGGTCCGTCAGGTCTGGCTGCGGCAGCGCGTCGGCCCCCCACCCCCTGCACAGCGCCCGGCAAAGGCATAAAATGGTGAGCTATCCGTCTATATCCCCCCCACCTGGAGCACACCATGGGTCTGGAACTCGTCTCGCCCGGCAAGAACCCGCCGGAAGAAATCAACGTCATCATCGAGATCCCGAAGGACTCGGAGCCGGTGAAGTACGAAGTGGACAAGGAAACCGGCGCGATCTTCGTCGACCGCATCCTCTCCACCCCGATGCGCTACCCGTGCAACTACGGCTACGTGCCGAGCACGCTGTGTGGCGACGGCGATCCGGCCGACGTGCTGGTGGTGCTGCCGCTGCCGCTGGTGCCGGGCTCGGTCGTGCGCTGCCGTCCGGTCGGCGTGCTGAAGATGAGCGATGAGGCGGGCAGCGACGAGAAGATCCTGGCCGTGCCGGTCTCGAAGATCTTCAGCGGCTACGCCCACGTCGAAGACATCGCCCAGGTCTCGAGCCACTGGCTGGAGCGCATCGGCCACTTCTTCGAGCACTACAAGGACCTGGAGAAGGGCAAGTGGGTCAAGCTGGACGGTTGGGGCGGCGCCGCTGAGGCCAAGCAGATCCTGATCGAGGCGCACCAGCGCCATCTCGACAGCAAGGCCTGAGCCTGAACCGGATCGCTCCGGCGGTACCCTGCCGGAGCGATGCGGGTCACGTTTCATGACGACGGCACATCACTCTTGCTGCCGTATTAGGTAAATTGCGTCACTTCACACGTCATCGACATCCATCGTCGAGACAGCCAGGGGAATGTGTCGTGCGTATTCTGCTTGTTGGGGATGCAGCCAGCCTGCCGGCCGAGCTGACCGAATTCATTGCCGATCTTGGGGAAGACTGGCAGCCGTTGACCGCCACCGATGGCCAGGCCGCGATGACCGCGGTGGCCACGCAGGGCGTGGACGCGGTGATCGTCTGCCCGCAATTGCCGGATCTCAATGCCACCACGCTGCTGGGGCAGATCCGGACCTTGCGCCCGGAGACCATCCGCATCGCGCTGGTCGATGCGCAGCATGGCAACCGGCCGCCGCCGGCGCGCCTCATTGGTGTCGCCCACCGCTTCCTGCCGCTGCCGCTGGCGCCGGAAGTGCTGCTGGAGGCACTGACCAGCCTGGAAGAACTGCGCGAAGTGCTGGACAGCCCGCGCCTGCGCGATGCCATCGGCCGTATCGAGAAACTGCCCTCGCCGCCGCACCTGTACCTGAGCCTGACCCAGGCCCTGGAACATGACGACGACGCCGACAGTGCCGATGTCGCCAAGCTGGTCGCCGCCGATCCGGCGATCGCCGCCAAGGTGCTGCAACTGTCGAACTCGGCCTTCTTCAGCCAGGGCCGCACCATTGCCGACCTGCGCACCGCCGTGACCCGGCTGGGCCTGGCCACGCTGCGTGACCTGGTGCTGGCCAGCGAAGTGTTCTCCGCACCGACGCTGTCGGCCGCCGAGCGCAACTCGCTGCAACAGCGCGCACTGCTGGCCTCGCGGCTCGCCGCACGCCTGCTGCCCGAATCCAGTGCCGAACTGGGAGCGACTGCCGCGCTGCTGGCCGACATCGGCCTGCTGCTGCCGGGTGTGCGCAACGAGCGCAGCGAGCCCTCGCTGGCCGGCGACACCCGCCCTGGCCACGCCGAGGCCGGCGCCTACCTGCTGGGCCTGTGGGGCTTGCCGATGCCGATCATCGAAGCGGTGGCCTTCCACCTGCAGCCGCAGCGCGCCAACACCCGCAGCTTCTGGGTGACCGGTGCGGTGCACGTGGCCCTGGCGCTGGTCAATGGCGATCCGGTGGACGAGGACTACCTGCAGCGCGCAGGCGTGCTGAACAAACTGCCGCAATGGCGCGAACACGCCAATGCGCTGATGGGACTGGTGCCCAGCGACGCCTGAGCGCGTTGCATGATGTCCGGATGACAGAGGGCGCACCCACAAGGTGCGCCCTTTCCATGTCAGCGGGTACCGCAGGCGTCCTGCACGCAGCGACGGTACTGCGACTCGCAGATGACCGGTGACTTGCCACTGGCCAGGCACTGCTGGCGGAACTCCTCACAGTAGAGCCCACCGCCGCAGACCCCGAGGCCCTGCGCGAACACTGCGCCCACCAGCGTTGCGTAGATCAATGCAGCGGCGGATGCCTGCCGCAGCAACGTGTTCTTCATATCCCTCTCCACATGCAAGCGTCCGGTAGTGGACCTCCTGACTGTGTTGATTACGACACGACGGGACCGTGACTGCGCTCACCTTCCAACAATTTCCGGAATTCCCCTACAAGAAAAAGGGCGGACCTTGCGGTCCGCCCTCCTTCTGTTGCTACCGCACTTCGATGGATCAGAAGCGCTGGGTGTACTTCATGTACAGGAAGCGACCCACGTCGAAGCCGCCGTAGTAGGCGAACGCCGAGTTCGGAGCCGAGTACTGCAGGGCACCCTTGTGGTCGAACACATTGTTCGCGCCCAGGGCGATGGTCGCATCCCACGGCGCCTTCCAGCTGACCTGCAGGTCGTGGAAGGTGTTGGAACCGGTGTGACGCAGCGGATCGGTCTCACCGTTGGCCATGTGGTTCGGAGCATCGCACCAGCCGTCAGCCAGCGAGATGCAGCTTTCCTTCATGCCCGAGTAGTAGCGCGCGGTGTAGTTCACACCGAAATCGCCGTACTGCCAGTTGACGCCCAGGTTCGAACGCACGCGGAACAGGCCCGGCTCGCTGACGCGGCCGACCATGATGTTGTCGCCCGCGCTGTTCTGGCGCTGCTCGTCGTACTTGGCGGTGTAGCTGGTCTGCCAGTCGATGCTGAACTGACCAATGGCCAGTTCCGGCAGGCGGTACTTGATGCCCAGATCGTAGCCCTGGGTTTCCATCTTGCCGAGGTTGGCGGTGCCGTAGGTGATCGCACTGACGTGGCCGTCAGCCGCACGGGTCACGCTCGAGCAGCGCGAAGCGTTACCCAGCACGTAGCAGTCACGCAGGATGCGGTCGACGCTGTCAGCGATGATCATGTCGCTGATTTCGTACTTGTACCAATCCAGCGACACGTCCAGGCCCTGCACCCAACGCGGGCTCCACACCAGGCCGAAGGTGGTGCTCTTGGAGGTTTCCGGCTTCAGGTTCGGATTGGCACCCGAGATGAACTGGTCACCCGACTGGCACGGCAGGGTCGAACATTCCTTGCCTGCCTGGCCCAGCTGCACGTAGTTGGCCGGCACGCCTGCGCCGGAGCACGCGGCATTGCCTGCAACGCTGCCCGGAGCCTTCACGCCGCACGGATCGATGTAGGACTCGAAGCTCGAGCTCAGGCCACCGTACAGGTCGCTGATGGTCGGAGCGCGGAAGCCCTCGGCGTAGGTGCCGCGGACCAGCAGTTCATCCAGCGGACGCCAGGTCAGGCCGAACTTGCTGTTGGTGGTGCCACCGAAGTTGCTGTAGTCCGAATAACGGCTGGCAACGTTCAGGGTCAGTTCCTTGGCGAAGGCCATGTCGGCCAGCAGCGGCACGTTCAGTTCGAGGTAGACCTCGTTCAGATCGTACTGGCCGCGGGTCGGCTTCTGGCCCAGGCCGGTGGACTGGCCCGACTGTGCGAAGGCGTCCGGCACGTAGCTGCCTTCTTCCTTGCGGTGCTCGACACCCAGGGCGAAGCCCAGGTCGCCGGCCGGCAGGGTCACGATGGCGCCCGACAGGTTGGCGGTGAAGCTGGTGGTCTTGGTGACGCCACGGGTGGTGAAGGTCGGGAACAGGAAGTCCTGCAGCTCCTGGTTCGCCAGCGAGCCCTGACCCTCAACGCCGTACGGCAGCAGCGGGTTCCACGGACGGCAATCGCCCAGGATCGGGTTGGCGGCGGTGCCGCAGCGGGCAACGCCACCGGCATCGATGAACGACGGGCCCAGCGCCTGACGCGCGCCGATCAGGCTCATGTCACCGCGGTTGCTCTTGATCGACTCGTTGCGGTTCCACAGCGCGCCGACATCCCAGTCGAAGGTCTTGCCACCCAGCTCGAAGAAGCCGGTCAGGGTCGGAGCGAAGCGCAGGGTCTTCAGCTGGCTGTCAGTGGTACGCGGCACTTCCCACAGGCGGCGGCGGAAGCTGACGTCCTGGCCAACCGGGTTGAAGGCGCTGTCTGCCGACAGCGGGGTGTTGATCGACTTGGAAGCGGACTGGTACGGATAGCCGGCGATCTGCTGGAAGGTCTGGCGCTCGTTGTAGAGCACGTCGGTGTTCAGGCTGATCGAATCGGTGAAGTCGTAGGTGCCGTTGATGTAGACCGACTTGCGCTTCACACCGGTCAGCAGGGTCATCTGCTCGTTCGAGTTGGCGAACTCGTCTTCGGTGATCGCGTGGTAGTCGTTCGGGTTCTTCGGATTGCCACCCGGGTTCAGGGTCTGCCACACCGCGCTCGACTTGCTGCAGTCGTACAGCTTCGGGTTGCACCAGCTGCCGTTCTGGCTGATCGGGCTCCAATCAGCCGAGGTGGAGTTCGGACCCAGCGAGCCGTCACGGCTGTACCAGCGGTCCTTGGCCCACACCGGATCCTGCTTCGAGTACTCGGCCGAAAGGGTCAGGCTGCCGCGCTCACCGCGGGCACCGAGGGTCATCGAATAGGTTTCGCTGTCGCCGTCGCCCTTGCCGTACTGGCCGACGTAGACATTGGCTTCGCCGCCGTCGAAGTTCTTGCGGGTGATCACGTTGACCACGCCGGCAATGGCGTCGGAACCGTAGATCGACGAGGCGCCGTCCTTCAGGATCTCGATGCGCTCAACGGCCGACATCGGGATCTGGCTCAGGTCCTGCAGACCCGAGGTCGAAGCGCCCAGGCGCTTGCCGTTCATCAGCACCAGGGTGCGCTCGGCGCCCAGGTTGCGGATGTCGACGTAGTAGCCGCCCACGTTCTCGCCCGAAGCCAGCGACTCCGAACGCGAAATGGCCGGGGAACCGGCCGAGGTCAGGTTGTTCAGCACGTCGGCGACGCTCGAGAAGCCCTGCTTTTCCAGGGATTCGCGGGTCATCGTCAGGATCGGCTGCTGGGTCTCCACCGAGGCGCCGCGGATGCGCGAGCCGGTGACCGAAATGCGGTCCAGGTCGGTGGTGCCCTTTGCTTCCTGAGCCGAAGCAAAGGCCGGCGCCAGCGCCAGCGCAATGCCGGCCGGCAGCAAGCCGAACCGCACTGCGGGATTACGAACGTTCATCTATCTCTCCAAGGTACGTGTTAGCAGCGTGTTAAAACACCCCAGCACGTTACGATTGCGTTGCAGCGCTGTATTTGCGCGAACCAACCGGAGACTTTGCGGATTGTGGCGGGAGCAAGCCGCCGTTCTCCCTGAAGCGCGATGCGGACTGGCCGTAGCGGGCGCGGAACGCACGCGCGAAGCTGCAGCAGTTGTCGAAGCCGCTGGCGGCGGCGACCTCGCCCACCATCATGTCGGTGTCGCGCAGCAGATCAGCGGCGCGTTCGAGGCGCAGTCGTGCCGAAAGCGACTGCGGGCTTTCCTCGTACAGGCTCTGGAAGGTCTTGGAGAGGTACCAGCTGGAGAAGTTGGTCAGTTCGGCCAGTTCGCCGATGCGCACCACCCGGTGGCTGTTGCCTTCCAGATAGAGGCGCGCACGCTGCATGCGGCCGAACACCTGGCGCTTGCGGCTGCGCGAGCGGCCTGGGCAGCGCTGCACGTTGTCGGCCAGGCCACGCTGCAGGCCAGCAAGGTGCAGCAGCAGCGGACGCAAGGCCTGGGCCGGCTGGCCGCTGGCCAGCGCATCGCGCCACAAGCGCAGCGCAACGCGGGCGTCACTGCGGTTCATGCGGCCACGACCGGCATACAGGCCACAGTCGGCCATCTCGGTCAGCACGCGAAGCGCTTCAACGTTCAGGTTCAGGCCAACGCACAACCCGTTGCGACCGGCCTGCACCAACGGCCGCGATTCCTTTTCGAAGGCGATCCACTCGCCCTGGCGCAGGCGGAATCGTCCTTCCTTGGCCTCCACCCACGAACTGCCACGCACCTGCATCCAGACAGTGAAGCTGGAGCCGGCGGTCTGCAGGCTGCCCAGCCGGGCCACGCCCAGGCAGGTCGGCGTGACATCGTCGAGCGACCGGTCCAGGGAGACGGTTTGGCCGCGATCGGCCAGCGAGAGTTGACGCATGGGGGCACCACGGATTTGCCTAGTACAGGACTCCGTTTTGCCTAATCAGGCGGCACCGCGTCAGGAAAGTCCGACGAGATCGCCACGAATTCGCGACGAGATCCAGACGAAGAAATTACGAAGGCCCATTTCCACTGAAAAACAACAACTTGGAGAACGCCGGGAACAGCGCGGGGGGGCGTTCGGGCAACCGCATCACACCGATGTCGGCACCATCGCTGACCGCCATCGCCACGAACAGGTCACGCCCGTCAGCGCTGGCGCTGAGTCCGTTGCCGGCGCTGAGCCGTTCCGCATCCAGGCAGCGTTCCGGCTCCGCGCGGCCGGGCAGGATGCGCACGAAGGTGGTGCCACACGTGCTCGAAGTGCCGAGGTAACCGACGCCAGTGTTGCCGGCCACGGTCCAGGCCCGGTATCGCCAGCGGCTGGGCCGGTCATCGCTGATCTGCTGCACGCTGCCCGACGACAACGCGGCATCGGCCGACCACAGGCCACCGGCGGCCAGGCGGGTGAACAACACGCGGCCACTGCTGCGGTCGAAGCGCGCCTGCGACACCCCTTCGATGCTGGCCAACCGGCGCCAGGGCTGGGTGCTGCGGTCGAACAGACTCAACCGGGTGCGCTGGTCGGCATCGCGCTCGACCACAAACAACTGCTCCGGCGACGCGCCATACAGGGCCTGCAGCGGCTGTTCGGCCGGGACCGGCAAAGGTTGCAGGCGTTCATCGCGTGGCGCGATCTCGTAGACCACCGTGCGCCCATGCGCGTCGCGGCCGACCACGAGCAGCTGGCGGCTGTCGGCCGACCAGTCCGGTGCCTGCCGCGCTTCCGGCCGCAGCCCTTCAATGGGGCGCAGCGAATCCGGCCGCTGCATGTCCGCCCACCACAGGGCGAAGCTGCCGGAGCGATCCGAGGTGAAGACCAGCTGACGGCCATCCGGCGCTGCCATCGGCTGCCCATCGCGGCCACTGGATGCAAACAGGCGCTCGGGCGCGCCGCTGCCCTGCACCGGCACCTTGAACACGCCGAACTGCGCGCGCCGGTGGACGAAGGCCAGCATCCCGCCACGTCGCGACACGGCGGGCCACTGCGCATCATCCAGGCCGGCATCGCGCAGCGTGGGCCGCTCGACGTCCAGATAATAGAGCCGCGCCTCGCTGTCGACGCGGCGACCGAACACGATGGTGCGGCCATCGTCCAGCCAGGCCCATCCGCGCAGCTCTGCCGCCTCGTTGGTCAGCTGCTCGGGCGTACCGCCCGCGGCCGGCACCCGCCACAGATCGCCCAGCTGCGGATTGCGCACGAACACCAGCCATTGCCCATCGGGCGAGTAACGCGGTGCGTAGTCGAAGTCGTCCTGGTCGACGCTGTACGCCAGCGCGCGCCACTGACCACTGGCCAGGTCCAGCACGCGGATGCCACGGTGCGCGTAGCGCCCGACCATGCTGCCGAACACCAGGCCGCGACCATCGGGCGTCCAGTCGAAGCTGAGCAGCTCGGTGCCATCGCAGCGCGTGGCCTGGCGCAGGGCGCCACCGGTTGCGCTGGCGATCAGCACCTGGCAGCCACCGTCGGCGGAGAACCGTGCGAAGGCAATTTCGCGACCATCCGGCGACCAGTTCGGGAATCGATCGACGGCACCGGCCGGCGGCGCCAGCAACTGGCGCGCCGGCGCGTTGCCGGAGGTCTGTACCTTGATCGCACCACCGCCGTTGCCATCTTCGTTGGCGCCTTCATAGGCCACCAGCGAACCATCCGGTGACAGCGTGGGATAGGTTTCAAAGCCGCTGGTTGCGGTGATCAACCGATAGGGGCGCTGGGGGCTGCCGATCACCCGCGTGCCGTTCTCCACGGCGGCCTCCACCGGCGAACTGCTGGCCGGTGCGCGGCGCAGCAGCAGCGTGGTCATCACCAGCAGCGTGGCCAGCATCAACACGCCCAGCGCCAGCAGCACACGGCGGCGGACATGGCGCCAGCGGCGGCGCGATTCCTGCGCGCGCGCGGGCAGCGCCGCAGCGGCGGCGAGTGCGGGCTGCACGTCCACATCTTCGTCGTCAGGCAAGCCCGCAGCCGACGGCTCCGCATCGTCCAGCGCCTGTACCGGTACCAGAAGCCGATAGCCGGTCTTGGCAATGGTCTCGATGTAGGCCTGGCCGCTGTCGTCGTCGTTGCTGAACGCCTTGCGCAGCTGGGTAACGGCCTGGGTCAGCACATCGTTGGTCGGCAGCGTGTCCGGCCACACCTCGGCGAACAACTCGTCGCGGGTGACCACACGGCCCGGCTGCCGCAGCAGCACGCGCAGAACGCCCAGCGCCTTCGGCGTCAGCCGGCGCGGACGACGCGCACCGACGACCTCGACTTCGCGCGAGGACAGAGTGACGATGCACTCTCCTATCCGTATCCGATCGGACACGGGTGGCTGTATTTCGCTGCTGTTCATTTTCTGCTACACAGTAGAGACAGGTCCCGGGCAGTGTTTGCCTTCGTTACGGTCCCGTCCTGGGAACAGCGAAAAGCCAGACTCCGCACAAAGCATCGGCGCATACCGCAAAAACAATCGAGCGCGCGAATACTAGCCTATGCAAGTTACCTCGCCTATCGCGTGGTCGACATCAGGCTCTCTCTCGCCGACGCATTCACATAATTCGCGACATCATTCGCGCCCTCTTGGGCGCGAAATTTTTATCTGGCGTTCATTTTCACATGCGCCGCAGCATGGTCAATCCGACCAGCCGCGAGACCACCAAAGCCACGTACATCACGCCGGAAAACTGCTCCAGCATGACCAGTGCTCGTGCCTGTGGATGAAGCGGCACGACATCACTCAAGCCGACTCCAGACAGCAAGCTGAAGCTGAGATAAAGCAGCTCCATCCAACTGCGCTGCGCCTGCCCGCCGGTGCCCTGGAAACTGCCCGGATACCACTGCTGGCACACCGCGAACGCGAAGGCGAACGCCCACGCCAGCAGGGTGAAGGTTGCGCCAGCTGCGAACAGTTCGTCGCGGGTGACCTTGTAGTCCTGGAGCATGTAGGCAATCAGGGCGCCAGCCGTGTAGAAGTACAGCAGGCTCTCCAGCACCTGCGCGGTGGTCAGCAATGCGGTGCGCTCGAGCAATGCGCCTGCCAACGAGAACACCACCGAGGGAATGGCCAGCAACAGCGCCAGCCAGGTGCCCAGCGGGCTGCGCTGGACCACCCACAGCGCCAGGCCGAGTACCGCCATGCCGAACATGCCCAGTGCCGCGCGGCCGGCGGCGGTGTCATCCAGCGCGGGATACAGCAGCACCGCCAGCAGCTGCGCGCCCAGCAACCAGGCCGAAGGATGCCGGCGGGCAATGGCCAGCCAACGGGTGGTCATGGCAACAGGCATGGTGTCCTTTCCCCGGGATGATGGGCGGAGGATAGCCGGGAGCGGCGTGATGAGCGGTAGTGCCGGCCGCGGGCCGGCACCACCGTCTGCGCATCACCCCTGGTGGTAGACCTCGGCACCCGCGGCGCGGAACTCCTCCGACTTCTCCTTCATGCCGGCCTCGGCGTAGTCACGCACATCCTGGGTGATCTTCATCGAACAGAAGTGCGGGCCGCACATCGAGCAGAAGTGCGACAGCTTGTGCGCATCCTTCGGCAGCGTTTCGTCATGGAACTCCCTGGCCTTCTCCGGATCCAGGCCAAGGTGGAACTGGTCTTCCCAGCGGAACTCGAAGCGCGCCTTGCTCAGTGCGTTGTCGCGTACCTGCGCGCCCGGATGGCCCTTGGCCAGGTCGGCCGCATGCGCGGCGATGCGGTAGGCCATGATGCCGTCACGCACGTCCTGGCGATTGGGCAGGCCGAGGTGTTCCTTCGGCGTCACGTAGCAGAGCATCGCCGTGCCGAACCAACCGATCATCGCCGCACCGATCGCACTGGTGATGTGGTCGTAGCCCGGCGCGATGTCGGTGGTCAGCGGCCCCAGCGTGTAGAACGGCGCTTCGCCGCATTCACGCAGCTGCTTGTCCATGTTCTCCTTGATCAGCTGCATCGGCACGTGGCCGGGGCCTTCGATCATGGTCTGCACATCATGCTTCCAGGCGATCTTGGTCAGCTCACCCAGCGTCTCCAGCTCACCGAACTGGGCCGCGTCGTTGGCATCGGCGATGCAGCCCGGGCGCAGGCCGTCACCCAGCGAGAAGGTCACGTCATAGGCCTTCATGATCTCGCAGATGTCTTCGAAGTGCGTGTAGAGGAAATTCTCCCTGTGGTGCGCCAGGCACCACTTGGCCATGATCGAACCACCACGGCTGACGATCCCGGTCACGCGCTTGGCGGTGAGCGGCACGTAGCGCAGCAGCACGCCGGCGTGGATGGTGAAGTAGTCCACGCCCTGCTCGGCCTGCTCGATCAGCGTGTCGCGGAAGATCTCCCAGGTGAGCGCTTCGGCGCGGCCGTCGACCTTCTCCAGCGCCTGGTAGATCGGCACGGTACCGATCGCCACCGGCGAGTTGCGGATGATCCACTCGCGGGTTTCGTGGATGTGCTTGCCGGTGGACAGGTCCATCACGGTGTCACCACCCCAGCGGATCGCCCACACCAGTTTCTCCACCTCTTCGGCAATGCCCGAGGACACCGCGCTGTTGCCGATGTTGGCGTTGATCTTGGTCAGGAAGTTGCGGCCGATGATCATCGGCTCGCTTTCCGGATGGTTGATGTTGTTGGGCAGCACCGCGCGGCCGCGCGCGATTTCATCGCGCACGAACTCCGGCGTGATGATCTTCTGGATCGAGGCGCCGAACGCCTCGCCCGGGTGCTGCTGCAGCAGGCCGGCATCGCGGATCGCGTCCAGTCGCTGGTTTTCGCGGATGGCGACGAATTCCATTTCCGGCGTGATGATGCCGCGGCGCGCATAGTGCATCTGGGTGACGTTCGCGCCTGCACGTGCACGTCGCGGCAGGCTGCGTGTGGGGAAGCGCACAGCATCGAGCTTCGGATCGTGCTCGCGGTCGCGGCCGAACGACGAACTCAGGCCGTCGAGCTGTTCGGTATCGCCGCGCTCCTCCACCCAGCCACGACGCAGCGCCGGCAGGCCCGCGGACAGATCGATACGCGCGTCCGGATCGGTGTACGGGCCCGACGTATCGTAGACCGTGACCGGTGCATTCTCCTCGCCGCCGAACAGCGTCGGCGTGCGGGTCAACGCGATCTCGCGCATCGGCACCTGCAGATCCGGACGCGAACCGGGTACGTGGATCTTGCGCGAGCCGGGAATGGGCCGGGTCACGGATTCGGAGAGTTGCTGGGCCTGTTGCTGCAGGGCGGAGAGCTGTGCGTTCATCGGGCATCGTCCAGGAAGGTCAGGGACGAAGCGGCGGCGCACTGCGACCGCGCACGGACGGTCCTTGGGCGGTGTCCGGGCACGGCTGCACTGCAAAGCTTCCCTACGCCGGTATGAGCCGGATCAGGTTCCAAGGGACTGTCTCAACCGTGGCCACATGGCCGCGGTACCCCCGCTTCTTGGCGTGCATTAGAGCATAGACCGCCCGCTCCGGGAGTTGCCCCCGCGGTCAGATCCGCTTTCCTGTGGAAAGCGGATCTGATCCGGATCGTTGTTCGTTAACAGAACCATGACGTCGCGTTCAGTAACGTGCACGTCCGTCGCCCTCCAGCGACCGATGCGTCCTTCGCCGCCGACGCGGCCCCTGCCCGGTTCGCGCTGCATGCCGCCGGTCCTTCGCTGCAAGCTCTGCTCGCTCCCCTCAATCCCTTGATCGGAGAAGCTCCTTCATGGTGTTTCGCGTTTCCATCGCACTGGTTCTCCTGCTGGTGCTGCTTGCCGGTATTGCACCAGGCCCCTTCAATGCCGTGGTGCAGTCGATGCTGGCAGAAGTCATCCGCAGCGTCGGCTGGCTGTACCTGCTGGTGGTATTCCTGGCCCTGGTGTTCCTGATGTACCTGGCTTTCGGTCGCTTCGGCAACCTGCGCATCGGTGGCGAAGACGCCGAGCCCGAGTTCTCGCGAGCCAGCTGGATGTCGATGCTGTTCGCCGCCGGCATGGGCATCGGCCTGGTGTTCTGGGGCGCCGCCGAGCCCATTTCGCACTTCAGCAAGCCACCGGAAGGGCTTGCTCCGCAGAGCCTGGATGCGGCACGCGCCTCGATGCGCTATGCATTCTTCCACTGGGGCCTGCACCCGTGGGCCATCTATGCGCTGATCGGGCTGGCAATGGCCTGGTTCCAGTTCAACCGCAACGGCCGCGGCCTGGTCAGCGACATGCTGCAGCCGATCATCGGCCGCCACCATCGCGGCTGGATCGGTAGGGCGGTCAACATCGCTGCAGTGGTCGCCACCGCGATCGGTGTCGCGACTACGCTGGGCTTCGGCACCATCCAGATCGCCGCCGGCATCGAGCGCGTGTTCGGCGTGCAGGCTACCGTCGCAGTGCAGATGACCATCATTGCCGTCGCCTTCGTGCTGTACATGGCGTCCACCGCCAGTGGCGTGGAGCGAGGTGTGAAGTGGCTGTCCAATTTCAACCTGGCGTTGGCTGCCCTGCTGGCCGCCATCCTGCTGGTGCTGGGGCCGACCGGCTTCATCTTCGATACCTTCACCACCACGCTGGGCTCCTACCTCAACCAGCTGGTGACGATGAGCCTGCGCATGTCACCGTTCTCCGGCAGCACCTGGGTGGCGGACTGGACAATCTTCTACTGGGCCTGGTGGATCTCGTGGGCACCGTTCGTGGGGTCGTTCATCGCACGCATCTCGCGCGGCCGCAGCGTGCGCGAGTTCGTGATCGGCGTAGTGCTCGCGCCGACGCTGCTGGGCTTCTTCTGGTTCGCGGTATTCGGCGGCACCGCGCTGTGGGCACAGATCTTCGGCCATGCCGACTTGGTGCAGGCGCTGGGCAATGGCTACGAGACCGTGCTGTTCACGCTGTTCGACAGCATGCCGCTGCCGCTGCTGCTGTCGTGCATCGCACTGGTACTGCTGATGATCTTCTTCGTGACCTCGGCCGACTCGGCGGTACTGGTGCTGGCCAGCATGTCCACTGACGAAGCAGGCGATCCTCCGTTGAAGCGCAAGCTGGCCTGGGGCATTGCGGTGGCGTTGATCGCAGCGGCCTTGCTGCTGGCCGGTGGCCTGGATGCACTGCAGGGCATGATCACGATTGCGGCGTTGCCATTCGCGCTGCTGATGGTGCTGGTGATGGTGTCGCTGTACCGCGTGCTCGACCAGGAGTACACGCGTGAGCGGCGGCAGGCGCAGCGCCAGCGGCACATGATCGATGCGTGGATCGCGCGCGAGATGGCGGCGCAGGAGGAGACCCAGGCCGAGGCCGCACGCGCGCACGATCAGGATTGAGTGTGTTTTGCAGCCTGCGGCTGCACCGCTTTTCCAGGCAAGGGCCAAGGTCAAATTCAAAGGCGGCTCCGGGTTGCTGCTGGTTGGGTGGGGCGGTGTGGGTGGGCAGGACACGCCGTGAACCCATCCTTGGGGGCTCGATGGCGCCATCCATGGCGCCAACGGTCCTGCCCACCCACACCGCCCCACGCCCGACAGATTTTCGGTGACGGTTGGTTTTCCACGCTTTGCGTGGAAGATGTGTATCGGAAAACAAGAAGGGGTCGGATCCGTTTTCCTGCGGAAAACGGATCCGACCCCAACCCAAAGCCCGCGGCTGTTGCCGTTGCCTTTGCTCTTGCTCTTCTTTTTCTTTTCCTGCGGTGACGGACACGGAAACTGTCCGTGGCCGGGCGGGTGGGTTGGCTGGGGGCGTGAGCCGCATGGATGCGGCGACCGAGCCTACAGGGACGTATTCACGGCGTCCCCCAGACAATCCACCCGCCCGGCCAAGCCAAGCATCGCTGAACCATCACCGCAGAGGGGGCTGCGCCCGGTGGCCGGGAACCCTCAATACCCCGCCGCCTGCCCGTCCTTGCGACTCTCCGAAGCTCCGTAATAAACCCCGCTCTCGGGGTCGCGCATGATCGCCTGGTACCCGCCATAAGGCCCATCGGCGAACACGATGCGATGCCCCTTGCGCATCAGCGCACGCACCGTCTCGTACGGGAAGCCGGTTTCCAGATTCACTTCACCACCGTCGGTCATCGCCGTGGCCTGTCCGGTCGGTTCGGTCGAGCCCTCGTGCTGGATGCGCGGTGCGTCACCGGCTTCCTGCAGGTTCATACCGAAATCCACCAGGTTCATCACAATCTGCGCGTGGCCCTGCGGCTGCATCGCGCCGCCCATCACGCCGAAGCTGGCATACGGCTTGCCGCCCTTGGTGATGAACCCCGGAATGATGGTCTGGAATGGACGCTTGCCCGGCGCGTAGCCGTTGGGATGGTTCTTCTGCAGCACGAACATCTCGCCACGGTCCTGCAGGATGAAACCCAGACCGGGCGGTGCCATGCCGCTGCCCATGCCACGGTAGTTGGACTGGATCAGCGAAACCATCATGCCGTCGGCGTCGGCCACGGTCATGTAGATCGTGTCGCCCTCCTCCAGCTGCTTCGGCGTGCCCGGCTGCACTTCCTTCAACGCCTTGTCCATCGAAATCAGCGCGCGGCGCTGCGCGGCGTACTCCTTGGAGATGAGCTTCTGCACCGGCGCCGGCTGGAAGGCCATGTCGGCGTAGAAGCGTGCACGGTCGGCGAAGGCCAGCTTCTTCGCTTCGACGAACAGGTGCACGTGCTCGGGTGAACCGAACGGGATCTTCGAGAAATCGTAGCCTTCCAGCACGTTGAGGATCTGCAGGGCGGCGATGCCCTGGCTGTTCGGCGGCAGCTCCCACACGTCGTAGCCACGGTAGTTGCTGCTGACCGGTTCGACCCACTCACCCTGGTGGTCGGCCATGTCCTGGTAGCTCAGGTAGCCACCATTGGCCTTGAAGTAGTCGCCGATGGTGTGGGCAATGGCGCCCTTATAGAAGGCATCGCGTCCGCCGTCGGCAATCTGCTGCAGGGTGCTGGCCAGGTTCGGGTTCTTCCACATCTCGCCCTTGCGCGGGGCGTGGCCGTTGATCGTGAACTGCTCCTTGAAGCCCGGGTACTGCGACAGCTTGGGCACCGAGCGGTCCCAGTAGTAGGCGATCACCTCGGCGACGGGATGGCCCTCGCGCGCGTAGCGGATGGCCGGCGCCAGGTTGTCGGCCATCGGCTTGCGGCCGAAGCGGTCGTGCAGCGCGAACCAGCCGTCGACCGCGCCGGGCACGGAGACCGGCAGCGGGCCGGTAGCCGGGATGTCCTTCAGGCCACGTCGCTGGAACTCGGCCAGGGTCAGCGACTTCGGCGAGCGCCCCGAACCGTTGTAGCCGTAGAGCTTCTGCGTCTTCGGGTCCCAGACGATGGCGAACAGGTCGCCACCGATGCCGTTGCCGGTCGGCTCCATCAGGCCAAGCGCGGCGTTGGCGGCGATCGCCGCGTCCACCGCCGAGCCTCCCCCTTTCATCACGTCCAGTGCAATCTGGGTGGCCAGCGGCTGCGAGGTAGCGGCCATCGCATGCGGGGCGATCACCTCCGAACGGGTGGCAAAGGTGTGGCCGGTGATGCGGTCGGCGGCCGAAGACAGTGCGGGCACAGCGGCCAGTACAGCGGCGGCCAGCAGGGAACGGGCAAGGCGTCGGGACACGGTCGGGTTCCGATGGAAGGGTGGTCCCCCGATCTTCGCCGCTGCGGCCATCCTGGGGTATCGGGCAGAGGTCATGGACGTTGATCCTGGGGCGGGTGTGCAAGGTCCGCACCCAGCAAGGCGAGGATCCGCCGGATTCCGCGCAAAAACCGCCCTGAAAGGAGTGAATTCCGGTTCACCGAAACACTTTCAGCGGCAACCATCCTTGTGCCACAGGCGATTGCGCCGGATGCAACGGAAACCAACAAGAATTCCGTCGCGAGGGTTGACATCGCCAAAACGGCTGTGTTTCTCTCGATCACATGTTGCATCACAACACGCCACCGCGAACCCACAACGAAGCCGACGACATCGGCGCCGCCTCGCTGCGTTCGATTCTTGTGCTCGTACTTATTACCCAACCAACAGGTGCGGGACGAGCCAGCGTGTAAGCAACGAATACACCGGAACTCTTCAAAAACCCGCACCCGCCCCGGTGCGGGTTTTTTCATTTCAGAACCTGGTTTCAGACGCAACCACCATGCACAACGCCCAACGCAAAACCCGGACCCACACCGCCGCCACGCCTCGTGGTGGCTGTGCCTGCGCGGCGCATGGTGCCTCCTCCACCGCTTTCCCCTGACCGGCCGGTACGTCACCTCGACGACCGGCCGTTCTTTTTTTCTTCCCACCGCAAGGAACCTCCCCCATGAGCACCAACGACCTGCCCCAGACCAAGATCGCCGTCATCGGCTACGGCAGCCAGGGCCGCGCCCACGCACTGAACCTGCGCGAATCCGGCTTCGACGTGGTGGTAGGCCTGCGTCCGGGCGGCCCGACCGAAGTCAAGGCACAGGCCGACGGCTTCACCGTGAAAGCACCGGCCGACGCGGTGAAGGATGCGGACCTGGTCGCCGTGCTGACCCCGGACATGGTGCAGAAGAAGCTCTACGACGACGTGCTGGCGCCGAACATGAAGCAGGGTGCGGTGCTGCTGTTCGCGCACGGCCTGAACGTGCACTTCGACATGATCAGGCCGCGCGACGACCTGGACGTGGTGCTGGTTGCGCCCAAGGGCCCGGGCGCGCTGGTGCGCCGCGAGTACGAGATCGGCCGTGGCGTGCCCTGCATCTGGGCGGTCTACCAGGACAAGAGCGGCAAGGCGGCCGAGTACGCACTGGCCTATGCGGCCGGCCTCGGCGGTGCACGCGCCAACCTGATCCAGACCACCTTCAAGGAAGAGACCGAGACCGACCTGTTCGGCGAGCAGGCGGTGCTGTGCGGCGGTGCCTCGGCACTGGTGCAGGCCGGTTTCGAGACCCTGGTCGAAGCGGGCTACCAGCCGGAGATCGCCTACTACGAAGTGCTGCACGAACTGAAGCTGATCGTCGACCTGTTCTATGAAGGCGGTATCTCGCGCATGCTGGAATTCATCTCCGAGACCGCGCAGTACGGCGACTACGTCAGCGGCCCGCGGGTGATCGACGCCGGCACCAAGGCACGCATGAAGGAAGTGCTGAAGGACATCCAGGACGGCACCTTCACCAAGAACTGGGTGGCCGAGTACGAAGCGGGCCTGCCGAACTACAACCGGTTCAAGCAGGCCGACCTGGAGCACCCGATCGAGAAGGTGGGCAAGGAACTGCGCGCCAAGATGGTCTGGTTGCAAGGACAGGCCGCGTAACCGCGCGGCCCTCCCCCACCCGCTTTGCAAGGTTCCCCCATGAACTCTTCCACACACCGCAGCGCGCCGCCCAACGGCGCGCGCTGGCTGACCCAGGCGCTGGAAGCCGAAGGCATCCGCACGCTGTTCGGCTATCCCGGCGGCACCATCATGCCGTTCTACGACGCGCTGGTGGATTCGTCGCTGAAGCACATCCTGGTGCGCCACGAGCAGGGTGCCGCACTGGCGGCGAATGGATTCGCCCGCGCCAGCGGCCAGGTCGGCGTCTGCGTGGCCACCTCCGGCCCGGGCGCCTCCAACCTGGTCACCGGCATTGCCGATGCGATGCTGGATTCGGTGCCGATGGTCTGCATCACCGGCCAGGTCGCCACGCCGCTGCTGGGTACTGACGCTTTCCAGGAACTGGATGTGTTCGGCCTGACCATGCCGATCGTCAAGCACAGCTGGCTGGTGCGCAGCGTCGACGACCTGCCGCGCGTGGTCGCCGATGCCTTCCGCGTCGCCCGCGAGGGCCGGCCCGGCCCGGTGCTGATCGACCTGCCCAAGGACGTGCAGCTGGCCGATGCCAGCCACCTGCCGGCGCACGTGCCGAGCAGCGTCGAGCCGCCACCTGCGCCGGCCGAAGCGGCCATCGCCGAAGCCATCGCCGCACTGGCGGCCGCCGAGAAGCCGGTGGTCTACGCCGGTGGCGGCATCGCGCTGGGCGATGCGGTGCAGGACCTGCGCGACTTCGTCGAAGCCAGCGCCATCCCCACCGTGATGACCCTGCGTGGCCTGGGCGCGCTGCCGGCCAGCCATCCGCAGTCACTGGGCATGCTGGGCATGCACGGTACCCGCGCGGCCAACATGGCGGTGCAGGAAAGCGACCTGCTGCTGGTGCTGGGTGCACGCTTCGACGACCGCGCCACCGGCAAGCTGGCCGAGTTCGCACCGTTCGCCCGCGTCGTCCATATCGATGCCGACGCCTACGAGATCTCCAAGCTGCGCAGCGCCGATGTCGCCGTGCCTGGCAACGTCGGCCATGCCATCCGTGCCCTGCGTGCGGCCTTCCCCTCCCCCAAGGCCCATCAGGACGCGTGGCGCAGGCGTTGCGCGCAGCACCGCGACCGCTTCTCGGCACGCTACGACGCACCGGGCCAGCACATCTACGCCCCGGCGCTGCTGAAGCGCCTGAGCGAGCTGGCCCCGGCCGATGCGGTGATCGCCTGCGATGTCGGCCAGCACCAGATGTGGGTGGCGCAGCACTGCCGCTTCAACCACCCGCGCAACCACCTGACCAGTGGCGCGCTGGGCACCATGGGCTTCGGCCTGCCGGCGGCGATGGGTGCGCAGTTCGCATGCCCGGAGCGCACCGTGGTGCTGGTGTCCGGCGACGGCAGCTTCATGATGAACGTGCAGGAGCTGGCGACCATCGCGCGTTGCCGCCTGCCGGTGAAGATCGTGCTGCTGGACAACAGTTCGCTGGGCATGGTGCGGCAGTGGCAGGAACTGTTCTTCGCCGAGCGTTACAGCGAGATCGACCTGTCCGACAACCCGGACTTCGTGGCGCTGGCACAGGTGTTCGGCATCGCCGCCACCCGCATCGACAACCGCGACGACGTGGAAGGCGGCCTGGCCGCGCTGCTGGCCGAACCGGGCCCGGCCCTGCTGCACGTGGCCATCGATGCACGTGCCAACGTGTGGCCACTGGTGCCGCCGAACACCGCCAACAGCACGATGCTGGAAAGCAACCCCGCCCATGCCCGCCAGGAGACCCCCAATGCAATACCGGCTTGACCTGGTGCTGCACCCGGCCGAAGGCGCGCTGCTGCGCGTGATCGGCATGGCCGAACGCCGCGGCTTCGCACCGCGCGCGATCAGCGGTGCGCCGGTGGCCGACGACGATGGCCGCTGGCACCTGCAGCTGGTGGTGGATGGCCAGCGCCCGGCGGAAACGCTGTGCCGGCAGATCGAGAAGATCTACGACTGCGTGTCCGTGCAGGTCACTGCCATGGAAGGAGCATCCGTATGAACACCCGTACCGTAGTGACCACGGTGCCGGTACGGAGGCGTCTTCTTCGCCGCCCGTGCCCGCATGCGGCGGTCGCCCGCACCGCGCTGGTGGCCCATGCCGGCCGCTGATGCCAGCCAGGAAAGCGATGTCGGCGACGTAAGCGTCGCCGACGTACTGGCGGCGCAGGCCCGGCTGCGGCGCTTCCTGCCGCCTACCCCGCTGCACCATGCCGAGCGCTTCGGCACCTGGCTGAAGCTGGAGAACCTGCAGCGCACCGGGTCCTACAAGGTCCGCGGCGCGTTGAACGCGCTGCTGGCCGGCCGCGAGCGCGGCGATACCCGGCCGGTGATCTGCGCCTCGGCCGGCAACCATGCCCAGGGCGTGGCGTGGGCGGCCTACCGCCTGGACGTGCCGGCCATCACCGTGATGCCGCATGGCGCACCGGCCACCAAGATCGCCGGCGTCGCCCACTGGGGCGCGACCGTTCGCCAGCACGGCACCAGCTACGACGAGGCCTACGCCTTCGCGGTCGAACTGGCACAGCGACACGGCTACCGCTTCCTGTCCGCGTTCGACGACGCCGATGTGATCGCGGGCCAGGGCACGGTCGGCATCGAGCTGGCCGCACACGCGCCGGACGTGGTGATCGTGCCGATCGGCGGCGGTGGACTGGCCTCCGGCGTTGCACTGGCGCTGAAATCGCAGGGCGTTCGCGTGATTGGCGCGCAGGTGGAAGGCGTCGATTCGATGGCACGTGCGATCCGCGGCGACGTGCGCGAGATCGCCCCGGTTGCCTCTCTGGCCGACGGCGTGCGGGTGAAGATTCCCGGCTTCCTGACCCGCCGCCTGTGCACCTCGCTGCTGGACGATGTGGTGATCGTGCGCGAGGCCGAACTGCGCGAAACGCTGGTCCGGCTGGCGCTGGAGGAACACATCATCGCCGAGGGCGCGGGTGCGTTGGCGCTGGCGGCCGGCCGCCGCGTCGCCGGCCGCCGCAAGTGTGCGGTGGTGTCCGGCGGCAACATCGATGCCGGTGTCCTGGCCGGCCTGCTCACCGACATCCGTCCGCGCCCGCCACGCAAACCGCGGCGACGGCGCAGCGAAACCCCGCGCTCGCCGACCAAGGCCAGCGCCCTCGCCTCCCCCGCCTCTTCCCCTTCCCCCCTGCAAGCCGTCGCACCCGCTGTCGAGGAGATTTCCCTGTGACCACCATCGAACGAATTACCACCCCGCGCATCCGCATCTTCGACACCACCCTGCGTGACGGCGAGCAGTCCCCCGGCTGCAGCATGAGCCCGCCGCAGAAGCTGGTGATGGCGCGTGCGCTGGACGAACTGGGCGTGGACATCATCGAGACCGGCTTCCCGGCCAGCTCGCAATCCGACCGCGAGGCGATGGCGATGATCGGCCGCGAGCTGCGCCGCCCGAGCCTGAGCCTGGCGGTGCTGTCGCGCTGCCTGCAGGCCGATATCGAGACCTCCGCACGTGCACTGGAAGCGGCAGCCAACCCGCGCCTGCACGTGTTCCTGTCGACCAGCCCGCTGCACCGCGAGCACAAGCTGCGGATGACCCGCGAGCAGGTGCTGGAGTCGGTACGCAAGCACGTCTCGTTGGCCCGTTCCTACATCGACGACGTCGAGTTCTCGGCCGAGGATGCCACCCGCACCGAGCTGGACTACCTGATCGAGGTTTCGCGCGTGGCCATTGCCGCCGGCGCCACCACCATCAACCTGCCCGACACCGTCGGCTTCACCACGCCGGAAGAAATCCGCGCGATGTTCCAGCAGGTCATCGCCGGCGTCGCCGACGTGCCGAACGCGGCCAACGTGATCTTCAGCGCGCACTGCCACAACGACCTGGGCCTGGCGGTGGCCAACTCGCTGGCCGCCATCGAAGGCGGTGCACGCCAGGTCGAGTGCACCATCAACGGCATCGGCGAGCGCGCCGGCAACTGTTCGCTGGAAGAGATCGCGATGGTGCTGAAGGTCCGCCAGGCCTTCTACGAACAGGACAGTTCGATCAACACCCCACGCATCGTCGGCACTTCGCAGCTGCTGCAGCGTCTGGTCGGCATGCCGGTACAGCGCAACAAGGCCATCGTCGGTGCCAACGCGTTCGCCCATGAATCGGGCATCCACCAGCACGGCATGCTGCGCCACCGCGGCACCTACGAAATCATGCGTCCGGAAGACGTGGGCTGGGAAGATTCGCAGATGGTGCTGGGCCGCCACAGTGGCCGCGCCGCCGTCGAAGCGCGCCTGCGTGCGTTGGGCTTCTGGCTGGACGAAGACGAACTGAAGCTGGTGTTCGAGCAGTTCAAGGGCCTGTGCGAACAGCAGCGCGTGGTCACCGATGCCGACCTGCAGACGTTGATGCAGGGCGGCTCCAACGCGCAGGGCTACCGCCTGGCCTCGATGACCATCAGCGACGTCGGCAGCCGCGCCAACGCGCTGGTCGAACTGTCCGACCCGGATGGCAACCGTGTGGCCGAGACCGCGCAGGGCGACGGCCCGGTCGATGCGCTGTTCGGCGCGCTGTCGGCCGCCACCGGCGTGCAGCTGATGCTGGACAGCTATCACGTGCACAGCGTCGGCATCGGTGCCGATGCGCGTGGCGAAGCCAACCTGAGTGTGCGCCATGACGGCGTGGAGTACGACGGCACCGGCACCAGCAAGGACATCATCGAAGCCTCCGCGCTGGCCTGGCTGGATGTGGCCAACCGCCTGCTGCGCCAGCGTCAGGCCGCCGTCCACAGCAGCACCGACGTTCCCGCTTCCGCCACCGCCTGAGGATCCCACCATGAGCGCCTTCGACACCCCCACCCCGGCCAGCGCCGCTGGCCAGCAGTGGAACGCCCAGGACTATGCGATCGATGCCGGCTTCGTGCCGCTGCTCGGCGGTGCGGTATCGCGCCTGCTCGACCCGCGCGCCGGTGAGCGCATCCTCGACCTGGGCTGTGGCGATGGCGTACTCAGCACCGAACTGGCCCTGAGCGGTGCGCGCATCCACGGCGTGGATGCCTCGCCGGAACTGGTGATCGCCGCCCGTGCGCGCGGCGTCGACGCCCAGCTGATGGACGGCCACGCACTGTCGTTCGACAGCGAGTTCGATGCGGTGTTCAGCAATGCGGCACTGCATTGGATGACGACTCCGGACCGCGTGCTGGAAGGCGTGCGCCGCGCCCTGCGCCCCGGTGGCCGCTTCGTCGCGGAGTTCGGCGGCCACGGCAACGTGGCCACGATCGTCGCGGCCGTGCAGGCCGCGCGCGTGGCCCACGGGCATGGCGCCAGCACCTTCCGGTGGTACTTCCCGACGGCCGACGCCTACGCCGATCGCCTGCGCCAGCATGGCTTCCAGGTGCAACTGATCGAGTGCACGCCGCGCCCGACCGCACTGCCGACCGGCGTGGCCGGCTGGCTGCGGGTATTCGCCGCACCGCTGCTGGACGACCTGCCGGCCGAGGCCCGCGCCACCGTGCGCGAGGCGGCCACCGCACTGCTGGCCGAGCTGCCGCGTGACGCATCTGGCCAGCCGCTGGCCGACTACGTGCGCCTGCGTGTGCTCGCCCGCCGTCGCTGACTTGACCGTTCCGCTTTCCTTACTGATGTTCGCTATTTCGTACTTCTGCCAGGCATACGCATGACTTCCGCACCCCGCACCCTGTACGACAAACTGTGGGACGCCCACGTGGTGGTTCCCGAATCCGACAGCGCGCCCGCCGTGCTGTACATCGACCTGCACCTGATCCACGAGGTGACCTCGCCGCAGGCCTTCACCGAACTGCGCGAACGCGGCTTGTCGCCGCGCCGGCCGGACCGCACCAAGGCGACGATGGACCACTCCACGCCGACCCTGCCGGCCGCCGCGGACGGCACGCTGCCCTATGCCAGCGCCGCCTCCGAGGCACAGGTCGCCACGCTGGCGCGCAACTGCGCCGATCACGGCATCGAGCTGTTCGACATGGCCTCGGACAACCGCGGCATCGTCCACGTGATCGCGCCCGAGCAGGGCTTCACCCAGCCGGGCATGACCATCGTCTGCGGCGACAGCCACACCTCCACCCACGGTGCCTTCGGTTCGCTGGCGTTCGGCATCGGCACCAGCGAGGTCGGCCACGTGCTGGCCACGCAATGCCTGCTGCAGCGCAAGGCGAAGACGCTGGCGATCACCGTCGATGGGCCGCTGGCGCCGGGTGTCGGCGCCAAGGACGTGGTTCTGCACATCATCGGCGTGATCGGCGTCAATGGCGGCACCGGCCACGTGATCGAGTTCCGCGGCAGCACCATCGAAGCGATGGACATGGAACAGCGCATGACCCTGTGCAACATGTCGATCGAAGCGGGTGCGCGTGCCGGTATGGTGGCGCCGGACCAGGTCACCTTCGACTTCGTCGCCAACACCCCGCGCGGCCCAAAGGGCGCCGATTTCGAGGCTGCGGTGGCGCGCTGGCAGCAGCTGCGCAGTGATGACGGCGCGCGCTTCGACAGCGAAGTGCACATCGACGCCGCCGATATCCGCCCGACCCTGACCTGGGGCACTCACCCGGGTACCGCCATCGCGGTGGATGCGCCGATCCCGGCCGCCAACGATGCCGCCGCACAGAAGGGCCTGGACTACATGCATTTCCAGGCCGGCAAGGCGCTGGCCGGAACGCCGGTGGACGTGGTGTTCGTCGGTTCCTGCACCAACGGCCGCCTGAGTGACATGCGTGAGGTGGCGCAGGTGCTGCGCGGTCGTCGCGTCGCCGACCGGGTGCGCATGCTGGTGGTGCCGGGCTCGGAGATCGTCAAGCGAGAGGCCGAGGCCGAAGGCATCCATGAGATCGTGCGCGCGGCCGGTGCCGAATGGCGCGAGCCGGGCTGCTCGATGTGCATCGCCATGAATGGTGATCTGGTCGCGCCCGGGCAGCTGGCCGTGAGCACCAGCAACCGTAATTTCGAAGGCCGCCAGGGTCCCGGTTCGCGCACCCTGCTGGCCTCACCGATGAGCGCGGCGTGGGCCGCGGTGAACGGGCATGTCGCCGACACCCGCGAGCTGTTCGCACAGGAGGTGGCGTGATGGCCGGTTTCCGTACCTTGACCTCGGCCAGCGTGGTGCTGCGCCAGACCAACATCGACACCGACCAGATCATCCCGGCGCGGTTCCTGTCCACCACCGAACGCGCCGGCCTGGGCCGCAACGCCTTCAATGACTGGCGCTGGCAGGCCGACGGTTCACCGGTGGCCGACTTCGCCTTCAACCAGCCGCACAACGCCGGCCGCAGCATCCTGCTGGCGGGTCGCAACTTCGGCTGCGGCTCGTCGCGCGAACATGCACCGTGGGCGCTGACCGACCTGGGCCTGCGCGCCATCGTCAGCAGCGAGATCGCCGACATCTTCCGTGGCAACTCGCTGAAGAACGGCCTGCTGCCGATCGTGCTGGACGAGGCCGACGTGCAGGCGCTGATGCAGCGCCCGGATGATGAGCTGACCATCGACGTGGCTGCGCGCGAACTGCGCACGCCGGACGGCCGCGTCTATTCCTTCCCGCTGGACGGCTTCTCGCAGACCTGCCTGCTGGAAGGTGTCGACCAGTTGGGGTATCTGTTGGGCCGTGTCCCTGAAATCGAACGTTACGAGAGTGAGCATGCACGCTGAAATTGTTGTCCTTCCCGGTGATGGCATCGGCCCGGAAGTGGCCGCCGCGGCAGTCGCCGTCCTGAAGGCCGTCGCCGAACGCTTCAACCACAGCTTCACCTTCAGCGAGCACGACATCGGCGGCATCGCCATTGACCGCCACGGCGAACCGCTGCCGGCGTCGACCCTGGCCGCCTGCCAGGCCGCCAGCGCGGTACTGCTGGGCGCAGTCGGTGGCCCGAAGTGGTCCGACCCGAACGCCAAGGTGCGTCCGGAACAGGGCCTGCTGGCGATCCGCAGGGCGCTCGGCCTGTACGCCAACCTGCGCCCGGTGCGCACCCATGAGGCCGCGCTGCACGCCTCGCCGATCAAGGCCGAGCTGCTGCAGGGTGTGGACTTCGTGGTGGTGCGCGAACTGACCGGCGGCATCTACTTCGGCGACAAGACCCGCGATGCCGACAGTGCCAGCGACCTGTGCCGCTACACCGTGGCCGAGATCGAGCGCGTGCTGCGCAGTGCCTTCCGCCTGGCCCGGCAGCGGCGTGGCAAGGTCACCTCGGTGGACAAGGCCAACGTGTTGGAAACCTCGCGCCTGTGGCGCGACGTGGCCGCGCGCATCGGCCGCGAGGAGTTCCCGGAGGTGGCGCTGGAGCACCAACTGGTCGATTCGATGGCCATGCACCTGCTGGCCAAGCCGCGCGAGTACGACGTGATCGTCACCGAGAACATGTTCGGCGACATCCTCACCGACGAAGCCTCGATGCTGGCCGGCTCACTCGGCCTGCTGCCCTCGGCCTCGCTGGGTGAACCGGGTGCGGTCGGCATCTACGAACCGATCCACGGTTCGGCCCCGGACATCGCCGGCAAGGGCATCGCCAATCCCTACGCGACGATCTTCAGCGCGGCGATGCTGCTGCGCCATTCGCTGGGGCTGGAAGACGAAGCCGCAGCAGTGGAAGCGGCGGTGCACGCGGTGCTGGATGATGGGGTGTTCACTGCCGACCTGGCCGCCAAGGGCCAGGCCGTGAGTACCCCCGCCGCCACGGATGCGGTGCTGGCCAAACTCAACTGATCCGATGGCGCCACTCCATGCGTGGCGCCTCTGCCTTTGGTCATTGTGCGCAGCCACCCATGGGGTGGCTCTACTGTAGATCCACGCCATGCGTGGATCATTCGAATTTCGCGCAGCAGATCCACGCCATGCGCGGCTGCATTATTTGGTGGTGTACCCACCATTGACCAGGATGGTCTGCCCGGTCATCCACCAGCCATCGGTGACCAGGAAGCGGATCCACGGCACGATGTCGGCGATGTCGGTCAGGCCGGTACGGGTGAACGCCGAGAGCGCGGCCGCGGTCTTGTGGTACGCCTGTGCATCGGCACTCTCGGCCGGGTAGAAGAACGGCGTGTCCATCGGGCCCGGCCCGATCGCAGTCACCGAGATGCCGCGCTCACCGAACTCCTTTGACGCCGCGCGGGTGAAATGCTCGACCGGCGCCTTGGTGCCGGCATAGCTGGAATAGAACGGCGTGAACGCACCCAGCAGTGAGGTGACCAGGGTGCAGATGCGACCGCCGTCGTTGACGTGGCGGCCGGCCTCCTTGAGGAAGAAGAATGCGGCCTTGGCGTTGACCGCGCTCATCTCGTCATACTCCGCTTCGCTGATCTCCAGCAGCGGCTTCTTCAGCACCTTGCCGACCGTATTGATGGCGATGTCGGGACGGCCGACTGCGGCCACGGCATCGGCGAACAAGCGCTCCATCGCTGCCGCCGACGTCAGGTCGCCCTGCAGGGCTACCGCCCTGCTGCCGGCCGCCTGCACGGCGGCAACGGTTGCTTCTGCATCGGCCTGGGTGGCGGCACTGTTGTAGTGGATGACGACGGCGCTGGCACCCTGGCGGGCGAAGTCGCGGGCGATCAGGCCGCCCAGGTTCTTGGCACCACCGGCAATCAGCACAGTCTTGCCCTTGAGGGAATGGTCGGTCATGGCTTCGGTCTCAGGAGGGGGCTGCCCGGGGTGGCAACCCTGCCCTGACGACGATATCGTGCAGAAAATGCGGATAAAGCCCGCCACATTGACTTAACTTTCCAGGACCAGCGAACAATGGACCGGATCGATCGCTTCCGCATCTTCACCCGGGTCGTGGAATGCGCCAGCTTCACCCGTGCTGCCGACCAGCTCGGCCTGCCCCGCTCGACCGTCTCGGCGGCGATTGCCGAGCTGGAACAGCGGCTTGGCACCCGCCTGCTGCAGCGCTCGACCCGACGGGTATCCACCACCCATGACGGCGACGTGTTCCATGCCCGCTGCCTGCGCCTGATCGCGGAGGTTGAAGACGCCGAGTCGCTGTTCCGGCAGGACGACGCGCAACCGGCCGGTTTGCTGAAGATCGACGTACCCAGCCGCATCGGCCGTCGCATCATCGCCCCGGCGTTGCCGGATTTCTTCGCGCGCTACCCGCAGGTGGAACTGGACCTGGGCATGACCGACCGCGCGGTGAACCTGATCGAAGACGGCTGCGATGCGGTGCTGCGGGTCGGCCAGCTGGGCGATTCCAGCCTGGTGGCGCGCACGCTGGGCCAGCTCGACTTCGTCAACGTGGCCGCGCCGGCCTACCTGCGCGAGCACGGCATGCCGCAGCACCCTGCCGACCTGCAGCAGCACCGCGCGGTGAACTACGCATCGCCGACCACGGCACGGGTGGAACCGTGGGAATGGCAGGATGGCGGCCAGCTGCGCACGCTGCCGATGCCCGGCTGGGTACGCGTGAACAGCGCCGAGGCCTCGATCGCGTGCTGCGTGGCGGGATTGGGGCTGTTGCAGATTCCGCGCTACGACGTGCAGGCCGAGCTGCAGTCAGGCGCATTGGTGGAGGTGATGCCGCAGTACGCGGCGCAGCCGCTGCCGGTGACCCTGCTGCAACCGCATCGGCAACACCGTGCACTGCGCGTGCAGGTGTTCGTCGAGTGGCTGCTGCCAGTGCTGCGGATCGGCCTGCAGCTGCAGTAGATCCACGCCATGCGTGGGTGCTTCTGTAGAGTCGAGCCATGCTCGACTCATCCCATCATCGCGCGAAGAGCGAAGAGCAGCCGAGCATGGCTCGGCTCTACAGAAAGCAGATCCCGCGAGCAGATCAGTCCACGCCATGCGTGGATGCATGCTGCAGTGCCAACCAAGGTTGGCACCTACCATGGCAACGATCCGCTGCTGTAGATGCACGTCATGCGTGGGTGCTTCTGTAGAGTCGAGCCATGCTCGACTCATCCCATCATCGCGCATAGCGCATAGCGCAGCCGAGCATGGCTCGGCTCTACAGAAGGCAGATTCCGCGAGCAGATCCATCCACGCCATGCGTGGATGGGTGCAGCCGCAGAACCCGGGGCATTACGCCCCGGATTCGTCCGGCTTCACCCGGAACCACGCCGCGTACAACGCCGGCAGGAACACCAGCGTCAGCACCGTACCCACGATCAGACCACCCATGATCGAGATCGCCATCGAGCCATAGAACGCGCTGCGCGACAGCGGAATCATCGCCAGCACGGCCGCCAGCGCGGTCAGCACGATCGGGCGGAAGCGGCGCACCGTGGCATCGATGATCGAATGCCAGCGATCATGCCCGGCATCGATGTCCTGCTGGATCTGGTCGATCAGGATCACCGAGTTGCGCATGATCATGCCCGCCAGCGCGATCGTGCCCAGCAGCGCGACGAAGCCGAACGGCGCACGGAACAGCAGCAGGAACAGGGTCGCACCGATGATGCCCAGCGGCGCGGTCACCAGCACCATCGCCGCACGCGAGAAGCTGCGCAGCTGCAGCATCAGCAGCGTCGCCACCACCACCAGGAACAGCGGCATGCCGGCCTTGATCGAGTTCTGCCCGCGCGCCGAGTCCTCCACGGTGCCGCCGGTTTCCAGCAGGTAGCCGCTGGGCAGCTCGGCACGGATGCCATCCAGCGTGGGCACGATCTGGTGCACCACGTCCAGCGCCTGCATGCCATCGCTGATGTCGGCGCGCACGGTCACGGTCGGCAACCGGTTGCGGTGCCAGATGATGCCGTCCTCGAAGCCGTACTCCATCGTCGCCACCTGCGACAGCGTGATGCTGCCGCCGTTGGCGGTCGGCATCGACAGGCTGGACAGCAGCTCCAGCTGGTTGCGCTCATCGGCCGGCCCGCGCAGCAGCATCTCGATCTGGCGGTTGCCTTCGCGATACACGCTCACCGACTGGCCGGCCAGCGAACTGGCCAGGAACTGGCTGACCTGGGCGCTGCTCACGCCCAGCGCGCGGGCACGCTCCTGGTCGATCACCAGCCGCACCACCTTGCTCGGCTCGCTCCAGTCCAGGTTGACGTTCATCACGTGCGGGTTCTCACGCACCTTGGCCTCGACCTGGCGCGCGATCGCCTGCACCTTCTCGATGTGCTCGCCGGAGATGCGCATCTGCACCGGATAACCGACCGGCGGGCCGTTCTCCAGGCGGGTCACGCGCATCTGCACGTCCGGGAACTTCGGAATCACCTCGTGCAGCAGCCAGTCACGGGTGCTTTCGCGCGATTTGATGTCCTTGGCCAGCACCACGAACTGGGCGAAGTTGGTCGCCGGCAGCTGCTGGTCCAGCGGCAGGTAGAAGCGCGGCGAACCGGTACCCACATAGGACACATAGTTGGCGATGCCCTCGCGGCTGGACAGCAGCTTCTCCAGCTTCTCGGCCTGGGCCTGGGTCGAGCGCAGCGACGCCCCCTCGGCCAGCTCGATGTCCACCATCAGTTCCGGCCGGGTCGAGTCCGGGAAGAACTGCTGCGGCACGAAGCGGAACATCACCAGTGAGAACACGAACAGGGCGACGGTCGCGGCGATCACCCACCAGCGGAGGCGCAGGCAGGCGTCGAGGAAGCGCCGGAAGCTGCGGTAGAACGGGCGCTGGTAGGGATCGTGGTCGTGCCCATGCTGCGGCGGTGCGATCAGGTTGGCCAGCGCCGGATAGCGGTCGGCCCACTGCTGGCGCTTGGCCAGCCAACGCGCGGACAGGCTGCCGGGCTTCGGCGGCTGCGGATTGAACAGGTCCGGCAGCATCTTGTCGCCCAGGTACGGGATGAACAGCACCGCTGCGATCCACGACACCACCAGTGCAATGGTCACCACCTGGAACAGCGAACGGGTGTATTCACCGGTGCTCGATGCCGCCGTGGCGATCGGCAGGAAGCCAGCTGCCGTGATCAATGTGCCGGTCAGCATCGGGAACGCGGTCGATTCCCAGGCGAAGCTGGCCGCGCGCAGGCGATCGAAGCCCTGCTCCATCTTGGTGGCCATCATCTCCACCGCGATGATCGCATCGTCCACCAGCAGGCCCAGCGCCAGCACCAGTGCGCCCAGCGAAATCTTGTGCAGGCCGATGTCGAAGTAATGCATGACGAAGAAGGTCATCGCCAGCACCAGCGGAATGGTCACGCCCACCACCAGGCCGGTGCGCAGGCCCAGCGAGAAGAAACTGACCAGCAGCACGATCACCACCGCTTCGGTCAGCACCTGCACGAACTCGCCAACCGACTCCTCCACCGACTGCGGCTGGTCGGACACCTTGCGCAGCTGCATGCCGGCCGGCAGGGTCTTCTGCAGCCGCTCGAACTCGGCGTCGAGGTTGGCGCCCAGCTTGAGGATGTCACCGCCATCCTTCATCGCCACCGCCAGGCCGATCGCCTCTTCGCCCATGAAGCGCATCTTCGGCGACGCCGGATCGGCGAAGCCACGCTTGACCTCGGCGATGTCGCCCAGGTGCACGGTGCGGTCGCCAGCACGGATCGGGAACTGGCGGATGGCGTCGATGTCGTTGAACTGGCCCGTCACGCGCAGCTGCACGCGATCGGTGGCGGTCTCGAAGAAGCTGGTGCCGGTGATCGCATTCTGGTCGGCCAGCGCCTGCTGCACCTGCTGCATCGACACACCCAGCGTTGCCAGCCGGGTGTTGGACAGTTCGATCCACACCTTCTCGTCCTGCAGGCCGACCAGGTCGATCTTGCCGACATCGGGTACGCGCTGCAGTTCCAGCTGGATGCGGTCGGCGTAGTCGCGCATCACCGCGTAGTCGAAGCCCTTGCCGGTCAACGCATAGATGTTCCCGTAGGTGTCGCCGAACTCATCGTTGAAGAACGGGCCGACAATCTCGCGCGGCAGCGTCGCACGGATGTCGCCCACGCGCTTGCGAACCTGGTACCACAGGTCCGGGATCTGCTTGGAACGCAGGCTGTCGCGCGCCATGAAGATGACCTGCGATTCGCCGGGGCGCGAATAGGAGCGGATGAACTCGTACTCGCCGGTGTTCATCAGCGCCTTCTCGATCGGCTCGGTCACCTGCCGCGAGACCTGTTCGGCGGTGGCGCCCGGCCAAAGCGTGCGCACCACCATCGCCTTGAAGGTGAATGGCGGATCCTCGGACTGGCCCAGATGCTTGTACGACCATGCGCCGATCAGCGCGAAGGCAAGCATCGCGAACAGCACCAGCGGGCGGTTGGACAACGCCCACTCGGAAAGATTGAAGCGGCGCACCGGCTTACTCCTTGGCCTTGGCGGCAGCGGCCGGCGTGGCCGGCTTCAGCACCGGGCGGTTCTGGCGGTCCACGGCGATCACCGGCTGGCCGGCACGCAACAGGTGTCCGCCGGCAGCGACCACCCAGTCACCCGCATTCACGCCGGACAGCACCGGCACCGATTCGCTGCCATAGGCACCGGTGGTGACCGACGCGGCCTTCAGCGTGCTGTTGGCCGGATCGACCACCCACACGCTGGCGGCACCGTTGGCACCGCGCTGCAGCGCACCGAGCGGCAGCTGCAGGGTGCCGTGGCGGCCGGCGCTGCTGTAGACGCGCGCGCTCTGGCCCAGTTCGACATCGGCCAGCGCATCGGCGGGCAGGCTGACCCGGGTTGCATAGGTGCGTGCCTGTGGATCGGCGGCAGCGGCGATCTCGCGGATCGTGCCTGGCAGGCGCTGGCCAGGACGGTTCCACAGCTCCACCTCGACCGGCTGGCCCACCGCATAGTCGCGGATGGTGGCCTCGGGCAGGTCGATCAGCACTTCGCGCCCGCCATCGGCGGCCAGGTTGAAGATGGTCTGGCCGGCCGACACCACCTGCCCGGCTTCGGCCTCGCGGCTGGCGATCACGCCATCGGACGGCGCGCGCAGCTGTGCGTAGTCGGCCTGGTTGCGCAGCACATCGAGGTTGGCGCGGGCGGCGTTGGCCTGGCCCTGCGCGGCCTTGAAGGCGGCGGACTGCTGGTCCAGCTGCGAGCGGCTGACCAGCTGCTGGTCGGCCAGCACCTGGTAGCGCTTGAGGTCATCACGGGCACGCACCAGATCGGCTTCGGCCGCAGCAAGCTGCGCCTGCGAGGCGCGGGCCTGCAGCGCGAAGTCGGCCACGTCCAGCTCGGCCAGCACGTCGCCCTTCTTCACCCGTTGCCCGGCATCGACGTGGCGCTTGACCAGGTTGCCGCCAACGCGGAACGACAGTGGACTTTCCTGCCGCGCACGCACCGTGCCCGGGAACGCCGCCGGCGCCTGCCCGGCCTGCTCGCCAGGGTGAACCACCAGCACCGGAACGGCCGCCTGGGGCGCCTGTTCCTGTCCCGAACAGGCTGCCAGCGCAGCCATCCACACCATACCGCCCATCCAGCGCACGATCTTCATCGGTCAACGTCCTGAAAACGCAGGGTTGCAACTAAGGGGGGAGCCGCGACTGCCGGCCCAATTTAATAAACCGGCCGGTATAGTATAAATATCGAACCGCTTGGTCTAGTATTGTGGTGATGAGTTCTCACACTTCCCGCAAGCCGTCGGCCAAGCCCGCTGCCAAGGCCGCCGGACCCGGGCGCCCCAAGGACCTCGGCAAGCGCGCGGCGATCCTTGAAGCAGCCAAGACACTGTTCATCGAACAGGGCTATACCGGCGTGAGCATGGACACCATCGCCGCTCAGGCCGGCGTCTCGAAACTGACTGTGTACAGCCACTTCGGCGACAAGGAGACCCTGTTCTCCGAGGCCGTGCAGTCGAAGTGCATTGAAATGCTGCCCGATGCCCTGTTCGTGGCCGACGCGGACGGCCCGCTGCGCGACCAGCTGATCGGCATCGGTCTGGCCTTCTTCGAACTGATCACGTCCGATGCGGCGATCTCGATCCAGCGCATGATGATGGCGCCGGAGACCGACGAACGCCTGCGCGAGCTGTTCTGGAAGGCAGGACCGGAACGTACCTGCGAGGCCCTGGCTGACTTCCTGCGGGCACGCGCCGAGCGCGGCGAGCTGGAAATCACCGACTATTCGCTGGCTGGCGAGCAGTTCCTGACCCTGGTCAAGGGTGAAGTGCACATGCATATGATGTGCGGCATGCCACTGTCACCGGTGGAATGCGACCCTCTTGCCCACGTGACTGCCAGCATCGACTTCTTCCTGCGCGCCTATGCGCCGCGAGGGGCCGGGACGTCTGAATAACCAAAACTGAACGAACCGGAGGTCGCGATGACTTCCGGCACTGCGACCCCGGCCACCCGGCAGCTGATGCTCTGGGCGCGCCGCCGGCCTCCGGCACCGGTAAAATGGCCGGCCCACTGCGCTGGATTTGAACCTCATGACGATTGATTACGCCCACGCCCGCGAACTGATGGTGGAACAGCAGATCCGTCCCTGGGACGTGCTGGACATCAAGGTGCTCGACGTCCTGGCCCGCCTGCCGCGCGAGGCTTTTGTCGCCGATGCACACCGGGCACTGGCCTACGCCGACGTCGAACTGCCGATCGGCCATGGCCAGAAGATGATGAAGCCGGTCATCGAGGGCCGTACCCTGCAGGCGCTGGACCTGCAGCCGGGTGACGAAGTGCTGGAAATCGGCACCGGCAGCGGCTTCCTGTCGGCCTGCATCGGCGCGCTGGCGCGCGACGTGCTGAGCCTGGAAATCGACCCGGAGCTGGCCGCCGCCGCGCGCGCCCGCCTGGACGCGTCCGGCCTGGGCACCAACGTCCGCGTGGAAGTGGCCGACGCCCTGTCCTGGCAGACCGAACGCCGCTTTGACGTGATCTGTGTCACTGGTGCGGTCGACGTGGTGCCGTCACAGTTCGCCTCGTGGCTGCGTCCGGGTGGTCGCCTGTTCGTGATCCACGGCCGCTCGCCGGCGATGGAGGCCCTGCTGGTCAAGGCCGACGGCAGCAGCGAGTCCCTGTTCGAGACCGATATCGATTATCTGCGTGGTGCCGCCCCGGCCCCCCAGTTCCACCTCTGAGTCCAAGGAAGCCGCAATGATCCGCCGATCCCTCGCTGTTGCGCTGGCCACTGCCCTGCTGCCGTTGTCCGCCCATGCCGCCGACCTGCTGCAGGTCTACGAAATGGCGCGCAATGGCGATCCGCAGCTGTCCGCCGCCGAATCGACCCGGCTGTATGACAAGGAAGGCGCCGTGCAGGCGCGCGCCGCCCTGCTGCCGCAGATCAACGGCCAGGCCCAGCTGAACCGCACGCGCAGTGAGCCGAACGCCGACGCCAACTCCGGCTCGTTCACCAACAAGCGCCGCACCTACACGATCGACGGCAGCCAGACGCTGTTCAACTGGACCCAGATCAACAACCTGCGTTCGCAGCGCGAGCTGAGCAAGGCGGCGGACTTCACCCTCGATTCGGCCAACGACAGCCTGATCGTTCGCACCTCGGCGGCCTACTTCAACGTGCTGGTGGCGATCGAATCGCTGAATGCCGCACAGACCAATGAAGCGGCCGCGAAGAAGCAGTTCGACTTCGCCGACAAGCGCCTGGAAGTGGGCCTGGCGCCGATCACCGACGTGCACGAAGCACGCGCCCAGTACGACCAGGCGCGTGCCAACACCATCGTTGCGCAGAACACCCTGGCCGATAACTACCAGGCCCTGACCGAACTGACCGGCCAGCCGGTGACCAACCTGCGTGGGCTGCCGGCCGACTTCCGCCCGGAAGTGCCGGCCAACCGTGGCAACATCGATGAGCTGGTGCAGCAGGCCACCACCCAGAATCCGGCGCTGAAGGCGCAGGAACTGAAGGTCAGCGCCGCCGAGGCTGGCGTGCAGGCCGCCCGTGGCGGCCATTACCCGACCCTGTCGCTGGGCGGCAGCTGGGGCAAGAGCGCGACCTGGGGTGACAGCACTGGTTCCGGTTCGCTGTCGCCGGACGCCCGCACCAACAGCATCGGCCTGACCCTGAGCGTGCCGATCTTCTCCGGTGGTGCCACCCAGTCCGGCGTACGCCAGGCGCTGGCCCAGCGTGACATCGCCCAGGACGGCTACGAGCAGCAGAAGCGCGCCCTGGACCGCAACACCCGCAATGCCTACCAGACCCTGGTACAGGGCATCAGCGAAGTGGAGGCCCGTCGCCTGGCCGTGGTCTCGGCACAGAGCGCGTACGACGCCTCGCAGGTCGGCCTGGAAGTCGGTACCCGTACCGTGCTGGACGTGATCCAGAACCAGCGCATCCTGTTCTCGGCGCAGCTGGACTACGCCCAGGCCCGCTACACCTTCCTGCAGAACCGCCTGCTGCTGAGCCAGTCGCTGGGTGCGCTGGACGTGGCCGAGCTGCAGGACGTCAACCGCCTGCTGACCCAGGACGCGGGCAATCCGGCAACGACCACGCACTGATCCGTCGCCCTGCCGGCAACAAAGAAGCCACCCGCAAGGGTGGCTTTTTTGCAGGCGGTGCATCCGCCCGCAGCTACCCGTTGCGTGGCCCCGCGAACCCTCAGCCCGGCCATGCCCGCAGGCGTTCCAACGCCGCAAGGACGCACAGCGCGGCCGCCAAGGGCGCCAGCATCGGCAGCACCAGTTCGCGACCGGTTGCGCCCTGCCTCATGTCATTCCGCCGCCGCAGCACCGCCAGGCACAGCGCCGCCATCACCAGCAGGGTTGCCGGACCCGGCAGCGCCGGCAGGGTGCCCAACGGCAGCCACAGCACCAGCATCACCGCCGGCAGTCCGACCGCCGCCACGATCACACCGCTGGAGCGTCCCACTGCATCACCCGCCCCTGGCCACAGCGATGTTGCCAGCCGCAAGGCCAGCATCAGCAGCACCAGCTGCAGGGCGGCCAGGCCCGTAGCCCCCGCCAGCGGCAACAACGGCAGCATCCACTCCAATTGCGGATGCATCTCCAGCGCCACCGACAGTGGCCGGGTACTGGCAAGCGCGGAAAACTCGACCAGCCCTGCCTGCAGTGCTGCCAGCACGATCAGCAGCAGCATCGCCAGCAACGAGACCAGCGCCAGCACTGCCGGTTGCCACATCGCGCCCTGGCGGCGCAACGCAGGAAAGCCCAGTGCCAAGCCGACGCTGGCAAATACCCCCAGCAGCGGCACCGCAGCCGCCAGCACCCCGCCCAGCCCGAAGCGATACGGCGCGGTCGCCGGTGGCAGCCAGGGGATCCAGTGCGCGTAATGCACATGACGTGCCGCCAGCGCCAGCAGCAACACCCCCGCACCGATCTTCACCGTCAACAGGGCGCAGGCCACCAGCACCACACGCCGTGGCGGCAGCAATGCCAGCGCGCCCAGCATCAGCAGGCCCACCGCCGCCGTGACCTGTTCCGGCAGCCAGTCGCAGGGCTGGAGGCCTTCGGCGGCCAGCACCGTGTGCAGATGGAGGGCCATGGACTGCGCCACGCCCGCCGTGGTCGCCACCAGCTCCAGCAGCAGGGCCATGCCCAACACGCCCGCCACCCGCGGCCCCCAGCTGGCAGCCAGCAGCCCGTGCAGGCCCTCGCCCGCCGGCAACCGCAGCACCAGATCCTGCAGGCAGCACAGCACCAGGCCGGCCCCCAGTGCAGCCAGCAACAGGCTCAGCACGATGGCGGGGCCTGCCTGTGCCGCCGTGTGCTGGCCCACCAGTGCGATCACGCTACCGCCCACCAACAGTGTCAACGCCACCACCGCCAGATGGTCCGTCCCCAGTCCGGCCCCACCCGTGCCGTCCCCGCCCCTGTCGCCGTCCATCGCAAGTTCCCTTGATATCCGCCCAAGCGCGGTCGACAGCAGGCTGGCAGCCTGCGTCGTCCTGCGGAATCAGAATCGGTGGAATGTGCGCAACGATGTGATGGCAGGCACGCTGCCAGCGGCAGGGTCGGTCCAGCAACGACAGAAAAATCGTCGCTAAGCAGAATTGATGAAGTTGATCACGACAATGCTCGTCAGCGCCGCTGACTCCGCGCTGCCGCGATCACTCGCGCGGTGGTGGCAGGTGCGGCGCCACCAGGGCAAGCGTGCGTTGCAGCGCGCCGCGGCCATTGCTGACCAGCGTGCATCCCGCCCGCGCCATGTCTTCGCGGGCCTGGGCATCGTCGAGCAGGTGCTGCAGCAGATCGCCCACCGCCTGCGCGTCCTCGCCGATCAGCAGCGCTCCGGCCTCGCGCATGCGCCGGGAAATTTCCGCGAAGTTGTGCAGGTGCGGGCCGGTCACCGCCGCCGTTCCCATCGCGGCCGGCTCCAGCAGGTTGTGACCACCGATGGCCTGCAGGCTGCCGCCGACGAAGGCGACCTGGGCGCAGGCATAGAACGGCATCAGCTCGCCAAGGGTGTCGATGACGAACACGTCTGTGGCCGCGTGTGGCCACTGGTCCACGCGGCGGGTCGCCACGCTCCAGCCCTGTTCGCGCGCCAGCGCTTCCACCTTCGGGAAACGCTCGGGATGTCGCGGTGCCCACAGCAGCAGCAGCTCCGGATGCCGCTGGCGCAGGCGCCGGTGCAGGTCGATCACCGCCTGCTCCTCGCCATCATGGGTACTGGCGGCGATCCATACCGGACGAGCGGCCGGTACCCGCGCGTGGAACTGTTCGACGAAACCCTGCACATCCGGCGTGGCGATGTCGAATTTCAGGTTGCCCAGCGCCTGCACCTGGCCGGGATCCGCCCCCAGCTGCACGAAGCGCTCGGCATCGTCCTGCGACTGCGCGGCCACGCAGGTGACGGTGCGCAGCGCGCGGCGGATCAGTGCCGCCAGCAACCGGTAGCCGCGCAGCGAACGCGCCGACAACCGGGCGTTGAGGATGTACACCGGAATGCCGCGGTCACGGCAGCCGAACAGCATGTTCGGCCACAGCTCGGTTTCCAGGATCAGCGCCAGGCTGGGCTGGAAATGGCCGAGGAAACGGTTGACGCTGCCCGGCACGTCATACGGCAGGTAGACATGGTCCAGGGCGTCGCCCCACAGCGCGCGTACGCGCTCGGAGCCGGTCGGGGTGATGGTGGTGATCACCCAGCGGATGTCCGGGCGCTGCTGGCGCAGGGCATTGACCAGCGGCGCGGCGGCATTGACCTCGCCCACCGAGACCGCGTGCAGCCAGACCCGCGGCTGCCCGGTCGGCTGCGGATAGGAGGCATAGCGTTCATCCCAGCGCCGGAAGTATTCACGAACCCGGAAACCGCGCCAGACCAGGTGGTACACGGTGATCGGCAGCAGGATGTAGAGCACGACCGAATACAGGCCGCGCAGGATCCATTCGACAGGGTCTTTGCGCATGCGGCAAGGATACGGGAGCCCCCGGGGAAAGACACGCGGCCGCCTTGGTAGAATGGCCCCATGTCAGATGCCTCCACCGCCGTCCGCCCATCGCTGCGCGATCCGCGCAACTGGCCGATGTTCGCCGCCATGTTCGGCGCCTTCGCCATCGCCCGCCTGCCGTGGATGCTGCAGCGCGCGCTGGGCCGGGGCGTCGGCTGGATCACCTGGCGCCTGCTCGGCAGCCGCCGCCGCGCCGCCGAAGTCAACCTGCAGCTGTGCTTCCCCGAGAAGGACGAAGCCTGGCGCCAGCGCCTGGTGCGCGACAGTTTCGATGCGCTGGGCGTGGGCGTGTTCGAGTGCATCCGCGCCTGGTGGGGCAGCATCGACCGCATCCGCCCGCAGGTACGGATCGAAGGCCTGGAACACCTGCGGCAGATGGAGGCTGAAGGCCGCGGCGTGCTGCTGGTCTCAGGCCACTTCATGACCCTGGAAATGTGCGGACGCCTGCTGTGCGACTACGTCGACCTGTCCGGCATGTACCGCAAGCACAAGAACCCGGTGTACGAGTGGGCGGTGAAGTTCGGCCGCCTGCGCTATGCCAAGGCGATGTTCGCCAACGAGGACATCCGCGCGACCGTGCGCCACCTGAAGAAGGGCGGCTTCCTCTGGTACGCGCCGGACCAGGACATGCGTGGCAAGGACACCGTGTTCGTGCCGTTCTTCGGCCACACCGCTTCGACCATCACCGCCACCCACCAGCTGGCAAGGATGACCGGTTGTGCAGTGATCCCGTACTTCCACCGCCGCGAAGGCGGGAAGTACGTGCTGAAGATCGGCGCACCGCTGGAGAATTTCCCCAGCGAGGACGTGGAAGCCGATACCACGCGGGTCAACCAGGCCATCGAAGAGATGGTGCGCGAAGCCCCCGACCAGTACCTGTGGATCCACCGCCGCTTCAAGCGCCAGCCCGGCGGCCGGAGTGATTTCTACAAATAGCCGGATGCGGTGGAAGGGCCGGCGTCCTCGTGGCGCCAACCTTGGTTGGCGCCGGATGAACCGAGGCCGGTCCCGGGGAGCCCACCAAGGTTGGCAACTACTGCATCGGCGGAGATTCGTCCGATTCGCGGGCCAGCAGACTGCCGGCGAACAGGGCCGCCAGCAGCACGGTCAGGCCGCCCCAGAACGCAGAATAGAACGCCAGGTGCGTATTGAGCGGGAACACGGTAACCGCCAGCGCCAGCATCGCCGGGCGGGCGCGGTCACGCGCCGCCGGCGGTGCATAGCGCCAGGCCCGCCAGGCCTGCGCCACCGCCGCCAGCCACAGCAGCAGGCCCAGCACGCCGGTCTCGGCCAGGATTTCCAGCACGATCTGGTGGGCGTGCAATGCCGGTTGATTGCCCCACACGGCGGGGCCCTCGTCTGACACGCAGGCCGGATACGCATCACGGAAGCCGCGCGCACCGACACCGTTGACCGGATGTTCCTCGATCATGCACACCGCCGCCGTCCAGATGCGCGCGCGCCCCGAAAGCGCCTCGTCAACGCCCTGCCCGTCTTCGTTCCATGCCTGTGCCGTGCGCGCAACACGCTCGCGCAGCTGCGGCACGCCCGCTGTCAGTGCGGCCGTACCCAGCGCTGCCACAAGGGCCAGCAGCAGCAGCCGCTTCCAGCCGAACTGGCGCAGGCCGCTGTAGGCCAGCACCAGCACAAAGGTGATCCACGAGGCGCGCGAACCGGCCAGCAGCAGCACGCCTCCCAGTGCGGCGGCGGCCAGCAACCACCCCGCACTGCCGAAACGCCGCGCCATCGGCAGCAGCAGGAAGGGTGACAGGCTGGCCAGTACCTGGCCGAATTTCAGGTTGCAGGGCCCGAGCGCGCCACTGAGGCGGTCGGCCAGTGCGGCTTCGTCGGCCGGGCACAGCGCGTGGCCACTTACGGCCAGCTTCAGGTGCTGCAGCGACCAGAACCATGGGCTGGTGCCGGCCAGCGCCTGTACCAACGCGTCCAGCGTCCACGCGCCGGTGATCAGCGCCAGGCCACCGAAGGTCAGCCGCCGCCGTTCCGGCGTGGCTACCGCGATCGCCACCAGCCACATGAAGGGCAGGTAGCGCAGTCCGGCGGCAGCCTTGGTCCACGAGGCCGCCGGATCGATCGCATCGATGGCCGAGAACGCCTGTGGCAGCCAGTAGCCGAGGAACAGGATCGAGGTCAGGGCCCACGCCGCCGTGCTCAACAGGTGCGGGCGGCGCTGCAGCCGGCGCATGACCATGCGCACGGCAGCATAGAGCGCGCCAAGGCCGAGCACGGTTTCGGCGATGCCTGGCAACGGCCACATCGCCACGTACGCCAGCACCCACCAGGGCGCCCAGCGCCCAGCGCGGTCGTCGCGCACGATGGCAGCGGGGTCAGCCGGCGAGATCGGCATAGAGGCGGAGGGTATCGCGCTGCATGGCCTGCAGGGTAAACGGGATGCGGGTCGGCAAGGATGGCGGCTGCGCCAGCAGGGCCAGCGCACGTTCACCCAGCGCGCGCGCGTCGCCGAGCGGCACCGCGCCGCCGGGCTGCAACTGCTGCAGCAGTTCGCCGACGCCACCGTGGTCCCAGCCCAGCACCGGGCGGCCGACCGACAGCGCCTCGACCACGGTGCGGCCAAAGGCTTCCGGCTTGTCCGACAGCTGCAGCACCAGATCGCTGGCGGCGTAGGCCAGGGCGATGCGTGCGGTAGGCGTGCTGATCTGTACGGCCTCGGCCACGCCCAGTGCCGCAGCCTGGCGGCGCAGATCGGCCACGTAGGCCTCACGCCCGGGTTCCTCGGTACCCAGCATCCACAGCTGCGCAGGCACGCCGGCGGCACGCACGTCGGCCAGCAGCTGCAGCGCGTGGGCGTGGCCCTTCAGCCGGGTACCGCGCCCGGGCAACAGCAGCAGCGGGCCATCAACCTGCGCCAGCCAGGGATAATCGGCGGCCAGGGCCAGCCGCGGGCGACGGTCGGCACGTGCTACGCGTGGGAACTGGCCGACATCGACACCGCGGGGAATGACCTGCAGTTTTTCTTCCGGCACCGTCGGGTAGTGGCGTTGCACGAAGGCGCGCACGGTATTGGACACGCAGATCACGCGTTCGCCACTGGTCATCACCGCACTGTAGCGGCTGGGCGAATTCAACCCGTGCACGGTGGTCACCCAGTGCGGGCGCTGTGCGGCGGGCATGGCGCGGATCGCGTACAGGCCCAGCCAGGCCGGCAGCCGCGAACGGGCGTGCACGATGTCCGCACCGACCTCGGCAAACAGGCGGCGCAGGGTCGGCAGATGGCGCAGGGTCAGCAGCGACTTGCGGCCGATGTCCAGGGTGAGGTGCTCGGCACCGCTGTCCAGCAGCGGCTGCACCAGGCGGCCACCGGCGGACACCACCAGTGCACGATGGCCGGCCGCGACCAGGGCAGCAGCGATTTCCAGGGTCGAGCGCTCGACACCGCCGGAGTGCAGCGCCGGCAGCAACTGCACCACGGTCAATCGGCGCATCGAAGGGGCCGCCGTTTAGTCGGCCAGCACGAACACGGAACCGCAGTACGGGCACTGCGCTTCACCGTTGGGCTCGTCTTCGATCGGCAGGTACACGCGCGGATGCGAGTTCCACAGCGCCATTTCCGGGGTCGGGCAGCTCAACGGCAGATCGCTGCGGTGCACGGTGTAGCGCTTCTCGGCGTTGGCGGGCGCGGTGGCGGTATGGCTCATGGCGGATGTCGGTGAACGGGTTGCGAGGCCTGTGATTCTAGCATCTGGGCCGCACCGACATTGCGCCACGACGGGCCTTTGCGCGCTCCCGCCGATGCCTCGCATCTCCCCGCCGCACGCCGGGCGGCGGCGGCGCCGGGGATTTCGCGGTCGTTCCGGCAGGTTCGCTCGCCAGAATCGACTCCAGCGATATTTCCCGCATTTGGATCGAACTAAATGGCACTTGCCAGCGCGCGACGGCTGTTGCAGGATCGGGCCAGGTCGCACCCCGACCCACCCAATCCAACCCGATCGCATGGCCCGCCCCCACCGGACCGGCATCGCCTCTTCCACTGCCAGCCTGGCGGGCGGAGCGATGCTGTCCGTGGTGTCCGCCGATGCGGGTTCTGCCCGCCGCCAGCCCTTCCGGGAGACCCTTGCATGACCCTGTCCGATCCGCGCCGCGCCCTGCTTCCACTGGCCCTGGCCCTGGCCTGTGCGACCACTGCGATGCCGGTGCTGGCACAGGGGCTGCAGACCTCGTTCGAGCCCGGCGAACCTGCCCCGACGCAGGCCGCGGGTGCACTTCAGGTCACGATCGGCAACGGCCCTGCGGCGCCTTACGCGGCCAAGCGCAACGCCGGCTACAGCGGCCTGCATGCACTGCGCTACAGCAGCGAAGGCGGCAGCGCGCGGCGCGAACTGTTCAAGGCCGACCTGCCCATCGAGGCCGATACCACGCTGTCGTGGCTGGTGCTGCCGGAGATCGTCGGCAAGGACACCGTCGCTTCGACCTATGTCTCGCTGGACCTGCTGCTGGACGATGGCAGCCGCGTGTCGGCCGGTGCGGCGCGCGACCAGCATGGGGTGGCGATCGGCGCACGCGCGCAGGGCGAATCGAAGACGCTGTACCCGCAACAGTGGGCGCGCAAGGCAGTGCGGCTGGGCGACGTACCCACGCTGAAGGGCCGCCGCGTGGTGGCGATCGAGCTGGAGGTGGCCAGTGCCGAGGGCGTGCCGGTCTCTGGCTGGATTGATGACGTGCGCCTGGACGCACAGCCGCGGCAGCAGCCACAGCGCGTCTCCGACTGGGTGCTGACCACCCGCGGCACCCAGGCCAACGGCACCTTCTCGCGCGGCAACAATTTCCCGGCCACGGCGGTGCCGCACGGCTTCAACTTCTGGACCCCGGTGACCGATGCCGGCGCACTGAACTGGCTGTACCGCTGGAACGAACAGAACGACGCACAGAACCGCCCGCAGCTGCAGGCGCTTGCGCTGAGCCACCAGCCCAGCCCGTGGATGGGTGACCGCCAGACCTTCCAGGTGATGCCCTCGGCCAGCCGTGGCGTGCCGGAGGCCGACCGCCGCAAGCGCGCGCTGTCGTTCGATCGCCGCCATGAAAGCGCGCGCCCCTACCGCTACGACGTGCGCTTCGACAACGGCATCGCTGCCGCCATCGCGCCGACCGATCATGCCGCGTTGTTCCGCTTCGACTTCCCCGAAGGCGGTGACGCCAACCTGCTGTTCGACAACGTCGATGCACGTGGTGGCCTGACTCTGGATGCCGCCACACAGACGCTGTCGGGCTACACCGATACGCGCAGCGGCCTCTCCAACGGCGCCAGCCGCATGTACGTGGTGGCCAGCTTCGACAAGCCCTGGCGCAGCAGCGGCCGCCTCGACACCGGGCGCCCGACCGGCTACATCAAGTTCGATGCCGGCAGCGAGCGGCGGGTGACGATGCGCATCGCCACCTCGCTGATCTCGGTGGAGCAGGCGCGGCACAACCTCGCACTGGAAATCGCCGCCGCCGATACGCTGGAGAGCGTGGCCGGCCGCGCACAGGACGCGTGGGACGCGCGCCTGGCCCGCTTCGACATCGGCGATGCCAGCGACGACCAGAAGACCACGCTGTACTCCAGCCTGTACCGGCTGTACCTGTACCCGAATTCCGGCCACGAGAACGTGGGCAGCGCCGCCGCACCGGAGTGGCGCTACGCCAACCAGGCCAGCGCCAGCGATGACAACACCGAAGGCAGCGCGACCCGCAGTTACGCCGGCGTGCGCGATGGCAAGGTGTTCGTCAACAACGGCTTCTGGGACACCTTCCGCACCACCTGGCCGGCCTATGCACTGTTCACGCCCGACGATGCCGGCCAGCTAGTGCAGGGCTTCATCGAGCAGTACCGCGCCGGCGGCTGGATCGCACGCTGGTCGTCGCCGGGCTATGCGGACCTGATGGTCGGTACCAGCTCGGACGTGGCCTTCGCCGATGCGTGGCTGAAGGGCATCGGCGGTTTCGATCCGGCCGAGGCCTACGCCGCCGCGCTGAAGAACGCGAGCGTGGTCCCGCCCGACCGCCATGTCGGCCGCAAGGGCATGGACCGTTCGACCTTCCGTGGCTACGCCAGCGCGGACGTGCATGAAGGCATGTCGTGGACGATGGAAGGCGCACTCAATGATTTCGGCATCGCCAACATGGCCGACGCGCTGGCCAAGCGTGCGACCACGCCGGCCGCACGCGAGCGCTACAGCACCGAGGCCGACTACTTCCGCTATCGCGCCGCCAGCTACACGACGATGTTCGATCCGGCCGCCGGCTTCTTCCAGGGCCGCACTGCCGATGGCCAGTGGCGCGTGGACGCGAAGGACTACGACCCGCGCGTGTGGGGCCACGACTACACCGAGTCCAATGGCTGGACCTTCGCCTTCACCGCTGCCCACGATGGCGAAGGCCTGGCCGCGCTGTACGGTGGCCGCGACAAGCTGGCGGCGAAACTGGATGCCTTCTTCGCCACGCCGGAAACCGCAGACCCGGCACTGGCCGGTTCCTACGGCGGCACCATCCACGAGATGACCGAGGCGCGCGACGTGCGCATGGGCATGTACGCGCACAGCAACCAGCCGGCGCACCACATCCCGTGGATGTACCTGTACGCCGGGCAGCCGTGGAAGACCCAGCAGCACGTGCGCGAGATCCTGTCGCGGCTGTACGTCGGCAGCGAGATCGGCCAGGGCTATCCGGGCGACGAGGACAATGGCGAGACCTCGGCGTGGTACGTGCTGGCCTCGCTGGGCCTGTACCCGCTGCGCATGGGCGCCCCGGAGTATGTGATCGGTTCGCCGGCCTTCCGCCACGCGCGGGTGGAACTGCAGGGCGGCGCGGTGCTGACCGTGAACGCGGCCAACAATTCGCGAGAGAACGTCTACGTGCAGTCGCTGAAGATCAACGGCACGCCCTGGACGAAGACCTGGGTGCCGCACGAGCTGATCGCCAGGGGCGCGACGCTGGACTTCGTGATGGGCCCGCAGCCGTCGCGCTGGGGCAGCGGCGTGGATGACGTGCCGCGCTCGCTGACCGCCCGTGGCCAGCGCCCGCAGCTGCTGCACGACCTGCTCGGCAGCGGCGCGAAGGCAACACTGGCCGATGGCCGCGCCCTGCCGGCGCTGGTCGATGACGATGCGGCCACCACCGTCGGCCTGGGTGGCGGCGCGACCATCGCACTGACCGGCCTGAGCAATGGCACGCCGACGATGTATACGCTGACCAGCGGTGACGGCCGCATCCAGGGCGGCGAATGGACGCTGGAAGCGCGCAATGGCAACGGCCACTGGACCGTGCTCGACCAGCGCAGCGGCGAAGCCTTCGAGTCTGCCCGCCAGACCCGTCCGTTCCGCATCGCCAGACCCGGTCGTTACAGCGAGTACCGGCTGCGCCTGGCCGCGCCGGGCCGGCTGCCGCTGGCGGAGATCGAACTGTTGGCGCCCAGCGCCGTACAATGAGCCCTATGCGCTACCGTCTGTTGCCTCTGGCCCTTGTTGCCCTTTCCTTCTCCAGCTTCGGCCAGACCCAGGCCTTTGATGCGCAGCTGACCCGCGACGGCGTGACGCTGAACTACCAGGACGCCCGTGGCGCCCTGGCCGCGCCGCAGCGCAAGCGGGTGATCGATACGTTCTACTTCGCCTACCTGCGCGAACGTGCGGACTTCCACCCGGCCGCGCCATCGATGGTGCGCATCGTGATCGATCCGGCCTACACCGGGATCGCCTTCGTCGGTGACAAGGACCAGGCGGCAACGATCACCATCAATCCGGGTTGGCTGGCGCAGCACCCCAACGACATCGACCTGGTCACCCATGAGGCCATGCACATCGTGCAGGGCTATCCGGGCCATGGCGACGCACGGGTGCCGGGTTGGCTGGTGGAGGGCATCGCCGACTACGCACGCGACCGCTACGGCATGGACAATGCCGCCGCGGGCTGGTCGCTGCCGGGCAAGGTCGAGAAGGGCCAGAACTTCGACAGCGGCTACCGGGTCACCGGTGCGTTCCTGAAATGGGCCGACGCCGAACACCCGGGCCTGGTGCTGGCACTGGACACGGCCCTGCGCGATGGCCGCTATGCACCGGCGCTGTGGCAGAAGCACACCGGCAAGGCACTGCCCGCACTGTGGGCCCAGTACGCCAAGCCGCGTTCGGATGCACCGCCGCCGGCCCCTGCACGCCGCGGCAAGCGGCGCTGACTGGCTGGTCAACTGGGAATTGGGGCGACTGGGTAGAGTCGACTGTTAGTCGACTGACTTTCGTACAGCCCCCGAAAACCCCGCGCTTCGCGCGATAGTCGACCAACGGTCGACTCTACCTCGCTGCTTTCTACGCCTCAGCGCGACTGCACGAAACCGGCGTACAGCGCGAACAGCTGCTGGAAATATCGCCGCGTGACTCGATTACGCATGACACCCTCGCCCATGAAAGTTGGTCGGGCCCAGGGTGGGAAGGCCGGTCCGGTCCCTTCCCACGGCCGGGCCGCGTGGGCGTATTGGGCCGCAACGGCGTTGCAGGGAAATGACCGGGCGGCGTAGCGCGTGTGGCAGGTTCGGCGGCCGTTGCGGCAAATGAAAACACCGGGCAATGCCCGGTGTTTTCACTTGCGCCGACGTCCAGCCGCGCCAGCGCCATCATTCTTCCGACCAGGAGCCCCTTCTTGTTGAAGGGGCTCGCCGAAGGCGGGGGTAGAGGAAGAATGCGTGGGCAGCGGAAGTGGGAAAGAAGGCTTATGCCTTCTTTTCCGCTTCCAGCTGCTTGCGGATCTGCGCATCGACCGCCGCGATCGCGGTCATGTTCAGGATCCGGCGCGAAGTGGCGCTGGTGGTCAGGATGTGCACCGGCTTGTTCACGCCCATCAGGATCGGGCCGATCGCCACGCCATCGGTGAACACGCGCACCAGGTTGTAGGCGATGTTGGCCGCTTCCAGGTTCGGCAGCACGAACAGGTTGGCGCGGCCCTGCAGGGTCGAGCCCGGCAGCAGCTTCTGGCGCAGCGCTTCATCCCATGCGGTGTCGCCCTGCATTTCGCCGTCCACGTTCAGGCGCGGGTTGCGCTTGAGCAGCAGCTCGCGCACCTGGCGCATCTTCAGCGCGTCCTTCGAATCGTGGCTGCCGAAGTTGGAGTGCGACAGCAGCGCCACCTTCGGCTCGATGCCGAACAACTTCATGCGGTAGGCCGCCTGCAGGGTCGCTTCGCACAGCTGCTCGGCGGTCGGGTCTTCCTGCACGTGGGTATCGACGAAGAAGAACACGCCCTGCTGGTTGATCACGCCGGTCATCGCCGAGGTCGAGGTGACCTTCGGCTCCAGCGGCAGCACGCTGCGCACGTAGCCTAGCTTCTTGTGGAAGCGGCCGACGATGCCGGTCAGCATCGCATCGGCTTCGCCACGCGCCACCATCACTGCTGCGATCAGGGTCGGGCGCGAACGCATCAGGTTCTTCGCCGCGGCCACGGTCACGCCACGACGGCCGGTCAGGCCATGGTAGTACTGCCAGTATTCGTTGAAGCGCGGGTCATCGTTGATGTTGGTGACTTCAACGTTCTCGCCGATCTTCAGGCGCAGGCCGAGGCGTTCGATGCGCGACTCGATCACTTCCGGGCGGCCGATCAGGATCGGGTGCGCCAGGCCGTCATCGACCACGTTCTGCACCGCCTGCAGCACCACTTCCTCTTCGCCTTCGGCGTACACCACGCGCTGCTTGTCGCTGCGCGCGCGGTCGTAGACCGGCTTCATCATCAGGCTGGTGCGGTAGACGAACTGGGCCAGCTTGTCGCGGTAGGCGCCCATGTCGTCGATCGGGCGCGAGGCCACGCCCGAATCCATTGCGGCCTGGGCCACGGCGGCCGACAGCTCCACCAGCAGGCGACGGTCGAACGGACGCGGGATCAGGTATTCACGGCCGAAGCTCGGGGTGTCACCGCCATAGGCCGAGCCCATGTCGGTGGCGGCGCGGCGGGCCAGTGCAGCGATGGCACGCACGCAGGCGATCTTCATTTCCTCGTTGATCGCGGTGGCGCCCACGTCCAGCGCACCACGGAACAGGTACGGGAAGCACAGCACATTGTTGACCTGGTTCGGGTAGTCCGAACGGCCGGTGCCGATGATCGCGTCCGGACGGGCGGCGCGCGCCAGTTCCGGCATGATTTCCGGGGTCGGGTTGGCCAGTGCGAAGATCACCGGATCCGGCGCCATGGTCTTGACCATGTCGGCGGTCAGGATGCCCGGCGCCGACAGGCCCAGGAAAATGTCCGCGCCGTCGACGATCTCGGCCAGGGTGCGCTTGTCGGTGTCGCGCGCATAGCGCTGCTTTTCCGGATCCAGGTCGGTACGACCGGTGTGGATCACGCCCTCGCGGTCGAAGGCCAGGATGTTTTCCGGCTTCAGGCCCAGCTGCACCAGCATGTTCACGCAGGAAATGCCGGCCGCGCCCATGCCCGTGGTCGCCAGCTTCACGTCCTCGATCTTCTTGCCGGTGATCGCCATGGCGTTGAGCACCGCCGCGCCGACGATGATCGCCGTGCCGTGCTGGTCGTCATGGAACACCGGGATCTTCATGCGCTCGCGCAGCTTGCGCTCGACCACGAAGCATTCCGGCGCCTTGATGTCTTCCAGGTTGATGCCGCCGAAGGTCGGTTCCAGCGAGGCGATGATGTCGACCAGCTTGTCCGGGTCGGTCTCGTCGACTTCGATGTCGAACACATCGATGCCGGCGAACTTCTGGAACAGCACGCCCTTGCCTTCCATCACCGGCTTGCCGGCCAGCGCGCCGATGTTGCCCAGGCCCAGCACCGCGGTGCCGTTGGAGATCACCGCCACCAGGTTGCCGCGGGCAGTCAGCTCGCTGGCCTGCTGCGGGTCGGCCTTGATCGCTTCACAGGCGTACGCCACGCCCGGCGAATACGCCAGCGACAGGTCGCGCTGGGTCAGCATGGGCTTGGTAGCGGAAACCTTGATCTTTCCCGGCGGGGACATCCGGTGGTAATCGAGGGCGGCCTGTTTGAAATCTTCGTTGGACATCGATGTGGGTTACATGAATGGGCAGAAGGGACAGGGGATGATACCCCCGTTGGAGCGTCTGGACCTGTCGCTATCCTGTCGCAAGCATGCTGCGACCGCACAATTCCGTGCCGTATGCGACGGTACCGGGATGTCAGCTTCGGCGTTGCCCATGACAGCCATGGGACGCCCTGAAACGCCGCGGGGCCGTACCACTGTCGTGACCGGCCCCGCGGTACCACACACCTGGATCAGCCCTTGGCCGGCAGTGCCTCGGGCAGCGCATCGACCGGCGGCGGCAGTTCGCTTTCGCGGCCATCCAGCGCCAGCTTCAGGCGGTTGCGGTCCAGCGCGCCTTCCCAGCGCGAGACCACCACGGTGGCCACGGCATTGCCGATGAAGTTGGTCAGCGAGCGGCATTCGCTCATGAAGCGGTCCACGCCCAGGATCAGCGCCATGCCGGCAACCGGCACTTCCGGCACGACGGCCAGGGTGGCGGCCAGGGTGATGAAGCCCGCGCCGGTGACGCCGGCCGCGCCCTTGGAGCTGAGCATGGCGACCAGCAGCAGGGCGATCTGGTGGCCCAGGGTCAGTTCGGTGTTGGTGGCCTGGGCGATGAACAGCGCCGCCAGGGTCATGTAGATGTTGGTGCCGTCCAGGTTGAACGAGTAGCCGGTCGGGACCACCAGGCCCACCACCGACTTGCTGCAGCCGGCGCGTTCCATCTTCTCCATCAGCGACGGCAGCGCCGACTCCGACGACGAGGTGCCGAGCACCAGCAGCAGTTCGGCCTTCAGGTAGCGCGCCAGCTTGAACACCGAGAAGCCGCACAGGCGGCAGACCACGCCGAGGATCACCGCCACGAACAGGAAGGCGGTGAGGTAGAACGAGCCCACCAGCCAGGCCAGGTTGATCAGCGAGCCGACGCCGTACTTGCCGATGGTGAAGGCGATCGCACCGAAGGCGCCGATCGGGGCGGCCTTCATCAGGATGTGCACCAGCTTGAACACCGGAGCGACCAGCGCCTCCAGGAAGTTCAGCACCGGCTTGCCCTTCTCCCCCACCATCGCCAGCGCGATGCCGAACAGCACGGCCACGAACAGCACCTGCAGGATGTTGCCGTCGACGAAGGCGCTGAGCAGCGTCTTCGGGATGATGTCCATCAGGAAGCCGACCAGGGTCAGGTCGTGCGACTTCTCGACGTAGCTGTGCACCGCGGTCTGGTCCAGCTCGGCCGGGTTGATGTTCATGCCGGCGCCGGGCTGCACCACGTGCGCCACGATCATGCCGACGATCAGCGCCAGCGTGGAGAAGAACAGGAAGTACGCCATCGCCTTGGCAAAGACCCGGCCCACCGTACGCAGGTGGGTCATGCTGGCGATGCCGGTGACGATGGTGAGGAAGATCACCGGCGCGATGATCATCTTCACCAGGTTGATGAAGGCATCACCGAGCGGCTTCATCTTCTCGCCGATCAACGGCTCGTAATGGCCGAGGATGGCGCCCAGGACGATCGCCACGATCACCTGGAAGTACAGCTGGCGATAGATCGGCAACGGCTTTGCAGGCACCGGTGCTGCGGTCGGGATGTGCATGGCGGACTCCGGAAGGGGCGTTTTCAGGCACGTACGGCCCCGGAGCTGCACGGGAACCGTTACCGTGGAAACTGATCGCAGGCCCTGTGCAGCACGCACAGGAGGTGCGACCAATGGACGCCTTTGTACGCGCCAGGCACGCCAGCGCAGATAACCTATTGGTACTAGCCTCCCGGTTCAGGTGGCACAGGTGCCTACACTGGCGCCGCACCGCCCGATCCTGGGGAGGCTGGTGGCCCGGGCTGAACGGCTGGGTGAGTCTTTGCGAAAGTTCCGGCCCTTCCGGCCGTTGATGTCCTGTCCACACGCAATCTGAGAGAGCCGCACCCAACATGCGCCCGAATCCCATCTTGCTGGCCCTGTCGCTGGCCGCCCTTCCCGCCTTCGCCTCGGCCGCCGATTTCGACAACTGGCCGACCAAGTACACCTTCGGTGATGGCACCGAGCTGGCGGCCACCGCCAACATCGCCTACGACTACAACGACTTCTCCTCGGCCAGTGGCCTCGAGGACGACGATGCCGTGCGCCGCAAGGAATTCGGCGCGACGCTGAAAAAGAAGGGCGTCTACGATGCGATGGTCTACTACGACTTCCAGGCCGATACCTGGCTGGACGTGTTCGTGCGCTTCGAGAGCAAGGCCTTCTTCGGCCGTGACGTCGGCCGCTTCCGCTTCGGCTACATGAAGACCCCGGTCGGCCTGGATGCGAACACCTCTTCGCGTGCCGGCAGCTTCCTGGAAACCTCGCTGCCGGTGCAGGCCTTCTACGAAGGCCGCCGCACCGGCGTGGAGTGGGTGCTGGAGCGCCCGCAGTACCTGCTGCAGGCCGGGGCCTATGGCGGCAAGGACCTGCAGGGCGACAACCCCGGCACCACCCAGGCGGTGCGTGCGGTGTGGACGCCGGTGAAGGCACCGGGCGATGTGATCCACCTGGGCCTGGCCTACTCGCAGGAAAACCCGCGTGGCTACAGCGATGGCCGCGACGTGCATCACGAGGCCAGCGCCCGCCTGCGCGCGCGCCCGGAAGCCGGCCTGACCGACATCCGCTACGTCGATTCCGGTGCGCTGGTCACCGCCGACCAGATCCGCCGCACCGGCGTGGAAGGCATCTGGATCCGGGGCCCGTTCTCGCTGCAGGCCGAAGCGCTGCGCGCTACGGTCACCCGTCATGACGGCAAGCCCGACTACACCGGCAGTGGCCAGTACGCGATGGCCAGCTGGGTGCTGACCGGCGAATCGCGCCCGTACAACGCCGGCGCGGTGGCCAACATCAAGCCGGCGCACAATTACGGCGCGGTCGAACTGCTGGCCCGATACAGCCGTCTCGACCTGGACGATGGCAGCATCCTCGGCGGCCGCCAGCACGACCTGACGCTGGGCGCGAACTGGTACCTGACCAGCCACTTCAAGTTCCAGGCCAACTACGTGAAGGTCGACGCCAGCCGTCGTGGCGTGCACAGCACGCCGGAGATCTTCGAACTGCGCGCGCAGATGCACTTCTGACCCCTTCCACGTCAGACCCCGGCGGGCGTGCACGCCACGCCCGCCGGCCCTGCGTAGACTGCCGCCATGTACTGGCTCAGCCGCCACCGGATGCTGTTGCTGACCCTGCTGGTGATGGTCGGCGGTACCGTGCTGTGCGCGGTCGCCGCCGGTCATTACGCCTGGCGGCGCGCGCTCGGCGAGGAAAGCAGCCAGGTGCAACGCCAGCTGCAGCTGTATGGCCAGGGCCTGCAACAGCGCATCGACCGCTTCGGCACCTTGCCGCAGGTGCTGGCACTTGACCCGGATCTGCTGCATGCACTGCGCGTGCCGCCCTCGCCCAGCGAACGGCAGCGGCTGAACCTCAAGCTGCAACGCGCCAACGAAGTCACCCGTGCCTCGACCCTGACCCTGGTCGGCCACGACGGTGTGGCGGTGGCGGCCAGCAACTGGGACCAGCCGACCACCAATGTCGGCGAGAACTACAGCTACCGCCCCTACTACCGCCAGGCGCTGGCGCAGGGCCGTGGCCGCTTCTACGGCATCGGCATGACCACCGGCGTGCCCGGCTATTACCTTTCGCAGGCCATCGAAGAAGACGGCAAGCGGCTGGGCGTGGTGGTGATCAAGGTCGAGTTGTCCGCGCTGGAGCAGGAATGGCTGAGCAGCCCGGACGTGGTGCTGGCCAGCGACGACCACGACGTGGTGTTCCTGGCCAACCGGGACAGCTGGCGCTACCGGCTGCTGCGCCCGCTGGGGGCCGATGAGCGCCGCGAGATGCTGGACGCCCGCCAGTACGCCGACCGCGCATTGCAGCCCCTGCGCGCACGCACCGAAGACGTGCTGGCCGATGGCGGCCGCATGGTGCGCCTGCTGGACCCGGCGCTGCCGCAGCCGATGCTGTGGCAGAGCCTGCCGCTGCCCGCCGAAGGCTGGAACCTGCACCTGCTGCACGATGCCGGTGCCGCCACCGGCGCCGGCCGCGCCGCAGCACTCACCGGTGGCGCTGCATGGCTGGCGCTGGGCTTCCTGGTGCTGTTCGTGCAGCAGCGCCGGCGACTGGCCAAGCATCGCCTGCGCAGCCGCCGCGAGCTGGAAACCCTGCTCAAGCAGCATGCACAGGAACTGCGTACCGCGCAGGATGGCCTGCTGCAGGCCGCCACCGATGCCGACAGCGGCCTCAGCCGCAGCCTCGAACACCTGCCGCAGGGCGTGGTGGTGATCGACCGCGAACTGCGCCTGGTCGCGTGGAATTCGCGCTATCTGGAACTGTTCCGCTTCCCGCAGGACCTGGTTCGCGTCGGCCGGCCGATCGAGGAACTGTTCCGCTTCAACGCACGCCGTGGCCTGCTTGGTCCGGGCCCGGTCGATGAAGCCATCGAGCGCCGCCTGAACCACCTGCGCAGCGGCCGCCCGCACATGCGCGAAAGCGAAAAAGACGATGGCACCGTGCTGGAAATCCGCGGCAACCCGCTGCCCGACGGCGGCTTCGTCACCAGCTATGCCGACATCACCAGCTACAAGAACGCCGCGCGCGAACTGCGCTCGCTGGCCGATGCGCTGGAACACCGCATCGCCGAGCGCACCCATGACCTGGAAGAAGCACGCCGCGAAGCCGAGCAGGCCAACCGCTACAAGACGCGATTCGTCGCCTCGGCCGTGCACGACCTGCTGCAGCCGCTCAACGCGGCGCGCATGTTCGTCTCGGTGCTGCGCGGCAAGCTGGGCGACCCGGCGCAGCAGCAGACTGCGGACCACATCGATGCTGCGCTGGCCGCGCAGGATGCGATCCTCAACAGCCTGCTGGATATCGCGCGCCTGGAATCCGGCAGCCTGCCGACCCGAGTGCAGGCGTTCCGGCTCGGGCCTTTGCTGCAGACGCTGGCGCGCGAATTCGGCATCGCCGCACAGTCGCGTGGCCTGGTGGTCGACTGGGTCGATACCGATGCGGTGGTGGTCAGCGATGAAGCCCTGCTGCGCCGAATCCTGCAGAACTTCCTGTCCAACGCGCTGCGCTACAGCGAACGCGGCCGCGTGCTGCTCGGCTGCCGTCGCCGTGAAGGCATGCTGTGGATCGAGGTGCACGACCAGGGCCCCGGCATTCCCGACGCATTGCAGGGCGAGATCTTCGAGGAGTTCCGCCGCCTGCACGACGGCCAGCAGCGCGGCGCCGGCCTTGGCCTGGCCATCGTCGATCGCATCGGCCGCCTGCTTGGGCATCCGATCCGGCTGCGCTCGCAGCTGGGCCAGGGCAGCGTGTTCGCGGTGGGCGTGCCGTTCGGCGAAGCCAGCGCGATTCCCGCTACTGCTCCTGTGCCGGTGCTGGTGCAGGAACCGGCGGCGGACAACCCGCTTCGCGGTCGCCGGGTGTGGGTGATCGACGACGATCCGCACGTGTGCGCGGCCAGCCGCGCGCTGCTGGAGCGCTGGGGCTGCGAGGTGGCGCTGGCCGATGGCCCACAGGCGGCGCTGCAGCTGGCAGCAACAGGCGCAGTACCGGAGCTGGTGCTGCTGGATGTGCGCATGGGCGATCACCATGGGCCGGTGCTGTACGAGACATTGGCCGAATTGTGGCAGGCCCGCCCGCCGGTAGTGCTGGTTACTGCCGAGCGCGATGCGGGATTGCGTGAGATGGCCGCCGAACGCGGCTGGGGGATGATGGCCAAGCCGGTGAAGCCGCCGGCGCTGCGGGCACTGATGAGTCAGTTGCTGATCCGCCATCGTGGGTAGTTTCCAGCCAACGGCGCAGCCCCTCGTGGGTGGTGTCTGGGTGGTCGCGGAAAGCAGAAGCCGCGGGTGGGCCGGTCGGGTTGGGTACGCGGGGGACGCCGTGAATCCGTCCATGGAGGCTTGCAGCCGCTTGCTCGTGTGCGCTGTCCTGCGCACACGGCAAGACCCGGGTTGGGCGTCCTGCCCAACCCGCCCGAGGCATGCCTCGGGCCCATGCGGCTGACACCCCCGCGCACCCAACCCGACCGGCCTCCGACAGATTTCGGTGGCCTGCACCCACGGAGAAGAAAATAAGATCAAAAGCGGGTCGCGCGCTGCGCTTGCTCGTGTAGAGCCGAGCCCATGCTCGGCTTCACGGACCGGCCAGAAAGCAGCCGAGCGTGGGCTCGGCTCTACAAAAAGCGGCCTGTCAGGCTGCCTTTGCTTTGGATCTTCTTTTCTCTTCCGTGGATGGATGCGCACGGAACCTGTCCGTGGCCGGGTAGGTGGGCTGCGCAGGGGCGTGAGCCGCATGGATGCGGCGACCGAGCTTACATGGATGTACTTGCAGCGGCCCCTGTGCAGTCCACCTGCCCGGCCTCACCCATGAACTGCTCTACGTGTCCACCCACGAGGGGCTGCGCCGTTTGCTGGAAACTACAGCCCGATGCCGGCGTCGCCCTCGGGCTCCAGCGCCTTCACCAGCACCGCCGCCTGTGTGCGGCTGTGGCACTCGAGCTTCTTCAGGATGGCGGTGACGTGCACCTTCACCGTGTTCTCGGCCAGCCCCAGGGTGTAGGCGATCTGCTTGTTGAGCAGGCCATCGGCCAGGCAGAGCAGCACGCGGAACTGCTGCGGGGTCAGCTGGGCCAGGCGGCTGGCCAGTAGTGCATCGGCCTCGGAACGCTCGGCGGCCATCGCCGGGAACCACAGGCCGCCATCGAGTACTGCCTGCACGGCCTCGCCGATGGTCTCGGCCGGCGCGGACTTCGGGATGAAACCGGCGGCGCCGAACTGCTGGGCACGGCGGATCACCCGCGGATGGTCGTTGGAGGAAAGGATCACCACCGGGATGTCCGGATGCGAGCCGCGCACGTGCAGCAGCGCGGAAAAACCGTGCGCGCCGGGCATGGTCAGGTCGAGCAGCACCAGGTCCACGTCCGGCTGTGCGTCGAGCGCCTCGGCCAGCGCATCGGCACTGGCCACCTCGCGCACCTGCGCCAGCGGCAGGCTCTGCCGCAAGGACTGCACCACCGCCGAACGCAGCAGCGGGTGGTCGTCGGCGATCAGGATGGTGTATTCGCTCATGCCGCCATTGTACGGGCAGGCCGGAGCCTCAGCGCCCCGCCGGCTCGACGCTGCTGCGCCAGGCATCGAGGAACTGGCGGCGCTTGAGCGCATCCAGGTACACCAGCAGGCCCGGGCCGAGCTGGATCGGACGCCGGCTGCGGCCGGGCGCATCGTCGCCACGTGCGTTGCCGGTCACGATCGGCATCAGCCGCGCCTCGCGCGACAGCACCTGCTGGCCACGGGGCGACAGCAGGTAGTCGAGGAAGCGCCGCGCTTCTTCCGGGTGTGGGCCGGTACGCGGAATCACCGCGGTGCGCAGCACCACCAGCGTGTAGTCCTCAGGCTCGACGATGGCCAGTGGCGCGCCGGCATCGACCCGTGCCTGCGCGTAGGAACCAAGCACGTTGTAGACCAGCGACAGCTCGCCGCTGGCCACCTTGTCCAGCAGCACGCCGGTGCGCTCTTCGCGCACTACGTCGTTGTCGCCGAGCGCCCCCAGCAGCGCGCCGGCGATGCTGCCGCGCTGCGCATCCTGGGTTGCCAGCAGGTAGCCGACACTGCTGCGCTCGATGTCATAGGTGCCGACCCTGCCGCGCAGCGGTGCACCTTCGGCACGCAGCCGGTCCAGCAGCTGGCGGCGCGTGTGCGGCACCTTTGCCGAAGGCATTGCGCGGGTGTTGTAGACCATCACCACCGGCTCGTAGCTGATGCCGAAGGCCTCGTTGCGCCACTGCGCCCAGGCTGGCAGCGCAGCGGTCAGCGCCGAGCGATGTGGCAGCGCGTGGCCATCGTTGACCAGCTTGGTCTGCAGGTCCATGCCGCTGGAGATCAGCAGGTCCGGCGATGCCGGTCCACCGCGGTCGTGCAGGTAACGCGCGTACAGGTCCTGGGTGATGATGTCCTCGTACACCACCTCGGTGCCCGGGTGCAGCCGCTGGTAATCGGCAATCACCACCGCGAACACTTCGATGTCGGTAGTGCCGTGAATGCGCAGCTGCGCGGTGGCCGCCCCCTGTGCGGGAAAACGACGCACATCGCCGGGCGCGGCCAGCACCGGCAGGGCCAGCAGCAGGGCAACGGCCGTGGCAAACAGGCGGATCATGGACTGCTCCGTGGCAGGCGGATGGTGGCGATCAGCCCGCCCTGCGGGCGGTTGCTGAGGTCGATGCGGCCGCCGTGGCTGTCGACCACCCGCTTGACGATGGCCAGGCCCAGCCCGGCACCGCCGGATGGCGCGCCTTCGCCACGCGCGAAGCGCTCGAATACGCGTTCGGCATCGGCAGCCGCGATGCCTGCGCCATGGTCGGCGATGGTCAGCACGGCCTGCCCGCTTTCCACGGTCAGCGCGATCTGCAACGGGCCGTCGCCGCCGTACTTCAACGCGTTGTCGACCAGGTTCTTGATTGCCTCGCGCAGCAGCAGCGCGTCGCCATGCACCTGCACCGGCTCGGCAGTCATCGCCAGTTGCACGCGCGGTGCAGGGCTTGCCTGCGGCAGTGCTTCATGCAACGCCTGGTGCACGGTCTCGGCCAGATCCACCGCCGCAAAGCGTTGCAGGTGCGAACGATGGATCACGCTGGCATCGCTGAGCAGCTGGTTGAGCAGCCGGCTCATATGCGTGGCGTTGCGCTCGATCGCCTGCAGGCTGCGTCGCATGTCCTCCGGATCGTCATCATCCAGCGCCAACTGCGCCTGAGCTCGCAATGCCGCCAGTGGCGTGCGCATCTGGTGTGCGGCCTCGGCCATGAACGCGCGCAGTGTCTCGTTGCTGCTGGACAGGCGTTCCATGAAGCGGTTCAACGCGGCCACCATCTGGTCCATCTCGCGCGGCACGCGGGCATCGAGCGGCTTCAGGTCGGACGGCTCGCGGCGCGACAGCTCGCGCTCCACCCGCACCAGCGGCCGGAACGCACGATGCACGCCGAACGCCACCAGCGCCAGCAGCAGCCCGGACAACACACCGATCGCCAGCAATGCACGATTGACCATGTCCTGCGCAACGGCTTCGCGCGCGCGCCGGGTCTGGCCCACCTGCACCTGCACCTCGCCCTGCGCGGAGGCCGCGGCGAAACTGCGGCCGACCACCACGAAGCGCACGGTTTCGCCGCTGTAGGGGGCGTCGAACAGCTGCGGCTGGGTACCGGGCCTGCGCGGCGGTGTCGGCAGATCACCGTAGCCGGTGATCAGCGTGCCGCGGCTGTCGGCCACCCGGTAGAACACGCGGTCCTCCGGCGCCATCGCCAGCAGGTCCAGCGCCGCATAGGGCAGATCGACCTGCCACTGGCCGTCGACCAGGGCCACCGAATCGGCGATGGACAGCGCCGAGGACACCAGCAGGTGATCGTAGGATCGGTTGGCGGCGCGCTGGCCGTAATCGCGTGCGGCGAACAGCAGGGCCACCGCGAACACCGCCAGCAGCACGCCGAGGTAGAGCAGCAGCGTGCGCCGCAGCGAACCCGGCGCCGCAGTCGCAGCACGCGTGTCAGCCATCGGCGTCGGCATGGGTATCGCTGGCTTCCAGCAGGTAACCGACGCCACGCACCGTGGTGATGCGCAGCGGCGCGCCCGCCAGCTTCTTTCTCAGGCGACCAACGTACAACTCGATGGCATTCGGGCCCGCTTCGTCATCGAAACCAAACAGGCCGTTGCCGATCTCGTCCTTGCCGACCACCTGGCCAAGACGGCCGACCAGGATCTCCAGCAGGCGGTACTCGCGATTGGGCAGTTCGATCGGCTCCCCGTCGAGGCTGACCCGGTGCGCCGCGTTGTCGAACTGGAAGCCGCCAATCTGCACCACTTCGCTGGCCTGGCCGCGCGCACGCCGCAGCAGCACGCGGCAGCGCGCTTCGAACTCGCGGAAATCAAACGGCTTGCCCAGGTAGTCGTCGGCCCCCACATCCAGCGCCTGCACGCGATCTTCGATGCCGTCACGCGCGGTCAGCATCAGCACCGGCGTGCTGTCACCGCGCTCGCGCATGCCGGCCAGCACGCGCAGGCCATCGAGCTTGGGCAGGCCGATGTCCAGCACCACCAGGTCGAAGCTCTGGTAGCGCAGCACGCTGGCAGCGGCCAGGCCATCGGCCTGCCAGTCCACGGCGTGCCCGCTGCGGCGCATCCGGCGGATGATCGCATCGGCCAGATCCGGATTGTCTTCGACCAGCAGCAGGCGCATGGGCACTCGGGTGGGAGGGGAACCGAATGCTACCGCATGCCGCCGCTGGGCTCGCCGGGCGCGGCACGGCGAGCCCAGCCGCCTGTGCTTTTCGCTGCACCGCACAATCCGTTGACAGGACGATGACAGCTTGCCCGACCCAGACTGCGGCCGCGCACCGTCCGGTGCCCACGATTGCCGCGCGCCTGGCGCGCACCTGGGAGGGTTTGTGGAATTCACGTTTGCCTGGCGGCGTCCTGCCGCCATGATGGCGCTGGCTGTCCTGTCGGTGCCGGCCTTCGCCGCCGAAGACGACCGTCCGGTCACCGCCACCCTGGGGGGCCGCCTGCACCTGGACTTCGCCACCTTCGACAACGACAACCGCGGAACGCCGAACAAGGATGACACCGAGATCCGCCGTGCATGGGTCGATGTGTCCGGCAAGTTCTTCGTGGTCGACTACAAGCTGGAAGCCGACTTCTCCGGCGACCGCGTCGAGGCCAAGGATGTCTACCTGGCCCGCAGCTTCGGCAAGGCGGGCAAGCTGACCGTGGGCCAGTTCAAGCAGTATTTCTCGCTGGATGACCGTACCAGCTCCAACTACGGCAGCTTCCTGGAGCGCGGCAACGCCGGCACCACGCTGGCGCCGCTGTACCGCCTGGGTGCGTCCTGGCAGGCCAACCCGGGCGACTTCACCTGGGCGGCCAGCCTCTACAGCCTGGAGAGCATCGACGCCTGGCAGGTGAAGGGTCGCGCGGCGGGTGGTCGCATCACCTGGGCGCCCTCGCCCAGCGACGGCGACGTGCTGCACCTGGGCCTGTCGCTGGCCCGCGAGGCGTACGACAACCCCGGCGCCAATGGCGTGCCCGGCCTGCGCATCCGTCCGCGCCCGGCCGGCCACCTGTCCGACGAGAGCCGCCTGACCCTGGTCGACTTCTCCGCCGGCCGCGATACCGACGTCAACAAGTGGTCGCTGGAATACGCGCAGGTGCGCGGCCCGCTGTCGTGGCAGGGCGAGTTCAGTGGCGCCACCTTCGATGACGGCGCCCAGCGCGGCGACGTGATGGCCGCCTACGGCATGCTCAGCTGGTTCGTCACCGGCGAAAGCCGCGCCTATGACCGCAAGACCGGACGCTTCGCGCGGGTGAAGGACATCCGCCACAAGGCCGGTGCATTCGAAGTGGCGCTGCGCTACGACCAGATGTGGGGCGCGCAGCACCTTGATGGCGCGCCGGACCTGCGCCGCGGCAGCACCGAAGCCTGGACGCTGGGCGGCAACTGGTACCTGCGCGACAACCTGCGCTTCATGCTCAACGTGATCGAAAGCCGCAACCGCGACCGCCTGGCCGGGGTCACGGTGGACCGCACCCGCGCGGTCACCGGCCGCCTGCAGTACGACTTCTAGGCCTGACATTCCGGGCGCGCGGCGCCCGGCCCCTTCCACTCCCCACGTCCTGTTTTCGCAAGGAGTCCGCAGATGATGCTGAGCATCCTCGGCTTTGGCATGGTCATTACGTTCATGTACTTGATCATGAGCAAGCGCCTGTCGCCGCTCGTCGCCCTGATCACCATTCCCATCCTGTTCGCGCTGATCGGTGGCTTCGGTGCCGGCATCGACGAGATGATGCTGGAGGGCATCAAGAAGATCGCGCCGACCGGCGTGATGCTGATGTTCGCCATCCTCTACTTCGGGGTGATGATCGATGCCGGCCTGTTCGATCCACTGGTGCGGGTGATCCTGCGCTTCGTCAAGGGCGATCCGATGAAGATCGTGCTTGGCACCGCCGTGCTGGCGATGCTGATCTCGCTCGATGGCGACGGTTCGACCACCTACATGATCACCGTCTCGGCGATGCTGCCGCTGTACCAGCGGCTGGGCATGAACGCGCTGAACATGACCTGCGTGACCATCCTCGCCGGCGGCGTGATGAACCTGACCCCGTGGGGCGGCCCGACCGCACGCGCGGCCACTGCGCTGCACGTGGACCCGGCCGATGTGTTCGTGCCGCTGATCCCGTCGATGGTGATCGCCTGTGCCGGCGTGCTGCTGCTGGCCTGGTACCTGGGCTTGAAGGAACGCCGTCGCCTCGGCGTGGTGACCCTGCCCAAGGGCGGCAGCTGGATGGACAACAGCGTGTCCGATGACAGCAATCCGCTGCCGACCGTGGAAGACGCCGAGGACATCAAGCGGCCGAAGCTGCTGTGGGTGAACCTGGCCCTCACCGTGGCGCTGATGACCGCGCTGATCATCGGCGTGCTGCCGATGCCGGTGCTGTTCATGGTCGGCTTCGCCATCGCCCTGGTGATCAACTACCCGAACCTGGCCGAGCAGCGCCGCCGCGTGGTCAACCACGCCGGCAACGTGCTGTCGGTGGTGTCGCTGATCTTCGCCGCAGGCATCTTCACCGGTATCCTCAACAACACCGGCATGGTCGAAGCGATGTCGCACAGCTTCCTGGCGGTCATTCCGGAGTCGTGGGGCCCGTACCTGGCGGTGATCACCGCGGTGGCGTCGATGCCGTTCACCTTCTTCATGTCCAACGACGCGTTCTACTTCGGCGTGCTGCCGATCCTGTCCGAGGCCGCCGGCAACTACGGCATCACTCCGGTGGAAATGGCGCGCGCCTCGCTGGCTGGCCAGCCGGTGCACCTGCTCAGCCCGCTGGTGCCGTCCACCTACCTGCTGGTGGGCCTGGCCAAGGTCGAATTCGCCGACCACCAGAAGTTCACCCTGAAGTGGGCCATCGCCATCTCGATGCTGCTGATGATCGGCAGCCTGCTGTTCGGCCTGTATCCCCTCGCCGCCTGACCCTTTGCCAAGGAGCCTTCTGCAATGACGCTTCGAATCGCTTACGTCACCAGTGGAATGGGCAGTGTCGGCACTGCCATCTGCCAGAGCCTGGCCCGCAGCGGCCACACCGTGGTTGCCGGCTGCGCGCCGAACTCGCCGCGCAAGGCCAACTGGCTGCGCGAGCAGCGCGAACAGGGCTTCGACTTCATCGCCTCCGAAGGCAACGCGACCGACTGGGCCTCGACCAGCGCCGCGTTCGCCAAGGTCCGCGCCGAAGTGGGTGAGGTCGATGTACTGGTCAACAACTCCGGCGGCAGCCGCGACCTGCTGTTCCGGCAGATGACGGTGGAGGACTGGAACGCGGTGATCGCTTCCAACCTCAACGCGCTGTTCAACCTGACCAAGCAGGTGGTCGACGGCATGGCCACGCGGGGCTGGGGCCGCATCATCAACATCGGCTCGGTCAGCGCCCACAAGGGCCAGATCGGCCAGGTGAACTACGCCACCGCCAAGGCCGCGATGCATGGCTTCAGCCGTGCGCTGGCCGCCGAAGTGGCTTCGCGCGGCGTCACCGTCAACACGCTGTCGCCGGGCTACATCGCCAGCCAGGCGATCAGCAGCTTCCCGCCGGATGTACTGGACCGGCTGGCGGCCTCGGTGCCGGTGCGCCGCCTGGGTCGCCCCGAGGAAGTGGCCGGCCTGTGCGCGTGGCTGGCCTCGGATGAAGCCTCGTACGTGACCGGCGCCGACTATCCGGTCAACGGTGGCCTGTACATGGGTTGAGCCTTTCTCCACGCTGCGCGTGGACCGCCTCCCCCACGGAGTGCGCGGGGCCGGTGAACCTTTGCTTGCGAAGGGAATCCGGCCCCTTTTTTCATCCGGCTGCGGGACCTGCGCGGGTGCCCTGCACCATTCGTTGGTTTTCCGTAAAGAAGGTTTCATGTTCCGTTCGCATAGTGGCCCTGCACCGCGCACGCGTGCCGGTGATCACCCCCCATGCAACGGACCACCATGCAGACCCGACACCTGACGATCGCCGTAGCGATCGTGCTCTCCGCCGCTGCCAGCGCCCATGCCGCCGCCACCACCGCCGATACCGGCGCCAGCACCGATGCCGCGCTGAGCGCGCAGACGCTGGATACCGTCTCTGTGATCGGTCAGGGCGAGACCCGCCAGGTGCAGCGCATCACTGCCGTGGACAAGCAGGTGCTGCCGCCGGGCACCAGTGGCCAGAAGATCCTCGATCGCCTTCCGGGCGTGTCGGTGCAGTCCAACGACGCCTTTGGCGCCAACGAGGAATCGCAGACCATCAGCCTGCGTGGCTTCGACAAGAGCCGCCTGGGCTACACGCTGGACGGCATCCCGCTGGGCGACAACAGCTACGGCAATTACAACGGCCTGAGCATCGCCCGCGCGATCATCGCCGAGAACCTGGCCGGCGCCGAACTGTCGCAGGGCATTGGTTCGCTGGGCGTGGCCTCGACCAGCAACCTGGGCGGCACCATCCAGTATTTCTCGATGGATCCGTCCACCGAATTCGGTGGCCGCGCCAGCGTCACCGTCGGCGACAACCACCAGCGCCGCGGCTACCTGCGCGTGGACACCGGCGACCTCAACGGCTTCTCGGCCTATGTGTCCGGCGTGCACCAGGACCAGGACATGTGGGCCGCGCCGTACCAGAACCAGACCACCCGCCAGTTCAATGCCAAGGCAGTGTGGAACGTTGGCGACCACCGTTTCGGTGCGTTCGTGGCGACCTCGCGCGCCAGCCAGGCCAACTATGCCTACCTGTCCAAGGACATGCTGGCACGCGGACTGGGGTATGACTGGAACATCTACGCGCCGGACTGGGATCGCGCCGTCGCCGCCGCGTACTGCGCGCCTGGCACCTACAACAAGGCGCGCTGCAAGTTCAGCGGCGGCGTCAACAGCATCGACGATGCGTACTATCAGAGCCGTGCGCTGCGCGACGACAACCTGTACTCGGTCGATGCCGACCTGCGCCTGGGCGAGCAGGGCCGCCTGAAGCTGCTGGCCTACCACCACGACAACCGTGGCCAGGGCCACTGGTGGGCACCGGGCCAGCCGTCCTACCCGGGTACCGACAGGATGCTGCCGATCTCGATCCGCAGCACCAACTACACGATCAACCGCGATGGCCTGACCGCCGCGCTGTCGTGGACGGTGGGCATCCACGAGCTGGAAGCCGGCCTGTGGTACGAGCAGAACGACCATAACGTGTCGCGCAACTTCTACTACATCAGCGGCCCGTTCCTGGACGACCTGTACCTGAAGAACCCCGACCGCTTGCTGTTCAACCAGGACTTCGACATCCGCACGCGCCAGTTCTACGTGCAGGACCGCATGCGCTTCCTGGACCAGCGCCTGACCGTGGACGTGGGCATCAAGAGTCCCAACACCCGCATGCGCGCCACCGCGCAGCCCGGCGTTGAAACCCGCATTGCGTCGGGCACACTGACCGCCAAGGAATCGGTGCTGCCGCAGGTAGGCCTGGGCCTCAAGCTCAACGCCAACAACGAGCTGTTCGCCTCCTACGCCGAGAACATCGCCGCCTTCGTCGGCGGTGGCAGCGGCGGCCCGCTGCAGGTGTCGCCGGAATCGTTCGCGGCCAGCGCCGGGCTGGAGCCGGAGAAGTCCAAGAGCCTGGAAGCCGGCTTCCGCACTTTCGGTGAGAAGTACCAGGCCTCGATGGCTGCATACAACGTCAAGTTCGACAACCGCCTGCTGTCGCTGAACCCGTGTTCGAGCATCGAAGTCGGCACGCGCCCGGAGTGCGTGACGCGCTTCATCAACGTCGGTTCGGTGAAGAGCCACGGCGCGGAACTGACTTTCATCCTCAAGCCGATTGATGGCCTGCAGTGGTACAACGCGCTGTCCTGGAACAAGACCACCTACGAGGATGACTACACCTCGGGCGGTGCGATCGTTCCGGTGGCCGGCAAGATCACGGTGGATACGCCGCAGCGCATGGCCTCCAGCGAGATCAGCTGGAACCGCGACGGCTTCTTCGCCAGCCTGCGTGCGAAGTACACCGGCAAGCGCTACTACACCTACACCAACGACCAGTCGGTGCCGGGCGTGACCACCTTCGACGCCGGTGCGGGCTACGATTTCGGCCCGGGCCTGGGCCTGCGCAACGTGCGGGTGTCGTTGAACGCGACCAACCTGACCAACAAGCGCTACGCCGGCCAGCTGAGTTCGTTCGCACCGACTGATCCGAAGGGCACGCGCTATGCGATCCATGCGAGTGCGCCGCGGCAGCTGTTCATGACGGTGGCGGCGGAGTTCTAGGTCAGAAGCGGGCGCTGCGGCGCATTGAGTGTGCCTGCATGGCGCGGGTAGGCAGGCCCATGCAGGACACGCCGTAAACCCGTCCTTGGAGGCTCGATGGCGCCTTGCTCGTGTGCGCTGTCCTGCGCACACGGCAAGACCGGGGTTGGGCGTCCTGCCCAACCCGCCCGAGGCATGCCTCGGGCCCATGGCGCCAACGGTCCTGCATGGGCCTGCCTACCCGCGCTCGACAATTCCCTGCGCCGGCGCGGAGGCAATGGAAAGCAAGAGCAACAGCAAAAGCAAAGAGCCGGGCATTGCCCGGCGCTTTGCTTTTCAAGCTTTTCAAACGCAATCCCTCTGGTGGACCTGCTGCCGCGCCCGCAGGAAATTGTCTGGAGGAGGCGGGGCACCCTGGTCAGGACCGTTGGCGCCATGGATGGCGCCATCGAGCACCATGGAGGGGCTTTTGCGTGTCCTGACCAGGGTGCCCCGCCTCCTCCCAGCCGATAGCAGGCAGGCGCAGGAGGATCCGCCAACGCATTTCATTCCGGCGCCAGCTGGTCCATCCGTATCCGGTTGGCGAACAGCGAGAACGCCAGCATGCCGGCCAGGCCGTTCGCCCGGCTCACCCAATGCGGCAGCCAGCGCGGCGGCTTCAGCACCCCCGCCTCGAACAGCGGCGCGAACGCGATCGCATCGGCCAGGCTCATCTTGCCGGCGAACAACCAGCGGCAGACCTGCAGGCGGTCCTCGGCCAGCATGTGCCGGAAGAAGGTGTGCACCGATACCAGGCCGCGCAGGTACACCGTGTCCTTGGTGAAGGCCAGGCCGCCACTCGGCGGCACGCCACGGAACACGCGCTGGGCCGAGGCGAAACTCTCTTCCGCGTTCTGCCCGGCATCGCAGAAATAGCGGAACACTTCGATGAAATCAGCGCCTTCGCGTGCCATCGCAATCGCTTCGGTACGCAGGCTGATGCGTTTCAGGCGCTCGATGTCGATGCTGCCGGTGATCTGCTCGGCGAAGGTCGCCAACCCTTCCTGGGTCGCCGTTACCCGTGGCGAGGACAACGCCAGGCTCGGCAGTACCGGCTGGCCGCGGCCATTCAATGCGGTCAGCGAATGCACCAGCGCTTCGTGGTGGAACAACTGCGCGCGGTCGTAGGCGCTGAAGCGCGCGCTGGTGCGCAGGCGGATGCGGGTCGGGCCGGCGGCGGCCTTGGACACCAGCTCCGGATCCAGCTGCACCTGGATGATGCGCGATTCGAAGAACGCATCCAGATCATTCTGCAGCTGCAGCTGCAGGGCGATGGCCGAGACCGGCACCTGCTCTTCCGGCGCCAGCAGTTCGTGGTCCAGTTCGGCGGCAATCTGTATGAAGTGGCGCGCCGCGTCGCGCGTGCTCGGGCCATTGCCCGGCAGCGGCTGCTCGGGGGCGCCGAACAGCTGCACCGAACAGGTATCAACGGCGGCGGTGCCCAGCCCTTCCAGCAGCTGCGCGGCCAGGTCCCAGCTCTGCGCTGACTGCTGCACGTAGTGGCCGAGTGGATGGCTGTCGTCGCAGTCGGCAGCGATCGCGGCCAGCGCGCGACGTTCTTCGCTGAAGTCCAGCCGTGGGTAATCCACCTTCGGCAGCACCGGCTGGCCACGCGCCACGCTGTCCAGGAACGGTGCCTGCAGCGTGGCCGGCCAGCTGGTCAGGCCCAGCAGGCGGATGCCTCCCACGGCCTCGACCAGGCGCGCATCGAGCGCTGCATGGTGGGCCACATCACGGTCCAGCGTCGCAGTCGGTTCCATGCGCGGACTATAACGCCCTGCCGTGCCCGGCGCGGTGCGCCGCCGCCCGAGCATTGGCTCGGGCGCTACATGAAATGACTCCACCGCGGACCAGCTGTAGAGCCGAGCCCATGCTCGACTGCCTTGTTACCGCCTACGCGGCTTGCCTGCCGGGCGGAACTGCTGGCCCTTGCCTTTCCTGCCGCCGCGCTCCTGCGCGGTCTCGGCCTGGCGTACCGCCAGCTTGGCGGCAGCGGCAGCGACTTCTTCCTTCAGCTTGAAGTAGTTCAGCAACCGGCTCTCTTCGATCTCGCCCGCCTCGATCGCCGCCCGCACCGCACAGCCTGGTTCCTGCTGGTGCTTGCAGTCGTTGAAACGGCACTGTGCGGCCAGCGCCTCGATGTCGGCGAAGCCACCTTCGGACAGCGTCTCTTCGCCGGTCGGCTTCAGCTCGCGCATGCCCGGGGTGTCGATCAGGCAGGCGCCCGTCGGCAACGGCATCAGCGCGCGGTGGGTGGTGGTATGGCGGCCACGCGAATCGTTGGCGCGCACCGCGTTGGTCTTCATCCGCTGCTCGCCAAGCAGGGTGTTGGTCAACGTGGATTTGCCGGCACCGGAGGAACCGACCAGCACCACCGTGCGGCCCGGGCCCAGCCACGGTTGCAGCACCGCCACACTGTCGGCATCCAGGCCGTTGATCGCATGCAGCGCGATGCCCTGCATCTCCAGCTCTTCCAGCACCGCCAGCGCATCCTCGCTGTACTCGGTCTGGTCGGCCTTGGTCAGCACCACCACCGGTTCTGCACCACCACCGCCGACCAGCAGCAGGTAGCGCTCGATGCGGCGCGGATTGAAGTCGGCATCCAGGCCGCAGACGATGAACACCGTGTCGATGTTGGCCGCGATCACCTGCTGGTGGTAGTGCTCGCCGGCGGCGCCACGCTTGATCGCGGTGCGGCGTGGCAGCAGCGCGACAATGCGGATGCCGTCCAGCAGCACCCAGTCGCCCACTGCAGGCCGCTCGTGGCTGGGGAAGCGCGGGCGCTGCCATTCCGGCAGCGATTCGGCCTTGATCGACGCATCCGGGCCATCGGCCACCACGTAGTGGGTGCGGTGCTGTTCGATCACCCGCGCCGGGCGGGCCTGCGGATGTGCGGCCATCGCGGCCTGCCAGTCGGCCTGCTGCGCCGGGCCCGGCCAGGGCCAGCCAATGGTCTGCAGGGCGATGAAATCGGGGGTCTGGGTCATCGCCGCCATTCTACCTGCGCCGGCGCCCTGCCAGCCCAGCAATGACAAGCCCGGCACCCTTGCCATGCACTGCAGCAATTCCGGTAGGATGGAATCCCCATGCCTTTTGACGGCCCAGCCCCCATGTCCACCAACTCGCCCAAGCCGCTGGCCATCCGCGAGCGCCTTTCCGAAGTGCGCTACGAAATCCGCGGAGAACTGGCGCGGCGAGCCCGGGAGCTGGAGGCGCAGGGCCGCAAGCTGATCAAGCTCAACATCGGCAACCCGGGCAACTTCGGTTTCCGCGCGCCCGAGCACCTGCAGCGCGCGATCGCCGATGACATGGGCCGCACCGATCCATACACCCACCAGCAGGGCCTGCCGGTCGCACGCGAAGCCATCGCGGCGTACTACGCCCGCCGTGGCGCACCGGATGCGCACCCCGACCGTGTGTTCGTCGGCAACGGCGTCAGCGAACTGATCGACCTGTCGCTGCGCGCATTGCTCAACCCGGGCGACGAAGTGCTGGTGCCCTCACCCGACTACCCGCTGTGGTCGGCCTCGACCATCCTCAACGATGGCCGCCCGGTGTACTACCGCTGCGCCGCCGAGAACGGCTTCCAGCCGGACCCGAGCGAGATCGAGACGCTGGTGTCCTCGCGCACCCGCGCCATCGTGCTGATCAACCCGAACAACCCCAGCGGCGCCAGCTACCCGCGTGAACTGCTCGAGCGCGTGGTCGAGATCGCGCGCCGCCACAACCTGCTGCTGCTGGTCGATGAGATCTACGACCAGATCCTGTACGACGATGCGGTATTCCAGCCGGTCGCGCCGCTGGCCGGCGACCACCCGTGCCTGACCTTCAGTGGCCTGAGCAAGGTGCACCGTGCCTGCGGCTGGCGCGTGGGCTGGGCCCACCTCAGCGGCGACGACGCGCGCCTCGGCGACTTCCGCGCTGCGCTGGACCTGCTCGGCGCGCTGCGCCTGTGCGCCAACGTGCCGGGCCAGTACGCCATCGAGGCCGCAGTGAACGGCCCGGACACCATCTCCGAACTGTGCACCCCGGGCGGCCGCCTGTATGAAACCCGCCGCGCGGTGATCGAAGCCTGCGAAGCCAGTGAGCACCTGTCGCTGGTCGCGCCGGCCGGTGCGCTGTACGCGTTCCCGGCCGTGGTCGGTGCCGCTGCCAAGGGCTTCGACGACCACAACTTCGCGCTGGATCTGATGAACAATGAAGGCGTGCTGGTGGTACCGGGTTCCAGCTTCAACGTGCCCTACCGCCATCATTTCCGCGTGACCCTGCTGCCGGAAGCCTCGGTGATGCGCGATGTGTTCGCCCGCATCGACCGCGTGCTGGCCCGCCGTGCCGAGGACGCGACCAAGGTCGTACCGTTGAAGCCGCGCCGTTCGGTGGCCTGAGCCGTGGCGCTGTCCTACCTGGCGCTGGGCGATTCGTACACCATCGGAGAAGCCGTTGCCGTTGAAGGCCGCTGGCCACACCAGCTGGCCGCCGCCCTGCATGCGCAGGATGTGGCGCTGGCCGACCCGCAGACCATCGCCACCACCGGCTGGACCACCGACGAGCTGGACGCCGGCATCGATGCGGCCGCGCCGCAGGGCCCGTTCGATTTCGTCAGCCTGCTGATCGGCGTCAACAACCAGTACCGCGGCCGGCCGCTGGACGAGTACCGCGTACAGTTCCACGCCCTGCTGCAGCGGGCGATCGGCTTTGCCGGTGGCCGCCCCGGGCGTGTGCTGGTGCTGTCCTTCCCCGACTGGGGCGCGACGCCGTTCGGTATCGGCAGCGGCCGTGACCTGGCCGCGATCGAGATCGAGACCGACGAATTCAACGCGGCCGCTGAAGTGATCTGCGCCCAGCAGGGCGTGGCCTTCGTCGACATCACCGACATCAGCCGTGACCACGGTGGCGACCCGGCGATGATCGCCGACGACGGCCTGCACCCTTCAGCACGGATGTACGCGCTGTGGAGCGCGCGCGCGCTGCCGGTCGCCGCCCACCTGCTCGGCGGAACGGACTGACCCGATGGATGGCACGCCACGGAACGGCCAGCCCCTGCCCTGCACACCCTTGAGCGCCGCGCAGGCCCGCGCGATCGCCGAGGCATTCCGCCCCGCACACGCCTGGGCCAGCCGCCGCGACTACTACTACACCCGCAGCAAGCTGGGCAGCGACCCGCTGTATGACGGCGTGCTGCAGCACCTGCCTGGCGACGGGCAACCCGTGCTGGACCTGGGCTGCGGGCTGGGCCTGTTCGCCCACGTGCTGCGCCAGCGCGGTGGCTGCCAGCCCTACCTGGGCGTGGACGTGGATGCCGGCAAGATCGCCCGTGCCCAGCGTGCCGCCATCGGCCTGCCCGCTGTGCGCTTCGACTGTCTGGACGTGCAGGCGCCGCTGCCGGCGCAGGCCGGGCATGTGCTGCTGCTGGATGTGCTGCAGTACCTGGACGCGGGCCCACAGCAGGCACTGCTGCGTGAGGCCAGTATGCGGGTCGCTCCCGGCGGCCGCCTGCTGCTGCGCACGCCACTGGCCACCGGCGATGGCCGCGACCGCACCACGCGGGTGGCGGACCGGCTGGCCTGGCTGGTCGGCTGGATGGGCACGCGGCCGCGCCACTACCCCGACCCGCAGGTGCTGCAGGCGACACTGGCCGAGGCCGGATTGAAAGTGACGGCGCCGCGCCCCCTGCACGGGCGCACGCCGTTCAACAGCTGGTTGCTGGTGGCCGAACGCCCCGCGTTGTAGCGCCGAGTGCAGCATGTGCCGGCGCTACGCTACAGGATGATCGCCAACCCTTGTAGCGCCGAGCCCATGCTCGGCTGCTCCACACCACCAGGGCCCGGCGTTACGGAACCGGCAGCCGCGCCTTCAGCCCCCGCTCGTCCAGCGCCTGCAGCACGCGTTCGATGATCGCCAGGTTGTGGCCGTGGGCGGCCCCCTCATGCAGCAGCACGATGGCGCCCGGGCGCAGGTCCGGCAGCAGCCGCGACAGCACGCCCTCCGGCGTGCAGCCGACACCGTCGTAGCCACGGGCGCTCCAGCCCACGCGCACCAGTCCCAGCGCCTTCAGCACCGGCGCCACGAACGGATTGGTCATGCCCACCACCGAACGGTACCAGCGCACCGGGCGGCCGCTTACCGCCTGCAGCGCATGCTGGCAGCCCTCGATCTCGGCACGCATCGCTGCCGGGCCCAGCCGCCAGAAGCGCGCCTGCGGATGGCTGTGGCTGTGGTTGCCCAGGTCGTGGCCGCGGCGCAGGATCTCCTGCACCAGGTCCGGCTGTGCCAGCGCACGCTCGCCCACCAGGAAGAAGGTGGCGCGGGCCTGGTAGCGGTCCAGCAGGTCGAGCACCGCACGGGTCTCCGGGCCGGGACCGTCATCGATGGTCAACCAGACGCTGTTTCCGGCCTCTCCCATCCGGCTCAGCACCGGCGCGTAGAAGCGGCTGTTGGGCAGGAATACCGGCACCAGGAACAGTGCGTGGCTGGCCACCATCACGGGCAGCCCCCAGTGCCAGCCGGCCAGGGCCCAGACCAGGATCACGGCCAGCTGCGACGCCACCAGCCAGGGCAGCCAGCGCCAGGGCCGGGTCGGGATGCGATGCAATGTTCCTGCGTTGCTCATCCCCCATGATGCCATGAGGGGTAGAATTAATGATTCGAATTCCCGGAACCCCGACGTCCATGTCCCTCGATCCCGCCCTGCGTTCGCGCATCGAATCCATCCTCAACGCCAACCGCGTCGTGCTGTTCATGAAGGGCCAGCCGTCGATGCCGCAGTGCGGTTTCTCGGCCAAGGCCGTGGGCGCCCTGCAGGACCTCGGCGTCGAGTTCGCCCACGTCAACGTGCTGGCCGACCAGGAAATCCGTGAAGGCATCAAGGCCTATGGCGACTGGCCGACCATTCCGCAGCTGTACATCGACGGCGAACTGATCGGCGGCAGCGACATCGTGCTGCAGATGGCTGCCAGCGGCGAGCTGAGCAGCGTGCTGGGCCTGGCCGCGCCGGACCGTACCCCGCCGAGCATCACCGTCACCCCGGCGGCCGTGGAAATGCTCAAGGGCGCGCTGGCCGATGCCCCGGGCGCTGCTCTGCAGCTGTCCATCGACGCCGGTTTCCAGCCGAACTTCCAGCTGGCCCCGCACGACGAAGGTGCCATCGCCGCCGAGTCCAACGGCCTGCGCGTGCAGTTCGACCTGGCCAGCGCCCGTCGCGCCAACGGCATCACCATCGACTGGGTGGACGACATCCGCGGCAAGGGCCTGGCCATCGACAACCCGAATGCGCCCAAGCCGGTGCAGGAAATCAGCGTGCGCGATGCCGACGACCTGGTGCGTGCCGGCAACATCACCCTGGTGGACGTGCGCCCGGCCGACGAGCGTGAAATCGCCGCCGTGGGCGTGCCGTTCAAGACCTTCGACGGCAACGGCCGCGCCGCGCTGGAAGCCCTGCCCAAGGACACCGCGCTGGCCTTCATGTGCCACCACGGTGGCCGCAGCGCGCAGGCCGCCGAGCAGTTCCGCGCCCTGGGCTTCACCAAGGTGTTCAACGTCACCGGCGGCATCAACGCCTGGTCGGAAGACGTCGACAACGGCGTGCCGAAGTACTGATTGAAGGCCCGGGGTCAGAGCCCTTTCCTGCGGAAAGGCGATCTGCCCCCTAAAAAGGGGACGGAGGGAATTAAGTCGTTTGTGGCAAAAACGACTTAATTCCCTCCGTCCCCTTTTTCTTAGCCGGCGAAACCGCCTTCGGCCAGGTAGTCCAGTTCTTCCGGTGAGGGAATGCGACCCAGCACGGCGTTGCGGTGGGGGAAGCGACCGAAGCGGCGGATGATGTCGCGGTGCAGCTCGGCGTACTGCAGGTATTCCTTGTCGCCCAGCACGTCGAACATCGCCACCGAGCGGTCCTGGTCCAGCGGATCCTCGGAGTGCTCGAACGGCAGGTAGATGAAGGCGCGCAGCTTGGGCACCAGCTGCAGGTCCAGGCCTTCCTCGATGGCGCGCATGGCGTAGTGCCGGGCCAGGCCATCGGTGGCGTAGGAATGGGCGCTACCGCGGAAGCAGTTGCGCGGGAACTGGTCCAGCAGCAGCATCAGCGCCAGTGCGCCCTCGGCACTGCCCAGCCAGTGTTCGCGCGCGCGCGAGGCGGCTGCGAAATGCTCATCCAGGAACAACTGGCGGAACTGCGCGTCGAACGCATCATCGCGGGCGAACCACTTCGCAGGGCCCGCCTCTTTCCAGAATTCCACCACGTGCGCGGCAACGTCCATCACCTACTCCCCAGGGCCGGCGCGCCGCGCCAGGCCATCATCATCATTCGTCGAAGCGCAGGTGGCGGACCGACTTGCCGTTGCGCCGGATAAGCTTAAGCGCCTCGATACCGATCTGGATATGGTTTTCCACGAACTGGGAGCTGACCTTGGCATCGGAGGCCTCGGTCTTGACCCCATCGGGGATCATCGGCTGGTCCGACACCAACAGCAGTGCGCCGCTGGGAATGTGGTTGGCGAAGCCAGCGGCGAACACGGTGGCGGTTTCCATGTCGATGGCCATGCAGCGCATCGCCCGCAGCCGCTCCTTGAACGCCTCGTCGTGCTCCCAGACCCGGCGGTTGGTGGTGTAGACGGTACCGGTCCAGTAGTCGTGGCCGAGATCACGGATCATGGTCGAGACCGCACGCTGCAGCGCGAACGCCGGCAAGGCCGGCACTTCCGGCGGCAGGTAGTCGCCCGAAGTGCCCTCACCGCGGATCGCTGCGATCGGCAGCACCAGGTCACCCAGCTGGTTCTTGCGCTTCAGGCCACCGCACTTGCCCAGGAACAGCACCGCCTTGGGCATCACCGCCGACAGCAGGTCCATGATGATCGCGGCATTGGGGCTGCCCATGCCGAAGTTGATCATGGTGATGCCATCGATGGTGGCGCTGGCCATCGGCCGGTCCAGGCCGATGACCGGGGCGCCGGTCAGCGCGGAGAAGGTGTGCAGGTAGCCGCCGAAATTGGTCAGCAGGATATGCTGGCCGAACTGGTCCAGCGGAACGCCGGTATAACGCGGCAGCCAGTTGTCGACGATTTCCTGTTTGCTCTTCATGCCCGGTCCGGTTCTGCAGGGGCGCCATTGTAGGCAACGCTGCGCCTGCCCTGCCACACAAAGAGAAGGGGCGGCCCAACGGCCGCCCCTCCTGGTTTCCCTGCGGGAGCCGGTGGCTTAGAAACGCACCGACCAGCGCAGGTTGGCACCGTGGTCGCGGCTTTCGTCGCCGAACTGGCCGCTGTAGCCCAGTTCCAGTTGCTGCCTGGCGGTCAGCCAGGCCGAGAGGCCCAGTTCGGCCACCACCGCGCTGTCGGCGATGGGTGCACCGTTGACCACGAAGCTGTCACCGCCGGTGGCAAAGCCCAGGCGGGCCGACGGGTTGCGGTCGCCGCTGGCGTGGCGGTACGCCACCGCGCCGCGCACGTGCAACCAGCTGTCCTGCTGGAACGAGGCCTTCAGGCCCTTGTCGAAGCGCACGCCGGCCGTGGCCAGGGTGGTGCGCACGTCGTCCACCGAACCCTGCAGGGCCGCAGCACCGCCACGCTCGTTCACGTGCTTGGTGTCCACTTCCACGCGGGCCACCTGCACGTACGGCTCCAGGCCAGCCTCGCGGCCACCGAAGCTGTAGGCCGCTTCGATGAAGGCCTGGCGGGTACGCGCGTCGTAGCGGGCGCTCAGGGTGTCGCTGTAACCGGCGAACGCCAGCTCACGGGTACTGTCCACATCGTGTTCGCTCCATGCCAGGCCGCCACGCAGGCCGAAACCGCCCCAGTTGTGGCTGGCGTAGGCGCCGAAGTGGGTGTTGTCCACCTTCGACCTCGCACGGCGCCCTTCGCCCTGCTTCACGTCGGTGCGGCCGGTACCGGCCAGCACGCCCACCTGCCAGCCGCCGAACTCGCGGTCGGCACCGACCAGCAGGCCGTTGCTGTTGGCTTCGGTGCGGGCGGTGTTGGTGTTGCCATCCAGCGTGGTGCTGCCGGCCAGGGCCTGCACCCACACACCGGTGGCGTCGCCGCCTTCGGCACCCGGTGCAGCGGCACCGGCACGGCGGGCCAGCGCGGCATCACGCACGTAGCGGCTGCCTTCCAGCAGGGCCGCGCTGGTGGCGGCATGCAGTTCGCCGCTGAGGCTGTCCAGTGCGCTGCCCACCTGTTCCGGGAACAGCATGGTCAGCGGACGCGGCAGGCCCTGGTTGACCGCCAGACCGTCGACCACGGTGGCCACGGCCAACTGGTTGGCGGTGGTGGCCGCGGTAGCCAGCGCGTTGCCGCGGGTCACTTCAATGCGCGCGCCGGCGGCGGAGTAGGCCAGGCCGAACTGCAGGAAGGGCGAGAAGGCGCTGAAATCGGTGCTGGCGAACCGACCGTTCACGCCGCCGTCGGCCTGGATGAAGTTGAACTGCTCGCCCAGGTAGTAGGTGCCCGGTTCCGGCAGCGCCACCAAGGTGCCGCCCAGGGTGGCGGTGCCGGTCACGTGCAGCTGGTCGCTGCGGCTGCCCGGGGCCACCTCGGCCTGGTACACGCCAGTGGCGGTCTGCACATAGTCACCGTTGATGGTGAGCGTGCCGATGGAGTTGCCCGGAGCGATGATGCCGGCCACGGTGGTGTTTCCCAGCTGGCCCACGCCCTTCAGCGTGCCCTTTTCACCCACGAAGGTGCTGCCGCCGGTCTGCACGCCGTTGAAGGACACCACGCCGCCGGTGACGGTCAGGTCCGAGCCGTCCAGCACACCGGTGGCGGTGATGCGGCTGCTGCCGCCCAGGCTGTTCAGCGCTGTGTTCTGCAGGGTGCCGTTCAGCAGGAAGGTTCCGCCGGTCACGTCCACGGCGCTGGTCAGCGTGTTCACGCCGTCCAGTTCCAGCACGCCTTCGCGCACCACCGCGCCGTTGAAGCTGTTGTCGCCGCTCAGGCGCAGCCAGCCGATGCCGCTCTTGGTCAGTTTGCCCGGGCCGCCGATGTCATTGGTCCAGTCGTCCCATGCATCACCTTCCCACACCTTCAGGCCGCCGGCCTTCTGGTTCATCACCACATCGGTGTCCACGCGCAGCGAGCCGTAGCCTTCGACGGCCGCAGCCAGGTTCATCAGGCCCCAGCCGTAGACATCGTCCACGCCTGCAGCACCCAGGTCGGTGGCGGTGGTCAGCAGCACGTCGCGCACCTGCGCGCTGTCCAGGTACGGGAAGCGCTCGAACAGCAGGCCCAGCGCGCCGGTGACGTGCGGGGCGGCCATGGACGTGCCGCTCAGTTCCTCGTAATCGGACGACGGGGTCTGGCTGATGATGTCCACCACCAGGTTGCCATTGTCATCGTAGAAATCACCTTCGATCACCGAATCGGGACCGTACACGGTCGAGTTGATGTTCGAGCCGGGCGCGGCGAGGCACCAGTTCGCCGCCAGGCCACAGCGCATCGAGCGGTTGCTCAGCTCCAGGTCCTGATTGACGTTGACCACGGCCAGCCAGTACGGCTCGACGTCGGCGACGGCGCGCGGCAGCGAGGCATACATGCCGGCAATCGGCGCTTCTTCCGGCGAAGTGTTGGGCGAATCGGTGTTGCCAGCGGCCCATACCTGGATCAGTCCGCTGCTGCGCGAACCTTCGGCCATCGCAGCCAGACTGGCGGCGAACACCGGGTGCGACTGGTACATGTCCAGGTCTTCCGCTGTGGTCGGCTCGTTGGCCAGGCCCCAGCTGTGGTTGATGGCGCGCACACCCTGCTCGTTCATCTGCGCATACAGCTGCGGGTAGATCGAATCGTCGGCCTGGATGGCGGCGATGGTCTGTTCGTCCAGATACAGGGAACCGCCGATATTCACCACCGACAGGTAGGTGGCGCTGTTGGAGAACAGGCGGGCCACGCTCAGGTCGGCGCCGAAGGCAACACCGTGGGTGCCGTTGCCATCACGGTTGGCGGCGATGGTGCCCGACACGTGGGTACCGTGCACGTTGTAGCTCAGGCCTTCGTAGAAGCCATTGCGCTCCAGCAGATCGGCATAGTCCGGGTCGAGCAGCTGGTAGGACACGGCCACCTGGTCACCGTCGCTGGCGAAGCAGGCGTCCGGGCCACTCAGCACTTCGCGCGCGCACAGGCTGCCATCGGCCAGCACGTCGGCCAGATGGATGCTGCGGTGGTCCTTGCCGGCGAACTCGTCGTGGTCCAGGCCGGTGCCGCTGTCGAACACGCCCAGGCGGATGCCGGTGCCGGTCAGGCCGCGTGCGTAGGCCACATCGGCGTTGATCGCCTGCAGGCCCCAGTCGCTGTTGAATTCGGTGGTGCGCCAGCTGGCGGCATCACCCGGCTTGCCCATGATGGGTTCCGGATCGACTTCCACATCGGCGGCGGCGACGGCCAGCGACGGCGAAGCGGTGAGGACCGGTGCGGCAGACGCGGCCTGCAGGCTGCGCTGGAACTGGTAACGCGACAAGGCGTCTGCGTTGCTGTCCTGGGCCAGCGCCGGCAGAGCGGCGGCCATCAGCAGCGAGCCAACAATGGCCGAGGCCAGGGGTGAGGGGAGGATCGAGCGGCGGGAAGCGGTGGAGCGATACGACGGGAAGACAATCATCTGCAGTTACGTCCTTGATTCCTTGAAATATTTCAGGTGCAGCTCCGTCATGGAGCAATGGAAAGCACACCTCACGGCGGGTCAGCGCTCGCTGTCCCACCCGTTGGTAGCGGCAGGTGTCACAAAAAATTAATGCTTCGTTCAGAATTTTTGTATAGGAAAATCCCCACCCCTGCCCCTGCCCAAGGTCACTTGGCAAGTGGTATCGACGACGGATAGCGTCGGCGGATTCACGCGTGGGTTGGGGATCTCTGCATGGCATCGATGGTGTTGCGCGCCGCTCTTGGGCTGGCGCTGGTTTCGTTGAGCACGGCACCGGCAGTGGGCGCCTCGCGCTTCGTCGCCGATCCCTACCCCAGCACCTACCGGGCGCATCCCGATGCGCCGGTGCTGATCCAGAACGCCACCGTGCTCACCGGCACCGGCCAGCGCCTGGACAACGCCGACGTGCTGCTGCGCGAGGGCCGCATCGTCGCCGTGGGCCGCCAGCTGCAGGCCGATGCCGGGGTAACCCGCATCGATGCGCGGGGCAAGTGGGTCACCCCGGGCCTGATCGACGTGCACTCGCACCTGGGCGTGTACCCCAGCCCGGGCGTCGGCGCGCACAGCGACGGCAACGAGATGACCGCACCGGTCACCGCCAATGTCTGGGCCGAGCACTCGGTGTGGCCGCAGGACCCGGGCTTCGCTACAGCCCTGGCCGGAGGCGTGACCAGCATGCAGGTGCTGCCTGGCTCGGCCAACCTGGTCGGTGGCCGTGGCGTGACCCTGAAGAACGTGCCGGCCATCACCTACCAGGCCATGAAATTCCCGGGTGCTCCGTGGGGGCTGAAAATGGCCTGCGGCGAGAACCCGAAACGGGTTTACGGCGAAGGCAAGGGCGTCGCCCCAGCCACGCGGATGGGCAACGTTGCCGGCTACCGCGCCGCCTTCATCGATGCTGCCGACTACATCGCCAAGAACAAACCCAAGCCGGCCAAGCGCAAGGGCTGGTTCGGCAGCGACAAGGGCGACAGCGCCGGTGATGCCGGCGGCAAGCGCGATCTCAAGCTGGACACGCTGGCCGGCGCGATCGAAGGCGACATCCGCGTGCACATCCACTGCTACCGCGCCGACGAGATGGCCACCATGCTCGACCTGGCCAAGGAATTTGGCTTCAAGGTGGCGGCCTTCCACCACGGCGTAGAGGCCTACAAGCTGGCCGACCGGCTGGCCGCCGACGGCGTCTGCGGTGCGCTGTGGGCCGACTGGTGGGGCTTCAAGATGGAAGCCTTCGATGGCATTCCGGAGAACATCGCACTGGTCGACCGGCCGAAGAACAGCTGCGCCATCGTCCATTCCGATTCGCCCGAAGGCATCCAGCGCCTGAACCAGGAAGCGGCCAAGGTGATCGCCGCCGCGCGCCGCGCGCACATGCCGGAGATCACGCCCGAACATGCCATCACCTGGATGACGGCCAATGCCGCCAGAGCGCTGGGCATTGAAGGCCAGACCGGCACCCTGGAGGCCGGCAAGATGGCCGACGTAGTGGTGTGGAACGGCAACCCCTTCGGTTCCTACGCGCTGGCCGAACAGGTCTTCATCGACGGCCGCCGCCTGTACGACCGCAGTGCGCCGGCGGCGACGCCGCGTTCCGATTTCCAGCTCGGCCAGGAGGTGCACTGATGGGCGCGTTGAACAAGCGTCGCCGGGCTTCGCTCGGCGCTACGGTCATGGTGCTGGCCTGCCTCTCCGCAGCTGCGCAGGCGCAGGACCTGCTGGTCCGCAACGCCACCGTACATACGGCCAGCGCGCGCGGCAGCCTGCAGCACGCCGATGTACTGGTGCAGGGCGGCATCATCCGCGCAGTCGGCAACGGGCTGTCCACACCGGCCGGGGCCAACGTCGTCGAGGCCGATGGCCGCCCGCTGACACCCGCGCTGTTCGGGGGCATCACCGAGATCGGCATCGAAGAAGTCTCCGGTGAAGCGAGCACGGTCGACAGCACGCTGAAGATCGGCGAACAACCTTTGCGCCCCGAATTCGATGTCACCCTGGCCTACAACCCGGCCTCGGTGCTGATCCCGGTGGCGCGCCTGGACGGCATCGGCTTCACCGCCCTGGGGGCCGCCACCGGTGGCGGCTTCGTCGCTGGCCAGGGCGGTGTGATGCGGCTGGACGGCAGCGCCGATCCCCTCGGGCCGCGCGCGCTGTTCCTGCGCCTGGGGTCGGCCGCAGTGGAACTGACCGGGCATTCGCGTGCGGCGCAATGGATGCTGCTGCAGCAGATGGTGGACGAGGCGCGTGGCCAGGTCGCCGCGGACTCACCGCATGCGCTGCTGACCCCGGCCGGGCGCCGCACGCTGGGCCGCTACCTGGCCGGCCAGGGCCGCATCGTGGTGGAGGTGGACCGTGCGGCGGACATCCGCCAGCTGCTGCGCTGGGCCGCCCGCGAGAAGGTGAAGATCGCCATTGCCGGTGGCAGCGAAGCCTGGCAGCTGGCACCGGAGCTGGCCGCCGCGCAGGTGCCGGTGTTCGTCGACGTGCTGTCCAACCTGCCGGCCAGCTTCGACCAGATCGGTGCAACCCTGGAAAATGCGGCACGCCTGCAACGGGCCGGCGTGGCGGTCTCGTTCGTGCAGCGTGGCGACGCCTCGCACAACGCCCGCAAGATGCGCCAGCTGGCCGGCAATGCCGTGGCCAATGGACTGCCCTGGGCCGACGGCCTGGCCGGCCTGACCCGGGTGCCGGCGCAGGCGTTCGGTGTGGCCGACCAGATCGGCAGCATCGAGCCGGGCAAGCGTGCCGACCTGGTGCTGTGGGAGGGCGACCCGCTGGACGTGGCGCACTATGCCGAACAGGTCTGGCTGGGCGGGCGGGCGATGCCGATGCGCTCGCGCCAGACCGAGCTGCGCGATCGCTACCTGCTGCGCAACGCGCAGCCCTGACCGCATTGAAGGACACCACCATGGCCACCCTGCGCTGGTATTTCGACTTCGTTTCGCCGTACTCCTACCTGCATTGGCAGAAGCTGAAGCAGCTGCCCGAGTTCCCGCGGATCCAGCCGGTGCCGATCGCCTTTGGTGCCGTGCTGCATCACCTGGGCAACCTCGGGCCGGCCGAGATTCCGGCCAAGCGCCGCTTCATCTACCGCCAGCTGCTGTGGACCGCGCAGGCCGAAGGCACACCGCTGCGGTTCCCGCCGGGCCACCCGTTCAATCCGCTGTCTGCCCTGCGCCTGTGCCTGGCCGCGGGTGGCAGCGCACAGGCGGTGGACGTGCTGTTCGACTGGATCTGGCGCGACGGCAATGCCGCCGACAGCGCCGAGGCCCTGCGCGAACCAGCCGCGCGGCTGGGGATCGAGGATGTCGCCAGCGCCATCGCGACTCCCGCGGTCAAGGAGCAGCTGCGGAGGAACACCGAGGCCGCCATTGCAACCGGCGTGTTCGGCGTGCCGACCCTGGCCATCGATGGCGAACTGTTCTGGGGCAACGACGCCCACCCACTGATGGCGGCGGTGCTGGCCGACCCGGATCTGCTGCGGCAGCCCGAATGGCAGCGCCTGGCCGAGCTTCCGGTGGCCGTGCAGCGCAGTCGCTGAACAGGGCGTGCCGCGTTTCCCTCGCGCGCCACGCCGGAATTTGAGATAGATTTCACATTTCCGAACCTACAACCGCCCTGGAGGGGGAGCCGCGGATGCGCATCGGAATCGTCGTCGACTCGGCCTGCGACCTGCCGCAGGACTTCATTGCCGAGCACAACATCGTGCTGCTGCCGATCACCGTACGGATCGGCGAAGCCGTGCTGGCCGATCATCGCGATGAGCAGGCCACCCTGAGCTTCCTGCACGCGCATGTGGCGGAACATGGCGCTGAAGCGGAAACCATCCCCTTCAGCGTCAACCAGATCCGCGACCTGTTCCTGCAGCAGCTGGTGATCGATTACGACCACGTGTTCTGCATGACCATCACCAAGACCCGCAGCCCGATCCACGACAACGCGCTGCAGGCGAGCTTCGCCATCCTCAACGATTACAAGCCGGTGCGGCAGGCAGCGGGCTACAACTCGCCGTTCGCGCTGCGCGTACTTGATACCCAGAACCTGTTCGCCGCGCAGGCCGTGACCGCGGTGGAGGCTGTCCGCCTGCGTGACAGTGGCGCCAGCGTGCAGCAGATCCGCGAACGGCTGGAAGAACTGGCCGGCAACGTGCACGGCTACATGATCACCCGCGACCTGTACTACATGCGCGCACGCGCGCGGCACAAGGGCGACCGCAGTGTCGGCCTGCTCAGCGCGGCACTGGGCAGTGCACTGGACATCAAGCCGGTGCTGCACGGCTACCGTGGCGAGACCGGGCCGGTGGCCAAGATCAAGGGCTTCGACAGCGCCGTGCAGAAGCTGTTCGCGGTGGTCGGCCAGCGCGTGCGTGCCGGGCTGATGACGCCGACGGTGTGCGTCAGCTACGGCGGCGAACTGGACGAGCTGCGCAGCCTGCCCGGCTATGCACAGATGAAAGAGGTCTGCGCCGGCCATGGCGTGACCGTGTACGAATCGGTGATGAGCCTGACCGGCATGGTCAACGTCGGCAAGGGCGCGGTCACCGTGGGATTTGCCGATGGGCCGCATCGGTTCGAATGAGCGCTGGCCACGGCAGGAATCTGCACATCGATTCCACCCCGACTGTGCCAGCCTTGCCGCACTTCAAGGAGAACTCCATGCCTGCGCAGTACCACATCAGCCTGCCCGATCCGTCCAAGGCCCGCGGCAACGACCCTGACCTGTCCTTCCATTCCCAGGGCGCCGCCGGTTTCGCCGAAGAGCTGCAGGATGCCCTGCGCAGCGGCACGCTGTTCGAACGCTGGAAGGCCAAGCAGCCCGACCCGGATGCGGTGGAACCGCAGTGGGGCGTGACCGACCCGGAGGCCACCGTGACCGGCGAGCAGAAGGACCTGCGCATCAACCTGGTCGCCACCACCCGCATCGACAGTGACGTGTTCAAGCAGCGCCTGCGCCTGCTGGCCGGCAGCCACTGGGAACTGCGCGACGTGCGTTGAGGCACCCGCCCGCCGGTCATGGCCCGGCGCTACCGTGCCCGTGTCGTGATCGAACCGGTGCCGATGACCATGCTCTGGTAGACGCCAACCTTGGTTGGCGCTTGCACAAACGGCTGCCAACCAAGGTTGGCCACTACTGACGCGCCGCCGGACATGGCCCGGCGCTTCCCTATCGCTACCAGCCGCCACCGAGCGCGCGGTACAGCTCCACCCGCGCGATCGCGGCGGCGGCCTGGCTGTTGGCCAGCGCGGCCTGGTTGTCCAGCGCGATGCGCTGGGTGGTCAGCACGTCCAGCATGTCGACCACGCCGGCCTGGTACTGCCGGCGCGCCGCCCCCAGTGCCGTCTCGCTCTCATCCACCGCCACGTGCAGCTGCACCGTGCGCTGCTGCTCGGCACTGTAGCCGTCCATGGCGTCGTCCACCTCATGCCAGGCCTGCAACACGGTACGGCGGAACTGCAGGGCCGACTGTTGCTGCTGCAGCCTGCTCAGCGCGAGGTTCGCCTTCAGCCGCCCGCCCTGGAAGATCGGCAGGCTGATCGACGGCCCGTTGCTGAAACGGTGCGCGTTCCAGCCATCCAGGTCATCCAGCTGCTTGGCCTGGAAGCCTGCGTCACCATTCAAGGTGATGCGCGGCAGGAAACTGGCCTTGGCCACGCCGATGCCGGCCGTTGCCGCATGCAGTGCCGCCTCGGCACGACGGATGTCCGGGCGACGCTCGGCCAGTTCACTCGGCAGACCCACCGCCACCGCTGGTAACGCCGGCCAGTCACGGCGTGCATCCTGCAGCTGCGCGTCCAGTGCCTGCGGCGGCTGTGCCAGCAGGAACGCCAGCGCATTGCGCAGCTGCGATTCGCGATGCCGCAGCGGCGCGATGCGCGCCTGCAGCGAAGCCACCTGCGCGGCCGCGCTGGACACCTGCAGCGTGCTGGCCACGCCCTGCTTCTGGCGCGCCTCGGTCAGCCGTTTGATGTCATGCGCGATGCTGAGGTTGTCCTCGGTGATCGCCAGCAGCTGCCGCGTCGCACGCAGCTGCAGGTAATCACGCGCGGTTTCCGCCAGAAGCGCGATGCGCACGGCGTGTGCATCCTCTTCGGCCATCTGCACGCGCGCGTCGGCCGCTTCCACCTGGCGCCGCACGCGGCCCCACAGGTCCAGTTCCCAGCCCAGGCCGATACCGGCCTGGAACAGCCCGTAGTCATCACGGCCGCCGTTGCCGGACGGATCATTCAGGCCCACCTCGCTGTTGCGTGCACGCACGCCACTGGCGCTCGCGCTGACGCTGGGCAGGCGATCGGCGGCGGTGATGCCGCGCGCGGTGCGGCTCTGCTGCACGCGGTTGGCGGCCAGCTGCAGGTCCAGGTTGGCCGCCAGCACCTGGTGGGCCAGCTGCCCCAGCAGCGGATCGTCGAAGCCGGCCCACCAGGCGGCGTCCTGATCGATGGCGTTGCCGGCGACAGCCCCACCCCGCCAGTGGCCGGGCAGTTCCGCCTGCGGGCGTACGAAGTCCGGGCCCATCGCGCAGGCAGCCAGGGCCGTGCACAGGGTGGCCGCAACGAAGGTGCGGAACACGGTGATGGCACTCATGCGCCCTCCCCGCGCTTGTGGCCCGGTCCGTGCTGCACGCTCTGCGCACGCGCGCGGCTGCCCAAGTCAACGCTGGCTTCCACCGACATGCCGGCACGCAGCTGGTCCAGCAGCGGCTGGCCCGGCTCCAGCACGATCTTCACCGGAATGCGCTGCACCACCTTGGTGAAGTTGCCGGTGGCGTTCTCTGGTGCGACTGCAGCAAAGGTGACGCCGGTGGCTGGTGCAATGCTGTCGATGTGCCCGCGCAGCGGCGTGCCCGGGAATACGTCCACCTTCAGTTCGACCTGCTGGCCGGCCTGCATGCGGGTCATCTGCGTTTCCTGGAAGTTGGCGACCACGAAGGCGCGCTTCAGCGGGACCACCGCAGCCACCGGCGTACCCGGGGTCAGGTAGGCACCGACGCGCACTGCGCGGCGACCGACCATGCCATCGATCGGCGCGCGCAGCACGGTGTGCGACAGATCCAGTTCGGCGCGTGCCTGTGCCGCTTCTGCACGCTGCACCGCCGCCTGTGCAGCCTGCACGCCCGCGCTGAGGATGTCGGTGCGCTGGCGTGCGGTCGACAGTGCGGCCTGGCCCTGCTGCAGATGCGCACTGGCCACGGCCTGCTTCGACTGCGCCTGCTGCGCGTTCTGCACGGTACCGGCGCCATCACGGGCCAGTTCGCGGTAACGCTGCTGGTCGGCACTGGCCAGGGTCAGTTCAGAACGGCTGACATCGACGCTGGCCCTGGCCTGCGCGATCAGCGAGTCCTGCTGGGCCAGTGCGGCCTGCGCATTGGCCAGCTGCGCACGGGCATTGGCAAGGTCGGCACGCGCAGCCTGCAGTGCCACCTGGTAGTCGCGGTCGTCGATGCGGGCAAGCACGTCACCGGCCTTCACCGACTGGTTGTCCTCTACCTCCACGGAACTGACGAAGCCGGCAATCTTCGGCGCTACCAGGGTGTAGTCGGCCACCACGTACGCATTGTTGGTGGTCTGGTGACCGCCATCGCGCAGCAGCAGCCACGCGCCGATGGCAAGGGCCAGCACGCCCAGGCCCAGGCCGGTGTTGAGAGGGGTTCGATTGATCGTCATGAGGGGTTCCTGCGAAAGGTTCAGGCCACGGCGCGTGGCGGATGGATGCGGGTGGGCATCCAGGCAATGAGGGGAATGAAGGCCAACGCCACCAGTGCGACCACCCAGTACAGGTCGGCCGAAGTCAGCGCCTGTACCTGTGCATGCAGGCGCGCGCCCAGCTGCGGGCCATCGGCCAGCCACGGTTGCTCGCCAAGGCGGTCGACCAGCACGGTGGAATGGAAATGACGGCGGCCCTGGGCGATGGCATCCAGTACGCCACCGGCGAGCACCGCAGCGAAGCCCTTGACCGTGTTGAACCAGGCCGAGGCAAACGGGCCATCCTGTGGCGCCAGGCCGCCGGTGGCCAGCATCAGCAGCGGCAGCACCGCCATCGGCTGGGCAAACACCTGCAGCAGCTGCACCCACAGGAAGTTGTCGCGGATCCAGGCCACGTCCAGGTGCGAGCCCAGCCAGCAGGCCAGTGCCAGCATCGCCAGGCCGGTGGCCTGCACCCAGCGGCAGTCCACCGCGCGGATGTTCAACAGGGCCGCCACCAGCGGCAGCGCGATCACCTGTGGCAGTGCCACCCACAGCAGCATCGGTGCGGTCTGCAGCGGCCGGTAGCCCTGCACGCTGGCCAGGAAGCCGGACGGGATCGAGATCACCGCCAGCAGCACGAACAGCACGCCACCCAGCGTGACCAGCGAGTAGCTGAGATTGCGATTGGCCAACAACTGCAGCTTGAAGAACGGCAGCGGGTGGAACCATTCGTTGATCATGAACAGCACCATCAGGCCGGCACCGCCACCGATCATCAGCGTGATCATCGGCGAATCGAACCAGTTCAGCCGCGGGCCCTGCACCAGGCCCAGCACCAGCAGCACCAGCGCCGGCAGGCCGAGCAGCAGCCCAACGCCATCGAACTGGGCGAAGCGTTCCAGCCGCAGCGGGTCCTGTGGCAGGCCCCAGCCGACCATCGCCATGGCGGCCAGGCAGTACGGCACGATCTGCCAGAACGCCCAGTGCCAGCCCACCTGCTCGACCCAGAACGCGGCCAGCGGCGTGCCCATGCTCGGGCCGAACGTCGCCGTCAACGCGTAGCCGGCCAGGCCGTACAGCTTGATGCCAGGCGGCAGGAAGCGCAGCGCCACGCTCATCAGCAACGGCGGCAGTGCACCGCCGCACAGGCCCTGCAATGCACGCAGCAGCAGGAACACCTGCAGGTCCGGGGCGAGCGGGCACAGCACGCCCAGCACCATGAAGCCACCGATCATCGCCAGCGCGAAACGGCGCAGCGAGAACGTGGCGGCACACCACGGCGCGAAGGCCATCGCGCTGACCGACATCGCGCTGTAGAGGGCGACGATCCAGCTGCCGTCGTCGACGCTGAAACCCATCGCGCCACGGATGTCGGCCAGCGCGACCTTGGTGATGTTCTCGTTGAAGCCGGACACCAGCACCGCCAGCAGCACGCCACACAGGCCGACCAGAATGCGGCGATCGAGCCCGGGGGCGGCGGCAGGACGGGGCGCTGCGGCGGCCGGGACAGCGGCGGCCGGCGCACTCATCGCCAGGCGCCGATCCGTGCAGTGCACGGCATGTTGAGGGTCATTGGAATGCGCTCAGTGAAACTCCGGGGAGCGCAGTCTAGGGAGCCGGTACCCTGTGAAAAATGGCGTCGCCGGCATCCCAGGCGTGCGTCCAGCGCACGCCTGCGGGTCTCAGCGGTGGGCGTCCTCGACGCGCTCGCACATGGTCTTGATGGAACGGCGAAGCCACTGGTGCGCGGCATCGTTGTCCAGCCGCGGATGCCAGGCCTGCACGATGGCCGCGGTACGCACCGGGATCGGCAGCGGGAACAGGCGCAGCGGCAGGCGCATGCTGACGATCCGCTCCAGCATCACGCTTGGCATCTGCGGCAGGATCAGGTCTGATTCGGCCGCCGCGAAGATCGCACCGTGGAAGGTCGGGCTGATCAGCGCCACGCGGCGCTGCAGGCCGAGCGTGGCCAGGTCATCATCGATCGGCCCACGCGGCAGGCCACGGCGCGACACCGCGATGTGGTCGCACGCGGCAAAGCGCTCTGCACTGATCTCCTCGTCGAACAGTGGGTGGTCCTCGCGCGCGGCGCCCATGAACGAGGTACTGAACAGGTTCTGCACCTTGGTATCGGGCGCATGCTTGCCGGCGGTGCTGATGTACAGGTCGATCCGGCCCTGCGCCATCGCATCATCGTCGGTATCGCCCTCGGGCACGAAGCGCAGCACCGCGCGCGGTGCCTGCTGGCGGAAGATCTCGCGCAGCCGACCGCCAAATCCACCGATGAAGACATCATTGGCGCGCACGCTGAAGGTTCGCTCGAGCACGCGCATGTCCACTTCACGACCAGCGTTGAAGACGCGGTGGGCCTGCTCGATCACATCGCGGACCTGCTCGCGCAGCTGCAGCGCGCGGGGCGTGGGCGCCAGACCGCGGCCGGCACGCACCAGCACCGGGTCACCCAGCGCAGTGCGGATCCGGCCCAGGGTGCGGCTCATCGCCGGCGCGCTCAGGTTCATGCGGCGCGCGGCGGCGGCCACGCTGCATTCGTCAATCAGCACGTCCAGTGCCAGCAACAGGTTCAGGTCCGGCAGGGGCATGACAGTCTCCAGCAAATCAGATGACTCTACGGCACTTGCGACCACCGTGGATTGCGTTCGACGCATTCATTGACTGCCGCGCACGGCATGGGTGCGCGCGGTGACATCGGCGACCATCCCCGTCCCGCCAAGGAGACATCCATGTTCACTACCCTGCTGGTCGCCCTGGATGGTGGCCCCCAGCACGCACGCGTGCTGGACCTGGCCGCCGCCATCGCCGGCCCCCACAGCCGCCTGCACCTGCTGTGCGTGCTCGACCCCGAATTCGCGCTGGCGGCCGATGCCAGCGAAGCCGATCGCACCGAGTATCCGGAAGCCGCCCGCCAGCGCTCCCGCGCCGAGGCAGTATTGGCCGAAGCCCTGGCCGAACTGCGCGAGCGCGGCGTCGATGCCATCGCGCAGATCCCCTCCGGCGATCCCGGCGAAGTGATCAGCGAGCAGGCCCGGCGCCTGGAGTGCGACCTGATCGTGATCGGCCATCGCCACCTGTCCCGGCTGGAACGCCTGTTCGAGCCCTCGATCGGGCAATGGACCATCGACCACGCGCCCTGTCCGGTGCTGGTGGAAACCCGCGACCCACAGCCCTAGCCACCATGGCCTCCCGTTCCCCGTTGTTTCCCACCCGGGTCAACTACCGCGCCTTCGGTCGACAGTTCGGCCGGGGCGAACAGGCGCTGCTGGGCGCGATACGCCAGCTGCGCGACCCCGATCTGCAGGCCGATGGCCTTGCCCAGCTGAGCGGACTCGGGCTTGGCCGGGAGGGCTGCGACGCCTTCATCGGCCTGCTGCCGCTGCTGGCCGCGCCGGCGGCATCGATCGACCTGTTGCCCGCCGGCTCCCCCTTCATTGCCGCCAGCGAACTGGACCTGCTGGTCTGCCTGCTGCGCATCGCACAATGGCGGCATGCGCGGCCCCGCGAAGACGACACGCTGGCACCGTTGCGCCGGCAGCTGGCGCGCTGTGCAATGGCCGTGCAGGCGGCACGCCTGCCGTTGCGGCAGCGCTCATTGTCCCCGGTCGGGCTGAGGCTGCTCGAACCGACCGGCTGGTTGCGGCAGCGATAAGCCGTCGCGCCCCCCGTGTGATCGCATGCAGAGAGCTGCTCAGCAGTCCATCGTTCCGTGCGTGCTGCCCTCGTCATCCAGCACGTGCGCATGCAGGATCACCTGGTTGCGGCCAGCCCGCTTGGCGGCATACAGGCCGGCATCGGCGTCTGCCAGCAACTGATCGGCACTGGCCAGAGCCGGCGGATGCAGGTAACCCACGCCGATGCTGATACTGACCGATCCTTCCGGCAACGGCAGCGCTTCCACCGCCTGGCGCAGGCGCTCGGCCAGCGCCAGAACGCCCGACAGCGCGCTTCCGGGCACGATCACCGCAAATTCCTCGCCGCCATAACGTGCGACGCTGTCACCGGCGCGACCGGCGCTCGCCTTCAGTACCGCTGCCACGGCCTGCAGGCAGCGGTCGCCGGCGGGATGGCCGTGGCGGTCGTTGAAGGCCTTGAAATGATCGATATCCAACAGCAGCAGGCCCAGCTCGGTCCCACTGCGCCGTGCGCGATTCCACTCGGCCAGCAGCAGCGCGTCGAACTCGCGCCGGTTGGCCACGCCTGTCAGGCCATCCTGGCGCGCCAGCTGGTCCAGCGAGGCCTGCCGTTCCATCAGGTCCACCTGCAGCAGGATGCTGCGCAGGCCGAACCCCAGCGTCGCCACCACGAAACCGCTCACGGCCAGGGGCCGGGCATGGTCGACCACCAGGGTGCCCACCACCAGCAGCAGCAGCGGCAGGATCATCGGGCCCGCCGCCTGCACCGTGCGCGCCATCCGCGGATGCGGCGTCAGGACCCGCGCCGGTGCCTGGCTGAGTGCGAGCAGCGCCAGCAGCAGGAACGGCAGGTCGATCAGCAGATCGGCATAGGCACCGAACGCATCACCGGAGGTGTAGTGGTTGATGTAATACGCCACCAACAGGTAGGTCGCCGCATACATCGCCAGCGCGCGGAAAAAGGTACGCCGCTCGGGAACGTCGCCGGCCAGCCAGCGCACCACCGCGAACACGGCGATGCACAGGTTCTGGATATCGAACATGCGTTGCATGTTGGACAACGCGTGGTCGTCGATGTCAACGCGGGCGGCGAACGACTGCGCGTGCACGAAGAACAGCACGCCCAGCAGCGCCGCCATGGCCGCATCGATCAGGCTGATGCTGACCCGTTCCCGGCGCGCCCTGGCCAGGATGAACACCAGGGGCACACCGTAGAGCACGTAAAGGAACAGGCTTGCGCGCGGGGTGAAATCGGCACGCCCGGCGCCCAGGGCGTCGATCATGTTGAACGCCATGCCGCCGGCCCACAGCAGCAGCGCCAATGCCGTGGCGCGCCACCCCAGTGCCGCGCGGTCGCGGCGGGCCCGCCACAGGCAGGCGGCCGCCGCCAGCAACGGGGCACCGGTCAGGAAAACGAAGGAGCCTACCCCGGCCGGACCAGGCCACAAGGCCAGCACCAGGCCATGGCACAGCACATACAGCAGCGCCAGCACTACCGGCATGCATCCCCCGATCCGCAAGGCCGTCTACGCGCACGATAGCGCGGGGCGGCGCCACGAGGGTGTGATCCATCGCTGAAAAAGGGGACGGAGGGGATTAAGTCGTTTGCGGCACAGCGGCAAATGCGACTTAATCCCCTCCGTCCCCTTTTTCCCGGGGGCTCAGCCGTGCAGGGCGCGGGCGTGGTGGGCGATGTGCTCGCCGATGAAGCTGCCAATGAAGTAGTAGCTGTGGTCGTAGCCGGGCTGCAGGCGCAGGGTCAGCGGATGGCCGGCAGCGGCGCAGGCCTCCTGCAGGCGCTGCGGCTGCAGCTGGGTCTGCAGGAACTCGTCCGCCTCGCCCTGGTCGACCAGCAACGGCAGGCGCTCGCTGGCCGCGGCAATCAATGCGCAGGCGTCCCATTGCGCCCAGTCGGCCGGGTTGTCGCCAAGGTAGGCGTGGAAGGCCTTCTGCCCCCACGGAACATGGCTGGGCGCGACGATCGGCGAGAACGCCGACACGCTGCGGTAGCGCCCCGGATTGCGCAGCGCGATCACCAGCGCACCGTGGCCGCCCATCGAGTGCCCACTGATGCCGCGTGCGCCGGTCGCCGGGAACTCCGCTTCGATCAGCGCCGGCAACTCGTGCACTGCATAGTCATGCATGCGGAAGTGCTTCGCCCACGGTGCACGGGTGGCGTTGAGGTAGAACCCTGCGCCCTTGCCCAGGTCGTAGCCTTCGGCATCGGCCACGTCATCACCGCGCGGGCTGGTATCAGGCGCGACAATGATCACGCCGTGTTCGGCCGCATAGCGCTGCGCGCCCGCCTTGGTGATGAAATTCTGCTCGGTGCAGGTCAGTCCGCTCAGCCAGTACAGCACCGGCAGCGTCTGCGTTTCCGCCTGCGGCGGCAGGTACACGGCGAACTGCATGTCGCAGCCCAGCGTGGTCGAATGATGGCGGTAGACGTCCTGCCAGCCGCCGAAACAGGCGCGGTGTTCAATGCGTTCCATGGTGCTCTCCTGCGCGGCGCGTCAGCGCACGCGTGCTTCTGGTAGATGCCGACCTTGGTCGGCTTATCCACGCCCGGCGTGGACGCCTTGGTTGATCAGTTCATCCAGCTGTGCCAGCAGGCGCAGCAACGATTCGACGCCAGGCTGGCCGTCCAGGTTGCGGTACGCCGCCACCGCCACGTCGCTGCGCGGTGGCCACTGGCCGTCGGCGCGGGCTTCGTGCAGGCGCGGCAGGAATACCTGTGCCAGCCAGTGCTCGAACGGCATTTCATCAATGCCGAAGGGCGAGTCCACCACGCGCGGTGGACCCACGCCGCCCTCGACCCAGCCCAGCGCGCGCAGCGCCTGCTCGATCGGGTCGACCAGGGCCGCGCGTGGGTCCTCCGCACGCGGCCTGCGCAGGGCGTCGAACCAGCCCACGCCGCGGCTCAGTAGTGGACCACCGAACGGATCGACTTGCCTTCATGCATCAGGTCGAAGGCGTCGTTGATCTTGTCCAGTTCCATGGTGTGGGTGACGAACGGGGCCAGTTCGATATCGCCCTTCATCGCATCCTCGACCATGCCCGGCAGCTGGCTGCGGCCCTTCACGCCACCGAAGGCGGTGCCCATCCACTTGCGGCCGGTCACCAGCTGGAACGGACGGGTGGAGATCTCCTGGCCCGAACCGGCCACGCCGATCACCACGCTCTGGCCCCAGCCACGGTGCGCGCATTCCAGCGCCGCGCGCATCACGTTGACGTTGCCGATGCACTCGAAGCTGTGGTCCACGCCCCAGGTCGTCATCTCGACGATGACCTGCTGGATCGGCTTATCGAAATCCTTCGGGTTGATGCAGTCGGTGGCGCCGAATTCGCGCGCCAGTTCGAACTTGGACGGATTGGTGTCCACCGCGATGATGCGGCCAGCCTTGGCCTGGCGCGCGCCCTGGATCACCGCCAGGCCGATGCCGCCGAGGCCGAACACCGCCACGCTGTCGCCTTCCTGCACCTTGGCGGTGTTGTGCACCGCGCCGATGCCGGTGGTGACGCCGCAGCCGAGCAGGCAGACGTGTTCCGGGTTTGCTTCCGGATTGATCTTCGCCAGCGACACTTCGGCCACCACGGTGTACTCGCTGAAGGTCGAGCAACCCATGTAGTGGTACAGCGGCTCACCGTTGTAGCTGAAGCGGCTGGTGCCATCGGGCATCACGCCCTTGCCCTGGGTCGCGCGCACGGCCACGCACAGGTTGGTCTTGCCGCTCTTGCAGAACAGGCACTCGCCGCACTCGGCGGTGTACAGCGGAATCACGTGGTCGCCCGGCTTGACGCTGGTCACGCCCTCGCCCACTTCAACCACGATGCCGGCGCCTTCATGGCCCAGCACCACCGGGAACAGGCCTTCCGGATCATCGCCGGACAGCGTGAACGCATCGGTGTGGCAGACACCGGTGTGGGTGATCTTCACCAGCACTTCGCCCTTCTTCGGCGGGGCGACGTCGATCTCGACGATCTGCAGCGGCTGGCCGGGACCAAAGGCGACGGCGGCACGGGACTTCATGGTGGACTCTCCAGAGACAGGCAATGACAGGATGGGCGGCGCCATGTTGCGCCGTCGTTTATTTCAGGTATGAACGGATCAACGCGCTCATGTCGCGCACGCGTTCGGCGCGTTGTTCATCGGAGGCGGCGGGTTGCCCGAACTCCTCGCGCAGATGGGCCTCCATCACCTCGGACATCAGGCCGTTGACCGCGCCACGGATGGCGGCGATCTGCTGCAGCACCGGCCCGCAGTCGGCGCCAGCTTCCAGCGCGCGGTCCAGCGCATCGCACTGGCCACGGATGCGGCGCACGCGGGCCAGGACCTTCTTCTTCTCTTCGGGGGAGTGCGGCATGACCAGGCCACCTCGAAACTATACTGGGGGATAGTATACACGGGCAACCATCCCGCTCAATCGCGCCGGTTCAATCGAACAAGCCCTCACCCGCCAGCCGCGCCAGCTCATCCACCACATAGCGCACCTTCGGCCGCAGGTGCCGGGTCGGTGGCCACAACGCATGGATGTCGATATGCCGCTGCATGTGCGCATCCAGCACCGAGCGCAGCGCGCCGGATTCCAGATGTCGGCGTACCAGTGACACGGGCATCTGGCAGATGCCCAGTCCTGCGATGGCCGCATCGATCACTGCGTCACCATCGTTGAGCTGGTAGGCCGCGTTCGGGATGAACGTTCCCTCGGCGTCATCACTGCCAATCCGCCACGCCACCGGTTGCCCATGGCGGAAGCCGACGATGCTGCGATGCTGCGCCAGTTCCTCCACGGTCGCTGGCACGCCATGCGCCTGCAGGTACTCCGGCGATGCGCAGGTGACCAGGCGCTGGCGACCCAGCCGGCGCGCGACCAGGTGCTCGGCCTGGTGCAACCCGCCGAAGCGGATCAGCAGGTCGATGCCCTCTTCGACCGGATCGACGAAGTGATCGGTGAAGGTCATCGTCAGTTGCAGGTCCGGGTACTGCCGGCACAGGCGCAGCAGCACGGGCAGCACCACCAGCCGCCCGAACGAGGACGGCATGTCGATGCGCAGCCGTCCGCTGGGCAGGCCGGCCGACCCCAGGCAGGCTTCGGCGGCGGAGATTTCTTCCAGCGCCGCCGCACACGATGCGTAGTACGCCTCGCCATCGGTGGTCAGCGCGATGCGCCGCGTGGTGCGGTGGAACAGGCGCACGCCCAGCCGCGCTTCCAGCCGGGCGATGGCCTTGCCCACTGCCGAGCGCGAGATGCCCAGCGCGTCGGCAGCCTCGGTGAAGCTGCCTGAGCGGGCCGTGGTAACGAAGGTCACCAGGCCATTCAACGATTCCAGCGGCAGCATCTATCGCGCTCCATTGGGGACAAATAGTCCCGCGCCCAGGGAGATCGAAGCGCTTTATGCGTCCGCATGTCAACTCCATCCTGTGTGCATCGCGCCGCTGGCGCCTTCCCCCACACCGAGATGACCGACATGATCGCCGCCCTGTTCCGCCCCTTCGATCTGGCAGGCACCGCCCTGCGCAACCGCATCGCGATGGCCCCGATGACCCGCGCCCGCAACCCCGGTGCGGTCGCCAACGAACTCACCGCGCAGTACTACCGGCAGCGCGCCAGCGCCGGCCTGATCATCAGTGAAGGCACCCCGGTCTCGCCGCAGGGCCAGGGCTACATCGACGTCCCGGGTATCTGGTCGGCCGAGCAGGTGGCCGGGTGGAAGCTCGTCACCGAGGCGGTGCATGCCGCACAGGGCACGATCTTCGCCCAGCTCTGGCACGTCGGCCGCATGTCGCATTCCTCGCTGCAGCCCGACGGTGGGCAACCGGTCAGCGCCGGTACCCGCCCGGTGGCCAGCGCACCGAAGAACACCTCGTTCGTGTACCTGGGCGATGGCAGCCGCGGCCACGCCGATCCCACCCCGGCACGTGCACTGGAGACCGCAGAGATCCCCGGCATCGTCGACGACTTCGTGCGCGGCGCAGAGAACGCCATCGCCGCCGGCTTCGACGGCATCGAACTGCATGCCGCCAACGGCTACCTGTTCGAACAGTTCCTCAATCCGGTCATCAACCAGCGCGAAGATCACTACGGCGGCTCGCTGCCCAACCGCGCGCGCTTGATCCTGGACACCGTCGATGCGATGGCCCAGCGCATCGGTGCGCAGCGCATCGGCGTGCGCCTGGCACCGAACAATCTCACCTTCGACATGCCGTTCTACCCCGACAACGAAGCTACCTATCTGTACCTGGCCGAGGAACTGGGCAAGCGCGGCCTGGCCTATGTGCATCTCAACGACAACCAGCAGGCGGGCCAGTCGGTGCTGGGCGAGGCCTTCCTGCAGCAGTTCAAGCAGGCCTACGGTGGCACCGTGATCCTGGCCGGCGGCATGACCCGCGAACGCGCCCTGCAGCTGGTCGAGGCCGGCACCATCGACCTTGCCGCGTTCGGCCAGCCGTTCATCGCCAACCCGGATCTGGTCGAACGCCTGCAGCGCAACATCGCGTTGGCCACGCCCGACCGCAGCACCTATTACGGGGGCGGCGAGGCGGGCTATCTCGATTACCCGGCCGCAGGCTGATCCCGCACGGGGCCCGCACGGGGTCGGATCCCCTTCCAACGGAAAGGGCTCTGACCCCTGTTCGGCGAACAAGGAGTCAGAGCCACGCTGCGCCCGGATCCGACCCCAGCCCTCAGGCGTCCTCGCGCACGTAGGCGAACGACTCGTCCAACCGCTCGAAGCCGATCACTTCAGCGACGATGGCCTGTGCCTCGTCTTCGCTGAAGTTCCCTTCTTCAATATCGTCAACGCGGGCGAACAGCCGCTGCAATGCCGCGTACTGGTCGCCGCGCAGGAAGGAATGGTGAGTCTGCAGCCAGCGCTGCAGATTCCCGGCCAGCTCGCCCTGCGACAGCAGTGTGTACGGCCGCTGGTAGTCGGCAACCGCTTCGACCATCTTGCGGAACACGAAATCCTGGTAGCTGGCGGCCAGCACGTCGGCACGGTCGTCGTCATGCCACACCATCACCACCGGCGGTTCGCTGAAACCGGGCGCGTTGCTCCAGAAACAGTAACTGTCACCCGCGCCGGTCCGCGCAAAGGGCAGCAACTGCAGGTCAGTGCGCAGGGGATTGTAATGATCCTCCGCGGTCAGCTCCTGCCACGCCTCGAGCAGTTCATCGTGTTCCAACGGCTCATAGTCCTGGGCGTACAGCAGCACCGGCGGTTCTGCCTGCAGCGCCGGGAATACCACCTCGGACCATTCCGGATGGGGAGCACCCCAGCTCAACCGACCCGCTGCATGCAACTGCTTGAACAGGGGCGGGAAGGTCTGGCCGGTGGCCTGTTCGATGCTGGATAGCGCGCTCATGGATGTCCTTGTCGATCGAGACCGCCCAGCTTGCCCGAATCCGCGCAGGAGATGAACCGGCAGCACCACGCGGCAGGACTAGACTGCGACCACCGGATGCCGCCCATCGCTACCATGAACGCCACTGCCCACAGCTTCATCGTCAACATGGACGTGCCCGACCTGGCCGCCGCCGAAGACTTCTACCTCCGGGCCTTCGGCCTGCGCATCGGCCGCCGTCTCGGCCCGGGCGCCGTGGAGCTGCTCGGTGGGCCAACGCCGCTCTACCTGCTGCACAACGACGCCGGCAGCGCCGCCACGGAAGACGGCGACGTGCGCGACTACGAGCGTCATTGGACGCCGCTGCACCTGGACTGGGTGGTGGATGACATTGAAGCCGCGCTGGCACGTGCAGTTGCGGCCGGGGCGACACTCGAGCAGTCCGTGCGCGAGCGTCGCTGGGGACGCATCGCCGTACTGGCCGATCCGTTCGGGCATGGCTTCTGCCTGATCCAGTTCAGTGGCGAAGGCTACGATGCGCTGGTTGAATGACCGGCGCGCCGTTCACCACGGCAACGGCACTGCTTCGCCGTTGGCGCGCTCGCCGTAGTACAGCGAAGGCAGCAGCCGCGACAGGAAACTGAACTCCGTATAGCAGTGCCTGAGCAGGCCCAGGCCGACCGCGTCGCCGGCATCGCGACGCGGATCGGCGCTGTCCAGGCCGAGCACGAAGCGGCTGCGCAGCACGCAGCCAAACGGCGTATCGCGCGCCACATGCAGCATCTGCCCATCGCAGGGATCGCCCTGTACATCCAGACGCACGTGATCACCGAAGCCGATGCGCGCGGCGATCACCGCCGATACATGGCCTGCATCCTGTGCCGCCTGCAGGCGTTCGGGCACCAGCAAGGTGCGCGGGTCATGGAACTTCAGGCGCGCCGCCACCGGCGGAATGTCAGCGAGCGATTCCACCGCATGGATGCTGGCGCCGTGGTAGCTGCGCCCGCGCTGCCAGGCCGCGTCCCAGCCGCGATGCTCGACATGATCGACCGGATGCCACCAGCGGATGTGCTGGGTGGTCTCGAAGAAGGTGAACCACCAGTCCAGCATGCGGCCCTTGCAGCCGTGCAGATCGGTGCGCACCGCCACCAGCAGCGTGCCGTCTTCGCGGCGCTGGATGCCGGTTTCCAGATGCATCGGCGCCGGGTCCAGCAGATCGTGGTGGTCCAGCCAGGGGCGAGCGTTCACAGCGGTATCCATGGGGGTCTCCTACGGGTTGGGAGACCCGAAAATACGGAAACGCTTTCCGTTTCGCAATTAACCGGATGCGGTAAGATGGGCGCAATGAACAGCACCACCCTGCCCGCGCCCACATCACCGACCCGCCGCCGTGGCCGCCCTGCGCGACCGGAAGCCGAAGTCCGCCACGCGGTGCTGCAGGCGACGCTGGAGCTGCTGCTGGCACAGGGTTACGAGGCCACCACCATTGAAGCGGTGGCGGCGCACGCCGGGGTGGCGAAGAAGACCGTGTACCGCCATGCCAGCAACCGCGAGGAGCTGGTCGGGTTGGCGGTGCGTGAGTGGACCGACGGCTTCGCGCCACAGCTGCAGCGTGATGCGCGCAATGCCCAAGAGGTCGTGCCGTTGCTGCAGGACATCCTGCACGCGGTGTGCACGCAGGCGCTATCGGCGCAGGCGGTGCAGGTGTTCCGCCTGCTGGCCACCGATTTCCCCGGCAAGGACGCGCTGCTGCAGGCCTACCTCGACAACGGCATCGAACGCGGCCGTGCGCTGCTGGCCGACTGGCTGGCACGTCAGCAGCAGCGTGGACTGCTGCGCGAGGGAGATTCCGCATGCATGGCGCGGCTGATCCTCGCGATGGCCGTGGCCGAGCCGCTGCGCGAACGCGTGATCGGCGTGGTGGCCGAGGATGCGCCGGTGGAGATGCATCTGCGTGAGTGCGTGGCGTTGTTGGCGCCGGTGTTGCAAGGGCCGTAGCGTGGTGCCATCCACGCATGGCGTGGATCTACCGGCCGATGTCGATTCGTTGATCGGCAACGCCCTGCCCCGGCAGGTGCCGACCGTTGGTTGGCAATGGCCTGCCCCGGTGGGTGCCGACCGTTGGTCGGCACCACGTCATCCATCGCAACTCACTCGCGCAACATATCCACGAACGCACGCAACGCGCCCGGCATCTGCCGCTGCTTCGGGTAGTACAGCGCGAAGCCGGCAAACGGCTCGCTCCAGTCTTCCAGCACCGCCACCATCTGCCCCGATTCGATGTACGGCCTTGCCGTGTCTTCCAGCACGTACGCCAGGCCGATGCCATCCAGAACGGCGCGCACGATCGTGCCCTGCTCGCACAGGGTCAACCGCCCGGGCACGTCGATCTCCAGCGCCTGCCCATCGCGCTCGAACTGCCACTTGTACAGGTGCCCACTGGCGAAGCGGAAGCGGATGCATTCGTGCGCGGCCAGGTCGCGCGGATGCTGCGGTGCCGGCCGACGCCGCAGGTAGTCCGGCGAGCCGACGATCAGCCCGCGCAGTGGCGGCCCCATCGGCACCGCCACCATGTCCTCCGGCACGAACTCATGCAGGCGCACGCCGGCGTCGTAGCCCTCGGCGACGATGTCGACCAGGCCGTCATTTTCGGTCAGCTCCACCCGCACGTCGGGATGGGCGTGCAGGAAGCGCGCCAGCCTCGGCCCCAACTGGGTCGGTACCGCCGCGCGGGTGGCGTTGATGCGCAGCAGGCCGGCCGGGGCTGCGCGGAAGTGGTTCATTTCTTCCAGTGCGTCGTGCACCTGCCCCAACGCCGGCTGCAGGCGCTCCAGCAGGCGCTGCCCGGCCTCGGTCAGGGCCACGCTGCGGGTGGTGCGATGGAACAGGCCCACCCCCAACCGTTCCTCCAGCGCGCGGATCGCGTAGCTCACCGCCGAGGTCGACAGCGCCAGCTCGGCGCCGGCACGGCGGAAGCTGCGGTGGCGGGCGACCGCGGCGAACGCGGCCAGGTGGGAGAGGTTGTCAGTGGCCACGATTGTGCAGTTTCACTTGATGAATCATGCCGATATCCGCGCTTCTTGCTGCTGGTTGCGGGGCGTATTGTAAAACGCCTTTCGATAAACCCTGCCAAGGATTCCCCATGTCCCTCGCCCGTGGTTACGCCGCCCATTCCCATACCGACCCGCTGGTCCCGTACGAGTTCGAACGCCGCGCGGTCGGCCCGGACGACGTGCGCATCGAGATCCTCTACAGCGGCATCTGCCATTCCGACCTGCACCAGGCCCGCGATGACTGGGGTGGCTCGATCTACCCGATGGTGCCGGGCCACGAGATCATCGGCCGGGTGACCGAAGTCGGCAGCAACGTCACCCGCTTCAAGGTCGGCGACCACGCCGGCGTCGGCTGCATGGTCGACTCGTGCCGCCACTGCGACGCCTGTGAGCACGATCTGGAGCAATATTGCGCCGAAGGCGCGACCTGGACCTACAACGGCCGTGAACGCGAAACCGGCGCGCCGACCTACGGCGGCTATTCCGACCACGTGGTGGTCGAGCAGCGCTTCGTGGTGAAGGTGTCCGACACCCTCGACCTGAAGGCGGCCGCCCCGCTGCTGTGCGCCGGCATCACCACCTGGTCGCCGCTACGCCACTGGAAGGTCGGCCCGGGGCAGAAGGTGGGCGTGATCGGTCTCGGTGGCCTTGGCCACATGGGCGTGAAGTTCGCCAAGGCACTGGGCGCGCACGTCGTGATGATCACCACCACGCCGGAAAAGGGTGCCGATGCCAAGCGCCTGGGCGCCGATGAGGTACTGGTCTCGCGCGATGCCGCGCAGATGAAGGCGCACGCCGGCAGCTTCGACTTCCTGCTCAACACCATCCCGGTCGGCCATGACACCAACCCGTACATGGGCCTGCTCAAGCGCGAGGCCACCATGTGCCTGGTCGGCGTGCTGACCGAACTGGACCCGCCGCTGACCGGCGGCAGCGTGATCTTCGGCCGCAAGCACCTGACCGGCTCGGCAATCGGCGGCATGGCCGAAACCCAGGAAATGATGGACTTCTGTGCCGAGCACGGCATCGTCAGCGACGTCGAGATCATCGACATCAAGAACGTCAACGAAGCCTGGGAACGCATGGCGAAGAACGATGTGCGCTACCGCTTCGTGATCGACATGGCGACGATGCAGAACGCCGCCTGATCCAGGGCAGATGCGAAAAAGAAAAACCCCGGCAATGCCGGGGTTTTTCTTCTGGTAGTGCCGGCCGCTGGCCGGCAACCCCATACATCTGCCGGCCAGCGGCCGGCACTACCGCAATCCACTCAGTACGCGAACTCGCGGAACACCGGATCGACGTCGCCGTGCCAGCGGCCATGGAACAGCGCCAGCTTGCGCTCGGCCGGGGTCAGGCCGGATTCGACGATCTCCTGCAGCACGTCCAGGAACTTGCTCTCGTCCTGGCCGTCGGCATTGCGCGCCGCACGGCGCCTGAGGCCTTCGACGGAAATCTTCACCGCTTCGCGGGCCAGGTCGCGCACCGTGCCATTGCGGAACGGCAGGTTCATCGCATGCTTCGGCACGCCGTCGCGCAGTGCATGGCGCTCGGCCAAGGTGAAATCGCGTACCAGGTCCCAGGCGGCATCCAGTGCGGTGTCGTCATACAACAGGCCCACCCAGAATGCCGGCAGCGCACACAGGCGGCTCCACGGGCCACCATCGGCACCGCGCATTTCCAGGTACTTCTTCAGGCGCACTTCCGGGAACGCGGTGGTCATGTGGTCCGACCAGTCGCGCAGCGTCGGCAGCACACCCGGCAGCACCGGCAGCCTGGCCTGCATGAAATCGCGGAAGCTCTGCCCGCTGGCGTCGTGGTAGATGCCATCGCGGTAGGAGAAATACATCGGCACGTCGAGCAGGTAGTCGACATAGCGCTCGTAACCAAAACCATCCTCGAACACGAAGTCGAGCATGCCGGTGCGGTCGGCGTCGGTGTCGGTCCAGATGTGCGAGCGGTAGCTCAGGTAACCGTTCGGCTTGCCTTCGGTGAACGGCGAATCGGCGAACAGCGCGGTGGCGATCGGCTGCAGCGCCAGCGACACGCGGAACTTCTTCACCATGTCCGCTTCGGTGGCGTAGTCCAGGTTCACCTGCACCGTGCAGGTGCGGGTCATCATGTCCAGGCCCAGCGAACCGACCTTGGGCATGTACGAGCGCATGATCTTGTAGCGCCCCTTCGGCATCCAGGGCATTTCATCGCGCTTCCACTTCGGCTGGAAGCCCATGCCGAGGAAACCCAGCTGCAGTTCGCCGGCCACCTGTGCCACTTCGTTGAGGTGGGTGCCGGTCTCCACGCAGGTCTGGTGGATGGTCTCCAGCGCCGCGCCGGACAGTTCCAGCTGTCCAGCCGGTTCCAGCGTCACCGAGGCACCGTCGCGCAGCAGCGCGATCGTGTTGCCGTTTTCCTGCACCGGCTCCCAGCCGAAGCGGACCAGGCCGTTGAGCAACGCTTCGATGCCGCGCTCGCCCTCGAAGGTCGGCGGGCGCAGGTCATCCAGGCGGAACCCGAACTTCTCGTGCTCGGTGCCGATGCGCCACTGCGCGCGGGGCTTCTCGCCGGAGGCGATCACCTCCACCAGCTGCGAGCGGTCGGTAATGGGGGTATCGGCGACGTGGCTGGGGCTCGACAAGGGGAAGGCTCGCTGGACGGTGGCGGGGGATGTGGGGCTCGCGGCCTTCCATCGCAAGGGCGCACTATAGCGTGGCACCCCGTTGCGTCATGCGACGGTGACGGGTTTCAGCATCCTACCGACGCCCTCTTGACCCTCGTACACTTGGCGTCATGAACCGTCATTCGCGACACCCCGAACTGCACCGCTCCGAGCGCGTCGGCTGGTTGCGTGCCGCCGTGCTGGGGGCCAACGATGGCATCGTCTCGGTGGCCGGCCTGGTGGTCGGCGTGGCGGCCAGCGGCGCCTCCGCCACCACTATCCTTGCCACCGGCGTGGCCGGCACCGTGGCCGGCGCGATGTCGATGGCCGCCGGCGAGTATGTGTCGGTGCAGACCCAGGCCGACACCGAAGCGGCCGACCTGGCAATGGAAAAGCGCGAGCTGCGCGAAGACCCGCACAGCGAACTGGAGGAGCTGGCCGCGATCTACCGCCACCGCGGCCTGGAGCCTGCATTGGCCCGGCAGGTGGCCGAACAGCTTACCGCCCACGATGCACTGGGTGCCCACGCCCGCGATGAGCTGGGCATCACTGACACCCTGCGCGCGCGCCCGCTGCAGGCGGCGCTGGCCTCGGCCGGTGCGTTCACCTGCGGTGCGGCGCTGCCGGTGCTGACCGCCCTGCTCGCGCCGACCGACAAGGTTGCGTTGATGACCACGGCCAGCACCCTGCTCGGCCTGTGCCTGACCGGCGCGGTGGCGGCCCAGGCCGGGGGCGCACCGCCTGTACGCGGCGCGGTCCGGGTGATGTTCTGGGGCGCGCTGGCGATGGCTGCGGCGGCCGGCGTCGGTCGCCTGTTCGGTGCCCAGGTGTCATGACCGGCATGCTGCCAGCGGCCACTGCGTTGCTGGCCGAGATGGCCAGCCTGGCCGGCTGCGGGCGCGCCGAGGGCTATGCCTGCATCACCGCACGCCGCGAGCATGGCGCCAGCTCGGTGGAGGTTCCGCAACCGCAGTTCGCGATCCTGCTGGAAGGCCGCAAGCAGGTACGTACCGCACACCAGTCGCTGACGTTCGTTCCCGGCGACATCCTGCTGCTGACCCAGCGGTGCCGCATCGACGTGGTCAACACCCCCGATCCCTGCAGCGGCCGCTACCTCAGTGCCATCGTGCCGCTCTGCACCGAAGTGCTGGCGGCGGCGCGTACGCTCTGGAATGAAGAGCTTCCCGCCCCCGGCCAGGCGATGGCGCGACTGCCGTTGATCGACCATGGCGCGGTGCTGCGCCAGTGGCGGCAATCGCTGCAGGACGGCCGTTACAGCGACGCGCGGCTGGCCCTGGCCTCGCTGGTGCTGACCCTGTGCCGACAGGGCCACGGCAACCTGCTGCTGCCGCAGGCGCCAAGCCTGGGCGAACAGATCCGCGACCGCATCGCCGCCGAACCAGCACGCGACTGGCAATCACGCGATGTGGAAGAACAGTTCGCGCTGAGCGGCGCGACCCTGCGCCGTCGCCTGGCGGCCGAGGACACCAGCCTGCGCCAGCTGCTCACCGAGGCCCGGCTGGCGCATGGCATGCAGCTGCTCTACACCACCGACCTGCCGTTGAAGACCGTGGCCGCACGCGCGGGCTACCGGTCTGCGGCCAGTTTCAGCAAGCGCTTCGCCGAGCAGTACGGGCTGGCTCCGACAGACATTTGAGGGGGTTCGGCAGGGCTGCGCCCTGCACCTGCCGAAGCAAGAGCAAGAGCAACAGCAATAGCGTGCATCCCGTGGGATGGCGGGGCACTGTGGGTTTGCGGGGACGCCGTAAACCCGTCCATGGGGGCTTGGTCGCCGCATCCATGCGGCTCACACCCCGCCAACCCACAGTGCCCCGCCTTCGACAGATTCCGGCGGCTGTTGGTAGGTGTCGACCTTGGTCGACACATCTGTCAGATATCGAAATCGATCTGGGGTCAGATCCGTTTTCCTGCGGAAAACGGATCTGACCCCGCGAGCTGACAGATCGCGGAAAACTGTCGAAGGCGGGGTGGGTCCGGTTGCGGGAGTGTCCGCGGCATGGATGCCGCGGCCAAGCCCCCATGGGTGAGGGCGCTTTGCTTGCGAAGCACTGCTTCGCAAGCGCCCGAACGCCCAGCCGCCAGCGACTGGGCCGGACCGCGGAGCGGGGTTTACGGCGTCTCCCGCAACCGGACCCACCCCGCCATCCCAGATAGCCCGCTGTCGCTGTTGCTGTTGCTTCGGCCGTTGCCGTTGCCTCTGCGGGTGCAGGGCGCAGCCCTGCAGCCCCCCTTCCCTGAGCATTCCGCGCAGTGGTTTGAGCGCCGTGCACACGCCGGCCACGGCACGCTGGGCACAACGGAACCGCCCGTCATCCACCGAGAACCGCCATGATCCTGCGTCCCCTGCCGCTGCGCGGCGCCCTGCTGCTGGCCCTGTCGTCCCTGCCGCTGGCTGCACTGGCCGAAGCCACCTCGCCCGCTCCCACCCAGCAGGTGCCCGGCGTCTACCACCAGCGCGTTGGTGCGCTGCAGGTCACCGCCCTGTTCGACGGCGTGGTCGCGCTGGGCCGGCAGGAAGTGGTCGACGTGCCGCCGACACTGGTCAGCCGCCTGTTGGAAGGCCGCTACGTACCGGAAGACAAGAAGGGCCTGCAGACCGCGATCAACGCCTTCCTGGTGCGCCAGGGCAACCACCTGACCCTGGTCGATACCGGCACCGCGCAGTGCTTCGGCCCCGGCCTGGGCCAGGTGCTGGGCAACCTGCGCGCCTCCGGCGTGGACCCGGCCGAGGTGGACGAGGTGCTGCTGACCCACGCCCACCCGGACCATCTGTGCGGCGTGCTCGACGCGCAGGGCAAGCCGGCCTACCCGAATGCCACGGTGTGGCTGTCCAAGGCCGATGCCGATTACTGGCTCAGCCCGGCCAGCGAGCCCACGGCGCCGAAGGGCGTGCGCTTCGCCTTCCCGCTGGCACGCAACGCGGTCGCGCCCTACCAGGCCAGCGGCCACCTGGGCACGTTCAGCCCCGGCGATGCCCTGCCCGGTGGCGCGGTGGCGATGGACACCCACGGCCATACCCCCGGCCATGTCTCCTACCGGTTCGACAGCCAGGGCCAGTCACTGCTGGTGTGGGGTGATGTGCTGCACTTCCATGCGGTGCAGTTCGCGCACCCGGAAGCGGCATTCGAGGCCGATTCGGACCGCAAGGCGGCCATCGCCAGCCGTCGCGGGCTGCTGCAGCAGGCCACCGCCAACGGTTGGTGGGTGGCCGGTGCGCACCTGCCGTTCCCGGGCCTGGGCCATGTGCGTGGCGAGGGCCAGGCCTATGCGTGGGTGCCGGCGGAGTATTCGCCGTTGTGAGGGTGTGCCGACCAAGGTCGGCACCCACCCGATCGGGTAGCGCCCGGCTGCCAGCCGGGCGACCGGAGAGCCTTATTCCAGCCCCAGCCAGCCGCCGATCACGCCGCGGGCTTCGTCCACGCCGGTACGGTCTTCGCCGGAGAACACCTGCACGCTGACGCTGTCACCGTAAGCCGATTGCAGCTCCTTGCGCACCTTCTGCAGGGACTGCATCTGCTGGCTGCGGCTGAGCTTGTCGGCCTTGGTCAGCAACGCGTGCGCCGGCAGGCCACGCTGCACGGCATAGGACAGCATCTGCCGGTCGTAGTCCTTCAGGGGGTGGCGGATGTCCATCACCACCACCAGGCCCTTGAGGGCCTCGCGGGTGCGGAAATACTTGTCAATGAAGGCCTGCCAGTGCGCCTGCAGGTCCAGCGGCACCTTGGCGTAGCCGTAACCGGGCAGGTCGACCAGATGCGCTTCCGGGGTGACCTGGAAGAACACCAGCTGCTGGGTGCGGCCGGGGGTCTTGGAGACACGGGCCAGGGCGTTCTGGCGGGTCAGCGCGTTGAGCGCGCTGGACTTGCCGGCGTTGGAGCGGCCGGCGAAGGCCACTTCAGCCCCTTCGTCGGGCGGCAGCTGCCGCACGTTGTGGGCCGAAAGGTGGTAACGGGCGCGTTCGATGAGCAATGACATGTGCCTAGGATCGCATGTTGCGGCGCCGCGCGCCCGTGCCGGCGGCCGCTGCGGCCATTTTGCTGCACTGCTGCGTTGACCGTGCGCGGAAACGCCGTTGATAATCCGGGCGATGCCGGCGGCCACCGTCCGGCCCGGTCCATACGGAGCTTCAGCATGCGCCACGCTCGCGTTCTTGCCGTATCCGCCCTTGCCACTGCTGTAGTCGTTGCCGCTGCTGCGTTCGCGCAGACCACGTTGACCCCGCTGCCCGACAACGGGCCGATCAATACCGCCTCGCTGGAGGTGGACTTCAGCAAGACCCACTGGGGCGATGCCAAGGCCGGCCAGACCAAGGCGACGGCCTGCGCGGCCTGCCATGGTGCCGACGGCAACTCCACGGTGGAGATGTACCCGTCCATTGCCGGCCAGAGCGAGCGCTACGTGGCCCAGCAGATGGCCCTGATCGCCAACGGCCAGCGCAGTTCCGGCGCGGCGGTGGCGATGGTGCCGTTCGTGCAGAACCTCACCCCGCAGGACATGCGCGATATCGGCGCCTACTTCGCCACGCAGAAGGCCAACGCCGGCATCGCCGATGACACGGCAGTGACCGATGGCCCCTACAAGGGCATGAAGTTCTACGAGATCGGCCAGCAGCTGTACCGCGGCGGCGATGCCAAGCGCGGCCTGCCGGCCTGCATGGCCTGCCACGGCCCCAGCGGTGCCGGCAATCCCGGCCCGGCCTATCCGCACCTCGGTGGGCAGCACGCCAGCTATGTCGCGCGCCGCCTGCAGGAGTACCAGGCCGGCCAGACCAACGAGACCGACAAGGCGCACTTCCAGATCATGGCCACGGTCGCGCAGAAGCTCAGCGAGCAGGAGGTGCAGGCGCTGTCGAGCTACCTGCAGGGCCTGCACAACAAGGCCGACGATGTAGCCGCTGCGGCCACGCCGACGCAACCGGCTGCCGCCCCCTGACCACCACTGGTCGGCCCGGGCCGCGACGCCGGCCCACGGCTGCGGTATGTTTCCTTCACGCCGGCGACCGCGCCGGCGTTGCTTTTTTCAACGGAGATGCGTGTCGATGAGGTTGATTTCCCGCCTGCTGTTGTCCGTGCTGGTGCTGCTGCCGCTGGCAGCCTGCGCCGCCACCCCCGCCAATGCCCCGCTGGTCGAGGGCAAAGACTACGAGCGCATCGCCCAGCCGGGCCCGTTCCAGCCGCTGGCCGGCAAGATCGAGGTGGTCGAGGTCTTCGGCTACACCTGCCCGCACTGCGCCCATTTCGAACCACAACTGGAAGCCTGGGCGGCCAAGCTGCCGGCCGACGTGCGCTTCACCCCGGTCCCGGCCGCCTTCGGTGGCGCCTGGGATGCCTGGGCACTGGCCTACTACGCCGCCGACGAAGTCGGCGTGGCCAAGCGCAGCCACGCTGCCGTGTTCAAGGCCCTGCACGAGCAGGGATCGCTGCCGATGCAGAACGTCTCGGCCGATGAGCTCGCCACGTTCTACAAGGCCTACGGCGTGACCCCGGACCGCTACCTCCAGGCGCTGCGCGGCGATGCCGTGCAGAAGAAGGTCGAGGCCGCGCGCGCGTTCGCCCAGCGCACCAAGATCCCGGGCACCCCGGCCATCATCATCAACGGCCAGTACCTGGTGCGGGGCAACAGCTTCGACGACCAGCTGCGCATCGCCTCGGCGCTGATCGCGCAGGCCCGCGCCGCCCGCGGCCGCTGAACCAACGCCCACCCTCGACACGGCGCTGTCGCCGCCGCATGTCATCATTTCCCCCTGGCTGGCGCCTGGCGCCGGCCCCCACCTTTCCAGATGCTGGAGACGTTTCCATGAAGATCCGTTACGCCCTCGCCCTCGCAGCGCTGCTGCCGATCCTGGCTGCCTGCAAGGCTGATGACGGCAGCACCAACACCACCGCGGCCCCGGCCGCACCGGCAGCCGCCCCGGCCACCGCCGAACCGGCCGCTGCGCCGGCCACGGGCAGCGAAGGCACCGCTCCGGCTGCCGCCGAAGGCGAAAAGGCCCCGGCCGAAGCCGCCCCCGCCGCGGCGCCGGCCCCGACCACCGCCGCGCTGACCGGCCCGGCCCCGGTGGAAGGCGCCGATTACCAGGTGATCCCGAACGGCCAGCCGTTCCAGCCGGCTGCCGGCAAGATCGAAGTGACCGAGATCTTCGGCTACGTCTGCCCGGCCTGCGCCGCATTCCAGCCGCTGGTCGGCCCGTGGAAGGCCGGCCTGCCCAGCGACGTGAACTTCGTCTACGTGCCGGCCATGTTCGGCGGCACCTGGGATGACTACGCCCGTGCCTTCTACGCCGCGCAGACCCTGGGCGTGCAGGAGAAGACCCACGAAGCGCTGTACGCCGCCATCCACTCGCAGAAGACCCTGAAGGGCGAGCGCGGCCGTGACTCGGTGGAAGACATCGCCAAGTTCTACGCCACCTATGGCGTGGATCCGAAGCAGTTCGCCGCCACCATGGGCAGCTTCGCGGTGAACGCCAAGACCAACTCGGCCAAGCAGTTCGCCCAGCGCAGCCAGATCAGCGGCACCCCGTCGATCATCGTCAACGGCAAGTACCTGGTGAAGGGCAAGAGCTTCCCGGACATGCTGCGCATCGCCGACCACCTGATCGCCCGCGAACGCGGTGCGGCCCAGGCTCACTGATCCAAGAGAAGCATTTCCCGGCCGTGAATTCCCCCCGTACACGGACCCTGCGCTTGCTGACGGCCAACATCCAGGCCGGCTCAAGTACTCGCCGCTACAGCGACTATGTGACCCGCAGCTGGTCACATGCGCTGCCGGCGGGGCGCAAGCGCAGCAGCCTGGACGCGATCGCCACCCTGGCGCGCGACCATGACATCGTCGGCCTGCAGGAGGCCGATCCGGGCAGCCTGCGCTCGGGCTTCACCAACCAGACCCACTACCTGGCCCAGCGCGCCGGCTTCAACTACTGGAGCCACCAGCCGAACCGGCGCATGGGCGGCGTGGCATCCAGTGCCAATGGCCTGCTGAGCAAGCTGGAACCGGTGGAAGTGCAGGACCATGCCCTGCCCGGCCGCATCGGCGGGCGCGGCGTGCTGCTGGCCAAGTTCGGCGATGGTACCGATGGCCTGGCGGTGGCGGTGGCGCATCTGTCATTGGGCGCGGGCTCGCGGATGTCGCAGCTGGGCTTCATCGCCGAGCTGCTGTCCGACCACCCCAACGCGGTGCTGATGGGCGACTTCAACTGCCTGGCCGAACGCCCGGAAATGCAGGTGCTGTACCAGAAGACCCGGCTGCAGCCCCCGGGCTGCATCGTGCCGACCTTCCCCAGCTGGCGCCCCGACCGCGCCATCGACCACATCCTGGTCAGCAGTGGCCTGCAGACTCGTACCGTGGAAGCCGTACCAGCCGCGTTCTCCGATCACCTCGCCCTGGCGATGCAGATCGACGTCCCGGCCGACGCCCTGCGCTGACCCGCCGTTACGGTAGGTGCGGACCGTTGGTCCGCACGCTCTGCGCCGGGCGCCGCCCGGCGCTCCCCTAAATCGGGGCATAAACGACTTAATCCCCTCCGTCCCCTTTTTTTCAGGCGGTGACGGGTGCCTTCAGGCGCCGCGCGGTCGTCGTGCTGCCCACCGAGGCCAGCACCGTGCAGCCGATCGCCAGCCACTGCAGCCCATGCAGGTGCTCGTGCAGCAGCAGCATCGCCCACAGCGCGGCCACCGCCGGTTCCATGCTGATCAGGATGCCGAAGGTCTCCTTCGGCAGCCGCTTGAGCGCCATCATCTCCAGTGACATCGGGATCGCGCTGGACACCAGCGCCACCAGCAGCCCGGCGGCCAGGATCTTCGGATCGAGCAGCGCGGCGCCGGCGTGCACCACGCCCACCGGCACCACCACCAGCGACGCCGCCAGCAGCCCCAGCGACACCGAATGCCCGGCATGCAGGTGGCCGGCACGCTTGCCGAACACGATGTACAGGCCCCAGCACGCCGCAGCCCCCATCGCATACAGCACGCCAGCGGGATCCAGCGCCGGACCACCGCCGATCGGCAGCAGCAACAGCAGCCCCACCGCCGCACAGCCCACCCAGAGGAAATCGATCGGCCGTCGCGACGACAGCATGGCCACCGTCAGCGGCCCGGTGAATTCGATGGCCACCGCGATGCCGAAGGGAATGGTGCGCAGGGCCATGTAGAACAGCAGGTTCATCAGGCCCAGGGTGAGGCCGTAGCGCAGGATGGTGATCGCATCCGGGCGGCTGGTCTTCCAGCGCCATGGCCGCCAGAACAGCAGCAGCAACAGGGCCGAGAAGCCCACGCGCAGCGCGCTGGTGCCCTGCGCGCCGATCAGCGGGAACAGGTGTTTTGCATAGGAGGTGCCGATGGCCAGCGAGGTGACCGAGCCGAGCACCGCCAGCGCCGGCAACATCGGCGCGAGTCGTGAGGTCTGCATGGGCAAAGTCTATTGCGCCAGCGCCGAGCACTTGGCTCAATTGACGGCCCGTTCGTGCAACTTCTGCTCGCCATGGCCACCGCCCCCGTGCTCGACAGCTTCGACCGCGCCATCCTCGACCTGCTGCAACGGGACAACACCCTGCCGCAGCGCGAAATCGCCGAGGCCGTGCACCTGTCCACACCGGCCGTGCAGCGCCGCATCAAGCGCCTGCAGGACAGCGGCGTGATCGCGGCCAATGTGGCGGTGATCGCCGCCGCCCAGGTCGGGCGGCCACTGACCATCATCGTCGAGGTGCGCGTGGTCAGCGAGCAGCGTGAACGCGTAGCGCCGTTCAAGCGCCGCGTACAGGACGACCCGGCCGTGCAGCAGTGCTACTCGATCACTGGCGACGGCGATTTCCTGCTGCTGCTTTCGGCGGCGTCGATGGAAGAGTACGAGGCCATTACCGAGCGGTTGTTCGGCGGCGATGACAACATCGAACGCTTCAGAACGTCGGTGGCACTGGGGACGTTGAAGCGGAGTTTCGAAGTGCCGCTGCTGCCAGGCCTGTAGAGTCGAGCCATGCTCGACTGCCTTCTGATCGCAACGCAACAGCAGTCGAGCATGGCTCGACTCTACACTTTGAAACCATGAGTACACCGCCCTCCCCCGCCCGTCGCCAGCGCCGCTGGCTGCTGCGTGGCCTAGGGCTGGCCATCGCCATCGTCGCCGCTATGGCGCTGTGGAACAGCCCATGGGCCGCTGCACCGAAGCTGCTGTGGACACTCTCGCGGATGTCTCCGGCCACCGAACTTCCGGTGCCGGTGGAGGGCGTCCGTCCCCGGCAGATCGCCGATACCTTCGGCGCGCCACGTGGCCGTGACCGCTCCCACGCCGGCATCGACATCTTCGCCAAGCGCGGCACCGCGGTGCGCAGCGTCACTGCCGGCGTCATCGCGGACGTCAGCGAGCGCGGCCTCGGTGGCCGCCAGGTCTGGGTGATCGGGCCCGGGCGCGAACGTTACTACTACGCCCATCTGGACGACTGGGCCGAGGGCCTGGCGCGCGGCCAGGTGGTCCAGGCCGGCGACCTGCTCGGGCATGTAGGCGACAGCGGCAATGCCAAGGGCACGCCGCCCCACCTGCACTGGGGCATCTACGGCGCCGATGGCGCGCGCGATCCGCTGCCGCTGCTGCGCTGAACCCCATGCGCTGCGTCGCGGCCCGCGTGAGTGCCTACCTCGTTCATGATTTGTAAATAGGAATAGTTCGTATTACCATTTCTTTCGTTTCCGGTGGTGCCAGGACGGCCTGCCCGCCCGTTTCCCACCCGTAGCGCCTCGCCTTCTGGATGCCGGCCGAGCGCGCGTGCTCGTCCAGGACCCCCATGACCTGTTCCGCCTTCCGTATCCCGCAGCCGCAGCGGCTGTCCGTTGCCGTACTCGTTGCACTCTGCGCCCTGGCCCCGGCCGCCTTCGCCGACACCGCCGCCGACCCGACCACGCTGGACAAGGTCGTGGTCAAGGGCGAACGCGCCGAAGGCTATTCGGTGCGCCGCACCTCGGCCGGTACCCGCTTCGACCTGGCACCGCGCGAGATCCCGCAGTCGGTCAGCATCATCAGCCACCAGCGCATCGAAGATCAGAAGCTCGACGACATCATCGACGTGCTGGCCAACACCACCGGCGTGACCAGCACCCAGTCCGACAGCGAGCGCACCGAGTTCTACGCGCGTGGGTTCTACATCGACGCCTACCAGTTCGACGGCCTGCCGACGCAGATGGTGCAGAACTGGAGCTACGGTGACTCCGGCCTGGATCTGGCGCTGTACGACCGCGTGGAAGTGGTGCGCGGCGCCACCGGCCTGCTCAGCGGCGCCGGCAACCCGTCCGCTTCGGTGAACCTGATCCGCAAGCATGCCGACAGCGCCGAGCTGACCGGCAGCGTGTCGGTGAACGTCGGCAGCTGGGGCCGCACCCGCACCACGGTGGATGTGGGCAGCGCGCTCAACGCCAGCGGCAGCGTGCGCGGTCGCGTGATCGGCAGCTACCTGGATACCGACGGCCAGATGGACCGCTACAACCAGCGCAAGACGCTGGGCTACGCCGTCATTGATGCCGACCTGACCCCGGGCACCCAGCTGAGCGTGGGCTACGACTACCAGCAGAAGCGCGCCAATGGTGCGACCTGGGGCGGCTTCCCGATGCTGTATTCGGATGGCTCGCGCACCGGCTACGACGGATCGTTCAACGCCAGCCCGGAGTGGACCTATTGGGACACCACCAGCAAGCGGGCCTTCGCCACCCTGCAACACGCCTTCAGCAACGGCTGGAAGTTCAAGGTGGGTGCCACGCACGATGAGACCAGGGCCGACGACAAGCTGTTCTACCCCGCCTACAACGACTGGACCACGGGCGCCTCGAACTTCGACCGGACCACTGGCGCGGGCATCTCGCCGTCCGCAGGCCTGTACAACACCGAGCGCAAGATCACTGGCGTCGACGGCTACGTGGATGGCCCGTTCCAGCTGTTTGGCCGCGAGCACCAGCTGATGGCCGGCCTCAGCTACAACAGGCGCGAGTACGCCAACTACGGCGACTACCAGGTCGGTGGCCCGGGCCAGCCCTGGGATCCGTTCGCCAGCTATCTGAACTGGACGGGCAAGATCGGTGAGCCGAACTGGAACCCGCTGGCCCTGGCCAGCGAGGGCACCATCACGCAGAAGGCCGGTTACGCGGCCGCTCGCCTGTCGCTGGCCGATCCGCTGAAGCTGATCATCGGCGCACGCTACACCGACTGGAAGAGCGAGGGTGAAGGCGCCGACCGCGCGCACAAGGTGACCACGCCGTACGCTGGCCTGGTCTTCGACATCAACGGGACGTACTCGACCTACGCCAGCTACACCGAGATTTTCCAGCCGCAGACGCTGAAGGACCGCAATGGCGGCTACCTCGATCCGGTCGATGGAAAGAGCTACGAAGTGGGCGTCAAGAGCGCGTGGTTCGACAACCGCCTGAACGCCTCGCTGGCCGTGTTCCGCATCGAACAGGACAACGTCGGCCAGGCCACCGGTGAACCCGTGCAGGGCAGCCAGAACGAGTTCGCCTATCGCGCTGCACGCGGCACCGTCAGCCGCGGCTTCGAGTTCGAGCTGAACGGCGAACTCGCCCCGGGCTGGAATGCGACCTTCGGTGCGTCGCGCTATGTGGCCAAGGACATCAACGGCGCCGACATCAACACCAACCTGCCGCAGACCGCATTGAAGCTGTTCACCAGCTACACCCCGCAGTCGCTGCAGGCACTGACCGTCGGCGGCGGCGCCAACTGGCAGAACCGCATCTACTACCCGGTGCCGGCCTACGGCCGCATCGAACAGAGCGGCTACGCGCTGGTCAGCGCCTTCGTGCGTTACCGCATCTCGCCGGAGTTCAGCGTGCAGGCCAACCTCAACAACCTGCTGGACAAGAAGTACCTGTCGCAGATCAACGGCTACGGTGCCTACGGCGATGGCCGCAATGGCTCGCTGACGTTCACCTGGGCGTTCTGATCAGACGCGGGGTTCGCACGCCCCGCACCTGTAGAGCCGAGCCCATGCTCGGCTCAGAGAATCAGCCGAGCGCGGGCTCGGCTCTACACCCGCAAGGCAGCGCCGGAACTGACCGGCGCTGCCACCGTCACATCAGAAGCGCAGGTCCGCGCGCAGGTACCAGTAACGGCCACGCGGGATGTCGTAGGTCGAAGCGTCGTAGCCGTTCAACGAGCACGACAGGCAGATCGGCGGATCCTTGTCGAACACGTTGTTCAGGCCCGCGGTCAGCTGCAGCCCCTTCATCCAGTCGATCTTGTAGCCCACCTGCATGTCGTGGAAGGTGGTGGCCGACAGCGTGTTGGTGCCCGCAGCCTGGTTGCTGCACACCGGGAAGGCCGCCGCATCGCCGCAGTTCTCGGTCAGCTCGGAGATGTGGCGCACCGTCCAGTTGGCGCTCCAGCGATCCATCGTCCAGCCGAGGCTGGCATTGCTGGTCCACTCCGGGATCGAGCTGTCGGCCACTTCCACGCCCGGCTTCTGCGGCTGCTTCTGCCCGGCCGCGCCAGTGGCCTCGTAACGGCCGACGAAGGTGTTCTTCCACCCCAGCTTGAACTGGCCGATGGAGGTCTGCGGCAGCGTCCAGAACAGATCCACGTCCCAACCGTCGGTCTTGATCGAACCCAGGTTGGTCAGGCGGTTGTTGAAGCTGCTGACCGCACCGGTGCTGGCACGGGTGATGCCGTTGCAGTAGATCGGGTCCAGTGTATCCACGCACAGGTCCAGCTGGGTCTGCGCGTTGATGGCCTGGATCGCACCATCGATGGCATGGCGGTAGAAAGTGACTTCCACATCGAAGCGCTCCGACCACGAGGCGTTGTTGCCGAACCACGGGCTCCACACGAAGCCCGCGCTGAAGCTGCGCGAGCGTTCCGGGTCCAGCTCGCGGTTGCCGCCGGTGGTCACCGAGATCTGCGAGTTGGCCTGCTGGAAGCCGGCCGGGACGCCCAGTGCAGCACAGTTGGCCGCGCTGCCACGCGGCGGCGTGCCGCCCAGGCCCACCGAGCACGGATCGAACAGCTGCAGGTCGGCACGTGCGGCAGAGCCGTACAGCTCACCGATGGACGGTGCGCGGAAGCCCTCGGCGTACGTGGTGCGCAGCACGAAGTCATCGGTCACCTGCCAGCGCAGGCCGTACTTGGGCGTGAACTCGCCGCCGAAGGTGGAGTAGTCCGAATAGCGGCCGGCCAGGCTCAGGTCCAGCTTCTTGCCGAACGAGGAGTCGGCGAAGATCGGCACGCTCAACTCCAGGTAGGCCTCGTTGACGTCGTAGGAACCGGAGGTCGGTTGCGACGGCACGCCGTTGTAGTGGCCGATCACCGTCAGCGGATCGGGCTGGTAGGCGCCCTTGTACTTGCGGTACTCGAAGCCGGTGGCGAAGGACACCGGACCGGCCGGCAGCGAGAACAGCTCGCTGGACAGGTTGGCGGTGAACAGGCTCAGTTCGTTCTGGCTGCGGTCGCGCACCACCGGCTGGATCCACTTCAGCATGTCCGGGGTGATCGAACCGGCGCCACCGAAGATGTTCAACGGCACGCAGCCAGGCGTGGCCGCGCACACCGCGGGATCGCCCAGCGCCATGTTCACCTTGTAGATGTCATAGCTGCCGTAGTTGGTCTGCTCGGCCTTGTTCTTGCTGTACATGCCGTTGACGTCCCAGTACCAGCTGCGGTCGGCGGCATGGAAGTCACCGACCAGGCCGGTGGCGAAGTAGGTGGTGTCCACTTTCTGCTTGAACACGCGCGCACCGCCCTCCACCGGGCGACGACCGATCAGGCTCATGTTGTCGCCGGAGACGAGATCGAAGCCGAACGGGTTGTACGGGTTCAGGCGCGAGACCACGATGTTGTCGGCCAACGGATTGCCGGTGGCGCCATCGGGGCCGAAGAACAGCGGCTCGGGGCCGGCCTGGTTGGTCGACTCGCGGCGGTTGCCCAGCGCCTTGATGTACCACTGCACGTTGTCGGTGATGTCAAAGCGGAACTGGCCGAACAGGCCTTTGCGCTCCGACGGCGTCAGCACCATGTTGTATTCGGCGAAGTTGAAGCGGTCGGCGGTGGTGAAGCAGTGATAGTCATCCGTGCGGCTGCAGCCGGCACTGCCGTCGTACCGCGGATTGCTCACGCCGGTATTGGGCACGATGTTCTGCACCGCACCGGTGTTCGGGTCGGTGAACATGAAACGGCCCTGCGGAATACCACCGCTGCCGAACGCCAGGCCGGTACCGGGAATGGGGAAGCGCGACTGCTCGCGATCCTTGGCGAATACCGGGTCCTGCTTGGTCCAGCTGGCGCCCAGGAACAGGCTGAAGCGATCGCCACTCTTGCCCCAGGCCAGGTCCACGCCCTTCTGCGTGCCGTCGCCCTTGCTGTACTCGCCGTAGTTCAGCGTCACCTGCCCACCATCGAAATCGCGGCGGGTGATGATGTTGACCACGCCGGCGATGGCATCGGAGCCGTACAGCGACGAAGCACCGTCCTCCAGCACCTCGATGCGCTCGACGATGGCCAGCGGAATGGTGTTGAGGTCGGTGGCCGAGCCCACACCGGACGCCGACGATTCATTGACCCAGCGGATGCCGTCGACCAGCACCAGCACGCGCTTGGCACCCAGGTGGCGCAGATCGACCTGCGCCGAGCCGGCACCCACGCCACTGCCATCGGGCGGGAAACCGAAGTTGCCGGACGAGTTGAACTTGGCGTTGAGCGCAGAGCCGGAACCGGTGAGCTGCTGCAGCACTTCGCCGATCGAGGTCAGGCCGGTGCGTTCGATGTCGCCACGGGTCAGGGTCTGGATCGGGACCTGGCCCTCTACTTCAGCGCGCTTGATGCGGGTACCGGTGACTTCCACCGCGTCGAGGTTGGTGGTGGATTGTGCAGCGGCACCCAGGGGTGCCAAGGCCATCACGCACAGCGTGACGGCAACCGCCAACGGGCGGTGGTGCAGGTGCTTCATTCGCTCTCTCTCCAAAGGAATGTCGGGACATGGACTGCCGCGCTCCCCCCTGCATGGCGGCAGCGTCTCCTTTGTAAACAAGCGGTAAAAATCACGGCGTGATGATCGACACTCTTTCACGCGGAATTGACGCAATTGACAGCCATTTACGTCAGATGAGGACCGTTTAGAACCGGACGGTACTGTTCACCGCCCTCCACTTTGATGCCGGCTGCGTCAGCGCGCGCCGAGATCCGCCACAACTCATCAAGGGGACTTGTCGGTGCAGGCGCTAGTGACCGGGCGCGTCGACGCGCAGCCCATGCTGGCTCACGGCCAGCAGCACGCGTGCCATGTCTTCGTAGTCGGTGTCGTCGGCGGTCGCCAGGTGCACCCAGGGGCGATGCTGCTGCGGCATCTGCTGCGCCTGCACCAGGTGCCGCTGCAACGCGACAGCGTCGAGCGGCTGGCCATTCCAGAACATCGCCCCCGCCGCGTCGATGCGCAGGTGGATCGGCTGGGGTGAGGACGCCGGCCAGGGTGGGCACGAGGTGCGCTGCTGGAGCGCCAGGAGGCCGGTCGCCTGCGCCATCGGCAGCGCGGTGATCACCAGCGCCAGCAACACCAGCAACACATCCACCAGCGGTGCCAGATTGGGGGCGGCCATCAGTGAGGCCGCGTGCTGTATCCCGTATCGCATGCCACGTTCCCTCGCAGGAAGAGCGGCCTGCCGATGGCAGGCCGCCCGTTGCCGGACTCACCGCACGAAACTCACCGCACGAAGGCAATGCGCTCCATGCCAGTGGCTTCGGCCGCAGCCAATATCCGCGCCATGCCTTCGTACTCGGCCGCCGGATCGGTGGCGATGCGCAGCTCCGGCAGGTTGCCGGCATGCTCGCCGGCCTGCGCCTGCAGGCGCCCCTGCAGATCGCCGATCGCCATCGGCTGGCCATCCCAGCTCAGCTGGTTCGACGCATCCAGTCGCAGCTCGATCGGCGGCGGCGGTTCGGGGCGATCGATCGTGCGATCGGTGGCCTGTGGCAACTGCACGGGAATCGGCCGGGCCACGATCGGCGCGGTTACGATGAAGATGATCAACAGCACCAGCATCACATCCACCAGTGGCGTGACATTGATGTCCGCCAGCGGGCCGCTTCTTCCTGCGCTACTGAACGCCATGTGCCGCTCCCTGCAGCCGGGCCGTTCGCCCAAGGCCGACGTTACGACGCCTGCGCCCGCCTGCGGCAGGGGCCTGTGCGGAGTCATTCAGCTATCGTTGCCCACGCATTGCGTGCACGCAATGCGAAACTGAATTCAGCCACTGCCCGCTATGCTGCATGCCATGACCCGACGCTCTTCGACCGCCCTGTCCCTGCTGCCCTTGGCCACCACGCTGCTGATCGGCTGCGCCAATGCCCAGTCCCTCGATGCCCAGAACGCGCAGTTGAAAGCCGCGATCGCGGCCGCCGAACGCGGCCAGTTCGATCCTGGCCAGGCCGCTGCGCTCAGCCGCCATCCGGCGTATGGCTGGCTGGAGTACGCCAACCTGCGCCGCAACATCGACACCGTCGATACCGCGCAGGCACAGGCCTTCCTCAAGCGCTATGAGGGCCAGGCCGTGGCCAGCACGTTCCGCAGCGTGTGGCTGCCCTCGCTCGCCCGCCGCCAGGACTGGCCGACCCTGCTGGCCAACTGGGCGCCCACCGACAACGCCGGCCTGCGCTGTGCGCAGCTGACCGCGCGCCAGGTGACCGGCAAGGCCGATCCGCAGTGGATCAGCGAAGCACAGGAGCTGTGGCGCAAGAACGGCAAGCCGCTGCCGGACAGCTGCGATGCGGTGTTCACCGTGCTGCAGGCACAAGGCGGCCTGAGCGACGCCCTGCGCTGGGAACGGATCGATGCTGCCGCCGACGCGCGGCAGCCCGCCGTGATGCGCAGCGCGGCCCGCGGCCTGCCTGCCACTGACCTGGCACTGGCCAACACTTACGCCGCCTTCGTCGACAAGCCCAACGCCAGCGCCCTGAACTGGCCCCGCAACGAGCGCAGCCGGCGCATCGCCACCGATGGCCTGGCCAAGCTGGCCAAGGCCGACCCGGCCGCCACCGAACAGCAGCTGCCGCAGTACGCGCAGGCACTGGGGCTGAGTGCCGCCCAGCAGGGCCAGGTGCTGTACCAGATCGCGCTGTGGACGGTGGCGTCCTACCTGCCCGATTCGGCACGCCGCCTCAACGCGGTGCCGGAGTCGGCCTATGACGAACGCCTGCACGAGTGGCGCGTGCGCGAAGCGATGTCCCGCGGCGACTGGACCGCGGCGCTGACCGCCATCCGCAAGATGGGCAGCAAGCAGCGCAGCGACCCGCGCTGGCGCTACTTCGAAGGCCGCATGCTGGAGAAGACCGGCCAGGCCCAGCAGGCGCAGCCGCTGTTCCGCGAGGCCGCGCGTGCATCGACCTTCCACGGCTTCCTCGCCGCCGACAAGCTGCAGCAGGGCTACACGCTGTGCCCGTGGCAGCCCAACGACAGCGCGCAGGCTCAGGCGGTGATCGCGCGCGACCCGGCCATCCAGCGCGCAATGGCGTTGTACCAGATCGATCGCGCTGGCTGGGCCGTGGCCGAATGGAACAGTGCACTGTCGCGCTTCGATGACACCCAGCGTCGCCTCGCCGTGCGCGTGGCGCAGGACAACGGCTGGTTCGACCGCGCCGTGTTCGCGCTCGGCAAGCAGCCGCAGGAGCAGCGCCTGTACGACCTGCGCTTCCCGCTGCACCACGACGCCACCATCCGCCGCGAATCGGCACGCAACGCAATCGACCCGGCCTGGGTGGCGGCGGAGATCCGCGCCGAGAGCACCTTCACCCCGCGTGCGCGCTCGCCTGCCAACGCCATGGGCCTGATGCAGGTGCTGCCAGCCACCGGTGCCGGCGTGGCCAAGTCGATCGGCCTGACCGGCTACGGCGGCGCCGACAGCCTGTACGACCCGGACACCAACATCGCCATCGGCACCGCCTACCTGCGCCAGTTGATGAACAAGTACGACGGCCTGCCCTACGTGACCATCGCCGCGTACAACGCCGGCCCGACCCCGACCGCACGCTGGCAGAGCCAGCGCCCGGGCTTTGATCCGGACCTGTGGATCGAGACCATCAGCTACAAGGAAACCCGCGAGTACGTGGCCCGCGTGCTGGCCTTCAGCGTGATCTACGACTGGCGCCTCAATGGTGATGCGCTGCCGCTGAGCGATCGCCTGATGGGCCGCCTGGTGGACAAGCGCAAGCGCTTCAGCTGCGCCGCCAACGCCGACCAGGGCGGCGATTGATCGCACTGCGGTCGTGCCGGCCGCTGGCCGGCACGACCCGGTATCCACTCCTTGGGGAGGGAAACGATGAGCCTGCTGGCCTGGATCGGGCTGGACGCTGTATCGATAGTGCAGGCCGCTGGCCGGCAGCTTCGGGGTGACTGCGGTTGCCGGCCAGCGGCCGGCACTACCGGTGCGTCTGCGCCGGGCATGCGATGATTCCAGCCATGAAGATCTATCTTGTCGGCGGCGCCGTGCGTGACCGCCTGCTGCAGCGACCTGCCGGCGACCATGACTGGGTGGTGGTCGGCGCCACGCCCGCGCAGATGGAAGCGCAGGGCTTCACCGCCGTCGGCCGCGATTTCCCGGTGTTCCTGCACCCGAAGACCGCTGAGGAATACGCGCTGGCGCGCACCGAGCGCAAATCCGGCCGTGGCTACCGCGGCTTCGTGGTCGATGCCGACCCGGCAGTGACGCTGGAAGAAGACCTGCAGCGCCGCGACTTCACCATCAACGCGATTGCCTGCGACGAAGACACCGGCACGCTGGTCGATCCCTACGGCGGTGTGCGCGATATCGAGCAACGCGTGCTGCGCCATGTCGGCCCCGCGTTCGTGGAAGATCCATTGCGCGTGCTGCGCGCGGCCCGGTTCATGGCGCGCTTCGCACCGCTGGGCTTCACCGTCGCCGAAGAGACCATGGCGCTGATGCGCGAGGTCGCCGCCAGCGGCGAGCTGGACGCGCTGGTGCCCGAGCGCGTCTGGCAGGAGCTGCGCAAGGCGCTGGTCAGTGAACGGCCCTCCGCCTTCCTGCGCACGCTGCACGATGCGCAGGCACTGGGTCCGATCCTGCCCGAGCTGGAAGCGCTGTATGGCGTGCCGCAACGTGCTGAGTTCCACCCCGAGGTCGATACCGGCATCCATCAGGAAATGGTCAGCGACACCGCCGCGAAACTGGCGCCGGGCGATGACCTGGTCGGCTTTGCCGCGCTTACCCATGACCTGGGCAAGGGCCTGACCCCGCCGGAGGAGTGGCCGCGCCACATCATGCACGAGCAGCGCGGCATCAAGCCCTTGAAGGCACTGTGTGCGCGGTTGAAGATTCCCGCCGAACACCAGCAGCTGGCCGAAGCGGTGTGTCGCGAGCACTTGAACGTGCACCGCATCGACGAACTGCGCGATGCCACCGTGCTGGAACTGCTGGGCCGCTGTGATGCGCTGCGCCGGCCGGAACGCGTGGCCCGCATCGCACTGTGCTGCGAGGCCGACAAGCGCGGCCGGCTCGGCTTCGAGGACGCCGACTACCCCCAGGGCGAAACGCTCAAGCGCCTGCACCAAGCGGCGCTGTCAGTGCAGGCGCGGGATCTGGATACCACGCATCTGAAGGGCCCGGCCATCGGCGAAGCGCTGGCCAAGGCGCGGGTGAAAGCCATCGCCGCCGCCCGCTGATCCGCAACCGCCGTGGCGGCCGCGCACCCACTCCCATGGGTAGTGCCGGCCGCTGGCCGGCACCCCTATATCACTGGCTTCAGTGCGCCATCCCACGGGTAATCGCCGCCGCACGCTGCTTCAGCTGGGCCACGGCATCGGGAATCATCTCCATGCCCACGTCCAGGCCCGGGTTCAGCACCAGGCCGACGCCGTCGCCGATACCGGCCAGCAGCGCGTGCACCGCGATCGGCATGGCATGGGCAAACTGCGGCAGCTGCTCGTGCCACAAGCCAGCGCGCTCGGGCGCGGTGAACACCGCGAACATCGGCTCGCCGCTCTCGCTGGTCAGCACCAGCGGCGAGATGCTCTCGTCCCAGGCGCCATCCTCACCAATGGCCTTGTCCAGCAGCACGAACGCCGTCGAGGTCAGCAGGCCGTCGAGGAACTGCGCTGCGGTCAGCGTGCCGTCCTGGGCCTGCAGCAGGCGCACCTCGAGGTCGTTGAGGGGTTCGAACGGGGTGTCGTGGTCCATGGTCGGTTCCGGTACGTGGTTGCAGGGCAGACTTTAACAGGCCCGGTCCTCAACCGATGTATCCGTGCCGCCACATCCAACCGGCCACCGCCAGCGCGGCGACCCCCACCAGCATCAACGGCAGGCCGAAGCGGTGCCGCCACGGGATCGGCACCCCGCCCAGCTGCTGGTCCATGGTCTCGGTATCGAGCACCCAGCCGTGCTCGCACCGGGTGCAGGCCAGCTCGTAGCGGCGCTGGTAGGTGAAGCCGAACAGCAGGTCGATGCGCGCCATCTTGTAGCGCAGCTGCGGCGCGAACTCGGTTTCCGTCTGGCAGCGCAGGCAGTGGTGCGCTTCGGTGGGGCCGACGATCAGCACCCGTTCCTGTTGGCCGATCAGGATCATGTCCGGTTGCCCTGGCAGGCGGGCTGGGCCAGCAGCCAGGCCTGGGCGGCGGCCACAGTGGCGGCATCACCCTCGACGCGCTGGTCGGGTTCGATCTTCAAGCCATCGCCACGATCATTGCGGTCCCGCATCACGCTGGTGGTCAGCAGCAGCGCGCTGCCATCAGCCAGCGGCCGCATCACGTTAGCGGTGGACAGCCCCGAGGTGGGCTGGCCGAAACTGCGCGTCTGCGGCCGGCCGCGGAAGGAAAGTACGGTGGCCTCTCCGGAGCTGGCAGTGCGCGGGCCGGTCAGCACGGCGACCGGCGCGCCCGGATGTTTGAGCAGATAGCCGGGCCCACCAAGATCGATCCGCACGCGATCGCCAAGACGCACACTGGATGAGGTCAGCTGCCAGAGCGACGGACCATCTGCGGCAGCGAAGGAACCCACGTTCTCGTCGGCGCTGGGCGTGACCCGCAACAGCGGTGCCACGCCCAGCAGCATCGGCCACATGTTGCCACCGGTGTTGTCGCGCAGATCGACAATCCAGCCGCAGCGGCTGCCGTTGTCCTGGTCATCGATGATCGCCTGCCAGCGCTTGGCACGCTCCTTCATCTGCTGGTGCGCCGTCGGGCCCTGCATGACACCGTAGCCCTCGATCTCCACCCAGCCGATGCGCGGGTCCGGTGCTCCGGCCAGGGCCGTCGTTGCTTTCGGAGCCGCTGTCGCTGCGCCATTGGCGCGCTCCAAGCGTTCTGCCTTCGCCTGCAGCTGCTTTGCGCTGATCCAAGCGCCGTGCCCGCCGGAACTGCGACCGATGGCCTGCCGGAGCACTGCGCGGACCTCAGCCGGGTCGTTCTGCGCCGCCTTCAGGCGCGTGCGGATGGCCCGCCAGTCCACCCGGTCGCGGTACAGCGATTCCTTCTCCAGCATGTCCAGCAACTGGACCTGTGCCTGTGCTGTCGGCAGGTCGATGGCGTCTGGTGCCACGGCCTGTGCGGTGGTGCAGAACAGGGCGCCCAGTGCAGTGGCCATCACGCGGAGATCAATAGACATTCGACGTTCCTTCGTCGTGAGCAAGTACCGCAGCATACGCGCTTGCCGCCGCCGTTGCGTGTCGGCTTTGGCACTCCCATGCAGGGCATGATTTACAACTTTGCTCATGTCGTTGTTCGAGTGAAAGCGCGAAGTTGGCTGTGCCAACGTACGTTGCGCTGGCCGGGATTGGCGTCCCGAATCAAACATCGAAGCGATCGATTTGCCGCATCAGCGGCAATCGCGACAATGCACCGGCTTGCCCATGGTGGGCGGTGCGTGGGGATCCTCGTGATCCGTCGGCTTTTTCGCTTTGATTTTGACCGGCACGCCAACCCGCACCGCCCGCCACCTTGCGCTTCGCAGGTGGCCTCGCCTCGTGAGGTTGCCGCCATGAACACGCCCCACCCCACCTACCCACGCCTGCAGGCCCTGCTCGGCGCTGCACTTCCCGGCCTGCAGCTGTCCACTGCCGTCGCCGAAGCGTTGGAAGACGCACTCGCCGAAGCCAACGAACAGGCGCCGCCGTCGGCGTTCTTCGCCCGGTTGCGCGGCATCGCTCACAGCCACGCGGCCGACGGCCAGGCGTGGCGCGAACGGCAACTCAGCGAGGCGCGCGGCCGGCACCTGGCCGAGGCGACGCGCTGCCTGGCGGCGGTGTCTGCGTGTGGGGGCATCTTGTTGGCGGCGCAGTCGGCACGCGAGATGGATGATGCGCAGGCGCAGTGTCCGCCGCAGGTGGAGGAAGGCCTGCTGCATGCGGTGGTGGTGCTGGCCGATCATGCCGGGGCGCTGGTGGAACCGGATGCGTGCGCACCGCTGCTGTAGAGCCGAGCCTATGCTCAGCTGCGCGGAGGTCATGGCGCCGGTGGGATTCGTGCCGACCAAGGTCGGCACCTACCAGAGCAGTGTCATGGCGCCGGTGGGATTCGTGCCGACCAAGGTCGGCACCTACCTGAGCAACGTCATGGCGCCGGTGGGATTCGTGCCGACCAAGGTCGGCACCTGCCAGAGCAGCGTCATGGCGCCGGTGGGATTCGTGCCGACCAAGGTCGGCACCTACCAGAGCAGCGTCATGGCGCCGGCGGGATTCGTGCCGACCAAGATCGGCACCTACCTGAGCAACGTCATGGCGCCGGTGGGATTCGTGCCGACCAAGGTCGGCACCTACCAGAGCGGGTCGGACATCTGCACCGGGCGCTACCAGTCCGCGCGCAGGCCGATGTTGCCTTCGATGATGCGGCGCTTCTCGTTGCGGTCGCCGCCCAGTTCGCGCGTGTAGTCGGCCACGGCATAGGCGCTGATCGTTCGGTTGAAACGCCCGACCACACCCACGCCGGCTTCCAGCGCGCGTGAGCGCTGCGAATTGATGATCACGTCGTCGTCGAAACGGATGCGGTCTTCACCAGAACGGCCATGCCAGTAATTGAGCTTGAAATACGGCTGCCAGCCGTTGTCAGCCAGCTGGTAATCGCCGGCAAGACGCAGGCCGATGCGGCCGGTCCAGGCGTTGTCGTTGTCGAAGCGCACACTCGATACTTCATCGCGACGGTCATCCAGCGAAGTGCGCTGCCAGATCACCTGCACCTGCGGTTCCAGCCACCATGCGGACTGCCCGAAGTGCAGCAGCGGCTTGCCCGCCTCCACCGACACGCTGGTACCGTCGCCGCTCAGGCCGAAGCCGAGCCCACGCGAGGAACGCACGCGGCCGTCGTAGCGGCTCTGCATCGCCACGGCGTCGATGTAACCCCCACTGCTATCGGTGAAGGTCCAGTACAGGCCCACGTGCTTGTCATCCAGGCGGTTCTGGCCTACCTGCACGTTCTCCCAGCCCAGTGCCAGACCCGTGGTCTTGCCCTGCGCGCGGGTGCGGCCAACGAATACGCCGATCTGGTTGCGGTGGTTGTCAGACGCCGCAGCCCACACGTCGAGACCGGCCTGCAGGCCCATCACATCGCCATCGAAGCCCGGCTGCGCATCACCCTTCCAGTGGATCTCGCTGCCGTGCCCCACCAACCGGCCCCAGGCGGTGCGGAATATGCCCTGGTTGTACAGCAGGCGCTGTTCGCCCTGCCGCTCGTGGAAGGTACCGAGGCTGGCCAGCGAGGTCTCGCGCAGCAGCGGTGGCACCACGGCGTAGGCGGCGGTCTCCACGCGGTACAGCGGCACCACCGCGCCTTCGGCCGGGCGTGCACCCGGCGTTGGTGGGGTGCCGGTACCGGGCAACGCACCGCCGGCCACCGGCACGTCCGGCACCGCCGGGTCGCTGGGCGGCGCCACCGGCGCCGGTTCCGGTGGCGGCGGTGGCGGCGCGGCCTCGCCGGCGGTCAGGTTCGGATCGGTAGCGCCTTCAGGCGGCGGCGGCGGTGCCGGGGTGATCGCCGGCGGCGGTGCGACCGGCGGCGTCAGGGGCGGTGGCGTGGCAGTGCCGCCGCCGTTGGGTGCCGGCGTTGGTCCGGTCACCAGCGTCGATCGCAGGTACCAGTTCTCGCTGGTGCCGGCGCTGACACCACCCTTGAACAGGAAGTACTCGTAGGCACCGGCTGCAACCGGTGCGAACAGCGAGAACGCGCCCGGCGCAGTGCGGCCACCATTCAAGGCCTGCACCACCAGGATGCCATCGGCCAGCGTGGCGGCGCCGCTGCCGCCGGCATTGAGCACGCCGATGCCGGTGGTACCGGTGGCGGTTCCGCCATCGATCACCAGGCGGTCGCTGCTGGAATTGTCCGCACCCAGCACGGTACGCAGGTACAGGCCACCGCCGTCACCACGGTAGTTGCCACGCACGGTGAACACGTCGCCTGCGCCGGTGCCGGTCAGGTCGATGCGCCCGGCATTGACCATCTCCACCAGTGCACCACTGTTGAACGGACGGACTGCATGGCCGCCACTGCCCGCGTAGACGGTGCTGGTGTCGTCCACGGTGAACGTGCCGGTGCCGGTTCCGCTGTCGCCCAGCACCAGGTCGCCATCAAAGGTCAGCTCGGTGCTGTTGGCCAGGCTGATCGCCTCCCAGTTCTGGAAGCGGCCCACGCCGGCAGTCTTGACGTTGTGGAAGTTGAGCTGGTCGATGCCACCGCCACCGTCGAACATCGGCACCGCCCCCAGGTTGCCCTGGTTGAGGTTGCCGAGGTTGGCGACGTCGCTGTCCGGCCCCATGTCGATCGCGCCGTAGACGATGCCGCCGCCATTCCAGTTGAAGGTGTCGTTGCCGGTACTGAGCAGTACCTGCCCGCGCACGGTGCCGTCGGTGATGGTCACGCTGTCGTTGCCGCCGCTGACGCTGATGTTGCCGCCGATGTAGGCGGTACCCGAGATGATGATGGTGTCGGTATCGAAGCCGGTCACCACGTTGCCGTCCACGGTGCCGCCGGACTGGTCCCACAGGTTCTTGTCCAGCTTCATGTTGACCCGGCCGATGCGGCCAGCGGTCATCCACGCCTGGTCACCATCCTCGAACGCACCGATGATGCGGCCACCGCTCATGCGGAAGGTATCGATGTTGTCGCCCTGCTGCAGCGCGCCGACCGTGCCGCCACTCATGACGAAATCATCGCGGCCACTGCCCTGCGCCACCACGCCGGTGACGGTGCCGCCGGTGACGGTCATCTGGTCATCGCCGCTGCCCTGGTCGACGCTGTCGATCGTACCGTTGCCCAGCAGCAGCGCATCATTGCCATCGCCCTGCAGCACACTGCCGCTGATGCTGCCAGCCTGCATGTCCAGGCGATCATTTCCGGCACCGAACTGCACGCCGGTGCGCCCGCTGATCGTTCCGCGGTTGACCAGCACGCTGTCGCCCGCGCCGACGAACTGCAGGGCGGTGTTGTTGCCGGTGCTGATGCTGCCCGAGTTCTCGACGCGGCTGCCGCCACCGAGCTGCACCGCCACGCCGCCCACCGAACTGATCGTGCCCAGGTTGGACAACAGGTGCCCACCGGCCCCGACAAGCGAAATCGCGCTGCTGCCACCGCTTTGCTGCAGCTGCGCCGTGCTGGCGACAGTGACGGTGATGCCGGCGGCGCCATTGGCGGTGACGGGAACGGTCTGCGGGTTCGGCGCATTGGCATCGCAGGTGACCGTCTGGCCGGCGACGGGGGCGACGCTGTCACAGCCGGCCCAGGCGGCGCTGGCGGTCAACAGCATGACGGAGGGAACAGCCAAAGCCTGCAGTACGGAAACAGTGAGGCGGCGCATACGCACTGCGCGCGGGACGGCACGGGACATACAGCACTCCTGGACAGGGGATCAGGAACTGCGGATATGCGGTACTGCGAGCGAAGTCTGCGCCATGGTGAACGGTTTCGGCAGGTGAATTTGCGTGCCGATCATCACAGTTCAGATGCGAACTTGATCGGGCATCACCTGGCCTCTACGTGCCTGAAATCGTTCATCTTTGCGGGGTCATGCCCTGCCTGGATGAGGTGGCCTCCCGGGGTTGGGTCAGAGCCCTTTCCTGCGGAAAGGGATCCGACCCGGAGCCGTCAGATCTTCAGATAGATCTTCCGCCGGTCCAGCCACCACGCCACGCCCCACCACAGCGCGACGAACGCCAGCGCCTGCAGCATCGACGCCAGCTCGAGCGCGTGCGGCATCGCGGCGGCCAGTTGCTGCCAGATCCAGCCCCACGCGCCGGTCGCCATCAGCGCCACCGACATCACCGACGCGCCAAGATATGCGGTAATTGCGTTGACCCCGAAACGGCGGCCCAGCGGCGGCCATCGCTTCTGGTCGATCAACACGTGGCCCAGCCACAGCGCCAGCGCGGCCAGGCCGCCGGTCCACAGCACATAGCTGGGCGTCCACAGCTGCTTGTTCAACGGCAGCACCGTGGCCAGCAGCAGCCCCAGCACGGCGGTTGCCACACCCAGGCCAGCCAATGCCGCCGCACGACCGTTGCGCAGCAGGCCACCGGCAATCAGGCCGAGCACGGTACTGGCCAGCGCACCCAGCGTGCTCAGCAATCCTTCCGGGTCATGGCCCAGTCCGGTATCGGCGTGCCACTGGTAGATCCACGGTGCGAACAGCGTGGTGTCCAGGCGGCTGGCCGGGTTGGTCCATGGCGCCAGATCACCGATGCCCAGCAGCAGCACGGTGTAGCCCACCAGCAGCGTGACCAGCACGCCAGCCTGCACGCGCGGCCGCGCATACACCGCCAGAACACCCACCAACGCTGCGCATACCGCAATCCGCTGCAGCACGCCCCAGATGCGGAAGTGATGGGTATGCAGCGCCCACCAGATCAACAGGTGCAGCAACGCGCCGGCGAGCAGGATGCGCAGTGCACGCTCCAGCACCCCGCGCGCCAATGCTGGCCGTGCAGCGGCATCCAGCGCGCGCGGTGCCACGCTGAAGGCCATCGACATACCCACCAGGAACAGGAAGAACGGGAACACCAGGTCGGTGGGCGTGCAGCCATGCCATTCCGAGTGACGCAGCGGCGCGAACACCGCACTCCAGTCGCCCGGATTGTTGACCAGCAGCATCGCCGCCACGGTGATGCCGCGCAGGGCATCGATCGAGCCCAGACGGCGTGGCGGCGTACTGTTCATCAGGCGGCCTCGTACTGTCCGGCAATCCAGGTACCACGCACCTGCAGGGCGTCATCCAGCAGCACCAGGTCGGCCTGGTAGCCCTCGGCGATGTGGCCAAGGCGGTCGTCGACGTTGAGGAACTGCGCCGGATAGGTCGACGCCATGCGCGCCGCTTCGGCCAGCGGTTGGCCGAGCAGCTGCACGGTATTGCGCACGGCGGTGGCCATGTCCAGCGCCGAGCCGGCCAACGAACCGGCGGCATTGCGCACCACGCCATCGATGGCGGTGATGGTTTCGCCATACAGCACGTAGCTGGGATCGTCGGCTCCAACCGGCGGCATCGCATCGGTCACCAGCAGCAGGCGACCGCACGGCTTGGCCGCCAACGCCACGCGCAGGCTGGCCGGGTGCACATGCACGCCATCGACGATGATGCCGATCCAGCTGTCGCGGTCTTCCAGCGCAGCGCCCACCGCGCCGGGCTCACGCCCCTGCAGCGGCGACATCGCGTTGTACAGATGGGTGAAGCCGCGCACGCCGGCATCCAGGCCGGCGCGGATCTCTTCGTAGGTGCCTGCAGTGTGCCCAGCAGCGACGATCACGCCGCGCTCGACCAGCGCACGGATGGTCTCCAGCGGCACGCGCTCCGGCGCCAGCGTCAGCAGGGTCACGCCATTGTCCAGCGACGCGGCCAGTGCGATCTCTTCTTCATCCGGCACGCGGAACTTGCTGGCATCGTGCGTGCCCTTGCGCGCCGGCGCGATGTACGGGCCTTCCAGGTGGATGCCGATCACGCCCGGCACGCCCTGCGTGATGGCCTCGCGCATCGCGCCGATGGCTTCGCGCATCACCGCCACGTCATCGCTGATCAGCGTCGGCAGCATCGCGGTGGTACCGAAGCGGCGGTGCGCCTGCGCGATGGTGCGCAGTGCCGCCACGTCCGGCGTGTTGTTGAACAGCGCGCCGCCGCCGCCATTGACCTGCACATCGATGAAGCCGGGCAGCAGCCAGCCGCCCCCCAGGTCCACCTGCTCGGCCGCGTGACCCAGCTGCGGTGCTGCGTCGGGCAGCAGCGCGCTGATGCGACCGTCCTCGATCACCACCGCCAGGTCGTCGCGGAACTCATCGCCGGCCAGGATGCGGGCATTGCGCAGCACCGTCACCATCACACCGTCTCCGTAACCTTGTTCAGATGCGGCGGCAGGTCCGGGTTGAAGCCACGGCGCAGCGCCAGCGCATTGATGGCGCGATAGAAGCTCTGCACGGTCAATAGCGGTGCGCACAGCGGATGCGGTGCGGCCGCCACCGGCAGGTTGCCGCCAGCACCGGCCAACCATACCTGCGCGCCGCGTGCGGTGAACTCATCGACCACCGCACGGGTACCGGCGCCGGTTTCGTCCGGCTGGGCGAAGGCCAGCACCGGGAAACCACGATCAACCAGCGCCATCGGACCGTGCTTCACTTCAGCCGAGCTGTAGGCTTCGGCGTGCAGGCTGCAGGTTTCCTTGAACTTCAGCGCCGCTTCCTGCGCCGCACCCAGGCCCAGGCCGCGGCCGAGCACGAACAGGTTGGTGGCCTCGACCAGGCCCTCGGTCACCGCGCTCCAGTCGCACTGCCAGGCTTCACGCATCGCGTCCGGCAGCAGGTCCAGCGCCGCACGCAGGCTGCTGTCCTGCTTCCAGTACGCGGCCAGCTGCAGCAATGCGGCCAGCGAGGCCAGGTAGCTCTTGGTCGCTGCAACGCTCTTCTCGGGGCCGGCATGCAGCGGGATGACCGTGTCGGCCAACTGCGCCAGCGGTGAATCCTCGACGTTGACCAGCGCGATCACGCGCGCGCCGGCGGCCTTGGCCGCCTCGGCGTTGCGCAGCAGGTCCGGGCTCTTGCCCGACTGCGAAATGACGATGAACAGTGCGCCGCGCAGCTGCAATGGTGCGGCGTAGACCGAGCCCACCGATGGCGAGGCCGACGCGACCACCAGCCCCAGCTGGGTTTCCAGCAGGTACTTGCCATAGGTGGCGGCGTGGTCGGAGCTGCCGCGTGCACAGGTGACCACGAACGGCGGCGGCGCGGCACGCAGGCTGGCGGCCAGGGTTTCCAGGGTGGCGTGGTTTCGCGAGAACTGGCGCGCGACCACGTCGGCCGCTTCAGCGGCCTCGGCGAACATCAGGGTAGCGGTGGGGTCTGACAGCGACATGGCAGGCTCAGGCAGGATCGGAAGGAAGGGGGCGTGCGCCGGCCGGGCGCATCGGCGCGGTCGAACCGCGCACCACCAGCTGCGGCACGAAGCCCTGGTTGTGCAGCGGTGCCGGCGCATCGTCGTAGGCGTCGCTGCGCAGCTGCGCGATCAGCAGGCGCGCGGCATGGCGGGCGATGTCTTCGGTGGCCTGCTTGGCGGTGGTCAGCGGCGGCCACGACTGGCGCGAGAACGGGCTGTCCTCGAAACCGGCAATGGACAGGTCGTAGGGCACGTTCATGCCGGCCGACTTGGCGGCGGCCAGCACGCCGGCAGCGATTTCGTCGTTGGAACCGAAGATGGCGGTAGGCGGTTCGCGCAGCGCCAGCAGGCGGCGCGCGCCACGGAAACCGTCGTCGAAGGTGTAGTCGCCCTGCACCACCAAGTGCTTGTCCACGGTCATGCCGTAGTCCTTCAGCGCGGCCTCATAACCGGCATAGCGTTCGCCCGAGGAGCGGTGCGAGCTGCCGCCCCAGAGGAAGCCGATGCGCTGGTGCCCCAGCTGGATCAGGTGTTCGGTGATCTCGTAGGCGGCCTCGCGGTCGTCGACAAACACGCAGGCACCGTCGGCCGGATCTTCGGTGGCCGCAATGATGCGCACCAGCTTGATGCCACGCGCGGTCAGCGCCTGGATCAGGTCGCGGCGCTCGGACATCGGTGCGGTCAGCACCAGCCCGGCCAGGCGCGAACGCTGCACCCAGTCAGCCAGTTCATCGGCCAGCAGCGGCGAACTGGAATCGCAGGGATGGATCTGCAGGCCGAACCCGGTCTCGCGGCAGGCGGCGAGCACGCCGTTCTGCACGCCGATGATGTGGTACGGGTTCGGGTTGTCGTAGACCAGCCCGATCACGAAGGTGGTGCCGCTGCGCAGGTTGCGCGCGGACGGATCGGGTTCGTAATCGAGCTCGGCGATGGCACGCAGCACCCGCGCGCGGGTGGCCTGCATCACCGAGGGCTCGTTGTTGATCACCCGCGATACCGTCTTCAGCGAGACCTTGGCCTTTTCGGCAACGTCCTTGATGGTCGCTCTGCGCATCGGTTTTTCCTGGGGTTGGCTGCCGTCCATCATCGCCGATCAGCTCCGGTCCTGCGGCAGGCCCACGCGGTGGCCCACCACCGAATAGAACAGGATGTACAGGTAGCAGGGCACCATCAGCAGCACGAACACCAGCTGGAAATCGATGTGCTGCTTGAGCAGGGCGAACAGCTGCGGAATGATCGCGCCACCGGCGATGCCCATCACCAGCAGCGCCGAACCGGTTTCGGTGAAGCGCCCCAGGCCGCGGATGGCCAGCGGGAAGATGGCCGGCCACATCATGGCGTTGGCAAAGCCCAGCAGGGCCACGAAGGCCACCGACACATAGCCGTGCGTTGCCCACGCGCCCAGGCAGAACACCACGCCCAGCACCGCCGAAATGGTCAGGTAGCGCGACTGCGACACCACCCGCGGAATCACCAGCAGGCCGACCACGTAACCGACCAGCATCGCGCCCAGGGTGAAGGCGGTGAACATCTTGGTCTCGTCCAGCGGCAGGTTGAAGCCATGGCCGTAGGTGCCGATGGCATCACCGGCCATCACTTCCACGCCCACGTACACGAACAGGCACAGCACGCCCAGCCACAGGTGCGGGAACTGGAAGATGCTGCGGCGCTCGACCGCACCGGCGGCCACCGGCGTAGCGTTGGCTTCGGACGATCTGATTTCCGGCAGCGGCGAGAACAGGATCGCCACCGCCAACACCACCAGCAGCGCCGCCATGGCCAGGTACGGGGCATGGATCTTGGCGGCGAACTGGTTCAGCAGCACGGCTTTGGTCGCGGCATCGGCCGCCTGCACCTGCACGTCCAGATCGCCAATGCCATGCAGCACCACCGTGCCGATCAGGATCGGCGCCAGGATGCCGGCGATCTTGTTGCAGATGCCCATCAACGCGATGCGCCGCGCCGCCGTTTCGATCGGCCCAAGGATCGAGATGTACGGGTTGATGGCCGTCTGCAGCAGGGCCAGGCCGCTGCCGATCACGAACAGGCCGCCCAGTGCGCCGGGGTACCAGCGCTGGGTGGCGAATTCGCCGAACAGTGCCGCGCCACCGGCCATCACCAGCAGGCTCAGGCTCAGGCCCTTCTTCATGCCGGTACGGCGCAGGATCCACGACGAGGGCAGCGCCAGGAAGAAGTAGGACAGGTAGAACACCATCAGCACCAGGAAGGCGCCGACCTCGCTGAGCTCGAAGGCGAGCTTGACGAAGGTGATCAACGGGCCGTTGAGCCAGGTGAAGAAGCCGATCAGGAAGAACAGCACGCCGACGATGGCGATGGAGGTGGCCACGTTCGGGCGCGCGCTTGCAGCGGGGACGGCGGACATCAGGAGGGCTCCTGCGGCGACAGCCGCAGAACGCGGCGTCGGAGAGTGGCTGGGAACAACGTTGTCACATTCTTTCGGTGGACAACGGCGGTTTGTCAACTTCCATGCACGCCCCTTCATCCTCGTGCTGCACTGCGCAAGTCGATTGCGGTGCTCCGCGCTGAATGCGCGCCAGCCCTAGAGCCCCATGCAGCAACGGTTCCCACGTGAAACCCGCACTCACGCCATGTAAACGTTTACTGCCTGTCGCATTCGTTGCGGCGCAGCAACGAAAGTGTCACGAACTCGTTGACATCGTTGTCAGCGCGGTTACAGACTCCGCCCCAATCGCTGCCCCCGATCCCGGGGCCAGCCCCACCTGCAGCAGGAGCCCGCGTGACCGCCAGCCACCCCGCCCCGTCGCATGTCCTGTCCCGCGTCGCGCCCTCGTTCCTGGCCGCGGACGTCGGTGGCACCCATGTGCGCGTGGCCCGGGTCCAGGCCAGCGGTGACACCGCCCATCCGGTGCAGGTGCTGGAATACCGCAAGTACCGCAACGCCGACCATGCCGGCCTCAGCGCGATCCTGTCCGACTTCCTCGGCGAAGGCCCGCGGCCCACGCATTGCGTGGTTGCCAGCGCCGGCTACGCCCGCGAGGACGGCACGGTGATCACCGCCAACCTGCCGTGGCCACTGTCGGCGCGCCAGGTGGAGGCCGACGTCGGCCTGCAGCGGGTCTACATCGTCAACGACTTCGAAGCGGTGGCCTATGCCGCTGCGCAGGTGGACGCCAGCGGGGTGCTGCACCTGTGCGGGCCGGACACCGGCACGCGTGGCCCGACCCTGGTGGTCGGCCCCGGCACCGGCCTCGGCGCCGCGCTGTGGATCCCCACTGCGCATGGTCCGGTGGTCCTGCCGACCGAAGCCGGCCAGCCGACCCTGGCGGCCAGCACCGAACTGGAAATGGCCATCGTCCGCCACATGCAGCGCGACCGCGCCCACGTGTCGATCGAACATGCGATCTCCGGCCCCGGCCTGATGAACCTGTACCGCGCGGTCTGCGCGCTGCAGGGGCAGGCGCCGACCCTGGCCAGCCCCGATGCGGTCACCGCCGCCGCCATGGCCGACACCGATGCGCATGCGCGCCAGGCGCTGGATGTGTTCTGCGGCCTGCTCGGCAGCACCATCGGCGACATGGCCCTGTTCTATGGTGCCCACGGTGGCGTCTACCTGGCCGGCGGCATCCTGCCGCAGATCCGCGAATACCTGCACGCCAGCACCTTCGTCGAACGCTACCTGCAGAAGGGGCCGATGGGCGAAGCACTGGCACGCATCCCGGTGAAGGTCGTCGAACACGGCCAGCTGGGCGTGGTCGGCGCTGCCAGCTGGTACCTGCAGCAGCAGTCGGCCGCCTGACACCGCAACAGGCTTCAACGCAATCGCAGCACGCAGTACGTGGCACGCCAACGCACGGGACTTCGCCGCCGCCCCGCGCATGTCATCGCAACCGTTATCGAACACCGCCGCCGGCATCCAATCGAGTGATGAGGAGAGACATCATGAATACCCGCAAGACCCTGCTTTCGGCCGCCATCGTCAGCTGCATCGCCTTCAGTGCGCACGCGCAGCAGGCTGCCCCGACCGCCACCGACCTGGACACCGTGACCGTTACCGGCATCCGTGGTTCGATGGAAAAATCGCTGGACACCAAGCGCGAAGCCAATGCGCGCGTGGAAGTGGTCACCGCCGAGGACGTGGGCAAGCTGCCGGCGCACAACGTCGCCGACACCCTGCAGCGCCTGCCGGGCGTCAACATCAGCTCGTCCAGCGCCGATGAAGGCGGTTTCGACGAAGCCGACCGTGTCAGCCTGCGCGGCACCAGCCCGAGCCTGACCCAGACCCTGATCAACGGCCACACCGTCGGTTCGGCCGACTGGTTCGTGCTCAGCCAGGGCAACAACGTCGGCCGCAGCGTCAGCTACTCGCTGCTGCCGTCCGAACTGGTCAGCTCGGTGGAAGTGAACAAGTCCTCGCAGGCCAAGCTGCAGGACGGCGGCACCACCGGTACCGTCAACATCATCACCCGCAAGCCACTGGAATTCTCCAAGCCGTTCACCGCGGAAGGCTCGATCGGCCTGGTGCGCTCGGACCAGGCCAAGTCGAACGACCCGCAATATTCGGCGCTGTTCAACTACAAGAACGACGAAGGCACCTTCGGCGTGATGGTGCAGGGCTTCAGCCAGAAGCGCGAACTGCGCCGTGAAGCGCAGGAAATCCCGGGTGGCTTCTTCAAGATCGGCGCAAACGATCCGGTCGCCAGGACCAATCCGGACCTGATCGGCGTCAACGTTCCGGGCCTGCTGGGTTCGACCCTGTTCGAACAGACCCGCGAGCGCAAGGGCGGCCTGGTCTCGCTGCAGTTCAAGCCGAGCGACAGCCTCACCCTCGGCCTCAATGGTTTCAGCTCCGAGCTGAAGGCGAACAACTACAACCGCAACTTCATGATGTTCGGCAACAGCTTCGCCAAGTCGCAGGCGCCGGATCCGGGCTATGTGGTCAAGGACGGCGTGCTGACCAACGCCAACTACAAGGGCGTGCCCGGCACCGACTATGCGGTGTACGACATGATCTACCGCGAGTCGAAGGCCAAGTCGAGCTATGTCACCTTCGATGCCGACTGGCAGATCAGCGACAGCCTGACCGCCAAGTTCCAGGCCGGCAGCACCAAGGGTACCGGCGAGACGCCGCGCCAGTACATCGCCGAGGTCACCCTGGCCAACGGCGGCGGCGCCAGCTGGGCTACCCACGGCAATGGCTCGCCGATCGACTGGAACGTCGGCGGCGACATCTCGCCCAACGGCGTGACCAGCTTCGGCACCTGGGGCAACCAGCAGGTCACCGCTGAAGACAAGGAGAATTGGGCCACGCTCGATTTCAACCAGTACTTCAACGATGGCGGCGTGCTGAGCTCGATCGACTTCGGCCTGCGTTTCGCCGACCACAAGCGCGAAGCGCTGTCGCCGGAAGGTGCAACCCCGGGTGACATCTGGAGCGCGCTGAAGAACGGCGCGACGGCCAACTATCCCAGCGGCTTTGCCGGTGACATCGGCGGCACCTTCCCGCGCAACCTCTGGTACTTCACCCCGGGCGCGCTGAAGGACGCGGTGACCAACAACTCCACCTGGCTGGCCGGCAATGATGGCCCGACCGGTCGCCACAACTATGGCGCCGAGTGGAAGGTGAAGGAAAAGAACTTCGCCGGCTACGTGCAGGCCAACTTCCGCGGCGACTGGTGGAGCGGCAACGTCGGCCTGCGCTACGTCAACATCAAGCAGGACATCGACACCTACAACGCCGTCAGCAAGGCCGCCGATGCCGATGTCAGCAGCCTGTTCGGCATGTGGGAGCGCCTGGCCTTCCAGAGCAAGCGCAACCGCGTATTGCCCAGCGCCAACATCAAGTTCGACCTGGACGACTCGCTGGTGCTGCGCGTCGCCGCCTCGCAGACCCAGACCCTGCCGGACTACTCGGCACTGGGTGCCTCCTCGTACGGTTCGGACCTGAACCGCACCGGCGGCGGTGGCAATCCGAACCTCAAGCCGACCCTGTCGACCAACCTGGACGCCAACCTGGAGTGGTACTTCATGCCGCGCGGCCTGCTGTCGGTGGGCGCGTACCACATGAACCTGAAGGACTACATCGCCTTCGACGTGGTCTCGCGCCAGCTGTACAGCGAACTGACCAACCAGCTTGAGACCTACCAGATCTCCACCCCGATCAATGCCGACGGCAAGGTCACCGGCGTGGAAGTGGCCTACGAACAGCCGATCGGCGAGTACTTCGGCGTCAATGCCAATTACACCTACGCCAACGGCACCACCTCGCACACCTGGTCGGACGGCTCGCACAATCTGCTGGGCACCTCGAAGAACACCTACAACGTGGGTGCCTACTTCGAGAACGAGCGCTTTGGCGCCCGCGTCAGCTATACCCGCCGTTCCTCGTTCCTGATCAGCCTGTCGGGCACCAATCCGTACTACCAGGATGACTTCGGCACGCTGTCGGCGTCGCTGAGCTACAAGGCCACCGACTGGCTGAGCATCACCCTGGATGGCCTGAACCTCAACAACCCGACCTACAAGTACTACCAGACCGCGGCCATCCCGACCTCGTTCTACAGCAACGGTCGCCAGTACTACCTCAACTTCCGCTTCAAGTACTGATCCAGCGGCGGCAACATCGCCGAGTCGTGCACGCACGCCGGGCCTGGGTCATTCCGGGCCCGGCGTTTTTCATGTATAGCGTTCATCGCACCGTTCCAAGGAGTCGTACCGATGGTCAAGCCTTCCCGCGCCCGGATGCGCAGCGCAGTGCTGCTGGGCAGCCTGCTCGCCCTGTTGCCGGCACTGCCGGCACTTGCCGCCGACCCCATGCCGGCCGCTGAGGCACCCGGCCCGCAGCTGCGTGCCGGCAGCCTGATGCTGATTCCCGCCCCCAGCAATGTGCAGCCTGGCCAGGGCAGCGGCATCACCGTGCGCGCCGATACCGTGCTGCAGGCCGAAGGCGAGGCCGCACAGCGCGTCGCCAGCCAGTTCGCCGACCTGCTGGCGCGCAGTGGCGGCCCGCGCCTGGGGCTGGCCAAGGGCAAGGCGGCGGCCAGGACCGGTGGCATCCGCTTCCAGATCGTGCCCACCTTCCGCGACAGCGGCGAGGGCTACACGCTGGAAAGCACCGCACAGGGCGTAGTGGTACAGGCCGGCAACGAAACCGGCCTGTTCTACGGCGCAACCACCCTCGCCCAGCTCGCCACCGGCGGCAGCAACGGCGTGCTGCCAGCGGTGCAGATCCAGGACGCGCCACGCTTCAGCTGGCGCGGTTTCATGCTCGACTCGGCGCGGCATTTCCAGAGCCTGGACGAGATCAAGCGCGTGCTCGACGCGATGGCCGCGCACAAGCTCAACACCTTCCATTGGCACCTGACCGATGACCAGGGTTGGCGCATGGAGATCAAGCGCTATCCGAAGCTGACCGGAGTGGGCAGCTGCCGCCTGCCGGCCGGCGACGGTGGCACCGATCCGGGCACTGGCAAGGAGCATCCGTATTGCGGCTTCTACACGCAGGACCAGATCCGCGAAGTGATTGCCTATGCCGCGAAGCTGCATATCCAGGTGATTCCGGAAATCGATGTGCCGGGGCACGCGACCGCGGCGATTGCCGCGTACCCGGAACTGGGTTCGATCAATACCCCGCTGAAGCCGCTCAGCGAATGGGGCGTGTTCCCGAACCTGTTCAACGTGGAAGACAGTACTGTCACCTTCCTCGAGAACGTACTGGAGGAAGTGATCGAACTGTTCCCGGCCAAGTACGTGCACGTCGGCGGCGACGAGGCGGTCAAGGACCAGTGGGAAGCCTCCAGGCAGGTCCAGCAGCGCATGCGTGCGCTGGGCATCAAGGATGAAATGGCCATGCAGAGCCACATCATCAAGCGCCTGGAGACCTTCCTGGAGGAGCACGACCGGCGCCTGATCGGCTGGGATGAAATCCTCGAAGGCGGGCTGCCGCCGCAGGCCACGGTGATGTCCTGGCAGGGCACCGAAGGTGGCCTGGCCGCGGCCAGTGCTGGCCATGACGTGGTCATGTCGCCCGTGGGCTACCTCTATCTGGATTACCTGCAGACGGCCTCGCCGAACGAACCGCCGGGCCGCCCGGCCCAGGTCAACCTCGGCAAGCTGTACAACTTCGAGCCCGTGCCGGCCGAGCTGGCCGCTGACAAGCGCGGGCACATCCTCGGCCTGCAGGCCAACATGTTCACCGAACACACGCGCACCTATGCGCGCCTGCAGCACAACCTGTTCCCGCGCCTGGCCGCGGTGGCCGAGACCGGCTGGAGCACGCCGGAACATCGCGACTTCCGCGATTTCCTCGCGCGCCTGCCCGCGCAGCTGCAACGCTACCGCGCTTGGGGCCTGGCCTACGCGCAGACCCCGTTCGAAGTGGGCGTGGACTACACCGACAACCGCGCCGCCAACACGGTGACCGTGTCGCTGGCCAACCCGCTGGGCTATGAAGTGCGCTACAGCACCGATGGCCAGCCGGTGACGGCGCAGTCGCCGCTGTACCGGCAGCCGCTGACCAGTACGCTGCCGACCACGGTGCAGGCCGCCGCGTTCTACCAGGGCCAGATGCTGGCGGCGAAGCCGACGGTCGCGGACTTCAGTGCGCAATCGCTGCTCAGCCGCCGCAGTGACGAACTGCTCAGCTGCGTAGGCAAGAAGGGGCTGGTGCTGCGCCTGGAAGACGATGGCCCGCGCGAGGGAAACCGCGCAGTGTTCAACGTGGACATCTTCCAGCCATGCTGGCGCTGGCCACAGGCACAGCTGGACGGCATCGGCAGCGTGGAAGTCCGCGCGGGGCGTATTCCGTACTACTTCCAGCTGGCCCACGACGAGCCCAAGCGTCGCTTCGAGAAGGCCAAGCGTGCGCATGGCGAGATGCTGGTGCGTCGCGGCGACTGCAGCGGCAAGGTGCTGGCCGAAGTGCCGCTGCCGGCCACGCCGGATGCCGATGGCTTCGTGACGCTGCGTGCGACGCTGCCGAAGGGCTCCCAGGGCACCGGTGACCTGTGCATCAACTTCACCGGCGACACGCGCCCGGCGATGTGGGTGCTGGATGAGGTCACGCTGGGGAAGTGACCCCAAGCCTGTCCTGGCGCAATCGATCCACGCATGGCGTGGATCTACTGTAGAGCCGAGCCCATGCTCGGCTGCCTTTGGGAGGAAGCCGAGCATGGGCTCGGCTCTACAGGAACTTTACCCGCGCCAGCGCAGCAGCAGATCGCGCTGCGGGGTCAGTGCCGTAGCCAGGCCGGCCAGCACGCCGATCGTGTTGGCCAGCGCGTCCATCGGATCGGCCATGCGGTCATCGGTCAATGCGCCCTGCGCGAACTCGATGCCGATCCCCATCAGCACCAGGCCCACGCCCACCCACAGCAGCGGACGTCCGCGCCGGAACAGCTGTACCGCGCTGCCAGCCAGGATGAAATAGGCGAGGAAGTGCTCACCCTTGTCGCCGTTTTCCGGCAACGGAATCGGTGGCGGTGGGATCAGGCAGACCACGATCACCAGCAACACCGCGCTGAACCACAGTGCGGTCCACAGCCGCGGCCGCCGCAGCGGCTTGATCAGCGGCAGCGCATCGCTCACAGGCGCCAGCTCAGGTCACCCAGCTCGAAGGCGGGCTCGAAGTCGACGCCGCGCTGCAGGCCGATCGCCTGGAAGCGCTCCCCCATCTCGGTCGGCAGGGTCAGCTTCTTCACCTGGTCGCGCAGCTGGATGCGGCCGACTTCATCGGTGCGCTCCTCGGCCAGCGACAGCACCTGGTCCAGGCCGTTGCCGAGCAGGAAGCTGGCCTGGCTGCAGTAGCCCGCCAGCTCGAAACCGCCGTGCATGCCGGCCTCGGCCATCGCGGTGAAATCCACCGACGCGGTGATGTCCTGCAGCCCCGGCCAGCGGTGCACGTCGTTGTGCACGTGGTGGCGGTAGAACGCGCGTACGGTGCCCTCATCGCGGTCGTGCTGGTAGAACTCGCCACGGTTGTAACCGTAGTCGATGAACAGCATCGCACCGCGCTGCAGGCCGCCCGCCACCGCCTGCAACCAGTACGGCAGCTGCGGCAGCACCTCGGAACGGTAGCCCTCGGCGAAGGGGCGCTCCAGGTAGCGCTCGATGTGGCGCACCGCACCGTTGAGCAGGATGTCGGCCGGCTGCGCACCACGGATGAAGTTGCCTTCGGCGTCCAGTTCCACGGTTTCCTCGTAGACCTCGCCATCCCGGATCAGGAAGCGCGGCGTCGGCAGCGCGTCGATCACTTCGTTGGCAAACACCACGCCCTCCCAGTCCTCTTCGAACGGGCGATCGACCCAGTCCACGCGTGCGGCCAGCTCGGCCGGCAGGTTCTGCTGCAGGCGCTGTTGCTGGCGCTCGCGCAGGTCGGCGCTGGGTTCGAGGATGGCGTAGCGCGACGGCAGCGCGTCCAGCTCGGCCAGGCGCAGCAGCACCGCTTCGGCGAAGGCGCCGGTACCACCGCCCAGTTCCAGCATCCGCGCCTGCGTACCCAGCTGGGCGAACACCGGCGCCAGCGCGTTGGCCACGCTGCCGGCGAACAGGCTGCCGAGCTCGGGCGCGGTGGTGAAGTCGCCACTGCCGCCGAATTTGCTGGCGCCGGCGCTGTAATAGCCCCAGCCGGGGGTGTACAGGCACAGCTCCATGAAGCGGGAGAACGGCATTGCCCCGCCCTGCGCAAGGATTTCGGCGCGCAGGGCAGCGGCCAGCTGGTCGCTGTGGGCCAGGGCATCGGCTTCGGGCAGGGGGAAGGTGGGCTGCATGGCGTCTTCGAATGCGGTGACAATGGTGCACAGGATAGCCGAGCCTTGGAGGACCCTCGATGAGCGATACCCACCCCGTGGTCCTGATCACCGGCAGCGCGCGCCGGATCGGTGCGGCCATCGCCCGCCAGTTCCACGCCTGTGGCTGGTCGGTGGTGCTGCACGCCAACACCTCCAGCGCCGAGCTGCAGCAGGCTGCGTTCGATTTCGACAACGTGCGCCCGGGCAGCGTGCTGGCCCTGCAGGCCGACCTGCGTGACGCCGACGCCCTGGCCGATCTGGTCGAACAGGCCGTCACCCACTTCGGCCGCCTGGACGCGCTGGTCAACAACGCCTCCAACTTCTTCCCCACCCCGCTCGGCCAGGTCACCGCCGAGGCGATGGACGCGCTGTATGCGGTCAATGCACGCGCGCCGCTGCTGCTGTCACAGGCGGCAGCGCCCTACCTGCGCCGCCAGCAGGGCTGCATCGTCAACCTCACCGACCTGCACGGCACCGACCCGATGCGTGACCACATCGCCTACACCATGGCCAAGGCCGCGCTGGAGATGGCAACGCGCGCGCTGGCGCTGGAGCTGGCGCCGAAGGTGCGGGTCAATGCAGTAGCGCCGGGTGCGATCCTGTGGCCGGAACAGGGCAAGGATGATTTCGCCCGCGAGGCGCTGCTGGCACGCACGCCTTTGGCGCGGATCGGCACCGTCGAGGAGATCGCCGAGGCGGTGTACTGGCTGGTGGCCGAGGCCAGCTTCGTCACCGGCCACACCCTGCGCGTGGATGGCGGGCGTACGGTCAGCTGAAAGGTTGCCGGGGTCCACAACGGGGTCAGATCCCATTTCCCGGCGGGAAAAGGGATCTGACCCCGTCACTCCAGATCCACCACCTCGAATGCCTCGCCAAACTGCGGGTGCGCGCGCCACAGCGTGGCCAGGTCCTGGCCGCTGACCGGGTCGATGAAGCCCGGCGCGATGTCGGCCAGCGGCTTCAGCACGAACGCGTGCTTCAGCTCCGGCCGCGGGATGCGCAGGTGCCCCGGGCCTTCCAGCACCAGGTCGCCATAGAACACCACGTCGATGTCCAGGGTCCGGTCGGAGAAGCGCGGCCCGCTGCGGTCGCGACCGTGCGCGTCTTCCAGCGCGTGCAGCCAGTCGTCCAGTTCCTGCAGCGGCAGGTCGGTCTCGATCGCCACCGCATTGTTGAGGAAGGCCGGGCCATCGAAGCCGACCGCGGCGGTACGGTAGGCCGGCGATACCTGCAGCGCGCCGAAGCGCTCGCGCAGGGCCGCCACCGCGGCGTGGAGGTAGCGGCGGGGCTGGACATTGCTGCCCAGGCTCAGGAGCACGGTCGTCATGCGGTTCAGGTGGCAGCAATGGGGGCGTGGACATGCCGTCGTCACGGCGGCCTGCCTACAATCCGGGATGCACATGATAGGGCACCGACATGACCTATTGCGTTGGAATCGAGGTGGACGAGGGCCTGGTCTTCGCTGCCGACACCCGGACCAATGCCTCGCTGGACGATGTGCGCGTGCATCGCAAGCTGCACGTGTTCGAGTATCCCGGCCAGGCAGCCTACGTGCTGATGGCGGCTGGCAACCTGGCCACCACCCAGCTGCTGGTGTCGCGTCTGGGCCGCGACGCCGCAGAGCGGCGCGTGCCCAACCTGCGCGACATGCCCCACCTGTTCGAAGCCGCCGAGTACGTCGGCCAGCTGCTGGTGGACAGCCAGGTGCACACCAACCACAGCGAACATGGCCACGATGGGGTCAATACCCAGGCCACGCTGATCTTCGGCGGGCAGATCGCCGGCGAGCGCCCCGGGCTGTACATGATCTATCCGCTCGGCAACGCCATCGCCGCCTCGCCGGAGACGCCCTACCTGCAGATCGGTGAATCCAAGTACGGCAAGCCGATCCTCGACCGCATCCTCAGCCCGGCCACGCGCCTGGAGGATGCCGCACGCACGGCGATCGTCTCGTTGGACTCCACCATCCGTTCCAACCTGTCGGTGGGCCTGCCGATCGACCTGGCGCTGCTGCGCGACGGCGAACTGCGCATCGGCCAGCAGCTGCGGCTGGGTGCGGATTCCACGCTGTATGCGGACATCCACCAGAACTGGTCGCGGCGGCTGGAACAGGCAGTGGACGCCCTGCCGCGCTTCCCCTGGGAAACCAACGGACGGTAGTGCCGGCCGCTGGCCGGCAACCGCGTTGATCCCACCACACAGGGATGCCGGCCAGCGGCCGGCACTACCGCGACATCAGCCCAGCGCTTCGGACACCGCGCGGAACACCTGCTGCATCTGCAGCGGCTTGCGCAGCACGTGCACCTGCACGCCAGCGGGAAATGCATCGGCCGCCACCTCCACCGCTGCGTCTTCCAGCACCAGCGCCGGGCCGCGATAGCCCAGCGTGGCCATCTCGCCCAGCAGCTGGCTGGCCGGCAACAACTTCGAGCCGGCGTCGGCAATCACCAGCGCCGGCATTGCCTCCTGCTGCATCCAGCGCAGCGCCGCCGGGCCATCGGAGGCCAGCTGCAGCTGATATCCCTGGCTTGACAGCGCATTGCCGAGCAACGACAGGCGCGTGGCCTCGCCATCGACCACCAGGATCGACTGGCCACTGCCCAGGGCCACCAGCTGCTCGATCGGCTCACTGCCGTCGCTGGCTTCGTGCATCGGCAAGTGCAGTTCGAAGCAGGTGCCCTGCCCCGGCTGGCTGCTGACATGGATGCTGCCGCCGGCACCTTCGACGATGCGCTTGCAGGAAATCAGGCCCAGGCCGGTGCCGTCGGCCTTGGTGGTGAAGAACGGATTGAACAGGTGCGACAGCGTGTCTGCATCCATGCCGATGCCTTCATCGGCCACGCAGATCCGCATCCAGTCCACGCCATCGCGCTGGCCGGCATGGCTGGCGGTCAGGCTCAGGCGACCGCCGTTGGGCATCGCCTGGATCGCGTTGAGCGCCAGGTTCAACATCACCTGCTGCAGCTCGGTGTAATTGGCATCGACCACCAGGCCTTCGTCCTGCACCTGCAGTTCCAGGCGCACGGCATCGGGCACGTTGCTGCGCAACAGCAGTGCAACCGCATCGAACAGGCCATCGATCTCGATGCGCTCGCTCGGCTTGCGCGAACCGCGCACGAACGACAGCATCGATTCGGCCATCTCATGGCCACGGCGACCGCACTCGGCGATGACATCGGCCAGGTGGTGCAGCTGCGGATCCTCGGTGCGCGCCTTCAGCAGGTCCGGCATGATCAGCAATGGCTGCAGGATGTTGCGCAGGTCATGGCTGAGGCCGGCAGCAAGCAGCGACAGGCTTTCCAGGCGCTGCGCGCGCATCAGCTCGGTTTCCACCCGTGCACGCTCCACCGCGCTGCGTGCATCGCGGATCGCACGCGCCACCGCCGACGGCAGGCGCGCCGGCAGATGCTTGATGATGTAGTCATTGGCGCCCTTCTGCAGCGCCGCCACCGCGTTCTCCTCACCCATCGTGCCGGAGACGAAGATGAAGGGCACGTCCGGCGAGGTCTCGCGCACGATGCGCAGCGCGTCATCACCGGAGAACCCCGGCATGCTCAGGTCGGACAGCACGATGTCCGGCTGGAACGCAGCCAGTGCCTGGCGCAGTTCCGCCTCGCTCTCGACACGCTCGAAGCGGGCGTCCAGGCCCGCGTCGAGCATCTGTTCGGACATCAGCTCGGCATCCTCTGGTGAGTCTTCCACCAGCAGGATGCGCAGCGCCCCCAGGGCGGGACCGGTCAGGGGCATGGGCTCACTCGAGTTCCGGTGCCTGGTTGATCAACGCCCAGAACTTGCCCAGGGTCTGCACCGCGCCGAAGAACTGGTCCACGTCCACCGGCTTGACCACGTAGGCGTTCACGCCCATGTCCCAGCTGCGGGCCAGATCGCTTTCCTCGCGCGAGGACGACAGGATCACCACCGGCAGGCGCTTGAGTTCTTCATGCTCGCGGATCTGCCGAAGCACTTCCAGGCCATCCATGCGCGGCATCTTGATGTCCAGCAGCAGCACCGCCGGCAGGCCTTCCTCGCGATTGGCGAAGGCGCCGCGGCGCAGCAGGTAGTCCATCACTTCCACGCCGTCTTCGACGTGCACGATGGGATTGGCCAGACGCGCCTCTTCCAGGGCATCGATCGCCATTTCGGCATCCGCCGGGCTGTCTTCGGCGAGAAGAATGGTGCGCAGAGTGGTCATGCAGAAGGCCCTTGTTTGTCCGCGTCGATCGCGGGAGGCAGGTAGAAGTGGAAGGTGGCGCCGACGTCCGGTTCGGCCTCGGCCCAGATACGGCCGCCATGGCGGGTCAGCACGCGGCGCACGCTGGCCAGGCCGATGCCGGTACCCGGGTAGTCGCTGGCCTTGTGCAGGCGCTGGAATACACCAAACAGCTTGCCGGCGTAGGCCATGTCAAAGCCTGCACCATTGTCGCTGACCGTGAACTGATGGCCGCCATCGGGCTGCGGCTGGTAGTCCACGCGGATCTTCGCCGGCTCGCGGTTGCCCGAGTACTTCACCGCGTTACCGAGCAGGTTCAGCCAGACTTGGCGGATCATGTTCTCGTCGCCCACCACGATCGGCAGCGGCGCGATGCTCCACTCCACGTGGTGCGCATGGCCGCTGTTCTCGGCCTCGGCCTGCAGGTTGGCATCGAGCATGGCGCGGGTATCGGCCACCAGCGACTGCATGTCCACCGCCTGCTGGCGCATCGCTGCGCGGCCCAGCCGCGAATAGACCAGCAGGTCGTCGATCAGCGCCGCCATGCGCCGGGCCGAACTGGAGATCACCTCCAGGTAATGCCGGCTCTTGTCATCGGCGGCGTCGCCGAGGTGGCGCGACAGCTTGTCGGAGAATCCGGCCACGTGGCGAAGCGGCGCACGCAGGTCATGCGAAACCGAGTAGCTGAAGGCTTCCAGCTCGCGGTTGACCTCGGACACCTGCGCGACCTTGCCCTCCAGCTGGCGGTTCAGCTCTTCCACGCGCAGCTGCACTGCGCGCTGCATGGTTACGTCGCTGATGGTCAGCAGCACCACTTCGTCATCGGTGTCGGGCAGCGGCATGCGCCGTGCGTTGAGCAGCATGTAGCGCACCATGCCATCGGCGGTACGCTGCTCATGCTCGAAGTCCCAGAGTTCGCGGCCACGCGACAGCACATCGGCCAGGCGCTGGCGCACCACCGGATCCCGCCAGGCGCCGTCGCCGATGTTTTCCAGCAGCAGGCCATCGGCGCGCTCGTCCTGCAGGTCATACAGTTCGGCGAACGCCGGGTTGTGCAGCTGCACGCGCAGGTCGCGGTCGAGCAGCACAATCGGTTCGCGCACGGTCTGCAGCACCGACGCCGCGCGTGCGGCCGAGCGCAGCGATTGCCGTTCCGCATGCAGGCGGCGGCCGATCTGCCGCTGCAGCAGCCACAGCACCAGGCCGAGCAGGGCCAGCTGGATCGCCAGCGAACTCCACGACACCAGTTCGGTCTGCTTGCGCTGGCGCGCGGCCTGCTGGGCGCGCAGTGCCAGCAGATTCTGCTCGCTGGCCTGCAGCTCCTCCACCAGGCCACGGATCGGATAACGCGTGCTCAGGTCCTGCACCAGCTCACGCTGGTCGGAGTTCGGTTCGGACCGGGCCAGCTCGCGGGCAAGCGCCATGCGGCCTTCGAGCATCGATTCGATCCGACCAATGCGGATCAGCTGATCAGGATTGTCGCGGGTCATCCGGCCAAGTTCGGCCAGGCGCCCGGGGATCTCGTTGGCCTTGGCCATCCGCTCGCGCAGGCCGGGCGCATCCACGCCCTTGGACAGGGTCAGCGCGGCGGATTCGACGTCGCGCACATCGGCCTGCAGCTGTTGCAGCGCCACGCCAACGGACTGGGTATGGTTGACCCAGGCCATCGCCTCTTCGCTGTCCTGCTGCAGTTTGCGCAGGGTCAACCACGGCACCACGATGATCGCGGCAGCCGCCAGCGCCAGGGCCGGCAACCGCCAGCGGTCCCAGATGTCGTCACTGAAAACCAGCGCCATAGTTCCTCGTCAGCACGGCCGCGGAGCGGGACCCGGGACGAGCCCGGCTGCGGCGGAACCGGCAATATAGCGCAGGCGGTCACAACTCTGGAGCCCAAAGCGCGGCAGGCTGAACACCCCCCCGCAGCCGGCCCCGTACGCGAGTGGGCGCCCCCCTTCGGGGCGCCCACCCTGTTCAACGCGCGGTGGATGCTCAGCGCTTGGCAGCGGCGCTGACCTTAAGCGCGGCGGCATCGACGCGGGTCACGCCCTTGATGCCCTTGGCGGTGTTGACCGCCTTGTCCTTCTCCGCCTGCGTAGCGACGGCACCGCTCAGGCTGACCACGCCGTTCACGGTTTCCACCTTGATCTCGGTGCCCGGAACGTTGCTGCTGGCCAGCAGATCGGCCTTCACCTTGGTGGTGATCCAGGTATCGGTCACCGGCTCATTGGAGTCGTGACGATCGGCATGGGTCGTCGGATGGGTGCTGGTCGGCGGGCTCTTCGCGGCCGGGTCCTTGGCGAATGCGGCCGAGGAGGACAGCGCCAGGCCCAGGGTCAGGGCGGAAGCAATCAGCGTGCGGGTGGTATTGCTCATCGTGTCGTACTCCTTCGGAATGTGCTGCCAGTCTGGACAATCCACCGTAGAGCAGGCGTGGCGTTGCGGTCATGCCGCCGTGAATCGAAACGTTTCCAATGGCAACCGTTCAGTTTTGGACGGCCAGCACCCGTCGTTTACCCTGCCCTTCCCACTGCCGGAGCCCTGCCATGCGCCCCGACCTGCAACTGGCCCTGATCGGCTACGGCCTCGCCGGCCGCGTCTTCCATGCACCGCTGATCCAGCACACCCCCGGGCTGGCGCTGCACAGCATCGTCAGTTCACAACGCGACACCCTGCTGCGGACGTTCAGCGATGTGCACGTGCGTGCCACGCCGCAGCAGGTATTCGATGATCCGGCCGTGGATGCCGTAGTGATCGCCACGCCGAACGAACAGCACGCGCCACTGGCCATCGCGGCGCTGGCGGCAGGCAAGCATGTGCTGGTCGACAAGCCGTTCGCGCTGGATGTGGCCGAAGCGGAAACGGTGCTGGCTGCGGCACGCGATGCCGGGCGCATCGCCACCGTGTTCCAGAACCGGCGTTTCGATGCCGACTTCCTCACCCTGCAGTCGCTGCTGGCCGAAGGCAGCTTGGGCGACGTGGCCGAGTGCCACGCGCACTTCGACCGTTACCGTCCGCAGGTGCGCGACCGCTGGCGCGAACAGGACGGGCCCGGCAGTGGCCTGTGGTACGACCTCGGTCCGCACCTGCTGGACCAGATGCTGGTGCTGTTCGGCTGGCCCGAGGCGATCGATGCCGACCTGGCCGTGCAGCGCGAAGGTGGCGGCGGCATCGATTACTTCCACGCAATACTGCACTACCCACGGCATCGGGCGATCGTCCATGCCGGTTCCCTGGTGGCAGCGCAGACGCCGCACTTCAGTGTGCATGGCAGCGCCGCCAGCTGGATCAAGCACGGCCTGGACGTGCAGGAGGCGCAGCTGCGCCGCGGCGTGGCGCCGGGCGCACCAGGCTGGGGCCTCGATCCGCGGCATGGCGAGCTGGTGCGCTGCGATACCGAAGACAACGTGCAACGCAGCACCGTCGACAACCTGCCCGGCGACTATCGCCGGTTGTATGCGCAGTTCGCAGCGGCGATGCACGGCGAGGGCGAAGCCACGGTCAGCCCGGTGCAGGCGCTGCAGCTGATGCGGTTGCTGCAGGCCGGCATGGACAGCGCGCGCGAAGGGCGCCGGATCGCGTTGGGGTGATCGGCAGGGCTGCGCCCTGCACCCGCACAAGCGGTAGTGCCGGCCGCTGGCCGGCAACCTCAACAGCAACGGCAAAAAACGGCTACCCGTGAGATGGCGGACCCACCCCGCCTTCGACAGTTATCCGCGCCCGACGGTAGGTGTCGACCTTGGTCGACACATCCACGCCATGCGTGGATGACGTGGCAATGACCGAAGAAGGCTTTTGTAGAGTCGAGCCATGCTCGACTGGCTGCCTGGGGCCGGATCCCTTCGGCAACGCCGAAGGGCTCTGACGCCACCGCAGTGCTTACGACTTCTTGATGGCGTGGCCACCGAATTCATTGCGCATCGCCGACAGCAGGCGGTCGGTGAACGAATTCGATTCGCGCGAGCGCAGGCGTTCCAGCAGCGACAGCGTGATCACCGGCGCCGGCACATCCAGCGCGATGGCTTCGGCCACGGTCCAGCGGCCTTCGCCGGAATCCTCCACATACGGGGCAATGCCATCCAGCGAAGGATTGCGCTTGAGGGCTTCCGTGCTCAGGTCCAGCAGCCACGAACGCACCACGCTGCCGTGGCGCCACACCTCGGCCACCTGCGCCAGGTCCAGTTCCATCTCCTGCTTGCGCTCCATCAGCGCGAAGCCTTCGGCATAGGCCTGCATCATTCCGTACTCGATGCCGTTGTGGACCATCTTGGTGAAGTGGCCGGCACCGGACGGGCCGACGCGCCCCCAGCCACGATCTTCGGCCGGGGCCAGCGTGCGCAGCAACGGTGCGATCTGCTCCACCACCGACGCTTCGCCACCGACCATCAGGCTGTAGCCCTCCTGCAGGCCCCACACGCCACCGCTGGTGCCGCAGTCGACGTAGCCCAGATCATCCTCGGCCAGCGCCTTGGCGCGGCGGATCGAGTCCTGGTAGTTGGAGTTGCCGCCGTCGATGACGATGTCACCCTCGGCCAGGTGCGGGGTCAGCTGGCCCAGCGTCTGGTCGACGGTTTCGCCGGCCGGTACCATCAGCCACACCACGCGCGGCACCGGCAGCGCGGCCACGGCGGCGGCCAGCGAATCAACCACCTCCAGGCCGGCCTCGGCGGCGCGCTGGCGGGCGCCTTCGCCCGGGTCGTAGCCGACCACGCGGTGGCCGCCGCGATGCAGGCGCTGGGCCATGTTGGCGCCCATGCGGCCGAGGCCGATCATTGCAATATCCATTGTTTCACCTTCAGTTGGGGTCTAGGGTCAGGCTGCCTGGCCTGCCGGTAGCCGCGCAGTGGCGCAGCTGCGCCTCGCGCCAACGCCGGTAGAGCGTGGTATGCAGATTGTGCACCGCCAGGTCGATTGAAAACGGGGTTCGCGGGTTGCGATCGAGCAGGCGGGCGACGTGGTAGCCGATGGGACGTATACCGCGTGGATGCACATAGATCACGAACTGCTGGTAGAACGGATCGTCCAGCAGCTGGTCCATGCGCGCGAGCGTGTCGTGGTAGCGCGGCGCCAGCCGTGCGCGCAACTGCGGATCGCGCTCGAACAGCAGGCGCTCGAAGTAGCGCTGGCCGATGCGCGGGATGTCCTGCGCCAGGTTCCAGAGTTCGGCATTGCGCTGGTCGTACCAGGCCAGGCCGCCGTGCTGCGCCAGGGCCTGCGCAGCGCCCTCGCCCACAGTGACGACCACGAAGTTCTCGGCCTGGTTGCTCAGGTCATCCAGCGTACCGTTGTCGTACACATGTTCGATGAAGCCGGGCACACCCACGAACGCCTGCCGCCCCATCGCCGAGGTGCGCACCGCCTTGCCGTCGGCGAAGAACTCGCCCGCGTGCGCGCCAAGCAGGATGCTGTCGGTGGCGTGCAGCGCGAGGAAGGTGCCGATCGACAGTTCATCCGCTGCGAACTCCGTATCGAACGCAGCATCGCCATACAGCTCGCGCTGGGTGGCCAGCTGCGCGACCTGGCGGCCGACACCGCACTCGGCGCGCACGGCACCGCTGTAGAACGCCTGCAGCGCATGGCTGTTGCCCGCACTGGGCACGAAGCCACGGCCGAAACTGCGCGTACGCTGCCAGCCCTGTGCCGGCGCGCCGCGCAGACCAAAGCCGATCCAGCCCAGTTGCGGGCCGGAGAAACGGAACGTGGCATTGCCCTGCAATGCCGAGGTCGCGCGCCGCGTGGCCGCCCCCAGCTCGAAGGCATAGGCGCAGACCGTAGCAGGGTCTTCCAGCAGCTGCTGCAGCAGTGCCTGTCGTTCGCCTGCAGGCAGATCCGCCGGCCAGCGTACGCGCAGGTCACCCGCTGCCTGTGCCGCGGCGAGCGAGGAACGCGTACACACCGGGCCCTTGTGTACCTGCGGTGCACGCAGCTCGGCATCCTCGAAGCGCCACCCCAACCGCTGCAGCAGGCCCTGCGTACAGTCCGGGGATGGCGCTGCGACGACCCACGCGGGCGCCAGCAGCAGGGCTGCAATCAGCCACCTGCCGCGCACGCTCAGCCCTGGTCCGTGACCGCCGGTGCGGGTGCGGGCTCCGGTGCTGCCGCCGGCGATGGCGACGGCTTGCCCGCCGCGGCCGGCAGGTACTGCTGCAGGCGCTGGAAGAAGCGACGATAGAACTCGGCATCGGTGACCGTGCTGCTGGCCACCTTCACCAGCGAGTCGTCGTTGCTGCCGAAGGGCAGCGATACCGAACCCAGCGCTCCCACACCGACACTGGCCGAGGTCGGGCTCTTCTTCAGCGCGTAGCGATCCTGCACTGCGCTGACGAACACCAGCGTCTGGCCGCCACGCGGGGCGCAGGAGATGCGCAGCACCAGCTGCTCATGGTCATCCTCGCGCGGCTGGAAGTTCTTGTTGCCTTCCACCTGTGCATCGTCGGAACGGGCGATGGCATAGCCCTGGCTGAGCAGCGTGCGGCGCGCCGCTTCGCAGGCTTCGCCCGGGCGCCCATCGACCGTGCGCGAGAAGGTATCGCCGGAATCGAAGGACTCGCGCAACACGGTGCTGTCGGCGGCACGGCCACCGCAGGCCGAGAGGATCAGGGCGCTGGTGAGCGCCACGGCGGCGCTGGAAAGACGGGAGGCCCGCATGGGTACTCCTGCGAGAACGGAAGCACCAAGGGTAGTCCCACCCCCGTGTGCGGCAGGTCGACATACCCTCCCACGTTGCTCCCGGTTCATGCACGAAAAAGGGGACGGAGGGAATTAAGTCGTTTGTGCCACAAACGACTTAATTCCCTCCGTCCCCTTTTACGACGAGGGGCCGGCAATGCCGGCCCCTGAGGTGTCACATGCCGTGGCCGGCTCAGTCCGCCCAGCGCCCCGCGCCGGTGGACTGCGGCAGCACCTGGGCCGACAGCGGGCGGTCATTGGCCAGCAGATTGACCGCGTCAGCGAGGATCGAGGCCGACTCGCGCAGCAGCGGGTCCGGACGCTTTTCAGCGGCCTTCTCACGGGCGGCATCCTTGACGATGTCGCGCTCGTTGCCGGTCAGGCCATCGTCGCTGCTGTCGTCGGCCAGCGGGTCCAGGGCCAGGCCCAGTTCCTTGCGCTGCACCTGGCGCTCCTTGCGCTGGGCGTCCTGGCGCTCGCGCTCGGCACGACGGGTCGCCTCGTTGAGCGAGATGTACTTCTTCGCGGCCTCGGTGCGGAACTGCTCCACGTCCTCGTTCCACCACTGGAATTCCTTGTCAGTGGCGATGCGCGCGTCGTGGCGGGTCTCCAGCTTCGGCAGCAGCGGCGCGAAGTTGCCGTACTGGGTGTGCGGCACGGCGGCGATGCGGGTCCACGGCAGGGCGTTGTCGTAGGTGCTTTCGCCGAATTCGGTGGCATCGACGCTGGCCGGGAAGGCCAGGTCCGGCACCACACCCTTGTGCTGGGTGCTGCTGCCGCTGATGCGGAAGAACTGGGCGATGGTCAGCTTGACCTGGCCGAAGCGCTGGGTCTCGCCGCTCGGCCAGCGATCGAGGTCGACGATGTTCTGCACGGTGCCCTTGCCGAAGCTGGTTTCACCGATCACCAGGCCACGGCCGTAGTCCTGGATGGCACCGGCGAAGATCTCCGAGGCCGAGGCCGAACCGCGGTTGATCAGCACCGCCAGCGGGCCATCCCACGCCACGCCCTGGTTGCGGTCGCTGTTGACGGTAACGCGGCCACCGGACTCGCGCACCTGCACCACCGGGCCCTGTTCAATGAACAGGCCGGTCAGTTCGATCGCCTCATCCAGCGAGCCCCCCCCGTTGTTGCGCAGGTCCAGCACCACGCCATCCAGCTTGTCGTTCTTGAAGCCGGCCAGCAGCTTGGCGACGTCGCGGGTGGCCGAGGCGTAGTCAGCGGCATTGCGGCGACGGCCTTCGAAGTCCTGGTAGAAGGTCGGCAGCTTGATCACGCCGATCCTGCGCGCCGGTTCGCCGTTGGCGGCCGGGATGCTCATGGTCTCGCCCTTGGCGGCCTGTTCGGCCAGGCGCACCTTCTGGCGGGTCAGGACCAGCGTGTGGTGCTTGCCGTCCACGCCCTCGGCGGCCGGGATGAATTCCAGCTTGACCTGGGTATCCTTGGCACCGCGGATCTTGGCCACGACGTCGTCGATGCGCCAGCCGATCACATCCTCGACCAGGCCGGACTTGCCCTGGCCAACGCCGACGATGCGGTCCCCCGGCTTCAGGGTGCCGTCCACTGCGGCCGGACCACCGGCGATGATCTCGCGGATCACCACCATGTCGTCCTGCCGCTGCAGCTGCGCACCGATGCCTTCCAGCGACAGCGACATCGCCTGGTTGAAGTTCTCGGCGGTGCGCGGGGTGAAGTAGTCAGTGTGCGGATCAACCGCGCTGGTGTAGGCGTTCATGAAGAACTGGAAGACGTCTTCGCCCTTCAGCTCGTTGACCGACTTCTCCAGCGTCGCGTAGCGCTTGTCCAGCGTCTTGCGGATGTCGTCCGGCTTCTTGCCCGCCAGCTTCAGGCGCAGCCAGTCGTTCTTCACCGACTTGCGCCACAGCTCATCCAGTTCGGCACTGCTGGCCGCCCACGGAACCTTCTTGCGGTCGTATTCGAAGCGCTCGTCGGTGGTGAAGTCCGGCTCCTGCTTGAGCAGCTTGCGCGCATAGGCCACGCGCTCGCCGACGCGCTGCTTGTAGACCGCGAACACCTGGAACGCCGGCTCCAGCTCGCCGCCACGGATGGCCGAAGAGATGTTGGCTTCGAACGGCGCGAAGCGCGCCACGTCGGCCTGGGTGAAGTACTGCTTGCCGCCGTCCAGGGTCTCCAGGTAACGCTTGAACACGTCTTTGGAGGTGGCCTCGTCCAGCGCGCGCGGGCGGTAGGCGTAGCGGCTGTCGGACAACAGGCCGTACACCAGCTTGGAGGTGGTCACCTGATCGGCGGTGGCCGCCGCGGGCAATGCGGGCGAGTCGGCCTTGGCCGCCAGCGCCAGCGGCGCGACCAGCGCCAGGGCCATCAGGAATGCGGGGGCTTTGAATTTCATTGACGTGCTCGAAGGCGCCTTGCCAAGGGGGAGACTGCAGGGTGTTCAGACACCACGACAGTGCCGAAAGTTGCCGGGTTTGTCATCCGGCCGCGCTCGGTGGAAAACCAGCCTAGCCGGGCCGGTGTAGCAAATTGTGAATGCATGCAGAGCCGAGCCCATGCTCGGCTGGCCGGCAGCAAGCAGCCGAGCATGGGCTCGGCTCTGCGGCAGGCAGAGGTATGCGGACCAACGGTCCGCACCCACCTCAAGAGATGCCGGCGCCCTTGGCCTGCACGTCAGCGTGGTACGACGAGCGCACCATCGGGCCGGACGCCACGTGGCTGAAGCCCAGCGCGTAGCCGTAGTCTTCCAGCGCCTTGTAGTCCTCGGGGGTCCAGTACTTCAGTACCGGGTGGTGATGCGCGGTCGGCTGCAGGTACTGGCCGATGGTGATCATGTCCACATCGTGCGCGCGCAGGTCGCGCATCGTGGCCTTGATCTGTTCGAAGTCTTCGCCCAGGCCCAGCATGATGCCGCTCTTGGTCGGCACGTCCGGGTGCTGTGCCTTGAAGTTCTTCAGTAGGTTCAGCGACCACTGGTAGTCCGCACCCGGGCGCACGTTGCGGTACAGGTCCGGCACGGTCTCGATGTTGTGGTTGAACACATCCGGCGGGTTCTGCGCCAGGATCTCCAGCGCGCGCTCCATGCGGCCCTTGCCACGGAAGTCCGGGGTCAGCACTTCGATGCGGGTACCCGGCGACTTTTCGCGGATGGCGGTGATGCAGTCGACGAAGTGCTGGGCACCGCCGTCACGCAGGTCATCGCGGTCGACGCTGGTCACCACCACGTACTTCAGGCCCATGTCGGCCACGGTCTGGCCGAGGCTGGCCGGTTCGTTGGCATCCGGCGGCTTCGGGCGGCCATGGGCCACGTCGCAGAACGAGCAGCGGCGGGTGCAGACCTCGCCGAGGATCATGAAGGTGGCGGTGCCATGGCCGAAGCATTCGTGGATGTTCGGGCAGCTGGCTTCCTCGCACACCGTCACCAGGCGGTTCTCGCGAAGCTTGGCCTTGAGGTTCTGCACGGCGTTGCCCGAGGGAATGCGCACGCGGATCCACGACGGCTTGCGCAGCACCGGCGCGTCGGCGAACTGCACCGGCGAACGGTCGATCTTGTCACCGCCCAGCTGCTTGACCCCGGCCTGCAACGGCGCGGCGGACGGAGAGTCGCCCTGCACGATCTGCAGGGGAATGGAACGGGCGGTGGTTTCAGTCATGGCAGTTCCGGGGGGCGGTCAGGCGGCCGCAGAAAGATCGGGCAGTTCCGGCGTGTGCTGCAGCAGCAGGCCGAACTGGCGGGCCAGGTGGTCCAGCAGCACCGGCTTGACGGCATCCAGCCCGGAGGGGCCGCCCAAGTCTACCACCGAGGTCACCTGCAACCCCTGATAGCCACAGGGGTTGATGCGGTGGAAGGGTTCCAGGTCCATGGCCACGTTGAAGGCCAGGCCATGGAAGGTGCAGCCGCGGCGCACGCGGATGCCAAGCGCAGCGATCTTGGCGCCACCGACGTAGACGCCCGGGGCGCCCTCGCGGCGTTCGGCGCCGATGTTCCACTCGGCCAGGGTATCGATGAGGGCCTGCTCGATGCGGCACACGTAGTCGCGCACACCGATGCCCAGCCGCGGCAGGCGCAACAGCGGGTAGACCACGATCTGGCCGGGCCCGTGATAGGTCACCTGGCCGCCACGGTCCACGTGCAGCACGGGGATGTCACCCGGCGCCAGCACGTGCTCATCCTTGCCGGCCTGGCCCAGGGTGAACACCGGATCGTGCTCGACTACCCACAGTTCGTCGGCGTCGGCGTCGCTGCGCTGGTCGGTGAAGCGCTGCATGGCGCGCCACACCGGCTCGTACGCCTGGCGGCCGAGGTCGCGGACCACCGCAAGACGCGGTGCGCGGTCTTCCGGGGCGGCTTCGGCCGGGCAGCTGTCGGCTACAGCGTCCACTTCACTTCCGGGTGGTCGCGCAGTGCCTGGTGCGCCAGGTCGTACTGCTCGCGGCTCTCGGCCTTGAACACGATGCGGACGGACACGTACTTGCCGTTGGACGAATGCTTCCAGCTGATGCGTTCGTTCACCACATCGATGCCGGCAGCCAGCAGCAGACGGGGAAGCTCATGCTCCAGGCCGCGGTTGGCCGGGCCCATGGCGCTGAGCTCGAACTGGCCGGGGAACTGGAAGCCGTGGTCGGGGTTGTCGGACTTGATTTCCATGGCCCCATTATCGGGCCGCAGGGCAACAAACCCAAGAGTATTCACCAACGTCAAAGACAGCACTGGCGGCCTGCTGCGTTGCAGCTGGCCCAAAAGCGCGGGCGGAGAGCCCAACGGCAGCTGACTGGTTCTTTCGGCCCCTCACTGACCGGGGCATCATGCGCGCGGCCTGCAGTCGCCTTCACGCCAGGCCTGCGGCGCGTGCGCGGGTAACGAATTGTGTCCGCCGGACAATGTTGTTTTCGGAACAGACAAGTGATCCCAACGTGCTCGTTCCGGCGCGCGGGCACGAGTACCGTAGCGTTGCAGAAAACGACAGAAAACCGCCCCCTTCCCCATGAGCATTCCATCCATGCATAGTGTCGCAGCCCTCGGGCTGGCCGGCCTGCTGGCCTCTGCCCTCCCCTTTGCCGCCCAGGCGGCCGAACAATGTGGCCCGGACGCGATGCGCGATCACCCGCCGCAGGTCAATTTCCGCGTCGACAACGACCTGTTCGGCGGCCGCCACCAGGACCAGGGCTATACCAACGGTGCGCTGTTGACCCTGGTCTCGCCCAATCTGGTCGATTACACCGACGACCCGTGCCTTCCACGCATGGCGCGCTGGGTGAACCAGTACCTGGAAGGCCTGCATCCGGGCAGGTTCGAACAGCAGAACATGATCTTCAGCATCGGCCAGGGCATCTTCACCCCGACCGATTTCAGCCGCAGGGACCTGATCGAGGACGACCGCCCTTACGCGGGCGTACTGATCGCAAATTTCGGTTTCAATGCGCGCAGCGGCGACCGCCTGCAGACCACCCAGCTGACGTTGGGCGTAGTTGGCCCGTGGGCACAGGGCAAGCAGGTGCAGAATGCCGTGCACGAAGTGCTGGGCGACGAGAAATTCAAGGGCTGGGACAACCAGCTGCACAACGAGCCGCTGTTCATGCTGACCCATGAGCGCATGCGCCGCTGGCCGGGTGATGCCAGCATCAATGCCGACGGCTGGGGTTGGGACGCGATCAGCCACTACGGCGGCTCGATCGGCAACCTGGAAACCAAGGCCAACCTCGGCGGTGAAGTGCGCTTCGGCTGGAAGCTGCCGGACGACTTCGGCAGCACGCCGTTGCGCCCGGCCGGTGAGAACACGGCACCGACCCGCAGCGGCCGTCCCAATGGCTGGTCCTGGCACCTGTTCGCGACCTCGGACGCGGCCTGGGTGATCCGCGACATCACGCTGGATGGCAACACGTTCCGCAACAGTCACAGCGTGGACAAGCGCCATGTGGTGGCCTACGGCGGCTATGGCGTGGCCGTGATGTACGGACGCTGGAAGTTCGCCGCTGCGCGTTACCACAGCACGCGAGAATTCAACGGCCAGCGCCAATCGCCGGTGTTCGGCAGTTTCACCATCAGCCGCTCGCTGTAGGCGAGGGGCTGAGGGTGAAGCGGGTAGGTGCCGACCGTTGGTCGGCACACCGGTTACCGCATCGCTCGCTGCAAGTCAGGCGCTGCAGGTCGTGCCGGCCGCTGGCCGGCTGCCGGCAGTTCCGGATGAGTTGCTGGGGAGCCGGCCAGCGGCCGGCTCTACCCCCGTCCTGGATGGGTCGCTGGGGAGCCTCTACCCCCCGCGTGCGGGGGGAAGCGGCCTTCCGAAACAGAAAAGGCCGGCATTTGCCGGCCTTTTCGTTCACCACGCAAAGGCGTGGATCATTCCGATTCCCACCACATCCAGAAGCTGTCCCACAGGCGCTTGAAGAAGCCGGCCTGCTCGACGGCGGCCACGGCCACCAGCGGTGCCTCGGCGATGACCTTGCCATCCAGCGTGACCTTCACGGTGCCGATCTGCTGGCCGGCAGTGAACGGTGCTTCCAGGGTCTTGGGCACGTCGATGCTCGGCTTCAGGTCGTTGTAGCGGCCGCGCGGCACGCTCACCAGCATCGGCTGGGCCACGCCCAGCTGTACCTTGTCGGTGGTGCCCTTCCAGACCTTGTGCTCGGCCACGGCCTTGCCCGGTTCGTACAGGCGGTGGGTCTCGAAGAAGCGGAAGCCCCAGTTCAGCAGGGCCAGGCTGTCGTCGGCACGCTGCTTCTCCGACGCACCACCCAGCACTACGGCGATCAGGCGCTGGTCGCCACGCTGGGCCGAGCTCATCAGGCAGTAGCCGGCTTCGGACGTGTGGCCGGTCTTGATGCCATCCACGCTGCCATCGCGCCACAGCAGCAGGTTGCGGTTCGGCTGCTTGATGTTGCCGACCTGGAATTCCTTGATCTTGTTGTACGCGTAGGTTTCCGGGTAATCACGCACCATCGCGCGGCCCAGCAGCGCCAGGTCGTAGGCGGTGCTGTGGTGGCCCTGTGCGGTCAGGCCGTGGGCGTTGACGAAGTGCGAGTCCTTCATGCCGATCTTGGCGGCGTAGCTGTTCATCAGCGACGCAAAGGCTTCTTCGCTGCCGGCCACATGCTCGGCCAGGGCGATCGCGGCGTCATTGCCGGACTGGATCGCCATGCCCTTTTCCATGTCTTCCAGGCGTGCGGTCTGGTTGACCGGGAAGCCGCTGTAGCTGCCGTCGGTACCGGCGCCACCTTCGCGCCAGGCGCGCTCGCTCATCATCACCTGGTCATCTGCACGGACCTTGCCGTTCTTGACCTCGGCGGCAACCACGTACGACGTCATCACCTTGGTGATGCTGGCCGGGGCCAGCTGCTCGTGGATGTTCTCGCCGGCCAGCACCTGGCCGGTGGCGTAGTCCATCAGGACCCAGGCCTTGGACACGCTCGGGGCCGGGGCCGGCGGGGTCGCGACGGTGGCCGGGGCGGCAGCGGCGGCGGCAGGCGCCGGCGTGGCCGGGGTCGGCAGCGGCGTCTGGGCGGAAGCCAGGCCCACCACCAGGGTGGCGGCCAGGGCGGTGGCGGCGGAACGGAAATTCATTGGACAGCAGGCTCCAGGGGACGGCCGGGAATGGAGGGTGGAACGTAACGGCCATTGTAAGGCCGGGGGAGCCTGGGCCGGCAGCACCGGCCCGGGCGGATCAATCCTTGACGATCTGCGGCGAACCCAGGCCCAGACCGGCGATGCGGCCGGCAAGTTCCGCGGCACTGGCATGGTCGGTGGCAGGAACGCGCAGACGGAACAGGGTGCGGCCACCGGCGGCGATGTCGCTGATGGTCGCGCCGACGATGCCGGCAGCGTTGAGCTGGCCCATCGCACGGTTGGCGTTGTCGCGACTGGAGAAGCTGGCGACCTGCACCATCACCGCGCCCACCACCTGCTGCGACAGGCTGGGTGCCGCCGGCGTGGCGGCGACGGTGCGCACGGGTGCCGGCGCGACGGCGCGCGGCGCGGCGCTGGCGACTGCAACCGGCGCCGGTGCGGTGCTGCGCAGCGGTGCACTCGGCGGCAGGCTGCTGACCGCCACCTCCGGCACGGTGCTGGCCACGCCCTGGGTGGTGGCCGGCTGGCCGCGTGCCGGCATGCCATCGGCCGGCAGGCGCTTGACCAGGCGATCGATATCGCTGTCGGCAGTGGCGCGCGCGGTCGCTGCCGGGCGTGCACTGGCCACCGCAGCTGCCGCTTCGGCGGCACGACGCTCGCGGCGGGACGGCTTCTGCGCCAGCAGGTTGCTCTCGCCCGGCTGCAGCGCGCGCACTTCCACGTTGCCGGTACCGCGCTGGGTGATGCCCAGGCGCACGGCGGCGGCATAACTGAGATCGACCACGCGACCATCGTGGAACGGGCCGCGGTCGTTGACGCGCACGATCACCGACTCGCCATTGTCGAGGTTGGTCACGCGGGCGAAGCTGGGCAGCGGCAGCGTCTTGTGCGCGGCGGTGAACTGGTACATGTCGTAGACCTCGCGGTTGGAGGTCAGGCGGCCATGGAACTTGGCGCCGTAGTACGACGCGGTACCGCGCTCGACATAGTCGTGGGTATCGTCGAGCACCTTGTAGGACTTGCCCAGCACCACGTACGGCGACTTGTTGCCGATCGCCGAGCGCTCCTCGGCGGTCACTTCCGGCTCGGGAATGCAGGCCACGTTGGGAATGTAATCCGGCGTGCTGTCACGCACGCCCGGCTTGTACAGGCCACCGGCAGTGTAGTTGCCGCGGGTGCTCAGGTCTTCCTTGGCCGCCGCGTACGGTGACCCTTCCGGGCAGTGTGCCGGGCGCGAGCCACGCCCCTGCACCAGCGTGCCGCCGGACTTGCCACCATGGCCGGCCGTGGCCGGCTTCTTCGGCGCGCTGCTGCAGGCAGCCAGCGCGAGGACGATCAAGCCTGGGACCAGCCATCTGATGTTCATGCCGGGGGCAGCTCCTGTCCGGCGATGGCCTGGGACAACTGGAACACGGCCATCGCGTACATCTTCGAGAGGTTGTAGCGGGTGATCGCGTAGTAGTTCTGGAAGCCCAGCCAGTACTGCTTGCCGGTGCTGCCTTCAAGCGTGATCGGCGTGGCGGTGGCGCCCGGCTGCACCGGCGCGCCCGGCTGGTAGCCGCGCTGGGCCAGGTCGGCCATCGTCCAGGTCGGCATCCATTCGGTCGGGTTGAACTCCTCGCGGCCCGGCGCCAGCGTGGCCGGCACGGCCACCTGCCCGCCACGCACCCAGCCGCCCTTCTTCACGAAGTAGTTGGCGATGGACGAGAACACGTCGTCGTAGCTGGTGAACAGGTCGCGGCGGCCATCACCGTTTCCGTCCACGGCGTAGTCGAGATAGCTGGACGGCATGAACTGGCCCATGCCCATCGCACCGGCATAACTGCCCTTGAGCGTGGTGATATCCAGTTTCTCTTCGTGGCCCAACTCGAACAGCTTGGCCAGCTCATCGCGGAAGAACAGCTCGCGGCGCACTTCGCGTTCCAGCTTGGCCGGGTCGCCGCTGCGCGGGTAATAGAACGCCAGCGTATACAGCGCATCGAGCACGCGATGGCTGCCAGCATTCCTGCCGTAGCTGGTTTCCACACCGATGATCGCGACGATCACTTCGGCCGGCACGCCGGTGCGCTGCTGCACGCGATCCAGTTCGGCGCGGTGTTCGGCCAGGAACGCGCGGCCGCCATCGATGCGCGCCTTGCTGATGAACATCGGCCGGTACTCATTCCACGGCTTGACCCGTTCGGCCGGGCGCGACATCGCGGCGATGATCGGCTGGCGCACCTGCGCCTGGTCGAGCACGCTGCTGATCTGCTCCGGCTTCAGGCCATAGCGCTTGGCGGTATCGGCAATGAAGCGGGCCCGTGCGACCTCGAACGGCACCGGGGTGAGATCGACAGGCGCCGCGGTGGCCGCGGTGGCTTCAGGCGCGGCCTCGGCCGGGCCATGGGCCTTGGCGGCGGGCTGGCGCGGCGTACTGCTGGCCTGGGGCGAAGACGGTGGGGACTTCGGCTGGGTCGCGCAGGCGACCAGGCCGAGGGTGAGCATGCAGGCCAGAGTGCGTCGAATCATCGTCGCAGGTTAGCAGGTCATGGATGAATTAAAACCCCTAACACCATGAATCACAACGATTTGCCTGCGACCAGCGGGAAATGTGAAGGCATCGTGATCGCCCTTCCCCATTCAGATAGAGGTTGCCGGTTGCGTCCCCATCCCCGCAGACGCAACCGGCGACCGGATCCGGTCGGTACCTGCGCGGCTGCCGCTCCCCAGTGGCAGTACCCCGCGCTCCCTGTACCCGTTGGATCAGTACTGCTTCCCGCCCGACGCCCCCTCGCGCTGCAACGATTGACGGCGCGCCGTGCCGAACGGGCCGCCATTGTGCAGGCCGATTACGACAAGTCCATTGATCAAGATCAACGCGGTGTAAAAGTGTGAACCAGCTAACGTTTTTTGCGGACTTTCGTCAGCGGGCGTGCTGTCGTGCATCGGTGTGAGAACGCTTCCACAACGGGCGCTGCGCAGTCAGGAGTTTCCAGCCAACGGCGCAGCCCCTCGTGGGTGGCCGCGAAAAGCAGTTCATGGGTGGGGCCGGGTAGACGGGCTGCGCAGGGGCCGCTGCAAGTACGTCCATGTAAGCTCGGTCGCCGCATCCATGCGGCTCACGCCCCTGCGCAGCCCGTCTACCCGGCCACGGACAGGTTCCGTGCGCGTCTACCCACGGCGAAGTAAAGAGAAGATCAAAAGCAGAGGCGGCCTGGCGGGTCGCTTCATTGCCGTGTGTAGAGCCGAGCCATGCTCGGCTCACGAGCAAGCGCAGCGTCGCGATCCGCTTTTGATCTTCTTTTTCTTCTCCGTGGGTGGCAGACCTCCGAAATCTGTCAGAAGCCGGTCGGGTTGGGTACGCGGGGGTGTCAGCCGCATGGATGCGGCTGCCAAGCCTCCAGGGACGGATTCACGGCGTCCCCCGCGTACCCAACCCGACCGGCCCACCCGCGGCTTCTGCTTTCCGCAGCCACCCAGACACCACCCACGAGGGGCTGCGCCGTTGGCTGGAAACCCTATCCCCCGTGCACGGGCCGGTGCCCGCGTACCGCCATCACCAACCCGATGCCGGCCAACAGCGAAACCGCCGATGTGCCGCCGTAGCTGATCAGCGGCATCGGAATGCCCACCACCGGCAGCAGGCCGGAAATCATTCCGCCGTTCACCAGCACGTAGACGAAGAACGCCAGCCCCAGGCTGCCGGCCAGCAACCGTGCATGCGTGTCGCGCGCGTGCACGGCAATCCACAGGCAACGCCCGACCACGAACAGGTACAGCGCGAACAGCGTCGCCACGCCGATCCAGCCGAACTCTTCGGCCAGCACCGAAAACGCGAAGTCGGTGGTGTATTCGGGGAGGAAATCCAGCGTGGCCTGGGTGCCCTGCCCCCAGCCGCGTCCCTGCCATCCCCCGGAGCCGATCGCGATGCGTGACTGCAGGATGTTCCAGCCGGTGCCCAGGGGGTCGGCCGCCGGGTCGAGGAAGGTCAACACACGATCCTTCTGGTACTGACGCAGCAGACCGAACCACGCCAGCGGCGCGGCCACTGCCAGCCCCGCCGCGCCGGTCGCCACCCAGCCCCAGTGCAGGCCCGCCAGCAACAACGCGAACACGCCGCTGGCGGTGACCAGCGTGGCGGTGCCGAGGTTGGGCTGCATCAGGATCAACACCGCCGGCGCGCCGATCAGCACCGCCGCGGTCAGTACCGTGCGCGGCGACGGCGGCAGCGGTTGCCGGTGCAGGTACCAGGCCATCATCAACGGCAGGCTGAGCTTGAGCAGCTCCGACGGTTGCAGGTAGAACACGCCGAGGTTGAGCCAGCGCTGCCCATATTTGCCGGTGCCGATCACATACACCGCCATCAGCGGCAGCATCGACAGCGCGTACAACGCTGGTGTCCACGCGCGCAGGCGCAGCAGCGAAACACGTGACAGCAGCCACATCGCCAGCAGTCCACCCGCAAAGCGCGCCGCCTGCCCGGCCACCGGCCCGGACACACTGTGCAGCACCGCCAGGCCCGCGCCCATCAGGATCAGCAATGCGACCAGCAACGGCAGATCGATCGTGCGCACTGCCTCACGGCAGCCGCCAAACAGTCGTTTCCATTCCACGCGCAGCACGCTAGCAACGGGCGCTTGCGTGAAGCTGTCAGGGTGCTTCTGATCTCCGTAGCCGGGCTGTGGGGTCAGATCCCTTTTCCCTGTGGAAAAAGGGATCTGACCCCGACGCCGTACTCAGCCGTAGCCGCCGTGCACCGGGTTGTGACTGCGCACCGCCATCACCAATCCGAAGCCGGCCAGCAGTGACACCGCCGAGGTACCGCCGTAGCTGATCAGCGGCATCGGCACGCCCACCACCGGCAGCAGGCCGGAAATCATCCCGCCGTTCACCAGCACATAGACGAAGAACGCCAGGCCGGTGGCGCCGGCCAGCAGGCGCGAATACGAATCGCGCGACTGGCTGGCGATCCACAGGCAGCGCCCGATCACCACCAGGTACAGCGCCAGCACGGTGGCCACGCCGATCCAGCCGAACTCCTCGCTCAGCACCGAGAACGCGAAGTCGGTGGTCTGTTCGGGAATGAAGTTCAGGTGCGACTGCGAGCCCTCGCCCCAGCCCTTGCCATCGAAGCCGCCGGAACCGATCGCGATCTTCGACTGGATGATGTTCCACCCGGCCCCCAGCGCATCCATCTCCGGGTCCAGGAACATCATGATGCGGTCCTTCTGGTACGGCCGCAGCAACCAGAACCAGGCCACCGGCGCGACCGCGGCCACGCCACCCACGCCCAGGCCGACCCACCACCACGGCAGGCCGGCCAACAACAGCACGAACACGCCACTGGCAGCGATCAGCACACCAGTACCGAAGTCCGGCTGCAGCATCACCAGGCCGGTGGGCACGCCGATGATGACCAGGGCCACGAGCACGGTGTTGAAGCGCGGCGGCAGCGGCATCTTGTGCAGGTACCAGGCCACCATCATCGGCAGGCTGACCTTCAGCAGCTCGGCCGGCTGCAGGTAGAAGAACTTCAGGTCCAGCCACTGCCGGCCGTACTTGCCGGTGCCCAGCACGAACACCGCCAGCAACGGGATCATCGAGATCGCGTAGATCATCGGCGTAGCCGAGCGGATGCGCAGGATCGGCACCCGCGAGATGCCCCACAGCGCGGCCATGCCCACGGCGAAGCGCGCGCCCTGGGCCATCACCAGGCTGTCGCCACCGGCGCTCTTCAGGGTGGCCAGGCCGATCACCATCAGCGTCCCCAGGGCCAGGCACAGCACCCAGTCCAGCGTGCTGAAGAAGCGGCGCAGCATGTCGCCGGCCCAGCGCAGGAACACTCTCATCGTACGGGCTCCGCGACGGTCGGGCGTGGCGTGGCGGGCAACGCGGCGGCGGCCGGCGTACCCGGCTGCGGTGCGGGTACAGGTTCCGGCGCCGGCACGCCGACCAGCACCGGATGTTCACCCAGCTGCGCCGCGGCGAGGTCGCCAGCCTGGCGCGCGCCGGCATCTTCGTTGTCGAACGCGGTGGCGCCGATGGCGGTGGTGCCGCGCTCGCTGTCCAGTGGCTGCATGCCTTCGGGCATCTTGCCCAGCAGGTAGGCGTCGAACACCTTGCGTGCGATCGGCGCGGCCGCCGAACCACCATAGCCGCCGCCTTCCACGGCCACCGCGATCGCGATCACCGGGTTTTCCACCGGTGCGAAGCCGACGAACAGCGCGCGATGGCGCAGGTGCATCGGCAGGCTCTTCGGATTCACTGCCGCCGTGCCCTTTCGGCTGATGACCTGCGCGGTACCGGTCTTGCCGGCCATCACGTACGGCGCACCCACTGCCACGCGCCAGCCGCTGCCGCCGGGCCGCATGGTCGCCATCATGCCCTCGCGCACGGCCTGCACGTTGGCGGGGTTGGGGCTGACCGGCTTGCTCTCGCCAGCCGGCATCGCCGACCAGTCGCTGTCGAAACCCTCGCGCTGCTGGATCACCAGGTGCGGGGTGCGCAGCTGGCCATCGGCCAGACCGCTGACGCCGCGCGCCAGCTGCAGCGGGGTGACCTTCCAGTCACCCTGGCCGATGCTGATGTTGACCGTATCACCGGGGTACCAGGCTTCCTTGCGGCTCTTCCGCTTGTAGGCCGGCGACGGCAGGATGCCGCCGATCTCGCCGGTGAGGTCGATGCCGGTCGGCTGGCCGAAGCCGTAGTACTCCATGTAATGGTCGAAGCGCTCGATGCCCAGGTCCAGCGCCAGCTTGTAGTAGTAGGTGTTGACCGATTCGGCGATGGACTTGCGCAGGTCGGTCCAGCCATGGCCGCCACGGTGGGCGTCACCCCAGCCGCGGGAAGTGCCCGGCAGATAGAACATGCCGGTGGACAGCACCTTGTCTTCCGGGCGTCGAACGCCCGAATCCAGGCCGGCCAGGCCGATCAGCGGCTTCAGCGTGGAACCGGGGGCGACGCCACCGAGCACCAGGCGGTTGAACTGCGGCCGCGACGGGTTTTCGTTCAGCGCCTTGAAGTCGGCATGCGAGATGCCGTTGACGAACAGGTTGGGGTCGTAGGACGGCAGGCTGACCATCGCCAGCACTTCGCCGGTGCGCGGGTCCATCGCCACCGCCGAGCCTTCCTGGTCGCCGAAGGCGGCCACCATGGCGCGCTGCAGGTCGGCGTCGATCGACAGCCGCAGGTCGGCGCCGGACTGCGCGGCGACGCGGCCGATGGTGCGGATCGCGCGCCCCTGCACGTTGGTCTCGACCTGCTCGTAGCCGACCTTGCCGCGCAGCTGCTGCTCGTAGTAACGCTCCAGGCCGGACTTGCCGATGTGGGTCAGCGCGGCATTGCCTTCGCCGAGGATCTCCAGATCCTTGTCATCAACGCGGCCAACGTAGCCGATGATGTGCGCGAACAGATCGCCGTAGGGGTAGCGGCGGGTCAGGTAGGGCTCCAGCTCGACGCCGGGGAAGCGCCAGCGGTCGACCGCGAAGCGCGCCATCTCCTCGTCGCTCATGCGCAGCTTCAGCGTGACCGGCAGGAACTTGCGGCGCGCCTTGCGCGACTTGTTGAACGCTTCCAGCTCTTCCGGGCTGATGTTGATGATCTTCGCCAGCCCTTCCAGGGTGGCGTCCATGTCCTTGACCTTGTCCGGGGTCACGTCCAGGCGGAAGGCCGGCACGTTCTCGGCCAGCAGGCGGCCATTGCGGTCGTAGATCATGCCGCGCCCGGGCACCACCGGCCGCGGCTTGATGCGGTTGGCTTCCGAGCGCGTGGCATAGACGTCGTGGTCCAGCACCTGCAGCTTGAAGTACCAGCCGCCCAGGCCCAGCAGGCAGACCAGCACGCCCAGGAAGCCCAGCGCCGCGCGGCGGCGGAACTGTTCGGCTTCGGCGTGCGGGTTCTTGACCTGGCGGCGCGGGATCATGGCTCAGCGCCCGCGCTTGCCGAAGCGCACCGCGTCCAGCAGCACGAACACCAGCGGCCACAGGCCCATGCCCAGCAGCGGTGCCCACCAGTACGACCACGGCAGGGTCGGCTCATCCACCACGATGTGGACCAGCGCGCTGACGATGCGGTCGTTGAACAGCAGGCCGCCGATGGCCAGCATCTGCTGGGACATCGGGAAGAAGCGGATGCGGGCGCGGAAGCGCTGCAGGATGAAGGCCAGCATCACCAGCCGCAGCGCCTGTTCGCCCAGCACGCCGCCGTACAGCAGGTCGGCAACCACGCCGCTGGCGAAGGCGATGCCCAGGCCGACGCGTTCGGGGGCTTCGATGACCCAGTACGCCAGCACCAGCGCCAGCCAGTACGGGCGCAGCGGCTGCAGCAGCGCCGGCAACGGCAGCAGGCCCAGCAGCAGCGCCACCACCAGGCTGGCCGGCAGCACCCACGGGTTGTCGCGCAGGCGGCTCATCGCTGGGCCTCCGGCGTGGTCGGTTGCCGGCCAGCGGCCGGCACTACCGTAGCGCCGGAGGCTGGGGTGGAGCCCCCCTCTTGTTGAGGGGGGCGCGCCGAAGGCGCGGGGGTAAGGGAGGATGCGCGGGCCGGTTGCACCGAAGGTGCAGTCGGCTGAGGGGGGCGCGCCGAAGGCGCGGGGGTAAGGGAGGATGCGCGGGCCAGTTGCGCCGAAGGTGCAGTCGGCTGAGGGGGGCGCGCCGAAGGCGCGGGGGTAAGGGAGGATGCGGGGGCAACAGTCCTCGTTTGCGACGAGGGCTGTTGCCGGCCAGCGGCCGGCACTACCGGGGAGCTGGCCGGAGCCGGCGTCGTTGCCGCTGGCGCGGCTCCCGCAGGCACGCTGGCGCCGGTGGCCGGCCCCCCCGGGGCGGTTTCTTCCAGCTGCAGGCGCAGTTCCGGCGGAATGCGGATCGCCGCCCCCGGGCGCAGCAGCAGCACGTCGCGGCCGCGGTCGAGCTGGGCCGCCGGCTTCAGTTCGCCGACCAGGAAGGCATGGGTGTCGTCCGGGCGCAGGCCGGTGATGGTGCCGACCGGGAAGCCGGCCGGGAAGCGCCCGCCGAGGCCGGAGGTGACGATCTCATCGCCCACTTCCACGCCGGCGCTGAGCGGGATGTCGCGCAGTTCCAGCGTGTCGCCGCGGCCATAGACGATCAGGCGCACGCCGTTGCGGGCCACGGTGACCGGCACCGCGTGGTCGGGATCGGTCAGCAGCAGCACGGTGGAGGTGCCGCCGGTGACGCTGATCACCTGCCCCATCAAGCCGCCGGCATCGATCACCGCCTGGCCGACGTGCACGCCTTCGCGGGTGCCGGCGTCGAGCACCAGGCGCTGCTTCACCGGGTCCAGGTCGATGTCCAGGATCGGCGCCAGCTGCACGTCCAGGCCGCTGCGCTCGGCCACGTTCAGCAGTTCGCGCAGCTGGGCATTGTCCAGCGCGGCGGTCTGCAGGCGGGTCAGGCGCGCGTTGGCCAGCAGCAGCTGGTTGCGCAGTTCGCGATTCTCGGTCACCAGCTGGGTATGGCTGGCGGCGGAATCCTTGACCTGGTTGCCGAGCTTGCCGGGCAGGCCGGCCAGCGCCCATACCGGCTGCACCAGGCTGTTGGCCTGCTCGCGCAGGCGCGCCAGCCAGCCGGCCTGGTCATCGAGCACGATCAGGGTGATGGCCAACGCGAGATAGGCCAGCAACCGCAGGGGGCTGGCGGCATCACCGGATCGGGAGGCAACGGGAGGACCGGCGTAGGGCGGCACGGCAACGATTCAACTGGCAGAAGGCGAAAGGGAAACACGCGGGCGCCCCGCCGGTGCCGGCCCGCCATCACGGCGGGCCGCACCCCGGAAGGGCGCGGCGGGCAGGAACGGCCGGGACGGCTTATTCCGGCGCAAAGAACTCGTTGCCGTGCATGTCCACCAGCTCCAGCGCACGGCCGCCACCGCGGGCCACGCAGGTCAGCGGATCGTCGGCCACCTGCACGTGCAGGCCGGTTTCCTCGGAGATCAGGCGGTCCAGGTCGCGCAGCAGGGCGCCACCACCGGTCAGCACGATGCCGCGCTCGGCGACGTCGGCGCACAGTTCCGGCGGGGTCTGCTCCAGCGCCAGCTTGACCGCGCTGACGATGCCCGACAGCGGCTCGTGCAGGGCCTCGAGCACCTCGTTGGAGCTGATCTTGATCATCTTCGGCACGCCCTCGGCGAGGTTGCGGCCGGAGATTTCCATCTCGATCACTTCCGCCTGCGGGTAGGCGCAGCCCAGCTCGACCTTGATGCGCTCGGCGGTGGCTTCACCGATCAGCATGCCGTGGTTGCGGCGCACGTAGTTGGTGATCGACTCGTCGAAGCGGTCGCCGCCGATGCGGACCGAGGCCGAATAGACGATGCCGTTGAGCGAGATCACCGCCACTTCGGTGGTGCCGCCGCCGATGTCGATGACCATCGAGCCACGGGCCTCGGTGACCGGCATGCCGGCGCCGATCGCGGCCGCCATCGGTTCTTCGATCAGGAACACGTCACGGGCACCGGCTTCCTCGGCCGATTCCTTGATCGCGCGGCGCTCGACCTGGGTCGAGCCGGCCGGCACGCAGACCAGCACGCGCGGGCTCGGGCGCAGCACGCGCGATTTGTGCACCTTCTTGATGAAGTGCTTGAGCATCGCCTCGGTGTAGGTGAAGTCGGCGATGACGCCGTCCTTCATCGGGCGGATGGTGGTGATGTGACCCGGGGTACGGCCCAGCATCTGCTTGGCTTCGGCGCCCACGGCTGCCACCGAGCGGGTGCCACCGATGGCACGGTCCTGGCGCACGGCCACGACCGACGGCTCGTTCAGCACGATCCCCTGCCCGCGCACGTAGATGAGGGTGTTGGCCGTGCCCAGGTCGATGGACAGGTCGTTGGAGAACATGCCACGGAGTTTCTTGAACATCTGAGGAAGGAGTCCTGAGGGGTGTCGTGCCCGCCGCGGGATGGCGAAAAAATGGGCAGAAATCGAGGCCGACAAGCCTAGCAACCCGCCTGCCGCCGAGCAAGGAAAAAACTAGCTGAACCCGCGTCTTCACAGGCTTTCGGCCTGATCGGGCATCACCCGGTTCTGGCCCTGAGCGGCACCAGCGGGTAACCTTTGCGCCGTCGGGCGCCCAAGGGCGCCGTTTGCTTGCCCGCTGAACCGGGCTGGCCCACCCCAAAATTCACCGCATAGGCTTACATCGATGTCCGCTCTGATCTGTGGTTCTCTTGCCTTCGACACCATCATGGTGTTTCCGGACCAGTTCAAGAATCACATCCTGCCGGACAAGGTGCACATCCTGAACGTGTCCTTCCTGGTGCCGCGCATGCGCCGCGAGTTCGGCGGCTGCGCCGGCAACATCGCCTACAACCTGCACCTGCTGGGCGGCCAGCCGATCCCGATGGGCACCGTGGGTTCGGACTTCGGCCCGTACCGCGAGTATTTCGAAGGCCTGGGCATCGACCTGTCGCGCGTGCGCGTGATCGATGAGCTGTTCACCCCGCAGGCGTTCATCACCACCGACCACGACAACAACCAGATCACCGCCTTCCACCCGGGCGCGATGATGCGTTCCTACGAGAACCATGTGCGCGGCGTGCCGGGCGTGACCCTGGGCCTGGTCGGCCCGGATGGCCGCGAAGGCATGATCCAGAACGCGCAGGAATTCCACGAGGACGGCATCCCGTTCATCTTCGACCCGGGCCAGGCCATGCCGCTGTTCAACGGCCCCGAGCTGCGCGCCTTCATCGACCAGGCCGACTACGTGGTGGTCAACGACTACGAGTCGAACCTGCTGCAGGAACGCACCGGCTGGGACGAAAAGGAGATCGTCAGCCGGGTCAAGGCCTACATCACCACCCGCGGCCCGAAGGGCGCGGTCATCCACACCCCGGAAAAGAGCTACGACATCCCGCCGGCGCACGAGCGCCGCGTGGTCGACCCGACCGGCTGTGGCGACGCCTTCCGCGCCGGCCTGATCTACGGCATCCAGAAGGGCTACGACTGGCTGACCATCGGCCGCATGGGCAACCTGATGGGCGCACTGAAGGTCGAGCACCCGGGCACGCAGAACCAGCGCTTCACCTTCGATGAGTTCAACGAGCAGTTCAAGCAGCAGTTCGGTTACGCGCTGGGCGCGTAAACCGAACTGCCCGCGCATCGCTCGGTGGGTGTCGACCTGGGTCGACACTGCCGGCCGGCAGCCGGCACTACCGGAACTTCCGACCGACACGTTGCCTGCTCTCTGTGGAGCCGAGCCCATGCTCGGCTTGCGCGCGCCTGCGCGATCTGACCGCAGAGCAGCCGAGCGTGGGCTCGGCTCTACACGGTCATGCGGCCTGCCAGGCCGCCAACAGCGCGCGGCAATCGGCGAAATGCCAGTCGGCACGGCCGGGCCACGGGTTTTCCGGCAGGTTGACCAGTACGGTATGGGCGCCCGCGGCGCGGCCGCACTCCAGGTCGTAGGCGTGGTCGCCGACCATCACCGCCTCCCTCGCTGCAATGCCCCAGCGCCGCAGGTGCTGCTGCAGGCCATCCGGCGAGGGCTTGGGCACCGCTTCATCACGGCCGACGATGTCGGCATCATCGAACAGTTCCCCGACCCCGATCGCGTCCAGCGTCAGCTTCGCCAGCGCATGATCGTTGCGGGTCAGGATGCCCAGCCGGCAACCGTCGGCTGCCAGCGCACGCAGCAGCGTCACCGCACCCGGCGCCGGCAGCGCCTCCTCGGCCAGCACACGTTCGTGATCCAGCAGCCACTCACGCTTGGCCTGCGCCGGCGCATCCGGCAACGCTGCGATATGGTCCAGGATGTCCTCCTCGGCCGCGATCTGCAGCGCACGGCGGATCGCGGCGAAATCATGCACGGCGACGGTCAGCGTGCCATCCATGTCGAAGACCCAGTGCCGGATCGCGGACAACGCGTGCACTGCGCTGCCCGTCGCGATCATCACTGCCACCACTGCGGCATGCGACTGGCGTCGACACCGCCGGTCTCGAACACGGCCGTACGCGTGCCGCCAGCCTTGACCGGGAACTCGATGCTGATCGACTTGCCCTTGCGCGCCAGCTTCCACAACGCCTTCTGGTCGGTGATGAACAGGGCGATGGCTTCATCGGTCTTCGGGCGCCAGGCCGCCATCGACACCGGCTTGCCATCGTCCACAGTCACCTTCACCGTGCACTGCGGGCAGCGGAAATCGCCGGCCTGCAGCACCAGGTAAGCGTGCCGCTTCCACTCCGGGTGATCGCGGAACACCAGCTGCACCGGCTTGGCGCCGCTGCCATCCACGTCCACCCGTTCCTTGCTGTAGATCTGCGCCGAAACCTGGTTGCCCTTGTTGCCCACCGGGATCTGGTTGTACTGCCACAGCGCCTGCATGCGGCGCAGGTCGCGCGCGGCATCGCCCTTGGCCTTGACCTCGTCGAAGCCCGCGGCGATGCGCTCGGCGGCGGCGGTGTCCTTGTACTGGTCCAGCAGCGAGGCGCCATGCAGGCGCGCGCGTTCCCAGTCCTGCGCGGCCACGGCCATGTCGTACTGCTTGGCTACGTCCTCGGCCTTGGCTTCCTTCTGCGCCTGCACGGCGGCCGCGGCGGCTTCCTGCGCCTTGCGCTCTTCCTCGGGGTTGCTGCAGGCGGCCAGGGCCAGGGTGCAGGCGGTGAGCAGGATCAGTCGTTTCATGGCGGAGGTCCTATGCGAGTGCATCCCGATTCTATCGGCAGCGAAAAGCGGATACAGCAACGGCGGGTTTCCCCGCCGTAGCTGGTGAAGCAGTGACCGGTTGCCGGCCAGCGGCCGGCACCACCGGTTACTTGGCTTCAGCCTTGGCCAGCATGTCCTGGACCGAGGCCGTGGTGATCGGGTGGTAGCCCGGCTTGGCCTTTTCAAAGGCCTGCTTGGCCAGCTCCAGCCCCTTCGGGGTCTTCACCAGTTCGGCGTAGATCGGCAGGATCAGCTTGCGACGGCCGACGCGCTCGATGAACGCGGCAGCACCTTCATTGGCCTGCTCGTAGCCGCTGCGGATCGCCAGCGGGTACCAGCGCATGGCGATCTCGCCATTCGGGGTGCCGGTGAAGTGGAACGCCTTGTCCAGCGTGGCCAGCTTGTCCAGCGGCTGGGTCGCACCCAGGCCGTCGATGAAGCGCACCCATTCCTGCGTGCTCCAGTCGGCGATGACCTGGCTGCTCGGCACGGTGCCGGCGCTGGCGAAGGCAATGCGCGCGGTATCGACGCTGCTGAAGTTGCGCGACTGCGCCTTGGCCGCGAACGCCGGAATGCCCGGCTCGTCCAGCCACGCCTTCAGTTCGGCCTCGGTCACTGCCGAGGGATTCTTCGGCAGCAGGTTCTTCTTCATGTACGCGACGAACTGGTCGGTGTTCGCGCTCTGGAAGGCATGGTCATCGAACCAGCCGCGCAGGAACGGATCGAAGGTCTCGCGGCCGAAGCGCTGCTCCAGGAATTCCAGGAACCACGAACCCTTGACGTAGGCGACCTGGCTGAGGGCTTCGTCGGGGTCACGCTCGTTCAGCGGCGGCAGCGCCAGCGCCTGGTCGGCCGGGCTCATGTCCTTCACTTCGGCCAGCAGGTCGGTCTGGTCGATCTGCTTCTCCATCTCGGCCATCTCCTTGCCGTACAGGGCTTCGGTGATGCGGCCCTGGACGTAGGTGGTGAAGCCTTCATTGAGCCAGATGTCCTTCCAGCTGGCGTTGGTCACCAGGTTGCCCGACCAGCTGTGCGCCAGTTCATGGGCGACCAGCGAGACCAGCGACTTGTCACCGACGATCACGGTCGGGGTGGCGAAGGTCAGGCGCGGATTCTCCATGCCGCCGAACGGGAACGACGGCGGCAGCACCAGCATGTCGTAGCGGCCCCAGCGGTATTCGCCGTAGAGCTTCTCGGCGGCACCGATCATCTTCTCGGTGTCTTCGAATTCCTTGGCGGCCTTGTTGACCATGGTCGGCTCGGCCCAGACGCCGGAGCGGCCGGAGATCGGCTCGAACACCAGGTCGCCGGCGGCGATGGCCAGCAGGTAGGACGGAATCGGCTGCGGCATCTTGAAGGTGTAGTCACCGTCACGCGCGGCCTTCGGATCGTTGTCGGCGCTCATCAGCACCATCACGTCCGGGCGCGAGACCACGTGCGCGCTGTAGGTGAAACGCACGCTCGGGGTGTCCTGCAGCGGCACCCAGGAGCGGGCGTGGATGGCCTGCGACTGGCTGAACATGAAGGGCAGCTTCTTGCCTTCGGTCATCGACGGCGCCAGCCACTGCAGGCCCGAGGCGGTCGGTGCGGTGTGGTAGGTCACTTCCACCTTGGCCGGCTGTTCCGGGGTCTCGATGGTCAGCTTGCTGCCGAACACCTTGTCGACCGGGGCCAGCGCGAACTGCAGCGGGCTGCGCGCGCCATCGGCACCGACGGCCTCGACCTTGGACACGGTCAGCTCGCGGGTGTCGAGCACCAGCTGCCTGGCGTCCTTCTGCTTCCATTCCAGGGTGTAGGTGGCGGTTCCGCCGATCTGCTTCTGGTCGAAGTCCAGCTTCAGATCCAGCGCGATGTCCTTGATGACGACCTTGTCCGGCTCGGCGTACGAGCTTTCGTCGTGGCTGCGGTTCTCGGCGTTCACGGGGGCGGCGGGGGCCTTTGCGGCAGTCGGGGCGGCGGCGGGCGCGGCCGCCTCCTGGGAGCAGCCGGCGGCCAGGGCCACGGCCAGCGGAAGGAGCATCAGCGGATTACGCATGAATCGGGACCGTTACGGGGATCAAACCCCAATGGTACCTCCCTCCGGCCGCGCAGGCGTTGCGCGGTGCGGGGTAATGCAGGCCGGGGCCGTTCCTGCGCCTCCGGCGCATGCCAACCAAGGTTGGCATCTACAGGTAGGTGCCAACCTTGGTTGGCATCTACAGGCAGGTGCCCACCTTGGTTGGCACGGATCCATCAACGCACGCGGCAGGCCCGTGCCGACCAAGGTCGGCACCTACCAGAGCGGATGACCGCAGCGGGCGAGTGCCAACCAAGTTGGCACCCACCAGAGCAGGGCTTACAGCTTGTAGCCGGAGTGGATCGAGACGATGCCGCCGGTCAGGTTCTTGTAGTGGCAGCGCTCGAAGCCGGCCTGCCCCATCATCGCCTTCAGTTCGTCCTGCGGCGGGTGCTTGCGGATGCTCTCGGCCAGGTACTGGTAGCTGTCCGAATCGTTGGCGAACAGCTTGCCCAGCTTGGGCAGGATCTTGAACGAGTGGAAGTCGTAGATCGGCTTGAACCAGTCCGCGGTGACTTCGGAGAATTCCAGTACGCGGGCCTGGCCGCCCACCTTCAGCACGCGGTACATCTCGCGCAGGCCAGCGTCCTTGTCGGTCACGTTGCGCAGGCCGAAGGCAATGGTGACCAGATCGAAGCTGTTGTCCGGGAACGGCAGGGCTTCGGCGTTGCACTGCACGTAGTCCAGGCCGAGCACGAGGCCGCGGTTGGTCAGGCGGTCACGGCCGACCGACAGCATGCCGGCGTTGATGTCGCCCAGCACCACCGAGCCCTCGGCGCCGACGCGCTCCTTCAGCAGGGCGGCGATGTCGCCGGTGCCGCCGGCCAGGTCGAGCACGCGGTCGCCCGGCTTCACCTGCGCGGTGGCCACGTAGTAGCGCTTCCACGCCCGGTGCACGCCCAGGCTCATCAGGTCGTTCATCAGGTCGTAGTTGCGCGCGACCGAGGTGAACACCTGGCCGACCAGCTTCTGCTTGTCCTTGGCGGCGACGTCGCGGAACCCGAAATGGGTGGTACCGGCTTTGTAGGGGGATTCGCTCATGGCCCCGATTATCGCACCGCCGGGGGCCAGCGGCACCCCCTGCCCGTATGATGGCGGGCCACGACTTACCGGAGAGCCCCGCATGATCACCACGCCCGACTACCAGGCCCTGCTGCAGACCGCCATCGCCGAAGCCCGCCAGGGCCTGGCCGAGGGCGGCGTGCCGATCGGCGCGGCGCTGTACCACAACGACGGCCGCCTGCTCGGCTGCGGCCACAACCGCCGCGTGCAGGAAGGCGACCCGTCGGTGCATGGGGAAACCGACGCCTTCCGCAAGGCCGGCCGCCAGCGCCGTTACCAGGACACCATCATGGTCACCACCCTGGCCCCGTGCTGGTACTGCTCGGGGCTGGTGCGCCAGTTCAACATCGGCACCGTGGTGGTGGGCGAATCGCGCACCTTCCAGGGCGGCATCGACTGGCTGCGCGAAAACGGCGTCAACGTGATCGACCTGGACAACCAGGAATGCGTGGACCTGCTGGGCGATTTCATCAGCCGTCATCCCGACATCTGGAACGAGGACATCGGCGAATGAGCCACGCGCGCTCGTCTCTGCAACACATTTAATGAACGCTTCAGCGCCGGTGCGCCCTTGTGCCGGCAGCCTTTGCGGGCATCGGCGTGACCGCGCGCACAGTCAGCCACGCCACGCGCACACATTGCGGTAACACCCCACGCGGCTGACACGCCTACGGTGGGGTCACCGGGGCACCCTTTCCCCGGCGGAGCCAGCCATGTGCGCGCACGCCGTACGCCCTACGACAGACCCGATCCTCGATCCGATCCGCGAACGCTTGCAGCAGCAATATGCGCTGCACCGGCGCGGCGCGCCGTTCTGGACTGCCTATCAGCACATGCAACTGGAGCTGGTCCGCCGCCACCCGCTCGACCACGAACGCCTGTGCAATGCGATGGCCACTCTGGCCGAAGACCTCGGTACGGTCGAACATGCGCAGTTGATCGGCCATGCCAACGCAGGCTCCACATCCCGCTGACGCGGCATGCACCGCCATATACGCCACACTCGGATGAACCCCCACTCCCTTTCCACTCAACCGAACTGGATTGTCATGCACGCTGAAGTCCCCACCATTCCTCCGGTCATCAACGTTGACGCCGAGCTTGACCACTGGCGCCGCCAACATGCCGAAGGCGCACTGCCGCACAACTCGTTCGGCTCGTACGTGCCGTGGATCAAGTTCGCCTGTGATTCGCTGATCACCCAGCCGCGCGCCAGCGAGGCCGAACGTGACGAGATGTTCCAGACCCAATACGCCCTGCAGATCATGCCGCGGCTGAGCGAAGCCCAGGCCCGTGAGTTCGTCGACCGTTGCTGGCAGCACGTCTACCAGAGCAGCCCGGTGCGCAGCCTGCAGGCGCCACGACTGCAGCGCATGCGCGCCTGACCGCCGCTGCACAACCCCTGCACGGGCCACTGCCGATCATCCTCGTCACCTGAGTGGGACGACGACGATGAAAGCACGCAACCTGTTCAATACGATCGCCAAGAAGGCCGCGGCCGCCACCGGCTCGCCGTGGACCTTCCTGGCTGCAGTAGCGATCGTGGTGATCTGGGGCATCAGTGGCCCAGTGTTCGGTTTCAACGACACCTGGCAGCTGGTGATCAACACCGGCACCACCATCATCACCTTCCTGATGGTGTTCCTGATCCAGCACACGCAGAACGCGGATACTGCCGCGATGCAGATCAAGCTGGACGAGCTGATCCGGGCGACGGCCGAAGCCAACAACGAACTGTTGGATCTGGAAGAACTGGATGAAGCGCGCCTGGAAGAGATCCGCGCCGAGTACGAGCAGATGGCGCGCGAAGCCGGCGATGCGCTGGCGCGCGTTCGCGCCTGCCATGCGGCGCGGCGCGACGATGAAGCGGTGTAGCAGGCCTCCGAATGACAATGCCGGCCAACGGCCGGCACTACCCTCGATCTCCAGGTAGGTGCCAACCTTGGTTGGCACAGGGCCAGCCGCCTGCGCTGACGCATCCGTGCCAACCAAGGTTGGCACCTACCAGAAGCATTGCTTACCCGCGCTCGTGCCAGCCGCCGCCCAGCACCTTGTACAGGGTGATGCGGTTGGCCTGCTGCGCCAGCTGCGCCTCCAGCTGGGTCTGCTGCGCGTTGTAGGCGGTACGCCGCGCGTCAAGCAGGGTGACAAAGCTGTCCAGCCCCGCGTCGTAGCGTGCCTGCGACAGGCGATTGGCCTGTTCGGCCGCTTCCACCAGGCGCTGCTGTGAACTCACCTGCTCATCCAGGCTGACATTCAACGCCAGCGCATCGGCCGTTTCGCGGAATCCCACCTGGATCGACTTCTCGTACTGCGCCAGTGCGATATCACGATCCGCGTTGGCGATGGCCAGGTTGGCGCGCAGCTTGCCGCCCTGGAAGATCGGCAGGGTGATCTTCGGCAGGAAGCTCCACACACGGGTGCCGCTGTCGAACAGGTTGGACAGTTCGCTGGAGCCGCTGCCGATGCTGCCGGTCAGCGAGATGCTCGGGAAGAACGCTGCGCGTGCCGCACCGATGTTGGCATTGGCGGCCAGCAGCTGGTGTTCGGCGGCCATGATGTCCGGGCGCTGCAGCAGCACGTCGCTGGGCAGGCCGGCCGGCGGCGGGGCCAGCGCCAGCAGCTGCGGTTCGATGCTGTCCGGCAGCAGTGCCGGATCGAGCTGGCCACCGGCCAGCAGCGCCAGTGCGTTGCGGTCCTGGGCCAGCTGGCCGCGCAGGCGCGCGGCATCGGTGCGTGCGGTCTCGACCAGGGTACGGGTCTGGGTCAGCTCCAGCGCCGAACTGCCGCCGCGTTCGTGGCGGGCCTCGGCCAGGCGCAGCGAATCCTCGTAGGTCTTCAGCGTGGCATCGGCGATCTTCAGCCGCTGCGCATCAGCCCCATAGGTCAGCCACGCGGTGGCGGTCTCGGCCACCAGGCTCAGCTGCGCGTTGCGGCGGTTGGCAGCCACGGCGAAGTACTGCTGCAGCGCCGCCTCGCTGAGGTTGCGCACGCGACCGAACAGGTCCAGCTCGAACTCGGCCACACCCACGCCCGCGCTGAACTGCTCGGTGACACCGGCATCGGTACCACGGCGGTCCATCTGGCCGGTCACGGCCACGCCGGGCACGCGATCGGCGCGCTGCACGCGGTACTGGCCACGCGCGCGCTCGACATTGAGCACGGCCACGCGCAGGTCGCGGTTGTTCTGCAGCGACTGCTCGATCACCTGCTGCAGGCGCGCATCGGTGAAGAAATCGCGCCAGCCGACGGCGGCGACATCGGCCACCTCGCCCTGCGCGGCCTCGGCCGGCCACTGCGCAGGAATTGCCGGAGCGACGGCGGTGTTCTTCGGCGCCAGGGTGGAGCAGCCGGCCAGCGCGAGCGTGGCGGCAATGGAGAGGAACAGGGATGCACTTTTCATGGGGATCACTTCCATCGGTACTGCCGGATGGCAGGAGGCAGTGCCGGCCAGCGGCCGGCACTACCGTTTCGATAACGCCAGCCTGAGGCCGGCATGACCGCTACAGGTCACGTCGTGGATCTGCGCTTGAACACGCGCTGCACCACCACGAAGAACAGCGGCACGAAGAACACGCCGAGCACGGTGCCGACGATCATGCCGCCGAGCACGCCGGTGCCGATCGCCTGCTTGGCGCCGGAGCCGGCGCCGGTGGAGATCGCCAGCGGTACCACGCCCATGCCGAAGGCCAGCGAGGTCATCACGATCGGGCGCAGGCGGTCGCGCACGGCGTGCATGATCGACTCGATCAGGCTGGCGCCCTTTTCCAGGTTTTCCTTGGCGAACTCGACGATCAGGATCGCGTTCTTGCTGGTCAGGCCCACCGTGGTCAGCATCGCCACCTGGAAGTAGATGTCGCGCTCCAGGCCCTTGAAGGTGTTGGCCAGCACCGCGCCGAGGATACCCAGCGGGGCCGCCAGCAGCACCGCGGTCGGTACGCTCCAGCTTTCATACATCGCGGCCAGGCACAGGAACACGATCATCAGCGACAGCGTGTACAGCAGCGGCGTCTGCGAGCCGGCCTGGCGTTCCTGGTAGGACATCGCCGTCCATTCGATGCCGAAACCCGCCGGCAGCTGCTTGGCCAGCTGTTCGATCTCGGCCATGGCATCACCGGAGGCGACACCCGGGGCCGGTTCGCCCTGGATTTCCATTGCCGACACACCGTTGTAGCGTTCCAGGCGCGGCGAACCGTAATCCCAGTGCTTGGTAGCGAAGGCGCTGAACGGCACCATCTCACCCTTGTCGTTCTTCACGGACCAGAGATCGAAGTCCTCCGGCACCATGCGGAACGCCTGGTCGGCCTGCACGAACACGCGCTTGACGCGGCCACGATCGACGAAGTCATCGATGTACGAGCTGCCCCACGCCGCGGCCAGCGTGCCGTTGATCTGATCGATCGACAGTCCCAGCGAGGTCGCCTTGGCCGCGTCGATGTCGATGCGGAACTGCGGCGTGTCTTCCTGGCCGTTCGGGCGTACGTTGGCCAGCTTCTTGCTGCCTGCGGCCAGGCCGAGCAGCTGGTTGCGCGCGGCCACCAGTGCCTCGTGGCCCTGGCCGCTGTTGTCCTTCAGGAAGAAGGTGTAGCCCGAGGCGGTCCCCAGCTCCGGAATGGCCGGCGGCGGGAAGGCGAAGATGAAGGCATCCTTGATCTGGCCCAGGGCCGCCATCGCACGGCCGGTGATCGGCATCACGCCATTGTCGGCGTCACGCTCGCTCCAGTCCTTCAGCTTGACGAACGCCATGCCCGCGTTCTGGCCCATGCCGGCGAAGCTGAAGCCCTGCACGGAGAACACCGAGTCCACCGCATCCTTCTCGTTCTGCAGGAAGTGGTTTTCCAGTGCCGCGATCGATTCCAGCGTGCGTTCCTGGGTGGCACCGACCGGCGCCTGCACCAGCGCCATCAGCACGCCCTGGTCTTCATTGGGCAGGAACGAGCTGGGCAGGCGCACGAACAGCACGCCCATCAGCACGAACAGCGCCGCCACGATGCCCATGAAGCGCCACGGACGGTGGATGATGCCGCGCACGCCGCGCTGGTAGCTTTCGCTGGTGCGGTCGAAGCCACGGTTGAAGCCATTGAAGAAGCGACCGGCCAGGCCACGGTGGGCGACGTGGTGCTCACCCTTCTTCAGCGGCTTGAGCATGGTCGCGCACAGTGCCGGGGTCAGCACGATCGCCACCAGCACCGACAACGCCATCGCAGAGACAATCGTGGCCGAGAACTGCCGATAGATCACGCCGGTGGAGCCGCTCATGAAGGCCATCGGCACGAACACCGCCGACAGCACCAGGCCGATACCCACCAGCGCACCGGTGATCTGGCCCATCGACTTGCGGGTCGCTTCGAGCGGCGACAGCCCTTCCTCGGACATGATGCGCTCGACGTTCTCCACCACCACGATGGCATCGTCCACCAGCAGGCCGATCGCCAGCACCATCGCGAACATGGTCAGCATGTTCACCGAGAAGCCCAGCATCGCCAGCACGCCGAAGGTACCCAGCAGCACCACCGGCACGGCGATGGTCGGGATCAGGGTGGCGCGGAAGTTCTGCAGGAACAGGTACATCACCACGAACACCAGCACGATCGCTTCGATCAGGGTCTGCACCACGCCCTTGATCGACACGCGCACGAACGGGGTGGTGTCGTACGGGATCTCGGCCTTCAGGCCGGCCGGGAAGAAGCCCTTCATGTCTTCCAGCGCGGCATCCACACCGGCCGCGGTATCCAGCGCGTTGGCGCCGGTGGCCAGGGTGACCGCCAGGCCACTGGCCGGCTGGCCGTTGTAGCGGGTGACGAAGTCGTAGGACTCGGCACCCAGCTCGACGCGGGCGACATCACCCAGGCGCAGCTCGGCACCGTCCTGCGCACCGCGCACGATGATGTTTCGGAACTGTTCCGGGGTCTGCAGGCGCGACTGCGCGTTGATGGTGGCGTTGAGCTGCTGGCCCTTCACCGACGGCGCACCGCCGAGCTGGCCGATCGCCACCTGGGCGTTCTGCGCCTTGATCGCGGCGGTCACTTCCGGCACCGACAGGCCATAGGTATGCAGCTTGTTCGGGTCCAGCCAGATGCGCATGGCGTACTTGCCACCGAACACCTGGATGTTGCCCACGCCCGGCACGCGGCTCAGGCGGTCGACGACATTGGAACCGACGTAGTCGGCGATGTCGTTGGCGTCCATGCTGCCGTTCTCGGACACGAACGCGATGACGTTCAGGAAGCCCGAGCTGGACTTGGCCACGTTGATGCCCTGCCGCTGCACTTCCTGCGGCAGCAGCGGCATGGCCAGCTGCAGCTTGTTCTGCACCTGCACCTGGGCGATATCCGGGTTGGTGCCGCTCTCGAAGGTCAGGGTGATGGTGGCCTGGCCGTTGGACGAGCTGTTGGAGGAGAAGTAGATCAGGCCATCAAGGCCCTTCATGTTCTGCTCGATGATCTGCGTCACCGAGTCCTCGACCACCTTGGCCGATGCACCCGGGTAGGTGGCACTGATTTCCACCGCCGGCGGTGCGACGTTGGGGTACATCGAGACCGGCAGCTTGAACAGCGCCAGGCCGCCGGCGAGCATGATGATGATGGCGATCACCCACGCAAAGATGGGTCGATCGATGAAAAAGCGTGCCATGGGGTTCTCCGCTTACTTCGCGTCGCCGGCCGGGGCGGCAGGCTGGGCGGCTGCCGCCGGCTTGGCCGGTGCGTCGCCCTTCTCGGTGGCCTTGACCGGCATGCCGGGGCCGATCTTCTGCAGGCCTTCGACGATGACCTTGTCACCGGCCTTCAGGCCGTCCTCGACCAGCCACTTGTCGCCGACCGTGCGGCTGACCTTGACCGGGCGCACTTCGACCTTGTTGTCCTTGCCGACCACCATCGCGGTGGTGTCGCCCTTCGGATCGCGCGCGATGCCCTGCATCGGCACCAGCACCGCGTCGCTGCGCACGCCGCCGCCGATCACCGCACGCACGTACATGCCCGGCATCAGCAGGCCGTCCGGGTTGTCCACCTTCACGCGCAGGCCGAAGCTGCCGGTGGTCGGATCGACGCTGACTTCGGAGAACTCCAGCGTGCCCTTGTGCTCGAAGGTGCTGCCGTCTTCCATCAGGATGCTGACCGGCAGGGTCTGGTTGTCCTGCAGGCGGCCGGCGGCCAGTTCGCGGCGCAGCTGCAGCAGCTCGGCCGAGGACTGGGTCAGGTCGACATAGATCGGGTCCAGCTGCTGCACGGTGGCCAGTGCGTTGGCCTGGCCGGCGCTGACCAGCGCACCCTGGGTGACGCTGGACTTGCCGATGCGGCCGCTGATCGGCGCGGTGATGCGGGCGTAGCCCAGGGTGACGTTGGCCGCATCCAGCGAGGCCTTGGCGGCACCGACGTCGGCCTCGGCCTGCTTCTGCGCGGCGACGGCGTTCTCCAGGTCCTGCTGGCTGACCGCATCGACCTTGGCCAGCTCGGTGATGCGCTTGGCACTCAGGCGCGCGGCATTGGCGGTGGCTTCGGCGCGGGCCAGCTGGGCGCGGGCGTTGTTGGCCTGGGCCCGGTAGCTGGCATCGTCGAGCTGGTACAGCGGCTCGCCGGCCTTGACCATGCCGCCCTCGGTAAACAGGCGCTTGGCCACGATGCCATTGACCTGCGGGCGCACTTCGGCGACCAGGAAGGCATTGGTACGGCCCGGCAGTTCGCGGGTCAGGCCCACGGTCTCGGACTTCAGCGTGACCACGGTGACGTCACCCGGGCCCTGCTCGGGGGCCTGGGGTTGGCCGCCGCAGGCAGCCACGGTCGCGGCGATTGCCAGCGACAGTGCAAAGGGTCGGATTCGGCTCAGCAACATGACGGAAAGGCTCTTGGAGGAAGGAATCTCAGAGGGAGCTGATATCGATGGACGTTCCCCTTCCGGTGAAAGCCCGCAGATCGCGCCCACCCGGGTGGAGTGGGCGCCAGACCGGCCTGCCACGCACACGACGGGAATGATGGGTGCGAAATATACATACATGCTTGTTTGTTTGTAAACCGGTACAATTCAGCCACGTTTCACCCGCACTCGTACCCACACCCATGGCCCGCAAGACCAAAGAGGACACCCAGGCAACCCGGGAAGGCATCCTTGACGCCGCCGAAGCCTGCTTCCATGAACACGGCGTGGCCCGTACCACGCTGGAGATGATCGGTGCCCGCGCCGGCTACACCCGTGGCGCGGTCTACTGGCACTTCAAGAACAAGAGCGAGGTGCTGGCCGCCATCGTCGAGCGCGTGCACCTGCCCTTCATGCAGGAACTGGAGCGCACCTCCACCGACCAGCGCGACACCCCGGTGCACGACCTGCGCGCGGTGATGATCCACTCGTTCATCGAGCTGTCCGAGGACGAGCGCCTGCGCAAGACCATGGAGATCATGCTGCGCAGCGATGCGTCGGCGGACACCAGGGTGCTGACCGAAATGCAGCAGGCCGGATTCCGCGATGCGCTGGACCGGATGGAGCGTGCCCTGCGCCGCGCCCGCGATCTGGGCCAGCTGCGCGAAGGCGCCGACCCGAAAATCGCCGCGCGCATGCTGCACGCCACCGTGCTGGGCGTGCTGCACGGCGCGATGGTCGAACCGGAACTGATGGACCTCAAGCGCGATGGCATGCTCGCGCTGGACATGACCCTGGCCGCCTACGTGAAGGATGGTGTGTTCGTTCCCGGCACCGTCCCCGAGCCGCTGCCCGAGGCGTGAACGAGGCTGCTCCCATCACTGCGGCACCCCCTGCAAGGGCAGATCGATGATCCTGGACAACGTGGTGTGGGGCTTCATCGGGTGTGGCAGCGTCACCGAGAAGAAGAGCGGGCCAGCCCTGGCCAACACGCCGGGCTCACGGGTAGTGGCGGTCATGCGCCGCAATGCCGCATTGGCCGAAGACTATGCACGCCGCCACGCGATTCCGCGCTGGTACGCGGACGCCGATGCACTCATCGCCGATCCGGAGGTGAACGCGGTCTACGTTGCAACACCGCCCTCCACGCACATGCACTACGCATTGCAGGCGATTGCTGCGGGCAAGCCGGTCTACATCGAAAAGCCGATGGCCATGGACCACGACGAGTGCCAGCGCATCATCGCGGCCAGCGCCCGCAGCGGCGTGCCCGTGTTCGTGGCCTACTACCGCCGTGCCCTGCCCCGCTTCGCACAGGTGAAGCAGCTGCTGGACGACGGCGCGATCGGCACAGTGCGCGGCGTGCGCGCCACCCTGCACCGGCCGCATTCAGTGGATGCCGCATCGCCTGACTTCTGGCGGACCAACCCCGCGATCGCCGGCGGCGGGCTGTTCGTCGACCTGGGCTCGCATACCCTGGACCTGCTCGACCATCTGCTGGGGCCGCTGAGCGATGTGCGTGGCCTGGCCAGCTCGTTGACCGGCGCCTACGCCGCCGAGGACAGCGTCTCGATGTGCTTCCGCACCGGGACGGGGACGCACGGCATCGCGCAATGGAGCTTCTGCGCGTTCCGCCGCCAGGATCAGATCGAGATCACCGGCGACCGTGGCCAGCTGCGCTTTGCCACCTTCGAGGACGTTCCGGTGGAGCTGGAAACCGAAGCGGGCGTGCAGGCCTTCGACATCCCGAACCCGTCGTCGATCCAGCAGCCGTTGATCGCCTCCCTCGTGGACGAACTGCGCGGCAACGGGCACTCGCCCTCGAACGGCATCAGCGCCGCCCGCACCAGTGCAGTGATCGACCAGGTGCTGCGGGACTACCGCACCCGGCAATCGCACTGACCGCACAGGAAAAAGGCCGCCTTGCGGCGGCCTTTTCTGCTGCAGTGGGCGGGGTCAGCGCCCTCGCCACGGCGAGGGATCCGACCCCACCGGGCATTACAGGATGTAGCGGCTCAGGTCCGGGTCCTGCACCAGTTCACCCAGGTGCTTGTCCACGTAGGCGCTGTCGATGGCCAGGGTTTCGCCGTCGCGGTCCGGTGCCTCGTAGCTGAGCGAATCCAGCAGGCGCTCCAGCACCGTATGCAGGCGACGCGCGCCGATGTTTTCCTGGCGTTCGTTCACCTGGAAAGCGATCTCGGCCAGACGATCAATGGCATCGGCAGTGAAGCTGACCTTGACGCCTTCGGTGGCCAGCAGTGCTTCGTACTGCTTGGTCAGCGCGGCCTTCGGTTCGGTCAGGATGCGCACGAAATCGTTCTTGCTCAGCGCACCCAGCTCCACGCGGATCGGGAAGCGGCCCTGCAGCTCCGGAATCAGGTCGCTGGGCTTGGCCAGATGGAACGCGCCCGACGCGATGAACAGGATGTGGTCGGTCTTGATCGTGCCGTACTTGGTGGACACGTTGGAGCCTTCCACCAGCGGCAGCAGGTCGCGCTGCACGCCTTCGCGCGACACGTCACCACCACCCACGTTGTCGCCACGCTTGGCGACCTTGTCGATCTCGTCGATGAAGACGATGCCGTGCTGCTCGCAGGCCTCGATCGCGGCGGTGCGGATGTCGTCCTCGTTGACCAGCTTGCCCGCTTCTTCCTCGATCAGCAGCGGGCGCGCGGCCTTGATGGTCAGCGTGCGCTTGTGCGCCTTGGCGCCGCCGCCGAGGTTGGCGAACATCGACTTCAGCTGCTGGCCCATTTCCTCCATGCCCGGCGGGGTCATGATGTCCATGCTGACGTTGGCGGCCAAGTCGAGTTCGATCTCGCGCTCGTCCAGCTCACCGTTGCGCAGCATCTTGCGGAACTTGATGCGGGTCTCGTTGTCCTGCGCCGACGGCTCGTTGCGGGCGACTTCCGGATCGAAGCCGATGCCACCGCTGCGGCGCGGCAGCAGCGCATCCAGGATGCGGTCTTCGGCACGCTCTTCGGCCTGGGTGCGTACGCGCACCTTGGCCTGTTCGCGATAGAGCTTGACCGCGGTATCGGCCAGGTCGCGGATGATCTGCTCGACGTCCTTGCCGACGTAGCCGACTTCGGTGAAGCGGGTGGCTTCGACCTTCACGAACGGTGCGTTGGCCAGCGTGGCCAGGCGGCGCGCGATCTCGGTCTTGCCGACGCCGGTCGGGCCGATCATCAGGATGTTCTTCGGCATCACTTCATTGCGCAGCTCGGGCACCAGCTGCATGCGGCGCCAGCGGTTGCGCAGGGCGATGGCCACGGCGCGCTTGGCGTCGTGCTGGCCGACGATGTGCCGGTCCAGTTCCTGCACGATCTCGCGCGGGGTCATGGTGGCGGAGGAAACTTCGATCTTCGACATGGATGTGCTCACGGATTCTTTGTCGGTAGTGCCGGCCGCTGGCCGGCAACCAGGCACGCGTGCGGGGGATCATGAGGTTGCCGGCCAGCGGCCGACGCTACCCTCACAGCTCCTCGACCACCACGTTGCGGTTGGTGTAGATGCAGATGTCGCCGGCGATGCCGATCGCTTCGCTGGCGATGGTGCGCGCATCCAGTTCGGTGTGCGCCATCAAGGCGCGTGCGGCCGACAGTGCATACGAGCCACCCGAGCCGATGGCGATGATGCCGTCCTCCGGCTCGATCACATCGCCGGTGCCGCTGATGATCAGCGAGGTTTCCTTGTCGGCCACCGCCAACAGGGCTTCCAGCTTGCCGAGGCGGCGCTCGGTGCGCCAATCCTTGGCCAGTTCGACCGCAGCACGCTGCAGCTGGCCATGCTTTTCCAGCTTGGCCTCGAACAGCTCGAACAAGGTGAAGGCATCGGCGGCGGCACCGGCGAAGCCGGCCAGCACCTGGCCATCACGGCCGAGGCGGCGCACCTTGCGCGCGTTGCCCTTCATCACGGTGTGGCCCAGCGTGACCTGGCCGTCGCCGGCAATGGCCACGTGCTCGCCGCGACGGACGCAGACGATGGTGGTGGCGTGGAAAACGTTGGGGTTCTGACTGGGGTCCATGATGCCTCCGGGGTGACAGAACCAGAGGTGGGGACTGCGCTGCGCCCTTCAAGCCACCCGCGACCGGCTGCCGCAGGGGCAACGTTCAGCTTTCTCCGCTGCCCTCGTTGCTGCGTCGACGCTTCGCGCGCGGATGCGCGGCGTCGTAGACCTTGGCCAGGTGCTGGAAATCGAGGTGGGTATAGATCTGCGTGGTGGCGATGTCGGCGTGGCCCAGCAGCTCCTGCACACCGCGCAGGTCGCCGGACGATTCCAGGATGTGGCTGGCGAAACTGTGCCGCAGCATGTGCGGGTGCACGTGCTTGAACAGGCCCTGGCGCTGCGCCAGCTGGCGGATGCGGATCTGCACTGCACGCTGGCTGATCGGCCCGTTGCGGCCGGGGAACACCGGCGAGGCCGGGCCGCCCCCACTTTCCGTGCGCCACGCCTGCAGGGCTTCGCGCGCGGGCCGGCCGAACGGCACCCGGCGCTGGCGGTTGCCCTTGCCCAGCACGTTCACCAACCCGCTGTCGAAATCCAGATCGCGCCAGGTCAGCGCGCAGACTTCGCTCAGGCGCAGGCCAGAGGAATAGAACAGTTCCAGCAACGCGCGGTCACGGCGGCCGAGCTCACCCTCCGGCTCCAGCTCGACCAGCTGCACCGCCTCATCGGCGTCGAGGACCTGTGGCAACCGGCGCGGTGCGCGCGGTGCCTTCAGCGTCGCTGCCGGGCTGACCTCGATACGCCCGTGCTTGAGCAGCCAGGCATAGAAGCTTCGGCAGGCCGACAGGCGGCGCTGCAGGCTCTTGGCCGACAGGCCACGCCGGTGCTCGTCGGCAACGAACTGGCGCACGGCCTCGGCATCCAGTGCCTCCACCGCCACGCCACGCGGCTCGGCCCAGGCCGACAGCGCGTCCAGGTCGCGGCGGTAGGCGTCGAGCGTATGCGCCGACATCCGCCGCTCCACCTGCAGGTGCTGCAGGAAGGCCTGTACCGCGCTCATCGTCGTCGCAACCTGCTCAGCCCGGGAAGCGCTTCAGGCCAGTGACCAGCGCGTCGCCCATCATGCGCAGGAACAACGTCCCCATGCCCGGGTAGAAGCGGTTCGGGTCGTGGCTGCCGACCGCGATCAGGCCCACGCCCGGTAGCGGCAGCAGCGCGGTGGTCTGCACTTCCTCGCTGCGCACGCCGTACAGCACGGCATTCTTTTCCGGCTGCAGGCGGCCGCAGATCGGCTCGCCATCGTTCAGGCAATCGCGGAACGGGCCCAGCTGCGGATCATCCGCGGCAATCACCCGCAGCCAGTCGGCCTGTTCCAGCCCGGCCACTGGCGTGTGCACCACCAGCCGCACCAGGTCGCCGGCGAAGTCTTCCTGCAGCGAGGCGGCCATCGCGCGCAGGGTGTCAGCCGCGTTGTCCTGCTTCATCAGCGCCAGGGTCAGCTGGTGCGTGCGCACCGCCAGGCGCTCATTGACCTGGGCGGTCGCGCCCAGATCGGCCAACCGTCGTGCCAGCTCGCGGTTCTTCTCGCGCAGCACTTCCAGCTGGTAGCTGGCCAGCGACGCGGTCGGGCCGTCGTCACGCGGCACCACCAGGGTCAGGGCCAGGTCCGGGAACTGCTTGAGGAAGCCGGGATGACGCCGCAACCAGGCAGCGACTTCATGGGCCCCGAGCTTGTCGACGGTTTCGGTCATGCGATCCACTCCCCTTCGAAGACGAATGCGGTCGGGCCCGCCATCACCACCGGCTGGCCATCGCCCGGCCACTGGATGCGCAGGTCGCCACCGGGCAGGCTGATGCGGGCATCGCGCTGCAGGCGACCGCGCTGCATCAGGGTCACCGCGGCGGCACAGGCACCACTGCCGCAGGCCAGGGTCTCGCCGACACCGCGCTCGAACACGCGCAGGCGGGCGTGGGCCGGGCTCATCACCTGGGCGAAGCCCACGTTCACCGAGCGCGGGAACGACGCATGCTGCTGCAGCAGCGCACCGACGCGCTCGACCGGTGCAGCATCGACCAGGCCCACTTCGATCACCGCATGCGGGTTGCCCATCGACACCGCGGCGAAGCGTACGCTCTCGCCCTGCAGCGGCAGCAGGTATTCCTCGCGCGCGTGCGCAAAGCCCATCAGCGGCACGTTGGCCGGCTCGAAGGCGGGCACGCCCATCGTCACCGCAAACTGCCCTTCGCCCAGCACCTTCACTTCATGGCTGGCCAGCGGGCTGTCGATGACGAATGCACCGCCCTGCGCACTGCCCTCGCGCACCAGCCAGGCGGCGATGCAGCGCGCGCCGTTGCCGCACTGCTCGGAATTGGAGCCGTCGGCATTCCAGATGCGGTACGAGGCCACCGAACCGTCCGCACGCGGTGCCTCGATGGTCAGGATCTGGTCGCAGCCAACGCCGGTGTGGCGGTCGGCCAGGCGCGCGGCCAGCTCGGGCGTGGGCGGTGCGGTGCCGTCACGCAGGTCGATCACTACGAAATCATTGCCCGCGCCATGCATCTTGCTGAAACGCAGGGCCCTGGAACCGGCCTTACTCATTCCCGCTGCCCGCCTTCTTCGCGGGCGTTGGCGCCGGCTGGGTGGCCGGTGCGGCCGGCTCCACGGTCGTGGCCGGGGTGCCGCTGCCCTGGGTCTGCGGCGCGGTCGCCTCGGTGGCGGGCTCGGCAGCGGGTTCGACGGTTTCTTCCACCGGCACCGGCTTCTGCGGCAGTACCAGCGGGCCCTTGTTGCCGCAGGCGGCGAGGAGCAGCAGCGAGGCCGCTGCCAGCGGAATCAGGATGGCGTTTCGATGGGGGATCTTCATGCCCCGAGTATAGCCATTGGCGGCTGAGCGGTTGGTGCAGGGAATCGGGTGGCCGGCCAGCGGCCGGCACTGCCGCCGGCGCTCAATCCGCGGGCGGTGGTGGCAGCGGCCGCGTCCACAGCCAGATTGCGACCACGGTCATGCTGCCGATCGAGAACCACTTCACCCAGGCGATCGGCACGCACCACAGCATGATGCCGGCGCATACCGCCATGGTGATCGTGGCCATCCACTTGCCGTAGCGGCTGACCGCCCCGTGTGCCTGCCAGTTGGCGATGGCCGGGCCGAAACGCGGATGCTGCAGCAGCCAGGTATGCAGGCGCTCCGAACCGCGCGAGGCGGCCCAGGCCGAGATCAGGATGAATACGGTGGTCGGCAGCCCCGGAACGAAGATGCCGACGATGCCGGTGCCCAGGCTGACGTACGCCAGCAGCCACCATGCCCAGCGGAAACGCACCACGCGCGGCGGCGTGGCGCTATCGCGGGGTGCAGATGGCTCGGGCTGGCTCATGGCCGCAAGGATACCGGTTCGGGGTGCCAGGCAGCGCCCGGCGCCCCTTCGCCGTTACGGCTGGGCGATGCCCAGCTGCTGCAGCACGAACGCGTACGACTCGGACAGTTCACGGTAGCGCTGGAAGCGCCCCGACTTGCCGCCGTGGCCAGCTTCCATGTTGGTGCGGAACAGGATCGGGTAGTGGCCGGTGTTGTCATCACGCAGCTTGGCCACCCATTTGGCGGGCTCCCAGTACTGCACCTGCGAATCCCACAGGCCGGTACCCACGTACAGCGCCGGGTACGCCTGCTGCTTCACGTTGTCATAGGGCGAGTAGGACAGCATGTAGTCGTAATACGGCTTCTGCTCCGGGTTGCCCCACTCGTCGTATTCGTTGGTGGTCAACGGAATGGTCGGGTCGAGCATGGTGGTGACCACGTCGACGAACGGCACCTGCGCCACCATCACCCGGTAATCCTGCGGCGCCTGGTTGGCCACCGCGCCCATCAGCAGGCCGCCGGCGCTGCCACCGGACGCGGCCACGCGATCCTTCGCCGCCCAGCCCTGTGCTACCAGGCCACGGGTGACGTCGATGAAGTCGTTGAAGGTGTTCTGCTTGTGCAGCAGCTTGCCGTTCTCGTACCAGTCGCGTCCCATCTCCTGGCCGCCACGGATGTGGGCGATGGCATACACCACGCCACGATCAAGCAGGCTGACCGCGGTCTGGTTGAAGTACGGATCCATCGACATGCCGTAGCTGCCGTAGGCGTACTGGAACAGCGCGCCCTTGCCGTCCTTCTGGTAGCCCTTGCGGTAGACCAGCGACACCGGCACCTTCACGCCATCGCGCGCGGTGATCCAGACGCGGTCGGTCTCGTACTTCGAGGCGTCATAGCCGATCACCGGCTGCACCTTCAGCTGGCGACGCTCGCCGGTGGCGGTGTTCAGCTCGAACACGGTGGTCGGGGTGGTCATCGAGGTGTAGACGTAGCGCAGCCACGGCGTATCGGCCTCGGTGTTGTCGCCCAGGCCCATCGAATAGGCCGGCTCGTCGGCCTTCACGTAGTCGCTGCGCCCGTCCTTGAACAGCAGGCGGATGCGCTCCAGGCCCTCGGACCGTTCGGCGATGGCGGTGTAGGTGTCGAACAGTTCGAAGCCTTCGATGAACACCGCATCGTCGTGCGCGATCCAATCCTTCCATTGCGCGCGCGAGGTGGCATCGGTCGGCGCGGTGACCAGCTTGAAGTTCTTCGCACCGTCGTTGGTGCGGATCACCCAGCGGCCGTCATGGTGGTCGGCGTCGTACTCGACATCGCGCTGGCGCGGCGCCAGCACGGTGAAGGTGGTCGGGTCGCTGGCCGGCGCGTAGCGCTCTTCCGAGGACACGGTGCTGTGCACGCCGATGGTGATGAAGCGATCGTCGCGGGTGCGGCCGATGCCCATGTAGAAGCTGTCGTCCTTCTCTTCGTAGACGACGGTGTCGGCGCTGGCCGGGGTGCCCAGCACGTGCTTCTTCACGCGCACGGTCAGCAGCGTTTCCGGATCGTTTTCGACATACAGCACGGTGCGGTTGTCGTCGGCCCAGACCAGGTCGCCGGAGCTGCCGGTGATCACATCGGGCAGCACCGTGCCGGTGGCCAGGTCCTTGAAGCGGATCGTGTACTGGCGGCGGCCGACGTCATCGTCGGCCCAGGCCAGCAGCTGGTTGTCCTGGCTGACTTCCATCGAGCCGACGCTGAAGTAGCCCTTGCCGGCGGCCATCGCGTTGACGTCCAGCAGGATTTCCTCGGCCGCCTCCATGCTGCCCTTGCGGCGCGCGTGGATGGGGTAATCCTGGCCGGTCTCGAAGCGGCTGTAGTACCAGTAGCCGCGCTCGCGCGCCGGCACGCTGGAATCATCCTGCTTGATGCGGCCGACGATCTCCTTGTACAGGGTGTCTTCCAGGGGCTTCAGCGGTGCCAGCAGCTGGTCGGCGTAGGCATTCTCGGCCTGCAGGTAGGCCAGCATGTCCTTGTTCTCGCGCTTGTCGTCGCGCAGCCAGTAATAGTCATCGTTGCGGGTCGCGCCGAACGGCGCCTTGACCACGTGCGGATGCTTGGCGGCATCCGGCGGAACGGGCGGCGTGGCGGCGGTAGCAGTCGTGGTCATCAGGCTGGCGAGCAACAGGCAGAGGGTGGACTTCATGAGATAAGGCTCCTGGCGCATCAATGCAATGGTCTTCGACGGGGTCAGATCCCTTTTCCCGAAAAGGGATCTGACCCCAATCTCGGTAATGCGGCAACCCTGCGGAACGTCATGGGTTGCGCCGGCCGGCGTACCATGGGCACATGAGCACCCCGCCCCACACGCCGGGCTACAGCCGGCGCAGCCATGAAATCGCTCCGTTCCACGTGATGTCCCTGCTGGCCCGCGCGCAGGCGCTGGAACAGGCAGGCCACGATGTGATCCACCTGGAAATCGGCGAACCGGACTTCACTACCGCCGAACCCGTCGTGCGTGCCGGCCAGGCCGCACTGGCCGCCGGCCACACCCGCTACACCGCCGCGCGCGGCCTGCCGGCGCTGCGCCAGGCGATCAGCGGTTTCTACCGCAGCCACTATGGGCTGGATGTCGATCCCGAACGCATCCTGGTGACCCCGGGTGGGTCCGGTGCGCTGCTGCTGGCCAGCAGCCTGCTGGTCGATCCCGGCCGCCACTGGCTGCTGGCCGACCCCGGCTACCCCTGCAACCGCCACTTCCTGCGCCTCGTCGAGGGCGGCGCGCAGCTGGTGCCGGTCGGCCCGGACACCGCCTACCAGCTGACCCCTTCGCTGGTGGAACAGCACTGGAATGACGACAGCGTCGGCGCGCTGGTCGCCTCACCGGCCAATCCGACCGGCACCGTGCTGTCCGCCGACGAACTGGCGGCACTGTCGCAGGCCCTGCACGCGCGGGGCGGCCACCTGGTGGTGGACGAGATCTACCACGGCCTGACCTACGGCCTGGATGCGCCCAGCGTGCTGCAGGTGGACAACAGCGCGTTCGTGCTGAACAGCTTTTCCAAGTACTTCGGCATGACCGGCTGGCGGCTGGGCTGGCTGGTGGCACCGCCTGCAGCGGTACCGGACCTGGAAAAGCTGGCGCAGAACCTGTACATCAGCGCCTCCAGCATCGCCCAGCACGCCGCGCTCGCCTGCTTCAGCGAGGAATCGATGGCGATCTTCGAACAGCGCCGGGAAGCGTTCCGCCAACGCCGCGACTTCCTGCTGCCCGCGTTGCGTGAGCTCGGCTTCCGCATTGAAGTCGAGCCGCAGGGCGCGTTCTACCTGTACGCCGATGTCAGCGCGTTCACCGACGACGCGCAGGCGTTCTGCGCGCACTTCCTGGAAACCGAGCACGTGGCGTTCACGCCGGGCCTGGATTTCGGCTTCCATCGCGCCAACCAGCATGTGCGGCTGGCGTATACCCAGCAAGTACCGCGGTTGCAGGAGGCGGTGGGGCGGATCGCGCGCGGGTTGAAGCGTTGGCAGGGATCACGTTGAGGGTAGTGCCGGCCGCTGGCCGGCAAGCCGGGAATGCCTGAATGATGCGGTTGCCGGCCAGCGGCCGGCACTACCGGTAAAGAAAAACGCCGCCCTGGGGCGGCGTTTTCCGTTCTGCTTACTTGCCGCCCAACCGCTCCCACAGGAAGCTGTAGGCCAGCGCGGACATATGCGCGGCCTGTGCATTGTTGGCTGCGCCGCCGTGGCCCCCTTCGATGTTCTCGTAGTAGGTCACGTCCTTGCCGGCGTCGATCATCTTCGCCGCCATCTTGCGGGCGTGGCCCGGGTGCACGCGGTCATCGCGGGTGGAGGTCGTGAACAGCACCGGCGGGTAGTTCTTCTTCGCGTTGAACAGGTGATACGGCGAGAAGGTCTTGATGAATTCCCAGTCGCTGGTGTCCGGGTTGCCGTACTCGGCCATCCACGAGGCGCCGGCCAACAGGTGGCTGTAGCGCTTCATGTCCAGCAGCGGCACCTGCACCACCACCGCACCGAACAGCTCCGGGTACTGGGTCAGCATGTTGCCGGTCAGCAGGCCACCGTTGCTGCCGCCCTGCACGCCCAGGTGCTTGGCGCTGGTGATCTTGCGCTTGACCAGGTCCCGCGCCACCGCGGCCATGTCTTCATAGGCCTTGTGACGGTTCTGCTTCAGCGCCGCCTGGTGCCAGCGCGGGCCGTACTCGCCGCCGCCGCGGATGTTGGCGACCACGTACACGCCGCCCTTCTCCAGCCAGGCGCGGCCCATGCCACCGGAATAGCTCGGGGTCAGCGAGATCTCGAAACCACCGTAGCCATACAGCAGGGTCGGGTTGGAGCCATCGAGCTTCATCGCCCTGTCGTGCACCACGAAATACGGCACGCGGGTGCCGTCCTTGCTGGTGGCGAAGTGCTGCTCGATCACCTTGCCCTTGGCATCGAAGAAGGCCGGCATGGTCTTCAGCGTTTCCGGTGCCTGGCCGATCTCGGCCAGGGCCAGCGTGGTCGGCGTCAGGTAATCGGTGGCGGTCAGCCACACCGCGTCGCTGTCATTGCTGTCCACCGCAGCCACGGCCAGCGTGCCGAAGGCCGGGGCGCCGACGAAGCGACTGGTCTGCCAGCCGTCGGCACCCGGGGTCAGCACCGACAGGCGGTTCTTGACGTCGTCCAGCACGTTCAGCACCAGGTGGCTCTTGGTCCAGCTGGCACTGGCCAGCGAGGTGGTCGCGGTCGGGGTGAACAGCACGTCGAAGTCGCGCTTGCCGGCCAGGAAGTCATCCAGCTTCGTCGCCAGCAGCGAACCGGACGCGTAGGTCTTGCCGCCCACGGTCCACGGATCGCGCAGTTCCAGGGTCAGCCACTGCTTGTGCAACCCCTTCTCGGCCGAGTTCGGCGCGTCGATCTTGGTCAGCGTGCCGTCGTCGCCACGCAGGTAGAGCTCGTTGTTGTAGAACGCCAGGGTGCGGCTGACCAGGTTGCGTTCGAAGCCCGGGGTGTCATCGTGCATCGCCGCGATGTACATGTCCTCCGGCTTGCCTTCGTACACCACGGTGGCCGAGGACATCGGCGTGCCGCGCTTCCACAGCTTGGCCACGCGCGGGTAGCCGGAGGTGGTCATCGAGCCGGCACCGAAGTCGGTGTAGACGAACACGGTGTCGCGATCGACCCAGTTGAGGCCGCCCTTCGACTCCGGACGGAAGAAGCCGTCCTTGATCCAGGTCTTGTTGGCCAGGTCGAACTCACGGGTGACGTCGGCGTCGGCGCCGCCGCGCGACAGCGCGATCAGGCAGCGGCTGTAATCCGGGCGCAGGCAGTCGGCGCCGTGCCAGACCCAGTTCTCGCCCTCGGCCTTGTTCAGTGCATCCAGGTCGAGCACGGTCTCCCACTGCGGCGAGGCCTTGCGGTACTCGGCCAGGGTGGTGCGGCGCCACAGGCCGCGCTCGTGCTGCTGGTCCTTCCAGAAGTTGTAGTAGTAGTCACCGATCTTCTGCACGCCGGGAATCTTGGCGTCGGAGTCGAGCACCTCGCGGATGCTGGTCTCCATCTGCTTGAAGGCCGGGGTCTGCGCCAGGCGCGCCTCGGACCTGGCATTCTGTTCCTTGACCCAGGACAGTGGCTTGTCGCCGGTGACGTCCTCCAGCCAGGCGTAGCGATCGGTGTCTTCAGCGGCCACGGCGGTCCCCACCGAGGCAGCGGTCATCATGCCGGCCAGCAGGCAGGCGGAAGCGAGTCGTGACATTGCAGCTCCAGGCAGTCATAAGCCGGGGAACGCTAGCACGGAATGTCGCGGCCTCCCCCGTGTCGAAGGTCAGGCCGTGGCCGCCGGACCGCGCCGGCCGCGTGCGGCGGAAGCCGGCCGACGGCGCGCCTGTCCACCGGTACGCCGCGCCCGCCATCGCCATGACGGGTGCGGCAGCGGAAAGCGCAGCAGCGCCCACCAGGCGGCGAGCGGCATGCCCACCAGCCACATCGGCAGCCAGCCCAGCCACGCGCTGCTGCCGCGTGCCGCCGGCCAGACCAGGATCAGCGCCAGCCCGGCCAGCGCCAGTTGCCGCACGCCGCGCAGCAGGCGTGGGTCGGCGCGTTCGATGACGCGTTCAGTTGCAGGGCGACGGACGGAACGAGCGTTCATGGGGGCTTCTCCGGTAGACAATGCAACACAGCTTGGGCAAGCCCCTTCTCACAGGATGCGACACCATTGACGGATCGCGTGCACACAGTCGACCATGCGCGTGCAAGCCCACTGGAGCCCGCTCCCGCATGACTTCGATCCGCCCGTTCTGCGCCGTGCTGCTGGCTCTGTCCCTGGCAGGTCCTGCCATGGCCGCCAGTGAGCCGCCGTCGCCCCGCGCCAGCGCCACCGACGCGGCCGACCCGGGGGCGCCGATCGACCTGAAGCGCTTCATGGGCACCTGGTATGTGATCGGCCGCGTGCCGAACTTCATCGAACGCGGGCATGTCGCCAGCGTCAACGAGTACGAGCTGCGCGACGAGCACAAGGTCGCCATCACCTACCGCTACCGTGATGGTTTCGGCGAACCACTGCAGGAAATTCGCGCACGTGCCAGCGTCGATCCGGACAGCGGCAACCATGGCTGGCGAACCTGGTTCTATCGCGTGGTGCCGACCCACTCGCGGGTACTGGAAGTGGCCCCGGACTATTCATGGGCACTGATCGGTTATCCGGGCCGCGAAATGGCCTGGATCTTCGCGCGCAAGCCGGACATGGACAAAGCCCTGTACAAGGAGCTGGCCGAGCGCCTGCGCGACGAGTACGGCGTGAACACCGACAAGCTCAAGCGCGTGCCTCAGCATCCGGAACAGGTCGGGAAGCTGGGCTACGAAGTACCGAACGCGCGTTGACCGGATCGTGGGCACGGATCCGGGGCCGCGCGTCCAGGGTTCATGCCGCCCGAGGCTGCACGCGGCGTTCGATCTCGCTGCGTGTTGGCAATGTCTTGAGATCGTAGGCCGCCTGCATCGCAAGCCAGGAAGCGGCATCCCCGCCGAAATGCCGTGCCAACCGCGCTGCCGTGTCCGCCGAGATGCTGCGCTGACCGTGGACGATGGCGTGCAGCCGCGTTGCGGGAACATCCAGCGCCTTCGCCAGCGCATTCACGCTCAGCGACAGGGGCAGCAGAAACTCTTCGCGCAGGATCTCGCCAGGATGGATGGCGCGCATGCCGTTGTGGGGACGCTTCATGGCGGGCACCTCAGTGATAGTCAACAATTTCCACGGCATCGGCGCCGCCGTCGGTCCAGGTGAAACAGAGCCGCCACTGATCGTTGACACGGAGGCTGTATTGTCCTCTCCGATCACCTGACAGCGCCTCAAGACGATTCCCGGACGGGCTGCGCAGGAAGGCCAGCGTCTGTGCCGAATCGAGCAGCTGGAGTTTACGTTCAGCAGCGCGTCGTATCGGGCGCCAAGCGCGAGGGCAGGTTCCTTCAAACAGGGCCGGGTCTGCTTGCAGCGGAATGAACGGATCATTCCGCCAAACGTATTACGCCTTACGGAACACACCAAGGAACGCGACGTGCTGCCAGTCCCAGTCTGGCGATATCGATCCCTGATGGACGTGGCAGCTTCCAGAGCCTGGCGCCATTACAGGCACCCTGTCGACACTCTGCAGGCTGCAAGCTGCCGGCCAGCGGCCGGCACTACGCGAACGATGCCGGGCGCCGCCCGGCACTCTGTTATCTGCGGCTGTAATGCGCGACCAGGCGGTCGCCGAGCATCTGCAGCAGCTGCACCAGGACCAGCAACAGGACCACGGTGACCAGCGCCACGTCGGTGTGCGAACGCTGGTAACCATCGCGGAACGCCAGGTCGCCGAGGCCACCGGAACCGATCGCACCGCCCATCGCGGTGAAGCCGATCAGGGCCACGGTGGTGACCGTCGCCCCGGCGATCAGCCCCGGTCGTGCTTCCGGCAGCAGCACCCGGGTGACCAGCTGCCAGGTGGTGGCGCCCATCGCCTGGGTCGCCTCGATCACGCCACGATCCACTTCGCGCAGCGCGGTCTCGACAAGGCGCGCGTAGAACGGCGCCGCGCCGATCACCAGCGGCACGATCGCGCCGCGCACGCCCAGCGAGGTACCCATCAGGAACAGCGTGACCGGGATCAGCACGATCATCAGGATGATGAAAGGCACCGAGCGCAGCAGGTTCACCACCAGAGCCAGCACGCCATAGGCAAACGGCCGGCGCTTCATCTGCGGCGCCCCGAACAGGTACAGCAGCACACCCAGCGGCAGGCCGATGGCCAGAGTCAGCGGCAGCGAACCGAGCAGCATCAGCAGGGTGTCGAGGGTGGCCTGGCCGATGTCGGCCCACTTGCCCGCATCCAGGTGACGGAAGAAACCGCCGGCAGTGGCGATGATCATCGACGCAGCTCCTCGACATGCACGCCGGCAGCCACGAAGGCAGCCTGCGCGGCGGACTGGTCACCGCCCACCAGGGCGACCACCAGCTGGCCATAGGGGGTGTCCTTGATCCGGTCGATACGGCCGGACAGGATGTTGTAGTCGACCCCGGTCTGGCGCGCGACGCTGCCCAGCAGGGGTTCGTAGGTGTCGCCGCCGAGGAAGGTCAGGCGCACGATGCGCCCGCCCACCACGTCGAAATCGCGGTGCAACGCCCCTTCGTCCACGTGCTCCGATTCGCTGACGAACCGCCGCGTGGTCGGGTGCTGCGGATGCAGGAACACCCGGGTAACCGGACCGGTCTCGACCATCTGGCCAGCATCGAGCACGGCCACGCGGTCGCAGACACGGCGGATCACGTCCATCTCGTGGGTGATCAGCACGATGGTCAGGCCCAGCTCGCGGTTGATCTTCGACAACAGCGACAGCACCGAGGCGGTGGTCTGCGGATCCAGCGCGCTGGTGGCCTCGTCGCACAGCAGGATCTGCGGGCGGGTCGCCAGCGCACGGGCGATGCCGACACGCTGCTTCTGGCCGCCGGACAGCTGCGCCGGATACTTCTGCGCATGCGCTTCCAGGCCCACGGTCTGCAGCAGCTCGGCCACGCGCGCGTCGATCTCCGCCTGCGGCGTGCCGGCCAGTTCCAGCGGGAAGGCGACATTGCCAGCCACCGTGCGCGACGACAGCAGGTTGAAGTGCTGGAAGATCATGCCGATGCGCCGGCGCAGCGTGCGCAGGCCGTCCGCGTCCAGTGCGGTGACATCCTCGCCACCGATCAGCAGCCGGCCACCGCTGGGTTCTTCCAGGCGGTTGATCATGCGGATCAGGGTCGACTTGCCGGCGCCGGAATGGCCGATGATGCCGAATACCTCACCGGCCTCGATGGTCAGGTCCAGCGGTTGCAGCGCGCTGACTTCGCGGCCGGCAACGGCATAGGATTTGTGCAGGCGCTGGAACTCGATCACGGGCGTGGCTCACCGGCTGGGTGACGGAAGGGGGCGTGCAGCCTACCAGCGCAGGCGGTCGCGCGCCCGCGCCATGGGCCAGAATGTTATTCCTTTTGGTTCTAAGCCGCCCGCGCCGACGTGTTGGCTGGGGTCAGAGCCCCTGCGGGGATCCGACCCCGGGGTCGGATCCCCGCAGGGGCCCTGACCCCATTCCCAGGCCCAACCGGCTCAGGGATGGTCCAGCGGCTTAGGTGGCTGCACCCGGTTCAGGCGCTCACGATGCAGCAGGTACAGCCCCGAAGCCACGATGATCGCGGCGCCCACCCAGGTATAGCCATCAGGCAGCTGGCCCCAGAAGGCCAGATCCCAACCGATCACCCAGACCAGGCCACTGTATTCCAAGGGCGCGATCATCGAGGCCTCGCCCAGCTGGAACGCCTTGGTCAGGGCGATCTGGCCCAGCGCCCCGGCCAGGCCCATGCCGGCGATCAGCGGCGCATGCGCCAGCTGCAGCGGCACCCAGCCGGGAAGGGACAGCAGGCCGGCACCGATGGCCATGATCACCAGGAACCAGACCACCATCGACTGCGAGGTATCGGTGCGGGTCAGCAGGCTGACCGTGATCGCCGCCACGGCATAGGCGGTGGCCGCAGCCAGCACCATCAGGCCGGGCACCGAGATGAAACCGTCCACGCCCGGCCGCAGCACCACCAGCACGCCGACCAGGCCGATGCCGATGGCGACCCAGCGCCGTGGCCCGACCCGCTCGCCCAGCAGCGGTACCGACAAGGCGGCGATCAGCAGCGGGGCGACGAAATAGATGGTGTAGGCGGTGGACAGCGGCAGGTCGCGCAGGGCGAACACGAAGCAGCCGATCATCGCCATGCCCAGCGCGCCACGCAGCAGGTGCAGGCCCCAGCGACGCGGCACCAGCGAGCGCGGGCCGGCGCTGGCCAACACCCAGACCAGCACGAACGGCAACGAGGCCGCGCCGCGCAGGAAGGTCACCTCCAGGGTCGGATAGCTGGCCGACAGCTGCTTCATGCCAGCGTCCATCAGCGAGAAACAGGCGACCGCAGCGACCATCCAGGCCACCGCACGCGAAGGGGAGCGTTGCACGTTCATGGCCCATTATCGCCCGGTCGTCGCTTTCTGTAGAGCCGAGCCCACGCTCGGCTGCTCTTCACAAAGCCGCCGAGCGTGGGCTCGGCTCTACAGGGGACGGGCATGCGGGCCCTCGCGATAGAATGATCGCCACTGAAACCTGCGGAGCACCGCCCATGCCTTCCTTCGACGTCGTGTCCGAAGTCGACACCCACGAGCTGACCAACGCCATCGACCAGGCCAACCGCGAACTGGCCACCCGCTTCGACTTCAAGGGCGTGGACGCAAAGTTCGAGCGCGACGGCGATGTCATCAACCAGACCGCGCCGACCGAATTCCAGCTCAAGCAGATGAACGACATCCTGCGTGCTCGCCTGGCCGCACGCGGCATCGACGTGCTCAGCCTGGAGTTCGGCGACATCGAGACCAACCTGGCCCAGGCCCGGCAGAAGATCACCGTCAAGCAGGGCATCGAGCAGAAGATCGCCAAGAAGATCGCGGCGGCGCTGAAGGATGCCAAGCTGAAGGTGGAAAGCCAGATCAACGGCGACAAGCTGCGCGTGCAGGGCAAGAAGCGCGACGACCTGCAGGACGCCATCGCCGTGCTCAAGGCCGGCAAGTTCGAGCTGCCGCTGCAGTTCAACAACTTCCGCGACTGAGGCATCCGCCGGGCATGCCCCGGCGCTGCCAGCGGCAGGCACGACGGCGCGTTGCCAACGACGCGCCTACAATGGCGGCCCCGCCAGCCGACGTGCCCGCCATGACCGATTCCCCCCTGCCCACCGATGACCCGATCGCTGCCACCCGCCTGTGGCTGGAGCGCATCGTCATCGGCCTGAATCTGTGCCCGTTCGCCAAGGCGGTGTATGTGAAGGACCAGGTCCGCATCGTGCTCAGTGATGCGACCACGCCGGAAGCGCTGGTTGAGCAGCTGGCCGAGGAACTGGTGCTGTTGCGCGATACGCCGGCCGAGCAGATCGATACCACGCTGATCGTGCATCCGCAGGTGCTGACGGACTTCCTCGACTACAACGATTTCCTCGACAACGCCGACGCCGCGATCGAGGCACTGGACCTGCAGGGCATCCTGCAGGTGGCCAGCTTCCACCCGGACTACCAGTTCGACGGCGTGGCAGCGGACGACGCCAGCAACTACACCAATCGCGCGCCCTTCCCCACCCTGCACCTGCTGCGCGAAGACAGCGTGGCGCGCGCAGTGGATGTCTATCCGGACCCGGACGTGATCGTCGAGCGCAACATCCAGACCCTGGACCGCATCGGCGTGGACGGCTGGCATCGCCGCCTGCGTGGCGAAGACCTGACGTGAGCACGGTGCCGCCGATTGCCGCATGGCCGGCCGCGCCGCTGTCGGGCAAGGTGGTGCTGGTCACCGGCGGCGCCAACGGCATCGGCCGTGGCATCGCACAGGCCGTGCTCGGTGCCGGCGGACGCGTGCTGATCGGCGACCTGGACGTGGAGGCCGGCGAGGCGTGCCTGGCGGAATGGCAGCGTAGTGGCGAGGCCGCATTCCAGCGCCTGGACATCACCGACGAAGCCAGCGTGCGCGACTTCATCGCCGTGGCCCTGCGGCGTTTCAGCCGTATCGACGGGCTGGTCAACAACGCGGGCATCGCCGTACCGCATGGCACGCAGCTGCAGGACATGGACTGGGACGAGTGGCAGCGCCGCCTGTCCTCGCTGCACGGCGCCTTCCTGTGCAGCAAGCACGCACTACCGGCGCTGACGGCCAGCGCCGCCGGCGCAATCATCAACATCGCCTCGACCCGCGCCTGGCAATCCGAAGCGCACAGCGAGGCCTATGCTGCGGCCAAAGGCGGGCTGGTGGCGTTCACCCATGCGCTGGCGATCAGTGCCGGCCCAACGGTGCGGGTCAACAGCATCAGTCCGGGCTGGATCGGCACCACGGCCTGGCAGGCCCCCTCGCGGCGACACGCACCGGAGTACTCCGCCATCGACCAGGCACAGCACCCGGTCGGCCGGGTCGGCCGCCCCGAGGACATCGGCGCGCTGGCGGTGTACCTGCTGTCGTCGCTGTCCGGCTTCAGCACCGGCCAGGACTTCATCGTCGACGGCGGCATGACCCGGAAGATGATCTACGCCGAATAGAAAAAGGGGACGGAGGGGATTAAGTCGTTTGTGCACAAACGACTTAATCCCCTCCGTCCCCCCTTTTTTTCGCTTACGCCATGCCCGAGTGCCGCAGCAGCGCGTCGATCTGCGGCGCGCGGCCGCGGAAGGCCTTGAAGTTCTCCGCCGCCGGGCGGCTGCCACCACGCGACAGGATCTCATCGCGGAAGCGTGCACCGGTTTCAGCCAGTGCCTGCGGCGCTTCCTCGAACGCGGCGTAGGCATCGGCGCTGAGCACTTCGGCCCACTTGTAGCTGTAGTAACCCGCGGCGTAACCACCAGCGAAGATGTGGCTGAACTGGTGCGGGAAGCGGTTCCAGACCGGCGGGTGGTTCACGGCCACTTCCGCGCGCACTCGGTCCAGCAGTGCCAGCACGCTGTCCTGCGCCGGTTCGAACTGGCTGTGCAGCAGCATGTCGAACAGGCCGAACTCCAGCTGGCGCACCGTGGCCATGCCGCTATGGAAATTGCGCGCAGCCAGCATGCGCTCGTACAGCGCGCGCGGCAGCGGCTCGCCACTGTCCACGTGCGCGGTCATGCCCTGCAGGTGGTCCCATTCCCAGCAGAAGTTCTCCATGAACTGGCTGGGCAGCTCCACCGCGTCCCATTCCACGCCGTTGATGCCGGCCACGCCCAGTTCGCCGATGCAGGTCAGCAGCTGGTGCAGCCCGTGGCCCATCTCATGGAACAGCGTGGTCACTTCATTGTGGCTGAAGGTCGCCGGCCTGCCGTTGGCGCCCCGGCCAAAGTTGCACACCAGGTAGACCAGTGGCGTCTGCACGCTGCCGTCGCCACGCACGCGACGGTTGCGGCAATCGTCCATCCACGCACCGCCGCGCTTGCCCTCGCGTGCGTACAGGTCCAGGTAGAACTGGCCGACCAGCGCGCCCTGCGCATCGACCAGGCGGAAGAAGCGCACGTCTTCGTGCCACACCGGTGCGCTGTCTTCCTGCACATGCAGGCCATACAGCTGCTCGATCACCGAGAACAGGCCGCCCAGTACCTTCGGTTCGGTGAAATACTGCTTCACTTCCTGCTCGGAATAGCTGTAACGCGCCTGCTTCAGGCGGTCGGCGGCGAACGCCAGGTCCCAGGCCTGCAGGTCATCGATGCCCAGCTGCTCGCGTGCGAACTGCTCCAGCTCGGCGCGGTCCTTGGCCGCGAACGGCTTGGCTCGCGCGGCAAGGTCACGCAGGAAACCCAGCACTTCGGCCGGATCCTGCGCCATCTTGGTCGCCACCGAGTAATGGCCGTACGAATCGAAGCCGAGCAACGCGGCCAGTTCGGCGCGCAGGGCAAGGATACGGTCGATGTTGCCACTGTTGTCCAGCGCGTCATCGCCGAACTCCGATGCACGCTGCGCGCTGGCACGGTACAGGATCTCGCGCAGGTCGCGGTCTTCAGCCCAGGTCTGCACCGGCAGGTAGCACGGCATCTGCAGGGTCAGTTTCCAGCCGGTCCTGCCGTCCTTCTCTGCCGCAGCGCGCGCGGCAGCCTTCACGTCTTCCGGCAGGCCCAGCAGTCGCGCTTCGTCCTCGATGTACAGCGACCATGCATCGGTGGCGTCGAGCACGTTCTGCGAGAACTTCGCCGACAGCGCCGACAGTTCCTCCTTGATCGCCGCAAAGCGCTGCTGCGCCTCAGGTGCCAGCTCGGCACCGCCCAGGCGGAAGTCACGCAGCGTGTTGTCCAGCACCTTGCGCTGGGCTTCATTGAAATGCGCGGCCTCCGGGCTGGCGGCCAGTGCCTGGTACTGGCGATACAGCGCCAGGTTCTGGCCCAGCGCGCTGGCGAAACGGGTCACCCGCGGCAGGTTGCCGTTGTAGGCCTCACGCAGTTCCGGGGTGTTGACCACCCCCTGCAGGTGGCCGACCAGGCCCCAGGCACGCCACAGGCGCTCGGTGGCGTCATCCAGCGGGGTGACGAAGGTGTCCCAACGCACCGGCTGCACCCGCTCGGCTGCGCTGACGGCAGCTTCGGCCTCGGCCAGCAGCACATCCAGCGCCGGCGCGACGTGCTCGGGGCGGATCGCGTCAAAGCGCGGCAGTCCGGAAAAGTCGAGCAGGGGGTTGGCAACGGTCACGGCAGATCTCCAGGGAACGGGCCCGGCGGGCGGGCAGCTTCCCAGATATGGCGCTGACAGGCGCGGCTGACAAGGGGGCATGCGCCGGCGTTCACGTCGGCCTGACGGCCGCGCACCGAAGCTCTGGCTGCGGGGGAGTCCGCAGCGGTACTTACCGAACGAGGCCCTACATGGAAGGTCTGGCTGCAGTGGCATCCATCTCACCGGCGCGCTCGCTGGCGCTGTCCGCCAGCCCGGCAGAACTGGCCTGGATCGCCGCGCTGTGCGATGCCGGCGACGACGCCCCCCGCCATTTGGAGCAGCTGCAGGCGGTATTGCAGCAGGGCGGCACGTTCAACGATGCCCAGGAGTGGTACCCGTTCGAGGTGATCGAGCGCGGCGCCAGCCAGTTGCAGCTGGGCCACGAGCGCGAGTTCGTGATCTGCGTGCTGCTGTGGCTGCAGGCATTGGCCCAGGGACGCGCCAGCATCCTGGACCCCAGCCTGCACCTGGATGACCGAGCGATGGACATCGAGGCGTTGCCTGATGCGCTGCGCGATGCGGTGCTGGATGCGTTCACCGCAGCGGGGTATTGAGACGCCCCGGCGACCGGGTGGATTCGACTGTGGGTCGACTTTCGCGCGCAGCGCGGGATTCCGGCGACCTGAACGTGGAGCGGTCGACCAACAGTAGACGCTACCCAGCCGATGCGCAGCCGGCCGTGCGTTGCCGCGTTACAACGCTTCCAGGCTGCACCACGGCAGTTCGGGCAACCCCTGCCCGGCCACCGCCGCCGCCAGCTGCGCATCGGCGCCGTCGACATCGATCCCCTGTCGCCCATACCACGCCGGGTCGTAATAGCTCTGCGCATAGCGCTCGCCACTGTCGCACAGGATGCTGACGATGCTGCCCTGGTGGCCCGCCTCACGCATCCATTGCGCGGCCTGCAGCACGCCGATGAAGTTGGTGCCGGTGGAGCCACCGACACGGCGGCCGAGCTGGCGGCTGACATGGCGCATCGCGGCCAGGCTCAGCGCATCGGGCACCTTCACCATCGCATCGACACTGGTCGGGATGAAACTCGGCTCCACCCGTGGCCGGCCGATGCCTTCCACGCGCGAGCCACCGCTACAGGTCAGTCCACGCCAGTCCTGTTCACCGGCCACGGCAGCCTTGTAGCCGTCGAAGAACACCGACACTTCCGGGTCCGCGCACAGGATGCGGGTGTCATGCCGGCGGTAGCTGACATAACGGCCCAGCGTGGCGGCGGTACCGCCGGTACCCGGGCTGCACACGATCCATTCCGGAACCGGGCTGGGCTCTTCGGCCATCTGCTTGAAGATGGATTCAGCGATGTTGTTGTTGGCACGCCAGTCGGTCGCCCGCTCGGCATAGGTGAACTGGTCCATGAAGTGGCCGCCGGTTTCGCGGGCCAGCTTTTCCGAATCACAGTTGAGGTCGCAGGCGCGCTCGACCAGGTGGCAGCGGCCCCCATGGAACTCGATCGCCGCGATCTTTTCCGGCGAGGTGGTGGCCGGGATCACCGCAATGAACGGCAGGCCCAGCAGGCGCGCGAAATAGGCTTCGGACACGGCGGTCGAGCCACTGGAGGCCTCGATCACTGGCCGGCCCTCGCGCAACCAACCGTTGGCCAGCGCGTACAGGAACAGCGAGCGCGCCAGCCGGTGCTTGAGGCTGCCGGTGGGATGGCTCGACTCGTCCTTCAGGTACAGGTCGATGCCCTCGAACCCGGGCAGCGCCAGCGGGATCAGATGGGTATCGGCGGAACGGTTGAAATCGGCTTCGATCTTGCGGATGGCGGCGGCCACCCATTCACGCTGCGACATGGCGGGCAATCGTTATCAGGACGGAACGGTGCGATCCGGCCATTGTACGTCGCGGTGCCGTCAGGTGCGGGCCGGTAGAATGGCGCCATCCGGCCGGCAACGGCCCCGTCTGAAGGACCTCCCCCATGACCATTCCCGCCCTGCGCGATGTCCCCGGCGTCGCCGCCCAGGCCCCGGCCGAAACCAGCGGCTTCGTGTTCAACCACACCATGCTGCGGGTGAAGGACATCACCGCCTCGCTGGACTTCTACACCCGCGTACTGGGTTACCAGCTGATCGACAAGCGCGACTTCCCGGACGCCCAGTTCAGCCTGTACTTCCTGGCCTACGTGCCGGCCGGCGCAGTGGTGCCAGAAGACGACAGCCAGCGCCGCCTGTGGATGGCCGGCCTGCCGGGCGTGCTGGAACTGACCCACAACCACGGCACCGAGACCCAGCAGGGCGCGGTCTACCACGACGGCAACAGCGACCCGCGCGGCTTCGGCCACATCTGCGTGTCGGTGCCGGACATCGAGGCCGCCTGCCAGCGCTTCGAGGACCTCGGCGTGACCTTCCAGAAGCGCCTGACCGACGGCCGCATGAAGAACCTGGCCTTCATCAAGGACCCGGACGGCTACTGGGTCGAAATCATCGCCAACTGACAAAAAGGGGACGGAGGGGATTAAGTCGTTTCTGGCACTATTGGCCGGAAGCGACTTAATCCCCTCCGTCCCCTTTTTTTCGAGGTTCGTATGGAAACGATGGAACTGCACCGCGGCCGCCTGATCGACCACATCCAGCTGGTGGTGCGTGACCTGGCGGCCAGCCGCCGCTTCTACCAGGCGGTGTTCGACACCATCGGCATCCCGATCGCCGGCGAAGGCGATGATTACTTCTGGGCCGATGAGCTGTTCATTTCCAGCGCCAGCAGCGAGGCCGCCGCCGGCCAGCTGACCGGCCGGCACCATCTGGCCTTCCAGGCCCGCGACAGCGCCACCGTCGATGCCTTCCATACCGCCGCGATCGCCGCCGGCGGCACCGATAACGGCGCGCCGGGCGAACGCCCCTACCACCCGGGCTACTACGGCGCCTTCGTGCTCGACCCGGACGGCAACAACATCGAAGTGGTCTATCACGGTCCTGCGAACTACAGCGCCGACTCGGTAAAGGTCACGTTCTGATATCACCGAAGCCGTGAACGAAGAAGCCGGGCAATGCCCGGCTTCCCTGCTTCCAGCGCTGCAGCCCTCAGTGGGCGGCCATGTAGATGTCCTGAAGCACGGCCTTTTCCAGTTCCAGCTCGCCCAGCAGGTTCTTCACGATATCGCCCAGGCTGAGGATGCCGACCAGCTGGTTGCCGTCGGTCACCATCAGATGACGGCGCCGCGAGTACGTCATCAACGACATGGCCTGCTTCAGCGTCGCGTCCGGCGCAATGCCTTCCAGGCCGGTGGACGGCAGGCTGGAGATCACCCGGCGGCCGGCCTGCGGGCCGTCGTCGGCCAGGGTACGCACGATGTCCTTCTCGGAAATGATGCCGACCGGGGCATCGTCCTTCATCACCACCAGCGCAGCGATCCTGTTCGCGCTCATCTTGTGGGCGGCGGCACCGATGGTGTCTTCGGCGTCGATGGTGATGACAGCTTCTTTCTTGGATTGCAGGAGTTCGCGGACGTTCATTCTTGTTTCCTGGTGCAGGTCACTGAAGTCAAAAAAGTGTGCTCTTCCGATACGCCCCCTCCCCGGGAACAGACCTTTCAGCGCACGTCTGGCGCACCCGGCCGCCGCGTGGAATGGATCGGCAGGCGATGTGCTGCAACGCGAACGAGGTGGGCTCAACCGCTCAACCCGGACCTCGGTCAAATCGATTCTACGACTGCGACCATCGGTCACTACCGGCATCGATAGGACAGTTCGTCGTGGGAACCAACCGACGATCCAGAGAATGGCACCGCGGCTGAAACCGCCGCTGAATACAGCCGATGCCGCGCATTAAAGAATGATTGCCTGCTGCCGACGGCGGACAGAACACCCGGTGGCTGTCCCACTTGGCATGGCCGACCACGCAAACGAAAGGGGCCACGCGGGCCCCTTTTCGCATGCAGCATTCAACGGATCCGGGAGTGTTACTCCACCGTCACGCTCTTGGCCAGGTTGCGCGGCTTGTCCACGTCGGTGCCGCGTGCCAGCGCGGTGTGGTAGGCCAGCAGCTGCACCGGAATGGTGTGCACGATCGGGCTGAGCACGCCGGCATGGCGCGGCGTGCGGATCACGTGCACGCCTTCGGACTCATTGAAGTTGCTGTCCTGGTCGGCGAACACGAACAGCTCGCCACCACGGGCGCGCACTTCCTGCATGTTCGACTTCACCTTCTCCAGCAGGCTGTCATTGGGGGCGATCACCACCACCGGCATGTCCTCGTCCACCAGCGCCAGCGGGCCATGCTTCAGCTCGCCCGCCGGGTAGGCCTCGGCGTGGATGTAGGAAATCTCCTTGAGCTTGAGCGAGCCTTCCAGCGCGATCGGGTAATGCAGGCCACGGCCCAGGAACAGCGCATTGGACTTGCGCGCGAAGCGTTCGGCCCACGCCGCGATCTGCGGTTCCAGATTCAGCGCGTGCTGCACGCTGCCCGGCAGGAAGCGCAGCTGTTCCAGGTAATCCGCTTCCTGCGCCGCGTCGATGCGGCCATGCAGCTTGCCCAGCACCACGGTCAACTGGAACAGCGCGGCCAGCTGGGTGGTGAAGGCCTTGGTCGAAGCCACGCCGATCTCCGCGCCCGCGCGGGTGTAGCAGACCAGCTCGCTGGCGCGCGGAATCGCGCTTTCCGGCACGTTGCAGATCGACAGCGTGTGCTTGTGTCCAAGCGCCTTGGCGTACTTCAGCGCCTCCATCGTATCCAGCGTTTCGCCGGACTGGGAGATGGTGACGATCAGGTGCTTCGGGTTGGCATACGCGGCGCGGTAGCGGTACTCGCTGGCAATCTCCACGCTGCACGGCAGGCCGGCGATGGCCTCGATCCAGTAGCGCGCGGTCAGGCCGGCGTAGTAGCTGGTGCCGCAGGCAATGATCTGCACACCCTCGATGCCCGACAGCACCGCTTCGGCATTCTTGCCGAACAGCTCGGCCGGGAAACCACCGGCGTCGATCGCCGCCTCGATGGTGTCGCCCAGCGCGCGCGGCTGCTCGTGGATTTCCTTCTGCATGAAGTGGCGGTACGGGCCAAGCTCCAGCGATGCCAGCGACACGTCGGACAGGTGCACATCGCGCTCGACCGGCCGGTCATGCTCATCGAAGATGCGCACGCCATCGCGACGGATCTCGGCGGTGTCGCCCTCTTCCAGGAAGATCACCTTGCGGGTGGCCGAGATCACCGCCGAGACGTCGGAGGCGACGAAGTTCTCGCCCTCGCCCAGGCCCACCAGCAGCGGGCAGCCCATGCGCGCGCAGACGAAGCGCTCCGGCTCGGCGCGGCTGACCACGGCCAGCGCGTAGGCGCCGGTCAGCTCCTTCACCGTGTGCTGCAGCGCCACCAGCAGGTCATCGCCGCCCTTCAGGTGATGATGGATCAGGTGCGCGATGACTTCGGTGTCGGTCTGCGACTCGAAGGTGTAGCCCAGCGCCCGCAGCTTCTCGCGCTGCTCTTCGTGGTTCTCGATGATGCCGTTGTGCACCAGCGCCACGCCGTGGCTGATGTGCGGATGCGCGTTGGCCTCGGTGACGCCGCCGTGGGTGGCCCAGCGGGTGTGGCCGATACCCAGCACCGCATTGAACCCTTCGGCCTCGGCCGCCGTGGCCATTTCCGACACGCGACCGGTGCGGCGGACACGACGTACTTCGGGGCGCTCGGCGTGATCGATCACCGCGATGCCCGAGGAGTCGTAACCACGGTACTCAAGCCGCTTCAGGCCTTCGATCAGCACCGGCACCACGTCGCGATCGGCGATTGCACCCACGATTCCACACATGTCACGCGTTTCCTTGAAGACGATCGGCGCATTCTAGCCCGCGTGTCCGGCTTCCCCCTCCTGTCCGCTTAATGAAAGTGTCCGGAAAGGTGTCCGCGGACACCCGGACACTCCAGCGGCCCGCCCAACCTGTTGAACTGAAAGGAAATAAAGTTGGCACGCTACGTGCTTGGTACTGGCTACCACCGTCAGGCACGCACCCGATGATCCGCGACACTTCCGCACAGGACCAGATCGTTTCCTCCGCCCCCGCCGGCGCCACCCGCGTCAACTGGCAGCGCTACCGCTGGCCGGCGCTGGGCGCCATCGTGCTGCTGGCCGGCATCGGCTGGGCCGTGCATGCCTGGTCCAATGCCAGCCGCTCCTTCGACAGCAGCCGGGTGCGCATCGCCGAAGTGAAGCGCGGCGACCTGGTCCGCGACATCGCCGCCGACGGCCGGGTGATCGCCGCCAATAGCCCGATCCTGTACGCCATCTCGGCCGGCACCGTGGACCTGAAAGTGGTCGCCGGTGACGTGGTGAAGAAGGGCCAGGAACTGGCGGTCATCGACAGCCCGGAACTGCGCAGCAAGCTGGCCCAGGAACAGGCCACCCTGGCCGGCCTGGAAGCCGAGGCCAGCCGTGCCGCGCTGGACGCCACCCTGGCCCGCGCCAAGTCGCGCAAGGAAACCGACCAGGCCACCATCGAGCGCCAGGCCGCCGACCGCGACCTGCAGCGCTTCCAGCGCGGCTACGACGGCGGTGCGGTGCCACAGATCGACCTGGCCAAGGCCAAGGACTCGCTGAAGAAGGCCGACATCACCCTGGCCAACGCCACCACCGATGCGCGCCTGCAGAGCCAGGGCGCCGACCTGGATGCCCGCAACAAGCGCCTGCTGGCCGACCGCCAGAAGGCCGTGGTGGCCGAAGTGCAGCGCCAGGTCGACGCACTGACCCTGCGCGCACCGTTTGACGGCCAGGTCGGCCAGGTGCAGGCGGTCCAGTCCACCAACCTGGCTGCCAACGCGCCGGTGCTGGGCGTGGTCGACCTGTCCAAGTTCGAGGTCGAGATCAAGGTGCCGGAGAGCTTCGCCCGCGACCTGGCGATCGACATGCCGGCGCAGCTGACCGGCGGCAATGGCAAGCCGTTCCCGGGCGAGATCAGCGCGGTGTCGCCGGAAGTGGTCAACGGCGAGGTCAACGCCCGCGTGCGCTTCGCCAGCGCGCAGCCGGAAGGCCTGCGCCAGAGCCAGCGGATGTCGGTGCGCGTGCTGCTCGATACCCGCAAGGACGTGCTGAAGGTCGAGCGCGGCCCGTTCGTCGAACAGGGCAATGGCGTGGCCTACGTGATGGATGGCCGCACCGCGGTGCGGCGTCCGGTGGAACTGGGCGTCAGCAGCCTGGGCGAAGTGGAAATCAAGTCGGGGGTGCAGCCGGGCGACCGCATCGTGGTCTCCGGCAGCGACCTGTTCAAGGACGCCGAACGCGTCTCCGTCAACTGATACCTGATACCTGAATCCTGGAGAGAGGACACCCCATGTACATGCTCGAAATGCGTTCGGTCGCCAAGGTCTTCCGCACCGAACAGGTGGAAACCCACGCGTTGCGCTCGCTGGAACTGCAGGTCAAGGAAGGCGAGTTCGTCGCGGTCACCGGCCCGTCCGGCTCCGGCAAGACCACCTTCCTCAACATCGCCGGCCTGCTGGAAACCTTCACCAGCGGCACCTACCTGCTTGACGGCCAGGACGTGAGCACGCTGGGCGATGACGCCCGCAGCCGCCTGCGCAACCAGAAGATCGGCTTCATCTTCCAGGGCTTCAACCTGATTCCCGACCTGAACCTGTTCGATAACGTCGACGTGCCGCTGCGCTACCGGAAGATGAGTGCCAACGAGCGCCGCGAACGCATCGAGAAGGCGCTCACCCAGGTCGGCCTGGGCTCACGCATGAAGCACTATCCGAACGAACTGTCCGGCGGCCAGCAGCAGCGTGCGGCGATCGCGCGTGCGCTGGCCGGCAGCCCGCGCCTGCTGCTGGCCGACGAACCGACCGGCAACCTGGATACGCAGATGGCCCGCGGCGTGATGGAACTGCTGGAGGAGATCAATGCCGCCGGCACCACCATCGTGATGGTCACCCACGACCCGGAACTGGCCGCGCGCGCGCAGCGCAACGTGCACATCGTCGATGGCCAGGTGACCGACCTGGTGCGCGAACCGGTGCTGGCTACCCCGCCGCGCCACATCGTTGCCGTCAACGAGTGAGGGCACTCCCATGTTCGCCTACTACACCCGATTGGCGGTACGCAGCTTCCGCCGCAACAAGATCCTGACCGCACTGATGGTGGTCGCCATCGCGCTCGGCATCGGTGCCTCGATGACCACGCTGACGGTGTTCCACGTGCTGTCCGGCGACCCGATTCCCGGCAAGAGCGACCAGCTGTTCTACGTGCAGGTCGATCCGCGCCCGCGCGGCGGCTATACCCCGGGTGAGGAGCCTGAGGAACAGATGACACGGCGCGACGCCGAGACCCTGCTGCGCGAGAAGCGCGGCATCCGCCAGGCGATGATGAGCGCGGGCGGCGGCACGGTGGAACCGGAGCTCAGCACGCTCAAGCCGTTCTCGGTGGATACGCGCTGGACGTCGGCCGATTTCTTCCCGATGTTCGACGTGCCGATGCAGTACGGGCGTGCCTGGAACAGCAGCGATGATGACAATCGCAGCCGGGTGGTGGTGCTGTCGAAAGCGATCAACGACAAGCTGTTCCAGGGTGCCGACAGCACCGGTCGCGAGATCCGCCTGAGTGGCCATTCACTGCGGGTGATCGGCGTGATGAAGAAGTGGAATCCCGAACCCCACTTCTTCGATCTGACCACCGGCAACTACGGCAAGGATGAAGACCTGCTGGTGCCGTTTTCCACTGCGATGGACCTGGAGTTCGGCAGCAACGGCAACATGAACTGCTTCGGCGAGAATCCGGATGGCAGCAGCAACTCGATCAACGCGCCCTGCAGCTGGATCCAGTACTGGGTGGAGCTGGATCCGGCCAAGGTCGAGGACTACCGCAGCTACCTGGCCAACTACTCGGACCAGCAGCGCGCAGCGGGCCGTTTCGAGCGCCCTACCAACGTGCGCCTGCGCCCGGTGATGGAGTGGTTGACGTTCAAGAATGCCGTGCCCAGCGACGTGCGCCTGCAGATGTGGCTGGCATTGGGCTTTCTCGGCGTCTGCCTGGTCAACACGGTGGGCCTGCTGCTGGCGAAGTTCCTGCGCCGCAGCGGCGAGATCGGCGTGCGCCGCGCCCTCGGTGCCAGCCGTGGGCAGATCTTCCTGCAATGCCTGGTTGAAGCCGGTGCGATCGGCGTTGCCGGCGGCGTGCTCGGCATCGGCCTGGCCCTGCTCGGCCTGTATGCGGTGCGCCAGCAACCCGTGGACTACGCGAGCCTGGCCCACCTGGACGGCAGCATGCTGCTGCTGGCCATTGGCCTGACCCTGTTCGCCAGCCTCGCCGCTGGTTTCCTGCCCGCCTGGCGCGCGATGCAGGTTACCCCGGCCATCCAGCTCAAGTCGCAGTAAGCACGAGTACGAGGACCTCCCATGGATATCCGCCCCATCCTCAGCACCCTGCGCCGGCACAAGACAGCCGCCGCCCTGATCGTGCTGGAAGTCGCCCTGACCTGCGCCATCGTCTGCAATGCCCTGTTCCTGGTCACCCAGCGCGTTGAACGGATCAGCCAGACCAGCGGCCTGGCCGAGAACGAGCTGGTGTTCGTCCGGGTCAGCGGCATCGGCAAGCAGACCAATGGCCAGGCCCGCACCCAGGAGGACCTGTCCGCCCTGCGCGCCGTTCCCGGGGTCACCGCCGCCGCGAAGGTCAACCAGCTGCCGTTCCGCCCGAACTCCTCCAATACCAGCGTTTCGCTGAAGCAGGAACAGGAACGTCCGACCGCCTTCGTCACCATGTACATGTTCGGCGAAGGTGGACTGTCCACGCTTGGACTGCAGCTGACCGCCGGCCGCGACTTCCAGCCCAGTGAATACAGCAACGTCGAGGATGCACAGAAGAACGCCTCCACCAATACTGCCTCCTCGGTGATCATCAGCCGCACGCTCGCCGACAGGCTGTACCCCGGCGAGAACGCACTGGGCAAGACGTTCTACATGGGCAAGCAGCCACTGCACGTGGTGGGTATTGTCGCGTCATTGGCCACGCCCACCGATTACAACAACAACACCACGCTGTCGATGGTGCTGCCTGTGCGGACCGATTTCACCCAGGGCCCGTACGTCCTGCGCACCGCTCCGGAACGGCGCGAGGAAGTACTCAAGGGCGCGATCGCCGCGCTTGAACGCAACGACCCCAACCGGCTGGTGCGCGAGAAGCTGACCTATGAGGCGCAGCGCAATGACTACTTCAAGAACGACAGGGCCATGGTCGGGCTGCTGATCACGGTGTGCATCTCGCTGCTGGTGGTCACCGCACTGGGCATCATCGGCCTGGCCAGCTTCTGGGTGCAGCAGCGCAGCAAGCAGATTGGTATCCGTCGCGCGCTCGGCGCGACGCGTGGGCAGATCCTGCGCTACTTCCAGACCGAGAACTTCCTGCTGGCCACGCTGGGCATCGTGCTGGGCATGCTGGCCGCCTATGCGATCAACCTGGCACTGATGAACATGTACGAGCTGCCGCGCATGCCGCTGCACTACCTGCCGCTGGGCGCACTGCTGCTGTGGGTGCTTGGCCAGATCGCGGTGTTCGGGCCGGCCCGGCGCGCGGCAGCGGTACCGCCTGCGGTTGCCACGCGGGGCGCATGAGATGCGTATCCGCTGGATGCTGATGATGATGCTCCTGCCACTGCCGGCACTGGCCGGCGGTGGCAGCTCGCAGACACTGGAGTGGCGCCAGGACGATGCGCGCCTGGCATTGCGTTCGAGCGAAGGCCAGGTGCGCGTGGAAGCCGCCGGCCCGGAAGCCCGCTTCGGCGTGCGCAGCGGCGATCGCATCCTGCGGGTGGATGACACCACCGTACGCAGGATCGAGCATCTTGCCGAGGCCCTGCGGCGTTCAAGCGCCGCCAGGGCCTATCTCCTGCTGCAGCGCGACAGGCAGGAACTGACGGTCGCGGTGGACGCCGCTGCCTGGCGCAGGGCGCTGGTCGCTCCGCCTCCGCCAGCACCGCCACCGCCGCCGCCCCGACGCTGAGCCCGCCGCCCCGACGGCTACGGGTTTGGCTATGCTTGATGGGTGGCGCCGGGCTCTCCCGGCGTATGGACACGAACACGGCTCCATCGGCGCCGCCCATCCCTTTCTGCAGAACCGCTTGATGCCTTCGATCCTGATCATCGACGACAACGCCAGTGTGGGCACTGCACTGGACGTGCTGTTCTCCCTGCACGACATCGACACCCTGCAGGCGCAGAGCCCGGCCGAGGGGCTGGCCCTGCTCGAGTCGCAGCCGGTCGACCTGGTGATCCAGGACATGAACTTCAGCGAGGACACCACCTCCGGCGAGGAGGGCGAAGCGCTGTTCGCACAGATCCGCGCACGCCACCCGGACCTGCCGGTGATCCTGCTGACGGCCTGGACCCACCTGAGCAGCGCGGTGGACCTGGTCAAGGCCGGCGCCGCCGACTACCTGGCCAAGCCCTGGGACGACCGCAAGCTGCTGACCACGGTCAACAACCTGCTGGAGCTGTCCGAGGCGCGGCGCGAACTGGACCGCCGCCGCAGCCGCGAGCTGCGCCAGCGCAATGCGCTGGAAGAAAAGTACGACCTGTGCGGTGCGGTCTTCGCCGATCCGGCCAGCGAGCGCGTCATCGCCCTGGCCTGCCAGGTCGCGCGCTCCGAGCTGCCGGTGCTGATCACCGGTCCCAATGGTGCCGGCAAGGAGAAGATCGCGCAGATCATCCAGGCCAATTCACTGGTGGCCAAAGGCCCGTTCATCACGGTCAACTGCGGCGCGTTGCCGTCGGAGCTGATCGAGGCCGAACTGTTCGGTGCCGAGGCCGGCGCCTACACCGGCGCCAACAAGGCACGCGAGGGCAAGTTCGAAGCCGCCGACGGAGGCACGCTGTTCCTGGATGAGATCGGCAACCTGTCGCTGGGCGGGCAGATGAAGCTGTTGCGCGTGCTGGAAACCGGCCGCTTCGAGCGCCTGGGTTCCAATCGCGAACGCCAGGTCAAAGTCCGCGTGGTCAGCGCGACCAATGCCGACCTGCCGGCGATGATCCGCGACGGCACGTTCCGCGAAGATCTCTACTACCGCCTCAATACAGTGGAACTGGTACTACCGCCGTTGGCCGAGCGCGCGGGCGACATCGTGCCACTGGCCGAGCGTTTCCTGACGGCCGGCAAGCCGCTGTCCAGTGCCGCCAGCGCCGCCCTGCAACGGCACCCGTGGCCGGGCAACGTGCGCGAACTGCGCAACGTGATCCAGCGTGCCGAACTGCTGGCGACCGGCAACCGCATCGAGGTGGCCGACCTGAACCTGCCGCGCACCGCACCGGCGCCACGACCTGCACCGAGCGCTGGCAACGATCCCGACCGTGAGCGCATCGAGGACGTGCTGGCACGCAACCACGGCGTCATCGCCCAGGCGGCTGCCGAACTCGGCCTGAGCCGCCAGGCCCTGTACCGGCGCATGGACCGCCACGGCATCCCACGCGAATGAAACGGCGCTCGTTCACCTTCCGCCTGTTCCTGCGCCTGCTGCCGGTGCTGGCGCTGGCCGCTGCGCTGCCGTGGCTGCTGGCGTACTGGATGAACCATGGCTGGGTGGTGACCACGGCGTCGGCCGTGATCCTGCTGGCGTTGATGTGGTGGACCCTGCGCCGCGCCACCGCACCGGTGCGCTCGCTGATGCGCGCACTGTCCGGCACCACCAGCAGCTACCGCGACGGCGAGTACAACTTCGGCGTGTACTGGCCGGGCAACGACGAACTGGGCGACCTGGTGCAGGCGCACCGCGAGCTGGGCGATGTGCTGCGCGAACAGCGGCAGGGCCTGGTGCAGCGCGAACTGCTGCTGGACACCATGGTGCAGAACACGCCGGTGGCCATGCTGCTGATTGCCTCCGGCGGCGATGGCATCGCCCGCGTGGTGTTCTCCAACCTGGCTGCGCGCAAGCTGCTGCATGGCGGCTGGAAGCTGGAAGGCCAGCGTCTGGAAGAGGTGCTGGAACAGGTGCCGGTAGAGCTGCGCGATGCCATTGCCCGTGGCGGCGACAGCCTGTTCGCGGTGCATGCCGAGGGCGAGGACGGCGACGAGGATGACGAGCAGGTCTACCACCTGTCGCGCCGCGCCTTCCAGCTCAACGGCCGTCCGCACGACCTGCTGCTGGTACGCCTGCTCACCGCCGAACTGCGCCGCCAGGAAGTGCAGACGTGGAAGAAGGTGATCCGGGTGATCAGCCACGAGCTCAACAACTCACTGGCACCGATCGCCTCGCTGGCCCACTCCGGTGGCGTGCTGGTGCAGCGCGAACGCTTCGACCGGTTGCCGGAGATCTTCACCACCATCGAGGACCGCGCACGCCACCTGGAAGGCTTCATCCGTGGCTATGCACGCTTCGCAAAGCTGCCGCAGCCGCAACTGCAGACCGTGCACTGGGCGCCGTTCCTGTCCAGCCTGCGCCAGCAGATCCCGTTCACCATGGAACGCGAGCCGGACGAGGACCTGAGCAGCCGCATCGACATCGCGCAGTTCGGGCAGGCATTGCTGAATCTTCTGAAGAACGCGCATGAAGCCTGCGCCGAGGCCGATCCGCCCAACGATGACGTACAGGTGCAACTCACGCGGCTGCCGCAATGGCTGCGCCTGGACGTACTGGATCGCGGCAAGGGCATGAACGAGCAGGTGCTGCAGAACGCCTTGATGCCGTTCTATTCGACCAAGCGCAACGGCACCGGCCTGGGGTTGGCACTGACGCGCGAGATCGTGGAAGCGCACGGTGGCCGCGTGTCGCTGCAGAACCGCGGCGATGGCGGGTTGTGCGTGTCGATCCTGTTGCCGGTGGGTTGAGCGGGCCGATCGGGTAGCTCCACGCCATGCGCGGATGTGCCGACCAGGGCCGGCACCTACCAGGTCCGCCGCATCGCCACCCGCAGGTGCATCGGAAACCCGAGCGCAGCCTCTTCGGCCATGACGGCGCGCAGGCCGTCGTTCCACTCAGCCTCAGGCACTACGTCGAACCCTTCGCTGGCATAGAAGGCTGCATTCCATGGCACATCGCTCAAGGTGGTCAGCACCGCTGCAGCAAAGCCGGTGGCCCTGGCCTGCGCCAAGGCGTGCCGCAGCAATGCACGGCCATGGCCACGACGCGCGTGCGCCGGGTCCACATCCATCTGCAGGACATGGAACTCGCCACCCAGCTCGCCGCCCAGCAGGTAGCCGGCAATGTCGCCGCCGGGGCCATCCACAACCCACAGCTGGCCCCGCTGAAGGCCGTCCTGCAGCGTCGGCAGATCCAGGCCGTGGCCGGCAAATACCGGATGGGCTTCGTGATCCTTCAGCAGTTCGCCGGCACGCTGTTCAATTGCCGGCAGCACGCCGAGCTCGTCGGCATGCGGAATACGTGGCTCAGGACTTCTTGACCGGGCGCTTCCAGCCATCGATGGTTTCCTGTCGTGCGCGGGCCAGTGTCAGCTTGCCGTCCGGGGCGGTGCGGGTGATGACCGAACCGGCAGCGATGGTCGCGCCCTCGCCGATCGTCAGCGGCGCCACCAGCGAACTGTTGGAACCGATGAACGCGTTGTCGCCGATGGTGGTGGTCGACTTGTTCACGCCGTCGTAGTTGCAGGTGATTGTGCCGGCACCGATGTTCACCTTGCTGCCGATCACCGCATCACCCAGATAGGTGAGGTGGTTGGCCTTGCTGCCGACGCCGAGGGTGACCTTCTTGGTTTCGACGAAGTTGCCGACGTGCACGCCATCGGCCAGCACGGTACCTGGGCGGAGGCGCGCGAACGGACCGACCAGCGCCGCGCCTTCGGTGACCACACCCTCCAGATCACAGTGCGCGCGTACTTCGGTACCGGGGCCGAGAGTAACGTCCTTCAGGCGGTTGAACGGACCGATGGTAACGCCGTCGCCGAGCACGATGTTGCCTTCGAGAACGACATCGACATCGATCAGCACGTCACTGCCCACGGTGACGGTGCCACGGATGTCGAGTCGTGCCGGGTCGCGCACGCGTGCACCCTGTGCGCACAGCGCACGCACGGCGCGATGCTGCCAGGCACGCTCCAGCTGCGACAGCTGCCAGGGATCGTTTGCCCCCTCGGCTTCCTGCGCGTCGGCCACCAGCGCCATTTCGGCCGGGGTGTACTCATGCGCGGCAAATGCGAACACGTCGGTCAGGTAGTACTCGCCCTGCGCATTGCGGTTGGACAGCTGCGACAGCCAGCGGCGCAGCGCGGTCGACTCCGCGGCGATGATGCCGGTGTTGATCGTGCGCACGCGCAGCTGGTCGTCGGTCGCGTCCTTCTGCTCGACGATCGCTCCCACCTTGCCTTCGGCATCGCGCAGCACGCGGCCGTAACCGGTCGGGTCATCAACCTCGGCGACCAGCACCGCCAACCGCCCCGGCTGCGCCAGCAGATCGCGCAGGGTCTGCGCGCGGATCAGCGGTACATCGCCGTACAGCACCAGCACCTGCACGGCATCCGGCACCTGCGGCATCGCCTGCGCCACCGCGTGGCCCGTACCCAGCTGCTGCGCCTGTTCAGCCCACTGCAGGTCGGGCTGGTCGGCGAACTGTTGCCGCACCGCCTCACCGCCATGGCCGTAGACCACATGGATGGCCGCCGGTTGCAGTTCGCGGGCCGCATCGATCACGTGCGCCAGCATCGGTTGGCCGGCGATCGGCTGCAGCACCTTCGGCAGCACCGACCTCATGCGCTTGCCGGCGCCGGCGGCGAGGATGATGACGTGCAGGGCTTGGGTCATGGGAACGGCAGTCCGTGGTTCGTTGCCGACGATTCTAGAGCGTACGCCGTTAACATGGGCATCCCTCCTCCTTCACCATGCCGATGAGCCTTGTCCGCCAGGGAAGCGCCTACCTCGTGATCGGGCTCGTGCAGCTGCTGGTCGATTGGCTGGTGTTCGTGGTCGCCACCGCGCTTGGCATGCCGGTCGCACCGGCCAACGTCGCCGGGCGCCTGGCCGGCATGCTGCTGGGCTTCTGGCTCAACGGCCGCTACACCTTTGCCGAGGCCGGCACCCACAAGCTGGGCTGGAAGCGCTTTGCACGCTTCTTCGGGCTGTGGCTGCTGCTGACTGCGGCAAGCACGTTGCTGGTGAGCCTGGTCGACCACGCGCTGGGCCTGCAGTACACCTGGCTGGCCAAGCCACTGGTGGAAGGCGGGCTGGCGTGCGTGTCGTTCCTGTTGATGCGCCATGTGGTGTACCGCTGATCGCGGTCAGCGGTCAGCGATCACCGTCACGGCGCAGGCGCGCTCCCAGTCCCTCACGCCACAGCTGCAGCGCGCTGTAGCGCAACCGCACCTGATGCTGCCCGGCCGGCACGCACAACGCATGGAAGAGGCCATTGCCGCGCAGCAGCGGCAGTACCTGGCCATCCTCGAGCTGCGCCTGCCAGCCACGACCGGTGGTTTCGTTGATCACCACCCATGCTGCATGGTCGGCCACCACCGTCAGCTCGATGCGTCCCGGCTGGTAGCGCAGCACCTGTACCGTGGCCTCGCCGGCATCCTGTTCGGCACAGTGGCTGCTGGCGGCTGCCGGCAGCCATAGCTGCCGGTTGAAATCGGTCTGGTTGAACAGCGGCGCAGGCGGTAGACGCTCCTCATGGCGGCGCACCTGCCGCGGATTCAGCACCCGTGGCAGCACGCTGTCACGCCGCGCAAGTTCCACCTGGTCGCCCTGCGCGCTGGAGCCCGGGAACGGCTCCTGGGCCAGCAGCCAACGCACGCCCAGCAGGTCGTACAGGGGAGCAGCGGTGTCTGGCATCCAGGCAGTGGGGACCTTCTGCTGGAAGGTATCCACCGGCTCGCCCGGCATCCCGGTCATCTGCAGATAGTCGCTTGCCAGCAGCGGGTTGTAGCCGTTTGCCAGCGCAATGGCATGCACCGCCGCGCCGTTGGTGAGTCCGCCGATGCCGAAGACCACCGCGCGCTCGGGTATGCCGATATGCCGCTCTGCCGCCAGCAGCGCATAGGCGCGCTGCGCAGGACCCGCACGATCGGCGGTGAGCACCGACTTTGTGCCGCTGCCCGCGTTGAACCTGGTGCCGACGTTGAACAGCAGCAGGTCCAACAGCACCAGCGCCAGCACCCAGCGCGCAGGTGACTGGTGGCGGCGCAGCACCCACACCGCGGCTACGCCCAGCGCGGCGCTGACCGCAAGCCAGGCGAAAGCGAGCGGATGACCATGATCGATCGCCAGCCACGCAGCGCACGCGCCCAGCACTGCGACGACCGCCACGGACACCCGATGCAATCGCAATGGCTGCCGCTGCAGGGCAACCTGCAGGGCACTGGCACCCAGCCACGCCGCCGCAGGCACGGTAAGGAACAGCGCATCGGACGGGCGCCGGAACAGGTCCAGCCCCGGAAGCCAGCCGAACAACCAGGGGAACAGCGGCGTGGCGCCACCCACCGCGACCATGATCGCCAGCGTCAGCGCACACAGCGCGACGCGCGTCGCCGCCGGCTTGCGCCGCAGCACCTCACCGCCCCAGAGCAGCCACAGCGCCAGCGGCACTGCCCCCACATAGAGGTAATCGGCGCTGATATCACCGAAGGCCCAGCTGTCGCCGCGCCCCTGCGAGAACACGTTGCCCGACAGCAGTGTCACCAGTGTCTGCCAGTGGATGGCACCCGGCAGCGCGGCTTCCAGCGTCAGGCCATTGCGATTGGTCTGGTCCAGCCAGGCCAGCGTGGACAGCCACTGCGGCGCACTGACACCACCGGCGAGAATGGCCACCACGCCCAGCTGCCACAGCAGGCGCATGCGCTGCCCCTGTGCCAGCACGACAGCAGCCACGGCGTAGATCACGCACGCGAGGATGATGAAATAGGTGACCTGGGTCAGTTGAAGCGCACACATCCCGCCGGCCACACCGGCCAGCAGGATGTCGCGCATCCGTCCCCGCCGACGGACCTGCTCCAGGCCCAGCCACAGCCAGGGCAGCAGGCAGTAGCTGATGATCATCGGCGTGTGCTGCAGGCGCGACGCGGCCACGCCACCAAACATCAGCGTGAGCGCGAACAGCAGCTGCGCCGGCGGCGGCATGCCCTGCACGCGGCTCAACCGCAGTGCACCCAGGCCGCCTGCCAGCACATGCAGCAGCACCACCACCGTGAACAGGTGCAGGGAGCCCGGCGCCAGCAGCATCGGCAGCAGCATCGTCGGCTGCAGCGTCATCATCTGCGGATCGGCCACCTGCGGGTAGCCACCGTAGAGATACGGATTCCACCAGGGGGCCTGCAGGTGACGCAACTGCTCGGCACTGAAACTGACCGCCGGGAAGAACTGCTGCACGGCATCAAAGGGAATGGTCTTGATGCCACTGAGCCATGGCAGGCACAGAACGATCCACGCAATCAGGAACACGCCTGCCGGTGTGCGCCACGGCCGCTGCCAGCTGCCGCCTTCAATCGCTGTCGAGTGGTGCTGCATTCCCTGCTCCTGTGGCGAACAAACAAAAACGCCGGCAGCTAGCCGGCGCTTGTGCTTGATGACGCGCGAACCTCAGTGCTTGAGATTCTTGCGCAGGCGCTCCAGCGCCTGCAGCTGGACGACGGCTTCGGCCAGCTTCTGCTGGGCTTCAGCCACTTCCATCGCTTCGCCGCGGTTGGCCAGGATGCGCTCGGCTTCTTCCTTGGCCTTGCGGACCGAGGCTTCGTCGATGTCCTGCGCGCGGATCGCGGTGTCGGCCAGCACGGTCACCACCTGCGGCTGCACTTCCAGGATGCCGCCGGAAATGGCGAAATCCAGCTGCTCGCCGTTCGGCGTGGTCACCACCACCTTGCCCGGCTTCAGGCGGGTGATCAGCGGCGCGTGCTTGGGCGCGATGCCCAGTTCGCCCAGCTCACCGGTGGCCACGACCAGGGTCGCTTCGCCACGGAAGATTTCCTGCTCGGCGCTGACGATGTCGCAACGGATCGTGCTCATGCAAATCTCTTCGCTGTTCGCGGCGGCGCAATGCCGCCGTGGGGGTCCACCGGCGCGGGCGGTTGCCCGGCGCCGGCGTCAGGTCAGGCAGGATCGCTCCCGCCCGTCCCGGATCAGGCCTTCTCGGCCATCTTCTTGGCCTTCTCGACCGCTTCTTCGATGCCGCCGACCATGTAGAACGCCTGCTCCGGCAGGTGGTCGTACTCGCCATCGACGATGGCCTTGAAGCCACGGATGGTGTCCTTCAGCGGCACGTACTTGCCCGGCGAACCGGTGAACACTTCGGCCACGTGGAACGGCTGGCTGAAGAAGCGCTCGATCTTGCGGGCGCGCGACACGGCCTGCTTGTCTTCTTCGGACAGTTCGTCCATGCCCAGGATGGCGATGATGTCCTTCAGTTCCTTGTACTTCTGCAGGGTCTGCTGGACGCGCTGGGCGGTGTCGTAGTGCTCGTGGCCGATGACCAGCGGATCCATCTGGCGGCTGGTGGAGTCCAGCGGATCGACGGCCGGGTAGATACCCAGCGAGGCGATCGAACGCGACAGGGTCACGGTCGAGTCCAGGTGGGCGAAGGTGGTCGCCGGCGACGGGTCGGTCAGGTCGTCCGCGGGAACGTAGACGGCCTGGATCGAGGTGATCGAACCGTTCTTGGTCGAGGTGATGCGCTCCTGCAGGACGCCCATTTCCTCGGCCAGGGTCGGCTGGTAACCCACGGCGGACGGCATGCGGCCCAGCAGTGCCGACACTTCGGTACCGGCCAGGGTGTAACGGTAGATGTTGTCGACGAACAGCAGGACGTCCTTACCCTTGCCGTTTTCGTCCTTCTCGTCGCGGAAGTACTCGGCCATGGTCAGGCCGGTCAAGGCGACGCGCAGACGGTTGCCCGGCGGCTCGTTCATCTGGCCGTACACCATCGCCACCTTGTCCAGGACGTTGGAGTCCTTCATTTCGTGGTAGAAGTCGTTGCCCTCACGGGTACGCTCACCCACGCCGGCGAACACGGACAGACCGCTGTGCGCCTTGGCGATGTTGTTGATCAGTTCCATCATGTTGACGGTCTTGCCGACGCCGGCGCCGCCGAACAGGCCGACCTTGCCGCCCTTGGCGAACGGGCACATCAGGTCGATGACCTTGATGCCGGTTTCCAGCAGCTCGGTGGCCGGGGACTGGTCTTCATACGACGGCGCAGCGCGGTGGATTTCCCAGTTGTCGCTGGCAGCGACCGGGCCGGCTTCGTCGATCGGACGGCCAAGCACGTCCATGATGCGGCCCAGGGTGCCGGCGCCGACCGGCACCGAGATGCCACGGCCGGTGTTGACGGCAACCAGGTTGCGCTTCAGGCCGTCGGTGGAACCGAGGGCGATGGTACGCACCACGCCGTCGCCCAGCTGCTGCTGGACTTCGAGGGTGATCTCGGTGTTTTCCACCTTCAGTGCGTCGTACACCTTCGGCACCGATTCACGCGGGAATTCGACGTCGACGACCGCGCCGATGATCTGAACGATCTTGCCCTGACTCATTGCTGCATCCTCTAATGTGTGCTTTGAACGAACGCGGTCAGACTGCTGCCGCGCCGCCGACGATTTCGGAGATTTCCTGGGTGATCGCTGCCTGGCGCGCCTTGTTGTAGACGAGCTGCAGGGTGCCGATCAGCTTGTTGGCGTTGTCGCTCGCTGCCTTCATCGCAACCATGCGTGCCGCATGCTCGGAGGCGACGTTTTCCAGCAGTGCCTGGTACACCAGCGACTCGATGTAACGCGTCATCACGTGCTCGAGCACGGTCGCGGCATCGGGTTCGTACAGGTAGTCCCAGTCGTGGTGAGCGACCTGCTTCTCAGCCGGCGGCAGCGGCAGCAGCTGATCGAAGCTGGCCTTCTGCACCATGGTGTTCACGAAGCGGTTGTAGACCAGGTACACGCGGTCGATCCTGCCTTCGGTGAAGGCGTCGAGCATGACCTTGATCACACCGATCAGCGATTCCAGCTTCGGCACGTCGCCGATGTGGGTCACGCTGCCGACCATGTTGACCTTCACGCGGCGGAAGAAGGTCGAAGCCTTCTGGCCGATGGTCACCAGGTCCACTTCGGCACCCTTGTCCTGCCATGCCTTGGCTTCGCCCAGCATCTTGCGGAACAGGTTGTTGTTCAGGCCGCCGGCCAGGCCGCGATCGGAGGAGATCACGATGAAACCGACCCGCTTGACCTGCTCGCGCTCGACCAGGAACGGATGCTGGTAGTCGGTGCTGGCCTGGGCCAGATGACCGATCACCTGCTTCATCGCCTGCGCGTACGGACGCGAGGTCTTCATCCGATCCTGCGCCTTGCGGATCTTGGAGGCCGAGACCATTTCCAGGGCGCGCGTCACCTTGCGGGTGTTCTGCACGCTCTTGATCTTGGTTTTGATTTCGCGTCCGCTTGCCATCTCTTGTTTCCCGTGGCGCGGGGCTGATGCCCCGCGTTGTTCAACCGTTTGTCATCTGGTCCAGCGGAGCCAGCGGCTCCGCTCTACAGGACCGCGATTACCAGCTGCCGGTGGTCTTGAACTCGGCGATGCCCTTCTTGAAGGCACCTTCGATGTCGTTGTCCCAACCGCCGGTGGCGTTGACCTTGCTGATCAGCTCGCCCTGGGTGTTGGCGAAGTGGGCGTGCAGGCCTTCTTCGAACGCCAGCAGCTTGTTGACCGGCACGTCGTCGAGGTAACCCTCGTTGACGGCGTAGATCGACAGCGCCTGGTTGGCGATCGACATCGGCGCGTACTGCTTCTGCTTCATCAGCTCGGTGACGCGCTGGCCACGCTCCAGCTGCTTGCGGGTCGCTTCGTCCAGGTCCGAGGCGAACTGCGCGAACGCAGCCAGCTCACGGTACTGGGCCAGCGAGATGCGGATGCCGCCCGACAGCTTCTTGATGATCCTGGTCTGGGCCGAGCCACCGACGCGCGACACCGAGATACCGGCGTTCACGGCCGGGCGGATGCCGGCGTTGAACAGGTCGGTTTCCAGGAAGATCTGGCCGTCGGTGATCGAGATCACGTTGGTCGGAACGAAGGCGGACACGTCGCCGGCCTGGGTCTCGATGATCGGCAGCGCGGTCAGCGAACCGGTCTTGCCAGTGACCTTGCCTTCGGTGAACTTCTCGACGTATTCCTCGGACACGCGGGCAGCGCGCTCGAGCAGACGGGAGTGCAGGTAGAACACGTCACCCGGGTAGGCTTCACGGCCCGGCGGACGCTTCAGCAGCAGCGAGATCTGGCGGTAGGCAACGGCCTGCTTGGACAGATCGTCGTACACGATCAGCGCGTCTTCGCCGCGGTCCATGAAGTACTCACCCATGGTGCAGCCCGAGTAGGCGCTGATGTACTGCATGGCAGCCGATTCGGAAGCGGTCGCGGCCACCACGATGGTGTGGGCCAGCGCGCCGTTCTCTTCCAGCTTGCGCACGATGTTGGCGATGGTCGACGCCTTCTGGCCGATCGCAACGTACACGCACTTGATGCCGGTGCCCTTCTGGTTGATCACCGCATCGATCGCCATGGCGGTCTTGCCGGTCTGGCGGTCACCGATGATCAGCTCGCGCTGGCCACGGCCGATCGGGATCATCGAGTCGACCGACTTGTAACCGGTCTGCACCGGCTGGTCGACCGACTTGCGCCAGATCACGCCCGGCGCAACACGCTCCACCGGAGCGGTCAGGTCGGTGCCCAGCGGGCCCTTGCCGTCGATCGGCTCGCCCAGCGCGTTCACGACGCGGCCCAGCAGTTCCGGGCCGACCGGCACTTCCAGGATGCGGCCGGTGGTCTTGGCGACGTCGCCTTCGCGCAGGTGCTCGTAGTCACCCAGGACCACGGCGCCGACCGAGTCGCGCTCCAGGTTCAGGGCCAGGGCGAAGGTGTTGTTCGGCAGTTCGATCATTTCGCCCTGCATCACGTCGGCCAGACCGAAGATGCGCACGATGCCGTCGGACACGCTGGTCACGGTGCCTTCGTTGCGCGATTCCGCGGCCAGCTTGACCTTCTCGATGCGGTTCTTGATCAGTTCGCTGATTTCGGAGGGGTTGAGCGTGGTTGCCATCGTCAAGTCCTAGTGCCGGCAGCGGGGCCGGACGTTAAATGAATTCAGTTAGCGAGCGCGGTCTGCAGACGGGCCAGCTTGCCCTTCAGCGAACCATCGATGACCACGTCGCCGGCGTCGATCACGGCGCCGCCGATCAGCGAAGCATCGACCGCGGTGGTCACGTCGACCTCGCGGTTGAAGCGCTTGCGCAGCGCAACCTTGATCGCGTCCAGCTCGCCGGCCGACAGCTCGGAAGCCGAGGTCACCGTGGCCTTGACCACGTGCTCGGCTTCGGCGCGCAGGGCGTCGAACATGCCGGAGATTTCCGGCAGCAGCGGCAGACGATGCGATTCGGCCAGGATGGCCAGGAAGCGCGAGTAGGTCTCGCCGTGCGAGACCGGCGCCAGCAGGGCGACGGCGTCGTCACGACCCAGCTCCGGGTTGGCGAGCAGGGCCGCCACGCGCGGGTCGGCGGCGACGTGGGCGGAGAACGCCAGGGCGTCCGACCACGGCGCGAACGCACCTTCGTCGCGCGCGGTCGCGAACGCGGCGCGGGCGTACGGGCGGGCAAGCGTGAGGGCCTGGCTCATCCTTAGATCTCCGAGGCCAGCTCGTCGAGCAGCGCCTTGTGGGCGTTGGCGTCGATTTCGCGCTTGAGCAGCTTTTCGGCACCGGTCACGGCCAGCGCGGACACCTGCTTGCGCAGATCTTCACGGGCACGGTTGGCGGCGGCGTCGATTTCAGCCTGGGCCAGTTCCTTCTGACGGGTGGCTTCGGTGATCGCTTCGTTACGGGCTGCATCAACGATCTGGTTGGCACGCGCGTGGGCCTGATCGATGATCTCGTTGGCCTTGGTGCGGGCTTCCTTCAGCGCTTCGTTGACCTTCTCCTGCGCCTGGGCCAGATCTTTCTGGCTGCGGTCGGCAGCAGCGAGGCCTTCAGCAATCTTCTGCTGGCGCTCTTCGATCGCGTTCATCAGCGGCGGCCAGATCTTGGTCGCGATGATCCAGATCAGACCAGCGAAGGCCAGCGCCTGCGCAAGAAGGGTGAAATTGATATTCATGGTTAGCTCGATCGCTGGTTTCGGGGTGGACGTGCCGCCGAAGCGGCACATCCGGCCTTCATCCGAAACCGGGTGCATCAGCACCCGGTCGTCTCAAACCGCTGTATCAGCCGGCCAGAGCCTTGGTGACGGCGCCAGCAAAGGCAGCCGACAGCGGGTTGGCGAAGGCCAGCAGCAGGCCAACGGCGACCGAGATGATGAACGCGGCGTCGATCAGGCCGGCGGTGATGAACATGCGGACCTGCAGGACCGGGATCAGTTCCGGCTGGCGCGCGGCCGACTCCAGGAACTTACCAGCCATGATGGCCAGACCCAGACCGGCGCCCAGCGCGGCCAGGCCGATCATGATGCCGACGGCAAGGGCGGTGGAGCTCTGAATCTGCGCGAAGTTGGTCAGGACGGCGAAGTACATGGTTATCTCCAGGAACTTAAGTTGCTAAGGGTGATGAAACGGATGAAGGTTGAAACGCGTTGAAGCTTGAAACTCAGTGAGCGTCTTCCGACAGGCTCAGGTACACGATCGACAGCATCATGAAGATGAAGGCCTGCAGCGGGATCACCAGCAGGTGGAACAGCATCCAGCCGAGGCCGAACACACCACCCGCGATGGCGCCGAAGAAACCGGCACCACCCAGCACCCAGATCAGCAGGAACACGATTTCGCCGCCGAACATGTTGCCGAACAGTCGCATCGCCAGCGAGATCGGCTTACTCAGCCACTCGACGATGTTGAGGATCAGGTTGAACGGCATCATCCACTTGCCGAACGGCGCCGTCAGGAATTCCTTGACGAAGCCGACCAGGCCCTTGGACTTGAGCGCGAAGAACAGCATCAGGAAGAACACGCTGATGGCCATGCCGAGGGTGGCATTGACGTCAGCGGTCGGCACCGGCTTCCAGTAGTGCACGCCCACCCATTCCAGCGGCTTGGCGATGAAATCGGCCGGGATCATCTTCAGCAGATTCATCAACAGGATCCAGAAGAAGATCGTGATGGCGATCGGCGTGACCAGCTTGCTCTTGCCGTGGTAGGTGTCCTTGGCCTGGCGGTCGACGAACTCCAGGCAGATCTCGACGAAGGCCTGCCACTTGCCCGGCACGCCGGCGGTGGCCTTGCGGGTCCCCAGCCAGAACGCGACAACGATCACCAGGCCCATCAGGACGGCGGTGAGGAAGGTATCGACGTGGATATGCCAGAACATACCCTCACCCTTGCCGACCGGTGCGGTCAGGTTGTGCAGGTGATGCTGGATGTAGCTGGTAGGGGTTAGAGCCTCGCCCGCCATGTGTCCGGAACCTTCAGTTAATTGAATTCTGTCAACGCCTGGCCATGGCCAGGACCTGGAACATCAAGCCGACGGCGATACCGGCCAACAGCGCCAATGCAGGCAGCTTGAAGACCAGGAACCCCACCAGCAGGACGCCGAAAACCACGACCCACTTGGCCACGATCGCAATGATCAGGCGAGCCATCGCCGATCCTGCGGCCACCGCACCACCGCCCAGAGCCATCCGTGCCGCAACCCAGCCGCCGGCCGAAATGGCCACACCGGACGCCAGCGCGCCGAGGGCATACTTCGGACCTACCAGCAGGAAGGCCAGGGCCAGGACAGCCACCGCGGCCAGCGGGTAGACCGCGGCGCGCAGCATCAGTCGCCGACCCGCATCAACGGAGTTCAGCACAGGACGTCCCGCGTGGTTGCAAGTGGAGGGCTGAGGCGGCTACAGCAGGGGGGCCTCATCGAGCCGCCAAATTATAGCAATGGGACAATTTGCGAGACAACCGCTGCCTGTTCATCCCTGGAAGCCGCAAGTTGCGGTAACGGTTACATTTTTGCGTGCCACCCGGGGGACAATGACGTCCGCGTGATGCTGCACCGCAGTATTGAACTTTGGTCGCAGGCGCGGAACTTTCGCTGGATGCGCCGGTCCGATCTTTCGACCTGCCTGCAGCAACCTCGTCGACGCTCCGCCCCGCAGGTCCCACGATGGCCCCGAAGCCCGTCTCCGGGGCCATCTTTTTGCGTCGTCGCGACAGGGCTGAACCGTGCACACTCCGTGGACCATACGTTCACGGATGGTGGACGGCGGCGTCCGGCACAGTGGTCTTCATTCTGATGAACCACTGCAAGGACTCTTCGATGCGCCCCGTACCCACCCTGCTCGCCCTTTCCCTGCTCGCTGCCGGCGCCTCGTTCGCCAATGCCGCCCACGCCGCCGAAGGCGACGACCGCTTCGCCATCCGTCTGGGTGCGATGAACATCGATTCGGACAACACGCTGCGTGGCAGCACCACCGTGGCCGGCCAGGACATCTCCCTGGACCAGGACTTCAAGCTGGGTGGCAAGGAATGGGAGCCGCGCATCGACGGCATGTTCCGCATCAGCAACCGTCAGCGCCTGCTGTTCAACTACTTCAAGTACGACAAGGACCGTCGCGAGACGCTTGACCAGGGCATTTCCTTCGGCGGTGAGAGCGTGCCGGCCGGCAGCTTCGTGAAGGGCGAGCTGAAGTACCAGGTGGCCAGCCTGGTCTATGACTACTCGGTCGTCGATACCGACACCTTCGACCTGGGCCTGCAGATCGGTGGCGAGTACGCCAAGGTCAGCACCAAGGGCTACGCGGACCTGGGCACGGTGTATGAAGGCCAGTTCCTCAACGAGAAGGCCGATGGCGTGGCACCGGTGGTGGGTGCGCGCATGACCTTCACTCCGTCCGAGCGCTGGATGATCACGCTGCAGGGCCAGTACCTGAACACGCGCTGGGGCAGTTTCGATGACTACAAGGGCGACCTGAGCCGCGCCAATGCGATCGTCGATTACCGCTTCACCAAGAACTTCGGTGTGTTCGCCGGCTACGACTGGTTCAAGCTGGACGTGGACAAGAAGGGCAGCGACGGCACGGTCGGCCTGAAGCAGGAATTCAAGGGCCCGGTGGCCGGTATCAGCTTCGTGTTCTGATCCCCTGCCCCTTCCACGGCATCTTCTCTCCTGGCGCGGCCTCCGGAACATCGGGGCCGCGTTTTTTCTTTGCATCGTCGAGCAGAAAAGCAGGCTGGTCGAGCGCTGGGAAGAGGGGCTTGCGTGCGAATGTCCCCCGGCGCCGGCCTGCGGCCGACGCCTCCTCCTTTACTTCGCACACAACCCCCGCTCCCTCCGCGTGTCAGGCATCCCGGCGGCCCAGGCACTGGCTCTCGACTATCTGCAAGCCGAGCCGCTGCACGGGTGGCAATTGCCGTAGACGCATGCGTGGTCGAGCGCTGGGGGAAGAGGGGCTTGCGTGCGAATGTCCCCCGGCGCCGGCCTACGGCCGTCACCTCCTCCTTTACTTCGCACACAAGCCCCTCTTCCCCCGCGTGTCAGGCATCCAGGCGGGCCAGGCTGTGGCTCTCGACTATCCGCAAGCCGAGCCGCTGCGCGGGTGGCGGGCATTTCGACAAAGTAAAGGAGGAGGCGACCGCCGCAGGCGGGCGACGGGGGACATTTGTCGAAATGCCTGCCACCCGCGCAGCGGCCCCACCCTTTGCTGCAGCACTGATCGAAGAAAAAAAGCCCCGGCAGATGCCAGGGCTTTTCGTTCGGAACGGCGCGGACGCCTTACTTCTTCTTCGGCATGTACAGATCGGTGATCGTGCCGTCGTAGATTTCCGAGGCCATCGCCACCGACTCGCTCAGCGTCGGATGCGCATGGATGGTGTGGCCGATGTCTTCCGCTTCCGCACCCATCTCGATCGCCAGGCCGATCTCGGCCAGCAGGTCGCCGGCATGCACGCCGACGATCGCGCCACCGATGATGCGGTGGGTCTCTTCGTCGAAGATCAGCTTGGTGAAGCCCTCGGTGCGACCGATGCCGATCGCGCGGCCACTGGCGGCCCACGGGAACTTGGCCACGCCGACCTTCAGGCCCTTGGCCTTGGCTTCGGTCTCGGTCACGCCGACCCAGGCGATTTCCGGGTTGGTGTAGGCCACCGACGGAATCACGCGGGCGACCCACTCCTTCTTGTGGCCGGCTGCCACTTCAGCGGCCAGCTTGCCCTCGTGCGTGGCCTTGTGGGCCAGCATCGGGTTGCCGACGATGTCGCCGATGGCAAAGATGTGCGGCACGTTGGTACGCATCTGCCGATCGACCGGGATGAAGCCGCGGTCGGTGACCTGCACGCCGGCCTTCTCGGCATCGATCTTCTTGCCGTTCGGCGAGCGGCCCACGGCCACCAGCACGCGGTCGAAGGTGCCCTGCGCCAGCGCAGGCGCCTGGCCTTCCTCGGCGGCTTCGAAGGTCACGGTGATGCCCTTGGCATCGGCGGTGACGCCCGAGGCCTTGGTCTTCAGGTGCACGTCGATGCCCTGCCTCTTCAGGCGGTCGGCCAGCGGCTTGACCAGGTCCTTGTCGGCGCCGGGCATCAGCTGGTCCATGAACTCGACCACGGTGACCTTGCTGCCCAGCGCGCTGTACACGGTGGCCATTTCCAGGCCGATGATGCCGCCGCCGACGACCAGCAGCGAGCCCGGCACTTCGGCCAGCTCCAGCGCATCGGTGGAATCCATCACGCGCTTGTCGTCCCACGGGAAGTTCGGCAGCTTCACCGCCTGCGAACCGGCGGCGATGATGCATTTCTGGAAGCGCAGCAGCTGGGTGCTGCCATCAGCGGCGGTGATCTCCAGCTCGTTGGCCGAAACAAACTTGCCGACGCCCTGCACGTTGCGGACCTTGCGCTGCTTGGCCATCCCGGCCAGGCCCTTGGTCAGCTGGTTGACGACCTTTTCCTTGTACGCGCGCAGCTTGTCCAGGGTGATGGTCGGCTTGCCGAACTCGACGCCGAAATCACCGGCGTGGGCCACTTCGTCGATGACCGCAGCAGCATGCAGCAGCGCCTTGGACGGGATGCAGCCGACATTGAGGCAGACGCCGCCGAGGCTGGCGTAACGTTCGACCAGCACCGTATCCAGGCCGACGTCGGCGGCGCGGAAGGCTGCGGTGTAGCCGCCCGGGCCGGAGCCCAGCACGACCATCTCGCATTCGATGTCGGCCGGCTTGCCGCTGGACAGCGCCGGCTTCGGCGCAGCCGGTTCGGCCGGGGCGCGGTGCGACGGGGTCACCGGCGGCTTGCTGGCCGGGGCGGCCGGAGCCGGCGCGGCGGCCTTGGCCGGGGCTTCGGCGGCGCCTTCAGTGTCCAGCACCACGACCACGGCGCCTTCGGACAGGGTGTCGCCCAGCTTGACCTTGATTTCCTTGACCACGCCGGCGGCCGAGGACGGCACTTCCAGGGTGGCCTTGTCCGACTCCAGGGTCACCAGACCCTGATCCTTCTTCACCGTGTCGCCGACGGCGACCAACACTTCGATCACCGGCACATCGCTGTAATCGCCGATGTCGGGAACCTTGACTTCAATCGTGGCCATGGTGGGTTTTCCTCGTGCCCGCCCGGCGGCGCCGGCGGGCTGTCACTGCATCTGTTCACGCGGCCGCGCCAGGGGCTGCGGCCGCACGGTGGGGGCGAAGCGGTGCCTTACAGCAGCACGCGGCGCATGTCGGCCAGTACCTGCGACAGGTACGTGGTGAAGCGTGCGGCCAGTGCGCCGTCGATGACGCGGTGGTCGTAGCTCAGCGACAGCGGCAGCATCAGCTTCGGTGCGAATTCCTTGCCGTTCCAGACCGGCTGGATGGACGACTTGGAGACGCCGAGGATGGCCACTTCCGGTGCGTTGACGATCGGGGTGAACGCGGTGCCGCCGATGCCGCCCAACGAGCTGATCGAGAAGCAGCCGCCGCTCATGTCCGCCGGGCCCAGCTTGCCGTCGCGTGCCTTCTTGGCCAGTTCGCCGGTTTCCTGCGCGATCTGCACCACACCCTTCTTGTCCACGTCGCGGATGACCGGCACGACCAGGCCGTTCGGCGTGTCGGCGGCGAAACCGATGTGGAAGTACTTCTTCAGGGTCAGGTTTTCACCGCTGGCATCGAGCGAGGCGTTGAATTCCGGGAACTTCTTCAGCGCTGCGGCGCTGGCCTTGATCAGGAAGGCGAGCATGGTCAGCTTGATGCCGGCCTTCTCGTTCTCCTTGTTCAACGCCACGCGCAGGCCTTCCAGGTCGGTGATGTCGGCCTGCTCGAACTGGGTGACGTGCGGGATCATGGCCCAGTTGCGGGCCAGGTTCGCACCGGAGATCTTCTTGATGCGCGACAGCGGCTGGACTTCGGTCTCGCCGAACTTGCTGAAGTCGACCTTCGGCCACGGCAGCAGGTTCAGGCCACCACCAGCAGCGACGGCGCCACCGGCAGCTGCCGGCACGCCACCGCTGAGCGCGGCCTTGACGAACTTCTGTACGTCACCCTTGGTGATGCGGCCACCCTTCTCGGTGCCGTTGATCTGCAGCAGGTCCACGCCCAGCTCGCGGGCGAACACGCGCACCGCCGGGGTGGCGTACGGCACCTTGGCCGGCAGCACGCCATCGGCATTGAACTGCACCGGCGGGCTGGACGGGGTACCGGCCGAGGCGATCTCGCGGGCCGCCAGCTTGTCCGGCTGCGCCGGCACAGCGACCGGCTCGACCTTGGTGGCGGTCTCTGCGGCAGCCGGAGCGGCAGCAGCAGCGGCCTTGGTCGGCGCCGGCGCGGCAGCGCCCTCGGCTTCGATGATGGCAACCACGTCGCCTTGCGACAGATTGTCGCCCACCTTGACCTTGATCTCCTTGACCACACCGGCCACAGACGACGGCACTTCCATGGTGGCCTTGTCGCTTTCCAGCGTGACCAGGCCCTGGTCCTTCTTGACCGTATCGCCCACGGCGACCAGCACTTCGATGACCGGAATGCCGGCGTAGTCGCCGATGTCCGGCACCAGGGCTTCAACCGCACCACCGCTGGCAGCCGGAGCGGCCGGCGCAGCTGCGGCCGGCGCGCTCTGGGTGGCGGCAGCCGGGGCAGCGGCCTTGGCCGGTGCCGGTGCCGGTGCCGGTGCGGCAGCGGCCGGCTTGGCGGCTTCGGCTTCGCCTTCGGCCACTTCGATCAGGGCCACGACCTTGCCTTCGGACAGGCTGTCGCCCACTTTGACCTTGAGCTCCTTGACCACGCCCGCCACCGAGGACGGCACTTCCATGGTCGCCTTGTCGCTTTCCAGCGTCACCAGGCCCTGGTCCTTCTTGACCGTGTCGCCGACGGCGACAAGCACCTCGATTACCGGGATATCGCTGTAGTCACCGATATCGGGGACAAGTGCTTCCTTGATTTCGGCCATGGGGATAACTCCGGCAATCTGGTGTAGGGAAACGTCTATTGTGCGGCCAGCGGGGTCCAGCGCCAACCGTTACAGGTGTTTTCAGTACGCACGCAGCCGGGACAGGCTGTTGCCCATGGGTCGGGTGCGCGACCAGTCGGTAGCGTATTGTCCAGGCGATGTCCGCTTCATGTCGCCCGCGCGTCGGCCACCGGCTGCCAGGCCTGGCGCAGGCGCGGCAACGACCACGCCGCATTGGCAGGGCTGGTCGACGGCAGCGCGACCACCTTCGGCGGGGCCTCCAGCCGCGGCAACACCCAGCGCTGGAATGCCTGCAATGACGCGCCGCCATTGCAGCCGATCAGCGTCAGCTCAGGCAACGTGGCGATCAGTTCCGGCAGTGCATTGGCCACTTCCGTGCCACGCACGATGTCCGCATCCAGGCTGCCGCGCCGCTCGCAGCGCCCGATCACATCCCACAGGCCGATGCCTGCGGCCTTCAACGCCTGCAGCCGTTGCGCATAGGGCAGATCCGCGTCGAAACCGCAGATATCGGCCATCAGCGGCCAGAAGCGGTTGCGAGGATGCGCGTAGTAGCGCTGCTCCTGCAGGGATGCCACGCCTGGCATCGAGCCCAGCAGCAGCACCCGGCATCCCACGTTCACCTGCGCTGGCAGGCCAATGCACAACGTTGCCGTGCTCACATCTTCTCCAACTGCATGAATGTCGGCGAGAGCAGAAAACGCCATGAATAAAGGCATTCCGCACCCGTCGCTGAACAAGGAAAACTATTTTTTAACGTGCGTCGGATTCGATTCATGTTTGGGCGACTACGGTGTGCTCGCCCCGCAACCGGGGGCCCAAAACAAGAAACATTAGGAGATACCCCCATGCGCTCCATCCGTATCCTGAGTCTCGCCCTGCTGACCTCCGCCGCCTTCGCGCCGGCCGCTTTCGCCCAGGACAGCAGCACCACCAATACCGCTTCGGGCAAGCATTTTGCCGTTGTTGGCGGCATCTCGCTGCTGGAGCCGAAGAACGACCCGATCACCGGCGTGAAGAAGACCGACGGTGGCCCGGCGCCGACCGTCAGCTTCAGCTACTACATCAACGACAACTGGGCCGTTGAGCTGTGGGGCGCTGCCGACAAGTTCGACAACAAGTTCAAGGGCCCGAACAACGCCCGCCTGGGTTCGGTCGAGCAGCAGCCGGTCGCGCTGAGCGGCCAGTACCACTTCGGGCAGGCTGACAACGTGTTCCGCCCGTTCGTGGGCGTGGGCTACTACCAGTCGAGCTTCAGCAACGAGAAGCTGGGCAACGGTGCTGACACCGACATCCGCTTCAAGGATGCCAAGGGCGTGATCGGCACCGTCGGCGTCGACATGAACATCAACTCCACCTGGTTCGCCCGCGCTGACGCCCGCTACATGCGCGCCCGCCCGGACATCAAGGTCGGCGGCGAGAAGATCGGCGAAGCCAAGATGGATCCGTGGACCGTCGGCTTCGGCATCGGCGCCCGCTTCTGATCCAGGCAGCACCTGCTTCACTGATGCAACGCGACGGGCCCTTCGGGGCCCGTCGTCGTTTCCGTCACCCGCGTTCCGCGTGTAGAGCCGAGCCCATGCTCGGCTGCTTTTTTGTAGAGTCGAGCCAAGCCCCCTATCCCGAGTCGAGCGGCGGGCTCCGCGCGCATTGCGATGCGTTACGTTCAATGGCGCCCACGGTCAAGGGTGGCGCGGCTCGGCTCTACAGACACAGGACGCGGAGACACGATGGACGACGTCGACCTGCTGGTGATCGGTGGCGGCATCAATGGCGCCGGCATCGCCCGTGACGCCAGCGGTCGCGGCCTGCGCGTGCTGCTGTGCGAACAGCATGACCTGGCCGCGCACACCTCCAGCGCCAGCAGCAAGCTGATCCACGGCGGCCTGCGCTACCTGGAGCAGGGCGAGTTCGGGCTGGTGCGCAAGGCGCTGGGTGAACGCGAGGTGGTGCGCCGGCAGGCGCCCCATCTGGTCCATCCGCTGCGCTTCGTCCTGCCGTGGGAACCGCACCTGCGCCCGCGCTGGATGCTGCGCGCGGGGCTGTGGCTGTACGACCATCTGGGCCGGCGCAGCCCCGCCTTCCCCGCGTCACGCGCACTGGAACTGCAACACGATCCGCTCGGCCAGTGGCTCTCCCCGGCGCTGCGGCAGGCCTTCAGCTACGCCGATGCGCAGGTCGATGACGCGTGGCTGGTACTGCTCAACGCCCTGGATGCCGCGCAGCGGGGCGCACAGGTGCAGGTGCGCAGCCGCTGCATCGACCTGCACCCCGTGCAGGGCCGGTGGCGGGCTGTTCTGGAATCCGCCGATGGCCAGCGGCACCCCGTGAATGTCCGCGCCGTGGTCAATGCGGCGGGCCCGTGGGCCGGGGGCCTGCTGGAACGGATGCAGGCGCGCAGCGGCGGCCCTGCGCTGCGCCTGGTGCAGGGCAGCCACATCGTGCTGCGCAGGCCGTGGCCCGATGACAGCGCCTGCCTGCTGCAGCAGCCCGACGGGCGGGTGGTGTTCCTGCTGCCTTTCGCCCACGACCACCTGCTGGCGGGCACCACCGATACCGACTATCGCGGTGACCCGGCGCGCTGCAGCGCGCTGCCTTCCGAGGTGACCTACCTGTGCGAAGCGGCCAATCGCTACCTGCGTGACCCCATCGCCCCGGACGAGGTGGTCTGGGCGTTCGCCGGTGTCCGTCCATTGCTGGCCGACCCGGATCCGCGCGCAGCGCAGCTGAGCCGCGACTACCGCCTGCAGGTGCAGGTGGACCCGGCACCGGCGCTGCATGTACTGGGCGGCAAGCTGACCACCTACCGGGTGCTGGCCGAGGAGGCACTGGACCTGCTGCGCCCTGCCCTGCCACAGATGGGACCGGCCTGGACGGCGCGCGGAGACCCGCTGCCGGGCAGCGACTGGGGCGACGCCGCACAGGCGTGCTCGCGCCTGCTGGCGCTGGCACCGTGGTTGCCCGCAGGTATCGCGCGACGCTGGGCCGGGGCCTATGGCAGTCGCAGCGCGGAACTGCTGCAGGGTGTACAGGGCCTGCACGATCTGGGCGAGGACTTCGGCGGTGGCCTGCATGCACGCGAAGTGGACTTCCTGCGCGAACGCGAGTGGGCGTGTGACACCGACGATATCCTGTGGCGCCGGAGCAAGCTGGGGTTGCGGCTGGATGCTGCGCAGGTGGCACGGCTGCAGGCGTGGATGGAGGGTCGGATCCCTTTCCCACGGAAAGGGCTCTGCCCCCCGTGATGCCACGTGTGCCAACCCAGGTTGGCAGCTACCAGGGCAGCCGCGCGCGACGCGATCGATGCATTAGGATTTCCCCATCGCCATTGGAGACGCTGCATGACGCCCCGCTACGTGCTGGCCATCGACCAGGGCACCACCAGCTCGCGCGCGATCCTGTTCGACCGCGCCGGCGATATCGTCGGCAGCGCGCAGCGCGAGTTCGCGCAGATCTTCCCGCAGCCCGGCTGGGTCGAGCATGACCCGCGCGAGATCCTTACCAGCGTCTATGCCACATTGACCGAACTGCTCAGCCGCGGGCAGATCGACCCACGCCATATCGCCGCGCTGGGCATCACCAACCAGCGCGAAACCACCGTGGTCTGGGACCGTGCCACCGGCCAGCCGATCCACAACGCCATCGTCTGGCAATCGCGGCAGAGCCACGCCATCTGCGAGCGGCTGAAATCGGAGGGGCATGAAGCACTGATCCGCGAGCGGACCGGGCTGCTGATCGACGCCTATTTCTCCGCGACCAAGGTGCGCTGGATCCTCGACCACGTGGATGGTGCGCAGCAGCGCGCCGAACGTGGTGAGCTGCTGTTCGGCACCATCGACAGCTGGCTGGTGTGGAACCTCAGCGGTGGCCAGGCACATGTGACTGACTACAGCAATGCGGCGCGCACGCTGCTGTTCAACATCCACACGCTGGACTGGGATGACGACCTGCTGGCCCTGCTCGACATTCCGCGCGCGATGCTGCCGCAGGTGCGCGACTCCAGCGCGGTGTACGCACACACCCGGCCGCAGTTCTTCTTCGACCACCCGATCCCCATCGCCGGCATCGCCGGTGACCAGCAGGCGGCGCTGTTCGGCCAGGCTTGTTTCCAGCCGGGCATGGTCAAGAACACCTATGGCACCGGTTGCTTCATGTTGATGCACACCGGCGCGCAGGCGGTGCGGTCGCGCAACGGCCTGCTGACCACCATTGCCTGGGGCCTGGACGGGCGCGTGGAGTACGCGCTGGAGGGTTCGATCTTCATCGCCGGCTCGGTGGTGCAGTGGCTGCGCGATGGACTACGCATGATCGAACGCGCCAGCGACAGCCAGGCGCTGGCTGCGCAGGTGCCCGACAGTGGCGGCGCCTACCTGGTGCCGGCGTTCGTCGGCCTCGGCGCGCCCTATTGGCGCAGTGATGTGCGCGGTGCGATGTTCGGCCTGACCCGTGGCACCCGCAAGGCGCACTTCGTGCGCGCCGCGCTGGAAGCGATGGCCTACCAGACCCGCGATGTACTCGATGCGATGCAGTCCGATGCGGGTATCGCGCTGACCGAGCTGCGCGCTGATGGCGGTGCGATCGGCAACGACTTCCTGGCCGGTTTCCAGGCCGACATTCTCGGTGTGCCGCTGCTGCGGCCGCGACTGACCGAGACCACCGCGCTGGGTGCGGCCTATCTGGCCGGCCTGGCAGTGGGGTTCTGGAACAGCCGCGAACAGATCGCCGCGCAATGGGGCCTGGACCGGCGCTTCGAGCCACGGATGGAGGTGGCCCGGCGCGAGAAACTGTATGCGGGATGGCAGCAGGCGGTGGCCGCGACCCTCGCCTTCCACGTCGATTGAAACGGCAATGCCCTGCCCTGCTGCGGCACGTGGAGTGACACTGTAGAGCCGAGCCATGCTCGGCTGCTGCTGGCGGGATACCGCAAAAAGCAGAGCCGAGCATAGGCTCGGCTCTACAGGCGAATGGGCGCTGGCGTCAGAACGCCGGCAGCACCGCGCCCTTGTACTTGGTCTCGATGAACGCCTTCACCTGCGGGCTGGTCAGGGCCTTGGCCAGCTTCTGCACGCGGGCGTCGTCCTTGTTGTCCGGGCGCGCGACCAGGAAATTCACGTACGGCGAGTCCTTGCTCTCGATCGCCAGCGCATCCTGGGTCGGGTTGAGGCCTGCGTCCAGCGCGTAGTTGGTATTGATCAGGGCCAGGTCGACCTGGTCCAGCACGCGCGGCAGCATCGCCGAGTCCAGCTCGCGGAACTTCAGGTTCTTCGGATTGGCGATGATGTCGCGCTGGGTCGCCAGTGCGTTGGTCGGGTCCTTCAGCTCGATCACGCCGGCCTTGTGCAGCAGGATCAGCGCGCGGCTGTTGTTGCTCGGATCGTTCGGGATCACCACGTCGGCGCCTTCGCGCAGCTCGGCCAGCGACTTGACCTTGCGCGAGTACGCACCGAACGGCTCGATGTGCACGCCGATCACCTTCACCAGGTCGGTCTTGCGGTCGCGGTTGTAGGCATCCAGGTAGGGCTCGGTCTGGAAGTAGTTCGCATCCACCTGCTTCTGCACCAGCTGGTCGTTGGGCTGCACGTAGTCATTGAACACCCGCACGTCCAGGTCCACGCCTTCCTGCTTGAGGATCGGCTTGACCACCTCGAGGATCTCGGCATGCGGCACGGCCGTGGCGGCCACCACCAGCTTCTGCGAGGGCTCGCCGGACTTGCCGCAGGCGGTCAGGGCCAGCGCAGCGGCGAGCAGGGGCAGCAACAGGGTCTTTTTCATGGGGGATTGAATTCTCGGGGGAGTGTCAGGAGTTTTCGTAGTTGCTCAGGGCCAGCTCAAGCAACGCCTTGGCCTGCTCGCGCAGCATCATGGGCTCGACGATCTCGGCATCCGAGCCGTAATGCAGCACATCCATCAGCAGCTCGCGCGAGACGCTGTACGGCACCTTCAGCTCATAGCGGCCGTCGGCCAGGAAGCGGCCCTGCTGCTTGGAATGCCAGTGCTCGTCGGCCACCCAGCGCGCGGCCTTGGCGCTGAACAGGATGGTCGCCCAGCCCTTCGGCGCGCCAGAGAAGATGCCGTAGCTGGCGCCGAGCTGCTCGTCCAGCTCGCTGTCGGCGACGTCGCGCGCGGTGCTGTCGACCACCCGCGCCTTGTGGATGCGGTCGACCGCGAAACTGCGCAGGGCGTCGCGGTCATGGTCCCAGGCATCCAGGTACCAGTTGTCGCGATAGTGGGTCAGGCGCTGCGGCGAGACGGTGCGCTTGGTCGGCTCGTCGGTGGAACGGGCACGGTACTCGAACGCCAGCTGGCGGCGCTCCAGCACGGCCGATGCGACGCTGCGGAAGCTGCCTTCGTCAAACTTGCGGCCACGGTGCGGAATCACCCGCACGCGGTCGACCGGCCAGCTGGACACGCCGGCCTGGGCCGCCAGCAGGCTCTCGATGCGTTGCTGCAGCGGTGCCAGCACCGACGACAGCACACCACCGCCGGTCCGCGCCAGCAGGTGCTGCGAGGCCAGCAGGGCATGCAGCTCCTCCGAGCTGAGCCACAGGCCGGGCAGCTCGAAACGGTCGCTCTCGTCAGCCTGGTAGCGGAAGCCCGCCTCGCCGTCGCCCTCGATCGGTGCCATCAGCGCATCGCGCAGGAAGGCCAGGTCGCGGTAGACGGTGGCGCGGGAACAACCGAGCTTGTCCTGCAGGGTCGCCACCGTCACCGGATAGCGCGCGGACTTGAGCAGACGATGCAGGGCGGTGATGCGTTCGTATCGGTCCATACCCCCGATTATGTCCGAGTCGCGGGTCTTGTGTGGGACGTTTGGGCTATCGTGGTCGGCCCCACCCCCATGGAATGCCCGATGCGCCGGTTGCCTGCCCTGTCCCTGCTGGCCTGCCTGCTGCTGGCCGCCTGTGATCGCGCGCCGGCGCCGGCCGGCGCCGAGCCCCCGGTACCCGTCGCCGATCCGACGCAGGCGGTGCTGGGCGCCAGCCAGCGTTTCGCGGCCCTGCGCAGCTTCCACGCCGAACTGGAGGTGCTGGGCGCGCCGCAGCCGGTACGCAGCGGCATGGACTTCGTCGCGCCCGATCGTTTCCGGGTGGAGACGCCGGCGGGGCCGCAGACCATCATCGGCGACACCATGTTCCTGCAGGCCGACGGCGCGATCCGCCAGGTGCCGACCCCGCCCGGCCTGCTCGAGCAGTGGCGCAACCCGCTGCCCGCCGATGCCCTGCCCGCCGATCTGAAGGCCGAAGATCTCGGCAGCCAGTCGCTGGACGGGGTGCAGACCCGGCACTACCGGCTGCGCGGCACCCAGCCCGGGGAACGCCTGGAGTACTGGGTGGATGCCCAGGGCCTGCCACGCCAGATCGTACGCAGCGGCAGCAGCAATGGCCGCAGCTTCCAGCTGCGCCTGCGCTATTCGCGCTTCAACGACCCTGAGGTGCGCGTCGATCTGCCCTGAATAGGCGACCGCGCCAACGTTCGCTGAAGCGCGCATTGGATCGATTCGGACCGCCATCACGCTTCCAGTATCATCACCGGCTGTCAACCGTTCCGGAGAAGCCTCGATGTCCCTGCGCGTGTCCCTGCTGATCCCCCTGCTGCTGTGTGCGCCGCTCGCATACGCACAGGATGCCTCCGAACTGGCGGCGATGTCCTCGCCGTGGAGCGGCAGCGGCGGCGAGCTCGGCTTTGCCTCGGCACGCGGCAACAGCAGCACCGAGAGCTTCAACGGCCGTCTGCGCCTGCGCTACACCGACGGTGACTGGGTGCACAGCATGGACCTGTTCGGCCTGCGCTCCAGCTCCAAGGTGACCGAAACCAACGACGACGGCACCACCACCCGCCGCAACAACACCACCGCCAACCGCTACACCGGCAGTGCCGGCAGCGCGCTGCAGCTGGGCGAACACCGCCAGCTGACCGCGACGGTGCGTACGGAACGCGACGACTTCGCCACCTACGACCGCCAGAGCTCGTTCGGTCTGGGTTACGGCACCCGCCTGTGGAACACCGAGCGCTTCTCGTTCGACGCGCAGATCGGCCCCGGTGTGCGCCGCACCCACAGCACCGAGGACGACCGCACCCGCACCGGCCTGATCGGCCGTGGCCTGTTCGACATGAAGTATTCGCTGACTGACAACACCGACCTGGTCAACACGCTGCTGGTCGAATCCGGTTCGTACAACACCTTCGGCCAGAACGACTTCGGTGTCTCGGTGAGCATGAACGAGCACCTGGCACTGAAGGCCGGCTGGCAGGCGCGCTACAACAGTGACGTGGCCGAGGACAAGCGCAAGACCGATACGCTGACCACGATGAACGTGGTCTACAAGTTCAAGTAAGCAGAACGGGTGCCAGGGCGCCCGTTCTTCTTCCGGTAGTGCCGGCCGCTGGCCGGCAACTGCGTTCAAGTGGTGGCACGCGGTTGCCGGCCAGCGGCCGGCACTACCGGCGGTAGCTCAGACGTTCAGCAGTTCGCCGGCACCGGCTTCCAGCAGCATCTTCGCCACGCGCTGGCCCAGCGCCTCCGGATCCCGGGCCGGGCCCACCGCCTCGGCGCGCACCGCACGACCATCGCTGGCACTGCCGACCAGGCCCTGCAGGTGCAGGTCGTCGCCCTGCCACTGCGCGATGGCCGCCACCGGCACGTGGCAGCTGCCATGCAGCGCGCGGTTCATCGCCCGCTCGGCTTCCACGCAGGCGCGCGTAGCGGCGTCATCAAGCGTGGCGAACAGCGCCATCAGGCGCGTATTGCCACCGTCGCACTCCACCGCCACCGCGCCCTGCGCCGGTGCCGGCAGCCACTGCGGCGGCTGCAGGCGCGCGACGATGCGCCCGCCCAGGCCCAGGCGCTCCAGGCCGGCCACGGCCAGCACGATGGCGTCGTAACCACCATTGTCGAGCTTGGCCAGGCGGGTGTTGACGTTGCCGCGCAGGTCCAGCAATTCCAGATCCGGGCGCAGCGCGCGCAGCTGGGCCTGGCGGCGCAGCGATGAGGTGCCGACCCGCGCACCGATCGGCAGCGCGTCCAGCGAGGCGTACAGGTTGGAGACGAAACCATCGGCTGGATCGTGGCGGGTCAGCATCGCCGGCAGCGCGAAGGGTTCGTCCAGTTCCATCGGCACATCCTTCAGCGAGTGCACGGCGCAGTCGGCCTCACCGCGCAGCATGGCCAGCTCCAGCTCCTTCAGGAACAGGCCCTTGCCACCGATGGCGGCCAGCGAGCGGTCGAGCACCTCGTCACCGCGGGTGCTCATCGGCACCAGTTCCACATGCAGCCCGGGATGGGCCTGGCGCAGGCGGTTGGCGACGTGTTCGCTTTGCCAGAGGGCGAGCGGGCTCTTGCGGGTGGCGATGCGGACGGTTTCCATCCGGTCATTATCGCGCCTTCGGCGCGGATACGGCCAACGGCGGAGCCCCTCGTGGCTGGTGCTATCAAAGCAGAAGCCGTGCTTGGCCGGGGCGGTGGGGTCATGCGGGGACGCCGTGAACCCATCCCTGGGGGCTTGGCCGCGGCATCCATGCCGCGGACACCCCGCATGACCCCACCGCCCCGGCCCCTGACAGTTTCCGTGTGCGCCAGCCACGGAAGATCAAAAAAAAGAGTGCAGAAGCAAAGGCAACAGCCGACGGCTTCCGGGGTCACGGCTTCCGGGGTCAGATCCCTTTTCCGCAGGAAAAGGGATCTGACCCCTCTTCCCCCACCCGATAACAACAATGCCTTTGCCGTCCGACGCTGGACGAATGTGAGGGTTGGGCCGGGGTGGGGTGGCGGGACCGTTGGCGCCATGGATGGCGCCATCGAGCCCCCAGGGATGGGTCTACGGCGTGTCCCGCCACCCCACCCCGGCCCGACCCAGCACGTAAGAACAACGAGCCGGCCAACCTGCTGTTGATCTTGATGTTGATGTTGATCTGTAAGCAGTCGCGGCCGCAGGCCGCGCGGGACCACTCACAGATGCCGCAGTTCCTGCTTCAGCGTCGCCACACAGCGGCGGCTGACTTCCAGCGGCTGCCTGCCATGCCGCAGCACCGCCTGCACCTGCCCGCCGGAGCCGCGGCGCAGCTCCACCAGCTCGTGCCGCGCCACCAGGCAGTTGCGATGGATGCGGATGAAGCGGCTGGCGAACTCTTCCTCCAGCGACTTCAGCGATTCCTCGATCAGGTCCTCGCCGCGCGCGTGGTGCACCACCACGTACTTCTCTTCGGCCTGCAGGTAGTGGATGTCGTCCAGCGGAATCAGCCGCAGGCTGCCGCGCAGGCGTGCGCACAGTACGCTGCGTGCCTGCTGCCCGCTGTGCGCCTGCGGCTGGCCATCGCGACCGGCCAGGAATGTGCGTGCCCGTGCAATCGCCGCTGCCAGGCGTTCGGCGCGCACCGGCTTCATCAGGTAATCGATGGCTGCCGCTTCGAAGGCCGACAGCGCATGCGCATCGTAGGCAGTGCAGAACACCACCGCCGGCCGCGGTTCGAAGCTGGCCAGGTGGCGGGCTGCTTCCAGGCCGTCCAGCCCAGGCATTGCGATGTCCAGCAGGACCAGGTCCGGCTGCAGCTCCGCGCACGCGTGCAGGGCCTGCTCGCCGTTGCCGGCCTCGGCCACCACGTCCACGCCGTCCTGTGCGGCCAACAGGCTGCGCAGGCGCTCACGCGCCAGTGGTTCGTCATCGGCGATGACTACCCTCACGATCGTCCCCTCACTGGATCGGCACTGTCACCTGGCAGGCATAGTAGCCCTCGCTCCAGCCAGCCGTCATCCGCGCGGCACTGCCAAAGCGCCAGGCCAGCCGATGGCCGATGCTGTGCTGGGCATGGCCGGCCCCCCGCGCCAGGGCCAGCCCGGGCGCCTGCGGATCAGGCGCGGGATTGCGCACGCGGATCTGCAGATCGTTGCCCTCGCGCAGCAGCTGCAGCTCGATGGTGCCGCCCTCGGGCAGGCGCGAAATGCCATGCAGCACGGCGTTTTCCACCAGCGGCTGCAGTACCAGCCTTGGCAATGGCAGGTCCCACGGCAGCGGCTCGTCACGTTGCCAGCGCACCTGCAGGCGTTCGCCCAGGCGCAGCGATTCGATCGACAGGTAGCGCTCGGCCAGTTCGCATTCGTCGCGCAGGGTGGAATCGCCCTCGCCTGCACCGAGCGCAGCACGGAACAGATCGGACAGGTCGAGCACGGCACGCTCGGCCACCGCCGGGTCCCGATGCAGCAGGCTGGCGATGAGGTTCATGCTGTTGAACAGGAAATGCGGGCGGATGCGCGCCTGCAGCGCATCGGCCTGGGCGCGTGCATTGGCCTGCACCTGCGCGGCCCAGCGGTCGCTGACATAGAAGTAGCGCAGCGCCAGCGCGGTGATCAGCGCGGTGGTGGCGGCGCTGCCGAGGGTGAAGCGCCAGAAGCTGATGCCGTTGGCGAAGCTGTCACCCAGCACCGCGTACAGCGCGTGCACGATGCCGGCGCAGACCACCGCGATCAGGGCCGCCAGTGCGATGGCAGCGACCGCCCCCATCACCTGCGGCAGCCTGGACAGCGCCTGCCGCAGCAGGCACAGGCTGGCGGTCACGGCCAGCGCCAGCCACAGCGCGAAGCCGCTGGCCGACAGCAGCTCGCCAACGGTCCAGTGGCGGCTGCCATCCGGGGCCAGGGCCAGCACCACCACCACCAGCTCGGCCAGGCCCAGCATCGCCGCCAGCCGCGGCAGGCGGCACAGTTCCGGCATCCACGGCGATGGGCTGGCCAGGGGCATGGCTCAGGCCGCGCCCAGCCGTTCCTGCAGCCAGTCACCCAGTGCCTGGATTTCCTCGGCACAGACCTGGTGGGCCATCGGGTAGCTGTGCCACGCCACGTCCAGGCCCAGCGTACGCAGCGCCTGTGCGCTGTGGGCCGCCACGGCCTGCGGAATCACCGGGTCGCCACTGCCATGGGCCATGAACACCGGCACCTGCACCGCGCCTTCAACGCGCGTGGCACTGTCGGCTTCGGGCAGATAGGTGGACAGGGCGATCAGGCCGGCCAGTGGCGCGGTGCGCGACAGCGCAGCAGTCAGGATGATCGCACCACCCTGCGAGAAGCCGGCCAGGAAGATCTTCTCCGCCGCGACGCCACGCTCGATCTCGCGCGCGATCAGCGCGTCCAGCTGCACCACCGATTCCTGCACGCCGGCCATGTCGGCACGCGACCGGAAGTCCATGCCGACGATGTCGTACCAGCCGCGCATGGGCACGCCGTTGTTGATCGTGATCGGCCGCACCGGTGCGTGCGGGAACACGAAGCGCAGCGCCGGCCAGTGCGGCCGCACCAGCTCCGGCACGATCGGCGCGAAATCATGGCCATCGGCGCCGAGGCCGTGCAGCCAGATCACCGACCACTGCGGCGAGGCGCCGGTTTCCTGTTCCACCGTTTGCAGCATGATGCGGCTCCTTCAAGTTCGAGCCGCATTATGCCGCTGGCGTGGGGCAATCAGTACAGCGGCGGTTGCTCGGCCGCTTCGCGCCGCAGCTGCGCGGCGCGGACCAGTACCGGTGGCGGGATGTTCTCTTCGGGAATGTCCAGCAGGCCCAGGCGATGCAGGAAGGCGCCCGGACCACGCGAGGAGGTCAGCGCCACCACCGGAATGGCCAACACCATGCCGATCACCACCGGCGCCATCCACGCCGCCAGCGACGGCGACACGGCCCAGGCCAGCACGCCCATGAAGGCGCCGAACACACCCAGGCCACCGTAGCCGCGGATCAGTGCCAGCCACGAGATGCCGCCGTCGTCACGCTGCTGCGCATCCCAGCCGGAATCGCGGCCGGACAACACTTCGGCCACGCCCCGCGACTGCACGTACATCACCACCGGCGCCATCAGCGCGGCCAGCACGGTTTCCACCAGCATCGACACGAAGGCACGGATCGCACCGCCGCAGCCACGGCGGTCGACCGGGTCCAGCAGCATCGCCAGGTAGCCCAGCACCTTGGGCAGCAGCAGTACCGCCATCGTGGCGGCGAACAGGCGCACCACCTGCTCTTCGTCCTGTGCGCGCCAGTACACGCTGGGCGACAGGTGCAGCAGGGCATTGAAGTCGATGCCCTCCTGGAACAGCGGGATGGCGATGCCGATCAGCATCAGCATTGCCCACATCGGTGCGGTGAAATAGTGGCCGATGCCGATCAGCATGTGCGTGCGGCTGATCCAGTGCAGGCCGCGGCTGCCCACGACCTTGCCGTGCTGCAGGTTGCCCTGGCACCAGCGGCGGTCGCGTACCAGCAGATCGGTCAGCGTCGGCGGGCCCTCTTCATAGCTGCCACCGAGGTAGGGCACCATGTGCGCGGCCCAGCCGCCACGACGCATCAACGCTGCTTCGACGAAGTCATGGCTGAGCACGTGGCCGCCGAACGGCTTGCGCCCCGGCAGCGCCGGCAGGCCGGCGTGGTCGGCGAAGGCGCGGGTACGGATGATGGCGTTGTGGCCCCAGTAGTTGCTCTCGGCGCCATGCCACCAGGCCACGCCACGGGCGATCACCGGCCCGTACACGCGGCCACCGAACTGCTGCATGCGTGCGAACAGGGTGCGGCCGCCGATCACCGACGGCAGGGTCTGGATCAGGCCGACGTCGGCGTTGTGCTCCATGCCGGCCACCAGGCGCACGATGCTGTCGCCGGTCATCAGGCTGTCGGCGTCGAGGATCAGCATCTGCGGGTAGGCACCGCCGAAGCGACGGACCCAGTCGGCGATGTTGCCGGCCTTGCGCCCGCTGTTGTCACCACGGCGGCGGTAGAACAGGCGGATCTGCCCGTCCGGCACCCGCTCGCGCAGCTCGCCGAACACCCGCTCCTCGGCAGCGGCGATGTCCTCGCGACGGGTATCGCTGAGCACGAAGAAATCGAATCGGCCGAGCTGGCCGGTGGCCGCCACCGACTCGTAGATCGCCTGCAGGCCCGCCAGCAGGCGGCGCGGGTCTTCGTTGTAGGTCGGCATCAGCAGCGCGGTGCGGCTGTGCACGGTCGGCAGCGGCTTGTCCGGGTCGATGCCGAGGCGATAGCCACGGTCGAACACGGCGGTCAGGAAGCCGGCCAGGGCGCTGGCGAAAGACAGCGCGATCCAGGCAAACAGGCCAACGAACAGCACCAGCAGGCAGGCTTCGAGCACGCTGATGCCATTGGCCGACAGCACCCGCCACATCATCCGCGTGGCCACGGCGGTCATGCCGAGCGTGCCACCGAAGATGTACAGCCGGCGCAGGCCGATCAGGCGCGGCGACGTGCGATGCCGCCGGACCTTCAGTGCACCTTCGCGCAGGGTCTGTTCGGGCATCTGCAACGGCGATTCAGCGGGCAGCAGCGCCCAGCCGGCGTCGAGCCGGGGCGTTTCTGCTTCCGCATGGATGGTCTGCACCCCCATCGCCGCCTACTCCGCGCCGTCGGCACGGCCGGCCATCCCGGCCGGGCTGCATGCACCAAGGTTCCCGGCGCGCTTTCCCGGCGCCCGCACTTGTCCAGACTGTGTCGGCTTCAGGCCGCACAGTCGATGTCTGTCACTACCGGAACCCACACGATCTCCAACGGGGCGGAATCGAAAATGCGGCCCAGTCTAGGGCGCTGAATGTAAGCCGGGTGCGAAGGCCTACGCCGGGATTTATCCCCATTCAGCAAATAGCAGGCGATCACGTCGGGGGATGGCCAGATGTCATTGCATCGCCCCGGGTACTGGATCGTATCAAACGCGAACGGTTATCATTTCATTAACCAGGCAGGTCACCGTCTTCCGCACGGCCGCGACCCACCCAGCTGCGCCGGTCCACACCGCGCGCACCGACGACCCACGGAAGGGTGGCTGCCTGCTGTCTGCCTGCGCCTGCTGCTTCCACCGGGTCACCCCACCTCCCATGGAAGCCGCCATGTCCCCATCGTCCCGTTCCCGTTCCGCGCGCCTGCCGCGCACCCGCCTGGCCCCTGCCCTGGCCTCCGCCTGCCTGCTGGCCCTGCCAGGCGTGGCCGCTGCAGAGGCCGGCGCCGATGCCTCCACCAAGGATCTGGATACCGTGGTGGTCACCGCCTCGGGCAGCCAGCAATGGATCAAGGATGCCCCGGCCAGCATCAGCGTGATCAGCCGTGAGGACATCGAGCGCCAGCCGGTTCCCGACCTGGCCACCCTGCTCAGCCGCGTGCCGGGCGTGACCGGCGGCCTCAGCGCCGTCGGCGAACAGTCCAAGATCAAGCTGCGCGGCATGCCGTCCAACTACACGCTGGTGCTGGTGGACGGCAAGCGCATGGGCAGCTCGGCCGCGACCAACTACCGCCCCGACCTCGGCCGCCAGGACCTGAACTGGATCTCGCCCGACCAGATCGAACGCATCGAAGTGGTGCGTGGGCCGATGTCCTCGCTGTACGGCTCCGACGCCATGGGCGGGGTGATCAACATCATCACCCGGCGCATCGGCGACGAATGGAACGGCAGCGCCACCCACAGCTACACCCGTCCCGGTGATGGCAAGCGCGGCGATACCCAGCAGATCGGCGCGACCTTCTCCGGCCCGCTGGGCGAACGCTTCGGCCTGCGCATCGGTGCCAACAGCATGCGCCGTGATTCGGACCAGTCCAACCACGGTGTCTACGGCAATGCCTACGCCGGCGAGAAGGACCGCACTGTCGATGCGCTGCTGCAGTGGAAGCTGAGCGACGCACAGGAACTGTCGCTGGAGGCCGGCCATGGCGTGCAGCAGGCCTTCATCGATGCGTCGCTGGAAAAGCAGGACGAAGGCGCCTGGGGAGCCAGTGAGCTCAAGCGCAGCTCGCTGGCGCTCAACCACGATGGCACGTGGAGCTTCGGCACCTCCAGGCTCAGCGCGTACTGGACCGAATACAAGAACGACATCGGCGCCACCGGCCGCTCAGAGGCCACCGACACGATCATCGAAGGCAGCCTGACCACGCCGTTCACTCTGGGCGTTGAACACCAGTTTGCCGTGGGTGGGCAGTGGAAGCGCCAGGAACTGACCAACACCGATACCATCGGCCGCGCGCCGATCGACTACGCCGGCAACGCCGTCAGCGGCTCCAGCCTGGAAGTGGATACCTGGGCGCTGTTTGTTGAAGACGAACTGAAGCTGCACCGCACCCTGGCCCTGACCGTGGGCGCGCGCCTGGACCACCATGAGAAGTTCGGCGGCCACGTCAGCCCGCGTGCGTACCTGGTCTGGCATCCGGCCGAACAGTGGACCATCCGCGGTGGCGTCTCCAAGGGGTTCCGTGCGCCCAGTCTGACCGAGAATTCGGCCACCGCTGCCACCCAGTCCGGCGGCCGAGGCTGCACCTCGCTGATCCCGCTGGGGTATACCCGCGGCGGGTGCTACATGGCCGGCAACCCGGACCTGGATCCGGAAACCAGCACCAACCGCGAGATCGGCATCAGCTTCGACAATGACCTGATCGATGTTGGCGTGACCTACTTCCACACCGACTTCCGGAACAAGATCGAATACGCACCGCTGGGCCGCTTCAACGGCATCTGGTGGACGCGCATGAGCAACGTGCAGCGCGCGCGCACCAGCGGCATGGAAGGCAACTTCAACGTCCGCTTCGGCGAGCAGTGGCGCTGGCGCACCTCGGCGACCTGGATGAAGGAAGCCAGGAACCTGACCACCGGCCGCAACCTGATCGATACGCCGGAATTCTCCGGCTACTCGTCGCTGGACTGGACGCCGAATACGGTGTTCTCCGGCAGCCTGTCGGCGCAGTACACCGGCAAGCAGACCGGCACCGCCACGACCTTCCTCAAGGCCTACACCCTGTATGACCTGACCGTGGCATGGAACGTCAACGAGGTGCTGACCCTGCGCGGTGGCGTCAGCAACCTGGCCGACAAGAAGCTGTATGCGGAAGGCTCCACCGACTACTTCGTCGCCGGGCGCAGCTACTTCCTCAGCATGACCGCGCGCTTCTGACCGGCGGCACGCGCCGTGATCGCGCTGGCGACATGCCAGCGCGATCGACGGTATTGCGGGTCACTCGCTTTCCAGCGCGGCCGGTGCCGCGTCCCGCGTGGCGGCCGTGCGCGCACGGTCCATCGCCACCGCCAGTTGCTGGCGTGCGAGCAGTTGTTGTGCCTGCACCACTTCAGGTGTCGGCAGGAGCACCGGTCCCGGTGCGTTTTCCGGTGTAGCAGGTGTGGTCATGCAACCTCCATGGACATCCCGCCGCCGCACGGGTCCAACCGGGGCGGCAGCGGAACTGCGCACCCTATCCTAAAAACAAGGCGGGCGGGTGACGGTGCGGCACCCGGCCGCAGCACGTGGAACACGGCACGCGTCACATTTTTGACGGCTGCCCTTGGATCCTGAATAGGACTTGCCTTATCATGAAAACGTTTTCTCACAGGGATGTTTCCCCCAAATGAATACCACTGACCTGTCCCAGTTCAGCCCGAAGTGGCAGTTCCGCTTCAACTTCTTCCGCCAGCATGGCGCGCCCAAGAATCCCGGTTTCAAGCAGGCCTGGAAGGCGCTGTCGTTCGGTGACCGCCTGAAGATCAACCTGAACTTCTTCGCGTTGTTCTTCGGTGCGATCTACCTGTTGATCCTGGGCATGTGGCGCAAGGCGCTGGTGGTCATCGGCATCAACATCGCGCTGGCCATCGTCAGCATGTTCCTTCCCGACGTCGTCGGGCGCATGCTGTTCATCGCGATGAATCTGCTGGTCGCCTCCAGCACCAACTACAGCTACTACCTGGAGAAGGTGGAAGGTCGCGCCAGCTGGAACCCGTTTGAAGGAATGTTCTAAGCCATCAGACCGGCGCAGGGATGCGCGGCAAGGACGCAACCGACGCCCGGCCCCCGCCGGGCGTCTTCATTTGCGCGATCAGGCCGCGCGGCGTGCCACGGCCGCCGGCTCGGCCTGCAGGCGGAAGCGCGACACCGCCACCGCCAGCTGCTCGGCCTGCTCCTCCATCGCGCGCGCGGCGGCACTGGCTTCCTCCACCAGCGCGGCGTTCTGCTGGGTGGTTTCGTCCATCTGCACCACAGTCTGGTTGACCTGCTCGATGCCGGCCGATTGTTCGCGCGACGCGGCCGAGATCTCGGCCATGATCTCGTTGACCCGACCGACCTGACCGACGATGTCCTGCATGGTGCGCCCCGCGCCGTGCACCAGCTGCGCACCGGCACCGACCTGGGCCACCGAGGCGTCGATCAGCTCCTTGATCTCCTTCGCAGCACCCGCCGAACGCTGCGCCAACGCGCGCACTTCACTGGCAACCACGGCGAAGCCACGGCCCTGCTCACCGGCGCGCGCCGCTTCCACTGCTGCGTTCAACGCCAGGATGTTGGTCTGGAACGCAATCCCATCGATCACCGAGATGATCTCGGCGATGCGCTGCGAAGACGCCTCGATCTGCTCCATGGTGTGCACCACCTGGCTGACCACCTGGCCGCCTTCGCTGGCCACGCCCGCCGCGGAACCGGCCAGCGCGTTGGCCTGCAGCGCGTGGTCGGCGTTCTGGCGCACGGTGGAGGTCAGTTCTTCCATCGACGCGGCGGTTTCTTCCAGGTTGGCAGCCTGCTGTTCGGTACGGCGCGACAGGTCGCTGTTGCCGGCAGCGATCTCACCGGCGGCCAGGCGGATGCTGGCTGCCGACTGCTGGATCTGGCCGACGATCTGGGTCAGGTGCTGCACGGTGCTGTTGGCATCGTCGCGCATCACCGCAAACACCCCATGGAAGTCACCCTGCATGCGGGTACTGAGGTCACCGCCGGCGATCGCGCGCAGCAGCGTCGACAGTGCGGCCAGGTTGTGGTCGCTGACTTCCATCATGGTGTTGAGGGTCTCCACCATGCGGCGGAAATCGTGGTCGAAGCGCAGTGCATCACCGCGCACGGCGAAGTCACCGGCGGCGGCCGCAGCGGCAAGCTGCTGGATCTGCTCGTTGATCGCGGCCAGGTTGCGCTTGGTGGTCGCCATCGCAGCGGTGAACACCGCCTTCTCGCCCGGCAGTGCTTCCATGTCCACGCTTAGGTCGCCGACGGCATAGCGCTGCATCACTTCAACCAGGCGCTGGGTGACCGCGTTGCTGGAGGCCACCAGCTGGTTGCTGTCGGCCACCATGCGGCCGTACTCGCCCGGGAACGCCGCGGCATCCATACGGTAGCTGAGTTCACCGGCATCGTGGCGGCGCGCCATTTCGGCCTGCGCAGCCATCACCGCCTGCAGCTGGCCGCGCATGCCCTGCATCGCGTCCAGCAGGCGCCCCACTTCGTCGTTGCTGCGCGCCGGCAGGGTGCTGTCCAGCTTGCCGGCGGCGACGTCACCGGCCACGCGCACCGCTTCGGCCAGCGGGCGGATCGCCAGGCGGCGCAGCAGTATGTAGACACCGGCGCTGAGGGTCAGCGCGGCGATCACGCCGACCAGCAGGGTCAGCCACAGCAGCTGGCGCGCTTCGGCCACGATCACCGCATGCGGCATCACCACGCCCAGCGCGAAGCGCTGCGGGGCATCGCCCACGCGCAGCGGCACATACACGCGCACGTTGCCGGCCGCATCGGGGCTGAAGGCCTCGAAGGGGCGGTCGGCGGCGATCTCGGCCAGCATGCTGCGGGTCAGTGCGTCGTTGCGAGGCTTGCCGATTTCGGCGGCATTGGCCGAGGCCAGCACCACGCCCTTCGGCGACAGCAGTTCGACGCGGCCGGCCCCCATCGGCTTCAGCGTGGCCAGGTGCTTCTGCAACGCTGCCAGCGAGAAGTCGACGGTGAAGACACCGAGGAACCTGTCGTTCTCGATGATCGGCGTGCTCAGCGTACTCATCAGCACCTGCTGCCCGGCGATGTCATAGGCATACGGTTCGCTCACTTTCGGCAGCTTGTCGCGGCTGGGCACCATGTACCAGTCACCGGAACCGCTGGCGGTCTCGGTGTAATCGGTCATCACCGACTGCTGCGGCTTGCCCTCCTGCCAGGCCCAGTAGCTCATGTAGCGGCCGGTGGCATCGTGCGCCTCGGTGTTGACGAACTCGGCATCCTTGCCGTCGAAGGCATCGGCCTCCCACATGGTGCTCTTGCCCAGCCATTCGGGATGGGCGCGCAGCTGCTCGCCCAGCACCGCCGCCAGGCTGGCGCGGTCGGGCACGTCACCACGGGCGCGCTGGGCCAGCACGCTTTCAACCATGGCATCGTTGCTGGCAAAGGCGGTGCCCAGATCGGCCGCCACCTGGCGCGCCTCAGCGGTCGCCTCGCTGGTCATGGTCTGGCGCGAGGCGCTGATAAGGCTGGCGCTGGCCTGTCGGTAGATCAGGAACGCGGTCAGGCCGAAGCACAGCAGCGCGATCGCGGCGGTGCCCAGCATCAGCTTGTGGGCGATGCTGCCCGGGCGGCGGGCAGCGGCGGAACGGGAAGAAGGCATGGGAGGGTCCGCAAGGCAGTTCAGGACGACCGGCACCACGAAGGCACCGCGCAGGCGCGCGATCCGTCGCGCAGGCCACCGGCCGCCGGGCGGGCCCGGCGCTGGAAGCGCACCGGGTTAGCGGCCGCCCGCCAACGAGGTTGAGGCGACCGGCCTGCACATTCCTGAATCTGCTCAGGGTCGGGTCAGCCACCCGTTCGTCGCGATGGCCTCACTCGGCCACGCGGTCCTTGATCCACTGCGCGCGCGGCAGTACCTCGATGCTGCCGACGGCATACTGCTGCAGCACGTCGTCCGGCCCGAAGCACGGTTGCCAGCCCAGCTCACTGCGCAGGCGGGCACTGTCGTAGACACGGTCGATGCTCAATGGCAGCGGCCAGCCACGGCGTTCGAACTCGGCCAGCAGCTGCGGCGCGCGACGGGCCAGCACGCTGCGCGGGTGGGTGGCCAGTTCCAGGCAGTCCTCGCGCCGGAACGGCGTCGGTGCGCAGGCGAGATAGCGGGCGAATCGGGCGCCTTCGTCGAGCAGCAGTGCAGCGTGTGCGCTGGCCACATCGCGGGCGTCGATGCCGCGATGCAGGCGGAACATCGCCATGCGCTCGGGCGGTTCCGGGAAGCACCGGCCCATGCGCAGCACGCGAACGCTGAAGCCCGGCGTGGCGGCAGCTTCAGCCAGGGTCTCGGCCTGCAGCTTGGTGCGATGGTAGATCGTGCGCGGCAGTGGCTCGGTGTCTTCGTCGATCCAACGGCAGCCACCGGCTACCACGGCATGGCCGTACAGCGCGGTGGTGCTGGTCAGCACGAAACGCCGTGCGCCGGCTTCGCGTGCGGCCTGCAGCAGGTGCGCGGTTGCCTCCACGTTGATCTGCTGGAATACCGCGTCCGGCACCAGGCCGACATGCGGAGCATGCAGGGCCGCGGTATGGATGACCGCGTCCACGCCCTGCACCGCACGCGTGACCGCCTGGCGATCGGTGACATCGGCAATGATGCGCGTGGTGGCGAACGGGCTGCGGTCCAGCCCCACCACCTCGTGGGCGGCCGCCAACGCACCGAAGATCGCGCGCCCGATGCGCCCGGAACTGCCGGTCAACAGAATCTTCATTGAGTCCATTCACTCGAAGCGCCCGGGAACTACCGGGATGCTTCGATTCTAGGCATGCATTCGCGCATCTGCGATAGGACAGCCATGCAATCGTGCGTTCATCTTGACGACTTCGCAGGCGCCAGCAGTTGCCGCGCGATGAACAGCGGATCGTCGCCGCCGGCCACATCAGGCCTCACGCCGGTGCCTTCCCAGTTGCCGCCGGTGCGCAGATTGATCGGTTGCCGGTCGGGAATGCTGATCTGATAGCCATCGGGCAGCAGCACAGGATCACCAAACATATGCGCGGCACCGCCACTGCGCGTGCCGACAATGCGCGCGCGGCCCAGGGCCTGCAGCGAATAGGCGACGAACTCGGCCGCCGAACCGGTACGCCGGTCGATCAGCACCACCAGCGGCTTCAGGTACACAGGCAGGCTGGCAGGCGGCAGCGGTACCGGCGTGCGCCGGCCACGCTGGTCCAGCTGCTGCACCGCGCCGATCTTCGCGTCCAGCAGCGTGCGCACCAGCAGGTCGGCACTTGCATCGTCGCCTCCCCCGTTCTGGCGCAGATCCAGCACCAGGCCATCGGTGTCGGCCAGCAGCGTGAAGGCCGCAGCGAACTTCGGCCGCGCCAGATCCAGCGGGTAAAAAGTACTCAACCGCAGGTAGCCAATGTTGCCTTCCAGCACCCGCACCTCGCGCACACCGGCACCATTGCTGCGGGCATCGGCACGCCAGGCCATCAACCAGTCGTCCTGGCCGGCAGCTGCGTCCACGCGCTCAACGTGGAAGTGGCCATCGAACATGTCCAGGTCCTGGTTCAGGCGTGCGCTGAACGCAGCAGGATCCGAACAGCTGTCCGCATACCGCTGCTGCGCCGACCAGCTGCGCAGGGCATCGGCGATGCGGGCGGCCTCCGCCTCGTCCAGGTACTGCGCCTGCACGGCGCTGGCGGCCGCCTGCAGCACCGCATCCTGCGCCGGGCAGGCCGTCGCCAGCAGCGCGCCGAGCATCCAGGAGACCGCCATCATCCACCCCGCATTGAGGATATATAAGCGCTTATATATCATCCCGCTCATGGATCTCCAACACGCCACGCTGGGTACCCTGCTGCGCGCACTGCTGGACCAGCTGGACCCGGCCGTCGAGCAGGCCTACCGGCACCTGCAACTGGACTACCGGCCGCGCTACACGCCGGTGCTGCGCACGCTGATGGCGCAGGGCCCCTGCCGGATCAAGGACCTCGCGCTGGCCTGCGGGCTCAGCCATTCGGCGCTCAGCCAGACCGTGGCGGCGATGGTGCGCGATGGTTGGCTGCACACTGCCAATGGTGACGACGGGCGCGAACGCATCCTGCAGTTGAGCCCGCGCGCGCAGCGCGCGATGCCCGTGCTGCAGGCGCAATGGCAGGCCACCGCAGTGGCGGCACGCAGCCTCGATGCCGATCTGGGGCAGTCGTTGGAGCAGGTGCTGCGCAAAGCACTGGTGGCGCTCGAACAACGGCCCTTCGCGCAGCGCCTGCAGGACGCCCGCCGGCGCTGAGGCGTTACTGCTCTGCAGCCATCTCGATCTCGCTGAGGAAGGTCCAGCTGCCGTTGGCCACGCGCAGCTCCAGCGTGCGGCATTGCGCAGCCAGGGGGGCTGCATTGCCGAGCACGTACTCCTCTTCGGTCGAGCCCATCACGCCGGACTGGGTGAAGGGTGCCGACAGCGTGCCGATGGTTACGGCGGCAGTTCCGGGCTCGGCGCACATCACCTCCACCGAAGTCGGCGTGACGATGCCCCAGGCCGGGCGGGTCATCGTATGCAGGCCGATCCAGTCCACCCGTCGGCGCTGGCCCAGGTCGATGGTGATGCTGACGTTGCCGTGCACGCCTACCCAGCCCGCGTCCATCGGATTGCGCGGGTCGCCTACCCGGCGGTCGAACAGCTCATGGCCGCTGCCGTCGGGATAGCTGGTCGCCGGCGCCACGCTGTAGTGATAGGTGGTCTGCACCGGATCGACGAGGTACGAGGCACCCAACCCGTACAACCCGCGATAGGTGTTCATCATCCGCGGCGCCTCGCCGTAGCCCTGGCCGGGGCCGACCACTTCGGACATGTGGTACTGGTTGAGCCAGGCAACGCGCTTGCCAGCCGAACGCGCGCTCCACAACTGCTGGTTGATGCGCTGCACCGACGCCGACCGGTATGCACCGGACAGGCCGTTACCGGTATCAAGGAACAGCGGGCTGCCATGGTTGAACAGCTCGATGTCGGCCCACACAGCGCTGGCGCCCAGCTGCGCCGACAACGCCTGGTAGTACTGCTCGGTGGAATAGCCCGGTCGATCCCACTGGAACAGTTTCGCGTGCGACGCCGCGCCGATGCCGTCCTGCCAGATCTGCACGTCGACCCCCGTGGCAGAGCGGAACCGTAGCGCAGCACTGGCCACGCTGGCCGGGTCGACGCTGGAGGATGCCAGATAGGGCGCCACCATCACCGGCCTGGATGGCGTCGCCGCTTTCAGTGTGGAAACGATTGAACGATAGAACGACGCACGCTCGGCCGGTACCTGCGCGGGCTCATCGGTGATGTACCAGCCGGCGAATGCCGGATGCATCGCGTACTGCTGGGCCAGCTGCGCCATCGACTGCGCTGCGTCCTGCGCCACCGCTGCAGCGTTCGAGCCCTGCCAGAACGCCGCACACTGGCCCGAACTGTAGGTGGTGCCGACCACGACCTTCATCCCACGCGCTGCGGCCGCGTCCAGCACCGTGCCCAGCTTGGCCGGGAAGCCGGCGATCCATTCGAAATCCTGCGCGCTGCTGGCGCAGCCCACGCCGGCACGGGTGGCGCGGGTCTGGCCGATGATGAGCGTGTCGTTGCCCAGGTCCCGCAGTTCGTCGAGGAACAGCGGCAGCTGCGCCGCTGGCAGCTGCTCATCGGTGGACGAGTAACCGAAGTGAACGAAACTGCCGCTCAGCAGCGCAGTGTCCGCATGGGCCGGTGCAGCGCAGGCCAGCAGTACAAGCCATCCGAATCTGTTCACGGCGTCCTTTCCTGTCTGGGCGGTCATCCGCCATGCCGGTCCATCCTAGCCAAGCGGCGCTCATCGCGCAGCGGCGTAGTTGCGCCGTGAAAGCCAGTGCGGCGTGGCGTGAGGGCAGCACCGCCGGTGCGGACACTGCCTTAGCCGGGCACACGCAAGGATGAGCTCCCCTTCCATGCACCGGGAGCCTTCACATGGCTGACCAGCATCACGGCACCTCCCATCGTGGCTTCGCTTCGATGGACCGGGACAAGCAGCGCGCGATCGCCGCAAAGGGTGGACGCGCCGCGCATGCGTCCGGCAATGCACATGAGTTCAGCCCGGCCGAGGCACGCGTGGCAGGCCGCAAGGGCGGCGAGGCGATCAGCCGCAATCGCCAGCACATGGCAGCGATCGGCCGCGAAGGCGGGCACGCGCGCCACGCCAATGCACGGCAACAGCGGCAGCACGCGGCCGAACCCGCGCCGGCGAAGGAAGGGCCGCAACGCCAGCAGGGCTGACCGCAGCGTGCTCAGGCGCGCCTGCACTGGCGGTACAGGGCGAGCGCCGCCAACAGGGCCAGCACGCCGGCGACAGCCATCGCCCAGCCGAAACCGCTGGCCATCGCGCCGCGGTACCAGGCCAGTATCTGCGTCCCCGGCAGCAGTGAAGACGGCTGCAGGATCAGCGTGCGCGCCTGTGCGGCCACTGCGGGCTGCCCTGCCGCCTGCGCGGTCGCGGTGAACTGGCATACCGCGCGCAGGCCCATCAGGCTTCCCAGCAGCGCGATGCCAAGGCTCATGCCCGCCTGGCGCAGCGCGTTCATCGTGGCCGACGCAATGCCGGCACGCTCGGCCGGTACGCATGACATCACCGCCATGCCGGTCGCAGGTACCGCCAGTCCCATGCCAGTGCCGAGCAGCATCAGCAGTGCGCTGGCCTGGCCGTGCGCTGTAGTCGGCTCGAACGTGGCAATCGCACACAGCGCCATGCCTGTCATTGCATAGCCCGTCACCAGTGCAGCATGCAGCCCGAACCACGCCGCCAGACGGCCGAACAGCAGCGACACCACCGCCATCAGCACGAATTGCGGTACCAGCTGCGCACCGGCCTGCGCAGCCCCATGTCCCTGCGCCTGCTGGAAGAACAGCGACAGGAAGAACAGGCTCGCATAAGCGGTGAATCCAAGCACGAACGAGGCCAGGTTGAGCATGCCGAAACCCGGCTTCGCCAACAGGTCCAGCGGCAGCAGCGGCCGCGCCACGCGGCGCTCGACCCACGCAAACAGCGCCAGGCCGGATGCTGCGATGCCGAGCGCCAGCAGGGTCGAAGGTGCCAGCAGGCCGTGCTCGCCGATCGCGATCAGGCCGTAACTGAGTGCACCCAGCGCGACGATGCTGAGCAGCTGCCCGGCCGGGTCCAGCGCGGCGTGCTGCGGATGCCGTCGCTCTGGAATGCCCCAGGCCCCCAGCGCGAGTGCAAGCAGGCCCAGCGGCAGGTTGATCAGGAAGATGCTGGGCCAACCTGCGTGCTGCACCAGTTCGCCTCCCAGCAGCGGCCCCAGCACCAGCGCCAGCGCGCTGAACGCCGACCAGCCCCCGATCGCGCGTGCACGCTGGCGCGGATCAGGGAATGCATGGCTGAGGATCGGCATCGCACTCGGGATCAGCAGGGCGCCGGCCACCCCCTGCACCGCCCGCCCCGCCACCAGTGCGGAAAGACTGCCTGCGCAGGCACACAGCAGCGAGCCCACGGTGAAGGTCGCCACGCTGAGCAGCCACATGCGGCGGTGGCCATAGCGGTCACCCAGCGGCCCCGCCGACAGCATCACTGCGGACAGGGCGATGGCATAGGCGTTGATCACCCACTGCAGCCCGGCCATGTCGGTGTGCAGTGCCTGCTGCAGCGTCGGCAGCGCGACGTTGACGATGCTGATGTCCAGCGAGGCGAGGAAGGTGCCCAGGTAGGCCGCCAGCACCAGGGCCGGCCGTCGGAAGCGTTGCATGTGCGGATGCCGGGAGGGAGCGTGCGCGCATCGTAATTTGCTGACTGACCGTCAGTCAATGACCGACGGTCAGTCATTGCCGGAGGAAGCTAGAATGGCGACCGTCGCACCCGGACCCCGCCCCATGCAGATTCCCGCCGTCGCCAGGCCCCGCACCAAACCCGCTGAAACCCGCCAGGAAGAGCTGATGGACGCCGCGCAGGCGCTGTTCCTGTCACAGGGCGTGGAAGCGACCACCATCAGTGACATCGTGGCCGCCGCCGACGTGGCCAAGGGCACGTTCTATACCTACTTCGCCTCGCGCACCGAGATCCTGCAGGCGCTGGCGCAGCGCTACACGCTGCAGTTCATGGCCGAGGTCGACCATGCCGTTCAGCAGCAGCCTGCCCACGATGGCGTGGCGCGACTGTGCGCCTGGATCCGCGCCAACATCGAGACCTATGTGCGCACGCACGCACTGCACGACGTCGTCTACGCCAACCATCACCACCACCAGCGCGGCAATGCCGAGCGCAACGCCATCCAGCAGCAGCTGCTCGACATCCTCGAGGCGGGCACCCGTGCAGGCCTGTGGCAGCTGCCGGCACCGCAGATCACGGCCTCGCTGATCTATGCCGGCGTACATGGCGCCACCGATGACCTGATCGCTGCGCCCACGCAGGACGCCGACACCTTCATTGCGGCGGTGGTGGCCGATTGCCTGCGCATGGTCGGCGTGTCGCCGGCGCCGAAGCGTGGCGGCACCCGTCGCTGAAGCGCCCGCCGTCGCTCAGGCGTGGGCGAGGATGTTCAACAGCCGGCCGAACGGGTCGCGGACGAAGAAGCGCCGCACGCCCCAGGGCTCGTCGGCCGGCCCATAGTCCAGCGCGATGCCAGCCGCGTGCATGCGTTCCAGCACCTCCTGCAGGTTGTCCACTTCGATAGACAGGTCCGGCACCGGTGCGCCGGAACCCCCTTCGCTGGCGAAGCTGACCTGCGCCAGCGCACTGCCCTGCCCGCCATGGGTGACGATCCAGCCATGGTCCATCACCACCGGCATGCCGAGCAGCTCGCCATAGAATGCAGCGGCGCGGGCGGGATCAGACGTGGCGATGTTGGCGACGACACGCATGACGGCCATGTTCCACTCCACCAGGAAGAATGCGCCGAGAGTGCCCGACCCTGCGCACAAACAGAAGAGCCCCGTCATGGACGGGGCCCGTCATCAGCCGATCATGGCTGGGCTTACACCGCGCCGCAGCGCTCCATGACGCATCGATCGTATTCGTACTGGCATTCCATGGCATCACCCCCACCGGCTACACACGCCTGGTAGGCCTTCCAGCAGGGAAAATCGCAGGGCTGGACCGGTCCGGCCACGGCCACCGAGCCGCTGCAGGCCAACGCGAACACAGCACCGGCGATCACTTTCCTGAAAGTACGCATCGACATCACTCCTTGATAAGCCTGGTGAGCCCAGGCCGGGCAACCTTAGCGCTGCACACGGGACGTTGGGTGAAGGCGGATGCGGCTGGACTCAGTGTTGCAGCATTCCCAGGACACGCAGTTGCCCGGCCAGCTCATCACTGTTGCGCCACGGCAGGATCGGCGAATTGCCGCGCTCGTCCGGCGGGGTGTCCGGCAGCGCGTCGGACCCGCCACCTGCCCCTGCAAGCGGCAGCAGCGGCCGCTTGTGCAGCCAAACCTCCGAGATCGTGCAGGCGCGCCCACCGCTGACGATGCAGGCATCACCGGCAAGGGCCATGATCAGGTTGCGCGCATCCCCCATGCCACAGGGCACCACCACCGTGGCCGGCCAGTCGGCCGGCGGCATGCTGCCTTCCGGGATGACGCTGGGCACCTGGCCACCAGCTGCGCGCTCGAACGCGTCGCTGCCAGGATCGGCATCGCCCAATATCGCCAACGGTGGTTTACGGAATGCGGTACGCATGGGCGGTTCCGAAGCCTCGGAAGGAAGGGTCACGGTGCCCTGCCCGCTGGAGCCGCACCATGCACCGATCACAAAACATTAACACGTTCATAAAATTCTCTTCACATTACTGGGGGATATCGCCATGCCTTGGCGTTAACGGCCTTGTTGTCCGTCAACCAAGGAAGTTGTCCGATGAATCACCCGCTGTACGGCCGTTCGTCCCGCTCCCTGTCGCATCGCCCACTGGCGCTTGCCGTCGCCAGCTCGCTACTGCTGGCCACCGCACTGCCAGCCATGGCCAGCGAATCACTCGAGGCCTGGCAGCAGCAGCGCCAGCTGCAGGCCGCGTGGGCGCAGCCCGCTGCCAGCACCGCACCTGCAACCACGGCCACGGCAGCCGCCGCCAGCAGCACCGCCGTTCTTGGCAACCCCGGCGATCCGGCCAGCTGGCGCAGCGATGAATTCAACGCCGATTGGGGCCTGGGCGCGATGGGCGCGGACTACGCCTATGCGCGCGGCCTGACTGGCAAGGGCGTACGCCTGGCGCTGTTCGACTCGGGCTCCGCACTGGCGCATCCGGAGTTTGCAGGACGCAATACCTCCAGCATCACCATCGGTGCCGACTGTGCGACGCCGGGCGTGGTCGCAGGGGCGGGCGCCTGCGGGCAGACCCGCGGCGAACAGCCCGGCTACAACTACTACGGACTGGGCGCCGGCGTTCCGGCCTCACTGGCGGCACGCCTGATCGCCGCCGGCCAGCCCTATGGCTTCAGCTACGCCGATCACGGCACGCATGTGCTTGGCACCATCGGCGCCAACCGCAATGGCACCGGCATGCATGGTGTGGCCTTTGGTGCGGATCTTACCGCCGCCCGCGTGTTCGGTGACACCTACTACGAGTGGCGCCTGGACCCGGACAGGTTCTATCGTCCGCGCGCGGTGTACCGCACCGATCCGGATGATGCCGCCACGCTGGACATGTATGCGCAGATCCAGGCGCAGGGTGTACGCGCCATCAATCACAGCTGGGGCATTTCCACGCGCAACATGACCGCCGCCGCGCTGGACCAGCAGTACGCCAGCATCGGTGCCGACTACGGCGTATACGGCAGCATCTACGCCAACAACGGCGATGCCCCGGGTTCCACTCTCATCCAGGTGTGGTCGGCTGGCAACGGCAGCGGTGCGGTTGCCGGCATCACCGCCTCGATGCCGCGCTGGAAGCCCGAACTGGAACCGTACTGGCTGGCGGTCGCCAATGTCCGCCGGCCCGACGCCGCCGCAGGTGAAACCGACTACGTGATCGATGGCAGTTCCAGCATCTGCGGGGTTGCCGCCAACTGGTGCATCTCGGCCCCCGGTACCGATATCGTCAGCACCATCGTCTCCGGCGATATCCAGGGCCGCATCGAGAACACCTCCGCCTACGTGCGGCTGATCATCGACAGCGAGAACACCAACTACGTCTACGGCACCAAGACCGGCACGTCGATGGCCGCCCCCCATATCACCGGTGCCCTCGGCCTGCTGATGGAGCGCTTCCCGTACCTGGACAACGCCCAGGTCCGCGACGTGCTGTTGACCACCGCACGCGATCTCGGCGCGCCAGGCATCGATGCAATCTACGGCTGGGGCATGGTCGACCTGCGCAAGGCCATCGAGGGCTATGGCTCGCTGCGCGTGGACACCAACGTGGTGATGAACCAGAGGGCCGGCGGCCTGAAGGTCTGGGAAGGCGATGCGTGGGACAACTGGACCAACGACATCGGCGGCCCCGGCAAGCTGACCAAATCCGGTATCGGTTGGCTGCGCCTGAGCGGCAACAACAGTTTCAACGGCGCCGTGGTGCAGGACGGCATGCTGGAGTTGAACGGCGCCAACACGCTCACCTCGGCGGTCGAGGTCCAGGGTGGCCGGCTGCTGCTCAACGGCAGGCTGGTCTCCACCGCCCTGACCACCACCGGTGGCGTCAGCACGGTCAGCACCAGCGGCGTGCTGGATAACAGCAACCTGGTAGTCAACGGCGGCGTGGTGTCCTTCAACGGCACGCAGACCGGTGGCACCACCACCGTCGGCGCCAATGGCCTGCTGAAGGGCGTCGGCACGCTCGGCAACACCCGCGTGGACGGCATCATCGCGCCGGGCAACTCGATCGGCACGCTGACCATCAACGGCAACTACGTGCAGGGCGCCACCGGCGTGTATGCGGCGGAGCTGGCACCGGGTAGTCGCAGTGACCAGCTGCACGTGACCGGCACCGCCACCCTCGGCGGCACCCTGGTCGCCCTGCCGGAACCGGGCGTGTATTACCTCGGCGAACAGTTCAACGTCCTGCGTGCCGACGGTGGCATCAGCGGCCAGTTCGCCAAGACCGACTTCAGTGCGTTCTCGCCTTTCCTGCAGTTCAGCCTGGCCTACGGTGCCAATGGCACGCGCATCGACGTTGCCCGTGGCGCTTCGCTGGCCACGGCTGCCAACACGCCCAACCAGCGTGCGGTGGCGGCCGCCGCCGACCTGCTGCCGATCGCCCAGGGCCTGCCCAAGCCGCTGACCCAGCTGTTCCCGCAGCAGGTCGGTGGCGTGCTCGATGGCCTCAGCGGCGAGCTGCATCCGGCCACGGCCATCGCCCTGGTCGAGGGCAGCCGCTACGTGCGCGATGCCGCGTTGTCACGCCGGGCCGGCGCCGCCGCACCCGGCAGCGACGTGGGTGATGCGACGGGCGCATGGGTGCAGGCCATCGGTGGCAACAGCAGGCTGGACGGTGACGTCAACACCGCCCGCACCGAGGCCAACAGCAACGGCCTGCTGGTCGGCATCGACCGCGAGTTCTCCGGCTGGCAGGTCGGCGTGCTGGCCGGTACCGGCCGTACCGACGTCAAGCAGCAGGACCGCCGCGCCAAGTCGAAGATCGACAACACGCACTTCGGTGCCTATGCCAGCCACACCTGGGGCGGCTTCGGCCTGCGCGGTGGTGTGGCGTGGAGCAAGCACGAGGTGAAGAGCACGCGTGAAGTCGCCTTCGCAGGTTTCAGTGACAGCCTGAGCGCGCGTTACGACGCCCGCACCCGCCAGGCCTTCATCGAAGCTGGTTATCGCTTCGGTGGCCCCGAAGCCGGGCTGGAGCCGTACCTGCAGGTGGCGCGCGTGGAAGTGGACCTCAAGCGCATCAGCGAACGCGGTGGAGCAGCGGCGCTGCAGGGCAAGGTGGACGACACCGGAACCACGATCGCCACCGCCGGCGTGCGCTTCGACAAGGGGCTGAAGGCTTCGTTCCAGCAGGACAGCTGGCTGCACCTGCGCGGGGGCGTCGGCTATCGTCGTGCCTCGGGGGATCGCAGCCAGGTCGCCAACCTTGCGTTTGCCAATGGCAGCTCCACGTTCGCGGTCAACGGCGCGCCGATCGCCGACAACGCGGTGGTGGCCGAACTGGGCCTGTCGGCGTGGCTCACCTCGCGCCAGCAGCTGGAGCTGGGCTACAGCGGCCAGTTCGGCAGCGAGAGCCGTGACCATGGTGCGAATGCACGCTGGTCCGTGCGTTTCTGATCTGTGCCTGCAGTGCGATGAAAACAGGAGGGGCGGCCCATCGGCCGCCCCTTCTGCTTGCGGGTGACGCTCTTTCAGCTCAGGCGCACAGCGCCTGCATGGCCTGCGCTGTGACCTCGACGATCTGCCCATCCACGATGTGGACGCTGCGACCCGCGCACGCCGCCAGCTCCTTGTCATGCGTCACCATGATGATGGTCATGCCGCCCTGGTTGAGCTCACGCAGAATCTCCATGACCCCCTGCGACATCTGCGAGTCCAGGTTTCCGGTCGGCTCGTCAGCCAGCAGCAGGGCCGGCGTGCCCGCGATGGCGCGGGCGATCGCCGCGCGCTGCTGCTGCCCGCCCGACAGTTCGCCGGGATAGTGCGACATGCGGCTGCCCAGTCCGACCTGGGCCAGTGCCGAGGCCACACGCTGCCTGCATTCGGCTGCCGCCATGCCACGGTAGCGCAGGGGCACCTCCACATTGGCCTGGATGGTCAGATCCGGAATCAGGTTGAACGCCTGGAACACGAAGCCGATCTTCTCGTTGCGCAGCGCGCTGAGCGCCGCGTCGCGCATGCCGCCAACATCCACGCCGCCGATCGCGTAGTGGCCGCCGGAAAAGCCCTCGAGCAGACCGAGGATGTTCAGCAGTGTGGACTTGCCGGAGCCGGAAGGGCCGGTAATCGAGAGGAAATCGCCCTCCTGCACCGACAGGTCGATGGAGCGCAATGCATGGGTCATGACTTCACCCACCTGGAACACTTTGCTGACGCCTTGCATCCTGAGCATGGGAATTCTCGCTTGCAGATGGAAGCAGCGACCGGCCAAGGCCGCTGCGGGACTCACAACGAACGGATGGCCGACACCGGCGCGATGGCCGCGGCACGCAGCGCCGGCAGCAGTACCGCCGCCTGGCCCAGCAGCAGCAGGATCACCGCACTCACCGGCAGGTACAGCAGTGGCAGGCGCGGCAGTTCGTAGAAGCGCATCAGGGTCAGGTTCATCGCGTAGGCCAGCAGAGCCCCGGCCGCGATGCCGATGGAGACAATCAGCAGGTTCTCGATCTGGAAATAGCGCATCACATCGGTGCGCGTGGCCCCCAGCGCGCGGCGGATGCCGATCTGCTTGCGACGTTGCTCCACCCAGTAACTGGCCAGTCCGACAATGCCCAGGGCAGTGGCAGCCAGCAGTGCGATGATGACACCGCCCAGCAGCCCCATCATGACCCGGTCACCTTCGAAATGCCGCTCGCGCAGTTCGGAGATCCGCCGGCTGCCCTCGACATCGAACACCACGTCCGGCGCGACACGGCGGATTGCCTGCTGCGCATCGCGCATTACGCGGTTCATGTCGCCGGCCTCGGCGCGCACCAGATAGCGGCCGGTCAGGCGCGGCCCCTGCGATGCGGGCACGATCACCGACCAGTCCGAGCCCTTGGCTTCACCGCGGCCGGGGCGGGATACGGCCATGTGCTCGACCACGCCGATCACCCGCAGCCGGGTGTCCATCGCCCACAGGCTCTTGCCCACGGCGTTTTCGCCGGGCCAGTAGCGTTGGGCCAGCTCCTGGGTGACCAGCGCCGGGGGATTGGCCGGCACCAGTTCATCGGTCGGTGCGAACTCGTCCGCACCGGGCATGCGCCCCCCCACCAGGTGCAACTGCAGCGCGTCCAGGGCCACGGCATCGGCCAGGTAGAAATCCAGAACACCGCCGGGCACCTGCTGGTCCTCGTCCAGGTTGACGCCGGCGCGTATGCCCGGGCTGCCGAACGGCATGGCACTGACCAGCCCGGCCGCCGTCACGCCGCTCAGCCCCCGCAATGCACCAACGACCCGCGCGTTGACATCGTTGGCGCGCTCGGCATCGATGCCGTCGAGCTGGATCACCCCCAGCCGTGACTCGTCCAGGCCACTGACCAGCTGCATTGCAGCGTTCCGCTCGATCATCAGGAAGATCGCGTTGCACAGCACGGCGCAGGCCAATGCGATCTCCATCGCGATGAGGAAGGTCGCCAGGCGGTGCCGGCGCAGGGCCGAAAGTACGATGCCGATCTGCATGGTGGTTCCTCTACAGAAGCTTCAGTTGGGCGATGGGCTGGACCGCACTGGCACGGATCGCGGGAATCAGGCTCGCCAGCAGGCTGGCCAGCACCGACAGCGCCAGGGTGAACAGCAGCATGGTGGTATCAAGCCGCGCCAGGTCCGCATAGGCCACCGGCTGGCTGCGCACCGCGCTCAGGCCGAGCCAGGTCAGCAACAGGCCCAGCGTGCCACCCAGTGCCCCCACCAGCGCGGCCTCGACCACGCACTGCAGGAAGATCGCCGCGCGGCTTGCGCCCAGTGCGCGACGCAAGCCGATCTCGCCGCTGTAGCGCAGGAACTTCGCCAGCAGCAGACCGATCACATTGGCAATGCAGATCCCGAGGAAGGCGAAGGCCAGGATGGCCTGCAGCTTCACGTCGCTGGGTACCACCTGGTTGAAGTCGAGCCACTGCATCAATGAGCGCAGCCGCGTGTTGTCGGCGTGGCTGATCCGGCCCAGGGCCTTCTGCTCAGCGGCATAGTTCTGCAGGAACCGCTGATAGGCGGCCACCTTGGCGGCGCTGTCCAGCTTGACCCACAGGTGTACCCAGACACACGGCGCGGTCTGCAGCCGGCCGCGCTGCTCCGGCGTGGACCAGCAGGTGAACGGCACGAAGTCGCCGTCATTGATCTCCAGGCTGGAGGTCAGCGGCATGAACAGATCATCGGCCGAGGCGAAGAAGCCCGACGTGTTGCCGCCGCTGAAGCGGCCGCCCCGCACCTTGTAGAACAGCGGCGAGGGTCGCCAGGGCGCGAGCACGCCCACGATGCGCATCGCGGTGTCCTTGACCCGCAGTGTCTGCCCCACACTGTCGCCCCCACCGAACATCTGCTCGTTGAGCTCCGACGAGATCACCACCACACGTGCGCGCGCGTCATCCTCCTCGCGTGACCACCAGCGCCCATGTGCCAGCGGCACCGCGAACATCGTCGCGAAGTCGGTGGTGGTGGAGATCGATGAGCGGATGACCGGTGGCGCACTGCCCTGATCGGGCCGCAGCTTGACCGGATTGGTGACCACCAGTGTCTGCTGGTCCGCGCGCCCGGACGACCACAGGTCGAAGGCCGAGCGATAGTCCAGCACGTCGTACGGCTCGCGGCCCTTCGAGTTCGGATTGGCATCCAGCTGGGGGTAGTAGAGGTCACCGCTGCGCCCGGGCAAGGGATCGCCGGACAGCAGGTAGACCACGGTCAAGGTGGTCATGCTGGCTCCAATTCCCACCGCGATGGCCAGCACCATCAGGGCGGTGATGGCCTTGCTCCGCAGTGTATTGTGCAGCGCCACCTGCGCGCAGTAGACCAGCCTGCGCATGCCCGCACCCTTTTCTGCACCCTGTATCGACTTCATGTCATGCCTCTCCCCGGACGTGCACGGGCGTGACCCGTGCCGGTTGCCACATGGACCTGCCAAGTTCGTGTACGTGATCGAATCGGGCGCGGTAGGCCTCGGCGCCGTGCATGATCATCACCAGCATGCGGCCATGGCTGCGTGCGAAGATCGCGTCCATCGCAATCTCGCGGCTGGCCGTATCGAGGTTGGCGACCGGCTCATCAAGAATGTAGAGGTCGGCGTCCTCGCCCAGCACCATCGCCAGGGCGATCTTCTGCTGCTGCCCTGCCGACAGGGTTTCCGGCAGGCTGTCGGCGATCCCGTCGCCGTCCATCCCCAGTCGCGCCAGCAGCACCGGATCGGCGCCGAGGTCGCGCACCTTCAGCGGAGGGAACTGCAGAGGAAGCGTGATGGCGCGGATACGCGCCGGTCGCAGCAGCTGGCCGGCGACGGGCTGGAAGTACCCGGCCAGGACGTTGGCCAGGGTCGTCTTGCCGCTGCCATTGTCGCCAATCACCAGTGCACGTTCACCGGGTGAAAGGGCCAGGGTGAAATCCGAAAACACGGGAGTGGCGCCGTACCCGTAGCCGATCGACGTCGCCAGCAGACCACCCTCGATGTGCGTGGCCGACGCCGCGGCTGCCGGCGCGGTCATGAACTCCGCCACCCGCACCACCACCACACCGTGGCTGTGCATCTCGGCAATGTTCTTGAAGATGCCGATGAGCGTCGTGGCTGAGCGCCAGAAGGCGTTCATGAAGGCGATGAACGAACCCAGTGTCATCTGTTGGCGGAACACGAACAGTGCGCCGACGAAGATCGAGCAGACATCCGAGATCACCATCGTCAGGTCGCTCGCACCCTGCAGGGTCCTCACCACCCTGAAGCGCTGGTAGGTCGAATCCAGCACCTCGCGCAGGCTGCGGTCATGGGCCTGCACCGTCCTGGGGCCCAGGCCGAACGTACAGACCATCTTGAAGGCAGACACGGCCCGGGTCAGCAAAGAAACCAGTTCGGCCTCGCGGTCACGCTCCACCACGGTCAGCTCGCGGATGCGTCGGCCGACCAGCACGCTGACCGTGGTAGCGATGGGAATGATGGCCATCAGCACCAGGAACGCACGCCAGGAGATGATCAGCAGGGCTGCGATCAAGGCGACGAATGTCACCGCCTGGGTCAGGGTGGTGCGTGCGACCGACAGCATCGGCACCACGCCATCCTTCACGTCCGAGCGGATCCGCGCCACATAGTAGCCAGCCCCCTTCTGCACCACCTCGTCATAACTGCGGCCATAGTAGGCGGTCAGCAACGAGGTCCCGATCCGCTCCACGATGCGGTTATCCACGCGCTGCTGCCACAGCGCGCAGCTGTAGTTGCCCAGGTTGGTCACCAGGCACAGCAGCAGATATGCACCGGTAAGCAGCAGGAAGCGATTGAAATCCTGCCGGCTGGCGGCCTCGTCGAAGATCGCGCGGATCAGCAGCGGATGCAGCAGCCCGCCCAGTCCGCCGAACATCGCGGTGGTGGCGGCCACCGCAAGGTAGCGCCCGCGGAGGGGGCCGAGCAGGATCGCGAAGCTGGCGAGGATGGCGCGCACACTGTGCCGCTGCGCGGTCTGCTCGCGCTGAAGTGGCTGTCCGGCCGGGTGCGGGCGCGCATTCATGCAACCGCCGCCTGCCCCACCCCGGCTCCGTCCACTTCCCGTACCACCGCGCCATGCACATCGAGTGCATCCAGGAAGAACTCATCCGGCGCCAGCGTGTCGTACCGATGCAGGGCGCGGATCACTCCGGCGATGCCGGTACCGTGGTCGAAGGAAATGCGGAACAGATTCTCGCCCGGCACCGCCGCCATTCCCTCCTCCTCCTCGAACAGATACAGATCGACGATGCCCTGGTACGGTCGCTCCGCCATCTGCAGGTACCTAGGGTCACCGGAGTAGAGATGGGCGTCGACAAACACATCCAGCATGCCCGACAGGCCATACAACAGGCCGCAGAAGCCGGAATACTTGCGATGGAAGTCATCCACCAGCCGATTCACGTCCTGCCACAGGCCGTAACGGATCGCGACCTTGGCGATGCCCGCAGTCCCCTGCTCCAGATAGGGTTCATAGGTGTTGACCTCTTCCGGTGAGCTGGGGAAGGTGGTCACCCCGGTCTCCAGCTCGAAGCCGTAGGAGAGATCGTGTCGCAGTGCCTGCTCGCCAAGCACGCGCCATGCCGGATCACCACTGAGCTGCGACAGCCTCAGCAGGAACAGCGCCACGCCGGCCTGGCCGTAACCCATGCCGATGCGGACGCCACCTTCGTCCTGCCAGTAGGCACCCCGCTCTCCGTGGTGGACGGTGTCTGCAAGCCGCCGCGCCAGCGACAGCGCCCTGTCGAGATGCCCGGGCAGGCCGGTCGCGTGATGCATGGCCAGGTGCGCCATTCCGATACCCGCCATGCCGTGATAGAGCGAGTGATGCGCATGCAACAGGTCACTGCCGTCAGCGCTGTCGAGCAGGCTGCGGGCCAGTTCCACCTCGCCACGCAGCAGCGCCGACCAGGCGATGCCGGCAAGGCCGGTGAGGAACCCCGGCGGTAACGATGTGCGATCCAGGGCCTGCAGCTCCTGCGCATAGCGCTCCATCACCGCCGGCGACGGCTGATGACCCACCCCATGGAAGGCGTGGATCACACCGGTCGCCCCCAGACCAAGGCTCATCGTGTTGGTGGAGTGCGAGAACGGATCAAGTGGGAACAGCGTCCGCTCCGGCTGCAGCCGGCTGTGTGCATCCATGAACGCGAGCAGCCGCCGGATACACTGGCGCGGCGCCGGCAACGGGCGCTGCGGCGACGAGAACGGCGCCTGCAGGGTCGCCGGCTGCTGCAGCAGCTGTGCGGCCTCTTCCAGGCCGATACGGTCGTCCACCAGCGCCTGGATGACCTCGGCCACTGGCGTGTGTTGCCAGCCGATATCCTCCATCATCACCGGCAGCACCTTCTGGAACAGGTCGGTACGGATGTAGGCCATGGCCATCAGCGGGAACAGGCAGTAGAACATCACCACCGCGGTCGCATAGCGGTCATCCCTGAAACAGCTGGCGCGCTTGCGACCCTTCATGATCCGGCGGAATCCGGGCGTGTGGATGTCATCCCACTCATCGCTGCCGTCCAGGAACGCGGCCTCCAGATCGATCAGGCGCACACGCATGTCGCTGCGGTCGACCATGATGTTGGACGGCGAGATGTCACCGATCACCACTCCCACCTTGTGTGCGCGGTCGACCGCGCGAAGCAGACCGGTGAAGATGGTCACGCACATCCCGTAGTAGTCACTACCATCGCGTGCGCTGGGACGGGCCTTCATCAGCGGCGAATGCTTGAGCATCAGCTCGCGAAGATCGAATGCATCCAGGCGCTCTTCCACCAGATAGCTGTTTTCCCAATCGGTGAATGCATCCAGGCAGCGCGGCGAGGCGCCCACCGGGCCCAGCAACTCCAGATTGCGTCGTTCGCGTGCCAGGCGGCTGGTGGCGTCGAGCCCTTCCCCGTGCATTTCCACATGGGGTCGTGCCTCCTTGATGACCACTTCCTCCCCGGTGACCTGGTCCAACGCCAGGTAGACCCCGCCCGTGTTGGAGAACCCAAGCGCGGCCTGCACCTGATAGCGGCCCTCCTTCAACGTCATCTCGCCGGGATCATCCTCGCTGGGGAACGGGTCGGTTTCCCAGGCAGGCACCTCGAAATAGGGATTGCGCAGGTCGGGAACATGGCTGCCGTCGGGAGCGACCAGCATCGGCACCTTCTGGCCGATGAAATCAAGCCGGTACACCTGGCGCATGCCGCCATAGCGGTAATACAGGCAGCGGCAGTCCTTGTAGCGTCGATCGGACAGGATGTACGAGCCATCTTCGTCCTTCAGCGCCCCATGCAGCTGCTCGATGAAGCGCGTGAAGACCGCAAGGTCCAGCGGATAGAGCGTGATGAACTTGCCTGAGCCACCGCGTGGCCAACGCTTGGAGCTCATCATGCGCATCGTGTTCATGTCATTGGCGAACTTGAACTTCACGCGCTCGGCCAGGGCCATCCGGGTGACGATGCGCAGCACCCGCTGGCAGTTCTCCTGCGTGGCTGAAACGTGGATCTTCCAGCCTTGCGGCGGCAGGTTGCCGGCGACCGGGTCGCCATGCGTCGCCAGGTGCGACCAGACACCGATGCGATGGATCGTCCACGCCATGCCGGCCGCCTCGATCTCCGCTTCAACGATACTGCGGAAATCTTCGCTGGGCCGGTACTGGTTGTAGCTCAATTCGTAGAACCGCTCGTCGCCCCCCACATAGGCGGCCTTGTCCATGTGGCGTGCTTCACGCAGTGATCGTTGACGCGCTGACATCGTCTCTCCCTGGTCGGTTCCACGGCTCATTTGCCCGGTGCACACATCCGCGAACGGCTCGCACATGCGCGATGGATGCATTGCGGGCGCTCCAGCCTGCAGGCATCGCAAAATGCGGAATGCGGATTCCCTGCCTGCTTCATTCGTAAGCACGGCGTGAAATCCGCGGGCTATCGCTGCAATGCAGCCGCCCGGAATGTCCCTGCAGATCGATGATTGCCACCGTACCTTGCCGCTACATTGCGCAGGCGATTCTCATTCCACAATTGACTTGACTCATTCCAATCGGCAATGCCATTTTCCATCCGCCACGTATAGACCGGGGTTCTTCAGCAACTGCAACAGGGCTTTGAGATTGCGTGGTGCAATCGCGCAGTGAATCATTTCATTGCGTAACGCGTGGGAGGCACGCATGCCTCCCGATCCCATGTACGACTAAGGAGAGTTGATATGAATCGCGTCCTGAATCTGCAGCGCCTGATGATCGAAAACCAGCAGGAAAACCTGGGCAACAGCTGCAGCAGCTCCGACAGCAACTGCTGCAACGGCTAAGCCTCTCCGGCTTGCCTGAGGTGGTGGTGCGCGCCCACCACCTCGACATCTGCCACAGCGTGATGCACCGCCACGTGGCAGGTCTCCATACGACGTAGAGATCGCTTGGCAGGCAGCCGTCCGCTGCCCGCGCTGCGCGTCCTGCATCTGCCAATGCCAGGACAGGCATCCCGGGGGGGGATGATCAGCCAGCTGCAGCACGTGCTGCAGCCGTGACCATTGCTCGGCCCCGCTGCGACCTCACCACCATGACGGACGCTACGCAGTGCGCCTGCACGCCCGCCGGATCCAGCAATCAGGAAAAGACGCAGCATGCGCATCCTCGTGGCCATGGACGACGCCGAACTTGCACAGGCGCTTCGCAACGTATTGCAGAGCCGCAACATGCTGGTGGACCTCGTGGCAACCTGGTCACTGGCCAAGGCCGCGGTACAGGCCGTGGAGTACCGCGCCCTCATTCTCGACCGCTGGCTGCCCGAAGGCGATTCACTGAAGCTGGTGCAGATCGTGCGCGGCTTGCGTACCTGGCTGCCCATTCTGCTGTTGGGGCGCCACAACCACGCTGCAGACTGCATCGCTTGCCTGGATGCCGGTGCCGATGACTACCTGCCCACGCCGTTCGAGTTCGACGAACTGGCCGCGCGGCTGCGCGCGATTACCCGGCGCCTCGACGCTGATGCCGGCCACATTCTGAGAATCGGCAATTTCACGTTCGATTTTTCCAACCGCATGGCATTGGTAGGCGGTGCGCCCCTGAGCCTGCCGCGCAGCCAGCTGCTGCTGCTGGAAGCGCTTTGCGCCCGCCAGGGCCGGATCGTCCGCCATGAAGTGCTGAGTGCTGCCGTGCACCTGGCCGGCGCCGATGGCGGTACCACCGTGTTGGATCCGCACGTATCACGCCTGCGCCGTGCCCTGCGCTCGGCCAGTGTCAGCATCGAGTCCAAGCGTGGGCTGGGCTACATGCTGAACGACGACGCGGCCTGATCAAAGGCCATCGGCGCGGGCCGCAAATGCAACAGCCGGGGCGGTAAACCGCCCCGGCTGCCAGTCCCGCTGCTTGGGCCGACCGATGCGGTCAGGCGGCCTTCATTGCGTGCTTTCGCGCACGCATGACGTTATGGCATTCCTGCACTTCCGGCAGCAGCTGGGTCACTTCCTGGCGCACGGCCGGCGGCAGCTCGTTGTCCTGCAGCACATCCTTGAACGCGCCCAGCAGGCGGTCCTCGGATTCTTCAAGTTCAGCCACGTAGCCATAGTTGGTGTCACCGAAAGCGGCTCGAACCTTGCCGTAGAACTGCTGCATCGAACCGACCACGGTGCCATGTTCGGCCGGCTTGCCACCGCTGGCGGCCACTGAGCCGCTCAACGCTGCCACGATGCGGCCCTTGACGCCAGCGATGCGGGTGAACAGTGCCGACAGCTCGGCATCCTTGACCTTGGTGGCCGCTTCTTCATAGAACGACTTGCCATCGCGGGCGATTTCGATCAGGTCGTTGAGGCGATGTTCGATGGTGGACTGGGTGCTCATGGCGTCGCTCCTGTGTGCTCGAAAGTCAGTGGAGAATGGCAGTGCATCTGCATTGCCTTCGACCCCACTGTGTGCAATCGCGTGTGCCAACCAGGTGAGCACGAATTGATGCACGCATCACCATGCGAAACACCTGCTGACTTCGTCATTTCAAGCATCGTCGGCTTTCACGGAATCTGAGCGCGTTGCACGCGTTACCACGGTGCGGTGACGATGATCAGAGTGACCAGCAGCGCGATTGCCAGGATCACCAGCAGCACGTGCCATTGCTTCCAGGTGGGTCTCGGCTTTCCAGGCGTATTCATCGATGGGCTCCTGCGCGGGCGGGGAATGGGGTTGCCAGACTGAAGCGCAACGGCATCGCACAACGTCGACGTGAGGTGCACGTTTCGTGCAGACCTTGCTGGAATATCGGGCCGCATCGGCCTTCCGCACCCGTGCCTGGCGGCATATTCAGCAAGTACCACACCCGACACCGCCAGCAGGCTGCCACCCAGCACCCCATCCGCTGAGTGACTCACCCAGCAGCATCACCGCCATTGCGGCGGTCACGATCGGCACCAGGTTGAAGAATCCCGAAACGCGCGCCGCGCCCAAGCGCGAAAGACCGGTCATCCAGCTGAGGGGCGCAAGGATCGATGCACACACCGCAGCGAAACCGAAACAGCCCACCGCGGTCAGGTTGTTCACTCCGGCAGCTGCACCGGCAGCAGGATCAGCGACGTCGCCGTGGCCTGCAGGAACAGTGACTCCAGCACCGTCAGCGGAATCTTCCGGCGCTGCATCAGCACGATGCAGGCGGCAAATGCACGGCCGAATCCGTGGCCGAGATCGCGCAGCGGCCTCACATGAGCGTGCGCACGCTGGAGCGCATGGCGCGCAGTGAACTGGGCATGTCACTCGGCGGCCGGCGTGGGCGTGTGAAGTTCGTGCGCGCCACCGAGGCGCTGTGCACACGCAAGCCGATCAGCCGCATCGCCGGGGAGCTGGGCTATTCAGGCGTCAGCGCGTTTGCCGAAATGTTCAAGCGGCACGCGCAGTGCACGCCCGATCAGTATCGGGAGCAGCATCGGGCCGGGTGAAGGCCCGCATCGAGGGCTGTCGATTTCCCGCCCCGTCGCTCGTCGGAACAGGAAAGGCAGGCCCATCGGCCTGCAGGAGCGCTCCAATGCCACCGATCCTCACCGCCTTCGCCACCTCCCCCGACCGCGGCCAGGGCCTGGCCCGTGACATGCGCGTGCGCTGGGCGCTGGAGGAACTGGCCGTGGCCTATGACGTACAACTGCTCAGTTTCGCCGAGCTGAAGCAGCCCGCGCACCTGGCACGGAATCCGTTCGGGCAGATTCCCACGTGGCAGGAGGGCGACCGGACCCTGTTCGAATCCGGCGCCATCGCCCTGCACCTGGCCGAACAGCACCCCGGCCTGCTGCCGCGCGATCCGGACGCCCGCATGCGCGCGATCATGTGGGTGTTCGCTGCGCTGAACACGGTGGAGCCCCCCATCGTCGAGCGCTCCATGGCCTGGGTGCTTGAGCGCGAGCAACCCTGGTACGCGCAACGGCTGCCAATGCTCGATGAGCGGGTCCGGACGCGGCTGGCCCAACTATCGACGTGGTTGGCCAGGACAACGTGGCTGGACGGCGAATTCAGCGTGGGCGACCTGATGATGGTCTCGGTGCTGCTGCGCCTGAAGAGCAGCGGCCTGCTCGACGAGTACCCACAGGTCGCCACCTATGTGGCCCGGGCCACGCAGCGGCCCGCCTACCAGCGTGCGTTTGCTGCGCAGCTGGCGGTTTTCCAGGACGCCTAGCGCTGCGCCTCCTCCCAGGTAACAAGGGGCCAGCAGTCACGCAGGCCCCATGCGTTACTTCAATCGACGCGATCTCCAGTTCAGGTAACCCCGCCAGCCAAAGGGAGCACTAAAAAGCGCAACCGCACCGCACGCCAGCAGGCCGTTGAACATCCAAGGGGTCAGCTCCGGGGAACCTGCCGACATGGATGGAAACACGAACCCGCATAGCAGTGCTCCCACAAAGGAAGTACCGAATATGACCGTGGAACCCAGGCCTGGTGAAACTCGCATCGATCTATTCCTCATCAGTTCCGGTTGCAGGTCACCTTGACCTCGGTCAGCCTGATCGTGCTGGTGCAGGTGACAGACTGATTGCCCGCCCCCGTCACCGGGACACCGATGTTGTTGAGCGCATTGACGAAGCTTCCCATATCGGTGGCATTCCCATTCGGGAATTCGAAGCGATGCGTAACGCCGCCTCGCCCCTCGCTCAACTGTGTAACGCTAAGCAGAATGGAGTTACCGAACCTGTCCTTGTAAAGGAGGGCGTTGGGCTCCCAGCGACGGTTGATCATGCTGTAGTTGTAGGAAGCGGTAGACCCGTCAGCATAGCGGATCTTCTGCGGCGCCCAGACATCGATGCCAAGCGAGTACGCGCCGGAAGCCAGGTAGATGTAAGTCTCGAAACGCTGCCCCAGATGCTGGCTGACCGCATCCCTTCTCTGCGGATTCTGGATGTCATCGTACACATTGGTCGGGTAGCCGGGCTCAGACAGGCTGATCACCGATTGAGCGACTATGCGCTTGAACTGAAGATAGTTGATCGCCGGTTGCTCGACCGGGAGCTCGTCGATGATGACGAAGGGTTCGCAATCCATCGCGCCGGGTTCCATTTTGTCGCAACGGATGCCGCCTTCACGATCACGCATGACGCTGAACTTTCGTGCCATGTTGCCCGATGGATTCAGTATGTAGAGGATCCTGTGCGACGGCATACTTCATGAGCATCGCGCGCCACACGCGATGTCACTACCGCTTTGAAGGATTGAGAGCGCTTGCCATACCCGGCACTTCTCCCGCAGCGACGACACTGTCAGTGCAACCTGCGCCGGCAGGCGGCCTGCACCAGCATCAGCTGCGCCACCAGGACCAGCATCGCGCAGCCCGACAGCAGCCACGGATCGATGTACCACTGTTCGTTGAAACTGAAGTCGCCGGCGGAAATGCGCTTCCAACCGTTGAAGTGCTGCATCGCCGCCACCACGAACGCGAAGGCGCCCGCGCTGTACGACAGCCAGGGCACCACGATGCCGCCCGGGCGCGCGAACAGCGTCAGCAGGCCCAGCACGCCGATGACCGTGCGCTGCACGCGGCAATATGGGCAGACATAGGCCATCCCGCTCCATTCCACCGCCCAGGCCAGCAGGCTGACCAGCACGGCCGCGGCCGCGGCGATATACAGCATCGTGGGCGTGATCGTCCTGCCTGCATCGTGTGCCATCCCGCGCTCCTTCGTTCAAAGACCCCGGCAGGGTAGCAGCGTGGCAGGTTCAATCCTTCTTGAAGACCGTGCGCTTGCCGATCGGGCTGCCCTTGCGCGCCGTCGGTCGCGCCAACCCGGGAATCAGGAAGTCGGTGACCTTGTGGCCCTTCTGGATCCTGGAAGCGAGCCAACGCGGCATGCGCCCGCGGCCGGACCAGGTCAGCCGCTTGTATTCCGGGTCTCGGTATTTGGCGGCCACTTTCCCGGTTCTGCGCCGTGCCGGTTTCCGGCTGGGTGCGGCCGCTTCGATGGCTTCATCGCCAAAGAGTTCTTCGAGGGTATATCCCGCTTCCGCTGCGGCGGCTTTCAGCATACGCCGCACCGCGCTGGCAGGACGGCGGTTGGAAATCAGCTGCTTCCGCTGTTCAGCAGCAACCACCAAGGCGCCCAGCTCCCGCAGGCTGAGCGATTCAATATCGATCGTCATGCTGGAAAGGTCTACTGCCGCGCGGCGCCTGTCAAGGCGGCTTGCCCCCGCGTAGACACGGGCTTCACTGCGGGTGGGCTCCGATCGCCTTCGTCGGCCATCCCCGAGGACATCCCTGTGAGCACCTCATCGCATTCGCTTGCCTACCTGCTTGCGCGCATCCTGCTGATGGCGCTGTTCCTGGTCTCCGGGCTGGGCAAGCTCGGCGATCTCAGCGGCACCCAGGCCTATATGGAAGCCATGGGCGTGCCCGGCATCCTGCTGTGGCCAACGGTCGCCTTCGAGATCGGCAGTGGCCTGTGCATCCTGCTCGGCTTCCAGACCCGGCTGGTGTCGATCGTGCTGGTGGGCTTCAGCCTGGTCACCGCTTTCATCTTCCACCACAACTTCGCCGACCAGACCCAGCAGATCATGTTCCTGAAGAACCTGGGGCTGGCCGGTGGGTTCCTGCTGCTGGCCTGCACCGGGGCTGGGCGCTACAGCATCGACGGGCGCGGTCGGCGCGGGTAAGCCTCGATTCGGAGTGTGCACCCGCTAGCGGCGAAGTTCGGCCTCTGGCGCCAGCGTGTGGATCACCTTGCCCTGTGCATGCAGGTACTCGATGGCACCGTAACCCTCGGCCGTGAGGGCCCGGCCAGGTTGAAGGCGCGCTTGTACTGCAGGCCATCGATGATCGGCGCCGGCGTCTTGACCTGGGTGGTTCGCCAGCGTCGGACGCGAATGCCCGAACGCATTGCGATGCAGCCAGAACGAAGAACGCACAAGCACTGCGCATCATGCGATCTCCTGTCGGGATCGGAATCAACATCCGCACGCCCAGCATGCCTGTGGTCGACGACCCCGCGCGGTGACACCGGCATGCTGGCGATGGATCGACACCATCCCGTCAACCACGGCCCCCCGACGTCGGCCTTCCCCCCCCTGTGCACGCCGCCGGATACGGAAATGATCCCGGCATGCGGACGGGGACATGCCGACAATGCTCTGGAACACCTTGCGGAAGGCGCTCACGTCGTCGTATCCAACTCTCACTCGCGCGGCGTTGGATTACCTGTCCCGCTGCGAGTCCGCACCGTCACTCGAATTCTTAACTCTTCAGAATTCGACCAAGCCACCTTTGTCCCAGATGGCCCACAAAACAGCATGATGGCGCCCTACGGATTCAGGGATTTCGTTCATCTTCATGCGTGACATCGGACAGTTCTACGTAATCAGCGTCGAGGGAGTGACGCGGGCAGACGGCACCCTGCTGCAGGTCACCCGAATCGATTGCTCCTGCATCAAGTGTTCCTGGCAGTTCAGGGCCATTCCCAACCATGGCCTTGTCGATCTCGACGGTGCGGCTGCCCTCAGTTGCCCAACCTGCGGCAATCACCAGTCAGTCAGCCGCGCACGGCTTGAAGAGCTCAATCGACGCAGCGACGAATAGCCTGCACTTCAACCATCCATCAACGCAGCACCGACACGACCGATACCCGGTGGGCCCTATCGTTCGTCAACAAGCACCCCCCGGCATTCCCATGAGTCATACCGGCATTTTTCAGATCACCGATCTCACCTACAAGGCTGGGGAGCAGGGCGACCTGGCCCGCGCACTGCAGATCGTCGCCACCTGCACCGCCTGCGGATCGACGAGCGTGTGGGACGAGCATGAGATGGAACACGTTGCCGGTGGAACCGTGCTGTCATGCCGTGGCTGTGGTGTCCGCCAGGCCATCAGCAACGCGCGCCTTTCTGGCTGCGCTTCCGACATCCGCCATCCGCGCCGCTGAGCGGCGCGCAGTTCGTACTGCGTAGCCGCCGGCAGGGGCAGTCGTTCACTCGGCTTTTACAACGCTGCGACGTTTCAAGCGACAACGCGCACTGATGCATCTGCCTGCATCCAAGGGCCGCGCCAGCGCGTATGTAGGATGCCCGCGCCTTGCGGGCATCCTATAGAGGAACGCGCCGTGAAAGCCCTTCAGCGGATAGCCGCCACAGTCAGCTTCGCCGTACTCGTCTCAGCCACTTCAATGAGCTTCGCCGCCAGTACCGTGATGGTCGGCGGAGCGGAGATGTATCCCACCAGGACCATCGTCCAGAACGCCATCAACTCCAAGGACCACACGACCCTGGTCGCTGCGGTCAAGGCAGCGGGCCTGGTCGATACCCTCAATGGCGCCGGCCCCTTCACCGTCTTCGCGCCCACCAATGCAGCCTTCAGCAAGCTGCCCGCAGGTACGGTCGATACGCTGGTGAAACCTGAAAACAAGGCACAACTGACCAAGATCCTGACCTACCACGTGGTGCCAGGCAATTACAGTTCAGCGCAACTGATGGCCGATGCCAGGAAGCACGGCGGCAAGGCGACGCTGAAGACCGTTGAAGGTGAATCCCTCACCGTCGCACTGCATGACGGCAAGCTGTGGGTCATCGATGCCAAGGGCGGCAAGGCGGGGATCAGCGTTGCCGATGTCGGCCAGTCCAATGGCGTGATCCACGTGATCGACACCGTGTTGATGCCGAAGTAGTTGCAAGCAGCAGGACGAGCACATGCGCGGCAGCCGCATCGCGGCTGCCGCCGTCTCCTCCCATGAATCAGCATCGCGGCTGCGGGGCGATGACGCGCTACCTGATGTATCAGGAGCGTGCAGCGGCGTTGGGGCCTTTGTATCCCTGTCAGTCAGAAGGGGGCCTTGAATTCCAGGTGATTGCCTGACGTCGTAGATCTCGCATTCGGTTGGGTCCATCGGTTCCCAATGCTCGCTCGCCAGCTCAAAGAAGGCAGCGGGTACCTCCATGGGGAACGTTGCGCCTTTCTCGCGATTGCGCTGGCGGACGCGATCGAATGTCATGCGGGGTATCCAGGAGATGCACCACCAGATCGTGGGCCGCCCCCCTGACCTGCGCGTCGAAGAGGGTCTTCGTACCAATTCGAGAACCCACAGACCGTAATACTCCAGTGGTCAACTTAGAAGCCAGCCAAATTGACCATGAGGGAAGCAGCCATGCAACTGGAAGACATCGAGCGCATAGGCGACTACGTCATGCCGGAGCGCCCTGCAGTACGCTCAGATCTCGCACTGATCTTCGGAACTCGGCACGGAGTGGAGGATTTCTGCCAGGCAGTAGTCACCCTGTGGCACAAGAGAATGTTCCGGAAGGCAGTCGTTTCCGGTGGCATGACCGCAGGTCTTCACGATTCAGAAGCCGAAACCATGGCTACCCGCCTCATGGAGTTGGGAATTCCAGAGCATGTGCTCATCATCGAGCCGTTCGCCATGAACACTGGTGAGAACGTATGGCGCTCGCGCGAGCTTGCCGAGCGCATGCTGCCTCTCGAAGAGAGACGGAGCGTCATTGCCATCGGAAAAATCTGTTCCGCGCGTCGATATCTGATGACACTGGCCCGTCATTGGCCAGGGCCAATCGTTACCGCGCAGTGGGTCAACTATTTCGCGGTGGACAAGAGTGACTGGCACCTGGATCCGGAGTTCGCCGAACGCGTCAGGGCCGAGTACGTGAAGATCCCGCACTACATAAGGAGGGGATTCCTGATCGAGCTTCCAGAAAGCTGATCCAGGTGCTGCCAAGGCACGCTGCACGCATCACGCCACGACGCCGTGTGCTGTTCAGGGCTACCGAGCGGCAACACCGGGCCTGACCAGCCCGAAGTCTCTCAGCGCAACGTAAGGATCCCAGTACTCCCTGTAGGCCATTATCTTGCCGCTTTCGAGCGTTACCATGGAGATATGGTCCTGGCGATAGAGCCAGCCGGCGTGGCCGCCTCCGTGTACTCTCCGCGCACCTGCCGGCGAGGACCAACCAATTCGTTTCTTGCTGCCTTCCTTGTCATGGCAACAAGTGTCCATTGCCTGTCGATGCGCAGTAAATCCCGTGGAACCCTATCGGCGTCCGAGAATTATTTCCGATGTTCTTTCCGCCGACGCGGTAGAGGCATCGGGCCCGACGCCCAAGCACCTGCTTCTTATGGTGGGCCCACCAGGATTCGAACCTGGAACCAAGGGATTATGAGTCCCCTGCTCTAACCGTTGAGCTATAGGCCCGGCGCAGCGTCACAGTGTAGTGGAGGCCGCGCCCGATCGGCTACCCGGCGGCGGCAAGCGCCTCCGAAATACGCCCCAGCCGCCTCTCCGCCGCTTCCGCGAGCCATACCTGCCGCCTCAGGCATGCCTGGAACAACGCAACCATCCTACTGATCTGCTCCAGTCCCTGTTGGTTGTCGCCGCTGAAGCCGGCAAGCAATCCGGCCTCCGACAGCGTCAGCAGCGCATACGTCGTACGGCGTGCAAATCCCAATCGATCCTCGCACTCATCCCGCATCACCTCATCCCAGTCCAGCAGCGGCGGGAAATCGGTTTGCACGGGCTCGGGAACATCGTGCTCCACATCCTTCATGGCGTGACTCCAGATGCATGACGAATCAATGCCGCAGGCCGTACGAGTTGCACGTGACCTGCCGCGCGCTTGCATCGGCGCCGGTGATGACCGGCCCGCCTACGGGATGTGTTGAGCATCTGCGCGATCAGCGTGCGACCGTCGCAGGAAAAATTCAAACGGCAGATGCGTCATCGGCAAGCCCCGTCGGGCATGTCCAGGCACCCCAAAAAGAAAAACCCCGCACCAGGCGGGGTTTCTCTCAACGCTTCACCAGCCGCTGGAAATCAATCGATATCCAGGAAGCTGCGCAGCTGCTCCGAGCGGCTCGGGTGACGCAGCTTGCGCAGCGCCTTCGCTTCGATCTGGCGGATGCGCTCGCGGGTCACGTCGAACTGCTTGCCGACTTCTTCCAGCGTGTGGTCGGTGTTCATGTCGATGCCGAAGCGCATGCGCAGCACCTTGGCTTCCCTCGGGGTGAGGCCGGCCAGCACGTCGCGCACGGTTTCAGACAGGTTGATGTTGGTGGTGTTCTCGATCGGGGACTCCACGTTGGTGTCCTCGATGAAGTCGCCCAGATGGGAATCCTCGTCGTCGCCGATCGGGGTTTCCATCGAGATCGGCTCCTTGGCGATCTTCATCACCTTGCGGATCTTGTCTTCCGGCATGTCCATTTCCTTGGCCAGCTCCTCCGGCGTAGCCTCGCGGCCGTACTGCTGGAGCATCTGGCGGGAAATGCGGTTCAACTTGTTGATCGTCTCGATCATGTGCACCGGAATACGGATGGTGCGCGCCTGGTCGGCAATCGAGCGGGTGATCGCCTGGCGGATCCACCAGGTGGCGTAGGTCGAGAACTTGTAACCGCGGCGGTACTCGAACTTGTCCACGGCCTTCATCAGGCCGATGTTGCCTTCCTGGATCAGGTCGAGGAACTGCAGGCCACGGTTGGTGTACTTCTTGGCGATCGAGATCACCAGGCGCAGGTTGGCCTCGACCATTTCCTTCTTGGCCTTGCGCGCCTTGGCTTCACCGTAGGCCATGGCACGGCTGATTTCCTTCAGCTCTTCCAGGTCCAGCTGGGTCAGCTTCTCGATGTCGATCGTCGCCTGCTGTTCGGCGATGATCTGGTCCTTCACTTCGCGCAGGGCCGACGACCACTTCTGCTTGCGCTTCAGTGCGTCTTCCACCCACTCCAGGTTGGTCTGGTTGCCTTCCCAGGAGCGGATGAAGTCCTTGCGCGGCATGCGCGCGGTGACGGTGGCCAGGTTCAGCACGCGTCGCTCATGGGCCTTGATCGACGCCATGGTGTCGCGCAGCTGCTTGGTCAGCACGTCGGTCAGCGGCAGCGGCAGCTTCAGGGTGACGAACACCGCCGACATCTCTTCGCGCAGGCGCGGCAGGTTCTTCTTGTCGCCCTTGGTCGCCGCCTTCTTGAAGGCATTGAAAGCATCGCTCAGCGCCTGCATGCGCGCAGCGACTTCCTCCGGATCCGGACCGGTCGGTGCGGCTTCTTCCTCGCCACCCTCGACGTCATCGTCCTCGTCCTCGTCGCCTTCTGCGTCGGCATCGCTGCTGTCATCGGCAGCGACCGCCGGCGGCGCCGGCTCTTCGTCGGCCAGGTCGTTGAAGCCGACGATCACTTCGGCCAGGCGCTTCTTGCCTTCCTTGTGGGCCTCGTAGTCGGTCAGCAGCGATTCGACCGAAACCGGGAACTGGCCCAGGGCGGCCTGGACCTGCGAAAGGCCTTCCTCGATGCGCTTGGCGATGGCGATTTCGCCTTCGCGGGTCAGCAGCTCGACCGTGCCCATTTCGCGCATGTACATGCGCACCGGGTCGGTGGTACGGCCACCTTCGGTGTCGAGCGCGCTCAGCGCGGCGGCAGCTTCTTCGGCCGCGGTGTCATCGACTTCGCGGTTACCGGTGTTGCCGTCGTTGAGAAGCAGGGTTTCCACATCCGGCGCAACTTCATGGACATCGATGCCCATGCCGTTGATCATGCCGATGATGTCTTCGATCTGTTCCGGGTCGACCATGTCGTCCGGCAGATGGTCATTGACTTCGGCGTAGGTCAGGTAGCCCTGTTCCAGGCCCTTGCTGATCAGTTGCTTGATTTCGGATTGGGCAGGACGTTCGTTGGCCATGTAGTGCTCGCGCCACCGGCTAGGGAGAAATAGGGAACGTAGCATTATACCAGCCCGGGGCCCTGCCTGCCGGGCGGTGGTCCCGGCGGCCTAGGGCCTGAGAAGGAAGGTCACGGGACCGTCGTTGACCAGGCTGACGACCATATGGGCACCAAACCGGCCCGTTTCCACCCCTGGCGCATGATTTTCACGGCAGATGTCGACAAATCGATTGAACCCGCGTTCAGCCTCGTCCGGCGGTGCGGCGCTGGTGAAACTCGGCCGCATGCCCGAACGGGTATCGGCCGCCAGGGTGAACTGGCTGACCAGCAGCAGGCCGCCACCGGTGTCGCGCAGCGACCGGTTCATCTTCCCGGCCTCGTCGGCGAACACCCGGTAACCCAGCAGGCGTTCGGCCATCCGCCGCAGCTGGGCCTCGCTATCCCCCGGTTCCATGCCGACCAGGGCCAGCAAGCCGGGGCCGATCTGCCCCACCACCTCCTCGTCGACATGGACGGCGGCCTGGCTGACACGCTGGATCAGGACGAGCATCGTGGGCTTCCAATGAACGGGGCCGGCCACGATAGCAGCGCCCTTGGCTAAACTGGCGCCGATGAATCCGCAACGCAAAGCCCGGCTGGTCTACCGCGCCACCACCCTGTTCGCCCGCCTGCCCTGGCCGCTGCTGCGGGGGTTCGCACACGCCCTGGCGTGGACGTGGGTTCGTGTCAATGCCCGTGAGAGCCGCGTTACCCGGCGCAACCTCGAACTGGCCTACCCGGAGCTGGACGGTCCTGCACGCGACCGCCTGCACCGCGAACTGCTGCGCTCCACTGCGCTGCAGGCCATCGAGACCCTGCGTTTGTGGAGCCGGCAGCCGGCCGACAACCTGCGGCTGCACCTGAAGCAGCGCCACGGCGAAGCCCTGTACGACGCGGCCCTGGCCAGCGGCAAGGGCGTGATCGTGGCCGCACCGCACTTCGGCAACTGGGAGCTGCTGAACCAGTGGCTGGCCTCGCGCGGGCAGATCGCCATCGTCTACAAGCCGCCGGAAGACGAGGCCAGCGACGCCTTCCTGCAGCTGGTGCGCGGCGGCCAGAACGTGCAGCAGGTACGCGCCGAGGGCCCGGCCGTGCGCCAGCTGTTCAAGGTGCTCAAGGACGGCGGCGCCACCGGCATCCTGCCCGACCAGCAGCCCAAGGCCGGCGATGGCGTGTTCGTGCCGTTCTTCGGCGTGCAGGCGCTGACCATGACCCTGGTCAACCGGCTGGCCGAGCGAACCGGCGCCACCGTGCTGTATGGCTGGTGCGAGCGCATCGGGCCGGACATGGAATTCGCCCTGCACATCGAGCCGACCGACCCGGCCGTGGCCGATCCGGACCCGCAGGTGGCCGCCACCGCGCTCAATGCCGGCATCGAGCGCATCGCCCGCCGCGACCCGTCGCAGTACCAGTGGACCTACAAGCGCTATACGCTGCGGCCACCGGGCAGCGGCGAGGAAGATCCGTATGCGACCGAAGAGCATCCGCACTGACGGCCCCCACGCCCAAGCCCATCCGGCCCCTGCGACCGGCGGCCGCACCACGTTGAATACGACGCCGGCGCCCCCATAGAGACTGCGATGTCCGCCTCCCCCGGTCCCGCCATGCCTGCTGCCTCTTCCCTGTTCGGCGACCCCGCCGCGATCCGCTGCGAACGCGCGGTGGCCGAACTGCGTGCCGGTCGCCCGGTACTGCTCCACGATGGGCAGGGCCAGCGGCTGGCGGTGATTGCACTGGACAGCGCCACTGCCAGCAGCTTCGCTGCCTTCGCCGCTGCCGCACGCGAGCGCCATTACCTGTTCCTGACCGCCACCCGCGCCCGCGTGCTCGGCGTGGAGGCACCGGCAGGCGCGCGCCTGCCGCTGGCGGGGGTTGCCTTCGATGCCCTGCCCTCGCTGGGCTACCTGCGCGAGCCCGGCCCGATGCCGGACGACTGGACGGCCGGCGACGCCTTCGATGCCGGCGCGGTGGAGCTGGCCCGCCTGGGCCTGCTGCTGCCGGCCATGGTGGCCGTGCGCCTGGACGCAGCTGACCGCACCTTCGAGGGTGCTGCTGAAGTGGCGCTTTGCGATCTGGCCGAAGGCGCGGCACACGCCGCCCACGATTACGAACTGGTCGCCCGTTCGCCGGTACCGCTGCGCGACGTCGGCATGACCACCTTCGCGGTGTTCCGCGGCGGCGTGGCCCAGCGCGACCAGGTCGCGATCATCGTCGGCGAACCGGACCTGTCGGCGGTGGTGCCGGTACGCGTGCACTCCTCGTGCCTGACCGGCGACCTGTTCGGCTCACTCAAGTGCGACTGCGGCGACCAGCTGCGGCGCGGCCTGCGCAAGCTGAAGGAACTGGGCGGCGGCGTGCTGCTGTACTTGGACCAGGAAGGCCGCGGCACCGGCATCGCCGCCAAGATGCGCGCCTACAGCTACCAGCACGACGGCCTGGACACCATCGATGCCGATGCACAGCTGGGCTTCGGTGCCGACGAGCGCCGCTACGGCAGTGCGGTGGCGATGCTGCATGGCCTGGGCATTTCGCGCGTGGCCCTGCTCAGCAACAACCCGACCAAGGCACAGCGTCTGCGCAACGCCGGCATCGAGGTGCTGGACTGCATTCCGGTCACCGGCGAGATCACTGCCGAGAACGAACACTACCTGCGCACCAAGGCCGATCGTGCCGGCCACATGCTGGATGTGGACGCGCTGATCCAGGCTGCCCAGTAGCGCGGTCGACCTGCTACCGTCTGCGCGGTGCGGCCCTGCCGCCACCGCCCGCCCTGCCACCTGACGGAGCCTGCGTGATCGACGTTCCCCTGACCTCCCCGCCTGCCGATGCCTGGCAGTCGCTGCCGCAGCGCGCCGCCCGCCTGGCCGCACTGGAAGGCGCCTTCGGCGGACTGTTCGTGCCGGGCCTGCCGCTGGCCGCGGCCGCGTGGTTCTTCGAGCTGCCCGGCGGCCTGTGGACGGCCGCCCTTGGGCTGCTGATCGGCATCGTCTTCGGCGCGTGGCTTGGCCACCGGCGCTTGACCCGCACCCGCTGGCGGCTGGATACCCAAGGGCTGGGCCTGCGCCGCGACCTGATGTGGCAGCTGGAAACGCGCATCCCCATTTCGCGCGTGCAGCACCTGGACCTGCGCCGCGGCCCGCTGGAACGCCGTGCCGGCCTGGCCACGCTGATCGTGCACACCGCCGGGACCCGCATGAGCGCAGTGACCGTGAGCGGCCTGGACGAGGCCGACGCCGAGCGCCTGCGTGACACCCTGTCCCATCAGCTCGACCAGGACGCCGACGCCCTGTGAGCCTGCCGCCGCCCCTGCCCGCATCGCTGCCTGCCGGTGGCGAGGACCATCGCCTGCACCCGTGGTCGTGGCTGTTCGTGCTGCTGATGCAGCTGCGCCACTACTTCCTGCCGCTGGTGGCGCTGCTGGTGTTCGGCCAGCGCGGTGACCGCGACCCGATGTGGGCGCAGCTGATTCCGCTGTCGGCGATTGCCGCGCTGGTGCTGGTCTCGGTGCTGCAGTACCTCAGCTACCGCTACCGCATCGGCAGCGACGCGATCACCGTGCGCAGCGGACTGCTGGCGCGCAACCGCCGCGAGATCCCGTTCGCCCGCATCCACAACGTGGAAGTGCGGCAGAACCCGCTGCACCGCCTGTTCGGCGTGGCCGAGCTGCGCCTGGAATCGGCCGGTGGCGTGCGTCCGGAAGCCGAAATGCGCGTGCTGAAGCTGGACCAGGCGCTGGCGCTGGAACGACTGGTGCGCCAGCGTGGGCAGGCACCGCAGGCCGCCGACGTCGTGGCCGCCCCCTCGATCACCGACGCCGACACCGAACAGGTGCTGCTGCGCCTGTCGAGCTGGGACGTGGTGCGCATGGGCCTGCTGTCCAACCGCGGCTGGGCATTGGCGATCGCCGCCTTCGGCGTGCTGTTCCAGACCGTGCCGCGGCCGGTGATGGACGCGGCCATCCAGCGTGGCGGCCGGGAAGCCTTCGGCTACGCAAGCCACCTGCATCCCGGCGTGGCCGGCGCCTTCCTGCTGCTGGCCGCAGCCTTGCTGCTGGGCTGGCTGGCGCTGCGTGCGCTGTCGGTGGTGCTGACCCTGCTGCGCTATCACGGCTTCACCCTCAGCGAGCAGGACCGCCGCCTGACCGTCTCGGCCGGCCTGCTCAGCCGCACACGCAGCAGTGTCGCGCGTCGCCGCATCCAGGCCTGGACGCTGCGCGAAACCACCCTGCATCGCTGGTTCGGCCTGCGCCAGCTGCGCATCGACAGCGCTGCCGGCGGGCCCTCGCGCGACGAGGACCGCGCCCTGCGCGAGCTGGCACCGCTGGCACCGGCAATGCGCTGCGAGCAGCTGGTGCAGCACCTGTTGCCTCAACTGCAGTGGCCGCCAGCGCAATGGCAGTCCATTCCGCAGCGTGGCTGGTGGCGGCTGTGCCTGGGCGCGCTGCTGCTGGTGCCGGTGCTGGCAGCGGCCGCGTACTGGCGCTGGGGATCATGGGGCCTGATCGTGCTGGCCTGGCTGCCGGTGGCGCTGCTGGTGGCACATCGGCAGATGGCGCGCATGGGCTGGTATCTGGATGCCCATTACGTGGCCGTGCGCGGCGGCTGGTGGACGCGCTGGTGGCGCTGGGCCGAGCTGGACAAGGTGCAGGGCCTGCGCCTGCAGCGTTCACCGCTGGACAAGCTGCTCGGCACCAGCAGCCTGCAGCTGGATACGGCCGGTGCGCACGGTGATGTGGCGTTGACCCTGCGCTACCTGCCGCAGGCACAGGCGCAACACGTGATGGAGCAGCTGGCCGCGGCGCTGGCGCGGCGCAAGCTGCGCTGGTAAGCAACACCGGTAGTGCCGGCCGCTGGCCGGCAACCGCAGACATTCCCGAGGTTGCCGGCCAGCGGCCGGCACTACCGCGAGCGGGGTCGGCGAGGCATCAGCGCTGCGACGGCCCCCAATATCCCAGGTCCTTGCGGATCTGCAGGTCGCGCACCCAGCTGCCGAAGGGCTTGCGCCGCAGCACGCCCATTTCACCGGACAGGAAATCCTCGGTGGCGGCGATCACCCGCTCGCTGGACAGGCCATCGCGGTACGGATGGATGGCGTCGGCGTAGCGCACGATCTCCGCCTGCAGCGCGGCGTCGGGATGCAGCGCGCGCTGCAGCATCGCCGGCAGCTGCGCCGGGTCGTCGAAGTCGATCATGTGCGGCTTGGGCACGCGGTTGCGGAAGGTCACCACCGGCTTGTGCTGGACGATGAACTCCGAAACGATCGACGAGGTGTCCGACACCAGCACATCGGCGGCGCGCTGCGCGGCCATCACCTGCTCCGGCTCGATGAAGCGGGCATGGGCACCGGCCAGCGCGCGGTAGCGCTCGAACAGTTCCGGTGGGCACTTCGGGTGCAGGGTCAGCAGCCAGTAGCGCTCACCGCCAGCGATATCGGCGGCGATCTGCGCATGCAGGTGGGGCGCTGCGCTCAGGCGCTCGGTGAAGGTCGAACCGAACAGGATCACCGGGCGCCCGCCCGCCGCTGCGCGCAGCGCGGCGCTCTCGCCACCGTCGTCGCGGAACAGCGGGTCGAGCTTCGGCCAGCCGGTCTCGGCTACGGCGAAGTGGCCCTGCAGGGCGGCGATCTCACGGAACGGCGCGGTGGTGGCCGGCCCCTGCGTGCAGTACAGGTCGAACATGCCGCGCACCCGGAAGTGGCCGCGCGCACTGTCGCGCTTCTCCACGTTGAAGCCATGGAACAGCTGTACCTTGGCGCCGGACAGGAAGGTCGGCACCCAGTTGGCGGCGCTGAACACGGCACGCGGCCGCATCGCCAGGGCCTGTTTCAGTCCGATGTTGGGCACACCCGGCAGGCTGCTGGCGGCCGCGCCGTCCTCGAACCAGGCCGCCACCTCCTGCCCGGAGGCGTGCAAGGCCTGCGCCAACGGGGCGAGAATAGGCAGCGCATAGCGCTCCGTCGCAAACAACAGGTACCCGGCCATCATGTCCTCCACGACCGCTCCCATCGAACGGCCTCGCATCTCGGCCTGCATTATCGCGTTCAACGAGGCCGGCCGCATCGGCGACTGCCTGGCCTCGCTGGCCTTCTGCGACGAAATCATCGTCGTGGACTCGTACTCCACCGATGCCACCCTGGCCATCGCCGAGGCCGCAGGCGCCCGCGTGCTGCAGCGCGCGTTCGATGGCTTCCGTAGCCAGAAGGCCTACTGCGTCGAGCAGGCAAGCCACGACTGGGTGCTGTGCCTGGACGCCGATGAGCGGATCAGCCCGGAACTGCGCGCAGCCATCGAACGGGCCCGCGACGGTGGCTTCGCCGGCCATGCCGGCTATCGCTTCGCGCGCCTGTCGGAGTACTTCGGCAGGTTCCTGCGCCATGGCAACGCCTACCCGGACCGGGTGATGCGCCTGTTCGACCGCCGCCGCGGCGGCTGGCGCGGCAAGCGCGAGATCCACGAGGCGGCCAGCGTCGACGGCAGCGTCGGCACCTTGCGCGGCGACCTGGTCCATTACCCGTACCGCTCCCTGCAGCAGCAGCTGGCCAAGACCGAGAAGTACGCGCGGATGATGGCCGAGCACGAGTTCGCACGCGGCAAGCGGGCCACGCTGGGCAAGCTGGTACTGGCGCCGGCCTGGCGGTTCTGGCGCGGCTTCGTGTTCCGTGGCGGCTTCCGCGACGGCTGGCACGGCCTGGTCTACGCCTACGTGCGCGCCAACTACGTGCGGCAGAAGACCATCATGCTGTGGATGCTGGGCAACGGCCAGCCCGTGGCCGACCCGCCGAACCCCTGATCGCCGGGGCCCGCCCGGCGCGCCGACGCATCACGAGCCGGTGATCGCCCGGTGGCGCGCGCCTTCGACGATCGACAGGCCGGTCAGCAGGCCGACCAGGGTCACGTAGAAACTGGCCGTCATCTGGTGCGCGAACATCGACTGGGTCAGCCCGCACAACGCGTAGGTGATCACCAGCATGACGCCGGCAGCGGCCGGCCCGCGGAAGGTCGCCCGTCCGCTGCGGCGATGCAGGCGCACGAACAACCACAGCGGGATGCCATACACCGCCAGCAACAGCAGCAGGCCCGGTACACCCTGGGTCGCCGCCCATTCGGCCACGTCGTTGTGGGCATGCCCCAGGTGGCAGCGCAACTCTTCCGGGTTCTCCCGGCAGACCGGCACGCGCTGCATCGCGCTGTCGAAATGACCGATGCCAACACCCACCAGCGGATGATCGAGGAAGGTCTGCCAGGCTACCTGCAGGCGCTCGACGCGGGCACCGGCGGAAGAATCACTGTCGCCCAGCTCCATCCGCTGCACGTCGCTGTGCAGCTCGCTCAGGCGGACCTGGTGGCGCAGCTCCGGCACCGACAGCAGCAGCGTCGCACCGATCGCCAGCATCCCGGCCAGCACCGACAGGCGCGCCGCACCGGTACGCCAGCGCAGGCTCAGCGCCAGCACCACCAGCAGCGCCAGCAAGGCGGCGAACACACCGCGGCTGCCGGTCAGCACGATGGTGCCGCAGCCGGCGGCCATGCCGAGGATCACCAGCGACCAGCGCCGCGACGGGCGGCAGAACACCAGCAGCACCATCAACACCATCACGATGTCGGCCAGCACGATGGCGTTGGTGAACAGCTCCGCGCGCGGGGCGCCGCCCAGCACCTGCCACAGCGACATCACGAAGGTGGCGAGCAGGCCGGTCAACGAGCCGTACCAGAGCCACCGCAGGCTGGGACGCAGCGCGCAGATCCACAGCGCGATCCATGGGATCACCACGAATCGCGAACGGTTGTCGACGTCACGCAGGCCCTGTTCGAACAGCACCACCGACAGTACGCCGAGCGCCAGCACCGCCAGCATCAGCCAGACCAGCACTTTCACCGGCTGGCCGGCCATGCCCCGCGCGCGCCACAGCAGCTCCGGCGCCAGCAGGGTGCTGAGCAGCAGCAGGAGACCGTACGGCAACAGGTTGATCGGCACGGTCAGCACCAGTGCCGGCAGGCAGAACAGCCCCAGCTGGGCCAGCCCGTGTGCAACCCCGTGACGGCCACCGACGGGAACGCCCAGCGGGTCGCCGGCCATGAGGTTCAGGTTGTCCGGTGAAGCTGGCACGTCGGGAAGTATCGCTGCAATCTGCTGGAAGAATGGGACGGGCCAACAGCGGGCCGTCCCAGCCTGCTGTTTTACTGCCTTTGGACCCGCTTGGGCAGACTGGACAAGCGGAAATCGTGCTGGCTAGTCATGTTCCTGCAAACGCCGTTCACGTTCCCGCTCCTCGGCAGTGACCACGCACGGCACCGTCACCGCCGCCGCCGGCACCAGCCACCAGCGCCGCCGGTTGGCCACGCCGGCCAGTTCGGAGCGGTTGCGGTCGACGCACGACAGCATCGCGTACTCGTGGACCAGCAGCCAACGGCGTCCGGGCGCCAGCCGCTGCCAGCGCGTGGCCGCCACCAGCTGCTCGTCCCAGTCAGTCTCGAAACCGAAGGTCGCTGCGGGACGGTCGGCCAGCAGCAGGTGCTGTTCCTTCCAGGCCACCAGCCCCAGCTCGGCATCGGGGCCCAGGCGGGTACCGACCGCGCGCATCAGGCCACGGGCCGAACTGGAATCGTTCAGCAGCGGGTAGCCGACCAGGCTGTACAGCACCCAGACCACCGCCAGGGTCGACACCAGCGCAAGCTGCCGGCGACGGCCACAGGCCAGCAGGCTCAATCCGCCCCACAGGCCCATCGCCAGGATCGTCCACGCCAGCGCGTCGACGGCCCCGGGGGCGAGCCCGCGGCTATGGGTCAGGCGCAGCTCGAAGGCCGGGTCACCCAGCACCGCCATCGCGCCAGCCACGGCCAGGCCCAATGACAGCAGGCCGGTGAACAGCCCCACCACGGCCTGCACATCGCGTCGCTTCAGCAACCCCGGCAACAGCGGTGCCAGCACCAGGCAGAACATCGGCAGCGCCGGCAGGATGTAGACGTCGCGCTTGCCGGCGGGAATCGAGAAGAACAGCACCACCATCAGCCACCAGGCCAGCGGCAGCAGATAGCGCGCGTCGCGGCGTTGCAGTCGGCGGCGCCAGGCCGGAATCGCCCAGGGCAGGGCCAGGAATGCCGGGATCCACATCAGCGGCATCGTCGCCAGGAAGTACCAGGCGGGCTGGTGGTGATCCCAGGAATGGGTGTAGCGCCGCGCCGTCTGCTGGAACAGGATATCGTCCATGTAGGCGCGATATTCGTCCGAGCCGGTGGCAAAGCCGGCCAGCAGCATCGGCGCCAGCCACAACGACACCGCCAGCAGGAAGGCCAGCGGCGCCAGCCAGAAGCGCGCGTCGCGCGCGTGCAGGCCCACCCGTGGCCACCGCAGCGCCGTGGCGATTGCCGCGGGCACGATCATCAGCAGCGCCAGCATGCCCACGCCCTTGGTGATCACGCCGATGCCGGCGAAGAACCAGCCCAGCCACCACCAGCGCCAGGCAGGCCCCAGCAGCAGGTGGCGCAGCAGGCCGTAGTTGGCCAGGGTGATGAACAGCAGCAGCAGGGGATCGATCTGCGCCTTCTTCGCCTGGAAGGTGAACTGCAGCGCGAACAGCAGCGCCCAGCCGGCATACAGCCCCACCCGCCGCGTCCACAGCCGCCGGCCCAGGTCGACCACGCACCACAGCGTGCCCAGTGCCGCCAGCAGCGACGGCAGCAGGAAGGCCACGCGCCACTGCCCGACCAGGCTGTACAGCGTGGCCTGCCACCACATCAGCATCGGCGGCTTGTCCGAGTACAGCTCGGTCCCGCGGTGCGGGAACAGCCAGTGGCCGCTGTCGAACATCTGCTTGGCCACCAGCGCGAAGCGCGGCTCGTCCGACGGCCACGGATCACGAAGGCCCAGCCCGGCCCCCAGCACCAGCAGGGCCATCACCACGAACAACCACGTCTCGCGCGACGCGCGGGATTTCAGCATGGGACTCGCAACGTCAGCGGGGGGTCAGGCCGTTTTTAGCAGACGCGCGTAAAAGAAACCGTCAGCATCGCTGTCACCCGGCAGTCGCTGGCGCGCGATCCCCTCGCAGTCCAGGCCGAATCTGTCATCCAGCGGCTGTGCCACCGCGTCCGGATGCCACTTCAGGAAGGCCCGCACCTGATCGATGTTCTCGGCGCGCAGGATCGAACAGGTGGCGTACAGCAGCACGCCGCCCGGGCGCAGCATCGACCAGCAGGCCTCCAGCAGGCGGGCCTGCACGCCGACCAGCGCATCGATATCCTCGGCGCGGCGGTGGAACATCACGTCCGGCTGGCGGCGGATCACGCCGGTGGCCGAACACGGCGCATCCAGCAGGATGGCGTCGAACGGGGTGCCATCCCACCACGCAGCGGGGTCGCTGGCATCGGCCACCCGGGTCTGCGCGCCCTCACCTACACCGGTGCGGGTGTAGGTATCGCGGGCACGCGCCAGGCGACGCGCATCGATATCCAGCGCCAGCAGGCGCAGGCTCGGGTCACGCTCCAGCAGGTGCGCCGACTTGCCACCCGGTGCCGCGCAGGCGTCCAGAACGCGGGCGCCGGACGCCGGTGCCAGCGCGTCCGCCGCACATTGCGCCGACAGGTCCTGCACCGACAGCGCACCGTCGGCGAACCCCGGCAACTGGTTCACCGCGATGGGCGCCACCAGGCGCAGCGCGTCGGCGCTGAGCGGGCTGGCTTCGGCAGCAATGCCGGCCTCGGCCAGCGTGGCCAGCGCCTTGTCACGCCCCCCCTGCTGGCGGTTGGCACGCAGCCACAGCGGCGCCGGCTGCAGGCTGGCAGCAAAGATCGCCTGGGCCTGGGACGGCCAGTCGCGCTCGACGGCATCGGCCAGCCACGCCGGAAAGGCGTCACGCGCAGGCTGCTCCGGGAACCCCTCGCGCTGCGCGCGGCGCAGGATCGCGTTGACCAGCCCGGCCTGGCGCTCACGGCCCAGCGCGCGGGCGGCGTCGACCGTGGCCGACAGGGCCGCATGCGCCGGCAGTTCCAGCACGTCCAGCTGCGCGAAGCCCACCATCAGCAACGTGCGCAGGTCGGCATCACGCGCCGACAGCGGCTTCTGCATCCACGACTGCAAGGCAGCGTCGTAGGTACTGCGGCGGCGCAGGACTGCAAAGCACAGCGCTTCCAGCAAGGCGCGATCACGACTGTCGGCCAGCTTGGGCAGTGCCCAGGCCAGTTCCGCCTTCAGCGAGCGGCCACGGGTGAACACCTGCGCCAGTACGCGTGCGGCCAGCATGCGGGTGGCCGCGCCCGGCGCCGCCTTGGCGACGGAGAAATCATTCTGCTTCGACACCGCTTATGCCCCCACGTGCAGGTCGCGGCGGGCATTGAGGTAGTCGGCGGCGGTGATCGCCTTGCCGCCTTCGCGCTGCAGCGTGCGCAGCCGCAGCGCGCCCTGGCCGCAGGCGATGTCGATACCATCGCGGCTGGCCGCCAGCACCGCCCCCGGCGCCTGGCCGTGGGCCAGGTCAAGAGCGACCGCGCCGTGGATGCGCACGCGCTCGCCGGCCAGCGTGGCCTCGGCGATCGGCCACGGATTGAAGGCGCGCACGGTGCGCGCCAGTGCATCGGCGTCCTGTGCCCAGTCCAGGCGGGCTTCGGCCTTGTCCAGCTTGTGCGCGTAGGTCACGCCCTGCTCGGGCTGCGGCCGCGCGATCGGCTTGATGCCGGCACGCAGCAGGCCCAGGCCGTCTGACAGCACCTGTGCGCCCAGTTCGGCCAGCTTGTCATGCAGCTGGCCGCCGGTATCGGTGGCCGCGATCAGCAGCTCCTGGTGCAGCAGCACCGGGCCGGTATCCAGGCCGGCTTCCATCTGCATCAGGCACACGCCGGTCTTTGCGTCACCGGCCTGGATCGCGCGCTGGATCGGCGCGGCACCGCGCCAGCGCGGCAGCAGCGAGGCATGCACGTTCCAGCAGCCGTGGGTCGGGATCGCCAGTACCGCCCTGGGCAGGATCAGGCCGTAGGCGACCACCACCATCAGGTCCGGCTGCAGGTCGCGCAGCTGCCGCTGGGCAGCTTCATCCTTCAGCGATTCGGGCTGGTAGACCGGAATGCCACGGGCCACGGCTTCGAGCTTGACCGGCGACGGTGCCAGGCCACGGCCGCGCCCGGCCGGGCGATCAGGCTGGGTATAGACGGCCACGACCTCGTGGTGGCGCGCCGCGGCGCGCAGCGACGACACCGCGAATTCCGGCGTACCGGCAAAGACAATCCTCATGGCTACCCCACTTGCAGGATGGATTCGTGCAGGAAAGAAAACGGCGCCGTCGGCCGGCGCCGTACAGCCCGCGCGCGTCGCGCAGGCACGGGCCACCCGGAGGGCGGCCCGGATTGGCGATCACGCCACGTGCTTGCGCTGCTTGGCCAGCTTCTTGCGAACCATCTCGCGCTTGAGCGGCGACAGATAGTCGATGAACAGCTTGCCGTCCAGGTGGTCCATCTCGTGCTGGATGCAGGTGGCCAGCACTTCACCGGCCTCCAGCTGCTGCTCCTGGCCGTTGCGGTCCAGGTACTTCACGGTGATGGTGTCAGCGCGGGTCACGTCGGCGAAGATGCCCGGGACCGACAGGCAGCCCTCCTGGTACACCCGGCCCCCGTCCTTGGCGACGATTTCCGGGTTGATGAACACATGCGGTTCATTCTTCTCTTCGCTGACATCGATGACCATGAAGCGCTTGTGCACGTCCACCTGGGTGGCGGCCAGGCCGATGCCCGGGGCGTCGTACATGGTCAGGAACATGTTGTCGATCAGTTCCTGGAAGGCCGGCGTGGTGACTTCGGCGGCGTCGATCAACGCAGCCTTGGTACGCAGGCGCGGATCGGGGAACTCGAGAATGGGGAGAAGGGCCATGGCTGTTTCCGGGTAGGGGGCCGGCACGCCGGCATACGTCGCAGATTCTAGCTCCAACGCTTGCCTTGCGCCCCGGTTTCTGGACTATAGTGCGTGGACCTGTTGGGGAATCAGGGCTTCACACCTATGTTGCTTCGTTTTCGTACGGTCGTCGCCGCGGCGATGCTGACCGTGGCTGCCTATGCTACCGCCGTGGAAGTGAATGGCGGGCACCCGGACACCTATGTGGTCCGAAAAGGGGATACGTTGTGGGATATCGCCGCACGTTTCCTGCAGAAGCCCTGGCTGTGGCCGGAGATCTGGCAAGCCAATCCGCAGATCGCCAACCCGCACCTGATCTATCCAGGTGACGTGCTGAGCCTGGCCTACCTGGACCGGGTGACCGTGTCCCAGGCCGGTCCGCGCCAGGAGGCCCCGATCGACGCCATTCCGCTGGCCCAGGTCGAGCCGTTCCTGAAGCAGCTGAGCGTTGTCGACAGCGTCAAGCAGCTGCCCTACGTCGTCGGCCTGGAGGACAGCCGCCTGCGCGTGTCCGGTGGCGACACCGTCTACGTGCGCCTGGCGGATGCCCAGGTGGGCCAGCGCTGGGCCGTGGTACGCCCGACCGTGCGTTACGCCCAGCCCAAGCCGACCGAGGACCTGACCGCCAATGGCGACGTCACCCCGGGCAGCGGCAACCTGTGGAAGGCCTACAACGCACCCAACGCACGTCGTGGCGTGCTCGGCTACGAACTGGCCCAGGTCGCCACCGGCACCATCACCCAGATCGCCGGCGGCAAGGTCGAGGCCTCCACGCTGGTGCTGGACAAGAACGTCGGCGGCCGCGAAGTGCGCGCCGGCGACCGCCTGGTGCCGGTCGAAGCCCGGCCGTACGACCTGCAGTTCGTGCCCCACGTACCCGCTGCGGGTGTCGAGGGCGTGGACGTGCGCGTGCTGGCGGTCACCGACATGTTCACCGCCGGTGGCCCACGCGACGTGATCGCGATTTCGGCCGGCCGTGCCCAGGGCGTGGACAACGGCACCGTGTTCTCGCTGTGGCGCCCGGGCCGGCATGTAGCGCACCGCATGAAGTACCCGACCTCCTCGCGCATGGACGACTCGCTCAGCACCGGCGCAGGCCGGGTCTCGCTGCCGGATGAATATGCCGCGCATGCGATGGTGTTCCGCACCTTCGACAACGTCAGCTACGCGCTGGTGATGCAGGGCGTGAAGCCGGTGCAGGTGGGTTACAACGCGCTGCACCCGGACGCGAAGTAACGGTTGCCGGACTGCCCCGGCCACCACTGGAGTGCCGGCCGCGGGGCGGCAGGCACCTCCGGCAAAACCTGACAGCCACATGCGAAGGCGCCCTAGGGCGCCTTTGTTGTGTGCGGCCGATAGTGGGGGATGACCACACATGCATACGAGGCGCTGCTGCGCCTGTTGATGGCGGGAGGCGCACTGGCGTCCCGACGGGCCCTGCTGCAGGCCGCGGGCGATGCGGAAACCGCCATCGCGCAAGGCACTGCGACCTGGCGTGCGCACGGTTGCACGCCGGAGCAGTGCGCCGCCCTGGAACGCCCCGATACCCGGGCCTGGACATCGGCCCGGCGCTGGCTGGAACAGGACAACCATCACCTGCTGCCGTGTACCGATCCGGCCTTTCCGCCATCACTGCTGGAGGTACCCAACCCGCCGCTGGCGCTATTCGTGGCCGGTGATCCCTGCCTGGCCTGGCGCCCTTCGGTGGCGCTGGTCGGCAGCCGCTCGCCCACCCCGGGCGGGCGTGCACTGGCCGCGCGTTTTGCCGGCTGCTTCGTCGAGGCCGGCTTGGCGGTGACCAGCGGCCTGGCCGCAGGCATCGATGCGGCCGCGCACCAGGCTGCGCTGGAGGCCGGCGGCTGCACCATGGCAGTGATCGGCACCGGCCCTGACCGGGCCTATCCGGACAGCCACGCGCGGCTGCAGGCGCGGATCGCCGCCGAAGGCGTGGTGCTCAGCGAGTACCTGCCGGGCACGGCTGCCCGTCCCAGCCACTTCCCTGCGCGCAACCGGCTGGTGGCCGGACTGGCGCTGGCCACCGTGGTGGTCGAGGCCGCGCAGCGCTCGGGCGCGCTGATCACCGCGCGCCTGGCCGCCGAGGCGGGCCGCGAGGTCTGTGCCCTGCCCGGGTCGGTGCTCAACCCGCGCGCGGCCGGCTGCCATCGCCTGATCCGCGAGGGCGCGGCGCTGGTCGAGCGCCCCGAGGAGGTCCTGGAACTGCTCGCCCCCGCCCTTCGCCAGCAGCTGCCGGGCTTGCAATCGCGGTTGGCCACCCCCACTGAACAGGCACCGCCGGCGCTCCTGCCGGCGCGCTGGGCCGACGACCCTGACTACCAGTGCTTGTGGCGGGCGCTGGACCACAACCCAAGCGGTATGGATTCACTGATCACGCGTTGTGGATTGACGGCGTCACAGGTGTCCTCCATGCTGCTGGCCATGGAACTGGCGGGAATCGTGGTGTGCGTACACGGCCGCTACTGTCGAACTCCCTAGTTTCTTCACCTCCACAGCGTCGCGCGGCGCAGGCCGAGGGGCAATGAAAGAGAGCATCCTGGATGTACTGCTGTACCTGTTTGAACACTATTTCAGCGAAGATGCGGACCTGATCCGTGACCGCGATTCGCTCCAGAACGGCCTGATCCAGGCCGGTTTCAGCCCCACCGAGATCAACAAGGCGTTCGACTGGCTCGATGCCCTGGCCGCGCAGCGGCCGAGCGTGGCCCAGGCGCGGGTCGATGGCCCCGTGCGCATCTACCACGGCCCAGAGCTGGACAAGCTGGACGTGGAATGCCGCGGCTTCCTGCTGTACCTGGAACAGCACGGCATCCTCGACGCCGACCAGCGCGAGCTGGTGCTGGACCGGGCGATGGCCCTGGACCAGGACGAACTGGACCTGGACGACCTGAAGTGGGTCGTGCTGATGGTGCTGTTCAACCAGCCCGGCTCCGAAGCGGCCTACGCCTGGATGGAGACGCAGATGTTCATGGACGAGCCAGAACCCCTGCACTGACCGTACACTTGGGGGCATAGCGCATTCAGGAGCGTCCCCGTGAGCGAGTGGTTCCACGCAGAAGGCAACCGGCAGCAAGGCCCGCTGCCGGCGGAACAGTTGGTCGAGTTGTTCCGCAACAACCAGATCTCCCTGGACACCCTGGTCTGGCGCGACGGCCTGCCGCAATGGCAGCCGTTGCGCAGCGTGGTCGATGAGCTGGGCCTGATCGTGCCGGCGCTGGACGTCGCCGCGCCGGCCGTGGAACCCGAGCCGGAGCCCGAACCGGAACCGGTTGCGCCGCCGCCGCCGCAACCACCGGTGCTGCCACCGTCCACGCCCTATGCCACGCAGACCCCGGCCGGGGTGCTGCCGCCGCCGAAAAAGAAGCTCTCCGGCTGCGCCCTGACCGCGATCATCGGCGGCGGCCTGCTGCTGGTGCTGGTGCCGGTCATGGCCATCCTCGCGGCGATCGCCCTGCCTGCCTACAACGACTACACCGTGCGTGCCAAGGTTGCCACCGCGGTCAATGCCCTGCAGCCGCTGAAACAGCAGGTGCAGCACTTCGCCGACGACGAAGGCCGCTGCCCCGGTGCCAACGATGCCGGTTTCCCGGCGCCGGGTGATTTCACCCAGGCCGGCCTGTCGGCGGTGAACATCGGCCGCTTCAACAACGGCCACTGCGGCATCGAAGCAACGCTGGCCGTGCCCGGCAAGAGCCTCGATGGCGACCTGCTGTGGCTGGAATATGATCGCGACAGCGGCCGCTGGGAATGCAGCGGTGAAAGCGACGACAAGTACCTGCCGCCGTCGTGCCGCGGCTGAGCCACGTGCACGGCAGCACCTCCAAGGACGATCCAACAGGGAACATGCAATGACCGAGTGGTACTACGCCGAAGGACAGCAACGCCAGGGCCCGCTGCCGGTCCAGGAAATCCGCCAGCGCTTCCAGCGGGGCGAACTGAACCTGGACACCCTGGTCTGGCGCGAAGGCATGGCCCAGTGGGCTGCACTGCGCCAGGTGGTCGATGAGCTCGGCCTGCAGACACTGGCCGATGCCAGCACGGCCACCGCCAGCGGCGGCTTCGACCTGCGCGGCGACTACGCCGCCATCGACAACGGCACTGCACCGCTGCCTGGCACGGGTGCGCTCAGCAGCTCGCCCTACAGCGCCCCGGCCGCTTCCGGTGCCGGTGGCCCGCAGCCGGTGATCGGCGGCGAGGTGGTCTACGCAGGCTTCTGGAAGCGCGTAGCGGCGTACATGATCGACTACTTCGTGCTGGCCATTCCGGGCGGCATCATCGGCGCCATCATCGGCGTGGTGCTTGGCGCCAGCATGGGCGCGGTGGGCAGCGGCGAGACCTCCATCGAAATCGTCGCGCAGGTGGCCAGCGCGCTGATCAACATGGCCATCGGCGTTGCCTACTACACCTGGTTCCATTCCTCGCAGGGTGGCGCCACGCTGGGCAAGATGGCGGTCGGCATCAAGGTCGTGCGCAGCAACGGCGATCGCCTGACCAAGGGCCGCGCCTTCGGCCGCTACTGGGCCATGCTGCTGAGCAGCTTCACCCTCGGCATCGGCTTCCTGATGGCCGCCTTCACCGAGCGCAAGCAGGGCCTGCACGACATGATCTGCGACACCCTGGTGGTCGACCGCTGGGCCTACACCGACCAGCCGCACCTGCAGCGCCATGAGCTGGGCACGGTCACCATCGTGATCCTGGTGCTCACCGGCCTGCTGGTGCTGGCGGGCCTGGTGCTGCTGGTGGCCGCGGTCGGCTTCATCGCCAAGATGGCCTCATGAACGGCCATCCTCACGTCTGGCTGCTTGACAGGGGCTGGCCGGGCGTGATTCCTCTAATAAGGTGAAACCTGAACGCCCGGCACACTACCGGGCGTTCAGCGTATTGATTTGTCCGTGGCCGCTTCACTAATGCGGCCGTTTGCTCCACCCTAGCGGCCCCTCCCCTGCGGCTCGCCCCACAGACACTGCTGCCATGCCCAAGCACCTGCTCATCGTCGAATCGCCGGCCAAGGCCAAGACGATCAACAAATACCTCGGCAAGGACTACACCGTCCTGGCCTCGTATGGGCATGTGCGTGACCTGATTCCGAAGGAAGGCGCGGTCGACCCGGACAACGGGTTCGCCATGCACTACGACGTGATCGACAAGAACGAAAAACATGTCGACGCGATCGCCAAGGCCGCCAAGGGCGCCGACGACATCCTGCTGGCGACCGACCCGGATCGCGAAGGTGAAGCGATCAGCTGGCATATCGCCGAGATCCTGAAGGAACGCGGGCTGGTCAAGGACAAGCCGATGCAGCGCGTGGTGTTCACCGAGATCACCCCGCGCGCCATCAAGGAAGCGATCAGCCAGCCACGCGCGATCGCCAGCGACCTGGTCGATGCCCAGCAGGCGCGCCGCGCGCTGGACTACCTGGTCGGCTTCAACCTGTCGCCGGTGCTGTGGCGCAAGGTCCAGCGCGGCCTGTCCGCCGGCCGCGTGCAGAGCCCGGCGCTGCGCATGATCGTCGAGCGCGAGGAGGAGATCGAAGCCTTCATCGCCCGCGAGTACTGGTCGATCGCCGCCGAGTGCGCACACCCGTCGCAGCACTTCAACGCCAAGCTGGTCAAGCTGGACGGGCAGAAATTCGAGCAGTTCACCATCACCGACGGCGACACCGCCGAAGCCGCCCGCCTGCGCATCCAGCAGGCCGCGCAGGGCTCGCTGCATGTCACCGACGTGGCCAGCAAGGAGCGCAAGCGCCGCCCGGCGCCGCCGTTCACCACCTCCACCCTGCAGCAGGAAGCCTCGCGCAAGCTCGGTTTCACCACCCGCAAGACCATGCAGGTGGCGCAGAAGCTGTATGAAGGCGTGGCGATCGGTGACGAAGGCACCGTCGGCCTCATCTCGTACATGCGTACCGACTCGGTGAACCTGTCGCAGGACGCGCTGGCCGAGATCCGCGACGTGATCGCCCGTGATTACGGCATCGCCTCGCTGCCGGACCAGCCGAACACGTACCAGACCAAGTCCAAGAACGCCCAGGAAGCGCACGAGGCGGTGCGCCCGACCTCGGCCCTGCGCACCCCGGCCCAGGTGGCGCGCTTCCTGACCGACGACGAGCGCCGCCTGTACGAACTGATCTGGAAGCGCGCCGTCGCCTGCCAGATGATCCCGGCCACGCTCAATACCGTCAGCGTCGACCTGTCCGCTGGCAGCGAGCACGTGTTCCGTGCCAGCGGTACCACCGTGGTGGTGCCCGGCTTCCTGGCCGTGTACGAGGAAGGCAAGGACAACAAGAGCGCCGAAGACGAGGACGAAGGCCGCAAGCTGCCGGCGATGAAGCCGGGCGACCGCGTGCCGCTGGAACGCATCCAGGCCGAGCAGCATTTCACCCAGCCGCCGCCGCGCTACACCGAAGCGGCGCTGGTGAAGGCGCTGGAAGAGTACGGCATCGGCCGTCCGTCGACCTACGCCTCGATCATCCAGACCCTGCTGTTCCGCAAGTACGTGGAAATGGAAGGCCGCAGCTTCCGCCCGTCCGACGTCGGCCGCGCGGTGTCCAAGTTCCTGTCCAGCCACTTCACCCAGTACGTGGACTACGACTTCACCGCCAAGCTCGAAGACGAGCTCGACGCCGTCTCGCGTGGCGAAGAAGAGTGGATCCCGCTGATGGCCCGCTTCTGGGAGCCGTTCAAGGAGCTGGTGGAAGACAAGAAGGAATCGGTGGACCGCGCCGAGGCCAGTGGCGCGCGCGAGCTCGGCACCGACCCGAAGACCGGCAAGCCGGTCAGCGTGCGCCTCGGCCGCTTCGGGCCTTACGCCGCCATCGGCAGCACCGCCGAGGACGCCGAGGAGAAGCCGAAATTCGCCTCGCTGCGCCCCGGCCAGTCGATGCACACCATATCCTTGGAAGACGCGCTGGAACTGTTCCTGATGCCACGCGCGCTGGGCGAGGACAACGGCGAGCCGGTCAGCGTCGGCATCGGCCGCTTCGGCCCGTTCGCCAAGCGCGGCAGCACCTATGCCTCGCTGAAGAAGGAAGACGACCCGTACACCATCGACCTGGCCCGCGCCGTGTTCCTGATCGAAGAGAAGGAAGAGATCGCGCGCAACCGGATCATCAAGGAGTTCGAGGGCAGCGACATCCAGGTGCTGAACGGCCGCTTCGGCCCGTACATCAGCGACGGCAGGATGAACGGCAAGATCCCCAAGGATCGCGAGCCGGCATCGCTGACCCTGGCCGAAGTGCAGCAGCTGATGGAAGAAACCGGCAAGCCCGTGCGCAAGGGCTTCGGCGCCAAGAAGGCTGCCGCGAAGAAGGCACCGGCCAAGAAGGCGGCGGTGAAGAAGGAAGCGGCGCCGAAGAAGGCCGCAGCCAAGAAAGCGCCTGCCAAGAAGGCGGCGAAGAAGGCCGTGGTAAAGAAGGCCGCTGCAAAGAAGGCACCGGCGAAGAAGGCCGTCAAGAAAGCCGCGAAGTAGATTCACGCCATGCGTGGATAAGGGGTAGTGCCGGCCGCTGGCCGGCAACATCCAGAAGCACCCGATGCCGGCCAGCGGCCGGCACTACCGGGCCAGGGTCCACCCCTTCTGCACGCCGCAGGGGGATAATGGGGGCCCACGTCGGGCCGGTCGCCGCCATGAAAGAACTCACCCTGGACTCTGCTGTCGCCACGCTCCGCGCCGGCGGCGTGATCGCCTATCCGACCGAAGCGGTCTGGGGCCTGGGCTGTGATCCCTCGCATGAGGCGGCGGTGCACATGGTGCTGCGGCTGAAGCAGCGCCCGATCGAGAAGGGCATGATCCTGGTCGCCGCCGAATTGTCGCAGCTGGAGGGCTGGGTGCGCCTGCAGGCGTTGCCCGATGCCCGCCAGCGCGCGGTGCTGGCCAGCTGGCCGGGTGCCAACACCTGGATCCTGCCGGCCGGTCCGCGCGCCCAGCCCTGGATTACCGGCGAGCACAGCGGCATCGCCGTGCGCATCAGCGCGCACCCGCTGGTCGCCGCACTGTGCCGCGCCTGGGGGGGGCCCCTCGTCTCCACCAGCGCCAACCTGGCCGGTGAACCACCGGCACGCAGCCGTGCCGAGCTGGATCCACGCCTGCTGCGCCTGCTCGATGGCATCCTCGATGGCGAAACCGGCGGCCTGGCCCAGCCCACCCCGATCCGCGACGCGCTCAGCGGCAACGTGCTGCGCTCCTGAGCGGACGATTGCACTGCCACGCACAATCACGCACCCTGCCGCCATGAACCTGCTGCGCACCGCCCTGGGCCTGTGCCTGCTGCTGCCATGGACCGCACCGGCCGCCGAGGACGTGCGCGTCTACCGCTGCGTCGCCAGCAATGGCGCCGTGGCCCTGCAGGACAGGCCCTGCAGCAGCGGCCGGCAGGAGGTGCGTGACCTGCAGCGCCCGCGCGATCCGGCACCCCGGGTGGTGCGCAGTGACGCCCCTCCCGCGGCGCCCAGCGAGGTTCCGGTGATGCGCGATCGCGAAGCCCGCCACGTCTACATCCAGCCGCCACAACCGTTGTACGAGTGCGTGAGCGACGACGGTCGCCGCTACACCAGCGACAGCAACGAGGGCAATCCGCGCTGGGTCCCGTTGTGGACCAGCGTGTGGCTCCCGCACGGGCACCACGGCGCGGTCCATCCCGGTCCACGCCCGGGCTTCGGCACGCCGGTCGGTGCGCCGATCGGTGAAGGCACAGGCTACCGGCCGCCTGCGGTGGGCGTCGGCGTGCAGGTGCCGGCCGGCAGCGTGCTGGTCCGTGACAGCTGCCATGCGCTGCCGCCGCAGGACGTCTGTGCGCGCCTGCGTGACCGCCGCTGGGAACTGGACCGCCGTTACAACAGCGCGCTGCAGAGTGAGCGCACCGCCATCAGCAATGAACAGCGTGGCATCGACGCGCGCCTGTCGCGGGACTGCGAACGCTGAGCGCGATGCCTGCCTGGGCATGTACGCTGTGCGCATGAAGAACCTGATCTGGCTGGCCCTGGGCCTGTTCGCCGGCAACGCGTTGGCCGACGACGGGGTGATCTACCGTTGTACCTCCAGCAGCAGCGATGTGCCCACCCTGCAACGCACGCCCTGCCCTGCCGGCAGCAAGCAGCAGGTGGTGAGGGTGCCGGCCAGTGCTCCGCCGGCGCCGGCCTCAGCGGCACCCGTGCCGGCCGCGCCCGGACCGGCCGCGGCCACTGCGCCGTCCGTTCCCGCACCCGCGCCTCGTCGCCCCGGGGAAGGACGCACGATCATGGAAGCTGGCATGGTCGAACGCGAAGGCGGCGATCTGATACTCGACAGTGCATCGCTGCCACGCCAGGCCGATGCCGCGCCGGACAGCAATGCGCCGCCGAAGCCGCCGCTGCCACCGATCTTCCAGTGCACCGACAGCCAGGGCGGTGGCTACCTGCACGAATACGAAGCCGCCCCCGGGCGCTGCGAACTGATGACCGTGCAGGGACTGGGCGGCGCCACGCCGGTCAATGCCGCCGGCTGCGAAGTGGTGCGCGACCGCTGCGAGGAACTGCCGGACGCGCAGCGCTGCAGCAGCTGGCAGCAACGCTTCCGCGACGCACGTGGCCGTGAGCGGTTCGCCTCGCCGGAAAACCGCGACAACGCCCGTGGGGAACGCGAACGGCTGCAGGGCGTGCTGGAGGCCAGCAACTGCCCGGTACCGGGGTGACAGCCACCCGGTAGTGCCGGCCGCTGGCCGGCAATCGCAGGATCTTCAAATGATTCCAGTTGCCGGCCAGCGGCCGGCACTACCTTTTGGAAGATCAGAACCCGTAGCGCAGGAAGCCGCCATCCACCGCGATGCATTCGCCGGTGACATAGCTGGCCGCCGGCAGGCACAGGAAGCCAACGGCTGCGGCCACTTCCTCCGGCTCGCCGATGCGGCGCATCGGCGTGCGGTTGATCACTTCCTCGTAGTAGTCCGGGTCCGACAACGGACCGGACGTGCGCCGCGTGCGGATGTACCAGGGCGCCACCGCGTTGACCCGGATGCCATCCTCCGCCCACTCGACGGCCAGGTTGCGGGTCATCTGGTGCATCGCCGCCTTGGTCATGCCATAGACCACGCCACTGCGCACATGGGTCAGCCCGGACACGCTGCCGACATTGACGATCGACGACGACGCGTGCCGGGCCAGCAGCGGATGCGCGTAGCGCGACAGCTCGAAGGCCGAGAACAGGTTGGTCTCGAAGATCTTGCGCCATTCGTCCTCGGAATATTCCGTGGCCGCCTTGGTGACGTTGCCACCGGCATTGTTGACCAGGATGTGCAGGCCATCGCTGTGATCTTCCACCCAGTCCAGGATCTGCCGACGGTCCTCGTCATCGGAGACATCGGCCGCCAGCGCGTGCACCTGGTGCTGCGGATAGACATCCAGCAGTTCGTCGCGCGCCGTTTCCAGCATGTCGATGTCGCGGCCGACGATCATCAGGTCGGCGCCGAGGCCAGCCAGTTCGTGCGCAATGGCCAGGCCAATACCGGCGCTGGCACCCGTGATCAGGGCCGTCTGGCCGTCCAGGCGCCACCGTTGCTGGGTCATGAGTCCTCCGGGGCCGCGCCCGCTGTGTTTCGATGCCGCAAGGATACGCGCTCACGGCGGCCCTCTGCCGAGGATGCGACACTGCACGTACGCCCACTGCGGAGAGCCGCCATGCGCATCCTGACCCTGTTCTCGTCCCTGCTGGCCGGCGTGCTGTTGGTGGCCTGCCAGCGGCCGCCGACGCCGAACCCGGAGAAGCCACCGGTGCCCAAAGCGATGTCGCGTGCGATGCAGGAACCGCTGGACCGCGCCAAGGGCGGGCAGAAAGCGGTGGAAGAGGCCGCCGCACGCGAACGCAAGGCCGAGGCCGACGCGACGCAGTGACCTGTGGGGTCAGAGCCCTTTGCGGGGCAAAGGGATCCGACCCCATGAACGAAAACGCCCGGCCAGAGCCGGGCGTTTTCATTCGGTACCGTTGCCGATCAGAATCCGCAGAAGCAGTACGCCAGCGCCTTCACCGGAGCGCCATTGCCCTTCTCGCGGGCCGCGTTCTCGACGAAGCGCAACTGAGTGTCCACTTCCGGCATCGTGCGTGCCAGCATCATCCGCGCCATCCCCGAATCGGACAGCATCCAGGCACCGGCGCGGCTGCCGGCGAAACCGCTGACGAACTGCGCGAACGGCGTGGCCGCCTTCTCGATGTAGCGCACGCGATAGGCATCGGCCTTGCCCAGCTTGGCGCGGCTGGCCGCATCGGCCACCGCGTCCTTCAGGCCACCGAAGGCATCGACCAGGCCGCGTTCCTTGGCCTGTGCACCGCTCCACACGCGGCCACGGGCGACCTCGTCCACGGCCTCGACCGGCTTCTTGCGGGCGTCGGCGACACGGCCGGTGAAGTCCGCGTAGCCCTTGTTGATCACCGTCTGGATGACCTGGCCCACGGCCGGGTCCATCGGGCGGGTGACATCGAAGGCGCCGGCGAAGCGGGTGGTGCCGACACCGTCGGTGTGCACGCCGATCTTGTCCAGCGCGCGGCTGAAGTTCGGCACCATGCCGAAGATGCCGATCGAACCGGTGATGGTCGACGGATCGGCATAGATGCGATCGGCGTTCATGCTGATCCAGTAGCCACCGGAAGCGGCCAGATCACCCATCGACACCACGACCGGCTTGCCAGCGGCCTGCAGGGCTACCACTTCACGACGGATCTGCTCGGAGGCGAACACTTCACCGCCCGGCGAATCCACCCGCAGCACCACCGACTTCACGTTGTCGTCGTCGCGCGCGGCACGCAGCAGCGCCGAGGTCGACTCGCCACCGATGCGGCCGGCCGGCAGGTCACCGCCACTGATTTCGCCGGCGGCCACCACCACGGCCACCTGCGGACGCGAGTCCACCGGGTTGCGGCGCGCGTCGAGTAGGGCCAGGTAGCGGCCGAAGTCAACGTTGCGGAAACCACCGTCGGCATCCTCGTCGGCCACGCCGCGCTCGATCATCAGATCCTCGAATTCCTCGCGGGTCTTCAGCGCGGTCACCAGCTTCTGCTGCAGGGCGAACTTGGCCAGGTCACCACCGGCGGCAGCGATGCCTTCCGGCAGGGTGTCGATGCCGGCGGCCAGCTGTGCCGGATCCAGGCGGCGGGCCTTGGCGATGTCGCCCAGGTAGCGCTGCCACACGTCGTTCATCCAGAACAGGTCGGCTTCCTTGGAGGCCGGCGACGCCGCGTCGAGCACGTACGGCTCGGCCGCGGACTTGTACTCGCCCACCTTGAACAGGTGCACGTCCACGCCCAGCTTGTCCTGCAGGCCGGTGCGGAAGTACTGGCGGTAGCGGCCGAGGCCTTCGAGCACGACCGACCCCATCGGGTCCAGGTAGACCTCGTCGGCCTGCGCGGCCAGCAGGTACTGCGACTGGCCCATGCTCTCGCTGTAGGCCACCAGCTGCTTGCCGGAGGCGCGCAGGTCCTGCAGCGCGGCGGCCACCTCACGCAGCGAGGCGAAACCGGACGGCTGCAGCTTGTCCAGCTCCAGCACCACGCGCTCGATCTTCTTGTCTTCCTTGGCCGACTCGATCACCCGCAGCAGATCGCGCAGCTGGATCTCCTCGGCGCCGTTGTCACCCACCGCCTTGGCCAGCGCGCGGCTGACCGGGTCGGCGCTGAACTGCTCGACCAAGCGGCCTTCCGGCGCGATCACGAGCGTCGTGCGGTCCTGCAGCGACTTGCTGGCACCGGCACCCATGCCGGCGGCGATGACGAACATCACCAGCAGCAGGAACAGCAGGCCGAAGAACACCAGGTTGAGGATCAACCGGCGGGTGAAGTTCATGACGTCCCACAGCCCGATGAAGAAACTGGCGACGGGGTTGCGACGCGCCGGGGGCAGCGGGGGCACGGGTTGATTCATGGAACGCTCCGGATGGCTTCTTGCCGTGGTACCAGCATAGCCGGTGCCGCGTGATGCAGCATCGGACACAAGTCAGGGGATCGCCCGTCACGGGTGAACGTGGCGGGCGGGAAGATCAGGACAGCGCGGATTGCCCGATGCGCTGGCTGCTGCGGCGCAGGCGCCAGCCCATCAGGATGGCAGCGGCGGTCAGGCCGACGATCAGGCCGATCCACATGCCCTGCGGGCCCATGCCCAGCCCCAGGCCGAGCCCGGCGCCGAGCGGCATGCCCAGGCCCCAGTACGCGAACATGGCGATGAACATCGGCACGCGGGTGTCCTTCAGGCCGCGCAGCGCGCCGGCCGACAGCACCTGGATGCCGTCCGGGAACTGGAAGGTGGCCGCGTACAGCAGCAGGGTCGAGGCCAGGCCGGCCACCGCCAGGTCGTTGGTGTACACACCGACGATGGCATCGTGGCCGAACAGCAGCACCGCCGCCGACAACGTCTGCGTGCCCATGATGATCGCGTAACCGGCCCAGGCCGCACGCCGCACGCCGAAGCCGTCACCACGGCCGACCGCATGGCCGACGCGCACGGTGGTGGCCTCGGCCACGCCCATCGGGATCATGAAGCACAGCTGCGCGACATTGATCGCGATCTGGTGCGCAGCGGCTTCGTTGGCACCAAGGCGGCCGATCAGCAGCGCGGTGACGATGAACAGGCCGCCCTCCATCAGCACGGTGATGCCGATCGGCAGGCCGGTGCGCAGCAAGTCCCAGATCGCCTTCCAGCGCGGCCCTTCGAAATGCGAGAACAGCTGCAGATGGGCGAAGCGCCTGGTGAACCACAGGTAGGTGGCGAAGGCGATTGCCTGCAGCCACATCATCACCGCCGAGGCGATGCCCAGGCCTTCGGCGCCCATTTCCGGGAAGCCGAGCTTGCCGTTGGCCAGCACATAGCCCATCGGTGCCAGCACCAGCAGGCCACCGAAGCCGAGCAGCATGGTCGGCAGCGTCCAGTGCATGCCTTCACTGAGATAGCGCATGCAGAAGTACAGGGTCAGCGCAGGTCCGCCCCAGCGCACCGCATGCAGGAACGCGGTCGCCCCCGGCACGATGTCCGGCGCGATGCCGAACGACGGCAGCAGCGGCGGCACCACGGTGAGGAAGGTGAACATGATCAGGCCCAGCCCCAAGGCCAGCCACAGTGCCTGGCGGAACAGCGGGCCGATCTCGCGCTCGCGGCCGGCGCCATGCAGCTGCGACACCGAGGCGGTGAGCGAGATCAGGGTGCCGATCGGAATCAGCATCGGCAGCCACAGCAGCGCCGTACCGATGGTGACGGCGGCCAGTGTGGCCGTGGCGTGGTGGCCGGCAATCACGTTGTCGACGAAGGAGATCAGACCGGTGGACACATGGCCCAGCACAAGCGGCAGGGCGAGCAGACCGGTGGCGCCGACTTCCTTGCTGAAGCGCGGCGTGGAGGTTGCAGTAGACATAAGGTGCTTGACGCGAACTGCGGTTGCGCGCGAAGGGCACAGGCACCGGGTTGCGGGCGCCCATCTTACGCGGGCGGCGCGTGCATTCCCATGACATGGCGTGAATGCTGGGTTTCAGCCGCCCCACACAAAAAGGGGACGGAGGGAATTAAGTCGTTTCAGGCCCGCTAGTGCCGGATGCGACTTAATCCCCTCCGTCCCCTTTTTTACTGGCCGGCCTGGCGCTTGAGCCAGCTGTCGCGCTCGGCGGCGGGCACGGCGAGGAAAGCGCTGCGCACTGCGTCGCGTTCCTGCGGTGGCGTGCGCTGCGCGACCAGAGTCAGCTGGGCCAGCTGCGCCGGGCTGAGCTGGCGCAGTACGGCCAGCGCGGTCTCGCGCTGTTCCGGCGGCACGAAGCCGAACAAGCCATGCAGCTTGGGGAATTCCAGGCCCAGTTGCGGGCCCAGCCGCCACCCGTCGCGGAACGCCTGGTCCTGGTCGCGGAACTGTTGGCGCAGGCGCTGCTGCTGGTCCGCAGGCAGCGCATTGAATCGCGCAGCCGCCTGGCGGATGCGCTCGCGCTCTCCTTCCGGCAGCGCGCGCCAGGCGGCGTAGTCGGCGCGGCGCTGGCGCTGCTGCTGCGCATCGAGCTGGGCGAAGCCAGAGGGTGCTGCCGTCGACGGTGCTGGCGAAGCCACCGGCGTGGCCGGCGACGTCGGTGGCGGCAACGGCACGTTCAACGATTGCGGCGCGGCAGACAGCGACAACGGCAGGGCCAGCAGCAGGCTGGCGAACACGGACTTATTCATCGGCAGCAGCGGTTTCCAGCGTGGCACTGGCCGGCTCCGGCCGGCTCGGCCTGGATTGCGATTCATCCACCGGCAGCGGGCCGCCCGCGGCAGTCCACGCGTACAGGTCGGCATCGGCAACCAGCGGGTAGTCACGATCGGCCAGCATCGCTGCGTCGTCCGTGGCCTGGGCCGTGGTCGCATCCGGCGTGGCGTTGACCTTGCTGGGTGGCAGGGCTTCCACCGTCACCGGACCGGCTTCGCCCACCACCCCCTCCGGCAGCGGTGCATCACTGCCGAAGGAATGCCCCTGCCAGTGGCGCCAGCCCAGCGCTGCGGCCAACAGTATCGCCACGGTCGCCAGCAGGATCAGCGGACCGCGCCAACGTGGCTTGGCGTTCGTGCGACGGCGCTTGCCATTGGCGGCCGCCCGCTCATCGCGCTGCGGTGCGCGCCAGCTCGGGGTCGGGGCTTCATTGTGGGCGGTCGCGGCGGCGGGTTGCTGCAGCTGCTGCAGGCGCGCGGCCGGCAACTCACGGATACGCGCCTGCACCTGTTCGGCCAACTGGCGCCAGGCCGAGGCATCCGGCTGGCCGTGGGCATCACGCGGGCAGGCGTCGGCCAGCAGGTGCTGGTAGCCGGCCTCGTCCTGGTCGAGCACGCGCATGGCGATGCCCTCGTCCAGGCTGCCCCCCACCCGCAGCAGCAGCGCAAGGCGCGGCAGCGGCGGCATCGCGCCCAGCACGGCCAACGGCGGCAGCCACTGCCCGCCCACCGGCTCGCGCAGCGCCTGGCGCTGGCCCAGAAGGGTCCAGAAGCGGGTCGGCCACTGCGCCATCGGCAGGTCGCTGGCCACTGCGGCAAAGGCGCGCATCACCGCCACCAGGGTCTGCTCGGCACGCGCGGCATCGCCGCACTGCAGTTCAGCGACCACCAAGGCACGGCGCTCGACGCCACGCAGGAACGCCGACAGCGCGCCGGCCGCGGTCGAGGAAACAGGGGCGGGCACAGCCGTCATCGGTCACTCCAAAGGTCTGCCGGCATGATAGCGGCAGGCCATCGACGCCCGTAGGACTTGCGCCCACAGGCACTTCGTGCTGCAGGTTGTGCACAGCACCACGCCCCCTCCGGCGAAAACTGTGGCTTCGGGCTGAATTCACTCTGTTTCAGCATTGTTTCACACTTAAGATATTGATTTTATTGTCTTTTGTTGTGTGGCGATTTTTTGACCAACCCAAGCGTGAGGCCGTCGCCATCGGCCTTCTACGTTTCCGATGGCCGTTAACGCACAACGTTATCCACAGAACATGTGGATAAGACTGAATCTCCAATGGACACCGATATTTAGGTGACATTTATGATTCAACGGGCGCCGCCCCGCCGCTCCCGCTGCTGCCGTTCGCGCGCGCATGGCCCGTTACACTGGCCCGATGCTTTCACCGATTCCGACCCTGCAGGTCGCCCTGCCTGTCCCCCTGCCCCGCCTGTTCGACTACCTGTCGCCGGAGGGCGATGCACCGGCGGTCGCGGTCGGCTGCCGCCTGAAGGTGCCGTTCGGCAACCGGGAGCTGGTCGGTGTGGTGGTGGGGCACGGCCAGACCGACGACGGCCAGGGACTGCGCCAAGCCCTGGCCTGGTGCGACCCGCAGCCGCTGCTGCAGGGGGAGCTGTGGCAGAGCCTGCAATGGCTGGCGCGCTACACCCATGCGCCACTGGGCGAGGTGCTGAGCACCGCCCTGCCCGGCCCGCTGCGCCATGGCGAGGTCCTGCCCGACACACACCACTGGGGTTGGCAGCTGACCACCGAAGGCCACGCCCAGCGTGAAAAGCTGCGCGCAGGCAGCCGTCCACGGCAACTGGCCGAGCTGCTGGCCGAAGCCATCGTGGATGAGGACGTGCTGGGCGAACGCATGCAGGACTGGCGCACCGCCGCGCGCAGCCTGGCCAAGCGCGGGCTGGCCGAGCGGGTTGCGCTGAGCGTGGCCCCCCAACACGCGCAGCCACTGCCCGGTCCCACGCTCAACCCGGACCAGGCCGAGGCGGTGGCCGCGATCACTGCCGCCGACGGCTTCCAGCCGTTCCTGCTGGATGGCGTGACCGGCAGCGGCAAGACCGAGGTCTACCTGCAGGCGATCATCCATTGCCTGGCGCAGGGCAGGCAGGCGCTGGTGCTGGTGCCGGAAATCGGCCTGACCCCGCAGACCCTGGCACGCTTCCGTGGCCGCCTCGGCATCGCCGTGCATGCGCTGCACTCGGGGTTGAACGACAACGAGCGCGCGCGCGTCTGGGCAGCGGCCTCACGCGGCGAAGCGCGCGTCATCGTCGGCACCCGCTCAGCGGTGTTCACGCCGCTGCCCCAGGCCGGCCTGCTGATCGTCGACGAGGAACACGACGGCAGCTACAAGCAGCAGGACGGCATCCGTTACCACGCGCGCGATTTCGCCCTGGTCCGGGCCAAGTCGCTGGGCGTTCCGGTGTTGCTGGGCAGTGCCACGCCCTCGCTGGAAACCCTGCACAACGCCTACGCCGGGCGTTACACCCACCTGCGCCTGAAACAGCGCGCCGGCGATGCGCGGCCGCCGCGCGTGCGCATCCTCGATGTACGCAAGCGCCCGCTGCATGACGGCCTTTCGGCCGATGTGCTGGCCGGCATCGGGGAGCATCTGCAGCGTGGCCAGCAGGTGCTGGTGTTCAAGAACCGCCGCGGCTACGCACCGGTGCTGCTGTGCCACGACTGCGGCTGGACCGCGCCATGCCAGCGCTGCGATGCGCCGATGACCGTGCATGGTGGCGGTCGTCGCCTGCAGTGCCACCACTGCGGCGCGCGGCAACCGGCGCCGCTGGCATGTCCCGCCTGCGGCAGCCTGGCACTGCAACCGCAGGGCATCGGTACCGAACGCCTGGAAGAACATCTCACTGCGGCCTTCGCCGACTTCCCGGTGGTGCGCATCGACCGCAGCACCACCTCACGGCGCGACGCGCTGGAACAGCAGCTGGCGAAACTGGGCGACCAGCCCGGCATCCTGGTCGGCACGCAGATCCTGGCCAAGGGCCACGACCTGCCCAAGCTGACCCTGGTGGTGGTGGTGGGTATCGATGAGGGCCTGTTCTCGGCCGACTTCCGCGCCAGCGAAAAACTGGCGCAGCAGCTGATCCAGGTGGCCGGTCGCGCGGGACGTGCGCGCGACCCGGGCGAGGTCTGGCTGCAGACCCATCACCCCGGGCACCCGCTGCTGGAAACCCTGGTGAGCGGTGGCTACCATCCGTTCGCGCAAGCCGAGTTGAACCAGCGCCAGGCGGCCGGATTCCCGCCCTTCGCGCATCTGGCGCTGATGCGCGCCGAAGCGCAGCAGGTGGAGCATGCCAATGCATTCCTGCTGGCAGCCCGGCACCTGCTGGGCGAACAGAACGTGGTCGAGGCCTACGGGCCGATGCCGGCGCCGATGCCGCGGCGGGCCGGTTACCAGCGCACGCAGCTGCTGCTGTCTGCGGTGCAGCGGCCGCCGCTGCATGGCGTGCTTTCGCAACTGGTTCCGCAGCTGTACGCGCTGCCGGAAGCACGCAAGGTGCGCTGGTCGCTGGATGTGGATCCAACGGATCTTTACTGAGGGGTCAGAGCCCACCCGTCGGGTGGGATCCGACCCCGATGCCCTGGGGTCGGATCCCTTTTCGCAGAAAAGGGCTCTGACCCCGGACGCCTTCGCTTACGTCAGCGGCGACATCACGCCGCGCTGGTAGGCCGGTCGCTCACGCAGGCGCGCATACCACTCGGCCAGGTGCGGCAGGTCCGGGCGCTGGATCGGCAGTTCATACCAGGCGTACACCAGCGAGCCGAGCGGAATGTCGCCCATGGCGAACGTCCCGCCCGACAGCCATGGCTGCGTGGCCAGGGTGGCATCGGCCATCGCCAGGTAGTCACCGGCACGGACGATGGCCGCGCTGATGCGCGCTTCGTCACGGTCGGCCGGCGCGGTGCGCATGATGCCCCAGACCAGGTCGCTGTACAGCGGCGCCATCCGCGAGGTGCTCCAGTCCATCCACTTTTCGGCCTGCGCGCGCTCCATCGGGTCCTCGGCGTACAGCGTGCCCAGCGCATAGCGCGCGCTCAGGTAACGCACGATGGTGTTCGATTCCCACAGCGGCAGGCCGTGGTCCTCGATCACCGGCACCAGGCCGTTGGGATTCATCGCCTGGTACTCCGGCGTCTGCGTGCCGCCATGGCTGCCGCCTACTTCGATAGATTCGTACGGCAGGCCGATCTCCTCGGCACACCACAGCACCTTGCGGACGTTGCTGGAATTGCGGCGGCCCCAGATCTTCAACATGCGGGTTTTCCTTGCTGGCAATGCGAGCGGCAACGATACGCCTGATTGGAGTGGAGATGTGCGTGCCGGATGCGGGATCGGGCGCCTGCGCGCTGCCGGCCGGCGGCCGGCACTACCGGTTCTTTTTTGGCAGCGCGCGCACGTAGGACGACTTGCCGTCCTTCTTCAGCTCGAACAGGCCGATCGCCGCCAGCAGATCGCTGAGTTTGCCGTAGCCATAGTTGCGCGGATCGAACGAGGCCTGGTTGCCGATCTGGCTGCCGACCGGCCCCAGGTGCGACCAGCCATCCTCGCCCTCGGCCGAGGACACCGCGCGGCGCAGCATTTTCACCAGCCGGGTGTCGCTGCGCATCTCCGCCCCGCTCTTGCGCGGGCGTGCATCATCATTGGCGACGGGCTCGTTCGATGCCTGTTCGCTCGATGCCTGCTCGGCATCCGGCACGCTGGCGTGGGTCTGGCCCAGCGCTTCCAGGTAGGTGAACTTCGAGCACGCGTTGACGAACGGTTCCGGCGTCTTCTTTTCGCCGAAGCCGTACACCTTCACGCCGTCGGTCAGCAGGCGCATCACCATCGGGGTGAAATCGGCATCGCTCGACACGATGGCGAAGCCATCAAGGTTGCGCGCGTACAGCAGGTCCATGGCATCGATCACCATCGCCATGTCCGACGCATTCTTGCCCTTGCTGTAGGCGAACTGCTGGATCGGGCGGATCGCATACTCATGCAGCACCGCTTCCCAGCCCTTCAACCGCGGGCTCTTCCAGTTGCCGTAGGCACGGCGCACGTTGGCCACGCCATAGCGGGCGACTTCGGCCAGGACCTCGTCGATCTTCGAGGCCGGCGCATTGTCGGCGTCGATCAACAGGGCGATGCGCTTTTCCGGTTCGCTCATGGATTCCTCGCGGGCGGTTGCCTGAACCCGAGTATCGCCGATCCACCCAGGCGCTGACGTGACAGGTGGCCGCCGTGCGAAGATGCCAGGCGCTTCCCCCAATGCCCCCACTGGAGTGAGTCGATGAGTCGCGAGCGCGTTCCCCACCTGGTCGTTGTCGGCGGCGGTTTTGCCGGTCTCTGGGCCACCCGTGCCCTGGCCCGCGAGCGCATACGCATCACCCTGGTCGACCGCCGCAACCATCACCTGTTCCAGCCGCTGCTGTACCAGGTGGCCACCGCCGGCCTGTCCGCGCCGGATATCGCCGCACCGCTGCGCCACATCCTCGGCCACCAGCGCAACGTGGAAGTCCGCCTCGGCGAAGTGGTCGCCATCGACAAGCAGGCACGGCAGATCGGCATGGCCGATGGCAGCACGCTGGACTACGACAGCCTGCTGCTGGCCACCGGCGCTACCCACGCCTACTTCGGCAACGACCAGTGGGCCGATGATGCCCCTGGCCTGAAAACGCTGGACGATGCCATTGCACTGCGCCGCAAGCTGCTGCTGGCGTTCGAACGCGCCGAGGCCGAACCGGACCCGGCCAGGAAGGCGGCGTGGCTGAGTTTCGCCATCGTCGGTGGTGGTCCCACCGGCGTCGAACTGGCCGGCACGCTGGCCGAGATCGCGCGCCACACGCTGCGCAACGAATTCCGCCACATCGATCCGGCCAGCGCCAAGGTGCGGCTGGTCGAGGCTGGGCCGCGCGTGCTGTCCTCGTTCCCGGAAGTGCTTTCGCTGAAGGCGCGCCGCCAGCTGGAAAAGCTGGGCGTGGAAGTGCTGACCGGTACCCCGGTGAGCGACATCGACAGCCAGGGCTTCAAGCTCGGTGAGCAGTTCGTGCCGGCCCGCACCGTGGTCTGGGCCGCCGGCGTGGCCGCTTCACCACTGGCGCGCACGCTGGACGTGCCGCTGGACCGCGCCGGCCGCGTGCAGGTGCAGCCGGACCTGACCCTGCCCGATCACCCGGAGCTGTTCGTGGCCGGCGACCTGGCCGCACTGAGCCAGGCCGACGGCAAGCCGGTTCCCGGCGTGGCGCCCGCAGCCAAGCAGATGGGCAAGTACGTGGCCGAGGTGGTCCGTGCACGCCTGCACGGCAAGCCCGAGCCCGGTCCGTTCAAGTACGCCGACTACGGCAACCTGGCCACCATTGGCCGCATGGCCGCGATCGTGCACCTGGGCCGGCTGCAGCTCTCCGGCGTGCTGGCCTGGTGGTTCTGGCTGGCCGCGCACGTGTTCTTCCTGATCGGCTTCCGCAACCGCATCGTGGTGCTGCTGAACTGGGCGGTCGCGTACTGGAGCTACCAGCGCAGCGCGCGCATCATCTTCGGTGATGACCAGGACGACCGGCGGCCAAGGCGCTAGGGCTTCCCGGGGCCTTTCCAGGGGTCAGGGCCCTTTCCGCCGGAATGGGACCCGACCCCGGCTACCGCATCCACGCATGACGTGGATCTACTTCCGGCAGAAGTCCTCCTTCCTCGCGGTGTCCGCAATCTGCGCGGTACTCCAATGCCGGGTGATCCAGATCGCCAACGCGGTGCTGCTGAGATGCCAGCGCAGCATGCCGCGCCGAGGTTGCCGCCACAGGTGGCGCCGGGCAATCCAGAAGGCCTCCCGCTCCACTTCAGGCACCTTGTTCTTCATCCCGTCCTTGTCGAAGAACTGGGCGGTGAAGCGCCAGGGGTTCATCGGCTGGTATCCCGCCCGTGGCTCACCGCTGCACGCAGCCACGCCACTGGGCGCGCGGTCGGCCGGCTTCGGCCGACCGTCCACCAATGCCAGCCCGAGCAGATACAGCAGGCCAGGCAGCAGCGCGATGCCGGCGACCAGCACGACGACGGAGATCCATGCGTTGCCGGCGGCACGCATCGCTCAGTGCGCCTTCGGTTTCGGGTACCACAGTGCGTTGACGATGACCCAGCGCTGGTCGAAACGCCCCATGTGGAAGTAGTCGACGAACCACGGGGTTTCCAGCCGCACCGAGGCCGCGTTGCCGGTCACGTCCAGCACCGTGCAGCGGCGATCCCATTGATCCTTCGGGGTCTTCAGCGCGCCCTGTTTCGTCAGCGAGACCAGCTCTTCCTTCGACATCCGGCGCAGGCCCAGGCGCTCGTCGGGTGTATCGCCGAGGACCGCGCGCTTGGCCAGGTCCGGGTGCAGCGAACGGGCGACGCGCTGCGGATCGGCCTCCAGCTGTCCATCGACGTAGTCGTGGCAGGTGGCTTCGATGGCCGCGATCGTGGCGGGGTCGGCGGCAGGGCTTGTTGCTGCGGAGAGAGCGAACAGCAGGGCGATCGTGGACATCCGGGTCTCCAGCTCTGGGCGCGGGCGGATCATCGCATGGGCCGAACGGCCCATCCACGCATGACGTGGATCTACTGTAGAGCCGAGCCCATGCTCGGCTCCCGCATCGGGCAGACGGAACAACAGCCGAGCGTGGGCTCGGCTCTACAGAAGCGCAGGATCCGTTGCCTGCAGCCAGGCCAGCTTGCGTTCGCGGGGCTGCTGCTTGAGTTGCCACTCGGCCCGCGAGGCCGCGGCCCGGTCCGGGTACTCGCGCACGGCCAGCACGCGCAGCGGCGGCCGGGCCCGGGTGTAGCGCGCGCCCTTGCCGGCCTGGTGGGCGGCGAAACGCGCCTCCACATCGGTGCTGATGCCGGCGTAATAGCTGCCATCGCGGCATTCGAGCAGGTACAGGAACCACGGGCGGACGGACGAGGCCATGCCTGGATTATGCCGTGCTGCACTGCAGCGGATATACTGGCACCCGAATGCAGGAGAGAGGCGCCGCGCTGGCGCCCGCCGAAGGCGCAGGCTCCCATGATCGCTCAGGCCGGTGGGCTGGAATCCCACCAACCATGCATTCGACTCGCCGAGCTGGAGAGAGGTCACCGGGCATGCCCGGGACGATCCGCCGAAGGGGCACGCGGCCCATGCCGCTGAACTCTCAGGCAAAAGGACAGCGGGAGCGGCACCGGTCATCGTCATCCCGTCATTGCGCAGGCAGTGGCGGCGGTCGCGCATGGCCGGCCCCACCGCGCCCGGAGCCTGTCCCATGCTGCTGTCCATCATCTACCTGATCGCCATTTCCGCCGAAGCCATGACCGGCGCACTGTCCGCCGGCCGCCGCCGCATGGACCTGTTCGGCGTGGTCATGATCGCCTGCGTCACCGCCCTCGGTGGCGGCTCGCTGCGCGACATCCTGCTCGGCCACTATCCGCTGGGCTGGGTGAAGCATCCCGAGTACCTGGGCTTCACCGTATGCGCGGCGCTGATCGCCACCTGGGTGGCGCGCTGGATGCACCACTTCCGCCGCACCTTCCTCGTGCTCGATGGCCTGGGCCTGATCGCCTTCACCCTGATCGGCTGCTCGATCGCGCGCGAAGCCGGCCATGCAATGCCGATCGTGCTGATCGCCGGCATGCTGACCGGCGCGTTCGGCGGCGTGCTGCGCGACATCCTCTGCAACGAGGTGCCACTCATCTTCCAGAAGGAGCTGTACGCGATCATCGCGCTGCTGACCGGCGCGGCCTATCTGTTGCTGCTGCACTGGGGCGTGGCCGATGCCACCGCAATCCTGTGCTGCCTTGGCGGCGGCTTCGCGTTGCGCCTGCTGGCGATCCACTACCGCTGGGAAATGCCGAAGTTCGTCTACCACGACGAAGTGCATTGAGCCTCTTCGTAAAGTCGAGCCATGCTCGACTGCTCTTTGCAGGAAACCAACGCGCTTCGCGCGCAGGTCGGGCGTGGCTCGACGCTACAGGAAGCGGTATCACCACCCCGGCGATGTACCTGGCGCTGTCGCTCATGCGCAGCGCCAGGCGCATCGCCGGTGCAGATGGGCCGGCCTCCAACTCCGACCGGCCCTGATCGCGGCCGCACCCCCGCAGGCGCTGGCCGCCATCCACACACGTGCCGCACTCAGGCGGCTTCGATCAGGCTGCTTCGGACACCTTCACGTCGCGACGGGCGCGCACGGCCGCAGCCAGACGCTCCAGCACCGTCACGGTGGTGTCCCAGTCGATGCAGCCATCGGTGATGCTCTGCCCGTAAACCAGCGGCTGGCCTTCCACCAGTTCCTGGCGGCCACCGACCAGATGGCTCTCGATCATCACGCCAACGATGCGCTGTTCGCCGTCTTCCAGCTGAACAGCAATGTCCTCGATCACCTTCGGCTGGTTCTCGGGGTTCTTCAGGCTGTTGGCGTGGCTGGCGTCGATCATCAGGCGCGTCGGCAGCTTGGCCTTGGCCAGCACCTGGCAGGCGTCGGCGACGCTGCCGGCGTCGTAGTTCGGCTGCTTGCCGCCGCGCAGGATCACATGGCAATCCGGATTGCCGGTGGTCGACACGATGGCGGTGCCGCCCTGCTTGGTGACCGACAGGAAGTGATGCGGGTTGGACGCCGCACCCACCGCGTCAGCGGCGATCTTGACGTTGCCATCGGTGCCGTTCTTGAAGCCGACCGGGCACGACAGCCCCGAGGCCAGCTCACGATGCACCTGGCTTTCGGTGGTACGCGCGCCGATCGCGCCCCACGCCACCAGGTCGGCGATGTACTGCGGCGAGATCACATCGAGGAATTCGACACCGGCCGGCAGGCCGAGCTTGTTGATGTCGCGCAGCAGGCCGCGTGCGATGCGCAGGCCCTTGTCGATCCTGAAGCTGCCGTCCAGGTCCGGGTCGTTGATCAGGCCCTTCCAGCCCACCGTGGTGCGCGGCTTCTCGAAGTACACACGCATGACGATTTCCAGTTCGCCGGCCAGCGCGTCGCGCAGCGGCTTCAGGCGCTGGGCGTATTCGATGGCGGCCTTCGGGTCGTGGATCGAGCACGGGCCCACCACCACTGCCAGGCGGTCGTCACGGCCGTGCAGGATCTGGTGCAGGGCCGCGCGCGAGGCGCTGACGGTGTCGGAGGCTTCATCGTCACAGGGCAGCATCGCCAGCAGCTGGGCAGGCGGTGTCAGCGGTTCGATGGTGCGGATGCGCAGGTCGTCGGTGTGCGGGGGCATTGCAGGAGATCTCCGGAACGTTGGGGTCCCCAGCGTGGCGGCATGAAAAAAGCCGCCAGGTTCGCTGGCGGCTTTCGGGAATGCGTCTGAAGCTTTCTTCAGGGTGAGCGCAGTCCTTCCTCCGCCAGTGGCTTCGGAAAGTAATACCAGTAAAAGCGGGTGGCGGCTGCGTTCATGGGGTGTATTGATAGCACAGCTTTTGCGCAGTGCAAAATGTTTCATCCGCAACCGGGGGTGCGGCTCAGCGAGGCGCGCGCCGGCGCTGCCCACGCGGCAGCAGCCACGCAAAGCCGCTCATTTGCCATGCACTTCCACGTCCAGCAACAGGCCTTCGTGGATGTCGGCCCAGCGCTCCAGCACGCGGTCCAGCTCCTGCCTGGCCTCGTCCAGCTGCTCGGGATTGAGCAGGGAACGGGTGGTGTAGAGGTCGGAGACCAACCGCCGCAGGGCCGCCTCCGGGATGGCCACCGACGGCCCTTCCCGCCCCGGCAACTGCAATGCCGGGCTGTCGCCAAGCGGGCCGAACAGCGTGACCTGGAGCGTGCTCTGCATGATCAACTTCCCTGCGGATGGACATGGGCAATGTCCTGTTTACCGCGTCCGGGTGACAGGCGCATGTGCCATGCGCGTCCGGAGACGCTGCTACAAGGCGGCCAGGTCGGCAAGGTGCTGCCCCATCCCATCGTCTGCGCCGACGGCGTTGATGGTGGCGAAGTACTGATGCCAACCGGTGGCGGCAATGCCGGCCACCAGCGCATCGGCGTCCGCGCGGCTTGCACAGCGCCAGACCGCATAGAACTGCTCATCGCTGCCGTGCTGTACGCCCCTGGCAATGCGGCCCATCGCCAGCAGTGTGATGCGGACTGGATCGAACTGCTGCATGCCTGCACCGATACGGGCGAAGAAGGCATTCCGCTGCTCGGGCTGGAGCGTGGTCCAGGCGGGGGTGGCGGTATAGAGCTCGATGAAGGTGTGCGACATGCTGCTTCTTCCTTGAAGGTTTGGGGGGTTGCCGGCCAGCGGCCGGCACTACCGGAGCGAGCGCATGGCGCGTTTGCGGATGTAGGCATTGGCATCGCCACGGTGCTGCTGTTGCCAGCGCGCGCACAGCGCACGCAGCCACTGCGGCTGTGTCTTGCCGGCATCATTGAGCCAGTTGCCGACCGAGTCCTGCACATAGCGCTCCGGGTCGTCGGCGAGTGCCTCCAGCATCGCCTCTGCAAGTTCCGGCTGCCGCTTGAACAGCGCGACATGTGTGGCCCACACGCCGCGCGGGCGCAGCGCTTCGCAGGCGAAGCGGCGCAGGTACGGCGATCCTTCCTGCGTCCATGGTTGCAGGTACTCCAGCGCCTGCAGTGGTGCGGCAACAATGTCGGCACGCAGCGCCAGCCACGCCCATTCGCGCACGCCGAAGTGCGGGTCGTCAGCCAGTGGCCGCATCGCCTGCAGCTTGGCCGGCAGCGTCGCGTCGGCGTCGCCGCCGATCAGGTAGCAGGCCCAGCCACGCACCGTGTCTGACGTATGCGCCTGCCAGCGCGCAGGCTCCCCCTGTCCGGCTTCGTGCAGCAACCGCGCCGCCAGCGCCATGCGCTGGGTGATGCCCTTGCCTGAGGCGTCGCGCATGCATTGCAGCGATTCCGGCTCAAGGGCAGGCGCCACCACCTGCAGCAGCGCGGTGAAATCCACGGCCAGGCATTCGGCCAGATGGGTGGCAGCAGCGCTGCCACTGTTGAGTGCATGCAGCCTTTGCGCAGGAACGGGCGTGCTCATGCTGCCGATTCCCGCCCGCCGTCCGTGTGCTGCCAGACCTTGTGCAGCAGCTGCGACAGCTGCTGCTGTTCACCCGCATCCAGGCCGTCGAACAGGCCGCTGATCCATTGCGTGTGCTGCTCGAACAACGACTCGGCCAAGCGCTTTCCCGGTGCGGTCAATACGATCTGCAGACGGCGGCCATCCCCGTCATCGCTGCGACGCTGCAGCAGGCCTTCACGCTGCAGGCCATCGAGCAGGCCGCTGATGGTGGCACGGGTCACGCCAGCACGCTCGGCCAGCAGGTGCGGCGGCAGCGTGCCACCGGCCCCGTGCAGCAGGAACAGCACGACGAAGCGGCCCTCGCTGAGCCCATGCGGTGCCAGCCGCGCGGCGCAGTCGCGATCGATCGACGAGGACAACGAGAGCAGCTGGAAGCACAGGCGCAGTTGCGCGATGTTGGCGTGGCCGCGTCGCTGCGATTCCTCCAGAAGGGCCTGATGCTTGGCTTCGATCATCTCACGAACGCGATATGGTTAGGCGCCTAATCATATCACCGGATAGCCGCTACCTGTAAATCACAGCCGATATCAGGGGAGCTTTCCCAGCAGCAGGCGCGCGATCAGCCCGCCACCCTCGCGGTGCAGCAGCTGCAGTTCGCCTGCGTGACGCCTGGCCACGTTGGCGGCCATGGCCAGTCCCAGCCCGGTCCCACCGGTAGCGCGACTGCGCGAGCTTTCGCTGCGCTGGAACGGTTGCAGCAGGCGGACACGATCAGCTTCGGCGATGCCCGGCCCGCGATCCATCACATCCAGCTGCACCCCATGTCCCCACACGGCGACATGCAGCTCCACGGCGCCCGCGTAACGCTCGGCGTTGTCGATGAGATTGTCGACCGCGCGCCGGAGCAGCAGCGCATCGCCATGCCACGGCAGCGTATCCGGGCACTGAAGCGAAATGTCGACCCCGCGCAGCAGCGCCCCTTGCAGGCATTCCTGCAGCAGGGCAGCCAGATCCAGCGAGCGCATCTGCAAGGGCTGCAGCTCGCCGCGTGCATAGTCCAGCACCTGCTCGATCATCGCGTCCATGCGTTCGATGTCCGCCACCATCCGGGCGGCCTGTGGTGCGGGAGCGAACTCGGCGCGCAGGCGCAGGCCGGTCAGGGGCGTGCGCAGGTCATGCGCCACTGCCGCCAGCATATGGGTCATGTCCTGTGCCTGGACCCGCAGGCGTTCGCGACCGGTGCTGATCGCGGCGGCCAGCATCTGCACTTCGCGTGGGCCATCGTCGGGCAATGGCGACTCGGCCTGCAGGTCGACGCGTGCGCTCGCTTCGGCCAGGCGCCGCAGCGGGCGCCCCAACCGGATCGACGCCCACGCCGCCAACGGCGCCAGCAGGATCGCACCGCCCAACAGGGCGAGCATCACCTGGCGGCGCCAGGCCGCCAGGTCACTATGGTCGCTGCCGACCACCCGCCAGCGGCCGTCGGCCTGGCGCATCCCCAGTTCAAACGGCGGCCACTGCATCGCGGTCAGCAGCGCGGCCTGTGATTTCAGCACGCCAGCACGACCGGAGGCGTCCAGTACCGCGCCACCCTCGATGACCTGCACATCGGGCGCCCCGCCCTGCCCCGTCCATGCCAGGCGTACATCCTCGGCCGGCATGCCCATCTGCGCGGCCGCCAGCTGCGCGAGCCAGTCGCTGGCGCTACCTTGGGGGGGCGCGTCCTGCGTCGCCCTGCGCAATCCCAGTGACGCCGGCGCCTGTTCCCCACGCAGTACCTGCATCGCATGGTCCAGCCGCATCGGTGGCGGCGCGGGCCGGGGCATCCAACCCACCACTGCAACGCTGGCCAGGGTTGCCAGCAGCAGGCTGGCCAGCGCCAGCATCGCGATCCAGCGTGTGGTCGACCACCGGCTGCTCACAGCACCTGTACCTCAGCGTCGAAGCGATACCCTTCCCCGCGCAGTGTCTGCACGAGGGCTTCTGCCCCGGACGCGGCCTGCCCGAGCTTGCGGCGCAGGCGGCTGATCGCGAGGTCGATGGCACGGTCCACGCTGTCACTGGCTTCTCCGCGACTCAACTGCAGCAGCTGCTCACGCCCCAGCACCCGCCCGGGACGTTCGGCCAGCGCCAGCAACAGGGAAAACTCGCCACGACTCAGCACCAGCTCGGCACCGTCCGGTGCGAACAGGCGACGCTGGTCGGGCAGCAATCGCCAGCCATCAAACCGCAGTTCGCTGGCCACCTGCGTGCGCAGCTTGTCCTGACGGCGCAGCAGTGCGCGTACCCGCGCCAGCAGTTCACGCGGATCAAAGGGTTTGGCCAGGTAGTCGTCCGCGCCCATCTCCAGGCCGATCACGCGGTCCGGTGCAGCCCCCATCGCCGACAGCATCAGGATCGGGATCGCCCTCGCCTGCAGCCTGCGGCAGACCGACAGCCCATCCTCACCGGGCATCATCCAGTCGAGGATGATCAGGTCCGGTCGTTCGGCCTGCAGCAGCACGTCCAGTGCCGCCGCATCCGCCGCCAAGCGTACCTGGTAGCCGTGCAGCAGCAGGTGGTCGGCGATGGCGTCGCGGATGCTGGCATCGTCGTCGACGACGATGACACGGATGGGAGTACTCATTCGGACAGTATCCAGCACCTGTGTATCAGGACGGTATCAACGCCGATATTCCGGCGATACGCCGCCGTGCGCCAATGGTCACCCACGATCACTGCGGAGTCTTCCCTTGCGCCTCTTCCTGTTGCCCCTGTTCGCCGCTCCCTTGCCTGCGCTCGCCTCCAACGCCGCCGCGCACATCCTGCCGATGTGGATGCAGGGCGGTCATCCGGCGGTGGCCGTCTCGCTGGACGGGCGCGCCGAACCGCTGCGCTTCGTGGTCGACAGTGCCGCGGGGGCAACGCTGGTCGATGCCCGCGTCGTGCGGCGCTATGGCCTGGAGGATGCGGATGCAGAGGTATCACAGGCGCAAGGGGCGAGTGCAGCTTCGGCGCGGTTGCAGCGCATGCGCAGCACGTCCTGGCAGCTGGGCAGCTGGCAGCTGCAGGCCCAAGCCATGAACGTCGATCTGTCATCGTTGCCGAAGGATGATGATCCAGCCATCGACGGCTTGATCGGCAACGATCTGACCGGGCGCTGGGACACCCGTTGGGACTTCGGCCGCAATCAACTGGCGCTGTGGACACCCGGCGGATTGAACCTGGAAGGACCGGGTTGCCAGCCCAATGCGCTGCCCGGCCGCACTGGCGGCCTGCGCCAGTTCGGCTTCATCACGCTTGCACTAGGCGCGCCTGCGGTGGACGCCATCGCCGTGGTCGACACCGGTGCCGCACAGACCGTCCTCAACGCCGAAGCCGCCCGCGCACTGGCGCTGCGCACCGACGGCAGCGACGCGCGGGTGCGGGTGCGTGAAAAGGGCACCGAAGGCCTGGGCGGCGGCAAGCAGGCAACCTGGCTGTACACCCTGCCCGGCATGACCGGCGGCGGCTGGCAGCACCCGTCGATGGAGGTCCGCATCAGCGAACTGCCGGTGTTCAAGGCGATCGGCCTGGAGGGCCGGCCGGCGCTGATCCTCGGTGCCGATGCAATGCGCGGCGGCCAGGTGGACATCGGTGCCGGCGCGGCGCGGATCTGCCTGCGCCGGCCGCAGGCCGGCTGACATCTGGCGATGACGCCAGCGGCAGCCCGGCGTAGCATCACCGTGCGCCCCACCAGGAGTTCCACGCATGTGCCGTGCCACCCTGATGTTGCTGACGCTACTCCCGCTGGCGGTACTGGCCGCGCCGCCACCCGTGCCCTCGCCCACTCGCATCGATGCCGAAGCACGGCGGCTGATGCAGGCGGCCCATGCGCGCGGGATGGCGCTGGCGGTGATCGATGACGGCAAGGTGGTGCATGTGGCCGCCTACGGTGAACGCAACGCCGCAGGCGAGCCGCTGCGCACCGACACCGTGATGTATGCCGCATCGCTCACCAAGATGGCCTTCGGCCACCTGGTCGCACAGCTGGCGCAGGACGGGGTGATCGATCTGGATGCCAGCATCGCCACAGCTCTGGACGTGCCGCTGCCAGACTACCCGCCCGAACCGAAAAAGTACGCCGACTACAGCGTGCTGGCGAGTGATGCACGCTGGCGCCGGCTCACGCCCCGAAAGCTGCTGAATCACGCCAGCGGCTTTGCCAACTTCGGCTTTCTCGAACCGGATGGCCGGTTGAAGTTCCACTTCGAGCCCGGCAGCCGCTACGGCTATTCCGGCGAGGGCCTGATCCTGCTGCAGTTCGTGATCGAACGTGGGCGACTGGGCGAGGATGTGGGTGCGTTGATGCAGCAGCGCGTGTTCGATCGCTTCGGCATGGCGCGCACCAGCATGTCGTGGCGCGCGGATTTCGCCGGCAACCTGGCCGATGGCTGGACCGTCGAAGGCAATACAGAGCCGCACGATCAACGCAGCCGTGTGCGGGCGGCAGGATCGATGGATACCACCATCACCGACATGGCCCACTTCGCCGCCGGTTATGTGCGCGGCGATGGGCTGTCTGCGGCAATGCGCAGGGAACTGGTGCGGCCGCAGCTGCCGATCACCACCGCCAGCCAGTTCCCAACGCTGCAGCCGGAGCTGCCCGTTGCGCAGCAGCACCGGGATCTGGCCGCGGGCCTGGGCGTGGTGACCTTCCGTGGCCCCCAGGGTGCAGGCTTCTACAAGGGCGGCCACGACGATGCGGTCGGCAACACCCTGGTGTGCATCGAGCGGCACAAACGCTGCGTGGTGATCCTGGGCAACGATGTACGGGCCGAGGCCACCTTCCCGGCACTGGTGGCGTTCGTGCTGGGTGATACCGGCGTGCCATGGCAGTGGGAGTACGGCGCGGCGAAGGCCTTCATCGAATGACGGTGCGATGATCCCTGGGCGGGGAGTGCGGATGGGAGCAACCATGCATGGCGTGTGGATCCACCTCACGCGTGGATGCCTGATCCGCTCAGCGCGCCTGCTCGAAGAACATCAGGTACACCAGCCGGCCATTCTCCGGGCGGTCGCCGAACGCTGGCCCGGCGGTATGCCAGAACCAGGGCCGCAGCAGCACCAGCCGGTTGAAACGCATCGGGATGCGCATGGTCATTTCCCACTGGCTGTCGTCGTTGCTGTCGCGCTCGATGATGTCACGATGCATGTCGCCGCCGTTGGCATAGCCCAATGCGGCCAGCTCCGCTGCATCCAGGGCCATGCGCTCGGTGCCGGTACGGCGGTGGCGGAAGAACTCGGTGCCGCCCTCGCAGTGCTCCGGTGCACTCAGGTAGAGGATGCCCGACCAGTGCGAGTGATCGGCGTGCACCTTGGCGCGGCCGGTGTCACCGGCCAGGGTAAGGCGGAACTTGCCGTGCGACTGCAGTGGGTTGACCGGCCGCAGCGGTTCGTTGACCAGCCGCGAGACCGCGCCGGACAGCCCATCCAGTTCCAGCCGCTGCTGCGAATTGCGGCCGGGGAATGCACCCTCCTGCACCGGATAGGTCAGGCCCAGCGCCGCCTGGCGCAGCCCCTGCGCATCGGCAGGAGAAAGGAAGTCGTCGACGACGATGAAGGAGGTAGGCATGGCCACCGAGCGTAGCGATGCGCTGCTGCGGCGGCAACCGGGCAACGAAAAACCCCGCCTTGCGGCGGGGTTCTTCCTTGCATCGGGAGGGCGTGCCGACCAGGGTCGGCAACGACCGCCGGGGGACGTGGACTTAGAAGTCCATGCCGCCCATGCCACCCATGCCGCCCATGCCACCGGCGCCACCCATGGCCGGCTCGTCCTTCTTCGGAGCTTCGGCAACCATGGCTTCGGTGGTGATCATCAGGCCAGCGATCGAGGCGGCGTTCTGCAGCGCCGAACGGGTCACCTTGGTCGGGTCCAGGATGCCGAACTGCAGCATGTCGCCGAACTCGCCGGTGGCGGCGTTGTAACCGAAGCTGCCGGTGCCTTCCTTGACCTTGTTGATGATGACCGACGGCTCGTCACCGGCGTTGGCCACGATCTCGCGCAGCGGGGCTTCCATCGCGCGCAGGGCGATCTGGATGCCGTGGTTCTGGTCTTCGTTGGCGCCCTTCAGGCCGGCCAGCGCGGTGATCGCGCGGACCAGGGCAACGCCGCCGCCCGGAACCACGCCTTCTTCAACGGCCGCACGGGTCGCGTGCAGGGCGTCGTCGACGCGATCCTTCTTTTCCTTCATTTCGATTTCGGTCGAGGCGCCGACCTTGATCACGGCAACACCGCCGGCCAGCTTGGCCACGCGTTCCTGCAGCTTCTCGCGGTCGTAATCCGAGGAGGTGTCCTGGATCTGGGTCTTGATCTGCGCCACGCGTGCATCAACGTTGGCCTTGTCGCCGACGCCGTCAATGATGGTGGTGTTCTCCTTGGAGACCTGCACCTTCTTGGCGCGGCCCAGGTCCTTTATGGTGGCCTTCTCCAGCGACAGGCCGACTTCTTCGGAGATCACGGTGCCGCCGGTCAGCACGGCCATGTCTTCCAGCATCGCCTTGCGACGGTCGCCGAAGCCCGGGGCCTTGACGGCCACGACCTTGACGATGCCACGGATGGTGTTGACCACCAGGGTGGCCAGCGCTTCGCCTTCGACTTCCTCGGCCACGATCAGCAGCGGCTTGCCGGCCTTGGCGACGCCTTCCAGCACCGGCAGCAGGTCACGGACGTTGGAGATCTTCTTGTCGTGCAGCAGGATGAACGGGTCATCCAGGTCAGCGGTCTGCGACTGCTGGTTGTTGATGAAGTACGGCGACAGGTAGCCGCGGTCGAACTGCATGCCCTTGACCACGTCCAGCTCGTTGTCCAGGCCCGAGCCTTCTTCAACGGTGATGACGCCTTCCTTGCCGACTTCCTTCATCGCGTCAGCGATGATCTGGCCGATCGACTCGTCCGAGTTGGCCGAGATGGTACCGACCTGGGCGATCGCCTTGTCGTCGGCGGTCGGCTTGGAGATGTTCTTCAGCTCGGCGACGGCGGCCGAGACGGCCTTGTCGATACCGCGCTTGAGGTCCATCGGGTTCATGCCGGCGGCAACGGCCTTGGCGCCTTCGCGGATCAGGGCCTGGGCCAGCACGGTGGCGGTGGTGGTGCCGTCGCCGGCATCGTCGTTGGTGCGCGAAGCAACTTCCTTCACCATCTGCGCGCCCATGTTCTCGAACTTGTCAGCCAGTTCGATCTCCTTGGCGACGGAGACGCCGTCCTTGGTGATGGTCGGCGCGCCGAAGCTCTTTTCCAGCACGACGTTGCGGCCCTTCGGGCCCAGGGTGGCCTTGACGGCATTGGCGAGAACGTTGACGCCGCGCACCATGCGCGAACGGGCGTCTTCACCGAAACGAATATCCTTGGCAGCCATTGCATTTACCTCATTGGTAGCGCCGGACGATGCCCGGCGGCTGGGAGTTTGGGATCAGGTTGAAACAGGTCGCGCCGGGGCTCAGCCGATGACGGCGAGCACGTCGTCTTCGCGCAGGACCTTGTATTCGACGCCTTCGCTCTTGTACGAGCTGCCGGCGTACTGGCCGTAGATGACCTTGTCGCCGACCTTCAGCGACGGCGCGCGCACGTTGCCGTTGTCCAGCGGCTTGCCGGGGCCGACGGCCACGACCTCACCCTTGGTGGACTTTTCCTTGGCCGAGTCGGGGATGACGATGCCACCGGCGGAGATTTCGTCGGCTTCGATCGGCTTGACCACAACGCGGTCGTGCAGCGGCTTGATGCTCATAGGAGACCTCTTAAGTGATTGATTGGTCTAAAAAAGTCCGGCGATGTTAGCACTCACCCCAAGCGAGTGCCAGAACCGCACGTGAAGAAACCCGACAACGTCGGGAGCAGGGCAGAGATGGAGCCCCGCCGCCCCCTTTCAAGGGCGGAATGAAAAAATTTTTCCGCCCGCGCGCCTCGGCCAAGGCGTCGGTCTTGGACAATTTCGGTGACAAGCGTCGCACTGTCAGATATCTGACGTTCATTTACGACAAAGTGTCACTGGATCGGCCTTAGGCTCGGTCAGGCATTCCCAATCACAAGGAGTAGTCGATGCGATTGCTGTCCCCGCTTGCCGCCGCCTGCCTGCTGGCACTGGCCGCCGCGCCGGCCCAGGCCGAGGTTTTCATCAACGAACTGCACTACGACGACAGCACCGCCGCCGGTGACGTCGGCGAAGCCATCGAAGTGGTCGCCACCGCCGGCGAGGACCTGTCCGGCTACCGCCTCTACCTCTACAACGGCAGCAATCCTTCGGCGGCCGCGGTCTACGCCAACAACCCGGTCCCGGCCGGCACCGCCGCCGGCTGCGGCAGCGCGACCATCGCCGTGGTCAACTACCCGACCAACGGCATCCAGAACGGCCCCAACGACGGCATCGCCCTGGTCGATGCCAGCGGCAAGGTGGTCCAGTTCCTCAGCTACGAGGGCGCCATCACCGCCTCCGGTGGCCCTGCCGCCGGCATGACCAGCCAGAACATCCCGGTGGCCGAGACCAACAGCACGGCCGCGGGCACCTCGCTGCAGCTGACCGGCAGCGGCAGCCAGTACACCCACTTCACCTGGGCCGAGTCGGCCAGGCAGACCTTCGGCAGCTGCAACAACGGCCAGACCTTCAGTGGCGGCGGAACCCCGGGCCCGAACACACCGCCGTCGGTCTCCACCACCACCCCGGCGCAGGGCAGCAGCACCTTCCCGGCCGCCGCCGACCTGGAAGTGGTGTTCAGCGAGACGGTGAACCTGGCCAGTGGCGCCTTCGCCCTGAGCTGCGGCACCTCCGGCAGCGTGCCGTTGACCTTCCCGGCCAGCGGCCGCAGCGTGAAGCTGTCCACCAACACTGCGCTGGTGGCCGGTGAGGCCTGCCGCTTCGACATCCGCGCCGCGCGCATCACCGACCTGCAGGGCGCGCACCCGGCCGCCGACAGCCGCATCGCCTTCACCGTGGCCAGCACCGGCGGCAATCCGGACCCGGGCAACCCGGGCGTGCCGGCCGGCTACTACTCCAAGGTCAACACCAGCAGCCCCAGCCAGCTGCGCTGCTCGCTGCATGCCACCATCAAGGGCCACACCGCCTACCCTTACAGCGGCTCGGGCACCAGTACCTGGACCATTCTGGAAATCGCCGACGAGGATCCGAACAATTCCGGCAGGATCCTCGACGCATATCGCAACCACAGCTACGCCAAGGTGACCGATCGTGCCGGCAGTGGCAGTGGCCTGAAATACAACCGCGAACACACCTGGCCGAACTCGCTGGGCTTTGCCACCACCACCGGTGACAAGGGCCTGCCGTACGCGCCGTATACCGACACCCACATGCTGTACCTGACCGACGCGCAGTGGAACGCCGACCGTGGCAACAAGCCGTTCGGCAAGTGCGACGCCAACTGCGGCGAGCGCGCCACCGAGGCCAACAACGGCCAGGGCGGCGGCAGCGGCGGCTATCCGGGCAACTCCAACTGGGTGCGCACGCCGGACGGCAACACCGGCACCTTCGAGGTGTGGGGCAAGCGCAAGGGCGACATGGCGCGTGCGGTGATGTACATGGCGATCCGTTACGAGGGCGGCAAGGATGCGGCCACCGGCCAGTCCGAGCCGGACCTGGAGCTGACCGACGACCGCAGCAAAATCGTCAAGACCAGCAGTTCGCCGGCCTACATGGGCCTGCTGTCCACGCTGATCGACTGGCACCTGTCCGATCCGCCGGATGATGCCGAGCGTGCGCGCAATGACGTGATCTACAGCTTCCAGGGCAACCGCAACCCGTTCATCGACCACCCCGAGTGGGCAACCCCGGCCCTGTTCACCTCGGCCAAGCCGGCCACCTGCCAGCTGGCCAACTGACCGCGCAACGCAGCGGTCCACTGCCGCCGCCGGGCCCTGACCCGGCGGCGGCCCTATACTCGGCGGTCATGTCGACCGTCGATCCCGTCCTGCTGCTGTTGACCACCTGCCCGGACCGGGCCAGTGCCGAGCGCATCGCGCACGCGCTGGTCGGCGAGCGCCTGGCGGCATGCGTGACCCGCCTCGATGGCGCGCAGTCGACCTACCGCTGGCAGGGGGAGGTGACCACCGACGCCGAACTGCAGCTGCTGGTGAAAACCACCGCGAGCCGCGTCGATGACGCAATTGCCCGGATCGTCGCACTGCATCCGTATGAACTCCCGGAGTGCATCGCGGTCGAAACCCGGGCCGGCCTGCCGGCGTATCTGGACTGGATCCGGGCACAGACCCGGGAGGACACTGATTGAAGACTCTGTTTGCGCGCGGCGCCGCCTTGTGCGCCCTGTTGTGGCTCTCGCTGCCGGCCTTCGCGCTGGATGAGAAGGACCTGCTGCCGGTGGACCAGGCGTTCGCGCTGACCGCCAGTGCCCCCGAACGGGGCCAGGTGCAACTGCAGTTCAAGATCGCACCGGGCTATTACCTATATCGCCACCGCACCAGCGTCAAGGCCGACCCGGCCTTCAATGCCGGCGCGCTGCAGATGCCCAAGGGCGACAAGCACCACGACGATTTCTTCGGCGAAGTCGAGACCTATCGCGAGCGCCTGCAGGCCACCCTGCCCGGCACGCCGTCCGAGGCTGCCGGCACCATCAGCCTGGAAGTGCGTTACCAGGGCTGCGCCGATGCCGGTGTCTGCTACCCGCCGCAGAAGCGCGTGGTGCAGGTCACCCTGCCGGGCGCCGGTGCGGCGGCGGCGGTGCCTGCCGCGCGTGCCGGTGCGGCCAGCCCGTTCAACAACCCGCTGGCCGGTGCCGGCAACAGCGGTGGCCTGCGCCTGCCGGGCGCGGCCAACAACAGCCAGGCCCTGCCGCTGCCGTCGGAACAGGCGTTCGGCTTCGATGCCATCGCCAGTGACGGCAACACCCTGCTGCTGCGCTTCAGCCCAGCGCCCGGCTATTACCTGTATCGCGACCGCACCTCGCTGAAGCTGGAAGGCAGCGCCGGCGTGCTGGCCGGCAAGCCGCGCTGGCCAGCCGCGCAATCGCATCGCGACGAGCACTTCGGCGATGTCTCGGTCTACTTCAACCAGGTGGAAGTGCCGTTGCCGCTGCGCCGCACTGTCACTGATGCCGTCGACAGCACCCTGGTGGTGACCTTCCAGGGCTGCCAGACCGATGGCATCTGCTACCCGCCGATGACCCGCCGGGTGAAGCTGTCGATTCCCGCTGGCAAGCTGTCCGCCAGCATTGACCAGGCGCCAGCGCGCAACGAGGTGATCAGCCCGCTGCCCGCCGCCGGCGTGCCACGTGAATCCGCCAACGGCGCACCGTTGCGCCTGCTGCCGACCGTCCCCAACGACGGCATTGCCACTCCCGCCGCCAGCGGCAGTGAGGGTGCGCGCAATGAGTTCGCCGCCGACGCGCGCGATGGCAACGCACTGCGCACGCGCCCACCGGCGACAACCCCGAACCCGGACCGTTCGTTCGTGTGGGTGCTGCTGCTGGCGCTGGCCGGTGGCCTGGTGCTGAACCTGATGCCCTGCGTGCTGCCGATCCTGTCGCTGAAGGTGCTGAGCCTGGCGCAGAGTGGCGAAAGCCCTGAGCGGGCACGCAGCCATGCCCTCTGGTACACGCTGGGCGTGCTGGTCGCGTTCGCGGTGATCGGCGCGCTGATGGTGGGCCTGCGCGCGATCGGCAACGCCGTCGGCATCGGCTTCCAGCTGCAGCACCCGGGCGTGGTGGCGGCGCTGGCCTACATCATGTTCGCGGTGGGCCTGAGCCTGTCCGGCGTGTTTACCCTCGGCGGTGGCATCGGCAACCTCGGCCAGTCGCTGGCCAGCCGCAGCGGGCCGGCCGGCGATTTCTTCACCGGTGCGTTGGCCTGCCTGGTGGGCAGCGCCTGCGTCGGCCCGTTCATGGGCGGGGCGATCGCCTACGCGTTCATTGCCCCGCCGCTGAAGGCGATGACCGTATTCCTGTTCCTCGGCCTGGGCCTTGCGCTGCCGTTCCTGCTGATCGGCTTCGTGCCGGCGCTGGCACGCCGCCTGCCCAAGCCCGGCCCGTGGATGGAAACGCTCAAGCACGTGCTGGCCTTCCCGATGTATGCCACCGCGCTGTGGCTGCTGTGGGTGCTGGGCAAACAGCGCGGCGTGGACGGCATGGCACTGGTGCTGGGTGGCCTGCTGCTGTTCGCCTTCGGCCTGTGGCTGTTCGAGCGCAATCGCTGGACCGGCTCGCGTGCGGTGACCCTGCTCGGCGTGCTGCTGGCGATCGGCGCGCTGGTTCCTGCCTGGGGCGTGACCCAGCTGGCACCACCGGCGCGGGCCGCACAGGCCGCCAGCGAGAACGTGGTCGAGTATTCGCCGCAGTTGCTGGACCGCCTGCGTGCGGACAACCGCGTGGTGTTCGTCAACATGACTGCCGACTGGTGCGTGAGCTGCAAGGCCAATGAACGTGCCGTGCTGTCGCGGCCGGAGTTCAAGGAACTGCTCAAGCGCACCAACGCGGTGTACATGCGCGGTGACTACACCAACGTCGACCCGCAGATCACCACGTTCCTTGAAGAGCACAAGGCCGTGGGCGTGCCGCTGTACGTGGTGTACGGCCCGGGTGCGCCGCCGACCGTGCTGCCGACCCTGTTGACCCAGGCGGTGGTCGAGGAAGCGCTGCTGCGCACCGCACGATGAAGTGGCAACGGCCAGCGCTGCTGTGGACAGCGGTGCTGGCCGCCGGCCTCGGCCTGTGGGCCGGGCATCGATTGGCACCGGGACCGGTGGCGCTTGAGGCCGTGCCGGCGGCACCTGCTGTGGCGGCTGCGGCACCTGCCCTGCAGGTCGGCGACAGCCTGCCCGCGCTGTCGCTGCCCGATCTTGAAGGCCGGCCGCTGGACCTGCGCCAGCACGCTGGCGGTCGCCCGCTGTTGATCAATGTCTGGGCCAGCTGGTGCGCGCCCTGCGTGGAAGAAATGCCCGAACTGGCGCGTTTCGCACATATCCAGGGCGAGCACGGTGTGCAGGTGCTGGGACTGGCGCTGGATACGCCGGAAGACGTGCGCGGTTTCCTGCAGCGGGTACCGGTGGATTATCCGATCGTGATCGAAACCCCGGGGCCGCTTGATGCCAGCGTGCAGCTGGGCAATACACAGGGCCTGCTGCCCTACAGCGTGCTGTTCGATGCACAGGGGCGGCGGGTGAAGGCAAAGCTGGGACCGTTCGCCCACGGCGAGATCGACAGCTGGGTGAAGTGAGGGTGTTTTTGCAGGGCTTGCAGCCCTGCACCCTGCTCAATGCAACGGCAACAGCCAAAGCGGGCTTTCCGTGGGATGGCGGGGCGCTGTGGCTGTGCAGGACACGCCGTAAACCCGTCCGTGGGGGCTCGATGGCGCCATCCATGGCGCCAACGGTCCTGCACAGCCACACCGCCCCACCTTCGACAGATTCCGGCGGCTGTTGGTAGGTGTCGACCTTGGTCGACACATCTATCGATATTCAGAACGGAATCAGACCCCGTGCCGACCAACGGTCGGCACCCACCAAAGCAGAACCTCGTTCCGACAGATCGCAGGAACTGTCGAAGGCGGGGTGGGTCCGGTTGAGGGGGTGTCCGCGGCATGGATGCCGCGGCCAAGGCTACAGGGACGTACTTGCGCCGTCCCCCGCAACCGGACCCGCCCCGCTTCCTCACAGGAAACCCGCTGTTGCTTCGGCTGTTGCTTCTGAGGTTGCCGGCCAGGCCGGCACTACCGCGGGTGCCGGGCGCAGCCCGGCCGGCAACCCCTGCTTGACCGCAGGCAGGGCGCCACGGAGAATTCCGCGACTAATTCTCATTTGCTGTTGCGCAGGATGCGGGCGGCAGCCTTCCTGGCCCTCCTCCTTCGATGTTCAAGAACGTCCTGTTCCAACTTCATTGGCTGCTGGGCATTACCGCCGGTGCCGTCCTGGCCCTGATGGGCCTCAGCGGCGCCATGCTGTCCTTCGAGGACGAGCTGCTGCGCGCGGCCAATCCTGGCTTCGCTGAGATCGCCGAGCACCATGCGGACGGCCAGCATCCCCTTGCACTCAGCGAACTGGTGCCGTTGCTGCAGGCTGGCAGCGAGCGCCCCCTGCAACGCCTGCGCGTGGATGCGACCGGACAGCGGCCGTCGGTCGCGCGCTTTGCCGGCGGCAAGGAACACTGGGTGTACTTCGATCCGTACAGCGGCGAGCGCTTCAGCGCCCTGCGCGGGCAGGCATTCTTCGACGTCGTCGAGGACCTGCATCGCCACCTCGCTGCCGGTGAGCGCGGCAAGTGGATCACCGGCAGCTGTGCAATCGCGCTGCTGTTCTTCACCCTGTCCGGTCTCTACCTGCGCTGGCCACGACGCTGGTGGCACTGGCGCAGCTGGCTGGCGGTGGAGTGGACGCGCAGCGGCCGAGGCTTCCTGTGGAGCCTGCACTCGGTGGTCGGCACCTGGGTGCTGCTGATCTACCTGATGAGTGCGCTGACCGGCCTGTGGTGGTCGTTCGACTGGTACCGCAACGCGGCCAACACGCTGCTCGGTGTGGCGCCGGCGGCAAAGCACACGGTTGCCGCCGACGCGGCACTGGACGTCCATCGCATCGAGACCACGCTGTACGCGCTACCCGGCGTGCGCACCGGCTTCATCGACCTGCGCCTGCCGGAGAAGCCGGGGCAGGCGCTGAACGTGCGGGTGATGGCCGGTGATCCGTCGCAGCGCGGCGGCCACCACGACCGTGCGCATGACCTGCTGCAGCTCGATCCGGCCAGCGGCGCGGTTCTCGATGCCCGCCCGTACGCACGCCAGGGCGCGGGCGGACAGCTGGCCACCAGCGTGTTCGCGCTGCATTCGGGCAGCTACTTCGGTGTGCCCGGGCGCGTGGTGGTGATGCTCAGCAGCCTGGGCATGAGCCTGTTCTTCATCACCGGCTGGATGCTGTACCTGGACCGCCGCCGCAGCCAGCGTGCAGCGCGAGGGCTGCGCCGCGCGCTACCGGCCACGACCACCGATGGCCGTGGTCCGCCGTGGCTGGTGGTGCATGCCAGCCAGAGCGGACTGGGCGAACAACTGGCGTGGCGTGCGGCCGCGCAGCTGCAGGCGTCCGGTCATGCGGTGCAGGTGCAGTCGCTGGCCCGCGTCGATGCCGCGACGCTGCAGGCCACGTCCCAGGCGCTGCTCGTGCTGAGCACGTTCGGCGACGGCGAGCCACCGGATGCCACGCGCCGCGCGGCGCGGCTGCTGCTCGCACAACGCCTGGACCTGTCGCGCCTGCAGTTCGGCCTGCTCGCGCTGGGCGACCGCCAGTACCCGCATTACTGCGGCTTCGGCCGCCAGTTCGATGGCTGGCTGATCGGCAACGGCGCGCGCCCGCTGTTCGAGCGCATCGATGTCGATGCCGCTTCGGTGCCGGCATTGCGCCAATGGCAGCAGCAGCTGGGTACGCTCACCGGCATCGTCACCGATGACAGCGTGCTGCCTGCGGCTACGCAGATGCATGAGTGGCGCCTGCTCGGCCGCGACCACCTCAACCCGGGCAGCGTCGGCGGAGCCATCTGGCGTATCCGTCTTGCCGCACCGGCCGACGTGCAGTGGCAGGCGGGTGACATCCTGCACATCGCACCCCGCCACAACGCGCGGCATGCCGGTGCCGTGCTGAAGGGACACGGTCTGGATCCGCTGCAGCCCCTGCTGGTCGATGGCCATCCGCGCACGCTGCTGGCGCTGGCCGGTGAACGCGAGCTGCCCGAGGCCGATGCCGCGCTGGCGGTGCAGGATGCCTGCCTGTGGCTGGCCGGGCTGCCGCTGCTGCCCAGCCGCGAGTATTCGATCGCCTCCTGCACGGATGATGGCGTGGTGGAGCTGGTGGTGCGGCTGGTGCATGACGCCTCCGGTCGCGCCGGGTTGGGCTCGGGCTGGCTGTCGTTGCATGCACCGATCGGTGCCGGCATCGTCGCCCGCGTGCATCGCAACCCCGGTTTCCATCGCGTCAGCGGCGCGCCGATGGTGCTGATCGGCAACGGCACCGGCATCGCCGGGCTGCGCAGCCTGTTGCGCGAAGCTGCCCACGCAGGCGAGCGCGGGCACTGGCTGCTGTTCGGTGAACGCCAGCGCGCACACGACTTCCTGTTCGCCGACGAGATCGAAGCCTGGCAGGCCAATGGCCATCTCACGCGGGTGGACCTGGCGTTCTCGCGCGATGGCGAGGGTGGTTACGTGCAGGATCGCCTGCGTGCGGCCGTCGATGCGCTGCGCGACTGGATGCACCGTGGTGCGGTGGTCCATGTCTGTGGGTCGTTGCAGGGCATGGCCGAAGGCGTGGACCAGGTGCTGCGAACCGCGCTGGGTGATGAAGCGGTGGAAACGCTGCTGGAAAACGGGCGCTACCGCCGCGACGTGTATTGATTCCTGCCGCCGAACGCTGGTGTGAGCCGAGCATGGGCTCGGCTCTACAGTGTTCGTGCAGCCGATGTAGCGCCGAGCCCACGCTCGGCTGACTAGGCCGCCGCGCGCGCCTGCGGCATCGACTGCAAGCGGAACGCGCCCACGGCTTCTGCCAAGGCACGCACCTGCGCCTGCATCTGCGCCGTGGAGGCACCGGCCTCTTCCACCAGGCTGGCGTTGCGCTGGGTGCTGGCTTCCATCTGCACGATGGTCTGGTTCACCTGTGCGATGCCCGCATGCTGGTCCTGCGACGCACTGCGGATACCTGCCAGCAGCTCGGCCAGCTGCTGCACGCTGCCGACGATCTCGCCCATCGTGGTGCCGGCCTGCGCGGCCTGCTGGTTGCCCTGGCCGACACGCGCCACCGAATCCTCGATCAGCCCCTTGATCTGCTTGGCCGCCTCGGCACTGCGCTGCGCCAGCAGGCGCACTTCGGCGGCCACCACGGCGAAGCTGCGGCCCTGCTCGCCGGCACGCGCCGCTTCCACCGCCGCATTGAGGGCAAGGATGTTGGTCTGGAAGGCGATGCCGTCGATCAACTGGGTGATGTCGCCGATCCGTCGCGAGGCTTCGCTGATGCCATGCATGGTCGCGACCACCTGGCCGACCGCCTCGCCACCCCGCTGGGCCACCGCCGCCGCGCCCTGCACCAGTGCATCGGCGCGGCCTGCAGCATCGGCGTTGCGGCCGACGGTATCGGTCAGCTCCTGCATCGACGCCGCGGTCTCTTCCAGGTTGGCGGCCTGCTGCTCGGTGCGCCGCGACAGATCGTGATGGCCGGCGACGATCTCGCCAACGCCGGTATCCAGGCTGGAGGTGGCCTGCTGGATGCGGGTGACGATGCGGCCCAGCTGCGCGACGGTGGCATTGGCATCGTCGCGCATGCGCGCGAACACGCCCTGCAGGTCCCCCTCCATGCGCACGCTGAGGTCGCCGCAGGCCAGCGCAGCCAGCAGTGCCTGCAGGTCACCAAGGTTGGTTTCAAAGGTGGCCAGCAGGCGATTGATGCTGGTCGACAAGGTGCGCACGAAGCCCTGCTTGCCCTCCAGCACGATACGGCCATGCAGGTCGCCGCGTGCTGCAGCATCGACCAGGGCAGCGACCTCGGTTTCCAGCAGCGTCTCCAGCGCACGACTGCGCCATTCCACCGCTACGCCGAGGAACTGCCCTTCGTCGATGATGGGGTTGGCAATCAGCTGGTAGCGCACGCCGGCATGGCCGATCTCGCGCTCCTCGCGCTGGCGCGCGCCGGCCAGGCTGGTCAGCGCCGGATGCAGGCGCACGGCATCGCTGCCCACCAGATCTTCGGCCTCGCGCTCGAGTTGCTGCAGCAGTGCCGGATTGACGTAGGCCACCCGGCCCTCGGCATCGATCACCATCAGCCCGGTCTGCGCACTGTCCAATGCCTGCCGCACACGGGTGTTGCCGCGCGCCACGGCACGCTCGGTCTCGATGCGCGCGCGCAGGCGCTGCTGCATGTCGACCAGGCGCTGCGCCAGCTGGCCGATTTCATCGTTGGCGTTGTAGACGCGCAGGGTGGTGTCGAGTCGGTCGTCGGCGATGTCGCTGGCGAAACGCAGGGTGTCCTGGATCGGCTGGCGCACCGCACGCAGCACCAGCACCAGGCTGGTGATCAACACACCGGCGACCAGCAGCAGGGTCACCGCGAACAGCACGCTCATGGTGCGTGCGCCGGCCTGCTGGCGCGCCTGTGCCTTGGCCAGCGCCGCCACCTGGGCCTGCTGGAAGACGGCCAGCGCCGGCGCCACGCCGGCGGCGGTATCCAGCAGCGATTGCGCCTCTACATCCAGGCCCACGCGGGCGGCGGTATAGCCCAGCAATGCGGCCTGATAGGCCTCCATGCCGTTACGAAGGGCATCCTGCGCATCGGTCGGCAGGCCCACCAGTGCGAGATCGAACGGCAGCTTTTCTTCGCTCGCACGGTCGGCATGGGTGGAGTCGCCATCGAGCAGCAGCAGTGCCTCCTGGCGGCGCATCTTCTGCAGGGACAACGCCAACGAAGGCCGCTGCAACGCATCCACCTGCGCCTGCAGGGCGTCGGCGGCCTGCTGCAATTGCGCGGCGAGGCCGGCATCGCCACGACCCATCTCATCGACGCGTTCGAACAGGGCGGCCACACCCTGCGAGAACGCGCCGGCGGCTTCGGTCAGTGCCCGCAGCGCCTCGCGCCGGCCGGGATCCATCGGCATCGCGCGCAGCGCCTGAAGATCGGCCTGGAGCGCCTTCTGCGTCGCCAGCAGCTGCGCGCGGTCGGCATCGTCGAAACTACGTGCATACTGGGTCTGCAGACGACGCGCCTCGGCCACCCGCGTGGCCACGCTCGCGGCCAGATCGCTGCCGTGCTGGTAGCTGGCCTGGCTGCGCGCCGCCTGCGTGCTGGCATGGCCGGTCCAGGCGTAGACGGCGGCGATCGCGATCAGGCCCAGCCCACAGACCCACAGGGTCGCCTTGAGCTTGCTGGCCACACTGAGCCGATGCGGCTGCAGCCACAGCAGCAGGCCGGGGGACGCCGAGCGCAGTGCGGCAAGCCGCATGCGCAGGGACCGGAGGTGGGGGACGACGGCCGACATGACAGGCTCCAGGCGGAAGGACGCACCTGTATCGGCGGGAAATGGCGCAACTTTAGGGCGCTCCTGGTTCACTCCCACCGATTGCTGGCGGACGCGGCCTTTGTACCCGGCACAGGCGACGGGGGGATGACACCCGCGCAATGCTTGACCTCAACCCCGGTTGGGAGAGCACAGTAGATCTCCCTCCCCCGCCCGGCGCGCGCATGACGACGCTCGATGTCCCCCGCTACCTGCAACGCCTGCAGCTGGATGCACCGCCACCGCTGACGCTGGCGGGCCTGACCCTGCTGCAGCAGCGCCACAACGCACTGCTGCCGTTCGAAACCCTCAGCTGCCTGCTGCGCGATGCAGTACCGATCGACCTGGACAGCGTGCAGCGCAAGCTGCTCGACGACCGTCGTGGCGGCTACTGCTTCGAACTCAACGGCGGCCTGCTGGCACTGCTGCAGGCGCTGGGCTTCGATGCACAGCCGTTGAGCGCGCGCGTGCTGCTGGCCGCCCAGGACGGCGAACTGACCGCACGCACCCACCTGCTGCTGCGTGTGCAGGTGGACGGCGATGACTGGCTGGTGGATGCCGGTTTCGGCAGCCTGACCCCGACCGTACCGCTGCGGCTGCATGATCCGCAGCCGCAGGCCACGCCCCACGAGCGCTTCCTGTTGCAGCGCCTGCCCGGCGAGGGGGATTTCGTGCTGTCCGCCGAGTCCGGCGATGGCTGGCGGGCGATGTATCGCTTCGACCTGCACGCGCCGGCACCGATCGACAACGTCGTAGGCAACTGGTACGTGTGCACCCATCCCGATTCCAGTTTCCCCGGCCAGCTGCGCGCATCCCTGACCGGGCCGGACTGGCGACGCACCATCGGCAGTGGCAACTACACCGAGTACCCTCCCGGCCAGGCACCGGACAAGCGTCCGCTGCGCGATGTGGGCGACGTGCGCGAGGTGTTGCAGCAGCGCTTCGGCATGCAGCTGCCGGACGACCCACGGCTGGACCCGGCGATCAACGACTGGCTGCAGCGCTCACGCTCGGCCACGGTGTAGAGCCGGGCCGATGCTCGGATGAGCGTTGGCGGCTGGGTCAACAGCAGCCGAGCATGGGCTCGGCCCTACAGAACCACGCGCGCCTGCAGCGCAATGCGATTGCCTTCGCTGTCGGCGATCTCGGCCACGCGCCAGTCACCGGCATCGGCCGGGCCGAAGCGCAGCTCGGCCCCGGCCTGCAGCGCACGCTCGAGGCTGGCATCCAGGTCATCAACCCCGATGTAGATGCGCGCACCGTGGACGGAGGGCAGATAGTCGGCCCCCCGCACCAGCGCCATGCTGGCACCGGTGGCCTCATCGGCAAACGGCAGGTAGGCCATCCTGCAGTCGTGCAGCAGGATCGGTTCGTCCACCGCCACCTGCAGCCAGTGCTGGTAGAACGTGATGGCCCGGCCCAGGTCAGTGACCGGTATCTCGACGTGCAGGATGGGGTTCATGTCCGCAGGATAACCGGATGCTGACACTGCCTTGCAGGTCCGTACTGGCATGCTGGACCGCCCTTTCCCCGCGGAGTCCTGCATGTCCCTGGCCGATCATCGTGGTGCGCTGGCACCGCTGGGCTTCCTGCGCGTGGCCATCAACCTGGGCAATCCAGTACTGGCGCAGGGGGACGCGCGCTCACCGCGCGGGCCGTCACTGGAACTGGCCACGGCATTGGCGCAGCGCATGGGCGTGCAGGCACGCTTCACCTGCCACGACGCCGCGGCCGCGGTGGTCGCTGCAGCCAGCAAGGATGCCTGGGACCTGGCCTTCCTGGCCATCGATCCGGCGCGCGCCGACCGCATCGCCTTCAGCGCCCCCTATGTGGAGATCGAAGGCACCTACCTGGTGCGCGAGGACAGCCCTGCGCAGCAGGTGGCCGACCTGGACCGCGATGGCCTGCGCATCGCGGTCGGTCGTGGCGCCGCCTACGACCTGTTCCTCAGCCGCGAACTGCGCCACGCCATGATCGAGCGGGCCGAGACGTCGGCCGCTGCCATCACCCTGTTCGATCTGCAGCGCCTGGATGCCGCCGCCGGCGTGCGCCAGCCGCTGGCCGCCTGGGCGCAGGCGCATCCCGGCCACCGCGTGCTGGCCGACCGTTTCACCGTGATCCAGCAGGCGGTCGCGGCGCCGGCCTCGCGCCCGGCCGATGCATTGCAGGCGCTGTTCGAGGAAGTGGAGGCGATCAAGGCAGGCTCGTTGCTGGGCGAAGCCTTCGCCCGTGCCGGGCAGGCGGTTACGTTGGTACGGTGACTGCCGGACACACGCAGTCGGGCATGGCTCGACGCTATAAATGCGCGTCTGCCATGTGCCGGACGTGCTCGGCCGCCTGAGCGTGCAGCCAGTCGCGGAAGGCCAGGAAGCCGCGATGGCGGGCCGAGCGCTGCGGGTAGACCAGCCAATGCGGCCAGGCGGTTTTCAGTCGCAGGCTGGACAGCGCCACCAGTTGGCCGGAATCCAGCAGCAGGCGCGCCCGCGTCACCCGTCCCAGCGCTACGCCCACCCCGTCCAGCGCCGCACGGTGATGCGCCTCCGAATCATCCAGCACCGCCACGAAGCGCGGCGGCGGGTTCTGCCCACTCAGCGCGAACCAGGCGCCCCACGCGCCATCGGGATCCCCCAGCAGCGGCCACTGGTTCAGCGGCACGCGGTCGATCCCTCCCATGCGTTCGATCAGCGCCGGGCTGGCCATCGGCAGCAGCCACTCGTCGAACAGCGGCTCCACCACCAGGCCCGGCCACTGCCCGCTGCCCAGCCGCAGCGCGGCGTCGAACTGGCGCTGTCGCTCGAAGTCAATCAGGCGTTCACTCGACTGCAGGTTGATCTCGATCTGTGGATGCTCGGCAACGAAGTGCCCCAAGCGCGGCACCAGCCACGCCGACGCCATCGACGGTACCGCGCTGATCGTCAGCACGTGCTCGGCGCGTGCGGCATAGGGCTGGAAGGCCTCGTTGATCGCATCCAGATGCGGGCCGACCTGGTCGAGCAGGCGCTGCCCTTCCAGGGTGAGGGTGACGCCGCGTGGCTGGCGGACCAGCAGTGGCTGCCCCAGCCGCTCTTCCAGCTGGCGCATCTGATGGCTGAGCGCACTGACGGTCAGGCTCATCGACGCCGCTGCGCGTGACAGGTTGCCCAGCCGCGCGGCGGCCACGAAGCCCTGCAGGGCGTGAAGGGGCGGACGGGACATCAGGCTTGAATTCCTCTCAAGGCATGCTTGCGGAAATGTCGCTTTTTCCGCGTCCATGCTGCCCGTATCGTGCAATCCACTCAAGTGGAGGGACGCTCATGAACATCTACGGCAGCCTGTTGTTCCTGCAGGGCCACGTGGCCAACGCCGAACTGGCCCGGCAGCTGGCCCGCCCGTCCACCGGCTCCCCCACGGGTGCGCCGCAACCGGCCGCGCCGGTTCAGAAACCGCGTGGCCGTTGAACACGGCTCAACCTGCATACCAACGCTGGACGTGTTCAGGCAGCCATGGCATTGGGTCGATATCCAGCACCCGGCAACCGTCGAGGGTGTCACGCAGCACGCGCTCGCCGGGGCCACCGGGCATGCGCAGGCCATCCTCTTCCGGAAGCTGCACCGCCGCCCAGTCGTGCAGCCGGTCCATGCGCAGGCGCTGGGCGGCCTGCAGCCAAGCCTTGAGCTGGAAACAGCGATAGCCCTGTGCGCCCAACGCATCAACCGCGAGCGACAACGCCTGGTTGGCACCACGCACCCATTCGGTGCGACCTCCGGCCTTGTCCTGGACCGTCATCGGCGCCGGCGCGCGGTGCGCCTTGAACGGCGAACGCAGCTGCAGCTCCAGATCACGCGCATCGCGCTCGCTCTCCGCTTCCACCAGCGTACCGGCATCAAGGTCGAAGAACTCGAACCAGCGCCGGTGCAATGCGCTGATGCGCCCGAGCGGATCGCGTGAAAAGCCGATCTTCGCGTAGTCCTCCCACGCACAGGGGAAGACGTAGGCGAAGACACGACCGTCGATGCGGATATGCGACTGCATGTGCGCAGGCTGCCTCCACTGCAGCCCGGGCGCAACCGGGCGTTGCGGTGGGCGCCGCAGGGCTTTGGCAGTACGGCTTCATGCAGCCGCTTCGGACTATCCTTGCTGGCTGTCGCTGTCATCACCGCCACCATGCCTGCTCCTGCGCCTGCCCACCTGCCGGTCTCGTCCATCACCCTGGACGCGGCAACCTTCGCGGTGGTCCACCAGCACAACGCGCACATCGCGCGGCAACCGGCCTCGCTGACCAAGCTGATGACCGCCTACGCCGCTTACGGATGCGTCGAAGAGAACGGTGGCACGTGGGACCAGGCGGTCACCATCGCCGCCGAGGATGTGCATGCCGTAGCCGATGATGAAACACGCATGGGCCTGGTGCCCGGCGAAACGGTCACGCTGGCGCGCCTGCTGGAAGGGTTGATGATCGTCTCCGGCAATGATGCGGCGCTGGCCATCGCACGCCATCTGGACGGATCACAACCTGCGTTCCTGGGCCGCATGAACTGGCACGCGCGCCAGCTTGGCCTGCGCAGCACGCGGTTCGCCAGCGTGTCCGGCATCACCACCCCGCACCATGCCTCCAGCGCGCGCGACATGGCGGTACTCGCCGCCTGCCTGCTGAATGACCATCCGCAGATCCTGGCAATCACCGCGCAGCGCACGTTCGCGCATGGCCGCTTCAGCCGCAGCAACCAGAACGCCCTGCTTGGCGAAGACGGCGTGGATGGATTGAAGACCGGCTACACCCAGGCCGCAGGCTTCTGCCTGGCCGCCACTGCCTGCCGGGCTGTGCCCGGGCGGAACCTGCCGGTACGCCTGATCACCGTGGTGCTGGGCGCTGAAAGCCGCGACGCACGCGATGCCCTTGTGCGCGAGCGGCTGGCCGCCGGGTTTGCGGCGCTGGACGACACCACCGCCGACGCCTGAGCGGATCAGCGTCGCTTGACCGTCGCCACGATCAAGCGCTGCAGCTCGGCCTCGGCGCCGGCCTTGTCCAGCGCGCCTGCCGCCACGGCTTCGGACAGGGCTTCGGCCGCACCGAGAATCGCCCAGCGTCCGGCCAGGGGGACCGTGCCATCGGCCGCAAACGGGCCCAGCCAGGTGTCGCAGTTGTCGATGAAGTCCTGCTGGTAGCGCCGACGCACTTCATGGAGTTCCGGCGCGCCCACCAGCGCAGCGAGGATGCCCTGCACTTCACTGCCCTGGCTGAGGACGCAGTCGATGTAGCCGGAGGCGATGGCCGCTGCACGATCGGCCAGCTGCGCCCTGGCACGGCCGATACGCTCGTGGAAGACCACCGTCTGCCGCCCGTCATAGTCATCGTAGAGCGCGGCCAGCAGCCCGTTGCGGGTCACGAAGTGATCATAGGCCACCGGTTTGGTCACACCGGCCGCCTCGGCCAGCCGCCCCAGCGTCAATGCGTCGGTGCCTTCGTCGCCGACCAGCGCCCAGGCCACGTCCAGCAACTGGCGGGCGCGTTGCTCGCGGGTCAATCGGCGGCGCGTGGGAGCGGCGTTGGCAGGCATCGGTGGAGCACGGCGGTCAGCGCATCGGAGCACCGATTTTACGGCCGATCGTCAGCGCGGTCTGCAGATGCGCTTCGGCTGCACCGGAATCGGCGTCCAGCAGCAGGTCGGACGACAGCACGCGCGCGCCGCAGTAGTCGAAGATGCCCATGTCGATCTGGGTCTTCATCGCCGCACCGTAGCCGCGCCGTTCGATCATATCCGCGCCAGCCCCGCCGATGCCGACCAGATGCACGCCCAACCGCTGCAGCTTTTTCTGCACCTTGCCATCGGCGCCGTCCTGGTAGGCCCAGCCCTGGGTGAACACACGATCGATCCAGCCCTTCAGCAGCGCGGGGAAGGACCACCAGTACAGGGGATAGACCAGTACCAGCGTGTCGGCAGCCTGCAGCCGCGCCTGCTCGGCGGCGACGTCAGCCGGAGTTGCGCCGGTGCCGCGGAACAGCGCCTGGTCCTGCATGTTGAAGCGCGGATCGAAGCCTTCAGCCATCAGATCGGCGTGGGTCACGCTGTTGGCGGCATCCGACGCGGTGATGGCTTCGCCGATGCGCCTGGCGATGGCATGGGTCAACGCGCCGGGTTCAGGGTGGGCGGTAACGATGAGGGTGTGCATGGGGCATGTCCGGAGTTCACTAACTACCAATAGTAAGTAGTGTCACCCAGGATACCAGCGCCATGCGTGGGACGCTGTTTCCGCATCCACCGTATAGTGCGGCGGTTCCCACTGAGCTGCCCGACGATGCACCGGTATCTGCTTGCCCTTCTGCTGGCCCTGCCGATGGCAATGGACGTTACGCCCGCGCTGGCCGGTGAACTCAGTCCGGAAGACTCGGCCGCATTGCGCAAGGAGGTGCAGGCGATGATGGGCGGCTTCGCCCGTGGCGATACCGAGCTGATCATCGCGCGTACCCATCCCAGCCTGAAGCAGCTGGCCGGTGGCGACGAGGCCTATGCGCGGGCGACCCGCGACACCGTGAAGGCGCTGCGCAAGGCCGGCGTCACCATCATCAGCGACGAGGCAGGCGTGCCGGGCCGCACCTATGCGGCCGGTGACGAGGAAGTCTGCTTCGTACCGCGCCAGTCACTGCTGCGCGTGCGCGAAGCGCCGATGCGCAGCACGTCATTCATGGTTGCTGTGCGACGCGTCGGTACAACGCAATGGCGCTATCTGGACGGCGCGGCGATGCTGGACAACCCGGCACTGCTGCGGCAACTGCTGCCGGCGCTGGAGCCGGGCGTGACGCTGCCCAGGGGCGGGATGGAAGCGCTGTAGTCGCAGGCGCGCGTCCATCCACGCCCGGGCTGGATCCATTGCAGGCCTGGGCGTGTGTCAGCGGAACAGCGCGTTCAACGCCGCGCCCGAAGCCGCCTGCTGCAGGCCATCGAAGCGGCCGTCCTGCAAGATCGGCTCGATGGCCTGCATCAGCCCACCCCACGCAGCTCGCGCCAGCGCACCGCCCAGGCTGACCCGTCGCACGCCGAGTGCCGCGATGTCCTGCAGGCTCAGCGGTGTCCGTCCACCCACCAGCAGGTTCACCGGCTTCGCCCCTGCAGCGGCAACCACCGCGCTGATCTGTTCGGGCGTGCTGATGCCCGGTGCATACAGCACATCGGCGCCGGCCTCGGCATAGGCGCGCAGGCGCTGCAGGGTGTCCTGCAGATCCGGCACGCCAACGAAGAAATTCTCGGCCCGCGCGACCAGCAGCACATCGCCCCCCGCGCGGTCGATGGCCGCACGTGCCGCACACAGTCGCTCGACCGCCTGCCCGATCGGCCGCAGCGGCGCATCGGCCACGCCGCTGGCGTCCTCGATCGACAGCGCCGCGATACCGGTGTCGATGGCCGCCGCCACCGCCTCGCCCACTGCCTGTGGCGTGGCGCCGAAGCCATCACCGAAATCGGCGTTCAACGGCAGCGGTGTCGCGGCCGCCATCAGCCGCAGATGTTCCAGTGTGGCCTGCAGCGAAACCGCCCCATCTGGCCGCCCTTCACTCCAGGCGCAGCCGGCACTGGTCGTGGCCAGTGCCTGGAAGCCCTGCCGCTGCAGGTAGCGGGCGCTGCCCACGTCCCACGGATTGGGCAGCACGAAACAACCTCGCGCATGCAGCTGGCGGAAACGCGCGCGCTTGCGCTGGGTGTCGGCATCAAGCGGGGTCATGGCGGGGTCCCGGGCGGCAGACCTGCACCCTAGCCCACGCTGCGGCGGCACTCAATCACGGCGTGGGCCAACGTGCATGAGGTGATGCCGGCTGCTTATTGGACACCACCGTGCACGCTGCCCGAGCGTGCTTGCCTGCCACACAGTGCCCCACGGAGCCCCAGATGCACCCGGACCCGCAGACCCTGATCGACGCCGGCGACGATGACGCCCATTGGGCCGACCTGCTTTCACCCGCGCGCCGTCGCCTGATCGCGTCGGCCGGGCTGGCCGCTGGCGGCCTGGCCAGCGCGTCGGCTGCCACCGCAGCCGCGCGCAGCGACAACGCCGTGAACACCACCGAATCCGGGCGACCCGGCTTCCGAGCCATCGTTCCGCCAGCGCCCGAGGGCCGCAGCCCATGGGGCCAGGCCACGGCCAGCGAGCCTACCCCGCGGCCGGCCAGCGTGCGCCCCGGCGAGGCCACGCTGCCCACCCGGCCACGTGCCTACACCGCCATCAAGAGCTACCACGCCCACATCTACTTCGACGAGGACAGCTTCGAGAAGGCCGCGCTGCTGCGGCGCTGGGCCGCCGAGCGCTTCCCTGTGGAGCTGGGCAACTGGAACCTTGAGCCACGCGGGCCGCACGTCACCCCGTCGTTCTATTTCGGCTTCACCAACGACCTGTTGCCGGTGCTGGTGCCCTGGCTGCAGCTCAACAGCCTGGGCCTGACCATCCTGATCCACCCCAATACCGGCGATGGCCGCGCTGACCATCTGCATTACGCGTTGTGGGTGAACCGCGCGCAGCCGGTCAATGCCTACAACTGGCCGGCGCCGAAGCCCGGGCAGCCGGAACCGCTGGAAGAGGTGTTCCCGAACGTGGTGCCGACGGTGCCGCTGGAGATCTGAGCGGCCGGGTGCCGGACAGCTCCATGTTGGGGCGCAGTGTGCTGCCCACCGAACCCCGTCTCCCCGCATGGCGTGGATGCCGGCATCGTCGGCCTACGTGCACGCATCCCCGTCCAGCACCACGTTCAGCGCGCCTTGATCCAGCGCCCGCCATACGGCCGCAAGCGCTCCGGCAGATTTCAAACATACGATTGAAACGCTGCAAACTTCGCCGAACTGGACAGCATCCGCCGGTTCCGCCAGACTGCCGCCCTTTCCCGTCTTCCGGATCCCATGGCGAAGCTGCTGGTCCTGCACGGCCCCAACCTCAACCTGCTCGGCACCCGCGAGCCGGAGGTCTACGGCCACACCACGCTGGCCGACATCGACCAGGCCCTGGCTGCCCAGGCATCGGCCGCCGGACACACCGTGGAACGCCTGCAGTCCAACGCCGAGCATGTGCTGGTGGACCGCGTGCAGGCTGCGCGCAGCGACGGAACCGCTTTCATCCTGATCAACCCCGCCGCCTTCACCCACACCTCGGTCGCCCTGCGCGATGCGCTGGCGGCGGTGGCGGTGCCGTTCATCGAGATCCACCTGTCCAACCCGCATACCCGTGAGCCGTTCCGCCAGCACAGCTACTTCAGTGACAAGGCAGTGGGCGTGGTATGCGGTTTCGGTGCCGACAGCTACCGCTACGCGATGGACGCGGCGCTGCTGCGCGTGCAGGCGGCCAGCGCGTGAAGATGCCGCCGCGCGTGCTTGCCGGCATCCTGCTGTGGGCCGGTCTGTGCGGCGCCAGTGTCGCTGCCGAGCGCGCGGCCGCGGGCATCGACTGCGCACAGGCAAGCGGCGGCTACGAGCGCGACATGTGCGATTCCGATCGCCTGGATGATGCCGACAGCGCATTGAACGCCGTCTACGCGCAGGCGCGTGGCGAACTGAAGGCGCAGGCAACCGATGGCAGCTGCAGCCGCTGCGCGGCGGCCGAACAGCAGCTGGTGAAGGCCCAGCGCATCTGGATCACCTTGCGCGATGCAGATTGCGAGGCGGTGTATGCCTTCAATGCAGACGGCACCTCGCGCAACCCCGCGAAGATGCAATGCCTGATCACCCAGACGCGCGACCGTACGCGGCAGCTGCGCGAGTTCTACGAACTGCTTTGAACCGAGTGCAACCGCACTCTCCACCACACTGACATCACGAGCAAAGAGGCCACCATGGATCTCCGCAAAATCAAGAAGCTGATCGACCTGCTGGAAGAGTCGAACCTGGCTGAAATCGAAATCAAGGAAGGCGAAGAGTCGGTGCGCCTGTCGCGCGCCCCGGTGGCCGGCTATGCCGCCCCGGTCGCCGCGCCGGTGTATGCCGCTCCGGCCGCCCCGGCGCCGCAGGCGATGCCGATGCAGTCGCCGACCGAAGCCTCCACCGGCGGCAGCGCCAAGCCGGGCCCGGCACTGCCGGAAGGCCACGTGCTGCGCTCGCCGATGGTCGGCACCTTCTACGCCTCGTCCGCCCCGGACAAGCCGGCCTTCGTCACCGTGGGCCAGCAGGTCAAGGAAGGCGAAACCCTGGCCATCATCGAAGCGATGAAGATGTTCAACCCGATCGAAGCCGACACCTCCGGCACCATCGTTGCCATCCTCGGCGAGAACGGCCAGCCGGTGGAATTCGACCAGCCGCTGTTCGTGATCGGCTGAGGGGCGCGCCATGCTCGACAAAGTCGTCATCGCCAACCGAGGGGAGATCGCGCTGCGCATCCTGCGCGCGTGCCATACCCTCGGCATCCGCACGGTGGCCGTGCACTCCACGGTCGACCGCAACCTCAAGCACGTGGCCATGGCCGACGAGTCGGTCTGCATCGGTCCGGCGCCGTCGCCGCAGAGCTACCTCAACATCCCGGCCCTGATCGCGGCGGCGGAAGTCACCGATGCCCAGGCCATCCACCCGGGCTACGGCTTCCTGTCGGAGAACGCCGACTTCGCCGAACGCGTGGAAGAGTCCGGCTTCATCTTCATCGGCCCCAAGGCCGACACCATCCGCATGATGGGTGACAAGGTCGAAGCCATCCGCGCGATGAAGGCCGCGGGCGTACCGTGCGTGCCCGGCTCGGGCGGCCCGCTCGGCGAGGACATCGTCGCCAACACCAAGATCGCCCGCGAGATCGGTTATCCGGTCATCATCAAGGCGGCCGGCGGTGGCGGTGGTCGCGGCATGCGCGTGGTGCACGCCGAAGCGTCGCTGAAGACCTCGATCGAAACCACCAAGAGCGAGGCCAAGGCCGCGTTCGGCAATGGCGAGGTCTACATGGAGAAGTTCCTGGAGAATCCGCGCCACGTGGAAATCCAGGTGCTGGCCGATGGACAGGGCAATGCCATCCACCTCGGTGAGCGCGACTGCTCGATGCAGCGCCGCCACCAGAAGGTGGTGGAAGAGGCACCGGCGCCGGGCATCACCGCCGAGCAGCGCGAGCAGATCGGCAAGGTCTGCGTGGAAGCCTGCATCCGCATCGGCTACCGCGGCGCGGGCACGTTCGAGTTCCTGTACGAGGACGGCCGCTTCTACTTCATCGAGATGAACACCCGCATCCAGGTGGAGCATCCGGTCACCGAAATGGTCACCGGCATCGACCTGGTGGCCGAGCAGCTGAAGATCGCCGCCGGCCAGAAGCTGTCGATCAAGCAGAGCGACGTGGTGCTGACCGGCCATGCCATCGAGTGCCGCATCAACGCTGAAGATGCTGAAACCTTCGTGCCGAGCCCGGGCACCATCACCGGCTTCCATCCGCCGGGTGGCCCCGGCGTGCGCGTGGACACCCACATCTACAGTGGCTACCGCGTGCCGTCGAACTACGACTCGATGATCGGCAAGCTGATCGTGCACGGCCCGGACCGCGAAACCGCCATTGCCCGCATGCGGGTGGCACTGAGCGAAATGGTGGTCGATGGCATCAAGACCAACATCGCCCTGCAGCAGCGGATCATGCGTGACAAGGGCTTCCAGGCCGGTGGCCAGAACATCCACTACCTGGAAAAGCGCCTGGCCGAGCGCAAGAACAAGCCGATCGCATTGACCTGATCGGCGCCAGGTGCTGGACATGAAAAGGGCGGGGATCTCCCCGCCCTTTTCTGTTCCTGTAGAGCCGGGCCCATGCTCGGCTCCACAGCGAGCACGTCAGCGCTTGTCGGCCACGTCGGCCGGAATCTGCGAATGGGCCAGCGGCCGCACGCCATTGGGCGAGGTCGGATCGACGATCACCATGGTTTCGGTCGAACCATCGGGCCACACCACCTGGAAGGTGCTGCCGGCCGGCAGTGAAGCGAATGGCATGCCACTCTGCGCGCGGTAGACCGCAGCGACCTGGCTGGCACCGGCGCGGCGCACGTCTTCCTGCGCCTTCACCGTGGTCAGCTCCACCTTCGACAGATGCCGGTAGCGGTCCTCGTAGGTATCGATCATCAGCAGGCCAACCGCCCCAGCCGAGTAGGCCACGAACAGCGCCACCCAGAACCAGAACTTGGCCCCATGCAGGAATCGACGGTAATTCATCGCCCGTCCCTCTTTCCAACCAATCGCTTGATCCATTCCTTCATTTTCCCAGCACCTTGCCGCGATACCGCAGCGTCATACACGAAATCCCGGAAATCCTGCGCTCCATCCTGCGAACAGATCCCTCCGTTCGCACAAAAATTGTTGACCAGCACGCTGTCCGCTCCACAGGCCAGGCCGAGTTCACAGGCCGCAAGCCGCCATGCAAGTTCACTGAGCTGCTCGCCCGCCACCAGCCCGTCAAGCGCGCGGTCACCGGCCGCACGCACGCCCATGCCTGGCGCGATGGCCATGTAGGCCTCGGGGTCGCGCGAGGTGCGCACGCGCTCGACCAGGTCGCGGCGGTACTCGGCACTGTCATGCAAGGGCTCGCCCTCGGCGAACAGCGACGCTTCCGCGGCCAGGTTGCCCTGCGCGGCCGCCTTGCGGCGTTCGGCCAGCACCAGCGCCGCGCCCAGCTTGTCGCCCGGCACGAAACCGCCACACCGCTGTGCCACGCGCTCGCGTGCCTCGATCATCGCCGGCGCCGCAGTCAGGCCCAACCCGCTCAGTACGTTGTTGTCCAGGCGGTAGCCACCCGGATCGAGTGCGTACTGCGCGCAATAGTCATAGACGCGGCTGAGCATCCAGCGCGCCTCGTGATTGCCGGTGTCGGCCTGTGCGCGCAGACGCTGGGCGTAGGCATACAGGTCGCTGGCGTCTTCGATGTCGGCGCGCAGGTCCAGCGGCAGGCCCGACGGCAGCGTGTTGCCGCGCTCGAAAGCCGCCAGCCGCCGCGCCAGGGCTTCCGGCACCACCGGCAGCGGCGCTCCGCCGTCACGGCTGGCCATGGCCAGCGGCAGGTCCGGCGACGCCGACGTCGACGTCGACGCCACGCCCGCAGCATGGCCGCTGGCCCGATACCCGGCCACGCCCAGCACGGCCACCGCCGGCAGCACGAGCAACCAGGTTTTCAGGGTCGGAGCGAAGGCCATCGGCGGTGGTGAGCGTTCACGGCACACAGGAAAGCGCCGAGTTTAGCAAGGCCCGGCAGGCCTGTCTGAACTGCCCCCATTCATCTCAGAGCGGCATCTCAGGCAATACGGAGACGCCCCGATGGTCTAGCATTGCCCCCTTTCCCGCGACTGTCCCCACCGCCATGCCGTTCCTGGAACTGACCCTGCGCTGCACCGAAGCCACCCAGCCCCGCTATGAAAATGCGCTGGAGGACGTCGGCGCACTGGCCGTGACCCTGCTTGATGCCGAAGCCGACACCAGCAACGAACAGGCCATCCTCGAACCCGGCGTGGGGGAAACGCCGCTGTGGGACACCCTGGTGCTGAGCGCGCTGTTCCCCGCCGACAGCAATGCGCTGCTGCTGCTGGCCGCCCTGGAATCCTTCGACCCGGAACTGGACTGGAGCAATGGCAGCTTCCGCGCCGTCGAAGACGAAGACTGGGAGCGCGCATGGCTGGACCAGTTCCAGCCGATGGATTTCGGCAGCCGCACCTGGATCGTGCCGTGGAACCATGAACTGCCGGACGCTGCACAGGCCGCCGATGCCGCCGTGGTGCGGCTGGACCCGGGCCTGGCCTTCGGCTCGGGCACCCACCCGACCACTGCCCTGTGCCTGCGCTGGCTGGACCAGCTGGCCGTGAACGGCCAGCTGCAGGGCCAGCGCGTGCTCGACTTCGGCTGCGGCTCGGGCATCCTCGCGCTGGCCGCGCTGAAGCTGGGCGCCGCCGAAGCGATCGGCGTGGACAACGACCCGCAGGCGCTGGTCGCCACCGCCGACAATGCCGAGCGCAATGGCGAGCAGGCCCGCATGCAGGTGTACCTGCCGCAGGACGAACCGGTCGCCACCTACCCGATCGTGGTCGCCAACATCCTTGCCTCGGCGCTGGATGCGCTGGCCGAGCTGCTGGCCGCACGCGTCGCCGCCGGCGGTCGCATCGCCCTGTCGGGCATCCTGCAGGGCCAGGAAGGCGAACTGCTGCAGCGTTATGCCGCGTGGTTCGACGATCTGCAGGCCACCCAGGATGGCGACTGGATGCGCATCACCGGCACGCGCCGCGCCTGATCGTGATTGAATGACCGCTGGATCCGAGCCCGCGCCCTGAGCATGTCCGAGCCGAACCCGCCGCGCCGCCCTTTGGCCACCTTCCTGCGCCCCGCGTCGGAAGGCGAGGCCGCACCTGCGACCGACGCGCGCACGCCCGACCCGTCGGCGCATGACATCCCTGCCGCGAAGTCCGGGGACCCGGTCGACGCGGCGCTGCCGCCGATGGCGGAGACGCGACAGCTCGATGACACCGTCATCCTCGACGAAGCGACCGTAATCGAACCCGTCCTTGCCGTCCCGGCCGCGCAGGTGGTGGCCGGCGATGCGCCGAGCTTCCTGGGCACTTCGCGGCCGCGCGCGCTGCCGACGCCGCGCTGGCACTGGGTGCTGGTCGCCGGGCTGGCACTGCTGCTGGTACTGCAGAGCGTGCTGGCCGATCGTGCGCGACTGGCCGCCGACGCCGGCAACCGCACCTGGCTGGGCGCACTGTGCGGCGTGCTGCGCTGCAGCCTGCCGGCCTGGCACGAGCCGACCGCGTTCACCATGACCAGCCGCGAGATCCGCCCCCTGCCCGGCCAGGCCGGTGTGCTGCAGGTGCAGGCCAGCATCCGCAACGATGCGCGCTGGGCACAGGCCTGGCCGGACCTGCGCCTGTCACTGTCCGATGCCGATGGCCGGGTGATCGGCAGCGGCGTGTTCACGCCCGCGCAATACCTTGGCGAAAGCCCGGCCACGACCGTGCTGGAACCGGGCCAGAGTGCGCGCATCGCGTTCCGCGTGCAGGAGCCCGCCGCGTCCACCGTCGCATTCACCTTCGACTTCCTCTGACCAGGGTAGAGGCGACCAGCCGTGGCAGGTCGGGCACGCTCGCGCTAGACTGGCCGCCACCACCTCGTCCGGCCGCGCGCTCCGCGCGCACGGGCCAACCGAATCGGGAACCCCCTTGAACGCTGTCCTCTCTCGTCCTGACAACAGTCGTGGCGCTCCCCGGCCACCGCTGCGTGAACACGTCGCCCAGTCCGTGCGCCGCTACCTGCGTGATCTTGATGGCTGCGACGCGGACGATGTCTACGAGATCGTGCTGCGCGAGATGGAAATCCCGCTGTTCGTGGAAGTGCTCAACCACTGCGAAGGCAACCAGAGCCGCGCCGCCGCGATGCTGGGCATCCACCGCGCCACCCTGCGCAAGAAACTGAAGGAATACGGCATCAGCGCCTGAGCGCGCGCGGGTAGTGCCGGCCGCTCGCCGGCAACCCCATGAACGATGGCAGGATGTCGCAGTTGCCGGCCAGCGGCCGGCACTACCGGTAGATCCACGCCATGCGTGGATGCAGCCCCGGCGGGATCACCCGCCGCCGCCCGCCTTCCAGTAGTACCGCACCACATGGAAGAACACCGGCGCGGCGAAGCACACCGAATCGAGCCGGTCGAGCATGCCGCCATGGCCCTCGATCATGTGGCCCCAGTCCTTGATCCCACGGTCGCGCTTGATCGCCGACATCACCAGGCCGCCCCAGAATCCCATCAGGTTGATCAGCAGCGACAGGCCGAACGCCTGCAGCGGCGTGAACGGGGTGATCCACCACAGCGCCGCCCCAAGCGCGCTGGCGCTCAGCACGCCACCCACGAAGCCCTCCACCGTCTTCGACGGCGACAGCTTCGGCGCGATCAGGTGCCGGCCCAGCAGCTTGCCCCAGATGTACTGCAACACGTCCGAGGACTGCACCACGATCACCAGGAAGGCGAACAGCAGCACGTTGCGCGAGGGGTCGTGACCGGGCACGTGCAGGTTCAGCAGCAGCGGCACGTGCGAGATGCAGAACACGCAGATCATCAACCCCCACTGCACCTTCGCGGTGCGCTCCAGGTAGTGCGTGGTATCGCCACCGATGGTCGACAGGATCGGCAGGAACAGGAACGCATAGACCGGGATCAGCAGCGTGTACATGCCGTACCAGTCGATCCACACCAGGTAGTACTGCCACGGCAGCACGATGTAGAACGCAGCCAGCAGCGCGTAGTAGTCGCCTGAACGGGTCGGCGCCAGGGTGATGAACTCGCGCAGCGCGAACAACGAAATGATCGCGAACAGCACGATCACCCCGGCGCGGCCGAAGAACAGCGCCAGCCCGACCACGATCGCCATCACCCACCATGCACGGATACGCGACACCAGGTTGGCGATCACCGCGCTGGGCTGACCGCGCTGGCGCCAGCGCAGGGTCTCGGCCACCAGCGTGGCCAGCACCAGCACCGCGCCGACGCCGGCAAACAGCAGGCCGGTCTGCTGGCCGACACTCTGCGTTGCCAGATCGCCAGATACATCCAGCACGAAACTCATGCACGACCTCCATTCGGCGCCAGGTCCAGCAGCGCCTGCCGGCTGCGGGCCAGGAATGCGGCCTTGTCCTCGTCGGCCTGCAGCCGCAGCGGCGTGCCGAAGGTGGCCGTGCACAGCAGCGGCAACGGCAGGAACCGCCCCTTCGGCATCACCCGCTTCAGGTTGTCGATCCATACCGGCACGAACTCCAGCTCCGGCCGTTGCCGCGCCAGATGGTAGATGCCGCTCTTGAACGGCAACAGCGGTTCATCGCCGATATTGCGCGTGCCTTCCGGGAACAGGATCAGCGAGCAGTCTTCGTCCACCGCATCGCGCAGTACCTGCAACGGGTCCTGCTGGCGATGGCCGGCCTCGCGCTCGACCAGAACACCGTTGAACACCGCATCGATCAGGTAGCGACGCAGGCCATCACGCTGCCAGTACTCGGCCGCGGCCACCGGGCGCACCTGGCGCCGCAGTGCCGGTGGCATCGATGACCAGATCAGCACGAAGTCACCATGGCTGGCGTGGTTGCCGTAGTACACGCGGCGCTCGCTGGACGGCGCGCAACCGATCCACAGCGCGCGTGCGCCGGTCACCACATGGATCGCGCCACTGCAGGCGCGGGCAATCAGTTCGGCAAACATCGGTCACTCCCATTCACGTCTGCGGCCACACCACGGCCAGCACCAGCAGTGCGAACTGCACTGCGGTCAGCAGGTACTGGCGCAGCAGCAGGCGGCGCATGCCGGACCAGCGCGCATCCCAGCCACGCAGTGGCGCATCGGGCGACGCGCGGCGCAGGCCACTGTCGTGCAGCAGCTGATCGATGCGGCGTGCGGCGGCTTCGCCCTCCAGTCCTTCATCGCGCAGCAGCTGCAGCAGGCTGGCATCCAGCCCCACCCGCCACGCGTGGTAGGCCTGTGCGATGCCCGCGGCAACACTGAGCAGCAACAGGCCGGCAGCGATCATCGCCAGCCCCGGCTCGGTGCCGAGCAGCAGCAGTGCCACCAGCAACAGGCCCAGCGACAGCAGCGCCGGCCAACGCCCCTGGCGCAGCAGCAGCTGCATGGTCACCAGATCAGGAACCGTGCTCATGCGCGCGCTCCTGCCGCAGCAGTGATGGCATGCAGATGCGCCGCGTGCAGCACGATGCCGGGGCGTGCAGCCCGCACGATCGCCACTGCCGCGTTCGCATCGGCGGCACGACCACTGCGCAGCAGCCAGGTGGCGACGCTGGCGGCGCTGCGCGAATAGCCCAGCGCGCAGCACACCAGCAGCGGCCCCTGCACGCGCAGACGCTCGATGGCATCGGCCGCCTCGCGCAGCTGTTCCGGCGTGGGCACCACCAGGTCCAGCATCGGCACGCTGGCATACGCCGCGCCCGGCGCGCGGCAGGACAGTTCAGCACAGGTATCGACCACGCCGACCAGCGGTGTTGGCAACGCAGCACAGGGAATGCGTCCCAGCCACACGTCATCCATCACCGGCACCGGATGCGGCGCACGCCGCGTCCACAGCCGCGAATTGACCCAGGCTGCGCCCAGGTACGGCGCCAGCAGCCAGCGTGCCGCCATGGTCAGGCGACCATCGGCGCGCTTCTGGAACACCGCGGTACCCAGCCCGGCATAGGCCAGCGCCACCAGCAGCAGCGACACCACCGGCCACAGCAGCCACAACGCGGCGCCACGCAGAAGCACCACCGGCACCAGCAGTACAGCGGCCCCCAGCAGGTACACCCCTGCCAGGCGCCAGCGCTTGGCATCACGTGCCGTGCGCCATGCACGCAGCGGGGGCGTGCCCTGCTCCGGCCACAGCCACACGCACAACCAGCCGGCCAGCAGGCCGGTCGGGATATCGATGAAGTGATGCTGGAACGTGGTCAGCACCGAGACGCCGATCAACAGCGCCCACGCGTGCAGCACCCAGCGCCACACCCCGTGCAGGTACTGTGCGAACTTCACCCACAGCACGATCAGCAACACGATGTGCAGCGACGGTGCCTGGTTGAACGGCTTGTCGAAGCCCAGCAGCACATCGAACAGCCAGCCGAACACACCGCCGATCTGCGGACGCTCGAAGCTGAAGCGCAGCGGCCACAGCAGGAAGCAGCTCACGGCGATCAGCTGTGCGCTGAACAGCCGCAATGCGTGCCGGTCCAGCTCCAGCCGTTGCCGGCACAGGAAGAACGAGACCGCGTAGAACAGGTCGATCGACCAGTACGGCACGATGGTCCATGGCACGAACGGGATGCGGGTCTCCCAGCCGAACGCCATCACCGGCAGGGTGGCGTGGCGGCCGGCCATCCAGTTGGCGAAGCCATAACTGGCGAAGAAGAACGGACCCAGCAGGGCCAGCCACAACAGGGCGCGCCGCCAGGGGCGCCCCTCTGCGGCCAGTGGGGATGCGGCGAGCGTCGCCATCACGCGGTCCGGCGCGCCAGCGATACGGTGAAGATGCCGAAGTCGTCGATACGCTGCGCCACCTTCTCGAACCCGGCCAGGCGCACCAGCTCGTCCATCTCCTGCTGGGTACGGCGGCGCATCACCCACGCCGCGCCACCGCGGTGGCTGGTCAAGGCACGGGCAATGAATTCCAGCTGCGGGTGCCAGGGCTGGCCGGTATAGGCCAGGTAGCCACCCACCGGCACCGCTGCGGCAATGCCCTGCAGCGAGCGCAGCACGGCGTCGTTGTCGGGGAACAGTTCGTACAGGCCCGAGACTACCGCCAGCGTCGGCGCTGGATCGACCTTGGCCAGCTGTGCCGGGTCGAACGCATCACCCTGCTCGAAGCGCGCGATGTCGGCCGCGCCCAGGCGCTGGATCAACGCCTGGCCCTGGGTCACGTTCAGATCGCTGAAGTCGCGCAGCACGATGCGGTCGGCGCGCTGCTCGCCCTGGCCCAGTGCTTCCAGCACATAGCGGCCATGGCCGGCGGCCACGTCCAGCACCCGCACCGGCGTGCCCTGCCCGCGCAGGCGCTGTGCGGCGTCGCGCAGCAGTTCCTGCAGGTGCTGGCCACGCACGCGGATGCCACGCCAGCCGATCGCATCCAGGTAGTTGCGGTCGACCATCCGCCCCAATGGGCCCTTGCCGCGCGCCTCATTCCGGTAGATGTAGTCCAGCGTGCTACCGGAATCGAAACCGGTCTGCAGGCCCAGCGCGATGCCTTCGGACAGCGTGCCGCCGAAGCGCAGGCCGCCACGTACCACGCGCCAGCGCAGGTCGGCCAGGCTGTTGCGTTCCGGTGGCCAGGCCAGTATCTCCGACTCTTCGAAGGTCGGCCCATGGCGGTGCGCGTCGCGCCGTGACAGCTCGCGCAACGGTTCGGCGAAACGCGCCTGGATGAAGCTGCGGATGCGCGCCAGTGCCGGTGCCCGATCGCGCTCGCCCAGCGTGTCGTGGAAGAAGCCCGGCAGGTGCACCCGCTCCTTGATCGGGCTGGACAGGCGCTCATAGAAGCGATCCTGCGGGCCACGGTGCACCACGAAATCCGAGCCGGACACCAGCAGCTGCACCGGCACGCTGATCGCCTGCGCATCGGCCACGATGCGGTCGGCCGCTTCGTACAGGCCCAGCAGCACGCGCACCGAGATCGGCCGGGTGATCAGCGGATCGGTACGGTAGCTTTCCACCCGCGCCGGGTCATGGGTCAGCCACTGCGGCTTGACGTAGCTGTTGACGAAGAAGTTGCCGCGCAGCTTCTGCATCAAGGCCAGGCCCGGCCGCGCGAACGGCACGTACAGCTTCACCTTGAACGCCGGTGAAGCCATCACCAGCGCACGCAGGCGTGGCGCGTAATCGTGCACCCAGGTCGCGGCGACCACCGCCCCTACGCTCTGCGCGATCACCACGATGTCTTCCACCGCAATGCCGTGCTCGGCGCCGATGTGGGCGATGAAGCTGTCGAGGTCGCGCACCAGCGCCGGGAAGCCCGGTGCATCGCCACGCGCACCCGGCGAACGGCCATTGCCGCGCGCATCCCAGGCGAAGAAGGCGGTGTCTGGCAGGTCCAGCTCATCGACCAGGTGGGTGACGCGCCCGGAGTGCTCGTGGCCGCGGTGCAGCAGCACGATGGCCCGGGTGGCCGGGGTGGCGGTGGTGCCCGCCCAGTACCGGTAGAACAGCGGTACCTGGTCGAAGCTGTGGAATTCCCGTTCCTGCGCCTGACGCATGCAATCTCCTGATTGTCTTTTTGTATCTGCTTGATTAATTCGACGAAACCGCCGTTTCCCGCAGTCCGCGACGGACGCGGTTGATCATGGTCAGCATGCACAGCACCGCCATGGCCGCAGCCACGCCAGTGACCGTCATCGCGCCAACCCACTCAGACGCCAGCAGCAGACCCAGCACGCCGACGACGAAGGCGCGGTCACTCTTGCCCATCGGGCCGTCATAGCGGCGGCTGGCACCGACCATCAGCCCCAGCACCCCGGCGTACTCGCTCAGCGCCGCCGTCCAGGCCAGCAGCCACAGCACTTCCGGGCGCACGCCCGGCACGCTGAGCAGGCTCAGGTATAGCGCCGCATCGGCGATCACATCGCACAGCTCGTTCAGATAGGCGCCCAGCCGCGACTGCTGGCCGAACTCGCGGGCCAACATGCCGTCCACGGCGTTGAGCGCCATGCGCAGCAGCATCCACAGCGGCAGCAGCAGGTACAGCAGGGGCTGGGCCGGCGCGCAGCACCAGACGGCGGCAGCGACCAGCAGCGAGACCACGGCCGCGGTCACGGTCACCGCATTGGCGGTGATCCCCATGCGGTACAGACCGCGTACGGCCGGACGCAACAGGTCCTGAAAACGTCCTTTCAATGCATAGATCGACACGATCCGAACCCGCTGATCCTTGGCAGTTCCGGCACAGCCTACCCGATTGGAGCAGCGCGCCCCATCGAATTGCTTGCGGACCGCCCCCGGCCAGGCTGTGCTGAAGGCGGCCACAGGCCGTGGGTGCGGGTCGATTTTCCCCGCCGGCGCCCGCCACCGGCCACCACCGCCTACAATATCGGCCCCGCTCCGCTGCCGATTCTGTCCCATGACTGCTGATCTGTTGCCCGTCCGCCGGGCCCTCCTCTCCGTTTCCGACAAGACCGGCCTGGTCGAGCTGGCCACTGCGCTGGCGGCACGCGGCGTGGAGCTGTTGTCCACCGGCGGCACCGCCAAGGCGATCCGCGATGCGGGCCTGGCCGTGAAGGACGTGGCCGAGGTCACCGGCTTCCCGGAAATGATGGACGGCCGGGTCAAGACCCTGCACCCGACGGTGCACGGCGGCCTGCTGGGCCGCTCCGGCCTGGATGACGCAGTGATGGCCGAGCACGGTATCGGTGCCATCGACCTGCTGGTGCTGAACCTGTACCCGTTCGAATCGGTCACCGCCCAGGCCGACTGCACCCTGGCCGACGCGGTCGAGAACATCGACATCGGCGGCCCGGCCATGCTGCGCTCGGCGGCCAAGAACTTCGCCCGCGTGGCGGTGGCCACCGATCCGTCGCAGTACGCCGAGCTGCTGGCCTCGCTGGAGGCCAACAACGGCCAGCTGACGGCGGCCACCCGCTTCGCATTCTCGGTGGCCGCGTTCAACCGCGTCGCCCAGTACGATGCGGCGATCAGCAACTACCTGTCGGCGGTCACCGCCACTGACGCCGCCGTGCCGGCCCGTGCCGAGTACCCGGCGCAGATGAACTCCACCTTCGTGAAGGTGATGGACCTGCGCTATGGCGAGAACCCGCACCAGAGCGGCGCGTTCTACCGCGACCTGTACCCGGTGCCGGGCACGCTGGCCACCTTCCAGCAGCTGCAGGGCAAGGAGCTGAGCTACAACAACCTGGCCGACGCCGATGCGGCGTGGGAATGCGTGCGCCAGTTCGATGCGCCGGCCTGCGTCATCGTCAAGCACGCCAACCCGTGCGGCGTGGCCGTCGGCGCCGGCAACGGCGATGCCTACGAGCTGGCCTACGCCACCGACCCGACCAGCGCCTTCGGCGGCATCATCGCCTTCAACAAGCCGCTGGATGCCGCCACCGCCAAGGTGATCCTCGACCGCCAGTTCGTCGAAGTGCTGATCGCCCCGGACTACGAGCCGGCCGCGCTGGAGTACGCGCAGAAGAAGGCCAACGTGCGCGTACTGCGCATCCCGCACGGCGACGGGCTGAACAACTTCGACAGCAAGCGCGTCGGCTCGGGCCTGCTGCTGCAGTCCTCGGACAACCGCGGCATGACCCGCGACGAACTGAAGGTGGTCAGCAGGCTGGCGCCGACCGACAAGCAGTTCACCGATCTGCTGTTCGCCTGGAACGTGGCCAAGTTCGTGAAGTCCAACGCGATCGTCTATGCCAAGGACAACCGCACCATCGGTGTCGGTGCCGGCCAGATGAGCCGCGTGTACTCGGCCCGCATCGCCGGCATCAAGGCCGCCGATGCGAACCTGGTGGTCGAGGGCTCGGTGATGGCCTCCGACGCCTTCTTCCCGTTCCGCGATGGCATCGATGCCGCTGCAGCCGCCGGCATCAAGGCGGTCATCCAGCCGGGCGGTTCGATGCGCGATGCCGAAGTGATCGCCGCCGCCGACGAACATGGCCTGGCCATGGTGTTCACCGGCGTGCGCCACTTCCGCCACTGATCCGCATCACCAAGCCGGGCCCTGCCCGGCTTTTCTCTTCCGTACCCGAGAACCCTGTCCCATGAAGATCCTCGTCATCGGCTCTGGCGGCCGCGAACACGCCCTGGCATGGAAGCTGGCCCAGTCCTCCCGTGTCACCGAAGTGATCGTGGCGCCCGGCAACGCCGGTACCGCCAGCGAAGACACGTGCCGCAACGTGGCAGTCAAGGTCACCGATATCGACGGCCTGCTGGCGCTGGCCCAGGCCGAAGGCGTAGCGCTGACCGTGGTAGGCCCGGAAGTACCGCTGGTGGCCGGCGTGGTCGACCGCTTCCGCGCCGCCGGCCTGCGCATCTTCGGGCCGACCGCCGCCGCCGCGCAGCTGGAAGGCAGCAAGGCCTACGCCAAGGACTTCCTGGCCCGCCACAACATCCCCACCGCGTACTACGCCGTGCACAGCGACGTGGACGCCGCGCTGGCATATGTACGCGAGAAGGGCGCACCGATCGTGGTCAAGGCCGATGGCCTGGCCGCCGGCAAGGGCGTGATCGTGGCGATGAGCCTGACCGAGGCTGAGGACGCGGTGCGTGACATGCTGTCCGGCAACGCGTTTGGCGATGCCGGTGCGCGCGTGGTCATCGAGGAATTCCTCGACGGTGAGGAAGCCAGCTTCATTTCGATGGTGGACGGCGTGCATGCGCTGCCGATGGCCACCTCGCAGGACCACAAGCGCGTCGGCGACGGCGACACCGGCCCGAATACCGGCGGCATGGGCGCCTATTCGCCGGCCCCGGTGGTGACGCCGGAGGTGCATGCACGGGTGATGCGCGAGGTGGTGAACCCCACCGTGCAGGGCATGATTGCCGACGGCATCCCGTTCACCGGTTTCCTCTACGCCGGCCTGATGATCGATGCCAGCGGCGCACCGAAGGTGATCGAATTCAACGTGCGCTTTGGCGACCCGGAAACCCAGCCAGTGATGCTGCGCCTGCAGTCGGACCTGGTCGAGCTGGTGGAAGCGGCTATCGATGGCCGCCTGGATGAGGTCGAAGCGCAGTGGGACGCGCGCCCGTCGCTGGGCGTGGTGCTGGCGGCCAGGCCGTACCCGGAAGCGCCGATCACCGGTGACGTGATTTCCGGCCTGGACGACGTGCCGGCCAGTGCCAAGGTGTTCCATGCCGGTACGGCATTGGATGCGCAGGGCCACGTGGTCAGTGCGGGCGGTCGCGTGCTGTGCGTGGCCGCACTGGGCGACAGCGTGCGCGACGCGCAGGCCAATGCCTATGCCGGCGTGGCCAAGGTGAGCTGGGCCAACGCGTTCCACCGCAACGACATTGGTTGGCGCGCGATCGCACGCGAGGGGTGAGGCACACCCCCGCTTCCATGCATGGCGCGGATTGAATACCACAGTAAAGCAAAGGCCCGGCATTGCCGGGCCTTTGCTTTACAGGACTGCTTCGAGACCCTTCCGATCAATCAGGTTCAAAAGCTTCAGCGACGGCCCGCTCGGCTTCTTCCCGCCCTGTTCCCAGCTACGGACCGTCGAAACGCTGGTGTTGAGCACACCTGCGAACACCGGCTGGCTAAGTTCCAACGACGTGCGAAGTGCACGGATCTGGGCGCTGCTGTATTCGGGCACAGGCCTCAGACAAAGCGCCTCGTACATGCTCATGCGCCGCTTGTCGATGAAGCCGCTGGCGTAAAGGCCCGCCTCGCCTTCATGCACCGCATCGAGGATCGCACTCTTTGCACGTCCATGTTCAACCGTCTTTGTCATGGCAAATCTCCTGCAGTTCTCCGCAGATAACTGCCCTGTCCAACTGTTCAGGGCTCATTCTCAAGAACTCAGACGCATACGGCTGAAGGGCGTCCCGTTCCGCACTACTGATGGTCGCGCGCGCGTTCTTCTCGTAGCAGAAGAGAAAGAACCAGTAGCGCCCCACCCTAGTTGCGACAATAACGCGGGCGCTACCGCGCTTTCCGCGGCCCGGCAGCACAACCCGCTTTTTGAGAAGGCCGCCCCCTATATCTGCATCAATCAGTCCTTGACGCATTTCCACCACCGCGCGGCACAAGGCTCTATCGGTCAGTGAAGAACGTCGTGTACTGCGGTTGAAGCTTCGAGTGCGGAAGACACGTGACATGATCATACCGTGCCACCGAGTGGTACGGCGTGAAAATCAGCGTCCAGCGCATGCTCCGGTCGGCGCAGCTGCCGCCCTGGCGCCAGGATTGATCCACGCCATGCGTGGATGCGCTCCAGAAACAAAAAGGCCCGGCATCTCCGCCGGGCCCTTCTTCAATCCAACGCCACCCCGCTTACGCGGTGAACAGCGCCTTCATCTTCTTCAGCGCGTTCGCTTCAACCTGGCGGATGCGCTCGGCCGACACGCCGTACTCGTCGGCCAGTTCCTGCAGCGTCACCTTGCTGTCCGCGTCCAGCCAGCGGCGGCGGATGATGTCGCGCGAGCGGGCATCCAGTTCCGCCAGGCCTTCGCGCAGCAGCTGCATCTGGTTGTCTTCGCTGTCCTCGCGCTCGTAGGCCATCGACGGGTCTTCGTCATCGGCAACCAGGAACGCAGCCGGCGACGGCGGCGCGTGCTCGTTGTCCTCGTCGGTCGGCGCATCGAACCCGATATCGCGACCCGACAGGCGCGACTCCATTTCCATGACCTCGCGCTCGGACACGTTCAGGTCCTTGGCCACCGCGCTCACTTCCGCCGCGTTCATCCAGCCCAGGCGCGTCTTCGACTTGCGCAGGTTGAAGAACAGCTTGCGCTGCGCCTTGGTGGTGGCGACCTTCACGATGCGCCAGTTCTTCAGGATGAACTCGTGCATCTCGGCACGGATCCAGTGCACGGCGAAGGAGACCAGGCGCACGCCCATGTCCGGGTCGAAGCGCTTGACCGCCTTCATCAGGCCGATGTTGCCTTCCTGGATCAGGTCACCCAGGGCAAGGCCGTAGCCGTTGTAGCCGCGGGCCACGTGCACCACGAAGCGCAGGTGCGAATGCACCAGCTCGCGGGCAGCGTCCAGATCGTTGCCGTCGCGGAAGCGACGGGCCAGGTCCTGTTCGTCATCGACCGACAGCACCGGGATCTGGTGCACGGCACCGATGTAGGCGTCCAGCGAACCGAGCGCACTGGGAATCGGGAGATTGTTTGCCACAAGGGCAGTAGAGGTGTTCTGGCTCATAGGCACCCATCTTAGCAGTCCGGGATTTGGACTGCTAAAGGAGGAAAAAGTTCCAGCATCCCATTGATGCAACACTGGTCCCAAACAGAGCCCTACCGTAGCGCGATTTGATGACAGTGGCGAGCATGCTTTTCGGGATTCACAATCCCTTGGAATTCAAGCAATTACCTGCCGTAAAGCGGCCGATTCCGGTCAAGCGGAGCTGAACGGGCCGTTCTGAAGGCCCATTCAGGCCCGGGAACGTTGCCCGGTGTTCAGGCCCAGCGGCCCGCCGGCCCTCAGAGTGCCGAGCGCGGCGGCAGCGACCAGTCGATCGGGGCCTGGCCGCGGCGCTGCAGGTACTCGTTGGCCATCGAGAAATGACGACAGCCGAGGAAGCCCCGATGGGCCGAAAGCGGCGACGGATGCGGCGACTTCAGCACGCGATGGCGGCGGGTGTCGATCACCTTGCCCTTCTGCTGCGCATAGGCGCCCCAGAGCATGAACACCAGCCCTTCGCGCTCGCGGTTGAGCACATCCACCACGTGGTCGGTGAAGCCTTCCCAGCCACGACCCTGGTGCGCACCGGCCTTGCCCTCTTCCACCGTCAGTACCGCATTGAGCAGCAGCACGCCACGCTGCGCCCACGGAATCAGGCAGCCGTGGTCCGGACGCGGGATACCGAGATCGCTCTCCATCTCCTTGTAGATGTTCAGCAGCGACGGCGGCACCGGCACGCCCGGCGGCACCGAGAAACTCAGGCCATGTGCCTGGCCGCGACCGTGGTACGGGTCCTGCCCGAGGATCACCACCTTCACCTGCTCGAACGGCGTGGCGTCGAACGCAGCGAAGATCTGCGGGCCGGGCGGGAACACCGCCGCGCCACTGGCCTTGCGCTGGCGCAGGAAGCTGGACAGCTCGCGCATCTGCGGCTGCAACAGGTAATCGCCGACATGCTGCTTCCAGCTCGGTTCCAGCTGGATCGTCGGGGTGTCGGCTACTTCATCCATCATCGCAACAGAGGTCCATCGTTCAATCGGGCCAGCCTCAGCTGGAACAGCACCTTGGTGACCAGCAGCCGTTCTTCGATCGGCTTGAGCACCAGGTCGTTGGCACCGGACTGCAGCAGCCCGGTCTGGTTGTGCGGGTTGCCATCGCCGGTCATCACCAGCACCGGCAGGCGGCGCTTGCCGTAGCCGAAATCCACGCGCACGCGCTGCACCACGTCGCGACCGCTCAGTTCGCCCTTCAGGGTGACGTCGGTCAGCACCAGGTCGATGCGGTGGCGACTGCGGCCCAGCGACTCGGCGGTGAGCAGGGTAAACGCTTCTTCGGCGCTGACCACGTGCAGCACGTTCAACTGCTGGCGTTCCAGCATGCGCTTGGTGGCCTCGGCCACCACGCGGCTGTCCTCGATATAGAGGATGGTGGCGCCGGGGATGGTCTGCGGCTGCACGTAGCCGCGGATGAAGGTCGCCAGTGCTTCATGGCCGAGCGATTTGTCGAAATAGTCGGTGACGTACTCGGTGAAGCGGCGCTGCTCCAGGTGCTGCTGGGCATCGCCGGAGACCACGATCACCGGCACATAGGCCTGGCCGGCCGCTTCGCGCACCATCCGCGCCAGCGCCAGGCCGTCGCCATCGCGCAGGGTCAGCGAGGTCGTCACCAGGTCCACCGGCCCCTGTGCCAGCGCCTGCTGTGCGTCCTCGATGCTGTCGCAGCCGATCACCTCCACGCCCGGCAGGTCACGCTGCAGGACGTCGGCGATCAGCTTGCGCACCAGCTTCGAGCCATCGACCACCATCACCCGCGTCGCGGGCCCTTCAAGGTGTTTCAGCGCTTGCGGTTGCATGCCGGTCTCAGGTGTCGGTCGGGCGGGTCTGGCGGAGGAAGTGGCCGGTGACCAGCCAGGCGCCCAGCCAACCCAGCAGCAGCGTGCCGAGCAGGACCAGGCCGCCGTGCAGCAGGTCCAGGCCGTGCAGTACGAACGGGCTGCCGTAGCTGCGCGAGAGTTCGGCCAGCGGCATGCGCAGGGCGGCACCCGCAGCGCCGATCAGGGCCAGCGCCACCGCGCCGGCGCCCAGGCCGTACCACGCGCCCAGGTACAGGAACGGGCGGCGGATGAAGCCATCGCTGGCGCCGAGCAGCTGCAGCACGCCGATCTCTTCGCGGCGGGCCTGGATGTCCAGGCGCACCGTGTTGCCGACCACCAGCGCGGCACCTGCGCCGAGCAGGACCGACAGCACCTGCACCAGCCGCGCACCGAAGGCAAGCCAGGCATCCAGTCGCTGGCGCCACAGCGCATCGTGCTGCACCAGATCGGCCTCGGGCAGGCTTTCCAGCGCGCGCGCCAGGCGTGCGTCGTCCTTGCCCTGGCCGGGAGTGATCACCAGCAGCGAAGGCAGCGGATTGTCGTTGAGTGCGTCGATCGCCTCACCCAGGCCGGCATCGCGCAGTTCCTGCAGGCCCTGCTCGGGCGTGCGCACGTTCACTTCGGCCACGTCGTCGCGGTCGCGCAGCTGGCCGGCCAGGCGCAGCGCGCCGGGTGCATCGACGTTGCCCTTCAGGAACACGTTGATGTCGCGCGACTGCTGCACGCTGCCGGCGAACTGCTTGAGGTTGTCCAGCGCGATCGACAGGCCCAGCGGCAGCGCCAGCGCCAGCGCCATGACCATCACCGTCAGCAGGGTCGCCCATGGCTTGCGGCAGGCGCGGCCCAGGCTGAACACCACGCTGTGCACGTGGTGCTGGAACCAGACGCCCACGCGCGAGGGGGCGGCGGCTTCGCTGTTTTCGTTCTTCGCCATCGGTTACTCCGCCAGGTCCTGCGGCGAGATGTCATCCACCAGCCGGCCATGGTCGAGGATCAGCACGCGCTTGCGCATGCGGCGCAGCAGCGGCAGGTCGTGGCTGACCACCAGCACGCTGGTGCCGCGCGAGGGCAGCTCGGCGAACAGGGCCATGATCTCCGCCGCCAGGGTCGGGTCGAGGTTGCCGGTCGGCTCATCGGCCACCAGCAGCTTGGGCTCGCCGACGATGGCGCGGGCGATGCCCACGCGCTGCTGCTCGCCGGCCGACAGCTGCGAGGGCAGCGCCTTCTCGCGATGGCCCAGGCCCATCCGCTCCAGCACCGAGCGCACGCGCTTGCTGATGTCGCCACGGCGGGTGCCGCGCAGGATCAGCGGCAGCGCCACGTTCTCGGCGATCGAGCGGTCCATCAGCAGCCGGTGGTCCTGGTAGACCGCGCCCACCGCGCGTCGGTGGCGGGGCACGTCGCCGCCGCGCACCTTCAGCAGGTTGCGCTCGTCGAACACCACCGCGCCGCGGCTGGGCCGCTCGTCGAGGTGGATCAACTTGAGCAGGGTGCTCTTGCCCGCACCGGAATGGCCGGTGACGAACAGCATCTCGCCCGGCGCGACCTCGAAGCTGACATCGATCAGCGCCTCGTGGCCACCGGCGTACTGTTTGCTGACATTGTCGAAGCGCAGGACACTCATGCCCCGATTATGCAGGAGCGGCGCGACCTCGTGGAGACGGTCGCGCCGATCGGTAGTGCCGGCCGCTGGCCGGCAGCCATGTGGGTTGCCGGCCAGCGGCCGGCACTACCGGTCAAGGTCACCCGACCAACGGTCGGGGGCTACCCGCTGATCGAAAGCGCCGATCAGCTGCCCGACAGCATCCGGCGGATCTTGCGGCCGATGCGGGTCAGGAACGAATCGCCGCTGTCGCCCGCCGTGCGCACCGGCTTGGCCACCACCTGCACCGGGGTCACCGGGCTGGCGCCGTTGCCGGCGTTGGCCTGCACGCCCTCGCCACCCTCGACCGGACGGCCGTGGCGACGACGACGGCGCTTGCGCGGCTTGCGCTCGCCATCCACGGCACCTTCCGGCGCGCCCTCGGCGCGGGGCGGGCGCGGCGGACGCGGAGCCTGGGCGACAGCGGCTTCAGCACCTTCGGCCGGGGCAGCTGCAACCTGCTCGCCTTCCACGCGCGGCTTGCGCGGGCCACGCGAACGGCGCTCGCCGCTGCGCTCACCGTCGCGACGCTCGCCACGGCCACCGCCGGAGCGGCCCCCACTGCGACCACCACCACGGCGCTCTTCTTCAGCGGCGCGGGCTTCGCGCGCTTCACGGAAGATCTGGCCGACGCTCTCGTTCTCCTCACCTTCCTCGCCAGCAGCCGGGGCCGGGCGTTCCGGGCGCGGCAGCGGCGTCAACAGTTCCTTGGTGACCGGCTCGGACGGGATCTTCTGCTCGATGTAGGCCTCGATGTCCGGCAGGCCCATCGCGTAGCGTTCGCAGGCGAAGCTGATCGCATCACCCTCTTCGCCCAGGCGCGCGGTACGACCGATGCGGTGCACGTAGTCTTCGGCGTCGAACGGCAGGTCGTAGTTGTAGACGTACTTGATGCCGTCGATGTGCAGGCCACGCGCGGCCACGTCGGTGGCCACCAGGATTTCCAGCTGGCCCTTCTGGAAGCGGTTGAGCAGGCTCTCACGCTTCTTCTGCGGCACGTCGCCGGACAGCACGCCGACGCGGTAGCCGGCCTTTTCCAGCGAGCGGGCGACGCGCTCGACGAACACCTTGGTATTGACGAACACCATGGTGCGCGCGCCTTCACTGCGCGACAGCAGGCCCAGCAGCAGCGGGATCTTCTCGTCGTCGGCCGGGAAATAGATGCGCTGGCGCACGCGCGCAGCGGTGATGGTCTCGGCTTCGACCACCAGCTTCTGCGGCTCGTTCATGTGCTCGTAGGCCAGCTCCAGCACGCGATGGCTGAGGGTGGCACTGAACAGCAGGGTCTGGCGGATGGTGCGTTCCGGCATGCGGCGCAGCAGGAAGCGGATGTCCTTGATGAAGCCCAGATCGAACATGCGATCGGCTTCGTCCAGCACGCAGATCTCGCAGGCGTGCAGCGAAACCACCTTGTGCTGCTTGACGTAGTCGATCAGGCGACCCGGGGTGGCGATGATCACGTCCACGCCCTGCTGCAGCAGCTCACGCTGCTTGTCGTAATCCACGCCACCGTAGACCAGCGCGAAACGCAGGCCCAGGTCGGAACCGAACTTCACCGCATCCTTGTGGATCTGGATGGCCAGTTCGCGGGTCGGGGCAAGGATCAGCGCACGCGGATCCTCCGGCTTGCGGTCGGCCAGCGCCGGGCGGGTCAGCAGGCGGTTCACGACAGCGACCAGGAAGGCCAGGGTCTTGCCGGTGCCGGTCTGGGCCTGGCCGGCAACATCACCGCCGGGCAGCGCGACCGGCAGGGTCAGCGCCTGGATCGGGGTGCAGCGGGTGAATCCGGCTCCTTCAAGGCCGGCCTGCAGGGCCGGATGCAGCTCGAAGGAGGAGAAGGTCAAATCGGTCAGCGGTTTGTCGCTCATGAGTCCGTCTTGGTATGGCCGCCGGCCCGTGGGGCGGCTGGCACTTCATCGTCTAGGGGCACCGTCGCAAACTGCGGCCCCTGCGGCGGGTTGGCAGGCTGGGACCACCGGTCCGCGCGCCGCACAATGCCCCAGTTTACCGCACTCGGGCAGGCAAACCGGAATGCGGCGTCTCATAGCGTCCAGAGACGCCACCTTCACCCAGCCACACCGGACTTGAACGGCCTGCCCGGGTTCGCTGGTGTCGCCCACTGCCAGCCCCATGTACAGGAAGACAGTGAAATCCGACACATACCGGCCATCGAAGCGATCACGATACGCTGGGTTCCAACCGGCGCCTGTCCCTGCCCTGCGATAGGGGTACACTGCCGGCCGTGAGCGTCCAGGCATCCCGCCGAACGCACCGCGGCAGTGCGCCGCGAGGCAACGACGAGGGTCGCGCCACCGGGCATGGCCCAGTTCACCCACCTCCGGCATGGCCGGGTGCAATCCAAGACGAGAAACCAAGATGAGCGACAAGGTTGTACATGTCGGCGACGCCGACTTCGATAGCGCAGTGCTGAATTCCAAGGAACCGGTGCTGGTCGATTTCTGGGCCGAGTGGTGTGGCCCCTGCAAGATGATCGCCCCGGCGCTGGACGAACTGGCCGATGCCTACCAGGGCCGCGCCAAGATCGCCAAGGTCAACGTCGACCACAACCGCGCACTGGCCGCCAAGTACCACGTGCGTTCGATTCCGTACCTGGTCGTGTTCAAGGACGGCGAGAAGGTCGGCGAGCAGATCGGTGCGGTGGGCAAGGCTCAGCTGGCCGGCCTGCTGGACAAGGCCCTGGCCTGATCCTGCTGTTCCCGGCAGCCGCTGCCCGCGGCTGCCGGCGGGCGCCCCGCGTCCATCATGAATGCTGTTCCCGGCGACCCTTGCATGCCGCCGCAGGCCGATGATAGTGTCGGCATATCCGGCCGCGCTCGCGTGCCGCACCCTCTGGACGCAGTTTCTTCCAGACCCATTCCCAACGTTCGCCGCCCCAGCCGGGCGCTCGCACCTTCAAGCGAGGAATAACGCTCTTGTCCGATAACACTTCCGAAACCGGCAGCGCCGATGCGCCCGCCGAAAAGCGCGTGCGCAAGCCCCGCGTGAGCAAGGCCGCCGCCCCGGCAGCCGCCGAAACCAGCGCCGCTCCGGCGCAACCGACCCTGCCGCTGGCAGCCGCGCCCGAAGCGCCGGCACCGGCTGCAGCCGCCCCCGCGCCGAGCGCGCCTGCCACTGAAGCCCCCGCCTCCGGCGGCGGTGAGGGTGGCGAAGGCCGCGAATCCGGACAGCGCCAGCAGAACCACCAGGGCGGTGGGCAGCACCAGGGCCAGGGTCAGAACAACAACCCCTACAACCAGAACGGCCAGCAGGGCCAGGGCAATCGCCGCGACCGTTTCCGCAACCGTCGCGACCGCGACCGCAACCGCGGTGGCCGCGATGACGGCATGCCGCAGGACGGCGGCGAGCAGCAGCCCTTCGTGCCGCGCCCGCACGCCAACGTGCCCGAGGGCTTCCCGGTCTACTCGCTGAGCGACCTCAAGCGCATGCCGGCACAGAAGCTGCTGGAGATCGCCGAGCAGCTGCAGATCTCCGAAGGCGTGGCCCGTGCCCGCAAGCAGGACGTGATCTTCGCCCTGCTCAAGGTGCTGACCCGCCACGGCGACGGCGTTGCCGCCGATGGCGTGCTGGAAATCCTGCCGGACGGCTTCGGCTTCCTGCGCGCGGCCGAAGCCAGCTACCTGGCCGGCCCGGACGACACCTACATCTCGCCCAGCCAGATCCGCCGCTTCAACCTGCGCACCGGCGACCACATCTCCGGCCGCATCCGCTTCCCGAAGGACGGCGAGCGCTACTTCGCGCTGAACATCGTCGACACCATCAACGGTGAGCCGATCGAAGCGTCGAAGAACAAGGTGCTGTTCGAGAACCTGACCGCGCTGTTCCCGCGCCGCCGCTTCACCCTGGAGCGTGGCAACGGTTCGTCGGAAGACATTACCGGCCGCATCCTCGATCTGATGGCGCCGCAGGGCAAGGGCCAGCGCTCGCTCATCGTGTCCCAGCCGAAGGCCGGCAAGACGATGATGATGCAGCAGGTCGCCACTGCCATCACCACCAACCATCCGGACGTGCACCTGATCGTGCTGCTGATCGACGAACGCCCGGAAGAAGTGACCGAAATGCAGCGCACCGTGCGCGGCGAGGTCATCAGCTCGACCTTCGACGAGCCGGCCGCGCGCCACGTGCAGGTGGCCGAAATGGTCATCGAGCGCGCCAAGCGCCTGGTCGAGCACAAGAAGGACGTGGTGATCCTGCTCGACTCGATCACCCGCCTGGCTCGCGCCTACAACAACGTGGTGCCGAGCTCGGGCAAGGTGCTGACCGGTGGTGTGGACGCCAACGCCCTGCACCGCCCGAAGCGCTTCTTCGGTGCCGCGCGGAACGTGGAGGAAGGCGGCAGCCTGACCATCATCGCCACCGCGCTGGTCGACACCGGCTCGAAGATGGACGAGGTGATCTACGAAGAGTTCAAGGGCACCGGCAACAGCGAAGTGCACCTGAGCCGCCGTATCGCTGAAAAGCGCGTGTTCCCGGCCATCGACATCAACCGTTCCGGCACCCGCCGCGAGGACCTGCTGATCGAGCCGGAACTGCTGCAGAAGATCTGGATCCTGCGCAAGCTGCTGCATCCGATGGATGAAATGGCCGCGATGGAGTTCCTGCTGGACAAGATGAAGAACACCAAGTCCAACGACGAGTTCTTCGGTTCGATGAAGCGCTGATCCACGGCATTGCATCGAAAGGAACCTGCCGCTCGCTGCGGCAGGTTTTTTTTTGCCTGCAGGGCGACCCACTTCACTTTGCCGCCGCCGACTTTTGGCGATAATCCGCCCGATACCCTGCCCGGCCCTGCGGGCGTGGCCACCGATTCCGCTGTCGCCCCTTCCGGAGAACCGGTCGGGTCCAGCCTCCTGCCGGATCCGTCGACGCATGCGAACGCTGTCTCCCCGCCTCAACCTGGGCAAGCTGATCCTCGCCCTGGCCCTGCTCAGCGCCATCATCGCCCTGGCCAATACCCTGCTGGCCAGCTACCGCGTGCAGCGCGACCAGCTGGTCGGCAATACCCTGGAAGCCAACCGCGTCTATGCCACCAAGCTGGCCGAGACCACCCAGAACTTCCTGCTGGCCGCACAGCAGGAGCTGGCCTACGCCGCCACCCGGCTCGGCCAGAGTGACCTCGATCCGGCACAGGCACAGGACGAGGCCAGCCGCCTGCAGCTGCAGACCAACAGCTTCAATTCCTCGCTGGTGGTGGACGCCGACGGCCTGGTGATCGCCACCTCGCCGCAGACCCTGCAGCTGCAGGGCGAGATCCTGCACAGCGTCGGCAACAATGCCGCATTGGCCGCACGCCAGCCGATGATCAGCGACCCGTACCAGTCGACCACAGGCAAGCTGCTGGTCTCGCTGTCGCACCCGATCTTCGACCGCCAGGGCCACTATCGCGGCTACGTCAGCGGCACCCTGTACCTGCGCCAGCGCAGCGCGCTGCATACGCTGCTGGGCAAGCACTACTACCGCGACGGCTCCTACCTGTACGTGGTCGACCGCCATGGCCGCCTGCTGTACCACGCCGACGGCAAGCGGGTCGGCGACTACGTGGTCGGCAACCCGGCGGTGAAGGCGGTGGTGCGCGGTGAGCGCGGCGCGCAGCAGGTCCGTAACAACCTGGGCGTGTCGATGCTGGCCGGTTACGCGCCGGTACCGGTCACCGGCTGGGGCATCATCGCCCAGCGGCCGACCGAGGCCACATTGCAGCCGTTGTCAAGGTTGATGACCGCGGTGATCTGGAACGCGATCCCGCTCGGCCTGCTGTCACTGCTGATCACCTGGTGGTTCGCCCGACGCATCTCGATGCCGCTGTGGCAGCTGGCGCGCAACGTGCAGGGTGGCGAGGACACCGGCAGCGCGATCAACCACGTCAGCGGCATCCGCGCGTGGTACTTCGAGGTTGCCCAGCTCAAGCAGGCGGTCCTGCACAGCTTCAACGCCCTGCAGGACCGCATTGGCACACTCAACCGCGCCAACCGTACCGATCCGCTGACCGGCCTGCTCAATCGCCGCGGCCTGCAGCAGGCGCTGGATGCGCTGCAGGTGCAGGGCATTCCGTTCGCGATCCTGGCGCTGGACATCGATCGCTTCAAATCGATCAACGACAGCCACGGCCATGACGTCGGTGACGCCGCCATCGTCCATATCGCCGACCAGATGCGCCGCTACTCGCGCGACAGCGACATCCTCTGCCGTGCCGGTGGCGAGGAATTCCTGCTGCTGCTGCCGGGCATCAGTACCGACTCGGCGCGCCAGGCCGGCGAGCGCCTGCGCCAGCACATCGCCGATCATCCGTTCGAGCCGGTCGGCACCATCACCGTGTCGCTGGGCGTGGCCCACTTCCCCAGCTTCCATGTCGATGCCGAGCAGGCGCTGCGGCTGGCCGACAAGGCCCTGTACATGGCCAAGGAACAGGGCCGCAACCGCGTGGTGGTCTACCCGTACGCGGACTGAAAAGCGGCCGGCCTGGCCGACCGCTCCATCGCACCGGGCTCAGCGCTGCGCCAGCGGCGTCAGCAGGCGCAGGCCGCGCTGGGTGCCATCGACCATGTACACGCCGCCGGCCGGCAGCAGATCACTTCCCGCCTGTCCGGCGCCATCCGGCGTGCGCCAGGGTGCGGCCTGGCGCGGGCCGGGGATGAAGGCACGCCAGCGGCCGTAGCGTTCCGGCTGGCCGTTGTCGCTGTTGTTCAGGGCGAAAGTGACCGGCACGCGCACGGTCCATGAATCCCGCGTGCTGTCCTCGCCGGTGGTCGGCGGCGAAAAGGTCCACTTGCGGGCCGCACTGATACTGGCCTTGGCGAAGATGTCGCGCATCCTGGCCATGGTCCGTTCCGGTGCGACCACGGTCATGTTCACCTGCTCGGCAATGACATCGGCCACGGTGCCGTCGCGTGCGACCTTGACCAGCAGCAGTACGTCACCCTGCCCGCCATTGCGGAAGGCCTCTTCGGGGTAGCGCGGCGGCGGCATGCGCTTCTGGGTGATCGAATCGGTAGCCTTCGGATCATATTCACTGAAGTCGACGCTGGTCATGCTGATCTGGTAGTTGCCGTCTTCCTGCTCCTTGCCACGCAGGCGTACGCGCAGCGGCGCGTGGACGGCCACCGGCGTACCATCACGCAGCGTCGGTTCGAACTGCCAACCGCGGATGGCGCCTTCCACGAACGACACGATGCCGGGTGCGAGCATGGCACGCTGGTCCAGGACCAGCGTGCTGACCGAACCATCGGCCGCCACGTCGATACTGCCCGACAGCACCATGCTCATCTCGGCAGTGGCGCGCACGGCGCGCGCGTTCTGGGCCACGGCATCGGCCGGCAGCAGGGGAGCACCGGCGGCGAACGCCAGGGCCAGCGCAAGGAACAGGGGGGAACGCATCATTGCCGGATCCATGGTGATGAGGTGAACCCCCAGCGTACCGCAGTCCGAGCGGGACCGGCAGGCAGTCCACGCCACGCCGTTCAGGCCAGGCGATGGACCGCCGCATAGGGCGGCGTATCCGGATAATCACCGCTGGCGAAGCGCGCCTGCAGGCCCTGCCACCACGCGGGATCAAACAGGTGCCGGTAATGTTCGCGCACCGCCGCCAGCTCGCCCGCCGGCAGGCCCATGAACGGGCCGAAGCGCTCTGGAAACACGTCGCGTGGCCCGACGTGGAACCAGGGTTCGTCGGCCATGGCTTCCTCCGGCGTGCGCGGCTGCGGCCAGGCGCGGAAGACGCAGTCGCTGACCAGGCACAGCTCGTCATAGTCGTAGAAGACTGCCCGACCATGCCGCGATACGCCGAAGTTCTTCGGCAGCATGTCGCCGGGGAAGATGTTGTTGCGCGCCATGTCGGTGATCGCCTGCGCGTAGTCGAGTACCGCCGCACGCACCGCATCGCCGCCCTGCTCGCGCAGGTACAGGTTCAATGGACGGAAGCGACGCTGCACGTAGCACAGTGCGACTTCCACCTGATCGCCATCGACGCGCACGCTCTGCGCGCACTGCGCAAGCAGCTCCTGCAGCAAGGCCGGTGCGAAGCGGTCGCGCGGGAAACGCAGATGGCGGTACGGCTGCGCATCAAGCAGGCGACCGACACGGTCGAGGTTGAACACCAGCGCATACTTCTCTTCCACCTGCTGCCGCGACATCGACTTCGGCCACGCGAAGCGGTCGCGGATCAGCTTGAACACCAGCGGATAGCTGGGCAGGGTGAACACCGCCATGACCATGCCCGGCGTGCCTTCGGCATGCACCAGCCGCTCCTGCGGATGTTCGTTGAAGTGGCGGAAGAAGGTACGGTAGCGCTCGGTCTTGCCCTGCTTGGCGCGGCCCAGCACCGTATAGATCTCATCAATGGGCTTGCCCGGCAACAGGCTGCGCAGGAACACCACCGCATCGCCCACCGTGGCAAGGTCGGCCTGGAAATAGCTGCGCGACACGCCGAACAGATGGGCGACATCGCGACGCCGGGTCAGCACCGCATCTGCACGCAGGCCCTGCCCATCGTTGACCAGGGCGATCACGCACGGTGAGAAGCGGTGTTCGCCGAACACGCGACCCACCAGGTAGGCGCGGCGCTCCCGGTAGAACACGGTGTCGAGCAGCTCGATGCTGCGCACCGGCGTATCACCCCAGTGGGCCAGATCATCCTGCAGGCGCACAGCGATGGCCGCCGCGCAGCGCAGCTGGTGCGCATACGGAATGTCGAAGCGGTAATCGGCCAGCACGCGCTGGAGAGCCTCCACCGGCCGCGTCGGCGAGACCGCATAGGTATGCCGTGCGACCGGGTGGGTGATCGCATCGGACGGCTCGACATCGAAGGCGATGAACTCCAGCGCCGGGTCCACGCCACGGGTGGAGAACAAGCGCCGCGACAGCGTGTTGTAGAAGGTCTTGTACAGCTCGGCGTCGATCAGCCCCCGCAGCAGTGCGCTATAGCGCGCATGCACCTGCAGCCACAGCGCGCGTTCCCCGATCGCTTCGCCGGCGAGGCGCCGCAGCGCATCCATCTGGTCGGCGATGCACAGGTCGTACAACGCGATGCGCTCGACTGCATCCCGGCGCGCGCCCACCCAGTCGCGCTGCTCGAAACGCTGCCGCGCACGGGCGGTGATCGCCGCAAAGCGGGCGTGATACTGCTCGAAGCCGGCGTGAATGGCGCCGGCGATGCGCGACGCCAAGTCGGCAACGGTGTCAGGCTCGGACATGCAGGGCTCACCCGGGAGGACCTGCCTCACCATACGCTGGCGTGGGGTGGCTTGTGTAGGGCCACTGCATGCCGCGACAAACGCAACGATTCCTACAGACCTGATGCCGCCCTGCTGCCTACCCTTTCAGGCCCAACAACGGCACGAGGTGACGCATGCAGCAAATGACCTTTATTCCGCGCGTGGAGGAAGGCAACGTCATCCCGCAGCGCGCCCGCGACGGCTACATCAGCGCGACCGCCCTGTGCCAGTCCGTCGGCAAGCGCTGGTCCGACTACCGGGCACTGAAATCGACGGAGGAGTTCCTGCAGGAGCTCATGGCGCAGACGAAGCTGTCCGAGAATGAGCTGATCCACGTGGTATCCGGTGGGAACCCGGCCATGCAGGGCACCTGGATCCACCCGTACCTCGCCATCCACCTCGGCCAGTGGCTGTCGCGCAGGTTCGCAGTGAAGGTCTCGCAGTGGGTGGTGGAATGGCAGCAGGGTCGCGCCAATGCGTTGCTGCCCGTGCACATCGACCGCTACATGCAGAACCGTGCCAAGGTGCCGTACACCCATTTCTCGATGCTCAACGAGCTGACGTTGAACCTGATCGCACCGCTGGAGCAGGCGGGCTATACGCTCCCGCAGGCGCTGGTGCCGGACATCTCCGAAGGCCGACTGTTCTGCAAATGGCTGAGGGATCATCGCGGCGTCGACACCGATGCGCTGCCCACGTATGACCACGCCTACCCGGACGGCCGCACGGTGCAGGCCAAGCTGTATCCCAACGAGTTCTACGAGGACTTCCGCCGCCACTTCAACGAAGTGTGGCTGCCAGATCATGCGCCCAGGTACTTCGCCGCACGCGACAGCAAGGCTCTCTCGTTCGTCTCTGCACTGCTGCTTCCAGCAGCCTGAAGGCAGCGCCGAACGTGCTCGGCTGCTTCGGCTGGAAGCAGCCGAGCATGGTCCGGCGCTACGGAGGCGGCCGCTCAGATCGCCAGTTCGGCCTCCACGTCCTGCACCTTGCGCCGGGCCAATGCCAGGTTGGACTTGGTACGGTCCAGCACGATGTAGAAGAACAGGCCCTTCTTCTTCGCCACCGGGCGCATGATGTGGTACGCCTTGCCCAGCGAGATCAGGATGTCCTCGATGCTGTCGTTGAGGTTCAGCGATGCGGCGGTCTTCATCTTCGCGCGGATCACTTCGGTATTGCCGGCGGCGGCCACTTCCATGTCCATGCCAGCACCGGCTTCGCCCAGCAGCATGCCGCTTTCGTAATCGACCAGCGCCACTGCCTGCGCGCCGTCGATGCCCATCAGTGCGTTCAACGAATCATTCAATCCAGCCACGTCGCACCCCTTGTCGATGTTGGTCCGAGCCCCTTGTTCCCCTGCGGCCGGGCTCACGATCCGCCGAGTTCGGCCAGGATCGCCTGGCCACATTCCCTGCTCTGCCACAGCACCTGGCCGATCACGCTGCGCTGGTCGCAGGCCGCCATCAGCAGCAACGGTGCGCGCCCTTCGGCCTGGATCGCCAGCATCAGCACCTTTCCGCCCGCCGCTTCCAGCATCAGTGTCTGCAGATCGCCCAGCACCAGTTCGCGCCCGACCGCCGCAGCCAGCGCCAGCATCGCGCTGGTCATCGCCGCCAGCCGTTCGCCGCGCCCTTCGGCGCCGGCGCTGACCAGGGCAAAGCCATCGACGCTGGCCAGCACGACCGTGCGCACGCCTTCGACCCGCTGCTGCAGGTCCTGCAGCAGGGGCTGCAGGCGCTCACGCTGACCGGCGTCGGGCAGTACCGCCAGCTGCCCGTCAGCCATGTGCAGCCACCAGTGCGTGCGCTTCCATTTCGCTCATCAGTACATCCATCAGCAGCAGTCCCTGTCCTCGGTCACGGGCATCCACGGCCAGCAGCGGCAGCGGCTGGTCGTCAAGGCAGGCACGGATGGCCCAGTCATCCAGTGCGGCCTGCGGTGCCTGGTCCAGGTGGGTGACCGCCACGACCAGAGCCAAGGATGATGCGAACGGCTGCAGCACCTGCAGATAGCCTTCCAGCTCGCTGGCCAGGCCGGCGCGGCGCGCATCCAGCAGCAGCACCGCGCCACGCGCGCCCTGCAGCAGGATCGGCCACAGGAAATCGAAACGCTGCTGGCCGGGTGTGCCGTAGAGACGCAGGCGTTCGCCGTTGGGCAGGTCGATGTCTGCATAGTCCAGCGCCACGGTGGTGGAGGCCTTGTCGGCGCCGAGGCGATCACTGTTGGCCACATCCGTGTCGACCACCGCGCCAGCCGCGATGCTGCGTACCAGCGTCGACTTGCCGCTGCCCATGCCGCCCAGCACGACCACCTTGTGCTCACGCATTGCGCTCGCTCCCGCGCAGGTGCCGCCACAGGCGGGCGAGCAGTCCGTTGTCGGTGCGGGTGCCACCTGCCGCCATCATCAGCGTCGCCGGGGCGGCCTGCAGCTGTGCGTAGCCACACAGATAGGCGGCATGGATGAAATCGCGAACGGCCGCCGCCGGCAGTTCGAGCAGCATCGTGCATTCCTCAACCGTGCACGCACGCTTGAGCAGCAGCGAGCACAGGCGGAAGCCATCGTGGTCATGGCCCAGTACGCGGAAGTCCGGCCAGCGCAGCAGCTTCACCGAGGCGCCGCGCAGGCGCTCGTCCAGCGCCTGCCAATGGCGGCTGCGTTGCGCCCATTGCCACAGCAGTGGCCGCAGCGGCTGGCGTGGCCGCTCGCCGGCCAGGGCCTGCAGGCGCGCCGGTGTCAGCGCGTCCAGCTGCAGGCGCTCAAAGGCATCGGCCAGCCGCTCCACCAGCGCCGCAGCCGGCTCCTGCAACAGCACGGCCTGATCGTGCTCCAGATCCATCAGCAGCAGAGGCTCGCCCGCATCACCCAGCAGTGCCTGGCCCTGTCGCAGCGGCAGCCGCTCGCGCAGCAGGCGGGTGATGGCGTGCGCGCCATCTGCCAGGCGGATCGGCGCAGGTGTCTGCATGGCCAGGGGCTCCGGTGCCAACTGCATGCGACGCAACGCGCGACCGATGGCACCGTCATCAAGCACGTCCTGATGCCCGTCGCCATCACGCAGCTGGCCGCCGATGTCCTCGATCCAGCACTGCAGGCGCGGACGTTGCTGCCGCATGCGCTGGGCGGCGTTGCGCAGCGCCGGGGTATCGCGGATGACCAGCAGATCACAATCGTCCAGATCCTGGCTGCGGCGGACCTGGCCATCCGGCAGCGCCGAGGCCAGGCGCAGCCGTTGCAGCAGGGCCTGCTCGCCCTGGATATCGGTTCCCACTACCAGCACGCGTGCCATCCGTGTTCCCCGTGCGGCCACCTCCCCGGTGGCCTCGCGTCGTCAAGGCTAGGGCATCGCCAGCGGCGGCCGTCGTGATCGATTGCTCAGATTCAAGGCGACTGCGAAACGGCGCCGATCCATTCTGCGACCGCCATCGCGGGCAAGTTTCATGCCCCGTTGACGGCATTCCGACGACCGACGGATGTCACGGTTCTGGACACGGGTCGAATGGGGTCAGATCCCTTTTGCTTGCAAAAGGGATCTGACCCCAGCGCCATAAAAAGAAACCCGCGCCGAAGCGCGGGTTCCGGTGTCACGGCCGAACGGCAGTGGATCAGCCGCGCAGCTGTTCCAGCGCGGCGTTGAAGGTCGCGCTCGGGCGCATCGCCTTGCTGGCCTTGGCCACGTCCGGGCGGTAGTAGCCGCCGATGTCCACGGCCTTGCCCTGCACTGCGATCAGCTCTTCGACGATCTTCTGCTCGTTGTCGGTCAGCGTCTTGGCCAGCGGGGCGAAGCGCGCCTTCAGGGCGGCGTCCTCGTCCTGCGCGGCCAGGGCCTGGGCCCAGTACAGCGCGATGTAGAAGTGGCTGCCACGGTTGTCGATGCCACCCAGCTTGCGCGATGGCGACTTGTCGTTGTCCAGGAACTGGCCGTTGGCTTCGTCCAGCGCCTTGGCCAGCACGCGGGCAGCGGCGTTGTCGTAGCGGTTGCCCAGGTGTTCCAGCGACGCGGCCAGGGCCAGGAACTCACCCAGCGAATCCCAACGCAGGTAGTCCTCTTCAACGAACTGCTGCACGTGCTTCGGGGCCGATCCACCGGCACCGGTCTCGAACAGGCCGCCACCGGCCATCAGCGGCACGATCGACAGCATCTTGGCGCTGGTGCCCAGTTCCATGATCGGGAACAGGTCGGTCAGGTAGTCACGCAGCACGTTGCCGGTCACCGAGATGGTGTCCTCGCCCTTGCGGATGCGGTCCAGCGAGAACGCGGTGGCTTCCACCGGCGGCAGGATGCGGATATCCAAGCCGGTGGTGTCGTGGTCCTTCAGGTACTGCTCGACCTTGGCGATGACCTGCGCGTCGTGGGCGCGGGCGGCGTCCAGCCAGAACACGGCCGGGGTGCTGCTCAGGCGGGCGCGCTCGACGGCCAGCTTGACCCAGTCCTGGATCGGCGCGTCCTTGGTCTGGCACATGCGCCAGATGTCACCGGCTTCCACGGCATGCTCGAACACCACGGCGCCGGCATCATCGGTGACCTTGACCACGCCATCGGCGGCGATCTGGAAGGTCTTGTCGTGCGAGCCGTACTCCTCGGCCTTCTGCGCCATCAGGCCGACGTTCGGCACCGAGCCCATGGTGGCCGGGTCGAAGGCACCGTGCGCCTTGCAGTCGTCGATGACGGCCTGGTACACGCCGGCGTAGCAGCGGTCCGGAATGACCGCCTTGGTGTCCTGCAGCTTGCCTTCGGCATTCCACATCTTGCCCGAGTCGCGGATCATCGCCGGCATCGAGGCGTCGACGATCACGTCGCTCGGCACGTGCAGGTTGGTGATGCCCTTGTCCGAATTGACCATGGCCACGCCCGGGCGCTGCGCGTACTCGGCGGCCAGGTCGGCCTCGATCGCGGCGCGGGTGGCTTCAGGCAGCGACGGCAGGCGCGCAGCCAGGTCACCAATGCCGTTGTTGGCATCGAAACCGGCCTGCTTCAGCACGTCGGCGTGCTTGGTCAGTACGTCCTTGTAGAACTCGTTCACCGCCACGCCGAACATGATCGGGTCGGAGACCTTCATCATGGTCGCCTTCAGGTGCAGCGAGAACAGCACGCCCTGGGCCTTGGCATCGGCAATCTGCTCGCCGATGAACGCGGCCAGTGCCTTGCGGCTCATGACGGCGGCATCGACGATCTCGCCCGCCTTCACTGCGGTCTTTTCCTTCAGCACGACGGCGCTGCCGTCCTTGCCGTGGAAGGTGATCTTCAGCGAACCGGCGTTGGCCAGGGTGGCCGACTTCTCGCTGCCGTAGAAGTCACCGGCGGCCATGTGCGCGACGTGCGACTTCGAATCCGACGCCCAGGCGCCCATGCGGTGCGGATGCTTGCGCGCGTAGTTCTTCACCGACAGCGGTGCACGGCGGTCGGAGTTGCCTTCGCGCAGCACCGGGTTCACCGCACTGCCCTTGACCTTGTCGTAGCGCGCCTTGTAGTCGCGCTGCTGGTCGTCGGCCGGGGTTTCCGGGTAATCCGGCAGCGGATAGCCCTGGTCCTGCAGTTCCTTGATGGCCGCCTTCAGCTGCGGCACCGAGGCGGAGATGTTCGGCAGCTTGATGATGTTGGCGTCCGGGGTGGTCGCCAGCTGGCCCAGCTCGGCCAGGTCGTCGCTGACCTTCTGCGCGTCGCTGAGCAGTTCAGGGAACAGCGACAGGATGCGGCCGGACAGCGAGATGTCACGGGTTTCCACCACGATGCCTGCGGTGGCGGTGTAGGCGCCGACGATCGGCAGCAGCGACTGGGTGGCCAGGAACGGTGCTTCGTCGGTCAGCGTGTAGAGAATCTTGGACATGGGGGACTTGGACTCTGTAGCAGTGCTCAGGGGAAGGCCGGCGCCAGCGCCGGGCCACGTGCAACCGTGTCGCGCGCGGGGCCGGGCCCCACGCTTTCCCCCGTCGCCGTCAGGGTGGGCGCGCGGCGGGGAAACCCCTGCATTGTCGCGTTTTCAGCCGCGCGGGGCAAAGCTGTGCCATACGCGGCGGTACTGGACCGCTGTGTTTCGTCGTTGGCTCGCTTCCGGTCAGGAAGCTGAGGCTTGACGGCTAATTCGACTTCTCGCTCGTTGAGGCACGCATGACCCACTCCGACAATCGCTGCCCCCACTCGGCACGCCTTGGACAGATCAATGTCTGCGAGCGCTTGCTTTGCTGGAAGTTGCAGATTCGGAATCCCCCAACGACGGCGGCCAGGCTGGCGAGTTCATCAGCCGTCGCTGCAGAGCCTCGGATGTGCAGCGAACCGGCACCAGATGATCCGGGTCGAACGTAGACGTCGTACCGGGTGGAAGGTCCTTCCGCCCTTGCATACCCCGACACGACATATCCGCCATCCGTGATGCGCAGATCCGGCGTGCTTCCTGGCACAGGCTTTTCGGGGGCATCTCCCTCGTAGATCAAGGCGACTTCCCTACCATCACGCCTGATGCGGTGCAGACCAAAGTCAACAGGTGCCTCGTAGGTCACGGACATGTCTGTCGGCACCCGCACACAGGCGCCGTATAGGAAGTGGTCGCAACTGTAGCTCCACAGGCTAGATTCCTGGGCCCACGAAGTGAGCGGGAATAAGAAAGCGAAGAAAACCAAAATGCGTGCAAGCATCTCAACGCTCCCGTCTCTGGACTGCCGAATCGCCATCCACAATTCCACCGATGGCATGGCTGTCAACCAAACCGGGAACCCTATTCATGATTCCGTCGCCGCGTGCAGGATTGGGCAGCCCCGTTGTCTTGTCATAGAGATCATCCACACCGCCAAGATGTGACACTTCATGAGGAACAACACCCTTGTCAAATCTATCCAGGACATTGATCTCGCCCTTCTTTCCGCCCAACTCCGCAAAACTCCGCCCGCTGCGGCGGGAGGTTTCCCCGTTGACAAGCTTTATCTCATTACGGGCGGCCCGCGGGGTACTTTTTTCAATGTCAGTGACCTCGACCGTCACGCGCGTCTCCTTCCCGCCAATATCATAGGTTCCTGACATTGAAGCCACCTGCTCTTTGAAGGTCGCTATGTTCTTGGGTGTCGCACCATCCCCTGAAAACTTTGTTGGGAAGCTGATTTTCACCGAACCGTCCTTCATACGCGTAACTACAGGAACTCTGCCGTCCGGATCGACAAAGTTGTAAGGACTGCTATTGGCGTATCGGTACCTGTTGAAGAGGGAAGACTTCCCACCATAGGCAGCGACGGGATCTACACTGAGAAAGGCACCTATTTCGGGAGAGTAATATCGTTGCTGCATGTAATTGAGACCTGTCGTGGAATCAAACACATGGCCTGAGTAACCAGGACCATCTGCCGCGGCGATTCCAACGACAGAGCCATAAGGCTCGTATGCGAATCTCTCGATCACCTTCCCGTTTGAGTCCGTAATAGCCACCGGACTCCCGAGTGCATCCGTATGAACATAGGTGACTACTTCACCGTCCGTCGACGCCATTGCCAGCGTGAGAACAATCCAGTTGAGCATCCCATCTCTCCCACCTTTCCATATCCCGTTCAGCGTACCCGAGTTCCCCCTCGATTGAGTATCGCCCAATAAAAAAGGACGCAGCCTCGCGGCTGCGTCCATCGTGAGCCCTGCCGGGAGAGAGTCGGCAGGACTTACTTGACCTCGAACTCCTGCGGCGTTCCGGCCGCCTTGCCATCGACGGTGACCTCGGCGCGGTACTTGCCGGCCGGCCAGCCCTTTGCATTCTTGAACGTGACGTTGGTGGTTTCCGCACCACTGGTGTTCAGGGTGGCGTTCTGTTCGCCGGCTACCTGGCCGTCCTGATAGGTCAGCTTGGCGCCAACGGTGACGTTGTTGGCAGCGCCGTCGGTCTTGACCGAGACGATGATGTCATCCTTCGGTGCGAACAAAGCCGTCGTCGCAACCGACTTGTCGGCGGCGGCGGTCTTGCCGACGGTGACCGACGAGACGTTGACCGCAGCGGCTTCGGCCATCGGCGGCGGTGCGCCGGTCATCGGCGCGGGAGCTGCGGGTTCGGCCGGGGCGGTCGCTGCCGGAGCGGCGTTGCTGTCGGTCGACTCTTCCTTCTTCTTGCAACCGACCAGGGCAACGCTGCCCAGCAGGGCGGCGATCAGGGCGGTCTGTAGCGGGGTGGTCTTGATCATTCGGGGTTCCTCCCAGGGATTGTCGGACGGCGTTCGATGGCCGGCTTACTTCGGCGGCAGTTTCAGGGTCTGGCCCGGGAAGATCTTGTCCGGGTCATCAAGCACATCGCGGTTGGCTTCGAAGATCTTTTTCCAGGCATTGGCGTCGCCCAGATGCTGCTTGGCGATCTTCGACAGCGAGTCACCCTTCTGCACGGTATAGGTGCCGCCGCTGACAACGTCTGCGGTGCTGTCCACCGAAGCGCTGACGCCGGAGAAGTCCGCCTTCGGCACCTGCTCGGCGGTACTGTCGACACTGCCACTGACGCCGGAGAAATCGGCTTTCTTCTCGGTACTCATCCACAACTCCCGTCTGCATGACTACGTGATTCGCACGGTGCCATGGAGGTTGTTAAATGGGGATGGTGCAGATGTGAAGCCGCCCCCCGGGGCGGCTGAACAATCGGGGGAATGGACGCCCGGTAGTGCCGGCCGCTGGCCGGCTGTGCCAGGGGGATCCGGCCTTGGCCGATTGCCGGCCAGCGGCCGGCTCTACCCGTAACCACCTGCGAATCATGGTAGTGCCGGCCGCTGGCCGGCGCTCGCCGGGCATGGCCCGGCGCAACGGGCAACCGCCTGTGGCGGTTACTGCCGCAGTTCGCGGTAGGTCGCAGCCGGGGCGGCGATGCCCGGGCTGGCACGCCAGGGGTTGATATCCAGGCCGCCACGACGGGTGTAGCGGGCCTCCACTTCCAGCCACTGCGGCTGGCAGCGCGCAGACACCTCGCTGAAGATCCGTTCAACACACTGCTCGTGGAACTCGGCGTGCTCGCGGTAGCTGACCAGGTAACGCAGCAGGCCGGCGCGGTCGATCTTCGGCCCGCGGTAGCGCAGGCTGACCGTGGCCCAGTCCGGCTGGCCGGTAACCGGGCAGTTGGACTTCAGCAGCGCCGAGACCAGGGTTTCCTCCACCACCTCGCCGGCATCAGCGGCGAGGAAGTCTGCCTGCGGCGGGCCGTAGCAGTCGATCTCCAGATCCAGCCCATCGATGGATTCGCCGAGCGGCGTCTCACGCAGGCCCGGCAGGCCGAATTCGACCTCCACCGGCGCACCGGCGCAGGCCGACAGATCCGCCACGATGCGCGCGCGCAGTGCCTCGGCGCTGTCGATACGGGTGCTGTTGAGGGAGTTCAGGTACAGCTTGAACGACTTCGATTCGATCAACCGCGGCGAGGTGCACGGCACCTGCACGGTGGCGACGGCGACCTGCGGCTTGCCACGCGCGTCGAGCCAGCTCAGCTCGAAGGCATGCCAGCGGTCGTGGCCAACGAACGGCAGCGCGGCGTCATCGAGGCCGATCTCGGCGCGGGCGCCGCTGCGGGGGATGGGAAACAGCAGGCCGGGATCGTACTGCGACGGGTAACTGACCTCGCGACCGAGGCTGGAATCCTGTGGGGTGTTCATGGGCGCCATTGTATCGCGTGAGTACTCCTGTCCGGGCTCCCATTTCGGGTCAGCGGCCACATCAATTTCTTTTCGGAACAGACACTTGCAACTTTTGTCGCAAATAACTCTACCTCTCTACATTTGGGCGGAGGAAGCTTCGGACCTTTTGGGGGACTCTATGGTCGGCAGCTCATTCAGGAATCTGCAGCGCAAAGTCTCGACCTGGGCTGCCTGGAGCATGACGGATGCATTGAAACGGGAACTCATCCTCGAAGACGCAGAAGGCAAACTTGAACGGATTGCGATCCAGGCCAGCGAAGACTCTTTGCCTTATCTCTGCCAGAGCCTGGAGGATCTGACTCATTGGCACCTGGTCGATTACCAGCATCGCTCGCTCAACCAGCGCGAGCGGCACCCCGAGTTGCTCGTCGCCGCAGCTGCCCACGCCCGTGCACAGGTGGATGTGGCCAGCCTACTGATTGGAAAGGGTCTAGGGGCCCAGTTCAGCTGCATGATGCTTCCAGACACTGCCGCCGTCTCGCTGGGTCTGTGTCTTCTGGCGGCCCGGCGTGCGGAGGTGAGGGTTCTGTTCCATCAATTGCGCGCAGGGCTGGACACGCAGCTTCTTGATCTGCGTAACGATGGCCGTCCCGGGGCAGGGACGATCTATCGCCACTTCTGGTTCCTGATGCTTCTTTGCGCTGCCGCGTTCAAAGAGCGGATTGATCTGCACAACTACTCGACCCCCACCACCATGGGGCCCTACGCTGATGCACTTGCGAGCTGGGATACCGAGAACGTGGGCCAGGTCGATGACCTGGTTTCGGCCTTGGCGGAGTTTCACGTTCAGCAGGCCCGCAATAGATCCGCGAATGACATCCGCGAGTTCGATAGGGAGGATCGGATGATCTTTCCCTACGAAATCCTTGGATGGCTCCGCCTGCGCGAATGGGCCGGCCGGGCAAATCCATCTGCCTTCTCCCATCCCTTAATGAACCAGCCCTTGGCCTGGCTGCCCGCCGAACCAGTACCAGCCTGGACAACCCCGATGCTTGATCAAGCGCTGGCCGCTGCCAAGGGCTTCTGAAATCGCATCATCAGCGCATCAATCCATACCGATCTTCGATTTCTTCAGACGTTCATGACGTCCGCCGTGTCGACCAAGGTCGACACCCACCAAAGCAGGATGTCGTTCCGACAGCTCGCGGGAAACCGTCGAAGGCGGGGTGGGTCCGGTGGCAGGGGCGTGAGCGCCATGGATGGCGCGACCGAGGCTACAGGGACGTACTTGCGCCGTCCCCTGCCACCGGACCCACCCCGCCATCCCACTGATCGCCCGCTTTTGACCTTGAGGTTGCCGGCCAGCGGCCGGCACTACCGCTTCAGCGGGTGCAGGGCGCAGCCCTGCCGGAAACCCTCACTCCGCCGGGGTGCCGGCACCGTGCAGGTAATCCAGGCTCACCTGCAGCAGCGCGCGGAACCCGACATCCAGCGCCTTCTCATCCAGCAGGAACTTCGGCGAATGGTTGGCCGGCGCCGTTGCCGGATCGATGCCCGCGCTGGTGGAGCCGACGAAGAAGAACATGCCCGGCACTTCCTTGGCGTACAGCGAGAAATCTTCCGCACCCATCTGCAGCGGTGGCTCGTATACGTTGTCCTTGCCCACCACCGCCTGCAGGCTCGGCAGCATCTTCGCGGTCAGTGCCGGGTTGTTCACCGTGGCCGGGTTGCCATCGGCTTCGTAGATCTCGGTCACCGCCTTGGCACCATGCGCGGCGGCGGTGTGCTCGGCCACGTTGCGCAGGTCGGCGAAGATCTGCTGGCGCATGCCTTCGTCGAAGGTGCGGATGGTGCCGACCATCTCCACTTCATCGGGAATGATGTTGTAGCGGATGCCGCCGTTGATCGCGCCGAAGGTCAGCACTGCCGGCTGCTTGGACAGGTTGGCGCGGCGGCTGACGATGGTCTGCGCGGTGCCCACCAGGTCGGCGGTGGCGACGATCGGATCAACCCCGTTCCACGGCGCCGAACCATGCGTCTGGCGGCCGATCACCTTGATCCCGAACCGGTCCGAGGCCGCCATCAACGGGCCACCGCGCACCGCGATCTGACCCACCTGCACGCTGGAGAACACATGCAGGCCGAACACCGCTTCCGGCTTGAAATCGGCGAACAGGCCTTCCTTCAGCATGAGTGCCGCACCACCCTCTTCCGGCGGCGGTGCGCCCTCCTCGGCCGGCTGGAAGATCAGCATCACCTGGCCCGGCAGGTCCTTCTTCATCGACACCAGTGCTTCGGCCACGCCGAGCAGGGTCGCGGTGTGCGCGTCATGGCCACAGGCATGCATCACGCCCACGGTCTGCCCGCGGTACTGGTCAGTGGCCTTGGAGGCGAACGGCAGGCCGGTCTGCTCGGTCACCGGCAGCGCGTCCATGTCGGCGCGCAGGGCGATCTTCGGCCCCGGCTTGCCGCCCTCGATGATCGCAACCACGCCGTGGTGGGCGATGCCGGTCTTCGGCTTCAGGCCCATCGCACGCAGGCGCTTGGCGACCTCGGCCGAGGTGCGCGCCTCGCGGTTGGACAACTCCGGATGCTGGTGGAAATCGCGGCGCCATTCGACCACCTTGGCCTGCAGCCGCTGCGCGGCGGCGGTCACTTCCGGGCGCTGCCCGTCCTGGGCGTGGGCAAGGGCCGGCAGGGCCAGCAGCAGGGCGGACAGCAGCAGCGAACGGCGCATCGCAATCTCCACAGCAGAAGGGTTCCAGCTGAATGTAGGGCAACACCGCCGCCACGGGAACCTCCGGCGCTCGATCCGGTCTTAGCGCCCGTCCCATCCGTCATGCAGGAAACGTGATGTGGCACAGGTATGCTTTGCGCATTGCCCCGGCGTCCCGCCTGGTCCAGCCCTCTCGGAGTCCTCGTAATGTCACGTGTTTGGAAGATCGTGCTGCTGGTCGTGGCAGTGCTGGTGCTGGCCGTGGTCGGCCTGCGCGTCATGGGCGGGGGCAAGGACAAGGCCGGTGGTGCAGCTGCGGGGGCGCGCCAGGGCGGCGAGGATCCGAATGCCGGTCCAGTACCGGTGACCGTGGTGGAGGCCACGCGCCAGGACGTGCCGGTGTATGCCAGCGCGCTGGGCACGGTGACTGCGATGAACACCGTTACCGTCAGCCCGCAGGTCGGCGGCCAGTTGATGAGCCTGAATTTCCGCGAAGGCCAGGAAGTGAAGCAGGGTGACGTGCTGGCGGTGATCGATCCGCGCACGGCCCAGGCCAGCTATGACCAGGCCGCCGCAGCCAAGCGCCAGAACGAAGCCCTGCTGGCCACTGCGCGCTCCAACTTCCAGCGCTCGAACGCGCCTGAGTATCGCCAGTACGTCGCCAAGACCGATCTGGATACACAGCGAAACCAAGTGGCACAGTACGAAAGCGCCGTGGCCGCCAACGAGGCCAGCATGCGTTCGGCGCAGGTGCAGCTGCAGTACACCAAGGTCACCGCACCGATCTCCGGCATCGCCGGCATCCGCGCGGTCGACGCGGGCAACGTGGTCAACGCCGGCACCGCGCTGGTCACGCTGACCCAGATCCATCCGATCCACGTGCTGTTCAACCTGCCCGAGCGCCAGCTCGGCGACGTGCGCCAGGCGCAGGCCGCCGGCACGGTGCCGGTGGCCGCGCTGGACCGTGCCGATTCGCATGTGTTGTCCGGCGACGGCAAGCTCGACGTGGTCGACAACCTGATCAGTGCCGACAGCGGCACGTTCAAGGCGCGCGCGATTTTCGACAACACCGACAACGGCCTGTGGCCGGGCCAGTTCGTCAACGTGCGCATGCAGCTGCGCACGATCGCCGGTGGTGTGGTCATCCCCACCCAGGCGGTGCTGCGTGGCCCGGATGGCGAGTACGTCTACATCGTGCAGGGCGACAACACGGTAAAGATGCAGACCGTGCGCAGCGGCGTGGAAGTGGGCGACAGCCAGGTGCAGATCGCCGAAGGCCTGAAGGGCGGCGAGCGGGTGGTCAGTGAAGGCCAGTTCCGCTTGAAGCCGGGCAGCAAGGTCACCGCGCTGAAGCCGGGGGAGACCCCGGCCGCACCGACCGAGGCCGAACTGAAGGCGGCCGAGCAGAAGAACGCAGGCGGCGGTGGCCGTCGCGGTGGTGGCCCGCGCTGAGCGCAGGCCACTGATCTCCCTCGCGCCGGCATACCCGCCGGCGCCGACATTGAAGTGCCAGCAAGGATCAGTCCGTGGGCTTTTCGACGATCTTCATCCGCCGCCCGATCGCCACCTCGCTGTTGATGGCGGGCCTGTTGCTGCTGGGCATCCTCGGTTACCGCAAGCTGCCGGTGTCGGCGCTGCCGGAAATCGATGCGCCCAGCCTGGTGGTCACCACCCAGTACCCCGGTGCCAACGCCACCACCATGGCTTCGCTGGTCACTACCCCGCTGGAGCGCCAGTTCGGGCAGATTTCCGGGTTGGAGCTGATGACCTCCGACTCGTCGGCCGGGTTGTCGACGATCATCCTGCAGTTCTCGATGGACCGCGACATCGACATCGCCGCGCAGGACGTGCAGGCGGCGATCCGCCAGGCCACCCTGCCCTCGTCGCTTCCCTACCAGCCGGTCTACAACCGGGTGAATCCGGCCGACGCGGCCATCGTCACCCTGAAGCTGACCTCCGACACGCGCCCGCTGCGCGACGTCAACAATTACGCCGACTCGATCCTGGCCCAGCGCCTGTCGCAGGTGCAGGGCGTGGGACTGGTGTCGATCGCCGGCAACGTGCGCCCTGCCGTGCGCATCCAGGTCAATCCGGCGCAGTTGTCGAACATGGGCCTGACCCTGGAGCAGCTGCGCAGCGCACTGACCCAGGCCAACGTCAATGCGCCCAAGGGCTCGTTGAACGGCAAGACGCAGTCCTACAGCATCGGCACCAACGACCAGCTGGCCAGCGCCGCCGAGTACCGCGACACCATCATCAGCTACAAGAACGGCCGCCCGGTGCGGCTGTCGGACGTGGCCGAGGTGATCGATGGCGTGGAGAACGACCAGCTGGCCGCCTGGGCCGATGGAAAGCCGGCGGTGCTGCTGGAAGTCCGGCGCCAGCCTGGTGCCAACATCGTGCAGACCGTCGAGCGCATCCGCGCGATCCTGCCGCAGCTGCAGGGCGTGCTGCCGGCCGACGTGCACCTGGAGATCTTCAACGACCGTACCGAGACCATCCGCGCCTCGGTGCATGAAGTGCAGTTCACCCTGATCCTCACCATCGGCCTGGTGGTGGCGGTGATCTTCGTGTTCCTGCGCCGGTTGTGGGCCACGATCATCCCGTCGGTGGCAGTGCCGTTGTCGCTGGCCGGCACCTTCGCGGTGATGGCGTTCGCCGGCATGTCGCTGGACAACCTCTCGCTGATGGCGCTGGTGGTGGCCACCGGCTTCGTGGTCGACGATGCGATCGTGATGATCGAGAACATCGTGCGCTACATCGAGCAGGGCAAGAGTGGCAAGGAAGCGGCCGAGATCGGCGCGCGCCAGATCGGCTTCACCGTGCTGTCGCTGACCGTCTCGCTGGTGGCGGTGTTCCTGCCGCTGCTGCTGATGCCCGGCGTCACCGGACGCCTGTTCCACGAGTTCGCGTGGGTGCTGAGCATCGCGGTGGTGCTGTCGATGCTGATCTCGCTGACGCTCACCCCGATGATGTGTGCCTACCTGCTCAAGCCCGACGCCCTGCCCGAGGGCGAAGACGCGCATGAGCGCGCGGCAGCGGCCGGCAAGCAGAACCTGTGGACGCGCACCGTCGGCCTGTACGAGCACAGCCTGGACTGGGTGCTGGGCCACCAGCGCCTGACCCTGGCCGTGGCCGGTGGTGCACTGGTGCTGACCGTGCTGCTGTATGTGCTGATTCCCAAGGGCCTGCTGCCCGAACAGGACACCGGCCTGATCACCGGCGTGGTGCAGGCCGACCAGAACATCGCCTTCCCGCAGATGGAACAGCGCACCAAGCAGGTCGCCGAAGCACTGCGCCACGACCCGGATGTGACCGGCGTGTCGGCGTTCATCGGTGCCGGCAGCATGAACCCCACGCTCAACCAGGGCCAGCTGTCGATCGTGCTGAAGGAGCGCAGCCAGCGCGATGGCCTGGAGCAGATCCTGCCGCGCCTGCAGAAGGCGGTGGCCGGAATCCCGGGCGTGGCGCTGTACCTGAAGCCGGTGCAGGACGTGACCCTGGATACCCGCGTGGCCGCCACCGAGTACCAGTACTCGCTGTCGGACGTCGATTCGGCAACGGTGGCGACCCAGGCCACGCGCCTGACCGAAGCGCTGCGCAAGCGCCCGGAACTGGCTGACGTGGACAACAACCTGTCCAACCAGGGCCGCGCCCTGGAGCTGAACATCGACCGCGACAAGGCCAGCGTGCTGGGCGTGCCGATGCAGACCATCGACGACACGCTCTACGATGCGTTCGGCCAGCGCCAGATCTCCACCATCTTCACCGAGCTCAACCAGTATCGCGTGGTGCTGGAAGTGGCGCCGGAGTTCCGCACCAGCACCGCGTTGATGGAGCAGCTGGCGGTGGCCTCCAATGGCGCCGGCGCGCTGACCGGCACCAACGCCACCAGCTTCGGCCAGGTCACCTCGTCCAACTCGTCGACCGCCACCGGCATCGGCGCGCAGAACACCGGCATCACCGTCGGCGCCGGCAACATCATCCCGCTGTCGGCGCTGGCCGAAGGCAAGGTGAGCAGCGCGCCACTGGTGGTCAGCCACCAGCAGCAGCTGCCGGCGGTGACGGTCTCGTTCAACGTGGCGCCGGGCTATTCGCTGTCCGAAGCGGTGCGTGCAATCCAGGAGACCAAGGACAGCCTGGACATGCCCACCCACCTGCATGCCGAGTTCATCGGCAAGGCCGCCGAGTTCACTGGCAGCCAGACGGACGTGGTGTGGCTGCTGCTGGCCTCGCTGGTGGTGATCTACATCGTGCTGGGCGTGCTGTACGAGAGCTACATCCACCCGATCACGATCATCTCCACGCTCCCGCCGGCCGGTGTCGGCGCGCTGCTGGCGCTGATGCTGTGCGGCCTGAGCCTGTCGGTGGATGGCATCGTCGGCATCGTGCTGCTGATCGGCATCGTCAAGAAGAACGGCATCATGATGGTGGACTTCGCGATCGAGGCCCGCCGCGCCGGTGCCAACGCGCACGAAGCAATCCGCCGTGCCTGCCTGCTGCGCTTCCGCCCGATCATGATGACCACCGCCGCGGCCATGCTGGGCGCGCTGCCGCTGGCCCTGGGCACCGGGATCGGCTCGGAGCTGCGCCGCCCGCTGGGCATCGCCATCGTCGGCGGCCTGCTGCTGTCGCAGCTGGTCACGCTGTACACCACGCCGGTGATCTACCTGTACATGGAGCGCTTCTCCGAGTGGCTTGCCCGCCGCCGCGAGCAGCGTGCGTTGCGCGACGGGTCGCTGCAGGAGCCGCAGGCATGATCCACGCCCCGCTGCTGCGGGGGGCCGCGCGATGAACCTGTCCGGCCCCTTCATCCGCCGCCCGATCGGCACCGCGCTGCTGGCCATCGGCCTGTTCATGGTCGGCCTGATCTGCTACCTGCGCCTGGGCGTATCGGCACTGCCGAACATCGAGATCCCGGTGATCTTCGTGCATGCCAGCCAGTCCGGCGCCGATGCGGCGACCATGGCCTCCACGGTTACCGCGCCGCTGGAACGCCATCTCGGCCAGCTGCCGGGCATCGACCGCATGCGCTCGTCGAGCTCGGAAGGCAGCTCGCTGGTGTTCATGATCTTCCAGAGCGGCCACAACATCGATTCGGCCGCGCTGGACGTGCAGACGGCGATCAACTCGGCCCAGGCCGACCTGCCCTCGGGCATGGGGTCGCCGATGTACCAGAAGGCGAACCCGAACGATGACCCGGTGATCGCCATCGCGCTGACCTCGCAGACGCAGTCGGCCGACGAACTGTACAACGTCGCCGATTCACTGCTGGCGCAGCGCATCCGCCAGATCAGCGGCGTTGCCTCGGTCGACATCGCCGGCGCGTCGACGCCAGCGGTGCGCGTGGACGTCAACCTGCGCCTGATGAACGCGCTGGGCCTGACCGCCGATGACCTGCGCAATGCGGTGCGCGCGGCCAACGTGACCTCGCCCACCGGCTTCCTCAGCGACGGCAACACCACCACCGCGATCATCGCCAACGATTCGGTGGCGCGTGCGGCCGACTTCGCCGATCTGGTGGTCAAGACCCAGGGCGATGGCCGGGTGATCCGCCTGAAGGACATCGCCAACGTCTACGACGGCCAGCAGGATGCCTACCAGGCCGCGTGGTTCGACCACAAGCCGGCGGTGGTGATGTACGTGTTCACCCGTGCCGGCGCCAACATCGTGGAGACCGTGGACCGGGTCAAGGCGCAGATCCCGACCCTGCGCGACTACCTGCAGCCCGGCACCACGATGACGCCGTACTTCGACCGTACGCCGACCATCCGCTCGTCGCTGCATGAAGTGCAGATCACGTTGCTGATCAGCCTGGCGATGGTGGTGCTGACCATGGCGCTGTTCCTGCGCCGGCTGGCACCGACGCTGATCGCCGCAGTGACCGTACCGCTGTCGCTGGCCGGTGCCGCGTTGGTGATGTACGTGATGGGCTTCACCCTGAACAACCTGAGCCTGCTGGCGCTGGTGATCGCGATCGGCTTCGTCGTGGACGATGCGATCGTGGTGATCGAGAACATCATGCGCCACCTCGATGAGGGCATGCCGCGCATGCAGGCGGCGCTGACCGGTGCGCGCGAGATCGGCTTCACCATCGTCTCGATCACCGCCTCGCTGGTCGCGGTGTTCATCCCGCTGCTGTTCGCCAGCGGCATGATGGGCGCGTTCTTCCGCGAGTTCACCGTCACCCTGGTGGCGGCCATCGTGGTCTCGATGATCGTTTCGCTGACGTTGACCCCGGCGCTGTGCAGCCGCTTCCTCAGCGCCCATGACCACAGCGCGCCGCCGTCGCGCTTCGGACGCTGGCTGGATGCCGGCCACGAGCGCATGCTGCGCATCTACACCGTGTTCCTGGACTTCTCGCTGCGCCACGCGCTGCTGCTGTCGCTGACGCCGCTGATCCTGATCGGCGTCACCATCTTCCTGTTCGGGGCGGTGAAGAAGGGCGCGTTCCCGCCGCAGGACACCGGCCTGATCTGGGGCCGCGCCAATTCCAGCGCCACCGTCTCCTTCGAGGACATGGTCGCCCGCCAGCGTCGCATCACCGACATGCTGATGGCCGACCCGGCAGTGAAAACCGTGGGTGTGCGCCTCGGCAGCGGCCGTCAGGGCTCCAGTGCACAGTTCAACATCGAGCTGAAGTCACGCAGCGACGGTCGCCGCGAAACCACCGCACATGCGTTGGCGCGACTCAGTGCCAAGGCCGATCGCTACCCCGACCTGCAGTTGCGCCTGCGCGCGATCCAGGACCTGCCCAGCAACGATGGCGGCGGTTCCAGCCAGGGCGCGCAGTACCGCATTTCCCTGCAGGGCAACGACCTGGCTGCTTTGCAGGAATGGCTGCCCAAGCTGCAGGCGGAACTGAAGAAGAACCCGAAGCTGCGTGACGTCGGCACCGACGTGGACAATGCCGGACTGCGCCAGAACATCCAGATCGACCGCGCCAAGGCCGCGCGCCTGGGCATCACTGTCGGCGCCATCGACGGCGCGCTGTACGGTGCGTTCGGCCAGCGCCAGATCTCCACCATCTATTCGGACATCAACCAGTACAGCGTGGTGGTCAACGCCCTGCCCTCGCAGACCGCCACCCCGGCGGCGCTGGATGAGGTGTACGTGCGTGCGCGCAACGGCGACATGGTGCCGATCACCGCGGTGGCCACGCAGATGCCCGGCCTGGCCCCCTCGCAGATCACCCACGAGAACCAGTACACGACGATGGACCTCAGCTACAACCTGGCTCCGAACGTGAGCATGGGTGAGGCCAAGGCGATCATCGATGCCACCGTCGCCGGCATGCGCATGCCTGGCGACATCCGCCTGGCCGACGATGCGGGCTTCGGCTTCAATTCAGATCCCAGCGACATGCTGATCCTGGTGTTTGCCGCGATCCTGACCGTCTACCTGGTGCTGGGCATGCTCTACGAGAGCCTGATCCACCCGGTCACCATCCTGTCCACGCTGCCGGCGGCGGGCGTCGGTGCGCTGCTGGCGTTGTTCGGCACCAACACCGAACTGTCGGTGATCTCGATGATCGCGCTGGTTCTGCTGATCGGCATCGTCAAGAAGAACGCGATCATGATGATCGACTTCGCCCTGGTGGCGCAGCGCGAGCATGGGCTGGCGCCGCGCGACGCCGCACGCGAGGCCAGCATCGTGCGCTTCCGCCCGATCATGATGACCACGATGGTCGCGATCCTGGCCGCCGTGCCGCTGGCGATCGGCCTGGGTGAAGGGTCCGAGCTGCGCCGCCCGCTGGGCATCGCGATGATCGGCGGCCTGCTGTTCTCGCAGAGCCTGACCCTTCTCAGCACGCCGGCGCTGTACGTGATCTTCTCGTGCCTGGCCGAGCGTTGGCGCGCACGCCGCGCACGCAGGCGCGAAGCCAAGCTGCTCAAGCGCGCGCAGCGGGCGTAGAAGGGCCCATCCACGCGCGGCGTGGATCTATGGGTAGAGCCGGCCGCTGGCCGGCTTTCTCCGTACCGCAAATCTGCCGGCCAGCGGCCGGCACTACCGGATTCCTGCGCGGGCTGTCCCCTTCACCCCACACCCGCAATAATGGTCGGAGACCCTTCCGCCGAGCCTGCATGTCCGCCCGACAATCCCGCCTCAGCCGCCTGTGGGCCCACGAGAAGGCCAGTTACGGCCTGCGGGTGTTCATCGCCCTGACCGCGGCGCTGGCGGTGTGCTGGCAGCTGGATGCGCTGACCGCCTTGCCCGGCGTGTTCCTCGGCATCATCGCCAGTGCCATCGCCGAAACCGATGACAACTGGTGGGGCCGGACCAAGGCGGTGGCGCTGTCGCTGTTGTGCTTCTGCATCGCCGCAGCATCGGTCATCTGGCTGTTCCCGTGGCCGTGGATCTTCATCGGCGCGCTGGCGCTGTCCACCTTCGGCCTGACCCTGCTCGGCGCGCTCGGCGAGCGCTATGCGTCCATTGCCCAGGCCACGGTGACGCTGGCGATCTACACCATGATCGGCCTGGAACAGCACGGTGCCAGCGACCTGCACAGTGCGCTGGAAGCGGTCAGCCACCTGCTGGCCGGTGCGGTCTGGTACGGCCTGCTGTCGATCCTGTGGACCGCGCTGTTCGCCAACCGGCCGGTCCGCGAGCGGGTGGCGCGACTGTACGTTGAGCTGGGCCGCTACCTGCAGCTGAAGGCCGCGCTGTTCGAGCCGGTGCGCGAAGCCGACCTGCAACGTCGCCAGCTCGACCTGGCCGAACAGAACCGCCGCGTGGTCGGCGCGCTGAACGAGGCCAAGACCGCGATCCTGGCCCGCTTCGGCCGCTCCGGCCGACCCGGCGTGAACTCCGGCCTTTACCTGCGCCTGTACTACATGGCGCAGGATTTCCACGAGCGCGCCAGTTCCTCGCATTACCCGTACGGCGCGCTGGTGGACGCGTTCTTCCACAGCGACGTGCTGTACCGCTGCCAGCGCCTGCTTGACCTGCAGGGACAGGCCTGTGCCCGCCTGGGCGAGGCAATCCGGCTGCGCCGTCCGTTCGTGTACGGCGAAGGCAACCAGCAGGCCGGGCGCGACCTGGCCGATGCGCTGGCCTACCTGCGCGACCAGCAGCGGCCGCAATGGCAGCGCCTGCTGGGCTCGCTGGACCTGCTGGTGCACAACCTGCGCAGCATCGAACGGCGCCTGCTGGATGCCGAGCGCTCCGAAGCCAGCCTGGACAACGTCGATACCCGCCTGCGCGACAGCAACCCACACACCCTGCGCGAGATGGGCGTGCGCATCCGCCAGCAGCTTACGCCCGGCTCGGTGCTGTTCCGGCATGGGCTGCGCATGGCGCTGGCGCTGATTGTCGGCTTTGCAGCGATCCGCCTGTTCAATGCGCAGAACGGTTCGTGGGTACTGCTGACCATCGTGTTCGTGTGCCGGCCCAACTTCGGCGCCACCCGCCAACGCCTGGCCCAGCGCATCGTCGGCACCCTGGCCGGACTGGTGCTGACCTGGGCGCTGCTGCAGCTGTTCCCGCAGCTGCACGTGCAGCTGCTGATCGCCTTGCTCTCTGCACTTCTGTTCTTCTTCACCCGCACCGACCGCTACCTGGTGGCGTCGGCGGCGATCACGGTGATGGCACTGACCTGCTTCAACCTGATCGGCGACGGCTTCGTGCTGATCGTGCCGCGCATGGTCGATACGGTGCTGGGTTGCGCGATCGCAGCGGCGGCCGCGTTCCTGGTCCTGCCCGACTGGCAGGGCCGGCAGCTGCATCTCGTCCTGGCACGCGTGCTGGACACTGCGGCTCGCTACCTGGATTCGGTGCTGGGCCAGTACCGCAGCGGCATGCGCGACGACCTGGCCTACCGCATCGCGCGGCGCGACATGCACAATGCCGATGCCGCGCTGTCCACCGCACTGTCGAACATGCTGCGTGAGCCCGGCCATGTGCGCCGCAATCTGGATGCCGGCTTCCGCTTCCTGGCGCTGTCCAACACGCTGCTGGGACACCTGTCGGCGCTGGGCGCGCATCGCGACCAGGTGGACAGCTATGCGGGCGACCCGCTGGCATTGGCGGCCGGCGAGCGCGTGCGCAAGGCACTGCAGCAACTGGCCTCGGCGCTGACCGCACGGCAACCGGTCGCCGACGATGACAACGACGCCGACCGCGCGGTGGCCGCCGAGCTGGAGCAGATCGACGAGGCGATGCCGCCGAAACTGCAGCTGATCCGCACGCAGATGGCGCTGGTACTGCGAATGCTGCCGAAGGTGCGGGCAGCGGCCAATGAAGCGGTGACCAGCCTGACCTGACTCCTCATCGCTGATCGGAGATCCCACCCACGCGTGGCATGGGTCAATTGCGCCGTGTGCAACGGCGCGTTGCGCGTGGCGCTGCGGTTCGATCACGCGGCCGCGCGGATACTGGGCAATTCCCCCCGCTCCGGACTATCGCCATGAAAATCGAGCTCAGTGGCCGCACCGCGCTGGTCACCGCCTCCACCGCCGGCATCGGCCGGGCCATCGCCCAAGGACTGGCCAGCGCTGGTGCGCGTGTCATTCTCAATGGCCGCAGCACCGACAGCGTCGAGCGCGCCCGCCGGCACCTGCTCGCCACCGTGCCGGGAGCCGACGTGCTCGGCGTCGCCGCCGATCTCTCTGATGCAGCCGGTGTCGAAACACTGTTGGCCGGCCTGCCCAAGGTCGACATTCTGGTCAACAACGCCGGCATCTTCGGCCCACAGGACTTCTTCGAGACCGATGACGCGACCTGGGAGCGCTACTGGCATACCAACGTGATGTCCGGCGTGCGCCTGTCGCGTGCGCTGCTACCGGCAATGGTCGATGCCGGCTGGGGCCGCGTGCTGTTCATTTCCTCCGAATCAGCGCGCAACATTCCCGCCGACATGATCCATTACGGGGTCAGCAAGACCGCGCAGCTGTCGTTGTCGCGCGGCCTGGCCAAGCGCGTGGCCGGCAGTGGCGTCACCGTCAACGCGGTGCTGCCCGGCCCGACCCTCTCCGATGGTTTTGCGGCGATGTTCGAGGATGAACGCCAGCGCAGCGGCAAGCCGCTGGAGCAGATCGGCCGTGAGTTCGTGATGGCGCACCGGCCGTCCTCGGTGATCCAGCGCACCGCCACGGTCGAGGAAGTGGCCAACATGGTGGTGTACCTGGCCTCGCCGCAGGCATCGGCAACCTCGGGTGCGGCGCTGCGCGTGGATGGCGGCGTGGTCGACGATATCGTCTGAGAGTGCTGGCAGGTGTGCGGACCAACGGTCCGCACCCACAGGTCCGCACCCACAGCAGAGGGGAAGGAATGCTAGGCTGCGCCGGTCAAGGAGGTTCCATGTCCGGTCACAACCAGTTCGCCCTGCTGCGCCAGCGCCGTTTCCTGCCGTTCTTCGTGGTCCAGGCGCTCGGTGCGTTCAACGACAACGTGTACCGGCAGGCGATCATCAGCATGTTGCTGTTCATGGCTGTGCCGGAGGAAGAACTGGGGTTGTACGCCACCCTGGCACCGGCCATCTTCATCCTGCCATATTTCCTGTTCTCGGCGCTGGCCGGGCAGATCGCCGACAAACTGGAAAAATCGCGACTGATCGTGATCACCACCACCATGGAGATCGTGATCATGTCGCTGGCGGCCACCGGCTTCCTCACCCAGAGCCTGCCGGTGCTGCTGGTCGCGCTGTTCTGCACCGGCATGCAGTCCACCCTGTTCGGCCCGGTGAAGTACTCAGTGCTGCCGTCGGTGCTCAGGCCAGAAGAGCTGACCGGCGGCAACGGCCTGGTCGAGATGGGCACCTCGATGTCGATCCTCTCCGGCATGATCGTCGGCGGCCTGGTGTTCACCGTGGCTGGCAGTCACGGCACGGTGGTGGCCGCGTGCGCGATCATCGCCCTGGCGATCTGCGGCAACATCGCCGCCCGCCTGATTCCCAAGGTCGATGCCGGCGACCCGAATCTGAAGATCAACTGGAACCCGTTGCCGGAATCGCTGGCGGTGCTGCGCATGGCGCGCCAGCAGAAAGCCGTACGCAACTCGATCCTGGGCGTGTCCTGGTTCTGGTTCGTCGGCACCGTGCTGACCTCGCAGTTGCCGGCCTATGCGGTGACCAACCTGGGCGGCCAGCCGACCCTGTACATCTTCGCGCTGGCCCTGTTCTCGGTGGGCACCGGCGTCGGCTCGCTGCTGTGCGAGAAGCTGTCAGCACGTACGGTGGAAATCGGCCTGGTACCACTGGGCGCGTTCGGCATGACCGCGTTCCTGCTCGACCTGTACTTCGCCCGCAGCGGCGAAGCGACAGTGCACGGGCTGACCATCGGGCCGTTCCTGCAGCAGCCCGGCAGCATCCGCATCGTCATCGACCTGGTCGGCATCGGCCTGTTCACCGGCATCTTCGTGGTGCCGCTGTTCGCACTGATCCAGAGCCGCACGCCGAAGGCGCAGATGTCGCGCGTGTTCGCCGCACTGAACATCCAGAACTCGGGCTTCATCGTCGCTGCGGCGCTGCTGTCGCTGGCCGCCCACAAGCTGCTGCACTGGACCATTCCGCAGCAGTTCCTGGCGCTGGCCATCGCCAACGCGCTGGTGGCGATCTACATCTTCACCATCGTCCCCGAGTTCCTGATGCGCTTCCTCAGCTGGCTGATGGTGCGCACCCTGTACCGGCTGCGCCCGCACGGCATCGAGGCCAACGTGCCGGACGAAGGCGCCGCACTGCTGGTCTGCAACCACGTCAGCTACATGGACGCGCTGATCCTGTCGGCGACCATCCCGCGCCCGGTGCGCTTCGTCATGTACTACAGGATCTTCAACATCCCGGTGATGCGCTGGATCTTCCGGACCGCCAAGGCGATCCCGATTGCCGGGGCGCGCGAAGACCCGGCGCTGATGCAGCGTGCGTTCGATGAGATCGACGCGGCGCTGGCCGAAGGCGAACTGGTCTGCATCTTCCCCGAGGGCGCGCTGACCCGCGACGGGCAGATGGCGCCGTTCAAGTCCGGCGTCGAGAAGATCCTCGAGCGGCGGCCGGTGCCGGTGGTGCCGATGGCGCTGCGCGGCATGTGGTCGAGCATGTGGAGCCGCCGCGACAGCCGCCTTGGCCGCATGCGGGTGCCGCGTCGTTTCCGCGCCACGGTCGAGGTGGTGGCGGCACCGGCCGTGGATGGCCGCACCACCAGCGCCCCGGTGCTGGAGGCCCAGGTGCGGGCCCTGCGTGGTGATCACGCCTGATCGACCGCACGGACACGGGTAGACCGTCCCAGCGACAAGCCCCCCATCCTCGCCCTCCGATGCATCGCAGAGGTCCGTCAGATGCGTCAGATCAAGGGCCATACCGGCCAGTATCTGACTGTAACCGCATACATGCAGCGCGGGTTGAGGTAGATTACGCACCCACAGGGGGGAGGTTCGGCCGTTTCATCATGGCCGGCCACCAAGGAATGGAGTCTTGCTTTGAATCAACCGCCACCGCTCAGCCGTCCGGTCTACATCCCCAACCATCTGGTCTGGGCGATCCTGACGACGCTGTTCTGCTGCCTGCCGTTGGGCGTGGTGTCGATCGTCTATGCCTCCCAGGTCGATGGCCGCCGCGCCGCCGGCGACCTGCCGGGGGCCTACAGTGCGTCGCGCAAGGCGGGCTGGTGGGCGGTGGCTTCGGCCGTGGCCCTGCCGGTCCTGTTGCTGTTGTGGTTCGGGCTGTTCGGCGGCTTGGCCGTACTGGGCGCTCTTTCCGACCAATGATTCACCACCACCACCCATCAAGGAGCTTGAACCCATGAACACCGCCACTCCGCAGGTCCCGAACAATCTGGTCTGGGCCATCCTGAGCACCCTGTTCTGCTGCCTGCCGGCCGGCATCGTGTCGATCGTCTACGCCGCGCAGGTCAACGGCAAGCTGGCAGCTGGCGACATCGCCGGTGCCCAGGACTCCGCCGCCAAGGCCAAGAAGTGGGCGATCTGGTCGGCCATCGCCGCCGTCGTGGTCGGCGTGCTGTACGGCATCCTGATCGTCGCTGTCGGCGGCATGGGTGCAATGAACAACAGCGGCTACTGATCCGCGTGGACGGATCCGGCGCCTGCGCCGGATCCGTTGCTGCAATGTCCGCACTTCCCGCCCGCTCCCGATTCGCCCGCTGGGCACCGCTGCTGGCCGCCACCGGCCTGGCCGCCGGTGCCGCGGTGGTGCTGCGCAACGTCAATCCGTATGTCGCCGGCAATCCTTTGCCGAGCTGCCCGCTGTACGCGCTGACAGGCCTGTACTGCCCGGGCTGTGGCAGCACCCGCTGCCTGTATTCACTGGTCCATTTCGACCTGCCCGGCGCGATGGCGATGAACCCGCTGCTGGTCATCAGCCTGCCGTTCCTGCTGCTGATGCTGCTGAACGTCGCCGGCATCCGTCCGCGCGTGCTCGACCCGCTGATGCGGGTACTGGCCAATCCCACGTTCTGGCTCTGGGTGCTGCCCGGGTATGCGCTGCTGCGCAACCTGCCGTGGGCACCGTTCACCGCACTGGCACCGATCTAGGTTTTCCAGCCAACGGCGCAGCCCCTCGCGGTGGGCGACGTTTGAAGGCAGAAGCCCTGGGGTTGGCCGGACGGGATGGGTTTGCGGGGGACGCCGTGAATCCGTCCATGGAGTCTTGGCCGCGACATCCATGCCGCGGACACCCCCGCAAACCCATCCCGCCCGGCCACGGACAGTTTCCGTGTGCGTCCACCACGGAAAAGAAAGAGAAGATCAAAAGCAGAAGCGGATCGCTTCGCTGCGCTCGCTCGGAGCCGAGCATGGCTCGGCTCTACAGAACGTCAGTGCGCGGAAAACTGTCGAAGGCGGGGTGGGTCGGATGGCGGGGGTGTGAGCCGCATGGATGCGGCGACCAAGCCTCCATGGACGGATTCACGGCGTCCCCCGCCATCCGACCCACCCCGCCGACCCGCTGCAATCCTGCCGTTGCAGTTGCTGTCGACTCTGCAGGTGCAGGGCTGCAAGCCCTGCAAAGCAACTACGTCACCCAGCCTGCAATCACCAGCAGGGCGAGGACCGCCAGCCACAGCAGCAGCATCCGCCACACCAAGCTCATCGCATCACGCAGGTCCGGCAACCGCTGCCACACCGGCAGCAACCCTGCCTCGGTGTAATCGTGCGCATCCTCACGCAGCTCGGCGTTGACGCTGGCCCGCGCCACCGCGCCAAGGAACCCGATGTTGCCGGCCAGGCGTTCGCCATGGGCCTGGCGCCAGGCCTTCCACGCCGTATCGAAATTGCCCACCAGCGCCATCGAGAAGGCCATCAGCTGCGCCACCGGCCACTCGATCCAGCCCAGCAGGCGCTGCGCCAGCGCCAGCGGCTCCACCGGCACGCGTGCGCGCATCGGGCTCTCCGCCATCAGCGCCAGCAGCCGGTACCCGAGCGCGCCAGCCGGGCCCAGCAACAGGAACCAGAACAGCACCGCGAACCAGCGCCGCAGTGCGTTGAGCACCGTCGCCTCGACCAGTGACGGAATGTCCTCGCGCAGGCTGCCGCCGGCCGACTGCAGGTTGCGCACTGCAGCCTGCCGCGTCGCCGCATCATCGGCATCGATAATGGCCTCGATATCGCGGTCCAGGTCACGCGGGCCCCAGCACCAGGCCAGCACCGCCACGCCCAGCAGCAGCGACGGCAGGCCGAACAGCACCCCGCGCAACAGCCACGCCAGCAGCACCATCAGCAACAGCGGCGGCAGCAGTGCCAAGGCAACGCCGGCCGGTCCCTGCCAGGCCTTGCCACCACGCGCATCCAGCCAGCCCAGCCAACGCCGGAAACCGTCGAAACGGCGCAGCGAGGCAGCAGCGGCCGGAGCAACATGGCCCAGGGCCAGTGCCACCAGCACGGCGGCCAGAGTGGTGAACATGGCAGGTCTCCCTACGAAACAGAACGCTCGGCGCCGCTACCTTACCTGTCGCAGCGGCGCCCTCCGCGATGACCCGCACTGTAACCCGGGCCGTGTTCAGGTGGCGGCAATGCAATCGCCCCAGCCGGCCCGGCTCAGCCCTTCTGCTGCCGGTACCAATGCTCGATCAGGCCGCGCGAAATCGAGATCGGCGGCGACAGGCGGATACCCTGGCCATCGTCCTCCACGTCGCGCGCCAGTGCCGCGCCGACCTCGTCGGCACTGAACCAGCGCGCGTCTTCCAGCTCACCGTCCACGGTCGGCAGGTCATCCTGCGCCTGTGCGCGGAAGCCAACCATCAGCGCACCCGGGAACGGCCAGGGCTGCGAACCGAGGTACTGGCAGGCCGTCACCCGCACCTTGCTCTCTTCATGGACTTCGCGCACCACGGTCTGCTCGAAGGTCTCGCCGGGTTCGACGAAGCCGGCCAGCACCGAGTAGCGACGCGGGGCCCAGTTCGACTGCCGGCCCAGCAGCAGCCGGCCCTGGTTTTCCACGGCGACGATCACCGCCGGGTCGACACGCGGGTAGTGTTCGGTGGAACACTGCCCGCAGCGGCCGACGAAGCCACCACGGGCAAACGCCACGGCGCCGCCGCACACGCCGCAGAAGCGGGTGCGCGAGTGCCAGTACGACATGCCGCGGGCATAGCTGAAGGCGGTCGCATCGGCCATCGACCACAGCAGCGCGGCCTGGCGCAGATCAAGCCGGCGTGGTGCGCTGATGGTGACGTTGGTGGCTTCAACCGAGAACCACGCCTGCTCTCCGCGCAGGCCGAGGAAGATCGCGGCACCCGGGCCGCCGCCGATGTCGGCGCCGGTCAGCGCCAGTGGCTGATCGTCATCGCCGGTGAAGGCGCTGCCGTCCTGATCGAGCACGAGGATGCGCGCGCCCGGCCACAGGCGCGCCAGTGCATCGGCATCTTCGCGCAGGGCATCGGCGCGCTCCAGCGGTTCACCCACGAAGGCGAAACCGGAAAGCGGCGAAGGAGTATTGGGCATCCTGCAAGCGTGCCGCCAATCGATGCGGGTGGCAAGGTCGGCGCTGTGCGCAATCTGCCGTTGTGGATGCAGGAAGGATCATCCACGCATGGCGTGGATCTACCCGCTCTGGCAGGTGCCAACCCTGGTTGGCACATTCCGGCCACAGGCCTCTTACATGCTGAAGCTGCTGCCGCAGCCGCAGGTGGTCTTTGCGTTCGGGTTGCGGATCACGAACTGGGCACCGGTCAGGCTCTCGGTGTAGTCCACCTCGGCGCCCATCAGGTACTGCAGGCTCAGCGGGTCGACCAGCAGGGTCACCCCGCTGGTCTGTACCGCCAGGTCATCCTCGGCACGGTTCTCGTCGAACTCGAACCCGTACTGGAAGCCCGAACAGCCGCCGCCCTCGATGTACACACGCAGGGCCAGGTCGGGGTTGCCCTCTTCCTGGATCAGGGATTTGACCTTGGCGGCCGCCGACTCGGTGAAGTTCAGCGGGCGCTCCAGCGATTGGTAATCGGGCGCGGCAACCGGGGTGGCGCCGGGCAGGGAGACTAGCGTGCTCATGGTGCCAGCATGGGGGTGCCGGGGATGGCTTTCAAGCCATCGCCTCGGCCAGCTTGCGGCGTGCGGCGGTGTCGCCCTTGCTGCCATTGGCCTCATCGCCTTCCGGCGCCGGCAGGGCCGCCATCGGGGCGCTGGCATGGATCAGGCGGCCGTTCAGCTGGGCGCCCGCATTCATCTCCACCACCTGGTAATGGACGTTGCCATTGACCCGTGCGCTGGGGGTCAGCTCGACCTTCTCGGTGGCGTGTACATCGCCGTCCAGACGGCCGCTGATGACCACCACCTGGGCCCGGATCTCACCCTCGATCACGCCATGCTCGGCGACCGTCAGGGTCGCGCCGCTGGCGCCTTCGGTGGCGATCACCTTGCCGTGGATGCGACCTTCCACATACAGGCCACCACTGAATTCCACATCACCGCGGATCACCACCTGGTTGCCGATCAGGGCATCCACCACCAGCTGGCCTTCACGGTTGGATTTGCTGCTTCCGAACATCTGCCTACTCCCCTTTGCTGGCCGGCGCACCGGCTTGTTTCCAGTCGAATACCTGGGTGGTACCCCCCGTACCACTCCCCAATGTCACCCGCACGCGTTGCGGGGTGAAGTCAGCCGGCAGCATCACGCTGCCGGTGAGCTGCTGGAAGTACCGGAACGAGTAATCCTGTCCCGGCACCTTGCTGCGCTGGTGCAGATCATCCCAGCTGATCGTGGCCAGCTTGCCGTTCTTCACGCCTTCCACGGTGAAGCGCATCTGCCCCTGGCTGATGGCGCCGCGGTTGAGGTTCTGGGTCAGCACGGCGGTGTACTGCCAGGTGCCGGCCGCTTCCGGGCTGAACTCGATCGAATGGGTGTTCAGGCCCTTGCGCTGGCTGGTCGAACCCACCAGGCGCTCATAGAAGGCAACGTCGGCGCGCAGGCCGGCGATTTCCTCATCGCGCTCGGCCAGCGAGGACTGCACCTCGTTATTGGCGGCGCGGCTGATGCGGTCGGAGGCTTCCAGCGTGGCCTGCTTCTGGCGCAGCTCGGTCAGCTGCGCCTGCAGCGTCTCGGCGCGCTTCTCGGCAGCCTGCAGGCGCTGGCCCTGGGCATCGCGTGGCGTGGCCATCCAGCAGCCACCCAGCACCGCCAGCACCAGGCTGAGCAGCCAGATGCCGCCGATCACCAGCAGGCGGCGACGGTCGGCCGGCGGTTGCGGCGCGCCGGGCAGGCGTACCTGCACGCGCATGGGAGGACGGTTGGTCATGGGTGGTTTCCGGGGTATCGCGAGGGCGACACCGGTACGGCCCCTGTGGCAAACGACGGGCTAGTGTATGACAGGACGGGTGGGTTTCCTGCGCCGTGGCCGGCCACGGTCTGTGGCGTTCAGGCATGCCATCGTCGATAGTGTGGTCCCCTGCACAGTTCCGTCGCCGGAGCATCGCCATGACCGAAGCCCACCTGTTCGTGATCGGCATCCTGCTGGCCTGGCTGGCCGGCATCCGCGTCTACCTCACCGTGTTCGGCGTCGGCCTTGCCGGCCTGCTCGGCTGGGTCGACCTGCCGCCCGCTCTGCAGGCCACCGAATCCTGGTGGGTGCTGGGCACGTCGGCGGCGCTGGCCATCGCCGAGTTCTTCGCCGACAAGATTCCCGGCGTGGACTCGGTCTGGGACCTGGTGCAGACGCTCGCACGCGTGCCGGCCGGCGCGTTCCTCGCAGCGGCTACCCTGTCGCCGGACGGTCAGCTCGGCGCCGGCGCACTCGCCGCCGGTGCCGGCGTCGCCCTCGCCAGCCACGGCCTGAAGGCCGGTACCCGCGCGCTGCTCAATACCTCGCCGGAACCGGCCAGCAACTGGGTCGCCTCCGCCGCCGAGGACACCGTGGTAGTCGGTGGCCTGGCGCTGGCCCTGGCACACCCGTGGATCGCGCTGGTGGTGGTGCTGGCCTGCAGCCTGGCCGGCGCGCTGCTGGTGTGGCTGGTCTGGCGCGCGCTGTGGAAGGGCGTGCGCTGGCTGGCGCGCGGTGCATCGGCAGCACCGCCGGGGCACAGCAGTACCGGTTGAGCACCGGGCTTGTCGCATAATGGACGCGAACACCAGGAGCACCGATGGCCGCAAACGAATCCCCCGCGGGCGCCCGCCCGGGACGCGCTGAAACCCCTCCGGCCGATCATTGGCAGCGCTGGGCGCCCGAGGCGGCAGGCCCCGCTGTGGCCGCACCGACGGCTGCGACCCCGCCGCCCATCGCGACCGATACCCCGGCGCCGGTCAACAGCGCACCGCCGCCGCTGCCCGGCCCGATCGCACTGGCCGAAGCCGGCAACAACGATCTGGCCCCGCCGCCCTCGGACTCGCCCTACCGCGTGCTGATCGTTGAAGACGATCGCGCCCAGGCGCTGTTCGCGCAGAGCGTGCTGCACGGCGCCGGCATGCAGGCGATCGTGCACAGCGATGCCGATGCCGCGCTGCAGGCGATCAAGGAGCACCGCCCCGACCTGATCCTGATGGATCTGCACCTGCCCGGGCTGGACGGCATGCGCCTGACCGCGCTGATCCGCCAGCAGCCCGGCCTGCAGCTGCTGCCGATCGTGTTCCTCAGCGGCGATCCGGATCCAGAGCGCCAGTTCGAAGTGCTCGACAGCGGCGCCGACGACTACCTGAGCAAGCCGATCCGGCCGCGCCACCTGATCGCAGCGGTGGCCAACCGCATCCGCCGCGCACGTGCCCAGGCCGCGACCCTGCCGGGCGCCACCGGCGCACCGGCCACCAGCAATCCGGAAACCGGCCTGCCGACGCGCCACCATGTGCTGCAGCAGCTCAACACCGCACTCGCCCACCGCGACCGGGGCGGCGTGTTCTTCATCGAAGTGGCCAGTGCGCTGGGCCTGCGCGAACGCTATGGCTATGCCGCGTTTGAACGGCTGATGGTGCAGGCCGGGCAGCGCCTGGCCGAAGCCGGCCATCCGCACCTGCTGGCGCGGCTGAACGACAACAGCTTCCTGCTGCTGGCCCGCAACGCCGACGAGGACGCCCTCGAAGGCATCGCCGCGAGCCTGCGCGAGCAGCTGTCGGCCCGCGCCTTCGTGATCCGCGACGACGAATCCGTGCATCTGCGCGGCGTGGTCGGTTATGCGCCGCTGTCGCCGGGCTTCGAGGATGCCAGCAGTGCGCTGGAAGCGGTTGAGCGCACCACCCTGCAGGCGCGCCTGCTCAGCGCCGGCGTGGCAGGCCATGTGCATCGCCAGGCGGTCACCGAACAGGAACACCTGGCGCTGCTGGAGGGCCAGCTGGAACTGGCCTACCAGCCGATCGTCGCCGTGGCAGGCGGCAACACCGCGCAATACCAGTTGCTGCTGCGCCTGCGCCAGGCCGATGGCACGGTGCTGGCGGCCGGCCAGGTGATCCCCGCCGCGGAAGCCGCCGGGCGCATCGCCGACCTCGACCAGCAGGTGATGGACCACGCACTGGGCCTGCTGGATCTGTACCGGCACGCAACGCAGCCGCTGAGCCTGTTCGTCTCGCAGTCGCTGCGCACCCTGCAGCGCGATGCCTTCGCCGACTGGCTGCTGGAATCACTGCAGCAGCGTGACCTGCCTGGCAGTGCGCTGGTGATCGACGTGCGCCTGCCCGACGCACTGATCCACACCGTGCCGCTGCAGCAGTTCTGCCAGCGCATGGCCAGCGCAGGGGTGCGCTTCTGCCTGAGCCAGTTCGAACCCAGCGGCGAGGCCGATGCACTGCTGACCCAGCTGCCGCTGTCGTTCGTGCGCATGGCTGCGCGCTTCTCCAGCAGCCATTCCAATCCGGCCACGCGCGAGGCGCTGCGCAAGACGATCGAACAGGCCCATGCCGCCGGACTGCAGATCATCGGCCAGCAGATCGAGGATCCGCAGGCTGCAGCGGCGATGTGGGTAGGCGGCGTCGACTACATCCAAGGCAACATGGTGCAGTCGGCCGGCAGCGACCTGAACTTCGACTTCCACAACGCGGTGCTCTGACGTGCCGCTGTGGGGCGTGCTGCTGGTTGCCCTTGCTGCGGCCGCCATCGCGCTGCTGCTGTTGGGCCTGCGCCTGCGCGCGCGCAACCATGCGCTGGCCCAGCTGCAGCGCACGCACAGTGCGCTGGCCGCCGAACGCGACCAACTTCGCCATACCACCGAACGCCAGGGCCAGCTGGAGCAACAGCTGCTGCAGGCCAAGCAGGCCGCCGAGGCGGCCGTGCTGGCCAAGGGCGAGTTCCTGGCCACGATGAGCCACGAGATCCGCACCCCGCTCAACGGCATCCTGCCGATGCTGGAGCTGATCGCACGCGGGCCGCTGGGCGAAGACCAGCGGCAGATGCTGGCCACCGCCTCGGCCAGTTCGCAACAGCTGCTGCGCATCGTCGACGACATCCTCGACTACTCCCGGCTGGAAGCGCAGGCGCTGGAACTGGAGATCACCAGCTTCAACCTGCGCGACCTGCTCGATGGCGTGGTACAGCTGATGCAGCGGGCCGCCGACGCCAAGGGCCTGGCCCTGGGCCTGCAACTGGATCCATCGGTGCGCCTGCCGGTGCGCGGCGACCCGGTGCGCCTGCGCCAGGTGCTGAGCAACCTGCTGGCCAACGCCATCAAGTTCACCGCCCGCGGCCAGGTGCAGCTGCGCGTGCTGCGCCTGGGTGAAAGTGCCGCGCAGCACCAGCTGCGCTTCGAGATCATCGATACCGGCATCGGCATCGACGACGCGCTGCAGGCACGCCTGTTCCAGTCCTTCAGCCAGGCCGACGCATCCACCACCCGCATCTATGGCGGCACCGGCCTGGGCCTGGCCATCTGCAAGCGCATCATCGACCTGATGCACGGGCACATCGGCGTGCACTCCACGCCGGGCCAGGGCGCAACCTTCTGGTTCGAGATCCCGCTGCTGAAGGTCGCTGGCGACCTGCCGGCGATGGCGCGCGCACCGGCACCGCTGCTGCTGTTCAGTGCCGATGCAACGCTGCAGGCACGTATCGAGCGCATCGCCGCCCACCATGGGCTGCAGGTGCAGGTGCTGGCACAGCTGGATGCCGTGGTCGAGCGCCTGCGCGCTCCCGCGCGGCCCGGACAACCGGCACCGGCATGGCTGCTGGTCGATGCCCGCGCACGCCGCAACGGTGAGGCCACGCTGCAGCTGGCGCTGAGTGAACGTGGTGACGACGATGCGCTGCAGGTGCTGTGGCTGCAGGAGGGCGCACTTCCACAACGCCAGCGCCAGCGCCAGCTGCCCCCGCACTTCGACGATGCGGCCCTGCATGCACTGCTGGCTGCACCGGTCGCCCCCGCCCGCCCCGCTGCGCTGCTGGCCAGCGCGGACAACGAGCAACCGGCTGCCACGCTGCCGCCGTTGCATCTGCGTGTGCTGCTGGTGGAGGACAATACCGTCAACCGGATGGTCGCCGAACAACTGCTGCGCGTGTTCCAGTGCGAAGTGCGCAACGCCGCCGATGGCGAGCAGGCGCTGGCCGCCCTCCGCGAAGGCGGCGTGGACATCGTGTTGATGGATTGCCAGATGCCGGTGCTGGACGGCTACGCCGCCACGCGCCGCTGGCGCGCCGAAGAAGTGGAGACCGGGCGCGCGCGCCTGCCGATCATCGCCATGACCGCCAACGCCATGGCCGGTGACCGCGAGCGCTGCCTGCAGGCGGGCATGGACGATTACCTGTCCAAGCCGATCGCGCGCGCCACGCTGCATGCGCTGCTGCTGCGTTGGGGTGGCGGCAAAGCTGCATCACCTGGACAATTTTCTGTGGAGCCGTCTGTAGAGCCGAGCCATGCTCGGCTGACGGCCAGTGGCACTCCCACACCATCAGCCGAGCATGGCTCGGCTCTACAGGAGACGACAAGCCAAGCCGCGCCGAAACCGGTGATCGACCGCGACGTGCTGGATGAACTGCACACCGTGATCGGCGACGCTGCCACCCAGATCGTCTTGGTCTTTCTTGAAGATGCGCCGGTGATGGTGCAGCAGTTGCAGCTGGCCGCGCAGAACGGCGATGAGCTGCGCTTGCAGGCCACAGCGCACAGCCTGAAGTCATCGAGTGCAAACGTCGGCGCATTGTCGCTGTCGGCGATCGCGCAGCGGATCGAGCACGAAGCCCGTAGTGGCAGCCTGCAGCGCCCCGCGGTGGCGGTGGCGCTGCTGGTTGCGGAATTCGCCCGGGCGCGCGTTGCACTGACGGGCTACCTGGCACAGCACCGCGCCGGCCAGGGCAGCTGACTCACTCTTCCAGCTTGCTCAGCAGGTACTTCGGCTCGCCGATACGCTCGATCAGGTCCAGCTGGGTTTCCAGCCAGTCGATGTGCTCCTCTTCCGAATCGAGGATCTTCACGAACAGCTGGCGGCTGACGTAGTCGCCAACCGAATCGGAATAGGCCACGGCCTCGCGCAGGGTGACCACGCCATCGCGTTCCAGCGACAGGTCGCACTGCAGGATCTCGGTCGGGTTCTCGCCGATGCGCAGCTTGCCCAACGCCTGGAAATTCGGCAGTCCTTCAAGGAACAGGATGCGGTCGGCGAGCATGTCGGCATGCTTCATCTCGTCGATCGATTCCTTGTACTCGTGTTCGGCCAGTTCCTTGATGCCCCAGTTCTTCAGCATCTTGGCGTGCAGGAAGTACTGGTTGATCGCGGTCAGCTCGTTGTAGAGGACCTTGTTGAGGAATTCGATGACCTTGGTGTCGCCCTTCATGGGGGTGCTCCTGCACGCTGAAAACGCAGGCACTTTAACGCCTCGCGTGCGCTCGTGAAGGAACGCGAATCGTGCGCATTGGCCTGCGCGGCCGAAGGTGAAGGATGCGAAAGCGCGGCGTCAACGCGCCGCGAAAAGGCGATCAGGCGATCAGGCGACCTGCGCCAGGCCCAATACCGGCAGCGGCAGATCGTGGGTCGCACGTGCCTTGGCCAGCAGGTCGCCGGCCATGTCCAGGCAGGAACCGCAGGTGGCACCACAACCGGTACGCATGGTCAGTTCGGCCACCGTGCTGACGCCATGGCTGGCGGCTTCGCGGATCTGGTGGTCGGTGACTCCGTTGCAGATGCAGACGTACACAGGCGGGAACCGGGCTGACAGGCCACAAGCGGCCTGGTGGCTATTCCAATGGAAACGAGAATGGTTGTCAATCAGAGACCTGAACCATTCTCGATACCGTTCAGCCGGTCAGCTGGCCGGGCCGTCGCCCGTGACCTTCTTCGGCCAGTACCCTCGGGTCCGCGGGCGCTTGCGCGGGCGGTCGTGCCCGGCGGTGTGGCCCGGCATCCAGGCCTCGGCGGCGCTCTTGGGCATGGCGGTGACGCCCTGCCCGGCCACGCCGCGCGCCAGTGGCGCCAGGTGTCGCAGGGCACGCGCATAGACGCCGCGTTTGAACATCACCACGTGCTCTACCGGGTACCAGAAGTCGACCCAGCGCCAGTGGTCGAACTCGGGCGAGTCGGTGTGGTCCAGCGTCACGTGGGATTCGTCGCCGGTCAGGCGCAGCAGGAACCAGACCTGTTTCTGGCCGATGCAGACCTGCCGCTCGTTGCGGCGGATGGCCCGCGCCGGCAGCTTGTAGCGCAGCCAGCCGGGCGTGGCCCCGAGCACTTCCACATGCTCAGGCAGCAGGCCGGTCTCTTCCTGCAGTTCACGATACATGGCCTCGACAGGCGTCTCGTCGGTGTTCATGCCACCCTGCGGGAACTGCCAGCCATCCCGGCGCACGCGTCGTGCCCAGAACACCTGGCCGTCCTGCCGCATCAGCACGATGCCGACGTTCGGTCGATAGCCGTCCGGATCGATCACGATGCGGACTCCTAAGAAAATCTACTGGTCGGGACTATCCCATGCCCTCTGTCGGCCCACAAGCACGACACAAAAGTGTTGACAGGGTCGATACACATCCGCAGAATAGCGGGCTCACCAAGGCTATGTAGCTCAGCCGGTTAGAGCACAGCACTCATAATGCTGGGGTCGGTGGTTCGAGTCCACCCATAGCCACCACACTGAAAATCAAGTTGTTTTTCAGTGTGAAAAGTGAGAAAATAGTTGCACGTTTTGCCCCGTCGCCAAGCGGTAAGGCACCTGACTCTGACTCAGGCATTCGGTGGTTCGAATCCATCCGGGGCAGCCAAATTAAAAGCAAAAGGCCAGATCGAAAGATCTGGCCTTTTGCTTTTAATTTGGTCGCGCATCCCACCTTATCCCCGCGCCTGTCGGCGCGCCCCCTTGAACATCAAGGGGGCTCTTCTCCAGAGAGAGGCCCGGGGTCGGATCCTTTTCCAAAGGAAAAGGCTCTGACCCCACCCCTTCCGAGATGCGAAACCCCGGGTAGTGCCGGCCGCTGGCCGGCAACCACGAAATGCCTGACTCCAAAACGACAAAAGCCCGGCCGAAGCCGGGCTTTTGCCTTTCCAACCAGCGGGCTCCCGCAGGAGCCCAACCAGGCGCGGTAGATCAGCGCTTGGAGAACTGGGTGGCGCGGCGGGCCTTGTGCAGACCGACCTTCTTACGCTCGACTTCACGGGCGTCACGGGTCATGAAGCCGGCCTTGCGCAGCTCGGACTTCAGGGTTTCGTCGTACTCGACCAGCGCACGGGCGATGCCCAGGCGGATCGCACCGGCCTGGCCGGTGGTGCCGCCGCCAGCGGCGGTGACCAGGATGTCGAAGCTTTCGGTGTTCTTGGTCAGCTCGAGCGGCTGGCGCACGATCATGCGCGCGGTCTCACGACCGAAGAACTCGTCCAGCGGACGACCATTGACGGTGATGTTGCCCGAACCCTTGCGCAGGAACACGCGAGCGGTGGAGGACTTGCGGCGGCCAGTGCCGTAGTTTTGAGTGATAGCCATGATTAGATATCCAGAACCTGCGGCTGCTGTGCGGCGTGCGGATGCTCAGTGCCGGCGTAGACCTTGAGCTTGCGGTACATCTGGCGACCCAGCGGGCCCTTCGGCAGCATGCCCTTCACGGCGATCTCGATCACGCGCTCCGGGTGGCGCTCCAGCGCCTGGGCCAGGGACTCGGTCTTCAGGTTGCCGATGTAGCCGGTGAAACGGTGATACATCTTGTCCTGCAGCTTCTTGCCGGTGACGGCAATCTTTTCTGCATTGATGACGACCAGGTAGTCGCCGGTATCAACGTGGGGGGTGTAGACCGGCTTGTGCTTGCCGCGCAGACGGCGGGCCAGCTCGGTGGCGAGACGGCCCAGGGTCTTGCCCTCGGCGTCGACGAGGTACCAGTCGCGCTGGACGGTCTCGTTCTTGGCAGTGAAAGTGCTCATGAAGAACTCTAGGTTAGGTCGGGCTCATTGCGGCGAAGGACTCGCCGGAACTCTGCCACGCGTTGTGAAAGGTGAAGCGCAAGAGGCGGGATTGTACGCAGGTCACGCCCTCGGTGCAAGCTGGCCCTGCCCCGGGTTGGCAGGGGAGCGGGGGCGGGCGAGAATCGGCGGGTCTCCCGCCCCACCGCGTGCCGCCATGACCGTGCTCCGCCAGACCACCCCGCTGGACCACCTGCTGACCGAGGCGCAGCGCGCCCTGGACACGGTGTTCGGCAACCCTCCGGCGGCCCGCCCCTACCCGGCCGCAGGCACCGGCGAGCCGGGCATGGGCCGCGCCGAGCGCCGCCACGCCGCGGGGCTGATGCGGATCAACCATGTCGGCGAGGTCTGCGCACAGGGCCTGTACTTCGGCCAGGCGGCCGTGGCCCGCGACCCGGCCACCCGTGAACACCTGCTGGAAGCGGCCCAGGAAGAGACCGATCACCTGGCCTGGTGCGCGACCCGGCTGGATGAACTGGACAGCCGCCCGAGCCTGTTCAATCCGCTGTGGTACGCCGGCAGCTACACCATCGGCACCCTGGCGGGTCTGCGCGGCGACGGCTGGAACCTGGGCTTCGTGGTTGAAACCGAGCGCCAGGTGGAAGCCCATCTGGACGAGCACCTGGTCGACCTGCCGGCCGGCGATCTGCGCAGCCGCGCGGTCATCCAGGTGATGAAGGAGGACGAGGCCCGCCATGCGGAGCACGCCGAACAGGCCGGCGCACGCCGCCTGCCGTTCCCGATCCCGGGCGCGATGGCGCTGGCTTCCAGGGTGATGAAGACCATCGCCTACCGCATTTGAAGGGTCGCCCGCACCAACGGTGCGGGCCTACCAGGAGGTGCGGGGGGCGACGGTGGGGCCCGACCGTTGGTCGGGCCATCAATCAGTTGGGCGAGACCAGCTTCAGGCCGATCACACCGGCTACGATCAGGCCCACGCAGGCCAGGCGGGCCGGCGACGCACTGTCGTTGAACAGATAGATGCCCAGCACCGCCACGCCCATGGCGCCGATGCCGGTCCAGATCGCGTAGGCGGTGCCGACCGGGATGCTCTTCATCGCCTGGCTCATCAGGTACAGGCTGATCAGGGCGGACACCACCGTGGCAACGGTGGGCAGGGGTTTGCTGAAGCCTTCGGAGTACTTCATTCCGAGGGCGAAACCGATCTCGAACAGGCCGGCCAGCAGCAGATAGATCCAGGGCATGGGTGGGGGCTCCTTACCTTTTTGGGAAAAACGAAACGGCCCGGTGTTTTCACACCGGGCCGTGGGTCGGTACATCACCGTGGAACTGTAACGCGTGCGAGGCACTGGTTCCACGGGGCGGGTCGTCCCGCCTGGGCGGCGATGCCTGCGGGCATCGCACATGGGGCTTACTCGGACAGGTTCCGGCCGTGGAACAGCTCTTCGATCTCGCGCTTGAGCAGCGCTTCGATCTTCATGCGTTCCTTGAACGACAGGTTCTTGGCCTTTTCCTCGAACAGGTACTGGTCCAGGTCGAAGTCCTTCAGGTGCATCTTCGTGTGGAAGATGTTTTCCTGGTAGACGTTGACGTCGAACATCTCGTAACGCGACTTGATGTTCTTGGCCAGGAAGTTCTGGATCGAGTTGATCTTGTGATCGATGTAATGCTTCTTGCCCTTCACATCGCGGGTGAAGCCACGGACACGGTAGTCCATGATCACGATGTCCGATTCCAGGCTCTCGATCAGGTAGTTCAGGGCCTTCAGCGGCGAAATGACGCCACAGGTGGCCACGTCGATGTCCGCGCGGAACGTCGCGATGCCTTCCTGCGGATGGGTTTCCGGGTAGGTATGGACAGTGATGTGGCTTTTGTCCATGTGCGCGACCACGGCGTCGGGAATCAGCTCCTTGCCGGCCTGCTTCTTGTCGATCACCGGCTCTTCGGAGATCAGGATGGTCACCGAGGCACCCTGCGGGTCGTAGTCCTGGCGGGCCACGTTCAGGATGTTGGCGCCGATGATCTCGGCGACATCGGTCAAGATTTGAGTCAGCCTGTCGGCGTTGTACTCTTCATCGATGTATTCAATGTAACGCTGACGCTCCTCTTCGGTGCGCGCGTAACACACGTCATAGATGTTGAAGCTCAGCGCCTTGGTGAGGTTGTTGAAACCCTGCAGCCTCAGGCGAGGCAACGGCTTGACCACGGCGGTCGATTCCTGTGTAAGAAGGGAAAGGGGGAATTATGGGGCAAACTGCCCCCGGGGGGAACGTGAAGACGCAAGAGTTCTGGCACACTGTTTGCCCTTAACAATTGCGCTGGTTAAGCTCCGCTATCGACCCCGTGAATCCGTTCATGCGCAGAGGGAGCGCCCCTATCGTGTCAACCGTGCGCCTAGCTAGCAGTCCACTGGCCCTGGATATCGCCACAATCGATCGTTTCCTGGCGCACAGCCACAGGCGGCGATATCCCACCCGTACCGACGTCTTCCGACCCGGTGACCCGGCGGGAACCCTGTATTACGTCATCAGCGGCTCGGTTTCGATCATGGCCGAGGAAGATGACGATCGCGAGCTTGTGCTGGGCTACTTCGGTGCCGGCGAGTTCGTCGGCGAGATGGGCCTGTTCGTCGAATCGGACCGCCGCGAGGTGATCCTGCGGACCCGTACCGCCTGCGAGCTGGCTGAAATCAGCTACGAGCGCCTGCATCAGCTGTTCCTCGGCCCGCTGTCGGCCGACGCCCCGCGCCTGCTGTACGCGCTGGGCCAGCAGATCTCCAAGCGCCTGCTCGACACCAGCCGCAAGGCCAGCCGCCTGGCATTCCTGGACGTTACCGACCGGATCGTGCGCACCCTGCACGACCTGGCGCAGGAACCGGAGGCGATGAGCCATCCGCAGGGCAGCCAGCTGCGCGTCTCCCGCCAGGAGCTGGCACGCCTGGTCGGCTGCTCGCGGGAAATGGCCGGCCGCGTGCTGAAGAAGCTGCAGACCGACGGCCTGCTGCATGCCCGTGGCAAGACCGTGGTGCTGTACGGCACCCGTTGACCGTTGAGCACCCGGTGGGTGCGGACCTTGGTCCGCACTCCTTCGCGCGCTAGGCTCGGGGCATGGAACTGAGCAGCGAATTCTGGTGGTTCATCCTCATCGGCCTGGGCGCACAGCTGGTCGACGGCGCGCTGGGCATGGCGTTCGGCCTGGTGTCTTCGTCGGTGATGCTGAGCATGGGCCTGCCCCCGGCGCAGGTCAGCGCCAGCATCCACACCGCTGAAGTGTTCACCACTGGCGCCTCGGGTGTGTCGCACCTCGCAGCCGGGAATGTCGATAAGCGCCTGTTCCTGCGCCTGGCCCTGCCTGGCGCGGTGGGCGGTGCCGTGGGCGCGTACGTGCTCACGCAGATCCCGGGCGAGATCATCCGGCCACTGATCTACCTGTACCTGCTGGTGCTGGCGATCATCATCCTCGCCCGCGCGGCCGGACGCTGGATGCCCAAGGCCGAGATCCGCCGGGTACCGGTGCTGGGCTTCTTCGCGGGCCTGCTCGACGCCAGCGGTGGCGGCGGCTGGGGGCCGATCGCCACGTCCACCCTGCTCGCCCGGGGTGGCCAGGCGCGCACCACGATCGGCACGGTCAATGCGGCGGAGTTCGTGGTCACGCTGACGGTGTCGGCGACCTTCCTGCTGTCGATGGGGGTGCAGCACCTGCAGATCGTCGCCGGCCTGCTGATCGGCGGCATGATGGCCGCGCCGGTAGCCGCCATCCTGGTCAAGCGGGTGAAGGAGCGCTGGGTGCTGGTGGCCGTCGGCGTGCTGGTGCTGGGGATCAGCCTGTTCCAGATTGGCCACGCGGTGTACGGGCACCTGTACCGCTGAGCGTTTGCCGGCCAGCGGCCGGCACTACCGGGACAGAGAAGCGCCGGCACAACCGCGACGGAGAGGGGTAGTGCCGGCCGCTGGCCGGCAGATCCATCACCGTGCGGCGGGATCAGGCCTTGTCGCCGCCCCGGTCCACGCAACCCCAGTTGAGGATGCGGGTACCCGCCGGCAGCACGCGGCGGAAGAACGCCACCCGGCCCGGCTTCGGGTTCACCACTACCGGCGCCTTGGCCGCCAGCAGCAGCGGCAGGTCGGCGGTGCTGTCGGAATAGGCGATATCGATGTCGCCGTAGCCGCGCTCGCGCAGCATGCGCATCTTCTCTTCATTGTGGCAGTGGCGGGTCGGGCCGACGCCGCCCAGCCGTGGGCCGACCTCGGTGCCGATCACCGGTACGTCCTGGTGGGCCACGAAAGCCAGGATCGCGCGCGCCAGCTCCGGCGGCGCACCTGTGGCAACCACCACGCGGTCGCCCTTGGCGCGGTGCGCGGCGAACACTTCCAGCGCCTGCGGCAGCAGCTTGGCGCGCATCTGCGCCTGGTTGCGCAGCACATAGGCGTCGATCACCTTGTTGAAGTCACGCGCACGGTGCAGGCCGAAGCTGCCGATCCACACATAGACCGAGATGCCCGCGCGACGGGTCGGCAGCATCGCCACCATCGGCCCGGCGATCGGCGTGACCAGCAGCGCCGCCAGCATGCGCAGCGGGTTGCGCTTGATCAGCGAGGCGAACAGGTGGGTGCCCGAATCGCCGTCGTACAGGGTGTGGTCGAAGTCGAAGACCACCAGCGGCGCATCCTCGCGCGGCGTTGGATAGTGCGTTGTCATGCCGCGAAGAATAGCTGACGCAGGCCCTCGCCCGGCTCTTCCACGCGCATGAAGGCTTCGCCGACGAGGAAGGCATGGATGCCGGCGTCACGCATCAGCGCCACGTCCTGCGGGCCAAGGATGCCGCTCTCGGTGACCAGCAGGCGGTCACGCGGCACCGCGTTCTGCATGTCCAGCGTGGTCTGCAGCGACACTTCGAACGTGCGCAGGTTGCGGTTGTTGATGCCGATCATCGGCGCCGGCACCTGCAGCGCACGCTCCAGCTCGTCGATGTCGTGCACTTCCACCAGCACGTCCATGCCCAGCGACAGCGCCAGTTCGGACAGCGTGGCCAGCTGGGTGTCGTCCAGCGCGGCGACGATCAGCAGGATGCAGTCGGCGCCCAGCACGCGTGCCTCGTACACCTGGTAGGCGTCGATGACGAAGTCCTTGCGCAGCACCGGCAGCGTGCACGCCTCGCGCGCCTGCTGCAGGTAGGCGTCGGCGCCCTGGAAGAAGTCCACGTCGGTCAGCACCGACAGGCAGCTGGCGCCGCCGAACTCGTAGCTGACGGCGATGTCGGCCGGGCGGAAGTCCGGGCGGATGACGCCCTTGGACGGGCTGGCCTTCTTCACCTCGGCGATCACCGCTGGATCGCCGTTGGCCACCGCCGCCTGCAAGGCGCGCACAAAGCCACGTACCGGCGGGGCGCCGGCCACGGCGGCCTGCAGCGCCTCGAGCGGGCGCTGGGCGCGGCGCTGGGCCACTTCTTCGGCCTTGCGGGCCAGGATCGTCTGCAGGATGTCGCTCATCGTCTTCGGTTCGGTGCGGGGGCGGTGAGGACGGCCATTATCGGCCATCGACGGGGTCAGGCTGAACCGCGCGCTCAGGCAACCAGCGCGCGGGTGGTCTCAACATACTGCTGCAGGCGCTGGCGGGCACTGCCGTTGGCGATGGCGGCACGGGCGCGGGCCAGGCCGTCGCCGATGTCGCTGGCCACGCCGGCAACGTACAGCGCGGCGCCGGCATTCAACGCAACGATGTCCAGCGCCGGGCCGGGCTCATTGTCCAGTACCGCGCGCAGCATCTGGATGGACTGCTCCGGGCTGTCCACGCGCAGGTTGCGGCTGGCCGACATGGCGATGCCGAAGTCCTCCGGGTGGATCTCGTACTCGCGCACCTTGCCGTCGCGCAGTTCGCCCACCAGCGTGCCGGCACCCAGCGAGATCTCGTCCATGTTGTCGCGGCCCCAGACCACCATGGCGCGCTCGGTGCCCAGCTCGCGCAGCACGCGGGCCTGGATGCCCACCAGATCGGGATGGAACACGCCCATCAGCACCGACGGCGCGCTGGCCGGATTGGTCAGCGGGCCGAGGATGTTGAAGATGGTGCGCACGCCCATCTCGCGGCGTACCGGCGCAACGACCTTCATCGAAGGATGGTGGATCGGCGCGAACATGAAACCGATGCCGGTCTGCTCGATGGCGGCGGCCACCTGATCCGGCTGCAGTTCGATCACCGCGCCCAGCGCTTCCAGCGCGTCGGCACTGCCGGACTTGGAAGACACGCTGCGGTTGCCATGCTTGGCCACGCGCGCGCCGGCGGCGGCCGCGACGAACATCGAGCAGGTGGAGATGTTGAAGGTGTGCGAGCCATCGCCACCGGTACCGACGATATCAACCAGGTTGGAGGTATCGGCCACCGGCACTGGCCGGGCGAATTCACGCATCACGGCGGCCGCCGCGGCGATTTCGTCCACGGTCTCCTTCTTCACGCGCAGCCCGGTCAGGATCGCCGCGGTCATCATCGGCGAGACGTCGCCGCGCATGATCTGCCGCATCAGGTCGACCATTTCGTCGAAAAAGATTTCGCGGTGTTCGATGGTGCGATGCAGGGCTTCCTGGGGGGAGAAGCTCATGGGAATGCTCCTTGGATCAGGCCGCCGGACGCTGCAGGAAATTGCGCAGCAGGGCGTGGCCGTGTTCGGTGAGGATGGATTCGGGATGGAACTGCACGCCTTCCACCGGGAACTGGCGGTGGCGCAGGCCCATGATTTCTTCGATCGAGCCGTCGTCGTTCTCGGTCCAGGCGGTCACTTCCAGCACATCGGGCAGGCTGTTCTTGTCCACCACCAGCGAGTGGTAGCGGGTGGCCTGGTAGCGGTCCGGCAGGCCGGCGAACACGCCCTTGCCTTCATGGCGGATCGGCGAGGTCTTGCCGTGCATGATGTTGCCGGCACGGATGACCGTGCCGCCGTAGACCTGGCCGATGCCCTGGTGGCCCAGGCAGACGCCGAGGATCGGCGTGGTCGGGCCCAGGCGCTGGATCAGCTCCAGCGACACGCCTGCTTCGTTGGGCGTGCACGGGCCGGGCGAGATGACGATGCGCTCGGGCTTCTGCGCGGCGATCTCGTCCACGCTCATCGCATCGTTGCGCACCACCTTCACCTCGGCGCCCAGCGTCTGCAGGTACTGCACGAGGTTGTAGGTGAAGCTGTCGTAGTTGTCGATCATCCACAACATGGTCAGGTTCCGTCGCTTATGAGGAAAATGGCGTACACGTTTTCGGTGTAGGTGATGGGGCCGGCTTCCACCGACTCGCGCAGGCGCGAGCCCGTGGTCTCGATGCTGTTCATCGGTGCCTCGGGCGCAGGCGGCGAGGGCGGCGTCACCAGATCCCCACTGCTGGGCCAATTGCCCGCCTGCACGCCATAGGCGAAGTTCGGCGCCACATCGGAGATGCTGTACAGGCCACGCACTCTTGTTCCATAGGCCTTGGCCAGGCCCAGCGCGGACTCGCGGGTCTGGGCCGCTGCCTCGCCCTTGAGTTCGCGGCGCAGCGCCACTTCGCCCGAATAGGTCGGCGCCAGGCTGCTCACCTGTACGTTCTCGTTGGCCTTCAACGCCCCCAGCACATCCTGCATCGCCTTCACGCTGGCGAAGCTGGCACGCAGCTGGCGCGATACGCGGGTACCGATGAAGACCTGCCGGTTCTGCTCATAGCGCGTGGCCGGGCCGATCCGCAGGTTGTCCGCACGCACGCTGCCCTCCACCGCCTTGTGCTGCTTGAACAGTGCCAGCACGCGGGCAACGTTGTCCTGCACGCGGCGGCGCGCGGCGTCGGCGTCCATGTCGGTCTCTTCGATGTTCAACTGCAGGCCGAACCGGTCCGGCATCACCGTGCGGCTGCCCTGCCCCTTCACCAGCAGGTGCGGCTGCGGGGGAATCGTGTTGGCCTGCGCCCACGCAGACGGGGCCATCGTGGCCAGCAGTGACGACCACAGCAATGCGCTCAGCAGCTTCATGCGGTACTCCTTGTCTTGAATGGGAACAGCGGAAGGTGCCGCGGCGCAGGCCACGGCACGGGGAGGATCACAGGCCCTTGGCGGCCTGGGCGACGGCGCGGAACAGCGCGCGGCCCTTGTTCATCGTCTCGTCCCATTCCTTGTCCGGGTCCGAGTCGTAGACGATGCCGGCACCGGCCTGCACGTACAGGCGGCCATCCTTGATCACCGCGGTGCGGATCGCGATCGCGGTATCGGCATCGCCATGCCAGCCGATGTAGCCGATGCTGCCGGCGTAGACATTGCGCTTGATCGGTTCCAGCTCGCGGATCACTTCCAGCGCGCGGATCTTCGGCGCGCCGCTGACCGTGCCGGCCGGGAAGGTGGCACGCAGCACGTCGGCATAGCTCAGGCCCGGCTGCAGCTGCCCGGTCACTTCGCTGACGATGTGCATCACGTGGCTGTAGCGTTCGATCACGAACTGCTCGCCCACCTCCACGGTACCTGCCTTCGAGACGCGGCCGGCATCGTTGCGGCCCAGGTCGATCAGCATCAGGTGCTCGGCGCGTTCCTTCGGATCTGCCAGCAGCTCGGCTTCCAGCGCCAGGTCCAGCTCGGGCGTGGCGCCACGCGGGCGGGTGCCGGCGATCGGGCGCACGGTGACTTCGCCATCCTGAAGGCGTACCAGGATTTCCGGCGATGAACCGACCACCTGCAGGTCGCCGACATCCAGGAAGTACATGTACGGCGACGGGTTCAGTGCACGCAACGCGCGGTACACATCCACCGGGCGCGCCTTGAACGGCACGCTCAGGCGCTGGCTGAGCACCACCTGGAAGATGTCGCCGGCGCGGATGTATTCCTTGCTGCGCTGGACCGCATCGACGAACCCTTCGCGGGTGAAACCGGAGACGAAATCCGATTCGTCCAGCACGTCGCTGTTGAGCGGCGCCGGATAGCCGGCGCCCGGTGCACGCAGCTTGGCGGTCAGTGCATCCAGGCGCGCCTGCGCCTGCTCGAAGGCGCCCTCGACGCGCGGGTCGGCGTGCACGATCAGGTACAGCCGGCCCTTGAGATTGTCGAACACCGCCAGCTCGTTGGAGTCCAGCAGCAGGATGTCCGGCGTGCCCAGCTCATCGCGGCCGGCCGGCGGGGCCAGGCGCGGCTCGATGTAGCCGATGCACTCGAAACCGAACCAGCCGACCAGGCCACCGGTGAAGCCCGGCAGGCCTTCCAGCTTCGGCACCGAGTGGGCGCTGCGCAGCGCCTCGACCTCGGCGAACGGGTCGGCCACTTCGCGGGTGTCCACCACCTGGCCGTCTTCGCGCACGGTCAGCGTGTGGCCATGGAAGGCGTACACGCGACGCGCCGGCAGGCCGATGATCGAGTAACGACCAAAGCGCTCGCCGCCTTCGACGGATTCAAACAGGTAGGTATTGGGGCCGTCGGCGAGCTTCAGATAGACCGAAAGCGGCGTGTCCAGGTCGGACAGCACTTCACGGACGACGGGAATATGGGTGTGGCCTTCAGCGGCCTGCTGCTGAAACTGAGCGTGCGAGTTCAAGACGACTTTCCTTCCGGGACACAGCGTTATGGGGGCGGACGACGGCAACGGGCCACCATCGCCACCAACGGCGTGCGGAAGAAAGGGTATGCGGGGTCGTCAGGCTGGACACCCCCTGACTGTATCGCAGCCGGGGCGGGAGGGGAACCCTGGGAAACTGAACCACGGGACGGGAGGGGCCGGCCACGGGAACCGACGACGCGGACCGGTAGAGTCGACTGTAAGTCGACTTGCGCGCGTAGCGCGGGGTTTTACGCCGTCGGAACGAAAAGCAGTCGACCAACAGTCGACTCTACCCCCTACCCAGCCAGCAACGGGCATCCGGTCGGCAGGTGCATCCGCACCCTGCCCGGCACGCACGCGATGCGGAACTGGCGGGCCTGGACTGGTTCGCCGTCCAGGTTGAGGGTCAACGGGCGCTCGGACTCCACCTGCAGCCACGGCAGCCGCGCGCGCGTGGCCAGCTGTTCGAGCGCCGCCTGGGTGCCCGACTTCAGCATCTGGCCGAGCGTGGCGGTGACCTCACCTTCCAGTTCCGGAAGCACGGTGACATCCAGCAGCCCATCGTCGATCACGGCCTGCGGGCACAACTGCTGGCCACCGCCGGCCTGCCGGCCATTGCCGATCCCCAGGGCGATGAAGTCGCCTTCCCACGCGAAATCCGGGCCGGACAGCCGCGCGGTGATCGGCTCGATGCGGCCCAGCTTGGCGATGCCGGTGATCACATAGGCCAGCCCGCCCAGCATCTTCTTCAGGCCGGCATCGGTCTCCACCGTCACCTGCGTGCCGAAGCCACCGCTGGCGAGGTTGGCGCACCACCAGGGCGTGCCATCGGCATCCACGCGCAGCAGATCGATGGCACGCGGCGTGGTTTGTCCGATCAACGCAAACGCGCCCTCAGGCTCGGTCGGAATACCCGCAGCCGTGGCGAAATCGTTGGCGGTCCCCATCGGGATCAGCGCCAGCGAGGGCAGCGCATCCGCCGCTTCCTCACGATGCGCCAGGGTTTCGGCCACCGCGCTGAGCGTGCCATCGCCACCGGCGGCAACGATCACGTCCACGCCATGATCGATGGCCTCGGCCACGTAGCGTTCGGCGTCACCGTCCTCCCAGGTCACCCGCACGTCCAGCTGCACGCCCTGCCCGCGCCAATGGCCGACAGCCTCGCGCAGTTCCTCGTTGCCTGCGGATTTGCCATTGAGGATCAGGCGCCAGCGCGGGGTGGTCATGCGGTACTTCCAGGAGGGGGTGGCACAGGCTAGCAATGCGCTGTTTGCCCGCGGTGAATGTCACGCAGGTGTCATTCAGTTGCTGGAGAATGGAAGGCCATAGCAGGGACGATGGATGGAGGCAGGATCAGCCTCCCACGCATGCAGCGAGGCCACGCCAGTGATTGGCGTGGCTTTTTTTTGCCCAGCAGTAGATCCACGCCAAGCGTGGATGCACGTCATCTCACCCGTTGGCGAAATCGTGCAGCGCCTGGCCCTGCAACCGGTACACGGTCCACTCGTCCTGCGGTTTGGCACCGGCAGCGGTGTAGAACTCGATGGCCGGGGTGTTCCAGTCCAGCACCGACCATTCGAAACGGCCGCAGCCCTCGGCCACGGCCTGGCGCGCGATGTACTTCAGCAGTGCCTTGCCGGCGCCCGCACCGCGCTTTTCCTGGCTGACGTAGAGGTCTTCCAGGTAGATGCCCTTGCGGCCCAGCCAGGTGGAATAGTTGTAGAAATACACCGCATAGCCGATGGCCTCGCCGTCGGCTTCGCAGATCAGTGCGCGTGCCGTGGCATCGGGACCAAACAGGCTCTCGGCGATGCCGATCTCATCGGTCTGCACCGAATGCTCGGCCTTCTCGTAGATGGCCAGCTCGCGGATGAAATGCAGGATCAGTCCCGCATCGGCGACGGTGGCCGGGCGGATGTTCAACACGGCCACCGTACTCATGGCTCAGCCCCGTGCCGCAGCGACGTTGGCGCGCATCTGCGCGATCACATCCTGGTAGCTGGTCCTGGCGTTGAAGATGGCCGAACCGGCGACGAAGGTGTCGGCGCCGGCAGCGGCGATCTCGCCGATGTTGTCGGCCTTCACGCCGCCATCGATCTCCAGGCGGATGTCCTTGCCGCTGGCATCGATCATCTTGCGCACCACGCGCAGCTTGTCCAGCGCCGAGGGGATGAAGGCCTGGCCGCCGAAGCCCGGGTTGACCGACATCAGCAGCACCAGGTCCAGGTCATCCAGCACCCAGTCGAGGATGTCCACCGGAGTGGCCGGATTGAGCACGATGCCCGGCTTGCAGCCCAGCGAGCGGATCAGCTGGATGGTGCGGTGCACGTGGCGGCTCGCCTCCGGGTGGAAGCTGATGTAGGTGGCACCGGCCTCGGCGAAGTCCGGGATGATGCGATCCACCGGCTCGACCATCAGGTGCACGTCGATCGGCGCGGTGACGCCGTGCTTGCGCAGCGCCTGGCAGACCATCGGGCCGATGGTCAGGTTCGGCACGTAGTGGTTGTCCATCACGTCGAAGTGGACCCAGTCCGCGCCAGCGGCGAGGACGTTGTCGACTTCCTCGCCGAGGCGGGCGAAGTTGGCGGACAGGATGGAGGGGGCGATGAGGCAGTTGGACATGGCCGGGGCCTTCGGAACGGGGAAAAGGTTCTCCCGCCCGCAGGCGGGACTCTGGAATCAGCGCTTGCGCAGGGTCTTGATGCGGTCGTAGGCGGCATTGATCCGCCGCGACTTCTGCTCGGCCTGCTGCTGCAGCTCGGGGGCGGCACCGCCCAGCTTGTCGGGGTGGTACTGCGAGATCAGCTTGCGGTAGGCGCGCTCGACCTCGGCATCGGTGGCCTCGGAGGTCAGCCCCAGCTCCCGGTACGGGTTCTCCTTGTTCAGGCGGAACCAGTCCGAATCGAAGGCGTGGCCGATCAACAGGCCGACCACCGCGCCGAACAGCGGATTGGGCCGGAACAGCAGGGCGCCGGCGATGAATCCGAGCAGTTTTCCGTACCAGCGCATGGCGCTCCGGGGTCGACCGACGAAATGGACGCTCATTTTACGTCACAGCGGGCCCGGACCGCTTTACACTAGGCCGCCCGCTGGTCAGCGGGCCCGCCGGGTCCGTTGGGCAGCAGCCGTATCGACAACGCCCCAGGAGTGCCCGTGCCAACCACGCTGTTGCAATCCGATCTCCCCGGCCTGCCCTTGCGCCATCGCGGCAAGGTGCGTGATGTGTTCGATATCCCGCGCGAGCGGCTGCCAGCCGGAACCCCGCCGGGCGAGTACCTGCTGATGGTCGCCACCGATCGCCTGTCGGCGTTCGACGTGGTCCTGCCTGACCCGATTCCGGGCAAGGGCGAGATGCTCTGCCAGGTCTCCAACTTCTGGTTCGCCAAGACCGCGCACCTGATGCCCAACCACCTGACCGGCATCGACGTGGCCAGCGTGCTGCCCGAAGGCGTGGACCCAGCCCTGTACGCCAAGCGTGCGGTGGTCACCCGCAAGCTGAAGCCGGTGCCGGTGGAAGCGATCGCCCGCGGCTACCTGATCGGCAGCGGCTGGAAGGACTACCAGCGCACCGGCAAGGTCAGCGGCATCGACCTGCCCGACGGCCTGCGCCAGGCCGAGCAGCTGCCGGAGCCGATCTTTACCCCCTCGACCAAGGCCGCCGTCGGCGACCATGACGAGAACATCGATTTCGATGCGATGGTGAAGCAGGTCGGTGCGGAACTGGCCGAGCGCGTGCGCGACGCCACCCTGCGCATCTACAAGTTCGCGGCCGATTACGCCCGCGAGCGCGGCATCATCCTGGCCGATACCAAGTTCGAGTTCGGTACCGACGCCGATGGCCGCCTGTACATCATGGACGAGATGCTGACGCCGGATTCCTCCCGTTACTGGCCGGCCGACGAATACGAAGTGGGCACCAGCCCGCCGAGCTACGACAAGCAGTTCGTGCGCGATTACCTGGAGACGCTGGACTGGGGCAAGACCGCCCCGGGCCCGAGCATCCCGGCCGAGATCATCGAGCGCACCCGCGCCAAGTACGCCGAGGCGCTGCAGCGCCTGGCCGGGATCAGCGTCGACTGATCCCCCCGCGTCCCCCCGGCCGGAAAGGCGGGGGGCGCTCTGATCGCGGTAGTGCCGGCCGCTGGCCGGCAACCTCGCGAACTCGGCTATGCTCTGGAGTGCCGGCCAGCGGCCGGCACTACCGTTGCCCGAGGAAGCGACGCAGCATGCAGACATCCACCCAGCTTGCGCGGCCGATCGACCGCTATTTCGCCAGCTACTCCGACGACCACCGCAATGTGATCAACCAGCGCATCCACGTGGTGGCGGTCCCGGCGATCCTGTGGTCGGTGGTGGCCCTGCTGTGGTGCCTGCCGCCGCTGATCACCTGGTTCCAGTACGGCATCTGGTCGGCGTTGGCGATGTTCAGCGCGTGGTGCTTCTACAACAAGCTGTCGCGCCCGCTGGGCATCGGCATGCTCATCCAGTTCTTCGTGTTCGGCTGCCTGTGCCGGCTGCTGGAGGCCGAGATCGGCCTGCAGGCCCTGCGCTGGCTGGCGGTGGGCGTGTTCGTGGTGGCCTGGATCGCGCAGTTCATCGGCCACAAATTCGAGGGCCGCAAGCCCAGCTTCCTGACCGACCTGACCTACCTGCTGATCGGCCCGGCCTGGGTGATGGCCAAGTTCTACCGCAAGCTGGACTGGCGCTACTGACCTGGCGGCGGCCGACAGCGGCCGTCGTTTCCTGAACGGGCGGATTCCGTCACCCGTAGTCCACGGGAGCCCTGCCAGCCTGCGCCGGTGATCCGCTCCCCATTGCCCGCCCGTCGACGGCAGCCCCTGTGCGACAGGGCCTGCGGTCTCCCTGCGTGGGCGTAGGGTGTCCCCCGAGGGCAGCCAGGGAAGGGATGCAGGAATGTGATGTTGCATCGCAGAAAAAATGAATCAGCGAACGTTACATGCAATTGATCGCTGTTCGATGGGTTTCGGCGACATTTCGCAGCCTGTTATCCTCCCTGACCTGCTCGTGAATCATGGATTCCCTGCATGCTCCCCAGCCTGCCCCTGCTGCTGGCCCTGCCGTTCCTGATGGCAGCGGCTGTTGCGGCCTTCCCCCGTAGTTCGCGCTCGACTGCTGCCTGGCTGGCGGCACTGGCGCCGTTGGGCGGGCTGGCCATCCTCGGCTGGCTGACCCCGTCGGTGCTCGATGGCCAGGTGGTCCGCACCCTGGTGCCCTGGCTGCCGCAGATCGGGCTGGACTTCACCCTGCGACTGGACGGGCTGGCCTGGATGTTCGCCGGGCTGGTGCTCGGCATCGGCGCGCTGGTGGTGCTGTATGCGCGCTACTACCTGAGCCAGCAGGACAACGCGCACCGCTTCTACTGCTACCTGCTGCTGTTCATGGGCGCCATGCTGGGCATGGTGCTGTCGGGCAACCTGCTGTTGCTGATGATCTTCTGGGAAATGACCAGCATCAGTTCGTTCCTGCTGATCGGCTTCTGGTCGCACCGCCAGGACGCCCGCGAAGGCGCACGCATGGCGCTGGTGATCACCGGTGGCGGTGGCCTGGCCCTGCTCGGTGGCGTGCTGCTGATCGGCCGCATCGTCGGCAGCTTCGACCTGGACGTGGTGCTGGCCGCTGGCGAGCAGATCCGCGCCAGCGCGCTGTACCCCTACGCCCTGTTCCTGGTACTGGCCGGCATCTTCACCAAGAGCGCGCAGTTCCCGTTCCACTTCTGGCTGCCGCACGCGATGGCGGCGCCGACCCCGGTCTCGGCCTACCTGCACTCGGCCACCATGGTGAAGGCCGGCGTGTTCCTGCTGGCGCGCCTGCATCCGGCACTGGCCGGCAGCGACCTGTTCTTCTACACGGTCAGCGGCATCGGCGCACTGACCCTGCTGATCGGCGCCTGGAATGCGATCTTCCAGCATGACCTGAAGGGCCTGCTGGCGTACTCGACCATTTCCCACCTGGGCCTGATCACCCTGCTGTTCGGCCTGTCCACGCCGATGGCGGTGGTGGCCGGCGTGTTCCACATCCTCAACCACGCCACCTTCAAGGCCTCGCTGTTCATGGCCGCCGGCATCATCGACCACGAGACCGGTACCCGAGACATGCGCAAGCTGGGAGGCCTGCGCAGGCTGATGCCGTTCACCAGCGCGCTGGCGATCATCGCCTCGCTGGCGATGGCTGGCATCCCCCTGCTCAATGGCTTCCTGTCCAAGGAAATGCTGTTCGCCGAAGCGATCACGGCCGGCGGCCCGGGAATCATGCGCACGGCGGTGTCGATCGCAGCGTTGCTGGCGGGCGTATTCGGGGTGGCGTACAGCCTGCGCTTCGTGCACGACACCTTCTTCGGCCCCGGCCCGCACGACCTGGACCGCGTGCCCCACGAACCGCCGCGCTGGATGAAGGTGCCGGTGGAACTGCTGGTGGTGATCTGCGTGGCGGTGGGCGTGGCACCGGCACTGACCGTAGCGCCGGTGCTGCACGCCGCTGCGGCCTCGATCCTCGGCGACGCCATGCCCGAGTACAGCCTGGCGGTATGGCACGGCTTCAACCTGCCGCTGGCGATGAGCGCGATCGGCGTGATCGGCGGCGTGGCGCTGTACTTCGGCCTGCGCAAGCTGATCAACCTGCACGCCGTGACCAACGTCAGCACTGGCCGCAATGTGTTCCATGCGCAGCTGGACGCGATCTCCGCACTGGCCATGCGCCTGACCAACGGCATCGCCAACGGCAGCCTTCAGCGCATGCTGCTGGGCCTGGTGCTGGTGGCGATCGTGGCCGCCGCCGCGCCGTTCGTGGCCAACCCCGCCTCGCCGAACTGGACCAGGCCACAGCCGATCCCGCTGCTGGGCTGGGCGCTGTGGCTGGTGATGATGGCCTGCGCGGTGGCTACCCTGCGTATCTACAAGCAGCGCCTGCTGGCGGTGCTGCTGGTCGGCGGCGTCGGCCTGATGGTGGCGCTGACCTTCGTGTTCCTGTCCGCGCCGGACCTGGCCCTGACCCAGCTGCTGGTGGAGATGGTGACCCTGGTGCTGATGCTGCTGGGCATGAACTACCTGCCTGCGCAGTCCGGGCCGGAGCGGCCGCGCTGGCGCAAGCGCCGTGACGCGGTGATCGCGATCATCGCCGGTGCCGGACTTGGCGCCTTGGCCTATTCCGCGATGACCCTGCCGCCGAACACCATGGCCGGCGAGCTGCTCGCCCGTGCCCTGCCCGAGGCCTATGGCCAGAACGTGGTCAACGTGATCCTGGTCGACTTCCGCGGCTTCGATACCTTCGGCGAGATCACCGTGTTCGGCATCGCCGCGCTGGTGGTGCATGCCCTGCTGCGGCGCACGCGGATGGCGCCGGAGCAGATCATGCCCGGCCCGCCGATCAAGCTGCCGGTGCCGGCCGACCTGGCCCAGATCATGTTCCCGCTGACCCTGACCGTGTCGATCTTCCTGTTCCTGCGCGGCCACAACGCGCCGGGTGGCGGCTTCATCGCCGGCCTGGTGCTGGCGGTGCCGCTGCTGATCCAGTACGTGATCCAGGGCACCGCGTCGGTGGAGTCGCGCTTCGGCTTCGACTACATCCGCTGCATCGGCATGGGCCTGCTGATCGCCCTGCTCAGCGGCAGCGCGTCGATGCTGTTCGGCGTGCCGTTCCTGACCAGCGGCCACCTCGACCTGCACCTGCCGCTGATCGGCGACGTGCCGCTGGCCAGTGCGATTGGTTTTGACATCGGCGTCTATCTGGTGGTGTTCGGCGGTGCCATGCTGATGCTGTCGATGATGGGCACGATCAAGCCATCGCGTACCCGTACCGCCCGCAAGGGTGAGATCGACCTGCAACGCCGCTCGGCACGCACCGGGGAGATGCACTGATGGAACTGGCCCTGGCTACCGCGATCGGCGTGCTGACCGCCATCGGCATCTACCTGCTGCTGCGTGCGCGCAGCTTCGATGTGATCCTCGGCATGACCTTCCTGTCCTATGCGACCAACCTGCTGATCTTCGCCGGTGGCCGCGTGGTGCTGGGCAAGGCGCCGGTACTGCAGGAAGGCGTGGACAGCCACCTGGGCAACTACACCGACCCGCTGCCGCAGGCGCTGGTGTTGACCGCGATCGTGATCGCCTTCGCGATGACCGCGGTGAGCATCGTGCTGGCCATGCGCAGCCGCAGCGACAACCACAGCGACCATGTGGACGCCCACGAGCCGGATGACGACCTGCAGGATGAGCGCGTGCCGCCACGCCAGGGCGAGGACCGCGCATGAACCATCTGGTGATCCTGCCGATCCTGATTCCGCTGCTGGGTGCGGCACTGTCGCTGTTCGTCGAACACCGCCGCTATGGCCCCAGGGTGCAGCGCGCGGTGGCCTGGACCGCGCTGTCGGCGCTGGCGCTGGCGGTGGGCCTGCTGTTTACCACCACCGCCAGTGGTGAGATCAGCGTCTACCTGCTGGGCGACTGGCCGTCGCGGCTGGGCATCGCGCTGGTGGCCGACCGGCTGTCGGCGTGGATGCTGCTGACCACCCTGCTGCTGGCCATTCCCTGCCTGCTGCACGCCTGTTCGGGCTGGGACCGCCGCGCACCGCACTTCCATGCGCTGTTCCAGTTCCAGCTGGTCGGCCTCAACGGTGCGTTCCTGACCGGCGACATCTTCAACCTGTTCGTGTTCTTCGAGGTGATGCTGATCGCCTCCTACGGCCTGCTGCTCAGTGGTGGCCGCGGCCTGCGCATGCGCATCGGCCTGCACTACGTGGTGTTCAACGTCACCGCCTCGACCCTGTTCCTGATCGCGCTGGGCCTGCTGTACGCCACGCTGGGTTCGCTGAACATGGCCGAGCTGTCGCAGCGCATCGCCGAGGTACCGCCGGCGCAGCTGACCCTGGTGAAGGCGACGATGGGCCTGTTGCTGCTGGTGTTCTGCGCCAAGGCCGCCCTGATGCCGCTGTACCTGTGGCTGCCGGAAGCTTATTCGCGCGCACCGGCGGCGGTGGCTGCGCTGTTCGCGATCATGACCAAGGTCGGCCTGTACTCGGTGCTGCGCATCCAGATGCTGTGGTTCGGCGACGATGCCGGCGCGATGGCCGGCTACGGCCGTGACTGGCTGCTGTGGGCCGGTGTGGCGACGCTGGTGCTGGGCGGCCTGGGCGCCCTCGCCGCGACCCGCCTGCGCGTGCTGATCTCCTACCTGGTGATCGTGTCGGCAGCCACGCTGTTCATCGCCTTCTCGGTGGGCACGCCGCAGGTGCTGTCGGCCGGCCTGTACTACCTGCCGCACAGCAGCTTCGTCGCCGCCGCGCTGTTCCTGATCGCCGACCTGATCCGCCGTCGTCGCGGCGGTGCCAGCGACCGCAAGGAAGTGGTCGCGCCGATGCCGGGCAAGGAGACACCCGCCGTGCTGTTCCTGATCGGCGCGGTGTCGGTGGCCGGCCTGCCACCGCTGTCCGGTTTCCTGGCCAAGGCCGCACTGCTGGCCGGCATGCCGGCGCAGTACACCGCTCCGGTCTGGACCGCGGTGCTGGTCAGCAGCCTGCTGGTGATCATGGGCCTGACCCGCGGCGGCATCCGCCTGTTCTGGCGCGTGCCGCCTGTCGATCCGGAGGCACCGAAGCCGCGCAAGGCTCCTCTGCGCCGGGTGGAGCTCTACGCCGCCTGCCTGTTGCTGGCCTACGGCATCGGGATGACGCTGGCCGCTGCACCGTTGATGCGCTACACCGACGCCACCGCCGCACAGCTGCTGCAACCCAGCGAGTACGTGCAGCAGCTGCGCGCGACCGCACCGGAGATCCGCCAGCCATGACCGCCCAGCGCTCCCTGTTCCGTCGCCTGATTCCCTCGCCGATGCTCAGCATCATGGTGGTGGCATTCTGGCTGCTGATGTCCGACAGCTTCACCCTCGGCCAGATCGTGCTGGGGCTGGTGCTGGGCGTGGTGGTGCCGCTGTTCGCCGCACGCCTGGACCGCGAGTTCGCGCGCATCGGCACGTTGCGGCCGCTGCCCAAGCTGGTATGCGTGACCCTGTGGGACATCCTGATGTCCAACATCCGCGTGGCCCTGCAGGTGCTGGGCCCGGAGAAGAAGATTCACCCCGGTTTCATCTGGCTGCCGCTGGACATCGCCAACATCCACGGCATCGCGGCGCTGACCAGCATGATCACGCTGACCCCGGGCACGGTCTCGGCCGCGCTCAGCGACGACCGCAAGTTCCTGCTGGTGCACGTGCTGCACCTGGAGGACCCACAGGACCTGATCGATACGATCAAGCGCCGCTACGAGGCGCCGTTGATGGAGATCTTCCCATGACTGGATTCCAGATCATCCAGACCACGCTGGTGGTGTGCATGCACGTGGTCGGCCTGGCCATGCTGCTGGCCACCTGGCGCCTGCTGCGCGGACCGACCGTGCCCGACCGCATCCTCGCACTGGACACGTTGTCGGTGACCGCCATTGCCGAGCTGATGCTGTTCGGCATGTACCTCAACTCCGCGATCTACTTCGAAGCCGCACTGGTCATCGCCATGCTCGGCTTCGGCAGCACCGTGGTGCTGAGCAAGTTCGTGCTGCGCCGGGACATCGTCGAATGATCACCGCGATCCAGATCGGCCTGTCGATCCTGCTGCTGTTCGGCTGCTTCTTCATCCTGGTCGGCGCACTGGGGCTGGTGAAGCTGTCCACGTTCTTCAAGCGCCTGCACGCGCCGACCAAGGCCAGCACGCTGGGCGTGGGCTGCGTGCTGGTGTGCTCGGTCTGCTACCACATCTTCCTGGGCCAGGACCCGCAGCCGCGCGAGCTGCTGATCACCGTATTCCTGTTCATCACCGCGCCGATCAGCGCCCACATGATGGCCAAGGCGGCGCTGTCGCTGCTGATGGAAACCCGTCCCAGCCTGCCGGGCAACGAGCCGGCTGCCGAGGAACAGCTTCCGCCGCCGGAACCGGCGCGGGAAGAGGAAGCCACACAGAACCGGTAGTGCCGGCCGCTGGCCGGCAGTGGCAAGGGTTCCGTCAGAGGCAGTGAGGTTGCCGGCCAGCGGCCGGAACTACCTCATGCCGCGCCGACCAGCAGCAGCTCCAGCACGAACCAGCCGGCGAACGCGACCAGCAGGATTCCGCCCTCACTGCGGCTGATCTTCAGATCGCCACGCAGCATCGGGTACAGCACCAGGGCGAACGCCAGCAGTGCCGGCAGTTCCAGGCGCACGAACGAGGCCGGCAACGCCAACGGCTGCAACACCGCCATCGCCCCGATCACCAGCAGCAGGTTGACCACGCTGGAGCCCAGCACGTGGCCAAGCACCATGTCGCCGTGGCCGCGACGCGCGGCAGCAATTGCGGTTGCCACCTCCGGCAGTGCGGTGCCGATCGCCACCGGCAGCAGGCCGACCAGCAGCGGTGTCCAGCCCAGCGCGGCACCGAAGTCAGCGGCGGCGCCCACGACCAGGCGCGCGCCCCAGTACAGCGTCAGCGCTGCGATCAGCACCCGCAGCACGTTCAACGGCAGGCTGGTGCGGCTCAGGGCGGACTCGGCGATGGCCGCCTGCACCTCGGCACGCTCAACGCGGCCGCGGCGCAGCAGCAGCACCTGCATGACGATGAAGCCTGCCACCAGCACGCCGCCTTCCCAGCGCGCCAGGCGACCATCCAGCCCGAACAGGACCAGCAGCACGCCGGCCACCAGCAGCGACCACCACAGCACCGTCTGCAGGCGCGCGCGCAGCAACAGGGGCGCGGCGATGGCTGCCACCGCCAGGGTGAAGCCCAGGTTGACGATGCTGCTGCCCACGGCATTGCCCAGTGCCAGCTCCGGTTGGCCGACCGCCAGCGCGCGCGCATTGACCGCCAGTTCCGGCAACGAGGTGGTCACCCCGAGCAGCAGCAGCCCGGCAGTGAACGGGCTGGCCCCGAAGCGCTGGGCCAGGCCGGACACGGCCTTGACGATGGAATCCCCGCCCAGCGCCAGCAACAGCAGGCCGAGCAGGAACCAGGCAATGGCAATGGCGATCATCGAGCACTCCCCAGCAGTGGTGGCGCGATTCTACGCTTGGCCCGAGCGCATGGCTGGGCGGTGGATCAAGGATCAGCCACAGCCTTCGGCGTAATCGACCTGCGGGGTCTGGCCGACGCGCCAGGCGCTGACCCGACCATCGGCGCCGAGCGCGAAGTCGATGACCGCCCCGCCTTCCTGCGCTGGCCGCACGCGCAGGTGCTGCGCTTTCTCGTCGTACTTGTCAGGACCGACGTCCGCGCGCTCTGGGTACAGCACCTGCAGCTCGCCCAGGGTCATGCCGACCTTGCCGCCGCCCGGAGCGACGATCGCCGCACTGCGCACGTCATAGCGCACCAGCTTGCGTGCCTCGATCATCAGGCGAGGGTCTTCGGCGCCCTGCGGACGCAGGAAGTAGCAGCCGTCGTTGCTGTCGTCGGCCGGCAGGGGCTTGCCATTGGCGTCGGTGCCCAGTCCTTGCAGCGGCGTGCCGAAGCCGCTGCGGACCTCGGCGATGCCGGCGCCCAGCGTTGCACCGCCGAAGCCGTCCAGGCGCGCTGGACTGTCCTTGCGGAGGTCGTTGGCCGGGCGGGCGGCCAGGTCGGGATCCGCCGACTGCGCGGGCCCGGTCGCCGAGGCGGTTTCGGCCGGGGTGTCGCTGCCACTGCCGGCCGCCCCCTGCTTGTCGGGGCCAGCACTGCAGGCGGTGAGCGAAAGGAGTAACAGACCAGCAAGCGGAAGGTGCTTCATCGGTGCGGTTCCCTGGCACGAAGATGGCTGCACGCTAGCCCATCCCGTGTGCAGGCGCTGCATTGTCATCGCGGTTTCATCGCCTTCGTTCAGGCTCGGCGTGCACCGACTTGGCTGTCCCTTCCATGCAACCGCGCAAGACCGAACTCGCCCGAACCGCGCTGCAGGCCCATCGCGCGCCGCTGGACATGCGCCAGCGCCGGCTGCTGATCCTGTGCGACGGCCAGCGCAGCATCGCCGACCTGACCGGCCTGCTCGGCCAGGACGCGCCCGCCATGGTCATCCAGCTGGTGCAGGCCGGCTACCTGAGCACCGGTACCGGCGCCACAGCCGCACCGCCACCACCCGCAGACGCGGCAGCACCGGCACCCACCACGCCGGCGGCGGCACCGGCTGCACCCGCAACCGGCAGCGAGCGCCGCCGCTCGCTGGTGGCCGCGCGCATCTATGTACTGGGCATCCTGGAAATGCAGCGCCACCCGCAGGCGGCGGCGCTGTTCCGCGACCTGCAGCAGGCGCGCGCCGAAAGTGAAGTGCTGCAGGTGCTGCACTCGGCGATGCAGATGCTGCCCGGGCTGACCTCGGAGGGTTATTGCCAGCGTGTGCGGCAACGCCTGCTGGAAGCGCTGCCGCTGGAGCATTGCGACGCGTTCACCGAGGCCGCCTGAAGAAAAAGGGGACGGAGGGGATTAAGTCGTTTCAGGCACACGTGTGCTGATTGCGGCTTAATCCCCTCCGTCCCCTTTTTCGGGTCAGCGGTAGTTGTTGCGCAGGCCGTTCCAGCACTGCTGGTAATCGCCCTGGCGATGGCCGGCGGCCAGCGCCTGCGCGGTCGGGCGGATCACCGCGCGGGTCTCGAACATGAAGGCCATCGTGTCCTTGATCACATCGGCCTTGGACAGATCGGCATTGGAGGCCTTGTCGAAGGTCGGCGCATCCGGGCCATGACCGCTCATGCAGTTGTGCAGCGATGCGCCACCCGGCACGAAGCCTTCGGCCTTGGCGTCGTAGGCGCCATGCACCAGGCCCATGAACTCGCTGGCGATGTTGCGGTGGAACCACGGCGGGCGGAACGTGTTCTGCGCCACCAGCCAGCGCGGCGGGAAGATCGCAAAGTCCATGTTGCTGGTGCCGGGTGTGTCGCTGGGCGAATGCAGCACCAGGAAGATCGACGGGTCCGGATGGTCGTAGCTGATCGAACCGATGGTGTTGAAGCGACGCAGGTCGTAGCGGTACGGCGCGTAATTGCCGTGCCAGGCCACCACGTCCAGCGGCGAATGGTCGATCGGCGCGCGCCACAGGCGGCCCTCGAACTTGGCGATCAGTTCGAAATCGCCATCGACATCCTCGAACGCCGCGTGCGGGGTCTCGAAGTCACGCGGGTTGGCCAGGCCGTTGGAACCGATCGGGCCAAGGTCGGGCAGCTTCAGCAGCGCGCCGTAGTTCTCGCAGATGTAGCCGCGGCTCGGGCCATCGGGAAGTTCCACGCGGAACCGCACGCCGCGCGGGATCACCGCGATCTGCTGCGGCTCGATCTCGATCACGCCCAGCTCGGTCAGCAGGCGCAGTGCGCCCAGCTGAGGCACGATCAGCAGTTCACCGTCGGCGTCGTAGAAGTAGCGGCCGACCATGTCGCGGTTGGCAGCGTAAAGGTGGATGCCCACGCCGGCATGCGCGTCGGGCGAGCCGTTGCCACCCATCGTGTACAGGCCTTCGACAAAGTCGGTCGGCAGCTCCGGCAACGGCAGCGGGCTCCAGCGCAGCTGGTTCGGTGAAGCCGGCTGTGCGCCGAAATCACACTGCAGCTGCGACTGCGCGAACGGAGTGAACTCGCCATGGGTCACCGCCGGGCGGATCCGGTACAGCCAGCTGCGGCGATTGCTGCCGCGCGGCGCGGTGAAGGCGGTGCCGGTCAGCTGTTCGGCGTACAGGCCGTGGGCCACCTTCTGCGGTGAGTTCTGCCCGACCGGCAGCGCGCCGGCGACGGCCTCGGTGGCGAATTCGTTGCCGAAGCCGGACTGGTAGCCGCGGGCGGTGATGGCGGGGGACATGGGAACTCCAGAGATTGCCGGCCAGCGGCCGGCACTACCATTCGGACAGGCAATGCCGACGGGACGCCGACATTGCCTGCGGACCTTACAGCACGCCGCGGCGGATCTGGTCGCGCTCGATGCTTTCAAACAGCGCGGTGAAGTTGCCTTCGCCGAAGCCTTCGTTGCCCTTGCGCTGGATGATCTCGAAGAAGATCGGGCCAATGCAGTTCTGGGTGAAGATCTGCAGCAGCTTGCGCTGGTGGGTTTCCGGATCGGCGTCGATCAGGATCTTGTTCCTGGCCAGGCGCGCCACGTCTTCACCGTGGTTCGGCACGCGCTGGTCGATCACGTCGAAATAGGTTTCCGGCGTGTCGAGGAAATCCACGCCCTGCGCGCGCATCGCTTCGACGGTCTCGTAGATGTTCTCGGTGAAGCAGGCGATGTGCTGGATGCCCTCGCCCTTGTATGCGTCCAGGTACTCGTTGATCTGGCTCTTCGGGTCGGACGATTCGTTCAGCGGGATGCGCACGATGCCGTCCGGTGCGGTCATCGCCTTGGACACCAGGCCGGTCTTCAGGCCCTTGATGTCGAAGTAGCGGATCTCGCGGAAGTTGAACAGGCGCTCGTAGTAGTCCGACCACTGCTGCATGTTGCCGAAGTACAGGTTGTGGGTCAGGTGGTCGATGAAGGTCAGGCCGAAGCCGAACGGGTGCAGGTCGGCCCCTGCGATCGGCTCGTAGTCGCCGTCGTAGATGCTGCCGGCGCTGCCATAGCGGTCGACCAGGTAAAGCATGCAGTCGCCGATGCCCTTGATGACCGGCGCGCTGACCGCCTTGCTGTCCGGCTTGAAGGCGATGGCTTCGGCGCCGTTGCCCAGCGCGGTCTGGTAGACCTCCTGGCCCGGCTTCTTGAAGCGGATGGCAAAGCCACAGGCGCACGGGCCGTGCTTTTCGGCGAAGTCGGCGGCGAACGAATCGGGGTCTTCGTTGACCAGGAAGTTGACGTCGCCCTGGCGATAGACGGTAATCGGACGCTGCTTGTGCTTGAGCACCGCGCTGAAGCCCATCTTCCGGAAGTACTCGTGCAGCTCCTGGCCACGGCCGGCCGGGGCGGCGAATTCGACGAACTCGAAGCCGTCGATGCCCATCGGGTTCTCGAAGGTGGTGACCTGCATGCCGGGGTTGGGATGCGAGGCGGTCGGGACTGCGGTATTCATGGCGTGGCTCCGAATCGGTACCGCATCGGTACAAACCAGGTGCGGGCAGGTAGGGACCCGGCGAGAATGCAGGGTCTGGACCCACCCCTTATAGTTACACTTGAAACCACCAGCAAGGTGCACCGCAACATGAGCCCCGCCGATCCCGTTTCGACCCGCCTGCGTGCCTCGCACGTCCTGCTCGACCTGGAACAGTTCCTGCCGTACCGGCTGAGCGTGCTGTCCAACCGGGTCAGCGGCAACATCGCCAAGCTGTACGGCGATCGTTACGGTCTGGCGATCCCCGAGTGGCGGGTCATCACCATCCTGGCGCTGTACCCGGGCTCCTCGGCCAGCGAGGTCTCCGACCGCACGGCGATGGACAAGGTGGCGGTCAGCCGCGCCGTGGCCCGCCTGCTGGAGCGCGGCTTCATCAAGCGCGAGACCCACGGCGACGATCGCCGCCGCTCGGTGCTGGCGCTGTCGGCCGCCGGTTTCGAGGTGTACGAGACCATCGCGCCGATGGTGATCGAGATCACCCGCAAGCTGATGTCGGTGCTGAGCGAAGAGGAAGAGCAGGTGCTGGAAAAGCTGATCCTGCGCCTGGCCGGCGAAGGCCTGGAGCGGATGGGCGAAGGCGTCTAGAAGAAAAGGGGACGGAGGGGATTAAGTCGCATCAGGCACGCCTGTGCTGATTGCGGCTTAATCCCCTCCGTCCCCTTTTTTCAGCTGAGGTGCTTGCGGCGTGCGTGGATCCACGGCACGGCCAGTGCTGCGATGGCGCCGCCGGCGAAGCCCAGCGAGGCGGCCACCGTCGCTGCTTCGACCGCCCCCGGCAGCGCCAGCGCCGCCGCCACCAGCAGCAGCGACGGCAGGCCGACGAAGGTGCCCAGGAAGAAGTGCCAGCGCGGTGACCAGGTGTTGAGCTGGAGCAGGCTGACCGGCTGCCAGGCGTCAGAGGCGGCGTCCTCGGCGATCTTCGCCACGGCCTTGGCCAGGTCCACTTCCGGCAGCGCGCGCCCCAGGCGGGCGGTCGCCAGCAGCTCGGCCACCGCTTCCACCGGCGGGAAGCTGGACGGCCACGCAACCGGCGCCGGCACGCCGTAGGCGCTCAGCAGCGGCACGCTCAACCACGGCGCCACCAGCGGGCGCATGCGGCGGCGCCCGTGCACGCACCAGATCTGCGGCTGGCCGTGCGCAGTGACGCTGTACAGCGCCAGTTCGTTGGCCGGCGGATAGCCGAGCATGGTCACCCGCGCGGCCAGGCTGTCCTGGCCCATCGCGCGCAGGAAGCCGGGGCGGCTGCGACCTTCCTGCATCCACGCCAGGCCCAGTGCGCCCACCAGATACGCCTCGGCGACATCCTTGCTGCCGGCCGTGGCGCGCTCGTCACTGGCCAGATACCACGCCAGTGATTTCGGTTCGGCCACATCGTCCAGGCCCCAGCGGCTGTCGTCACCCAACACATGGCGCACCGGCAGTCGCGCGGGGGCGGTCTCGCCACGCTCGCCGGTCTGCAGGAAGGGCAGCACGCCCTGGATGAAGGTGGACAGCTCGATCGCGCGCGCGCCGTGGCCCTGCCATTCGGGCGGCAGCAGCCCGGCCAGCTGGCCTTCGGCGGCCAGCGCATCAAGCCGGGACTTCTGCTCGACCAGCTTCTGCACCGCCCCCTTCAGCACCACGTTGTCGGGCAGCGCGATCTGCGGCAGGCGATGGCGTGGCGGCGCCAGTTCAACGGCGTCCTCGCCGGTGCCCGCGTCGTCCAGCAGGGCCTCCTGCGCTGGCAGGGTCACGCCCTCGCCTGCCCCACCCTCGGCCAGGTCGCTGGCGGGTTCGGGCAATCGTTCGGCGTGGTCGCTGTGCATGGGCGTTCCGGAAGGTTGCATCGACGGGATGTCGACTGAGGTCCTTGCCGGTAACGGCGTGCTCACGGTGAAGTTGAGACGCCGATTCAGAGAGTGTGACGGTGCGCGCAGTAGATCCGCGCCAGGCGTGGATGCGCCTCAGTGCCGACCAACGGTCGGCACCCACCGGGGTGGGCGGTCAGCGGTCGGCACCCACCAGAGCATGCCGGCCAGCGGCCGGCACTACCCTATTCCGGTTTGTCAGGCGCCCACTGCTTGAGGAAGGCACTCACCCGCGCAGGCTGGAACGCCTCGCCCCTGCGCAGCTCGCCGGTGGCCTGCGATACCAGCAGGCCGCCATCTGCATCGAGCACCAGCAGGTACGGGTAGTCGCGCGCCATCACCGGGTACTGGGCGAAGAAGGCGGTGTTGGGCTGCTCGTCGCTGGCGTTGACCTTCACCCACACGTAGTGGGCATCGCGGAAGCGACGCAGGTCGCCGTTGCCTTCCACCACGTCGTCCAGCGCCCGGCAGCGCTCACAGGCGGCGTTGCCGACCTCCAGCAGGATCCGCTTCTTGCCACGCTGGGCTTCCACCTTGGCGGTGGCCAGGTCGTCGGCGGGGTTGCGGGCCGGGTCGAACTGCGCGCCGAGCCCGGCGATGGCGGCGATGTCCGCCGCCACCGGGGTGTTGCCCGAGGCCACCGGTTCGCTGGGGTCAGCAACCGGTGGCTCGGTGGGTCGGGTATCCAGGGGCTGCGTGGGCTCGGCGGCGGCAGGCGGTTGCGGTTGCGAACAGGCGCCGATCAGCGCCGCACAGACCACCACCATTGCACCACCGAGCTTGCTGCGCATGCCTTCTACCCTCTCATCATTACTTGACGCCGTGCATCAGCTTGTTGATCAGCGGGGCGATCAGGAACAGCACCACGCCGGAGCCGATCAGGGCCCAGAACCCGAAGGTATACCCCTTCAGGGCCGACTCGACCGTCATGCCGCCTTCACCACTGACCACGCCGGCGAAGATGCCCGACAGGTTGTTGCCGATGCCGGTGGACAGGAACCAGCCACCCATGCCGAAGCCGACCAGGCGCACCGGGGCCAGCTTGGTCACCATCGACAGGCCGATCGGCGACAGGCACAGCTCACCCACCGACTGGATGACGTAGACCATGAACAGGGTCCAGAACGGGATCTTGCCGTCCACGACCATCTGCGACAGGGCGAACATCAGCAGCGCGAAGGCGGCGCCGTTGAACAGCAGGCCCAGGCCGAACTTGCGCGGGATGGACGGATTGGCGCGGCCCATGGCCACCCAGATCCAGGCAATGACCGGGGCCAGGGTGATGATCGCCACCGAGTTGACCGACTGGAACCACGCGGTCGGGAAGGTCCAGTCACCGAACTGGCGGTTGACGATGTTCTCGGCCAGGAAGGTGAACGAGCTGCCGGCCTGTTCGAAGAACATCCAGAACATCACGTTGAAGGCGAAGATGATCAGCATGGCGATCACGCGGTCGCGCTGCACCTTGCCTTCGCGGACGCCCTCGACCAGCAGCAGGATGGCCAGCGCGGTGAACATCGCACCCAGGATCCAGGCCAGCGCGGTGGCGCCGGTAGCCAGCAGGAAGTACGCCACCGGGATGGCGACCACGGCACCGGCCAGCACCATGATGATGCGGCCGAAGCCTTCAGCGCCGGCCGGCGGTGCACCGATGCCCTTCAGGCCGGCGCGACCGATGTAGAACCACACCAGCGAGATCAGCATGCCCACGCCCGAGGCGATGAACACGACCTTGTAGGACGGCATCGCGTCGGTACCGAACACCTTGCGGGCCAGGTACTCGGTCAGCACCGGGGCGATCATCGCGCCGATGTTGATGCCCATGTAGAAGATGGTGAAGCCGGAGTCGCGGCGCTCGTCCTTCAGGCCGTACAGCTTGCCGACCATGGTCGAGATGTTGGGCTTGAACAGGCCGTTGCCTACGATGATCGTGGCCAGGCCAAGCTTGAAGATGTGCTCCTGCGGCAGCGAGATCATGAACAGGCCGGCGGCCATGATGATCGCGCCGGTCAGGATCGAGCGCTGGTAGCCCAGTACCCGGTCGGCCACGTAGCCACCGAAGATCGCCGCGGCGTATACCAGGGCCAGGTAGGCGCCATAGATGCGGCTGGCGTCGCCTTCACCGGCAGCGCTGCCGTTGTAGAACTGGGCGACGATGTACAGCACCAACGCCCAGCGGATGCCGTAGAACGCAAAGCGCTCCCAGAACTCGGTCATGAACAGCATCCACAACGGGCGCGGGTGGCCCAGCGTGGTCTTGAAGTCCGGCAGCGCCGGCTCTGGGGTGTTCGCAGTGGCGTTTACGCTCATGCGGATTTCCTGGTTCGGTGGATGACGAGCACGTCCGCTGTGCAGTTGGAGCAACGCGCGAGGATCACCGACTTCTGCCGTTCACGTCAAATACACGCCGTTTGAGGCAGGTGCCAGCCTGCTCGCTGAACTTGCATCTGAAACGATCCAGCCAATGGCCGGGGTCCAAGCTGAATGGGGGTCAGCCCAGTTCTGCCGGGGGTGCCGCCTGCAGGCTGGTGCGCACCTGGAACAGTTCGGGGAAGAAGGTCAGCTCCAGCGCCTTGGCCAGGAAGCCCACGCCGGACGAGCCGCCGGTGCCGCGCTTGAAGCCGATCACGCGCATCACCGTGCGCATGTGTCGGAATCGCCACAGCTGGAAGGCGGTCTCCAGGTCCACCAGGTCCTCGCACAGCGCGTACTCGCGCCAGTAGCGGTCGGTGTCCTGGTAGATGCGCTCGAAGACCGGCTGCAGCGCGTCGTCAGCCACGTGCGGCTGGGTCCAGTCGTGGGATTCGTACACCGCCGGCACGGCATGGCCGAAGCGGGCCAGGTACTTCAGGAATTCCTCGTACAGGCTCGGCGCCTCCAGCACGATGCGCAGCTGCGCCTGCCCGGCCGGGTCGTGCTCGAACACCTGCAGCATCTGCGCGTTCTTGTTGCCCAGCAGGAACTCGATGTAGCGGTACTGCAGCGACTGGAAGCCCGAAGACGGGCCCAGCACGTCGCGGAAACCCATGTATTCGGACGGGGTCAGCGTTTCCAGCACCGACCACTGCTCGGTGAGCTGGCGCAGCACCTGCTTGCTGCGCGCCAGCACCTTGCGGCACTGCCAGACTTCATCGCGCTGCAGGAAGCCGATCGCCGCACGCAGTTCGTGGCCGAGCAGCTTCAGCCACAGCTCCGAGGTCTGGTGCTGGATGATGAAGAGCATCTCATCGTGGTGCGGCGGGTTGGACAGCGGCTGCTGCGCGCTGAGCAGCTGGTCCAGCCGCAGGTAGCCGCCGTAGGTCAGGCGTCCCTGCAGGTCGGTGTGGATGCCGGCTTCGAGATCGCGTTGGTTGTTGTCGACAGACATGGGCGGGACCAGATCGGGGGCGGCAAGGGTAGCGCGTTGCCGCCGCGCTGGCAGCCGCCGGGTCCATACCGGGGCGTGCGGTGCCCCGTGGAGCATTGGCCGATGCGGGGCCTGCGCGTGGAACCGATCGGGTCGTTGCGCCAGCGGTCAGCCAGAGGCGTATTCTGATGCTTTGCAGCAACGACTGAATACGTTGTTGTTATTGGCCCCCCACCCGCCGGCAGGGGTAAAACAGGGCGTTGCCGTGTTGCGGCGCAGGAAGGCTATTCCGTACGCGTTCCTTAACATGGCGATTCATATCATTTGTAACTTCTCTGTCGAAGGTGCAGTACGCAATGACGGTTGCCGCTGAATTCAAGATCGAATACCTGCAGTACCTGGATACGGACGGCAAACTCGTCCGCGATGACCTGCCCGCGTCGCTGCGCGACCCCCAGGTCCTGGTACCGCTGTTCAAGCAGATGCTGTTCGTACGTACGTTCGACAGCAAATCCATCGCACTGCAGCGCACCGGCAAGCTGGGCACCTATGCCGCCTGCCTGGGCCACGAAGCCGCGCACGTGGGTATCGGCGCGGCGATGCAGAAGGACGACGTGTTCGCGCCTTCATACCGCGAGTATGGCGCGATGTTCATGCGTGGCGTGCGCCCGCACGACGTGCTGATGTACTGGGGCGGCGACGAACGCGGCAACGATTACGGCGGCAACGCGGCCAAGGACTTCCCGTTCTGCGTGCCGATCTCCACCCAGTGCCTGCATGCCGCAGGCGCCGCGCTGAAGTTCAAGCTCAACAAGGAACCGCAGATCGCCGTGGCGGTGTGCGGCGACGGCGGCAGCTCCAAGACCGACTTCTACGCGGCACTGAATTCGGCCGGCGCCTACAAGCTCCCGCTGATCCTGTGCATCGTCAACAACGGCTGGGCCATCTCGGTCCCGCGTTCGGCCCAGACCGGTGCCGAAACGCTGGCGCAGAAGGGCCTGGCTGGCGGCCTGCACTGCCTGCAGGTGGACGGCAACGACCTGATCGCCGTGCTGGCTGCCATGGAGCAGGCGCGCGAACGTGCGCTGGCCGGCGACGGTGGCACCGTGCTGGAACTGATGACTTACCGCCTGTCCGACCACACCACCGCCGATGACGCGCGCCGCTACCGCGACGACGCCGAAGTGAAGGATGCCTGGCAGCGCGAGCCGATGCTGCGCCTGCGCAAGTACCTGATCAACGCCGGTGCGTGGAGCGAGGATGAGGAAAGCGCCTGGGTCGCCGAGTGCGGCAAGCGCGTGGACGAGGAAGTGAACCTGTACCTCAACACGCCGGTGCAGCCGGTCGAGGCGATGTTCGACTTCCTGTATGCCGATCCGCCGCCGGACCTGCTGGCCCAGCGTGCCCAGGCGATCGCCCTGGAGAAGCGCCATGGATGAGATCAAGAACGGCGCGCCCGGCGCGCACACCAACGCCGCCGACAGCGCTGCGGTCGCGCGCGGAGAAGAGAGCATGACCACCACCCCGATCACCCTCATCGAAGCCATCACCCAGGCGCTGGCCTGGGAGCTGGAACACGACCCGTCGGTGCTGGTGCTGGGCGAGGACGTGGGCGTCAACGGCGGCGTGTTCCGCGCCACCGCCGGGCTGCAGCAGCGCTTCGGCTCGGACCGCATCCTCGATACCCCGCTGGACGAAACCACCATCGCCGGCCTGACCATCGGCCTGGCCGCACAGGGCATGAAGCCGGTGGCCGAAGCCCAGTTCGACGGCTTCATGTACCCGATGGTCGACCATATCGTCTGCCACGCGGCACGCCTGCGTTACCGCACGCGTGGCCGCCTGCACTGCCCGATGGTGCTGCGCGTGCCGTGGGGCGGTGGCATCCGCGCGCCGGAACACCACAGCGAAGCCAACGAGGCGATCTTCACCAACGTGCCGGGCCTGCGCGTGGTGCTGCCGTCGTCGCCGCAGCGTGCCTATGGCCTGCTGCTGGCCGCGATCCGTGAGCCGGATCCGGTGATCTACATGGAGCCCAAGCGCATCTACCGCCAGTACAAGGAAGTGGTCGTCAACGACGGCGAAGCCTTGCCGCTGGACGTCTGCTTCGTGCTGCGCGACGGCACCGACGTGACCCTGGTGACCTGGGGCGCGCAGGTGAAGGAAGCGCTGGAAGCGGCGGACAAGCTGGCCGGCGAAGGCATCAGTGCCGAAGTCATCGACGTGGCCACGCTGCGTCCGCTGGACTTCGCCACCATCGCCGAATCGGTGGCCAAGACCGGCCGCTGCGTGATCGTGCAGGAGGCCCCGAAGACCGCGGGCTTCGGCGCCGAGATCGCCGCGCGCCTGGCCGAGGAATCGATCTACGACCTGCTGGCACCGGTCGAGCGCGTCACTGGCTACGACACCCACATTCCGCTGTTCCGCCTGGAAATGAAGTACCTGCCGAGCGTTGAGCGGATCGTGGCTGCGGCCAAGCGCGCGGTGGCGGCCGGCTGACATGCGGGCCCGCCTTCTGGGGGCTTACCGCAGCCAGTATCCCAACCCGCTCCGGTTCCGCACCGGCCAGATCGTCGAAGTAGGTGTCCGTGACGAGGAATGGCCGGCGTTTGCCTGGGTACGCACCAACGATGGGCGCGCTGGATGGGCGCCCATCGCCTGGTTGCAGCTGCTGGACGAGGGTCGCGCCGAAGCGCTGTGCGACTACGACGCCCGCGAGCTGGATGTGGAAAGCGGCGAGATGGTGAAGCTTCATCACGAACACGGCGGGTGGTGGTGGTCCGAGCGCGCCAATGGCGCGACGGGCTGGCTGCCGGCCCGCGAACTGGAACTGCTGGAAGAGAACTGCAAATGAGCCAGACCAAGAACTTCAACCTGCCCGACCTGGGCGAAGGCCTGCCGGACGCGACCATCGTCGAGTGGTTCGTCAAGGAAGGCGATGTGATCAAGCTGGACGAGCCGCTGGTGTCGATGGAGACCGCCAAGGCCGTGGTGGAAGTGCCCTCGCCGTTCTCCGGCAAGGTGCTGAAGCTGTCCGGCGGCGCCGGCGACATCATCCCGACCGGCTCGGTGCTGGCCAGCTTCGAACTGGACCCGAACCTGCCGCAGCGAGCCGATGGCCAGGACACCGGCCACAGCCATGGCCACGCTGCACCGGCGGCCGCACCGACCCCGCCGCCGCTGCCGGCTGCGGCCGCTCCGGTTGCCGCCGAGGAGGCCAAGCCCGCCGCGGCCGAGCGCGATGACGCCGGTACCGTGGTCGGCGCGATGCAGAGCTCCAATGCCGTGCATGCCGAACAGGCGCTGGCCGTCGGTGGCGTCAAGGCCGTGCCGGCCGTGCGTGCGATGGCGCGCAAGCTGGGCGTGGACCTGAGCCGCGTGGCCGCTACCGGCACCGATGGCGCGGTCACCATGGCCGACGTCAAGCAGGCTGCCGCCAACGGCAGCGCCAAGCTCGGCGCTGCTCCGGCACCGGTTGCCGCTGCTGCCTATGCCGCGCCGGCCCCGGCGCAGGTGTCTGCCCCGGTGCAGAGCGAAGCCCGCACCCCGCTGTCCGCCGCCGGCAAGCCGATGCGTACCCAGCCGCCGGGCGTGGTCGCCAAGGGCCAGCCGGAACCGCTGAAGGGCGTGCGCCGCAACATGGCACGCGTGATGGCCGATGCGCACAGCAAGGTCGTGCCGACCACGCTGAACGACGACGCCGACATCCACGCCTGGCTGCCGGGCAACGACGTCACCGCGCGCCTGGTGCGTTCGATCGTGGTCGCCGCGCAGAAGGTGCCGGCGATGAACGCCTGGTTCGACGGTGAAGCGCTGACCCGTACCCTGCACGCGCAGGTGGACATCGGCATCGCCGTGGACACCGACGACGGCCTGTTCGTGCCGGCCCTGCGCAACGCCGACATGCTCGACGCACGCGGCATCCGCGAAGGCGTCAACCGCCTGCGCGAGCAGGTGGAATCGCGTTCGATCGCGGCGTCGGAACTGAGTGGCTACACCATCTCGCTGTCCAACTTCGGCATGTTCGCCGGCCGCTACGCGACCCCGGTCGTGGTGCCGCCGTGCGTGGCCATCGTCGGTGCCGGCCGTGCCCGCCACCAGATGACCCCGGTGATGGGCGGCGTGGAAGCGCACAAGGTGATCCCGCTGTCGGTCACCTTCGACCACCGCGCAGCCACGGGTGGTGAAGCTGCCCGCTTCCTGCGCGCGATGATGGACGACCTGGCACTGGCCAGCTGATCGGCCACCTGACCGGTGGGTGCCAACCGTTGGTTGGCACATGACTTGGAGAGAACGCCGGGCATTGCCCGGCGTTTTTTTTCCGGCATCCACGCATGGCGTGGATCTACACAATGCGGGCGATCAATCGCGCGCGACCATGCCTTCGGCGCGGCTGTACACACGCAGCCGGTGGCCATCAGGGTCGGCACCGACGAAGGTGTGGCCGAACTCCAGCGTCACCGGCGACTGCAGGATCTGCACGCCGAGCCCACGCCACGCATCGTGCATCTGCTGCACGGCCTCGGGGTTTGCGACCACCATCGCCAGTTCGGCGGCGCCTGCCTGCGCAGACACCGGCGGTTGCACGTCATCGCGTTGCCACAGGCCGAGTGCGGCGCCATCGCCGAGCAGGAACAGGGCGAAGCCAGGCGACTGCTCGACCGGCGGTTTGCCGAGGATGCCGCTGTAGAAGGTGGCGCTGGTGGCGACGTCGCGCACGTACTGCAGCAGGGTGCTGGGCGTGAACATGGGGAAGCTCCGTTGTTGGGAGCGATCATGGTGGTACGGCCCTGCTGACAGATTCTGTCAGTAGCGGCGAGCGTGCTCTACTGCCGTCGCTCCTGCCCTGGTAGAGGTCGAGCTTGCTCGACTGCCGTTGCCACTGCCCTGGTAGAGGTCGAGCTTGCTCGACTGCTGTTCGCGAAGATCAAAGGCGGTCGAGCAAGCTCGCCCCCTACCAGGAGCAAAGTGCGAAGGCCGCCCTCCCCCAGAGGCAGGAAGCAGAACGCAGCAGCAGTCGAGCAGGCCCGACGCTACGAACGATCCAGCCAGTCCGGCGCGATGCCCTGCGCCTTCTGCCAGCGCCGCAGCAGCGTGGCGCGTGGTACGAGGTAGTGCTCCTCCAGCACGCGCACCTGGCGGATGCGATCCAGGCGGAAATGGCGAAAATCCTCGCGGCGCTCACACCACGCCGCAAGCATCGGCACCTCATCGAAGTAGCCCAGCGCGAACGGCCAGACGATGCGCTCGCTGCGCTGGCCGTGCGCGTCCTCGTAGCCGAACTTCAGGCGCTGCTGTGAACCGACAGCCTCTCGCACGGCCTGCAGACGAGCTGGGGGAACCTTGGCCGCCGCACGCGAAGGGCCCACCCGCAGGCCACTGTCACGCAGGGCCTCGCGCCGCGCTGCGGGCAACACATGGGCGATACGCGCCAGGGCATCGCGTGCGGCTTCGGCCAACGCGGGTTCGGTACGGGCCGCAACCCAGCGCAGGCCCAGCACCAGTGCGTCGATCTCGGCCGGTGGCAGGGTCATCGGCGGCAGGGTATCGCTCGGCGTCAGCTGGTAGCCGACGCCGGCCTCGCCGCGCAGGTCGGCGCCCTGCTCGCGCAGGGTTTCGATATCGCGGTACAGCGTGCGCAGGCTGACTCCCAGCGCGTCGGCCAGCACCTGGCCGGCCACCGGCCGCCGATGGCGGCGCAGCAGCTGTTGGAGCTGGGTCAGGCGCAGCGCACGCGACATCAGCCGGCCAGTGCGCTCGATGCCACCACGTGCTCACCCGGTTGCGGGGCCAGCGCGGCCTCGACCAGCGCCTTGGCGATCTCGCTGGCCGGGTTGATCCGCCACGCCCGTGGCAGTACCGGCCCCAGCACGCCCAGCACCTTCAGCGCGAGACGCTCACCGCGCCGCACCTCGTTGCGCTCGCCACCGATCAACCCTGGGCGGACCAGGGTCAACGAGGTGAAGCCCAGCGCGCGCAGATCGCGCTCCAATTCACCCTTCACCCGGCTGTAGAAGATCGACGACCGCGGATCGGCACCGGCTGCGGAATTCAGCACATAGGTCTGCGCACCCTTCGCCTGCGCCAGACGGGCGAACGCCAGCGGGTAATCATGGTCGATGCGATGGAAGGCCTCGCGGCTGCCAGCCTGGGCAATGGTGCTGCCGAGCGCGCAGATGACCGCGTCCACGCCCGCCCACCCGGCGGCGGCGGGCAGCGCATCGAAGGCCAGTACCGGGTTCTCCAGCTTCCCGTGGGCTGCGCCCAACGGGCGACGGGTCGGGGCGATCACGGCGCTGCAGCGCGGGTCGTCCAGCAGCCGGGGCAGGGTCAGCCCACCGACCAGGCCGGTCGCCCCCAGCAACATCACGCGCATCACCACCTCCACTGCGGCATCCTGTCGCCCATCCTAGCCGTTCAAGCCGTCGGCGGCCGCGCCGATATGCTGGAACCAGTCCCTGCCAGCCCCCAGGATTCGCTCCATGACGGACCAGCCCGACCACCGCCCTGCCCCCGGTACCGCCCTTGGGCCGCCGGCACGCGTGCGCGCGGTGGTGGACGATGGGCTGGGCGACCGCGTGGTGCTGCAGGGCGGCGGTGGCGTGGCGCTGCAGCAGCTGTTCGCAGGCGCCGACGCGCCGGAACCGCTGCTGGCCGCGTTCGCCAACGGCATGGCCACCCTGCCCGGCGAGCTGGGCGACATGGGCGACCGCCTGCAGTCGGCGCAGGCCAGCGCCGATTGGCCGCGCTACGGGCGCGCGATGCGGCAGTTGATCGACAAGTACATCCGCACCATCGAACAGCATTCGCCGGATGGGCAACCCGAAAGCCTGCGCCTGTCCGAGCAGCTGCGGCTGCTGCTGGGCGGCGCGGTGGTGGCGCTGCTGCAGCACGACCCGGACCTGCGCGAACAGGCGCAGGCACTGGCCATGCACCTGCGCCAGTGGCAGCCAGGCACGGCGCTGGAACCGATCGAGCAGGGCGTGCGCGAACTTGGCCACCAGGTCGGCGTGCGTGCCGAGAGCTGGCAGGAGCAGCAGGCGCTGCTGCTGGAGCTGTTCGCGCTGCTGCTGGAGAACGTGAGCGAGCTGCTGGATGACCGCAGCTGGCTGCAGGGCCAGATCGCCGCGGTGCGCCAGCTGCTGGACGGGCCGTTGGAAGCTGAGGCGGTCGAGCGCACCCGCGCCGAACTGCGCGAAGTGATCTACAAGCAGGGCCTGCTGCGCCAGGGCATCGACGATTCGAAGGCGGCGATGCGCGGGCTGATGGGCGAGTTCATCGAGCGCATGGATGGCATGGCCACCAGCACCGGCGAATACCACGATCGCATCGGCAGCTATGCGCTGCAGCTGCGCGAGGCGCGCAGCATCGCCGACCTCAACCAGCTTCTGCAGGACGTGATGCGCGACACCGGCAAGGTGCAGCAGCAGGCCGCGCAGGCGCGCGATCACCTGGCCAACGCACGGCAGGAAGTGGAGCGTGCCGAGCAGCGCATCGCCGAGCTGGAGCAGGAACTGCGCGCGGCCGGTGACCTGGCACGCATCGATCCACTGACCCAGGCGCTGAACCGCCGTGGCCTGGACGAACTGCTGCAACGCGAGCTGGCCCGTGCCGCACGCAACAACTCGCCGCTGGGCGTGGCGGTGATCGATCTGGATGATTTCCACCAGACCAACGATGCACATGGTCATGCCGGTGGCGACGCACTGCTGCAGCACCTGGTGGCCGTCTGCAAGCTGCTGCTGCGCGCCACCGATGGCATCGCGCGGCTGGGCGGCGACGAGTTCGTACTGGTGCTGCCGGAAACCCAGGGCGCCGACAGCATGGCCACGGTGCAGCGCCTTCAGCGTTCACTGGCGCATCGCGTGCTGACCGTGCAGGACCGGCGCGTACCGGTGCATTTCAGTGCCGGGCTGGCGCAATGGCAACCCGGCGACGACACCGAAACCCTGCTGCGGCGCGCGGACGACGCGCTGTATGCCGCCAAGCGGCAGGGCAAGAACCGCGTGCAGGCAGGCTGACCGTCCGGCCCGCAGCAAACTACGTTGGTAGGTGCCAACCTTGGTTGGCACACGCAGAAACAAAGCGCCGACCAAGGTCGGCCTCTACCCGGCGACCCGCCGGCGATGATCCCGACCACCCTGAACCGCTTTGGTAGGTGCCAACCTTGGTTGGCACACGCAGGAAACAAAGCGCCGACCAAGGTCGGCCTCTACCGGGGAACCCGCCGGCGACGATGCCGACCACCTTGAACCGCTTTGGTAGGTGCCAACCTTGGTTGGCACGCGTGGGAAACAAAGCGCCGACCAAGGTCGGCCTCTACCGGGAACCTGCCGGCGACTACTTGCCGCGCAGCTTCTGGAACCCGGTCACCGCCGCCAGCACGATGGCGCCGGCGATGATGCCCACCACCATGTTGCCCGCCGCGCTGACCAGCCAGCCCCACTGGCCCTCGCCGCCCAGCGCCTGTACTGCGTGGTGCAGCGCCGGCACGTTGTGCACCAGGATGCCGCCGCCGACCAGGAACATGGCAATGGTGCCGGCCACCGACAGGAACTTCATCAGCCACGGTGCCGAGGCGACCAGGCCGCGACCGAAGGCGGCAACAGCCCCACCCTTGCGCGACAGGTACAGGCCCACGTCATCCAGCTTGACAATGCCCGCCACCAGCCCATAGACGAAGACCGTCATCGCCAGTGCAACCACGGCCAGCGTGACCAGCTGGTTGGTGAACGATGCGGTGGCGACCACGCCCAGGGTCAGTACGATGATCTCGGCCGAAAGGATGAAGTCGGTGCGGATCGCACCCTTCACCTTGTCCTTCTCCCACGCGACCATGTCCACCTGCGCGTCGGCCAGCGCCTTGCGGCGTTCGGTCTGGCGCTCGGCATCGTCGTCGGCCGAATGCAGGAAGCGGTGCGCCAGCTTCTCCACGCCCTCGAAGCACAGGAAGGCACCACCGATCATCATCAGCGGCACGATCAGGGGCACGTTCCAGCCGCGGCTGTGCAGCCAGGCTTCCAGCGCACTGATCGCCAGGGCCGCCGGCACCAGGATCACCTTGTTGACCAGCGAGCCCTTGGCCACCGCCCACACCACCGGCAGTTCGCGGTTGGCGTTGACCCCGGTGACCTGCTGCGCGTTCAGCGCCAGATCGTCACCGAGCACGCCGGCGGTCTTCTTCGCGGCGACCTTGGTCAGCACCGAGACATCGTCGAGCAGGGTGGCGATATCGTCGAGCAGGGCGAACAGGCTGGCACCGGCCATGGGGCGTCCAAGAAAGGGAATAGGCGGATTCTGACCGATCCGGTGTGGACTGCGGAAGACACCGGGTTCACCGCATGCCCACCGCCCCCCGGCGACACTGCGGAATCCGGACATTGCCGGCCCGCAGCCGGCGCTACCTGTCTTCGTCGCATGGGAGTCCCGCTTGAGCAATCCGTCCGCCGCCAATGGCAATCCCCCGCTGGTCAAAGGCATGAGCCGGCGCAGCCAGATCCTGCGCCTGCTGATGCGCTACCGCCATTCGGGCGTGTTCTCGGGCATGAACCTGGATGCGGCAAGCAACCAGGCCGACGTGCCCGCCGACGGCAATCCGGAACAGTTCGTCAGCGACCTGGAAGCGTTGGGGCCGACCTTCGTCAAGCTGGGCCAGATGCTGTCCACGCGGCCGGACATGGTGCCGGTGGAGTTCGCCACGGCGCTGGAGCGCATGCAGGAGAAGGTGGCGCCGATCCCGGTCGAGCGCATCCACGCGATCATCGAGCAGGAACTGGGCGTAGGGGTGAACAAGCTGTTTGCCTCGTTCGATCCCGAGCCGTTGGGCTGTGCTTCGATCGCGCAGGTACATCGCGCGGTGCTGCACGATGGCCGCCAGGTGGCGGTGAAAGTGCAGAAGCCCGAAGTGGCCGCACAGCTGCGCTCGGACCTGGAGGCACTGCGCAGCTTCGCGCTGGCCGCCGATCACCTGACCCAGGTCGGACGCCGCGTGCGCCTGCGCGACTGGCTCAACGAGTTCGCCAAGACCCTGATGCAGGAGCTGGATTACCACGCCGAGGCCGAGAACCTGGCGCGCTTCGGACGGCACCTGCGGCCGTTCCGCCGGTTGTGGGTGCCGCAGCCGATCTGGGACTACAGCAGCCAGCGCGTGCTGACGATGGAGCTTGCCACCGGCGTGCGCGTGGATGCGATCTCCGGCGTACGCCGCACCGAGCAGGACATGGACCCATTGGCGGCGGCGCTGATCCGCGGCTACCTGGACCAGATCTTCGTGCATGGCGAGATCCATGCAGACCCGCACCCGGGCAACCTGCGGGTGATGCCCGACGGCCGGCTGGCGATCTTCGACCTGGGCATGGTCGCGCACATGCCGCCGCGCCTGCGCGAGCGTCTGCTGAAGATCCTGTTCGCGGCGGTCGACGGCCGTGGCGAGGAAGTGGCCGATGACCTGATCAGTATCAGCACGCGGCTGGAGGCCTTCGATGAAGAGCGCTACCTGCGCGAAACCGGTCAGCTGATCGCGCGCTATGCGGCCAGTGGCAGCTTCTCCGAAGGCCGCGTGGTGCTGGACATGGTGCGCATCGCCACCGCCTGCGGCCTGCGCACGCCGCCGGAACTGAGCCTGCTCGGCAAGGCCCTGCTCAACCTGGAAACCGTGTGCCGGCTGCTGGCGCCAGAGCTGGACACGCGCCGCATCGTCGAGCGCCAGCTGCAGCACGTGATGCGTGCGCGCCTGAAGAAGTCGCTGTCTGCAGCCAACATCGCCAGCGAGGCGATGGAGCTGCAGCAGCTGCTGCGTGATGGGCCGCGCAAGCTGTCGGACATCATGGCGCTGCTGGCCGAGAACCGCCTGCAGATGAAGGTCACCGGCCTGGAAGAATCGCGGCTGATGGAGAACCTGCAGAAGATCGCCAACCGCGTGGCGGCCGGCATCATCAGCGCCGCATTGATCATGGCCGCCGCGATGATGATGAGGATCGACACCGGCTGGCACCTGTTCGGTTACCCGCTCATCGCCCTGATCCTGTTGTTCATCGGCGTGGTGCTCGGCCTGGGCATCGTAACCAGTGCATTGCTGTTCGACCGTCGTGCGCGGGCACGCGAAGAACGCGGGCATCGCTAGCGCATCGACGAAAACGCCCGTATTCATGCAGTTTTTAATGCAATCCAGCTACCCCTTTCACGCTCGTTTTACCTTCTGAGCGCGATTACGCGCGCGTCATTTCAACAAACATTTCAGTCAGGTTCGTGCATGCACTATCGGGTCATCGGCCTGTCACATGCATGTGCTTGCGGCAGCGCCGGTCGGATGGACACGCGTCGGTACGACGTCCATCACCACCACCCCGTCACTGCCGAAGCTGCCTATGCTCTGGATACTGCTGCTGTCGTTGTTGCTGTTGTGCTGGTTGTTCCTCGCGTCCGACAAGTGGGTGTGGTGGAAGGCCGGCGCGTTCTCGCTGCTGCTGCTGATGCTCAGCGCGTGGTGGCTGATCGACAAGCTGTCCGGTGATGGGCTCAATGCCGCCACCCTGTACCACCTCGGCGCCGACATGGAAGGTGCCGGTGTCTCCGACTTCAAGGGCTACATCGCCGGCTTCATCGTGTTGGCGCTGGTCTCGCTGCTGCCACTGTTCGCCACACGGGTGAAGCGCTGGCGCCGGCCCGGCCACGGTGGCGCGTTGTTCGCCGGTTTCGCGGCCGTGTGGGTGGCCACGATCATGATCAGCCCGCTGGCCCGTGACGGCCAGCGCCTGTACCAGCAGCTGCGCCCGGTCGACTTCGCCCGCATCGCCCCTGAGTACCAGGTGCCGACGCAGCCGCTGCAGCGCCCGCGCAACATCGTCTGGATCTACGGCGAAAGCCTGGAACGCACCTATCTGGACGAGGCCGTGTTTCCCGGCCTGATGCCCAACCTCAACCGCCTGGCGTCCGAGTCGCTGGACGTGCGTGGGCTGGCCTCGGCCGAAGGCAGCGGCTGGACCATCGCCGGCCTGGTGTCGTCGATGTGCGGCGTGCCGCTGACCACCTCGCAGGGCGATGAAAACAGCATGGACCGCATGGGCAGCTTCCTGCCCAAGGCGGTCTGCCTGGGCGACTACCTGAAGCAGCAGGGCTACACCAACCATTACCTGGGCGGTGCCAACGGCCAGTTCGCCGGCAAGGGCCAGTTCCTGGCCAGCCACGGTTTCGATGAAGTGCACGACCTGGCATGGTTCAAGCAGCAGAAGAAGATCGGCCGCATCCACTACTCGGCCTGGGGCGTGCACGACGACGTGCTGCTGGATACCGCCTACCAGCGCTTCGAGCAGCTCTCGCGTGCCGGTTCACCGTTCATGCTGACCACGTTGACCATGGACACCCACCACCCGGCGGGCCACCTGCCGGTATCGTGCAAGGGCGAGCGCTACCAGAGCCAGTACGGCAACATCAACATGCTCAACGCGCTCAAGTGCAGCGACCGGCTGATCTCGCAGCTGGTGCAGCGCATCCAGGCCAGCCCGTACGGCAAGGACACGCTGATCGTGATCGCCTCCGACCACCTGGCGATGCCCAACGATCTGACCCACATCCTGACCCGGCAGAAGCGCGAGAACCTGCTGCTGTTCCTGGGCGATGGCATTACCCCGCAGCAGCTCAGCGCCGACGCCGGCACCACCCTGGATTCGGGTGCCACCCTGCTCAGCCTGCTGGACCCGAACCTGAAGACGATGGGCTTTGGCCGCTCGTTGATCGACAGCCAACGCGCACCCAGCGCCAGCGTGGCGGCCCGGCGCGATGGTGGCCGCGACTACCCGCAGTACCTGGCCTTCGCCCGCTCACTGTGGCTGGGCGAACCGACCCGCGAACTGAAGATCGATGGCGATGACCAGGTAGTAGTCGGCCTGCAGCACGTGCAGCCGCCGGTGCTGCTGGAGTACGACAAGGACTGGGGGCTGAAGTCGGTCTACCTGGAGAACACCTCGCGCCAGTTCGATGACGCGGATCCGGACAACACGCTGGCCTATGTTGATCGCTGCACCGCATTCGAGGACGGCTCGGCCGACGGCGACTGGTGTGCGCTGCTCGTCAACCGCGACAACGGCATCAAGCTGTACCGCGACAACGACCTGCGCGGTGGCATCGCGGTCGATGCACCGCTGGACGCATTCCAGGGCCCGCGCCCGAGCGTGCGCCAGGCGCACATGATCACCCAGAAGGGCCGCCGCACCCGTGCCGGCCAGTACATGCTGCAGCTGGTGGCGAGCACGCGCCCGGATCGCGGTTTCTGGATCGAGGCGGTGTCCTCGCAGCGCAAGGTGGTGCTGGCCCAGCAGTGGGTGCAGCCCGATGCCGACGGCAAGATCAACGTGTCGTTCGGGCTGGACCACGAAGTGGATGATCTGGAGATCCGCGCGTGGTTGAACCATGCCGAGAAGCTGGCGGTGGATACGTTCGCACTGGTGCCCTCGCGCAGCCGACCACGGGGGTAGGGTTTTGCAGGGCTGCGCCCTGCACCCGTGGTAGTGCCGGCCGCTGGCCGGCAACCTCAGAAGCAACGGCAACAGCGTGCAATCCGTGGTTTGGCGGGGCGGTGTCGACCTTGGTCGACACACTCTGTCAGATATCGAAAATCAAGATGGGGTCAGATCCGTTTTCCTCCGGAAAACGGATCTGACCCCAAGAGCATTTCCGACAGATCGCGGGAAACTGTCGAAGGCGGGGTGGGTCCGGTCGCGGGAGTGTCCGCGGCATGGATGCCGCGGCCAAGCCCCCATGGGTGAGGGCGCTTTGCTTGCGAAGCACTGCTTCGCAAGCGCCCGAACGCACAGCCGCCAGCGGCTGAGCCGGCCTGGGGGTTTACGGCGTCTCCCGCAACCGGACCCACCCCGCCATCCCGCAGGAAATCAGCTGTTGCTGTTGCTGTTGCTGTTGCTGTTGAAGTTGCCGGCCAGCGGCCGGCACTACCGCGGGTGCAGGGCGCAGCCCTGCAAAACAACCCCTACTCCTGCGGGTCGCGGATGATGTGGATGTCGGTCGGGGTCGACAGCGGAATGTTACGCTCGGCCAGGATCTGCAGCAGGCTGAAGTACAGATCGCTGCGGGTTGCATACACCTGCCGCGGGCTGGCCACGTACGCGAAACTGTTGATGGTGATCTGGCCACCGGCAATGCTGTCGATGTAGACCGTCGGCGCCGGCTGCTTCAGCACGTTGGTGTGCGCGGTGTACGCATCCAGCAGCGCCTGCCGCAGGTTGCCGACATCAGTGCTGGGCGGCACCGCGAACTGGATCTGGATGCGGCCCTGGTTGTTGCCCATCGTCATGTTGCGCACGGTCTTGGTGACCAGCTCGGAGTTGGGCACGATCAGCGTCGACTTGTCGCCCACCTGGATCTCGGTCGATCGCAGGCTGATGCGGCGGATGTCGCCCTCCTGGTCACCCAGCTTCACCCAGTCGCCGATCTTCACCGGGCGCTCGGCCAGCAGGATCAGGCCGGAGACGAAGTTCTGGGTGATCACCTGCAGGCCGAAGCCAATACCCACCGACAGTGCGCTGACCAGCAGGGCCAGCTTGCTCAGCTGCAGCCCCATCGCCGACAGCGCCCAGATCACCGCGATGATGATGCCCACGTATCGGGCAACGGTGCTCACCGAATTGCGCGCGCCCAGGTCCAGCTCGGTCTTGGGCAGGTAGGTGTCGGTCAGCCAGCGCTGCACCAGCTGGGTGATCGCCAGGCCGGCCAGCAGCGCCAGTACCGCCAACACGATCCCCGCCGGTGCCAGCTTGGTGCCACCGATATCGAATCCGGTCGTGAACAGTGAAGTGAAGCGCTCCACCACCGCGCCGATGTTGCCGAACGGTGCCACCAGCGCCAGCAGCGCGATCAGTACGACGATGGTACGCAGCGCTGCCGACAGCAGCACGCCCGCCTGTTCCAGCCGCGATACGCTCAGGCCGGTGCTGAGCAGGATGGTCTGGCCGACCTTGCTGTCGGCGTTGAGCATCCACGTGCTCAGGTCATCGACGAACTTGAACAGCAACGTCGCGGCCAACACCACGATGCTGCCGCCGATCAATTGCTGGTTCACGAACTTGGCGAAATTCAGGTAGCCCAGCAATGTGGCAATGATGGCGGCCACCACCGCGATGTTGCCCGCTACCCGGGCCAGTACCAGCCAGCTGCTGCGGCGCACCGGCGTGGCTGCACCCACGCCATCGGCCTGCGCTTCCAGCTTGGCCTCGGCCTCGGCGGTCTGCCGGCGATGCAGGCGCGCCAGGGTCACCAGCATGGCCATGATCAGGCCGAGGTAAGTCAGCGCAATCAGTCCGTCCAGCGCCACCGTGGTGACGTCGCTGGTGCGCGTGGCCTGGTCCAGGGCCACCAGCACCGTGCTCAGCCAGGCCAGCGCCGCCGCGCCCCAGGCGTATTTGCGCAGCTTCAGCGCGGCGGTGTCGTCCAGGTTCAACAGCCGCCATGACGGGCGCTTGGGCACCAGCAGGCAGGCGCTGAGTGCGGCGATGAAGGCCGCGCGGAACGTTGCGGTCTCCAGGCCGTCGGCCACCACCTGCAGGCGCGGCGCGATCGCATCGATGGCATCCAGCGCCGCCATCAGCACCACCACGGCGTAACCGGGCAGCAGCGTGCCCACCAGCAGCAGCCACATGGCCAGGCCGGACCGGCGCAGTCGACCATCAGGCGCACGTTCGGACGCAGCAAAACGGCGCCCCAGCCTGCGCAGCCACAGCCGCAGTGGGAACATCATCACCAGCGCGGCCAGCAGGCCCAGCAACGGCGTGCCCCAGCCATGGGCGCGGATACCGGCGACCAGCGCATCGCGGCCCTGCCCGGCCAATGGCGCAACCCGCGCGATATCGATCGGCAGACGCTCGGCCACCTTGCTCCACAGCGCGGGCGACAACGGCGAGGCCACCTTCTGGCCCAGTTCTTCCGTGCGTTGCGCGGCTCGCTGCTGCTCGATGTCCGCCGCCAGCTGCTGCGCACGCACGGCACTGGCCTTGGCCTGCACCACCGAAGCGGCCAGGCCGTCACGCTGTTTGGTGAGGGTGCGCCGTTGCGCCGCCAGCTCCGGCGGCTCAGCGGCCCCTTCTGCCGGCGTTCCCAGCTGCGCCAGCTGTTCGTTGAGTCGGTCCAGCTGCGGCTGCAGCGCCTTTTCCAGCGCCTCGGCATCGCGCCGTGCCTGCGAGGCATTCTCGGACAGCATCGCCAGCGTCTCGGTGGCTTCTGCATCGCCACGCTTGCGCTCCACATCCTTCAGGCTGGAATCGATATCCGCCAGCTGCTGCTTCGGCGTGGGGTCCTCATCCTGCGCCAGCACCGGCGCGGACAGCAGGAAGGCGGTGCACAGCAGCAGGACCCACCAGGGCCCCCGTGCACGGATCGATCGCAGGAAAGAAGACACGCAGCCACACCGGTTCGCGCGGACCACCGCGCCTGCGCGCGACTATACGGCAGAGCCGGTCAAGGCCGGATGGGCGGCCCCGCCAGCGTCGCGCATCAGTACTTCAGGCGAAGCTCTTCCACCGTCGGCTGCTGCAGCGCATACCAGTCCTGGAACTCTTCCTCGGTGATCTCATCGGGCGCGTACACCGCCACCGGGTGCCAGTCGTGGTCGGTCGGCAGCGGCTGGCGCGGGCCGGCGCGCAGGCTGTAACTCACACCTTCGTAGTCGACCAGTTCGTCGACCTGCGGCCACTGTTCGCGCGCGAACGCAGATTCACTCTTCAACAGGATCACCTGGTACATCGGCACCTCCACCTCGGTTGGATCAGGAAAACACGGCGCTGGCGGCAGGATACCCCCAGGCCGGTGACAACGGGCGCTCCGCCGGGGCGATGGAACGTTCTGGACACGGCCATCGCCCCGGCTTCACCCGCCCATGGCAAGGCCATCGGCATCGTGGAGGCCCACCCCTGCCACGACCGCCGATGACCGAGCACCCGCCGCTGAAAACCGTCGCCGACCTCAAGCTGCCGCGCTACCTGGGCACCTGGTACGAGATCGCACGCCTGCCGATGCGCCACGAGCCGGAAGGCTGCACCGACGTATCGGCGCACTACACCCTGCTCGACAACGGCAACGTCGGCGTCACCAACCGCTGCCGCATGGACGGCGAGATCGAAGAGGCCACCGGCGAGGCCTGCGCTGTCGACAACGACAGCGCGCGGCTGGAGGTCAGCTTCCTGCCCAAGGGCCTGCGCTGGCTGCCGTTCGCCAAGGGCGACTACTGGGTGATCCAGATCGCCCCGGACTACAGCGTGTCGCTGGTCGGCAGCCCGGATCGCAAGTACCTGTGGCTGCTGGCGCGCGAGCCGCGCCTGGACGCGACCGTGCAGGACCATTATCTGGCGGCGGCCCGCCTGCAGGGCTTCGATCTGTCCGAACTGATCCAGACGCCACATACCGGCAAACCCACAGCCTGAGCCCCACGCACGCATGGACCTGAAAAGCGGTTACCCGTGGTGGGCCGTACGCAACGGACTGATCCAGGCGTTCCCCCCGCTGGAGAAGGATCTGCGCTGCGATGTGCTGGTGGTCGGTGGCGGCATCACCGGCGCGCTGATTGCCGACGAGCTGTCCCACCATGGCCATGACGTGGCCGTGATCGAGCAGCGTGACATCGGCTGGGGCAGCACGGCGGCCAGCACCGCGCTGCTGCAGTACGAGATCGATACCCATCTGCTCGAACTGGCCGAACGCTACGGGCAAGACGCCGCAGCACGGGCGTACCGGGCCTGCGCGGAGGCAATCCCGGCACTGGGCGAAGTGGCACGCGGGTTGAAGGACGTGGATTTCCAGCGCATGGACAGCCTGTACCTGGCCAGCCGCCATCGCGACGTGCCGCGCCTGATGGCCGAAGGTGAGGCGCGGCGCAGCATCGGCCTGGATGCCCGCTGGCTGGACCGCGAAGCGCTTCGCGAGCGTTTCGACGTGGATGCCGGCGGCGCCCTGCTGACCCGCCAGGCGGCGCGGGTCGATCCCTACTGTCTCACCTACGGCCTGCTCAAACGAGTGCGCCGCCGCGGCGGCCATGTGCACGACCGCACCGTGCTGCACACGCTCAAGCCTGGCGCGCAGGGCGTCACCGCGATGACCGAGGCCGGCGCCTCGGTCCGTGCCCGCCACGTGGTCCTGGCCATGGGCTATGCCAACCAGACGTGGCTGGAACAGCGGGTTGCGCGCAACCGCAGCAGCTATGCCTTCATCACCGATCCCATCGAAGCGGACGTGCTCGGCAGGCTGCGCAACACGATGGTGTGGGAAAGCGCCCGCCCGTACCTGTACCTGCGCGCCACCGGCGACCGCCGCCTGCTGGTGGGTGGGCTGGACGACGCCATCGATATCCCCGCCCGGCGCGACCGGCGCGTTGATGGCAAGGCCGGCAAGCTGATGAAGCAGCTGCGGCACTGGTTCCCGCGACTGGATCCGATACCCGCCTTTTCCTGGGCCGGCACCTTCGCCGAAACCGCCGACGGCCTGCCCTTCTTCGGCCCGCACGCGCAGTGGGGACCGCGGGTCCATTTCGCCATGGCCTACGGCGGCAACGGCATCACTTATTCGATGATCGGCGCCCAGCTGCTGCGGGCCCGGATCGAGCGGCGCAGGCATGCGCTGGAATCGCTGTTCGGGTTCGAACGGTTGTAGCGTGCAGCCAGGCATGACCTGGCTCTACCGCAAGCGGGCGCCGACAGGCATCATTCAAGCAACCCCTGCTAGCGTCGGCCTGTACCGCCGCGTGTTGCGTGGCCACCTGTCCGCTGGAGCGCCGTCATGATCCGCCCCCTGACCCTGCTGCTGTGCCTGGCCCTGCCGGGAACCGTGCTGGCCCAGTCCGCCGCTGGCGCCACTGCGCCGCAGGCTGCCGGCCTGGACTTGACGCTGCCGCAGGCGCCGATGCGCTACCTCAACGACCCGGCCCTGCAGCAGGACCCGCCCGGCACCTATTACGGTGACAAGAGCGGCCCGCGCGTGCACGACGATGCGAAGATCGCCGACGTGACCGACGACAAGGTCAAGGTGTCCGGCAGCTTCACCACCGGCATCGGCTATTCGAAGAACGGCGGCAACAGCCACTACAACGCGGCCACGCTGAACCTGAGCAAGAACTACACCACCGATGAAGGCAAGACCCACGGGGTCAACCTCAACATCCACGTGAGTGAGGGCAAGGGCCCGGGCTTCTTCGGCCCGTATGGCGGCTACTACGGCCGCGGGCCGGGCTGGGATTACCCGCCGCCGTACGGCTGGTAAGCCAGCCCCTGTAGAGCCGAGCCCATGCTCGGCTACGGTTGGCCGCAAAGCCGAGCATGGGCTCGGCTCTACAGAGGCCAACGTCAATCCAGCCAGCCATCGCGCTCGCTGTGCAGGATGCGGCCATCATGACCGCTCAGGCGCACCTCTACCTTCTGGTTGCGGGCATTGCGGGCTTCCAGCGACCAGGTCGCACCATCGCGTTCCAGCGAATGGATCTCGCGCAGGCCATGCGACTGCGCCCGTGCCAGCACCTGCTCGGTAGTCAGCAGCGCGCGGCCGCTGTGCTCATCGAAGATCTCGCCGGTCTTCGGGTCAACGTAGACCTCGCTGAAGCGGCCATCGGCGCGGCTCACGTCAGCCTCCCACAGGCCATCATCGCGTTCGATCTCGTGGATCTGGGTGTAGCCGGCCTTGCGCAGGGTCTGTTCAACCTGGGCCATGCCCAGCGGCGCGGCCTGTACGGCCGGCGCGACGGCGAGCAGGGCAACAGTGGCGAGGGTGAGCGACTTCAACATGGGGGTTCTCCTGTTCGTGGCCGGACCATCCCGGCAACGCCACGATGCATGGCCCGGTTAACAGCGCCGTAGCCGTGGCTGTTAGCCGGCTGTTAGTCATCCCCGCCACACTCGTGCCTGTACCCCTCTCTCTTTCGTTACCCGCATGCTCGCCACCCTGCCCCTGCTGCTGGCCCTGGCCAACGCCCCGACCGCCGCCGCGCCCCTGCAGGACCCGGCGCAGCAGGTCGCGCGTCGCGCCGTGCAGCAGGGCCGCTACGTGCCGCTGGAGAGCGTGGTGCGCGATGCGCTCAAGCGCTACCCCGGCCAGCTGCTGGAAGTGGAGCTGGACGACGGCGTCTACGAAGTGGAGATCCTGCGCGGCGACGGCGTGGTGGTGGAGCTGGACTATGATGCGCGCAGCGGAAAGCTGCTGAAGACGGAGCTCGACGACTGATGCGCATCCTGTTGGCCGAAGACGATGCCGCACTGGCACAGCGCCTGGTGCCCCTGCTGGAACAGGCCGGCTATGTGGTGGCGGTGGTCGCTGACGGCCGCGAGGCCGAAGAAATCGGGCAGATCGAAGACCTCCAGGCCGCCATCGTCGACCTCGGCCTGCCCGGGCTGGACGGGCTGAGCGTGATCGAGCGCTGGCGCGGCAACGGCCGCAGCTTTCCGGTGCTGGTGCTGACCGCGCGCGGGCGCTGGCACGACAAGCTGGCCGGCTTCGATGCCGGTGCCGACGATTACCTCACCAAACCCTTCCAGGCCGATGAGCTGGTGCTGCGCCTGCGCGCCCTGATCCGCCGCAGCCATGGCCACGCCAGCCCGCGCCTGCACTGCGGCCCGCTGCAGCTGGACGTCAACGCCGGCCGCTTCGAGCTGGATGGACAGGCGCTGCCACTGAGTCCGCAGGAATTCCGCCTGCTCAGCTACTTCATCCACCACAGCGGCCAGGTGATCGGCCGCGACCGGCTGGGCGAGCAGGTGTTCGACGGCGGCCACGACCCGGACTCCAACGCACTGGACGTGCTGCTCGGACGCGTGCGCCGCAAGCTCGGCATCGACCTGATCCAGACCGTGCGCGGCCAGGGCTGGCGGCTGGCCGAGCCATGAACCGGCAACCGTCGCTGCGGCGGCGCCTGCTGCTGGCCGGCGGCGTCGGGCTGCTGCTGGTCTCGCTGCTGGCCAGCGCTCTGCTGGGCGAGCTGTTCAAGCGCAGCGCGCGCGACCGCCTCGACCACGAACTGCAGCAGGACATGCTGACCCTGCTGTCACAGGCCGAAGTGGACCCGGACGGGCAGTTGCGCCTGCGCCAGGAACCCAATGATGCGCGCTTCCAGCGCGTGTTTTCCGGTGCCTATTGGCAGATCGCCGGTGCCGATGGCCGCGTGCTGCTGCAGTCGCGCTCGCTGTGGGATGAAACCCTGCCGGCGAAGGCCGCCGGGCCGGCCACGCGCAATCTGCCCGGGCCGCTGCAACAATTCCTGCGTGCACGCGTGCAGCAGGTGCGCCTGCCACGCGCCAGCGAACCGTTCGTGGCCGTGGTCGCCACCGACCGCAGCGCGCTGGATGCCGATGTTGCCGCGTTCCGCAAGCGCACCGCCATCGCACTGGGCGTGCTGGTCGCGGCGTGGCTGGCGGTGCTGGCCAGCCAGGTGCACTTCGGCCTGCGCCCGCTGCATCGCCTCGGTGCGCAGCTGGAACGGGTACGTCGCGGCGATGCGCAGCGCATCGACACACAGGGACTGGGCGCGGAGGTCGCACCGCTGGGTGAGGAACTCAACGCGCTGCTGGACCACCAGCAACGCATGGTCGCGCGTGCGCGCACCAGTGCACAGGATCTGGCGCACGCGCTGAAGACTCCACTGAGCGTATTGGCCACCGAAGCTGACAGCGACGGCACGCATTGGCGTGCCACCGTGCGCGAGCAGAGTGCGCGCATGCAGGCCAGTGTTGACCGTTACCTGGCTGCAGGACTGGCTGCCGACCATCGCCAGCGCACCGACGTGGCGGCCGTCGCACAGGCGATGTGCCGGCTGATGGCACGCGTGCATGGCGAACGTGGCATCACGTTCACGGCGGCAGGCATCGATCCGGCGCTGCAGTTCGCCGGCGCCAGTGCGGATCTGGAAGAGATGCTGGGCAACCTGCTGGACAACGCCGGGCGCTGGGCGCAACAGCAGGTCACTGTCGAAGCGGAAACCAGCGAAGGGCAGCTACGCATCGAAGTGCGCGACGATGGCCCCGGCCTGGCCGCAGACGCGCTGGAACGGGTCACCCAGCGTGGTGTGCGGCTGGACGAGCGCGAAGGCAGCAGCGGGTTGGGCCTGGCGATCGTGGGCGATATCGCTGCCAGCTATGGCGGGCGGTTGCAGCTGGAGAATGCGCAGCCGGGCCTTCGTGCGACGTTGTGGTTGCCGGTGGCGTGACGCGGCCAACCCAACGGTGGGTAGTGCCGGCCGCTGGCCGGCAGCCACGTGATCACCGGGAACACCCAGCGGAAGCCGGCCAGCGGCCGGCTCTACCGAGCGCCAATCCGACCGGTCGCCGTGCCCCGGTAGGTGTCGACCTTGGTCGACACGCACCAAGCATCAACGGTGATGCATCCACCAGCAATCAATCGCGTCCAGCACGATGTGGATGATCAGACCGATACCGAACAACCGCGTTTTCTTCGGCACGCACAGCCCGGCATAGACCGCGATGGCCGGTGCGGTGTGCAGCGGGTGGAACCCGATGCTGCAGCGATTCGGTGCGTAGATCGGATCGGCCAGCAGATGATCCAGGTCGATGATCCAGCCCAGCAACATCAGCAGCCAGGCCGAGGCGAAGCGCTTGCGCCAGAACAGCCATGCCAGCAGGGCTGGCACGGCGGCATGCAGGAACAGGTGGAAGATCGCGCGCGCGCTCATCGGCAACGGTGGCACCGGGCGGGCCCGGTGCCGTCCATCACACCAGCGGTTCGTCGGACAGGTAGGTATAACCGGTCAGCCCGGCTTCCAGCGCTTCCGACAGCTCCTGTGCGCGTTCCGGCGACAGCTGCGCCGCGGCCACGCGCTGCGCATAGGTGGCACGCAGTTCGTCCAGGCGATAGCCCACGTAATCCAGCATCACGTCGGTGGTGTCGCCGCGGCGCTGCTGGGTGATGGCATAGCCATCGGCGTCGGCCAGCACTTCAACCGCGTCGGTATCGCCGAACAGGTTGTGGATGTCGCCCAGGATTTCCTGGTAGGCACCGACCATGAAGAAGCCGATGCGGTAACTCTCGCCCGGATTCATCCTGTGCAGCGGCAGCGAACTGTCCAGGCTCTCGTTCTCGACATAGGTCTCCACCATGCCGTCGGAGTCGCAGGTCATGTCGGCGATGATGCCGCGGCGGTCCGGGGCTTCATCCAGGCGCTCGATCGGCACGATCGGGAACACCTGGTCGATCGCCCACACGTCCGGGATCGATTCGAACACGCTGAAGTTGACGAAGTACTTGTCGACCAGGCGCTCGTTCAGTTCGTCCAGCACCGGGCGATGACTCTTCTCGTCGTAGCTCAGGCGCGCACGCACGCCGTGGGCGATGGCGTAGAACAGGTCGTCGATGCGCGCACGCTGCGGCAGGTCGATCTGGCCCAGCGCGTAGCTGGCCAGGCCTTCGGCATGGAAATGCTGCGCCTCCTGGAACAGTTCCACCGCCGGGCGCACGTCCAGCTCGTCGTGGATCTCGCGCAGGTGGCGGATCGCTGCCGGCTCGTCGTCGTGCTGGTCCGGCACGCGGCCTTCCTGCGCTTCTTCCACTTCCGACACATTGGCGATCAGCACCGCGTGGTGCGCGGTCATTGCGCGGCCGCACTCGGTGACGATGCGCGGCGGGGTCAGGCCGAATTCCTCGCAGGCGTTGGCCAGCGGCTGCACGATGTTGCTGGCGTAGGAATGCAGGCCGTAGTTGATCGAGCAGAAGCTGCGCGAACGGGTGCCTTCATAGTCCACGCCCAGGCCACCGCCCACGTCGACGTGGGTGATCTTCGCGCCCAGGCGCGACAGCTCCACGAAGTACCGGGTGGCTTCGCGCATGCCGTTGGCGATGTCGCGCACGTTGGAGATCTGCGAGCCCATGTGGAAGTGCAGCAGGTTCAGGCAGTCGGCGTACTCGGTGTCACGCAGCGACTTCCACAGGTCCAGCAGCTGGCGCGGCGACAGGCCGAACTTGGCCTTGTCGCCACCGCTGTTCTGCCACTTGCCGGCACCCAGCGAGGCCAGGCGCATGCGCACGCCCAGGCCCGGCTTCACGTCCAGCGCCTTGGACTCTTCCAGCACCAGCTTCAGCTCGGACGGCTTCTCGATGACGATGAAGGTCTGCAGGCCCAGCTTGCGGCCGATCAGGGCCAGGCGGATGTACTCGCGGTCCTTGTAACCGTTGCAGACGATCAGGCCACCCGGGCGCGACAACGCCAGCACGGCCATCAGTTCGGGCTTGCTGCCCGCTTCCAGGCCGAAGCCTTCGCCGTGGTGGCTGGCCAGGGTGCCGGCCACGCCGCGGGTCTGGTTGACCTTGATCGGGTACACGGCGGTGTAGCCGCCGCTGTACTCCCAGTCCTGCTGGGCCTGGGCGAAGGCCGCCTGCAGCTTGCCCAGGCGCTGGCCGAGGATGTCCGGGAAGCGCACCAGCAGCGGCAGCTTGGCACCGGCCGCGCGCGCAGCGTCCACCACCTTGGGCAGCGATACCACCGGGCCGTCCGCCCCGGTCGGTCTCACCACCATGTGCCCGGCCTGATCCACGTCGAAGTAACCGTCCGCCCAATGCGGGATCGAGTAGGTCTTGCGGGCTTGGTCGAGGGACCAATCGGTCATTTCAGTCGGCCTTGTTGGCAATAAAAGGGGGGGGCATGATAACGCCTATATGCCCACAGGTTCGTTATCATGCGCGCCCGCGCCCGTGACAGGTTCCAACCTGAACGGGCCGATCCGTCCGGATGTGGCATCTGTGCCACGCGGCCCCGCCCGCCAGCCCGGCTCCACCCCTCCGAACAGGACTGTTTTCCAATGACTGACAGCAACAACTGGTACATCGAACACTTCGAGCGCACCGGCTCGGCCATCGGCTACCGCATCACCGGCAAGCTGGACGAGGTGCAGTCGCCGTTCCAGAAGATCGAGATCTTCCAGACCACCGACTGGGGCAACCTGATGACCATCGACGGGGCCATCATGCTGACCAGCAAGGACAACTTCTTCTACCACGAGATGATCAGCCACCCGGTGCTGTTCACCCATGCCGCACCCAAGCGCGTGGTGATCATCGGTGGCGGCGACTGCGGCACCCTGCGCGAAGTGCTCAAGCACAAGGGCGTGGAGAGCGTGACCCAGTGCGACATCGACGAGCAAGTCACCGTGATGGCGCGCAAGCACTTCCCGGAACTGTGCGACTCCAACGACGACGCCCGCGCCGAGCTGCTGTTCGACGACGGCGTGGCCTACATGGCCAACTGCCCGGCCGGCAGCGTGGACGTGGTGATCGTCGATTCGACCGACCCGGTCGGCCCCGGCGAAGGCCTGTTCAACAAGGCCTTCTACGAGAGCTGCTTCAAGGCCCTGAAGGACGACGGCATCCTGGTGCAGCAGTCCGAATCGCCGCTGATGCAGCTGGACCTGATCAACGAAATGCGCACCGAGATGGGCAAGGCCGGCTTCGGTTCGTTCAAGACCCTGCCGTTCCCGCAGCCGTGCTACCCCACCGGCTGGTGGAGCGTGACCATGGCGCGCAAGGGCGACAGCAGCTTCGACTTCCGCCAGGCCGACTCGGCCGCCAAGACCTTCAACACCCTGTACTACACCGCCGCGCTGCACACCGGCGTGCTGGTGACCCCGCCGTTCGTACAGGCGGCATTGAAGGGTTGATCCAAACAAAAACCCGCGCTGGCGACAGCGCGGGTTTTCTGCCTTCTGTAGAGCCGAGCCCACGCTCGGCTGCTCTTCGGACAGGTTGCGGTAAACCCAGCCGAGCATGGGCTCGGCTCTACAGTCAAAGCGCCCAGATGCCCGCAATCACCGCCACCACCAGGCCCCACTTGATCAGCTGGTAGGCCACCACGCTGCGCTCTCTGAGCGCCTTGGCCTTCAGGCGTACCTTGTACAGGCCGCCGAACGCCTTGTTGACGCCACCGGTCGGGTCACCCGGCAGGTTCGGCGATGCACCACCGGCCAGCAGCGTGGCCGCCACCGCGCGGTTGAACAGGCCCGGCAGGCCGAAGCGCAGCGGGCGGGCGATGTCGCAGAACAGGATCACCCGGTCCTGCTGCGTCTCGTTGTGCGCATGGTGGATGTAGGTCTCGTCGAACATCATCCACTCGCCGTCGCGCCAGCTCTTCTTGATGCCGTCCACTTCGATGTAGCAGGCATCGTCGTTGGGCGTGCTCAGGCCCAGGTGCAGGCGCAGCGAGCCAGCGAACGGGTCGCGGTGCGGGCGCAGCTCACTGCCCGGTGGCAGCTGCGCGAACATCGCCGCACGCACGTCCGGGATCGACTCGATCAGCGCCGTGGTCTTCGGGCACAGCGTCTTCGCCGACGGGTGCGACGGGCCGTACCACTTCAGGTAGAAGCGCTTCCAGCCACGACGGAAGAACGAATTGAAGCCGGCATCGTTGAACGTGCTGGAGGCAGCGATCTTCTGCGCGTCGCGCAGCGCCAGCGCCTCGTCGCGGATCATCTGCCAGTTCTGGCGCAGCGGCTCCAGCTGCGGGAACTCTTTGCCCGGGTCCAGGAACGGCGTGGTCGGCACCTTCGAGAACATGTACATGACCACGTTGATCGGGGCCATGAAACTGGAGTGGTCCAGCAGCTGGCGCGACCAGCGCGCGCGGACCTTGCCACGGAAGTGGATGTACAGCACGCAGGCCACGAACAGCGCTGCAATGACGATTTTGATGATCAAAGCACTTTCCTCCAGCCGCGGCCGGAACGGGAAACGGGGCGATGCACGGCCAGGCGGCCAGCACCGGTTCGGAACGCGGCAGGGGACGGGGACGTGCCGGAGGGGGGCGGCCGCCGATGTCGCGGGTTAACAGCTTATGGTCGGCAGGGCGTGCGCCGGGGTCAAGCTGGACGTGCGTGGCGTTCAGCGCGCCGCCGATGAATGGGCTGGAAGCGCGCCCAACTCATTGATCCAGCGGGGCAATCCTTATAAGTGAGACGGAATTGTCCGATTCTGCGTGACGAACTGTTCCAGCCACGACCCCGACATTTCTCCGACAAATCGTGGAATAGCGAACTGGCGAGTACTAAAATTAACGAAAACTTAGTAACTCCCTGTAACACCGGTTCGCTTGACGCTTTGCGCCACCCACCGGGTCGTTCGAGACCCCGACATGCATCTTCCTGCTCTTCCCCCCTCCTCCTGCGGCAATGATGCCGCCTCCCCGCTGCTGCTCAAGCGCGGCGAACGTTTCCTGGCCCCCGACGTCTACCGCACCTGCCTGGACGGGCGCGAGGCGGTCATCAAGGACTACTCCCGCTACCGCGGCACTCCCGTTTCGCTGATCGCGCGACTGATGGTGCGCCGCGAGGCCCGCATGCTGCAGCGCCTCGGCGGCTGGAAGCATGCCCCCGCGCTGCTCGGCACCCTCGGTGGCCTGGCTCTGGGTATGGAGTTCATCCCCGGCCAAACCCTGAGCACCGCGCAGGCCGTCGGCAATGACGTGTTCGAGCAGCTGCAACACGCGCTCAGCCGCCTGCACGCCGCCGGCATCACCCACAACGACCTGCATGGCACCAACGTGGTGGTCAGTGGCGGCGTGCCGGTGCTACTGGATTTCACCTCCGCCTGGCGCGTACCCCGCTGGCTGCGCCGCGGCCCGCTGAGCCGGCAGATGCGCCGCAGCGACATGAAGAACCTGCTGAAGATCCGCCAGCGCGTGACCGGCCAGGCGCCGAGCGCCGCGCAGGCCGCGCTGGTGGCCGACCCGGGCTGGGTCGCCGCGGTGCGTCAGGGCTGGAAGCGGTTCTACAAGTGGGCCAAGCGCCGGTAGGGGTCGAGCTCGCTCGACCGCTTTACCGCTCTTTGTAGAGCCGAGCCCGCGCTCGGCTGCTGTTCCTGCATCGCGCGAAATGCAGCCGAGCATGGGCTCGGCTCTACAACATCCCGCCGAGCGGGTTACAACGCGTCCGCGTCCAACTCGCCGGTACGGATACGCACCACGCTGCCCAGGTCGTACACGAACACCTTGCCGTCACCAATCTTGCCGGTGCCGGCGGCCTTCACGATGGCCTCAACCACCGCCTCCACCTGGTCATCGGTCACCGCCACTTCCAGCTTCACCTTCGGCAGGAAATCGACCACATACTCCGCGCCACGGTACAGCTCGGTGTGGCCCTTCTGGCGACCAAAGCCCTTCACTTCCGTCACCGTGATCCCGGTGACCCCACGCTCGGCCAGCGCTTCGCGCACGTCGTCGAGCTTGAACGGCTTGATCACCGCCATGACCATCTTCATCGTCTATCTCCTGTCTTCCGGCGTGGAGGATAGCGCCTGAACACGGCCCGTGCGAAGCCGCTGCCGCCTGTCCGGGCAGTGGGTGCCGGCAGTATCCTTGTGCCCGAACGGCCTGCCCGCGCCGGATGCACGGGCCCACCCCCACGGAGCACCCCATGATCGACCTGAATCAAATCGATGACCTCGCCCGTCGCCTCAGCGACCTGGTGCCGCCGGGCCTGCGCGAATCGCGCGAGGAACTGCAGGCCACCTTCAAGAGCGCGCTGCAGGCCGGCCTGGCCAAGCTGGACCTGGTCACCCGCGAGGAGTTCGAAGTGCAGCGCGCGGTGTTGTTGAAGACCCGCGAAAAGCTGGACGCGCTGGAAACGGCCGTGCGCGAGCTGGAAGGACGCGGCGCCGCAGAATGAAAAAAGGAGGCGCACTGCGCCTCCCGTTTACAGATTATTTCCCGGATGGGGCCTTGCAGCAAGGCCCACCGGGCGCCCTAGACTCGCCGGCCTGTCGATCCGGCAGGACAAGCAGGGGCAGCAGCGATGGCGCAGGACACTGAATGGACACCCGTTTCGCATGACACCTGCGACCAGGTCGCCGGGCCGTTCTATCACGGCACCCGCGCTGACCTGGCGGTGGGCGAGTTGCTGAGCGCGGGCTTCCGCTCCAACTACCGCGACAGCGTGGTGATGAACCACATCTACTTCACCACCATTGCCAAGGGCGCCGGGCTGGCTGCGGAGATGGCTCGCGGTGAAGGGCGGCCACGCGTGTATGTGGTGGAGCCGACCGGGCCGTTTGAAGACGATCCGAATGTGACCAACAAGAAGTTTCCCGGGAACCCGACGCGGTCGTATCGGAGTGCGCAGCCGTTGCGGGTGGTTGGGGAGGTTTCGGAGTGGGAAGCCTACGACGCGGAGTTCGTTCGGCAGCTGAAGGCGTTTGTTGCTTCGGGGAGTGGGGAGATCATCAATTGATGGCCTGCTGGCGTTGGGCGTCGCGCACCTCTTCATCGGCTTCATAGATGTCCAGCCCGAGCTCAATGCCGCGCTCACCCAAGGCCAGCAGCGCGCGAGGCGAAAGCGAGACACCACCGTTGCTGCTGCACATGAAAAGGCCACAGAACAGATCAGGCCGGAAGCGTGCCAGAGCCTGCCATACGGCGAGATCGCCGGTGAGTTGATCGAGGATCTCGAAGATCTGAGCGTCCAGATCTTCAGGCTCACGACGCTCCGCATCAAGTTGCCAGCTTCCAGTCCTGGCGATACGCACGGTGCCTGATTGGTTGCCTCTGAATTCCTGGCCCTTGTGATGCGCGGCGGTTGGATTCGCGCCCAGCAAAGCAGTGATCTCGGCTGGATTGAGGTCATCCCCGAAGAGCCGGAGGGTTACCAAGGAGTGATGGAATATGGTCATTGGATTTCAGTTGCGTGCGTTCTGCTCTGTCAGCTTTCGGCCAGTAGCGAACGTTCAACGCCTGACTTAAGCCATTCCGCGAAGCGGCATCGGCTTGAACAAATTGTTAGATCTGCGGCCTCGAATTCTCCGCGAGCAATTCGTCAAGTCGGGTGCAGGAGTCGCCTGCGTACTTCTTACGTCGCGTGGGTTCATGAGGCTCCTATTGTGCGCCCTAACGCTGGAGTTAAGCGGCTGCCCATATGGGTCGTCCGCCTTGAACGAACTGTTAGGTGCGTGTGCGACGTTGCACCGAGATCTGTTGGGTGATGCGGCGATTGATCTTGCGCTTCCATTCAAGCTGTTTTTCCGACAGCTTCCGCTTGAGGCGCGTACTGACCAAGAGTTCATATTCAGTGTCGTAGATGTACCCCATCTTGCGCCCATGCTCGATGACGTCGAGGTTAGCGTTGGCATACGGGTCTTTTGCGATGCGTTTCAGGCCATCGAACAGGTTGCCCGTATCAATGCCAATAAAGCGATTGATGCAAACGTTGCCAACGTAAGTCGACTTGCCTGTGATGCGATTTGTTATGTAGCAATGCTCTTTTATTTCTTGGCCGCAAGGGCAGTGATCGAACTCTTCCGTGATCTCCACACTCACCAAGTCCCACTCGGTGCGGGCTACCTCGAATAAGTCCGAGCGTGACAGCGGAAGTATGTGGGCTTTCAGCCTTTCGAAGTTATGTTCCACAGTGGTCTCCGGCACGGGCCTAACGCCTGAGTTGAGCCAACCGGCGAAGCCGGTTCGGGTTGAATGAATTGTTAGGCCTCAACGCCCCTCCCGAACACGATTTGCAGCGAACCAGGCGAAATCAGACTTGGTGCCCGATGACTGGCGCTGGTTGGACTGCTCATGCGGACGCTGAAGCCGTGTTGAGCAAGAATGCCAAGCTCCCGAATCGACTCAACACGAACGTAGTCCTGCTCGAACCGACTCATGCTCGCTACGTACTTACCGTCCTCATGCAGGTGCGGAGTGAGAACAGCCCCCGGCTCGTTGCCGCGCGACACGGTGTAAGATATGGCCGTTGCTTCTGACACTTTGCGATCCCCTGTGATTGAGTCCTAACGCCAGAATTAAGCCGAGCCGCGAAGCGGATTCGGCTTGAATGACCTGTTAGGGCACGCACCGAGCAAGCCCAGCGCATGGTAGTAGGACGCACCCTCCCGTTCGGCTTGGACTGCTGTGCAGCCGATACTGGAAAGTGACTGGAGTAATGGGCCACGAAGTGACCCAGCAGGAACTACTTTACGTCTGTCCGGACCCAGAGCAGTACGAAGAACGTCTTGCGTTACACGGTGGGTAACATTGGCGATGCGAACCTGGTGAGCCTCCGGCGCTAGAGCAACAAGGGCCAAGAGGACCCTCTCCGTGAATCGTTGTCCTCTGGTGATGCATGCTCTCTCAATATTCTCTAGCTGGATCACGCACTGCGAAGAATTCAGCCAGCCCCTGATGTAGGGAAGGCTACGTTCTTGCGGCTCAGCGAGAGACGCCGAATAGTCAAGGGTTGAGAGCCTGACAGAAACGTGAAAGTCATCGCGGCCAAGCGAGAATGTCGATGCGCACCTCGACACAATCACTTCAACTTCCCGCTCGTTACCAGCAACTTCAGCTCGAAAGGTTCCGATTGACCGTTCACTTTGCACAGCGGCCCAACCACCTAGTAGACGGACCCTTGGGTCCGATTATACGACTTACGCACAAAGCACCGTATGGGGGACTTCTCCCTTGATACGGCGCGATCTTAGGGTGCCTGATTCCGATTAACAAGCCAACGTAAACCGGACCCAGCGGTAGGCTCGACGACCGCAGCAAGCAGGGTGCAAATGCCCGCTTTGGGTCGAAAGCGGAGAATAGCACAGGGCCAAGCGCCGGCGCAGTACTGATGTCTGCTTCCGGCCAGAAGCGGGAATCGTCAAGAATTGCAATCGACCAGTTGCGAATCAGAGTTGAACTCACTGGATCAGGGCGGGATGTCATCAGCGAACCCGCCAAGCCCTGAATCATTGAGTAAAGTGACGAAATCTCCTAGCTCTCGCACGCCTTTTGTCTTCTTGTGGAGCGCGTTGAGAAGACCGGGAAAATCAAAGCTCCCGACGATCTCCTCATTGGCTGCCGACCCTGTGATTATTCGCTGCGCATGCTCAACGGAGAGCTCAGATGCATATACTGTAAGTAATCGACCAGTTTTATTTGCCTCTGAAAAAGACCGGGATCGCAGGTAGATGTCAATGAGGCGATCGGCCACTGAAGCAGGTATGTCAAACCAAAAGACGTTCTCGATCTCGTCGACGGTCGATCTCGCAATTCGCTTCTTTGCTTCTTTGGCAAAGGCATCGAAGGACAGGGCGTTCTCAATGACGTCGAACTTATCAGAGGGAAGTTCTCTGATGAAGCTTAATACCCGCTGTGAGACGTCAGCTTCTACGAGACTCCACGCCTCATTGCAAATCGACAAAAATTCGACGACAACTCCTAGTTTGGTGTCGTCGAGCTGCCGAATCACGGGCGAGCAGTGTGCTCGGACAGCTTCATTCCATTGTTGATGATGTAAGTTGCGTACCGCCTTTAGCGCGGATGAGTAGCGCGATTTTTCAGGGTAGTCAGCTTCGCCGATCAGATAATCCTTAATAAGCACGGCCACGAAGTTGCGTGTAAGCGAATCACGAGGCCTGCGCATGGCGCCGTTAGCCAGCCACGCTTGTGCTTCGTCTACCTTCCTTGGAAACAGCTGCGACCTAACATCGGTTAGCAGCCGGTCCAGGGCATATTTCCCCTGCGCTGGAGGGTGCATAAGAAGCACCGTTACAGCGTTTCTGATATGTAAGCGTGCGAGTTCTCCAGGAGGAGAGTAGGCTTCCCCGTCCGCGACGAACGAGGGATGAGCGCAACGGTTTCTGTCGTCGTAGAGCCGCGTGAGGTCTATGTATTCTAGGTTGTTCACGAGCTCGAAGGGCGACTTTGCTTTGTTGAGGAGGTCCTTTTCGAACCGCATAGCTGCGGTCACGTCGCCGTTGGCCCTGATTCGCTCAAGGGCTTCCGCTTCTTTTCCCGCAGCAGCATCGCCGGCGATGGCAAGCTCGTGAAACTTTTGCATGATGTCGAAGCAGACTGCGATCCATGTTGAGACGATAGCCGCTCGAAATGCCCCAGCTCTGTAGCTGGACACTGCTTCCCGAATGTAGTTGCGTGCACGCTCATTTCTGCACTGGAGCACTAGCTCGTCCAAGTCATAAAGCGGCGAGGTCATTGGCGCTTCCGTCGTCTGAAAGCCCTAGTATCGGGCGTGTCTGCGAATTCGCCAAAGACTGCGATAGCTTTGGTCGAAATGCTACGTATAATCAGTGACTTAGAACCGTTATTCGGGCTTCGGGTTTCGCCTAGGAGTAATGGGGGGCTCAACCTTACGCCGTCAACCCGGACGGACAACGACAGGAAGTCGGGACGCCAGAAGCCGCAGAGAGCCGGCCGACGCATCTTCCCAAAGGGTGTTGTATTAGAAGCCCTCCCGACGCAGAGCACCAAGTCGGTTGCACCGTAGGACCTGAGACACAGAAAACCCACCGATTGACGGAGGTGGGTACCGCCCTCTGAGGAGTTTCTAGGCTCCATGATTAGGGATGCCGTTACTGAATTTTGGTGGTATCAATCGTTGGCAGGGCGAAATCCCGATTGGCGAGGGTAGCCATCAATCCCAGATTTCAACCTTCAACGTCTGCGAGAACGATGGCGGAGAATCGGGGCTGCTTTCGGCCAATAGCGGACATTCATTTGTTAGCCGCGTCCAACGGGCGGGCGCCACATGAACCGGACCGACTCTGACGACCTGTCTCGTGGGACCAACATGCGAACGTACGATTTCTCGATGTGTGGCCTGGCGTCGGCTGGCTTGTAGATTTGCAGTTCATAGAAAAAACGCTCCGTGGGAACGCTCCCGATGATCTGCTCCCAGTCTGCACCTGGCGTGCCGCCCGTGAGTAGACCATGCATCCCCAGCTCATCGAGCTCAGCAGGCGTCAAGGATCGGCAGCCGCAGTTCGGAAAGCCAACCTCGCGAGCTCCTTGGCCTCGTCAAATGTTCTCCGAGAATACAGATGACTCATGGGAGCAGCGAACTTTCCAGATGACCGCTTTGGGTCGAAAGCGGAGAATAGCACCGGACTAACGCCTACGCAGTGCTGATGTCTGCCTCCGGCCAGAAGCGGACGCTCACCACAGGCGCGAATTCACAAGCCGAGTCTTCTCGCCAGAAAACGGGCACGAAAAGCAAGTGGAGCCGCACTTCATCGCGTGCCGCACCGCAGCCAACTGACGCTATCACTCTTCGATCTCTATTCTCACAACGAAGTCCAGATACTGAGGAAGCCCGTTTCTCAAGGGACACTTAAGCTCATCGTACGCGTAGTGAATTTGAACTTTCCGTCCGATGGCGTATGCAGAAATGGAATTTGGATCATCCGTCAAGATTGCTTCCGACCTTGAACTCCCATCGTTTAGGGTGAACTCGAATTCGTTTGGGTGATCGAGGCGCTCCTGCCCCGCAACGTACAGGCTCGCAATTACACCCGTGACGCACTCACCCTCAATGACTCCAGACTCGATATTGGACCACCACTCCTCGCTACCAAATAGCCCCTTATTGCCTTTTAATCCGAGCAATGGCTTCGCATCGTTCAACGTCAAGGATTGCGTATCTCGAATCCTGGACTGATCTTTCTCAAGATCATTGCGCAAGCTGTAGACGACCTTCATCCATCGCTCCTGACAGTGTGAGCCCGTGGTATCGGGAGATCGTACTTGAGGACGCTCGCGTTGAAAATATAGAGCGTGATCCCCGTTCCAAGCACAGCTTTCAGAGCCTGTCCTTGTATGAAATTTATCTCGCCTTCCTTGATTGGCAAATCACTGGCGCGCAAGAGTCGGATCTCTGTCGGGCAATCGCCGCCGAGCATCGTATCGCTGGCAATGACTGAGGATCACTTAGGTCAACCCGACGTTAGCAAGTATGTTCGAGCTCCAATAAACGCCACGTCTTCACCCGTTAGATAAAGTGCACCGGTCACGCCCTCAGGTAGCGCCTGTACTCGCCGCCTGTTTGCATCTATTGCATCCACACCAATAGAGATGTCACGGACGTTTTCTGGAGAGGTGCGCCGGCGTCCCAGCTGGATGTCTTCCAGTGTCCTCGGAATTTCATACATCGAGACAAACTTGTCTCCGACGCATATCGGGCCGCCCGTGACAACAAAACCCACGTACACCGACTTCCCAGTGCGATCCTTGGCGATCGTCTCAACAAAGAACTCGACGGTCGAACTCATGACTGGCCTCTAGCTATTTGGATGCGCAGGACTTCTGCGATTCGTTCCAGCGTAAATTCCTGTTGCTGCGTTCGAAAAGTGCTATCAGCGCCACCCGGCACCTAATCCCGTGAAGAGCAATCTTGTTGTTCAGCCAATCAAACTAACATAATCAATGGAGCGTGCAGAAATGCATCTCCAAGATCCTCATCCCCCCTGAGCCGAAGTCATCACCTGAAATGGTTCTTCGTGCTCCACGTAGGTGTGTAGAGTCGAATTCTGGCGTCACACTGGCTTACGTCATTTATTGGATTCATCGTGTCCGTACTCTCTCGCAGGCGGATGGCTGCACCTATATCGGAATCATCTGGACTGCGGGTCCGCTTCGGCCAGAAGCGGACGTTGGTTGTCGGCTACCACGTGCCGGTCAAGAGATGAGAAGGAAGCTCTTCCAGCGCACACTGCGGTGCATCCACTTCCCAATACACGAAGCAACAACCGCACCCCTCAAAGTTTTCGGGGCAGGTAGCCATGTTGTCTCGCCAGCGGTCCAACCATTGCTCGACAAGCTCCCACTCGGCATTGAACTTAGCCTCGGATCCGGCGTCGTCACCCTCACCTAGCAGGACAGTTATGACAGCTCGCGGCATCGGAGGAGAATGTCTGCTTTGGGTCGAAAGCGGAGAATAGCACCGGGCTAACGCCTAAGCAGTGCTGATGTCTGCTTCCGGCCAAGAGCGGACTCTCGCAATGCCTCGAACCGGCCCACGAATCTGCGTGGTATAGAACGAATATCGGGCCGAACCCTACTTGAACATCTCCAACAGATCCTTGTCTTCATGCCGCTGCTCCCACGTGGAGAGAAAACAAAAGCTCACACCACTTCGCATGGCAGCCTTCTGAAACCCGGCCAGTTCTTCCTTGGTAACCGGGTACTCAGCCGGATCAAAGTGCAGAATCCCCCACGGCTTGACGAGAGAGAACCCAGGCAGGAGTTCCGAGAAGATCGCCTTGAGCTGGGGCTGGAGGGTAGAAAAGTCCTTGATAGGGCCCGCGTGATTGCCAAGGGCATGACATTGGCGACGGATGGTCCTGTCTCCACCGACCAAGCGCGCAATAAAATGGTCCTGGTGCACTTGGACGTAGATCAGCTGGCGGCGAAAGATTCTCATCTTGCTCTCAACTCCGCACGCTCAATCATCGTCCAAGTGCAGCATACCCTTCCATCAATGCGCAGCCTGCGCCTTCAGCGCGCTTGAATCCCTGCGCAGCAGGTACAGCGCAACCAGGAACGGCCACAGCGAGTTGATCGACGAGAACAGGCGCTGTGTCAGCCCCCTGAATCCCTCCGGATCCGCCCCCACCACGTTCAACCAGAGATAGACAATCCCCGCGATGCTCACCACAGCGGTCACGGCGTACGCCCTTCGGTTGGCCGACCACGCGCTCAGTTCGATGTGCGACATCGCCGGTGCAACGATGTTGGCGATACCGATGGTGTAGAAGCCGTGCATCGGGTGGCCCATGGGCCAGAGCCCGTTGGTCAGCATGGAGATGCCAAAGATCGCCCAGCAGATTGCGCCTACGGCAATCCGCCGGCCGGACTCCCGCCATATCCCGATGGCAAACGCCACGAAGCCCACGCCGGAGCCGAGGGCGGCGATCCTGCCGCAGATGCTTGCAAGCGTGGGCGCCTGCAGCAGCTCGCTGGCGTGCTGCGCAAGCGGGTTGTAGCCCGGCGCGAACAGGGCAGCAACGCTGGTCCAGAACAGGAACCACGGAAGCGGGAGCAGACCCGCAGACAGAAGAAGTCGATTGCGGCGTAACACGTACAGTGATCCTTGTAGCGGCCTGCGCCAGTGGGTGGAGTCCGTTCAAACGCCGCAGAACCTTCCTGCTGCGGGCAGGACAGTTCCTGGTGACTACAGCAGTAGTCAGATTCTGCGTGACGCCCCACGGGGTCAATAGGCAGAAAGTCACTCACGCATGGAGGCGAAATACGCGGCATCCATCAGCGACCGTCGGACCAATGCTGTCGCATTTGCCGCGCCCTACATCTCTGACGGAAGGTTCTGACGACTCCGTTCCAGAAGTCCCGCTGCGCCAAGCACGCCAAGGCTCTCGCCGCTTCCGGTGCTATGCGACAATGCCAAAAGCGTCTCGGGTTTTGGCGGCATTGCCCCCCACCCGTTGGCATTCCGAACAACAGCAGGTAATCGTTACTGCGCCACCGTGCATCGGTGGTCGGGACTCGAAAGCCCGTTTTGTTGGGAAGTAGTTTGCGCTTGCCAGCCGGCACCACCGCGCGTGGTGCCGGCTGGCAATCCGTCTGCCGGCTATGGCGGGCGGGGCGTGGGGGTCTTGTACCCGCCGGTTCCCAACATCCGGTTTTCGAGCCACGCTCTGCCCGCCACCTTTATCGGTGGCGGCGTCCGCCTGCATGCACGGAGCCCGCCATGACCACGCCGCACTCCCCTCCCCCGCGCCCGATCCAGCAAGCGCCCTCGGCCGCTCCGGCCCCGGACCCCAACAGCCTCATCGCCATCCTGCGCGCCATCGGCGCGGGCGCTGCGGCCGATGGCCAGCCGTGGCCTGAGCGCCATCACCTGCGTGGCCGGCAGATGGCGTTGTCCGACGCCGACTGCGCACTCACCGGCCAGCGCATCGTGCAGGAGATCCTGCTGGCGGCCGAGCGCACGCGCCAGAACGGCGGGCCAGAGCAGTACGTGGGCGACCGGGTGATGGAGGGGCTGGTGATGGCCGATCTGGCGCTGACCGCCTTCATTCACGAGCGGATGCGACCCAAGGACTGAGCGCGCTTATCGCGCGGACCTTTCTGCCTGTGTGTGGGGTGACGAATGAAGAAGCTCGGCCTGGCCGCTGCGGTGATATGCATCGCGGTGATCGGCGCGATGTGGGTGGATTGGCCCGAGCCTGCGGGCGATCAGGTGTGGGCCTACCAAAAGCTGCAGCCGGCCGATTACCGCCTGCTGCACAGTGATGCGCGCGGCTTCGTGACCGCGAAGGCCCACGAGGGCTTTGAACTGCACGCGCGCCATGCCGGGGCGATATCCTTCGAGATCCGCCGCAAGGGCGTGCTGGTGATGGACGTGGAGAACGCGCCCTCGCGCGTGCTGATCCGCATGCCTGCCGATGCACGGTGGCGCGCGCCGGACATCGAGCGTCTGCGTATCAGCTTCGAGCGTTGGCTGGATCTGCACCAGAGCCAGGGGCGGTTGCTGGTGGAAAGCGCGGGGCCTTCGTGGGTTGAGGCACGGTTTGGGCGCTTCAATGGGTTGGTGCTGGATGAGCAGCGGTGTCTGCTTGGGGCGCCAGCCGACCGCCAGGCCGCTCCCACCAATTACCTCAGCGCTGAAGTGCCCTCGTAGGCTGACGCTCACGGTTGCGCTGTGCCTGCACCGCATGCGGCACAGCAACTGGTCAGGGGCCAAACCCCAGCGCCATCGCAACCACTTTCCCATCCCGAACGTAGAAGCAAATGCTCGATCCACCTTCCGAGAACCCACAGGTGCGCTCGACATCGAAGCCCCCCAGCGTTGCCTGCTCTGTCTTCCGCTGGCCATATCTGCGTGCTGTGCCGATGGCCTCGGACGCCGGATCACCCATCGCAACGCCTTTCAGCTTCACGCCGCGCAGGCTCTCGGTTCTACCTGCAGTGGGTTGCGCCGCGCTGATCGATGAAACGCGGATCTCATCAATGGTTCGGAACTGCGGAGCCACGTCAGGGTTGGAGGTGATCAGCACCTCCAATCGGGTAGTGGGATCCAGGTATCTACGCCGCATCAGTCCTGTGGCATCCACGACCAGCTCGCCATCACCATAGCGGCGCAGGAAATCCCTCTCGCTGTAGACATGCGGGATGAAACTTCCATCGCGGAAGGCTTTCGATACAAAGTCCACGCGTGGATTCCCTGCGGGGAAGCCTGCTGCTGCAGGCAACATACCCAGCGCAATCAAGATGAGTCTGCGTGTCTTCATGACAACTTCGTCCATCCATCTGAAAGAATGATCACAGAGCATTCTTGACTCGGATAGCCCACTCGTTCCAGAGGCGTATCACCATTCCGGACGATAGCGGTCCTTGTACTCGTCTTGAATCAGTCCTTGGTTCACATAGCGCCCCTGATTGGTCCTCAGCACGTCCCGCGCGAACCTCAAGGCGCCGTCAACCGAATCAAACGTCCACTCGGTACCAAAGGGATGATCAGGATCCACCGCCTCGAACTCGTACACATCGATGAAGCCAGGCGCTCCATTGTCAAATACTTCGCAAAGACGAACCCTCCAGGCGTTCAGATTGGCCTGCTCAATGGAGACAAAGCGAATCACACGCTGATCCAACTCATATCGATCGGAGAGCAGCTGCTCGACATCGCGACCCGCCGAAAGATTGCCTGTTACATCCAGATCACAAAGATAGCGCTGCAATGGATCCCTCATTCCGTTGAGAAAATTGACCAGCAAGTGAGCATCGGTGACTTCCGGAGCGACTAGGACGCCTCGCCCGAGGCATAGTGCCATGCACCCGACGATTGGCCGTTGTAACGGCTATCGATGTCCTCCAGCCATACCTTCAGATCCATCAGAAACCTTGCATGGTCGAAGTCCTTGAACTTCACCCTGCCCAGTTGCTCCGCCAACTGCTCAAGCAATTCGCGGGAGACATACCGCATTTTCTCCTTCATCGAGAGCGGAACGATGGTCGGCAGGTCAAGCATCACATCGGTATAGAACTCCGCCTTCTTTCGTCGAAACTGCACTCTTCGCTTGAAATCCAGCTCGGGATCTCGACACACGAAAAGCAATGCCACAGAAGCCACTTCGTTCCCGTAGCTCCTGGACTCGAATGTGGCGGAGCGCTCTACGTAATGACTTTTTATCCTGCCAACATGCGACTCCCAGTCGCAGTCCGCCACGAAGTTCAGTTTCATCAGTCCCACGCTCCATGTCAGTGCTGCGCGCGCATCCCGCACCTATTCGAGCAGGTCGTGTAGATCGATGCCAGACGGATTCACCAGGCGCTTCTCGCGACCCACATGGTGAAGCTCGAAGGTGCCTTTCTCTGAATCGATGACACGGGTGCCATCAAGCACCGCCAGAAACCCGAAGACCGCCGAACGGGCAGCTTCACCGGCAACGGCTCGCAACATGTCGGCTTCTACAGCGGACAAGCTGTTGAACCATTCGGACCGTGCCAACAGGTCTGGGGCCACCCGACGGCCCGGTGGATACGCCAGGTTCGAGATCGTACTACCCACGGATGATTCAAGCACATAGCGCTGGATAGCGGATACAAATTCGTCAGCTTTCATGCCACTCCCCCGGCTTTGAAAATGAGCCAGAACACATTCGCCTGTCCGGACCTGCTGCCTCTTGTCCCCGCTCAGCCCGCCTCTCGCAGGCAGTGCGGCACAGCATGAACTCAATCCCGTCCAGACGAGTTCAGATCAAGCGGAATACCCTCCGCAACACAGATTTTCCGCAACGCGGCCTCCAGCTTGCTGCCGTTTTCCAACGTTTTCAGTGTCACTGCAATCCCACCAGTGATCCCAAGCTTCCTCTGTGCACTTTCGGAGAGAGACAGCTCAAGCTCCATGCGCCGCAGAGAGATATGCACCAGACCGCCATAGCAAGGCTCAAGACCTCCACCGACCTCGATATGGGCGTGCGCCATGCCCAACTCTTCGTCCTGGTCGTCATACGCCTTCGCGTTCTGCAATACCACGTAACGAGACGGATTCGTCGAGCTGTCGGCCAAGCCAACTACGATGCAGTAGTCATCTTCCTCTATGGAAACGACTTCGGCCTTGAATCTGTACATTTCCCGGGTACTCCTGACATGTGGAAAACTCAATGTCTACTCCGCCGCTGTCCTGGTGCCGCTCTCAGCACGCAGGGTCGTATCGTTGTCACCCTTCCAGCCCACCTGGGTGCCACTCGCCCCGCCTGCGAGCCCATCCGTACTTTTGTCTGTTCCCCCGCCGCTCGGTCATCAAGGGCGGCGCCAACGTCAGGGGCGGTCTGTACTGACGGAAACCGAGCCGTCTTCCAGCAGGTGGACGCTTACATATGCGTCTGGCGGAGGTATCCGATCGATCGACGCCCCTGCGGGGAGAATGTCCCAACTTGTGATCGGGCCGCAGACTGTCCTATGCACCAAACGGCTGCTATCCAACCCTCGCTTGGCAAGCTCGGCCACAACTACTTCAGGCGGCTGGCGCTCGAAGCCCTTGTAGGCGGTGCACGTCTCTCCCGTCTGGCCAATGGGATACGTTGAACTCTCCACCTCATCCCGGCACCCCGGCAGGCCCATGGCGAGCGAGAGGGCCATCAGTACTCGAATGCACTGCATTTCAGCTCGCTCCTTTCCTTCACTGCCCTGTAGTACCCCTTGTCTGACGCAAGACCTGCGAGACCGCCATCCCAGAGCCGCGCTGCACAGATCATTTGCCCTCGATGCGCACGCTGCGCCCTTTGCAGGCAGAAATACCCCGAGACGCATTGCCGGCAAACCCCGATAGTCCCACGCAGATTACCTGCCGCACCATCAGGCGTCTTTCTGCAGGAATCCACACATGAGCCTGGCGCTGGTCCACAGCCGTGCCCGCGCCGGGGTCGATGCCCCACTGGTGCGGGTGGAAGTGCACCTCTCTGGCGGCCTGCCTGCCACCCAGATTGTCGGCCTGGCCGAGACCAGCGTGCGCGAATCGCGCGAGCGCGTGCGTGCCGCCCTGCTCTGTGCACGCTTCGACTTTCCGCAGCGGCGCATCACGCTCAACCTCGCGCCTGCCGACCTGCCCAAGGAAGGTGGGCGCTACGACCTGGCCATCGCGCTGGGCATTCTTGCCGCGAGTGGCCAGGTCGATCCGCAGTCGCTGCTGCAATACGAGTTCCTGGGCGAGCTGGGGCTGACCGGCGAACTGCGGCCGGTGGCCGGAGCGCTGCCTGCTGCGATTGCGGCGGCTGATGCCGGCCGCATCTTGGTGGTGCCGCCCGGCAATGCCGCCGAGGCGGCGCTGGCCGAGCACGCGGATGTGCGCGTGGCGCGCACGCTACTGGAGTGCTGTGCCGGTCTGGGCAATCCGCGCCTGCTGCCGCCCGTGGAGCGCGTGGACACGACACCGTTGCCCCTGCCCGATCTGGCCGACGTGCGGGGGCAGGCGCATGCACGGCGCGCGTTGGAAGTGGCGGCCGCCGGTGGGCACCATCTGTTGTTGATCGGCAGCCCTGGCTGCGGCAAGACGCTGTTGGCTTCGCGCCTGCCCAGCCTGTTGCCGGATACTGAGGAAGCCGAGGCGTTGCAGCTGGCCGCGATTGCCTCGGTGAGTGGCGAAGGGCTGGACCCAAGACGATGGCGGCAGCGGCCCTTCCGGGCACCGCACCACAGTGCGAGCGCGGCGGCGCTTGTGGGTGGCGGCAATCCGCCCTGCCCTGGCGAAATCTCGTTGGCCCATCACGGCGTGCTGTTCCTGGATGAGCTTCCGGAGTGGAACCGCAGTGCGTTGGAGACCCTGCGAGAGCCGCTGGAATCCGGCCACATCCGCATCGCCCGCGCGGCACGCAGCGTGCAGTATCCAGCGCGATTCCAGCTGGTGGCGGCGATGAATCCCTGCCCCTGCGGCTGGGCTGGCGACCGCAGCAACCGCTGCCTGTGCAGTGATGAGCGCATCAACCGCTACCGTGCGCGCGTGTCCGGCCCGTTGCTGGACCGTATCGACCTGCATATCAGTGTGGCCCGTATGGACGCAGTGGAGTTGCGGGAGAGCACGCCGCTGGGGGAGCCCAGTGCGGCGGTACGTGCACGGGTGGAAGCCGCCCATGCCAAGCAGCAGGTGCGTGGCGGGCTCAACGCGCATCTGCCGCCGGCGGCACTGCGGGCCTGTACCCGACTGAGCGAGGCAGATCAGGACATGCTGGAACAGGCCATCGAGCGCCTGCAGCTGTCGGCGCGGGCGATGCACCGGATTCTGCGGGTGGCGCGCACGATTGCCGATCTGGCGGGTTGCGAAACGATCCAGACGGCGCATCTGGCCGAGGCCATTGGCTACCGGCAGCTGGACCGGGGGAAGGCGAGCACGTAATCGCAGCGGGCAGAATCAGGCCGCGTCATGCGGGCACACGTTCAAAAAGATCCGGCAGCCATTCCGGCTTGAACAGGGAAGCAGGCTGTTCTCTCATCTCTTCTACGCGCCACCATTTCCACGCCCTGATCGTGGCATTTTCCTCCTCCGTCCACCCGTCACGCTGGATGTCGGGCTGGTTGGGGCTGCGGACCAGAAAATACTCTTCCAGCCATCGCGCGGGCGTTGATCGGGCGACCGCGTAGACGGCATCGCGCGTTTCCAGCCGCACGCCTATCGGCAGATCCAATCCGGTCTCCTCCCTGAGCTCACGCCGTGCGGCGTCCGCATATCCCTCCCCGGGCAGAAGCTCCCCGCCCGGTGTAGCCCAGAAGGGAGCGTGGTGTTCATCGTGATACCGGAACAGCAACACCGCATCCTCAGCAACGATCACAAGGCGTGCAGATCGTCTGATTTCCATCGTTTCCCGTCCTTACCAGCCCGCCCCAGAATAGGCCAAAAGCAGGCGGACCAAGAGAAAGCCATCAACGCGTGTCGATTCCTGGCCAGTGATTCACTTTCCCAGGATGGGCGCCTGTCGCCGGACGGCAACGGACGCCATGCGGCGGCTGACAAGGCCGAAGAGGTCCTGCAGTTCGGCTGCGCGCTCGGGCGTGCTGTTGCTGCCGAAAAGCACACGCGCCAGCGCGGCTTCACGGGTGTCATGCGGGAACCGCAGGCGGTCCCGGTACACCTTCTGGCACACCAGCCAGGCCCGGCGCAGCCCACCGCCGGGCAGCGGGCGGACCACGCGTTCGTAGACCTGCCAGAACTGGTACTCGCCCTGCAGATCGATCGCCGGCGCCACGGACAGAGCCTGCCGGGGCCATCCTGGGCCCCGGATGCCGAACAACGGGGTTCGCGGGTTGTGCTGTGCCATGCCAACAGGATGACCCAGCAACATTGTGGGAACCTTGCGTCGCCGCCAGAAAACCCCTGTTGTTTGCGCAAGGCGGGTTTCTAGGCGGGTTTTGGGGGTCAGAGCCCTTTGCTGCGCAAAGGGATCGGACCCCGATCACGGGGTGGCTGCGGGGTCGGATCCCTTTGCGCAGCAAAGGGCTCTGACCCCACCTTCATCGCCTCAGAACGCCATCGAGGTACTGAACATCAGCTGCCGTGGCGCGCTGCGCTGCAGGGTCTGGTAATCCCCCGAGAACGACGAGCCGGCAATGGTGGCGGTGCCGATGTTGTGGCGGTTGAACAGGTTGCTCACGTCCAGCCGCAGCTCCAGGCCGGGCACCGCGCTGTCGGCACCGAAGCGGTAGGCGGCATAGGTGTTGACCTGCCAGAACGTCGGCACGCGGATGTCGTTCTCGTAGGTGAAGGGCTGGCGCAGGTAGGAGGTGCTGGTGGCGCCAAAACGCCAGTCACCGAAATGCGCTGACAGGTCGCTGACCAGCGAGATCTGCGGGTAGCCCGGCTGCGCGTTGCCCTTGATCGGGTACACCGTGTCGCCCACCACGAAATCGCTGTCGTAGTACGAACGGGCCACGGCCACGCCCTGGTAGAACTGCAGGTGGTCAGTCAGGTCGGCGGTGATGCCGAGGTCGGCACCGATCACGTGCATCTTCGGCATCAGCCGCACGGTGTTGATCTGTGCGAACTGGGTGCCGATGGCGGCCGACAGCAGTCGGTTGCGGATGTCGTTGTAGAACACGTCGCCGGTGATCGTCAGCCGGTCGAAGCGATGCGATGCGCCCACGGTGAGGTTCCAGTTCTTCTCCGGGCGCAGCGTGCCGGCCACGCGGTCGAACTCCTCCTGGTCGGTGATGGTCCACGCCGAGGCGGTGTAGCCGATGTTGCCGCGCTGGGCCACGCGATAGCCGTTCATGGTATTGGCCAGGTCGATGAAGGCATCGGTGGATTCGGTCGGGCTCCAGAACAGCGAGACGTGCGGCAGGAAGTTGCTCTTCGCGCGCAGCGTGCCGTTCACCGGCCGGTCCTTGGCGTCACCGAGGCCGCCGCCGCGGGTGCGGAAGTCCACGGCCTTGAAGCCGACACCCAGCTTCAGCGTGTCGTTCAGCACGATGTCGTCCTGCAGGTAGAACTGGCGCGAGCGGGTCACCCAGCTCGATGCGTTGTCGGTCTTGAACGCGGGGCCGTACACATCGAACGGACCGGTGGCCTTCAGCGGCGGGCCCTCGCCCAGCAGCGGCTGCTGGTACCACTCGGTCTTGGCGGCGGCCTTGCTCTTCTCCTGCCAGAAGCCGGCGGTGACGGTGTGCGCGCCGGTCTCGAACTGCAGGTTGACCATGCCGCCCAGCCGGTTGAGGCGCGGGGTCTGCACCTGTTCGGAGAACGGCGCGCCGTTGGGCGACGGCACGTTCGGGTCGGTCAGCGTGGCCTGGGTGTGGCTGTTGGCGTTGTACAGCTGCACGTTGCCGCTCAGCGCCGGACTGATCTGGAAGCGGTGGTTGATCGAGGACACGCGGTCACGCGTGCTCTGGCCGGTGTCGTAGGGAATAAGCCCGGACAGTTCACCACAGGTATAGGCGCCGCAGGATTTGTCTGCGTTCTCCGGCGAGGCCACGTAATACGCCCAGGCGTAGTCCGGGTAGAAGATGTCGGCCTTCCAGCCCAGCTTGCGGATCATGTCGAAGGAAATGTTGTTGTAACCCCAGACCTTGGCCTTGCTGTCGGACAGGAACACGGTGACATCGCCCCAGGCGACGTCCTGCTGCAGCTTCAGGTCGCCGCGCAGGAAGTTCTGCGTGCCCTCGCCCTGGTACTTGTCGGCGGACACGCGCTGCAGGTCGACCAGCACTTTCGGGCCATGCTCGCCGAGCTGGCCGCTCTGCCCGGATACGGTGGTGACCAGCGTGCTGTTGCTGCCCACGCCCTGCTTCACGCGCAGGCTGGGCGTGTCCTGCAGGTCGCGCAGGCGGTATTCCAAGCTGCCGCCGTTGACGCTGCTGGAGAACACGCTGACCGGTGCGCCACCGGGGCTGACCGTGATCGCGCCGATGCCATCGGGCACGCCCACGTTCACCACGCTGGTGCCGGTAAGCGAGAGGAAGCCGTTGTCATTCAGCGGCACGCCTTCGAAGGTGATGCCCATTTCGTTCATGCGGAAGCCGCGCACGAACAGGCTGGTGGCGGAGATATCCAGGCCCAGCCCATCGGTGGCGGTATAGCTCGCGCCCGGCACCTGCTTCAGCATGGCCAGGCCATTGTTGCCGGTGACCATCGCGTCGAGGTCCTCGGCCTTGATGATGTAGCGGTTGGGACCGACCACCTGGGTCGGTGCCACGGCCGCGCCGCGCGGCGTGGCGATGACCTGCAGGGCGTTGAGCGTGGTGGGCGTGTCGAGCGCGGCGTCCTGCGTTTCTGCAGCGTACGCAGGTGCGGTGATGGCCGCGATGATGGCCAGGGCGAGGCGCGTCGTGGGTGGGGTGTTCATGGCAGTAGATCCAGGGTGCAGGGAGAGAGCCGCGCAGGCGCACGCCCAGCGCGTTGCAGCGCCGGTGTCGGCGCCCTGGCTGGCGGTGCGATTGCGTTGAGAGAGCGACGGCGCGGTGCGCGCCGGTCAGCAGAGGAAGACGATCATCTGCCGCAGGATTCGATGGCGTGATTTCGACGTGCGAAATTCTTGCATCGCGCTGCCGCATCCGCCATTGCGCGGTGGTACAGCGCCGATGGCGGTGGGGATGGGTGGGCTATACGTGGGTATAGACCCAGGTCGGCGCTGGCCGCCTGCGTGTGCCAACCAAGGTTGGCACCTGCCGGGGCGAATGGGGCCTGGTAGAGGCCGACCCTGGTCGGCGCTGGCCGCCTGCGTGTGCCAACCAAGGTTGGCACCTGCCGGGGCGAATGAGGCCTGGTAGAGGCCGACCTTGGTCGGCGCTTGCCGTCTGCGCGTGCCAACCAAGGTTGGCACCTACCGGGGCGAATGGGGCCTGGTAGAGGCCGACCTTGGTCGGCGCTTGCCGATTGTGTGTGCCAACCAAGGTTGGCAGCTACCAGAGCGTAGGGACGCGCGGTTACTGCAGGACGAAACGCTCGATCGCGCGCGCCACGCCTTCATCGGCATTGCTGCTGGTCTCAAACCGCGCCACCGCCTTCACCGCATCGATGGCATTGCCCATGGCCACGCTGGTACCGGCGTACTGCAGCATGGTGAGGTCGTTCTCCTGGTCGCCGATGGCCATCACGTTGGCGCGGTCGATGCCCAGGTGCTCGGCCAACTTCTGCAGGCTCGGCCCCTTGCCGGCGCGGTGGTCGAACACTTCCAGGAAGAACGGCGCGCTCTTCAATACCGCGAAGCGCTCGGTCAGCGCGCTGGGCAGGCGCGCGATGGCAGCGTCCAGCACCTCGGGTTCGTCGATCATCATCAGCTTGATGAAGGACATCGACGGGTCCATGTCTTCCACGCGGCGATACGACAGCGGCATCCGCGAAAGATGCGAGTCGGCCACGGTGTAGTAGCTGATGTCCTGGTTGGGCGTGTACATGCGCTGGCTGTCCAGCGCCTGGAAGTGCACGCCCAAGTCGCGGGCGACCTGCTCACAGAACAGGAAGTCGTCGAAGCTGAGCGGATACTCGACCACGGTTTCGCGCGTGCCGATGCGCTGCACCAGGCCGCCATTGCAGGCGATGCAGTAGTCGTCGTTGGCGGTGATGCCGAGCTCGTGCAGGTACGGCGCCAGGCCCGGAACCGGGCGGCCACTGGTCAGCACGATGTGCACGCCCAGCGCCCGCGCCTGCGCGATGGCCTTCCTGGCGCGGGGGGTGAGCTGGTGCGACGGGTCCAGCAGCGTGCCATCCATGTCGATGGCGACCAGTTCGATGGTCGATTGCCTGCGGCCCATGTCCATTGCGTTCAACTCGTGCGGGGCACGCCAGTTTACCCCCTCATGCCCGGTTCACCTCTTTGCCCACGTTGGCCAGGATACTGCAGGAGCCTGTGCGTCCCCCACCGCAGGACGGCCCGCTGACCGCCCTTCCCTGGAGAACCTTGCGACGCATGACCTACCGTGCCCCCGAAACCAACGACAGCGCCCCCCTGGCCCAGCAGATCGAGCAGATGATCGACGAGCTGCCCGGCGACCAGGTGAGCGTCGGCACCCTGCTCAGCGCGCTGGGCGATGAGGGCCTGCTGCTGGTCGTGATCCTGCTCTCGGCCATCTTCATCATTCCGGTGTCGATTCCCGGGCTGAGCACGGTGTTTGGCGCCTCAATCCTGCTGATCGGCCTGAGCCGGGTGCGCAACCGCCCGCTGTGGGTGCCGCAGAAGCTGGCGCGCCGCGGGATCGCCACCGACAAGCTGAAGGCCAACCTGGGCCGTGCGCTGAAATGGGTGCACCGCATGGAGCGGCTGTCGCGGCCGATGCGGCTGGCGGTGATGGTGCGCTCGAAGAAGATGATGCGCCTGAACAACCTGATGCTGGTGTTCGCGACCCTGCTGCTGATGGCGCCGGCCGGGCCGATTCCCTTCAGCAACACGCTGCCGGCGCTGGCGCTGATGTCGTTTGCGATTGGCTTCATCCAGCGCGATGGTGCGGCGGTGGCAGCCGGCTACGGCTTCGTGGTGGCCACGGTGGTGTACTTCGGCGTGCTGCTGGGCGGCGTGGGATTTGCCGCCGAATCGGTGTTCAGCGGGTTCCGCAGCAGTACCGCCGAACTGTAGAGCCGAGCCCATGCTCGGCTGCTGTTCGCTCGGTGCACGGAAACCCGCGCGCTGCGCGCGTAAGCCGAGCATGGGCTCGGCTCTACAAAGGCCGGATCCACAGCAGTCGAGCGTGGCTCGACGCTACACAGCTATTTCGCCGACACCCGCCACACCACGTCGCCCACGTCGTCGGCCACCAGCAGCGCACCCTCGGCGTCCATCGCCATGCCCACCGGCGCACCCATCAGGGTCTTCTCGTCCTTCGAGGTGAAGCCGCTGACCACGGTCTGCGGCCGCCCGGTCGGCTTGCCGTCCTTGAACGGTACGTAGACCACTTCGTAGCCACTCAGTGGCGAGCGGTCCCAGCTGCCGTGCTCGCCGATGAAGGCGCCGCCGTGGTACTGCGCCGGCAGTGCCTGGCCGGTGTAGAACAGCAGGCCCAGCGGTGCCACGTGCGAGCCGATGGCGTAGTCCGGCACGATCGCCTTGGCCACCAGGTCCGGCCGCTGCGGCTGCACGCGCTCGTCCACGTGCTGGCCGTAGTAGCTGTAGGGCCAGCCGTAGAAGCCATCTTCCTTCACCGAGGTGAGGTAATCCGGCACCAGGTCGGCACCGATCTCATCACGCTCGTTGGCCACGGCCCACAGCTGGCCAGTGCTCGGCTCCCAGTCCAGCCCGGTCGGGTTGCGGATGCCCGACGCGAAGATGCGGCTGCCACGGGTGGCTACGTCCACCTCCAGCACGACCGCGCGGCGGTATTCGACGGCCAGGCCATTTTCAGTAATGTTGCTGTTGGAGCCGACGCCCACGTACAGCTTGCTGCCATCGCGGCTGGCCAGCAGTTCCTTGGTCCAGTGGTGGTTGATGGTGCTGGGCAGGTCGGTGAACTCGCGGCCCTTGTCGGACATGCGGGTTTCGCCGGGCACGTAGTGGTACTGCATGATGTTGCCGGTGTTGGCCACATACAGCGTGTCACCGATCAGCTGGATGCCGAATGGCGAATGCAGGCCCTCGATGTAGACGTGCTGGGTCCAGGTGTTGGTGCCCGGCGAGCGGCGCAGCAGCGTGACGCGATTGCCGCCCTTGCCGGCCTTGCCCGAGCGCGCCTTCACCTTGCCGGCGATCCACTGCTTGGGTGTGGTGACCGGCTCTTCGCCGGGGCCATTGCCTTCCACCACCAGTACATCGCCGTTGGGCAGGGTCAGCAGCCGGCGCGGGTGCTGCAGGTTGGCGGCGATGCGCTCGATCTTCAGGCCTTCGGCCACCGTGGGGGCCTGGCCGTCGGCCCAGCCCACGCCCTTGGGCACCTGCATCGGCGGCATCAGGAAGTTGGCCGGCTTGGGCAGTGGCGGCTGCGGTCCCGACTGGTCGGCCGGATGGTATTCGGCCTTGCCGGCGCAGGCCGACAGGGTGACGGCCAGTGCCAGCGCGGCCACGGTGGGCAGGATGTGCTTAGCCATGACGACCTCCCTGCAGCACCGGTGGCTGCAATGACAACAGGATCAGGCCCAGGGCGATCAGGGCCACGGTCAGCGCCGACAGGATCGTGCCCGGCACAGCAACGGCATACGCATCGCGGCTGTGCACGAAGGCGTTCCAGATGGCCAGCACCACCGCGACCAGGTTGAGGAAGAAGTCGATGCGGTCGATGCGGGTGGCCGTGCCGTTGCGGCGCCAGACCGCGAACAGGTTGATCAGGCGCGGCACGATGGCGATCAGCAGGCCGAACGTGATCAGCCAAGCGGCGGCCTTGCCCCACATCACCTCGGCGCTGTTGAGATAGATCGCGTCGAAGATCAGTGCACCGACGAAGAAGCCGAAGGGTATCGGGTTCAACAGGCTGAACAGCGTGGTGCCGAGGCCGCGATGGGCCTGGGCGAGCGGATTGACCATCATCGTGCTCCGTGCGGAAGGGTGCACGGGCTGTAGTAGCACAGCGCGATGTGAGGGCGCGCGATGATGCCCCGGCGGCGCTGCCACACCCACCGGGCAGGCACCGCACTACGTGGGTTCGTCCTCGCGCACCTCGTGGAAGGGCAGCATCGTCTCGAAGCCGAATTCGTGTTCCATGCTGGTGCGGACCAGGCCGCCGATGGCGTAGTAGCTGGTATTGGCGTGTACATCGATGCCACAGGGACCATCCTCAGCCAGCAGGTGCAGTGTCTGCGCCCTACGCATCTTCACTCTTTCCTCCTGCAGCAGCGCGCGTCGGTGCCGCTTCATCAGCAAGCGCAACTGTTTGATCGTCGTGATATTGAATGTGGCGAGCGCCGGCAGCAGCTCGGCGATATCCGCATCGGTCCAGTAATCATGGCGACGGTGGTACATCGACAGCACCACCTTGCGGATGGCGGCAACCGAGAGCGGGGTCTGGTCTGCGCGCGCACGTGCACGCTGGCGTTCCTTCTTCATGTGTCTTCACCTGCATGTGGTTACCCGAGTTTCCCGCACCCGAAGCAAGCGCGCGAAGATGGCGTGAAGGCATTCGCGCGCCCTGTCATAACCTGACGTACTAAGTGTTTGTGACGCAATTTGCATATTCGTACATTGCGGATGTGAAGAGGTAGGGGGTTCTCCGTTGTGTCGCGTTTGGCTCGTTGCGATGGGGCAGTTCCGCCCCGCCGTCCTGCCATGCCGATTCACAACAGAAGGATTCGTGTATGAAGCGACACACGCAACGCTCCGCGCCACCGCGCTCTGCGCGCCTGGCCCTTGCCACTGCCCTGGTGCTGGGCAGCCTGGCCGCCACCGCGCAGGCCCAACAGGCCGATCCGCTGGCGGGTATCCAGTGGCACCTGCTCAACACCGGGCAGACCGTCCCGGCCGACACCCTGCCGGTGGCCGGCAACGACCTGAACGTGGATGGCCTGTTCCGCAACGGCATCCGCGGCCAGGGCGTCACCATCGCCATCGTCGACGATGGCCTGCAGATCGCGCATCCGGACCTGGCGGCCAACGTGGCCGCGGTGGCCGGCAAGAACTTCATCAACGGCTCGAACAACCCCACCCCGACCAACCCGGATGTCGACAACCACGGCACCATGGTCGGCGGCATTGCTGGCGCGGTGGGCGCCAACAACCTGGGCGTACGTGGTGTGGCGCCGGCGGCGACGCTGAAGGGCTTCAATCCGATTTCGCGCTCAGCCCTGGGCAACCAGCAGAGCAACATCGAGTACGCCTGGTGGGACGGCGCGGAGTCGGCCGACGTGCAGGTGTTCAACAACAGCTGGGGCGCCGGCCCGGGCAATCCGAACCTGCCGCTGGCGTACAGCGAAAACACGATTCGTTCGTATGAGCAGGCACTGTCTGGTACGCGCGGTGGCCGCGGCGGCATCTACGTGAAGTCGGCGGGCAACAACTTCAACAATGCCTCGATCAGCCAGACCCAGGATGTCTGCACCACCGACACCAAGAACCGCAACACCGGCTGCGTGCCGGCCGGACGCGATCCGCGCAACAACCTGTTCAACGTGATCACGGTAGGCGCGGTGCGTGCCGATGGCGTGCGCTCGTCGTATTCCTCCACCGGCTCGGCGCTGTGGGTGTCGGCCTTCGGCGGCGAATACGGCCTGCAGGCCCAGTACGCCCCCGGCCTGGTGGCACGCGCGTACGACCCCGCCATCGTCACCACCGACGTGACCGGATGCGCGCAGGGCAGCAACAAGAACACCAACCGCCAGAACACGCTGGACAGCAACCTGTCGGCCATCGACAGCACCTGCAACTACACCGCCAAGATGAACGGCACCTCGGCGTCAGCGCCGATGGTCTCGGGCGTGGCGGCACTGGTGCTGGAAGCCAATCCGAACCTGTCCTATCGCGATGTGAAGTACATCCTGGCCACCACCGCCACCCGCAACCACCCGAACCAGCCGGCGGTGACGCTGGCCGACGGGCGCACGCTGGTGCCAGGCTGGACGGTGAATGCTGCCGGCCGTGCCTACAGCAACTGGTATGGCTTCGGCGTGGTCAACGCTGCACGCGCGGTGCAGGTGGCCGAGAACTTCCAGTCGCTCGGTACGCTGGTCGACAGCGGCTGGCGCAACACCACGCGTACCGTGGCCATCGGCAACACCTCGGCCGCCGCTGCACGCCTGACCTTCCAGTTGGCCAACGGCGCGCGCAACATCGAAAGCGTGCAGCTGGGCTTCCGGGTCAACCACCGCAACACGCGCCAGCTGCAGTTCGTGCTGGTGTCACCCAGCGGTACCCGCAGCGTGGTGCAACCGGCGTTCACCGCGATCGGTTCGGGCACGGGTGGCGCGCAGAGCAACTTCACCAGCTGGGACCTGCTGTCCAGCAATGCCTTCCTGGATGAGAACGCCACGGGCACCTGGACGCTGGAAGTGACCGACATGGGGCAGGCCGCGACCGCTGCATCGCGTGGCAACCTCGAATTCTTCAAGATCCGCGTTCTGGGGCACTGATGATGAAGACCACCATTCTATTGAGCACGCTCGCCTTCGCGGCGATGACCTCCCCTGCCTGGGCACAGAGCTCGGGACAGACCCCTCCGGCCAGGACCCTGTCGACCGTGGATGCTCAGGAACTGAAGGCGTCCGCTACCGGCCGCTCGTTCGATGTGGGCGGCACGCGTTTCCAGCTGTCGCCCTCGGCAACGGTAAAGCAGGCCAGCGGCGGCCAGTTCACGATCACCCCGCAGGCGGCGGCGACCACCAGCGCGCGTACCAAGCGTTCGCTGGATGGCGCCGCGGCGGCGCCTGCTGATGCCGGTGCCGGCAAGTTCGCGGCGGCGGTCTCCCGTGACGGAGCGCCGGTGGTGGCGACCTCGCGGGTCAAGGTGTTCTTCACCGATGCAGCATCGGCCCAGCGCGCGGCTACGGCCACCGGTGGCACCGTGGTGAAGGTCTCCAAGGCGTCGGGCCAGGCGATCGTGGAGTACCCGTCGGTGAACGCGGCGCTGGATGCGAGCACCAAGCTGCTGTCCACCGCCGGTATCCGCGCCACCGAGCCGGACGTGGTGCAGTGGGAAGAGACCAAGTAAGGCGTTGAGCGGTGCCCCGGCCGGCTGGCTCTCCTGGCCGGCCGGGGATTGGTGTGAGGGTGTGCCGACCAACGGTCGGCACCTGCCGGGGCCGTGCGCGTGTAGAGCCGAGCCGATGCTCAGCTGCTGTCTACGGGGTGCCGCAGGCGCGGTGCGCGCGGCGCCGAGCATGGGCTCGGCTCTACAGCTGTGCCAACCAAGGCTGGCATCTACCAGGAGCAGATTCGGACGTGCCAACCAAGGTTGGCACCCACCGGCGTTACCGCGCGGCCAGTGTGCCGCTGTGCTTGAGGTGGCAGCTGGCCAGCGCGTCGTTGCCGGCGGCCGGGTGGCCGGGCTCGAGCAGCAGGCGCTGCACGTCCGAGAACAGCTTTTCCACCGGCATGCCGTACGGCGCGAACAGGCGCAGGCGGCCCTGGCGGTCGAACACGTAGCCGCCGGCAATGTGGCTCATGGTGTAGGTATCCGGTACCTGACCGGGTTCCTTTTCGTAGAACGCCTTGAAGTCGCTGGCCATCGCGGCCAGCTGCGCATCGTTGCCAACCAGCGCGATTGCCTTGGGATCGAACGCTTCCACATAGGTGCGCGCGACCTCGGGCGTGTCGCGGGCCGGGTCGACGCTGACGAACACCACCTGCAGCTGATCGGCATCCTTGCCCATCAGGTGCTTGACCTGGCTCAGCTCGACCATCGTGGTCGGGCACACGTCCGGGCAGCTGGTGAAGCCGAAGAACAGATAGGTCACCTGCCCCTGCAGGTCCTTCGGGCCGCGCACGGTGCCGTGGCTGTCGGGCATCGACCACTGCTGGCCGAGTTCTTCGCAGGCGATGTCCTTCGCATAGAAGTCCATGCGCGACTGCGCGCTGCAGCCGGCCAGCAGGCCGAGCAGCAGGCCTGCGGCCAGGCGCAGGCCACGATGGGGGAACGCAATGCCTTTCACGGTTCGCCAGCTCAGTTGATCATCATGTGGTAGTGCATGCTCCAGATGATCCAGACCGACAACGCGACGACGATGAACAGGATCACCAGGGTGAACACGAAGCTGGCCAGGTTCCAGCCACCTTCGGACTTGCGGTCCATGTGCAGGAAATAGACCAGCTGCACCAGGATCTGCGCCACTGCGAAGCCGACCAGCAGGAACAGCGTGAGCGGCCGCGACAGCACCGGATTCATCACCAGTGCGAACGGCACCACGGTCAGCAGCGCGCACAGCACGAAACCGATCAGGTAGGACTTGGTGGAGCCGTGCGCATTGCCGGCGCGCGAGGTTTCGACGTGGGCCATGTCAGAAGGCTCCGATCAGGTAGACGAAGGTGAAGACGCAGATCCACACCAGGTCCAGGAAGTGCCAGAACAGGCTCAGGCACGACACGCGGGTGATGTTGGTCGGGGTCAGGCCACGGCGGTAGACCTGGTGCATGACCACCGCCATCCAGATCAGGCCGCTGGCCACGTGCAGGCCGTGGGTGGCGACCAGCGCGAAGAACGCCGACAGGTAGGCACTGGTGCTCGGGCCCGCGCCTTCGTGGATCAGGTGCGAGAACTCGTAGATCTCCATGCCGATGAACGAGGCACCGAGCACGAAAGTCACGCCCAGCCAGCGCAGCACCGCCGAGGCATCGTGGCGATGCATGGCCAGCACGGCCTGGCCGTAGGTGATGCTGGAGACCAGCAGCAGGAAGGTCTCGGCCATCACGAACGGCAACGAGAACAGGTCCTTGCCGGTGGGGCCGCCGGCGTAGGCGGTGCTGAGCACCGCGTACGAGGCGAACAGGGAACCGAACAGCACCAGGTCGGACATGAGGTAGACCCACATGCCGAACACCTTCATGCCGCCCTGTTCGTGGCCATGGTCGTGCTCGTGGTGGTCCTCGTGCGCCTGCGTGTCGCTGGCCAGCTCCGGGCGGGTCAACAGGTTCATGCGCGTACCTCCTTCAGCTTGGCAAGGTTGGCCGCTTCGGTGCGCGCCACTTCTTCGGAACTGACGTAGTAATCCACGTCCTCGTCGTAGGACCGCACGATCAGGGTCACGATCATCGCGATGAAGCTGGCCGCGGCCATCCACCAGATGTGCCAGACCAGGGCGAAGCACAGCACCAGGATCCAGATGTTGAGGATCAGCGGCACGCCGGTGTTCTTCGGCATGTGGATGGGGGCGTACGTCTTCGGCGGCGGCGGCAGGCCGCGCTTCTTCGCTTCGTGGAAGGCATCCAGCTCATCGGCCTTGGGCACCACGGCGAAGTTGTAGAACGGCGGCGGCGACGGCGTGGCCCATTCCAGCGTGCGTGCGTTCCACGGGTCGCCGGTCAGGTCCAGGTTGCGCTTGCGGTCGCGCACGCTCACGTAGATCTGCACCAGCATCAGGATGATGCCCGCGAACACGAACAGTGCACCGATGAAGGCGGCGATCAGGTACGGCGTCCACGCCGGGTTGTCGTACTGGTTCATGCGGCGGGTCATGCCCATGAAGCCCAGCATGTACAGCGGCATGAAGGCCAGGTAGAAGCCGATCACCCAGCAGGCGAACGACCACTTGCCCAGGCGCTCGTTGAGGGTGAAGCCGAACACCTTCGGGAACCAGTAGGCGAAGCCGGCCAGGTAGCCGAACAGCGCGCCGCCGATGATGGTGTTATGGAAGTGGGCGACCAGGAACAGGCTGTTGTGCAGCAGGAAGTCCGCGCCCGGGATGGCCAGCAGCACGCCGGTCATGCCACCGATGGTGAAGGTGACCAGGAAGGCGATGGTCCACAGCATCGGTACGCTGAACTCGACGCGGCCGCCGTACATGGTGAACAGCCAGGTAAAGATCTTCACGCCGGTGGGGATGGCGATGATCATCGTCATGATGCCGAAGAAGGCATTGACGCTGGCACCCGAGCCCATGGTGAAGAAGTGGTGCAGCCAGACGATGAACGACAGGATGCCGATCGCCAGCGTGGCGCCCACCATCGACTTGTAGCCGAACAGCTTCTTGCGCGCGAACGTGGCGGTGACTTCAGAGAAGATGCCGAACGCCGGCAGCACCAGGATGTACACCTCCGGGTGGCCCCAGGCCCACACCAGGTTCACGTACATCATCGGGTTGCCACCCAACGTGTTGGTGTAGAAGTTGAAGTCCAGGTAGCGGTCCAGGGTGAGCGCACCCAGCGCCACGGTCAGGATCGGGAAGGCGGCGATGATGATCACGCTGGTGACCAGCACGGTCCAGGTGAACACCGGCATCTTCATCAGGGTCATGCCCGGCGCACGCATGCGCAGGATGGTGATGAACAGGTTGACGCCGGTCAGCAATGTGCCGATGCCCGAGGCCTGCAACGCCCAGATGTAGTAGTCCACGCCTACGCCCGGACTGAACTCGATGCCCGACAGCGGCGGATAGGCCACCCAGCCGGTCATCGCGAATTCGCCAACGCCCAGCGAGATCATCATCAGCGCAGCGCCAACCACGAAGATCCAGAAGCTGAAGGCGTTGAGGAACGGGAACGCCATGTCGCGTGCGCCGATCTGCAGCGGCACGATGATGTTCATCAGGCCGACCACGAACGGGGTGGCCACGAAGAAGATCATGATCACGCCATGCGCGGTGAAGATCTGGTCGTAGTGCTCCGGTGGCAGGAAGCCATCACTGCCTGGCCCGGCCGCGGCCAACTGCGCGCGCATCATCAGCGCGTCGGCGAAGCCACGCACCAGCATGACCAGCGCCACTACCACGTACATGATGCCGATCTTCTTGTGGTCCACGGTGGTGAACCAGTCGCGCCAGAGCACGCCCCATAGCTTGAAGTACGTCACCGCGCCAAGCAGCGCGAGGCCACCCAGCACCATGGCCGCCAGCGTGACCACGACGATCGGCTCGTGCAGCGGCACGGCCTCCCACGTCAATTTACCCAACATGTTCGTTACTCCTGGGAAACCTGGGCACCACCGGCAGCACCCGCCGGGGACGCAGCAGCGGTGTTCTCACCGACGCCGATGAACTGGTCGATGACCTTCTTGAACAGCAGCGGTTCGACGCTGGAGAAGTGCTGCACCGGCGCGTTCTTCGACGGTGCGGCCAGCGCCTTGAACTGGTTGAAGTCCAGCGCCTGTGGTGCGCTGCGTACCTCGGCCACCCAGCGCTCGAACTCCTCGTTGCTGCTGGCGGTGGCAATGAACTTCATGTTCGAGAAGCCATGCCCGCTGTAGTTGCCGGACATGCCACGGAACTGGCCTGGCTCGTTGGCGATCAGGTGCAGCTGCGTGCGCATGCCGGCCATCGCGTAGATCTGCCCACCCAGCTGCGGGATGAAGAAGGTATTCATCGTCGAGTTGGAGGTGATGTTGAACGCCAGCGGGCGGTTGGCCGGGAAGTTGAGCTGGTTGACCGTGGCGATGCCCAGGTCCGGGTATACGAACACCCATTTCCAGTCGGTGGCGATCACGTCCACGTGCAGCGGCTCACCGGCCACGTCCAGCGGCTTGTACGGGTCCAGTTCGTGGGTCGACTTCCACACGATCACGGCCAGGCCGGCAATGATCAGCAGCGGCACGCCCCAGACCACGATCTCCACCTTGGTGGAGTGCGACCACTCCGGCGTGTATTTCGCCTTGGTGCTGCCGGCGCGGAAGCGCCAGGCGAATACGAAGGTCAGCACGATGGCCGGTATCACCACGATCAGCATCAGGCCGATGCAGATCAGGATCAGGTCGCGCTGGGCGAGCCCGACCATGCCCTTCGAATCCAGCAGCACCCAGTCACAGCCCGACAGGCCGACGCAGGCCAGGGCGACCAGCGCCAGGCGGATGCGGTTCCAGCAGATATTCATTGGAGGTCAACCCTGTTGAAGAAGCGCGCTTGACCGGTTCGCCTGCGCGCAGCGCCCGGGCGTGGAGCGGCTACACTGTGGGTACGAGGTCGCCTACAAGAGAGCGATCCACTCCAATCAAGCCCATACAAGATACATCATTGTATGGACTTGTGCATCTGCACGTATGGAAAAACTGACCGATGACGCCACCTGCCGCCGGCCGCCGCCTGAAACACCCCAATCGCACCTGGGTTCGCCCCTTCCGCGAGGGCGCTGGCCCGCTGTACCTGCAGATCGCCCAGCAGGTGCGCGAGGCAGTGGATGACGGCGTGCTGCGTCCGGGCGACCGGCTGCCGCCGCAGCGCGACCTGGCCCAGCAGGTGGGCGTGGACCTGACCACGGTCACCCGGGCCTTTGCCGAGCTGCGCCAGGCTGGCCTGCTGGATGCGCAGGGCGCCGGCGGCACCTTCATCGCGCTGTCGGCCGGCAACCGCAGCACCTCGGTGGACCTGAGCATGAACATCCCGCCGCTGCTGGGCAGCGCGCCGTTCGCACAGGGCATGGAGGCCGGTTTCCAGCACGTGGGCCAGCAGCTGGGCCAGGGCGAACTGATGAGCTACCACGTCGGCGCCGGCACCCGCGAGGACCGCGCCGCCGCCGTGCAGTGGCTGTCACCGGTGCTGGGCACGGTGGGTGCCGACCAGGTGGTGATCTGCCCCGGCGCGCAGACCGCACTGTGCGCACTGATCCTGGCCCGCACACAGCCGGGCGAGCTGATCGCCGCCGAGCAGCTGACCTACCCGGGCCTGCTGGCCGCCGCGCGCGTGCTGCAGCGGGGCGTGGTGCCAGTGGCGATGGACGCCGAAGGCATGCTGCCCGACGCGCTGGAAGAGGCCTGCCAGCTGCGCCGCCCGCGCCTGCTGTACCTGGTACCGACCATCCAGAACCCGACCACGGCGACGATGTCGGCACAACGCCGGCAGGCCCTGCTGGCGGTTGCCAAGCGCCACGATCTGACCGTGATCGAAGACGATCCCTACTGGTTGCTGGCCGGGGACGCCGCACCGCCGCTGGCCGCCCACCGCGACGCCGGCTGCCCGGTGTATTACATCTCCACCCTGTCCAAGTGCCTGGCACCGGGCCTGCGCACCGCCTACCTGGTGGTGCCGGGCGGCGAACCGATGGAACCGGTGCTGGACGCCCTGCGTGCGATCGCGCTGATGCCGACCCAGTCAATGGTGGCGGTGGCGTCGCAGTGGATCCGCAGCGGCCAGGCCCAGGACATGGTGCAGCGCTTCAAGCAGGAGCTGCGCGAGCGCCAGGCGATTGCCGCGCAGTACCTGCCGTCCCGCGCGCGGGCGCACCCGGCCGGCCTGCACGTATGGCTGCCGCTACCGCCGCGGCTGGACCAGTACCGGCTGATCCAGGCCGCACAGGAACAGGGGCTGGGCATCGCCAGCTCGGACGCCTTCAGCGTGGAGGAACCGCCACCGGGCAACGCCATCCGCCTGTCGCTGGGCGGCGCAGTTGACCAGGATGCGCTGGCCGGGGCGCTGGCCAAACTGAACGAGATCCTGTCTGAGGCCCCCGGGGCCCGGCACAACGCCATCGTCTGAACCGGGCGCATGGCGCCTCATCCATACAATATGATATTTTTGTATGCAATGTATGGATGAAGGGACGTGCGTCGATGCGCGCCGAGAGACTGAAGTTCCACCTGGTAATGGCCGGCTGTGGTGGCTTTGTGGTGTTGATGCTGGCCGCGCTGGCCTGGGTCTGCCTGCAGCCGCAGACCGTGGATGTGCAGGCCGCCGAGCGCCACGCCATCGAGCAATGCGTGCAGCGCAGCGAGGATCCGTCGCGTAGCGAGATCCAGCGTCGCGCGCAGGCCGACTCCTGCCGCGAGATGCGCAAGCAGTACGTGCACAAGTTCGGCGGGGACGCGTCCTGATGGGCGCAGCCGCGCCGCGCCGCCGCTGGCTGCTGCCGACGATGATCGCCCTCGCCTGCCTGTTCATGGCCGGCGTGGCGGCTGCGCTGTGGCAGTACTTCGGCTACAGCGCGCAGTCGACGTTCACCGAACAGGCCATCGTCTTCGACGACTCGCAGCTGCGCCTGCCGTCCGATCTGGCCGGTGATACCGGCCGCATCCGCGTGGTGCACTTCTGGGACCCGGCGTGTGCCGTCTGCAACCGCGAAACCGGCGCACACCTGAGCTACCTGATCAGCATGTACCGCCGCGCCGGCATCGACTTCTATGCGATCCGCCGCCCCGGTACCCACGGCGAACTGCCTGAGCCGCTGCGCAACAAGGTGATCAACCTGCCGACCATCGACGGCATCGAACACATCCCGGCGAGCCCTGCCGTGGCGATCTGGGACCGGCAGGGCCACCTCGCCTATGCCGGCCCGTACAGCATCGGCATGGTCTGCAACTCGGCCAACAGCTTCGTCGAACCACTGCTGGACAGACTGGTGCGCGGCGAAACCGTGCGCCCGAAAGGACTGCTTGCCGTGGGCTGCTACTGCCCCTGGCAGGCCAAGCGCTGAGGACGCGCAATGACACCACTGACGCTGGCCGCTGTGGCCGCCACAAGCAACAACGGCGGTCACCTGTCCGAACCGACCGATGGTTATGGACAGGCTCCCGCCGTTGGAAGCAACGATACGCCCCGACATGCTCCGTACATGCCGCGACCGGATGTCGCAGCCCGCGAATGGGTGCAGGACGTGCTCGCGCACAACGGGCCGATCTACCTGCGCATCGTCAATTCGCTGGAGCGCACGGTACGTCGCGGTGGTCTTGCACCAGGACAACGCCTGCCCTCGCAGCGCGCGTTGGCGCAGCAGCTCGGCGTCGACCTGACCACGGTAACGCGGGCATTCGACGAAGCGCGCAAGCGCGGCCTGATCGAGGCGCGCGGGCCACAAGGCAGTTTCATCGCACCACCCAAGGCCGGCTTCGACCAGGTGGTGGACCTGAGCATGAACGTGCCGCCGGTGCCCGATGCCGATGCGCTGGCCGAGACCCTGCGCCGCGGTGCCGCCGCCGTGCTTGCGCGCAGCAACGCGCCGAACCTGATGACCTACCACCTGGGCGGCGGCAATCCCACCGACCGCCACGCGGCAGCGCGCTGGCTGCAACCGATGCTGGGCGCGGTGGAGGATGCCAGCCTGTTGCTGACCGAAGGCGCGCAGGTGGCGCTTGCCGCGATCCTGGTCAGCCAGGGCCGCGACGATGATGCGATCCTCTGCGATGCGCTGGTCTATCCGGGCCTGCTGCAGGCCGCCGCCGCACTGGGCCGGCGGCTGCTGCCGGTGGACAGCGACGAACACGGCATGTGCCCCGATGCGCTGGCCCGGCTGGCACGCGAAAGCGGCGCGCGGTTGGTCTATCTCAACCCCACCTGCCAGAACCCGACCGCGCTGACCCTGCCGCTGCAGCGGCGCGAAGCGCTGGCGCGTGTTCTGGAGAGGGAAGGCCTGCTGGCGATCGAAGACGATCCTTACTGGCACCTCGCCGAGGATGCACCGACACCGCTGGCGGCGCTGGCACCGCGCCATGTGTTCTACGTGGCGACGCTGTCGAAGGTGATCAGCCCCGGCCTGCGCACTGCGTTCGTGCAGTGCCCAAGCGCTGCGCACGCCGAGTCGATGACGGCTGCATTGCGGGCGACGCGGTTGATGGGTCATCCGCTGGTCTCGGCGTTGGCCAGCCAGCTGCTGCTGGATGGTTCGGCGCAGTCGCTGCTGGCGCAGGTGCGCAGCGAAGCGCACGAGCGCATGCGCATGGCGCGCTACCTGCTGGCGCCTTCGCTGCTGCTGCGCGCCGAAGGCCTGCATGCCTGGTGCCGGGTACCAGCGCCATGGACTGACGCCACCCTGGTGCGTACCGCACAGCTGCAGGGGCTGGCGATCGCGCCTTCATCGGCATTCTGCCCGCCGGGGGTGCAGCATCAGAACGGCGTGCGGCTGTCGCTGGGGCTGGCGGCCGATCGCCGGCAGCTGGAAAGTGCGCTGCAACGGATTGACCGGTTGTTGTTGTCGGACGCGTTGCCGGCGATCGAGCGGTAGCCCTGGAATGGGATGTGCCGACCAACGGTCGGCACCCACCCGACCGGTAGTGCCGGCCGCTGGCCGGCGGAAGATTCCTCAGCACGGTTGGAATGTGCCGACCAACGGTCGGCACCCACCCGACCGATAGTGCCGGCCGCTGGCCGGCGGAAGATTCCTCAGCACGGTTGGAATGTGCCAACCAACAGTTGGCACCCACCCGACCGGTAGTGCCGGCCGCTGGCCGGCGGAAGATTCCCCGGCACGGTTGGAATGTGCCAACCAAGGTTGGCACCCACCCGATCGGTAGCGCCGGCCGCTGGCCGGCGGAAGATTCCCCGGCACGGTTGGAATGTGCCAACCAAGGTTGGCACCCACCAAAGCAGGGTCAGGCCAAGGCGGAGAGCGCCTTCACCAGCGCATCCATCTGCTGCGGCCGGGTGAACACCGACGGCGTCACCCGCACGCAGGCGCCGGAGTCCAAGCCGTCGCGATGGGTGGTGAACACGCGATGTTCGTCCAGCAGGCGCTTCTGCAGCGCGATGTTGTCAGCCACGCTGGTGCGCCCGCGCAGGCGGAAGCTGGCCAATGCACTCGCCAACGCCGGATCCGGCGAAGACAGCACTTCGATGTGCGCCATCTGCCGCGCCGGCAGCGTCCAGCGCTCGCGCAGGTAACGCAGGCGCGCCTGCTTGTTGTCCGCACCGATGCGCTGGTGCAGGGCAATCGCCTCCGGAAGTGCCAGGTAAGCGGCGAAGTTGACCGTGCCGGTGTGTACGCGGCTGCCCACGCGGCCGTCGTCGGTCTCGCCCATGTACGGGTCGAGGTCCGCAACGCGGCCCCTGCGCACGTACATCGCGCCGACACCGACCGGTGCGCCGATCCACTTGTGCAGGTTGATGCCGACGAAATCGGCCTTGAGCTGCGGCACCGCGTAGTCGATCTGGCCGAACCCGTGCGCCGCATCGACGATCACGTCGATACCGCGTGCGCGTGCACGCTCGGCGATCTCGGCCACCGGCAGCACCAGCCCATGGCGATGGCTGACCTGGGTCAGCAGCACCAGCTTCAGGCGTGGCAGCCGCGCGAACGCGGCCTCGTAGGCCTGCAGGATCTGCGCATGGTCGGGCACCACCGGCAGCGCGATGCGCTCGACCTGCACGCCACGGCGCTGCTGCAGCCAACGCATCGCACCGATCATGCTGTCGTAGTCGATGTCGGCGTACAGCACCTGGTCGCCGGGCCGCAGGCGGTTGTAGCCACCGATCAGCGCCAGCATCGCTTCGGTGGCGCCACGGGTCAGTGCGATCTCGTCGGCGCCCACGCCCAGCAGTTCGGCCACCTGCCGCTGCACCGCCATGTACTGCACCGGGAACTCATGACGGCCGTACCAGGCGTTACCACGGTTCACCTCGGCGGTGTGGCGCTGGTAGCTGGCCAGCGTCTCGCGGCCCATCGCGCCCCAGTAGCCGTTCTCCAGGTGGTTCACTTCATCGGTGATGTCGAAGTGGCTGGCCACGGCGGCCCAGTAGCCTTCATCGCGGGCCAGCGCGTCCGGCGCTACGGTCGTTGCGGGAATCTGCATGGACGCAGCGTAACCCGCGGCAGCCATGGCGGGCAGTGAAGACAGCGCAGCTGCAGCCGGCAGCAGTGCACCGGCACGCAACAGGACGCGGCGGTTGCGGTCCATCAGAAGCTCAGCCGGTACTGTGCGTACAGGTTGGCACCGTCGGTGTCGTACGGCGCATTGCGCGAGTAGACCAGGCCGCGACTGGCCTGGAAGGTGGCTTCGTCCGGATAGCGGTCGAACACGTTGTCGGCACCCACGCGCAGGCTGTGATGTTCGTTGATGCGATAGCCGACGGCCAGGTCGAGGAAGCTCATCGCACCAAAGCGCTGGTAGATATCGCCCACCGCATTGCCGCTGGAATCGGTCCAGGCACCGTAGTAGCGCATGCGCGCCATCAGCGACCAGGCACCGATGTCCCAGCTGCCGGTCAGGCTGCCCTTGTGCTCGGGCAGGCGATCTTCGAACAGCACGCGCTGGGTCTCGTTGGTTGCCACCGAGGTGCTGCCGTTGTCCACGCGGGTGCGGTTGTAGTTGTAGGCCAGGGTCAGCGTCATGCGGCCCGCGCCGAGGTCGCGCAGGTAATTGCCGACCACGTCCACGCCGGTGGTGGTGGTGTCGAAGTCGTTGGTGAAGTAGTTCACCGAGGTATAGCCCAGCGGATTGGGCGTACCGGCCGGAATGGCGAAACTGGCCGACTGGCTGAAGCGGTCGGTGAGCTTGATCTGGTAGACATCCACCGAGCCGGACAGGCCCAGGTCGGTGCGCCAGGTCAGGCCCAGCGATGCGGTACGCGATTCTTCCGGCTTCAACGGCCTGGCACCGAGCAGCTGCGCCAGCGGATCGTTCGGCGACAGGCGGCCGCTGGTGAAGATCTGCAGCGTGCGCGTATCCAACCCCTGGGTGGTGCTGGTGGTGTTGAGCTGCGCCGGCGTCGGCGCGCGGAAGCCGGTGGACACGGTGCCGCGCAGGGCGACGTCCGGGGTGATCGCGAAGCGCGCCGACAGTTTGCCGTCCAGTGTGCTGCCGAAGCTGGAGAAGTCCTCATAGCGGCTGGCTGCACCGATGCTCCAGCGCTCGCCCAGCGGCACTTCCATGTCCACGTAGGCGGCCTTGCTGCGCTGGCTCCACTGCCCGGCCTGGCTGGCCGAGAAGCCCGGCGCGCCATTGGAGTTGGCCTCCAGGCCCCCGGCCGCGCCCGGACCCACCGCGTACGAGGCCGGATCACCGGCGCGCACCTGGTAGGTTTCCTGGCGGAACTCGCCACCGAAGGCGACGTTGATCGGCTTGGACAGCGCAGCCACGTCCCATTCGTAGTTGAAGTCGGCGTTGGCGTTCTTCTCGGTCTGGGTCAGGCGGCCGAGATCGAAGTCGGTCGGGCTGGCCGGGCCGAGCGAGGCATTGATCGAGTTCTTCAGGCGATAGTCGATGGCGTTGCGGCCATACGAGGCGCTGACATCCCAGCGCAGCTTCGGCGTGATCTCGCCGCGCAGGCCACCGACCAGCTGCAGGTCGTTCTGCACGTTGCCGTACTGCGGGCTGAAGCCGACCGGATACAGCGAGCGCAGGTTCCAGCCCGGGAAGATGGCGGTGGTGCGGTACGCGCCGGTGGTGGTGTCCGGGTTGCGCCAGTTGAAATCGCTGACGCCATCGCTGTGGCTGTACAGGCCAAAGGCATAGAGCTCCAGCGTATCGCTGGCGTTGGCCTTTACGTTGAAGCCGACGCGGCGGCTTTCCAGTTCCGGCTGGCCCCAGCGCTGCACCGGGTTGGGCACCTCCAGCTCCGGATGCGCGGCCTGGAAGGCGATGGCATCGGGGCGCTGGCGGGTGCGCGAGGTGGCGTCGGAGGTGGACGATTCGGCGAACAGCACCAGGCTGCCATAGTCGCCCAGCGACCAGCCGGTGCGCGCACTGAAATCGCGCGAAGCACCGTCGCCCTGCGCGTACTGCGAGTAGCCGGCGGTGATCTCGCTACCCGGCCCATCCTCCAGGATGATGTTGATGACGCCGGCGATGGCGTCCGAGCCGTACTGCGCCGACGCGCCATCACGCAGCACCTCGATGCGCTTGATCGCGCTGGTTGGAATCTGTGCCAGATCAGCGGCCTGTGCACCACGGTTGCCGAGCAGCGCGCTGCGGTGGAAGCGGCGGCCGTTCACCAGCACCAGGGTCTGGTCCGGCGACAGGCCACGCAGCGTGGCCGGACGCACGAACACCTGGCCGTCCGCCATCGGCAGGCGCTGCACCACGAACGACGGCACCAGCTGGGCCAGCACGTCCTTCAGGTCGGTGGATTCGACGGACGTGATGTCTTCCTTGGTGAACACGTCCACCGGCGCCAGCGTTTCGAACTGGGTGCGGTTGGACGCGCGGGTACCGGTGACCAGCATCGCGTCGAGCTGGGTGGGCGCGGCGCGGCTGCCGCCGGCGGCATCGACCGCATCGGCCTCCGTTGCGATCGCGCCTCCTGCGCTGGCCATGGAAAGGGCAAGGAGGATGGAACGCGAAAGCTTCGAACGATGCACGGCAGGGCTCCGGGAGGACGCGACAGGGCCAGCACCTGTGCGCACACAACAGGCCTGGACAAGGCGCGCAGTCTCGGCGCGATGTGTGAAGGAGGCATGACGTCAGTACGACAGCTTGATGCGCCAACCAAAGTTGGCCCCTGCCAGGGCTCATCCGTAGATCCACGCCATGCATGGGTGGCAATGCAGACCCACGCCCCATCCCCGCACACAGCGGCTAGCCGTTGGCGTCGTCGCCAAACCCGAATCGGGCCGGCCGTGCCGTTCGCAGCGGAACGAACATCATGGCGGCGAACACCACCAAGGCGGGGGTGGACATGATCCAGATGCCCCTGTTGCGAATCCCGATCCCCATGACGTCGACCTGCAGATCGCCGATCCATTGCAGCTGCGTCAGTATCATCACCAGCCCGCCGATAGTCGCGCACGGCAACCCACCGTGACCGGCCCCCAACAACGTCGGTGTCAGAAACCCGCCCAGCAACGCGAAGCCGACACGGTACACCCAGGGATTGCCGCGCCACCGTGGTGCGCCGAACAACATCAGCAGCATCAGCGCCAGGGTCAACAGACTGGGAAGTACCCAGAGGGCAAGCAGCATTTCGATCATCTCGATCATCGGCCGGGCTCCGCTGGCCTGGCATCCCCCGTCGTCGATCGCATCTCCCTGCCCCCCATCACGTCCATGAAGCGCGCATTGTTGCCGGTACGCAGGCAGACGCAAAGCCCCGGCAGCGCAAGAACTGCTAAACGCCGTGCCTGCCGATCCGCTACTGTGCCGGCATTGGATGCGGGGACCGGCAGGATGAGCGCGGCAGGCAAGGCGTTGTGGTACATCGAAACCCATGCGGACCAGCCATTGGCGCTGGCCGACATCGCCGCTGCGGCCGGCCTGTCGCCGTTTCATCTGTCACGCCTGTTCCAGGCCCGCACCGGCACCTCGGTGGTGCGCTACCTGCGCGGGCGCCGCCTGACCGCTGCCGCGCAGCGGTTGGCCAACGGCGCGGGCGACATCCTGCAGGTGGCGCTGGGGGCCGGCTACACCACCCATGCTGCCTTTACCCGTGCCTTCAGCGAACAGTTCGGGCAGACACCGGAACGGGTACGCGAACAGGGCACCGATGGGCTGACGCTGGTGCAGGCGATCCGCCTGGACGAGGCCCCGTCAGCCTGCATTGAAGCCCCCCGGCTGCTCGATACGCCCGCGTTCCAGCTGGCAGGCGTCGGCATGCGGCACACCCGCGACAGCAGCGGCGCGATTCCGGGCCAATGGGCCCAGCTCAACCGCGAGTGGCCGACGCCGGCACCGGTCAGCTTCGGCGTGTGCTGCAACAGTGATGACGATGGTGGCTTCGACTACATTGCGGCACTACCGGCAAGCACGGTGCCGAGCGTGCCTGCGCACTGGCGACGCGTGGACATCCCGGCGCGCCGCTACCTGGTGGCTTGGCACGGCGGACACATCTCGGCCATCCGCTCTACCTGGTTCTGGTTGCTGGATCACTACCTGCCCGGTTCCGGCCTCAGCCTGGCCGATGCACCCGATCTGGAACGCTACGACCTGCGTTTCGATGAGCACAGCGGCAACGGCGGCGTGGAGATCTGGCTGCCGGTGGAAGAACGTCCCCACTGACAAGGAGTTGAAGATGCGCATGACCGCTGCTGTGCTGGGAGGAATGCTGCTGGCGTTCGCGAGCGTCGGCGCCGCCCGCGAAAGCGGCGTCGCCGGCGAGCGCCACGGCACGACGACGCTGGCCAGCGCCGCCGTGCGCGACGCAGGGCACCGCGACGCGCTGCGCTACACGGTCTGGTATCCGGCACAGGCCGGCAGCCGCGAAAACGCGCTGACCATCGGTCCTCCCGACGCGCCGCTGTTCGACGCCGGCCGGTCGGCCAAGGATGCGCCGGTCGCGGGTGATCGCCTGCCGACCCTGCTGCTCTCGCATGGCAACGGCGGCAGCGCGCGCATGATGGGTTGGCTGGGCACGGCGCTGGCGCGGGCCGGGTATCTGGTGATTGCGGTGGATCATCCAGGCAACAACGGCGTTGACACCATGACCCTGCCCGGCAGCCTTCTGACCTGGTTGCGCGCCGATGACCTGCGTGCCGCACTGGCGGCCGTGCAAGCTGATCCGGTGCTGGGCCCGCATGTCGATCCTGAGCGCCTGGGGGTCGCCGGCTTCTCGGCCGGTGGCTACACCGCGCTGCTGGCAGCCGGTGCGCGACCGGACCTGCAGCGATTGCGGGACTTCTGCACCGCACATCCGGATGACGGCGTCTGCCAGCCCCAACAGGAGGCGGCAACGCACACGATGGAGGCGCGCGTTGCCGCTGCGGCGTCGCCCGAACTGTCGCCATGGATGTCCCACGCCAACGACGCACGCGCCATTCCCGGCGTGCGCGCGGTGTTCCTGCTGGCGCCGGCAATCGTGCAGGCCTTTGCGCCCGAGCAGCTCTCCTCGCTGAAACAGCCGGTGTCGATCGTGCTGGGCCAGGCGGACACGGTCGCGCCACCACAGACCAATGGCGAGGCTGCGCGTGCGGTGATTGCGGGCGCTGCACTGCAGGTGCTGCCCGGTGTCGGCCATTACGATTTCCTCGCCGCATGCACCCCGGCCGGACAACAGCGGCTGCAGGACCTGTGCAGCACATCGGTGCCGAAGGCGCAGACCCACGCGCAGGCAGCGGACGCGGCAATACGGTTCTTCAACCATTCGCTGCGCTAGTGGCCGCCGGGCATCGCCCGGCGCTACAGTGGGCGCGTCCACGGAGAATCGATCATGCGCCTGCTGCACCTCACTCTGCCGGTATCCGACGTCGCTTCCGTGGCCACATATTTCCACGATGTGCTGCAGCAGCGCGTGGTCGGCAACCATGTGCACATCGGCTGGAGCACCCTCGAACTTCAGCCTGCGGCGGGGCGTCCGGTGGGTGGCGTGCATCTGGCCTTCAACGTGCCGGACAACCGCTTCAGCGAGGCAATGACGTGGTTGCGTGAGCGCACGCCGCTGCAGCGCAATCCGGCGGGGCTGGACTACTTCGCGCTGGAGAGCAGCTGGCAGTCGCAGTCGGTGTACTTCACCGGCCCGGACGACCTGATCCTTGAACTGATCGGCCGCCGCCGCCTGCCGGCCAGCGCTCGCGAAGGCGTGTTCCATGGCAGCGAGCTGACCTGCCTGAGCGAAGTCGGCCTGCCCAGCCGCGATGTCGAGGCCGTACGCGAACTGTCCAACCAACGTTTCGGCCTGCAGCCGATCAGCCCGGCTTCGCCGCAGTTCGCACCGATGGGCGACGACGAGGGCCTGCTGATCGTGGTCGCGGCCGATCGACGGTGGTTTCCCGAGCAGAAGGACCTGCCCAATGCGCAGGGGCTGTTGCTGCAGGTGGGCGACGTGGCTGGCCCCGGTGTCGTGGAGGACGTTGTGCTCGGCTGGCGGGTACAGGCAGCCTGAACTACCAGCTGCCCGACGCACCACCTCCGCCGCTGCGGCCGCCGCCTCCGGACCAGCTGCTGGAGCTGCTCGCAGACGAACTTGATGACGGGGAGCTGGACGCACTGCGGTGGCCGACGGATGATCTGCGGCTGCCGCGTGCCTTCTCACCGGGCAGCATGGTGAAAATCCAGGCGAAGTACAGCACGACCGTGCCGGCACTCCACCCGATCGTCGCGGCAAGGCGTGCCACCGGGTCGGCGCGATCAATGGCCAGCAGTGCGAAGAGCACGTAGCCAGCGGTCAGCAGCAAGAGCACTGCGAACCTCACCCCGAAGCTGCTGCGGTCCTTGTGCCAGCGCGCGCGGCACGCCTGCACGAGGAAGAACAGCAGCATGGCTACGATGCCTGCCGCCAGGTCCAGCAACGTGTGCAGGGCCAGACTGGGCGGCAACTGGCCACGCAGCATCATCACCACCAAGAACCCCGAACTGACCCCGAGCATGCCGAGCAGCACCACGCGCACACCTCGGCTGCGGCGCCAGCACCAGCCAAGCAGGCTCGCCACCGGTACGCACAACGCCAATACGATGCAGACCGCTGCCAATGCCTGGCGTGGCGCCCACATAGCCGCCGACAGCAGACCCGCGGCTACCACAGCCGTCACCAGCAGCGGGCGACCCCAGGCCGGCAATCGCTTCGGGCGCGCCTGCGGCGTGGTGACCTCGCGTGGCGCTCCACGCTGGCGCTCGCGATGCCTGCGTGCGAGGTCGTCCGGCATCCTGGCCGCGGGCGCCGAGGGCGGTGAGCGCCACAGACCCGCAAGGAAGCCGGCCAGCAGCGTCATTGCAACCACGGAATCCGCGCTGCGCCAATCGGCCGGCAACACGTTGCGCATCGATGGCGCTTCCCAGGCCGGCAGGTCCTCGCCATCGATCAGCGCGACCACGACCTTCGTTCCATCCAGCAGGCCCTGGTCAAGGTCGCCATCGCGGAAACGCGGCACGATCGCCTTGTCGATGATGCGGGCGGCATAGGCATCTGGAATCGCGCCCTCCAGACCGTAACCGGTCTGGATGCGTACACGGCGGTCCTGCACGGCCACGAGCAGCAGCACGCCATCGTCAACGCCTTCCCGGCCAAGCTGCCACTGGTCGAACACCCGCTGTGCGTAGGCCTCGATGCCCTCTTCGCCAGCATGGTCGACCACCAGCACCTGCAGCTGCGCGCCGGTGCGCGCCTGCAACTTGAAGGCCTGCGTGCGCAGTATGTCGCGGGTATCCGCCGAAAGTGCGTTGGCGGCGTCCACCACCGGGTCATCCAGCGCAGGGACCGCAGCACCGGCCATCACCCTCATCGGCAACAGGCACAACAGCATCAACAGCCATGCCGTGACCCGGGTGCACGTCGTCCTGCGCAGCATCTTCACGTGCCCTGCCCTGCCTCGATCCGCGCATGCAGCGCCTGCAGCTGCGCGACCGCCTGGTTGAACACCTGCAGATCAGCATCAACCAGCGCCGGCCAGTCGGGCGCGTGCCCCAGCAACTGCGCCACCTGCTCGGTCGGCGCACGATCAAAGCCTTCACCCAGCACCGCGAGATAGCGTTCACGGAACCCTGCCGGGTCGCGTTGATCCTGCACGAACAGCTGCACGGCCAGCAGCCCTGCATAGAGGTAGTTCACCAGATAGTTGGGGTCGTCATACATCAGGCGCTTGCCGATCCAGCCGTTGCACAGCTGCGGATAGCGCTCCGGGTCCTGACCGAAGCGCGCCAGCACCCGGCCGGTCAACGCGTCCAGGTCATCGGCGGTACCCAGCGTGTTGTCCGCCACGCCCTCGTAGATCGACTGCTCCAGCTGCGCCTCTTCGGAAGACGTGAACAGCTGCAGCACCATATCGTCCAGCAGTGACTTCAGGTAATAGGCCTTGGCCCGCGGGTCCTCTGCCTGCTGGTACAGCTGGTCGCGGAAGCGCAGTTCGTTGTAGATGGCAAAGGCCTCGGTCAGCCACTGGCTGCCATTGCGCTGCAGCGGCGAGGCATGGCCGCGCTGCATCCACTCACCGTGCATGGCATGACCGGCTTCATGGGCGATCTCGACATCGCTTTCCAGATCACCACGGCGCACGCCAACGAACAGCATTGCCGGCACGCCGGGAGCGCTTACCGAGAACGCGTCCTGGCTGCGGTCACCACGTTCGGTGGCCAGATCCATGCGCCGGTTGGCCGGATCGAGCAGCGCACGCAGCTCACTGACGTATGCCGGCCCCAGGTGCTGCATGGCATCGGCGGCATTGTCGCGCAGCTGCGCCAGCGTCAGTACCGGCGGCATATAGCCGGCATCGGGCAACGTGGTATCCCAGAGCTGCGGCGCATCGATGCCTGAACGCGCGGCGTGGCGCAGCAGCATGTCCTGGTAGGCGCGACGGTCCCGTGCATGGCGTTCGATCGCCTGCAGCGTAGCATCCACCGCCGATGCATCCAGGCCCATGCGCTGGTAGCCCCGCGCCGGTGCAGAACCATCGCCCTGCAGGCGCGCGGCGGCATCGTTCACCTGCACCAGGCCCAGAAGCACCGAGGCCATCGGCTCGCGGCGCGAGTGCAGGCCCTGCCAGTAACCCTTCCAGCCCGCTTCCCGCAACGCGCGGTCCCGCTGCTGGGCCAGTGCCTGCTTGTCGTGCCCGGTGTCCCAGTGCCGACCATCACGCTCGATCTGCGGGTACTCGGCACTGCGCAGGATCTGCCCACGCAGCCGTGCGAAACTGTCCAGCGCCGGATCGGCCAGGGCCTCCACGGCCTCATCCAGTGCGGTACTGGCCGGTGCTGCGGCGTCCTTCAGCGCACGCGCGCGCAGGAAGGCATACGGTGCTGCCCACGCCGCGTCTGCGGGCGCTTCGCGCAGCGCCGCGCGGCCGGTGTGGGCGATGCGGCTGCACAGCCCCATCACCTGGTCCAGCGCCTGCGTCGGGCGATGGTCACGGGCGTTGCGTGCGGCCTGCAGATGCAGATAGCTGTGATGGCGCAGGCACTGCGCCTGCAGTGCCTCGGCCTGATGGAAGCGTTGCGCAGGTGCAAGCGCGGAAGCCTGCTGCAGGGCCTCGACACGCTTGCCCAGCTCGCCGCGCGCGGCCTGTTCGGCTGCCGCACTGGCGAAGTAGGCGCTATCGTCGGCCGGCAGCGACTGCGCCTGGACGCCGGTGAAGGGTGCCATTGCCAGCATGACAGTCATGGTGGCGGTGATGGTGCACATCCTGCGAGCCTGCATCGGCGTCTCCCTGCCTGGATCAGGCTCCGAGCCTAGCAGCCCCCGCCCGGCCGCGCCTGTGCCGGGACAGGCATCAGATCGACTCATCCTCGCGCTTGACCAGCGTCCAGCAGGGCGACTGCGCGAAGGTGTAGGTCTGCTGGTCGCTGCTGTCCGGCGTGCGGATCTGTACCTGTCGTTGCCCATCGGCCAGCGTGCTGACCTGCATCTCGCGGCCCTGCCCGGCCAACGCGGCGGGATCGGGCATCACCGGCCACTCGACATCGGCCAGCGCCAGGCGGCTTTCCACCTTGCGCGGTTCCGGCTCGGCCTCGGCATCGATGTAGCTGTCCAGCAGCGGATCGGCGGTGGCCTTTTCCTGCAGCGCGATCTCGTTGCCGAAGTGCTTCAGGAACGCATCGAACTGCGAGTAGGGGCATTCACCGCTGGCAGGCACCGGTGCGGGCTGGACCGCTGCCGCCGTGGACGACGGCGCGGGATGTGCAGGCGCCACTTCCGTGGGCGTCACCTGGGGCTCGGGCGTGCAGGCAACCAGGGCCACGCCACAGGCAAGCATCAGCACGGCAGCGGAACGGTTTCGACGCATGGGCTCATCCTGAATCCGGTTGGGTCGTCCCATGCTACCGCGCGCCCTACAATTCCGGCACTCCGCCTGTCCGAGACTCTCCATGCGTCGCCTCCTGCTCATGATCGGCCTGCTGTTGCCCGCCCTGTGGCCAGCGCTGGCGATGGCCGTCGATGTCCACGAAGGCGATCTGCTGTTCGTCACCGCCGGCCGCAGCGGCCTCAGTGCGGCCATCGACGATGCCACCGGCAAGCAGGGCGCGCCCAGCTTCGATCATGTGGCCCTGGTCGCTGTGGCGCCAAACGGCTGGGAGGTACTGCATGCGGACGAGAAGGGATCGCGTCGGCAATCGCTGGTCGAGTTCCGCCAGGACGCCCGGGCCAAGCAGCGGCAGATCGTGGTCTATCGCCTGCGGGCACCGCAGCAGGCGGCGATCAAGGATGCGGTCGCCACCGCGCGCATGATGCTGGGCAAGCCGTACAACACGTCGTATGTGTTGAACGAGGACAGCTACTACTGTTCCGACTTCATCGAGCGTGCGTTCCGTGCGCACCATGTGTTCGCGCTGCAGCCGATGAACTTCCGCAATCCGCAGACCGGGCAGATCGCACAGCACTGGGTCGATCTGTACCGCGGCATGGGCATGGAGGTGCCGCAGGATCAGCCCGGCACCAATCCCAATGACATGTCGGCCGCGCCGGTGCTGCAACGCATCGGCGTGCTGGAATAAGCGAAGCCCCGCGCGCGGCGGGGCTTCGGGGGGTGCCCAGGGTGGGTACCGACGTCACTCTTCCTCGTCCTGCCCACCTTGCTGCTGATTGCGCTGGTTGCGCTGCTGCTGTTCCTGCTGCTGTTGCTGCTGCTGGTCGCGGCCACGGCCCTGCTGCTGATCCTGCTGGTTCTGCTGGCCCTGCTGCTTCTGGTTCGGGTTCTGGTTCTGCTGTGCCATGTCCGATCTCCAAAGCCACGCGCGGAATGCGGTGGACGGGGCCATCGTCTGCAGCGAAGAGTTAATCGCGCGTTGGCGGACGGCTACACCTGTGTGTACGCGCGTGAATGAACGCGCGAAAGCCCTTGCGGCACAAGCCGCTGAAGGATTCATGCGGGTTCGGCATGTCCTTATGTGGTAATGACAGGAGCACGTATTCAGTGCTGTAGGGCGCACCGGAATGCGCGAGCGTTCGCTCAAGAATGGCTACCCGAAGCCGATAGGCTGCGGACGGGCTGCTATGGACGGCCCATCTTTCCAAGCATCAACAAGGAACGTCTAAATGAACGCCGTGGTTGCAGAAGCAAGTGACTCTCGCCTCCTCAAAGCGGTCGAGAGCATCGCGATCAGTCCCGCAGACGCGAAGACCCTCGTCGCCCAGTACAGGCGCCAGATTCTCTCCCGGGATCCAACACGCGGCCAGCACGAGGTTGCAGGGTTGGTGGCCGACAAGATCATCAGCCGTTATTGCCGGATGTCAGCCACCACGGGGGGAGCGACTGCTCTGACCGGGGTCATCCCGGGAATTGGTACGGCCCTGGCAATGGTTGGCGGTGGTCTCGCCGATGCAAGCATCAGCATGAAACTGCAGGTCGACATGACCATGTGCTTGGCTGAGGCCTATGGATGGGACGTGAATGGCGAAGACGCCAGGCACCTGGCTTTTCTCATCGCCGCAGGAGGTTCTCTGGAGAAGCTCGGCGTCGAAGCGTCGACTCGGATCGCCTCAAATGCTGGCGTAAAGATGGTCCGTCAGTACTTGAAGGGCGCCGTGTTGCAAGCTCTCAAGGAACTCTTCAAGAAGATCGGCATCACCTTTACCCGCAAGGCGCTGGAAAAAGCCATTCCGTTCGGCATCGGAGTCGTCATCGGCTCAGGGGCCAACTATGCGTTGACCAAGTATGTTGGCAATACTGCGCGAAGCTGGTTCGAAGCGGATGCCGCACTGGGCAACAAGCCCAATGAAATCTGAGCAGCGCGCGTTCTGGCCATGCGGCTTTCAAAGTAGGAAGCCGCATGATCCGGGGATACTGGACTACGGCATCACCGGTGGCACATACGCCAGGGTCATGCCCAGCAGCCACAACAGGCCCAGCACCAGCGGGATGTGCACCAGCAATTGGATGAAGGTGAAGCCCACGATGTCGCGTGCCTTCAGGCCCAGCACGCCCAGCAGCGGCAGCATCCAGAACGGGTTGATCAGGTTGGGCAGGGCTTCGGCCGCGTTGTAGACCTGCACCGCCCAGCCCAGGTGCGCCTTCAGTTCGTTGGCGGCCTGCATCACGTACGGCGCCTCGATGATCCACTTGCCGCCACCGGACGGCACGAAGAAGCCCAGCACGGCCGAATAGACGCCCATCACCAGCGCGAACGAATCGGTGCTGGCCACGTGCACGAACAGGCTCGACAGCCGGTGCGCCAGGGTCTGCCCGTCACCGCCAGCGGCGTGGGTGAGGATCATCGCGATGCCGCCGTACAGCGGGAACTGGATCAGCACGCCGGTGGTACTCGGCACCGCCTTGGCCACCGCGTTGAGGAAGCTGCGCGGGCGCCAGTGCAGCAGCAGGCCCAACGAGATGAACAGGAAGTTGTAGGTATTGAGGTTGGCGATGGCGGTGATCACCGGCTTGTTGGCGAACTCGTTGAACAGCCAGCCGAACGCCAGCAGCGAGAGCAGCACGGTCAGCAGCGGGCTGTATTCCAGCCATTCGCCCGGGCGCGTGCGTCGCTGCAGCGGTTCCGGCTCGGCCTGTGCAGCACCGGGGAACGCCTCGGCGGTACGCGCACTACCCGCCGCGGGTGCCGTCAGCCAGGCGATCAGCAGCGAGACCAGGATCAGCACCGAGGTCAGCGCGATCGACTGCCACAGGAAGATGGTTTCGGTGAACGGCAGCACGCCGGTGATCTCCACCAGCCCCGGCGGCATGCTGGCCGGGTTGGCCTGCAGCTGTGCGGCCGAGGAACTGAGCCCCATTGCCCACACCGCACCCAGGCCGAGGTACGCCGAAGCACCGGCGGCGCGGTAGTCCATGCGCAGTTCGGTACGACGGGCCAGCGCACGCACCAGCAGGCCACCGAACACCAGCGAGAACCCCCAGCTGAGCAGCGAGGCGAGCATGCTGACCAGGCCCACGTACACCACCGCACCGCGGCCGGTACGCGGCACCCGGGCGAGGAAATCGATGAAGCGTGCGACCACCGGCGCCGTCGCCACGGCGTAGCCACCGATGACCACGAAGGCCATCTGCATGGTGAAGGGAATCAGGCTCCAGAAGCCGTCACCGAAGGCGCTGGCGGTGGCCTGCGGGGTCGAGCCGAAGCCCATCGCGGCCAGCGCGACGATGACCACGCCCAGCACCGCGAACACATACGCGTCGGGGAACCACTTTTCCGCCCAGGCGGCCGAACGCAGCGCTGCGCGCGCCATCCAGCCGTCCTGTACTGCTGCCGTAGAGGCCATCGCCTACCCTCCCAGGTTCGATGGATCGATTCTGGGCGGTGGGGTGCGGGCTGTCAGCCACCTATTGGTCGTAGGTGGCGGGGTCGGATCCCTCTCCACAGGAGAGGGCTCTGACCCCGAGCCGGGTATCGGCGCGGCAGAAGGGTCAGAGCCCTTTCCCACAGGAAAAGGGATCCGACCCCGGGCAATCAACGCAGCGCCAGGTCCGCGGCGATGCCGGCAAACAGCGCGGCACCCACCCAGTTGTTGTGCAGGAACGCCTTGAAGCACGGGCCGCGTTCGCGGTTGCGGCAGATCCAGAACTCGTACACCACCAGCGCGGTGGCCACGGCCACGCCGGCCAGGTAGTACCCGCCCAGCCCGCCGCGCACGCCGACCAGCGCCATCGTGGCCAGGAACAGTGCGTACAGCACGCCCTGGATGACCAGGTCGAGATCACCGAACAGGATCGCGGTGGAGTGCGAGCCCATCTTCAGGTCGTCCTCGCGGTCGACCATGGCGTACCAGGTGTCGTAGGCGGTGGACCACAGGATGTTGCCGGCATACAGCAGCCAGCCCAGCATCGGCACCTCGCCCTGCACGGCGGCGAACGCCATCGGGATGCCCCAGCCGAACGACATGCCCAGGTAGACCTGCGGCAGATGGGTGTAGCGCTTCAGGTACGGATAGCTGGCAGCCAGGAACACGCCGATGAAGCTCAGGCCGATGGTCAGCCCGTTCAGGGTCAGCACCAGGCCGAACGCCACCAGCATCAGTACGGCGAACAGCGCCAGCGCGGCGCGGCCGCTGATCGCACCGGTGGCCAGCGGGCGCGCCTTGGTGCGCTCCACATGCGGGTCGAGCCAGCGGTCGGCGTAGTCGTTGATGACGCAACCGGCCGAGCGGGTCAGCCACACGCCGGCGGTAAACACGAACAGCGTCCACAGCGGCGGCAGGCCGCCCGCGGCCAGCCACAACGCCCACCAGGTGGGCCACAGCAGCAGCAGCGTGCCGATCGGGCGATCAGCGCGCATCAGACTCCAGTAATGCCGCCAACGCGGCGTCGCCGGCGACTGCGGCGAAGTGAGGGGGGTATCAGCCATGGCGATAGGATACTCCTGCCCCTCCCGGCACGGCTTTGCCCGTGGGGGGAGATTTGTTCGGCGAAACTGGATAGAATGCCGGTCCCGCACCGCTTCATGGCGCTGCGATGCCCGCCCCGGCACCGGCCGACGGCGCGGCGGTTCTACAACGCGCCCGTAGCTCAGCCGGATAGAGTAGTGGCTTCCGAAGCCATTGGTCGGGGGTTCGAATCCCTCCGGGCGCGCCATCTTCCCCTGTGTTGCCTGTACGCAGCGTCCCAACTGGGCGATGCTGCGATGTCGCGAGGAATCCGGCTCGCCTGCGGCGGAAGCTAGGGCGATGGTGGCCATGCATCCGGCACGCCACCAGGAACGTCAGGGAATGAACGTTGCCGAGCGATGCTCGCAACCGGCTGCATCCCTTACCACCATGGAGTACTCCTCACCCGCGCTGGATTGGCCGGGCAGGAACACGCCATCACCATCGAACAAAACGCTCTGCTGTTCACCCTGCCCGATCGACAGCCCGATCGCTCCCGGCGTGATTTCCTCAAGGATCACGTTGTAAGGCCGCCAGGCATCTCCGCCGGTTCGCCTCATCTCTGCGCGAGCGGTCCTTGAGTTCAACCTGCGTCTCTCATCCACCCACAGCTGAAGCGGCTGATCAGCATTGTGGGTGACCTGGAAGCGCCCGTAGGTCAGTCCGTCGACTCTCTCGGTGCCGACGTAGGTGAAATGGGCCGGTGGACACTTCGTGGTGCGGTTCGGATGCGCCGCACAGGATGTCAGTGCAACCACGAGGCAAAAGGCAGTCAGGCGCTTCATGGGTTCGAGGCCTGATGTGGGTTGTTGTCGCGGCGGCATGCGACGGTGAGGGCAACCAGCACTACGCCCCAGAGCGGCGTGAGCAGCACGACGCTCATCACCATCAGCGAAACCGCTACCTGCCAGAGCAGCGATGGCCTGAATCCGCTGAATCTATAGGCTTCCAGTACAAGCACCACGACCTGGGCCAGAAGGCCCGCGAGCAGCCCCAAGCCAGCCCCCTTGGCAAGCCGCCTGATCGTCAGGCGGCCAGCGGCGGGAACCCGTGCGCCAATTCCCAGCAACAGAAGGCTGACGGCCCATACAGCCAGAAGAAAACCTGATGTGAGTCGAAGGCGTAAAGCGCCCTGCCCACAAAGTGCAGGAACAGCCAGAGTGCTCCACACGACACCGCGTAGGCCAGCCCGTACCGAAGAATCTGCCTGGCTTTCATCTTGTACCTCTCCGAGGGCGTGCAGGCCGATCGCGTTCTTTGGTGGAGGAGCGCGGGAGCTCATGCACCTTGCATCCCGCTTGGCGCCCTACTCGCGCAACGCATCGCGCAGCGCTCGAGAGTACCTGCCTGCCTCCAGCGTTCGCAGCTGGGCCAGTGGAATCCGATACCTCCTGAACAGTGCGGCCAGTTCTCTTGCAAGCCCCTGGAGCGGAGCGCGTCGAACAATATTGATGAGACCTTTTCCAAGGTATCCAAATTCATCTTCATACTAGACGCCGAATTCGAGTTTCTTAAGGCCAGGCTGGCACTGAGAAGAAGATTGCGACTGCCGGCCCACAGCGGGCATCTGCGCCCCCCAACAGTGGAGGTCATACGGAGAATATCTGAAAATTACTATCTGCATATTTCCCGCGCCCTGCCGAGAACTGCCGCGCTTGCCCGTCCGACTTCGAGCTTCCGTATCAATCCAGCACATTCAGGCCGATCCCCAGTTTTCGCTCCATAGATCACGGGCTCACCCTCCCTATCTACTCCGTCCAAATAGAGCACTGCGCAATCACCAGCGATCGTACCAATGCGCACCGCACGAACCTTCTCGATACTGGCGTCTGGACCGGCTGCACCCTCGCACATCCCACCGTAATACGCACTACTCAGTTCCGCGTAGATGGGTTTCAGCTGCAGCTCCCCTAAGCGGTCATTCTCGCATGCGCTCAGGGCGAGCACACAGACGGACGCGACAGACAAAGCGCGCAGGAAGAAGCCTTTGGCATCGAGAGAACTCTTGAGCAACCCCGATTTCCTTTGACTGTTTTCCATTACCTCCCCAGAACGATCTGCTCGAACGCATTGGTCGCGCTGCGCCGATCTCCCTTGCGGTTGCCGAACGCGCCATTGGTCGCACACCTGGCGTCATCCGCCAGGCAGTAGGCGGAGCTCGGCGCTTCAGCGCACTATAGCGCCGCCGAGCATCGAGCGAATACGTTGGCGGGCTTCTCCCGAAGGCTCACGGCAACCACCCGTTGCTTCTGCTCACCGCAGCCCCCCATCACCCCGTACAGGATGAGAAGTCCCTTTTCGTTGACGTAACCGATGAACTTGCCCCTACCTTCATCCGAAGCGGCCCTGACGAAGTAGACGCTCTCCCCGGGCGCTGGCTTCAGGTCACTCAACGGCATTGGACCGATCTTCCCTTTAACCTCTGATGCCGATACCACGGCCAGCGAATGCTTCAACATCCACTCCGCAATGGCTGCTTCACTATCAGGATCAAGCGTGGAAATGCGGTCAAGCGGCAGAGTCGTTGAATTGCCAGGGAAAATCGCATCGGACGAAACATCTACCCAGTCCGACTTCCATTCCGTATGTTGAAACTGGTGAATGCTGCAGCCCCCTAGCATTGGCAAGAGCAGCACCGCTGCACGCAAGATACCAGCCTTCGGCATAGACATGAAAGCCCCAGAAAGGGCCGGCCAAATGCTAATTATCATCTGCAACCCGTTCTGCAAAATGATCTATGATTTGTACCTCGTGCCCAAGATGGCATGTCATTTCTTGACTTCCCTATCATGGGCTGGCGCTTGGCGTGTCGCTACTCTGCCCCGGGTTTGCGGCAGCGTGCGTAGTCGAAACACCCGGCCTGCGCGCATAACTGTAATCGGGATCCCGGCAAGCGCGCATGATCGGACTTCGTGCGTGCCTGATCGCGCCGGGGAACCAGCACAGCACCAGCACTACCAGACAGATCATTCCCAGCCGTGCCCATTCACCCGCGACACCGGCCCCGACCAGCGGCAATGCTGCCACCAGGATGATGACCTGTGTGTACAGAAGATAGAGCGTGTACGTGCCCAACCGCGGGTCTGAACGAAGCTCGACGCGACACCCTCGGCAGGACGTCTTCGATCGCAGGGGGAAGCTCTGTCCGCTAGCGCCACAAAGTGGGCAGATGAAGGTCATCAGGCGCATCGGTAGAACCTCTTTTCAGAAGTTTCCATCACCAGGCTCCATCTGCGGCGTCGACCATACGCACCGCATCATCAAACCTCGGGTCCTGGCACATCATTTCCAGTGGTGTCCGATCAAGCTCATTCCCTGCGTGCGGGTCTGCACCACACCAGAGGAGATAGGCCGCTGCCGCGACGCTGCCATGTGCCACCGCACTTGCCAGCGGCGTCAGATCAAGATCACCACGCACATCGATGTTGGTCACGAAGGGCATAAATGCGCTGAGGAGGGCCACATCGTTGTAATAGGCCACCACATGCAGGGGCGTGTCCTCATAGGCCCCTTGGGTCTCCGGACAAGTCAGCACCGCGTCGCCGAAGTCAGTGTCGACACCGAGCCGGGAAAGCAGTTCGCTGAGTACAGGATCGATGATGTTCATCGGGCTGCACGCACGGTAGAGCCCATTGCGTTGGCCCGATGGTGATCCGTCCTGTAATCCATCTCTCTGTCAGATCCCTGTCGACCTACAAGCCAGGCGGTGCGTGCGTCTTGGAGCGATGCATTCGACAGATCAAGAATCATGATTTGACCGGGATCAACCGGCTTTCCCAAGTCCCCTCTACTAGAAGTGCAATTTCTGCGCCGACAGAGGCCTCAATGAAGACCAAGGTGTCGCCATCGACAATTTCCCGGGCAGCCACTGGGTCTAGACCAAGGAGAAAGCAACACCGCTGGAATTCAAAGGAATCATCCTTTCGATGGAAGACCTTGAGATCGAGCACGACATTCTGGCTAGAGAAGCCATCAATGCTCGCCTTCCTGACTCGGCCAAAGACCAAATCATAGGATCCCTGCACAGAGTCATCAAACAGAGAAACAGTCACTCCGGACACCGGATCAAGACGAATTCCGGTCATCTTGAAATCATGGATAGTGATACCCATCGGCTCATCTCCTTGGCCAATCACTTGACGGATCCATACGTCGCGCGTGAACTTCCAGGTGGAATCTATTGATTGGATTTTACGTTCTTAAGAACAATTGCCACAAACATGCCGCAGATCAGGAGCGAACCCAGCGCCAGAGGCAACATTACAAAATAATCGCCCCTCTCAAGGTGACCAATCGCATACACCTTCAATGCGAGATAGGACGATGACCTCAGAAAAATTAGCGAAAAAAACACCAAACCGAGCCAATTCAGTATTCTATTGCGCATATGCATATCATCTCAATTATCTGCAATTGCACCCAGAAAAAACACGATCACAATCGAGAGAACCTGCGAAAGAAGCAACATCAACACCGGCCTATCCTTGATCAGCACGGCCGAAACTGTACTGGCAAGGAAGCAAAGGAAACCTTGCCCGATGGATTTCATCGCGAAGTCGAGGGTGAGGACGCCTTGCAAGTTCTGCGCCCCCACCAGGCCATCAGGATTACGGTCGAACACAGAGTCGCCAGAACGACCCTCTCTATGTAGCTCATTTCGGCTCGCCATTCATTGCCACGCTCTCCGAAACGACTGACGATTACCCACTCCTTCAGCGATACCAACGGATCGCTCTGCTGGGGCCACCCCACCACAGGGTCGGGTTTCCGATATTAGTTGAGGAAGGGGCCGCCAGAATTTTACGACTACTGATACGGGAAGCAGAACGGCAGCCCGAGAACGTTGCGCGCCAGCTTTGAATCCACCCAGTGCCAACTATTCTTCCCTCAAGAATTTCCTCGGCCGAGCTCCAAGCCTGATGATTTTTCGCGCAGGACCAAGATAGATATCACCGAATACAAATGAGAATGCGACAGCTGTATAGAAAACAAGTAGTGCACCAGGAATGGGAATCGCGCGAACGAAGCTATCGCATTCGAGGTTGCGGGCGACCAGCAACCCAATCATCAGCATCTCGGCCAGGAGCGCTATTGCGAACGCGAAACGCACCCGCCCAACCTCAATCGACAGAATTCCCCTTCTCGCCAGTTCGAACTTGGAATATACGAGCAACATCAGCAACGCGAAAAAAAGAGCAAACATAACTTCCGGAGAGTACCTAGCGACTGGACAGCGCATACTCAACATGGACGCGATCAGCGCGCAACAGATCCCCAGCGCTCCCGCCGCAGCTGCACCCTTCATGAACCTTATGAAAATCACTTCGCCGGACATTGGCATTTATTGTAGTTTGACCTGTAATTCACGATTGCTCCAAGGGGCCCCAGGATCTTCGACCCACCCCGCAAGAGATTGGCGTTCCCCGCATGCGCTGCAGCTCGATTAAGTCGACCGTTGGCAACCGAGTAGTGAATTCCGCGCTCTGCCGCCCCGCGCGTCCTTTTTGCCGCTTTGGCATCCTGACGCGACGCTGCTGCATCCAGCATGTGGCCCGCCGCTGCATACGGCGTCTTTGCGCCATACTCGCCAAAATGAACACCGGGATTCTCGTAGAAGTTTATGTCAACACCCACAGAATCCATTGCAAAGGACACCATAGAAGTAAGCGGAACGAGATCTATGAGCAGATCGGCAACAGCCTCCCGCTCACAATTGTTGGCGGGAACATAGCCGGTGACGTTATTCATTTCACCATTATTCCACGGCCCAATTCCCTCGAGCCCTTCTGGATCAATAGCCATTTGAGGATTGCTTCCAACATATGTGAACGTGCTGATTCCCCCTATCAGCCCAATCGGATCACTCTGTGTGTACCGCCCTACCCGTGACTCATACTCGCGCTGGTAGTTGTAGAACAACCCACTCGCATCCGTCGCCTGCTGGCCCGGGAAGCGGAGCGCCAGCTCGAACGCCACTCCATCACCATCCGGGTCGGTACTCGGAATCTGGTTGCCGAACACCTCGCTCTTGTTGCTCCACTGCCAGATCGAGACATTCCGTACCGGATCGATCACCACGCGCGGCGTGCCCAGATGATCCGGCTGCACGTAGGCCAGTTCAGGCACGCCGGTAGCCGGCATGTTGATCAACGCCACCGGGTAGTTGTCCAGCCAGATCGCCTGCTGCTGCGCCTGGCCCGTGGCCGAGTAGTTGCCCAGCCATTGCCCCGCCTCGTCATACAGGGTGATCTGAGCCGCGCCACCGGCCGGGGTACGCAGCACGCGCTCGCCGCGGTGGTTGTAACCGTAGCTTTCCAGCACGGCATCACCTTGCTTCACCGCGTTCATGCGGTTGGCATCGTTGTAGATGAACGACTTGCCGCCGATGCGGGTGGTGTTGCCCACCGCGTCATGGTCGCGCGCTTCGCCGTCCACGGCGGTCAGCCGGTGGCTGGTTGCGGGATAGGTGTAGCTGGCCGTGCCTGCCGAGGTGGTCAGCGCGGTGCGATTGCCGGTGGCGTCATAGGCATAGGTTTCGATCGGCGTGCCGGTCGTACCGTCCTGGGTCTGGGTCAGGCGACCCAGCGTGTCGTAGGCGTACTGGGCCAGCACCGTCGAGCCTGCGCCGTTCTTCAGCTCGGTGACCGAACCGACCGGGTCATAGCCGTAGCCCAGCGACAGGCCGCCTGCGGCTGGGTCATGCACCGCCTGCGGGCGGTAGTCGAGGTCCAACGGACGCTGCAGCTGGCGGCCGTTGCCGTAGGTCCAGCCGGTGGCCGGGCCGAAGGCCGCGTAGGTCACGTTGTTCACCACGATCTGGCGCGCCTGGCCGGGGCGGGTCAGGCCGATCTGACTGATGCGGCCCTGGGCATCACGCACGTAGTCGGCCACGCTGCCGTCGGGGTAGGTCAACGCAGTCAGGCGACCCGACTTGCTGTAGGCGTAGCGCAGCGTGCTGGCGACACCATTGATCGTCTGCACTTTACGGGTGACCTGGCCGAAGCGGTCGTGGCAGTACTGGGTGCTGCCATTGGCATGCAGCACCTGCCCAAGCCGTCCCTTGGCGAAGCGCTCGTCGGCGGCACAGGCGGCAGGCGCCACGTCATAGCTGTAGCCCACGTCCAGATTGGGGTTCGGATAGGCGATGCCGATCAGGCGGTTGAGCCCATCGTAGTGATAGGTGGCGGTGACGCCGCGTGCATCGGTGGCCGTCTTGCGGTTGCCGGCGGCGTCCACGGTGAAGCTGCTGGCGCCACTGTCCGGGCTGACCTGCCCGGTCAGGTCACCGAACCCGTTGTAGGCATAGGTCGTATGCAGGCCCTTCGGGTCGGTGACCTGGGTGACCTGGTCCAGCGCGTCGTACTGGCTGCGGATCTCCGCCGCGACGCCACCAACGTCCTGCAGGATTTGCGCCAGGCGGTTGAGCGGGTCGTACTGCTGGCTGGTCACGCGCTGCAGTGCGTCGGTCACCGTCTGCGGGTTGCCGTTGGCATCGTAGGTAAAGCCGGTAGCGTGATTGCCTGCGTCCTTCAGTGCGGTCAGCTGGCCGAGTGTGTTGAACGTCCGTGCCAGGGTACGGCGCAGCGTGCCGCCTGCATCCAGCGTGTCTTCCTTGAGGCGATTGCCGGCGTTGTCCAGCGCATAGTGAATGGTGTTGCCCGCACTGTCCGCGATATCCGTCAGCCGCTGGGCGGCGTCGTAGACATAGGTGACGCTGCTGCCGTCAGGCTCGGTGACCTGTTGCACCTGGCCGGTCGGCCAGTAGCTGATCTGGGTCACCCGATCCTCGGCTGTGGTGGCACCGCGCACGGTGACCGAGGTCGGCCAGCCGCGGGCATGGTAGGTGTAATCGGTGACCACGCCGTTGGCATCCTTGACCGACAGCGGCCTTCCGAAAGCGTCGTAGGCCAGGGTCTCAACCGTCTGGCCGAGCGCATTGGTCACACTGCGCAGGTCGCCCTTGCGATAACTGCAGGCACCATTGCCCGCGCATCCCGCGTCGTCCGCAGTGTAGTAGGCATAGGTGGAGACATCCGCCACATCACTGCGTGGGCCATCCACGCTACGCAGCAGTCCCACCAGCGGGCACTCCGGCCCTTCGGCCTCACAGTAGGTCTGCGTGGTGATGCGGGTATCACCGGTCACCCTGTCGCGCACGGTGATGGTGGTCGGCTGGAGGCGTGCATTGCGCGCGATGCGGATCTCACGGTTACCGACGGTCTGCTGCACCAGCCGATTGCTGTCCATGGCCACGCGCGTTTCGCTGACGCGCTGATCCGGAGTACCGGCCGCTTCGGTGGTGGTGGTCACGCTGACGGTGCCTGCGACAGCGTCGCTGGCCTCCGCATAGGCGTAGTTGGTGACGACACCACGGCGGTCGGTCGCCGACTGCAGCCGACGCCGGAAATCGGTGCCCTCGGGCAGATAGGTGCGAGTGATGCTGCCATTGCTTTCGGTGATGCCATTGACCTTGCGCGGAAGGCCACTGCTGCCGGTGGCAGTCAATGCGTACGTACTCTGCTTGCCCAGCGCGTCGGTGACGATGGTGGTGCCTGCCGGGGTGTACTCCAGGCGCACGCCATCAATGCCCACGTCGGCTTGACTGCAATCACCGGAATGGCGGCTGCAGCTGACCCGCCCCTTGGCGTCATAGCCAAACCAGCTGTAGCGCCGGGTGTCTTCGGCGGTCACGCCGGTCAGGTAGCCCGGGAAGCGTGTGTCCTCATAGTGGTATGTACGGCTGGCGCCGTCTGCATAGGTCGCAGTGGTCAGCTCGCCAGCAGGAGAGTACGTGTAGCTCACCACAGGCTGGCCGGCGACCACCAGGGCCGAGATCAGCGAATCGTCGCCCGGCGCGAGATACTGGACGTCTACGCGCCGACCGGTTGAATGGGTGATGCTGAGCAGGCGACCACGGCTGTCGTGTGCATAGGTCAGCGACGTTCCGTCTTCGAAATCGCGGCGCTGCATCAAGCCATCAGCATCAAAATGAATGCGCTCTCCGGCACGTGAAAGTTGCCAGTTGGTGCCCTGCTGGACCGCGCGATCGCCGCTTCCGTCCATGGCTTCGTAGCTTGCCCCCACTTTCTGGAATGCGGTCTGCCCGCCATCGGCGCCGATCAGCCCAACTTTCAGTTCGGGGCTGGGAGGGAAGGTGGAATCGTCTACGCCTGCGGTAAGCCGCAGATTGTGGGAATGGGTCCAGCCCGTGCCCAACGCGCCGCCCGCCGTGCTTGTCAGGGAGTGATAGTGGCGTTGGAAGCTCACCCATCCAAGGTTGAAATCCGGCTCAGGCTGGGATTTATCGCCAGTGGTCGGGTCACACGGGTTACCAACAGGACACTGCTGCGGCGGCAGCGGCGCGCTTGTGTAGGAGAGCATGGGCGACATGTGCGGCTCGTCCTGCTGGACCAGTGAGCACATCTGCAGGGCCTCATTCCACGTCAGGGACGGTCGATTCGGACAAAGCGCCGTTCTGGCCCGGCGCACACGCTCCCACCCCACTATCGACGAGCATTCTTGAGTGCTCTGATGATAGAAGTTCAAGGTGTAATGGAAATCCTTCTCCTCGTTGGTGACGCTACCGTCGTCGCCCCTGCCAAGTCCAAGGAGCTCCACCCAAGGATCCTCCGTGAGTGAAGTCGCCGGGCACTGCGGGTCGCTGACGCGGGTGGCGAGGATCACGCTACGAATCTGATCTTCGGAGGAGTACTCCTGCCCTGAGTGGATGTAGACCCAGTCGGTAGTAACGATCTTCTCGGGCCTCACCCGGTAGTCGTAGATGACCTTCTTTCCAAGGACGCGTTGGCGTTTGACATGCCAATCGAAGGGTTTGTCCTTTTCGTACTGGGAAAAGAGCAACTTGATGTCCTTCTGCACCGCCGCTTCGGTGGCTCGCGGCTGGCCCATCGACAGGTAGCTCTCCCACTTCTTCTGCACCTCCTGCGCCTGCGCAGCCCAAGGAGCCAAGCTCCCTAGCGCGATCATCGCCAGTGCGGCACACGAAATGGTCTTCAGTCGTTCCAACATCCCTGTTCTCCTTCCTGGACGAACACAGCTCCGGCGGGAACGAGAACGTGGGGCAGCTGTCTCACCACGTCATGCTTCGGATCGTCCCTGGTCCGGAATGCGGCCATGACCGCACGGGGAACGTTATCTCCGATGTGGTTTACACATTCAAGTCAGAAACTGTGGAGTGGGTCGGATTTCAGAGTTTTCTGATAAAGCGAGCGACCGACCGAACAAGCAGCCGGGCGTGGGCTCGGCTCTACAAGACGAATGCTTCCAGAAACAGAAACACCGGGCAGTGCCCGGCGTCTCCGTCACAGCGTGGAAGGGTGTAAACCTCAATACTTCCCGTCGAACGCGAAGATCGGCTTGCGCGTCTTCCACGCACCAGCAGTAAAGTCCGGGAACTCCAGCGTCTGGAAGCCGTTGGCGATCGACTGCTCGCTCAACGGGGTAATCGCACTCCAGGTCACCGCGTCGTAGATGTCGATCGGCATCGGTGCCTTGGCCTTCAGCGCTTCCACAAATGCATGGATGACGAACCAGTCCATGCCACCATGGCCGGCACTGGCGGCAGTGTCGGCATTCTGTTTCCACAGCGGGTGCTCGTACTCGTCCTGGTACTTCTTGAACTCTTCCCACTGGTGCGGCGGGCTGCGGCCTTCGATGTGGATCGAATGGTTCACGTCCATCCACAGGCCCTTGGTGCCTTGCACACGGAAACCCATTGAATACGGGCGCGGCAGCGAGGTGTCGTGCTGCAGCAGGATGGTCTCGCCGTTCTCGCAGGCCAGCGTGGTGGTGACGATATCGCCGAGCTTGAACTTCACCTTGGTGCTGGGGTGGGTGGTGCCGCCACTCTTGGCCACGGTGTATTCGTGCAGGCCGCGCGCCTTGGTCGCGAAGGCGTTGATGTGGGTGAAGCGGTTGCCACGGTTGATGCCGGTGTACATCGCGCACGGGCCGATGCCGTGACTGGGATACAGCTCGCCGTTGCGCTCCACCGAATGCTCGGTGCGCCAGCGTGCTTCGCTCCAGCCCTTGGGACCGAACTCCACGCCGCTGTCGTAGGGCTGGTTGGGATCGCCGGAATTGAACTTCACGCCGCGCAGGTCGTGCTGGTAGCCGGCCTGCAGATGCACCAGTTCGCCGAACAGGCCCTGGCGCACCATCTGCAACGCCGCCATCACGTCGCGGCGGTAGCAGACGTTCTCCAGCAGCATGTACGGGGTACCGGTGCTCAGTTGCGTCTTCAGCACGTCCCAGTGGTCCTGCAGGGTGATGCCAGCCACCACTTCGCAGCCGACGGCCACACCGGCCTGCATCGCGGCAATCGCCATCGGTGCGTGGTATTCCCACGGCGTGGCGATGATCACGCCATCGATGCCCTTCTGTTCCAGAAGTCGCTTCCAGGCGTTGGTGTCGCGGTCCTGGCCATAGGTCTTCGGCGCGGGCTTGCCGGCCTTCGCCACCATCTCTGTGGCACGGCCGAGCATGATCGGCTCGATATCGCAGACGGCAACCACTTCGACGTCGTCGCGACGCACCAGTTCCTTCAGCAGCACCAGCCCGCGCATGCCGGTGCCGATCATGGCCAGGCGCACCTTGCGCCCGCGTGCCCAGGCGGGGGTCTGCGGCAGCAGGCTGCTGGCGGCGACAGCGGCGCTGGCCGCGATGAATTCCCTACGCTTCATGGCAAACATCTCTCCTCTTGGCAGCGTGCCGGCCGCAGCCGGCACGCCAGGTCACGCAAACGGAATTACTTGAACCGGTAGCCGATGGTCACACTGTAACCACGGCCGAAGATGGTTGCGTAGTCACTGGAGTCACCCAGGAAGCTGTTCGGGTCGTAGAACGGCAGGCGGTTGAACAGGTTCTTGACGGTGAAGCTCAGGTTCCACGCATCATCCGGGCGCCAGGTGACGCTCATGTTGGCGGTCCACCACGACGGTGCACCATCGCACTTGCTCTTCTGCAGGGCCAGGTAGCCGCCGGTGCAGGTTTCCTTGTTGTTGCTCTCTTCGTCGATCTGGTCGGTGGCCCACTTGGTGCCGCCGACATAGTTGACGAACATGCTGGTGGTCACCTGCTTGTAGGTCCAGTCGGCATTGAGCGTGGCACGCAGGCGCGGGTTGTTGTAGTAGCCCACCACATCGCCGTAGTACCAGCCGTTCTCGGCATCCATGTAGAAGCGGTTGCGGTTGGCGATGGTGGCGGCCAGGCCGATGTTCAGGTTGCCCCAGTCACCCAGCGAGAAGCGGCTGCGCGCGTCGATGTCGAAGCCGTCGATCAGGGTCTTGCCGCGGTTCTTGTACTGGCCCACCACGCTGGCCACGTTGCCGGCGGAGTAGCCCGGCAGGTTCGCCGGGCAGCTCACACCGCTGGCCGGATCGGCGCACATCGCCGCCAGCTGCGCCAGGTTGGCGCGGTCACTGTCGGTGATCGGCGAGCGCGACATCGAGATGATGTCTTCCATGCGGCGATAGTCCGGCGCGACGATTTCATTGTTGCGGTAGATGAACCAGTAGTCGGCCGACACCGACAGCCAGCTGGCCGGCTCGTAGACGAAGCCGAGGGTGGCGATCTTCGCCTTCTCCGGCTTCAGGTCCTTGTTCGGCTGGGTCATGCGCGCCACGGTGCGGCTGCAGTCGACGTTCAGCAGGGTCTTGCCGAGGTCGACGTCACCCGGCCGCTGCGACTTCAGCAGCAGGTTGGCGATGGCGTTGGTCTCGCCGCAGCGCAGTTCGTCACGGAAGCCACCGAGCTGGGCGAACACGCCGCCGTTGCCGGACTCGGCCAGGCTCGGTGCGCGGAAGCCGGTGGAATAGGTGCCGCGCAGCATCAGCTGATCGAACGCCTGGTACTTGAAGCCGATCTTCGGCGCGATGTTGGCGCTGAAGTTCGGGTACTTGTCCACGCGCACCGCCGCATCCAGCTCCAGCTTGTCGGTGATCGGCGCCACGGTCTCGGCGAACAGCGCGTAGGTGTTGCGCTTGCCGTCGAACCACGAGCCGCCCTGCTGGGTGATCAGGCCATTGGCCGCATCGGCGTTGCCCGGGGTGTAGAAGGTCTCACGGCTGGCGTTGAAACCGAACGCGGCGCGCATCTCGCCGGCCGGCAGCTGGAACAGCGGTCCTTCGATCTTGCCGTCCAGGGTATGCAGGCGGGTCCACGACTGGATGTCGAAGGTCGGGAACGCTTCACGGATCAACGCGGCGTTGGCTTCGCTGATCTCGCCGAACTTGTACGCCGGATGGTCGGAGATGATCACCCGACCGGTACCTGGATCGATCGTGTACGGGCCGAAGGCCTTCTCGAAGCCCTTGGTGTTGACGTTGATCGTCTGGTAGGTGGTGGAGTGGGTACCCGCGCTGGCGAAGGCGGTTTCCCAGTTCCAGTCACCCCGGTTGCCACGCGCACCGGCCAGCACGCGGTAGCTCTTGTCGGTATTGCGCTGGCCGAAATAGTTCGGGCCGGCATCCTGCAGCAGGTAGTTCAGGCCGACCACCCCGCCCATCATCGCCTTCAGCTGCGGACTGGCATGGTTGTATTCGTTGTTGGGGCCCAGGAACGGGTACAGGAACTGGTTGACGGTGTTGCCGGTATTGCGCGAGAACCAGCTGGTCGGGTTGCCGGTGGTGGTGCCGTAGGTGCGCGGCGTGCCACCGTTGGCGCGCAGGTCGATGTCGGTGTAGGTCGCCTCGGCGAAGATCTCGGTGCTGTCACCCACCAGGAAGGTGCCGTTGAGGTAGGCGGTGTTGCGCTCGGACTTGGCACCGGCGTCGATCTCGTTGTTCATCCAGGTTTCCCAGACGCAACGCGGACCGGCCGCTTCACTGGTCAGCACGTTCCTGCAGCCCGGCGCAGCTTCCTGCACGCGGCGGCCGGTGACCGGATCGAAGGCGAAGTAGGTGCCCGGGTTGAACTCGCCCGGCTTGCTGCCCACGCCCAGGCGCAGGTTGTTGAGGTAGTTCGGGTTGTTGACGTAGTACTGGTCCGGACGCTTGTCGTAGAAATCGCTCAGCGGAATCGCGTCGCGGCGGTACATGTTCACCGCGCCGTAGATGTTGAAGCGGTTCTCGGCCAGGTCGCCGAAGCCGGCGGTGATGCTGGCCTGGCGTTCGCCATAGGAGTCGATGCGCGAGGAGGTGTCGTTGGTGAAGCTGATCTCGGCACCCTGGAAGTTGCGCTTGGTGATCACGTTGATCACGCCGGCCACCGCGTCGGTACCGTACACGGCCGACGCGCCGTCGGTCAGCACTTCCATGCGCTCGATGGCCGCCGCCGGGATCGCATCGATGTTGACGAACTGGGTCTGGAAGCCGGCCGGCGCACCGTAGTACGACAGGCGGCGACCGTTCAGCAGCACCAGCGTGCCCTGTGCGCCGAGCCCGCGCAGGTTGGCCTGCGAGGCACCATCGGAACCGGTGAACAGCGAGCGCGCATCCTGCTGCGCAGGGCGTGCGGCCGGCAGGTTGTCGAGCACCTGCAGCAGCGTGCGCGCACCCATGTTCTGGATGTCCTGCTTGCTGATCACCTGCACCGGCGAGGCGGTTTCAACGTCGGTGCGGCGGATGTTGGAGCCGGTGACCTCGATGCGGGCCAGGTCGGTGGCGTTGTCCTTGCTCTCCTGGGCGAAGGCAGGAGCGGCAAGCGAGAACAGCGCGCCGGCAATGGCCAGCGTCAGCGGAGCGATCGGGCGGCAGGGGGGGCGGTGGTGGCGGGCGGGCAACATCGGGGTTCTCTCCTGGCAAGGGTGCGGCGCAACTGAGTGAGCGCGTGGGCGTTCGGCGGGCAAAACGCTCCCGGGCCACGGCCATGAGGGCCGTAGTCGGGATGGGGCGGGGGAGGAGCGGTGTTACGTGGGGGTCATGGGGCGACGATGCTGGCGGAGTCGCCCTCCTGGCCGATCAGTACGGCGTTGGCCCAGTTGGCACAGACCTGGGCGGGTTGGCTGCCCTGCGCACCCAGCGTGCGCAGGCTCAGGGTGGAAAGGCCACGGATGTCCAGCTCCGGCTTGACCACGCCGGGCGCCTTCACCAGGCCGCTGTCGTACAGCAGGCGGTTGTCGCCCCAGACCTGGAACTGCAGGCCGCCGGCGTTGCGGCAGGCGTCGTCGATGCCGAGGTCGGCACGCAGCAGGTGCCAGCCGCCCTGCAGGCGCAGGTCGATGCGGCTGTTGGCGCCGACCCCCAGGCCACGGCGGAACTGCAGGCCGTTCATGCGCATGCCGGCGTCGCCACGGAAGGACTGGTCGGTACGCAGCTGGCTGGCCAGCGCGGCCGGCACCGGCAGCTCGGAGAGATAGCGCTGCCGGGCCGGTCGCTCCGGTTCCTGGTGTTCGAGAATGTGGAAGGTGGACAGGGCGATCGGGCCGACATCGCGCGGCTGCAGTGCATCGAACGCGCGGGCGCTGCCCTGTGCGGCGGTGACCATCGGGTCGGTGCTGCTGGCGCCGTCGCCTTCGGGGTTCTGCACGCTCAGCACGCGGAAGCGCAGCAGGCGGCCGGCGTGGGCCGGGAAGTCGATGCGCTGCACGCCTTCCTTCAACTGCAGGCGGCCACGGGCGATCGGCTCGCCCCACTCACCGTTGCTGTCGCCCAGGTAGACCTCATAGTCACGTACCTGCCCGTGCTTCCAGTTCTTGTCATTGCGTGGCGCGATGTCGATGCCATCGATCATCTTCCGCTCGCCGAAGCCGATCACCCACTCGTGGGCGCCGGTGCGCACGGCCTGGTTGCGCACGCTGCGGAACCAGGTGGCCGGATCGTCGTCGAAAGCATTTTCCAACGCATGGCCAGGCTCTTCGGCCGGGCGGTTGACCACCAGCAGGCTGTCGGCCGGCAGTTCGCGGCCCAGCACCGGTGCGGCCGGATAGGCATCATCGGTGGCTGCGGCAGCGACTGCGAAGTCCAGCTGCAGCTGCAGTGGCTGGCGGATGTCCTGGGTGGCAGTGCGCACATGCACGGTGCCGCGGCGGTCCTTGGCATCGAAGTACCAGCCCTCGTTGGCGCTGTTGAAGGCGGCAGCATCGGCCAGCGCCGGCAGCGCGCGGCCACCGGCCTGCACCGCACGTGGTGCCTGCCGGCTGAGTACGCGCAGGCCGTAGCGGCGCTGCGCCAGCTGGCCGTTGTACTGGCCCTGCACGGCGTCGATCTGCACCTGCACCGGGCCACTGCCCTGCGCCGGCGCCTGCACGCGGATTACCTGCGTGCTCGACTCGCCCTGCTGATAGCGGCGCGTGTTGCCATCGTCTTCGTACAACGTGTACTGCGAGTCGCCCTGCGGGTACAGGTCGAAGGTCACTTCATCGAGCGGTTTTTCGCCATCGAACAGCATCGACGGGTACATCGGCAGGATCGCACCGGCACGCACGAACACCGGCAGCGTGGCCAGGTCCACCTGGCGGTCGAGCTGGCGGCCATCGGCGGCGGCCTGCACGCGACGGCCATCCCAGTAGTCGATCCAGCCGCCGGCCGGCAGGTGGATGTCGCGGCGCCAGCCACGGCTGGCGGCCTGGCTGCGGTACACCGGCGCCACCAGCAGGTCGCGGCCGAGCAGGAACTGGTACTTGTAGGTTTCATCCTGCGCATGCGGATCGCGCGGGTTGTCCCACATCAGGCCACGCACCGGCGGTGCACCGGTCTGCGCGGCCTCGTGCACCAGCCCATACATGTATGGCGTCAGGCGCATCTTCAACTTCAGGTAGTCGCGGTTGATGCTGCGGTAGGGCTCGTCGTACCACCACGGGTGCTTGCGCGCGTTCGACGACCAGCCGCTCATGCCCATCAGCACCGGCGTGAACGCCTTCCACTGCAGGTCGCGGGTGAAGGTCTCGGCGCTTCCGCCGAAGATCGCATCCACATCGCCGCTGGCGTAGGCCATGCCGGACAGGCCCGAACCGACCAGGGTCGGCACGTGCCAGCGGATGTAATCCCAGCTGCTGCTCTGGTCGCCGGTCCATGCCACCGCGTAGCGCTGGATGCCGGCCCAGCCCATCACCGTCCACAGGAACGGGCGCGAATCGGAATTGTCGAGGATGCCGTTGAATGCCTGGCGGTTGGCGTCCATCGCGAACTGGTAGCCCTTGCCGGTCCAGGCCACGTCCAGCTTCTGCACGCGGCTGCCGGCCTTGCCCACTTCCCACGCGATCTTGTCGACGCCGTTCTCGGTCCACAGGCCGGTGCGGAAGCCATAGCCGGCCAGCCCCTTCACCGTTTCCGGCAGCTGCTTGTAGCCGCAGCCGTAGCCATCGTTGGGCAGGATCCAGCCACCGGGCATGTCGTGGGCGCGGTACTGCTTGGCCACGCTGTCGATCACATCGGGCGTGGTGCCGGTCGGGCCGTCGCTCCAGCCTTCGGGCACGGTGCCGGGCTTCCTGCTGTTGTCGCCGTCGTTGTAGCAATCGGCATCGCCGTAGGACAGCGCCCAGCGCGCGACCATGTTGGGGCGGCCGGTCAGCTGGGTGTAGCGTTCGATCAGCTTGGGCAGGTCGGCGCCCACGAAGTAGTACGCATCGAAGCGGTCTTCGCGATGCAGCAGCGTGGCCTGGTCGCTCTGGCGCAGGTCGTAGCTGCCATCGCTCCATGTATTGCGCAGCATGCCCCAGCCACGGCTGCTCAGCAGCATCGGCGCCGGGCTCGGCCGATCACCTTCTTCCCAGCCGCCGGAATAGGACACCTCCAGCTCGCGGCCCTTGAACTGGTAACGGCCGTTCTGCTGGCCACCACCGAAGTAGCCCTCATCGGCCTGCGAGGACAGCACCTGCACGCTCTGCGTGGCATCCAGGTCCAGCGGTTGCAGTTCCTGCCACAGCGCGGTGGGCTGGCCATTGTCCAGCCGTTCCAGGCGCAGGCGCAGCGGCTGCCGCTGTACACGCAGTACCAGTGCCTCGGTACGCACGCGGATTTCCTGTGCGTCTTCTTCCAGCTGCGCCTGCACGCTCGCCTTGGGCTGCGGCAGCACGATCGGCGCGGCCTTGTCGCCGGCGCCGGTCAACGTGCCGTTGCGGCCGGCCTGCACGCGGATGATGTCGGTCGCCGGCAGTTCAATGCGGATGCGCGCGCCCTTGTCGGTCTGCAGGTCCCAGCCCTGCACGCCGTCGCGGCTGGCGCTGGCGCGGACGGTACGCAGGTTGCCGACCGGCTCGGCGCGGGCCGTCATGGACGCCAGCATCAAGGCCGGCACCAGGGCCAGCATCAGCGGCGAGCGACGAACGCAGTTTTCCACGCGGACTCCCAACCCGTTCACCGGGCGTTTCGAAAGCGGTTGGGCCGACTCTAGGGCAGCGATTCGAAAGATGTCAACAAATTGAAAGGAAAAAGGAAGATATATTCCATTGAAACGAAAGTTGCTGCGCCGCAATACTTTGTGTAAACGCTTGCAGGTGCCTGTTAAGCATTGTGCGATACGGCATTCAGTCGGTCCTTTCGTTTTTCCCGGCATCGCGCGCAAGGCAAAGCCACCCACCTTTTTTCTTTCTTTTTACTTTCGATGTTTGACATTTCGAAAGAAAACGCAGATGGTGCGCTGGCCCAACTGGAACCTCCGAATGGACGTCACCCTGCTTTCCGATGTGTCCGCCTGGCAGCGCCTTGGCGGAGCCGATACCGCTACCGAAATCGCCCAGCAGCCTGCGCTGTGGGAAGCCCTGGCACAGGACCTGTCGCGTGCCCGCGACCGCCTGCAGGCCTTCCTCGGCGACAGCCTCAACGATCCCAACCAGCGCGTGCTGTTCACCGGCGCCGGCAGCTCCGGCTTCATCGCCGAAATGGTGGCCGACGCGATCAACGCGCAATGGCCCGCCGAGGTGCGCGTGGTGCACACCACCAGTCTGCTGACCCACCCGGCGCTGTACCTGCAGCGCGACCGTCCGACCCTGCTGGTCTCGTTCGGCCGCAGTGGCTCCAGCCCGGAGAGCGTGGCGGCGGTGGACCGCGTGCGCAGCGACGTGGATGACGCGCGCTTCCTCGACATCACCTGCAACGCCGATGGCGAGCTGGCCCGCCGTGGCGCCGGCCGTGCCGACACCTGCACCCTGCTGATGCCGTCGGCCAGCTGCGACCGCGCCTTCGCCATGACCAGCAGCCTGACCTGCATGCTGCTGGCCGCGCTGACCGTGTTCGATCGTTCGCCGTGGGATGCGCGCGTGACGCGCCTGAAGCAGATCGCCGCGCTGGCCCGCGAAGGCCTGGCGCAGTGGGATGCACCGGTGGCGACACTGGCGCAGCGCCCGTTCAACCGCATCATCTACCTCGGCAGCGGCCCGCTGGAAGCACTGGCACGCGAGTGCGCGCTGAAGGTGCTGGAGCTCACCGCTGGCCGCGTGCTGGCGCTGGCCAACACACCCCTGGGCTTCCGTCATGGCCCGAAGTCGACGCTGGATGGCAACACCCTGGTGGTGGTGCTGCGCAGCGTGCAGCCGCTGGCGCGCCGCTACGAACAGGACCTGCTGGAAGAACTGCGCCGCGACGGCGTGGCCGGCCAGGTGCTGGCGATCGGTCCGCATTCGGACATCGGCGCCGACGACGAATACACCCTCACCGTGCCGGCACTGGACGATCCGTGGCTGGCACCGGTGTGGCTGGGCTTTGCGCAGCTGTTCGCACTACAGCGCTCGGCCGCGCTGGGCCTGACCCCGGACAACCCGTTCCCGGACGGCACCGTCAACCGCGTCGTCAAGGGCGTCACCATCCACCATGGCTGAGCTGATCGCCCACGCCTGCTACGGCATCGACATCGGCGGCACCAAGATCGAGCTGGTGGCGTGCGATGTGGCGATGCAGGTTACCTGGCGCCGCCGCGTGGCCACCCCACAGGGTGACTACGACGGTTTCCTGCAGGCAGTCGTGGCGCTGGTCGCCGAGGCCGATGCCGCACTGGGCCGCAGTGATGCGGCGATCGGCATCGCCCTGCCCGGCGTGCGCGACCGCCGCAGCGGCCGCCAGCTCAGCGCGAACGTGCCTGCGTTGACCGGCCACAGGGTGGCCGCGGACCTGCAGGCGCGGCTGCAACGCCCGCTGCATTTCGGCAACGACCTGCAGTGTTTTGCCCTGTCTGAAGCACACGGCGGTGCCGCCGACGGCTACCCCAGCATGTTCGGCGCCATCCTCGGCACCGGTGCTGGCGGTGGTTTCTGCGTGCAGGGCCGCCTGCTGACCGGTTTCAACGGGCTGGCCGGCGAATGGGGCCACTGGAGCGTGCCCGGTCATCTGCTGCAGCGCCACGGCCTGCCGCTGATCGACTGCGCCTGCGGCCTGCAGGGCTGCGTGGAGCGTTATGTGTCCGGCAGTGGCGTGGCGATGATCGAGCGCCACCTTGGTGGCAGCGCCGCCGACGCCAGCGCGGTGATCGCCCTGGCCGAAGCCGGTGATGCCCGCGCGCGCAAGGCGCTGGACATCCATCGCGACCTGCTCGGCCACAGCCTGGCCGCGCTGGTGCTGGCGCTGGACCCGCACGTGATCGTGCTCGGCGGCGGCCTTTCGCAGTACGCGCCGCTGTACCAGCACCTGCCCGCCGCCATCGCCACCCACCTGTTCAAGGGTGTGCAGGTGCCACCGATCGTGCCGCCACGCTTCGGCGATGCCGGTGGCGCACGTGGTGCCGCCCTGCTCGCCTGCCAACCCTCCTTTTCCTGATGTCCGGAGCCTGACCATGTCCCCGTTGCAGACCCTGCTTGCTTCCCACCGCGCCGGTGCCAATGTCGGCCTGTACAGCGTCTGCTGCAGCAACGAGCAGGTGCTGCGCGCGGCCATGCACGTGGCACAGGCACATGGCACCGTGCTGCTGGTCGAGGCCACCTCCAACCAGGTCGACCAGTTCGGCGGCTACACCGGCATGACCCCGCCGCAGTACCGCGATTACGTCGGCGCCCTGGCCGATGAGGAAGGCTTCCCACGCGAACGGCTGATCCTGGGCGGCGACCATCTCGGCCCGAATGCCTGGCAGAAGCGCCCGGCGGCCGAAGCGATGACCCACGCGCGCGTGCTGATCGAAGCCTACGTCGCCGCCGGTTTCCACAAGATCCACCTCGACTGCAGCATGTCCTGCGCCGATGACCCGGTGCCGCTGCCCGATGCCATCGTCGCTGCGCGTTCGGCCGAGCTTGCCGAGATCGCCGAACGCACCGCCGCCGAACACGGCCTGCCGCCGCCGGTCTACGTGATCGGTACCGAGGTGCCGATTCCCGGCGGCGAAGCCTCGCTGGCCGAAGGCCTGCAGGTGACCACGCCGGCTGCCGCCGCGCAGACCCTGGCCATCCACCAGCAGGCGTTCGACACGCCACAGCTGCGCGATGCGTGGCAGCGCGTGATCGCGATGGTGGTGCAGCCGGGCGTGGACTTCGACCACAGCAGCGTGCATGAGTACAACCCGGACGCCGCCCATGCGCTGGCCGACTTCCTCGAGCGGCAGCCGCGCATCGTGTTCGAAGCGCATTCCACCGACTACCAGCGCGAAAGCGGCCTGCATGCGCTGGTACGCGACCACTTCGCCATCCTCAAGGTCGGCCCGGCGGCCACCTTCGCTTACCGCGAGGCGCTGTTCGCGCTGGCCGCGATCGAGGCCGAACTGCTGCCGGCCGCACAGTGCTCGCACCTGCCGCAGGTGCTGGACGAGGTGATGGTGGCGCAGCCGAAGTACTGGCAGTCCTACTACCAGGGCGATGCCGCCGCGCTGCGCCTGCTGCGCCGTTATTCCTTCAGCGACCGCTGCCGCTACTACTGGGGCGAGCCGGCGCTGGTACAGGCGGTGCAGACCCTGTTCGCCAACCTGGAGCAGCATGCGCCGCCGCTGGTGCTGCTCAGCCAGTACCTGCCGGAGCAGTACCGCGCCGTGCGCGAAGGCAGCCTGGCCAACACCCCCACCGCGCTGGTGCAGCACCGCATCGGCCTGTGCCTGGGTGAGTACGCCCGTGCCTGCAGCGCCAACCAGGCCGGACCCCGCACGCAGAACGCAGGTTCGGCTGCCGGCGTTCCTGCGAACGGCTAATCTCTACCTTTTCCCGCGAAACCGAGAATGGCCATGCGCAACACCCGCTCCCGCCGGCAACAGATCCTGCAGCTGCTGATCGAGCACGGCTCGGTGCAGGTGGCCGATCTGGTCGAGCGCTTCGGCGTGTCGGCGGTGACGATCCGTGCCGACCTGACCCACTTCGAATCGCAGGGCCTGGCCAACCGCACCCACGGCGGCGCGACCCTGGTGCGCACGCCGCCGCAGGAACAGGACATCCATGAGAAGGACGCGCTGAACCTGCCACTGAAGGAATCGATCGGTGCGCGCGCTGCGCGCCTGGTGCAGCCGGGCGACAACATCATCATCGATTCCGGCTCGACCACGATGACGCTGGCCCGCCACCTGCGCGCGCATCGCGACGTGACGGTGATGACCAACGGCCTGAACATCGCCTGGGAACTGGCCAATGCCGCGGGCATCACCGTGCTGCTGACAGGTGGCCTGCTGCGCCAGCAGTCGCTGTCGCTGCAGGGCAGCCAGGCCGAAGCCAGCCTCAACTCGTACAGCTTCGACACCCTGTTCCTGGGCGTGGACGGCCTGGACCTGCAGTTCGGCCTGACTACCCACGACGAGGCCGAAGCCCGCCTCAACCACCGCATGGTCGAGCGTGCGCGCCGCATCGTGGTGCTGACCGATGCCTCCAAGTTCGGCCGCGTCAGCCTGCACCGCATCGCCCTGCTGGACCAGATCCACGCCATCATCACCGACGCCGGCATCGACGATGCAACCCGCGAAGGGCTGCAGCGGCTGGGCATCGAAGTGATCATCGCCGAGCCCACCGCATGACCGACACCCGCACCCTGCATGGCCGCATCCTCACCCCGCTGGGCTGGCGGCGCGGGCACGTCCACTTCGATTCACGCGTGCGCCGGCTGCAGGTGGACGACCACAGCGGCGCCGACGACCTGCAGCTGCCGGTGATCCTGCCCGGCTTCGTCGACCTGCATGTGCATGGCGCGGCCGGCGTGGACCTGATGCAGGGCGGCGACGTGGCACGCACCATCGCCCGCACCCATCTGCGCTTCGGCACCACCACGCTGCTGGCGACCACCATGACCGCCGGGCTGGACGAGATCGAGCACGCGCTGCACGGCGTCGCTGCGGCAATGGCGGCGCCTGATACCGACGCCGCCAGCATCGTCGGCGTGCATCTGGAAGGACCGTTCATCAGCCCGCAGCGGCTGGGCGCACAGCCCAATCGTACGATCGAGGCGACGGTGGCACTGGTGCAGCAGCTGCACGCGCTGGCGCCGATCCGGGTGATGACGCTGGCACCGGAGATCGGCGAGCACACCGCGTTGATACCCGCGCTTTCGGCGATGGGCATCCGCGTGCAGCTGGGCCACAGCGCCGGCACCTACGAGGAGGGCGTGGCGGCGCTGCAGGCCGGTGCCTCCGGTTTCACCCATCTGTTCAACGGCATGACCGGCGTTGACCACTATCGCCCGGGCATTGCGGCGGCGGCGCTGGCGCATGCGCAGTACGCCGAGATCATCCCCGACCTGCAGCACATCCACCCCGGCGTTATCCGGCTGGCCGCGCGCGCGATCCCGCGCCTGTACGCGGTGACCGACGCGACTGCCGCCACCGGCATGCCCGACGGCGAGTACGCGCTGGGCGAGCAGCGCGTGCACAAGTGCGGCGGCTGCGTGCGCCTGGCGACGGGTTCGCTGGCCGGCAGCGCACTGACCATGGACCAGGCGCTGCGCAACCTGGTGCGCGTCGGCCTGGACCTGGCCGACGCCTCGCAGCGGGTTTCCACCTTCCCGGCCGACTATCTGGGCCTGGGCGATCGCGGCCGCATCGCGCCCGACGCCCGCGCCGACCTGGTGGTGCTGGACGCCGAACTGCGCCTGCAGCAGGTGGTCATTGGTGGGCGCGTGGTCGATCTGACCTGACGCAAGCGATGCGGCCCGGATGCCGCATGGGCTCCCTGTAGAGCCGAGCCATGCTCGGCTCACCGCGCGAAGCGCGGCATGGGGAACCTCGATATCGGAACGGAAAGCAGCCGAGCATGGCTCGGCTCTACAGAATGCACTCTGCGACGAACCGCCGCCGGGCCTGGCCCGGCGCTACCACAGGAACTGCCGATGACTGCAAGCACCGCCCCGCGCTGGCCCGTACGCTACCTGCTCTTCATCGGCGGCCTTGGCGGCCTGCTGTACGGCATCGACATCGGCATCATCGCCGGTGCCCTGCCCTACCTGGAGGCAACGGCCAGCCACGCCTGGCAGCTCAGCAGCCAGCAACTCGGCTTCGTGGTGGCGGCGGTACTGCTGGGCAGCGTGCTGTCCTCGCTGTTCGCCGGCATGGTCGCCGACCTGATCGGTCGCCGCGGTGCGATGCTGCTGGCCGGCCTGCTGTTCACCGCGTCGATTCCGATCATGGCGCTGGCCTCGGGCTACACGCCGCTGCTGCTCGGGCGGCTGCTGCAGGGCATCAGTGGCGGCCTGATCGGCGTGGTGATTCCACTGTACCTGGCCGAAGTGCTCAGCCCCGAGCGGCGTGGACGCGGTGCGGCGATGTTCCAGCTGCTGCTGACCATCGGCCTGGTGTTGGCGGCACTGATCGGGCTGTACCACGCACATGTGGTGGATGCCGCCGCCGAAGCCGTGCGCTCGCTGCCGCTGGCGCAGCAGGCGCAGGAACTGTTCACGGTGAAGGACCAGGCCTGGCGCACCATCTTCTGGAGCTGCCTGGCGCCAGGCCTGCTGTTCTGTGCCGGCATCTTCTGGCTGTCCGAATCGCCGCGCTGGCTGGTGCGCCGCGGCCGCGTCGATGATGCCCGCCGCAGCCTGCAGCGGGTGCTGCCTGCTGCCGACGTGGAACCCACCCTTGCACAGATCCAGGCGCCGGAATCGAGCAGCAGCGACGGCAAGCGCGACCCACTGCTCAGCCGACGCTACGTGGTGCCGTTCGTGCTGGCCTGCGTGGTGCTGGCCTGCACCCAGGCCACCGGCATCAATTCGGTGCTGGCCTACGCGGTGAACATCCTCAACCAGGCCGGCCTGTCCGGCTCGGTGGCCAACGGTGCCGACGTGGCGATCAAGCTGCTCAACGCGGTGATGACCGTGGTCGCGCTGCTGCTGGTCGACCGCAAGGGCCGCAAGTTCCTGCTGATGCTCGGCAGCGGCGGCATCTGCGTGGCCCTGCTGGCCGCCGCCACGCTGTTCTTCCAGGCCGAGCGTGGCCGCGCCGACGTGCAGCCGCAACTGCAGGCGGCGGTCAGCGCCGATGGCTTGCAGCTGGTGCTGGACGACGCACAGTGGCAGCGCCTGGGCGCCGGCATCGACAGCGAAGGCCGGCCGATGCAGCTGACCGTGTCGTACGCCTACGGTGACTTCACCAATGTGCGCGCCCTGCGCAGCGACAGCCTGACCGACCGCGAGCTGCGCATCGAGCGTGCCGGGACCGTGCAGCCGGACAGTGTGATCGGCGCGTTCTTCCGCAAGCTGCATCTGAACCCGTTCGCCGACCCGGCCAAGGCCGCACAGGCACCGCTGCGCATCGAGCAGGCCCGCATCGGCCCGGTGCCGCCGCCGGCGCATGGCTGGGCGGTAGCCGCCTGCATCCTGGTATTCGTCGCGTTCTTCGCGGTCGGCCCCGGCGTCTGCGTGTGGCTGGCACTGTCGGAACTGATGCCCAATCGCATCCGCTCCAACGGCATGAGCATCGCCCTGCTGATCAACCAGTTCGTGTCGACCACCATCGCGGCGATCTTCCTGCCCACGGTGGGCCACTACGGCTACGCCAGCATGTTCCTGTTCTGGGCGGCGTGCACGTTCGTGTTCTTCCTGGTAGCCGCGTTCTGGCTGCCGGAGACCAAGGGCAAGTCACTGGAGGAGATCGAGGCACGGTTCGCACGGTAGCGGTCGACCTTGGTCGACCTCCGCGCGTAGCGTGGTGGTGTTGGCGCGCCCGTCACTGACCGGTGATGTGCCTGGCCAGCGCCTGCGCCTCGGCAATGCTCGGCAGCCCGCTCAGCATCATCGATTCCCCGAAGGGGCCTTTCACCGTCGCCACCATCAGCACGCGGCCGTCCACGCTGATCGCCGCGCGCTGGCCCACCAGGGCCGAGGTGCCATCGTGGATGCGCTGATGCGCTTCTGGCCGATAGCGGATCTGCAGGCCTGGCTGCTTGGCATCGTCCAGCACGTAGCGCACATCGGCGATGTCCGCACTGCCGGCAATCGGCGGCTCGCGCAGGGCCAGGGTTTCACCTTGCCAGTGCGCCGGAGTGCCGTTGCCAGCCGCATCGACCGCGCTCAGGCGCACGTCCACGCCGGCGCGCGGCGCATGATCCTTGCCTGCCAGCGCACCGGGCGCGGCACCCGGCATGCATCCGGCCAGCACCAGCGCCGCGCCGAGCAGGAGCGGAAGCGCCCCCCTCATTTCAGCTTCCGCAGCTTGAACGCCACCAGCACCTGCAGCAGCCCGTACAGCAGGCTGCCAATGCCGATCCACAGCGTGGTCACCGCCACGCCTGCGTATGGATTGGCCGCGAACAGCAGCCCCAGCACCACCGCCAGCACGCCACTGAGGATCAGCAGCCACTCGCCCTGGATCTGCTTGCGCACGCGGATCGCGAAGACGATGCGATAGATGCCGGCTACCAGCAGCCACGCCGCCAGGAACAGCACCAGCACGCTGGCGGTGGCCAGCGGGTTGATCACCGCCAGGATGCCGAAGCCCAGCGAAGCGATGGCATACAGCGCCAGCCAGCCGCGCGAGGCGCCGCTGCCACCACTGATCAGTGCGAACAGGCTGATGACCCCTTCGATGATGGCCATCACGCCCAGCGTCCAGGCCAATGCCATGGCTGCGGACAGCGGCCAACCGATGGCGATGATGCCGAAGCCGAGCGCGACCAGGCCATACAGCAGCAGGATCCACCAGCTGCGGCCAACCGCTGACAACAAGGGAGACAAGGGGGAATTCATGGTCACTCCTTCGATCCGGAACCGGGTTCATCCTAGCCCGTTGCGATGAAGGGAGCGATCACGGCACCCGCGCGCACACCCATACCCGCACCTCTCTGGCGCCCACGCAGCGCAGGGTTTCGGCGATTTCCATCACCGTGCTGCCGGTGGTCATCACGTCGTCGACCACGGTCAGATGCGTGGGCACCGGCCCGTGGACATCGAACGCATCGAACAGGTTTTCCCTGCGCTGTTCGGCCGTGCGTTCGGACTGCGGTGCGGTGTGCCGCCGCCGGTACAGCCCCTGCCAGACCGGCAACGGCAGCAGCCGGCAGAGCTCGGCAGCCTGGTTGTAGCCGCGCTGGCGCAGGCGCCGGCGGTGCAGCGGCACCGGCACCAGCGGCGGGCAGGACCAGGGCGGTGGTGCGCGCTGCATCAACTGCGCCAGCAGGCGACCGGCCGCCAGGTCCTGATGGAACTTGTAGCGCAGCAGCAGCTGGTCCACCGGCGGCAGGTACAGCAGGCTGGCGTGCGTGGCCGTCTGCGGTGGTGCTTCCTCGCGGCAGCTGCCGCAGACGATCAGGGCCTCATCCGGCAACGGCAGTGCACACCGCAGGCAGGCGCGACCGGCCCAGGGCAGTCCGGCGAGGCAGGCGCGGCACAGATCGAGATCATCATGGCCCGGATCGCCGCAGACCAGGCAGCGCAGTGGCAGCAGGACACCCAGCAGTGCGCGGGAGACACGGGTTGCCGAATGCAGGAGATCAATACGCATTGCCCATGCTTCATCGCGCTGCCCATGTGCGGCCATCGGCGAAGCACCGATCGCAGTGTCGGGACTGCCCGCAACTGCAGAGGGTGCTGCCGATCAGGAAAGGCGTCCGCCCTGCCCAGGCCCGGTTGATGCAACGGCCGACGCCGTCAACACCTCCGCCAACCCACGATAGATCGGCACCCGGCATACCAGACCGGACACGCCCCGCGCGATCAGCACCGTGGCCAGGATCGGCAGGAGCAGATCGCCGCTGTCGGTCAGCTCTAGCGAGATCACCGCCGAGGTCAGCGGTGCCTGGGTGACGCCGGTCAGGTACGCGCACATGCCCAGCAGCACGAACGCGCGCGGATCCACGCCCGGCATCAGCACCGCCAGGTTGTGGCCCAGCCCCGCACCGACCGCCAACGCGGGCGAGAACAGGCCGCCGGGTATGCCGGCCACGTACGATGCCAGGTTGGCCAGCAGCTTCATCAACCCGAACTCGTGGCCGACCAACGCCTGCCCCTGCACCAGGCTGCGCGCCTGCTCGTAGCCGGTGCCGAACGCGCCGTCGCCGAACGTCAAAGCCAGTGCCACCACCGCCAGGCCGCAGCCTGCGGCCAGCAGCACCGGATGCCGCTGGCGCAGCTGGCCCAGCCAACGCGGGCGGCCCGCCGCACTGGCCAGCACCGCGCGCGCGAACAGGCCGCCCAGCAACCCGGCCACCACGCCGCACAGCAGGATCGCCAGCCAGCCCTGCCCCAGCGGCAACCGCGCGCTCACATGGCCGAAGTAGGTGTAGTTGCCGAGCAGGCCCAGCGACACCACGCCACCGACGATCACCGCCGTCAGCAGGGTGCCGGAGAAGCGATGCTCGAAACGGCCGCTGAGCTCCTCGATGGCGAATACGATGCCAGCCAGCGGCGTGTTGAACGCCGCGGCAATGCCCGCTGCACCACCGGCCAGCAGGAAGTGCGAGAGCTCGCGAGGATCCTTGAAGCCGAACCAGCGGCCGAACAGGTACATCAGGCTGGCACCCACATGCACCGTGGGACCTTCGCGTCCGACGGACGCGCCGCCGAGCAGCGACAACGAGGTCAGCAGCAGCTTGCCGGCTGAGACCGCAGGCGAAAGATTGGTCTTCCGGAATGGCTCATCGGGCTTGTCCAACGCAGCGATGACCTGCGGAATGCCGCTGCCCCGCGTGGGCTTCAGCACGCCACTGGTCAACCAGGCCAGCAGCGCGAAGATGCCCGGCGTGAGCAGCAGGGCCCACCACGGCGAGTGCGCGGTGATGCGCTGGAACAGATGGAAGGCCGCGTCGCTGGCCTTGGCGAACAGGATGGCCACCAACGCCACGGCCACCGCGCCGCCCCAGAGCGCGGCACGGCGGCGCCAGGCCTCGCTGAGAACCAGCGCGGTGATGCGGCCGCGGAGGCGATGGAGATCGGTCATGGGGCACAGTCTGCGCGCCAGCGCTTGCGTTGGGCAGCGGTTATTGTGGCTGCAGGCCTTGCAGGATGCGGTGAAACGCGCGAGTGCGGGTGCTCGCCGATAGCACCTGCCCTGTGCAGCTACCTATGCCTGCAGGCGCTCCCGCCACCGGCGCTTCTCCACCGCACGCACGTTGGGCTGCTGCCGCAGCCACTCCAGATACAGCTGCAGATGGGCCAGCTCGTCATCAGCCGGATCACCGGTGAACTCACGCACCGCGACCAGATTTCCGTAGTTTCTGGCGTACTTGCCGGGCGTGTCATCGATACCGATCATCTGCTCCAAACGGAAGCCGTGGCGCTTCAGCTTGCCCAGCCGCTTCTGCGAGGTGTAACCGCCGGTTTCCCAATCACGGGCCGTGCTGCACCGCGGCGCGGACCACAGGAACGCCAGCGGACGCCCCGGCATCAGCCGGTCCACCAGCGGTTCGGCGTACAGTTGCCCGGACGACGTCCACACACCCACCGTGAAATGGGCAAAGGCATAGTCGAGGAATGCCTGCAGATGGGGCCGCAGGTAGACGTGGTAGCCGACGAGGCGGAAATCTGCGGGTCGCTCCAGTTCACGCTCGCTGGCATGCACCAGCGTCTCATCCAGATCGAGTATCAGCAGCTTCCCGCCCTGCGGCATCGTGTCCGGTTCCATGCGCATCCTTCTTTCATTGCCTCGGCTGCCGCCATCTTCTGGATGGACTTCAGCATGTGTCCTTCCAGCAGGTAGATGTAAGCACAGTTCCAGCCAGGTCCTGGTGGGCGCAAGCCTACTGCCGGACGCGCACTTCGCAACAGCCCATCCGCGTGAGGTCGCCCTGTGCCTGCAACATGCCCCGTTCCACCAGCATGCGTACACGCCCTGCATAGAACACATCGGGAATTCCCGATCGGCACTTCGGCTGCAGCGACATGACCATGCCCACAATGTAGGCGATCTTTCGGAACTGCCCGTCGCAGAGGGAGAACAGCTGCTCATCGATCGAGGCGATGTCCTCGCTGGTCAGCGCGGCGATGTTCTGCCGCGCCAGGTCAGTGAGATGGGCATCGTTGTCGGAGCGCTCGTCCGTATCGCGCAGGCAGCCATTGATGGCCAACAGGCGAACCAGCACATAGTGTCCGAAAGCCTCGAGCTCCTCCTTGGGCAACGTCGCCGGATCGAGCTGCCCTGCCGGGTAGTCCTTGAAGGTCACGAAGACGTGGTTCTTCCACTGCCCTGGCGTGTCGGACTGGCGCAGATCATCCAGCACCACGCGCAGGCCGCCGTCGGGCAGCTCGGCAAGGCTGCACAGCACCGCGTCGCGGCGGATCGGGTAGGACTGGTAGCTGTTCATGGCACGTGCTCGCGCGTCCGTATGCAGCGATGAACTTACACCGTAGCGCCCATTCATGGCGGTCAACCAATGTAAACCAGATGAGAAACAGCCAAGTTGACAGGGCTCACCAACCCACCCACACTGCCGCCCTCGCTCCACTCGTACCCAAGGTCCCGCCATGGCTGCTGCCATCCGCCACGACTGGCAACACGACGAACTGCAGGCGCTGTTCGATCTGCCGTTCCCCGAGCTGCTGTTCCGCGCCGCCGCAGTCCATCGCGAGCACTTCGACCCAGCGCAGGTGCAGGTGTCCACGCTGTTGTCGGTGAAGACCGGCGGCTGCCCGGAAGACTGCGCGTACTGCCCGCAGGCACAGCGCTACAGCACCGGGGTCAACGCGCAGAAGCTGATGGACACCGACGCGGTGCTGGCCAAGGCACGCCAGGCCAAGGCTGCCGGCGCATCGCGCTTCTGCATGGGTGCCGCGTGGCGATCGCCGAAGGACCGCGACATCCCGAAGGTGGCGGCGATGATCGCCGGGGTGAAGGCACTGGGCCTGGAAACCTGCGCCACGCTGGGCATGCTCAGTGGCGAGCAGGCGCGTGCGCTGAAGGACGCCGGCCTGGACTACTACAACCACAATCTCGACACCGCGCCGGACTACTACGATTCGATCATCCACACGCGCCAGTACCAGGACCGCCTGGACACGCTGGCGCACGTGCGCGATGCCGGCCTGAAGACCTGCTGCGGCGGCATTGTCGGCATGGGCGAGACGCGCGCGCAGCGCGTGGGCCTGCTGCTGGCGCTGGCCACGCTGCCGGCGCATCCCGATTCGGTGCCGATCAACAAGCTGGTGCAGGTGGCGGGCACGCCGCTGCATGGCAGTGCCGAACTGGATCCGTTCGAGTTCGTGCGCATGATCGCGGTGGCACGCATCGCCATGCCGCGTTCGATGGTGCGGCTGTCGGCCGGTCGCGAGGCGATGAGCGACGAACTGCAGGCGCTGTGCTTCGTGGCCGGTGCCAACTCGATCTTCTACGGCGACAAGCTGCTAACCACCGGCAACCCGGAGAGCGAGCGCGACCTGGCCCTGTTCGCGCGGCTGGGGTTGCAGCCGATGGCGGTGCAGGTGGATGCCGAGGGCCACGACCACGGCGGCATCGTGCACGCTGATATCAGCGCCGATGCGCCCGCCTGTGGCTGCGCTCACGCGGCCTGAGACGGGCCGCAAGCAGGCGCCGCGGCAACGCGCTACCCTAGCCGCCCCGTCGCCGCATTCAGCCGCCATGGCCCGCCCCGACCTGACCGCCCGCCTCCACGCCCAACGCGCCCTGCGCGATGCCCAAGGCCGTCGCCGCACGCGGCGCACGGTCAGCCGTCGTGATGGCGTCCGCCTGGAGGTGGACGGCCAGTGGCTGACCGGCTTCTGCAGCAACGATTACCTGGGCCTGGCCCAGCAGTTCAGCGTGGTCAACGCATTGCAGGATGCGGCCGCACGCGAAGGCTCCGGCGCGGGCGCCTCGCATCTGGTCTGCGGCCACCACGCTCTGCATGAGGCACTGGAGCGCGAAGTGGCGGAGTGGCTGGGCTACCCGCGCGCGCTGCTGTTCGGCAGTGGCTTCGCCGCCAACCTGGCCGTGCAGCAGGCGCTGCTGAGCGAAGAGAACGATGTGTGCGTGCAGGACAAGCTCAACCACGCCAGCCTGCTCGATGCGACGCGGCTGGCGGGTGCGCGCCTGCGCCGTTATCCGCACCTCGACGCCGAAGGCGCGATGCGCCAGCTCAAGCACGCGCCCGATGGCGCGGCGATGCTGGCCACCGACGGTGTGTTCAGCATGGATGGCGACATCGCACCGCTGCGTGCATTGTCGCTGGTGGCACGCCTGCAGCAGGCGCTGTTCTATGTGGACGATGCGCACGGCGTGGGCGTGGTCGGTGATGGCCGTGGTGCCGTGGCCGCCGCCGGGCTGGGCGTGGACGATGTGCCGCTGCAGCTGGTCACGCTGGGCAAGGCACTGGGCGGTTCCGGCGCGCTGGTGCTGGGCCGCGACGACCTGGTCGAGCACCTGGCCGAAACCGCACGCCCGTACATCTACACCACTGCGATGCCGCCGGCGCTGGCCGCCGCAGCACTGGAAGCGGTGCGCCTGGCGCGCCGTGACAACTGGCGGCGCTCGAAACTGACCGATCTGATCGCGCTGTTCCGCGGCGAAGCCCGCCGCCATGGCCTGGACCTGATGGCCTCGGAAACGCCGATCCAGCCGCTGCTGTGTGGCGATGACCATCGCGCCGTGGCGATGTCCCAGGCGTTGGAACAGGCCGGTTGGCTGGTCGGCGCGATCCGCCCGCCCACGGTTCCCGAAGGCAAGGCGCGCCTGCGCGTCACGCTGTCCGCGCTGCACACCCCCGAGCAGGTGCGTGGCCTGGTCGAAGCCATTGCCAGCGCGCGCGATCGCGTCAACCTGGCCGCGCGTGAGGCCGCGCCACCGCCGCTGCCTGTCTTCGCCTGAGCCTGTTGCCGTTTCCCCATGCATATCGACGTCACCGGCCAGGGGCCGGACCTGGTACTGATCCATGGCTGGGCCCTGCAGGGCGGCGTGTTCGCGCCGTTGGTGCAACGCCTGGCCGATCACTTCACCCTGCATCTGGTTGATCTGCCGGGCCATGGCCACAGCCGCGAGGACACCACGCCGCTGCGCCTGCCGTTCGTGGTCAATGCCATTGCCGCGGCCACGCCGCCTGCGGTGTGGTGCGGCTGGTCGCTGGGCGGCCTGTTCGCGCTGCACGCCGCCGCGACACTGCCGAAGGTGCGCGGGCTGGCGATGATCGCGGCCACGCCGCGCTTCGTGCGTAGCGAAGACTGGCCGCATGCGGTGGAGCCGGCGGTGTTCGAGCAGTTCGGGCGCGAGCTGGCCACCGACTTCGGTGGCACCCTGGAACGCTTCCTGGCGCTGGATGTCATGGGCTCGGCACACGCCCGCGAGGAGCTGCGCACGCTGCGCCAGCGCCTGGTCGAGCGCGGTGCACCCACCGAACGCGCCCTGCTGGAAGGCCTGCGCCTGCTGGAAAGCACCGACCTGCGTGGCGCACTGCCGACGCTGGCCAAGCCCAGCCTGTGGATCGCCGGCCAGCGTGACCGGCTGGTGTCTCCGGCGGCAATGCAGGCCGCCGCGGCACTGGCCCCCGGTGCGCAGGCGCTGACCATCGCCCACGGCGGCCATGCGCCCTTCCTCGGCCATGCCGACGAGGTGGCCGCCGCCCTGCAACACTTCGTTGCCGGCCTGTCACCGGCCGATGGCGGACAATGAGCGCCTTCCTCATTCCGCAGGATTGATGCATGGATCTGGGTATCAACGGCCGCTGGGCACTGGTCTGCGGCGCAAGCAAGGGGCTGGGCCTGGGCTGCGCGCGTGCGCTGGTGCGCGAGGGCGTCAACGTGGTGATCGTGGCCCGTGGTGAGGCTGCGCTGCAGGCCGCCGCCGAAGCGCTGCGCGCCCTGCCCGGCGCCGCCGAAGTCCGCGTGGCCGCCGCCGACGTGACCACCGAGGCCGGTCGCTCCGCAGCGCTCGCCGCGTGCCCGCAGGTGGACATCCTGGTCACCAATGCCGGTGGCCCGCCGCCGGGCGACTTCCGCAGTTTCGAGCGCGACGACTGGATCGCCGCACTGGACGCCAACATGCTGGCGCCGATCGCGCTGATCCGCGCCACCGTGGACGCGATGATCGCGCGTGGCTTCGGCCGCATCGTCAACATCACGTCTTCGGCGGTGAAGGCCCCGATCGACATCCTGGCGCTGTCCAACGGCGCGCGCAGCGGCCTGACCGGCTTCGTCGCCGGGCTGTCGCGCCGCACCGTGGCACACAATGTCACCATCAACAACCTGCTGCCCGGCCAGTTCGACACCGACCGCCTGCGCGCCAACTTCGCCCACAGTGCGGGCAAGGACGGCAATGCTGCCGAAGTGGCCGAACGCCGCCGCCAGCAGATCCCCGCCGGCCGCTTCGGCACGGCGGATGAATTCGGCGCGGCCTGCGCCTTCCTGTGCAGCGCACAGGCCGGTTACCTCACCGGGCAGAACCTGCTGATCGACGGCGGCGCCTACCCCGGTACGTTCTAAGAGACTTTCGCAATGCCGTCCCACTTCGATGCCCGCCATGTCCGCCGCGCGTTCGCCCGCGCCGCCAACAGCTACGACGCCGCCGCCGCCCTGCAGCGCGAGGTGCAGGCGCGGCTGGTGGAATCGCTGGACTACCTGGAGGCACGCAAGCCCGAGGTAGTGCTGGACATCGGCGCGGGTACCGGCCACGCCAGTGCGCTGATGAAGAAGCGCTGGCCGAAGGCGCAGGTGATCGCGCTGGACCTGGCGCTGCCGATGCTGGACCAGGCCAAGCGCCAGGCCGGCTGGTGGAAGCCGTTCCAGCGCCTGTGCGGCGACGCCGCCGCGCTGCCACTGGCCGACAACAGCGTGGACGTGATCTTCAGCAACCTGTGCCTGCAGTGGGTGGACGACCTGCCGGCAGTGTTCGCCGGCTTCCGTCGCGTGCTCAAGCCCGGCGGCCTGCTGCTGTGCTCCACCTTCGGCCCGGACACGCTGGTCGAACTCAATGAGGCCTTCGCAGCCGCCGATGATCGCCCGCACGTGAGCCGCTTCGCGCAGATCGCCCAGTTCGGCGATGCGCTGATGATGGCCGGTTTCCGCGACCCGGTGCTGGACCGCGACCTGTTCACCCTGACCTACGACGACCTGCCCTCGTTGATGCGGGAGCTGCGCGCGATGGGCGCGACCAATGCGCGGGTGGACCGCCGCCACACGCTGACCGGGCGTGGCCGCTTCGCCGCGGCGGCAGCGGCGTATGAACCGATGCGACGCGCCGACGGCAAGCTGCCCAGCAGCTGGGAAGTAATCTACGCCCACGCCTGGGCACCGGACCCGGGCGCACCGATCCGCGAAGGCGGGCATGACGTGGCCTCGGTGCCGGTGTCGGCGATTCCGATCCGGCGCAAGCAGACCTGATCGTCTGGTCGTGCCGGCCGCTGGCCGGCAACCTCACGATTCCACGGTGGCCCTCTGCCGGCCAGCGGCCGGCACTACCGCATGCCACACCGTGCGCGAATCGCCCGGGTAGGTGCCGACCTTGGTCGGCACCCACCCAATCCGGGCGATGTCGGCGATCCCGATCCGGCGGAAGCAGACCTGATCGCCCGGTCGTGCCGGCCGCTGGCCGGCAACCTCACGATTCCACGGTGGACCTCTGCCGGCCAGCGGCCGGCACTACCGCATGCCACACCGTGCGCGAATCGCCCGGGTAGGTGCCGACCTTGGTCGGCATCCACCCAATTCGGGCGGTGTCGGCGATTCCGATCCGGCGCAGGCAGACCTGACCGGCTGGTAGTGCCGGCCGCTGGCCGGCAACCTCACGTTTCCACGATGGGCGTCTGCCCAGATCAGGTTTCCGCCCTCAGGTATTGGCCGGCGAACTCAGCGGCGGCCGCACCAGGTCGCGGTGGAAGAAATAGATTTCCTGCACCAGGAAGCGCCAGCTGGTGTGGAAGCTGCGGAAGCGCGTGCTGGGCGTGGACGAGGCCAGCGCATCGATGCCCAGCGCCTTGCTCAGGCGCAGCGCGCGCGCCATGTGCAACGGGTCGCTGACGATGATCACCCGGTGCAGGTCGCGCTGGTCCATCAGCCGCTTGGCCTCGACCAGGTTCTGCACGGTGTTGCGCGAGGCGGTCTCGATCAGGATCGCATCGTCCGGCACGCCATGCTTGAGCGCATAGCGCCGCGCCACCTGCGATTCGGAAAAGCGCGCGCCGGTGCCACCGTAGCCGCCGGTGAAGATCAGCAGTGGCGCGTACCGGGCTTCATAGAGATCCAGGCCATGACGGATGCGTTCTTCAAAGACCGGCGACGGCTTGGCGTCATAGGCCGCCGCACCGAGCACGATGATGGCGTCGGCCTTGGCTGCCTGGTCGCGCTCCCCCACCCAGACGATCCAGGCGGTCACGCCCAGCAGCCAGACCACCAGCAGCACGAACAGCCGCCACAGCCAGCCCAGCAGGCCGGTGCGGGGCCGGTGCCCGTCGCGGCTCAAGGCGCCCCCCAACGCAGCGCGGGCAGGTCGACATTGCCACCGGACAGCACCAGGCCCACCCGCAGGCCGGCGAACCGCTGCGGCTGTGCCAGCACCGCGGCCAGAACGGTGGCCGAGGACGGCTCGACCACCTGCTTGAGCACCTCCCACAGCAGGCGCATCGCGGCCATGGTGGCGGCGTCGTCGACCACGATCACCTCGACGCCGGCCGCGCGCAGCAGCGCGAAGTTGGGGGCGCCGATCAGGGTACGCAGGCCGTCGCAGATGGTGTCAGGGGTGAACGCGCCCTGGCGCTCGCCTGCGGCCAGCGAGCGCGCGGTGTCGTCGGCACCGGCCGGTTCGGCCAGCACCAGCCGGGTCTGGGGACTGGCGAACTGCAGGGCCCGGGCGGTACCGCTGGCCAGGCCGCCCCCTCCGACTGGGACTACCAGCACGTCGAACGGACCGTCGCTGTGCAGCAGCTCCAGGGCCGCGGTGCCCTGCCCGGCCATCACCGCCGGGTCCGCATAGGGATGGACCAGGGTCGCGCCGGTATCGGCCTGTACTTTGGCGCAGGCGGCCTCGCGGTCGGCGATGGTCGGCGGGCAGCGCCAGAGCGTGGCACCGTGGCGGGCGATGTTGGCCAGCTTGGCCGCCACCGCACCTTCGGGCACCACCACGTGGCAGGGAATGCCGCGGGTGCGCGCGGCCAGGGCCAGGGCAGCGCCGTGGTTGCCGGACGAATGGGTGACCACGCCGGCACGGGCGCGATCGGCATCCAGCGACCACACCGCGTTGCAGGCCCCGCGGAACTTGAATGCGCCGCCGCGCTGCAGGTGCTCGGCCTTGAACGCCAGCTGCGCGCCGGCCAGCGCATCAAGCGTGCGCGAGCGCAGCACCGGGGTCACGCTGGCGTGCGGCGCGATCCGCGCAGCGGCAGCCAGGACATCGTCGGCACGGGGCAACAGTGAATCGCTCATGACGCAAGATTAACGTATGGCCCCACGCTGGCGACCCCGGCACAGGTCATGCCAGCATGAGGGCCTTCACCTCCATTCATCCTGGGCAGTGAAGTTAAGGGCCGATTCAACGCCTGCGCACGAAGCTGACTGCACAACCCGTCCTCTGGGGGGACCCACCATGAAAACGCGCCTGATGCTTGCCGGTGGCCTGTTGCTGGCCCTGACCGGCTGCACCACCTACGACTATGTCGGCGGTGGCCGCAGCGGCAGCTACTACCACGGTGCGCCGTCGGTGGAGTACCGCTACCCGGCCGGCTATCCCTACAACTACGGCTACCCTTACTACGGCGGCTATGGCGGCTACTACGGCGGCTATGGCAATCCGTACTACTCGCGCCCGATCTACCGCCCGCCGCACAACCACCGTCCGCCACCGCGCCCGCCCGGCAACGGTGGCGAGAACCGTCCGCCGCCGCCGCCGCGGCCGTCGTACAACGGCGGTTCGCCGTGGCGGAACATGGACTCGATGCGTCGCCCGCCGCAGTCGAACATCCAGCCGTCGGCGCCGCCACCGCCGGCCCGTCCGACCCCGGCGCCGAGCGCGCCGAGGATGAACGGTTCCCCTTGGCGCAACATGGATCGTGGGACGCAGCGCACAGTTGAGCGCTGAACCGTATTGCATTTCACCCGGTCCAGGTTGCACTCTACGGAACCGGTGACGGCCCGCGTCACAAAGTGACAAAAAGCGAGACGGGCCGCCGCAAAAATCTCTACGTCGATATCCGACAGGAACATCTGGATCCCCCCTGTTCCGGCCCTGTCGGATGTCGGCACCTCTGAAGACAGACGGCCCCGCACTGCGGGGCCGTCTGTTTTGCCGGGTCGCCAACCGGAGAGAGCCCCAGCGTCGGTAGATCCACGCCATGCGTGGTCGGGCCTTTCCCGGCAATCCCGAAAAAACAGGGCCGGACAGTCCCCCGACTGCCGGCCCTCTGCTCCCCCACCGTGCGCCTGTACCGGCCCCTGTTCCAATTCCGGTCACGGGCGCCTGCGGCGCCAGCCACGGTGGGTGCTATTGGGTTATCTGCAATAATCCTGCCAACTTTAGGGCTGATTTCGACGCCGGCCGGCCGGCACCGACGCCGCGGCCCCGAATGGCGCTAAAATCGCCACCCCGGCGCCGCCCCGGCCGCGCCCGCCCCCAGCTGAACAGCCCCATGAACCCGTCCTTCCATCGTTACGACGTCATCGTCATCGGCGGTGGCCACGCCGGCACCGAAGCCGCGCTGGCCGCGGCCCGTACCGGCGTGCGCACCCTGCTGCTGACCCACAACATCGAAACGGTGGGCGCGATGAGCTGCAACCCGGCCATCGGAGGCATCGGCAAGGGCCACCTGGTCAAGGAAATCGACGCCCTGGGCGGTGCGATGGCGCATGCCGCCGACCGTGCCGGCATCCAGTGGCGCACCCTCAATGCCTCCAAGGGCCCGGCCGTGCGCGCCACCCGCTGCCAGGCCGACCGCAACCTGTACCGCATGGCGATCCGCGCCATCGTTGAAGGCCAGGCCAACCTGACCGTGTTCCAGGCGGCCGTCGATGACCTGGTCATCGAAGGCGACGCCGTGCGCGGGGTCATCACCCAGACCGGCCTGCGCTTCGATGCCGAGGCCGTGGTGCTGACCGCCGGCACCTTCCTGGCCGGCAAGATCCATGTCGGCCCGACCCAGTACGCCGCCGGCCGCATGGGCGACCCGCCGGCCACCACGCTGGCCGCGCGCCTGCGCGAGCGCCCGTTCCAGGTGGACCGCCTGAAGACCGGCACGCCACCGCGCATCGACGGCCGCTCGCTGGACTACAGCGTGATGGATGAGCAGCCCGGCGACTTGCCGCGCCCGGTGATGTCCTTCCTGGGTTCGGTGGACGAGCATCCGCAGCAGGTCAGCTGCTGGATCACCCACACCACCGAACAGACCCACCAGATCATCCGCGACGCGCTGCACCGCTCGCCGCTGTACAGCGGCCAGATCGAAGGCATCGGCCCGCGCTACTGCCCGTCCATCGAGGACAAGGTGGTGCGCTTCGCCGAGAAGGCCAGCCACCAGATCTTCGTCGAACCCGAAGGCCTGGGCATCGTCGAGATCTACCCCAACGGCATCTCCACCTCGCTGCCGTTCGACGTGCAGTTGGAGATGGTGCGCAGCATCCGCGGCTTCGGCAACGCGCACATCACCCGCCCCGGCTACGCGATCGAGTACGACTTCTTCGATCCACGCGGGTTGAAGGCTTCGCTGGAAACCAAGCTGGTCAACGGCCTGTTCTTCGCCGGCCAGATCAACGGCACCACCGGCTATGAAGAAGCCGCCGCGCAGGGCCTGCTGGCCGGCCTCAACGCCGCACGCCAGGTGCGTGGGCTGGACGGCTGGTGCCCGCGTCGCGACGAGGCCTACCTGGGCGTGCTGGTGGATGACCTGATCACCCACGGTACCAACGAGCCGTACCGCATGTTCACCAGCCGCGCCGAATACCGCCTGCAGCTGCGCGAGGACAACGCCGACCAGCGCCTGACCCCGGCCGGCCGCGAGATGGGCCTGGTGGATGACCAGCGCTGGAGCGCGTTCGAGACCAAGCAGGCCGCCGTCGCCGCCGAGCGCGCGCGCCTGGGCGCGCTGTGGGCGACCCCGGCCAATGCGCTGGGCCGCGAAGTGCAGGACACGCTGGGCGTGGCGGTCAGCCGCGAAACCAACGTGCTGGACCTGATCAAGCGCCCCGAGCTGGATTACGCGCAGCTGATGCAGGTGCCGTCGCTGGGCCCGGCCGTGGCCGACGCCAAGGTGGCCGAGCAGGTGGAGATCGGCGTGAAGTACGCCGGCTACCTGGACCGCCAGCGCGAGGAGATCGAGCGCCAGCAGCGGCATGAAGCCACGCCGATCGCTGAAGCCTTCGACTACGCCACGGTGCGCGGGCTGTCGGCCGAAGCCCTGCAGAAGCTGGAGCGCGTGCGCCCACAGACCATCGGCCAGGCGCAGCGCATCCCGGGCATGACCCCGGCGGCAATCTCGCTGCTGCTGGTGCACCTGGAGCGTGCACGCCGGGGCCGCGTGGCGTAGGCAGCACCGTCCGCTTCTGGTGGGTGCCGACTTGGGTCGGCACATGAATCTGCCTTGGTGGGTGCCGACCTTGGTCGGCACGAATCATCAGATCGCGACACTCCATGCTTCCGTGCCGACCAAGGTCGGCACCTACCAGAGCAGGGCGCGTTACCGTGCGTCTGCGCCACCGCCCAGCACCTTGAACAGCGTCACCCGGTTTCCCGCTTCCTGCTGCTGCAGCGCGATCAGGTCCTGCTGCGCGGCAAACAGGCTGCGCTGCGCATCCAGCGCCTGCAGATAGCCGTCCAGCCCGGTGCGATAGCGCGCCTCGGCCAGCGTGTAGCTGCGCTGGCTGGCGGCGACCAGTGCCCGTTGTGCCTCCATCTGCGCGCCCAGGTGATCGCGCGTGGCCAGGGCATCGGCCACTTCACTGAAGGCCTGCTGGATCGCCTTCTCGTACTGAGCGATGCCGATGTCCTTGCCAATCTTCGAGGCATCCAGTGAGGCCTTCAACGCACCGGCGTGGAAGATCGGCGCCGTGATGCTGGGCGCGAACGACCAGCCGCGGGTGCCGGCCGAGAACAGCGTCGACAACGCGGTGGAGCTGTGGCCGTAGTTGGCAGTCAGCGTCAGCGTCGGGAAGAACGCGGCGCGCGCGGCGCCGATATCGGCGTTGGCCGCCTGCAACGCGTGTTCGGCGGACAGCACGTCCGGACGCTGCAGCAGCACGCTCGAGGGCAGGTTGGAAGGCAACGGCGCCAGCGCCACGGTGCCGTCCAGTGCCTGTGCGCTGGGCAGCAATGCCGCGTCCAGCGGAGCACCCACCAGTAACTGCAGCGCATCACGATCCTGCGCCTGCTGGGTCTGCAGCCTGGCCAGCGCAGCGCGCGCGGCGTCCACACTGGTCTGCACCTGCGACAGGTCCAGGCCCGAGGCCAGGCCTTGTGCATGGCGGGCCTCGGTGCGCTGCAGGGTCTGCTGCTGACTGTCCAGCGTCTGCCGGGTGAACGCCAGCGACTGCTCGTCGGCCGCCAGCGCCAGCCAGGCCGTGGCCACTTCGGCGACGAGGCTGGTGCGCGCCGCACGCTGGTTCTCGGCACTGGCCAGCCAGTTCTGCAGCGCCTCGTTCTTCAGGCTGCGGATGCGCCCGAACAGGTCCAGTTCCCAGCTGCTGAAGCCCACCTGCACGGCATCGGATTCGGTCACCTGGCTGACGCCGATCTCGCTGTTGGCATCACTCACCCGCGAACGGGTCACGCTGCCGCTGGCATCCACCGACGGCAGCAGCGCCGCGCGCTGGATGCGGTACTGCGCGCGTTCCTTCTCCACCTGCAGCACCGCCACGCGCAGGTCGCGGTTGTTCTGCAGTGCCAGCGCGATGACCTGCTGCAGGCGCGGCTCCAGGAACACCTCGCGCCAGGCCGGCATCGCCAGTGCTGGCCCGGTCTCGCCGGTGGCGGCATTGGCGAACTGTGCCGGCACCGGCGCCTCGGGGCGCTGGTAGTGCGGGGCCATGCTCACGCAGCCGCCCAGCACGGTGGTCATCGTTGCGGCCGCCAGGGCGCGCAGCAGCATCGGCTTCATGGGCGTGCCTCCGGGGCAGTGGCGTCGGCCGGCGCGCGGCCCGGGAACAGGCGGCGCACCAGCAGGTAGAACAACGGCACGAAGAACATGCCCAGCACCATCGAGGCGACCGTACCGCCGGCCACGCCGGTACCCAGCGAACGGCGCGCGGCCGAACCGGCGCCGGTGGCGAACACCAGCGGCAGCACACCCATCAGGAATGCCAGCGAGGTCATCACGATCGGGCGCAGCCGCAGGTAGACCGCCTGCAGGATCGCGTCGCGGGTGCTCCTGCCCTGCTGCTCGAGGATGCGCGCGAACTCGACGATCAGGATGCCGTTCTTCGCTGCCAGGCCAATCGTGGTCAGCAGGCCGACCTGGAAGTACACGTCGTTGTTGAGGCCACGCAGGTTCATCATCAGCACGGCGCCGAACACGCCCACCGGCACTGCCAGCATCACCGCGAACGGTACCGCCCAGCTTTCATACAGCGCGGCTAGGCACAGGAACACGAACAGCAGCGAGATGGCATACAGCATCGGCGCCTGGTTCCCCGACAGCTGTTCCTGGTAGGCCATGTCCGACCAGGCATGGCTGAAGCCTTCCGGCAGCGTGCCGGCCAGACGTGCGATCTCGGCCATCGCCTCGCCGGAACTGACGCCCGGTGCCGGCTGGCCGGTGATCTCCATCGCCGAGACGCCGTTGTAGCGCTGCAGCGCGGCCGGCGCACTGGTCCAGTGCGCGCTGACCAGCGACGACAGCGGTACCATCTGCCCGGCCTGGTTGCGCACGCTCCAGCGCTCGATGTCCTGCGGCTGCATGCGGGCTTCGGCCGTGCCCTGGATGAACACCTTCTTGATGCGGCCCTTGTAGATGAAGTTGTTGACGAAGTCGCCACCCAGCGCGGCGTTCAAGGTGTCATTGATGTCCTGCGGATTGACGCCCATCGCCTGCGCCTTGGCGTCGTCCACCTTCACCGCGTACACCGGCGCGTCTTCCAGGCTGGCGTAGCGCACGTTGACCAGCTTCGGATCCTTGGCAGCGTCCTTCAGCAGCGTGTTGCGCGCGGCCACGGCGGCGGCATGGCCGGCACCGCCTTCGTCCTGCAGTTCCAGGGTGAAGCCACCGGCATCGCCGAGGCCGAGGATGGCCGGTGGCGAGGTGATGAACACCTGCGCATCGGGCACGCTGGCCATGGCCGCGGTCAAGCGCGCGGCGATGGTATCGGCATCGTCCTTGCGGTCGTCCCAATCCTTGAGCCGGATGAAGGCCTGGCCGACGTTCTGGCCACTGCCGCTGACACTGAAACCTGCGGTGGCCTGGATTGACAGTACGCTGTCGTCCTTCACCGCGGCGGCGCTCAGGCGATCCATCACGGCACGGGTCTGCTCCAGGGTGGACCCGGCGGGCAGCTTCACCAGCGCGTTGAGCATGCCCTGGTCTTCATCGGGCAGGAACGCGCCCGGCAGGTGCCACAACAACAGGCCGGTGGCCACGCTCAGCACCAGGTAGAACAGTACGCCCAGCGTGCGCCGGCCGAGGAAGCGGTCGACGCGATGGCGCAGTCGGTTGGAGGTGCGCTCGAAGCGATGGTTGAACCAGATGAAGAACTTGCCCAGCAGGCCCGGCTCGCCAGCGTGGTCGCCATGCGGATGGCCGCCCTTGGGAATCTGGTGCAGGATGCTGCCGCACAGCGCCGGGGTGATGGTCATCGCCACCAGCACCGACAGGATCATCGCAGCGGCGATCGTCACCGAGAACTGGCGATAGATCACGCCGGTGACACCGCTGAAGAACGCCATCGGCAGGAACACCGCGGTCAGCACCAGCACGATGCCGACCAGCGCGCCGGTGATCTGGCCCATCGCCTTCAACGTGGCTGGCTTCGGTGCCAGCCCTTCGAAGGTCATCACCCGCTCCACGTTCTCCACCACCACGATGGCGTCGTCCACCAGCAGGCCGATGGCCAGCACCAGCGCGAACATGGTCAGCGTATTGATCGAATAGCCGAAGGCGGCCAGCACGCCGAAGGTGCCCAGCAGCACCACCGGCACCGCGATGGTCGGGATCAGCGTGGCCCGCCAGTTCTGCAGGAACAGGTACATCACCAGCACGACCAGCGCGATCGCCTCGATCAGGGTGATCACCACTTCCTTCAGCGAGATGGTCACGAACGGCGTGGTGGTGAACGCCACGTGGTAGGTGTAGCCATGCGGCCAGTACTTCTGCAGCTGCTGCAGTCGTGCCTCGACGGCCTTGGAGACGGCGATGGCGTTGGCACCGGCGTTGAGCTCGATGCCCAGCGAGGCCGACGGCTTGCCGTTGAACGTGCTGATGCTGTCATAGCTTTCCGGGCCCAGGCCGATCGTCGCCACGTCGCCCAGGTGCACCACGCTGCCATTGGCATCGGCCTTGAGCACCACCTGCGCGAACTGCTCGGGCGTGTGCAGGCGGCTGCGCGCGGTCACGGTCGCGTCCAGCTGCTGGCCCTTCAGCGCCGGCTGGCCACCGAGTTCACCGGCCGACACGTCGGTGTTCTGCGCCTGCAGTGCGGTCTCGATGTCCGACGGCATCAGCGCGTACTGGCGCATCTTTTCCGGGTCCAGCCAGATACGCATGGCGTATTCCTGGCCGATCGGCTGGATGTTGCCGACACCGCTGACGCGGCTGATCTGGTCGTCGATGCGCGCTTCCATGAAGTTGGCGACATCGAAGTTGTCCATGCTGCCGTCTTCGCTGGTGAACGACAGCACCTCGAAGATCGAACCGCTGGACTTGGTGATGGTCAGGCCGTTCTGCTGCACCGCCTGCGGCAGCGTCGCCATCGCGGCCTGCAGCTGATTCTGCACCTGCACCTGCGCGGTGTCCGGGTTGGTGCCGGTGGCGAACACCAGGTTGACCTGCGCCGAGCCATCGGAAGCACTGGTCGAGGTCATGTACATCAGGTGGTCCAGGCTCTGCTGGGACTGCTCGATGACCTGGGTGACCGCGTTTTCCACGGTCTGCGACGAGGCGCCGGTGTAGGTGGCGCGGATGGTGATGGTGGGCGGGGCGATCTGCGGGTAGCGGTCCACCGGCAGGATCAGGATCGCGAGCAGGCCGAGCAGGCTGACCGCGATGGCGATCACCCAGGCAAAGATCGGCCGGTCGATGAAGAAACGAACCATGCGCGGCAGGCCTCAGTGCGACTTTTCGTCGGTGTTGCCGTTCGGGTCGACCGCCGGCATCGCCGCCAGCTGCGCCGTGGTGGCCGCCACCGCCTTCACCTGCTGGCCCAGCGCTACCGCACTGCCGTTGCTGACGATCACCCGCTCGCCAGCCTTCAGGCCCTGCGTGATCTGCCACTGGTTGCCCACCACCTGGCCGGTGCTGACCCGCCGCTCGACCACGCGATCCTCTGCGTCGAGCAGGCGCAGCAGCGGCTCGCCACGTTCATTGCGCAGCACCGCCTTCTGCGGCACCAGCAGGGCACGCGCATCGGTGGCCATCGGCAACACCGCCTTCAGGTACATGCCCGGCAGAAGCAGGCCCTCCGGGTTCGGAATGACCGCGCGCAGCACCACGTTGCCGGTGCCTGGATCGACTGCGCTGCCGACGAACTCCAGCGTGCCCTCATGGGCATAGGTGCTGCCGTCCTCCAGCAGCACCTTCACCTGGGCCTTGCCATCGATGGCCTTCACCAGGCCGGCGTCGAGCTGCTTGCGCAGCGCCAGCATCTGCGTGCTGGACTGGGTCACATCCAGATAGACCGGGTCCAGCCGTTGAATGGTCGCCAGCGCCGCGTCCTGGCCGGCGGCGACCAGCGCGCCGGCGGTGACGCTGGAGGTACCGATGCGGCCGTCGATCGGTGCGGTCACCCGGGTGTAGTCCAGGTTGATCCGCGCGGCCTGCAATGCCGCGCGCGCGGCAATCACGTTGGCCTGGGCCTGCTTCAGTGCCGAGGTGGCATCGTCGGCGTCCTGCTTGCTGGCCGCGTCCATGCCCAGCAGCGTACGGGTGCGCTCGGCCTTCGGCTGCGCCGACAGCACAGCGGCCTCGGCCTGCGCCAGCTGGCCACGCGCGGTATCGAAGGCGGCCTGGTACGGCGCCGGATCGACCTGGTACAGCAGCTGCCCGGCCTTGACCTGCTGGCCTTCGGTGAACAACCGCTGGCGGATCAGCCCACCGATCTGCGGCCGCACCTCGGACACCTCGAACGGCACCGCCCGGCCGGGCAGGGTCTGCTGCAGTGCCAGCGGTTGCGCGCGGGCGGTGATGACGCCGACTTCGGGGGTGGCCGGGGCCTCGGTCCTGCCCGCCGAGCAGGCCGCCAGGCCCAGCAGCAGGGGCAACAACAACGCACGGGGGGAGCGGAACAGCGGACGCAGGAGTGACATGGGGGGCGTGGGGGCCTTTCGTTGACCCGTGCACGCTGCCGTGAAAGTGTGCAGAGAATATGGAGATTGTGCGACCGGCTCAGCGGGCGCTTGCTTTCGGCGCCGCATGCGCCGCTAATGGCCCGGCGATGGCGAAGATTCGATTCAAATTCGGCCTGACCGCGAAGACCTTCCTCGCGATCTTCACCGCCTGCCTGCTGGTGCTGGCAGTGAACGGCATTGCCAGCCGCGTGGCGTTCCAGACCGGCTTCCTGGACTACCTCAACGACCAGGGCGACCTGCGCATGCAGCGCGTGATGCCACACCTGCAGCGCGAGTACCGCACGCACGGCGGCTGGGAGCATCTGCGCGGTGACAGTGACCGCTGGGCGCGGCTGCTGCGCCCGGACCTGGGCCATGGGCACGAGGGGCCCGTGCCGCCGCTGTCCGACCAGACCGGGGTTCCCTCGCGGCTGGGCCTGTTCGATGCGCAGCATCGGTTCGTGGCCGGCAACCCGGACGCGATCAGCGACGACGAGCCGCACAGTGTGCAGGTGGACGGACACACCGTCGGCTGGCTGGGCATGGTGCCGTTCCAGACCGTCATCGCTACCAACGACCTGAATTTCTACAACACCCAGATGCGCGCATGGTGGGTGATCGGCATCTCGCTGCTGCTGGTGACCGTAGTGCTGGCCTGGCTGGTGTCGCGCGCGCTGCGCCAGCGCCTGGCCAAGCTGGCCGCCGCCACCCACCGGCTCGCCGCCGGCGACTACGCCACCCGCATCGAGCGCACCAGCGATGACGAGCTGGATGCACTGGTCAACGACTTCAACCGGATGGCGCAGGCGCTGGACGACACCGAGCGCAACCGCCGCGCCTTCATTGCCGACATCTCGCACGAACTGCGCACGCCGCTGGCGGTGGTGCGCGCCGAACTGGAGGCGATCGAGGATGGTATCCGCCCGCTGGACCGCGCCAACCTGGGTGCCCTGCAGGGCGAGATCCGCCAGCTGGGCAAGCTGATCGACGACCTGCACGACCTGTCGATGACCCAGTCCGGCGGCCTGGCCTACCGCTTCGCCCCGCTGGACCTGGTGGCGCTGGTGCGTAGCGAGCTCAATGGCATGCGCGTGCGCTTCTCCACGGCGGGGCTGGCACTGGAAGAAGCGCTGCCCGCCACACCGCTGCAGGTCTCCGGTGACGAGCGCCGCCTGCAGCAGGTCCTGGCAAACCTGCTGGAAAATGCGCTGCGCTATACCCATGGCGGCGGCCGCGTGCGCGTGCAGGCTGCGCGCGTGCCCGCCGGCGTGCAGCTGATCGTGGAAGACACCGCGCCGGGCGTACCGGCCGACAAGTGCGCGCTGCTGTTCGAGCGCTTCTACCGGGTGGAGAGTTCGCGCAACCGCGCCAGCGGCGGCAGCGGGCTGGGCCTGGCCATCAGCCACAACATCATCCTCGCCCACCACGGCCATATCCACGCCGAGCCCTCGCCGCTGGGCGGGCTGCGCGTAGTCGTCACCCTGCCGGAGTCCGCATGAGCCTGTCCCCCGCCGCGTCCGCGAAGATCCTGATCGTCGAGGATGAGCCACGCCTGGCCTCGGTGCTGCGCGACTACCTGGCCGCCGCCGGCATGACCAGCGAATGGGTGGACGATGGCGGCCAGGTGATCGACGCATTCGCGCGCTACCAGCCCGACCTGGTGCTGCTGGACCTGATGCTGCCGCAACGCGATGGCGTGGACCTGTGCCGCGAACTGCGCGCCGGCAGCGACGTACCGGTGATCATGGTCACCGCGCGGGTGGAAGAGATCGACCGCCTGCTGGGCCTGGACATCGGTGCCGACGACTACATCTGCAAGCCGTTCAGTCCGCGCGAGGTGGTGGCGCGGGTGGTGGCAGTGCTGCGCCGTTACCGCCCGGACCCCGCTGCACGCGCCAACAGCGGGCTGCACATCGACGAACCGGCGGCACGCGCCACCTGGAACGGCAAGGGCCTGGACCTGACGCCGGTGGAATACCGCCTGCTGCGCACCCTGCTGGCCACGCCCGGCCGGATCTGGGCGCGCGATGAGCTTCTCGACCGCCTCTACCTGGACCACCGCGTGGTGGTCGACCGCACCGTCGACAGCCATGTGCGCAACCTGCGCCGCAAGCTGGCCGACGCCGGCATGGAAGGCGAACCGATCCGTTCGGTGTACGGCATGGGCTACAGCTACGAACCCTAGCCGGTAGTGCCGGCCGCTGGCCGGCAACCGCAGAATTCCAGGTGCGCCCATTGAGGTTGCCGGCCAGCGGCCGGCACTACCCGTGCGCAACTGCGCTACAGTCGAGCACGCTCGACATCAACGGATCACGACTGCATGGACGACATCCACCCGATCGCGCCGGGCAAGCGCGCCGCCATTCTTTCCAGCCTCGCCGACATCGAACGGCGACACGACGTGCGCGTTCTGCTGGCGTGCGAGTCCGGCAGCCGTGGCTGGGGCTTCTCTTCGCCGGACAGCGATTACGATGCACGCTTCATCTACGTGCATCGCCAGCCGTGGTATCTCACCGTCAACGAGAGCACCGGCCCCGGCGATGCGCAGCGGGACGTGATCGAACTGCCGATCGACGATGAGCTCGATGTCAGCGGCTGGGACCTGCGCAAGGCATTGCGCCTAGTTTCAAAATCCAATCCGACACTGATTGAATGGCTGCGCTCGCCGATCATCTACCAGCAGGATCACACCGCAGTGTCGCAGCTTTGGAAGGCAGCTGAGTCGTTCTATTCACCACTGGGCACGTGGTGGCACTACTTCAACATGGCGCGCTCGAACCATCGCGGTTACCTGCGTAGCGAAACGGTACGCACGAAGAAGTACCTGTACGTGCTGCGCCCACTGCTGGCCTGCCAGTGGATCGAGCACGAACAGACCCCCCCGCCGATGGCCTTCGAGGACCTGCTGGACCGGCTGCTGCCGCACGGCCCGGTGCGTGAAGCCATCGATGGCCTGCTGGCGGTTAAACGCGCCAGTGCCGAGGTCAGTGCCGGACCACGCATCGCGGCGATCAGCGATTTCATCGATCGTGAACTGGCCATCCGGACTGCGCAGGCGCCGCAGCTGCCCGCTGGACACGGTGATGCGGCATGGCTGGATGAGCTGTTCCGGCAGATGCTGGCCGAGCACGCGCCGATCTGAGCGGCTGCACCTGACTCGGGTAGTGCCGGCCGCTGGCCGGCAACCGCAGAATTCCAGGTACGCCCATGACGTTGCCGGCCAGCGGCCGGCACTACCACGCAGGTATCATCGCGGTGAACGCCCTGATTTCCGGAGACACCGATGAACCCGCTGCGCCCCTTCCGCGACAAGATGCCCGTCCTCGGCCAGCGCGTGTACATCGATCCGGCCTGCACCCTCATCGGTGACGTGGAACTGGCCGAGGACGTATCAGTGTGGCCGGGTACGATCATCCGCGGCGACGTCAATTACGTCCGCATCGGTGCGCGCACCAATGTGCAGGACGGCACCATCATCCACGTCAGCCACCACAGCCCGTACAACAAGGCCGGTTACCCGACCCTGATCGGCGAAGGCGTGACCGTCGGCCATGGCTGCATCATCCACGCCTGCACCATCGGTGATTACAGCCTGATCGGCATGGGCGCCTGCATCCTCGATGGCGCCCGTGTGGAACGCCATGGCTTCGTCGGTGCCGGAGCGGTGGTCGGCCCGGGCAAGGTGGTCGGTGAAGGTGAGCTCTGGGTGGGCAACCCGGCCCGCCCGGCGCGCACGCTGAGCGACAAGGAGATCGAGTCACTGCACTATTCGGCCGACCACTACGTGCGGCTGAAGGACGAATACCTGGGCTGAACGGCCAACGCCGCCATGCGGCTCTGCTAAAGTCTGGGCCCGACCAGGACCTGTCGAGACCCCCATGCCTGTGGCTGCCTGCCGGAGAGGACTCCGCCGCCCACAACGAAGGCCATCGCACTGATGGCCGCACCGATGCTCGATACCTACCGCGAGGTGGTGACGCCGGAGGGTGTGCCGCTGCAGTTGCCGGCGGCCGGCCCGGTGCCCCGGGCGATGGCCTGGCTGATCGATCTGGGCGTGCGCATCGCGGTGCTGGTGCTGATGTCGATTCCGCTGGCACTGCTGGATTCGTTCGGCTCCGGGCTCGGCCTGGTGCTGATGTTCCTGGTCTATTGGGCCTACCCGATCGTCTGCGAAGCGCGGTGGGGCCGCACCCTGGGCAAGCGCGCACTGGGCCTGCACGTGCTCGCGCGCGATGGCGCGCCGGTGGGCTGGATGGCCGCCATCACCCGCAACCTGCTGCGCACCGTGGACATGCTGCCGTTCGGCTATGCACTGGGCCTGATCAGCAGCCTGTTCGATTCCCACGGCCGCCGCCTCGGCGACCTGGTGGCCGGTACCGTGGTGGTGCATGCACCGGTGCTGTACCTGCCGCCTCCGCCCACCATCGACAGCGTGCTGGCCCCGCCGCAGCCGCTGCGACCGGAAGAACAGGCGGCGCTGATGGCCTTCGCCGAGCGCGCGCCGCGGCTGTCGGCGGCACGCCAGCAGGAACTGGCCGGCATTGCCGAGCCACTGACCGGCACCCACGGCCAGGTCGGCGTGCTGCGCCTGTATGCCATGGCCAACTGGCTGCTGGGGCGGCGATGAAGCAGGAACAGTTCGTCGCCCGCTACCAGCAGGAATGGCAGGACCTGGAACACTGGCTGCTGCTGCGCGCCGGTGCTTCGCGCCGCACGCGGCGCAAGGCCAGCGCGCTCGCGCTGGACGATACCGCCTTCCCGCAGCGCTACCGGCGCCTGTGCCAGCAGCTGGCGCTGGCCCGCGAGCGCGGCTACAGCCCGCAGCTGGTGCAGCGCCTGCAGCAGTTGATGCAGCAGGGCCACAGCGTGCTGTACCGCACGCCGCCGACGCGCTGGCGCGGTGCGCTGGAATTCCTGGTGGCCGACTTCCCGTTGCTGGTGCGCAGCCAGGCGCGCAGCATGTGGGTGGCGCTGGCGATGTTCGCGCTGCCGGCGCTGGCCTGCTTCGTGCTGGTGCAGGTCTATCCGGACCTGATCCACATGGTGATGGACAACCGCCAGATCGCCGAGATGGAGCGCATGTACGATCCGGCCGCCGAGCGCCTGGGACGCGACAGCGGCACCGACTGGATGATGTTCGGCCACTACATCCTCAACAACATCAGCATCGCCCTGCGTACCTTCGCCAGCGGCCTGCTGGCCGGCTTGGGCACGCTGCTGGTGCTGCTGTTCAACGGCGTGATCATCGGTTCGGTGGCGGGCCACCTGCAGCACATCGGCCATGGTGATCCGTTCTGGCGCTTCGTCGCAGGCCATGGTGCCTTCGAGCTGACCGCGATCGTGATCGCCGGCGGTGCCGGCCTGCAGCTGGGCATGAAACTGCTGGCACCCGGCCGGCGCAGCCGCCTGGATGCACTGGTCGAGGGTGGCCGCATCGGTGCGCGCCTGTGCCTGGGCGTGGCGTTCATGCTGCTGGTGGCCGCGTTCATCGAAGCCTTCTGGTCGTCGATTGCCGACGTGCCGGCGTGGGGCAAGTTCAGCGTGGCCGGCATGCTGTGGGCCGGCGTGCTGCTGTGGCTGTGGCGCGGCGGACGCGGAGGCGGCCATGCGCATTGACCACCTGGACGTGGTGCTGCGCGCGCGCAGCGGCTGGGAAGCAATGGAGCTGGGCAGTGCCCTGTCGCGCCGCCACGCACGCGCGGTATGGGGCAGCTGGCTGCTGGCCAGTGCGCCGCTGTTCGTGGTCTTCAACGCGCTGGGCTGGTGGCTGGATGCATTCGGCTGGGCGTGGCTGGCGATGTGGTGGTGCAAGCCGCTGTTCGAACGGGCGCCGCTGTACGTGCTGTCGCGTGGCATCTTCGGCGAGCCGGTCGGTACGCTGGCGGCCCTGCGCGCGCAACGCAGCTGGGGCAATGCAGGTTTCTGGGGCTACCTGGGCTGGCGCCGTTTCAGCGTGCTGCGCAGCCTGTGCCTGCCGGTGAACCTGCTGGAGGGCAATGCGCCGGCCCAGCGCGGTGCACGCCGCCGCGCTGTGGCCGCTGGTGCGGCGGGTGCCGCCGCCGTGCTGACCGTGGCCTGCATGGCGTTCGAAGCGGTGCTGGTGTCCGGTGCGATCGGCGCGGTGTTCATGTTCATGCCGCTGGAGCTGATGTCCGAATCATGGCGTGCCGCGTGGGACATGATCGGCCAGGACACACCCGCCTGGGCGCGGGCCGGCTTCAACCTGGCGTGCTGGCTGGCCTCGGTGCTGATCGGTCCGTTCTACGTCGGCGCCGGCTTCGGCCTGTACTTGAACCGGCGCACGCAGATGGAAGCGTGGGACGTGGAGATCGCCCTGCGCCGCCTGCGCGAGCGGCTGCTGCCGGCGGCATCGACGCTGGCGCTGCTGCTGTGCCTTGCCCTGCCGCTGGCCTCCGCGCCAGTGCATGCGCAGGACGCGCAGACGGCCGCAGAACAGGCGGACGATGCCGGAGAGGACGAGGACAGCGCGGAGGAACCGGCCACTGCGGCGAACGATCCGGCCAATGCACCGGCCATGATCTTCGGTGCAGCGCCAGTGGACACCGCTGGCTTCCGCCAGGCGGTTAACCGCGCCTATGAGGACCCGCTGCAGCGCCCGACCCGCCAGGTCACGCGCTGGAAGCCGATCGAGCAGGCCGAGGAAAAAAAGAAGGAAGACAAGCAGCTGCAGCGTGACACCAACAGCAAGGGTGAACGCAAAGCGCGCAAGGACGGCATCGCCTGGCTGGCACGCCTGGCCGAGTGGGGCCTGTGGGGCCTGCTGGGCGTCCTGCTGCTGGTGCTGCTGTTGACCGCACGGCTGTGGCTGCCGTGGCTGCGCGGCAGTGGCCGGCGCAAGGCCGAGGCCGCACCGCAGGTAGTGGAAGAACCGGTGGAACTGCCGGTCGTGCTGCCGCCGGACGTGGCCACCCAGGCCGGCCTGCTGTGGGACCAGGGGCGGCCGCGGCAGGCGCTGGCCCTGCTGTACCGCGCCAGCGTGCGCACGGTGGGCGAGCGCAGCGGCATCGCGCTTCCGCCCGGTGCTACCGAAGCGCAATGCCTGCGCGCGTCGCGGCGCATGCCCGATGCCACCGACCGTGACCTGTTCGCGCGCATCGTGCGCATGTGGCAGTACGCCGCCTACGGTGGCCGCCTGCCCAGCCGCGCCGATTTCGATGCATTGGCCGATACCCTGCGCCGGCAGTACAGGTGGCTGGCATGAGTCCGCGCCTGTTCTGGTCGCTGCTGCTGGGCGCGCTGGTGCTGTTCGGCGTGCCGCTGACGATCCTTTACCTGCGCACGCACGAACGCGTGACCGAGACCGTGCAGCTGCCGCCGCAGGGCGAAGCTGGCTACAACCCGCTGTACGTGCTGGGCCAGGCCCTGCGTGCCGATGGCATCGAGGTGCACTCGCGGCCGCGGCTGGACCTGCAGCAGATGGCGCTGGGCCCGCACGATACGGTAGTGCTGCTGCAGGACAGCAGCGAACTGCCGGCACCGGCGGCCAGGGCCCTGCTGGCCTGGGTTGATGGTGGTGGCCATCTGCTGGTGCGTACGCCGCCGCCCGCCGAGGACGACGCCAGCAGCACGCAGGGGCCCCTGCTGGACCAGCTGGGCGTGGACAGCCTGTATCAGCAGAGCGACTGCCAGCCATTCCACGTCATCGATGATCCCAGCCACGTCGAGTTCTGCGGCGGCCGTCGCTTCACGCTGGGCTTTGCCGCCAATGCGCGGGCCGAACGGCGCTGGGGCAACGAGCACAGCCTGGTGTTCGCACGCCTGCACCATGGCCAGGGCAAGGTGAGCGTGCTGGCCGACATGGAATTCATGCGCGGCGAGGTGGATTCGCCGGCGGCACGCCTGGCGTCGGCCGCGGGCAAGGCCAGTGATGGCCTGCACGATCTCTCGCACCGCGACCTGACCCGTTACCTGCTCGACCCGAATTACGGCAAGGGTGCGTTCTGGCTGGTCTATGCCAGCCGCCCGCCGTCACTGTGGGCGCGCCTGTTCTACCAGGGCTGGCCGCTGTGGGCGCCGCTGCTGCTGGCCCTGCTGGGCTGGTTGTGGGCCCGCTCGCAGCGCTTCGGCAGCCTGCTGCCGTCGCCGGTGCTGGAACGCCGCTCGCTGCTGGAGCACGTGCGTGCCAGTGGCGAGCTGCTGCTGCGCTTCGGCCACGGCACGCGCCTGTACGACGCCGTGTTCGCCCTGTTCCTGCATCGCCTGCGCCTGCGCGCACCGGTAGCCGCTGCACTGGACGGTGCGCCGCGCGATCAGGCCATCGCCGAGCTGCTGAAATGGCCGCAAGGCCGTGTTGCCAGCGCGCTCACGCCCCCGCCACCGCACGATTCCTCCGCCCTGCGCGAGCGCATCCGCTTGCTGCTCCAGATGAGATCCCTGCTATGACCGAAGTCCCCGAGCTGCCGGCGGCCGCCAACGCCCGCCTGATCGAACGCGTCGATGCCATCCGCACCGCCGTTGGACACGCCTTCATCGGCCAGGCCGATGTACTGGACCAGATCCTGGTGGCGCTGCTGGCCGGTGGCCACGTGCTGATCGAAGGCGTGCCCGGTCTGGGCAAGACCCTGCTGGTGCGTGCACTGGCACAGGCCCTGGAGCTGGACTACGGGCGCGTGCAGTTCACCCCCGACCTGATGCCCAGCGACGTCAGTGGCCACGCGGTGTACGACCCGAAGAGCGAGAGCTTCAAGATCCGTCGCGGCCCGGTGTTCACCAACCTGCTGCTGGCCGACGAGATCAACCGTGCCCCGGCCAAGACCCAGTCGGCCCTGCTGGAAGTGATGCAGGAAGGCCAGGTGACCATCGAAGGCAAGGCCTTCACCCTGGCGCCGCCGTTCATGGCGCTGGCCACGCAGAACCCGCTGGAACAGGAAGGCACCTACCCGTTGCCGGAAGCACAGCTGGACCGCTTCCTGCTGAAGGTGCTGATCGACTACCCGCAGCTGGAGGACGAGAAGCGCATGGTGACCGCGATCACCAGTGGCCGTGCCGCCAGCGATTTCGACCTGAGCCAGGTGCCGCGTGTATTGGGGGCCGGCGAGCTGCTGGAACTGCAGCGCGCGACCGCGGCGATCACCGTCGATGACGAAGTGATCGACTACGCGGTGCGGATTGTGGCGGCCACGAGGCAGTGGCCGGGCATCGCGGTCGGCGCTGGCCCCCGCGGCAGCATCGCGCTGGTGCGTGCCTCGCGCGCGCAGGCGGTGCTGGCCGGCCGTGACTTCGTCACGCCGGACGACGTGCGCGACATTGCGCGCCCGGCGCTGCGCCACCGCATTGCACTGGCCCCGGAGCTGCAGATCGAAGGCCAGGACGCCGACGACGTGCTGGGCGCGCTGCTGGCCAAGGTGGAAGCACCGCGCCGATGAGACCGGCCCCGCTGCTGCTGGCGCTGCTGCTGGCCTGGGCTGCCCTGGGCGGCCTGGTGCTGGGCGGGTGGCTGCCGCGCTGGAGCTGGGCGCTGGCAGCCGTCGTCATCGCGCTGCCCGCCTTGTGGGATCTGTGGCGGCAGTCGCGGCGTCCGTCGCCGCAGGTACAGCGCGAGCTGCCCGAAGCGCTGGCGCTGGGCGTGCGCCGCGAGGCGGCGCTGCGCCTGCAGGCCGAGCAATCGATGACGGTGCAGGTGTTCGACCTGGTGCCCGGCGGCTGGCCGCTGGAAGCGCTGCCGCAGCGCGTGCGCCTGCAGGCCGGTACGGCGTCCACCCTGCACTACCACCTGCAGCCGCTGCAGCGTGGGCACTTCCGCTTCGAGGGGGTGCACCTGCGCATGCGTTCGCCGTGGCGCCTGTGGTGGCAGCAACGCACGCTGCCGCCGGCGCTGGAGGTGCGGGTCTATCCGAACTTCGTGCCGCTCACCCGCTTCGCATTGTTCAGTGCCGACCAGGCCTCGCGGCTGGTTGGTGCGCACGTGAAGCGCCGCCGTGGCGAAGGCACCGATTTCCACCAGATGCGCGAGTACCGCATCGGCGACAGCCTGCGCCAGCTCGACTGGAAGGCCACCGCGCGTGCGCGCAAGCTGATCTCGCGCGAATACCAGGACGAGAAGAACCAGCAGCTGCTGCTGATGCTGGACAGTGGCCGGCGCATGCTGGCCAGCGAAGGCGGGCTCTCGCACTTCGACCATGCCTTGAACGCCTCGCTGGTGGTGGCTTACCTGGCGCTGCGCCAGGGCGACGCTGCCGGCCTGTACGCTGCCGGTGGCGAACGCCGCTGGGTGGCACCGCAGCGCGGCATGGGTACGGTCGAGCACCTGCTGCGCGCCAGCTACGACCTGCAGCCACGCGCGGTGGCCACCGATTACCTGGCCGCCGCCACCGAGGTGTCGCTGCGCCAGCGCCGGCGTGCGCTGGTGATGCTGGTCAGCAACGTGCGTGATGAGGACATCGAAGACCTGCTGGCGGCAGTGCGCCTGCTGCAGCGGCGCCACCTGGTGTGCGTGGCCAGCCTGCGCGAACGCGAGCTGGACGGCGCACTGGAGGGCGAGGTGCAGACACTGGAAGACGCCACCCAGGCCGGTGCCGCCGCGCTGTACCTGCAGCAACGCGCGAAGGCGCATGAGGCCCTGCGCAGCGAAAAGGTGATGGTGCTGGACGTGACCGCCGATGCCCTGCCCGGCGCGCTGGTGGAACGCTATCTGGCGGTGAAGCGCGAAGGGCTGCTCTGATACCCGCGATCGCTCTGGTAGGTGCCAACCTTGGTTGGCACGGAATCCACAGCGCCGACCAGGGTCGGCATCTACCAAAACCGGTTGCCGGCCAGCGGCCGGCGCTACCCCCTGCAACAACCGCCGCATCGCCTTGGTAGGTGCCAACCTTGGTTGGCACGAACCCACAGCGCCGACCGAGGTCGGCATCTACCAAAACCGGTTGCCGGCCAGCGGCCGGCGCTACCCCCTGCAACAACCGCCGCATCGCCCTGGTAGGTGCCAACCTTGGTTGGCCCGCCCACAGCGCCGACCAAGGTCGGCATCTACCAACGGCGGTTACCGGCCAGCGGCCGGCACTACCCCCTGCAACAACCGCCGCATCGCCCTGGTAGGTGCCAACCTTGGTTGGCCCGCCCACAGCGCCGACCAAGGTCGGCATCTACCAACGGCGGTTACCGGCCAGCGGCCGGCACTACCCCTGCGGCAACCGATGCATCGCCCTGGTAGGTGCCAACCTTGGTTGGCACGAAATCCACAGCGCCGACCGAGGTCGGCATCTACCAAAACCGGTTGCCGGCCAGCGGCCGGCACTACCCCTGAAGCAACCGACGTTGCAACCGCTCCACCGCACGCTGCAGCAGCACCCGGTTGCGGCCCAGCTTCATCCACTGCGGCAGGCGCGAGAACATCGAACCGTTGGTAACGCCCGCGCGCTCGCGCAGAGGCGCGGCAGCGTAGTCGTGCAGTGCCTGCAGATGGGCTTCGTTGTAGGCCCACAGCACGCCGGCCGCAGTCTTTTCGACCAGCCGCAGCGGCAAGCCAAAATGCGGATCGATCGCCTCATTGCCACGCCATCGCGACAACGTGACCTCCACCTCGCTGCTGCGTCCGCACTGACTGCAGTCCGCCGCCAGCGTCCGCAACGGCGACACTGCACGCGCACGGTGCAGCTCGGCGCGGACCCATTTGTGCCCGCAGTATCCGCAGGGACGATAGCCGCTGTAGCGCACGGGCCCGACCCAGTCGCCCGCGGCACAGCAACCGCAGCCGCATCCACTGTCGAGGGCTGCGCTGCAGCCCAGGCAGCGGAAACGTCGCGATTCCGGCGTCCGCACCACCCAGCCGGGCGTATCGCAGCGGTGGCAGCGCACCGCGATGCGGTCCGAATAGCGCCACAGGGCGTGGCCGTCATCCAGATGCCGGCCCGGCAGCGGCGCAGGCCGCAGGTCGCGATTGCGCCGCACCGTCATCAGACGTAGATCCGCGTCGGCGCCTCGTCGACGATCGCGTGCGGCACGAAGCGCGCACTGTCGCGGGTGATCGCGCTGTCATCCTCGCGGATGCCGATGCCGCAGGCATGGTCACCGATCACCCAGCTGCCGATCAGCGGATAGCCGCCTTCGAAGCGGGTGAGAGGATGCGCACGCTGGATGATCGCCGGGCCGTCGTAGGGACCGTCGCTGCGTTGGGTGCTGCCATCGGCCAGGTGCATCTCGATGTTGGCGCCTTCGCGCGAGAACAGCGGTTTGCGTACCCAGCCCGACGCCAGCGTGCTGCCGTCATCGAAATGCGCTTCCAGCAGGTTCGGATGGCCCACGTTGCGCTGCCACAGCAGCGGCAGGATGCCCTTGTTGCTCAGCACCGCCTTCCAGGCCGGTTCCAGCAGCTGCACGCCCGAACCGGGCAGCGCGCGGCCGAATTCCTCGGCCATCAGGTCTTCCAGCGGATACAGCTTGAACAGCGTGCCGATCACCGAATCGTCCAGCGCGGTGAAGCGTCCGTCCTCGGACAGGCCAATGTCCTCGATGGCGATGGCCTGGCCATGCAGGCCGGCCTGCGACGCACAGTCGCGCAGGTACTCGACCGTGCCGCGGTCTTCCTCCGAACTGCCGACCGCGCTGAAGTACAGCGGCGGCGGCAGCTGTGTGGCGAGGTCGCCGAAACGCTCGACCAGCGCTTCGTGGATGGCGTTGAACTGGTCGGCATGCTGCGGCAGGCGGCCGGCATTGCGCTGGTCTTCCAGCCACTGCCACTGGAAGAAGCTGGCTTCGAACAGCGAGGTCGGCGTGTCGTAGTTCAATTCGTACAGCTTGGCCGGGCCGGTACCGTCGTAGGCCAGGTCCAGGCGGCCATAGAGGTGCGGCTGGCGCTGGCGCCAGCTGTCGGCGATCCAGTCGCGGTAGTGCGACGGAATCGCCAGCTGGTCCATCAAGCGTTCGCTGCCGATGACATCACCGACCAGATCCAGCGCCATCTGGTGCAGCTCGGCGCTGGGGTCTTCGATGTCCTGTTCGATCTGGCGCAGGGTGAAGGCGTAATACGCGCGTTCATCCCAGTACGGCTGGCCGTCGATGGTGTGGAAGCGGAAACCCGCCTCTTCCGCGCGCGCCCGCCACTGGGCACGCTCGGCAATCCGGATGCGCTGCATGGGTTGATCAGCCGCCGTAGCTGCCGCTGGTGCTGCGGCGTGCGCTGGTGTTGCCGAAGCCACCACGGCTGGCAGTGACCGCACGGTTCGGCTCGCTGGTGACCGGGGCCAGGCCGGCCTTGCCAGCACCGATGCCGCTGGCGGTGTTCAGGCCACCGGTGCCGCCCGGTGCCGGGCGCGCCCAACCCGCATTCTTGTCCTGGTAAGCCGGTGCCGACGCCGGCGCCTGCGGGGCGAGGCCGCCGCGGTTGCTCAGCATCTGCGACATGAAGAAGCCCATCATCATCGGGCCGATGAACGAGGTACCGGCCGAGGTGTGCTGCTGCACGCACTGTTCCGGCTTGTAGTCCTTCTCGCAGGCTTCCTTGCTGGCGTACTTCGGCGCCGCATCGGCGGCCTGCTTCTGCGCTTCAGCGAACGCATTGCGGCACGACGACGGATCGCCGGTGGCCTCGGTGCAGGCCTCCACCGAGGTATACAGGCCTTCCTGCACCTTCACCTCCGGCTCCTTCTGGCAGGCGGTGAACAGCAGCGGCGCGGCGCTCATCAGCAGCAGCGCGGTGGTGCGGGAACGTTTCATGGCCTCATGCCCTGTCGACGGATCAATGCCCCAATGATGCCAAATCCGGGCCAGCAACCGGAATCGGCAAAGTGCGAAAGATGAACGGACTTTCATTTTCGTCGGCATTGGGGTCAGAGCCCATCGCGCCGCGATGGGATCCGACCCCAAGCGACGCACCGCTCTGGTAGGTGCCAACCTTGGTTGGCACACATCCCGCGGCGCCCGGTCATGCCCGGCGCGCGCAGCCAAGTCTCCGGCAAGAAGCCCCCTTGTTGTTCAAGGGGGGCGCGCCGAAGGCGCGGGGATAAGGGGAAATGCGCGGACCGCCAAGCCGCTGCAAGCGGTGAAGGTGGTTGCAGCAGCAACCGAAAAAATTGGCCATGATCGGCTGACCCCCACGTCGTACGGCCCGCCCGTTCCGCCCGCCATGCCCGAATACCGTTCCCGCACCTCCACCGCCGGTCGCAACATGGCCGGCGCCCGCGCCCTTTGGCGCGCCACCGGCATGAAGGACGGCGACTTCCACAAGCCGATCATCGCCATCGCCAACTCCTTCACCCAGTTCGTGCCCGGCCACGTGCACCTGAAGGATCTCGGCCAGCTGGTCGCGCGCGAGATCGAACAGGTCGGCGGCGTCGCCAAGGAATTCAACACCATCGCCGTGGACGACGGCATCGCGATGGGCCACGACGGCATGCTGTATTCGCTGCCCAGCCGCGAGATCATCGCCGACGCCGTGGAGTACATGGTCAACGCGCACTGCGCCGACGCGCTGGTGTGCATCAGCAACTGCGACAAGATCACCCCCGGCATGCTGATGGCCGCGCTGCGCCTGAACATCCCGGTGGTGTTCGTCTCCGGCGGGCCGATGGAAGCGGGCAAGACCAGGCTGTCCGAGCACAAGCTGGACCTGGTCGATGCGATGGTGGTGGCCGCCGATGACAGCGCCTCCGACGAGAAAGTCGCAGCGTTCGAGCGCAGCGCCTGCCCCACCTGCGGTTCCTGCTCGGGCATGTTCACCGCCAACTCGATGAACTGCCTGACCGAGGCGCTGGGCCTGTCGCTGCCCGGCAACGGCACCACGCTGGCCACCCACGCCGACCGTGAGGCGCTGTTCCGCCGCGCCGGCCGCCTGATCGTCGAACTCTGCCATCGCTGGTATGGCGGCGAAGACCCCAGCGCACTGCCGCGCGGCATCGCCACCCAGGCCGCGTTCGCCAATGCGATGACCCTGGACATCGCCATGGGCGGCTCCACCAATACCATCCTGCATCTGCTGGCCGCAGCACAGGAGGCGGAGGTCGACTTCGACCTGACCCACATCGACGCGCTGTCGCGGCGCGTGCCGCAGCTGTGCAAGGTGGCGCCGAACACGCCGAAGTACCACATCGAGGATGTGCACCGCGCCGGCGGCGTGTTCGGCATCCTCGGTGAGCTGGACCGCGCCGGCCTGCTCGATACCACGGTGCCGACCGTGCACAGCGCCAGCCTGGCCGACGCGCTGGAACGCTGGGACGTGGTGCGCAGTGACAACGACACCCTGCATGCCTTCTTCAAGGCCGGCCCGGCCGGCATCCCCACCCAGGAGGCCTTCAGCCAGGCCACGCGCTGGCCGACCCTGGACATGGACCGCGCCGAGGGCTGCATCCGCTCGCTGCAGCATGCGTACTCACTGGAAGGCGGCCTCGCCGTGCTGCGTGGCAATCTGGCCGTGGATGGCTGCGTGGTGAAAACCGCCGGCGTGGACGAATCGATCCACGTGTTCGAAGGCCCCGCGCGTGTCTATGAAAGCCAGGACGCCGCCGTCGCCGGCATCCTCGCCGACGAGGTGCAACCGGGTGAGGTAGTGGTGATCCGCTACGAAGGGCCGAAGGGCGGCCCGGGCATGCAGGAGATGCTGTACCCCACCAGCTACCTGAAATCGAAAGGACTGGGCAAGCAGTGCGCGCTGCTGACCGATGGCCGCTTCTCCGGCGGCACCTCGGGCCTGTCGATCGGCCACGTCTCGCCGGAAGCCGCCAGCGGCGGTGTCATCGGTCTGGTGGAGAACGGCGACCGCATCCGCATCGACATCCCGGCCCGCCGCATCGACCTGCTGCTGGATGAGGCCACGCTGGCCCAGCGCCGCGCCGACGCCGACGCGCGTGGCTGGAAACCGCGCGCGCCACGCCCGCGCAAGGTCACCAGCGCGTTGAAGGCCTACGCCCTGCTGGCCACCAGCGCCGACAAGGGCGCCGTACGCAACACCGCCCTGCTCGGCGATTGATGCCGATCCGGTAGTGCCGGCCGCTGGCCGCCATCTGGGAAAAGGGGACGGAGGGGATTAAGTCGTTTGTGCCTCAAACGACTTAATCCCCTCCGTCCCCTTTTTTCAGCCGATCACGCGCTTGAACGGGGGCAGCGCGTCGATGATGCGCTTGCCGTAGCGGCGGGTCAGCAGCCGCGAATCAAGAATGACCACGCGGCCGGTGTCGGTGGAGGTGCGGATCAGGCGGCCGGCGAACTGGGTCAGCGTGCGCAGCGCATGCGGAATGGCGATCAGGTTGAACGCGTTGAGCCCGCGTCCCTCGAACCACTCGCTGAGGGTGGCGGTCTGCGGGTCGGTCGGCACGGCGAACGGCACCTGGGTGATCACCACCGTGGTGCAGGCCTCGCCGGGCAGGTCGAGGCCCTCGCCGAACGAGTTCAGGCCGAACAGCACCGAGCCCTCGCCTGCCTCGACACGCCGCAGGTGTTCCTCGATCAGCCGGGTCTTGGACATCTCGCCCTGCACCAGCACCTGCTTGCGGCGCGCGGCCGGCATCAGCCCGGCCACCTTCTCCATCTTCCAGCGCGAGGTGAACAGCACCATCGAGCCCTTGGCCCAGTCCAGTTCGGTGTCCAGGTAGCGCGCCACTTCGCGCGGGTGGCCTTCGCGGTCGTCCGGCGTGACCGGGAACTTCGGCACGATCAGTTCGGCCTGGTTGGGCAGGTCGAACGGCGACGACAGCGAGACCATCTCGGCCTCTTCCGGAATGCCGTTGTCGATCGCCAGCGCCTGGAAGTCGCCACCGCCGGTCAGCGTCGCCGAGGTCATCACCACCGAGTCCACTTCATCCCACAGCAGCTTGCGCAGCACGTGCGCGGCCGACACCGGCGAACCGTGCAGCACCAGGTCGCCATCGCGGGTGGCAGTCACCCAGCGCGCCATCGGCGGCGCGCCGTCCTTGTCTTCGCGGCGCCACGCCTGCCACAGGTTGTACTGCTGCTCGATCATCTCCAGCGCCATGCCCAGGTTGCGCTGCAGGCGCTCGCGCGCGGCATCGTCCGGCTTGCCCTTGGCCACCTGCGTGGTGGCCGCATGCGCCCAGTTGTAGAGGCTGCGGGTATCGTCGGCCAGTGCCTCGATCGGCTCGCGCCAGGCCTCGGGCAGGCGTCCATTGGCCGCGCGCCACATCGGCTCTTCGTCCGCCGGCGCCGGCATCCACACCCGCTCGATGTGATCACGGAACGCGCGCAGCTGCTTGGCCACGTTGCTGGCGACTTCGATCGCTTCGTTGGGCAGCAGGTTGCCCAGCCGGTCCTTGTCGACCGCGCGGTACGCACCGGCGATCAGGATCTGCAGGCGGCCGGTGCGCTTGGCCATCTCGTCCAGCGCGAGGCTGGCCGCGCCCTGGTCGATCGCCACGTTGCCGATGTGATGGCCTTCGTCCAGCACCAGCAGCATGTCCGAGGGTGGCGCGATCAACGGCTGGCCGTTGTCGCTGTCACCGATCGACAGCGCCGACAGCAGCAGCGCGTGGTTGGTGACCACGATCTGTGCGTCGCGCACCGTATTGCGCGAGCGCAGCACCGCGCACTGCGCCGAATAGGCGCAGCGCCGCCCGGCACAACCCGAGGCCGGCGTGGTGATGCGGCTGCGCAGGCCGGGACTGATGGTCTCCGGCGCATTGTCGATATCGCCATCCCAGCTGCCGCTGGTGAAGGCGTCGGTCAGGCGTTTGGCGATGTCCATCTCGATCGGCGCCAGCGGCCGGTCGAACAGTGGCGCGTCATCCTCGAACATGCCGCCCTGCGAGCCCTCGCCCTGCGCCTCGGCGGCATTGCGCGTGCACAGGTAGCGGGTGCGTCCCTTGGCCAGCGCCACGGTCGCTTCCAGGCCGGTGGCCTTCAGGAAATTCGGGATATCGCGCTCGACCAGCTGCGACTGCAGCGCCACGGTGCCGGTGCTGATCACCAGCTTCTTCTTGGTGGCCAGCGCGATCGGCACGCCTGCGGTGAGGTAGCCCAGGCTCTTGCCGACGCCGGTCGGCGCCTCGACCACGCCAACGCCACCGCTTTTCGACAGCGCGCGCGACACCACGCCGATCATCTGGCTCTGCGAGCGACGGGTGGAGAAGCCGGGGGTGTTGGCCTGCAGCGTCGTGTACGCCTTGCGGATCGCGTCCTTCAAGGTGTCATCGAGCGTGCGCGGAGCGGCGACGGTTTCGGTCACGCCGGGAACTACCGTAGCTGGATCAGGCCGGTCATTGTCGCATGGCCGGCCGCGTTCACTGTTGCTGGCACCCTGAACGAGCCAGCGACGACGCCCGCCGGCGCGCACGGTCCGAAGCCCGCGCCGCACAGGGGCGAAACACGCCGGGCGTGGCCCGGCGCCAGCGCTCAGGCGACCGGGGCGGGACGGCTACGCAGCAGGCGCACCAGCGCCCACACCAGCAGCACCACGCCAATGGCCTCGACCATCGCCAGCGCGAAGTGCACCACGCCGAAGATGGCGCTCATGCCCGAGATGGCGCTGAAGTTGCCGCTGCTGACCAGCCACATCGGCAGCATGCCCGCCGCCAGGCCACCCAGGCTGGACAGCAGCAACAGCAGCAGGCCGACCAGCGCGCCGGTGCGGGTGGCATCGCGCGGCGCACCGACCACCCAGACCAGGCCGACGCACAGCGCGATCAGCACAGGCAGGCGCACGCCGACCATGCTCAGCACGGTCACCATCAGGGTTGTGCTGTCCATCGGTCAGTCCTCGCCGGCCAGCACGGCCGAGCCCTGGCGCAGCGACTGGTAGACCTCGCCGGTCTGCGGGCGCACGCCGTGCCACTGCAGGAAGCTCTCGGCGGCCTGCTCGACCAGCATGCCCAGGCCGTCGACGGTATTGCGGCACTGCGCCGCACGGGCCCAGGCCAGGAAGGCGATGGCCGCCTCGCCGTAGTTCAGGTCGACGGCAGTGGTCATCGAATTGACCAGCGACAGCGGCAGCTTGAACTCGACGTCGCGGTCGCGGCCAGCCGAGGTGGCATTGACGATCAGTTCGAAGTCGCCGAGGTCGCGCAGGTCTTCCCAGTAGCGGCTGATCGCACGGCCGGGCTCGCCCATCGCGTCGATCAGTTCGTCGGCGCGCTCCGGCGTGCGGTTGACCACCACCAGTTCGGTGATGCCGGCATCGAGCAGCGCCGGGGCGACGCTGCGCGCCGAGCCACCGGCGCCGATCATCAGCACGCGGCGGCCGCGCAGGTCCAGGCCGTGGCGGTCGGTCAGGTCGCGCACCAGGCCGATGCCATCGGTGGTGTCGCCGTGCCAGCGGTCGCCCTTGCGCAGCAGCGTGTTGACCGAGCCGGCGCGGCGCGCGCGCGCGGTCAGCGTGGTGCACACCGAGAACGCGGCTTCCTTGTGCGGCAGGGTGACGTTGGCGCCGACACCGCCCTCGGCGGCGAAGGCCTCCAGTCCGGCCAGGAACGCATCCGGGGCCAGGTCGATCGCGCGGTAGTCGATGGCGATGCCTTCCTGGCGACCGAACGTCGCGTGGATCTGCGGCGACTTCGAGTGGGCAACGGGGTGTCCGAAGACGGCGTAACGGTCGGTCATGGAATCCTCAAGCTGGCTAGACTGATGCTCTTTCGTGCTCGGAACCGGATGATGCGCATCACCCCGCCCCTGCTGGTGCTCGCCGCCAGTCTACTCTCTGCCCCCGTGGCGATGGCGTTGAACGAGTACGGCATCGAAGGCATGGGCGTGGTCTCGACCCGCGCCGACGAAGGCCGCGCCACGATCAGCGCCGATGGCCAGCGCATCGTCTTCGCCCGCCGCGGCGAGGCCGGCTGGGGCCTGTGGCAAGCACGCGTGGTGGACGGTCGCTGGCAACAGGCACAGGTACTGCCGGTAGGCGTGGACGGTGAAGCGCGCGATCCCTACTTCAGCCGTGACGGCCGCTGGCTGCTGTTCGCGGCCGGCCGCGAGGGCGCGCTGGCGCTGTACCGCGCCGCGTTGGCCGCCGACGGCCGGCTGGGCCCGGCGCAGCCGCTGGCCGGTGACGGTGGGCGCCGGGAAGAGCGCGGGCCGGCCCTGAGCGCGGACGGCAAGCAGCTGTTGTTTGCCCGCCAGCAGGGCCGTGGCGCCGGCTGGGACCTGTTCGTGGCGACGCTGGATGCGCAGGGCCTGCGCGGCCCGGCCAGCGCACTGAGCGCGTTGAACAGCGCCGACGACGAGACCGACGGCGACTGGCTGGGCCAGGACGGCGCCGTGGTGTTCAGCCGCGGCAATGGCAGTACCGCGCAGGTCTGGAGCAGCGGCTGTGCGTGGAGCGGTGTAGCGCTGCAGCCGCTGGGGCTGTCGTTCAACCAGGCCGGCGGCTGGACCGGTGCGCCGGTGGTCGACAACGCCAAGCCGGGCGAGATGATGGTGGCCAGCAGTGCAGCGAAGGCGCCGCGTGCCGGTGGCGTGGACGTGTACCGGTTGGCGGTGCCGAAGGTGGCGGCGGTGGCCGGGTGCGCGCGGTAGATCCACGCCATGCGTGGATGGCCGTTTGGGAGATGCCAACCTTGGTTGGCATACGTGAAAGCGCCAACCAAGGTTGGCGACTACCAGTAGATCCACGCCATGCGTGGATGAAACGCCCTGTCAGCGCGACAACACCTTGGCGCGCAACTGCTCGTACTCCATCTCGCTCAGCTGGCCGTTGTCCTTGCGCTGGTTCAACGCGGCCAGCTCGGCCTGCACGGTCTCCGGCAGCGCCTGCTCACGGGCCACGTGGCGGGCAGCGGAGAGCTGTTCCGGCGGGCGCTTGCCGGCCCGCCAGGCGGCGATGAAGACAGCGACGATGATGGCGCCGAACACCAGCGTACCGGTGCCCCAGATCAGCCATTGCACCCATCCCAGTTCGGGTCCCATCGCGCAGTCCTCCGTCTATCGTGGCGCTATTGTCAGCGCTCGCGCAGCCATCGCGCCACCTGCGGCGCGAAATAGGTCAGCACACCATCGGCGCCGGCCCGCTTGAAACCCAGCAGCGACTCCAGCACGCAGGCGCGTTCGTCCAGCCAGCCGTTGGCGAAGGCGGCCTTCATCATCGCGTACTCGCCACTCACCTGATAGGCGAAGGTCGGCACACCGAATGTCTCCTTCACCCGGCGCACCAGGTCCAAGTACGGCATGCCCGGCTTGACCATCACCATGTCGGCGCCCTCTTCCAGGTCCAGCGCGATCTCGCGCAGGGCCTCGTCGCCGTTGGCCGGGTCCATCTGGTAGGTCTTCTTGTCGGCCTTGCCGAGGCTGGCCGCGCTGCCCACCGCATCACGGAACGGGCCGTAGAACGCCGAGGCGTACTTGGCCGAGTAGGCCATGATGCGCACGTTGATGTGGTTGTCGGCATCCAGCGCACGGCGGATCGCGCCGATGCGGCCGTCCATCATGTCCGACGGCGAGACGATGTCCACACCGGCCTCGGCGTGCGACAGCGACTGCTTGACCAGCGCTTCGACAGTGATGTCGTTGAGCACGTAACCCTTGTCGTCGATGATGCCGTCCTGGCCGTGGGTGGTGTACGGGTCCAGCGCCACGTCGGTCATCACTCCCAGTTCCGGGAAGCGCGACTTCAGCGCGCGGATCGCACGCTGCGCCAGGCCGTCCTCGGCCCACGCCGCCGACGCGTCCAGCGACTTCAGCGACGGGTCGATCACCGGGAACAGGTCGATCACTGGAATGCCCAGTTCCAGCGCTTCTTCGGCCACCTTCAGCAGCTCTTCGATCGACAGCCGCTCCACGCCCGGCATCGACGGCACTGCGGTGCGGCCCGCACGTTCGTGCACGAACACCGGGTAGATCAGGTCGTCGGTGGTCAGCGTGTTCTCGCGCATCAGGCGGCGCGAGAACTCGTCGTGGCGCATGCGGCGCGGGCGGTAAAGCGGGTGGGACATGGCAGGCTCCGAGGAGTGGCTATTGCAACAGGTAGCCCTGCGGCAGCAGGGGTTCGGGCAACGGGCGTTCGCCGAGCGCGTCGAGCTGGTCGATCTCGATCGTGCGCACCAGCGCGTCCAGCGGCAGGTCGTTCGGCTCCAGGCCGAACGGGTCTTCCATTTCTTCGCCCAGCTGGTCCAGGCCGAAGAAGGCGTAGGCCAGCACCGCCGACAGCACCGGCGTGCCCCAGCCCAGCGAGCTGGCCAGGCCGAACGGCAGCAGCACGCAGAACATCCATGCGCAGCGATGCAGCAGCAGGGTGTAGGCGAACGGCAGCGGCGTGGTGAGGATGCGCTCGCAGCCGGCCTGGATCGACGACATCGCGTGCAGGCGCTCTTCCAGCTGGGTGTAGAGGATCGGGTCGAGTTCGCCGGCGCGCAGGGCCTGGGCCAGCTCGGCAGCGATCATCGACAGCAATGCGTCGGGCACGTTCTCGCGCTGGCCCAGCTGCTCGCGCTGTGGCTTGTCCAGCCACGGCAACGCCGCCAGGGCCACGATGCGCCCGCGCAGGCGCGCGGCCAGCGCATGGGCAAAAGCCGTAGTGAGGTAGGCGATGCGGCGGCGGCGACCGGCGTCATCGGCCAGCAGCAGGTTCACCTGGCGGGCCAGCGAACGCGATTCGTAGACCAGCTGGCCCCACAGCTTGCGGCCTTCCCACCAGCGGTCGTAGCAGGCGCTGTTGCGGAAACTGAGGAAGATCGACAGCACCAGGCCGAGCAGGGTGAACGGCGTGACGGAAACGCGCTCGATGCCGGTCGGCGGCGCCAGCTCCACCACCGCGGCCACCGCGATGGACAGGATCAGGATGGCCAGCACCTTCGGCGCGATCGCTTTTACGATCGAGCCGCGCAGGATGTACAGCAGTTGCCAGCCGTGGGGACGGGGTCGGATGATCATGGGGCAGCCGCGCAGGCGCGGATTCACAGGCACGCGGGGGGCTCGCGCAGCCGTTCATTGTACGCCCCTGCCCGGCCCGCGGCCGTGTACCTGCGACGCCCTGTCGCACCCGGCGATGCGGCTCAGATCACGCCGCCCCCCAAGCCCAGGCGCAGGATGCCGACCACCACCACGATGCCGTTCAGCACCAGCCCGGCCCAGGCCCGGCCGCGCTTGGTCGGGTGGGTGAACAGGATGCCCAGCGCGGCGATCACCGCGCCCACGGCGGCGAACGGGATCAGGAACCAGTTGCCCCAGCCCAGCAGCGGAATCAGCGCCAGGATCATCCACAACAGCGCCAGTACGCCCCACAACAGACTGATCACGCCCATTCCACTCTCCCGCAGTTGGTTCCTGTCTGTGCACCATAGTCGTTCCCGCCGTCGCCGCCTACTGCCGTTGGCGGGGCTGTCACCGGCACCGTGCTAGCGTGCCGCCGTGCCTGCTCTGGGCCGGGTGTTGGCGCCGATTCAGAGTGGCCCGCCGATGATCGCAACCAGTCCTACAGGGGTCGTGCCATGAACATCCGTTGGGCCGCGTTGGCGGCCATCCTGCTGGTCGCCGCTGGCTGTGCCAGCACCTCCAAGGTCATGCTGGGGCGCGCCCGCGCGCCGATCGATCCGGCACTGGTGCAGATCTATTCGACGCCGCCGGCCGGCTCCCAGGAAATCGCCCAGCTGGAATCGGCGTCTGCCGTGGGCTTCGGCACGCAGGGCCAGACCGATGCAGCGGTGGCGCGCCTGAAGCGCGAGGCCGCAGCGCTGGGCGCCAATGGCGTGGTGCTGATGGGCGTGGGCAGCAGCGGCTCACCGGTGGGCATGTCGGTGGGTGCCGGCACGTTCGGCTCGCATGTCGGCGGTGGCGTCGGCATCGGTATTCCGACCACGCAGAAGCGCGCCGCCGGCGTGGCGATCTGGGTGCCGAACCCGGAACCGCCGGCACGACTGCCGACGCAGGTGATCACCCCGCAGCGGTGACGCGGCAGCATCACCGCGGGTAGTGCCGGCCGCTGGCCGGCAACCTCAGAAATCCTCCCGACGTCAGGGGAATGCCGGCCAGCGGCCGGCACTACCGGGGGGTGTTCAGCGCTTGTACTTCGGCACGAACACCTTGTTCACCGCGTCGGCCAGCTGGTCCGGCGGCAGCAGGCCCTGGTCGAGCAGGAAGTTGTTGAACGCCAGGCGGTCGAACTTCGCACCCAGTGCCAGCTCGGTCTGCATGCGCAGTTCCAGGATACGGGTGTAGCCGTAGAAGTAGCTGCCGGCCTGGCCCGGCATGCGCACCATGTAGCGGTCCAGTTCCTGGGTGGCCATCGCCTTGGACAGGCCGACCTGCTCCATCAGCACGCGCTCGCCGTTGGCGCGGTCGGTCAGGCCGAGGTTGAGCATCGGGTCGAGCATCGCGCGTGCGGCGCGCAGCAGGCGGAACTGCAGGGCGATCATCTGCCCGTCCAGCGGCTCGTATGGCACCATCTCGGCCTCGGCATACAGCGCCCAGCCTTCCACGTTCACCGAATTGAACGCGAACATGGTGCGTGCCAGCGACACGCCACGCTCGACCATCGCGGTGAACTGCAGCTCGTGGCCGGGGCGGCCTTCATGCGCACTCAGCGTCCACGCCGCCGCACCGAAGTTGAAGTCGTCGTACTGTGCGCCCGGGCCCGCGGCCGGGTTGCCCAGCGGCAGCACGAAGGTGCCCTGCTGCCCGGTGTTGTTGACCAGCGGCGCAGGCAGGAAATGCGGGGCCGGGCTGGCCGCGCTCTCGGCGGCCGAACCCAGGCGCATCTGCATGGCGCGCTTGGGCACGTCGACGATGGCGTGCTCGCGGATCAGCGGATCGATCGCATCGATCACCTTGCGGTAGTGGCCTTCCAGATGGTCGTCGGCGATCTTGTCGGCCTTCAGCGCGCGGATCACCGCCACCGGGTCGCTCGGGTCGGCCACCTTCAGGCCCTTGTCCTTCACCACCAGCGGCGCCAGCTGCTGCATCGCCGAGCGGGTTTCCATGAACTCCAGCTGCGCGCGCTGCATCAGCAGCTTCGGGTCGATGTCGATGCCGACTTGCTTGAGCTGGTAGGCGTACAGCGGCGCCGGCAGCCGTGCGTCGGTGCGCGCCTTCGGCAGCACGGTCGAGCGCGTCCAGCTGGCGTAGTCCTTCATCTGCCCGGCCAGGGCTTTCATCGCTTCATCGGCGCCGGCGATCTGGTACTTCTTCAGCAGCGACTCGATGCCGCTGATGTAGGTCTCGACGTTGTCCAGCGACTGCTGCACTTCGATCTTCGTCGGCTGCAGCAGGCTGCTGTCCTTCAAGCGCTCTTCGTAGCGCTGGCGGGCCAGCGTGGTGAACGCGGTGCCGCCCGGCTGCAGGCCGGCGTAAGCCTTGAGGCGGTCGATCGCCTTGGCCCGGCGCTCGGCCGGCACCTGGTCGGACAGCAGCAGGTTGAGGCCGCTGAACACCGTCTGCGGCGCGTCACTCCACGGCAACAGGTACTTCTCGTTGAGCTCACTGCCTTCGATGTTCTGGTTGGCGGCGTGGATCATGATCTCCAGGTCCTGGCGGACGTTGGGATCCTGCTCGGTGGCCAGCTTCGCCTTCAGTTCGTCGCGGGCCTTGGCCATCGCGGCGCGGTAGCGCTTGCCGTTGTCCGCGCCGAGGTCGGCCACCTTGTCGTCGTAGCCGGGCACGCCGAAGAAGCCGGTTTCTTCCGGCTGGAACGGGCCCTGCGCATCGAGCAGGATCTGCGCCAGTGCGTTGCTGCGGGCGACCCAGGCCGGGCTGGCCGGTGTGGCGGCCTTGGCGGCGGGTGCCGCCAGCGCCGGCGGTGCGGACAGCAGCGGGGCAGCGGTCAGGGCCAGGGCAACGGCCAACGCGATCGGCTTCATGGTGCACTCCAGGACAGGGTTGCCCGCACCCTACGCGCTCAGCGCGGTGGCGACAATCGGCCGGAGGTCACAACGCTGCGGTCAGCGGGCATTCGCCGCGTTCGCGGCAGGCCTGCAGTTCGCATTCCTGCGCGGCCTCATCGTCATCCAGCGCAGTCAGGTCGAAGGTCTGCTTGTTCTCGCCCAGCACGTACATCACCGGGTAGTCCCACACGTCGTCACTGCGGGTGCCCTTCACGAACAACCGGCCGTGTGCGCGGGGGCCTTCCAGGGCCACGGTCAGGCCGACATCGCGCTGGCCGTTGAGCGCGGTCTGCATGCTGCCCAGCGGCATCGATTCGGTACGCAGCGGCTCGCCGAAGGCTTCCACCAGTTCGATGCTGCAGCCGGCGCGACGCATCGCCTCGCGCATCGGTGGGCTCTCGCGTGCCGCCTCACTCCAGCGCAGCACGCTCCAGGCCACCGTGCCACCGGCCCCGGCCAGCACCAGCAGCACGGCCACGGGCATCGCCCAGCGCCAGTGGCGGGACCACCAGCCGGCGGGCTTCGGGCCGTGGGTGGGAATCGGCGGCGGCAGTGTCATCGGCGGGCTCCTTCCCGTCTGTGTTTCAAGGCTTCAGGCAGCGCCCCAGGAAGGCTTCGGCCACACGGTAGCGATGCAGGGCATCGGCGCCGGACAGGCCATGCTTGGCACCCGGGTAGGTCATCAGCTCGAACGGCTGGCCGCGCTTCTGCAGCGCGCTCATCAAGCTGGTCGAATTGGTGAACAGCACGTTGTCGTCCGCCATGCCGTGGATCAGCAGCAACGGCGAGCGCAGCCCATCGATGTGGGTCAGCACGCGCGCTTCACGGTAACCGGCGTCGTTGCGCGCCGGCAGGTCCATGTAGCGCTCGGTGTAATGGCTGTCGTACAGGCCCCAGTCGGTGACCGGGGCACCGGCCACGCCGCAGGCGTACTGGTTCGACGCCTTGGCCAGCAGCATCAGGGTCATGTAACCGCCGTTGGACCAGCCCTGCACGCCGATGCGCGCCGGGTCCACCCACGGCTGCTGCTTGAGCCATGCCACGCCGCGCAGCTGGTCGGTCACTTCAACCGTGCCCTGCTTCCCGTACAGCGCACCACCGAAGTCGCGGCCGCGGCGCGGGGTGCCGCGGTTGTCCAGCGAGAACACGACGTAGCCCTGCTGGGCCAGGTACTGGTTGAACAGATGGTCGCCACGGCCGGGCCAGCTGTCGGTGACAGTCTGGCTGGCCGGGCCGCCATAGACATACACCGCCACCGGATAGCGCCTGGACGGATCGAAGCCGGCCGGCTTGATCAGGCTGTAGTGCAGCGGCGTCTTGCCGTCGGCGGCGGTGAGCGTGCCGAACTCGACCGGGCGCTGCGCGTCGCGGTAGCGCGCATACGGGTGCTTGGGATCGGCCAGGTTGTTTTCCACCAGTGTGGCGATCTTCTCGCCGTTGGCGCGGAACAGCTCGATCTGCGGCGGCGTGGTGCTGTTGGACCAGCTGTCCACATAGACGCTGGCATTGCGGGCGAACGTGGCGCTGTGCATGCCCGGCGCCTCCGACAGGCGCTGCGGCTCACCGCCCTGCAGCGATACCGCGTAGATCTGGCTTTCGCGCGGGCTTTCGATGCCGGCACGGAAGTAGGCCTTGCCGGCCGTCTCATCCACCGCCAGCAGCTCGTCCACCGGCCAGTTGCCGTGGGTCAGCGCGGTGGTCTTGCCGTTGCTGTCGATGCGGTACAGGTGCTGGAAGCCGGTGCGCTCGGACGACCACAGTACGCTGCCGTCTTCAAGGAAGCGCAGGCTGTTGTGCAGCGGTACCCAGGTCGGGCTGGTCTCGTGGGCGAGTACGCGCTGGCGGTTGGAGTCGAGTGCCACTTCCACCAGGTCCAGCTGCTTCTGGTCGCGTGACTGGCGCTGGAAGCTCAGGTGCTGCGGATCGCGCCAATCGACGCGGGCCAGGTAGATGTCCTGTTCCTTGCCCAGGTCGACCCAGCGCGGCTGCGCCTCGGCGGCCGGTGCGATCACGCCCAGCTGCACGCGCACGTTGGCGTCGCCAGCGGCCGGGTAACGCTGTTCGATCACATCGGTGCGGTCGGCGTAGACCTCGTAGCGCTTCTGCACCGGCACCGGTGCCTCGTCGATGCGCGCGAACGCGATGGCCGAATCGTCCGGTGCCCACCAGTAACCGGTGTGGCGGTCCATCTCTTCATCGGCGACGAACTCGGCCACGCCGTTGCCGATGGTGGTGCTGCCGTCGCGGGTCAGCTGCAGCTGCTTTCCACTGGCCAGGTCGATCACCCACAGGTTGCGGCCGCGGATGAAGCTGACGAAGCCGCCCTTGGGCGACAGCTTGGCGTCGGTGGCGAAGCCCTCACCGTGGGTCAGCTGGCGCACGGCCGCCGCCCCCTGCTGCTTCAGGTCGTACAGGTACAGCTCGCCGCCCAACGGGAACAGCAGGCGCTGTGCGTCCGGCGACCACTGGTAATCGACGATGCCGGTCATCGCGGCGATGCGCTGGCGCTCGCGGCGCGCCTTTTCCTCATCGCTGAGGGTCTCGGTGCCGGGCAGCACCACCTTGGAATCAACCAGCAACCGGGTCTGGCCACTGCCGATGTCGTAGGTCCACAGATCCAGCTGGTTGCGATCGCTGTCCTTGCCGCGCAGGAAACTGACCTGCGAACCGTCCGGCGCCACCTTGGGCTTCATCAGGGTCGGGCCGGACAGCGGCAGCGGGCCGGTGATGGCCTCCAGGGTCAGCTTTTCGGCGTGGGCGGCGGTACTGGTGGCGAGCATGAGGGCAAGCGAAGCGAACAGGTGGCGCATGGAGGATCCCGGCAAACGGCAGGTCCGCCCGGCGGCGGGCGCGGGGCGGTCGTTCCCCCATCCTAACCAAGCCCGTGCAGGAAGGCAGCATGACCTTCTGCCCATGCTGCGGTGCTGGGGTCAGGGCCCTTTGCGTTGCAAAGGGATCCGACCCCGCGGCGGGTCAGCGCTGGCCGAACAGGTGCTTGCGCTCTTCGTCGCTGAGCGGCTTGCCGGCGTTCGGGTTCACCTGCTGGCGCAGCGCATAGGCGCGCTGGGTGGCCGGGCGCGCGGCGATGGCCTCGTGCCAGCGCTTGAGGTTCGGGAACGCGGCGAAGTCCACCGGCAGCTTGTCGTAGGCGCCGATCCACGGGTAGCTGGCCATGTCGGCGATGGTGTACTCGTCGCCGGCCAGGAAGGCGTGCTGGGCCAGGCGCTTATCCATCACCCCGTGCAGGCGGCGCACTTCGTTGTCGTAGCGCTCGATGGCATAGGGAATTTTTTCTGGTGCGTACACGTTGAAGTGGCCCATCTGGCCACTCATCGGGCCCAGGCCGGCCATCTGCCAGAACAGCCATTCCAAGGTGGTCACGCGGCCGCGCGGGTCGCTGGGCAGGAAGCGGCCGGTCTTCTCGGCCAGGTACAGCAGGATCGCACCGGACTCGAACACGCTCTGCGGGGCACCGCCATCGGCCGGGGCGTGGTCGACGATGGCCGGCATCTTGTTGTTGGGCGAGATGGCCAGGAACTCTGGCTTGAACTGGTCACCCGAGCCGATGTTGACCGGGTGGATGCGGTACTCCAGGCCGGCTTCCTCCAACAGCAGGGTCACTTTGTGGCCGTTCGGGGTGGGCCAGTAATACAGGTCGATCATGGCGTCGGCTCGGGGTGCGGAAAGGAACCTGAAGTCTAGTGCGTGAGTTGGGTTGGCACCGTCATGGCGGGCCGGTAACCTCGCCTCTCCCCCGAAACGCAGCATCCCCCGCATGAGTGCAAACCGCCCGCCGCTCTCCCCGTTGTCCACGCTGATCTTCGCCTCGCGCTGGCTGCAGCTGCCGCTGTACCTGGGCCTGATCGTGGCGCAGTGCGTCTACGTGTTCCTGTTCGGCAAGGAACTGTGGCACCTGATCTCGCATTCCGCCTCGATGGGCGAGCAGCAGATCATGCTGATCGTGCTGGGCCTGATCGACGTGGTGATGATCTCCAACCTGCTGGTAATGGTGATCGTCGGCGGCTACGAGACCTTCGTCTCGCGCCTGCGCCTGGAAGGCCACCCGGACCAGCCGGAATGGCTGAGCCACGTCAATGCCAGCGTGCTGAAGGTGAAGCTGGCGATGGCGATCATCGGCATCTCCTCGATCCACCTGTTGAAGACCTTCATCGCCAGCGGTGCGCTGGGCGGTATCCCGCTGTGCACGCCGGAGCAGATGAGCGTGGCCGCCGCCAACATCGGTGTCGCCCGCTGCTCGATGCTGACCCAGGAAGGCGTGCTGTGGCAGACCATCATCCACTGCGTGTTCATCCTGTCGGCGATCGGCATCGCCTGGACCGACAAGCTGATGTCCAACGGCCACAGCAAGTCGCACGACAAGGCACACGACCACTGAGGTCGCCGCCGGCCACGACATGATCGCCGCGGCCTCACCCGGCCACCACCCCTTGTGCGGGGCGGTGGCCGGGATGCTAGATTGCATCATCGCCGTTGCCGGCGGTGGCGTCGGGAAACGCCACCCTGCCGCGCCTGGACCACGGGTCCCGGCCATGCATATCAATGATTTACGTCACGTCGTCTTCTAAAGGGGAGCAGGATGTCGCACGTCTCAACGATCACCGCCGCGCGCCGGTGGCTGCCGGTTGCCTTGGCACTGGCGCTGGCCGCCTGCTCGGGCAAGGAAGAATCCGCAGCACCGGCTCCGGCCGCCGCCCCCACCGCCGCTGCACCGGCCGCACCGGTGGTCGCCGCCAAGGTGCAGTCGATGGGCACCGAGCAGCTGCGTGAGTCGGCCAGCCAGGCCCTGCGCGAGAACCGCATGTACGCGCCGGCCGGCGACAACGCCATCGAGTACTACCTCGCCCTGCGCGACAAGACCCCGGACGACGCCTCGGTGAAGAGCGCGCTGACCGACCTGCTGCCCTACACCCTGATCGCCGCCGAGCAGCACCTGGGGCGCGAGGACTACACCGAAGCGCAGCGGCTGGTGGCGCTGATCGAGAAGGTGGATGCATCCGCGCCGGCCCTGCCGCGCCTGAAGGACGGCCTGGCCAAGGGCGTGCAGAACGCGGCCAAGCGCACCGAGGCCGAAGCCGAGAAGGCCAAGAAGGACGCCGAGGACCGCAGCAAGCAGCAGACCGAACAGCAGCGCCTGGCCGAGCAGCGTGCCAAGGAAGCCGACGCGGCCAAGCAGATCGCTGCGCAGCAGGATGCCGCCCGCCGCGACAACGAGCGCCAGGAAGCCGAGCGCCAGGCCGCCGCGCGCCGCGAAGCCGAACTGAAGCAGCAGCAGGCCGCCGCCCAGCAGGCCAGTGCCGCACGCCAGGCCGCGGCTCCAGCGGCCGCTGCGGCGCCGAACCTGCGCCCGGTCAGCACCCCGGCGCCGCGCTATCCGTCCGAGGCACTGCGTGCAGGCACCTCCGGCGAAGTGCTGGTGGAAATCACCGTCGGCACCGACGGCTCAGTGACCAACGCCCGCGTGCTGCGCGCAACACCGTCGCGCGTCTTCGATCGCGAAGCCATGAACGCGGTCAAGCGCTGGCGCTTCGAGCCGGTCAGCGCACCGGTCACCACCCGCCGTACCCTGGTATTCGCCCCGGGCGGCACCTGACCGCAAAAAGGGGACGGAGGGGATTAAGTCGTTTCCGCCCCCGCAATGAGGACACGGCCCGGCATGTCCGGGCCGTGTTCGTTTCAGGAGAGGCTGTCGATCAGGCGTTGCAGTGCCGGATCGCGCGCGGCCAGCACCTGGAACAGGCCCAGCGCATGCAGGCCCGGCAGCAGCCCACGCAGATCTGCTTCGGCGGTGGCCCGGGTGGCGTCATCGCTGGCGGGGTCCTGCCAGTCACGGACGCTGGCGAGGAAGGCGCCGACGCTGCCCTTGCGCACGGTGAGGCCGTTTACCTGTACTTCGTTCTGGTGGTCGGGAAGGATGTCCTGGGGCTGCATCGGGGCGGCTCGTGTTGAAATGGGCGCCCAGTGTGGCGCGCGCGGATCGGCGCTTCTGCCGTATAACTGCCAATGGATATGGCAGATCAGACACCGACCGGCTTGATTGATCCGGCATTGGCGGACGCCGACGACGGCCCCATCGTGCTGGCCGGCCAGCTGCGCGTGCCCGGGAGGCGGCGCACCGCCCGCCACCAACACCGGCGCGGTCAATTGCTGGGCGCCCATCAGGGCCTGTTGCGGATCGAAGCCGGGAATCTGCAGTGGCTGCTTCCGGCCGGGCACGTTGCCTGGATACCGCCGCTGCTGCCCCATGCGCTGCTCGGGGCAGACGGGTTCGATGGCTGGAGCCTGTACGTCCGCGCCGATGCCGGCCTGGATCTGCCCCCGCTGCCCCGTATTTTCCAACCCGATGCGCTGTTGCAGGCGGCGGTGACGCGCGCACTGCGCTGGCCGCATCAGGCACTGGACGCTGCGCAGGCACGCCTGGCCGGCGTCATCGCCGATGAGATCCGTGCCAGCACTCCCTTGCCATTTGCCCTGCCACAGCCGCGGGATCGCCGGTTGCGGCGGATCGCGGCGGCGCTGGCGCGTTCGCCGGACGACCTGCGCAGCGTCGAAGCGTGGGCAGCCGCCAGCGGACTGTCCAGCCGCAGCCTCGCCCGCCGTTGGCAGGCCGAAACAGGCATGACCTTGAGCCAGTGGCGGCAGCGCCTGCGCGTGCTGCTGTCACTGCCACGCCTGCTGGCAGGCGAACCGGTGATCAGCGTCGCCCTGTCGATGGGCTACGACACGCCCAGTTCCTTCATCAACGTGTTCAAGCGCGAGATGGGGGTAACGCCCGCGCGGTACGCAAAAGGGGACGGAGGGGATTAAGTCGCTTCTGACTCCTCCGATACGCCTGCGCGGCATTACCTGATGCCCTACGCCACGGTGCCGATGCCAGGCTGAGGCCCCCTTCGACCTGGGAATCCCATGCCCCGACAAGCGCGCCTGATGCTGGCCGGCCAGGCCTATCACGTGATCCAGCGCGGTGTGAACAAGGGTGCGATCTTTGTCGACGACATCGACCGGCAACTGTTCCTGCATCTGCTGCACAGCGCTTTCCTCAAGCACCGCGTCGCACTGCATGCCTACGTACTGATGGACAACCACATCCACCTGCTGGCCACGCCATCCACGCAGCGTGGGCTGGCCGATGCAATGCGCATGCAGGGCAACAACTATGTACAGGCTTTCAACCAGCGGCACGGCCGCACCGGTCCCCTGTGGCAGGGCCGCTTCCATTCCTCGATGATCGACAGCGACGCTTACCTGCTCAGCGTATACCGCTACATCGAACGCAATCCCGTTCGTGCCGGCATTGCGGTCAGTGCTGAAGATCATCCGTGGTCCAGCGTGCACGGCAACCTTCAACGACGCGATGACCCCATGCTGACCCCGCATCCCGCATTCAGAGCGTTGGCCGCGACCGCTCGCAACAGGACGACGGTGTATGCGCGATTCCTGCGCGATGTGAATGCGTCCGCCGATCTGCCCGCAATCCGCAGTCATAGCGCCAAACAGCGTCCGTTGGGGGATGCTGCGTTCCTGCGGATGGTAGAGAAGATGCTCGGGCGGCCGGTGGCGATGCGAAGACAAGGCCGCCCGCGCAAGGAGGGGACGGGAGGGGCAGAAACGACTTAATCCCCTCCGTCCCCTTTTTTGGGGTCAGCCGGAGATGGCCAGGCGCTCGTTGTGGTAGCGGCGCACGGCGGCGAACCACAGCACGGCGGCCAGGCCGAGGCTGGCACCAAGGTAGATCGCCCAGACCGTCGGGGTGATGGTCTCGTGGCGGATCACCTTCAGCAGCATCTGGTTCTGCGACAGGAACGGCACGGCGTACTGCCACATCTCGCTCTTCAGCGGGTAGGCCACCAGTGCGTAGCCGGGCAGCATCGGCAGCAGCATCAGCCAGGTCATGTGGCTCTGCGCTTCCTTCATGCTCTTGGCCGCGGCCGACAGGAAGGTCAGCAGCGAGGTACCGATCAGCAGCATCGGCAGCATCACCAGCAGCATCTGCAGCATCGAGCCGACGTTCATGTTGAACTGGCGGCCGATGTTGCCGGGTGCGATCTGCGCGCTCACCTTGAACGCGACCAGGGTCAGCAGCAGCGACACGAAACCGACCACGCAGGCGGCGGCGATCTTGCCGCTGACGATCGCGCTGCGCGAGCCCGGCGTGGCCAGCAGGGGTTCCAGCGACTGCCGCTCGCGCTCGCCGGCGGTGGCGTCCATCACCAGGTAGGCACCCCCGATGAACGAGGTCAGCGTCAGCAGTACCGGCAGCAGCATCGACAGGATCATGCCGCGCTTGGCTTCGGCACTGGCCAGGTCCTGGCGTGCCACGTCCAGCGGGCGTGCCACCTGTGCATCGATGCCGCGTGCCATCAGGCGCAAGGCACCGACCTGGCCGTTGTAGGTGGCCAGCGCCGCCTCCAGGCGTGCACTGGGTACCTCGGCCGCGCGACGCGTGCTGTCCTTGATCACCTCCACCAGCGCCGGCTTGCCCTCGGCCCAGTCCTTGCCGAAGTCCCCGCTGATGCGCAGCGCCACATCGATATCCTGGCTGCGGATGGCCTCGGCCAGGTCCTTCGGCGCCGGTGCGGCATTGAGGCCCTGTGCGGCGAGGAAGCGCACCAGGTTCGGCGCGTTCTCCGCGCCGATCGTCGGGATCTGCAACGGCTCCTCGATCTGGGTGCGCACCCGGCTCTCGGCCAGCTTGCCCATGCCCAGCAGCAGCACCGGGTACAGCAGCGGCCCGAACAGCAGGGTCAGCAGCAGCGTGCGGCGGTCACGCGACAGGTCGCGCAGTTCCTTGCGCATCACCGTCATCAGGGTCGACATCATGCTCATGCGTGCAGGCCCTCTTCGCTGCCGATCAGTTTCACGAACGCGTCCTCAAGATTGGCTTCACCGGCTTGTGCACGCAGTTCGTCGGCGCTGCCGGCGGCCATCACCGTGCCCTTGGCGATGATCACGATGTGGTCACACAACGCGCCCACCTCCTGCATGATGTGGCTGGACAGGATCACGCAGCGACCCTCTTCGCGCAGGCCCAGCAGGAAGCGGCGCAGCGCGCGCGTGGTCATCACGTCCAGGCCGTTGGTCGGTTCGTCGAGGATGACGTTGCGCGGATCGTGCACCAGCGCGCGGGCAATCGCGGTCTTGGTGCGCTGGCCCTGCGAGAAGCCATCGGTCTGCCGGTCGAGGATGTCGCCCATGTCCAGCGCGTGCGACAGCACCTCGATGCGTTCGCGGATGCGCTCGGCCGACAGGCCATGCAGCTCGCCGAAGTAGGCGATGTTCTCGCGCGCGGTCAGACGCTTGTAGACGCCGCGCGCATCGGGCAGTACGCCCAGGTGGCGACGTACCTCCACCGGATTGCCGGCGGCATCGATGCCATCGACGCTGATGCTGCCCTGGTCAGGGGTCATCAGCGTGTAGAGCATGCGCATGGTGGTGGTCTTGCCGGCACCGTTGGGGCCGAGCAGGCCGGTGATCTGCCCATCGCCGGCGCGGAAGCCGACGTTGGCGACCGCCTGGATGCGGCCCGTGCGGGTATCGAAGGCCTTGTGCAGGTTGTCGGCGACGATCATGGTTCCCATCCGTTGAACGAGGTGAACGCCGGCACGTAGCTCAGCGTGTCCAGGCAGCCGGCATCCAGCGCCTTGGCATCGGTCTTGTCGATGAACTGGCCGAGCAGCCGCGGCATGCAGCCGGCGGTCAACGTGCCATGGCCCTGGCCACGGGCGACCAGCGCACGGCCATTGGGCAGGCCCTTGAGCACCTGTGCGGCGTAGCGCGGGGGGGTCACCGGGTCCAGCTCACCGGACAGCAGCAGTGCCGGCACGTCGCTGCGCAGCGGCACGGCATCGGTTGCCGGCGCCGGACGGTGCGGCCACACCGGGCAGGCGGCGAAGAAGGCGCTGGCCACTTCGTTGCCGAACAGCCGCTCGGGATCCTCGGCCGGCGCGTGGTAGCGCGGCGCATCCTCGCTGCAGATCACCGACCACTGCATGCCGCGGTTGATCTGGAAATCCATGCTGCGGTTCGCGCCGCGCGCCAGCGATGCCAACGGGGCATAACGACCGTGCGCGGCTTCATCCAGCACCAGTGGCAGCAGCGAGGAATACTGCGGCACGTAGGAGAAGGCGAAGGCCAGGCCGACCACGCTGTCCGGCGTCAGGACATCCTGCCGCGGTGCGTTGGTACCCGGGTCGCGATACTCGACCGAGACCGGTGCACGGCGCAGGGTGTCGACCACGCTGCGCAGCTGCGCGCGGGTGTCGGTCGGGAAACGCTTGCTGCACGCGGCATCCTTGCGGCACTGCGCCGACTGCAGGGCGATCGCATCCTCGAAGGTGGTCGCGAAGTCGCCACCGACCACCAGCTCGTTCGGTACCACGCCATCGATGACGATGCTGCGGGTGTGCTGCGGATAGGCCCCGGCATAGCGCTGGGCCACGCGGGTACCGTAGGAGCCGCCAACCAGGTTCAGCTGGTCCACACCGAGCGCCGCACGCACCGCATCCAGATCGGCGATCGCCTCGGTGGTGGTGTAGAAGCGCGCATCGGCACGCCCCTGCAGCGATGCGGCGCAGCGCTGGGCGTAGTCGCGCAGCGATGCCTCGGAAGGCGCGGCATCCTCGTCCATCTGCAGCGGCTTGCCATCTGCGCCCAGACAGCTGAGCGGGTTGGAGCCGCCGGTGCCGCGCTGGTCGATCAGGAACACGTCGCGCTGCTTGCGCACCTGGCGCAGTGCGGTATCGACGATGACCGCCACCTCGCTGGCCGCCTGGCCGGGGCCGCCGGCCAGGAAGAACACCGGGTCGGGCTGGCTGGCGCCGCTGCTGCCCGATTCCAGCCAGGCGATGCGCAGGCCGATCCGGCGGCCATCGGGCTGGGCCCGGTTCTCCGGCACCTGCAGGGTGGCGCACTGCGCCTCCACGTTGGCGCTGGCGCCTTCGGTGGACAACGTGCAGGGCTGGAAGTCGATCGTGCCGAAGCGGCGGCTGGGTGCATCGCTGGCGCTTCCGGCGGCGGCCGGCGGCGGTTGGCTGCACCCGGCAAGCATCAGGCTGGCCAGCATCCCGGCCAGCGCGAGGTGGTGTCTTTGCATCGTGCTCGTTTCCCCTGGAGGACGTTCCTGTCGACCACGACGGGCTGCCGCGGAAGATGTGACCCAACTTACACGGGCAGCGCGCCGACGGCGATGGGCAATGACGAATCCGCCGCCGACGGCGCGCAGACCTGGCAGTCCCGCGCTCGGCCTTGGCCCGTGCAGGGCGGCATCGGCGGCGGCCAGCAGCACCCCAAGGGCCAGTGTTCCGGCCCGACGGCGATGCGGGGTCTGAAAACGGCGAGCACGGCGACCGGCGCATGCGCACAATCCGCGGAAAACCCAAGGAGACGCCCATGCACGCGTGGTACCTCGGCGGCATCGACCACCGACCTTTCCTGCACCTGTTCGAGATGAGCGACAGCGCGCTCGCCACGCTCGGCATCCAGCGTCGCTGGGCCGGCGCCAACGGCGGACATCCCTGCCGGATCAGCCTGAGCGACCCCGCGCTTGGCAGCGAGCTGCTCCTGCTGTCCCACGTCCATCTGCCGCTGCATTCGCCGTACCGCGCCGCCGGCCCGATCTTCGTGCAGCGCGGCGTGACCCGTTGCGTCCTGCCGCCGGGCGAGGTGCCCCCGTATGTGCAGCGCCGGATGATCTCGATGCGTGCCTATGACCACGCCGCGCTGATGTGCGGTGCCCAGGTCTGCGCGGGCACCGAGGTGGCCGACCACCTGGATGCACTGTTTGCCGACCCGTCGGTGGCGTTCGTGCAGCTGCACAACGCGGCGCATGGCTGTTTCTCGTGCCAGGCAGATCGCGTGGCTACCGGGACTGCGTCGCGTGATCTCCATGACGTGATCGATGCCACGCCGGTCACGTGACGTCCAGCGCATCCGTTCAGCCCTGCGTGAAGCCTGCGGGAAGGGCTTCACATGCGCAGTCACGGATCGGCACTGCGATGGTTCCGTCCCCTGCAGTGCGACTCGATACTCGCCGTGGTGCCGCCGAAAGTCCGCCGCGCAGCGCAGCTCCTGCGGTCACCGTTCCCTTTCGACGACCACAAGGATGCGCCATGTCATTCCGATCCACACCGCTGTTGCTGGCCACCTCGTTCGCCGCTGCGGGCCTGTGCCTGGCCGGCAGCGCGTTCGCCCACGGCACGATGACCACGCCGGTCAGCCGCGTCTATGCCTGCTTCCAGGGCAATCCCGAGAACCCGACCAACCCGGCCTGTGCCGCTGCAAAAGCGATTGGCGGTTCACAGGCGTTCTACGACTGGAACGGCATCAACCAGGCCAACGCCAACGGCAACCATCAGGCCGTGGTGCCCGACGGGAAGCTGTGCAGCGGCAACAACCCGACCTTCCGCGGCCTGGACGTGAACCGCAGTGACTGGCAGACCACGCCGATCCAGGCCGATGCCAATGGCAAGTTCACTTTCGTGTTCAAGGCGACCGCACCACACGCCACGCGCGACTGGCGCTTCTTCGTTACCCGCGAAGGCTGGCAGTCGGGAAGCCCGCTGCGCTGGGCCGACCTGCAGGAGTTCTGCACGCTGGGCAATACGCCGCTGTCGGCCGACGGCACCTACAAGCTTCAGTGCACGTTGCCGCAGCGCACCGGCCAGCATGTGATCTACAACACCTGGCAGCGCTCGGATTCGACCGAGGCGTTCTATACCTGCATGGACGTGCGATTCCAGGGAGGCGGAGGGACCGCACCGGCACCGCAATGGCAGGACGCCGGCCCGGTCACCGCACGCAGTGAGCTGCCGGTTGGCACGACGCTGGCGCTGCGCGTGTTCAACGCCAACGGCAATGACGTCGAACGTGTGGAGGCCACCCTGGCCAGCGGCCAGACCGCACCCGCGCAGTGGCCGTTGGTGCTCGCCCGCAAGGTCAATGGCAGTGCCCAGCACGCGCGCGTGGGCGTGCTTGCCAATGGCGTGATCACGCCGACCGCCTCGGCCACCGACAACCGCGTGTACCTGAAGGACGGCAACCGCTTCCAGCTCGATACCCAGGTGCCCGACCCGGGTACACCGTCACCGGGCGGTGATTTCGACCACGTGTACCCGGCGGGCATCGGCAGCTATGTGCCGGGCCAGACCGTGGTGAAGGGCAGCGACGGCAAGCTGTACGCCTGCCGCCCGTTCCCGGAAGGTGCATGGTGCAACGTCAACGCCGAGGCGTACCGGCCGGGTGTGGGTGCGGCCTGGCGCGATGCGTGGATTGCATACTGAGACCGGGTACAGGGAACGGTGGCAGAGCGCCGTTCCCTGCATAGCGTGAGACGCGCCAGCGTGTGAGTGGGAAGCCGTTCCCATATGCAACCACGCGATGCTTTTTTCAACGTAATCCGATGGATGCGGGCGGGTGGGATGTCGAGACTTCGCGGGGTTTCACCACCCTCAGGAGATCTCCATGCATCTGTCACACCGGACCGTCATCGCGCTGTCTGTGATCGCAGGCATTGCCACCTCTGGCAGCGCGTTCGCCCACGGCACCCTGTCCAAACCCGCCAGCCGTGTCTATGCCTGTTACCAGGGCAATCCCGAGAATCCGACCAACCCCGCCTGCGCTGCCGCCAAGGCCATCGGTGGTGCGCAACCGTTCTATGACTGGGCCGGGATCAACCAGGCCGAGGCCCATGGCAACCACCAGGCCGTCGTGCCCGATGGCGAGTTGTGCAGCGGCGGCAACAGCAAGTACCGCGGCCTGGATCTGAACCGCAGTGACTGGCAGACCTCGCCGATCCGTGCCGACGCCCGTGGCCGCTACACGTTCGAGTTCAAGGCCCCGGCCCCGCATGCCACCCGCGAGTGGAAGTTCTATGTCACCCGCGATGGCTGGCAACCGGGCAGCCCGCTGCGCTGGGCCGACCTGCAGGAATTCTGCACGCTGGGCAACGTGCCGGTCTCCGGTGACGTCTACAAGCTGGACTGCCCGCTACCCAAGCGCAGCGGCCAGCACATCATCTACAACACCTGGCAGCGCTCGGATTCGGGCGAGGCGTTCTATACCTGCGCAGACGTGCGCTTCGAGGGGGGCGGTGGTGTGACCCCGCCGCCGCAGTGGCAGGACGCGGGTCCGGTCACTGCCCGTGGTGCGCTGGACGTGGGCACCATCCTGACCCTGCGGGTCTTCAACGCCCAGGGCAACGATCTGGAAAGCCCGCAGATCACCCTTGCCGCCGGCCAGACCGCTGCGAACCAGTGGCCGCTGGCACTGGCCCACAAGGTCAATGGCACTGCGCAGCAGGCGCGCGTGGGGGTGATGAAGAACGGCGTGATCACGCCCGTCGCCTCGGCTACCGGGAACCGCGTCTATCTGAAGCCAGGCCACCTGTTCCAGCTCGATACCCGCGTGCCGGATCCGGTCGATCCGATCGATCCGCCGCCGGCTGACGACTACGACTTCGTATACCCCGCGGATATCGGCAGCTACACGCCGGGCCAGACCGTGGTGAAGGGCACCGACGGCAAGCTGTATGCCTGCCGCCCGTTCCCGGAAGGCGCCTGGTGCAACATCAATGCAGAGGCCTACCGCCCGGGTACCGGCTCTGCCTGGCGTGATGCCTGGATCGAGTACTGAAGGCAGGGCACCGGGGGCGGCGTGGGGTCGCCTCCGGTTTCCAGGGTTGCCGGTCAGCGGCCGGCACTACCGGGGTTCGTGCGGTTGCCGGCCAGCGGCCGGCACTACCAGGTTCGTGGGGTTGCCGGCCAGCGGCCGGCGCCAGCCGGACCTATTTGCTGCTGAAGGACTAAATAACAACGGATAACTTATTTAAAGCATATAAATCAATCAGTTATGCTTGACACAAGACTTTCGCCTTATGTGAGCCTTGTCAATTGATCCTCGGGACTCGCACTGCCTTTAGAGCCTTGCAGATCAGATCAGACACCTCAGCTGGAGAGACACCCAGCGCAGATGCCATTTGGCAGAATTCGAGAACGTCTAGACGACGTGATCCAGACTCTATTGAAGAAATGCGCTGTTGGGGCCACCCCAGATGGGCAGCAAGTTGAGTCTGACTGATGCCCAAGATCTCCCGATGCTCCCGAAGCTTTCCGACCAAACGGAGGTACGGGTTCTGATAGATCGTCTTCGTAGCCATCCGGTCCGCCTCAAGGAGCGGATGGAAATCTATGACCGAGGCACGGCATACATGAAAATCATGTAGACGACATCGTGCCGCCTTGGTAGCATCCGGACTGGTTAATTTGCCGGGGATCGAGTGATCTATGGCCGTAGCCAACAGACCCTCCTTCCTTCGTGGCCCGAGCTCGACTCACTTGTCGTATCGCTTGGTCCTTTCTACACCTGCGCCTGGTGTGCGCTTGAACGCTCGACTTCCGTTAGCGCGCCCGTTTCCTCAGACCCTGCTGTCGCCCAGCAACTCCTGCAATTCCTAAAAAGCGCAGGTGTTGTGACCGGTTCCAGTTCAGGCAACGGAGTCGTTAAGCGCTCTCTCTACGAACCGGTCAGTTGGTCCTACGTCGATGACCTGATTCTTCCTGATGACCTTGATGCAGCGCTCAAGCGGATGCTCGATGCTTGGCGCCCGACGCTTGATAAACACGCAAGACTTTGGATCTGGCGCCAGCTAGCGGATCGAGAGGCAAGCGCCTATCTCACATCATTGCTGCGCCGTCACCGTATCGGAGTGCACCGCGTAGATGAAATCCTGAGAAGTCAGGATGAGGAGTGGACTCGTCTGAGCCTGGGGCGGAAACGATACGTGCTCTGGTCATCTGTAAGGGGAGCAGCGAGCCAGTTCCTTAGTAGCGGTGGCAACGAGGACGCCGCACTAGAAGTGCTTTCCCGAGAGATGCGAAGGAGGACGCGCTGGCTGGTAGTAAAGGCGGCCGCGGGTGAACTTCGAAGAACCGACTATTGCTTCCTTCCTGACACAGGTTGGCGACGACCACTGATGATCGATGTAGCGCTGGAAAGCGTACTGAAGATAGGCGATGACTACTGGCTTGCAGCTCCATCCCTGGGCGACATCTAGTCAAAACAGAGGCCCTCGATTACCCACTTCCCTGGCTCAGCTGAACCAAGAATCACGAGACTTGATAGATGCGTCCAATCATTCTTGCACTGGACCTTGAGGGAACACTTATCTCCAATGCCGTCAGTCAAATACCCAGACCCGGCCTGATGGAGTTCCTGAACTATGCCAGCAGCACCTTCAATCGGATCGTCATGTTCACCTCTGTACCCCAAAAGGTTGTTGCAGAGATTACATCCCTCTTGGTGCTGGAGGGACGCGCTCCCGAATGGTTTCAACATCTCCCATACATCGAATGGGACGGTCCGACGAAAGACCTTCGATTCGTTTCGGCAGAACTTGGCGAGGCGCTGTTGCTGGATGATCACGGGGCCTACGTGCATCCCGGCCAACACTTCCTCTGGATTGAAGCCCCTCTCTTCGCTGCACCATATTCTGATGGAGACGACGGGCTGCAGCTGGTGATCCAGCGTATTGAGGAGCGCCTCAATCCAAGCAGCACAAAGCCCAAGGCGCGGCCTTAGTGGATGGAGTGTGCCGTGGATGCAATCTTCGGACGCCGCAGTGAGACACCGCCAGCCCCCAATACTCGAGGATCCTGTGCACAGAACTAGCTTGTCTCATCCGTTGCAGATTGCGGGACTTTCCGTCGGTGCCAACGGAGGAGCCATAGGCGTTACCTTTGCCCCCGGTAAGCATCAGAAGATTGCAATGACGGGCTCGTGGTGTAGAGATCTCGAGCTCGATCTAGCGTCCGTTTCAGCTTGGGGATGTCGCCATCTGCTTTCCTTGATTGAACCGTGGGAGTTCGACGATCTCGGGATAGGGTCGCTACCCGAACGCGCGCGCGCTCATGGCCTGCATTGGCATGGTCTTCCGATTCGTGATGGAGAAGCGCCGGATGCTCAGTTCTTGGACGAGTGGACACGATTAGGCCCCGTCCTCACTAACGATTTGCTCCGCGGTGACAAAGTAGTCGTTCATTGCAAAGGAGGGCTTGGCAGAGCGGGCACCGTGGCTTCGATGCTACTGCTCGAGAGCAGATCATGCCTAAGCGCTGAAGAAGCTATGGCCAGAGTTCGGAGTGCTCGTCCCGGAGCGGTGGAAACGGCGGAGCAAGAGCGCTTCCTTCTTCACTGGGCTTCTCGGATGCTCTAGAACCGTGTGCGCTGAAGCATCCGTTCTGAATTCTTGACACGGTACTGATCACGTCCAGACCTGTGAACCTCCCAGTGCCGGATCGGCTGCGCCCCGGTGCTTATCGGTGAATCTGAGAACCCGCGGGGAGGTCAGCAATCAGAGGTTTGAGGGGATCTCCCCACGGCAGGCGTATAAGTAGGGAAGGATGAGGAGATCTCCACATGAATGATCTAGACGATTGGCTGTCCAGAGCCTCGGCAGCTACAAGGCCAGACGGCCATGATCGGGCCACCGATAGCCTGGTCCGACGCCTGTCCCAGGAAGCTTCCCCTTCGCAATGGGCCGGTAAGCGAGAGTTCCGCCGGGCACTCGCATGCGCGGCGCTCGCGGCGGTGCTTACCTGCGGAGGAGTAGGCTCCGCCTTCTTTGTCACCCAGGCACCCTCGCGCCCGACATGGGTCGCGGCCCCAGCTTCCATGTCCCCATACGCTCTACTGGTGGAACGCTGATGGCAATCGGACCCCTCATGAGGCTGCCGCTGGCAACAATCGCTGGCGCCATCATTGGCGTCGTGTGCGCGCTGGCTATCGGCTGGACCTGGCACTCGCTCAATCCTGGGCACAGCGATCTCCATGAACGCCTTCACGCCGTGGTGCCGCTGGACGACTCGGAGAAGCAGATCCTCCAGGCCAAGGAACAGCTGTTCGCAACAAGGCGAGGTGAGATCGAAGCGCGCCTGCGGATTGCCAACCGCCAGCTGGCGGACGCCATCGCGGCTGACCCCAAGTGGAACCCCCAGGTGGAACGTGCAAGTCGTGAGGTGGAGCGGGCTGCGGGCGATCTCCAGCGCATCACGCTCGAGCATGTGTTCGAGATGCGCGAGGGCTTGAAACCCGAGCACCGGCCGGCCTACGACAAGGCACTCCTTGAAGCACTTCGCACCGACTCTCCCTGAGCCACACAAACGTTGTGACCATCGAGGACGACAACAACTGGGCAGTTGAAGCTGCGGCAGGTAATGCTGAGGCCTTCGCTCGCCTGGTCCGCCGTCACTCGCCAGCAATCAAGCAGATGGTTCGAGGCATGGGCCTGCCCGAAACCGACGTCGATGATGTCGTGCAGGAGACATTCGTTGCCGCTTGGCGAGGCCTGTCAGAGTACGATCCGACGCGCTCGGTACTTCCCTGGCTGATGCGTATTGGAATCAACAAGGTTCGTGATACGCAACGGTTTCGACGCGTCCGCCATTTCCTGTTCCGGGCCAAGCCTTTGGATGACGAGGAAGGACGCGCCCTGCATTCCGAGCAGGCCGGTCCAGAGCAGGTTGCCGGCTCTCAGCTTGAGCTCGCAGAAGTAAGAAGGGTTCTCAACTCGATCGACCCGAGCCTGCGTGAAGCCCTGGTTCTGACTGCCTTCGTCGGCCTTTCCCAGGTTGAAGCAGCTTCCGCCCTGGGTATCAGTCTCAAAACAATAGAGGGTCGCGTACTGAGAGCACGGGCCAAGCTGACAGATGCACTGAGCCGCGGGAAATAAATTTTCGCCGGATTCGAGGGGAAGGCCGCGCAGGCCGCGTAGTGCAGAAAGACGGCCGAGATTGCGGCCCCACTGCACCGGATCCTCATGAAACCATCATTGCTTGCCCTGACGGTGATGCTGGCCCTGACCAGTATCTCTGCGGCCTCTGCCTCGGATGCCCCGAACTTCAGCGCGTTGCTCGAGCAGAGCAGGGCCCAATCCCCCTTCCTTCAGGAAAAGGGGTTCGACACAGCTGCCGCTGCGGGCGAAGCCCGCCAAGCGCGAGCGCTACGTAACCCCACCATTGATGCCCTCGCAGAGAATCTCAACGCTCCCCCCAGCAATGGCGCGAGCCAGCGGCAGACGACCTACACCATCAGCCAGCCACTGGAGATCTTTGGCCAACGTGGGGCTCGAATCCAGGCGGGAGAGAAAGGGCTGCAGGCGGCCGAAGCTCGCCAGCACCAGGCACAAGTCGAATTCGCCGCAGCCTTGGCTGTTGCCTACGCGTCTTCCGAGGCTGGGCTGATACGGCGCAACATTGCTGCCGAAGATGTTGATCGCGCCAGAGGCGACCTGAAGGCAGCTCAGGCGCTGGTTGACGCAGGAAAGGAGGCCAGCCTGCGCGTAGCACAAGCCCAGGCCGGCTTGAGCTCAGCAGAAGCGATTGCCGCTTCAAGAGAGGCAGAGGCGGCTGCAGCTCTCGAGCAACTGTCAGTACTGGCGGGAAGAGCTGAACCCTACTCAGGCACGTCCGAGTCACTCCTGGTGCGCGAGTGGGTTGCGCCCGCAATTGCGAACGTCGATTCGGCATCTGTCCTGTCTGCGAAGGCAGACGTCGATGCGAGCGATGCGGTTCTGCGCACTGAACGCTTCAAGCGGGCACCGGACCTTAACCTCACCGCAGGCCGTCGCAACTTCGCCGCCGGTGGGGACGCATTGGTCGTCGGCGTGTCTCTGAGCATCCCATTGTTTGACCGGAACAGCGGCGGGATCAGCGCGGCTCGAGCACGGAGCGACGCCGCCCGTGCTCGATTGGATGCAGCACGCCTCCAGAGCCAGGCGGACCGTGCGACTGCGCTTGCGCGTGTTGACGCCGCCATGCGAGGACTGATCGCTGCCTCCAAGGGAGAGGAAGCAGCCACGGAAGCCTACCGAATGGCGCGCTTGGGATACGAGGCCGGTAGAACCCCACTGGTTGAGCTGCTGCTTAGCCGTCGCACGCTGACGGACGCGAGGCTGAGCGTGGTGGATGCACGACTCGCACGCGTTGCCGCCTACGCATCGCTCGCCGTGGCCAGCGGTCAGATTGCCTTTGGAGACATGTAGATGAAGAGAAGTATTCCGGCTGTTAACACCCTGACGATGATCGGCGTGGCTACCTTGGCGCTTGGCGCGGGATTTGGCATTGCACGCTTATCCGCCCCCTCAGAGACGGTGGTCGACCCCGCGAAAGACGAAGCCAGCGCCAGTGCGCCGGCGGAGGCGGCTCAGGAAGTCGCGATTCCCAAGGAGTATCTTGCCGCTGCGGGGATCTCGGTGGAGCCCGTCACTTCCGCTCAGGTAGCGGCGAACATCACCGCATCGGGTTCGGTCGTGGCAATCCCCGGTGGTGAGGCCGTCGTGGTGGCACGTGCGGCCGGTAACGTCACCGATGTCATCCGGCAGGTGGGCGACAAGGTGAAGAAGGGCGAAGTGCTGGCACGCGTAGCCAGCCCTGATGGGGCCCGTATTGCGGCTGACCTTCGTGTGGCCAGCGCCAGCCTCTCCCTCGCCGAAAAGAACGTCAAGCGCGATGAGTCGTTGCTCGCACAGGGCGTGCTCGCACGACAAGAGGCTGAGGCGAGTCGCGCCGCCTATCTCACAGCGCAAGCAGAAGCACAACGCGCTGCCCTGGTGGCACGCACCGCCAATGTGGATGGAGGAGGTAGCGTCAACGTCATCAGCCCTATCGATGGAACCATCAGCAGCTCGCAAGTGACTCTGGGCGCTTTCGTCGAGCCGCAGGCCTCCCTTTATAGGGTCACAGGTTCCAATGGCGTGGAGATTCAGGCCTCCGTTCGTGCGGGTGACACCGGTCGGATCAAGGCCGGCGACAGCGCGTCCATTACCCGCTCCGACGGAAGCGTCACCTCTGGCAAGGTCCGTTCAGTTGCTGCCGCCGTAGGTGGGCTGACAAGGGCTGCCACAGTCGTAATCACCCCGAGCGCAGAGGCGAACGGATTGGTTGTGGGTGACGGTGTGCAGGTCCGGCTGGTCACCGCTTCCGGATCGGGTGAGGGGCTGTCTGTCTCGGAAGAGGCGGTCCAGAACATCGACGGAAAAGACGTCCTCTTCGTCAGAACCAGTAAGGGGTTCACTGCACAGCCGGTCTTCATTGGCCTCCGTAGCGGTGGTATGGCGCAGATCCTTTCTGGCGTCACTGCGGGAACCCCGGTTGCTACCCGTAACGCGTTTCTGGTGAAAGCCGAGATGAAAAAGTCGGGCGGAGACGAGTAATGATCGAGCAAGTACTCACGGGTGCCGTACGGCACCGCTGGCTGGTTCTGTTCATCACACTGGTGATTGCGGTGATCGGCGGGTGGCAACTGAACCTGCTACCGATCGACGTGACTCCGGATATCACGAACAAGCAGGTCCAGATCAACACCGTCATCCCGACGCTGAGTCCAGTGGAGGTCGAGAAGCGCGTTACCTACCCGATCGAGACCGCGATGGCAGGACTTCGGGGCGTCGCGAACACCCGGTCGTTCTCGCGCAACGGCTTCAGCCAGGTCACGGTGATCTTCGATGAGAGCGCAGACCTCTACTTCATGCGCCAACAGGTCACCGAGCGTCTGACTCAGGCTCGGCCCCAGTTGCCGGAGGGTGCCGAACCGCTGATGGGCCCGGTTTCGACCGGGTTGGGCGAAGTATTCCACTACAGCGTTGAATTCACCCACCCAGATGGCAAAGATGCCCCGCGAAATGATGGTAAGCCTGGCTGGCAAAGCGACGGTTCGTTCCTGACTGATCAAGGGGAACGGCTGACGGACAACATGGCACGTCTGGCCTACTTGCGCACAGTCCAGGACTGGATTGTGCGGCCTCAGCTGCGCACGACGCCAGGCGTAGCAGACGTCGACAGTCTCGGCGGCTACGTCAAGGAGTATGTCGTTGAGCCCAATGCGAGCAAGCTCGCGGAGTACGGGTTCTCCTATACCGACCTGGCCGACGCGTTGCAGGATGCCAATCTGTCGGTCGGAGCAGACTACATCCAGAGGTCGGGCGAGTCCTATCTGGTGCGCGCAGACGCCCGCATCCGCTCCGTGGACGAGATTGCCCGTGCCGTTGTGGGCAATCGCAACGGAGTTCCCGTAACGGTGGGTGACGTCGCACGTGTGGTCGTTGACGGTGAGCTCCGCCGCGGTGCTGCCAGCCGCAATGGATACGAGACTGTCGTCGGCAGTGCACTCATGCTGGTTGGCGCCAACAGCCGAACTGTGGCGGCGGCGGTGGGTGACAAGCTGCAGGAGATCGGCAAGACCATGCCGCCGGGCGTGACGATTGTTCCCACCTTGGACCGATCCCAGCTGGTTGTCGCAACGATCAAGACCGTCGCCAAGAACCTGGCCGAAGGCGCTCTTCTAGTCGTGGTCATCCTGTTTGCATTGCTCGGAAACTGGCGAGCTGCTGTCATTGCTGCATTGGTGATTCCGTTGTCCCTGCTGATCACCGCGATCGGCATGAACAAGCTCGGGATCTCTGGCAACCTGATGAGCCTGGGTGCGCTCGACTTTGGCCTGATCATCGACGGCGCGGTCATCATCGTCGAGAACGCACTGCGCCGCCTGGCAGAGCGACAGCATGCACTTGGGCGCCCGCTCAATCTATCGGAGCGCCTGCATGAAACGATCGCCTCGTCCAAGGAGATGGTCCGCCCGACCGTATATGGGCAGGCGGTCATCTTCCTGGTCTTCGTGCCCTGCCTGACCTTCCAGGGCGTCGAGGGGAAGATGTTCTCTCCGATGGTCATTACCCTGATGCTGGCGCTGGCCTCTGCATTCGTGCTCTCCCTCACTTTCGTTCCGGCGATGGTGGCGGTCATGCTCAAGGGCCACATTTCCGAGAAGGAAGTACGGGTAGTAGCTGCCACCAAGAGCCGCTATCAGCCGATGCTTCGCAGCGCAATCCGCCAACCCATGCCCTACCTGGCCGGTGGTCTTGGCGTCCTGGTGGCCGGCGTTGTGGCCTTTGGCTTTGTGGGTCGGGAGTTCATGCCAACATTGGATGAGCAGAATCTCAACCTGTCCTCCGTTCGCATCCCGTCCACATCGATCGAGCAGTCCGTCGCCATCGACCTTCCTCTTGAGAAGGCACTGATGACGTTGCCGGAGGTACAGACGGTGTACTCCAAGGCCGGTACCGCAAGCCTGGCCGCAGATCCCATGCCGCCCAATGCGTCCGACAACTACGTGATCCTCAAGCCCAAGGACCAATGGCCGGATGGAGTGAAGACCAAAGAGCAGGTGATCGAGAGGATTCGAGAGAAGACAGCCTTTCTTGTTGGTAACAACTATGACGCCACCCAGCCCATCGAGATGCGCTTCAATGAGCTGATCGGCGGCGTTCGTAGCGACGTTGCAGTCAAGATCTATGGCGAAGACCTGACGGCACTTGCCGGCAGCGCTGACAAGATTGCGGCCGTCCTCAAGAAGATTCCGGGCGCATCGGATGTCCGTGTGGCGCAGACGGGAGGCTTCCCGACCTTTGACATGGCGTTCGACCGGGCCGCGATCGCCCGTTACGGACTGACCGTCAAGGAAGTGGCCGACACAGTGTCTGCTGCGCTGGCAGGTCGCATGGCGGGCCAGATCTTCGAAGGTGATCGGCGCTTCGACGTAGTGGTTCGTCTGCCCCGTGTGGACCGCAGCGATCTCGATGTACTGGGAGCCGTTCCGGTCATGCTGCCGCCAGGCAGTCAGGAAGGCCGTCAGTCTGTTCCGCTTCGTGAATTGGTCAGCTTCCGCTTCACGCAGGGTCTGAACGAAGTGAGCCGCGACAATGGCAAACGTCGAATCTATGTGGAAGCGAATGTGGTCGGGCGTGACCTGGGTAGCTTCGTTGACGACGCCAAGGCGGCTATTGGCCAGCAGGTGCAGTTGCCCACGGGTTCCTGGATCGAATGGGGCGGGCAGTTCCAGAATCTGCAGGCAGCAACGAAGCGACTGGCGATCATTGTGCCTCTCTGCTTCATTCTCATTGCGGCCGTCCTCTACATGGCGATTGGCAACGGTTTGCTGACAGGTACGGTACTGACTGCAGTGCCACTTGCTCTGGCCGGTGGATTCTTCGCATTGGCGTTGAGAGGAATCCCCTTCTCGATCTCCGCTGCAGTGGGCTTCATCGCGGTATCTGGTGTCGCGGTGCTCAACGGTCTGGTTCTGATCTCCGCGATCAAGAAGCGCCTGCACGAGGGGCTTCCGCCAGATGAGGCGGTCGAACTGGGTGCAATGGAGCGCGTCAGACCGGTTCTTATGACCGCGCTGGTTGCCTCCCTGGGCTTTGTCCCGATGGCGATTGCAACGGGTACGGGCGCCGAAGTGCAGAAGCCACTGGCTACAGTGGTTATCGGGGGTCTTGCCACCGCAACCGTACTGACGCTGTTCGTGCTGCCTGCGCTGTGCGGGCTGGTACTCCGAAGAACTGCGCGCAGGAAGGCCGCAGGCATTGAAGACCCCCTGCCAGTACCCGAAGTCGATTGAGCACAAGCCCCTTCCACGGCTTCACGTCCTGCCCTGCGGATCGGATTACGATCCGCAGGGCAGCGGCGCTTTCCATTGTTCCATCTAGAGGTGAGCCATGATCGAGGTCCTACGCTTTCCAACATTCAGGAACCTGTTCGCTGCGCAGGTTATCGCGCTGATCGGCACGGGCTTGGCTACCGTGGCGCTCTCTCTTTTGGCCTATGACCTAGCGGGGGCTGAGGCGGGTGCTGTGCTGGGTACGGCTCTGGCAATCAAGATGATTGTCTACGTGCTGCTGGCCCCTCTGTCCGGAGCAATCGTCCCGGCAAATCTACGCAAACCGGTGCTTATTGCACTCGACCTGGTGCGGGCGGGCGCAGCGCTTTGTCTGCCGTTCGTCAACCAGATCTGGCAGGTGTACCTGCTCATTGCCTTGCTGCAGTCGGCCTCGGCGTGCTTCACCCCTCTGTTCCAGTCGACGATCCCGGAAATCCTGAAGGAGGAACGCGACTACACCCGAGCACTGTCCCTGTCGCGCCTGGCCTATGACCTGGAGAGCCTGCTGAGTCCCGCGTTGGCCGCTGCTCTGCTGACGCTGATCAGCTTCCACGGCCTGTTCGCTGGTACGTCCGTAGGCTTCGTGATATCCGCCATCTTGGTGTTCTCAACTGCATTCCCCTTCGTTGCACCGTCCCTAAGAAAGGACGGTCCCTACGCCCGCGCGATTCGAGGAATGCGAATCTACCTGAAGACGCCCAGGCTGAAAGGGTTGCTTGCCCTTAATCTGTGTGCGGCCGCCGGCGGCGCCATGGTGTTCGTGAACACCGTCGTCGTGGTGCGCAACGTTCTCGGCGGAGCAGAGTCACAGGTGGCATGGGCGCTGGCAGCTTTCGGTGGCGGCTCGATGCTGACGGCGCTTGTCCTCCCCAAGGTTCTCGATCGGGTGGCTGACAGGCGTGTGATGCTCTCCGCAGCCCTTGCAATGTGCATCGTACTTGTGACCCTCGGTCTTACCTGGCTGCTCTCGCCCTCCTCCATAGGTTGGCCCATCGTGCTCACCGGCTGGGCATTGTTGGGGATGAGCTATGCGGGGCTGGTGACTCCTGGCGGCAGATTGCTGCGACGATCAGCGGAATCCACCGATCTGCCATTCCTGTTCGCAGCGCAGTTCTCTCTCTCCCACGTGTGTTGGCTGATTGCCTACCCTCTGGCGGGGGCCGTGGGTGCGAAGTTTGGAATGCCAGTGGCGATCATGGCACTGGCAGTAGTCGGCATCGCCGGATTCGTGTTCGCCTGGAGAATCTGGCCCGCCCATGACCCGGACGAGATCTCCCACGGTCACGACGATCTGGCTGCGGACCATCCCCACTGGGCGGAACACGCCTCTTCCAACGGCAAGCACTCACATCGGTATGTCATCGACGACGTGCACCCTCGTTGGCCTGGATGACGGAAACTTGAACAAGGGGCGCGAGAGGGCACTTTCACCGCTCGCGCCCGACGTTGTCATATCGACTTTGCCAGAACAAGCCTCTAGTCTTTGCCCGTGCGATCCCTTCGTCTACCAACCAGCGTTCTGTTGCGCAGCTGCATCTTCATGATGCTGGTGGCGAGCCTGTTCGTGCGACCCGTCCTGAATCATCTGGGTGAGCTGCACGGCTTGCAGCACATCGTGCAGGCTGCGGTGGAACATGGTCACCCCCATGTTGGGGTGAGTGATGCCGCAGACCGTGATCTTGAACACGCGGTTGGATTGCACAGCCTGTTGCACCAGGCCGATCTGACGGCTTCTGTAGGCATCTTGGCCAGCCTTGCTGGACCCGCTCGAGTTGATCTGAGCGATATCCATCCCTGGCACCAGCCAGCGGCAGAGCTTCAGCATCATCGCTCATCCCTGTTCAGGCCTCCTATCGCCTGAGACCCAGGCCTCGTGCTCGCACTGAGCAGAGGCTTGGCAGCGACCGTCCAGTCAATCCTTACTGGACATTCGTCGCTGCAAGAAATTATTGATTCGTTCCCCGCCCGGACCCCGCTTGCGCGCAGTGATCCGTGTGACGTGCCGTGCGCGCCTTCTGCGCACTCGTAGCACGTTGCGCCGGTTCCCAGTGTCGTAGCGGATAGCTTTGGCGGAGGTCCGCTGACCGCATTCGTAGATACTCATCATGATCCCCAGTTCTGAATCCGGGGCGCTCTCGCGCGTCCTTCTCCAACCCCCACTACGGTCGCACTGGCCGCGAACTCTACTCGCACTGCTTTCCCTGTTCATGCTGCTACTCACAGCTGACGGGGCGTTGGCTCACGCGATCGCCGAAGGCGACAAGGGCTACATCCAGGAAATATCTGGAGTAAATCTGATCGCATTCGCCTATCTGGGCGCGAAACACATGGCCACCGGCTATGACCACATCCTGTTCCTCCTGGGCGTGGTGTTCTTCCTGTACCGGATGAAGCATGTCGCGCTGTATGTGACGCTGTTCGCGATCGGGCACTCCACAACGATGCTGCTGGGTGTGCTGTTCAACGTGGGCATCAACAGCTACCTGATCGACGCGATCATTGGTCTGTCTGTGGTCTACAAGGCCCTGGACAATCTGGGCGCCTACCAGCGTTGGTTCGGCTTCCAGCCAAACACAAAGGTTGCGACGTTGATCTTCGGCCTGTTCCACGGCTTTGGTCTGTCAACCAAGATCATCGAGTACGACATCTCACCCGATGGTCTGTTGCCCAATCTGCTTGCGTTCAACGTCGGCGTGGAGATCGGCCAGATCCTCTCGCTTGGCGCGATTCTGATCGCAATGGGCTACTGGCGCCGCACGCCCAGCTTCTTCAAGCACGCCTACACCGCCAATGCCGCCATGCTCTGCGCCGGATTCATTCTGATCGGCATGCAGCTCACTGGCTACTTCGTTTCCTGACTTTCAAGAGATCCACATCATGTACAACAGTAAGCCCGCCGAAGGCGACCTCCCCACCAGCCGCCAGCTGGGACGCACCACCGCAATTGCCGCCGGCATCGCCATCGTCCTCCTGGTTGGAGTGGTGATGCCATCTGAGTACGGAATCGATCCCACTGGTGTTGGTCGGGTACTTGGTCTGAAGGAAATGGGGGAGATCAAGGAACAGCTTGCCGAGGAAGCGGCAGCTGACGCTGCGATGGACGCACCGGCCGCCGAAGACGAGGCAGCCGCCCTGCTGACGCAGGTGTCCACGCAGAACCGTAAGACCGTTGAAGTTGCTCAGAAGCCTGCCGCGAGCAATGCGGCCACCGCTGCCGAATGGCGGGACGAAGAACAGGTTGTCCTGGCGCCGGGCCAGGGCACCGAGATCAAGCTCGTCATGAAGGCGGGCGAGCGCGCCAGCTACCAGTGGTCTGTTGAAGGCGGCGTCGTGAACTTCGACACCCACGGAGACGGCGGCGGTCGAGCGATCAGCTATGAGAAGGGTCGAGGGGAAGCCACCAAGCAGGGGGTGCTCCTGGCTGCCTTCGACGGCAACCACGGATGGTTCTGGCGCAACAGGGGCGAGGAGCCCGTAACGCTTCTGCTCCGCACCGGAGGGGAGTACGAGTTGATCAAGAAGATGTAAACCGCAGCGGTTGGCGGTGGCCGGGTGCGCTTAAGGCCTGGTCACCGCCCTATGTGCGGTATTTCCGATGGGCTGCGCCCAGTTTCGGCCCCTCGACACCCCCAGCCAGCCCCGCTTAAGCTAACCCATATGCGTCTTTCCGCCCGCCACGGCCTTGCCCTCAGGATCAGCTTCTTTGCGCTGATGCTGTTGAGTGTCGTTGCGCGGCCGATGGTGATCCAGCTCAGCGAACTGCACGGATTGGAACATGACATCGCAGCAGCGGTGGATCATGGCCATTCACATGCGGGCGGTGGGGGCGACAATCTGGACCCGGATCACGCCACTGGCGCTCACGCGGTACTGCATCAGGCAGACGCGAGTTTCGCTGGAAGCTTGTTCACGCCCCACGTCTACCTGGCTTCACTACCGCTGGCCGGTGAAGTCCATGCTCTGCGACTTCTGAGGGTGCCTGCAGGGCACCCGGCGTCACCCTTCCGACCTCCGATCGTCTGACGACCCTAGCTGCGCTCTAGCAGCCTGAGCGCGCCTCCCGTGTAGCGGGACGCGGCGCGTCGTTCTGACTTTCTTTCCGGAGGCTTCCGTGAAATTCCGTAGTGTGTGGGCGCTGGCTGTTGCCGGCGCCTGCGGTGTGGCCGTTCCTGGCCACGCCGCCGAAGTGCTGCGCCTGGAGGATGCGGTTGCCCGCGCCCTTGGCACTCACCCAAGCGTGCAGGCAGATGCCGCACAAATAGAGGCGACAAAGAACCGTGCGGCGCGAGAGGGCTTAGCAGCCCCGTTGGTGCTCGGCGGAGAACTGGAGAACGTGGCCGGTAGTGGCAGCGTGCGAGGTATGGACGCTGCCGAGGCAACGTTCCGGGTATCCAAGATTCTGGAACTGGGTGGCAAGCGGGCGGCCCGCCAAGCGCTTGGCGGCGCGGAGGTGGATGCAGCCCAGCGAGAGGCTGATGTGACCCGGGTGGCCATCGCCACACGCACCGCTGGTCGATTCATCGACGTGCTTGCGGCGCAGGAGCATGTCGAGCATGCGGAAGAGTGGATTCGTATGGCCCGCGCGCTCCAGCGAGAGGTGGCCCGCTGGGTCTCTGCGGCACGGAACCCGGACTCAGACCTGAGGGCCGCTGAAATCGCCCTGGCCGATGCAGAGCTCAAGCGTGATCAAGCAGTCCAGCGGTTGGAGGCATCGCGCATGGCGCTTGCGTCTTCCTGGGGCTCTTTCACCGCTGACTTCGACACCGTCGCCGGCGATACAAACATCCTCCCCCCGCTGGATGACTACCAGACGCTGTCCGAACGCCTTCAGAACGCGCCACAGCAACGTGCCTTCGATGCCCAGTCCAGAATTCTTGCCGCGCGCCGCGATGTCGCCGTTTCCAGCGCGAAGCCTGACGTGAGTGTTGGATTTGGACTTCGCCGTCTTGAAGCAACGAAGGACAGTGGCTTGGTCATGTCGATCTCGGTTCCCTTGGGAACCCGGCGTCGATCAGCCTACTCGGTATCCGAAGTCGACTACGAACTGAGTGCGCTCAAGTCACGCCGTGAAGCACAAATGTTGGAGCTCAACCAGGAGCTGTTCGGAGTCTATCAACAGCTGCGCCAAGCGCAGTTGGAGGTCACCTCCGTTCGTGAGCGGCAGCTCCCCAAGGCGGAGCAGGCGATGAATCAGAGCCGTCGTGGCTTCGAGGAGGGTCGATTCTCCTATCTCGCATTGAGCCAGGCGCAGAAGACGCTGTTCGACCTTCGTGAGCGCGAAGTCGAGTCCGCCGCACTCTATCTCCGATTGCTGGTCGAGGCAGATCGCCTCACCGCCTCCGCCCAGGATGTCCGCCCATGAATCGTTACGCCCTTCTTATGTTGCTTCCGCTGGCACTGGCCGCCTGTGGCGGTGAAAAGCCGGTTGAGAAAGAAGCCGCAGAATCCACCGCCGCGGCCGGCGACTACGAGCGCGGCCCCAACCGCGGTCGCATGCTCCGCGATGGTGATTTCGCACTTGAAGTCACCGTCTATGAAACCAACACGCCTCCTCAGTTCCGCCTCTACGCCTATCGAAATGACAAGCCGATCTCACCGAATGAGGTGAAGGCAACAATGCAGTTGAAGCGCCTCGACGGTGAGGTCAATGATTTCACTTTCACCGCCGAAAACGACTATCTCGTGGGGAACGGCGAGGTCGTGGAACCTCATTCTTTCGACGTGAAGGCAGACGCAGTGGTAGGAGGAAAGACACACACCTGGTCCTATCAGTCCTATGAAGGCCGTACCACCATCGAGCCAAGCGCTGCCAAGGATGCGGGTGTGGTGGTGGAAGAGGCTACCGCTGGCACTATCCGCGATACGGTCACGCTGATGGGGAACATCGCGGTCAACACTGGCCGCCAGGCCGCCGTCAAAGCACGATTCCCAGGTATTGTCCGCAGCGTGTCGGTCGAGATGGGCCAACGCGTTTCGGCAGGGCAGACGCTGGCGACGGTTGAAGGCAATGACAGCATGCGCACCTACGCGGTGATTGCTCCCTTCAGCGGCATCGTTCTTGCGCGCAACACCAGTGTTGGTGATGTGGCCGCCGACAACACACTGTTCGACGTTGCCGATCTGTCAGAGGTCTGGGTCGATCTACGAGCTCTGGGCACTGACGCCGAGCGTCTCGCTCCAGGTCAAGCAGTGCGGATCCGTTCCGCCACGGGTGCCTTGGAGACTGAAGGTAGGCTCCAAAGCCTGCTTCCGCTGGCAAGCAGCGGCCAAAGCGTGGTTGCGCGCGTGAGTATCCCCAATGGTGACGGCAAGTGGCGTCCAGGAATGGCTGTCTCGGCCGAGGTCATCATTGCCGAGACACCTGTTCCACTGGCCGTCAAAGAGTCAGGGCTCCAGCGATTTCGCGACTTTACCGTCGTATTTGCGCAGGTGGGCGATACCTATGAGGTGCGCATGCTTGAGCTTGGAAAGCGTGATGGCGAGTGGGCAGAGGTTCTTGGCGGACTGAAGCCCGGAACGCGGTACGTCGCCGAGCAGAGCTATCTGATCCGTGCAGACATCGAGAAGTCTGGCGCCAGCCACGACCACTAAGGATCCATCATGCTAGAGCGAATCATTCGCGCGTCCATCGCGCATAGATGGCTTGTGCTGCTTCTGGTCCTGGCGCTGTCAGGCTTGGGCATCTGGAACTACAGCAAGCTGCCAATCGACGCCGTCCCTGACATCACCAATGTCCAGGTCCAGATCAACACCGAAGCACCAGGCTACTCTCCACTGGAGGCAGAGCAGCGGGTAACGTTCCCCGTCGAGACAGCCTTGGCCGGCCTGGCCAAGCTGGAGTACACGCGGTCCATCTCGCGTTATGGTCTCTCCCAGGTCACCGTTGTATTCGAAGACGGTACCGACATCTACTTCGCACGGCAGCAGGTGGCCGAGCGCTTGCAGCAAGCCGCATCCCAGCTTCCAACTGGGCTGAAGCCAACGCTGGGCCCGGTCGCCACCGGTCTCGGTGAGATCTTCATGTACACCGTGGAAGCCGAGAAGGGAGCTGAAGAGACTTGGACGCCGATGGCGCTTCGTACCCTCCAGGATTGGGTGGTACGCCCCCAGATGCGTCATCTGAAAGGTGTGACAGAGGTCAACACCGTCGGCGGCTATGTGCGGCAGTTCCACATCACGCCTGACCCGCGCAAGCTTCAGGCGTACGAGCTGACCATGCAGGATGTGATGGAAGCCGTGGCGCGCAGCAACGCGAACGTGGGTGCCGGCTACATCGAAAAGAGTGGCGAACAGTACCTTGTGCGCGTTCCTGGCCAGGTGGCGGACATGGACGGCCTGCGCAAGATCGTGGTCGCCAATCGCGATGGGCTGCCGCTTCGCGTCGGTGACCTCGCAGACGTTCACGAGGGGACCGAACTGCGAACGGGTGCAGCGACTAAGGATGGCAAGGAAGTGGTACTTGGTACCGCATTCATGCTCATTGGTGAGAACAGCCGCGAAGTCGCTCAGCGAACCGCAGCCAAGCTGAAGGAGATCGACGAGACGCTTCCAGAAGGTGTCCGCGCACATCCGGTCTATGACCGTACGGAGCTGGTCGACCGCACCATTGAAACCGTTAAGAAGAACCTGCTGGAAGGTGCCCTGCTGGTCATTGCGGTGCTGTTCCTTCTGCTCGGAAATCTTCGCGCCGCACTGATCACGGCCGCGGTCATTCCTTTGACCATGCTGCTGACCATCTCCGGTATGGTCCAGAACCGTGTCTCAGCAAACCTGATGAGCTTGGGTGCCCTGGACTTCGGTCTGATCGTGGACGGCGCGGTCATCATTGTTGAGAACTGTCTGCGCCGCTTCGGCGAGCGTCAGCACGCCCTGGGGCGTCTGTTGACCCGGGATGAGCGCTTTGCCTTGGCCGCAAGCGCCAGTGCCGAGGTGATCAAGCCCAGCTTGTTCGGCTTGTTCATCATTGCCGCCGTCTACATCCCGATCTTTGCGCTCTCCGGCGTGGAAGGAAAGATGTTCCACCCGATGGCCCTGACCGTCGTTATCGCGCTGACCGGTGCGATGGCATTGTCCCTCACGTTCGTTCCCGCTGCAGTTGCTCAGTTTGTCACGGGCAAGGTCTCAGAGAAGGAAACCAAGGCCATGCGGGGCGTGACCAAGCTCTACGGCCCGATGCTGGAACGGGCAGTCAGCGCTCGCAAACTGGTCGTGGGTGGTGCAGCCGTCCTCACCGTACTGGCGGGTCTTCTGGCCAGTCGCATGGGCACTGAGTTCATTCCGAATCTGGACGAAGGTGATATTGCGCTTCACGCGCTGCGCATTCCCGGCACGAGTCTGACGCAAGCCATCGGCATGCAGCGCCAGCTTGAAGCGACCATCAAGAAGTTCCCCGAGGTCGATGAAGTTGTCGCAAAGATCGGCACAGCGGAGGTAGCGACCGACCCCATGCCGCCGTCGGTCGCAGACACCTTCATCATGCTCAAGGATCGCGACCAATGGCCTGATCCCCGCAAGCCAAAGGCGCAGCTCATTGCTGAGCTGGAAAAGGCTGTTCGGGCAATTCCCGGCAACAATTACGAGTTCACCCAGCCCGTGCAGATGCGTATGAACGAGCTGATTGCCGGTGTGCGCGCTGAGGTGGCAGTGAAGTTGTACGGAGACGATCTGGACCAGCTGGCGCAGATCGGCAGCCAGATCGAGGACGCCGCGGGTGCCATCCCAGGAGCCGCAGACGTGAAGTTGGAGCAGATCAGTGGTCTGCCTCTTATGACCATCACGCCTGACCTGGATGCTTTGGCCCGCTATGGCGTTTCGATCGATGAGGTCCAGAAGACCATCTCGGTGGCGTTGGGCGGTGAGGCGGTCGGTCAGGTCTTTGAGGGTGATCGTCGCTTCGACATCGTCGTTCGTCTGCCCGAGAACCTGCGCCAGGACACCCGGACGCTCGCATCGCTGCCGGTAGCCGTCGCCGCCGGGGCCAGTTCCGGCGAACAGAGAGCGTTCGTTCCGCTGGGGCAGCTGGCCAAGGTTGAAGTTGCGCCCGGCCCAAATCAGGTCAGTCGCGAGAACGGCAAGCGTCGCGTCGTCATCACCAGCAACGTACGTGGTCGCGACCTTGGTTCATTCGTAGAGGAGCTGCGGGAGAAGGTTGGCCAGGAGGTGCAGTTGCCAGAAGGCTACTGGATTGAGTACGGCGGCACCTTCGAGCAGCTCATCTCTGCCAGCAAGCGGCTGTCCGTGGTCGTTCCGGTCGTGCTGGTGATGATCTTCGGATTGCTCTTCATGGCGTTCGGCTCGGGCAAGGATGCTGCCATCGTGTTCAGCGGCGTTCCACTTGCGTTGACCGGTGGCGTGGTGGCTCTGTGGATGCGTGACATACCCCTGTCCATTTCTGCAGGCGTGGGGTTCATCGCACTGTCGGGAGTCGCCGTGCTCAACGGCCTGGTCATGATCAGCTTCATCAAGAGCCTTAGGGAACAGGGCACTCCCCTGCACCAAGCGGTAACCGAAGGTGCACTGACCCGGCTGCGCCCCGTGCTGATGACGGCCCTGGTTGCCAGCCTGGGCTTCCTGCCAATGGCCCTGAACGTTGGGGCTGGCGCGGAAGTTCAGCGCCCGCTGGCGACGGTCGTTATCGGCGGAATCATCTCCTCCACGCTGCTGACCTTGCTGGTGTTGCCGGCGCTCTATCGCCTCATCCACCGCGAAGGGGATGAGCGGAAGGAGGACGCAGCGTGAACCCGTCCATCTCAACCCCTCCCAGGAACATGCAGTTGACCATTTCCAAACGAACCCAAGCGTGGCTCTACCTGCTTGCAGCCATCCTTCTGCCTTGCGTTGCTTGGGCGCATGGCGTCAGTGAAGGCGACCAGGCATTCCTGGAAGACAGTACCGGCCTGCAGCTCATCGCGTTCACGTACCTCGGCGCCAAGCACATGGTGACTGGATACGACCACCTCCTGTTTCTGTTCGGGGTGATCTTCTTCCTGTACCGGATGCGTGATGTCAGCATCTACGTGACGTTGTTCGCGATCGGGCATAGCACTACCTTGCTGCTAGGTGTCCTGGGCGGATTGCATGTGAATGCGTACCTGGTCGACGCAATCATTGGTCTGTCGGTTGTCTACAAGGCGCTGGACAACATGGGCGCGTTCAAGCGCTGGTTTGGGGTACAGCCCAACACCAAAGCCGCCGTGCTGATCTTTGGCTTCTTCCATGGCTTTGGTCTAGCGACAAAGCTGCAGGATTTCTCGCTCTCACCTGACGGGCTTGTTCCAAACATGCTCGCCTTCAACGTGGGGGTCGAGATCGGACAGCTGCTCGCGCTCGCAGGCATCTTGATCGTGATGGGCTTCTGGCGCCGCTTGCCGTCATTCCATCGGCAGGCGTACAGCATCAACACCGCCCTTATGTGCGCCGGCTTCGTGCTTGTTGGCATGCAGCTCACCGGCTACTTCGTTTCCTGAATCTACAGAGGTACTCATGTCCATCACGCTTTCCAATCAGCTGCCCAGCACTCGCAAGCTGCTGAAATCCACCGCCCTGGCCGCTGCCGTTGCAGGGGTGATTCTGCTCACCACCGTGCTTCCCGCGGAGTACGGAATCGACCCTACGGGCGTAGGCAAGGTTCTGGGTCTGGACGCCCTAGCCTCCACTGACCAGGCAGATGCCGTAGCTCCCCCCGTTCCGGCATCTGCTGGCAGCGCCGAAGCCGTCTCGGCGCTGTTCGAGAAGGCCAAGGTTGCCTTCGGGAGCAATGGCAAGCAGGCCTTCGAACCCGCCGCTGTCTCTCTCGCCAGCACTCCTCTACGGCAGGACTCACTGACGATCGAGCTTGCCCCTGGTAAGGGCCAGGAAGTGAAGGCCCATATGGCTCAGGGCGCAGGGATGGTCTTCAGCTGGAAGGCCACCTCTGATGTTGCCGTGGACATGCATGGCGAGCGTCCCGACGTGAAGGGCCCATGGACCAGCTACGCCGTTGAAGGCGCCCAGCGTCAGGCTGAGGGAACGTTCATTGCTCCCTTTGAAGGTACCCATGGGTGGTACTGGCAGAACCGCGGCAGCACCCCCGTGATCATCGAGGTGCAAATTACCGGCTACCAGGCCGACCTCTACCAGCCGTAACACCCGGCATAACGCCGAAATCAACCTAGGAGAAGCAACATGAAGAATCGTTTTGCCCTCATCAGCGTCCTTTTCGCTTCCATTGCAGCGTCCGCATCGGCCTTCGCACATGACCCGGCGCTTCATGCCGAGTCGGAAGTGAAGGAGGCGCCTAAGGCAAAGCCTGCTACGTGTGAACAGCTGGCTGACCGGACGAAGTTCAAGGTGGATCTTGCCGATCCTCAGACCAAGGCGCTGAAGGACCGGTGCGACGCTCAGGCGCAGTCCGCTGCCAAGAAGAAGTAATAGTCTGCGGCGAATGGTTCGGCTTGTGTGGAGCCGGACCATTCGTCTTTAGCCTTGAGTGAGACAAATAGCGGAAGCGCTGTCCTATCACTGTCAGTTGCGCAAGGTTCTGAATCGTACTTCATCATGTCAACGCTAATTTGAGCCTTGCGATCCGGTCTCCTGATCGGGGAATTCCAGCATCCTTACTGCTGAATCGAAGAATGCGGCCAGCTCTTCTGACAGCTCCAAGGTCCAGCCCCGGCAGCTACGGCTCTGCACATCTGGTACAACGAGATAGTGGCTACTCATAGGTTTCGATCGTCCTGTAACGCCCTCGTCCTGAAGTTCGAAAGTGAAGCCGAATTTCTCCCAGAAGCTGAGCCTACGCTTCATGGCCTCCGTATCGATCCTTCCAGTTCTTGGATCAACTACGTCGCTCCGCGCGAACGTAATGTGCTGCACCGGCCTCTCCGATATTAGCCTTGCCCAGATTACAACGATGGACTGCGCGACGGTTCCGAGACCCGCTCCACGGAGCTGCCGCGGCAACTCTCTTACGCCTCCACCAACGTCCACGCTTGCCGACCGATCAGCATCACCAGATTTCGTCTCTGCTGTACCAATCCATCGAGCGATATCTGCGGTTAGGATCGACGACAATGGCCCGTCGACGTACTCAATCGCCACTTCGATGCCGGAGTGCTCACCGGACCCTCCTTCTGGGTCGCATAAGTGGGTCACCTTGAGGCGAAGAGCGTGCTTCTTGCTATCGGCGTCAAAAAGAGTCACGCCGAAAGACTCTGAGTTTGGATGCCTCGGATTCACCGGTTCCATATGCGCCTCGTCCGTATGCTGCGGGTATCGGTATGCCATCCCGTCAACTGGAACAATTCAATTTCTAGTTTCCAATGGAGCACTGAATTCTCGGCTTCTACTGTGATTGACTGTAGCATTCACTAAAGCGGCGGAGGCCACAACCTCTTCGCGCCAACGTGTCCGGTGATTTGCCCATTCGAACTACAAGCCTGTCCATATCTGCATGGGGTCGAAGCTGTGTCTGCTGACAAATGATAGCTACTGCCGCAAAGAGGCTCCGAGCTCACTCAGGCATATCTCAGCACTTGGGACCATCGGAGTGCATCTGTACTGATTTCATAAGCAGAATTGTATCGGACGCTGCGAGTCGCCCATTCTTTCTGATTTGAACCTACACTCTGCTCGAGAGCATTCAGAGGAAGATGCAATGCAGTTCATAGTCGACGGACCGGACATCCCAGAAGCACTTCTGCAGGCACACGAAGAGGGGCGAGTAGTCTTCTTCTGCGGCGCCGGAGTCTCTTACCCTTCAGGGCTACCTGGCTTCAAAGGACTGGTTGAACAGATCTACGAATTGAATGGGACATCATTCACGGATATCGAGCGTGCCGCCTTCGATCGTTCAAAGTTCGACGCGACTCTCGATCTGCTTGAAAGGAGACTGCCTGGGCAGCGATTGGCAGTACGACGCGCCCTAGCGAGATCGTTGAGACCCAAGCTTCGTCGGAAGGGGGCAGTTGACACCCAAGCAGCGCTTCTTCGGTTAGCACGAAGCCGGGATGGCGCGTTGCGATTGGTGACTACCAACTTCGATCGAACCTTCCACGCGGCGGCGAAGCGCATGGGCCAACCATTTCCGGCCTATCCCGCTCCAATGCTGCCGATCCCTAAGAACAGCCGCTGGGATGGGCTTGTCTTTCTGCATGGCCTGCTTCCGGAGAGTGAGGATGATGCAGCACTCCATCGACTAGTGGCCACCAGTGGTGACTTCGGCTTGGCTTACTTGACCGAACGCTGGGCCGCGCGGTTCGTCAGCGAACTTTTTCGCAACTATGTCGTTTGCTTCATTGGATACAGCATTGACGATCCGGTCCTCCGGTACATGATGGACGCATTAGCAGCAGATCGAATGCTCGGTGAGGTTACCCCGCAGGCGTGGGCGTTCGGAGATTGCGAAGCCGGGAAAGAGCATCTGAAGACTCTTGAGTGGGAAGCTAAGGGCGTTAGACCTATCCTCTACAGGGTTCAGCCTGCTACCCATGACCACTCTGCGTTGCACGACACAATCAGGACTTGGGCAGATGTCTATCGCGATGGAGTTCAAGGTAAAGAGGCCATTGTTGCGAAGCACGCCATGGCCCAACCTCAGGACAGCACGCTCCAGGACGATTTTGTTGGACGAATGCTGTGGGCTCTTTCAGACAAGTCAGGCCTCCCCGCGAAGCGCTTCGCGGAGTTCAATCCAGTTCCCCCGCTTGAGTGGCTCCTCGAGGCATTTTCCCATGAGCGATTCTTGCAGAGGGATCTAGCCCGCTTTGGCTTCTCCTCGGTTAAGGAGGAGGATGCAGAACTCAGATTCAGTTTGGTTCGTAGGCCTGCGCCTTATGATCACGCTCCTCCTATGACACTGGCGTCTTCTGGAAGTATGGCCAGCCGATGGGATGGATTGATGTTCCAGCTCGCACGCTGGCTTGTGCGTCATCTGGACGATCCACGATTGATCATATGGATTGCAGAGCGTGGCGGGCAGATGGATAGTCGCTGGATCTCTCTAGTCGACTCCGAACTTGAGCGTCTGGCCACACTGGAACGGGATGGCAAAGTCTCGGAGCTGGATCTTATTCGCCTGGACGCCCCAAAGGGTGTGCCCGATCCAAAGATGCGAACTCTTTGGAGAATCGTGCTCGGTGGCCGACTCAAGACCCCACTGTCAGGGGGGCTGCTATATCGTTGGATCAAGCGTCTTAGACGTGAGGGACTGAACACGTCTCTTCGGATGGAACTTCGTAGCCTTCTCAGCCCAAAGATCACACTAAGGCGTCCATTTGTTTGGGACGGCGAAGTGGCCGATGGTGCAGACGAGACAGTGCGAATTAAGCAGTTGGTTGACTGGGACCTTGTGCTTGCGGAGGACAATGTACATGCGGTCCTCCAGGATCAGTCTAAGGGTGAGTGGGAGAAGGCACTCCCGCTCCTGTATTCGGACCTACAGCAACTGCTCTGTGACGCACTGGGCCTTCTTCGAGATCTAGGAGAGGCAGATGACCTTGTCGATAGATCCTACTGGGACCTTCCATCAATCACGCCCCATTGGCAGAACCGGTCCTTCCGAGACTGGGTTAGCCTGATTGAACTGCTACGCGACGCTTGGTTAGCAGTTCGAGCTACGGATGAGTCGAGATCCACGCTCATGGCTCAGGCATGGTTCGAGATCCCGTATCCCACGTTCAAGCGGCTGGCATTGTTTGCGGCCAGCCAGGACAACTGCATCGAGCAGGAGCAGTGGGTCGATTGGCTGCTACTGGATGAGGGGCGGTGGCTGTGGTCGCAGTGCACCGCACGCGAAGTGCTGAGGCTTCTTGTTCTCCAGGGGAGAATTCTAGACAACGCGTCTCAAGCACGCTTGGAGAATGGCATCTTGGCAGGACCTCCCCGCGAGATGTATCGCGATGATCTGGAGCCCGAACGCTGGGATCGCCTGGTTGCTCGCGCAGTATGGATTCGTCTAGCGAAGCTGGAGTCCTCGGGCCTACATCTTGGTGTGTCTGCAGCAAGGCGCCTAGCGGAGATATCCATCGCGCATCCTGAGTTGAGATTGGACCCTAACGAGAAGGACGAATTCTCACACTGGATGAGCGGCACCGGAGATCCGGATTTCGAGGACGGCAGAGAGGTCGACGTCGCCCCTCGCACTCGCAAGGAGCTAGTTGAATGGCTTGAATCGCCGAGGCCTGCCCATAGACCGTTCTATGAGGACACTTGGCGGGATGTCTGCCGTACTCGCTTCTTCCATAGCCTTGCCGCGCTCTGCGACCTCGCTCACCAAGACGTCTGGCCCGCAGTTCGATGGCGCGAGGCGCTTCAGGTTTGGTCGGACGATTCAATGGCAGCCCGCTCCTGGCAGTACGCATCGCCTTTGGTACTGCTAATGCCTGATGAAGTTCTGTCCGAGATCGCACCTGCTGTAGCGTGGTGGATGGAGGCCACTTCAAGAAGCGGCGCGAATCGCGAGAGCCTCCTATTGACTCTCACCGATCGAGTGCTTGCGCTTCCGATCCCCTTGAGTAGTGGCATGACAAGGAACGGCGAGCCAATCGATAACCCTGTCTCGGAGGCGATTAATCACCCCATTGGGCATGCCACGCGCGCCTTGCTCAATCTATGGTTCAAGAGGGCGCCCAACGATGGAGACCTACTTCCCCCTGAGCTTAAGGCGGCATTCTCCGCCATATGCGATGTTGAAGTAGATCGATTCCGCCATGGCAGGGTGTTGCTCGCATCTAGACTCATCGCCCTGTATCGCGTAGACCGGGCGTGGACCGAAGCGACGCTACTACCGCTCTTCGATTGGTCCAACCCTGTCGAAGCGAAAGCAGCCTGGGAAGGATTTCTTTGGTCACCGCGACTGTACCAGCCATTGATGGTGGCATTGAAGTCGCAGTTCCTATTGACGGCCGGTCACTACGCCGACCTTGGTGAACACCGAGGACAGTTCTCTGCTTTCCTAACGCACTCAGCCCTAGGGCCATTGGAAGGCTACTCTCGGGACGACTTTAGATCTGCATTGGGCAAGCTTCCACAGGATGGACTGGAGAAGTCCGCACAATCGCTCTCCCAAGCACTGGAGGCCGCAGGCGATCAACGCGAAGACTTCTGGAGAAATCGAGTCCAACCCTTCTGGCAGGAGATTTGGCCAAAATCGCGCAATCTAGCTACACCCAGCATTGCTGCCTCCTTAGCTCGACTCGCCATCGCGGCCCGGGATGAGTTCCCTTCCGCATTGAAGGCGGTACGTGACTGGCTTCAGCCGGTAGCGAATTCGGACAACATCGTCCATCTTCTACGAGAATCTGGCCTTTGTAGCCAGTCGCCAACTGAGGCTTTAGATCTGCTGGGTGCCGTTGTTGGATCCCAACAATGGGCGCCTCTAGGACTGAATGAATGCCTAGCTCAAGTAAGGGCCGCCGCTCCCGACCTAGAGCAAAACAACCAGTTTCATCGACTTGAGGAGCTGGTGCGAACGCGCTCCTAAGAGTTCTGGCGGGGCATCATTCGAAGCTTGCGAGATGCCCTATTACGAACTCGCTTTTCTCCTTCTCCCGCTCTCGATTCCAACCACCCTTGAGCCCGCCTCGCGCTGCTTCTTGATCTGTGACTTCAGCTCAGAAATCTCCTTCTTCAAGGCGGCGATCTTTGCATCTCGCTGCACCACCTCGATCGAGTACATGTTCTTGAACTGCGCAGAAATACCGTCGTACCTCTCTTTCCATCCCAGCCCTTGTGAGTAGGACTTTCGTCTGGCGGCCTTCACGCTCGTAGGAACGTCCACTCGAAGTTTCGTGAGCCAGGCCTGCACCTCGAGCTTTGTGGTGCCGGCATGCTTCTCTCCGTGCAGCGATACCGCTGTTACCTTTGCCCGCCGACACAGCTCTGCAACATTCAGCCGACCAGAGTTCCGTGGATACACTCCGTCGTTCTCCGATATCTCCCTGTCAATCTCGGCCATAGTTGATCGAAGGCGTGCAACGAACGCCTCCGTCCGCTCCTTTCCAAGCTCGGCAAGACTCTTCTTTTGTCTCATTTCAGAAGTACCACATTGGGTACGAGACGCGTCAGCAAACTGCTCTTCGAGAAGTATTCGTCCACCTTCTTCCACCTGCCGAGCACGGACTTGATCTGCCCCCGGAACTGAGCAATGAGCATAACGTCATCATCCACGAAAGCGTGCTCTAGCAACTCAAGATTGTACTGAACTGTCTCGATGGCCTGAACAACGCTTCTGGACGCCTTATCCTCGTCGTCAGGGAGAATCAACTGATTCTCACATGCAGGATGACAGTAGTGTGGATTAGCCTGACCATGCCCCTTGTTGCAAAGGCCTCCATCGGTGAAGTTCGTACACACTATTCCTGGTGCGACAACTGCCCAAGAAGAGCCCTCAGCAGTCATCGCGCGGGCGAACTCCCTGATGTTCTGCGGATCAAGGGCGGACTTACCCAGCCGGCGCGCGAACAGCGCCACACGCCCCCGTAGCTTCTCTGCGCCGGCCCCCTGAACCTCATCAGCCTTATTGATCGCCTCCACTCCCTTTAGAATAAGCATCTCACGTACAACTTGCTGTACTTCGGAAAGAATTCCTGGATCCGAAAGTATGTAGCGCATGATTGTCATTTGTTCATCCCTGTGCCCAAAGACATCCATCAAAATCTTTGGCGCATGGACAAGCGCTAGAGCAACAATTCGAGCGAGGGTTTTTCGGAAACGATGCGGGTTCATACCACCATCGGTGAGCCAGCGCTCCAGGCCAAGTATCTCCACGAAGCTATTGAACACATGCGCAAGGCTCGGCACCTTATCTGGATATCTTGGGGAAACCCACAGGCCGTTCCCCTTTAGGCCGTGGTGCCGTCGAAAAATGTTCGCTAGGCGCTCTTGCTGCAGAATCGCTTGAATGGCAATTGACGGCGCTGGCGCTTCACTCTGCCTCCCTCCGGGATTCTCAAACTTCCAGGTTCTGAACTCGTAAACACTGGAACCACCTCGCTTGCCAAGCGAGCCGATCTGCATCGTTAGCAGTTCACCATGTCGGGGACCGCCAGAAAGAGCCACCGGAAAAGCGTGTGCACCCTGTAGAACCACTATCAGGCGCAAGGCCTGGGGTAACGTCCGAGGCGGCCATGCGACGGTTTTTCCACTTCGCCCGGATTTCATCGAAAATTGAAGCGGGGCATCCATAAGCGGCTCCCCGTCAGGCCCCCGCCATTCCCATGACCGGATCACAGCATTGCTTACGCGAGCAGCTCGGCGACTGGGAGATGGCGAGGGACCGTCTTTCAGATCACGAGTAGTTTCAGTAGCGGCGAGTGCGGCCTCTACGGCATCCAACAAAGTAGGACCAACGACTTCGATCATCACCAGTGCCATCGAGCCTGCTTCGGAGACGAACTCATCTGAGTATGGCTGATGAGGTTTCGCTATGCTGACCGGGATTGTGTGCTCAGGTTCACCCGTTCGATCTCGCGCAGCCTTCATTCCATGAACCGTTGGACGCATGGGCGCGGGGCCATCGGGAAGACACCCCAGTCGGTGGTAGTACTCAACCACCCCAAGGCAGTCAGAGTACTTCTGCGTCAGGCCAGCGCGTTCGACCAGGCTCCAGAGTCTCTTGGAGCTTGGACGTACATTTGTACGCTGGATCGCCCTCTTAAGATTGGCAATGAGCGTCCGGATCGTTGTGTATCTATACACCTTCCCGGTTTTGCCTGGAATTATCGCCATCGTGATCGCCAGCCTCATAAGCTCTCGAACTACGAAGGGTGAGTGCTTCCCCTTGCACGTCTTGCCCCTTCCAGAATAGAGCCTTAGATCGAGATCAGAGGTCCGTAGGCCAGACTGATGTTCGTCGTCAATACGAAGAACGCCCCAGTTGTCCCCCATTCCAACAAGCTTCTGAAGCTGCTTCAGCTTTGCCTCCGGCGCCACCCTCAGCTCATTCGGACTAATCGACAGTAGCGACACCTCCACGTCAGGAGCTAGGAGTTCATGGTTGCCTGCTACTAGAGACCGGTTGACCATTTTCATCAGTGCTGCCCTGCGAAGTAGATTGGCATGTGCTCACCGGAGACTATCCTTGCCGCCCACTTATCAATGGCGAACTTCACTGCATCTGCTGGCCATTGAAGAACGGTTAGGCGAAGCCGCGCCAGGTCACTTGCATCTGATCCAGCATCGAACCGGACCATTCCTACGGAGGTCCGAACTGCCTCTAGCTCTGCCACACGCCGGCAGATGAAGTCCAGGCTGTCCGTGAACACAAAACAGTTAGGGCAGCCGCTGGAAGCACACCTATGCTGCTGGACGCATAGAGTGCATCCATCTCTCGGATTGCCTGGATCAATGACTGCTGGCGGGCTGTAAGGATCTGCACATCCGCTTCCATCGTAGGTCTTATGACGGCGTGCTTGATTCAGCTTTTCGATCTCGGCTTCACTGACGTCCAACTTTGCGAGCTTCGCCCTCGTCAAGGCTACGTCGAACACACGATTGACCCGAAGCTGGGAGAACAAGTCATCAATCACTTCGGACACAAGCGAGAAGGATTCCTCAAAAGAAGATCTTCGGTAGCCATAGTGCCTAGTGGTCATGAGGTTCTTGTGACCAAGTAGTACCATCATTACCCAGTTCGAGTATTGAGAATCCTTGAAGATCGCAGCCGCGGCGACATCTCTGAACTGTCCAATTGACATGGTCTCGGAAGCTGTACGGGTGCCGTCATCGAGTTGCTCTATCAGAGAGGCGAGCCAGTTGTTTGCAGTTCGAGTTGTGCGAGGATTTACTACATACACCCCTTGTCGCCGTCCGCGCACTGTTACGCCCACCCATGGACTACGAGCGACAACGTCTGGGAGAGGGCACAGGCGCGGGTTTCTTTCGATATGGCCTCGAAGCCCTTCTGTCCGCTTCAGAAGAAGCTCAACTAACGAATGACAGCCCGTCGCATCGCCTACCCGTGACACAGTCCATTGCGCGGCCCCCTTGGCCCGGTCCTTAGGCGCATAGATCCATGCATGCTGCTCATCATAGACTGCCGTCCAGTCGCTCAAGTTCAGGGATGCTGCGGTTGCGGGGTTCCAGGCGCTCCGCGCTACAAAGAGCAGGAAGAAAATTGAGACATCTGCGCTAGTAGGATAGGTTCCGGCAACCAGATCGTGCCAGCCGACCTCGCTTCCTGATCGTTCGTGGTCATCGGGGTAGTGCGCCCACCAGCTTGGGAGTCTTTTGATGCGCTTGCCGAAGATCGCCAACAACTGAGATCGCCGAGGCACTGGATTTCCCGTCAGCCTTATGAGCGCGCGATAGGTCGCGTGCGCATCCGCTTCCGTACATACGAAGTCGGGGGCATTCATGAACTCAGGATTCTCTCTGTACAACTCGATCAGATCGCGTCCTTGAGGAATGAGTCTGTCCGTTCTCCTCCACCGCTGTAGAACCTTCAGTGCCTCCGCTCGTAGCAACCTAATGACGGCCAATCCGTGCTCTTCGGATGGGGTCTCGCGGCGATTCGAGGCTATCCTGAAAACTGGAAGTACTAGCTCTGGAAGTTCATGGTAGCTAATCGCGGTCTTTATAATCGCGCGGACGACGGCAGCTCTGCTGTCCATAGTGGCATCCCAAGCACCCTCCGGACCCGGGCTTGTGTAGAGGGCAATGTGCCGGGATGTCAGATCGCGAAGTCTAACCACCCGTTTGAATGGAATTCCATTTGAGGCCATGTATCCCTCAAGTGCATCGAGGAATCTCCAGAAGGACACCAGTGCCCCCCTTCTTGCAGCTGCACCGTCTGATGCGATGCCTTCAATACTCGCGCTCAGCGTAGGCCATAGATCGCGCAGCAGCTCCGGCCTACCAGTGAATCCCCCCTTCCAGGAATGCCTGACTGCGGCAATGGGCGGGGCATCACTTGCACCAGTCGCCAGAATCGAGAAGTCATAGATCTTCCCCGTGCTAATGAGGTCCGGATGTGTACAGGGCACCACCCATTTCCCAGGCATTCCCCCTGTATCTTCACGCGCTCTCACGTCTATGCCTCGTCGATGATCGCATTCCAACGAATTGCTGGATGCCCTCGATCACGACCAATTTTGGCTACCGCAGCGCGCAGGTATTGCATCGTCGTGCGCTCATCAACGTGCCCCAGAAGCGGACTGAGAAGCATCTTTACCTGTCCGGCCATGAGCCCATGCAACCAACCGAAGTCAGCACCACTCAGCTCTGAGTTGCCTGCGAGGGCCAACTGCGCCCGCGTCAGGGCGCAGATCTTCTCCACCGCAAAATGGTGCCTTCCTGTATGAGGGTGCCATCCTTTGGGACAATGCCGATCGGAAGTCCAAATCCGGCGAAGCATCTCATTGCTCACAGGTCGGTTCACACCTTCTCCAAGCCACAGACGATCTGTCCGCTTGGTGTGTTTCCTATCACCAATGTGATATCTCGTCAGCTGGGTCGGTCGAATCACCGAAATGTAGTGCCAGATCCTTTCGGCAAGATCTAGTGGCACAAATACCGTACGCCATCTTGTGCCAAGGTCTGACCCAGGACTGACCTTGCCTCCCTTAGTGCCATACTTGAGCACTAGCGGAACCTCACCAGCCAATATCCAGTCGGGTTGCCAGTTGGTTCTCTCGCTCGTTCTTTTTGCTGGAAAACAGGTGACCCGTAGTTGATTGGCTTCCGAGATCCTGAGGCCAGAACGGATGATCAGCTCGAAGATCAGAATTTTTACGGGCGCACGCACCGAAATCGACTTCAACCACATCTCAACCTCCCTGTCAGGAGGGAGGATGATCGGAGCTTCCGGCGCAGTTAGAGAACCGATCCGCACAGTCTTTGAGCGCAGTGTTCCGCTTTGCGAGCTTGTGGGCGATATGTAGGTGTATGCAACTTTTCTTACAGGTATCTGCATGGGCAGGCGATAGCCGCGCTCGCTGGCCCAGGTCAGAAATAGACACGCCTCATTGACGTAGAGGTTAACTGTAGCGGGATCCAACTGCCTCCCACTCGGGGATCCGTCACCACTCAGGAGTGCCGGTTGATACTGATGAAGGATATTCTCGTTGTAGGAAATTTCTCGCCAATCAGTGGCTTGATCTATGCACCATTCGAGAAAAATAGAAAGCCTTGCGGCCATGTTTCTTCGCGAGCGCAAGGTTGGGATGGGCCCGTAAAAGAGCTCACTCTCAGCTTTTGCTTTTGATCGGTCGCGAGGAAGTTGCCATTCCCCGTTGCTGCGCTCATCGAGGTAGCGGTTGGCTTCAATTGGGTATGAGCCATCGTCACCGATCAGAATCGGTACATGCTGCAACTTAGGCGCGTGTGCAAAGGCTCCCTCAGGGGGCATAACCACTTGCATCGGATTGACTCCGAGCTGACCTGCAGCGGACGGTACGCCCGCTGTTCGCCAAGGTCAATAGGCCACTTAAGCCTTTGAAGGGGTTGAACTTACGTACTTCTCGCGGCGGATCTGCGGGTTGCCCAGGCCGGCGGCCTTCAGCAGCTCGGCGCAGGCATCCACCATGTCCGGGTTGCCGCACAGGTAGGCGATGTCCGTGGCCGGGTCCGGCGTGAAACCGGCCAGCGCCTGCTGCACGTAACCGTGCTGCACGTCCGGATGCGGATCGGCGGGCAGTTCGCGCGACAGGCATGGAACATAGCGGAAGTTCGGGTGTTTTTCGGCGAAGCTGTAGAAATCCTCGCTGTACAGCAGCTCGCCCGGGCTGCGCGCGCCCTGCAGCAGCACGATCTGCGCACCACGTTCGGCCATGGCCTTTTCCAGCAGCGGCAGCATCGAGCGGTACGGGGTAACGCCGGTACCGGTGGCGATCAGCAGGTAGCGGGCATTGTGGTCACCGGGATTCAGGCAGAAGCGGCCGTAGGGGCCTGATGCACTGATCTGGCCGCCGTGCTCCAGCGCCTCGAACAGCGCGGTGGCAGCGCCACCGGGCACGAAGCTGACCGCGATATCCACCGCCTCGCCCGGGCCCAGTGCGTGGTCGTGAATGGTCGCCAGCGAGTAGCTGCGCTTGGTTTCGGTGCCATCGGCGTAGCTGAAATGGACCTGGATGAACTGGCCGGGCTGGAAATCCAGCGGCTGCCCATCGTCACGCACGAACTGGTAGTGGCCGACGGTCGGGGCCAGCATGCGGCGGCCGACCAGCTTGAGGGGGAATTGAACAGGCACGACTTTTCGGGACAGTGTGTAGCCGGGGCAAGCCCTCGGGGTCTTCTATAATAGCCCCTCCCCGCCCCTCTCCAGCGCCAGCCCATGGGCGCGAAGGCTTCGAGCTTGGCATCCCAGAACGATACGGCGCCCGCCCTGCGCGTGCGCGACCTGCGCAAGACCTACGACAACGGCACCCAGGCCCTGAAGGGGGTTTCCCTGGAAGTGGCCCCGGGCGACTTCTTCGCCCTGCTGGGCCCCAACGGTGCCGGCAAGTCCACCCTGATCGGCATCATCAGCTCCCTGGTCAACCTCAGCGAGGGCCAGGTGGAGGTGTTCGGCAGCGACCTGGTGCGCAACCGCAGCGCCACCATGCGCCTGATCGGGCTGGTGCCGCAGGAAATCAACTTCAACCTGTTCGAAAAGCCCTTCGACATCCTGGTGAACTACGCCGGCTTCTACGGCGTGCCGCGCGAGGAAGCGGAGCAGCGCGCCGAAGAGGAACTGAAGCGGGCCCACCTGTGGGAAAAGGCGCAGGTGATGAGCCGCACGCTGTCCGGCGGCATGAAGCGCCGGCTGATGATCGCCCGCGCGATGATGACCCGCCCACGCCTGCTGATCCTGGATGAGCCGACCGCCGGCGTGGACATCGAGATCCGCCGCGACATGTGGCGCGTGCTGAAGGAGATCAACGCTGCCGGCACCACGATCATCCTCACCACGCACTATCTGGAAGAAGCCGAGTACCTGTGCCGCCACCTGGCGATCATCAACCATGGCCAGATCGTCGAGCAGGGGCCGATGCGCACCCTGCTGGCCAAGCTGGACGTGGAGGGCTTCCTGCTGGACATCGACGGTGACCTGCCGGCGCAGCTGCCGGTGATCGAGGGCGCGACCCTGACCGCGCCGGACCCGCACACGCTGGACATCGACATGCCGCGCGCAATGGACCTCAACCGCGTGTTCGCCACGCTCAACGAGGCCGGTATCCGCGTGCGTTCGATGCGTACCAAGAGCAACCGCCTGGAGGAGCTGTTCGTGCGCCTCACCGGCAACCTGGAGAAGCCTGCATGAGCACCACCGAGCTGACCGACGGCCAGCGCAACCGCATCGCACTGATGACCATCGTGCGCCGCGAAGTCGCCCGCATCATGCGCATCTGGGGCCAGACCCTGGTGCCGCCGGCGATCACCATGACCCTGTACTTCCTGATCTTCGGCAACCTGATCGGGTCGCGCGTGGGTGACATGGGCGGCTACACGTACATGCAGTTCATCGTGCCGGGCCTGGTGATGATGAGCGTGATCCAGAACAGCTACGGCAACATCAGTTCCTCGTTCTTCGGTGCCAAGTTCGGCCGCCACGTGGAAGAGCTGCTGGTCAGCCCGATGCCGAACTGGGTGATCCTGTGGGGCTACGTGGCCGGCGCCGTGCTGCGCGGCCTGATGGTGGGCGTGATCGTGCTGATCATCGCGATGTTCTTCACCCCGGTGCGCATTCCGCACCCGCTGGTGATGCTGACCACGGTGATCCTGGGCGCGACGATCTTCTCGCTGGCCGGTTTCATCAATGCGGTGTATGCGAAGAAGTTCGACGACGTGGCGATCGTGCCGACCTTCATCCTGACCCCGCTGACCTACCTGGGTGGCGTGTTCTATTCGGTGAAGCTGCTGCCGGGCTGGGCCGAAGCGGCCACGCACGCGAACCCGATCTTCTACATGGTCAATGCGTTCCGCTATGGCCTGCTGGGCAGCAGCGATGTGCCGCTGCCGGTGGCCTATGGGTTGATGATCGGCTTCGTGGTGGCGCTGACGGCGCTGGCGTTGTGGCTGCTGCGCCGTGGCGTGGGCATGCGCAGCTAAGGGTGGCCTGCAGGGCCTGCGGCCCTGCACCCGCCGAATCAACGTCAACTTCAACGGCAACGGCAAAAGCTGACTATCCGGGGGATGGCGGGGTGGGTCCGATTGCGGGGGACGCCGTAAACCCATCCCTGGGGGCTTGGCCGCGGCATCCATGCCGCGGACACCCCCGCAATCGGACCCACCCCGCCTTCGACAAATTCCGGCGATCTGCCGGGATGTCGTTCTCCGCTGCTGCTGGTAGGTGTCGACCTTGGTCGACACGATGGATCGACGCCATGCGTGGATGGAGCTTTCACGGCAAAGCCGATGTTCCGCTTTTCTCGTTCGGGATTGCAGCTAGGCTGTGGCGATGAAGATCACTTCCATTGCGCTGGACAAAGCCGTGTCGGACGGCCCCATCGATGCCTTCAGCCATGCGTTGCTGGGCGATTCACCCACGCTGGATGAGGTGCTGGAATACCTGGCCTCGCGGCACGCGGCTGATCCCCGGTATCGCTACCTGTGCACGCTCGATGATGCCGGCCAGTGCCGCTACACCAGCATGCACGCGTCAGACGACGCGCGCATCGCGCTCTACGAGAACGAAGACCCGGCAACCCCCGACGATGCGTTGGCGGCACGCGGGCGGTTGCTGGCGCATGTGGTCGCGCAGCTTGAGCATTCGACGCATCGGCTGGAATGGAGCACGCTGGCGGGCACGCTGATGTGCAATGACGCGGACATCGAGGCATTGGTCGCGGCCAATGCCGCACCGGATCTCATCGTCGACGAGGTGGTCTACGTGCAACAGGTGCCCGTGGATCGTGACGACCTGCTGATCGCCGCCCTGCCCAACGGCTACTTCAGCGCGGACTGGAACATCTTCCAGAACCACGCCCTGATCCGGCACCTGCAAGAGCATTACGACTACCGCCTGTTCGGGCTTGGCGCATCGTGGCTGGGCTTCCAGCGTGACAGCGCGCCGTCGCCTGCGGAAGCGGACGCTCTGGTCGCGGACCTGCAGCGCGTCTACGCTGCCGGAACGCACGACACCTGGTTACAACTGGCTGCAACGCTGTCCTCCCGCACCACGCTTCTATTGGGATACACCGAAGGCTTCAGCGAACAGCTGCCCTGAGCGCGGTTCTACACGCGCTCGCGCAGCGAGCGGCCCGCTTCCGCTCCTGATCTGTCTTCCGTGGTGGCCGCACCCGGCCAACCCCACTGAACCGTGCTTTCCGCGAACCACCACGAGTGGCACCGCCGTTGGCCGCGATCTCCGGCACAATCGAAATCCTGATTCCCCAGAACACGGTGAACGTGCAATGCGCATCCTGATCCTCGGCGCCGGCGGTACCGGCGGTTACTTCGGTGGTCGCCTGGCCCAGGCCGGTGTGGACGTGACCTTCCTCGTGCGCCCCGCGCGCGCCGCCCAGCTGGATCGCGACGGCCTGGTCATCCGCAGCCCGCTCGGCGATGCCAGCTTCCCCGTGCAGCATGTCACCGCTGATGCACTGCCCGCATTGGCCGCGCAGAAGCCGTTCGACCTGGTCATCCTCAGCTGCAAGGCCTACGACCTGGACAGCTCGATCGACGCCATTGCCCCGGCCGTGGGCGCAGGCACCACCGTGCTGCCGATCCTCAACGGCCTGCATCACTACAACGCACTGGACGCGCGCTTCGGCCGCGACGCCGTGCTTGGTGGCCTGTGCTTCATCAGCGCCACCAAGGCCCCCGACGGTGCGGTGCTGCACCTGGGCAAACCGGCCAAGCTCACCTTCGGCGAGCGCGACAGCGGCGCGGCCTCGGCGCGCGTGCGCGCCTTCGCTGCGGTCTGCGCGCAGGCCCATCTTGATCACCTGGCCAGCGAACACATCGGCCAGGAACAATGGATCAAGTACACCTTCCTTACCGCGCTGGCGGCGGCGACCTGCCTGCTGCGCGCCGACATCGGCACCATCGTTGCCACCGATGATGGCGAGGCGATCGTGCGCGGCCTGTACGACGAATGCCTGGCCGTGGCCGAAGCCGCCGGTGAACCGGTTCCCGTGGCCGCGCAGGACACCGCGCGCGACACCCTGACCCAGGCCGGCTCGGCACTGAAGGCATCGATGCTGCGTGACCTGGAAGCCGGCCAACAGGTGGAGGCCGAACAGATCGTCGGCGACATGCTGGCCCGCGCGCGCAAGGCCGACCAGGAAGCCCTGCTGCTGCAGGTCGCCTACAGCAGCCTGCAGGCCTACCAGGCACTGCGCGGCGCGTGAGCATCATCTCCGCCGCCAGTGCATCGCCCTCGCGGGTGCTGATCCTCGGGCTGGGCTGGAGTGGCGGTGCGATGGCCCGACATCTGCAGGCATTGGGCGCACACGTCGCCGGCACGGTACGCGATCCCGCATCGGCACCACGCGATGGTCTGCGTCGCCATCCGCTGGGTGCCGATGCCACGCCATCGCCCGCCCTGCTCGATGAGATCGCGCAGGCCGAGGCCGTACTGTGCAGTGTGCCACCCGACGCCGATGGCGATCCTGCACTGCGCCTGCTGTTGCCCGCGCTGCGGGCCAGCCCGGCATTGCGCTGGGTGGGCTATCTGTCGTCCACCTCGGTGTATGCCGACCGCGCCGGCGGCTGGGTCGACGAGCGCAGCGCAGCCGATGCCACTGAAGCAGCCGGCGTGCAGCGCCTGCGGGCCGAAGCGCAATGGCGTGCGCTTGCAGGAGAACGCGGCATCGCATCGGCAGTGTTCCGCCTGCCCGGCCTGTACGGGCCGGGGCGCAATGCGCTGCTGCAGCTGGCGCAGGGACGTGCCCGCCACGTAGTGCGTCCCGGGCTGCTATTCAACCGGCTGCACGTGGATGACCTGGTGACGGTCGTTATCGCGTCGATGCAGCGGCCGTGCGTGGATGGCCTGTATCTGCCGGCCGATGACGAGCCGGCACCGCCGCAGGAGGTACTGGCCTTCGCCGCGCAGCTGGGCGGGTTTGCGATGCCACCTGCCGTGGCATGGGACGACCCTGCACTCAGCCCGACCCTGCGACGCTTCTACCAGAGCAACAAGCGCATCGACAGCCGTGGCACGCGTGAAGCACTGGCGTGGGCGCCGCGGTTCCCCAGCTACCGTGAGGGCCTGCGCGACCTGCTCCGGTAGTGCCGGCCGCTGGCCGGCAATCAACCGTGTTGCCGGCCAGCGGCCGGCACTACCATCAACCTGCGCCGGGCAGGCGGAAGAACGTACGCGTCGCGGCCGTTGCATTCGCGGCGGTAACTGCCACGTCCTCGCCACGGTCACGCGCCAGTTCTTCCACGATGTGCGAGAGAAACATCGGTTCGTTGCGGCGGTCCTTCGGCATCGGCTTCAGCGTGCGCGGCAGCAGGTACGGTGCGTCGGTCTCGATCATCAGGCGGTTGGCCGGGATGTTCTTCACCAGTTCGCGCAGGTGCGCGCCACGGCGCTCGTCGCACAGCCAGCCGGTGATGCCGATGTACCAGTCCTGGTCCAGGTAGTCGAACAGCTCGTCACGCTCACCGGTGAAGCAATGCACCACCGCCGGGCCGATGCGGCCTTCGAAGTTCTTCATCTGTGCCATGAAATCGGCATGCGCATCGCGCTGGTGCAGGAACAGGGGCTTGCCATTGTCCGCGGCCAGCTGCAGCTGGCGCTCGAACGCGCGGTGCTGGGCCGGGCGCGGCGAGAAATCGCGGAAGTAGTCCAGCCCGCACTCCCCCACCGCCACTACTTCCGGGTGGGCATGCAGCGCGCGCATTTCGGCATCGCATTCCTCGGTGTATTCCACCGCGTGGTGCGGGTGCACGCCGGCGGTGGCGTACAGGAAGCCGGGGTGCTGCTGGGCCAACTGCAGGGCCAGTGGCGAGTGCTCGCGGCTGGCACCGGTGATGACCATCTGCACCACGCCGGCCTGGCGCGCGCGGTCCAGCACGGCATCGCGGTCGCGGTCGAAGGAGTCGTGGGTCAGGTTGGCGCCGATATCGATCAGGTGCATGGTCATCGCGGGGGAAAAGTGCCCGCGCATTGTACCTGCGCCTGCCGTGGCCCCTTATCCTTTGCATATGAACGCCCCGCTCTTCCCGATTTCCCCGCTGCTGCCGCAGATCCAGCAGCAGCTGGCCGTGCAACCACGGCTGGTGCTGGAGGCCCCGCCCGGTGCCGGCAAGACCACCCAGGTGCCGCTGGCGCTGCTCGACGCGCCGTGGCTGCAGGGCCGCAAGATCATTCTGCTGGAACCACGCCGGGTCGCCGCGCGCAGCGCGGCGCTGTTCATGGCACGGCAGCTGGGTGAGGAGGTCGGCGGCACGGTCGGCTACCGCATCCGCTCCGAGAACAAGGTATCCGCGCGCACCCGCATCGAGGTGGTCACCGAGGGCATCCTGACCCGGATGCTGCAGGACGACCCGATGCTGGAAACCGTCGGCGCGATCCTGTTCGATGAATTCCACGAGCGCCATCTCAGTGGGGATCTGGGCCTGGCGCTGGCGCTGGACGTGCAGGCGCAGCTGCGCGACGACCTGCGCCTGGTGGTGATGTCGGCCACGCTGGACGGCGAGCGGCTGGCACGCTTCCTCGATGCGCCGCGGCTGAGCAGCGAGGGCCGCAGTTATCCGGTGGCGATCAGCCACTTCCCGGCGCGCCGCGATGAAGCCCTGGAACTGCAGGTGCGCCGCGCGGTGCAGCAGGCACTGGCCGAGCACCCCGGTGACCTGCTGGTGTTCCTGCCCGGCCAGCGCGAGATCGCGCGCGTCCAGGCCGGCCTGCAGGAGTCACTCGATGGCAACGTCGAGGTGCTGGCGCTGCATGGCGAGCTGCCGGTCGAACAACAGGCGCGCGTGTTGCAGGCCGCCAGCGATGGCCGCCGTCGCGTGGTGCTGGCGACCAACGTGGCCGAGTCGTCGGTGACCCTGCCCGGCGTGCGCGTGGTGATCGACAGCGGCCAGGCGCGCGAGCCGCGCTACGACCCCAACAGCGGCTTCACCCGGCTGGACGTGGTGGCCATCGCGCAGGCGTCGGCCGACCAGCGCGCGGGCCGTGCCGGTCGCGTGGCCGAGGGCGTGGCCTGGCGGCTGTGGCCGCAGTCGCAGCGGCTGGAGCCGCAGCGCCGCGCGGAGATCGACCAGGTGGAACTGGCCGGACTGGCGCTGGAACTGGCCGCGTGGGGCAGCAGCGACCTGCGCTTCCTCGACCCGCCACCAGCCGGCCCGATGGGTGCGGCGCGCGAACTGCTGCAACGCCTGGGTGCACTGTCGGACTCGGGCGCGATCACCGCACTCGGGCGCCGTGTACTGGCGCTGGGTACGCACCCGCGGATGGCGGCGATGCTGCTGGCAGCGCCCGATGCCCGCGCGCAGGCGCTGGCCGCCGATCTGGCCGCCCTGCTGGAAGCGCGCGACCCGCTGCGCCAGGGCGGTGACGCGCTGGCGGCCCGCTGGCGCGCACTGGCCGCGTTCCGCACTGGCCGCGCGCCGGGCGATGCCAACCGCAGCGGGCTGGCCGCCATTGATGCCGCCGCCAAGCAGTGGCGTCGCCGCCTGCGCTGCGAGGCTACGCCGCCGGCCAGCATCGAGGCGCACGAACTGGGCGATCTGCTTGCACACGCCTTTCCCGACCGGATCGGTTTCCAGCATCCCGGCGATCCGCTGCGCTACCTGCTGGCCAATGGCCGCAGCGCGCGCCTGCACGAACTGAGTGACCTGCGCGGTGAGCCGTGGCTGGTGGCCAGCGAACTGCGCTTCGAGGCGCGCGATGCGCTGCTGCTGCGTGCCGCACCGGTGGATGAAGGCCAGCTGCGCAAGGCATGGCCGGAGCGCTTCGTCACCGAAGACGTGGTGCGCTGGGAGAGCGAGCGACGCGCCCTGGTGGCGCTGCGCGAGACCCGTTTCGACCGGATCGTGCTGGACAGCCGCTCGGCCGGCCGGGTCGATCCGCAGCACGCCGCGCAGGCGCTGACCGATGCGGTGGCCGAGCTCGGCCTGCAGGCGCTGCCGTGGACCGAGGGCCTGCGCCAGTGGCAGGCACGGGTGGAATCGCTGCGGCGCTGGATGCCCGAGCTCGGCCTGCCCGACTGCAGCGACGATGCCCTGCTGGCCACGCGCGCGCAATGGCTGCAGCCCGCGTTCGCCGGCAGGACGCGACTGGATGCGCTGGATGAATCCAGCTTCGGCGAGGCGCTGAAATCGCCACTGGAGTGGTCACAACGGCAGTTGGTCGAGCGTCATGCGCCGACCCGCATCACCGTGCCGTCCGGACTGGAGCGGCCGATCACCTATGCGCTGGACAGCGAGAGCGGCGATCCGCTGCCGCCGGTGCTGGCGGTGAAGCTGCAGGAACTGTTCGGCCTGGCCGACACGCCGCGCATCGCCGATGGCCGCGTGCCGCTGACCCTGCACCTGCTCTCCCCCGGCGGCCGCCCGCTGCAGGTCACCCAGGATCTGCGCAACTTCTGGGAAAGCACCTACGCCGAAGTGAAAAAGGAGATGAAGGGCCGTTACCCGCGCCACCCATGGCCGGATGATCCGTGGACGGCGACGGCCACGCACCGGGCCAAGCCGCGCGGAACCTGATTGGTAGTGCCGGCCGCTGGCCGACAGCCCCCTGGCACCAGGCGGAGAGCATTGCCGGCCAGCGACCGGCACTACCGGGTGCGGAGCCTGCCTGATCCTGAATGGCTGCGGTAAAGTCACACCACGTGCGTCCCCGACTGACATACCGTTTACGGGCAACACGCGACACTGGACTTCGACCCGAGGCAAAGGACCCCCGCATGAGCAAGCTGACCGTAATCACCGACCGCGCTCTGGAGCGCGCCCTGGAGCTGGCCCACACCGCCGGCGATGGCCTGAAGAGCGCCGGTGGCAGCCTGCGCAACGCGGACTGGATCAAGACCGGCGCCGCCCTCGGCGCAGTGAAGACCGGCGGCAAGGTCGCCACCAAGTTCGCCCGCCGCAACCCGGCCGTGACCATTGCCGCGGCTGCCGTCGGCGTCGGCCTGCTGGGCTATGCGCTGTACCGCAAGCAGCAGAAGAAGAAGGCTGCCAATGGCCACGTGGTGAATGGGCAGGCGCAGCGCATCCACGCACGCGACCGTCGCAACGACACCGTGGTGGACGAGCACAGCGATATCGGCAGCGACGCGTGAAGCTGCCCGGGTCAGAGCCCTTCCGCAGGAAGGGCTCTGACCCTACCAGCTACGAGAGGGCCGGATGCCGCGAGGTATCCGGCCCTTTCTGTTTCAACCGATCTGCCGCCACTGCCCCGGCTGCAGGTCGTCCAGCCGGTAGGGCCCCATCGCCACCCGCACCAGCCGCAGCGTTGGCAGGTTCACTGCCGCGGTCATCCGCCGCACCTGGCGGTTGCGGCCCTCGCGGATCGTGATCGCCAGCCAGGCATCGGGCACGGTCTTGCGGAAGCGCACCGGCGGATCGCGTGTCCACAGCGACGGCGCCGGATCGAGGCGCTCGATCTTCGCCGGCAAGGTCGGCCCGTCATTCAGCTCCACCCCATCGCGCAACCGTTGCAGCTGCTCATCGCTGGGCGTGCCTTCCACCTGCACCCAGTAGGTCTTGTCGGCCTTGTGCTTCGGGTCGGTCAACGTGTGCGCCAGCGTGCCGTTATCCGTCAGCAGCAGCAGGCCTTCGCTGTCATGGTCCAGGCGACCGGCGGCATACACGCGCGGCGGCAGGCCGAACCCGGACAGCGTCGGTCGCGGCGGTACGCTGCGGTCGGTGAACTGGCAGAGCACGTTGAAGGGCTTGTTGAAGGCGATCAGCATTGCGGGCACGGCAGTCGGCGGGTGGCGCATTGTCCCATGCCGCGCCACGCGCCACTCGGCTGTAGAGCCGAGCCCATGCTCGGCTCATCGCGCACAGCACGGCGGAACGCAACAGCAGCCGAGCATGGGCTCGGCTCTACAGAGTCAGCATGCGCCAGCCCGGCACCCCTCTTACGGCTTGATGAAGCGCAGGGTCATGCGGTCGCTTTCGCCGATCGTCCGGTACTTCGCATCATCGGCCTTGTCGTGCTGGTTGGTCGGCGGCAGCGTCCACACGCCGTTCGGGTGGTCCTTGGTGTCGCGCGGGTTGGCGTTGACCTCACTGCGCGCGTCCAGCTTGAAGCCGGCGGCCTCGGCCATCGCGATCACCTGCTGCTGGCCGACATAGCCGGTGTCATCGTCGTCAGCCACGTCGGCCTTGGCGCGGTGCTCGACCACGCCCAGCACGCCGCCCGGCTTGAGCACGTTGAAGAAGCCCTGGAACATGCCCTGCGCCTGGCCGGCCTTGCGCCAGTTGTGCACGTTGCGGAAGGTCAGCACCACATCGGCTGAACCGGCCGGGCCGAACACCGGCTTGGCCGGATCGTAGGCGACCACGGCAGTCTTGCCGAACTGTGCCGGTGCAGCGGCGTACTTCCTTTCCAGGCTGTCGCGGCTGCGCTGCTGGTAGTCACGGCCGCGGCCTTCGGGCACCGCCATCGGATCGACCACCGCAGCAACGTAGTGGCCCTTGTCGTGCAGCAGCGGCGCCAGGATCTCCGAGTACCAGCCGTTGCCGGGGGTGATCTCGATGACGGTCTTTTCCGGCGTCACCTTGAAGAACGACAGCGTCTGCGCCGGGTGGCGGAAACCGTCGCGCTTGACGTTGTTGGCATCGCGGGTGGGCGCCTTCACCGCCGCGTCGATGGCCGGCGACACCTGGATCTTCGCCGGCGCGACCGTGGCCGGTGCGGCAAACGCGGGAACAGCGGCAAGCAGGGCCGAAGCAAGCAGCAGGCGGCAACCACGCAGGGACGAAGCAGGCATCATCGGAGCGACTCCAGCGGAAGATGCGGCGAGACTAGCAGCCGCGGCGCCCCAGGTGTTCACAAAACGTTAGCCGCGTGCGTATCGCGGAACACTGTTTTGTGGTCGCCGCCGCAGCACGGTCACACTACGCGTTCTATTCTGGAGCACTTCCCCCAAGGAGTCCGTGCCCATGACGGCAACCCGCGAACTGGGCCGTTCCGGCCTGCATGTACGTCCGCTCGCCTTCGGTGGCAACGTGTTCGGCTGGAGCGCCGATGAGAAGGCCAGCTTCGCCCTGCTCGATGCCTTCGTCGACGCCGGCTTCAACCTGGTCGACACCGCCGATGTGTATTCGGCCTGGGTGCCGGGCAACGCCGGCGGCGAATCGGAAACGCTGATCGGCAAATGGTTCGCGCGCAGCGGAAAGCGCGACAAGGTGGTGCTGGCGACCAAGGTGGCCAAATGGGCCGAACGCCCCGGCCTGACCCCGGACAACATCAATGCGGCCGTCGAGGATTCGCTGCGCCGCCTGCAGACCGACGTGATCGATCTGTACCAGGCCCACGAGGATGATGAGTCGACGCCACTGGAAGCGACCCTGGCCGCGTTCGGCCGCCTGATCGAAGCCGGCAAGGTGCGCGCCATCGGTGCCTCCAACTACAGCGCCACGCGCCTGGCCGATGCGCTGAAGGTGTCCACCGACTACAAGCTGCCGCGTTACGAAACCCTGCAGCCGGAGTACAACCTGTACGACCGTGCCGGCTACGAGAATGAGCTGGAACCGCTGGTGCAGCGCGAACAGATCGGCGTGATCGGCTACTACGCCCTGGCCAGTGGCTTCCTCAGCGGCAAGTACCGCACACCGGCCGATGCGGCCAAGAGCCCGGCACGTGGCGAAACGGTGGTGAAGCGCTATCTGAACCCGCGCGGCCTGCGCATCCTGCAGGCGCTGGATGACGTGGCCAGCAAGCACAGTGCCAGCGCCGCACAGATCGCACTGGCATGGCAGATCGCGCGGCCGTCGATCACCGCGCCGATCGTCAGCGCCACCAGCGTCGAACAGCTGCACGATCTGCTGGCAGCGGCCAACGTGTCGCTGAGCGTGCAGGATGTCGCGCAGCTGGATGCCGCCAGCGCCGAAGCGTGAGGCCCGGTAGCGCCGGCCGCTGGCCGGCATTGCCCACGTGCCGAAGAAAACAATTGAACAAAATGGTTGCACGCGACTAAATCGTGGTTTATCGTGCGCACCTCGTTTCAACAACCTCTGGAAACTTCCCTTGAACGCGCATTCCGTCGCCATCGCCAAACTGCTGCCATGCCTGCGCATGGACGGGCTGGCGCGCGCGTTCGGCAAGGAAGACCAGCTGACAACGGCCTGATACCCGCCCTGCGGAGATCGGCCACCCCGATCTCCGAGGCCTGACGACGCCCTCGGAACGCAAGTCCCGGGGGCGTTTTCGTTTGCGTCGGCACAAGGACCCGCGATGCCAGAACTGCACCCCGCGCGGCAACCCGCCGCTCACTGACCCAGGTTTCTCCCGCCCCGCCGAAGGATTTACTTCGCGCGATCGGCTGCGCCAGGACATTATCTGCATCGCATCAAAACATTATCGCTCGTCGATAATGTCGGTGGCCTGCACCCTCGATTCTCCAACGGTCCCGTTTCCATCACGGGCTGGTGCGCGCGGCGTTGCCGTGGCGTATGCCGGAGGTCGCGGACATGCCATCGCCTGGATCGCCTGCTGGAGGCAGGCGCCGGTTCGCCGGTACGCGGTTCGATTCCGCGCGGTCCCCAACTGGATAGCTCAGCAGGGTAGAGCAACGGATCCTGATTCCGTCTGTCGTGGGTTCGACTCCCACTCCAAACCACATGACCTGTCACGTCATGACTTGAAGCAACACCCGGGGCGCAAGCCCCAGCGGCCATTGTCGCCGTCCACCGCCATCGCCTTCGGGCGGGGCGTGGAAGGCAACGGACCGCACGCCGGGCCCCGGCCCGCCGCCACTGCCAGCCACGTTCCGCCCCGGTGCTGCCTGCCGGGAACGGCGATGGCAGCACTGCCGGCGCACCGAAGGCTCCGCGCGCGGACCGTCCGCCGATGGCCGCCCTCTTCCGCTGCCTGCACGTGGTGTGCAGGCGGCCGCGCCACGACCTGATCGACCCGGGTCATGGCGATTCATCCGCAACGGGTCGAACCACCAGAGCCATACAAGGAGAGACTCCCATGTTCTGGACCATCAAGGTCGTGATCGGCGACGGCGAGCGCGGCCTGGTGTATCGCAACCGTCGTTTCCAGCAGATGCTGCTGCCGGGCGTGCACCGCCTGTCGCCGTTCGGCGGCCGCCCGCACGTGGACATCCACACCGCATCGAAGGGCGCGGCCTATACCGGCAGCGACCAGGACAGCCTGATCGAGGCACTGGGCGCGACGCTGGACACGCACTTCGTGCTGGCCAATGTCAGCGCCACCGAAGTCGGCCTGTTGCTGCGCAACGGCCGCATCGATGAAGTGCTGCCGCCGGGCAGCCGCCGTCTGTACTGGCGGGGTTCGGTCGACACCCAGGTACGCGTGATGGCGCTGGGTGACGAGCCGCGCATCCCGGCGGACGTGCAGCAACGCCTGGGCCAGCTGGGCGTGCTGCCGCGTGTGGCGGTGATCAGCACCGTGCCAAGCGAGTCGGTCGGCCTGCTGTTCATCGATGGCACGCTGCGGCAGACGCTGGACGCCGGCCTGCACGCGTTCTGGAACTTCAACGGCAACGTGTCGGTGGAGCGCGTGGAACTGCGTGCACGTTCGCTGGACGTGTCCGGCCAGGAGCTGCTCAGCCGCGACAAGGTGACCCTGCGGGTGAACCTGGCCGCGACCGTGCAGGTGATCGACCCGGTGCGTGCACACCGCACGCTCAGCAATGCCGATGAGTTCGTCTACCGGCAGCTGCAGTTCGGCCTGCGCCAGGCGATAGCCGCGCGCAGCCTGGACGAGCTGCTGGGCGACAAGGCGGCGCTGGACGGCGAGATCGCCGCCCATGTGCAGGCCGCGATCGAGGGCCACGGCGTGCGGCTGCTCGGCGTGGGCATCAAGGACGTGATCCTGCCGGGCGAGATGAAGGAGATCCTCAATGGCGTGGTGCTGGCCGAGAAGCAGGCCCAGGCCAGCGTGATCCGTCGCCGCGAGGAGGCCAACGCCACGCGTTCGCAGCTCAACACCGCAAAGCTGATCGAGGACAACCCGGTGCTGATGCGCTTGAAGGAGCTGGAGGCACTGGAGAAGGTCACCGAGAAGATCGACACGCTCACCGTGTTCGGCGGCCTGGATGGCGTGCTGAAGCAGCTGGTGACGATCAGGTAGGGGGTAGCGGCGGCGCAGGGACGCGCCGCCGGCCCATCAAGGACATACACGAAGACATGGACACTCAACACAACTATCAATGGCTGCACGCCGAGGGCACCACGCCGATCAAGGGCTGGGTCAACGGTGTGCCGCTGGAAGCGCAGGCGCATGAGCAGCTGCGCAACATCGCCGCGATCCCGTTCGTCGGGCCGTGGGTGGCCGTGATGCCGGACGTGCACCTGGGCAAGGGCGCGACCGTCGGCTCGGTGATCCCGACCCGCGGTGCGATCATCCCGGCCGCGGTCGGCGTCGACATCGGCTGCGGCATGGCGGCGGTACGCACCACGCTGCGCGCCAACGACCTGCCCGACGACCTGCGGCAGCTGCGCAACAGCATCGAGCGCAGCATTCCGGTCGGCAACGGACGCGGCGGCGAGCATCACCGCATGCCCGACAGCATCCACACGCGGCTCGTGCAGTCCGGGCTGGCCGCCGGCCTGGAGAAGATCAAGGACAGGCACCGCAGAATCCGCACCGACAAGCTCGACCGCCAGCTGGGTACGCTGGGTGGTGGCAACCACTTCATCGAACTGTGCCTGGACGAGACGGACACGGTGTGGGTGATGCTGCACAGCGGATCGCGCGGCACCGGCAACCTGATCGGCACCTACTTCATCGAGAAGGCGCGCGAGGAACTGGCCCGGCGCGTGCTCGGCTTCCACCTGCCGGACAAGGACCTGGCGTTCTTCATGGAAGGCGAGCCGCTGTTCGATGACTACGTCGAAGCCGTGTCGTGGGCGCAGGACTACGCCCGGCAGAACCGCGAGGCGATGATGTCGCGCGTGCTGGCCGAGATGCGCCACCGCTTGCCGAAGTTCCAGCTGGCAGCGATGGCGGTGAACTGCCACCACAACTACGTGCAGAAGGAGACGCACCACGGCCAGGAACTGCTGGTGACCCGGAAGGGGGCGGTGAGTGCGCGCGAAGGCGAGCTGGGCATCATTCCCGGCAGCATGGGCACGCGCAGCTACATCGTGCGCGGCAAGGGCAACGCCGACAGCTTCCACAGCTGCAGCCACGGTGCCGGCCGGGTGATGAGCCGTGGCACGGCGCGCCAGCAGATCACGCTGGCCCAGCACCGCGAGGCCACCGCGCACGTGGAATGCCGCAAGGACAGCGGCGTGCTGGACGAGTCACCGGCCGCGTACAAGTCGATCGACGATGTGATGGCCGCACAGCTGGACCTGGTCGAGGTGGTGCACACCCTGCGCCAGGTGCTGTGCGTGAAGGGGTAACGGAGCAGTGCCGGCCAAGGCCGGCCTCTACCAGAGTAGTACGTCACGTCGGGGGTCAGATCGCTTTCTGCGAAAGGGATCTGACCCCGGCACATTCAGCGCGGCACGCTGTCTTCGGCCACCAGCGCATGATGCACGCCGATGCCCGCGCGCACGCCTTCGGCCATGGCCAGGGTGATGTTGCCGACCGTCGTCGCATCGCCTGCGGCATACACGTTGGGCACCGAGGTCTGCTTCATCATGTCGACCTCGATCAGCACCCCCAGCGGGCTCTCGACCAAGGTGCAGCCAAGCTGCTGCACCAATGGCGTGGCCATCGCCTGGGTGGCCGGTACGAACAGCGCACGCTGGGCGATGCGGCGGCCATCGGCCAGCTCCACTTCCAGCCAGGTCGGCTGGTCGCCCTGCACGCCCAGCACCGGCGACGTCTCGATCTGCACGCCGCGCTGCTGCATGGCAGCCCGTTCCTCATCGGTGATCGGCAGGCCCTGGCTGAAGAAGGTGACATTGCCCCAGTCGGCAAACAGCGGCGCCTTGCCGGCGGACATCGGATGGCCGCCAAGCAGGCCGATGGCGCCGCCACCCACTTCGTAACCATGGCAGTAGGGGCAGTGCAGCACGGTGCTGCCCCAGCGCGCGGCCAGCCCGGGCAGTTCCGGCAGCTGGTCGGCGATACCGCTGGCCAGCAGCAGCTTGCGCGCGGCCAGCACCTGGCCATCGGCGGTACGTACTTCCACGCCCTCTGCGCTGGCGTTGGCCTGCACAGCCTCGGCATGCACCCAGCGCACGCTGGGGTAATCCAGCAGCTGCTGGCGCGCGGTCTTCAGCAGCTCGGCGCCGCTGATGCCATCCAGCCCTGGCACCCCGTGCGAATGGCTGGCGAAGCGGTTGCGCGGCGAGCCGGCGTCGATGACGGTGACCGGCCGCCGGGCGCGGGCCAGGATCAGGCCGGCGGCAATGCCGGCGTAGCTGCCGCCGACGATGAGCACATCAGGATTCATGAGGACCTTCCAGGGAACGGTGATGGGCGAGATGGCGGGCGAAGTCGGCGCCGAGCTGGTCCAGCGTGGTCGCCCGCAGGCGCGCCTCCAGCAACCGCTGTGCCTCGCGTGCCCCCTCCAGCAGCGCGCTGTTGACCAGCTGCTGGATCGGGCAGCCGCCGCCGGCGTCGCGGGCGCCGACCTGCACCAGCGGTGGTGCGCCCACGGCCAGATAGATGTCATGCAGGGTGATCGTTGCAGCGTCGCGGGCCAGCTGGCTGCCACCGCCATGACCGCGGGTGCTGCGTACCAAGCTGGCCTTGTGCAGCTGCGCCAGCAGACGGCGGATCACCACCGGATGGGTCGGCAGGCAGGACGCCAGCTGCCCGGAGGTGCGCGGGCCATCCTGGCCGACCAGATGCGCCATCACGTGCAGGGCGTCAGAGAGCGGGTTCGCGGATTTCATGTAACTACATTAGTTACATTTATATCCCCTGTCCAGGGTCCGCATTTGTTCCATATGGACACATTTGTCCTATGAAACACTTCCTTCACATCACTAAACGAAACGCTAATGTGATGTTCGTCGCACTTCAGCGGAAGCGTAGCGGGTCGATACCGCATTGCCCCTTCCCGAGAGTGCTTCCCGATGAATGCGTCTGTCCGTGCTCCGCGCCTGCAGTCCAAGCTGCTCGGCGCGGTTTCTGTTGGCTTGGCCGTGGTCCTGCTGTGCGCGCTGGCAGGCCTGGCCTCCGCCTGGTTGAAGTTGTCCACCGAGGTCCCGCCCGAAGTCGCGCACAGCCGCGATGCCGAACGCCTGCAGCGTGAGTTCCGTGGCCAGGTGCAGGAATGGAAGAACGTGCTGCTGCGCGGGCACGACGATGCGCTGCGCCAACGCCACCTGGATGGCTTCGACAGCGAAGGCCGCCTGGTCGGGCAACTGGCCAAGGGTCTGGCCACCAGCCCGGACCCGCGCACGCGTGAGCTGGCGCAGGCGTTCGTTGGCCTGCACGCGCAGCTGCAGCAGGACTATCACGCGGCGCTGCAGGCATTTGCCGCGGCCGGCTACGATCCCGCGGCCGGCGACAACCTGGTGCGCGGCAAGGATCGCCCGGTGGCGATGGCTCTGGATGCGCTGAGCACGCACGCCACGCAGGTGGCTGAAGCGGCGCTGGCGGCACGTTCGCAGCAGGCCCGGCAGACCCTGCTGCTGTGCGCGGCGCTGACCGTGCTGGCCGCCGTGCTGCTGCTGATCGGTCTGGCCTGGTGGCTGCGGCGTGCGGTGGTGCAGCCGGTGCTGGCAGTGGAAGCAGCGGCGCGCGCGGTGGCCGCCGGTGACCTGCAGCACGCAGTACAGGTGCGCAGCCGCGACGAGCTCGGTCGCCTCGCGCAGGCCATGCAGGCGGTGCAATCCACGCTGCGCAGCGTGCTGGATGCACAGGCCGCGATGGCGCAGGCGCACGAAGCCGGCACCATCAGCCATCGCATGGACGCCGCTGCCTTCCCCGGCGCGTTCGGCACCATGGTGGCCGACTGCAACGCACTGGTCGATGCGCATATCCGGGTGAAGATGCGCGCGATCTCGATCATGGGCCGCTACGCGGTCGGCGACCTCAGCCAGGACATGGAACGCCTGCCCGGCGAGAAGGCCGTGATCACCGAAGCGCTGGATATGGCCAAGCACAACCTCGGCCTGATCAATGGCGAGATCCGCCGCCTGGCCGAGGCGGCGGCCGCCGGTGACTTCAGCCAGCGCGGCGACACTGCCCGCTTCGAGCATGATTTCCGTGCAATGGTCGAAGGCCTGAACCGCCTGATGCAGACTACCGAACTGAACCTCGGCGAAGTCTCGACGATGCTGCGCGCGATCGCCGATGGCCGTCTCGGCGCGCGCATGCACGGTGATTTCCAGGGGGTGTTCGCCCGTATCGCCGGCGATGCCAATACCACCGCCACGCAGCTGGCGACCATCGTCACCGACATCAAGCACGCCTCCGGCAACATCCACACCGCCGCCGCGGAGATCGCCGCCGGCAACAATGACCTGTCGCGCCGCACCGAGCAGCAGGCGGCCAACCTGGAGGAGACCGCGGCATCGATGGAGGAGCTGACCTCCACCGTGCGCCAGAACGCCGAACATGCGCGCCAGGCCAACCAGCTGGCGATCGGCGCCCATACGGTCGCCTCGCACGGTGGCAGCGTGGTCGGCCAGGTGGTGGCGACGATGGGCGCGATCGAGACCTCGTCGCGGCAGATCGCCGAGATCATCAGCGTCATCGATGGCATCGCCTTCCAGACCAACATCCTGGCGCTGAATGCCGCGGTGGAAGCGGCACGCGCCGGAGAACAGGGCCGCGGCTTCGCGGTGGTCGCCAGCGAAGTGCGCACGCTGGCGCAGCGCTCGGCGGCAGCCGCGAAGGAGATCAAGTCACTGATCGAAGCCTCGGTGGAACAGGTTGGCCATGGCGCACAGCGCGTGCGCGAGGCAGGCGACACCATGGCCGAGATCGTTGCATCGGTGCAGCGCGTGACCGACATCATGGCCGAGATCTCCGCGGCCTCGCAGGAGCAGAGCGCGGGCATCGAACAGGTCAGCCAGACCGTGATCCAGATGGACGGCACGACCCAGCAGAACGCCGCGCTGGTGGAAGAAGCCAGCGCCGCCGCGCGCAGCCTGGAGCAGCAGGCCAACCGCCTGATCGATGCGGTGGATGTGTTCGACCTGTCGACCACGGCGGCGGCGAAGGGCGGGCTGGCACGCGCGGCTTGATTGATCCGGTTGCCGGCCAGCGGCCGGCACTACCGTCGAGCGCAGACAGGGGGAGTGCCGGCCGCTGGCCGGCCGCGTCCAACGCTGCATGGGTGGCGGCATGAACAGTGCGGACCAACGGTCCGCACCCACCACCACCTGCCGTCGTACACGTCGATGCAATGCACCGTTGCCGGCATGCACACGGCCGCTGGCCTACCCTTTCGTGGATATTCCCGCCTCCCTCCCCCTCTGCTGGAGCCCCCATGACTGTCCCCGCCTTCGGTCTCGGTACCTTCCGCCTGAAAGACCAGACCGTGATCGACTCCGTGCGCAACGCGCTGGCGGTCGGCTACCGCGCCATCGATACCGCGCAGATCTACGGCAACGAAGCCGAGGTCGGCCAGGCCATCGCCGATTCCGGCGTGCCGCGCGACGACATCTACCTGACCACCAAGGTCTGGATCACCGCGTTCAAGCGCGATGCGCTGCTCGCCAGCCTGCGCACCAGCCTGGAAAAGCTGCGAACCGAGTACGTCGACCTGGCGCTGATCCACTGGCCATCGCCGAACGACAAGGTCGACGTGCCGATGGAGGAGTACCTGGCCGCACTGGCTGAAGCCAAGGCGCAGGGCCTGACCCGCGAGATCGGCATCTCCAACTTCACCATCGCGCAGACCCGCAAGGCGATCGGCATCCTCGGCGCCGGTGCCATTGCCACCAACCAGATCGAAATCCACCCCTACCTGCAGAATCGCCTGCTGGTGAAGTTCCTGCAGGACAACGGCATCCACATCACCGCCTACATGAGCCTGGCCTACGGCGAGGTGATCAAGGACCCGGTGATCCAGGCCATTGCCGGACGCCACCAGGCCACGCCGGCGCAGGTCGCGCTGGCCTGGGCGCTGCAGCAGGGTTTCTCGGTCATTCCGTCCTCGACCAAGCGCGAGAACCTGGCGAGCAACCTGGAAGCGGCAGCGATCCGCCTGACCGACGAAGACATGGCACAGATCGCCAAGCTCGACCGCGGCCATCGCCTGGCCAACCCGGAAGGCATCGCCCCGGCCTGGGATTGAGGCAGTGGTGCTGTAGAGCCGAGCGCACGCTCGGCTGCTGCCTCCCCGGAACCGAGCATGGCTCGGCTCTACAGGTAGGTGCCGACCTTGGTCGGCACTGAGCCCTGATCGATCGTTGGAACACCGTGCCGACCAAGGTCGGCACCTACGAGAGGGTGGGGATCATCCCCTGCCCTGCAGCAACCACCCACGCATCGCCGCACTGACCTCGTCCGGCTTCTCCATCGGTGCCAGGTGCCCGCAGTCAGGCACCACCACCAGCTGCGAGTGCGGCACCATCGCGTGCATTTCCTCGCTCACCGCCAGCGGCGTGATGCGATCGTTCGCGCCGCACACGATCAGCAGCGGATCGCGGTAGCCGGCCAGCACATCATGGCCATCGCGGCGTTCCAGCGCGCTCTGGCGCAGGAACACGTCCGCGCCCAGGCGGGCGGTCATGTCGCGCACGCGCTGCACCAGCACGTAGTCATCCAGCCGCGACGCATCGATGTAGCTGCGCATCAGCACATCGCCGAAGCCGTGGAACTTCCCCGGCAGGCGCACGCTGGCACGTTGGCTGCGGCGCTGCTCGGCACGTTCCGGTGAATCGGCGTGGATCGAGGTATCGATCAGCGCCAGCTGCAGCACGCGCTCCGGCGCAATGCGCAGGATCTGCTGGGCGACGAAGCCGCCCAATGAGAAACCGGCCAGCGCAAAGCGCTCCGGTGCCTGTGCGAGTACGTCCTCGGCCACCGCCTGCAGGGTCTCGCCACGGGTCTGGTCGCCTACTGTGCAGTCGGCGATGTCGGCCAGGTCGGCCAGCTGCGCGCGCCACAGCTCGGCATCGTTGAGCAGGCCGGGCAGCAGCAGCAGGGGAATACGGTCGGTCATGGGGGTATTGTCGCGCCAGCACGGTGACGGAACCATGCCGCAACAGGCGGTTGCGTTGTAGGGTCGCGCCATGCTCGACTGCTGCACGGCCCGTCGAGCATGGCTCGACTCTCAGAAGGCAGCGATACGGACGCGACCATGGCAGACCCCTACAACAGCGGCACCCCCACCCCACCCGCGCTCCGCTTCGATGATGCGCTGGTCACCACCGCCTTCGAGCTGCCTGGGCACCGCGTCGTGCGCAACCTCGGTGTGGTGCGCGGCATCACCGTGCGCTCGCGCTCGATCGTCGGCAACTTCCTCGGCGGTATCCAGACGCTCTTCGGTGGCAACATCACCATCTATACCGAACTGTGCGAACAGGCCCGCGAGGAAACCTACCGCGACATGGTCAAGCATGCACGGCAGCTGGGTGCCAACGCCATCATCGGCATGCGCTACGACGCCACCGATGTGATGACCGGGCTTACCGAAGTGCTGTGCTATGGCACGGCGGTGGTGGTGGAACCGATGCGTTGAAGCTGTAGAGCCGAGCCCATGCCCGGCTCAGGCGTGCCCGTGTGATGCAAGGCAGCCGAGCGTGGGCTCGGCTCTACAATGGCACGTCGGGCACCTCGACCTGCTGCACCGGCAGGGTCACCATCATCACCGTCGGGTCGTCCGGGTCCAGCTTCGTCTTGAAGCCCAGGCTCTGGCACATCGCCAGCATGGTGCTGTTCTCGCGCAGCACCTGGCCTTCGACCACGTCCAGGCCCAGCCACTTGGCGTACTCGATCATGATCGCCATCAGCCGCCAGCCGATGCCGTGGCCCTTCAGGTCCGAGCGGATCAGGATGCCGTACTCGCCACGGTGGTAATCGGCATCGGCGTGCAGGCGCACCGCGCCCAGCATCTCGCCGCTGCGCGGTTCGATCGCCACCAGCGCAATCGAGCGCGCGTAGTCGAGCTGGGTCAGGCGCGCGATGAACTCGTGGCTGAAGTGCTTCACCGACTGGAAGAAGCGCAGGCGCAGGTCCTCGTCGCTGACGCGGGCGAAGAACGCACGGAACAGCGCGTCGTCCTCCGGCCGCACCGGGCGCACGAAGGCACGGCCGCCATCGGACAGTTCGATGGTGCGCTCCCACTCCTTCGGGTACGGGAACACCGAGAAACGTGGATGGCCGCGGCCCTTGTGCAGGATGCGCGACGGCGCCACCGCTACGCGGGCGTCGAGGGCGAGGATGCCCTTGCCGTCGACCAGCAACGGGTTGATGTCCAGCGTACGCACTTCGGGAATGTCGGCGGCCAGTTGTGCCAGCTTCACCAGCGCCAGCGCCAGTGCGCGCTCGTCAGCCGCCGGCACGTCACCGTAGGCCTTGAGGATGCGCGAGGCGCGGGTCTGGCCAATCAGCTCGTGGGCCAGGCGCAGGTCCAGCGGCGGCAGCGCCAGCGCCTTGTCGTTGATCACTTCGACGGCAGTGCCGCCGCGACCGACCACGATCACCGGGCCGAACGTCGCGTCATCGGCGATGCCGACAATCAACTCGCGCGCCTTCGGACGCACGATGGTCGGCTGCACCAGCAGGCCGTCGGTACGCGCATCCGGCCGCAGCTGGCGTGCGCGCGACAGGATCGCGTTGGCCGCGCTCTGCACCGCCGGCAGCGTGGACAGGTTCAGGCGCACACCATCCACTTCCGACTTGTGCGGAATATCCGGCGAGAGAATCTTCAGCGCGACCGTGGCACCGCGTTCCAGCAGCGGCTGCGCCAGGTCCATCGCCTCGTGCGCATCACGCGCATGCATCACCGGCGCGGAGGGAATGCCGTAGGCCTTGAGCAGTTCATGCGTAGCCAGCGGGTCCAGCCACTGCTGGCCGTTGGCCAGCGCGGCATCGACCAGTGCGCGCGCGGCGGCCGTGTCGACGCTGAAGTCCTGCGGCAGGCTGGGCGGCGTTTCCATCAACGCGTTCTGCGCTTCGCGGTAGCGCACCAGATGCTGGAAGCCACGTACGGCTTCGGCCTCGGTCGGATAGGTCGGCACCCGCGCCGCGTTGAGCGTGGCGGTGGCCTGGTCGTCGTTGCCCAGCCACACCGCGAACACCGGCTTGTCGCGGTGGTGGCGCGGGCGCAGGCCGAGCGTGCGGGTGAGTGCCTGCGCGGCGTCCGCCGATGAGGTGAACGCGGTCGGCACGTTGACCACCATCACCGCGTCATTCTCGTTGTCGGCCAGCAGCGCTTCGATGGCCGCGGCATAGCGGTCACCATCGGCGTCGACCACGATGTCGACCGGATTGCTGCGCGACCAGCCCTGTGGCAATACCGCATCGAGCTTCTGCACCGTGCTGTCGGACAGGGTGGCCAGCGTGCCACGCAGCGCGATCAGCTGGTCCACGGCAAGGCGGCCGACGCCGCCACCATTGCTGAGAATGGCCAGGCGGCGGCCAGGGAAGGTGCCCAGCCGCCCCAGTGATTCGGCGGCGGTGAACAGCTCGTCCAGCGCACCGACGCGCAGCAGCCCGGCGCGGTTGAAGGCCGCACCGTACACATCATCGGCGCGGGCCAGGGCCTGCACATGGGTATCGCGGCTGCCCGGCTGCACGCGCTCGGCGCGGCCGGACTTCACCACCACCACCGGCTTGGCGCGGGCGGCGGCACGCGCGGCCGACATGAACTTGCGCGCGTCCTTGATCTGCTCGACGTAGAGCAGGATGGCGCGGGTACGGTAGTCGGTGGCGAAGTAGTCGAGCAGGTCGCCGAAGTCGACGTCCATCGTATCGCCCAGCGAGACCACGGCGGAGAACCCGACCGAGCGCGCCACGCCCCATTCCACCAGCGCGGCGGCAATGGCCGAGGATTCGGAGATCAGCGCGAGGTCGCCGGCCTGCGGAAAATGTGCGGCGATGCTGGCATTGAGCCGCGCGTGCGGCGCGATCACGCCCAGGCAATGCGGCCCGAGGATGCGCAGGCCATGCTTGCGCGCCACCGCCTCTACCTGTGCAGACAACGAACCGGGGCCTTCGCCCAGGTGCGCGGTGAGGATGATCGCCGCCTGCACGCCACGTTCGGCGGCAGTGCGCACCACCTGCGGCACGATCGCCGCTGGTGCGGTGATCACCACCAGGTCGGGCACCCAGTCCAGGTCCTTCAGCCGCTTGACCGTGCGGATGCCATCGATCTCGGCATGCCGCGGATTGATCCACGCCACCTTGCCGGGGAAGCCGGTGCCACGCAGGTTGCGCATCACCGCGCGCCCGGCCGAACGCTCGCGCGGGCTGCCGCCGATCACCGCGACCGACTGCGGACGGAACACGGACTGCAGGTGGTAGGTACTCATGCGCCTACGGTACCCAAATTCCGTGGCGATGGGGTCGGAGGCGGGGTCGGACCCCTTTTCGCAGGAAAGGGCTCTGATCCCCTGCTGCGGATATCCGGGGTCAGAGCCCTTCGCTGCGCGAAGGGATCCGACCCCGGCGTGCACGTTTTGTTACAGCAGCGTGCCGTGCAGGATCATCGCGGCGATGCTGAAGTAGATCACCAGGCCGGTCACATCCACCAGGGTGGCCACGAACGGGGCCGAGGCGCTGGCCGGGTCGAAGCCGAGCCGCTTCAGGATGAAGGGCAGCATCGAGCCGGACAGCGAACCGAAGGTGACGATGCCCACCAGCGCGGCGCCGATGGTGATCGCCAGCAGGATCCAGTGCTCGCCGTAGTCGTGCAGGCCGCCCAGCTGCCAGATCACGATGCGCACGATGGCCAGGCAGCCGAGGATGGCGCCCAGCACCATGCCGGTCGGCACTTCGCGCAGGGCCACCTTCCACCAGTCGCGCAGGCGCAGTTCGCGCAGTGCCAGGCTGCGGATCAGCAGCGAGGTGGCCTGCGAGCCGGAATTGCCACCCGAACTCATGATCAATGGGATGAACAGGGTCAGCACCACCGCGCGCGCCAGTTCGTCCTCGTAGTGCTGCATCGCGCTGGCCGTCAGCATCTCGCCCAGGAACAGCACGCTCAGCCAGCCGGCGCGCTTGCGCAGCATCTCGAAGAAGCCGATCTGCATGTACGGCTTGTCCAGCGCTTCCATGCCGCCGAACTTGTGCGCGTCCTCGGTGGATTCCTCGATCAGCGCATCGAGCACGTCGTCCACGGTGACGATGCCGAGCATCTGCTGCTGCGCGTCGACCACCGGAATCGCCAGCAGGTCGTGGCGGCGGATCAGCCGTGCCACCTCTTCCTGGTCCATCAGCGCATCCACTGTTACCGGCGGATTGACCTGGGCCACGTCCAGGATCGATTCCTCGGGCAGGCCGGTGATCAGCCGGCGCATGGTCACCACCTGCTGCAGCTGCTGGCTGGCCGGCTCCAGCACGTAGATCGCGTACACCGTCTCGCGGGTGCGCTCGACCTGGCGGATGTGCTGCAGGGTCTGCGCCACGGTCCAGCTGGCGGGCACCGCCACGTACTCGGTGGTCATCAGTGCGCCGGCGGTGTTCGGCGGGTAGCTGAGCAGCTTCTGGATGACCTGGCGGGCGTCGGTGCCCAGCAGCGGGATCAACCGCGCGCGCTCTTCCTCATCCAGCTCGTGGACGATGTCGGTGGCGCGGTCGTCGGCCATCAGGCCAAGCAGCGCCGCAGCCCGCGCGGGTGGCAGCGCGGCCACCAGCTCACCGCTGCGGTGCAGCTCCGGCGCTTCGAGCATCTTCACTGCACGCGGCAACGGCAGCGCAGCCAGCGTTTCCGCGGCGCGGGTCAGGTCCAGCGTGTTGAGGAATTCCACCGCGTCGGCGGTGTTGTAGTTCGCCAGCGGTGCGGCCAGTGCGGCGGCATCGGCCACCGGGCGCAGCAATTGCTTCTGGTTCATCGGTTTTGCCTTGTGGGGATGCGACCTCGCGCAACGCCAACGCAGGCAAACCGTCCCGGTGTCAGGCGGTGGCCATCGCTGGCGTCGAACGAGGTCGACTTCTACTGTCGCTGGACATGGGTTGGGGACTCCGGGATGCGTATGCCAACGGACGCGCCGCCAGCGGCGGGCAGTCTGGACCCGTGGGCCATGCAGGTCAACCTGGGCGCCCCGCGCTGGGTGGCCGCCCGGCCGGTTGTTCTCGTGCATACACAGGCCGGCGCGCATAATGTCGTGGTGGCGCTCGCCACGCCCTCCCCCATCCGAACGGACGCACAGCGGGCTCCCCCGATGACCAGGTATTCCCATGCATAGCGGTGGTCTGGAACTGGCCCTGGTGCTGCTGCTGGCGGCGGTCATCGCCGTGCCGGTGTTCAAGAAGTTCGGCTTCGGCGCGGTACTGGGCTACCTGGCGGCCGGCGTGGTGCTGGGCCCGGACGGGCTGGGCTTCGTGCAGGACGCCGACCGCATCCTCGGTGCCGCCGAGATCGGTGTGGTGATGCTGCTGTTCGTGATCGGCCTGGAGCTGTCACCGGCACGCCTGAAGGTGATGCGGCGCTCGGTGTTCGGCGCCGGCGCGGCGCAGGTGGCGTTGTCCGGGCTGGTGCTGGGCGGCCTGCTGCTGCTCGATCACTTCCAGTGGAAGAGCGCGCTGGTGGTCGGCGTGGCGCTGGCGCTGTCGTCCACCGCGGTCGGCCTGCAGCTGCTGTCCGAGCACAAGGCGATCAACAGCGACCATGGCCGGCTCGGGTTCGCCATCCTGCTGTTCCAGGACCTGATCGCGATCCCGCTGCTGGCGGCCATCCCGCTGCTGGGCGGAGTGAAGAACGAGACCCTGCGCTGGGAAGATGCGGCCGTGGCGCTGGGTGCGCTGGCGGTGGTGATCCTGTGCGGACGACCGGTGCTGCGCAAGGTGTTCAGCATCATTGCGCGCACCCGCAGCCCGGAAGTATTCACTGCCACCGCCCTGCTGGTGGTGCTGGGCACCGCCTGGTTCATGCAGGAAGCCGGCCTCAGCCCCAGCCTCGGCGCGTTCCTGGCCGGCGTGCTGCTGTCCGATTCGGAGTTCCGGCATGAGCTGGAAGCGCAGATCGAACCATTCAAGGGGCTGCTGCTGGGCCTGTTCTTCATCGCAGTGGGCATGGGCATCGACCTGGACCGCATCGCCGCCGAGCCGTGGCTGATCGCCGCGGGTGTCGGCATCCTGCTGGTGGTCAAGTTCAGCCTGCTCTACGCGGTTGGACGTGTCGCCCGGCTCAGCTCGCGGCAATCGCTGCTGCTGGGCAGCGTGCTGTGGCTGGGCGGCGAGTTTGCCTTCGTGGTATTCAACGAGGCACAGCGCGCGCACCTGCTGGGCAACGCCAACCACGACCGGCTGGTGGCGATCGTCGGCCTGTCGATGGCGATCACGCCGCTGCTGATGATCGCGCTGCTCAAGCTGCTCGGCCAGGAAAAAGCCGCACCACGCGCGGCGGCCGAGGCTGACAAGGTGGCGCCGGACAACCGGCCCAAGGTGCTGATCGCCGGCATGGGACGCTTCGGCCAGGTGATCGCGCGCCTGCTGACCGCGCAGAAGGTGCCGTTCGTGGCGCTGGAGGCGAACCCGGACACCGTTGCCGACCTGCGCCGCTTCGGCAACCAGCTGTACTACGGCGATCCGACCCGGCCGGAGATGCTGCGTGCGGCGGGGGGCGAGCACATCGATGTGTTCGTGATCACCGTGGATGACCCGGAGACCAACCTGCGCGCGGTACGCATGGTGCGCCGGCTGTACCCGGACGCGACGGTGCTGGCGCGTGCACGCAACCGCCAGCATGCGTGGCGCCTGATGGACATGTCGGCCGAGCCGTTCCGCGAAGTGTTCGGCACCAGCCTTGAGATGAGCGGACGCGTGCTGACCGCGCTGGGCGTGGCGCCGGACGTGGCCGAACGCCATGTGCAGCGCTTCCGCGAGCACGATGAGCAGCTGCTGCGCGACCAGTATCTGGTGTACGACGACGAGGCAGCGGTGATCCAGACCTCGCGCGACGCACGCAACGACCTGATGCATCTGTTCGAGGCCGACGCGGAAAGCGACGGCAAGTAGGCGTGCCGACCAACGGTCGGCACCCACCGGGGGCACGATCGGCACCCACCGGGGGCAGGGTTGGCACCGACCCGATCGATGGCGGACCCGGTAGTGCCGGCCGCTGGCCGGCAGCCTCGGTATCCCGGAGGTCTCAGCAGGTTGCCGGCCAGCGGCCGGCACTACCCACTGCGGATTCCGATCCCGGTGCTCAACCGTTGTCGCGCAGGAACCGCGCCATCGACGAAACGCCCGGCACGCGCGGTTCGAACTCGCCAGCGACGTCGATGAAGCCGCGCATCACCGCGATCTCGCGCGGGCTGCGGTTGAGGCTGTCGCGCACTTCCGGATCGGCACCGGCGCGCAACAGGCGCTGCACCAGCAGCGGCAGTCCATGCAGGGCGGCCAGATGCAGCGGGCCGAAGCCGCGCGGATCGCGCACGTCCAGGCTGACGTCCTCATCCAGCAGGCGCTCTACCGCCGCCATCACCACCTGCTCGTCGCAGGCGGTACCCGGCTCGGCGCGTGCGCCCAGCAGCAGCAGCAGCGGCGTGACCGAACCGGCGGCGGCCTGGTCCGGCTCGGCGCCCGCCAACAGCAGGGTGTCGAGCAGGGCCAGCAGGCGCGAGCGGTCGCGGGCACTGAAACCGTACAGCGCGGCACAGTGCAGCGGGCCCAGCTGCTGCGCGTCACCGGCATGCACGTCGGCACCGGCAGTGAGCAGGCGCGCGACGATGTCCGGCAGGCCCAGCGCCGAGGCCAGCATCAGCACGGTCACCCCGCCCGGCAGGCGATGTTCCAGCTTGGCGCCGGCATCGAGCAGGGCCGAAACGATGTCGACCTGGCGCATGCTGACCGCCGCCGACAGCGGCGTCGCACCGCTTGCAGCGGCGTGCTGCGGATCGGCACCGCGCGCCAGCAGCAGGTCGGTCACGGCCAGGTGGCCACCACCGGCCGCACGCAGCAGCGCGGTGCAGCCCTGTGCGTCGACCGCGTCGACGGCAAATCCCAGATCGATCAGGCGGCGCACGGCGTCCACATCACCGGCCATCGCAGCGGCCGGCAGATCGGCCTCGCGCAGGGTACGGCGTGGCAGCGGCCACACCCGCCAGTCCAGCCAGTCGGCCAGGTCACGGCGACCGATCGACAGCGCCACGCCCAGTGGCGTCTGACCGTCGGCGGCACGTGCTTCCGGCGAGGCACCGTGCTGCACCAGCAGCTTCAGCGCGCCTTCGCGGGCCAGGGCGGTGGCCAGATGCAGTGCGGTCATGCCATGGCTGTCGCGCGCTTCGCGATCGACACCGGCCTTGAGCAGGGCCTGCTGCAGGCGCAGCCAGCCCAAGCGTACCGCCAGCGACAGCGGTGGGTCACCGGCCGGCGAAGCGGCGAACGGATCGGCGCCACGCTCCAGCAGTTCCAGCGCCAGTTGTTCCAGGCCGCGGGCGGCCTGGTCGTGCTGTGCGCAGGCGGCCAGGAAGCGTGCCAGCCCACCGCGCCCGGCCGGCGACAGGCCGCGCTGCAGCATGACCTGCAGCGCCGGCACCGCGTCGATGCCGCGCGACAGCAGCGCGAACATCGGCGTATCGGCGCAGGCGTCGCGCACATAGGGATCGGCACCGTGGGCCAGCAGCCAATCGACCGCGCGCGGCTCCAGGGCCAGCTCCGGATCGAGCAGCAGGCCGCCCAGTTCTTCCGGCTGGCACAGCCTGGCCAGCGCGGCCATGCCATCGGTGTTGCCGAAGCCCAGCGCTTCGCGCAGCAGGGTCAGCGGCGGACGGTCCGGCAACAGGCCGCTGGCGCTGGCCGCTTCACCGCGCTCGGCCAGGCCATCACTGACGGCTGCCGGCAGCGGATAGGACGGGTCCAGCAAGGCCACGATCGCCCAGCGGCCCGCTTCGGCCGCATAGTCCACCGCGCGGCGGCCAACCGGGTCGGTGGCGTCGGCGGCGATGCCCAGTTCCATCAGGCGCTTGATCAGCAGCGGCGAGACATCCTCGGCCATCACTGCCAGCTGCACCGCATTGCGGCCTTCGCCGTCCACCGCGACCAGGTCCGGCTTGTGCGGCAGCAGGTGCTCGACCACGGCGGCACGGCCGGCACGGGCGGCTTCCAGCCACGGCGTGCGGCCCAGTGCATCGCGCGCTTCCAGGTTGGCGCCGGCGCCCAGCAGCACGCCGATGATCTCCACGTGGCCGGCCAGCGCTGCCTCGTGCAGCGCGCTGCGGCGCTGGCGATCACGCGCGTCGGCGCGTGCCTTGTGCTTGAGCAGCAGCTGCACGCCGGCCGGATCGTCGTCCTCGGTGGCGGCGGCGGCCAGCAGCACCGGGGTGCCGTCGGCCGGTTCGCTGCGTGCACCGCGCTCGAGCAGGAAGCGGGCCAGGCGCCAGTTGCCGACCTGGCAGGCCACCGCCAGCGGCGACCAGCCCTCGCGGTTCAGCGCATCGACTTCGGCAGCGGCATCGCGCAGCAGCGCGGCAACGCCCGGGTCGGAACTGCGTGCGGCATGGTGCAGCGGGGTGTTGCCATCGCTGTCGGTGGCACGTGAATCGGCGCCGTTGGCGAGCAGGGTCATCACCGCTTCGGGGCGGCCATGCCAGCTGTCACGGGTGGCGGCCAGCAGCGGGGTCATGCCCCGGTGCGGCGCGTTCACATCAACGCCGCGGGCAATCAGCTCGCGCAGCAGGCGCAGGTCCGGCAGCACCGCCGCCAGCACCGCCAGGCTGCGCTGGTCACGCCAGTTCGGGTCCGGCAGCGCATACGGATCAGCACCGGCCTGCAGCAGCTGCAGGCCGCGGTCGACGCGGCCCTGGCGCGCGGCCTCATACAGGGCCGGTGTCAGTTCCTGCGGCGCCATCGCCTCCAGCGGCGCGGTTTCGGCCGCAGCGGGGAACATCGGTTCCTGTTCGCTGCTGGCAGCGGCGAACGGGCTGGGGCGCAGCGACACCAGCGGCGCGGGCGCGACCCGCTGCAGCAGCAGGTGCAGCGCCGGCGACAGCAGCACGACCGCCAGTGCGGCGGGCCAGCGTGCGCCGTCCGGCAACAGGCCCGGCCAGGCCGGCAGCACCACCAGTGCGGCCAAGGCGATCACCAGCGCCGCCACGCCAAGACCACGCCAGGCGGTCAGGTCGCGGCCGGCCAGCGCCTGCCAGTGCTGGGCCAGGCTGCCATCCAGGCGTTCGACATCGTTCCACAGCGGCCAGGTGCGCCAGGCCGCCAGCAGGCCGGCACTGACCAGCACGCTCAGGCCCAGCACCGCCGCCAGGCTGCCGCTGTCACGCAGGGCCGCCAGCGGCCAGGCCAGCAGCAGCGCCAGCAGCAATGGCGCGGCAGCCCACAGCGCCAGCAGTGCGGGCAGGTCCTGGCGTGCGACCACCTTCAGCGGCAGCAGCGCACGGCTGCGACGCCACCACGACACGCCCAGCGCGAACGCCGGCTGCGCCAGTGCGGCAAGGATGGCACCCGGCACACCGCCCACCGCAGCGCCCAACGCCAGCATGGCACCCACGGCGAAGGCGATCGACAGGGCACGCGGACGGGAGGTGTCAGTCATAGTGTCGCGGCATCAGGCTGGCCACCGACGGCGGTACCTGCAGGTAGAACCCGCGTTCGCTCATTTCGCTGCGGACCTTTTCAGGATCGGCCTGGGCCAGGCGGCGCTGGACATCCAGGGCCACCTCCAGGACGAAGGTGAGCGTCCCCAGCGAGGTGAGCAGCGGCGCGGGTAGCGCGCTGAAATCATCGCGTCGGGGAACGTAGACGTAGGTGTCCGGCTTGAGTTGGCTTTTATAGACGTAGGCGTGCATGTCCGCGGGACGATAACCCGGGAAGAGCCATGATTGTGTCGGAAAGCCGACACCGGGGAAAGCCGTCAGCCGACGATGGCGGCGCGATCGGCGGCGTTTCCCTTGCGAGGTTCAGCAATGTGGCGGCGACGTTCAGCCAACGCCGCCGCCACACGGGCGCTTACTTGACCTTGGCGTAGGTGCCCTTCAGCGCGACACCGGCGAGGATGGTGCCGGCATAGCACTCGTAATTGGTGCTGCTCTTGAACTCGTTCTTCTTGTAGTAGCTGACGATGTCGACCACGGCGTTGGCGCCGCGCGACCTGGCGCCGTCCTGCAGCGCGCGCAGCGCCGACAGCGCGACCCAGCGGCAGGCCTCGGCATCGCTCTTGTTGGCGGCGTTGGTCTTCTTGTTGGTCACGTCTTCACCCAGGCGCTGCTGCACGCTGACCGGCTGGCCGGCCAGGTAGAAGCGCACGCTGCCGTCGATGCCGGCGTCCTTGGCAGCCTGCGAGCTGACCAGCTCCTGCAGGGACTGCTCGACGCGGGTATCGCGGGCAGAGGCGGTGGAGGTCAGGGCCAGCAGCGCGGTGGCAGTGGCGATCATGAGAGTGCGGCGCATCGAAACTTCTCCTTGTCAGGGGTGCGGGTGGATGGCGGAAACAGTGCGGTGGGGCGGTGGATCACTCGCTCCAGCGGCGGAACACCAGTGAGGTGTTGATGCCGCCGAAGGCGAAGTTGTTGCTCATCACGTACTCGGCCTGCAGTTCGCGGCCCTGCCCGGTGATGAAGTCGAGCTGGCCACAGCGCGGGTCGACCTCGGCCAGGTTCAGGGTCGGCGCGAACCAGCCGGCGCGCATCATCTGGATGCTCAGCCAGGCCTCGAACGCGCCACAGGCACCCAGCATGTGGCCGACATAGCTCTTCAGCGAGCTGATCGGCACGCGGTTGCCGAACACCTGCGCGGTCGCCTGGGTTTCGGCGATGTCACCGTGGTCGGTGGCGGTGCCGTGGGCGTTGACGTAGTCGATCTGCGCCGCGTCCAGGCCGGCATCCTCCAGCGCCAGGCGCATGGCCTGGGCCATGGTGTCGGCGCTGGGCTGGGTGACGTGCTGGCCATCGCTGTTGGTGCCGTAGCCGACCACCTCGGCAAGGATGGTGGCGCCGCGCGCCTGCGCGTGCTCCAGGTCTTCCAGGATCAGCGTGCAGGCGCCCTCGCCCAGCACCAGGCCATCACGGCCGGCATCGAACGGGCGCGGGGTGGTCTGCGGCGCATCGTTGCGCACGCTGGTGGCGAACAGGGTGTCGAACACCGCCGCTGCGGTGGCATCGAGCTGCTCGGCACCGCCGGCCACCATCACCGTCTGCTTGCCACTGCGGATCGCTTCATAGGCCGCACCCACGCCCTGGCTGCCGGAGGTGCAGGCACTGGAGGTGGTGTACACGCGCCCGGACAGGCCGAAGAACACGCCGATGTTGACCGGCGCGGTGTGGCTCATCATCTTCAGGTAGGTGGTGGCACTGATGCCATCGGTGGTGAACTCGTTGAGCATGCGCCCGAATTCGCCGGTGGCCTCGTGGCTGCCCGAGGACGAGCCGTAGGCCACGCCGGTACGGCCGCTGCGCAGCACCGGATGCTCGTGCAGGCCGGCTTCACGCAGTGCCACCTCAGTGGCGCGCACCGACATGATCGCGACCTTGCCCATCGAGCGGGTGGTCTTGCGGTTGTAGTTCGGCGGCAGCTCGAAATCCTGCGCCGGCGCGGCCAGCTTGGTGTTCAGCCCGGCATAGACATCCCACTCGGGCATCGCACGCACCGCATTGCGGCAGCTGCGCAGGTGTGCCTCGATGGTCGGCCAGTCGTGGCCGAGCGGACTGATGGCGGCGGCACCGGTGACCACCACGCGACGATCAGCGGCCATCAGATCATGCCTCCGTTCACCGAGATCACCTGGCGGGTGATGTAGCCGGCCGGCTCGGACAGCAGGAACGCCACCGTGGCCGCCACTTCGTCGGGACGACCGACGCGGCCGGCGGGAATCAGCTTGAGCGCGTGTTCAACCACTTCATCGTTGAGCATTTCGGTCTCGATCAGGCCCGGGGCCACGCAGTTGACGGTGATCTGGCGGCTGGCCAGTTCCAGCGCCAGGGCCTTGGTGGCACCGATGATGCCGGCCTTGGCGGCGCTGTAATTGACCTGCCCGCGGTTGCCGGCCAGTCCGGACACCGACGACAGGGTGATGATGCGGCCAGGCTTGCGCCGGCGCACCATCGGCATGATCAGCGGATGCAGTACGTTGTAGAAACCGTCCAGGTTGGTGTGGATGACCTGGTCCCAATCCTCCGCTGACAGTGCCGGGAAGGCACCGTCACGGGCGATGCCGGCGTTGCAGACCACGCCGTAGTACGCGCCGTGCGCTTCGACATCGGCCTCCAGCACAGCGCGTGCGGCCTCGCGATCAGCCACGTCGAACATCAGTACGCGGGCCTGCTGGCCCAACGCGTGGATCTCGGCCATCACGGCCTGTGCCTCATCCAGGCGGCTGCGGCAATGCACCACCACGTCGAAGCCGTCACGCGCGATGCGCAGCGCGATGGCCCGGCCGATGCCCCGGCTGGCGCCGGTCACCAGCACGCTTCGATTCCCTGTCATGCCTGTCCACTCTCCAGATAGGCCATCGCATCGGCCGGTTCGAACACCGACACGTTGGCTGTCGCCCATTCGTCCTCGCCTGCCAGGATGCGGCAGGCGAACATCCCCAATCCATTGTCACCCAACAGCTCGCAGCGCGCCTGTACGCGCAGCCGCGATCCGCTGGGAAAGCTGCTGCGCGGGCTGCTGTAGCGGCGGCTGCCAAGCAGGAAGCCCAACTGCGGCGGCTTGCCCGCCGCACGCGCACGGCAACCGGCCCAGGCCGCGATGGCCTGCGCCATGTATTCGATGCCGACCCACGCCGGCACCTGGCCCTCCTCGACGAACAGGCCCGCGTCGGGCACCACCAGTTCGGCCTCGATGGTGTCCTGGTCCCAGTGCGTGATGCGCTCCAGCAGGCACATGTCCTGGCGGTGCGGCACCACCTCTTCGATCGCGTACAGCGTGTTCATCGACGCTCCAGCGCCAGCACGGCATTGCTGCCGCCGAAGGCGAACGAATTGCTCAGCACCCGCCGCGGTGCCTGTGCCAGGCGGGTGGCCGGTGCGACCAGCGGCAGTGCCGGCAGCGCGGGGTCTGCCACGCCGTCCCACCAGTGCGGTGGCAGCTGCTGCTGCGGGTTCCCGGCCAGCACGATCCAGCACAGTGCAGCTTCGATCGCGCCTGAAGCACCCAGCGTATGGCCGGTCAGCGGCTTGGTCGAACTGGCAGGCACCTGGTTGCCCAGCACCTGCGACACCGCCAGGCTTTCCATCGCATCGTTGTGGCCGGTGGCGGTGCCATGCAGGTTCACGTAGTCCACTTCATCGGCCGCCCAGCCGGCGCGCTGCAGCGCCTGCTGCAGGGCATCGATGGCACCCAGGCCCTGCGGATCGGGGGCGGACATATGGTGCGCGTCGGCCGATTCGCCCCAGCCGGCCAGGCATACCGGGCCGGGTTCGCGGGTGAGCAGGAACAGCGCGGCACCCTCGCCGATGTTGATGCCGGCACGGTGCTGCGAGAATGGATTGCAGCGCAGGGCCGACACCGATTCCAGCGCGCTGAAGCCGGCCACGGTGAAGCGGCACAGCGAGTCCGCGCCACCTGCGATCACGGCGTCGACGATACCGGCCCGCAGCATGCGTGCCGCCGACATCAGTGCCTTGGCACTGGACGAGCAGGCGGTGGACAGGGTCCACGCCGGCCCCTGAGCGCCGCTGCGCTGGCGCACGAACTGCGCGGCAGTACCCATTTCCTGCTGGGCGTAATCGAACCCGGGCGGCCATTGGTCCTGTTCGGCATGGGTGCGCAGGGCCTGCTCGGATTCACCGATGCCCGAGGTACTGGTGCCCAGCACGACCGCCACGCGTTCGGCGCCGTGGCGGGCGATCGCGGCGGCCACCGCCGGTGCGATCTGCGCCAGTGCCACGTCCAGCAGGGCGTTGTTGCGCCCGCGCAGGGCGGCCGGCAGTTCTTCCAGCGTCGGCAGCGGTGTACGCACCTGCCCCAGCGCCAGGGTGTGCCCCGGCAGCAGGGTATCGTTGTCGCTGAGCCCGCCCGGCACGCCGGCGAACATCGCCGAAGCCACCGCGTCGCGGCCATCGCCGAGCGCGCAGACCACGCCCAGATCGTTCAGGTAGATCGGTGCACTCATCGATCCGGCCCGGCCATGTCGATCGATTCGATGCGCAGCGCATAGCCTTCGGCGCGGTTGTCCAGCTGCACGCTGCCATCGTCCAGGCGCTGCAGCTGCAGCCACACCGTGCCGTCGCGCGACAGGCTGCGCTGATGGCCATCGTCACGGACCTGCCAGCCGGCTGGCAGCGCGGCCGCGATGGCTGCGGTCGGCCACAGCGCGAACTGCAGGTCATCCAGCACGCGCTCGGCGCGCACCTGCGGCGGCAGCCACGGCGCGCGCTGCTGGGTCAGCTGCCGGCCGTCCCACTGCAGGCGCACGCCGGTCTGGCCCATCGCCTGCACCGCCAGCTGCACCTGCTGCGCATCGGCTTCCAGCAGTGCATCCAGGTCGCGCTCATGCGTGCCGAACCGGAAATGCAACTGCTGCTGCAACGCCAGCGGCGCCGGCAGGCTGGCCGGCGACAGGCGCAGCGGCGGCAGTTCCACCAACGGCTTCGGCATGCGGCCGGCGCAGGCCACCAGCAGCAGGCTCAGCAGCAGTGCTGTCGCAGGGGCGATCAGGCGCCGCACAGCTGCTCCAGCACGCGCATGCGGCGGCCACTGTCATCGGCCACGTACGGGTTGTTGGTGTCCCAGGCGTAACCGGCCAGGATGGAGCTGATCATGTCGCGCACTTCGGGCTGCTGCTGCGGGTGGTAGATGATCTTCTGGAAACCGCCTTCGTACCAGCTTTCGACAAAGCGGCGGAAGGTCTTCACGCCCGCCCGCAGCGGGACCGAGAACTCCGCTTCCCAGTCCACGGCTTCGCCGGCATAGCGGCGCGCCAGGCATGCACTGGCCAGCTGCGCGGACTTGAAGGCGATGGTCACGCCGGACGAGAACACCGGGTCGAGGAACTCGCCGGCATTGCCCAGCAGGGCATAGCCCGGCCCCCACAACGAACTGACATTGGCCGAGTAGCCGGTGATGCGGCGCACCGGCAGCACCGCCCATTCGGCATTGGCCAGCAGCCGGGTCAGGTTCGGGTCCTCGCCGACGATGGCCTGCAGTTTCTGCAGGTCGTCGCCCTCGTAGCGCTCGAAGAACGACGGTTCGGCGACCACGCCCAGCGAGCAGCAGCCGTTGGAGAACGGGATTGTCCAGTACCAGACGTCGACGTGCTCGGGATGGGTGGTGATCAGGATCTTGTTGCGGTCGAAGTCCGCTTCGGCCGGAATGTTGTCGCGCACGTGGCAGAAGATCGCCCCGCGCACCGGGAAGTTGGACGGGGATTCCAGCTGCAGCAGGCGCGGCAGCAGGCGTGCGAAGCCCGAGGCGTCGAGGATGAAATCGGCCTCGATGCGGTACTCACTGCCGTCCGGGCGGCGCACCGTCACCGCCGGCTGCTCGCCGGCTTCGACCGACAGCACTTCATCACCGAAACGCAGCGTGGCCCCCATGCGCTCGGCACCGCGCGCCAGCACGTTGTCGAAGTCGGCGCGCTGCACCTGGTAGGTGGTGCCCCAGCCCGGCGAGAACTTCTTCCTGAAGTCGAATGCGGTACGCGCTTCGCCGTGCACGAAGGCCGCGCCGTTCTTGTGCTGGAAGCCGGCTTCGACCACGTCCTGCAGCAGGCCGGCGGCCTCGATGTACTCCATGCTCTGCGGCAGCAGGCTTTCGCCGATGGAGAAGCGCGGGAACTGCTGGCGCTCCAGCATCAGCACCTGGCGGCCCTGCTGGCGCAGCATCGCCGCAGCCACGGAGCCGGCCGGGCCGGCACCGATGATCAGGATTTCAGTACGTTCGACAGCATCCACAGCAGTATTCATCGGTGCGTCCTTGTTGCTCGATCAAGTGGAAAGAAGGAAGTCGGAAGCAGGCTCAGGCCCGCGGCAGATCATGCGGCGGCGGCCGGAACAGCGGCGAGATCAGCCAGACCAGGCCGATGCCGAACAGCAGGGTCAGGCCGAACGCGCGCAGCGCCGGGGTCTGCGACAGTCCCAGCAGGCCGAACGACAGCCAGGTGCTGGCCGCGCCCACGCACACCGCCAGCCAGGCACTGGCATCGCCGCGGTGCTCGATCAGGAAGATGCCGTAGTCGATGCCCATGCCCAGCAGCAGCATCAGTGCCAGCACGTTGAACAGCTGCAGTGGCTGGCCGAACAGGCCCAGCAGGCCCAGGGTCAACGCACCGGCAATCAGGGTCGGCGCGAACACGCGCCAGGCCTGGCGGCGGTAGCGCAGCCACAGCGCGCCGAACACCAGCACGATGCCGACCAGCAGCAGCCCCCCCATCAGCTTGCGGTAGTGGCCCAGCAGCTGCGAGAAGTCGGCGGTGCGGTCCACCCAGCGCACGCCGGGCAGGCCTTCGGCCGCCCCGCGCAGGGTCGCCAGCGCATCGGCGCGCGACAGGTCATCGACCATCACCACGCTGATCATCTGCCCACCGACCTCACCCACCCACAGGTGGCGGAACGGCTGCGAGGCCGGCGAGGCCAGGAACGCCTCCGCGGTCAGCGGCGTGGTGGCGAAGTCGGGGCGCGGCAAGGGTTCTCCGACCGCATCGGACACGGCCTGCAGCACGCCCGGTTCCACCTTGGCGGTCAGCGCCGCATCGGCCTGCTGGCGTGCCGGCGACGGCAGCCAGTCACTGATCGCGCGGTAACCGCCGATGCGCTTGTCGTTGGCCAGTACACGCAGGCGTTCGGTCAGTGCTTCTTCGCGCTGCAGCAGCTGTGCAGCGTCACTGCCCTGCACCAGATAGAACTGCGCCGGGCTGGGCATGCCCAGCAGCTGGCTCAGGCGGATCTGCTGGGCCATCAGTGCCGGCGGTGAGGACTGCAGGCTGCGCAGGTCGTCATTGCTGTGCAGGCGGGCGATGCCGATGGCAGACAGCGCCAGCGTGATCACCACGAACACCGTCACCGGCCGGCGGCCATGCAACCGCGGGAAGCGCTCCAGCGTGTTGCCCAGCCACTGCGAGAAACGGGTCTGGCGGATCTCGCCGCCATCCAGCCACGGGAACCAGAAGATCACCGTGAGGAAGGCGGCGGCCAGACCGACCACCGAGAACAGCGCCATCTGGCGCAGGCCCGGGAACGGGGCCAGGCCCAGGGCCAGGTAGGCCAGCGCGCTGGTCAGCAAGGCCAGCCACAGGCCCGGCAACAGGTGCCGCAGCAGCTTCCAGCGGCGATCGGCCGGCTCGGCCTGGCGCGAGGCAAACCAGTGGATGCCGTAATCCTCGGCCACGCCCACCAGCGACGCACCGAACACCAGGGTGAGCACGTGCACCTTGCCGAACACCAGCACGGTCACCGCCAGCGCCACGCCACAACCGATCAGCAACGACGCGGCGACCAGCAGGATCGGCCGCAGCGAACGGAACGCCAGCCACACCAGCAGCAGCACCGCGGCCAGCGAGCCCCAGCCGATCGTGTTGATTTCCTGGTTGGCCTGCACCGCGGCCGCCTCGGCGTGCAGCGGCACGCCGGCATGCAGGATTTCCAGCTCCGGTGCTGCCGCCCTGGCAGCCCGCCCGGCACGTTCCAGCAGGCCGTCGAGATGACGCTCACCGTCGAGCTGGAACGCCGAACCCGGTGTATCGAACTGCAGCACGGCCCAGTGCCTGCCCTCGGCTTCGAGCAGGCCGTCATCGCCCAGCCGCAACCCCGACCCCTGCGCCTGCTGCTGCCACCATTGCGGCCACAACGACAACGGGTCTTGCCGCCAGTCGGTCAGGCGCGGAGCGCCCATCGGGCCGTACAGCGCGGCCAACGCCTGCTCGGCCAACGCGCCCGGTTCGCTGCCCTGCAGCTGCTCGCGCTGGGCCGGCGTCAGCAGGCGGTCGCGGTACGGCGCGTAGAACGCGCGCGCCTCATCGAACCAGCCTTCGATCGAACCACTGGGCACCAGCAGGGCTCGGTCAGTGTCCTTGGCCATGGCCGCGGCAAAGGCCGCCTGCGCACGCTTGGCGGCAGCGCCGTCCCTGCTGCCCAGCAGCACCACCACCTGCCGCGAGCTGCCGTCGGCGATGCGCCGGGTGACGTCGCTCAACAGGCGGTCATGCGCATCCTGCGGCAGCAGCGCGAGGATGTCGGTGTCGATCCGCGATTGCTGGCTCCACAGGTGCCACTGCTGCGCGCCCAGTACCAGCAGCAGCAACAGCCAGGCGATGCCCAGCCAGTGCCACCAGCGCCGCAGCCGCTCCGGTGCGTTCGATGCGACGGCCTCACTCAAAGCGGCGTGCCTCGTCGGCGGTGAGCGTGGCCGGCGCCTCGCTCAATGCACTGAACTGGATCTGCGTGCGGTCCTTGTTGGCCTCGACGATCTCGACCTGGCGCACGTAGCGGTCACCCTGCAGGGTCAGCGACTGGAACGCCTTGGCCAGCATCGCCGACTTCGGCGTCAGCCGCAGCCGCCAGCCCTGCCCTTCACGGCTGGCCGCCACGTTGAACTGGCTGGACAGCGCCTGCACGTCGCCACTCATCAGCGCGAACATGATCGCGTTCACCGAACGCATCGCCGGCTGCTGCCGTGCATCGAGCTCGACACGGGTGCTGCCATCGCGCTGGCGGCTCAGGATGCGGTCGGCGGTGACCACCACTTCGGAAGGGAACGGCTTGAGCGTGGCCCAGATCACGCCGTGCTGGCGCGCGACCACGAACTGGCCCTGCGAGCGCAGCGGGTTCCTGAAGCCGCTGACCTGCTTTTCCTGGCTGAACTGGCCACGCAGCACATCCGGCCGCGCCACCGCCTGGGTGATCGCATCGATGGCGGGGTCGGCCGCCTGCACCTGCGGTGCGGCAACGAAGATCAGCGCGCACAGGAGCACGCTCGAAAGACGGACAAGGGGGTTCACGGCGCAGGCACTCCCAGGCGTTCCCACAGTACCGGCGGGCACTGGTACAGCATTTCCTTGCTGGCCGCGTCCACCGCGACCTGGATGGTCATCGCGCGGGTCAGCACCTGGCCGCTCTGCGCATCGAGGATTTCATACTCGATCTTCAGCCGGTTCTCCCATTCCACGATGCGCGCGACCACGCGCAGCGCCTGGTTGAACAGCAGCGGGCGCACGTACTTCACCCGCGCATCGACCACCGGCCACAGGTAGCCCGATTCGAGCATCTGCGGGTAGTCGTAGTCGTAGCGCCCGAGCAGCGCGCAGCGCGCGATCTCGAAGTACTTGAAATAGTTGCCATGCCAGACCACGTTCATCGGATCGCAGTCATGGAAGGCAGGGGTCAACGCAATTTCGCCAACCCGTTCGATGGCCTCATTCACCGGCATACAGCTCCCAACGTTGCGCGCGGATCTCCACCAGCAGTTCCCGCAGTTCTCGATCCAGCGCGCGGTCTTCCTGGACCAGGGCGATGCGCTGCCCCAGGTCGGCGTACATGTCGGCCAGACTGCCATGCAGCTGCGCATTCAGGCCAACCCGCTCACGCAGCGCCAGGCCCTGGCGCGCGGCGATCAGCATTGCCGCCACCACCTGTTCGGTCAGCTCGATCACGCGCAGGCAGTCGCGCGCGGCGATGGTGCCCATGCTGACCTTGTCCTGGTTGTGGCACTCGGTGGAACGCGAGAACACGCTGGCCGGCATGGTCTGCTTCAGCGCTTCGGCAGTCCAGGCCGACACGCTGATCTGCAGCGCCTTCAGGCCATGGTTGATGGCCGCGCGCGGGCCGGTGGCCGCCGACAGGTTGGCCGGCAGGCCATGGTTGTAGCGGGCATCCACCACCAGCGCCAGCTGCCGGTCGAGCAGGTCGGCAACGTTGGCCACGGTGTTCTTCAGGGTGTCCATCGCCAGTGCGATGTGGCCGCCGTAGAAGTGGCCGCCATGCAGGATGCGCTCGCCGTCGGCGTCGATCAGCGGGTTGTCGTTGGCACTGTTCAGTTCGGTTTCGATCAGCTGGCGCAGGAACGGCAGGCTGTCTTCCAGCACGCCGATGACGTGCGGCGCGCAGCGCAGCGAATAGCGGTCCTGCAGGCGCTGTTCGTTGCGCGGCGGGCGTTCGCTGTGCAGGTCGCTGCGCAGGCGCGCAGCGATGCGGCCCTGGCCCGGGTGCGGCTTGGCGGCGAACAGGGTTTCGTCGAAGTGGTGCGCGTTGCCGTCGCTGGCCAGCACGTTGAACGCGGTCAGGCGCGTGGCCATGCGCGCCAGGTAATCGGCGCGCTGCCAGGCCAGGCAGGCCAGGCCGGTCATCACCGCGGTGCCGTTCATGATCGCCAGGCCTTCCTTCGGCCGCAGCTTCAGCGGGGTCATGCCGATCTTCGCCAGCACTTCGGCCGCCGGCTGCACGCGGCCGTCATGCAGCACCTCGCGCTCGCCGCACAGCACCGCCGCCACGTACGACAGCGGGGTCAGGTCGCCGCTGGCACCGACCGAGCCTTCGGCCGGGATCATCGGCAGCACGTCGTGCTGCAGCAGCGTGGCCAGGCCTTCCAGCAGCGGCACGCTGACGCCGGACATGCCGCGCACCAGCGACGCCAGGCGCGCGGCCAGCACCGCGCGGGTCTCGACCGGGTCCAGGTAACGGCCCAGGCCGCAGCCGTGGTAGGTGTACAGGTGGTGCGGCAGTTCCGCCACCAGCGCCGGCGGGATGTTCACCGTGCACGAGTCGCCGTAGCCGGTGGTCACGCCGTAGATCACGCCGTCCTCGCGCAGCAGGCGGTCGAGGAAGTCGGCACCGCGCTGGATGTGCGCGCGGAACGCCGGCGCGTCGCTCAGTGCGGCCTCGCACTGGCGCTGGGCCAGGGCAACCACGTCTTCGATGGTCAACGGTGCGTCGCCAAAGCGGCACACGGGTACGGCGTCAGTCGTCATGCGGAGCCTGATCCCAGAAGGGGAAGAAATTGAACCAGTCCAACGGGGACTGGATGACCTGGAGTTCCAGCCAGCGCGCGAAGCGCTGTGCCTGTTCGGCCAGCGCGGCGTCGCGCGAGCCACGCGGCAGCACGATGCGTTCGGCGAACTGTTCGAATGCCACCCGATAGCCGTCGCCCTCGTGCAGGCAGGCCATGGTGTAGACCGGGCAGCCCAGCGCCGCGGCGAGCACATAGGCGCCGATCGGGAACGGCGCGCGGTGGCCCAGGAAATCGGCAGTGACGCTGCGGCCACCCTGTACCGGCGTGCGGTCGCCGACGATGGCAACGAAGCCCCCCGCCGCCACGCGCTCGGCCAGCATCACCGCGGTGGCCGGCCCCATTTCGGTCACCTGCACCAGTTCCACCGCCGCCAGCGGGTCCAGCCGCTGCAGCAGGCGGTTGAAGCGCTGCGCATGCGCGGTGTGCACCAGCACGGTGATGCGGAACCCCGGCACCTGTTCGGCCAGCACCTGGCACAGCTCCAGGCAGCCGATGTGCGCGGTGAGGATCAGCCCGCCCTCGCGGCGCGCGATCTTCTGCAGCACCAGGTCACGATGCAGGTGGATGCGTTCGGCCGGGTAGCGCCCGCCCAGGCCGAGGATCTTGTCCAGCATCGTATCGGCGAAGGCGAAGAAGTGGCGCAGGCTGTCACGCCGTGTCGGCGCGCGGCCGAGCACGCCGCTGTGCGCCTGCAGCCGCTGCAGGTACTGCATCGAAGCCTGGCGCCCTATACGGTTGCCCAGCCAATGGCAGGCCACCACCGGCCACACGCACAGGCGGAACGGCCAGCGCCCGAACCAGCGGTGCACCCAGCACAGGAACAGCACGCCGGCCACCGACGTCGATTCGCCGATGTCGGCCCAGTGCGGGGCACCCTGCGCGGCCGCCATCTCAGCGCTGCCCCCGCAGGCGGCGCCACAGCAGCCGCGGCGCACGCCAGAGCATGCCGAAGAACAGGCGGGTATGCATGCGGCTGATGCGCACGTTGTCGCGCCACACATCGAAGTGCGACACGCCATCGGATGGATAGGTCACACGCGTGGCCAGGTGCTCGACCGGCAATTGCCGCCAGTACAGCCGCACCATCACTTCGGTATCGAAATCCATGCGCCGGCCGATGGTCTCTTCACCGATCAGGCGCAGTACCGGCGGCAGCGGATACACGCGGAAGCCACACATGGTGTCGCGCAGGTGCAGCGACAGCGTGTTGATCCAGACCCAGATGTGGGTGGCGTAGCGGCCATACAGGCGCGCCTTGGGAACACTGGCGTCGTAAGCCGGAATGCCGCAGATCACCGCCTCGGGATGGGCGCGCGCGGCTTCGATGAAGCGTGGCAGGTCAGTGGTATCGTGCTGGCCGTCGGCATCGATCTGCAGCACGTGGCTGTAGCCACGCGCGCCGGCCTCGGCAAAGCCGGCCAGCATCGCCCCGCCCTTGCCCTGGTTGACGTCCAGGCGCAGCAGGTCGACGCCCTGGCGCTGTGCCAGCGCGCGCAGCACCGCCGCGCACCCATCGTGCGAACCATCGTCGACCAGCAGGCAGGGCAGTCCCGCAGCCTGCACGCCATCGACCACCGCCGCGATGGCGTGCTCGTGGTCGTAGACAGGGATCACCACCAGTGGCGCGAATGCGGCACCGGCAACGGCCGGGTCAGTCCGCATCAGCGAAAACCACCCTGCCGCTGGCATGCACACCGTGGCTGGAGGTGTAGCGGAAGGCCAGCACGTTGCGTGCGGCATCCCAGTCCAGCTGCAGGGTCAACTCGTCACCGGGGCGGGCCACGTGCTGGAATTTCACCGCATCCATGCGCACGAACGCGCCCCGCATCACAAACGCCTGGCGGGCGAAGCGCACCGCCCAGTCCAGCTGCGCCACGCCGGGCAGGATTGCCGCCTGCGGGAAGTGGCCCTGGAACGGCCGCAGCGCCGGGTCCAGGGTCATGCGCAGGGTGGCGCTGGCGGCATCGCGGTGATCCCACGCCGGCACCGGCATCAACGGCTGGAACAGCGCCGCCAGCGCGGCCTGGGTCACCTTGCCCTGCGCATTGATCGGCAGCGCCTGCACCAGGCGCCAGCGACGCGGCCGGGTCACTGCGTCATGCGCATGCGCCAGGCGGGCGCCAAGGCGCTGGCCCAGCGCCCGCCGCGCAGCGTCGCCGCCCTCCAGCAGCGCCGGATCGGCCGGCACCACCACGGCGGCCAGCTGCTCGCGCTGCCCGGGCAGCACCAGCACGCGCGCGTCATCCACCTCGGCGTCTTCGCGCAGCGCGCGTTCCAGCGCATCCAGCGACACCCGGCGTTCCTCGATCTTGACGATGCGGTCGGCCCGGCCCAGCAGGCGGAAGCGGCCGTCGGCCAGGGCTTCGACACGGTCCTGGGTGCGCCACCAACCGGGGGTGTCCAGGTGCGCCGAGGCCACCGCCAGGCAGCCATCGTCGATGCGCCACTGCACGCCCGGCAGCGGCTGCCACGGCGGCAGGTCGATATCCCAGCGGCGCCAGGCGATGCCGCCGGTCTCGCTGCTGCCATAGACCTCGGTCGGGGCCACGCCCAGCCACTGCCGCACCTGCCGCGCTGCGTCTTCCGGCAGCGGACCACCGGAGGAGAACACCGCGCGCAGGCGGCCATGCAGGCTGGCCCAGTCGAGCTGCCCGGGCAGGCGCTTGAGGTGGGCCGGCGTCGCCACCAGCACCGTATCGGTACCGGCCAGCGCACCCACCAGGTCTTCGTGGAAGAACCGGCGCGGATGAATCAGGCGGCCGGCGGCCAGCGGCCACAGCACGCGGAACAGCAGCCCGTAGATGTGCTGGTGGGACACCGTGCCATGGACCTGCACACCCTCCATCTGCGCACCGAACGCGGCCTGCAGCGCCTCCACCTCGCGCGCCAGCTGGTCCAGGCGCTTGCCGATCGCACTGGGCTGGCCGGTGCTGCCGGAGGTGAACACGCACAGCTCGCAGGCGCGCTCGTCCAGCGCCTGCAGCTCATCGTCCAGCGCGGCGTCCAGCGCCACCAGCGAGCGGTAGTCGGCGGACACGTCGCCTGCGAAGCCGCTCACCTGCGGCTGCAGCGCCTGCAGCGTGGCTGGCAGGTTGTCGGCGGCCAGGAACACCCGCTTGCCGGCATGCCAGGCACCGAACAGCGCGGCGGCAAAGGCCACGGCATCATCGAAGTACAGGGCCCAGTCGCGGCCTTCGGCGGCCGCAAAGGCGGCGCGCCAGGCCAGTACGCGCTGGCGGAAGCCGGCATGGTCGATCACCTCGCCGTCGCACAGGCCGACGCTGCGCTGCGGCCGTGCCTCCAGCAGCAGCCGGTCCAGGGCAATCCACTCAGCCATGCGCGTGCGCCGCCTTCACCTGCCGCCGCACCAGCCACTCCCCTGCGAACAACACGCCCATCATCACGTACGCCAACAATCCGTTGTAGAGCATCCAGACCCGGTCCGACGCGTACAGCGCGGTCAGCAGGGCCAGGCTGCCGTTGAGAACGAAGAAGCCGCACCACACCTGGGTGACGCGGCGGGTATAGGCCACCGCGAACGGCGGCAGGTCCGGCTCCTGCAGCCGCGCCAGGCGCTCCACCAGCGGTGGGCCGAAGCGCAGGCTGGTGCCGAACACCGCCAGCATCACCACGTTGACCAGCGCCGGGTACAGCTTCAGCGGCAGGGCCTGGTTGAGCACGGTGGCCAGCACCGCCAGCAGGCCGGTGCCAGCGGCGGCGGCCCACCACAGCGGCTGTCGCGTGCTCAGTGCACGCAGCAGGGCCAGGGTGAACAGCAGCAGCGACAACCAGCGCGGCTCGAAACGGCCCATCGCCAGGTACACCAGCAGCGGGTAGGCAAGCGAAATCGCTGCCACCACGACGGTACGTGCGCGAGCCATGGCGAAGCCGCCGGCGCTGCAGTCAGGCGGCTGCCTGGTCCGGCAGCAGTCCATGCACGACATCGACGATGTCCTGCACGGTGCGCACGGCCTTGAACGCTTCCGGCTGCAGATTGCGGCCGAGCAGCGGCTTGAGCTGCACGATCAGGTCGACCGCATCGATGCTGTCGATGTCCAGGTCGTCGTACAGGCGGGCCTCGGGGGTGATCCGGGCGGTTTCGATCTCGAAGCTGTCGGTCAGGATGCTGACGATGCGTTCGAACAGTTCATTCTTGGTCATGGCAATTCCTGGCGCCGTTACGACTGGCGGGCGGCGACGAACTCGCCGAGCGCGCGCACGCTGGAGAAATGGCGACGGGTTTCTTCTGAATCGGCCGAGAGGCTGACACCGTACTTCTTCTGCAGCGCCAAGCCCAGTTCCAGCGCGTCGATCGAATCCAGGCCGAGGCCCTCGACGAACAGCGGCGCGGTCGGATCGATGTCCTCCGGCGTGATGTCCTCCAGCGAAAGGGAGGAAATGATCAATTCCTTGATCTCGTGCTCAAGTGCTTGCACGGGGCGGATCTCCAGACAGGTCGAAATAACGAGAAAGGTGCTCGGTGACGCGGCGTGCTGCCAAGGCATCCCCCCTTGGCGAGTCGTCATCGGCCAGGAAGGGCGCGATCGGGATATCTTCGCCGATCTGCAGCCGAACGTGAAAGCGACGTGAGGGGACACGATACCACTTCTGTCCCTTGGTCAACGTGGGCGGGGTGCAGGTGATCCGTACCGGGGTGATGTCCAGCCGGCCGCGGACGGCGATGTTGGCGGCCCCGCGCTGCAGCCGCGGCGGTTGGCCCGGCACGCTGCGGGTGCCCTCCGGGAAGATCACCAGGGTACCGCCGGCATGCACCGCCGCTACGCAGTCGTCGACCAGGCCGGCCCCGTCATCGTTGGCGATGTAGCCGGCCGCCCGCACCGGGCCGCGCATGAACGGGTTGCAGGCCACGGCCCGCTTCACCACGCAATCGGCGTTGGGCAGCAGCGAAATCAGGCAGACCACGTCGATCAGGGTCGGGTGATTGGCCAGAACCAGCAAACCGTCGCGCTGCAGGCGTTCCCCGCCCTCGATCTGGTAGGTCATCACCCCCAGCGCACGCATCAGGCGCAGGTGGCTGGCAAAGGCGACCTGGACCACGCGGCGGGCCCGGCGGCGGCGGACCACCGGGTCGCGCATCAGCAGCAACACCGGCATCACCAGCACGCCCAGCAGCAGGCCGCCCACGCCAAATGCGGCGAAGCTCAGGCCGGTGCCGAACACCCGCCAGGCATGATCGAGGCGGCGCAGCGCCTCAGCCACGGCGTCCCCAGCGCCAGCGCTGGCCCTGGGCCACGTGCTCCAGCGCCGGCGCGCCAGACAGCAGGAAGCGGTGCAGGTCCAGCGCGTGCGGCAGCGTGCCCGGGGCGGTGGCGGTGGCCTCCGGCGCCGCCTCCCATTGCAGCGAGAGCGTCGGCTGGCCCGCTGTCGGCGCGGTCAAACGCCAGCACCAGGCAAAGAACGGGTCGGGTTCGTCGGCAAACGTCGCGTAAATTTCAGGAAGCGGCGACTCATAGACCACCACCCGCACTTCGCGGGCACCATCGGCCAGCAGCCCGGCGGCCTCCAGGCAGGCGGTCTCGACCGTGGCCTGGCCGGCGGCCAGCGCCAGGTAGTTGCCGCGGTGGCCGCGGGCGATCGAGTACAGCGCCGCGATCGCGTTGTGCACCGACAGGCCGAACCCGGTGGGGGACAGGGGCTGATCGCTGGCCAGCGCCCCCAGCAGGTCCATCGAACGGGCCACGTCGCCGTGGCGGCTGGCGAACACCAGCGGCACCTGGCTGTCAGCGCCCTGCCCGTCCTCGCACCAGCAGGCAGCCTGGATCGCCATCCGGCCCAGCCGCTCGATGCGGCGGCGCTGCATCGCCGGGATCTCGGCCAACGCCGGCGTGTCTTCGCCCTGCGGCGGATACGGCGCATCGGCCCAGCCCAGCCACTGGCTACGCTCGCTCAGGCCGGGCGCCCAGGCGGCCCAGTCGACGATGGAGAATTCGATCATTTAGCGATGGTGCTTCAACGGGAGAACGATAGGCACGAGCCATTACGGCGACGCGCGGCGGCCCCCCATTCCTGCAGCCGTGCGTCCGTCCAGGACGTCGCCGGCTGCCCCCCTGGCCGCCGGAAAGGAGCGCACGCTAGCACGTCCTGCGCGGGGTGTGCAGGTTTCACATTCCCCAACGCGGGGGCCGGCACCGGCCGGCCCCGCATTCAAACGATCAGTGGTAACCGGTGTCGGCGTGCACCTTGCCGCGGAACACCCGGTACGACCACGCCGTGTAGCCGAGGATGACCGGCAGCAGAATGACCAGCCCGACCAGGGTGAAGCCCAGCGAGGAGGCCGGCGCGGCGGCCTGCCACAGGGTCATCGACGGCGGCAGCAGGTAGGGCCACATGCCCAGCACCAGGCCAAGGAAGCCGAGCACGAACAGGGCCAGGCTGAGCAGGAACGGCGGCAGGTCGCGGCGCGGATGGGCCGCGCTGCGCCACAGCGCGGCCGCCACCGCCAGGGTCAGCAGCGGGACCGGCGACAGCCACCAGAAGTTGCCGTCGCTGAACCAGCGGTCCATCAACCGCGAATCGAGGAACGGCAGCCAGCTGCTCACCAGGCCCATCGCCGCGATCACCGCCACCACCAGCGGGCGGGTCATCTGCCGCGCCAGCGCCTGCACGCGCCCTTCCGTCTTCAGGATCAGCCAGGTGCTGCCCAGCAGCGCATAGCCGGCCACCAGCGCGGCACCGGTCAGCATCGCAAACGGGCTGAACCAGGCGAACGCGCCGCCCTGGTAGGCACCGTCCACCAGCGGGATGCCCTGCACCAGCGTGCCCAGGATCACGCCCTGGGCAAAGGTGGCCAGCAGCGAGCCCAGGCCGAACCCCACGCTCCACAGGCGGCGCGAACGATGTGCCTTGAAGCGGAACTCGAACGCCACGCCGCGGAACACCAGCGCCACCACCAGCAGCAGCACCGGCAGGTACAGCGCCGACAACAGCACCGCATAGGCCTTCGGGAACGCCGCCAGCAGCCCGGCGCCGCCCAGTACCAGCCAGGTCTCGTTGCCGTCCCAGATCGGCGCGGCGGTGTTCATCATCAGGTCCAGCTGTTCCTCGTCCTCGGCGAACGGGGCCAGGATGCCGATGCCGAGCACGAAGCCGTCCAGCACCACATACATCAGCACGCCGAAGCCGATCACCGCGAACCACGCCACCGGCAGCCAGGTCATCAGGTCCATGTCAGCGGTCCTCCAGGGGTTCGTCGGCCGCCGACAGCGGGCGTGCCGGCGTATGGCTGCCATGGTCCAGCGACGGCCCCTCGGCGTACGGCTGCGGCCCGTGGCGCAGGATCTTCACCAGGTACCAGATGCCCCAGCCGAACACGAAGGCATAGCCAACCACATAGACGCCCAGCGACAGCGCGGTCATCCACGCACTCTGCGGGCCCACCGCATCAGCGGTGCGCAGTACGCCATACACCACCCACGGCTGGCGCCCCATCTCGGTAACGAACCAACCCGACAGCAGCGCGATGAAACCGCTGGGCAGCATCCAGTTCCAGCCGCGCAGCAGCCACGGCGAATCCAGCAGCTTGTTCCGCCACAGCTGGAAGGCCGACACCCAGGCCAGCAGCAGCATCAGCGTGCCCAGCCCGACCATGATGCGGAAGGCGAAGAACACCGGCGTCACCGGCGGCCGTTCGCTGGCCGGTACCGAGGTGAGCGGATCGAAGGTGCCGTCCAGGCTGTGGGTAAGGATCACGCTGCCCAGCTTCGGAATGGCCACTTCGAAATCGTTGCGCTCTTCCTTCTCGTTCGGCAGCGCGAACACCACCAGCGGCACGCCCTCGCCTTCTTTGGTTTCATGCCAGTGCGCTTCCATCGCCGCGATCTTCATCGGCTGGTGCTTGAGCGTGTTCAGGCCATGCATGTCGCCGACGAAGATCTGCACCGGCACGGTCAGTGCGGCGAACGCCACCGCCGCGATCAGCATGCGCCGGCCCGCTTCCACGTGCGTGCCCCTGCGCAGGTACCACGCACCGACGCCACCAATCACGAAACAGGTGGTGATGAACGAGCCCAGCGCCATGTGCGCCAGGCGGTACGGGAACGAGGGGTTGAACACCACCTGCCACCAGTCCACCGGATGCACGATGCCGTTGACCATCTCGTAGCCGGCAGGCGTATGCAGCCAGCTGTTGGACGACAGGATCCAGAACGTGGAGAACAACGTGCCCAGCGCCACCATGCAGGTGGACAGGAAATGCAGGCGCGGCGAGACCCGGCCCCAGCCGAACATCATCACGCCGAGGAAGCTGGCTTCCAGGAAGAACGCGGTCAGCACCTCGTAGGTCAGCAGCGGGCCGATGACCGTACCGGCCACCTCGCTCAGCCGCGGCCAGTTGGTGCCGAACTGGAAGGCCATGACGATGCCGCTGACCACGCCCATGCCGAACGACACCGCGAAGATCTTCTGCCAGAAGAAATACAGCTCGCGCCACACGGGCAACTTCGTGCGCAGCCAGCGCCATTCGATGAAGGCCAGCCAGCTGGCCGTGCCGATGGTGAAGGCCGGGAACAGCACGTGGAAACTGATGACGAATCCGAACTGGATCCGGGACAACAACAACGCGTCCAAGGGACGCCTCCTGCCTGCGACCGGTGGGATACCGGACCACTTTAGGAGGATTTCGTTAAGGTGGGATGCGACCGGGTGACGCGCTGCTTCACTTTGTCGCAGGGGTCAACCGTTCTGGTAGCTGCCAGCCTTGGTTGGCACACACGCCCAAACGCCGACCCAGGTCGGCATCTACCAACGGCGACTGGAACGGCCCACCGCCCGGAGGGCGCCTCAGAGCCAGAAATACCAGGCCGCTGCAGCCAGCAGCGCGCCAAACAACAGCACCTGCACCACCACATAGCCCACGCCACCGTCGCGCGACTCAGCGGCAATGCGCTTCTGCAGCGCCTCGCTCACATCCGGCGTTGCTTCCTGCTGCGCCTGCTCGCGCAACGCCTGTGCCAGCACGCGCGCTTCCGCATCGCGAGGATCGGTGGGTGGGTTCACAGCAGCTCTCCGGCAGTGGCATGCCGCGTCAGTTCCTGCTTCAGGACCTGGCGCGCGCGGTGCAGGTGGCTCTTGATGGTACCGCGTGCCAGTCCGGTCACCTGCTCGATCTCGGCCAGATCGAAATCCTCCAGGTAATGCAGGCCGACGATCAGGCGCTGCGGCGCGCTCAGCCGTTCCAGTGCCGCGCCGAGCTGGCGCCCGGCCTGCAGCGCCTCGCTCAACTCGGCGGGCCCGGGGCCTTCATCGCCGATCCCCAGTTCCTCCGGCACCTCCACCGCCACCATCCATTGCGCCTCCAGCCGCCGCCGGCGCAGGTGCTGTAGTGCAGTGGTGTAGGCCACCCGCGAAACCCAGGTACGCAACGAAGATTCAAAGCGGAACCGGTGCAGCTGGCGGAACACGGCCAGGAAGGTTTCCTGCAGCAGGTCAGCCACCTGGTCGCGGTCGCCCACCATGCGTCCGATCACATGCGCGCAGGTGCGCTGGTGGGCTTCAACCAGTTGCGCGAAGGCCGACTGCGAGCCATCGATGATGGCCCGCACCAGGGCCTGGTCCGCGTCCAGCGCTTTGGCGGGAGCCGCCGTCGCCGCCGTATCCTCGCGGCGACGGCCCCGCAGTGCCGACAGCGCTTCGCCGAGCAGGCTCATGCGCGGGGCGCCCCCTGTGCCCGTGGCATGCGCCGGCTCAGCCCTTGCGTGCGGCAGGACGGGTGAAGTGCCAGGCCAGCAGCTGGCCCAGGCCGGCACTGCCGACCAGCGCGGCAGCGGCACCGAAGGTCAGGTCACGCGCACCGATGGCCTCCAGCAGGGCCATGGCCAGGGCCAGGCAGACCAGGCTGATGCCCCAGCGCAACGCCCCCTGGCGGCGCCGCTCTTCTTCCAGCACGGCCAGCGAGCGGATCACTTCCTCCGGCACGTGCGGGGCCACCAGCTTGCTGCGCGCGCGCGCATCGGCAATGGCATGGATCGCGTAGGCGATGCAGATGAAGAGGGTGATCGGGATCAGTTCCTGCATGGTCGGGCTCCTGTTCGATGGATGATGCGGGTTCAGGAGAATGGATGCGCGACCACGGCAACCGGTTGCACTAGCTGCCTGCCACCTCGTCGCTGGCGCCGGGCGTGTCCGCCGGGTCCGGGAAATAGGTCTCCACCTGGAAACCCAGCTGCAGGTCCGCCAACAGTCGCAGCAACTGCTGATCCAGCACAAAACCCGCCCATGCGGTCTTTCCAAAGATGCCGACACGCACGCCGATCGAAGCCCCCTCCTGCAGCAGTTCCCCGATCACATCGGCGCGTGCCCGCAGGAGATCGACCAACGCCGGCTAGGCATCCATCAGCCAGTCGTCCTTGCCCCTCTCCAGTACGAACACCACGCGGGTCTCCGCATGCCCGCTGATCAGGCTGCCGTCGCGATCCCGGTATCCGGTTCCGACGTCTCGGGAAAACGCCGGTTCCAGATCCAACCGGGCGGCAATCCCGGCGCCGGCCTCTGTTGGGTGCTGCACGCGCAGCGAGATCCTGTAGTCGTAGCAGTACATATCGGTTCCATCCGAACGGAATGGCCATCATGCCGCACACGCCGTCGCAGCGACCTGGAGGGGGCCATTTTGCCGATTCCGCTGCCATGACCTGTGGCCCCTGCCCCGGGCCCGTGCGGCTGCTACGCTTGCCCGGTTTCCTCTACTGGTGCCGTCCGCCCATGTCCCGAGTGCTGCCCCTGTCCCTCCTGCTGTCGGCCGTGCTGGCCGCACCGGCTGCGCATGCCGCGCCGACGCCGATCACCATCGAACAGGCCATGGCCGACCCGGACTGGATCGGTCCGCCGGTCGAGAAGGCCTGGTGGTCGTGGAACAGCCAGCAGGTGGAGTACCAGCTCAAGCGCAACGGCAGCCCGGTACGCGATACCTTCCGCCAGCCGGTGGCCGGTGGCGTGGCCGCGCAGGTGGCCGATGACCAGCGCGGCACCCTGGACGTGGCCGAGCCGGTCTACGACCGCAGCCGCAGCCGCAGCGCCTTCGTGCGCAATGGCGATGTGTTCGTGCGCGACCTGCGCAGCGGCGCGCTGACCCAGCTCACCCGCAGCAACGAGCGCGCGGGCAACGTGAACTTTGCCGCCGACAACGGCGTGATCTGGCGCGTCGGCCAGAACTGGTTCCACTGGACCGCCGCCAGCGGCGTGCAGCAGGTGGCCAGCCTGAAGGCCGAGAAGGACCCGCGCACGCCGCCGAAGGCCGACGTGCTGCGCGACCAGCAGCTGCGCACGCTGGAAACCCTGCGCCGCGACCGCGACCAGCGCGAGGCATTGAAGGACCAGGACCAGCGCTGGCGCCAGGCCGACCCGACCCGCGCACCGGGCCCGGTGTACCTGGGCGCCGACGTCGAGATCGGTGACAGCGTGCTGTCGCCGGACCTGACCCACCTGATCGTGGTGACCAAGCCGAAGGACTTCGACGACGGCCGCACCAGCAAGATGCCGCTGTACGTGACCGAGTCGGGCTACGAGGAAACCGAGGACACCCGCACCCGCGTCGGCCGCAACGGCTTCGAGCCACACACCCTGTGGTACGTGGACGTGCGCACCGGCAAGGCCGAAAAGCTCTCGCTGGCCAGCCTGCCGGGCATCAGCACCGACCCGCTGGCCGAACTGCGCCGCAAGGCCGGCAAGGATGCGCTGAAGGGCGAGCGCAGCGTGCAGGTGATGAGCGACTTCATGGGCGGCGGCATCCGCTGGAGCGCCGACGGCCAGCAGGCCGCGGTGATGCTGCGTGCCAACGACAACAAGGACCGCTGGATCATCAGCGTCAATGCCGCCGACGGTCGCGTGCAGAACCGCCACCGCCTGACCGACAACGCCTGGATCAACTGGGGCTTCAACGATTTCGGCTGGATGGCCGATGGCCGCACGCTGTGGCTGCTGTCCGAGGAATCGGGCTTCTCGCACCTGTACACCCAGGCCGGCACCGCCAAGCCGCAGGCGCTGACCAGCGGCAAGTGGGAAACCTCGGCACCGGTGCCGTCGGCTGATGGCAAGGGCTTCTATTTCCTGTGCAACCAGCAGGCGCCGCATGACTACGAAGTCTGCGCGGTCGACACCGGCAACCGCCAGGTACGCGAGCTGACCAGCCTCAATGGCGTGGAAGACTTCTCGCTGTCGCCGGATGGCCAGCAGCTGCTGGTGCGTTACTCCGGTGCCTACCTGCCGCCGCAGCTGGCGGTGCTGCCCAGCACCGGCGGCCAGGCACGCGTGCTGACCGACACCCGCACCGCCGACTACAAGGCACGCCAGTGGATCCAGCCGAAGCTGGTCGCGGTACCGTCCAGGCACGGTGCGGGCGTGGTCTGGGCCAAGTACTACGAGCCGGAAAACAAGGAACCGGGGAAGAAGTACCCGATCGTGATGTTCGTGCACGGCGCCGGCTACCTGCAGAACGTGCACCAGCGCTACCCGGCCTACTTCCGCGAGCAGATGTTCCACAACCTGCTGGTGCAGAAGGGCTACATCGTGCTGGACATGGATTACCGCGGCAGCGAGGGCTACGGCCGCGACTGGCGCACGGCCATCTACCGCAACATGGGCCACCCGGAACTTGAAGACTACAAGGATGGCCTGGACTGGCTGGTCGACACCCAGCAGGGCGACCGTGACCACGCCGGCATCTACGGCGGCTCCTACGGCGGCTTCATGACCTTCATGGCGCTGTTCCGTGCACCGGGCACGTTCAAGGCCGGCGCCGCGCTGCGCCCGGTGGTCGACTGGCACAACTACAACCACGGCTACACCAGCAACATCCTCAACACCCCGGACATCGATCCGGAGGCGTACCGCGTGTCCTCGCCGATCGAGTACGCGCAGAACCTGCAGGACAACCTGCTGATCGCCCACGGCATGATGGATGACAACGTGTTCTTCCAGGACTCGGTGAACCTGACCCAGCGCCTGATCGAACTGCACAAGGACAACTGGTCGATCGCACCGTACCCGCTGGAACGCCACGGCTACGTGCGTGCCGATTCCTGGCTGGACCAGTACAAGCGCATCCTCAAGCTGTTCGAGCAGAACCTGAAGTGAGCAACGCCGCGGCCACGATCCGGATCGTGGCCGCGGTCATCCTGGATGACCGCGGCCGGGCGCTGCTGGTGCGCAAGCACGGTGCCCGCCGCTTCATCCAGCCCGGTGGCAAGCCCGAACCCGGCGAAGCACCGCTGCTGGCGCTGGCCCGCGAACTGCACGAGGAACTGGGCGTGCAGCTGCGCGCCGAGACCGCCATCGCGCTGGGCACCTTCGAGGACTGGGCGGTGAACGAGCCCGGCCACCGCGTGCAGGCCCAGGCCTGGTGGGTGCAGGTGGACGGTACGCCACAGGCGTGCGCCGAAATTGCCGAACTGGCCTGGGTGCCGCTGCAACCACCGCATGGCCTGCCCTTGGCACCCTTGAGCGAACACCATATCCTGCCGGCGGTCGCCACCCGGGTGACGGCCCGCTGAGCAGGCGGGCGCCGACTGCAAGGACATCGGATGTCAATGTCGATCCCGTCGATCCCCTCGCTGCCTCCCCCGGCCTATCACGCCTGGGTGCGTCCTGTCGCACAGGCCTCGTTCTGGCTGTCACTGGTGCTGACGATCTACTTCGTGCTGCAGGGACTGGTGCTGTGGCCGTTGCACAACCTCGCGCTGTGGCGCCTGGTGGAAAGCGAAGTGCAGCACCAGCAGCTGCACAGCCTGATCTGGCTGCTGGCGCACCCGGTAGCCGCATCGATGGTCGTCGCGCTGTTGTGCCTGGCCTCGACCGTATCCAGCTGGGGCCTGCTGCGCGAACGGCGCTGGGGCCTGTGGAGCTTCGTGGTACTGCTGCTGCTGAGTGGCCTGACCAACTTCGCGGCCGCCTGGTGGCTGGACCTGTTCATGGGCGACTTCATTCCGCTGCTGGCCAATGACCCGGCCCTGCTGCAGGAGCTGCAGCTGAAACGCTGGCTGATCACGCTGACCGTGGTCGGCATGTCGTTCGTGCTTCTCGGCCTGCAGGGCTGGCTGGCCTGGCGCCTGCTGCGGCCGGATGTGCGCTCGCGCTTCCACTGAGTTCTACCGATCCCCGTTCGACAAGGACTGTCGCATGCGCTTGCTGATGCTTCTTCCCGCACTGCTGTTCGCCGCGCTGCCTGCCAGCGCCGACGCGTTGCAGTGTGGCGAATACCGCAGCGCCGATGGCGGCACGGCGCTCGTGTTCACCACCCCCAGCAGCGGCTACCGCCACAACGACATCCGTGAACGGGAGCCACTATGGGTCGATCGCAGTGCGGCGCAGACCCGGTTGGTCATGCTCGACGATGGCGTGGCGCAACCGATCCGGATCAGCGCCGATGGGCACCGCATCGAGGACGACGTGGTGACCTACACGCTGAGCCACTCCCGCGCCTGCGCCATCGAACCCAGCGTGATGGACGGCAGCTGTCGCGCCGCCGGCAGCCACTGCATCGCGCAGCTGCCCACGGCCTCACCCGGCCAGGCCCTGCGCGCGTGCAATGAAGGCGTTGGCGCAGGCTGCTCGACGCTGCTGCGACAACTGCGCGAGAACAGCGCAGCAGTAGCCAATGACACCGGCCCGGCCCGCTTCGAGCGCCCGGGCATCTGCCGCGAACCCACACCTGGGCATGATCCGGAGGCCTGCGAGACGCAAACCAGTGATGCGCTGGCTGCCGCCATGCAGCAATTGGGCGAACGTCTGCAACAGGTAGACGAAGACGCGCTGGATTCGCCGCTTCCGGGCGCTGCACGTGATCGTCTGCAGCAGCTGTGCCTGCAACACCGTGGTGGTCGCTTCTGCACCGAGGTTGCCGAGCAGCAGTTGATCGCGCTGGAACCCGCGCTGGCCGTGCAGGCGCTGCAGGTCATCTGCGATGCGGGGCGCGCCAATGCCTGCGAACGTAGTGCGCCATTGCGTGAACTCGGCACCGATCTACGCCTCGTGCCTCTCCAGCAAGTGCCCTGTGGCCGCTATCAGGCCGATGGCGGCGCGATCGACAGGCTCGACTTCGGCGATGGCACGCGCGGCCGACTGGAAGACGGCGCCATCCACCTTCAGCAGGACGGCGAAACCCTTGTCCTGCGCCAGCTGGGCAACGGCGACCTGCTTGGCATGGATACGCAGACCGGTTACCAGCGCTACCAGCCGGTGCCCGGCACGGCACAATGCACGCCCCCGCGCGAGGGCCGTGATTCGCCGTAGCGCCTGGAGTTTCCCGTTCGATCGTCAAGGAGACGACATGCATTCACCCGCACCGCGCCGCCGCTGGCTGGTCTGGGCGCTGCTGCTGGCCGCGCCGATGGCCGCCGCACAGTCACCGCAATGCGGCCTGTTCAAGGCCGACGAAGGCAGCGGCACGCTGCGCATCAGCTCACCGAACCGCGGCGAGCAGAAGCACTTCGGCAGTGCGCCGTCTCCGGTCGCGTTCCAGCAGATCGACGGAAAGCTGCAACTGGTGAACCTGGAGTACGGCCTGCCCAGCGCGTTGCAGGTGCGCGATCGTGGCCGCACGGTCGAGGTGGATGGCACGGTCTACATCCTCCAGGCCCCCGCACAGTGCGCCGCCGCAGCCAGGCCGGCTGAAGGCAGCTGCCTGGCCGATGCGGCGGCGTGCCTGGACAACCGCCGTGAAGCGCCCCCGGCCGCGCTGGAAGCAGGGTGCCGGGAAGGCGTGCCCGGCATGTGCCTGCAGCTGGCCGATCGCTGGCATGACGAGGCCAGGGCGCCGGCCACGCCGGATGAGGCGCAGCAACAGGCCATCCTCGATACCGCACTGGCCGGCATCGAACTGCCTGTGCCGTGCCGGAATGGCGGCTTCAGCAACGAGACACCGGCCTGTGCAGCGGCGCTGGAAGCGGATCCGGCGCTGCAGGATCAGATCGTCAAGGCCGCGATGGGTGCGGCGATGGTCGAAGCCGTGAGCTCCGTGCTGTCACCCTCCACGCCGGTGGTGGTGCCGGCCGCGCAGCGCCAGCAGCTGTTGCAGTTGTGCCAGCAGGTCGGCCATGGCGGCTTCTGCAGCCGCGTGGCCGAGCTCTCGTGGGAATCCGGCGACCCCTTGCAGGCGGTGCAGGCACTGACCACAGCGTGCGCGCCCGGTAAGGAAAGCGCCGCCTGCGAGCGCCTGCCTGCATTGCAGGCGCTGGGCGCCTCGTTGCGGCCTCAGCCGGCTACGGCGCTGCCCTGCGGCACCTTCCGCGCCGCGGGTGGCCTGATGGATACGCTGGACTTCGGCGATGCAGGACGGGTCGGCATCGGCTGGGACAGCCAACTGCGTGCTCGTGTCGAAGACGGCGACATCCGCATCCGCCACGACAAGGGCGGCGACTTCGTGCTGCGGCCGTTGCCCGGGGGCCAGCTGCTGGGCCTGGACACGTGGACACGCTTCCAGGTGTTCGTGCCGACCGGCGAGGGCGCGAGCACCTGCAGCCCGCCGAAACACTACACGGTGCTGCCGCTGCCTCAGGACTGCCCGCAGGCGCTGGCCAGCGGCGGTGCCGAAGCCTGCTGCGCGCAGGGTAAGCTGCAGGGCTGCAACATTCTTGGCAACCGTCTTGCGCTGTCCGGCCAGTGGCGGCAGGCGGCAGAGCACTACACCACCGTGTGCCGTGCCGGCGTGCGCGAGGGCTGCGAAAACCTGGTCGCAGCGCAGGGCCGCAGCAGCGACATCGACGCCCATGCGACGCTGGAGCGGCTGTGTGCCGCCGACCGCAGCGGCCGCCACGTCGCCTGCGACGTGCTGGACACCGGAAACTGGAGCGCCCTGGAGCTGGGCCGTGTCCTGCAGGAGGCGGTGGACGAAGCGACGGCCGAGGACACTCCGGCGCCGCGCGCTTCCAACCGCAAGCGATGAGCCGGCCAAGGCCTGCCCGCAGCTTCGGGCGGGCCCTGCGGTAAAGTAGCGCCATGAACGAATTCGAGCGCGTGCGCACCTACCTCACCGACCTGCAGGACCGCATCTGTGCGGCGATCGAGGCCGTCGATGGCCAGGCCCGCTTCCAGGAAGACCTGTGGCAGCGGGCCGAGGGCGGTGGCGGGCGTACCCGCGTGCTGCGCGACGGCGCGGTGTTCGAGCAGGCCGGCATCGGCTTCTCCGACGTGGCCGGCAGCCGCCTGCCGCCGTCGGCCTCGGCCAACCGCCCGGAACTGGCCGGCGCCTCCTGGCGCGCCACCGGCGTGTCGCTGGTGTTCCACCCGCTCAATCCCTACGTGCCGACCACCCATGCCAACGTGCGCTTCTTCCAGGCGCAGCGCGACGGCGAAGTGGTGGCCAGCTGGTTCGGCGGCGGCTTCGACCTGACTCCGTTCTACCCGTTCGACGAGGACGTGCAGCATTGGCACCAGGTCGCCCGCGACCTGTGCACACCGTTCGGCGACGAGCGCTATGCCGCGCACAAGCGCTGGTGCGATGAATACTTCTTCCTGCGCCATCGCAATGAAACGCGCGGCGTCGGCGGCCTGTTCTTCGATGACCTGCACGGCGATTTCGAGCGCGATTTCGCTTATCTGCGTGCGGTCGGTGATGGCTTCCTCGACGCCTACCTGCCGATCGTGCAGCAGCGCAAGGACGCCGCATATGGCGAGCGCGAACGCGAGTTCCAGCTGTACCGCCGCGGCCGCTACGTGGAGTTCAACCTGGTCTACGACCGCGGCACCCTGTTCGGGCTGCAGAGCGGTGGCCGCAGCGAAAGCATCCTGATGAGCCTGCCGCCGCGGGTGCGCTGGGAGTACGGCTTCACCCCGGAAGCGGGCAGCGCCGAGGCGCGCCTGGCCGACTACCTGGTGCCACGCGACTGGCTCTGATCGTCCGGCGCCACGCCTGATCCGTGGCGCCTTCTTACGCCTGTGGTGCGCCCCGCGCCGGACAGGCCCTGCACTGCCTCCTTCAAGGATGACCCCATGCCTGCTGCTGTTCCCTTCCGCCCCCGCGCCGCGGGCTGGCGCTCCCTGCTGTTGCTTGCATTGGCCTCGGCCAGCCTGCCGGCCGCCGCGCAATCGATGGCCTGCGGCACCTACAAGGACGTCGACGGCAACACCACGCTGACCATCGAAAGTGAAGGCCATGGTTTCCTGTCCGGCCCCTACCAAGCCACCGAGCAGCTGCGCATCGCCCGCCAGGAGGACGTGCTCGGCACCGGCAACCTGTCCACCGGCCGCCTGGAAAACTGGTACTTCTCGGACAACGATCGCACGATCAGCACCCCCTATCGCGAATTCACCCGCGAGCACACCGCCGTCTGCAAGACGATGCCGGAGCCCATCGAGGGCGGCTGCGTAATGAACACCTCCGAGTGCCTGGAGGCGTTGCCGGAAGCCGAACCGCTGAAGCTGCATGCCTGGTGCGCCGAAGGCGTGGGCGCGGCCTGCATGCAGCTGCTGGAGACCTACCAGCGGCAGGCCAAGGACGCAGCGCCGGCGCCTGCACGTTCCGAGCCGCCGATGCCGGAGATCTGCAAGGAGGATTCGGCGTCGTTCAATGCCGAGGGCTGCAGGGCGATCGCCGAGGTGGTCGGCGCCGAGATGATGGGCAAGGCCGTGCTCGGCCTGCAGCATTCGAACGACCCTGTCTTGCCGTCCGCGCAGCTCGATGAACTGGCCGCACTGTGCCGGCAGCAGCACGGCGAGGCGTTCTGCGCCGACGTTGCCGAGGCGCTGTGGAGTGGTGGGCGCCTGTTGCAGGCCCATGACGCGCTGCAGCTGTCGTGCGCCCAGCGCGCGGAGGGCGTGGCCTGCGGCCGCGCCGAGGCGCTTGCCCGACTGGCCTCGGTACCGGCCGCCGCACTGGCCCCGGTGCCGGCTTCCGCGCTGCCCTGTGGGAGCTATGAAGCGGAGTACGGCGTGCTCTCGCAGCTGCGCTTCCTCGATGGTGGCCTAGTGGAAGCCGGGGGCCGCGACCAGCGCCTGCGCGCGAGCCTGCAGGACGGGCGCATCCTCATCCATCGCGACGTCGGCAGCGACTTCGTACTGCAGCCGCTGAAGAACGGAAACCTGGCCAGCGTCGACGGCGGCAACCGCTTCGCCTACTACGAGCGCAAGCCGGGCTCAGGCAATGCCAGCTGCGCACCGCCGGTGGCCTTCGTGGAGATCCCCCTGCCGCTGGACTGCCCGACCCTGGACCGCAAGGACGGCGCCAAGGCCTGCTGCACCGATGGCAAGCTGCTGGGCTGCAAGGTTGCCGGCGAGGCACTGTTCAAAAACGAACAATGGGCCGCATCGCTGTCCTACTTCCAGACGCTGTGCAGCGCGGGTGTGCGCGAAGGTTGCCTGGCAATGGCGGCGGTGTATGCGCATACCGCGGATCCGAAGATTCCGCAGGCCATGGCTGCGATCTGCGCGAAGGACGGCAAGGGCACCCACGTCGCCTGCGATGTGGACGCGACGCGCAACTGGCCGGCGCTGAAGGCTGAAGCCGCTCCCTGAGGCCAGGCACCTGTTGAGCCGGGCATGGGCCCGGCGCTACGAGGTCAGGTGCTCTTCCGCGCGATGATCGTGATGTGCCCGGTCGTCTCCAGCAGGGCGATCTGCACGTCCTCGATCCGCAGGCCGCCCTGTTGGCGCAGCGCGGCATCGAAATCGGCCCGGCTGATCAGTTCGCGGCGGAGAACGCCCTCCAACAGCCGGCCATCACGCGCGATCACGGTGGGCTCTCCTTCGATCATCCGCTCCATGCGCCGATTCCGGGTGGTCAACCAGCCCACCCCGTAGTTCAGCACGATCAGGGTGGCCGCCAGCAGCAGGCCACCGCCCAGCGAGGTGTCGGTGCCCAGCAGCGCGTTCTGCACCGCGTTGCCCAGCAGCACGATCAGCAGCACGTCGAAAGGCGTGATCTGCCCCAGAGCCCGCTTGCCGCCCAGCCGGACCATGCCCAGCACCACGACATAGACCACCACCGCGCGCAGGATGAATTCCCACCACGGCATGGCCAGGGCGAACAGGTCGGGCATGGTCTTCCCCTGCGGAACGGTGGCCCAGCCTAGCACCTGGGGTCAGATCCCTTTGCCCGGCGGGCAAAGGGATCTGACCCCCAGTGTGAAGGGATCTGACCCCCAGTGTGTGTTCCGTTGGCGCAAATAAAAAGCCCCGCTGACCAGGGGGAGGTCAACGGGGCCGGGGAACGGGCACTTGGGGAGGAGTCCCCGTTCCGAGATCTGCTCCAGGGGATGGGAGAGATCCACAACAGGCGTTGCGCCTGTCGGGAGTTATAGAAGCACTTCGAACACTAACGGTTCGTGAAGGGGCCCCATTTAATGAATTTCAATAGGGGCAACATTCATGGTCGAGTCAGAAACACCCGACTCATGAACAAATTCACGTCGTTTTCGGCCTGAAACACCGTCAGTGCGCTTCGTCCCAGTTGTTGCCGACGCCCGTGTCGACCACCAGTGGCACCCGCAGTTTGGCCGCTTGCGACATGCGCTCCACCACCTGCAAACGCAGGTCCTCGACGAAACTGCTTTCGGTTTCGAACACCAGTTCATCGTGCACCTGCAGGATCATCCGTGCCGGCGCCCCGCTGTCACGCAGCCACTGGTCCACATCCACCATCGCGCGCTTGATGATGTCGGCGGCAGTGCCCTGCATCGGCGCGTTGATCGCCGCGCGTTCAGCACCGGCACGCAGGCCCTGGTTGCGGGCGTGGATGTCGTTCAGGTACAGGCGACGGCCGAACAGGGTTTCCACGTAGCCCTGGTCACGGGCCTGCTGGCGCATCCGCTCCATGAAGTCGCGCACGCCCGGGTAGCGGCTGAAGTACAGCGCCACGTAGTCCTGCGCCTGGCCACGGTCGATGCCCAGGTTGCGGGCCAGGCCGAAGGCGCTCATGCCGTACATCAGGCCGAAGTTGATGGCCTTGGCGGCGCGGCGCTCGTTCGGGGTCACCTCCTCCAGCGTGCGCCCGAACACCTCGGCGGCGGTGGCACGGTGTACGTCGGCGCCCTGCTCGAAGGCACGCACCAGGCCCGGGTCCTCGGACAGGTGGGCCATGATCCGCAGTTCGATCTGCGAATAGTCGGCCGCCAGCAGCTGGAAGCCTTCCGGGGCGATGAACGCGCGGCGGATGCGGCGGCCGTCCTCGGTGCGGATCGGGATGTTCTGCAGGTTCGGGTCCGACGAGGACAGGCGGCCGGTGGCGGCACCGGACTGGTGGTAGCTGGTATGCACCCGGCCGGTGTCCGGGTTGACCATCTCCGGCAGCTTGTCGGTGTAGGTGCTGCGCAGCTTGGCCAACCCACGGTAGTCCAGGATGACCCGCGGCAGCTCATGCTGGTCGGCAATCGCCTCCAGCGCCTCTTCATTGGTGCTGGGCTGGCCCTTCGGGGTCTTCACCACCGCCGGCAGCTTCAGCTCGTCGAACAGCACCGCCTGCAGCTGCTTGGGCGAATCCAGGTTGAAGCTGCGCCCGGCCAGCTCGGTGGCCTTCTGCTGCGCGGCCAGCATGCGCGAGGACAGGTCCTGGCTCTGCCGGCGCAGTTCGTCGGTGTCGATCCGCACGCCATTGGCTTCAATGCTGGCCAGCACCGGCACCAGCGGCATCTCGATGTTGCGGTACACGCTGTCCAGCGCCGGCTCGGCCAGCAGCTGCGGCTGCAATGCGTGGTGCAGGCGCAGGGTGATGTCGGCGTCCTCGGCGGCGTAGCGGCTGGCTTCGTCGATGCCCACCTGCGAGAACGGGATCTGCTTGGCGCCCTTGCCGGCCACGTCCTCGAACTTGATGGTGCTGTAGCCCAGGTAACGCAGCGCCAGCGAATCCATGTCGTGGCGGGTGGCGGTGGAATTGAGCACGAAGCTCTCGAGCATGGTGTCGTCGTGGTAGCCCTGCACCGCCACGCCGTGGCGGCGCAGCACATGCAGGTCGTACTTGCCATGCTGGCCCAGCTTCTTCTTCGCCGGGTCCTGCAGCGCCGGGCGCAGTGCGTCCAGCACCTGCTGCATGGGCAGCTGGGCCGGCGCACCCGGGTAATCGTGGCCGACCGGAATGTACGCCGCCCTGCCCGGCTCGACGGCCAGGCTGATGCCCACCAGGCGCGCGCGCATCGCGTCCAGCGCATCGGTCTCGGTATCGAAGCTGATCAGTTCGGCCTGCTGCAGGCGTTCGACCCAGGCCTGCAGCTGCTCGGCGGTCAGCACGGTCTCGTACTCACCCGGCGCGGACAGTGCCGGATCCAGCGTGCCAGCGGCGGGCGCCTCGACGCTGCCACGGGCGAAGCCAGCGGCGGTGCCACGCAGGCTCGGGGTCGCCTCGCTGGCGGCCACCGGTGCCGGCACCGGCGCGCCCAGCTCCTTCAGCGCCTGGGTGAAGCCATAGCGCGTATACAGCTCGGTCAGCGCCGGCACATCCTGCTCGCGCAGGGCCAGCGTGGTCGGGCTGGCGTCCAGCTGCACGTCGGTACGGATGGTCACCAGCTCGCGGTTCAGCGGCAGCCGCTCCAGCGCGGCGCGCAGGTTCTCGCCGATCTTGCCCTTCATGGCCGGCGCGGCCGCCATCACGCCGTCCAGGTGCTGGTACTCGGCCAGCCACTTGGCGGCGGTCTTCGGCCCGCACTTCTCCACGCCCGGCACGTTGTCGACCGCGTCGCCCATCAGCGCCAGCAGGTCGATGATCTGGTCGGCGCGCACGCCGAACTTCTCCATCACCGCCGCATCCGAATCCATGCGGCTGCCGGTCATGGTGTTGACCAGCTCGATGCCCGGGCGCACCAGCTGGGCGAAGTCCTTGTCGCCGGTGGAAATGGTCACCTTCAGGTCCTGCGCCAGGCCCTGAAGGGCCAGCGTGCCGATCACATCGTCGGCCTCCACGCCGGGGATGCGCAGGATGCTGATGCCCAGCGCTTCGACGATGCGGCACATCGGCTCGACCTGGCTGCGCAGCTCATCGGGCATCGGCGGGCGGTTGGCCTTGTACTGGTCGTACAGGTCGTCACGGAAGGTCTTGCCCGGCGCGTCGACCACGAACGCGACGTAGGCCGGGCGCTCCTTCAGCGTCGAACGCAGCATGTTGACCACGCCGAACAGCGCGCCGGTGGGTTCACCCTGTGCATTGGACAGGGGCGGCAGCGCGTGGAACGCGCGGTACAGGTAACTGGACCCGTCGATCAGGACTAATCTGCTCATGTGCCGATTCTACGCGCCCGTGCCTGCACCGCGGCGACACGGCCCGTACACCGCGATGGGGCATAATCAGGGCTCTTTCCAGGCAAAGGCCCCGCCGATGAAGACCCTGATGCTGGCTTCCCTGCTCCTGCTCGCTGGCTGCGCCAGCATGGGTGGCGCGGGCGCTCCCCCGGTGGACGTCAAGGGCGCGGATGTATCCAAGCGCACCATGGACAACGGTGACACCATCGAGGAATACCGCGTGTCCGGCCAGCTGCGCATGGTCAAGGTGACCCCGTCGCGCGGTGCCCCGTTCTACATGTACGACAAGAACGGCGACGGCCGCATGGACAACGACAGGGACGGCGTGTCGCCGGTCTACTGGAAGCTGTACAGCTGGTGAGGTGACCGGGGTTGTGACCGGGGTCGGATCCCTTTCCACAGGAAAGGGCTCTGACCCCCTCGAAGCCACCGGCACGGCCCCGATCCCCCCACAAAAAAACAACGCCGGCGCGCATCCTGCGGCCGGCGTCGGGTCCCCTCCCCGGGAACGCTTGAATCAGCGGGTATGGATCAGCGGATGACCAGCACCGGCAGCGTGCTGCGTGCCAGCACTTCGGCGGTCTGGCTGCCCAGCAGTACACGGGTCACGCCGCGGCGGCCGTGCGAGGTCATCACGATCAGGTCGCTGTTGCGCTCACCGGCGGTCTCGATGATGCCGTCGGCCGCATAGCGGTCCAGCACGTGTACCGGGTTGGCGGTGATGCCCTGCTCGGCGGCCTTGGCCAGCGCCGGCTGCAGCACCTTCTGCGCGCCTTCCTCGCGGTCGGCCTTGTATTCGGGGCTGTTCATGTAGCCCACGCTCCAGCCCATGGCGTCGTACATGCCGACGGCCCACGGCTCGGAAACAGTGACGATATCGACCTCGGCGTTAAGGTCCTTGGCCAGCTCCAAGCCCTTGGCCAGGCCCTTGTCGGCCAGTTCGGACCCGTCAGTGGCAATCAGGATGCGCTTGTACATGGTGGGGCTCCGTGGCGGTCTGCCAGATGGGAACGACACCATTGCACACCGTATGTGCAGGCGGCGCCTTGAGCAGGATCAATCCGGCGCCGCGCAGCGGCGTGTGCGCACCGTCACGTGGTCCGGGGGACAGGCTCGGCCCGCCCTCTTCTGTAGAGCCGAGCCCGTGCTCGGCTGCTTCTGGCGGGAAGAGCAGCCGAACATGGGCTATGCCGGTCGTCCTGACCGGCACCCTTCGGGCCGTCGCAAGCGACGTTGGCAGCGGCTCCTGCCGCTACCTTCGGCTCTACAACAATGTCGCTCAGGCGATCTGCACGATGCGCGCGTTCTGGCACAGCGGGTAGCTGGCCACGAACTCGTCAATCGCATCGCGCATCGCCTCGAACGATTGGCCGTACATGTACAGCGCGGTCTCGGTCGGGCCCTGCCACCAGCTGCAGATCTCGCCCAGGCCGTCGATGTTCCCGGACAGCTGCTCGAACACGTGGTTGGAATCGCACTGCTCGTAGACCTCGTCCGGCAGGTTCAGGCCATCCAGGTAGATGCCCAGGCCTTCGGTCACGCCGAAGCTGCGATCGGCCTCGCCTGCGCCCTGTATCTGCGAACCCTTCGGTGCACCCAGCTGCTCCAGCAGGTCGATCAGCTTCGGCACGCCCGCGGCATCGACCAGTGCCACTTCGATATCGCCGTATTCGACCTCACCCAGGTCGGACATCGCGGTGCCGCCGCCGGTCAGCTCGCCCACCTGGGCCGCCTGCAGCAGCGCGTCGAGCGGATCCTCGAACAGTTCGTGGCGGTGCTCCGGCTGCAGCCGGGCGTTCAACTTCACGGTGACGTGCAGCGTGGGTTCGGTCATGGGGGCGTTCCTGGAAGAAGTGCCACCTATTGTAGAGCCGAGCCCATGCTCGGCTGCTTCTGGCCGGAAAAGCAGCCGAGCATGGGCTCGGCTCTACAACAGCCTGTCAACGCAGGAACGGCGTGACCTTGCGCTTCAGCAGTTCCACCAGCACCGGGTCCATGTACTCGTAGTCATCCGGAATATCCAGGCAGATCACCCGCTTGCCGTTCAACCAGGCCTTGTAGCGGCTGGACAGCCGATTGCGGTGGGCGCGCTCCATCACGAACACGATATCGGCCCACTGCAGCAGCTCGGGGCTGAGCACTTCCTCGGCGTCGGCCAGCAGCCCGGCCGAGGCGGTCTCGATGCCCGGCCAATCGGCGAATACCTGCTCGGCCGTCGGGCTGCGCAGGCGGTTCTGGCTGCAGAGGAAGAGCACATTGCGGGTCATGAGCGCAGCCTAATGGGGGCAGAGCCCTTTTCCAACGGAAAAGGCTCCGGCCCCAACCACGTGCATTCCGCGATGGGGTCAGAGCCCTCCCTGCGGGAGGGATCCGACCCCTCGACGGCGATCAGATCACCGTCAGGTTGGCGTAGGCCATCACCAGCCACTTGCTGCCGGCATCAGCAAACTCGACCTGCACGCGGGCGTGCGCGCCGCTGCCTTCGTAGTCGGTCACCATGCCTTCGCCGAACTTGGGATGGGTAACCAGCGCACCGAGCTTGACCGGCGGCGCCTCGATCGAGGCATGGCCCATCACCCGGCTGGCGCCCATCGAAGCCGGGCGCGAGACCTGCACCTTCGGGCGCACTTCGTGCAGCAGTTCGCGCGGAATCTCGCGCAGGAAGCGTGACGGCAGGCTGTAGTTGTCCTGGCCGTGGATGCGGCGCGATTCGGCATAGCTCAGCACCAGCTTCTGGCGCGCGCGGGTGATGCCGACATAGGCCAGGCGGCGCTCTTCTTCCAGCCGCCCGCTTTCCTCCAGCGAGCGTGCGCTGGGGAACAGGCCTTCTTCCAGGCCGGCCAGGAACACCAGCGGGAATTCCAGGCCCTTGGCCGAGTGCAGGGTCATCAGCTGCACGCCCTCTTCGCCTGCCTGCGCCTGGCCCTCACCGGCCTCCAGCGCGGCATAGGCCAGGAACGCGACCAGCTCGTCCATGTCCTCGCCCACTTCCTCGATGTCGTCGGCCCGGCGCACGAAGCGCGAGGCCACCGAGACCAGTTCGTCGAGGTTGTCGGTGCGCGACTCCGAGTCCAGCGCATTGCGGCTTTCCTTGCTCCAGTGCTCGCGCAGCTGCGAGCGGGCCAGCACGTGGTCCACGCGCTCGGCCAGGGTCATGTGCACGGTCTGCGCCTGCAGCTCGTTGACCAGCCCCAGGAAGCCGGCCAGCGCATTGCGCGCGCGTGCGGCCAGCGCGTTGCCCTGGGTGACCAGCATCGTTGCTTCCCACAGCGAGATACCCTGCGCGCGTGCCTCGCGGCGCACTTCGTCCAGCGTGCGGTCGCCGATGCCCCGGGTGGGCGTGTTGACCGCGCGCTCGAACGCGGCGTCATCGTTGCGGTTGGACAGCAGGCGCAGGTAGGCCAGCGCGTCCTTGATTTCGGCACGCTCGAAGAAGCGCATGCCGCCATACACGCGGTACGGCACCTGCTCGCTCAGCAGCGCTTCTTCCAGCGCGCGCGACTGCGCGTTGCTGCGGTAGAGCACGGCCACTTCGGTGTAGCTGCCACCGTCGCGCACCCACTGGCGGGCACGCTCGACGATGTAGCGTGCCTCGTCCATCTCGTTGTACGCGGCGTACAGGTCGATCGGCTCGCCGTCACCGCTGTCGGTCCACAACTGCTTGCCGATGCGATCCGGGTTGTGCGCGATCACCGCGTTGGCAGCGCCGAGGATGTTGGCGGTGGAGCGGTAGTTCTGCTCCAGGCGGATGGTCTGCGCGCCCGGGAAATCGCGCAGGAAGCCCTGCACGTTCTCGACCTTGGCACCGCGCCAGCCGTAGATGGCCTGGTCGTCGTCGCCGACCACGAACACGTGGCCGGAATCGCCGGCCAGCACGCGCACGAAGGCGTACTGGATGGCATTGGTGTCCTGGAACTCGTCCACCAGGATCTCGCGGAAGCGGGCGCGGTAGTGCGACAGCAGCGCCGGGTTGTCGCGCAGCAGTTCGTGCGCGCGCAGCAGCAGCTCGGCGAAGTCGACCAGGCCGGCGCGGTCGCAGCGCGCCTGGTACTCGATGTAGGCCTGGCGCATGGTCTCCAGCCACGCGTCGTGCGGTTCGGGCTGGATGTGCTGCGGGCGGCGGCCCTCGTCCTTCTGCGCGTTGATCCACCACGATATCTGCTTGGGCGGGTACTTGCCGTCGTCCAGCTCCAGCGCCTGCACCACGCGCTTGACCAGCCGCAGCTGGTCGTCCGAATCCATCACCTGGAAGCCTTCGGGCAGCTTCGCGTCCTGCCAGTGCAGGCGCAGCAGGCGGTTGGCCAGGCCGTGGAAGGTACCGATCCACATGCCACGGCTGCCATGGGGCAGCTGTGCGTCGATGCGGTGGCGCATTTCGCCGGCCGCCTTGTTGGTGAAAGTCACCGCGAAAATGCCGTGGGTCGGCACGCCGTCGACTTCATGCAGCCAGGCGATGCGGTGGGTGAGTACGCGGGTCTTGCCGGAACCGGCACCGGCCAGCACCAGGTGGTGGCCGGGGGGAGCGGAGACGGCTTCGCGCTGGGCCGGGTTCAGGCCATCAAGCAGGTGGGAGACATCCATGCCCCCATTTTACGGCATCGCCGTCGCGGCTCCTGCGACCACCTGGGTGGCCAGTGCCTGCGCCTGCTGACGCAGTTCAGGCACCGCCAGGCTTTCCCACAGGCTGCCGATGCGCAGGCTGCCGAGTACGCCCAGCCGCGCCTGCGGCTGGCCACCGGCGGCACGCAGGCGGTCGCCCGGCACTGTGCTGTCCAGGCCCAGCCCGTGCGGGCCGGGGCGGGCCAGGCCATCGCTCTGCAGCTGTTGCAGCAAGGGATTGCGCAGCGCGCTGGCGCGGGTTTCCACGCCGGTGGCGTTGATCACGCCGCCGATTGTCCAGTGCTGTTCATTGCCAGACGGAGCGCGGCCAGAAAGCCGCAGCGCTTCGCCTTCGCGGCCGACGCGTTGCAGGCGGGACCGGTGAATACGCAGTTGGCCGCTTTCGATCAGCGCCTGCAGCTGTGCGTCGACCTCTTCGGCGATGCGGTGGCGATGCACGTCCCAGTAGCGCACCACATGGCGCAGGAAGCGGCGCTGGTCGGCCGCGTCGAGGCTGCACCACAGTGCCTGCCCGTGCGGACGGATGCGGTCCATCACCCCCTGCCACGGCAGACCATCGGCCTGCGCCTGGCGCGCGAACCCGCGCAACGCGCGCAGGCGCTGGCGCAGGCTCATCGGCAGCAGCGCAGCCGGGTCGAACGCGGGCAGGCCGCCATGCGCATGCGGCAGCGGCAGCAGGCCATGGCGCGAGATCACGTGCAGCGGGCCGGTGTGGCCGGCAGCAACCAGCGCCAGCACGGTGTCGGCCATGCTCAGGCCGGAGCCGACGATGGCCACGGCCTGCTCACCGGCCAGGGTGCGTACGCCGTCGTAGTCCCAGGCCTCGATCACGTCATCGGCAGGCAGCGCATCGGCACCGGCCACCGGCAGCGGCCGCATGCTGTTGCCGGTGGCCAGCACCGCCTGTGCGGCGTGCAGCGTCTGGCCATCGCCCAGCAGCAGCCGGTAACCATGGTCATCCGGCTGCAGGCCCAGCACCGGCTGCGCGATCACCTGCAGCTGCGCCGGGCTGGCTGCGGCAGCCTCCTGCAGGCGCTGCTGCAGGTAGGCCGCAAAGTGGTGGCGGCACACGTAGCGCTCGCCCAGCACCTCGCGCGCCTCGCCCGGGTAGGCATTGGCGGCCATCAGGTAGTCGAGGAAGTCGCCGGGCTGGTCGGCAAACGCACTCATCTTCGCCGCCGGCACGTTCAGCAGGTGCTCCGGCCACGGCGTGGCATAGGCGATGCCCTGCGCCAGCTGCGAAGCCGGTTCGAAGATGGCCAGCGCCAGCGGCGCCTGGGCCTGGCGCAACACCTGGATCGCCACCAGCACCCCGGCCGCACCACCACCGATGATTGCCAGGTCCAGTTCGCCATTACGCGGTGAATCAGTCATGCGCCGATTGTAGGCCATCGGCGATGACGGGCCGGATTGCCGAAGCGGGCGGTTGCCGCCGTTTCACATCAACGCATCGGCCAGCCGTGCGATGCCTTCGCGGCTGCGCCGCCACGTGGGACGGCTGCGCCACTGCTGCAGGTCCAGCTGCCGCGACTCGCGCAGGTAGCCATCCTCGATCGCGCACAGCTGCTGCACCAGCGCACGGTCGTAGCAGACCAGGCCGATTTCGGCATTCAGCGCGAACGAGCGGATATCCATGTTGATCGAGCCGAGCACGGCGATGTCCTCGTCCACGCTCATGTGCTTGGCGTGCAGGAACTGCGGCTCGTACAGCGCGATGCGCACGCCACAGCGCAGCAGCTCGTCGTAGTAGGCCTCCTGCGCCCACGACGTCAGCCGCTGGTTGTTGCTGGCCGAGAGGATCAGCTGCACCTGCACGCCGGACAAGGCCGCAATGCGCAAGGCGCTGAGCGTGGCTTCGTCGGGCACGAAATACGGGGTGACCATCACCAGCCGGCGCCGCGCCAGGTGGATCAGCGCCGCCACCGCATCGCGTGCGTTGCTGTAGGGATAGGCGGGGCCGCTGGGCAGCAACTGTGTGGCGATGTCGTCGCTGCACTCGGGCACATCGGCGATCACGTCCAGGCGCTGGCCGGTTTCCATGTACCAGTCGCTGGCGAACACCGCTTCCAGATGCGCCACCGCCGGGCCGCGCACGCGCGCCACCAGCTCGCGGTTCGGGTGGCCAGGCACGAACTGCGGGCCGGCCAGGTTCTGCGAACCGACATAGGCCACTTCGTTGTCGATCACCGCGATCTTGCGATGGTTGCGCAGGTCCATGCGCCCGCTGCGGCGCCAGCGCAGGCCACCGGGCAGCATCGCGCGCACTTCGATGTCGCGCGCCTGCAGGCGCTTGCGATAGGCACGCAGGCCGCGCTTGGCGCCCACCGCGTCGAGCAGCACGCGGCACTGCACGCCACGTGCAGCCGCACGCTGCAGGGCCTCGACGATCGCCTCGCCCACCGCGTCGTCGAACATCAGGTAGTACAGCAGGTGCACGCGGTCTTCGGCCTGGTCGATGTCGGCGATCAGCGTGTGCAGTGATTCGTCGTAGTCGGTCAACAGATCGACGGCGTTGCCGTGCACCGGCATGAAGTCGCCCTGGCGCTGCACCAGCGGCACGATCTCGGCGCTGGCGGTGTCCGGCTGCGGTGTCCAGCGCAGGCGATGCTGCAGCGCCTGTTCCTCGCGGATGACCTGCGAGGCCTCGGCCTGGCGGCGGATGCGCTCGCGCGACAGCCATGGGTGGCCGAACAGCAGGTACAGCGGCAGGCCCAGCAGCGGCACGAAGCCCACCAGCAGCAGCCAGCTACGCGCCGCCCCCGGCGTGGTGCGGGTGGGGATCCAGCACAGTGCAACCAGCCGGATCAGCCAGTCGATCAGCAGCAGGTACGAACCCAGCAACCACTCGAACAGCATCGTGTCGCCCGTCGGGAGGTGATGGGCCATTCTGCCCACCGGCCCTTGTGGAGTCGAGCCGCGCTCGACGGCCTTCCGGTCCGACCGCACAGCAGCCGAGCGTGGGCTCGGCTCTACAGGATGGATCAATGCCGCACCGGCACCTCGCACAGCTGCCGCACCGCGTCGGCATGGCGGCGGCCGTTGAGCGCCATGCAGGCGATCGCCTGTGCGGCCCGCTCCAGCTGCGCCTCCGGCAGCGGCGACGGCGCGCCGTTGGCCAGTGCCAGATGGTGGTCGCACAGCAGCAGCGCCATGCCCTCGATGCCTTGCAGCATGCGCTGCAGGCGCAGCCAGCCCAGTTCCAGGTCCTGCCGGTGTGATGGGGTGTTCATGCAACCTCCTTCAACGGATCTGGCCACCGTGAAGGTGGCGGACGATGCGTGGTTGCAATACCGGGAAGCAATCAATCAGCAAACGAACCGGCGGGCGCAAGGCCCCCTCGCACCGTCCGCCATAGAGGCGGATAGGTCACCAACCGTCGCCGGAGGGATCTCCGGCGACGGCGGGCGAGTCTACTGATTGATTGACTTCACGGGATTGCAAGCCCGACCGCTGCAACCGCAGCGGCTCACCATCATGGGCACGGCCACGCCCGTCGTTCCAATCGATTTGAACCGTGCGAGGCGCCGGAACCGGTAGGAACAATCACTTATCGCATTCGGCCCTTCGCTCCAGGCATGGCGCCATTGGCGACAGCGTGCGCAGGAACTGCCCAGTGCCGACCAACGGTCGGCACCCACCACCACCACAGCAGCATCGGAACGGTCGGTATCCACCAGGTAAACGCAGGGCATGAAAAAACCCGCCACAAGGGCGGGTTTCTTCGCGGGGACCAGCAATCCGTGCGGATTACTTGATCTTGCCTTCCTTGTACAGGACGTGCTTGCGCACGACCGGATCGTACTTCAGGAATTCCATCTTCCCCGGGGTGTTCTTCTTGTTCTTGTCGGTCGTGTAGAAGTGGCCGGTACCGGCCGAGGAAATCATACGGACCTTATCGCGCTTGCCTGCCATGATGCTTTACTCCTCAGACCTTTTCGCCGCGCGCACGCAGCTCAGCCAGAACGGAATCGATGCCGTTCTTGTCGATGGTGCGCAGTGCATGCGCGGAAACACGAAGCTTGACCCAGCGGTTCTCGCTGGCCACCCAGAAACGGCGCTCGTGCAGATTCGGCAGGAAACGACGACGGGTCTTGTTGTTGGCGTGCGAGACGTTGTTACCCGTCTGCACTCGCTTGCCGGAAACCTGGCATACGCGGGACATTGCGCACCTCGATAGTAGTAGTTGTCAGCCCGTAGCCCGGGCGACGGCGGCCTCGATGGTTGCCCACCACACGTCAAGAGAATCAAAGGGTTACGCTGGCGTTGGGCGGCCGGGGACGTGCTCCCGGGGGCGCCGCCCGGTAGAAAACCGGACACAGCGAGCCGCGCATTATGCACGGGTTCAAGCACTTGCGCAAGTTACCCACAGGCGGGGACTGGACCGGCGGGGCGGGGGGACTTCGCCAACCGGCATACTGGCCCGGATCACTGCGGAGCTTTCCATGCGGCTGCTGGCCCTGACCTACGGAACCGAAGGCGATACGCGTCCGCTGGCCATGCTCTGCCATGGGCTGATCAGCGCAGGCCACGCGGTGACACTGCTGGCCGATGGCGGCACCCTGGGCAGCGCGCAGGCCCTGGATGTGCCCCACGCGGCCCTTGAGGGTGACATCCATGACGAAGTGGTCGCCCTTGTCTCGCGGGGCAACGGTGTTGCCGCCGCCAGTACCGGTCTGGCACGGATGGCGCTGCAGCATGTCAGCGGCTGGATGCGCCAGGCCGATGCCGCCGCCGAAGGCTGCGATGCGATTCTGACCGGCGGACTGGCGGCCCTTGTCGGCATGAGCGTGGGCGAACGTCGGGGTCTGCCGGTCATCGGCACCGGCATGATTCCGCTGACCCCGACGCGGGCCTTCCGCTCTCCGTTCCTGCCGCCCGGACGCTCGCCGGGCTGGTTGAACCGGGCCAGTTACGGATGGGTCAACGGCCTGATCTGGCGCCAGTTCCGTCGGCCGATCAACGCGGCACGCCAGCAACTGGGGCAATCGCCGCGTCGCGCGCTGTGGTCCGGCCTGCCGATGCTCTATGGCATCTCGCCGCAGCTGCTGCCGCCACCGGCGGACTGGCCGGTCGACCACATCGCCTGTGGCCAATGGCGGCTTCCTGATGCGCCCTGGACGCCGCCAGCCGATCTGCAGGCCTTCCTCGATGCCGGGCCGCCGCCGGTCTATCTGGGCTTTGGCAGCATGACCGGATTCGATCGCGAGCGCGTGCTGCCAGCCCTGCTGCAGGCGCTGGCACCGCGCCGGGTGCTGCTGTTTCCAGGGTGGGCCGGATTGCCGACGGGTGCGCTGCCAGCAGATGTGTTCGTGCTCGGCCCGACGCCACACGAAGCACTGTTCCCGCATTGCGCACTCGCCATCCACCATGGTGGCAGCGGCACCACGCATTCGGCCTGCCGCGCCGGCATTCCCTCGCTGGTGATGCCGTTCGCCGCGGATCAGTTCTTCTGGGCCGATCGCCTGTATCGGTTGGGCGTGGCACCGGCACCGTTGTCACCGAAGCGACTGGATGCAGCAACGCTGGCGGCAGCCATCACCTTCGTTGAAACCGACGCAACACGCGCACGCGCGGCGACCCTGGGCGTGGCGATGAGCCATGAGGACGGGGTGGCCTGTGGCGTGGCGATGATCGAGCGCTGGTTACGGCCGGTGTAACAGCGGCCAGGCCTCAGCGCAGGTGCGAAATCACCTGCGCCAGCAGATGGGCATCCTTGAGCGCGCCGTGCAGGCCGCGCTGGCTGGGAATGCGCAGGCGCTGCAGCACATCATCGAGCTTGTTGCCTTGGCCCGGCCAGCGCCCGCGCGCCAGCTTCAGGCTGCAGGTGATGCGGCAATGCTGGGCCAGCGTGCCGGGAATACCGGACAGACGCAGCTCGTTGTCCAGGAAGCCCACATCGAAGGTAGCGTTGTGCGCGACCATCTCGCTGCCGCGCAGGAAGTCCAGCAGTTCGGCGGCCTTGCTGGAAAACAGTGGCTTGCCCACCAGCATCGCATCACTGATGCCATGCACGCGCTGTGCACCCCAGTCGACCCTGCGCTGCGGCTGCAGGTAGGTGTGGAACTGGCGGCCGGTGAGCTGGCCATCGATCAGTTCGACGGCACCGATTTCGATCACCCGGTGCCCCAGGCGGTGGGAGATGCCGGTGGTTTCGGTATCCAGTGCGACGATGCGACTCATGCGTGGCGATGTTTCCTGTTACGTGCTGTGGTGATTTTCGCATGCCGGTAGAGCCGGGCCCACGCTCGGCTGGCGCGCGTAGCGCGGGCTTGGTGATGCCAGAAGCAGCCGAGCGTGGGCTCGGCTCTACAGATGCGCGCGCGCGATCAACCCAACGCCTCCACCACCCAATCGATGAACACCCGCAGCCGCTGGCTCATGTGCCGGTTCGGCGGGAACATCACATGCATCGGCATCGGCGGCAGCTGCCAGTCCGGCAACACCGGCAACAGCTCGCCGCGCGCCACGTGCGGCTCGGCCATGTAGCTGGGCAGCGCCACCACGCCCAACCCCGCCAACGCAGCGGCCAGATAGGCGTTTCCATCATCGAAGCCGACCGTATAGCGGCCCTGCACCTCAACGCGTTCATCGCCGCGCTGTGCAACGAACACGCGTGCGCGGCCACCGCGCGGGCTGAGGAAGCCGACCATGTGGTGGTCGGGTCCTTCCAGCGCGCGCGGATCGGTCGGCAACCCGAAACGCTGCACATAGCCGGGGCTGGCGTGGAAGCCGATCGGCAGCGCCGCCAGCGGCCGCGCCACCAGTGCCGGGTCGGCCGGGGTGCCACCCCGGATCACGCAGTCGACGTTGTCGGCGATGACATCGACCTCGCGGTCACTCACGCCGATGTCCAGCTGGATCTCCGGGTAGCGCGCCTGGAAATCCGGCAACGCCGGCACCAGCCGCAGCCGCGCGTACGGCCCGGGCACATCCACGCGCAGGCGTCCGCGCGGCTGGCTGGCCGCGTCACCCAGCCCGCCTTCCACTTCTTCCAGCTCGGCCAGCAGGCGGGCGATGCGCGGGTAGTAGGCCGCGCCGTCGGCGGTGACGCTGACCCGGCGCGTGGTGCGGTTGAGCAGGCGCAGCCGCAGGTGTGCCTCCAGCTGCTGCACCAGCTGGGTGGCCGTGGTGCGGCTGATCTGCAGGGTCTGCGCGGCGCGGGTGAAGCTGCCGGTTTCCACCACCCGGGCAAAGGCCCGCATCGCCTCGAAACGGTCCATGGCGGGCCATGATTGTTTGGAATTGACAATCAATCTAGGCCGATCATCGCGGTTTATCCAGACAGCGCTGACGGGGAGGATGGCGTTCTCTCCCACGGGATCTTCCCCATGTCACAGCGTGATGTCGTTTTCCCCGCCGGCCGCCAGGCCCTGTACGAGCGCAACCGCTACTCGCCTGCGATCCGTTCCAACGGCTTCCTGTTCGTATCCGGCCAGGTCGGCAGCCGTGAGGACGGCTCGCCCGAGCCAGACTTCGAAACGCAGGTGCGCCGCGCTTTCGAGAATCTCAATGCGGTGTTGGCTGCTGCCGGCTGCACGTTCGATGACGTGATCGACGTGACCGTGTTCCTGGTCGATCCAGAGAAGAACTTTGAGAAGGCCTGGGCAATCGTGCCGGAGTATTGGGGCGAGGCGCCGCACCCGACCCTGACCGGTATCGGCGTGACCTGGCTGTATGGGTTCCAGTTCGAGATCAAGGTGATCGCGAAGCTGCCGTGATACGGGTAGTGCCGGCCGCTGGCCGGCAACGCGGTGGGGTCGAAAAGCGTGTCGACCAAGGTCGACACCTACCTGAGCACATGTGCGCGGCGCACCCGAACGGTGTGGTGGGGTCAGAGCCCTTTCCGGAGGAAAGGGATCCGACCCCGCGCCCGGCCCAGCTGAACGGGAGATTCCGACGAATTCCCGAAGCGTCCATTGATATTGTATCCGGCGAAAACCGCTTGCTAGCCTGCCGTCCATGCGCTGGATCACCCGCCACCTCCGTTCGACCCTGCTGATGCTGCTGATGGCGGCATTCGTGGTCGTGCCGGTGGCCGACGCGCTGGCCTGCACGGTGGAACCGCACGCCAGCACGGTGCATGTGGAGTCCGCACCGGATGCCGATGGCGATGCCGACGGCAAGCACGCCGGTGCCTGCAGCCACAACCACTGCCACCACTCCAATCTGAGCCTGCCGGCCAGTACCTTCGCCGCCTTCGGTGCGCCGCTTCCGGCGCGCTGGATGAATGCCGGCGACGCGGCGACCTATGCGGTCGCCCAGGATGAACTGACGCGTCCTCCCCGGGCGTGAGTTGAGCGCGTCCCGCATTCGCGGGCTTCGGTTCCCCTCACCTCCGGAAATTCTCCATGTCGACCCTGACACGTCGGCCGCTGCGTGCGGCCGGGCGGGTCGTCGCCGTGTTGCTGGGCCTGGCCCCGGCGGCATCGGTGATGGCGCAAGCCGCCCCTTCCTACGACACCCTGCTTGAACGCCTGGACCAGCTGCCCGGCACCCGCGTCGGTGCGGCGCTGGCCGAGGCCGCCGACGCGCGCGCCGACCAGGCCCGTGCGTTGCCCAACCCTTCCCTCTCTTACTCCGCCGAAAACGCCTGGGGCACCGGCTCCTATGGCGGCATGGGCAAGGCCGATACCGTGCTCACCCTGTCCCAGCCGCTGGAGGTCTGGGGCCAGCGTGGCGCGCGTGTCCGTGCCGCCCGTGCCGAGGCACAGGCCGCCAACCTGCGTGGTGCCCAAAGCCGCAGCGACGTGGCCAGCCAGCTGGCGGTGGTCTATGCACAGGCGGAAAGTGCACTGCGCCGCTACACCCTGGCCGAAGAAGCACTGAGCCTCACCCGCGCTGACGCCAACGCGGTCAACGCGATGGTCAAGCAGGGCCGCGAGCCGCAGCTGCGCGCCGTGCAGGCGCAGAGCGAAGTCGCCAACGCCAGCGCCGCGCTGGATGAGGCGCAGGCCTTCCGCGATGCCGCGCTGGCCCGCCTGGCCGGTGCCGCGCTGCTGGATGCGCCGGTGCAGTCGATCGGCGACAGCCTGCTCGACCGCGCGCCGCCGTTGCCACGCGGTGCCACCGATACCGCGCTGGCGGTGCGCATCGCCGAAGCCGAAGCGGATGCGGCGGGCAAGCTGGTCGACGTGGAGCGCAAGCGCGCCCTGCCCGACCTGAGCGTCACTGCCGCGCAGACCCGCTTCCGCGAGGGGGGCGAGCGCGCCTACAACCTCGGGGTCAGCCTCAGCATCCCGCTGTTCGACCGCAACCGCGGGGGCATCCGCGCCGCCAATGCCGACCAGCGCGCGGCCGAGGCACGCCTGGACCAGCAGCGCCGCGACAGCGAGGCGGCACGCCTCTCCGCGGTGGCCGGTTTGAAGGCCGCCGGCAGCCGTACCCGCGCCGCCGATGAAAGCGTGGTCGCCGCCGAAGAGGCGTATCGCCTGGCCCGCATCGGCTTCGACGCCGGGCGCATCTCGCAGCTGGAACTGCGCAGCACGCGCAGCGCCCTCATCGCCGCCCGCGGCACCGCCGTGGATGCGCGCCTGTCGCGCGTCGCCGCGGAAATCGATCTTGCCCGCCTTGAAGGGCGCGCACCTTTTGTGGAGGTCCCATGACGCTCTCCCGTACTTTCCCGCTGATCGGCGGCGTGCTGCTGGCCGCGCTGCTGGCCGGCTGCGCCGGCAACGCGCAGACACCTGCCAATGAAGACCCGGCTGCGGCCAAGGCCGGCACCGACGATGGCCACGGCCATGCCGCCGACAGCAAGGAGGCCAAGGCCGAATCCGCGAAGGCGCCCGCCGATGGCGATGAGGGTGTCGTGCAGCTGACTCCTGAGCAGATCAAGGCGTCCGGTATCGAAGTGGTCGCGGTCGGTCGTGGTGGCGGTAGCTCCACGCGCCTGTCCGGCCGGGTCGAACCGTCGGTCGGTGCACGCGCCTCGGTGGCGTCGACCGTGACCGGCCGCGTCGAACGCGTGCTGGTCGCACCGGGCACCGCGGTGAAGCAGAACCAGGCACTGGCGATCGTGGTCAGCGGCGAAGCGGCGGTGTTCCGCGCCAATGCGCTGGCCGCCTCGGCCGAAGCCGAGGCCGCGCGCCTGGCCTATGGTCGCGACAAGGCGCTGGTCGACCAGGGCGTGGTTGCCCGCCAGGAGATGGAAGCCTCGCGCGCACGGTCGCTGGCGGCACAGGCCCAGGCCGCTGCCGCGCAGGCCCAGGCCGCTGCCAACGGTGCGCCCGATGCCAGTGGCCGCGTGCGCATCACCAGCCCGGTGGCCGGCATCGTCGGCAACGTGCAGGTCACTCCGGGCGGTGTAGTCGCCGCCGGCAGTGCAGTCGCCGATGTCGCCGACCCGACAATGAACGAGCTGGTGTTCACCGCACCGCCGGCGCTGGCCGCACAGGTCACGCCGGGCATGACGCTGGAAGTGAGCGTGCCGGGTGGCAGCTTCACCGCCACCGTCACCGGTTCGGCCGCCGATGTGCGCCAGCAGGGCGGCGTCGCCGTGATCCGCGCCACCCCGGTGGATGCGTCGCTGCCGCCGGCCGGTTCGCCGGTCTCGGCCGTGGTGGTCACCGAAGGCCAGGACGGTTCGCTCAGCGTCCCGGCCGATGCAGTGCAGAACGTTGATGGCAGCAGCGCGGTGTTTGTCGCCGTCGAAGGTGGCTTCAAGGCGCAGCCGGTGCTGGCCGGGCGCCGTGCCGGTGACCGCATCGAGATCCTCGCTGGGCTGACCGGCAGCGAGCGCATCGTCGGTGCCAATGCCTTCCTGCTCAAGGCCGAGCTGGCCAAGGGCGAAGCCGAGCACGGCCACTGAGGAGGCGACCATGTTCAAGCTGATCATTGAAACAGCGGTGCGCCACCGCTGGCTGGTGGTGTTCATGGCCGCACTGATCGCCGCGGTGGGCCTGTTCCAGCTGGGCAAGCTGCCGATCGACGCGGTGCCGGACATCACCAACCGTCAGGTACAGATCAACACGGTGGCACCGGCGCTGACACCGGAGCAGATCGAGCGGCAGGTGACCTATCCGCTGGAAACCGCGCTGGCCGGCATCCCCGGCCTGACCACCACGCGTTCGCTGTCGCGCAATGGTTTCTCGCAGGTCACCGCGATCTTCACCGATGCCACCGACATCTACTTCGCCCGCCAGCAGGTGGCCGAACGCATGCGCGAGGCATCGGAAGACCTGCCCGATGGTGCATCACCGATGCTGTCGCCGGTCACCACCGGCCTTGGCGAGGTGCTGATGTGGACGGTGGACTTCACCGCGTTCGATCCGGCCAAACTGGCCAAACCCGATGAAGCGGGCTGGCAGGCCGGCGAGGTCTACCGCACACCGGAAGGCAACCTGCTGCGTACGCCCGAAGAACGTGCGACCTACCTGCGCACCGTGCAGGACTGGATCATCGCGCCGCAGATGCGTTCCAGCCCGGGGCTGGCCGGCGTCGATACGGTTGGCGGCTACGTCAAGGAATACGGCGTGCATCCGGACAGCGCCAAACTGGCCGCGCATGGCCTCGGCCTGGCCGACCTGGTCACTGCGCTGCAGCGTTCCAACGTGCAGGCCGGTGCCGGCTTCGTACAGCGTGCCGGCGAGGGCCTGGTGGTACGTGCCGACGGCCTGGCGCTGACCACCGACGACCTGGCACAGGCCCCGGTGGCGACCCGCAATGGCGTGGTGGTACGCGTAGCCGATGTGGCCACGGTGGAACTGAGCCGCGCGCCGCGGCTGGGTGCGGCCAGCCGCAACGGCCATGAAGCCGTGCTGGGCACCGCGCTGATGATTGCCGGTGGCAACAGCCGCACCGTGGCCCAGGCAGCGGCCGCGCGCCTGGAACAGGTAAACAAGTCACTGCCGGCCGACATCGTGGCGGCACCGGTGCTGGACCGCAGCGTGCTGGTCAATTCCACCATCAAGACCGTCGCCAGGAACCTCACCGAGGGCGCGCTGCTGGTGGTGGTGGTGCTGTTCCTGCTGCTGGGCAACCTGCGTGCGGCAACGATCACCGCGCTGGTGATTCCGCTGTCGTTCCTGTTCGCAGTGATCGGCATGAACCGCTTCGGCATCAGTGGCAACCTGATGAGCCTGGGTGCGCTGGACTTCGGCATCCTGGTGGACGGTGCGGTGATCGTGGTCGAGTCGACACTGCTGATGCTGGGCCAGCGCCGCGCCGAACTGGGCCGTGCGCTGACCGCGATGGAACGCCTGCGCGTAGCCGCCGATTCGGCCATTAAGATGGCGCGCCCTGCGGCCTTCGGCCAGCTGATCATCCTGCTGGTGTTCGCGCCGATCCTCACGCTGGAGGGCGTGGAGGGCAAGACGTTCCACCCGATGGCGGCCACGTTCATGCTGGCCCTGGTCGGTGCCTTCCTGTTCTCCTTCACCTTCGTGCCGGCGATGGCCGCGCTGCTGGTGCGCGAGCCCAAGGTGAAGGACGGCGATGCGCACGCGGACGACGGCGAGCACGAAACCAGGCTGATCCGCGTGCTGCGTGCGCGCATCGAACCGGTGGTGCGCAAGGCCGTGGCGCACCCGCGCACGGTGCTGGCCGGTGCGGTGATGATGGTGGTGGTGGGCATCGGCGCGTTCTCGCTGCTGGGCCGCGAGTTCATGCCGACCCTGGATGAAGGCAACGTGGCGATGCAGGCCCTGCGCGTGCCATCGACCTCGCTGGAGCAGTCACTGGCAATGCAGCTGGCGCTGGAAAAGGCGATTGCCAAGCAGCCGGAAGTGGAAACCGTGTTCTCGCGCACCGGTACCGCCGAGGCGGCGATCGACCCGATGCCGACCAACATTTCCGACAGCGTGATCGTGTTGAAGCCACGCAAGGACTGGCCCGATCCGACGCTGGCCAAGGACGCACTGGTGGCGCGCTTCGAGAAACTGGCCGGGCAGCAGCTGGGCAACAGCTTCGAGTTCAGCCAGCCGATCGAGCTGCGCTTCAACGAACTGATTTCCGGCGTGCGTACCGACCTGGCCGTAATGATCTTCGGTGATGACTTCAGCCAGCTGCAGAAGGTGGCCGACCAGGTGGCGTTGAAGCTGCGTGCGGTGGATGGCGCGGCCGACGTGCGGGTAGAACAGATCTCCGGCCTGCCCACGCTCAACGTGGCGATCGACCACGTGGCGGCGGCACAGTACGGGTTGAGCGCTGCAGATGTGAGTGATGCGCTGTCCACCGGCATCGGCGGTACCACGGCCGGCAAGATCTTCGAAGGCGACCGTCGCTTCAACGTGGTGGTGCGCCTGGACGATGCCTCGCGCAACGATCCGGACCAGCTGGCCTCGCTGCCGATCGCCACGCCATCGGGGCTCGTGATTCCGTTGTCGTCGGTGGCGCGCATTACCGTGAGCGAAGGGCCGAACCAGATCAGCCGCAACAACGGCAGCCGCCGCGTGGTGGTGCAGGCCAACGTGCGCGGTCGCGATCTGGGCGGCTTCGTCGGCGAGGCGCAGGCTGCGGTGGCCGACGTGGCGCTGCCGCCGGGCGCCTACCTGACCTGGGGCGGTCAGTTCGAGAACCTGCAGCGCGCGGAGAAGCGGTTGGCAACGGTGGTGCCGGTGGTGTTCCTGCTGATCGGCAGCCTGCTGTTCATGGCCCTGCGCAGCGGCAAGGAAGCCATTCTGGTGTTCAGCTGCGTGCCGTTGGCGCTGGTCGGTGGCATCCTCGCGCTGCTGCTGCGAGGCATGCCGTTCTCGGTATCGGCGGCAGTTGGCTTCATCGCCGTCTCCGGCGTGGCCACGTTGAACGGCCTGGTGCTGATGCAGGCGATCCGCGAACGCCTGGATGCCGGCGACCTGCCGCTGCAGGCGGCGATCAACGGTGCCTCCAGCCGCATCCGCGCGGTGCTGACCACGGCGCTGGTGGCGATCGTCGGCTTCATCCCGATGGCGATTGCCAGCGGTTCCGGTGCGGAGGTGCAGAAGCCGCTGGCCACGGTGGTGATCGGTGGCCTGATCACCGCCACCGTGCTGACCCTGCTGGTGCTGCCGACCTTCGCAGCACGGGTGGCCAAGCCGCGGCCGGTGGGGTGAGGCGAGAGGGGGTCGGAGCCCTTTCCACAGGAAAGGGATCCGACCCCGTGACCGGGTCGGGTTGCCGGCCAGCGGCCGGCACTACCCTTGCACGGTCAGGCCTTCTTGCGCTCGGCGATGTAGGCCTGGATCTGCTGTTCCAACACCGGCAGCGGCACCGAGCCCTGCTTGAGCAGGGTGTCGTGGAAGCCCTTGATGTCGAACTTGTCGCCCAGCTCCTTCTCGGCCTGCGCACGCAGGCGCACGATGGCGATCTCGCCCAGCTTGTAGCTCAGCGCCTGGCCAGGCCAGGAGATGTAGCGGTCCACCTCGGTGGTCACTTCATGCTCGCTCAGCGCGGTGTGGTCACGCAGGTAGGCCAACGCCTGCTCGCGGGTCCAGCCCTTGCTGTGCACGCCGGTGTCGATCACCAGGCGCGCGGCACGCCACATCTCGTAGGTCAGGCGGCCGAAATCCTCGTATGGGGTTTCGTAGATGCCCATCTCCACGCCCAGCTTCTCGCAGTACAGCGCCCAGCCTTCGCCATAGGCGGAGATGTAGGCGTTGCGGCGGAACTCCGGCAGGTTCTTCTGCTCGGCGGCGATCGCGCCCTGCAGCGAGTGGCCCGGATCGGATTCATGCAGGGTCAGCGCCGGCAGGTTGTACAGCGGGCGCGACGGCAGGTTGTAGGTGTTGAGCCAGTAGGTGCCCATGCCACCGCGGCCGGCCGTCCAGAACGGTGCGATGTCCGGCGGCACCGGCACGATGGTGAAGCGCGCGCGCGGCAACGTCATGTACTTGCCCAGCTGGCCGTCCGCCCGCTTGGAGATCCACGCGGCACGCGACAGCAGCTCTTCCGGTGTCTTTGCATAGAACTGCGGATCGGTACGCAGGAAGGTCAGGAACTCGGCAAAGCTGCCCTTGAACTTCACCTGCTTGATGATGTCGTTCATTTCCTTCTGGATGCGCGCGACCTCATCCAGGCCGATGCGGTGGATCTCGTCCGGCGACAGGTCCAGCGTGGTGTACTCGTGGATCTGCTGCCGGTAGTACGCCTTGCCATCGGGCATCGCTTCGGCGGCCAGGGTGGTACGCGCCTGCGGCACGTACTCGTTGACGAAGAAGGTGCGCAGCTGCTGGAACGCCGGCACCACCTTGCCGCTGATTGCTTCGCGCGCCTGCGCCTGCAGCCTGGCCTGCTCGGCGGCCGGGATGGTGGTGGGCAGCTTCTTGAACGGCGCGTACAGCGGCGACTCGGTCGGGTCCTTCAGCTCGGCGACGGTGGCGATGGACACTTCGCGGCCATCGAGCACCGCGCGCGGCACGCTGAAACCACGCTTCAGGCCGGCGCGCATGTTCTCGGTCTGCTGGCCGAAGTAGCGCGGTACATCATTCAGGCGTGCGATGTAGTTCTGGTAGTCCTGCACGGTCTTCATCTCGCGCCGGGCCATGAAGGACAGGTTGGACCAGAACGAGGAATCGGCGTTGAACGGCATCTCGTAGCCGCGCAGGCGCGTCTCTTCGGCCAGGTTGAACACCTGGTCGTGGTAGATCGCGTAGTTGACCTGGTTGTCGGCCGACAGGGTCTTCGGGTCGATCTTCTTCAGCGCGGCCAGGGTCTCATCCCACACCTTCAGGCGCGCCTGCTGCGCGGCCGGGCCGACGTCGGGCATGCGGGTGGCGTTGGCCGGGGCGTCCTCGTCCTCGCTGGCCTCGCCACCGCCCTGCTGGCGCCACTTCCATTCCTTCTCGTACAGCGCGCGGAAGGCGGCGTCGGCGGGCGATTCAGTGGCCACGCCGGACGGTGCGGCGGTGGCGGGCGGCGCGGCCAGGGCCACGGCAGGGGCGGACAGGGCGATCAGCAGGGCAACGGCAAGACGGGTTTTCACGAGCACAGGTTCCCGGGAAGGCAGACCCCGATCATGGCACCGCCCATCGCCCGTGGCATGGGACGAAGGTCCTGCCTGCGCAGCAGACCGGGGCCCCGGTAGCCAGGTACGCAGTAGACCCACGTCATGCGTGGATGCGCCGCGGATCCGGACAGGGTGATCCGGACGGGGTCAGAGCCCTTTCCCATGGAAAGGGATCCGACCCCGGGGCCTCAGTGGCTGGCCTTGTCTCGCTTCCAGCCGCGGTGCTTGATGTCCAGGTGCAGGCTGTACAGCGCGGTGAACGCCGGGAACAGGTTCTGCAGCACGCCCACCGAGTCCTGCTTGGCCGAGAACAGGAAGTAGCTCAGCGTCATCAGGCTGCCGAGCACGCTCATGTACCAGAACAGGCGCGGGATCACCGGCTTGCCGGCGCGCTTGGACGCGACGAACTGGACCAGCCAGCGGCCGCCGAACATCAGCGCGCCGGTATAGCCGATCAGCTTCCAGCCGGTCACGTGCAGGCCGGTCCAGTACAGCCAGGTCAGCGGCTGGTCGAGCCAATGCAGCTCCAGATCCATCAGCGCTCCTCCACCGCGGTGCGCTTGCTGCGGGTGATCAGCCAGGCCACGCCACGCAGGTCGCGGATGCCGACCAGCGCGCGGCCGAGGTTGTTGTACTTGGACACGCCAGCGGTACGGTGGCGGTGGTTGACCGGCACGCTGGTGGTCTTCCAGCCGGCGCGCTGCATCAGCGCCGGCAGGTAGCGGTGCATGTGGTCGAAGTACGGCAGGTCGAGGAACGCGCTGCGTTCGAACAGCTTGATGCCGCAGCCGGTATCGGGCGTATCGTCGCGCAGCATGCGTGCACGGATGGCGTTGGCCCATTTGCTGGCCCAGCGCTTGCTGCCGCTGTCCTGGCGGTTGACGCGCCAGCCGGCGAACAGCTTCACCTGCGCCTCGGCGGCGTCGCGTGCGGCGAGCAGCTTGGGGATATCGGCCGGATCGTTCTGGCCATCGCCATCCAGGGTCGCGATCCACGGCGCGCGGGCGTGCTTGACGCCGGTGCGCACCGCGGTGCTCTGCCCGCTCTGGTTCACATGGTGCAGCACGCGCAGTTCCGGGGTGGTCGCCTTCAGTCCCTGCAGCACCGCCAGGGTGTCATCGCGCGAGTGATCGTCGATGTAGACGATTTCGAACGGCAGCCGGCCACGCAGCGCGGCGGTGATTTCGGCGACCAGCGGGGCGACATTGTCGCGCTCGTTGAATACCGGGACGACAACGGAAAGCTCGGGTTGGCTCATAAGGCACTCGGCCAAAGGGGGGACAAAGACCGCGCATTCTCCGCTGCCGAGGTTATCCGAAGATGAACCCCGCGGCGTGAGGATCCATCCTCAGGCGCGATCGCCAAAATACTCGCGGCACCACTGCACCACAGGCGGCAGGCCTTCTTCGATCGGGGTCACCGCATCGAAGCCGAAAGCGTCATGTGCGCGCCGGGTATCGGCCATCGTGCGCACCATGTCGCCGGGCTGCATGGGCTTGTACACCTTCTGCGCGGGGCGGCCGGCGGCCTGCTCGATCACGCTGATGAAGCGCTCCAGCTCGACCGGCGTATGGTTGCCGAGGTTGAACACCCGGTGCGGCACCGGGCCGTCGGCCGGATGCGCGAGGGCGCCGAGGATACCGGACACAATGTCGGAGACATGTGTGAAATCGCGCTGCATGCGGCCTTCGTTGAACACGTCGATCGGCCGCCCGGCCAGCACCGCGCGGGAGAACAGCAGCGGTGCCATGTCCGGCCGGCCCCACGGGCCATACACGGTGAAGAAGCGCAGGCCGGTGGCATGCAGGCCGTACAGCTGCGCGTAGGTATGGGCCATCAGCTCATTGGCCGCCTTGGTCGCCGCGTACAGCGAACGCGGCTGGTCTACGCGCTGGTCCTCGGAGAACGGCGGCGTGGCCGAATCGCCGTAGACCGAGCTGCTGGAGGCATACACCAGGTGCTGCACGCCGCGGTGGCGGCACAGTTCGAGCATGTTGACGAAGCCGACCAGGTTGCTGTCGACGTAGGCGTGCGGGTTTTCCAGCGAATAGCGCACGCCGGCCTGGGCGGCCAGATGGATCACCGCCGTCGGCTGCACTTCATCGAACAGCGCAGCCAGGCCCTCGCGGTCGGTCAGGTCCAGCGCGCGCAGGTCCAGCGACGGGCACAGCGCGGCCACGCGGTCGCGCTTGATCTGCGGGTCGTAGTAATCGTTGAAGTTGTCCAGGCCGACCACGGCCTGGCCGGCCTCCAGCAGTGCGCGGGCGGTGTAGGCACCGATGAAGCCGGCAGCGCCGGTGAGCAGGATGGTCATGGCAGGGGCCTGGAAACGAAGTTCAGGCCCCTGATGTTACCGGTCTCAGAACAAACCGAAACGCTTCTTCGCCACGTTGGTGCGGCCGGGTTCGATTACATCCTGGATCTTCTTCGCGTCGAAGCGGTCGAGCAGCGCCTCGGCGCCCTTCCTCAGCTTCAGGTCCATCTCTTCGGGGTACAGCGGGACCAGGCTCATGAAGCTGATGGTCTTGCCGTCGTCCAGTTCCAGCGTGGCAAAGTCCTCCGGGGTGGTTACCGGCGTCAGCACGATGGCGCCGTCGAAGCCCACGCCCGGCGCATAGGGCTCGCTGGGATGGCCGTTGGGAATGGTGTGGCCGAAGCCCAGCCAGGTGTCGTACTCGTGCGGCAACCGCGCCATGCCCTTCAGCAGGCGCACCGGCCAGTAATTGCGCTCGTCCTCGAAGGCGTCCTGGGAGATGGGCCAGTCCGCCGGCAGGGTCACCATCAGTTCCATGTAGCGCGGCACGTCCGCGTCCACCTCGGCGGGCACGGTCATCGGCAGGTCGCTCATGCCGGAGGTGACCAGGCGCAGGTAAGGGCAGTGGTCATTGGCCGGCACCACGTGCACGTCGATGTGCACCAGGTCGGAGATGATCTCGTGGAAGACACCGGATACCGGGCCCAGATGGCGTTCGAGGTGGGCGCTGATCGCCTCGATGTGGCGTTCTTCGCCGGTGGCGAGCACGAAGTCCTTTTCGCGGCGATGTACCAGTATCTGGGTGCCGTCCGGGCTGACGTCCTCGTATTCGTTGCTCATGTCCTGCTCCCTGGATGAGGCCACGGACCGGAAGGCAGTGCATTCCCTCGGCGCGCGCGGCGGTACGTTCCCTGTCATTGGCGGGACACGGCAGGAACGGGCCGCGCCACTGTCACTGCGCCGGGCTCAGCCCTGGCGCGTGCGCAGCTTTTCCAGCACGCCGTCCAGGGTATCCAGGTCGGTGTAGTGGATGATCAGCTTGCCCTTGCCACCGCGGCCATGATTGATCGCCACCTTGGCGCCCAATGCTTCGGACAGTTCGGTCTCCAGCGAGGCGATATCAGCCTGCTGCACCTTCGGCGTGGCCGCCGGGCGGTTGCTCGGCACCTTGCCGGCGGCGAAGGCCTGCGCACGGCGCTCGACCTCGCGCACCGACCAGCCTTCATCGGCTGCTTCCTGGGCCAGCTTGCCGGCCAGCTCGGGAGCCAGGGTCAGCAGCGCGCGGGCGTGGCCCATTTCCAGGCGGCGGGTTTCCAGCAGCAGGCGGATCGCCACCGGCAGCTCCAGCAGGCGCAGCAGGTTGGACACCGCCGCGCGCGAGCGGCCGACGGCCTCGGCGGCCTCGGCATGGGTCAGGGTGAACTCGCTGATCAGGCGCTGCAGCGCCTCGGCTTCTTCCAGCGGATTGAGGTCTTCGCGCTGGATGTTCTCGATCAGCGCCATCGCGATGACGGTGCGGTCTTCCAGCTCGCGCACCACCACCGGCACTTCGTCCAGGCCGGCCAGCTGCGATGCGCGCCAACGGCGTTCACCGGCGACGATTTCGTAGTTGCCTGCCGGCAGCTGGCGCACCAGGATCGGCTGGATCACGCCCTGCGACTTGATCGAGTCGGCCAGCTCGGACAGCTTGCCCTCGTCCATCTCGCGGCGCGGCTGGTACTTGCCCGGCTGCAGCTGGCCGACCGGCAACTTGCGCAGCACTTCACCCGGCAGCGGCTCGATCACCGCGGTGGTGGCCTGCACCTGGCTGACCGCGCCTTTCGGGCCCAACAGCGCATCCAGGCCACGGCCGAGGCCTCGCTTCTTGGCTGCCGGCTTGCTGCTGGTCATCAGACGATCTCCACGGCCTTGCCGGCCTTGTTGCGTTCGTTGTTGCGGCGGATGATCTCGCCGGCCAGGCCCAGGTAGGCCACGCCACCGCGCGAGGCGCGGTCGTAGCCGACGATGCTCTGGCCATGGCTGGGTGCCTCGGCCAGGCGCACGTTGCGCGGCACGATGGTGCGGAACACGCGGTCGCCGAAGTGCTCGGTGAGCTCGGCCGACACTGCGTTGGCCAGGTTGTTGCGCACGTCGAACATGGTGCGCAGCACGCCTTCGATCTCCAGCGCCGGGTTCAGGCTGGTGCGCAGCGCTTCGATGGTTTCCACCAGCGCGCTCAGGCCTTCCAGCGCGTAGTACTCGCACTGCATCGGCACGATCACCGAGTCGGCGGCGGCCAGCGCGTTGAGCGTCAGCAGCGACAGCGCCGGCGGGCAGTCGATCAGGATGTAGTCGTACTCGTCGCGGATCGGCGCCAGCGCGCGCTTCAGGCGCTGCTCGCGCTCGCTCTGGCCCATCAGCTGGATCTCGGCGGCGGTCAGGTCGATATTGCCGGGCAGCAGGTCGTAACCCTCGGCAGTCTGCACGCGTACATCGGCAGCGCTGTTCTCGCCGAGCAGCAGGTCACAGGTGGAGGCGGCCAGCTCGCGTTTGTCCACGCCACTGCCCATGGTCGCGTTGCCCTGCGAATCCAGGTCGACCAACAGCACGCGCTTGGGTGCGTTGGCCAGGGAAGCGGCCAGGTTGACGGCGGTCGTGGTCTTGCCGACGCCACCCTTCTGGTTGGCGATGGCGATGATGCGGGCCATGCGGGTGTGCCTCGTCGACGTGTGCTGGGACCGGTCATTATGCGTACAACCGGCCCCTTGCGGAAATCGTGGATCGCCAACCCGTTGTTCCACAAGGGGCTGGCGGCGGGAATCAGGGGCCTGTAACAGTGACCAGGTGGCGTTCGCCGGCCAGGCCGGGCACGCTCAACGGGGTCACCTCGCGCACCTGCCAGCCCGCCGGCAGCTCCGCGATCTCCTCATGCGGGTAGACGCCCTTCATGGCCAGCAACACGCCGCCGGGGCGCAGCAGGTGGCCACCGACGCGGACGATGCCGGCCAGGGTGTCCATCGCGCGCGCGGTCAGCTGGTCATAGCGGCCGGCCTCGTCCAGCGCCTCGGCGCGCGACTCGGCCACGCGGGCGTTGCCCAGGCCGAGCTGGCGCACGGCTTCGCGCATGAAGCGCGCCTTCTTGCCGTTGCTCTCGACCAGGGTGACCTGCAGGCCCGGGCAGGCGATCGCCAGCGGGATGCCGGGCAGCCCGGGGCCGGTGCCAAGGTCGGCCAGGCTGCCGTCGGCCACGAACGGCTGCATCGCCAGCGAGTCGAGCAGGTGGCGGGTGACCATCTCCTGCGGGTCGCGGATGGCGGTGAGGTTGTAGGTGCCGTTCCAGCGGTGCAGCAGGGCCAGGTAGCGCAGCAACGGCGGCGCCAGCGCGGCGTCCAGGCCCATGCTGGCCAGGCCCTGTTCCAGCGTAGCAGACACGCTGGCGGGAAGTGGGTGTTCGCTCATGCCGGCATTATCGCCGGTTTTGCGCGCCGATTCCCCGCTTCAGTGTGGATACCAGGCCAATGCAGCGCGGAACTGGCCGCTGGCCTGCCACTCGTGCAGGTGCCAGCGCGCGGCCTCGCCCAGTTCCGGGTCGCACCAGCGCAGGTGCAGGGCGCCATCGGGCCCGGGCGCCAGCTGCAGGCGGTGCAGGCCGAACGAGATGCCCTGCCCGTGCGCCTTCAGCATCGCTTCCTTGGCGCACCACACGCGGAAGAACCAGTGCTCGCGCCCGGCCTCATCCAGGCGTTCCAGCCAGGCCACCTCCTGTGGGTGGAAGAAGCGCCGCACGATCTCCAGCAGGCGCGGTCGCGGCCGCAGCAGCTCCAGGTCCACGCCCAGCCGCACGCCTTCGCCCAGCGCCACCAGCAGCACCTCGCCGCTATGGCTCCAGCCGGTGCCGTAGTGGGCCAACGGGCCGCTCAGTTCCGGCCGGCCCTTGTCATCACGGACCAGCGGCAGCGTCTGCGGGTCGGCGCCCAATGCCTGTGCCAGCACCTGCCGCGCCTGCGGTTCACCACGCTGGCCCGGCACATGCGGGCGCCGCCAGACCGTCACCGGACCGAAGCGCCACGGGCCATCGAGGGTGGCTGGCAGGCTCATCCGCACACGCCCATCACGCAATTCCACGACGGGTTCACAGCCCTGCGCGTCAACTGGTCACAGTTCCCCACCGGAGGTTCGATCATGGGCATCATCATCTGGCTGATCGTCGGCGGCATCGTAGGCTGGCTGGCCAGCATCATCATGAAGCGCGATGCCCAGCAGGGCATCATCCTCAACATCGTGGTCGGCATCGTCGGCGCGCTGATTTCCGGCTGGCTGTTCGGCGGCGGCATCAACGAAGCGATCACCCTCCGCACCTTCCTGTTCTCGCTGATCGGTGCGGTGATCCTGCTGGCGATCGTCAACCTGTTCACCCGCAAGAGCATACGGTGATCTGAGGGTAGTGCCGGCCACTGGCCGGCAGATGTTCCAGAACGGGCCCGGCAATCGTCGGGCCCCGTTCGTTCAACCGATCTGCACCCAGGCCGGCGCATGGTCACTCGGGCGTTCCCAGGTGCGCGGCTCGCGGTCGATGCCCGAGGCCACCGCACTGCCCTTCAGCGCCTCTGAGACCAGGGTCAGGTCGATGCGCAGGCCCAGGTTGCGGCGGAAGCCGGCGGCACGGTAGTCCCACCAGCTGAAGGTACCCGCCTCGTCGTTGTGCAGGCGGAAGCCATCGTGCAGGCCCAGCTGCAGCAGCTTGTTCAATGCGCCGCGCTCGGCGGTGGAGGTCAGGATGTGGTTGTCGTTCCACACCGCCGGGTCGTGCACGTCGCGCGCGTCCGGGGCGATGTTGAAGTCGCCCATCACGATCAGCTTCGGGTGGCGCTGCAGTTCTCCGGCGATCCAGGCATGCACCGCTTCCAGCCAGCGCAGCTTGTAGTCGTACTTGTCGGTGCCGATGTCCTGGCCATTGACCACGTACAGGTTGATCACCCGCAGGTCGCCGAAGGTGCCGGCGATGACGCGCTTCTGCTCGTCCTCGAAACCGGGAATGCCGATCTGCACGTCCTGCGCCGGCTCACGCGACAGCAGCGCCACGCCGTTGTAGGTCTTCTGGCCGGCGAACACGCTGCGATAACCTGCGGTGATCAGCGCCGAATCGGGGAACTTGTGGTCCTCCAGCTTGGTTTCCTGGATGCCGACGATGTCCGGGCCGAAGTCCCTGAGCCACTGCTCCAGGTGCGGCAGGCGGACATTGAGCGAATTGACGTTCCACGAGGCGATCTTCATGGGGGCATTCTACCCGGGCCAGCTTTGGTAGACGCCAACCTTGGTTGGCGCCGGCAATCACCCTGTGCCAACCAACGTTGGCAGCTACCAGAATGGGCCGCGTGGGTTGGCACCCACCGGTAGTGCCGGCCGCTGGCCGGCAACCCCATGAACCGTCGGCAAGACCCTGCAGTTGCCGGCCAGCGGCCGGCACTACCGAAGCAGCAGCTTCAACAACCCCGCAATCCTCGAATACGGCGGCCGCAGCCGGTCGCTGGTCGCCCAGCGCGACTGCCACAGCACCGGCAGCCGCTTGCTCATCGCATCGAACCCGGCGCGGCCGTGGTACGCGCCCATGCCGCTGGCCCCTACCCCGCCAAACGGCAGGCCATCGGCGGTGAAGTGCAGCAGCGTGTCATTCACCGTAACCCCGCCGGCCACCACCTGGCCGAGGATGCGCTCCACCGCCGCGCGGTCGTGGCTGAAGGGATACAGCGCCAGCGGCCGGTCGCGGGACAGCACGTCCGCCAGCGCCGCCTCCAGGTCCGGGTAGGCCCGCACCGGAAGGATCGGGCCGAAGATCTCCTCGCGCATCAGGTCCAGGTCGTCCGGCGGGTCCAGCACCACGGTCGGCACCAGCAGGCGCTCGCGGTCGGCGCGCGCGTCATCCACCTGCGCCAGCGGAATCACCGGCACCCCGCGCTGCCGCGCCTGTGCCAGGTAGCCCTGCAGGCGCCGGTACTGGCCTTCATTGATGATGCGGGTGTAGTCGTCGGCATCGCTGAAGTCGCCATAGCGCTCGCGCACCTGCTGCTGCAGCGCCTGTACGAACTCGCGCTGGCGCGCGGTATCGATCAGCACATAATCCGGCGCGATGCAGGTCTGGCCCGCGTTGAACCACTTGCCGGTGGCCAGCCGCGCGGCGGCTTTATCCAACGGGAAATCACGGCAGACGATGGCCGGCGACTTGCCGCCCAGTTCCAGCGTGACCGGTACCAGATGCTCAGCCGCAGCAGCCATCACCTTGCGGCCGACCGCCGTCGAACCGGTGAACAACAGATGGTCCAGCGGCAGCGAGGACACCGCCGCCGCCACGTCCGCCCCACCCTGCACCACCGCCACCCGATCGGGCGGGAACACGCTGGCCAGCAGATCGGCCAGGAACGCGCTGGTGCGCGGCGTGTGTTCCGAAGGCTTCAGCAGCACATGGTTGCCGGCAGCAATCGCGGTGACCAGCGGCACCAGCGCCAGCGTGACCGGGTAGTTCCACGGTGAGATCACCCCCACCACGCCGAGCGGCGTCGGCCGCAGCTGCGCGCGCGCCGGCCACAACTTCCATCCCGCCGATGCCCGCTGCGGCTTCGACCAGCGCCGCAGGTGGCGCCGCAGGTGGTCGATGGCCGACAGCACACTCATGCCATCGGCCAGTTTCGATTCAACGTGGGCGCGATGCCCGAAGTCCTCGGCGATGGCCTGGGCCATTTCGTCCAGGCGTGGCTTCAATGCCTCGCGCAGACGGCGCAGGTCGGCTTCGCGCTGGTCGAGCGTGGGGCGCTGGGCCTGCCAGGCGCTGCGCAGGGTGTGCAGGAGGGCGGGAAGGTCGGCCGGCGTGGTGGTGGTCATGGGCCGACTATACGGGGTGCTGCGCAACGCAATGGTAGTGCCGGCCGCTGGCCGGCAAGGGCTTCATGTCCGCGGCGATTCAGGAGGTTGCCGGCCAGCGGCCGGCACTACCGGATGCGGGCCGAGTGGGCACGGCCCACAAGCAGAAAGGCCGCGGTCTGCACCGCGGCCTTTCCTTCACTGCATGGAACCCACCGGTTACTTGGTGATATCCACGTTCTTGGTTTCGCGCAGGAACAGGCCGCCGATCACCACCGACATCAGTGCGATCGCGATCGGGTACCACAGGCCGTAGTACAGGTTGCCGGTACCGGCCACCAGCGCGAACGAGATCGCCGGCAGGAAGCCACCGAACCAGCCGTTGCCGATGTGGTACGGCAGCGACATCGAGGTGTAGCGGATGCGGGTCGGGAACAGTTCGACCAGGTAGGCGGCGATCGGGCCGTAGACCATGGTCACGTACAGCACCAGCAGCCACAGCATGAAGATGGTGCCGGCGATGTTGATGCGGGCGCCATCGGCCTTGGCCGGGTAGCCGGCGGTGGTCAGGGCGGTCTTCAGTTCCGCACCGAACGCATCGGCCTTGGCCTTGCCTTCTTCCTTGGTCAGGCCGGCGGCCTCATACGAGGTGACGCTGGCGCTGCCCACGTTCACCATCGCCAGCGAACCGGCGGCGGCGGGCTGCACGTCGTACGGCACACCGGCCTTGGTCAGCGCGGCGGTGGCCACGTCGCAGGAGCTGGTGAACTTGCGCAGGCCGACCGGATCGAACTGGAACGAGCAGGTAGCCGGATCGGCCACGACCAGGGCCGGCGAGCTGCTGCGGGCTTCTTCGATGGCCGGGTTGGCGAAGTGGGTCAGGCCCTTGAAGATCGGGATGTAGGTGATGGCCGCCAGCAGGCAGCCGGCCAGGATGATCTTCTTGCGACCGATGCGGTCGGACAGCCAGCCGAAGAAGATGAAGAACGGCGTACCCAGTGCCAGCGCAGCGGCGATCAGCAGGTAGGAGGTGGTGGCATCGACCTTCAGCATGCTGCTGAGGAAGAACAGCGCGTAGAACTGGCCGCCGTACCAGACCACCGCCTGGCCGGCCGCCGCACCGAGCAGGACCAGCAGCATCAGCTTCAGGTTGCCACCCTTCAGGCTGTCGCGGAACGGGGTCTTGGAGCCCTTGCCTTCAGCCTTCATCTGCTGGAACAGCGGCGATTCGCTCAGCTGCAGGCGGATCCATACCGAAATGCCCAGCAGCAGGATCGAGACCAGGAACGGGATGCGCCAGCCCCAGGCTTCGAAGGCCTCGTTGCCCAGCGTCATGCGGCAGGCCAGGATGATCAGCAGCGACAGGAACAGGCCCAGCGTGGCGGTGCACTGGATGAAGCTGGTGTACAGGCCGCGCTTGTCGTCCGGCGCGTGCTCGGCCACGTAGGTGGCGGCACCGCCGTACTCGCCGCCCATCGCCAGGCCCTGGGCCAGGCGCAGGATGATCAGGATCACCGGTGCGGCGAAACCGATCGAGGCGTAGTTGGGCAGCACGCCGACCAGGAAGGTCGAGATGCCCATGATCAGGATGGTGACCAGGAAGGTGTACTTGCGGCCGATGCGGTCGCCGAGGCTGCCGAAGAAGGCCGCGCCGAACGGACGCACGAAGAAGCCGGCAGCGAACGCCAGCAGGGCGAAGATCATGCCCGTGGTTTCATTGACGCCACTGAAGAACTGCTTGGCGATGATGGCCGCGAGCGAGCCGTACAGGAAGAAGTCATACCACTCGAAGACCGTGCCGAGGCTCGAGGCGAAGATGACTTTCTTGTGGCCCTTGGTCAGGGTGCCCGCCGCATGGTGCGGGCCTGGTGCAGTGCTGGACATAAGACGCTTCCCCTCCGAAGCAATCGTTGTGGGTGGGTGCCGACCGTTGGTCGGCACACAATCTCTGTAGGTGCCGACTTTGGCCGGCACCCCATCTCGGTAGATGCCGACCTTGGCCGGCACCTCATCTCGGTAGGTGCCGGCCGCTGGCCGGCACGCTCTTAGAAGCTGTACTTCGTAGTGAACTGCAACCGGGTGATGTCACCCTTGTTGCCGTTCTCCACTTCGCGACGGCCATACATCAGCTCGGCGCCGATATCGACCTTGGGCAGCGGCGAATAGAAGATGTTGCCGCGGATGCTCTGCACGCTCTTGGTCACCAGCGGGCCGAGGATGCTGTCGTTGTCGTAGTCGCTGCGCGCATAGATCAGGTTGGTGCGGAGCTTCGGCGAGAACGCATGCCGCCAGCCCACGTAGCCGGCCAGCACGCCGGTCGGGTTGAGCTCGTCGCGGGCCACGTCATAGGCACTGTCGGCAGTGATGCCCAGGCCGATGTAGCGGGCGATGCCTTCGCCACCGGTCAGCTGGTAATGCAGCGAATCGCTGTCACCCATCACCCACTTGCCGCCCAGGGTCAGGCCGCCAGCCACCTTGTCGGCCTTCGCGCCGGTGGCCTGGTTGTCCACCTTCAACTGGCGGACGATGCCGCCGACACCAAAGGTGCCCCAATCGCCCTTCCAGCCATAACGCATGGTCAGGTCGGGCAGGCTGCCACGGTCGGAGTTGGCGCTGGCGTTGGTCCAGGCCCCGGTGACCGGGTTGCGGGTACCGGTGAGGGTGGTGGTTTCCGGGTTTTCCAGTGCGACGCTGAAGCCGCCCTGGGTGTAGCGCACCTGGGCCTGGCGCACGAAGATCACGCCGTCGGTGGGGCCGACGAAGTCGACCGCCTCCGGCAGCGCGGCCGCGTCCATGAAGTTGGACCAGGTCTGGCCGGCCATCCAGTTGTTCCAGTACATGTAGGCGTGACGCAGGGTCACGCCGTAGGTATTGGTGGCGGTCTGGTTGCCCAGCGAATTGCCGAAGAAGTCCATCTCGAAGAACGCACCGGCCTTGTTGCCCGATTCGCTCACGTTGTCGATGCCCAGGTTGAAGCGCGAGAACTTGGCATGGGCGTTGAAGTCGGTGCCCGAACGCTTGCCGCTGCCGCCGGCGCCTTCCACCGGGGTCTGGCCCGGCAGGTACAGCGAGCGGCCGGTGGCGTCGTCGGCCAGCTGGCCATCGCTGGTCTGGGTGGCCAGGAAGTCGGCCTTGATGAAGCCACCGATCTTGACCGTGGTGCCCGGCGCGGCGCCCGGGGTAATGGTGGTGACCTGGATCGGCTGCTTGCCCGCCGGCACCGAGGCGACCGGCTTCTGCCCGGCCTGCACCGTGCGCACTTCGGTCACCGCCTGCTGGGTCTGGCTGATCTGGGTCTGTTGTTGTTGCTGCGAAGACAGCAGCAGCTGGACCTGGCGTTCCAGTTCGGCAACGCGTGCTTCCAGTGCCTTCTCTTTGGCGGTCTCTGCGAACGCCATGCCCGGTGCGACCAGGGCGACCAACAGGCAGGCCGCCAAAGGTGTGCGCACGGCTTTCAACGTACGGTGGCTCATGTTGCCCTCTCTCCCAAGTGGCAAGGTGATGCCGCGCGTGGGGCACGGTCGAGCCGAGACTGCGGGGCGTTCGCGCACAGCGGCTATTGGCCATTGGTCGAACCCGGCCCTGCTGGGCGCTCACTTTCGACCATGGTCTAACCAGGGTGGTGACGCGGCCGGGGGTGAATGGGGCAAACTGAGGGGGATCGGTCGTTGCGATGCTGCGACCGCACATACAAAGTCAACGTGCAAGTGAGGGTGCCATGGCTGATATCTACCCCGTCGATCCGCAGTTCGCCGCCAAGGCACGCATCGACAAGACGTCGTACGAACAGCAGTACCAGGCGTCGGTGACCGACCCGGATGGTTTCTGGGGCAAGGCCGCCGAGCGCCTGCAATGGATGCGCAAGCCGACGAAGATCAAGAACGTCAGCTATGACCTGTCCGACTTCCACATCAAGTGGTTCGAAGATGGCGAGCTCAATGCCAGCGTGAACTGCCTGGATCGCCAGCTGGAAACGCGCGGCGACAAGACCGCCCTGCTGTTCGAGCCGGACGGCCCGGAAGCACCGGCCCAGCACGTGACCTATCGCGAGCTGTACGAGCGCACCTGCCGCCTCGGCAACGCGCTGCGCAACCTCGGCGTCAAGAAGGGCGACCGCGTCACCATCTACCTGCCGATGATCGTCGACGCCGCGGTGGCCATGCTGGCCTGTGCGCGCATCGGTGCGATCCACTCGGTGGTGTTCGGTGGCTTCGCGCCGAATTCGATCGCCGACCGCGTCAGCGACTGCCAGAGCAAGCTGATCATCACCGCCGACGAGGGCCTGCGCGGTGGCCGCAGGATTCCGCTGAAGGCCAACGTTGATGCCGCGCTGAAGCTGCCGGGCACGAATACGGTTGAAACCGTGCTGGTGGTGCGCCACACCGGCGGCGCGGTGGACATGCAGGCCCCGCGCGACCGCTGGTTCCACGATGTGGTGGACAGCCAGCCGTCCACCTGCGAACCGGAACGCATGAACGCGGAAGATCCGCTGTTCATCCTCTACACCTCCGGTTCCACCGGCAAGCCCAAGGGCGTGCTGCACACCACCGGCGGTTACCTGCTGTACGCGGCCTACACCCATGAAGCGGTGTTCGACCTGCGCGAAGACGACGTCTACTGGTGCACCGCCGATGTCGGCTGGGTCACCGGCCACAGCTACATCGTGTACGGGCCGCTGGCCAACGGCGCGACCTCGCTGATGTTCGAAGGCGTGCCGAACTACCCGGATACCTCGCGTTTCTGGAACGTCATCGACAAGCACAAGGTGACCATCTTCTACACCGCCCCGACCGCCATCCGCGCGCTGATGCGCGAAGGCGAGGAGCCGGTGAAGAAGACCTCGCGCGCGTCGCTGCGCCTGCTCGGCAGCGTCGGCGAGCCGATCAATCCGGAAGCCTGGCGCTGGTACTACGAAGTGGTCGGCGACAGCCGCTGCCCGATCGTCGATACCTGGTGGCAGACCGAGACCGGCGGCATCCTGATCTCGCCGCTGGCCGGCGCGATGGACCTCAAGCCCGGTTCGGCCACCCTGCCCTTCTTCGGCGTGCAGCCGGCGCTGGTCAATGCCGATGGCGAGGTCCAGGACGGCCCGACCGAAGGCAACCTGATCATCCGTGATTCCTGGCCGGGCCAGATGCGCACGGTGTACGGCGACCACCAGCGCTTCATCGACACCTATTTCCGCACCTACCCGGGCAGCTACTTCACCGGCGACGGTTGCCGCCGCGACGAGGACGGCTACTACTGGATCACCGGCCGCGTTGACGATGTGATCAACGTGTCCGGCCACCGCATCGGCACCGCCGAAGTGGAAAGCGCGCTGGTCTCGCACCCCAAGGTGGCCGAAGCGGCCGTGGTCGGCTTCCCGCACGACGTGAAGGGCCAGGGCATCTACGCCTACGTGACGCTGGTGGCCGAAGAGGCGCCGAGCGACGAGCTGCAGAAGGAACTGGTCGCCTGGGTGCGCAAGGAGATCGGCCCGATCGCCACGCCGGACCACCTGCAGTGGGCGCCGGGCCTGCCGAAGACCCGCTCGGGCAAGATCATGCGCCGCATCCTGCGCAAGATCGCCGAGAACGCGCCGGACCAGCTCGGCGATACCTCGACCCTGGCCGACCCATCGGTGGTGGCGTCTCTGGTGGACGAGCGCAAGGTGCGCTGACGTACGACCCGGGGCCGGATCCCGTTCCGCCAGGAACGGGCTCTGACCCCGGAGGATCTGGCCCCATGCAGTTTCCCCCCCACGGTTCCCCCCGACCATGACCACCCTCCTGATTGCCGATGACCACCCGCTGTTCCGCGAAGCCCTGCGCGGGGCCGTGCAGCGGGTCATCCCCGGCGTGCAGCTGTTCGAGGCCGACAGCGTGGAAGCGCTGTATGCACTGGCCGACCAGCACAACGACGCCGACCTGGTCCTGATGGACCTCAACATGCCCGGTGCGCAGGGTTTCAACGCGCTGGTGCACATGCGCTCGCTGCACCCGCACCTGCCGGTGGTGGTGGTGTCCGCACGCGAAGAAGCCACGGTGATGCGCCGCGCGCTCGACCACGGCGCGCTGGGCTTCATTCCGAAGTCGGCCGACTCGGACACCATCGGCCACGCACTGGGCACCATCCTCGATGGCGAGACCTGGGCACCGCCGGAAGCGCACAACGTGCCGCCCACCGGCAGCGAAGAACGCGAAGTCGGCCAGCGCCTGCGCGAGCTGACCCCGCAGCAGTTCCGCGTGCTGCAGATGCTGGGCGCCGGCCGCTTGAACAAGCAGATCGCCTACGACCTCAACGTCTCCGAAGCGACGATCAAGGCCCACGTCACCGCCATCCTGCGCAAGCTGGGCGTGACCAACCGCACCCAGGCCGTGCTGATGGCCGGCAAGCTGGCCATCGACGACGACGCCATCGTGCTGCCGCCGGAAGAAGATTGATCGTAACGGACTGCGGAGCCGAGCATGGGCTCGGCTCCGCAGCCTTCATGATGCCCCTGTAGAGCCGAGCCCATGCTCGGCTGCTCTTGGCCTCAATACCGATCACCCCCAAAGCCGCCATCGACTCCATACATAGGGGTATTCCCCGATGCGCGTGGCCAGCCGAGCACGCACGGGATTGGCCGCAATGTACATCGCCTGCGTGCGCAGGCACTCATCGCTGCGCAACGCATGGTCGTAGTACCCCGGCTGCCAGATCGGTGCGTTCGCATCAACGCGCCTGGCGATGGATCTTCCACTCCGGGACTTCAGGATCTGCACGCAGCCGGCCAGCGTTCCGGTACGCAACTCGACCAACCAATGCAGGTGGTCCGGCATGACCACCCAGGCGAGGGAGGAGGTCCGCCCCGTCCGCTCTACGGTGCGCAGCGCTTCGATCAGCAGATCGACATTGGCCTTGTCGTCGAACCAGGGACGGCGTGCGCGTGTCACAGCCGTGATCGCGTAGACATTGCCGGTCTGCGACCAGCGACCAAAGCGGAGTGCGGGACTGGCCATGCGAAGAGGCTATGGCACGCATGACAGCCTCTCCATCAGCGAAATGCCGTGCTGCATGTCGGCGAATGCTCCAATGTAGAGCCGAGCCCACGCTCGGCTGCCATGTGAAGCAGCCGAGCATGGGCTCGGCTCTACAGGGGCGGGCGTTACCCCACGCCGTGCAGGTGTTCGTACAGGATCGTTGCGCCGATGATCACCAGGATCACGCCACCGATGATCTCCGCACGCTTGCCTACCATGCTGCCCAGTACGCGGCCGAGCATGATGCCGACGGTGACCATGGTCAGCGTGCACAGGCCGATCACCGCAGCCATCACGCCGATATGTACATCCATGAAGGCCAGGCCGATGCCCACCGCCATCGCGTCGATGCTGGTGGCGAAACCGGTCAGCGCCAGCTTCCAGAAGCCGTGGTGTTGCGACGGATCTTCGTCGTCCTCAGCACTGTCGGGGCGCAGGCCGTTGTAGATCATGTGGATGCCCAGTGCGCCGAGCAGGCCGAAGGCGATCCAGTGGTCGAAGGCTTCGACGTATTGCAGGGCAGCCCGACCGAGCAGCCAGCCGATGATGGGCGTGATCGCCTCGATGACGCCGAAGATGATGCCGGCACGCAATGCATCGCGGAACACCGGCTTGCGCATGGCCGCACCCTTGCCGATTGCAGCGGCGAAGGCATCGGTGGACATGGCAAAGCCGATCAGGAGGATCGAAATGGGGGACATGGGCGGTGGCTGAGGTCGGGCTGGGACGGACGCACGGCCTGCGCTCGCGCCCAACCTGACGTTGCGCGCGCGGGCCGCTGGTCTCGCCAACCATCATGGTTGTCCACGCCACGGCGCACTGGCCGAGTATGTTGACGTGGACGATTCCTGCGAAGGAATCCGGCTACTCCCCAAGGGGACGCGAAGCTTAGCATCGCGATCCGCACGTGGCGCATTTCCAGCGAAACGCGCAGGCAGGGCTGGTTTGTATAGCGATGGCTATATCGGCGCCGCCATGCGTTCGGGAGCCGAGCACGGGCTCGGCTCTACAATTGCCGATCAGGCATCGCTATTGCCGGCATCGCGCAGCGCGCCCAGGAAGGCGCGCAGCGAGGCCGGCTTGATCGGCTTGGTCAGCACGCGGTAGCCGCGTTCGCGTGCTATCCGCTTCAGTTCGTCGCGGCCATCGGCGGTCAACAACGCACCCGGCAGCGGGTAACCGGCGGCTTCACGCAGCGCCACCAGCGCATCCAGGCCGTCCATGCGGTCGTGCAGGTGGTAGTCCACCAGCATCACCTGCGGCCGCTCGGCCACTTTCTCCAGCGCCTGATCCACCGTCGATGCCGTAATCACCTGCACCTGCCAGCGACCGAGCAGCGCGCGCATGCCGTCGAGGATCTCTTCGTCGTTGTCCACGCAGAGCACGCGCAGGCCGACCAGCGAATCGCTGCGCAGCGGCGCGGCTGCGGCCTGTACCGGCGCGGCCAGTTCGGTATAGCCCGGCAGCGGCGCCACCCGCGGCAGGATGATCGAGAACATCGAGCCCTTGCCAACCCGGCTGCGCGCATTGAGGCGATGGTCAAGCAGGCGCGAGATGCGCTGGCAGATCGACAGGCCCAGGCCCAACCCCTGTTCGCCCCAATCGAACGGCTGCTGGTAGCGGTGGAACTCGTCGAAGATCTGCCGCATGTGGTGCTCGGGAATGCCCGGGCCGGTATCCCATACCTGCAGCTCCACTTCGTTGCCACGCTGGCGCACCGCCAGCACGATGCGGCCCTGACGGGTGTAGCGCAGCGCATTGGCCAGGAAGTTCTGCAGCACGCGGCGCAGCAGGCGGCGATCACTGCGCACCCAGGCCGGACGCGTGAACAGGTCCAGGCGCAGGCCACGGCCGGCGGCGACCGGCGTGTACTGCGCGGCCAGTTCGCGCATCAGCGCGCTCACGTCGAACTCGCCGATCACCGGGTGCAGGCCACCGGCATCCAGCCGCGACACGTCCAGCAGGCCATCAAGCAGCTCTTCGGCAGCACGCAGCGACGCATCCACGCGCTCGGCCAGGTGCTTCTGCTCGTCACTCACATGGTCGCTGTCGCGCAGCGCCGAAGCAAACAGCCGTGCGGCGTTCAACGGCTGCAGCACGTCATGGCTGATCGCCGCCAAGAAGCGGGTCTTCGACTGCTGCGCGACCTCGGCCTCGTGCGAGCGCTCGGCCACGCGCTGTTCCAGCGTCTCGTTGGCCTCCAGCAGTGCTTTTTCCGCGTGCTTGTAGTCGGTGATGTCGTTGTAGCTGGTCACGTAACCGCCGCCGGGCAGCGCCTGGCCGCGCATCTCGATCACCTTGCCGTCGCTGCGGGTGCGCTCGAACACGTGCGGTGAGCCGGCGCGCATGTAGCCGATGCGGCGGTTGATCTGCACTTCGATATCGCCCTCGCCCAGCTCGCCGCGCTCGGCGTTGTAGCGGATCAGGTCGGCCACCGGGCGGCCCACGTAGAGCATGCCGTCGGGGTAGCCGAACATGTCCTGGTAGCGGCGGTTCCATGCGGTCAGGCGCATGTCCGGATCAACCACGCTGACCCCGGCGCTGATGTTCTCCAGCGTGGTCGACAGGATCTCGCGGTTGAAGCGCAGCTCCTGCCCCGCTTCGTCCAGCACCGCCACCACTTCGCCCAGGTCCATGCCCGAGCCACGCAGCAGGCTGGTCAGCAGCAGGCGCGCCGATGCCGCGCCGATCGAGGCCGCCAACAGACGCTCGGTGAACTGTACCCACGGCCGGTCCGCAGGCGCCGAGGATTGCAGCTCGCGGCCCAGCGACTGCGCCTGCTCGAAGAACGAACGCCGCGCGTGACGCTCGCCGACCACGCGCGAGGCCAGTGCCAGCAGGTCGCCCACGTGCACGTGGCCGGGCCAGCCGCCGGCCACCGACGGGCGTTCGGCATACGGGTCGAGGAAGGGGGCAGCGCGCAGGCGCTCGTCGACGCCGGGTCGCCAGCGTGCGGACACCAGCATCATCGTCGCCGCATTGACCAGCAGCGACCAGAACGTGCCATGGGTCAGCGGATCCCAGCCGGTCATGCCGAACAGCTGCTGCGGGCGCAGCCACTCAATGCCGAACGGGCCGTGCTGCACCCAGGCGGCATCGACCCAGCCGGCCATGGTCATCGCCGGCAACAGCAGGGTGTACAGCCAGGTGGCGAAGCCGAGCAGCATGCCCACCTCGACGCCACGCCGGCTGGCACCGCGCCAGTACAGGCCGCCGATCAGGCCGGGCGCGAACTGCGCCACCGCTGCGAACGCCATCAGGCCGTACGAGGCCAGGGTGCTGTCGTTGCTGCTGGTGCGGTAGTAGCTGTAGGCCATCAGCGCCAGCAGCAGGATCGCCAGGCGGCGGATCCACAGCACGCGCGAGGCGACGTCGGCGGCCTCCTGGTGGTCACCGCTCCGACGCAGCAGCACCGGCATCACCAGGTCGTTGCTGACCATGGTAGCCAGCGCGATGGACGACACGATGACCATGCCGGTGGCCGCCGAAAAGCCGCCCACGTAGGCGATCAGCGCCAGCGCATTGCGGCCCTCGGCCAGCGGCAGGGCCAGCACCATCGAGTCGTCGGCGACGCTGCCGCCGGTGCCGAACAGGGTCACGCCGGCGGTGGCGATCGGCAGCACCATGCCCGAGATCAGTACCAGGTAGCCGCCGAACATCCAGCGCGCGCGGCGCACGTCGCGCACATCGCCGCACTCGACCACGGCCACGTGGAACTGGCGCGGCAGGCAGATGATGGCCAGGAAACTGAGCAGCGTCTGCGAGATGAAGCCCACCGGCGGCAGGCCGGTGAACAGCGTATGCACCGACTCGACCACCGCGTCGGTGCGGTTGCTCAGCCACAGGTAGGCGAACACGCCCACGGCCAGCATCGCCAGCAGCTTGATCACCGATTCGAAGGCGATGGCCAGCATCATGCCGTGGTGGTGTTCGGTGGCATCGACCTGGCGGGTACCGAACAGGGTGGCGAACAGCGCCATCAGCAGCGCCACGTACAGCGCGGGATCGGTGAAGAAGCCGGTCGGGCCGGTGTTGCCGGTCAGCACCTGCAGGCTCATCGCCACCGCTTTGTACTGCAGCGCCAGGTACGGAATGATGCCGATCAGCGCGATGATCGCCACCAGCGCCGCCAGCCGCCGCGAGCGACCGAAGCGCGAGGAGATGAAGTCGGCGATGGAGACCACGTTCTGGCTGCGCGCGATCAGCGCCAGGCGCTCGATGATGCGCCAGCCGAACAGCAGCAGCAGCAGCGGGCCGATGTAGATGGGCAGGTAGCCCACGCCGTTGCGCACGGCGGTGCCGACCGCGCCGTAGAAGGTCCACGACGAGCAGTACACGGCCAGTGCCAGGCTGTAGACCACCGGCCGCAGCCACGGCCGGTCGGGGTACATCGGCCGACGGTCGCCCCACCACGCCACGCCGAACAGCAGCGCGGCATAGGCAACCGAGACCAGCAGCAGGATCCAGCTGGAGACCACGCGTGCGTTTCCGTCAGGACAGGGGTCAGTAGATCACGACCGCTGGTCGTGCGGGTAGGTCACGAGGAAGGACCGCAAGGGTGGGGCATGGCAGTAGGTCACGATCGTTGATCCGTCTGGTGGGTCACGACCGTTGGTCGTGACGGGGACATCCGTGCCCACTAACAGTGGGCACCTACCGGGAATCAATGGGCACCCACCAGGAAGCGGTGGGCGCCTGCCAGGTACCGGCGTTATTGGGCCGGCACGCCCATTTCCTTCAGCAGCTCGGGCGCCGGGTAGACCTTGGCCAGCAGCCAGCGCAGGTAGCGCATGTCCACGTGCACGGCGCGCTTGTAGCGCGGGTCGAACCACCAGCTGGCGCTGACCGACTCCCAGTTGCTGTCGAAGTTCAGGCCGATCAGTTCGCCCCTGGCGTTGAGCACCGGCGAGCCGGAGTTGCCGCCCGTGGTGTCCAGGTTGGTCAGGAAGTTGACCGTCTGGGTCTTCAGTGCCGGATCGGCGGTGCTGCCGAAGTCACCCTTGGCGATGGCGGCCAGCAGCGGCTTGGGTGCATCGAACGGGTAGGCGTTGGTGTTCTTCTCGACGATGCCGGCCACGGTGGTCACCGGCGAGTAGGTCACGCCATCGCGCGGGTGCAGCGCCTCGACCTTGCCGTAGCTGATGCGCAGGGTGCGGTTGGCATCCGGATACACCGCGCGGCCCTGCTTGGCACGCCAGGCGAACAGCGCCTGCATGTACGCCGGGCGCAGGCGCAGCTGCTCGCCTTCGCGGGTCTTGCTCTCGTTCTCGATGCGCAGCTGCGCGGCCACCAGCGGACCGGCCACGCTGATCAGCGGATCGGCGGCCAGTGCCTTGCCTTCGCGTGCGGCGGCAAAGCGCGACAGGCGCTGCGCTTCCTCACCCAGCTGGGTACCGGCATACAGGGTGTCCAGCGCCTTGGCCAGCTGCTGTGGGGTACGACCAAAAGCCGCGTCGAACTCGGCCACGCGCTGCGCGTCCGGCAGCTGCTGGTAGCGGGTCAGCAGGGTGGTCAGCAGGGCCTTCTCGACCTCCGGCGCGTAACGGCGCTGGACCTGCTTGAGCACCCCTTCGATCATCGCCTGGTCGCGCTGCTGGTAGCCGCTCTCGCGCTGCGCGTCCGGCTTGGCCGATTCGATGCGCAAGCGCTCCAGCAGCAGCGCCGAGCGCAGCAGCTGGCTCTGCGCGGCCATCTGCTCCAGCAGCAGGTCACGCTCGCCCACCGCCGCACCCTGCGACAGGTTGGCCAGCAGCGCCTTGATGTCACCCTGGTACCTGCGGTCGGTGGCAGCCAGCATGGCCGTCTCGTCGGCGGCGCGCTGGGCCTTCGCATCGCTGCGCAGCAGGCCTTCCAGTTCGCCGGCGGCGCGCTTGCGGTTGTTCTTCAGCGACTGCAGCTGCGAGGCGTAGCGGGTACGCGCCTGCGCGTCCTTGGCGCTGGCGGCCTCGATGGTGTCGATCATCTGCTGGAACACCGATACGCGGCGCGGCAGCACGGTATCGATCTGGCCGGCGAATTCGGCCGCGGTGCGGTGGCGGTAGGTGATGCCCGGGTAACCGGCCAGCATCGCGTAATCGCCTTCCTTCGGGCCTTCCACCGACATCTGCAGGTGTGCCGGCGCCTGGTAGGGCACGTTGTCCTTGCTGTAGGCGGCCGGCTTGCCGTCCTTGCCCACATAGGCGCGCAGCAGGGTGAAGTCGCCGGTGTGGCGGGGCCACATGAAGTTGTCGATCTCATCGCCGTAGTTGCCGATCGCACGCGGCGGCGCATACACCAGGCGCACGTCGCTCAGTTCCAGCTGGGCAATGCGGTAGAAATCGGTGCCGTAGTACATGTTGGCCACCGAGCAGCGCACGCTGCCGTCCTTCTCGCACTCGGCCACGATCTGCTTGCTGGCTGCATCCACGGCATCGAAGTAGGCACGGCCGGTCTTGCCACGGGCCTGCGCCAGCACCTGGTCGGTCACCTTGTCGAAGCCGACGGTGACCAGCACGCGGAAGTCCGGGTTGGCCGGGCGCTCGTCGGCACGGTCCCTGGCGATGAAGCCACCAGCGATCAGGTCGTGCTCGGGCGAGCTGTTGTACTGGATCACGCCCATCGCCACGTGGTGGTTGGTCAGCAGCAGGCCGTCGGCGGACACAAACGAACCGGTGCCACCACCGGCGCGCACCACGGCGCTCAGCGGCGGCGCGGTGACGTTGGCCAGGTCGGCCGGATTGCCCTTGAAGCCAGCGGCCTGCAGCGGTTGGGCCAGGTCCGGCAGCTGCGTCGGCATCCACATGCCTTCATCGGCGTGGGCGCCGGTGGCGAGGGTCAGGCCCAGGGCCAGGGCGGTGGGGAGGGCTTTGCGTGGTGACATGAGGCAATCCGGTACGACAGAACAGCCCGGGACCATAGCCCGTGGGGCGCTGTCGGGCAACGCCCGATAGTCAGGCCTGCGCCGCGCTCCTAGAATTGCAGTTTTCTGCACATCGGACGTTCGCAGATGATCGTCGGCATCGATCTTGGCACCACCCATTCCCTCATCGGCAGGCACACGGCAGCAGGGCCGCAGCTGTTCCCCAATGCCCATGGCGAGCTGTTGACCCCTTCGGTGGTCAGCCTCGTCGATGGTGCCGTACTGGTCGGCCAGCCGGCCCGTGACCGCCTGGTCAGCCATCCGCAGCAGACCGTGGCCCATTTCAAGCGCTGGATGGGCAGCGACCGTGAGACCCGGCTGGGTGAGCGCAGTTTCCGTCCCGAGGAACTCTCGGCCATGGTGCTGCGCTCGCTGCTGGCCGACGCCGAAGCCGCCCTGGGCCACAAGGTGGAGGAAGCAGTGATCAGCGTGCCGGCCTACTTCTCCGACGCCCAGCGCAAGGCCACCCGGGCCGCCGGCGAACTGGCCGGCATCCGCGTCGAGCGCCTGATCAATGAACCCACGGCCGCTGCGCTGGCCTATGGTCTGCAGGAGCGTGACGGCGAAGGCCGCGTGCTGGTGCTGGACCTGGGCGGCGGCACCTTCGACGTCTCCATCCTGGAACTGTTCGATGGCGTGGTCGAAGTGCATGCCAGCGCCGGCGACAATTTCCTGGGCGGCGAGGATTTCCTGCAGGTACTCGTGCAGGCCTTCCACGCCGACCAGGGCACGTCCGCCAGCGACCTGTCCGCTGCCGAGCAGGCGCAGCTGCTGCGTCGGCTGGAACTGTTCAAGCGCGAACTCAGCCAGAGCGGCACTGCCAGCCTGCAGTTGCCCCTGGCCGGCAGCGAACGCCAGTGGCAGCTGGATGAAGCTCGCTACGCCCAGCTCTGCGAGCCACTGCTGCTGCGCATGCGCGCGCCCATCGAGCGCGCGATCCGCGACGCCCGGCTCAAGCCCGAGGCGCTGGACGACATCATCCTGGTCGGCGGTGCGGTACGCATGCCGATGGTCAGCAGGCTTGCGACCCGCATGTTCGGCCGGCTGCCGCTGCGCCATGTCCATCCGGACCAGGCGATTGCCTTGGGTGCCGCCGTTGCAGCGGGATTGAAGGCGCGCGACGAATCGCTGCGCGAAGTCGTGCTGACCGATGTCTGCCCCTACACGCTTGGCACGCAGGTGTCCCGCCAGGATGCTGCCGGTGGCGAGCGCAGCGGCTATTTCCACCCGATCATCCAGCGCAACAGCGTGGTGCCGGTCAGCCGCGAGGATCGCTTCTACCCGCTGCACGAGCGGCAAAGTGCCATCCGCATCGACGTGTTCCAGGGCGAGAGCCCGACGGTGGATCGCAACATCAAGCTCGGTGAGCTGACCGTGCCGCTGACCCATTCTGTCCCGATGCAGGAACGCAGCGTCACCGCCCGCTTCACCTACGACGTGAACGGGCTGCTGCAGGTCGAAGTCACCGAGGATGCCACCGGCAGGCGCCACGAGCTCATCCTGGAACAGAATCCCGGGCTGCTGTCACCCGAAGAGATCCAGCAGCGCCTGCGCGCGCTGGAAGCGCTGAAGATCCACCCGCGTGACGCCCAGCCCAACCTCGCGGTGATCGCCCGCACCGAGCGCCTGTACGAGGAACGCATCCATCACCGTGAACAGTTGCAGTCGTGGCTGAGCAGCTTCCGCCATGTGCTGGAGAGCCAGGATGCCGTTGCCGTCGAGCGTCATCGCCGTCAGCTGGACGAGGCACTCGACGCCCTCGAGCGCGATGCATGAGCTGGGCACTGCACGTCCTGGAGCTGGACCAAACGGCTGACGAGCGCGCGGTCAAGCGCGCCTATGCAAAGCGCCTGCGGGTGACGCGACCCGACGAGGATCCCATCGCCTTCCAGCACCTGCATGAGGCCTATCAGGCGGCATTGGACTGGGTCCGCCAGGAAGCGCTGGCCGATATCGCGGACGAAGACGAACCGGCGGAGCATGCAACCGACATCGCACCCTGGCCGCCCGACGCAGACGTGGCATGGGCGCCGCCCGAAACGCGTTCGTACTCGCCTCCATGGCCACCTCGCGGCACGCCTGTGCTGCTGCGCACGGCACCAGTGGCGGAACTGGAGGGAGCGGTCCACGTATCGGGCCATGCGCACACGATCCTGCGCATGGCCCATCTGGCTTCCCCTGAAGACTTCGGCCCCTGGCTGGAGGCCACGCCGGTGCTGTGGTCGCTGCGCTACAAGCCATTGGTGGGCGACGCGCTGCTGGATGAACTGGCACGCAGTCACAACAGCGTCAGCGCAGCCAACATGGGTCTGCTGGCACGCTGCTTTGGCTGGGATGATGTACACGATGGCGTGGATCCGGACAGGCTGACATCGATCCAGTCGCGCGGTCATCGACGCTGGGCCGCCGAGACCGGGAATGCGGCAGAGCTGTCGGCACTGCTTGAACAAGAGGGCAGCCTGCGGCTGGGGAGGGTCACCCTTGCGCGTTGCCTGCGCTACCTGTCGCAGCCATGGCACGCGCGACGATCCCTCTGGCAGGCGCAGCTGCCCGAGCACATCATTGAGGTCAACGCGCTGCTGGATGCGCTGGAACGCGGCGGCCAGGAGCCATTGCCCGCCGCCTGGGATCGGCAGCAGGTGCAGTTCTGGCGCAGCCTTGCCGACGTTTCCCGTCCCAACCGCTGGCGTTGCCAGGTCAATGCGCTGCGGGGCGGCCTGTTGGCTGCCCTGACGCTCGCGATTGCCGGTGGCTCGACTCTCATGAGTCTTGCCCAGCGTGACCTGCGCACCGCCGCCGCGCTCGGCATAGGCGGCGTGCTGCTCGGGGTCCTGCTCGCCCTGGCCGGCGCTCTGTGGGTCCATGTCCGTTGGGCGCTGCGCCAGCTGACGCTGGATCTGCCCCCTTCGCGCTGGGGATGGCTGCTGGCGTTGCCAGCGCCGCTGATCGCTCTCGCCAGCCTGATCCTGGTCCATGGCCTGGATCTGCGGCTAAAAGGTACGTTGCTGCTGTTCCCTGGCCTTGCTCTGGCGACGGCACGCTGGATCCGGCGCGAGGATGGCCGGGGATTCCGGCCGCGCAACCTGATTGGACCGGGCATCGGCATGTTCGTCCCCGAAGTGGGCTGCGTCCTGGTCCTGCTGCTATGGACCACCTGGTTCCTGCGTGACAGGTGCCGTCGCCTGTCGATCGACCTGCCTCCACCTGCTTCTGGAAACACCGTGTGAACCGGGCACTGGACGCTCTCGGGCTCGACGCCAGCGCCGACGAAAAGGCGATCAAGCGCGCCTACGCGCAGAGACTGCGCGCGGCACGCCCGGACGAAGACCCGGTGGCATTCCAGGCGCTGCACGAGGCTTACCAGCAGGCCCTGCTGTGGGCACGCAGCCGCACGCAATGGCAGGAGGAAAGCAGTGCAGAAGCGCTGTCGACGCCACCTGCAGACAACAGCCCACCCGGCCCACCGGCGCCGTACGACAGCCATTCGCCGATGGACCACATGCCGGTGCTGCATCATCCATGCACGCCCGACACCGACATGCCGGACGATGTGGTGGAGCCATCATTGAACCTGCCCCGGTTTGCGCGCCTGCTGATCAACACCGCCGGCGACGCCGACCCGGCCAGCTTCGAGCACTGGCTGGCCCATCGCCCGGAGCTGTGGTCATTGGCCGACAGGCCGCGTATCGGTGACGTGGTACTGCAGCAGCTGCTGCACCAGGGCCAGCCGCTGTGCGAGTCCAACTTCGATCTGCTGGGTCGATACTTCTGCTGGGATGAGATCCGGGCTGATATCGATCCCTACCGGGTCCGCGCACGGCGCAACCTGCTGCATCGCCGCTGGCAGCTGCAGCCGCGCAACCACACGGCCCTCACCGCAGCCCTGGACCGACCGCATGACCGGGTGTCCGTAACCGAGGCCCATGCCCGCATGGAACGCTTGACCCGACCGTGGCACTGGCTGCAATCGCTGCTGTCGGCCAGCGTGCCCGGGCGTGCTGGCATCATGCGGCAAACGATGCAGCGTCTGGGAGTGCATGGTGTCCGTGACACGCTGGCGCCACTGGACACGGATCAGGTCGCCTTCTGGATGGCGGTATCCCAACCCGGGCACTTCAATCTCATGAAGATGCAGGTGGCCATTGTCCGCTGCCTGCTGGGCGCTCTCGTCGTGCTGGCCGTTCTGGCGGCGCTGGCATTGCTCGGTGATGCCGCTCGCCCTATCGCGATCAGCACGTCCAGCATGAAACACGTGGCAATCCATGCCTCGGTGGTCATCGTGTCTGGCGTCCTCATGCTGACGCCTTTCGTTGGAGGCACCCCATCGCGGACGGCGTCCGCGCCAGCGCCCGTCGAGCCACCGTCGGCGCTTGATGGGCACGGCATGCTCACGCACGGGCCTCGTCCGCGCAGGTCAGCCCCCTCCTTCGCCGTTGTCAGCCAGACCGATCCCGACACAGAGGGTGGTTGAGGGGCAGCGGGTTATTTCTCCCGCCGCCAGTTGATCGACCCGCGGTTTTCCACGGTGCTCGACTCCACTTCCACGTCGAACCCGCGGCGCAGCAGGTACTTCAGCGTGATCACCGAACCGGCACCGACCAGCGACACGCCGTAGCCGACGTACAGCTTGGGCGAGATGTACTTGCCGACACCGATCACCGAGCCGCCCAGCGCGCGCGACTGGCTCACGCCGGCGTCGTCCAGGCCCAGCTTGGCGCCCAGCTGCGAAGCCAGCAGGCCGCTGCCCGCCGAGAGCGCCGCCGAGGCCGCGTTGACCTGCTGCGCCTGGTCGCTGCTGGCACCGGTCAGGCTGCGTCCCAGCACCAGATAGGCCAGTGCCTCGGACTGCGACATTGCCGGATCGGACCACACGTCCGCGCGCGGCTGCTGCGCACGCCCGGTCACGTCGATGCCGGCGGTGACATCACCGATCCGGCGCTCGGCGCGGATGTTGATGCGCGGGTCGGACACCGCGTTGTAGTTCCAGGTGAGGTTGCCGCGGGTGATGGTCAGGTCCTGCCCATACGCCTTGTAGCGGCCGCTCACTTCCAGGCCGCCATTGGCGGTCATTTCACGGCCGGGCTTGGCCCAGACCTGCATCTTGCCGGTCAGCGCGCCCTTCAGGCCGAACCCGGTCATCTTCACCTTGTCGCCGAGGCTGACCGTCAGGTCCATGTCCAGCGGCGAGGTGCGCGACTCTTCCGGATCGGCCGGGTCCAGCACCACCACGTCTTCGGACACCGAGGTGCCACGGTCCAGGCGCTCCAGGTCGATGTCGGCCTCGGGCACGTGCACGGTGCCACGCAGCTCCATCGCCGCCTTGGCCAACGTGAAGTCGAGGTTGGGGTTGGCGACGATGCGCAGCTCGCTGGTGTTGGACAGCAGCACGTTCTCGCCGTGGATCTTCAGCTGCAGCGGCTGTGCATCACCGAACCACGACAGGCCGCCGTCGACATACAGCGTGCCCTGGCCCGAGTTGGCCTGCGCGGTGATCTTGGCCGAACCGTCGGGCTGGGCCACGAAACTACCCTTGCCCTGGTCGAAGGTCAGGCCAAGCGCGGGGAATTCGCCCTTGAAGTTGCTCAGCTGCGCGTCGCCGCCCAGCGACGGCTGCCCGCGCGTACCGCGCAGGCTGACGTGGCCTTCGATCAGGCCGGTCGGGCGCACGATGTCCGGCGAGAACAGCTCCAGCCAGTACAGCCGCGACATGTTGAGGTAGAGCTCACCGTTCAGCGGTGCGCTGGCTTCCCAGCCGGTCTGCATCTTCGCGTCGACGAAACCATTGCCCTGGAAGCCCATGCCCAGGTAGCCCTTGATGCTGGCCGGGGTCATGTCGAGCTTCAGCGAGAACTGGTCATAGCGCACCAGCTCGCCGCGGGTGGTATCGCCCACGGTGTTGCGGTTCTCGCCCAGGCGCACGCCGCCTTCCTTCGAGCGCACTTCCACATGGCCTTCCCAGGTCGCGCCGCGCGGGCGGATCTGCGCGTCCAGGCTGACGTCGCCGCGCAGGTAGATGCGGCGGCCGGACTGCGGCGGCAGCCACGGCTGCACCAGCGCCAGCGGCAGCGCGTCACTGCGCACCACCAGGCCTTCTCGCGGCCAGTTGGCCTGTGCGCACAGCGCGCCGCTGCTGGCGGCGGCCAGGCAGGCTTCGGACAGGGTGTAGGTGCTGCCGTTGATCGCGAACGCCGCCGGTGCACGCAGCGACCACGCATCACCCTTCACCGGTGCGATGCGCAGCGAGGCCAGCTCGCCACGCCACTGCGCCCCCTGCTGGCGCACGCTGCCCTGCAGCTCGATCGCGCCCATCTCATTGCGGGTCTGCGCAGCCAGGCGCAGGTTGGACACACTGCCCTGCGCATCCACGTTCAAGCGCTCCAGCAGCATGCCGGCGTTGACCTGCTGGCCCTGCACCGCCAGCGTGCCGCTGTCGCCGCGCCACGGCAGGTGGCCCTTGATGCTCACGCTCTCGGCGCCGTAGCCCTCCCAGTTGAGATTGTTGCCGACCAGGTCGGCGGTGATGTCCGGCGCATCGCGCGGCCCCTTCACCTGCACCTGGCCGCGCAGGCCACCGTCGGCGCCCGGCAGCAGGTCACTCAGCTGCAGCGGTTCGAAACGTGCATCGATGTCGAGGCGGTCGCCGACCTTGCCCGACGCGGTCACCCGGCTGCTGCCCAGCGACAGCTTCAGGTCACCCTGGCCCTGCGCGCCCTGCAGCGCGAACTTGCCCTGTGCATCAAGGTTGCGCTGGCGCAGGATGCCCTTCAGCGACGGCAGGTCGACGGTGGCTTCCAGCGTGCCGGCCGTGCCCGGTGCGGCATTGGCCGGCAGCGGCAGCTGACGGCCCTTGGAGGCCAGGTTGCCGGACAGGCGGCCGTTCCAGCCCGGCACGAAATAGCCGGGGTCGAAGTCCTTCAGCGTGGCCTTGGCGTCCCAGTCCAGCTGCGGCGCCCAGGCCACCTGGCCTTCCACCTGCAGCTGCCCACCCGGCGTCTGCGCCTGCAGCTGGTGGATCGACGCGGCCTGGTCATTGCCGCGTACGTCGAACTGCAGCTGCGCCTTCTGCGCCTCGCGTTCGATCTCGGCACGGCCGATCGCCGCCCAGGCCTTCAGGGTACCGGCCAGGCCGAAGCGTGCTTCCTTCAGGGTGACCGGCACCGGTGCGCTGCCAGCCGTGTTCGGGTCGGGTGCTGGCACGTAGGTCAGATCGCGTGCGACCACCGAGAAATTGAGTTTCTGCTGATCGTCCTGGCTGAAGTCGGCGGTGCCTTCCAGCCGCGCTTCGCCACCGAGGCCCTTCACCAGCAGCGGTGAGACCTTCAGCACCTGGTCCTGCAGCGACACCACCGACGGTGCCAGTTCCAGCTCCTGGTCGCCCTGCTTCACCCTGCCGCGCAGGTTGGCATTGCCGCCCTTGCCGGCGGCGGTGAAGTCCAGCGACAACGGCGCAATCGCCGAGCTCGCCAATGCTGGCGACAACAGCGCCAGATCCAGCTCGTCGCTGCGGATGCTGGCGCTCCAGCTCGGGTCGGTGCGGCCATCGAACACCAGCATCGCGTGCAGCGGCTTCGGCGCGCGCCCGGCTACGGCCACTTCCATGTGCGACAGGTCGCCACGTGCGACCAGACCCACCGTAGCGGCGGTGCGCCCACGCGGTGCTGGCAGCACCGCCGTCACCGTCACATCGGTGTCGTAGTCCTCGGCCGGAATGTAACGGCCCTGGGCGGTGAAGTTGCCCATGTCGCTGTCCACCACCAGCTTGTGCGCCTGGAACTCGCCATTGGCGATCTCGATGCCACCACGCACACGGCTGATGTCGATCACCGGCTCGTTGGCCTGGCTGATGCGGAAGCCGTCGATGGCAATGGCATCGGCCTGGATCGCCAGCGGCATTTCGATCTGCGGCAGCGAATCGGGCCACGACGGCAGCTTGAACGGCTCGTCACTCTTGGCCAGGTTCAGCGTGGCGTTGGTCAGCTCCAGCTTGTCCAGCAGCAGCTTGCGGCCCAGCAGCGGGCGCAGGTCCGGCTCCAGGTGCGCGCGCTCGGCGTGGAAATGGATGTCGTCGTAGCGGAAGTCGACGTTGTACAGGGTCAGCGGACCGGCCACCGGGCCGTCCACCTTGTCCCAGGTGAAGCTGGCGCCCGCCGGCAGTCGCGCCACCACCTGTGCCAGCAGCACATCGCGGCCGGCCACGGTCTGCAGCAGCCAGTACACCGCCAGCAGGGCCAGCAGCACCACGCCGATCACGCCGACGCCGGACCAGGCCCAGAAGCGGCGGCGTCGGTAGAAGCGCACGCGCGGCGGTAGCGTGCCGGGGCTCGGTGCGGGCGTGCTCACAGGTCCGCTCCGATGTTGAGGTACAGCTGGAACTGCGAGTCCGGATTGTTCAGGCCGTGCGCGATATCCACCCGCACCGGGCCCACCGGCGATTTCCAGCGCACGCCGAAGCCGACGCCGGTATGCAGGTCAATGGTGTTGTCGAAGGCACTGCCGGTATCGACGAACACCGCCGCGCCCCAGGGGCCGCCATTGAAGTAGTGTTCGTACTCGGCCGAGCCGATCACCAGGTTCTTGGCGCCCAGCGCATATTTGTCGGGTTTGGGCGTGCGCGGACCAACTTCGCGGTAAGCGTAGCCGCGGATGCTGCGGTCTCCGCCGGCGAAGTAGCGCAGGCTCGGTGGCATCGCCACCAGGTCGCTGGTCCACGTGGTGCCGCCTTCACCGCGCAGGATCAGGCGGTTGCTTTCACCCACCGGGATGTACCAGCGCAGCACGGCGTTGGCCTGCACGAAGCTGGTATCCGAGCCGGCGCCTTCCACGCCGGCACGCACCGTCGCCGCGCCGCTGATGCCCTTGCGCGGGAACATCTCGTCGTCGACGTTGACGTAGTCGGCAACCATCTGCGGGTACACCAGCGTCGAGGTGTTGTAGACGGCGTCGGTGAATTCGGTGCCGGACGCGTAGCGCCAGCGCTCGCGCAGTGCGTTGATCGAGGCGATCGCGGTCCAGTGCTCGTTGATCTCGCCGCTGCGGCTGGCGATCAGCTTGAAGTTGCGCAGATCGATGTAGTCGGTCTGCTCGTCGTACGCGCTGGCGGCAAAGGTGTACCAGCCGTCGAGCCAGTTGAAGGCCGGAATGCGGTAACTGGTGACCAGGCTCTTGCGCTTCTGCGCATAGTCCAGCTGCGTGTTCATCTTGTGGCCGCGGTTGTTCAGGAAGCGCCGCTCGATGCCACCGCGCACACCCGGGCCGCTCTCGCTGCCGTAGCTCAGGCCGGCGGTATAGATGGTGCGCTTGGCGCGCGTCAGCTTCACGTCCACCGGCACTTCGCCGTTCTCGTCGGCCTGGTCCGGGCGCGGCTGGATGTCGATCACGCTGAAGTAGTCCAGCTTGGTCAGCGACTCGCGCAGCCGGTCCAGCTTGCCCTCGTGGTAGTAGCTGCCCTGGTCCCAGTAGACCAGTGGATCGAACAGCTTGTCGACGAAGTAGTCCTGCTGGAAGCGCACCGGGCCCATGTTGTAGCGGCGGCCGCTGTCCCAGGTCAGGTCGATGTCGGCGGCGTTGTCGGCGCGGGTGATCTGCACCTGGCGCTGGGTGTAGTCGGCGTCGAAGTAGCCGCGCTCGGCCAGGCGCCGGGTGATGGTGATCTTGCTGGCTTCGTACTGGGTGTGCTCGAAGCGCTGGCCCTTGCGCGGCTTGAACGCGGCCAGGTCATCCTGCAGGTACTGGTCGTACATCGCCGGGCCGGTGATGTCGATGTGCTCCCGGCGCACGGTCACCGGGGTGCCCTTGTCGACATGGATCAGCACGCGCACGTGTTCGTCCTCGCGCGGTGCCTCGACCTTGATCACCGGGTTGTAGTACCCGAACGGTTCCAGTGCCTGGCGGGTCTGCCGCTCGGCCTGCGACAGCAGGTACTCCAGGCGTGATTCGCCCTGTTCCTTGCCGATCGTGTCGTACAGCGACAGCGATTCCTGGATGTTCTCGATGATTGCGGCGTCGTCGCCCTTGTCCAATCCCTTGATGTCCACCTTGTCGATGGTGCCGCGCGCGTGGGCCACGGAAGTGGCGGCCAACGACAGGACCATCAGCGGCAGGGCGTATTTCTTTGGCTGCATGCGGGACAGCATACCGACCGAAGGTGACGATGCGAAATGCATCACGTCATTCGGGATCGGTTGTTAAGTGGCGGTCAAAATACGCACCTTTGTGGCGATCATCGTCAATGCAGGCGAGGATGCCGGCATCGTGCGCGATGCCGGCAATGACCCCGATGGACATCCACCGGCGATGCGGTGCGCGGGGTAATGCCGGCCAGCGGCCGGCACTACCGATACGGGCATCAGCTCGACAGATGCTCGATCGCCGCGACCTTGCCCAGGCGCTCGCCCAGCATCGTCAGCAGCGCCAGGCGGTTGCCACGCAGCGCCAGATCGTCCGCATTGACCATCACCCCGTCGAAGAACGCGTCGACCTGCGGGCGCAGGCGCGCCAGGCGTGCCAGCACGGCCACGTAGTCCTTCTGGTGCAGGCTGGCGCCGGTGTCGTCGATGGCGGCGGTGACCGCTTCGGCCAGCGCGCGCTCGGCGTCTTCCTGCAGCAGCGCCGGGTCGATCTGCGCCGGAATGTCGCCCTCGGCCTTGCGCAGGATGTTGCGGATGCGCTTGTTGGCCGCAGCCAGTGCTTCGGCTTCCGGCAGTGCGGCGAAGGTGCCGATCGCATCCAGGCGGCGGTCGAAGTCGTACAGCGAGGCCGGCTTCAGTTCGGCCACCGCGTTGAAGTGCGTGGCCGGCACGCCCTTGTCGCCGTAATAGCCCTTCAGGCGGTCGAGAATGAAGTCGTACAGCTCGCCGACATCGGCCTGCACGTTGCGCGCGGCCAGGCCGGCGTTGGCGCTGGCCAGCAGCGCGCGCAGGTCCAGCTCGAAGCCGCTTTCGATGATCGTGCGGGCCAGGCCCAGCGCATTGCGGCGCAGCGCGAACGGGTCCTTGTTGCCGGTCGGCTTCAGGCCCGCGGCGAAACCACCGGCCAGCGTGTCGACGCGTTCGGCGATGGCCAGCACCTTGCCCAGCGGCGACAGCGCGATGTCATCACCGCCGAAGCGCGGCTGGTAGGCCTCGTCGATGGCCAGCGCCACCTCGGTCGATTCGCCACCGGCCACGGCGTAGTGGCGGCCGGCGATGCCCTGCAGCTCCGGGAACTCGTTGACCATGCGCGACTGCAGGTCGTTCTTGGCCAATTCGGCAGCCCGCCTGGCCTGCACGGCATCGGCACCCACCTGGGGTGCGATCACTTCGGCCAGGGCGGCCACGCGCGCCACCTTGTCGGCCACGCTGCCCAGCTTGGCCTGGTAGGTCACCGTCTTCAGGCCGTCGCCCATCGACGCCAGGCCCTGCTTCAGGTCCTCGTCGAAGAAGAACTTGGCGTCGGCGAAGCGCGGGCGGATCACCCGCTCGTAGCCCTTGGCCACTTCGGCCACGTCCTTCGATTCGATGTTGGCGATGCCGATGAACTTCTCGGTCAGCGTGCCTGCGGCATCCAGCACCGGGAAGAACTTCTGGTTGATCTCCATCGTTTCGATCAGCGCTTCCTGCGGCACTGCCAGGAACGCACGTTCGAAGCTGCACAGCACCGCCGACGGCCACTCGACCAAGGTCACCACCTGCTCCAGGTTGTCGTCGGTGATGCGGGCGCTGCCACCGGCCCTGGCCGCGGCGGCCTCGACCTCGGCGACGATGCGCGCACGGCGCTCGCGCGGGTCGACCAGCACGAAGGCGGCGCGCAGGGCTTCAACATAGTCCTGCGGCTGGGCCAGCGACACGGGCTGGTCGTGGTGGAAGCGATGGCCACGGCTGACACGGCCGGCCTGCAGGCCGAACAGTTCGGCCTCCACCACCTCGGTACCGTGCAGCAGCACCAGCCAGTGCGCCGGGCGGGCAAAGCCCCAGGTGTGGTCGCCCCAGCGCATCGGCTTGGGAATCGGCATCGCTGCAATCGCCTCGCGCAGGATCTCCGGCAGCAGGCTGGCGGTGCGTGCGCCCGGGGTCACCGCGCGGTGCACGAAGCGCTCACCCTTGTTGTCGGTGGTCTTCTCCAGCGCGGTCCAGTCGATCCCGGCCTTGGCGGCGAAGCCCTGCAACGCCTTGGTCGGCTGGCCTTCGGCGTCCAGTGCGATGTTCAGGTACGGGCCCAGCACTTCGCTGTGCTGTTCCGGCTGTTCCAGGCCCACGCCCGGCAGCAGCACGGCCAGGCGGCGGGGGGTCGACAGCGGGCGTGCATCACCCAGTTCCAGCGCGACGCCGCGCGTGCGCAGGCCTTCGACAACACCGTCGAAGAACGCCTGGGCCAGGCCCGGCAGCGCCTTGACCGGCAGCTCCTCGGTGCCCAGTTCGATCAGCAGGGGGGACAGTTGGCTCATCGGTTCGATCCTGTGGTGGGGGCGCAGCGCGCGACGCGTCCGGCGCCCCGGGTAGTTGATGAAAAGCGGGTGGGTGCCGACGGCCCGTCAGGCCTTCTTCGCGCCCGGGAAGCCCAGCTTCTCGCGCTGCTCGTAGTACGCCTTGGCCACCGCCTGGGCCAGCGCGCGCACGCGCAGGATGTAGCGCTGGCGCTCGGTCACGCTGATCGCGCGGCGTGCATCGAGCAGGTTGAAGGTGTGGCTGGCTTTCATCACCTGCTCGTAGGCCGGCAGCGGCAGGCCCACCTCGACCAGCTTCTGCGCTTCACGCTCGCAGGCATCGAAGCGGTGGAACATTTCGTCCACGTCGGCGTATTCGAAGTTGTAGGTGCTCTGCTCGACTTCGTTCTGGTGGTAGACGTCGCCATAGGTCACCGGTTGCCCGTCCGGGCCGTAGGTCCAGACCAGGTCGTAGACGTTGTCGCAGTTCTGCAGGTACATGCACAGGCGTTCGAGACCGTAGGTGATCTCGCCCAGCACCGGGCGGCACTCCAGGCCACCGGCCTGCTGGAAGTAGGTGAACTGGGTCACTTCCATGCCGTTGAGCCAGACTTCCCAGCCCAGGCCCCAGGCGCCCAGCGTCGGCGATTCCCAGTTGTCCTCGACGAAACGCAGGTCGTGCACCAGCGGGTCGATGCCCAGCGCCTTCAGCGAATCCAGGTACAGCTGCTGGATGTTGTCCGGCGCCGGCTTCATCGCCACCTGGTACTGGTAGTAGCGCTGCAGGCGGTTCGGGTTCTCGCCGTAGCGGCCGTCGGTCGGGCGGCGCGAGGGCTGCACGTAGGCCGCGTTCCAGCGTTCCGGACCGATCGCACGCAGGAAGGTGGCCGGGTGGAAGGTACCGGCGCCCACCTCCAGGTCGAGCGGCTGGATGAGCACGCAGCCCTGCTGGGCCCAGAACTGGTTCAGGGTCTGGATCAGGCCCTGGAAGGTGATCGGAACGGTCGGGGTCGCGGACATGCGTACGAGTCTTGGCCGGCAAGGGGGTGCGTTAGTATAACGGCCGACCTGCGGGGCATTCCGTACCCGGGAGGAGCAGGCAGATGGAACATCGGCTGCCGGTGGGCACGCCCGGCGAGCCAGGCGACATCCCGCTGCCGTGGGGCCGCCTGCATTTCGAACAGGTCTGCGCAGCGCTGCTGGCCGATGGCCTGGTGGCCGAGCACGACGTCGAGCGCATGCGGTTTTCCGCACAGGGCGCGCGCAATGCCAGTGAAGTGCACCCGCTGGTGTTGCTGTCCAACCTCAAGCTGGCCGCCCGCGACGGTGGCGAACTGACCCTGGAACGCCTGACCGAATGGCTGGCCCGGCGCACCGGCAGCCGCTACCTGCGCATCGATCCGACCCGGGTCGACGTCGCTGCGGTCACCGCGCTGGTCTCCCACGCCTACGCCCGCCGCCACCGCTTCCTGCCGCTGGCGGTGGATGCCGAACGGGTGCTGGTGGCCACCAGCGAGCCGCTGGTGCAGGAGTGGCGCCGCGACCTGCAGCACCTGACCCGCCGCAGCATCGAGCTGGCGGTGGTCAATCCGCTCGACCTGCACCGCTACACCATGGAGTTCTACGGGGTGACCCGCTCGGTGCGTGGCGCGCGCGGCGATGTCCGCGGCGAAGCCAGCACCACCCTGCCCAGCTTCGAGCAGCTGGTCGAGCTGGGCCGTACCGGCGACGTCAATGCCGACGACCAGCACATCGTGCACATCGTCGACTGGCTGCTGCAATATGCCTACGAACAGCGCGCCTCGGACATCCACCTGGAACCGCGCCGCGAGATGGGGCGCATGCGCTTCCGCATCGATGGCGTGCTGCACAAGGTCTTCGAGGTGCCACCGGCGGTGATGACCGCCGTGGTCAGCCGCATCAAGGTGCTCGGCCGCATGGACCTGGCCGAACGCCGGCGCCCGCAGGACGGCCGCATCAAGACCCGCTCGCCGGGCGGCCGCGAGGTCGAGATGCGCCTGTCGACCATGCCCACCGCCTTCGGCGAGAAGTGCGTGATGCGCATCTTCGACCCGGATGCCGCCTTCAAGAGCATCGACCAGCTGGGTTTCAGTCCGCAGGAGGCCGCCGGCTGGAATGCACTGGTCGAACGCCCGCACGGCATCGTGCTGGTCACCGGCCCGACCGGCTCAGGCAAGACCACCACCCTGTATTCCACGCTGAAGCGGCTGGCCACGCCGGACGTGAACGTGTGCACCGTGGAGGACCCGATCGAGATGATCGCGCCCGAGTTCAACCAGATGCAGGTGCAGGCCAACATCGACCTGGACTTCGCCAGCGGCGTGCGCACCCTGCTGCGGCAGGACCCGGACATCATCATGATCGGCGAGATCCGCGATCTGGAAACCGCGCAGATGGCGGTGCAGGCCTCGCTGACCGGCCATCTGGTGCTGTCCACGCTGCATACCAACGACGCGCCGTCGGCGGTCACCCGCCTGCTCGACCTAGGCGTGCCGCACTACCTGCTGGCCAGCACCCTCAACGGCATCCTCGCCCAGCGCCTGGTGCGCACCCTGTGCCCGCACTGCAAGCAGCCGCACACCCTTGGTGCTGCCGACTGGGCGGTGCTGGCTGATAGCCAAGCTGCATATCCAGATGCCGCCACGCCCTGTCGGCCGGTTGGTTGCCTGGAGTGCCGGCGCACCGGATTCCTCGGCCGCATCGGCCTGTATGAGTTGCTGCCATTGGGCTCGCGGCTGCGTGGGCAGATCCGCGCCGACATGGATCTGGCCGGTTTCACCCGTGCCGCGCGGGCTGAAGGGCTGCGAACCCTGCGCCAGGCCGGGCTTGAAAAGGTGGCGCAGGGGCTGACTACAATCGAGGAAGTCCTGTCAGTCCTGCCGCCCCCGGATGAACCCAGCCCCGTTCCTGATCCTTGAAACCGGCCGCCCGGTGCCGTCGCTGCGCCGCTACGGGCGCTTCCCGCACTGGATCCGGGTGGCCGCCGGGCTGGAAGAGCACGAGACGGTGGTGGTCGATGTCGAACACGGGGATGCCCTGCCCGACCCGCATGCCTTCGCCGGCGTGCTGGTGACCGGCTCGGCCGCCTTCGTCACCGACCACGCCGAATGGAGTGAGCGCAGTGCCGCATGGCTGCGCCAGGCCGCCCACGACGACCTGCCGGTGTTCGGTATCTGCTACGGTCACCAGCTGCTGGCGCACGCGCTGGGCGGGGAGGTGGCCTACAACCCGGCCGGGCGCGAGTCCGGCACGATCGAACTGGAGCTGCAGCCGCAGGCCGCGCAGGACCCGCTGTTCCAGGGCCTGCCGCAGCACTTCGCCGCCCACGCCACCCACCTGCAGACCGTGTTGCGCGCGCCCGACGGCGCCGAAGTACTGGCACGCTCGCCGCTGGATGGCTGCCATGCCTTCCGCTGGGGGCGCCAGGCCTGGGGCGTGCAGTTCCACCCCGAGTTCGCCACCCACCACATGCGCGGCTACGTGCGTGCCCGCGCCGACTGCATCGGCCGCCATGGCGGCTGTGCCCGCAGCATCGAGCGCGCGGTCAGCGCCGCACCGCTGGCGCGCCAGCTGCTGCGCCGCTTCGTTCGCCAGGCGCGGCTGTCTTCAGCCCAGCCGGCGGCAAAACAGGGATAATCGGCGGCACGGGCAAGCGCCCGGCCCCTCCTGTCCTTCCCGGATGTCCATGAAAGAGATTCGCAAGCTGCCGGCCTCGGCGGGCGCCCAGTGGTTGCTGGATACGTTCTCGCTGTATCGGCGTGCGCCGCTGCAGCTGGCCCGGATCGGTCTGACCTGGCTGCTGGTGAGCTGGGTGGTCACCCTGTTGTCGACGCTGATTCCCGGCGCCGCCGGCATGGCCGTGCAGCTGATGACCCTGGCCATCTCGCCGATCATGTTCGGCGGCATGCTGTACGCCGTGGGTGAGATCGACGAAGGTCGCCCGGGCCTGGCCTCGCACCTGCTGCAGCCGATCCGCGACCACCGCGTCAGCCACCTGCTGGTGCCGCTGGCGATCCAGGTGCTGGCGGTGCTGCTGCTGGGCGCGCTGCTGTTCCTGATGATCGGCCGCGAAGGCTTCACCGCCTTCAGCGAGGTCATGACCAAGATGGAAGAGATCAGCCGCAGTGGCCAGCAGATCAAGCCGGACGATGCTGCGGCGCTGGTGGCCAACCTGCCGGCCAAGCGCATCGCACTGTGGATGCTGCTGGTGTTCCTGAGCGCGGTCGCACTGTCGCTGGCAATGTTCACCCAGCCGGCGCTGGTGGTGTTCGACAAGCAGAGCGGCATGCACGCGCTGCGCCTGAGCCTGCAGGGCTGCATCGAGAACATCGGCGCAATGATCGTGTTCGCCGTGCTCGGCCTGATCGCCGCGTTCTGCATCTACATCCTGTTCGTGATCGTGATCCAGATCGCGATGCTGATCGGCGGCCCGCTGGCCGCCGCCTTCATCGCCCAGCTGGTGCTGACCACGGTGCTGATGCCGCTGTATGTCGGCGCGGTCTACGCCGCGTGGAAGCAGATGTTCGTGCACCGTGGCAGCCGCGCCGCACCGCCGATCCCGACCACGCCGACCTCGAGCGACATCTTCCACGCCTGATGAAAAAAGGGGACGGAGGGGATTAAGTCGTTTATGCCCAGTGTGTGCAGCTAACGACTTAATCCCCTCCGTCCACTTTTTTTTTCAGGCGGCGGGCTTCTTGACTGCCGACGACGGCACCAGCCAGCGTGCGGCGTGGATGCCCAGCTCATAGAGCAGGCACATCGGGATCGCCAGCATCAGCTGCGAAACCACGTCCGGCGGGGTCAGCACCGCCGCCAGCACGAAGATGCCGACGATCGCGTAGCCGCGGCCTTCCTTGAACTGCTGCGGCGTCACCCAGCCCAGCAGCACCAGGATCACCATCGCCACCGGCAGTTCGAAGCTGCCGCCGAAGGCGAAGAAGATCGCCAGCACGAAATCCAGGTAGGCATTTGCATCCGGGGTGATCGCAATCACGTCCGGGCTGAAGGTGGTGAGGAAGTGGAACACCGCCGGCAGCACCAGGAAGTAGGCAAAGGCACAGCCGGTGTAGAACAGCAGCACCGAGGACACCAGCAGCGGCACCGCCAGGCGCTTCTCGCGCGCATACAGGCCGGGCGCGACGAAGGCCCACAGCTGGTACAGCAGCCACGGCACCGCCACGAACAGGGCAACGAAGAAGGTCAGCTTCAACGGCGCGAAGAAGGCGCCGGCCGGATTGGTGGCAATCATCGTCTGCCCGTTCGGCAGCTGCGAGACCAGCGGCTCGGCCAACGCGTTGTACAGCTTCTGGGTGAACGGCAGCAGCGCCAGCAGCACCACGCCCAGGCCCAGCAATGCGCGCACCAGGCGGCCGCGCAGTTCCACCAGATGTTCGACCAGCGAGCTCTCGCCGAAATCCTGTTCACTCATGGCTGGCGCTCCGTGCGCGGCGGCGGCGGCGCACCGGCTTCAGGGGGTGTCGCCGGCGTCGGCTCGGGAGCGACGCCCTCCTGTACCGGTGCATCGGCACGGGTCAGGCCGCTCATATGCGGCGGCAGATCCGCAGGCGCCGGTGCGCGTACCTCCTGCGCCAGCGTATCGCCCTGCTGCTGCGCCTCCTGCGCTTCGCGACGGATCGCTTCGCCGCTGGCACGCAGCTGGTTCTCGGTGTCCTGCATGCCCTGGCGAACGTCCTGCATCTGCCGCTTGATCTCCTCGGCCTGCAGTTCGCGCTCCAGTTCCTGTTTCACCGAATCCCATTGATTGCGGGCGCGACGCACCCACAGGCCGGCAAAGCGGGCCGCCTTGGGCAGGCGCTCGGGACCGAGCACCACCAGGGCGACCACGGCGATCACCAGCAGTTCGCTGAAGCCGATATCAAACACCACGACCGCTCCGGATCAGCGAGGGGTGCGGTCGTGCTCGTCCTGCGCGGTGCGCGAGGCGTCCTGGCTGCGCGACTCGTCGCCCAGCTGCGCGTTCGGCTTGTCGTCGTCGCGCATGCCCTTCTTGAATTCCTTGACCGCCGAACCGAGGTCCTTGGCGCCACTGGTCAGGCGCTTGGTGCCGAACACCAGCAGGACGATGGCCAGCACGACCAACCAATGCCAGATGCTGAAACTGCCCATAAAGACGCTCGTTACGTTAGTGATCAGGCTGTCGAGCATAGCGCACCGGGTGTTAGCCGGCGCGCGTGACGAAAGTCAGTTTCCGCCCAGCGTTTCCGTGCGGATTTCGCCGTCATTGACCGGCTGGAAGCCCTGCTGCTGCGGCGGCGGGTTCTGCGGAACGTTCTGCAGCGGCGCGGTGGTGGCTTCGGCCGGGGCCGCCGGTGCTGCCTGAACGGGCACAGACACGGGGGCGGCAGCCGGCGCCGGCGCCGGACGCGGTGCATTGCCACCGTTGCCGTTGCGGTTGTTGCGGGCGGCGTAGGTGGCCTCTTCCAGGCGATCGCGGAAGGCGACCACGTCCATCGACGGCGAACCGACGGCGCGACCTTCGAAGATCATGCGCGGCGTGGTGTTGCTGCCGTAGGCGTCCAGATTGGCGGCATCGTCGATCTGCAGCACCGCGCCATCCAGCGCGACACCGGCGAACAGGCCGCGCGCGCGCGACCACGACCAGATCTCGGCCTTCAGCTGGCCGTCGGTGGCGGCGGCGGCATTGCGGCCGACCGGACCGGCGGCAACGCCGGCATCGGCGCCAAGCGTGAACTTGCCATTGACCAGGTTGTCCAGGCTGCGGTCGTTGCGGAACACCAGCACTACGTCGGAAGACTGCACGCCGGCCTGGAAGCCGATGCTGCCACCGGTCAGCTTGACGAATACCGGGCTGGACCAGGCGCCATTGGGCATGCGCACCGACATCAGCCCGTGGCCGCGACGACCGCCAATGACCAGGCCGGCCTTGATCGTGTCGGGAATGACGATGACCGCGCGGCCTTCGTCGAGCAACTTGTCCGGAATTCCCTGTTCAGGGATTTCCTGGATCTCCGCCAGCACGCGCACGGCATTGCGGGCGCGCTGGTCTTCCTGCGGTCCGGCCATGGCCTGGCTGGACAGCAGGCTGGCGGCGATCAGCAGGGCTTGGATCGGGCGACGCATGGCAGGCTCCAGAAGTCAGTCCATAGGAAGATATAGCAAGTGACTGAAATTAGTAGTGTTGTCATGAATCCCCAATGAGCGCTCCCCGCTCACATAGATGCGCGCTATGCCTGCAATCCGAACCCTGCATCCCGGTGCGACACCGGATCGGCGACAATGCACCCCATGCTCGACGCACCCGATACCGCCGTGCTGGCGGTCAACCTAGGCACGCCCGATACGCCGACGGCCCCCGCCGTACGCCGTTACCTGGCCGAATTCCTGTCCGACCGCCGCGTGGTCGCGATCCCGCCACTGCTGTGGCAGCCGCTGCTGCGCGGACTGATCCTGCCGCTGCGCAGCAGCCGTTCGGCGGCCAAGTACGCCCAGGTCTGGCTGCCGGATGGCTCACCGCTGATGGTCCATACCCGGCAGCTGGCGCAGGCGATGCAGGCCCTGCTGCCAACCCTGAAAGTGCGCCACGCAATGCGCTATGGCGAACCGGCCCTGGCCCACGAGCTCGACCGCCTCGCCGGCGAAGGCGCACGCCGCATCGTGGTGCTGCCGCTGTACCCGCAGTACTCCACCACCACCACCGCCTCGGTCGAGGACCGGGTCGATGCCTGGCAGCGGCGCAACCCGGGCGTGACCGTCAGTCTGGTACGCGACTACTCGGTCGACCCGGGCTGGGTCGAGGCCGTTGCCGGCTCGATCCGCCGCTACTGGGAACAGCACGGCCGCAGCCAGAAACTGATGTTCTCCTTCCACGGCATTCCGCAGCGCCTGGCCGACGCGGGTGATCCGTATCCGCAGCGCTGCGAGGCCAGCGCGCAGGCCATCGCCAACGCGCTGGGCCTGGGCAAGGACGACTGGCAGATGGGTTACCAGTCGCGCTTCGGCCGCGAGCGCTGGCTGCAGCCTTACGCTGAGCCGAGCCTGTGGGCGTTGGCCGAATCCGGTGTGAAGCAGATCGACGTGGTCTGCCCCGGCTTCGCCACCGATTGCCTGGAAACGCTGGAAGAAGTCGCGATGGGCTTCACCGAAACGCTGGCCGAACGTGGCGCGACGATGCGCTACATCCCCTGCCTCAATGCCGAACCGGAACACGCGCGCGCCCTGGCACGACTGGCCGTGGCCTCGCTGGCATGAGTCTGCAACCCTTTGAACTCGAGGTGGGCGGCACCCGCGTCGCCGGCCTGCGCAACAGCGGCGACGGCCCGCGCGTGCTGGCCCTGCATGGCTGGCTCGACAATGCCGCCAGCTTCGTGCCGCTGGCGCCGCACCTGGCGTCGCTGCAGCTGGTGGCGATCGACCTGCCCGGCCATGGCCACAGCGCGCACCTGCCGGCCGGTGCCAGCTACACCACGGCGGCCGCGATCTGCCACGTGCTTGATGTGGCCGACGCCCTGGGCTGGGACCGCTTCAGCCTGCTCGGCCATTCGATGGGCGCCGGCATCGCCAGCCTCACCGCCTCGGTCAGCGACCGCGTCGAGCGCCTGGTGGCGATCGAAGCTCTCGGCGGCCTGCGCGGCCCCGAAGAAGAGACCGCCCATCGCCTGCGCGAGCATGTGAACGCCACCCGTGCGTTGGCGCGCAAGCAGCTGCGCGTGTTCCCCGACCTGGCCGCGCCGATCCGCGCACGGATGATGACCAACCAGCTCAGCGAACCGTGCGCACGACTGCTGGTCGAGCGCGGCGTGGAACCGGTCGAAGGCGGGTATCGCTGGTGCAGCGATCCGCGCCTGATGCTGCCCACCGCGATCCGCCTCAGCGAGGGCCAGATCGACAACCTGCTGCAGGCCATCGCCTGCCCGACACAGGTGATCTATGCCACGCCGGCGCAGTCGTATTATCCCGAGCCGATGCGCAGCGATCGCCTGCAGCACCTGCGGGATGGCCGGCTGGCAGTGTTTCCCGGCAACCATCACCTGCACATGGAAGATCCGGAACAGATCGCAGGCGTGATCCTGCACTTCTTCAGCAACGACAACGCCGGCTGAGCGCAGGCGTCCGCGCGCTTCACTCCGCGCGTTTGCGGCCGATACATCAGTTGCGGGCCCCTGCGCCCGCTGCACGCGGGCCCGGTCGGTCCTGCGGCATGTGTCTGGTTCTGCAAGGAAGTCCGCATGCCCGCTCTGCTGCACCGTCACCCACAGGATGTGGCCGCGGTGTCCCGTCTCCGCGTCGCTAATCGCGCCGCATCCCTCGAATTCCCGGCACCCGCCCTCGTCACGCCCTGCTGCGTGCGTTGCGGCGTGCTCGTTGTCGTCTGCTGACCCAGGAGCCTCCGATGTCCATTGCATCCGCCCGTCCCCCCGATACCGCCCGCCTGTCGCACCTGCAACAGCTCGCCCGCGGTGCTGACCGCCGCCTGCTGACCGGCAGCGCGGCACTGGCCGTGACCGGGCTGGTGCTGGCCCTGCGCGGTCCGCACGGTGTGGCCGCCGCGTTGGCCGCGGGCGCTGTGCTGCCCGCCTTGTGGCTGGCCGGTCCGCTGGCAGGCCGCGGCATCGCCCGCAACGCCCTGGCAATCCTGGTGGCGCTGCAGCTGGCCCTGTTGTCCGCGATCACCGGCCTGTCGCCGGCGTTGCCGATCGCCCTGCTGCTGGGCGTGCTGCTGGGCCATCGCGATCGTCTGCCGGTGTGGCTGGCCGGTAGCATCGGCACGCTTGCACTGCTGGCCCCGCTGCCGGCCGGTGCTGCGGTGGGGCCGGCGCTGCTGCAGGCCGCGATGCTGGCCGGCCTGACCCTGTTCCTTGGCCAGGTCGCACTGCGGCTCCGCCAGCAGACCGAAGCACTTGGCCACGGTCCCCGCCGGCTGGCCGCGCTGGCGCGCGACATCGCCACCGGCGCCGATCTTGGTGCACATGCTGACACCACCGCCTACGCACCGGGTTCGCTGGCCCATGCGCTGGCCGACACCGCACGCCATGTGCAGGCCCAGCGTGGACGCGAAGCGGAGGCACACGCCGAGAACGCGCAGATCCGCCAGGCCCTCGATGCCTCGCGCACCGCGATGATGATTGCCGACAACGATCACGTGATCCGCTACGTGAACCGCTCGGTGGTGGCCCTGCTGCGCAACCAGCAGGCAACGTTGCGCCAGGCCTTCCCCGATTTCGATGCCGAGCGCCTGGTCGGTAGCAGCATCCATCGCTTCCACGCCAACCCGGACCGGATCCGCGCCATCCTCAATGGCCTGCAGGTCAGCCACAACGGCAAGGTACAGATCGGCCCGGTGCACTTCGCACAGGTGGTTACTCCGGTCTTCGACGCACAGGGCCTGCGCCTGGGCTTTGCCGTGGAGTGGCATGACCGTACCCATGAGCTCGCCTTGGAGAACGCCGTCGCCGGCATCGTCGCGGCCGCCGCCGCCGGCGACCTCGACCAGCGCCTGCAGGCAACCGAAGGTGCCAGCTTCCTCGATGGCCTCACCGGTGGCATCAACCAGCTGCTGGATACGTTGGGCAGTACGGTTGACGAGGTGCGGCAGATGCTCTCGGCGCTGGCCAGCGGCGATCTCGATCGACGCATGCATGGCGAGTATCACGGCGCCTTTGCCGCGATCCAGCGCGATGCCAACGCCACCGCCGGCCAGCTGGCGCGCATGGTGGGCCGTATCCAGCAGTGCGCGTCCTCGATCAGCACCGCTGCCAGCGAAATCGCTGCGGGCAATGGCGCGCTGTCCGAGCGCAGCGAGCGCCAGGCAGCGCACCTGCAGGAAACCGCCGCTTCGATGGAAGAGCTGACTGCCACCGTGCGCCAGAACGCTGCCCATGCGCGCGAGGCGAGCCAGCTGGCGATCACCACCCAGAGCGCCGCCAGCGATGGCAACGTCGCCATGCAGCGGGTCGTCGACACCATGCAGGCGATCGAGGGAGCCTCGAAGCGGATCGGCGACATCACTGGCGTGATCGATGGCATCGCCTTCCAGACCAATATCCTCGCGCTCAACGCGGCAGTGGAGGCCGCCCGTGCCGGCGAGCAGGGCCGTGGCTTCGCGGTGGTGGCCAGCGAGGTGCGCGTGCTGGCGCAGCGCTCCGCCGCCGCCGCACAGGAAATCAAGAAACTGATCGATGAGGCGGGTCGCCAGGTGGGCGAAGGTGCCCAGCTGGTGGCCGATGCGGGCCAGCGGATGCAGGGCATTGTCGGGGGCGTTGAGAATGTCAGCCACCTGATGCACGAGATCTCGGCGGCCTCGCAGGAGCAGTCGGTCGGCATCGAGCAGATCAACCAGACCGTGGTGCAGATGGACCAGGCGACGCAGCAGAATGCCGCGCTTGTGGAGGAAGCCACCGCGGCCGCACGCGAGCTGCAATCGCAGGCGGGTACGCTTACCGAGGCGGTATCGGTGTTCCGCCAGCAGGAACCGCACGAGGTCTCGCGGGCCGCCTGATCCGGGCCTGCAGTTCCATCCCGGTCAAGACGGCGCCCGCAGGGCGCCTTTTTTTTGCCTGCTTTTGCGTGATGGGTCAGGAAAAAAGGCCGCTTCCGGACCTGCCGTGAGGAGCGACCAACCCTGGCTGGTGCCGCATCCACATATGGCGTGAATCTACTGTGCGCCCGCATGCCCTCGGTAGTCGCCAACCTTGGTTGGCGCTGGGGCTGCCCGCGGAGAATATCCACGCATGGCGTGCATCTACCGGCCGGTGTGCAGCTATGACGGTGCCGGCCGGCGGCCGGCACTACCCACATGTTCTGCGCACAAAGAAAAACCCCGCTGCGTGAGCAGCGGGGTTTTGGGTATAAACCCTGGCGATGACCTACTCTCGCATGGCTTGAGCCACACTACCATCGGCGCAGCTGCGTTTCACTTCCGAGTTCGGGATGGGATCGGGTGGTTCCACAGCGCTAATTTCACCAGGGAGGCTTTTGGAGCGTCGCACTCGTCCCTGGGGGACAAGGCGCCAGCCTCGCATAGTTCTTGTGACGTAGCGTGCACTTGGATGCTCTTACGACGTTGTCGTAAAGCCAAGGCAACTTGAGGTTATATGGTCAAGCCGCACGGATCATTAGTATCAGTTAGCTCAATACATTGCTGTACTTACACACCTGACCTATCAACCACGTAGTCTACATGGTTCCTTCAGGGGGCTTGTGCCCCGGGAGATCTCATCTTGAGGCGCGCTTCCCGCTTAGATGCTTTCAGCGGTTATCGCTTCCGAACATAGCTACCCGGCAATGCCACTGGCGTGACAACCGGAACACCAGAGGTTCGTCCACTCCGGTCCTCTCGTACTAGGAGCAGCCCCTCTCAAATCTCCAACGCCCATGGCAGATAGGGACCGAACTGTCTCACGACGTTCTGAACCCAGCTCGCGTACCACTTTAAATGGCGAACAGCCATACCCTTGGGACCGACTACAGCCCCAGGATGTGATGAGCCGACATCGAGGTGCCAAACACCGCCGTCGATATGAACTCTTGGGCGGTATCAGCCTGTTATCCCCGGAGTACCTTTTATCCGTTGAGCGATGGCCCTTCCATACAGAACCACCGGATCACTAAGTCCTAGTTTCCTACCTGCTTGATCCGTCGATCTTGCAGTCAAGCACGCTTATGCCTTTGCACACAGTGCGCGATGTCCGACCGCGCTGAGCGTACCTTCGAGCTCCTCCGTTACTCTTTAGGAGGAGACCGCCCCAGTCAAACTACCCACCATACACGGTCCCCGACCCAGATAATGGGCCCAGGTTAGAACGTCAAGCACGACAGGGTGGTATTTCAAGGATGGCTCCGCCACAGCTAGCGCCATGGTTTCATAGCCTCCCACCTATCCTACACAGACGAACTCAACGTTCAGTGTAAAGCTATAGTAAAGGTTCACGGGGTCTTTCCGTCTTGCCACGGGAACGCTGCATCTTCACAGCGATTTCAATTTCACTGAGTCTCGGGTGGAGACAGCGCCGCTGTCGTTACGCCATTCGTGCAGGTCGGAACTTACCCGACAAGGAATTTCGCTACCTTAGGACCGTTATAGTTACGGCCGCCGTTTACTGGGGCTTCGATCAAGAGCTTCGCCTTGCGGCTGACCCCATCAATTAACCTTCCAGCACCGGGCAGGCGTCACACCCTATACGTCCACTTTCGTGTTTGCAGAGTGCTGTGTTTTTGATAAACAGTCGCAGCGGCCTGGTTACTGCGACCCTCTTCAGCTATAGCTCGCACGAGCCACCAAAAAGGGTGCACCTTCTCCCGAAGTTACGGTGCCATGTTGCCTAGTTCCTTCACCCGAGTTCTCTCAAGCGCCTGAGAATTCTCATCCTACCCACCTGTGTCGGTTTACGGTACGGTCTGCGTAAGCTGAAGCTTAGGAGCTTTTCCTGGAAGCGTGGTATCAGTGACTTCGCCATAAAGGCTCGTCTCGGTGCTCGGTCTTAGAGGATCCCGGATTTGCCAAAGATCCAAACCTACCGCCTTTCCCCAGGACAACCAACGCCTGGTACACCTAACCTTCTCCGTCCCTCCATCGCACTTACGCGAGGTGCAGGAATATTAACCTGCTTCCCATCGACTACGACTTTCGTCCTCGCCTTAGGGGCCGACTCACCCTGCGCCGATTAACGTTGCGCAAGGAAACCTTGGGCTTTCGGCGTGCGGGTTTTTCACCCGCATTATCGTTACTCATGTCAGCATTCGCACTTCCGATACCTCCAGCAGACTTCTCAATCCACCTTCAACGGCTTACGGAACGCTCCTCTACCGCGCATACAAAGTATGCACCCCAAGCTTCGGTTCTGTGCTTAGCCCCGTTAAATCTTCCCCGCAGACCGACTCGACCAGTGAGCTATTACGCTTTCTTTAAAGGGTGGCTGCTTCTAAGCCAACCTCCTGGCTGTCTGTGCCTTTCCACATGGTTTTCCACTTAGCACAAAATTTGGGACCTTAGCTGTGGGTCTGGGTTGTTTCCCTTTTCACGA